>NZ_AP036016.1:8055000-8451396 GCF_055396115.1 Paenibacillus sp. WG02 | reverse complement strand
CATGAAAGGATGGGCTTATTCGAAATCTGCTTATAGTTTGCTCGATCAACAACGAAAAGAACCTTTATGTCTGATGCGGTCAAGAAAGGACGATTTTTGTCGATTTTATCCACACTATTAAGGATCGGTTGAAATGACTTATTCTTGTAGAGGGAAAATTGTTCACAATGTTATCCACAGGTTGTTGATAAGTCGGAGGGTTAGTGGTGTCTATCCACAACAGAAACATTATCATCTTATCAAAAGATTACTTGTTAATCAACGGATTGTTTGATATTATCCACATTTACAACAAGTTGTGCATAGATTTTGTTCACAACACAAGATATTGTTGATATTATGTTAATTTTCGACAAGCTTCTCTGTGGAGAGGTGAAATTTTATACACAGGTTATTCTTTTTTTGATTTTTACTGAATACATGTCTTCTTCACCTGAACACTCGGGTAGGTTGACTTTCTGCTGTGAAAATGATTTAATGAGTAGTAGAAATTTTGTAGGATGGATATCCTCAGGTAGGGAGGTGCTATAGATGGGTCCGACGTTTAACCCGAATACGAGAAAGCGTAAGAAGAATCATGGTTTCCGTAAAAGAATGAGCACGAAGAACGGTCGTAAAGTTCTACAAGCTCGTCGTCTTAAAGGAAGAAAAATTCTTAGCGCGTAAAAATGAGGCTCCGGAAGGGGCTTTTTTTTTTGCATTTTGAGGGAATGGTTTATATCGCGATAATTTTGTTAAAGCTATATAAGCTAACTAATTTTGTTTGGAACTTAATTTAATCTTGGAGTCATCTGTCTGGAGCGTACATAATCGTGGAAAAAATATATAGATTAGCTAAAAGAGAAGACTTCAATAAAGTATATCGGTATGGGAAATCGATGGCCAATCATCAATTCGTTCTCTATTATTTGCCTCAGCCTAAATTGGAACATTTTCGCCTAGGCGTGTCTGTGAGTAAAAAGGTGGGCAATGCTGTCGTACGAAATCGGCTCAGACGAATGATGAAGGAAATTATCCGGTTAAAAAAAGAGAATATGACGCCACATTATGACTACATCTTATTAGCTAGAAAACCAGTGGTTGAAATGGACTATGCCGAGATGGAGAAAAGTATCTGGCATGTGATTCGCAAAGCTTCTTTATTAAAAAGAAATGATGTCATTAAAAAGTAACGTAATATTTCCTTGCAAGCTGAAGATGTGTTATAGTTTATGATGGAAAAGATATTTAGGAGGATCTCATTTTGACTCGTCGAATTTATATGCTAGCTTCACTCTCAGCGTTGATCTTATTACTGTCCGGATGTAGTCCGTCAAGTTCAGCTATGGCGCCTATTGATCCGAATACCGCAGGTTTTTTCGTTAAATATTTTGTGTACCCGCTTTCCATGACGCTGGACTGGTTCGCTGATCATTTATGGGGTCAATACGGATTATCCATCTTGGTCGTTACCTTGATCATTCGTTTAATTATTTTGCCGCTTACACTTAAGCAGTACAAAAGTTCCAAAAGGATGCAGGATCTACAGCCAGAGATGAAGAAGCTCAAAGAAAAGTATAAAGATGATGCGAAGAAACAGCAGGAAGAAACAATGAAGCTGTTTCAGCAAAATGGTGTGAATCCATTAGCAGGATGTTTCCCAATCATTGTTCAAATGCCAATTCTAATTGCTCTCTATCAAGCGATTATGCGTAATGATCACATCCGTGAACATACTTTCTTGTGGATGAACCTTGGTAAACCGGATCACTTGTATATTCTTCCGTTGATTGCCGCGGCAACGACATTCGTTCAACAAATGTTTATGTCTTCCCAAATGAATCAACAAATGAAAAGCTTGCTATATATTTTCCCAGTTATGATTTTCGTGATGTCCATGAATTTCGCAGCTGCGCTTCCGCTTTACTGGATTTACGGTAACATCTTCACAATCATTCAGTCTTACTTTATTTATGGTTCTCCTGCATCGCAAAAAGCGGGGCAAAAAAATAAGGGTGGCCTGTCCAAATGAAAAAAATTGTGGTGACTGGAAAGACTATTGAGCTAGCGGTTAAATCCGGTTTATCTCAATGGCAAGTTTCCGAGGATCGTGTAAACATTCATATTTTGGAGCAACCCTCTCGAGGGTTTCTCGGGTTTATTGGTACCAAAGAAGCTAAAGTAGAGCTTGAATTGATTCCAGATCCACTTGAGGAAGCCATTGCTTTCTTACAAGATATGTTCGCAGCGATGCAGATTTCCATCACCATAGAAACGCGTAAAGATCGTGAAGGCTACATCTTGAATATGAGTGGCTCTGAATTAGGGATTTTGATCGGTAAAAGAGGACAAACACTGGATGCTTTGCAGTATTTGGTTAATATCGTTGCAAACCGGTATGCGAATTCTCATTTTCGTATTATCTTAGATGCGGAAAATTTCAGAGATAGACGTAAGAAGACGTTGGAGGAGCTCGCAGTTAGGCTTGCCAATCGTGTGATTAAGTCCAAAAAAGAAGTGATTCTCGAACCCATGAATTCTCAGGAACGAAAGATTATTCATGCTGAACTACAGGGACATCCAGTTGTAAAAACATACAGTAAAGGCGAAGAACCTAACCGTCGGGTGGTTATCGCTGTCAAATAACGTAACCGCAATGACTTTGATCATGTCATTGCTTTTTCTTTAAGATGAGGTAAATTCGAGGTGTTAATACTATGTTAAATGATACGATTGCTGCTATTTCTACACCGCTAGGTGAGGGTGGGATAGCGGTTATTCGTGTGAGCGGAGATGAAGCCGTCCCATTCGTGGAACGGATTTTTCGCTCCAAAACGAAATTATCTGTTGCTGAGACGCATACGGTACATTATGGATTCATAATAGAACCTGCTTCTGCCCAAAAGGTAGAGGAGGTTCTAGTTACGTTAATGAAAGCTCCGCGTTCATTTACGATGGAAGATGTCGTGGAGGTCAGCTGTCACGGTGGAATTGTTTCAGTTAAGAAAGTACTCGATTTGCTGCTGCAGCAGGGAGTTCGGTTGGCTGAGCCCGGTGAGTTCACGAAGCGAGCATTCTTGAATGGTCGGATTGATCTGACCCAAGCTGAAGCGGTGATCGATTTAATCCGGGCCAAATCGGATAGAGCTTTCAAGGTAGCTTTGAAACAAGTTGAAGGAAATTTGTCGAAGCAAATCAAGAATTTACGTCATACATTAGTGGAATTGATGGCTCACGTAGAAGTGAATATTGATTATCCTGAGCATGATGTGGAAGAAATGACGAACAGCTTCATAAAGAGCAAGTGTGATACGGTTATGTTTGAAATTGACCGTCTTTTGGTAACTGCGGAGCAAGGGAAGATATTGCGTGAGGGTATTGAAACGGCCATTGTCGGTAAGCCAAATGTCGGCAAATCATCGCTTCTCAACGAATTAGCGCAGGAGAATCGCGCAATTGTAACGGATATTCCAGGTACAACGAGGGATGTTATTGAGGAATTCGTGAATATTGGTGGTATTCCTTTGAAGCTGCTGGATACTGCGGGCATTAGGGAAACCTCAGATCTTGTTGAACAAATAGGGGTTGAGCGTTCGAAGACAGCTTTAGCTGAAGCTGATCTTATCTTGTTAGTCCTGAATAGCAATGAAGAGCTTGAATTCGATGAAATTGCGCTGATGAAGCAATTAGCGGATAAGCAAACGATTGTCATTTTGAATAAGACGGATTTAACAAGGAAGCTGAATGTCGAGCAAGTTCTGAGTTATTTTCCACAAGAACGTATTGTAGAGTTATCCCTGATTGAGAATAAAGGTATTGAAGATTTGGAAAAAGCGATCGCGGCAATTTTCTTTGAGGGTAAACTAGAATCAAGTGATTTGACGTATGTTAGTAATGTTCGTCATATTTCGCTATTGAAGCAAGCAAAACGCTCGTTACAAGATGCACTTGATGCTAATGAACAATATGTACCTATTGATATGATACAAATTGATATTCGAGCAGCCTGGGAACAGCTTGGTGAGATTATTGGTGATTCAGTCGGAGAATCATTGATTGATCAGATATTTACACAATTTTGCTTAGGAAAATGAAAACGACAGCATTTGCGTTTTCATAAAAGAGGGAGGGACGTTATTATGGGATATCATGCAGGTGATTATGATGTAATTGTCATCGGTGCTGGACACGCAGGTTGTGAATCTGCATTAGCCTCAGCACGCATGGGTTGTAATACGCTTTTATTAACGATTAATTTAGACATGGTCGCATTCATGCCTTGCAATCCATCAATTGGTGGTCCTGCGAAGGGCCACGTTGTTCGTGAGATTGACGCGCTTGGTGGCGAAATGGGTCGTAACATCGACAAAACGTATATTCAAATGCGAATGCTGAATACAGGGAAAGGCCCCGCGGTACATGCGCTGCGTGCTCAAGCGGATAAATTTTCGTATCAACATAAAATGAAGGAAACAATTGAGGCGACTCCAAACTTGACACTTCGTCAGGGTATGGCGGAAGAGCTTATTGTTGAAGGCGGCGTGTGTAAGGGTGTTATTACGAAAACAGGCGCTGAGTATTACTCAAAAGCAATCGTATTGACGACAGGGACTTATTTAAGAGGGAAAGTTATCATGGGCGAACTGATGTATGAGAGTGGACCTAATAATCAACAGCCTTCTGTTAAATTATCGGAATCCTTGCGTAAACTCGGTTTTGATCTTGTTCGATTCAAAACAGGAACGCCGCCTCGCGTTCATAAGGATACTATTGATTTTAGTAAAACGGAAATTCAACCGGGTGATGATGAACCTAAATTTTTCTCATTTGAGACTAAAGCAGAAACAAATGGGAGTGAGCAGCTTCCATGTTGGTTAACGTACACGTCTGAGGAAACGCACAACATTATTAATTCGAATTTACACCGTGCTCCGATGTTCTCAGGAGCTATTGAAGGAACAGGACCAAGATATTGTCCATCTATTGAGGATAAAATTGTTCGATTCGCTGATAAACCTAAGCATCAAATCTTTCTAGAACCAGAGGGACGCAATACTTCTGAATATTATGTTCAAGGGTTATCAACGAGCATGCCTGAAGATGTTCAATTGGGCATTTTGCGCTCAATCCCTGGGTTAGAGAAAGTGGAAATGATGCGTACCGGTTATGCCATTGAATATGATGCGGTTGTTCCTACTCAATTGAAACCTTCTTTGGAAACGAAATTGGTAAGTGGATTATTTACTGCTGGGCAAATTAATGGAACATCGGGATACGAGGAAGCTGCTGGTCAAGGGGTTATGGCTGGGATTAATGCGGCTCGTAAAGTGCAAGAGAAAGAAGCCATCGTTCTAGATAGATCGGAAGGATATATCGGCGTTTTAATTGATGATCTTGTAACGAAGGGTACGAGTGAACCTTATCGTCTATTAACATCACGCGCAGAGTATCGCTTACTTCTTCGTCACGATAATGCTGACCTAAGACTAACGCCAATTGGTCATGAAATTGGTCTTATTTCAGAAGAACGTTACGCTGCATTCTTAAATAAGAAAGCTTTGATTGATCAAGAAATTGAACGTTTGGCGGAGGTAAAGGTTAAGCCGGAACCTCATGTGCAGGAATTACTGGCGAGTTTGGAAAGTGTGCAGTTGAATAATTCTGTACCAGCTATTTCGCTGCTTCGTCGTCCTGAGATTGAATATAAGCATATTGAGCAAATGACTCCTTCTCCACTTGAGCTGGATGATGAAATGAAAGAACAAGTAGGCATTCAAGTGAAATATGCTGGCTACATCGAAAAACAAAGCAATCAAGTTGAACGGTTGCGTAAAATGGAAAAGAAAAAAATTCCGGATGACATCGAGTATAGTGAAATTCACGGGATTGCGACGGAAGCTAAGCAAAAATTAGCTAAAATTCGTCCGATATCTATTGGGCAAGCATCTCGTATCGGTGGCGTTACACCTTCGGATATTTCTATCCTGCTTGTTTATTTAGAACATTACAACAGAGTCATTGCGGCTAGAGGTTAATTCATGGATGCTATTCAACAACAATTTGTTCAATTATTAGAGAAACAACAAATTTCTCTTTCTACCCAACAGCTTGATCAATTTGAGTTGTATTACAAGATTCTTGTAGAGTGGAATGAGAAAATGAATTTAACGGGTATTACAGAGAGAGATCAGGTCTACTTAAAACATTTCTATGATTCTCTTTCTGTTTCTTTTAATTTTAATGTGGGACACGTGTCATCCGTTGCAGATATTGGATCTGGAGCTGGTTTTCCGAGTATCCCTTTGAAAATTGCTTTTCCACATCTTAAAATTACGATTGTCGATTCTTTGAATAAGCGTATTTTGTTTTTAAGAGAATTAGTTTCGCAACTTGGACTGACAGATACCGAATGTGTTCATGGTAGAGCAGAAGACGTTGCTAGATTACCTAAGTACCGGGATCAATTTGATTTGGTTACTGCAAGAGCTGTTGCGCGACTACAGGTTTTAAATGAATTTTGTCTTCCTTTCGTTAAGAAAGGTGGAACTTTCATTGCAATGAAAGGTTCAGAGATTGATGAGGAATTAAACGAGGCTTCTTTCAGTTTCGCAGAACTGAGAGGAAAGGTAGTCAAGGTGAATCGTATGCTGCTACCCATTGAGGAATCGATTCGCCATTTCGTAGAGATTCATAAACTAGCATCGACTCCAGCTAAGTATCCTAGAAAAGCAGGTATCCCGTTGAAAGAGCCTTTGGTCAAACTGTGAATTTGTTCCACGTGAAACATTTACATGGTTTGGACTGTCAAATAGAAGGAAATATCAACTCTATGTTGAATTAATAATAGAGTGGAATTAAGCTAATCTATAAGTATTTTAAGAGACTCTACTTGTCATACTTTGACGTAATAGTTGCAATTTTTTTCGTTCGTTGAAAAGAAAGATTAGTTTTAATACTGTGCTTCGCATCAACCTTGACAAACGCACTCGTCTCTAATGAACGAAGGTGCCGTTTATCCTTGTGTAGGACGAAGAGGTCGTCTATCTTTGGATCATTTTGGTCGCTTAAACTACGGGAAGAGTTGGTGGTAAGTTTTCCTATGAAAGAACAAATTTCAAAGCTATTTGGCCTAGCAGATCGATCAACGACTGACGAGGTCAAGAACATATCGGTGAATAGCATTATTCCAAGTCCGTATCAGCCAAGGTTATTGTTTGATGATGATCGTATTGATGAACTCATGCAAACAATTCGAACGCATGGCATCATTCAGCCGATCGTTGTCAGAGTTAAAAACAACACGTTTGAACTGATTGCCGGTGAACGACGTCTAAGAGCTGTTAAAAAGCTGGGTCTCGATACAATCCCTGCGATTGTACGTGATTTCAATGATTCTCAAGCAGCATCTATTGCTCTTATTGAAAATTTACAGCGCGAAGGACTTACTGCAATAGAAGAGGCTGCAGCTTACCAACAGTTAATAGAGATGCATGATTTAACACAAGAAAGCTTAGCGCAGCGTCTGGGTAAAAGCCAATCCACGATTGCTAATAAGATTCGTTTATTACATCTAAGCGAACCTGTTAAGATGGCATTAATGGAACGTAAGATTACGGAACGTCATGCGAGAGCGTTGTTGGCGCTTGATCAAGAAGAACTACAAGTTAAAGTGCTTGAAGAAGTTATCACTAAAGAGTTGAATGTAAAGCAAACAGAAATTAAAATTAATTTTTTGAAAGAAGCTACTAAGATTAAGAAATCTCGTCGCGTCTCTTTTACGAAAGATGTTCGGTTAGCTTTAAATACAATTCGCCAATCCGTTGAAATGGTTTCTAGTTCTGGTTTAAATATTAATACGTCTGAGCAAGATCATGATGATCATTACGAAATTATAATTAAGATTCCTAAACGATAATAAAGCATTTATTGCTACCTTAAACGGCGCAAGCCGTTTTTTTGCTTCTTATGGACATAAACTATCAAATATAGATAAGGTAACTAGTCCATAGATATGTTAAGATAGTAATACTGCTTTAGTATGGCATTTGGAACATAAGCGATTGAGGTGAAATGGTTTTGTCTAAAATAATAGCAATAACAAATCAGAAAGGTGGCGTCGGTAAGACGACAACTTCTGTAAATTTAGGTGCTTCTCTAGCCTCTTTAGGGAAAAGGGTGCTTCTCGTTGACATCGATCCACAAGGCAATACAACAAGTGGGATAGGTGTGAACAAAGCGGATGTTGTTAATTGTATCTATGACGTTCTTATTAATGATGTTCACCCCAAAGATGCAACGGTTGATACCAATGTTCCAAATCTCAAAATAGTACCTGCAACAATTCAGTTGGCAGGAGCTGAAATAGAACTTGTACCAACGATTTCAAGGGAAGTACGATTAAAGAAATCTCTCCAGTTAGTGAAACATTTATATGATTACATCCTTATTGATTGTCCTCCGTCACTAGGCCTTCTAACCATTAACTCATTAACTGCTGCCGATTCTGTCATTATCCCAATTCAATGTGAATACTATGCGCTTGAAGGATTAAGCCAACTGCTCAACACCGTTCGTTTAGTACAAAAGCATCTTAATACAGGGCTTCAAATTGAAGGCGTATTGTTGACTATGTTCGACGCAAGAACTAACCTTGGCATACAGGTTATTGAAGAAGTAAAGAAATACTTTCAAACAAAAGTATACCAAACGATTATTCCAAGAAATGTTCGCTTAAGTGAAGCGCCCAGTCATGGACAGTCCATTATTACTTATGATCCTAGATCAAAAGGCGCGGAAGTGTATTTAGAGCTTGCGAAGGAAGTGATCTCTGTATGACCAAAGGCCTTTCTAAAGGTTTAGGTAAGGGATTGGATGCTTTAATTACTTCTTTACATATTGATGAAAGTGATAAAGTCATCCAAATTCCATTATCCCAATTGAGAGCAAACCCTTATCAACCTAGAAAAAACTTTAATGAAGATAGTATTAGAGAACTAGCTGATTCAATCAAAGAACACGGTGTTATTCAACCAATTATCGTTCGTAAAGTTCTCAAAGGATTTGAGATCATTGCGGGGGAGCGAAGATTCCGTGCCTCTCAAGTAACGGGGATTGCGACAATTCCTGCTGTTGAAAGAAACTTCTCTGATCAGCAAGTTATGGAAATTGCGTTGATTGAGAACGTACAACGTGAAGATCTCAATGCGATGGAAATTGCCTTTGCGTATCAAGGAATCATTGACCAGTTTTCTCTCACACAAGAAGAGTTATCTGCAAAGGTCGGGAAGAGTAGATCGCATATTGCAAACTTTCTGAGATTGCTTCAACTGCCTGAATCCATTAAACAATATGTTTCACGTGGAACATTATCCATGGGACATGCTAGAGCTATTGTGGGTGTGAAGGACGATAAGCTGAAGAAAGAACTCGCCGAAACGACCATCAGCAAGCAATGGAGTGTACGTGAACTAGAAGAAGCTGTGAAAACGTTGGAAGAGACTCCAGGGCAAGAAAAGGAAAGAAGTAAGCAGAAAGAAAAAAATAGAGATCCATATATTAATCAAGCCGAGGATCAGTTGAGAGATATTTACCGAACGACGGTGAAAATCAAACATCAGCAGGATAAAGGTAAGATTGAACTTCTCTACTATTCCAAAGACGATTTAAACCGTCTGCTAGAATTGCTGCAAGGTAAAATCTCTTAAAATTAGATAGCATACCGATGGTTTTCTTTCGAACTGAAAGATCAAACTAAGGTATGCTATATTTATGATTTGATGAGTGAATTTACAATTTAGCGTGCTTCGCATCAACCTTATCGAGCGTGCTTGTCTGTCAGACGGCTTAGGCTTTTATCCATGAGAGAGGGTGACAAAATGAAGGGTGTTATGTATTTTGATCAAGCGGCATCTTCGTGGCCTAAACCGCCTGCTGTTATGGATGCCATGATGCAATGTATGCATGAGTTTGCAGCCAATCCAGGCAGAGGCAGTCATCAAATGGCAGTGAAAGCCAGTAGAGTATTATTTGAGACACGAAAAAATACGGCACGTTTATTCGGGATTAGAAACCCTAATGATATTTCGTTTGCATTAAATACAACCCATGCGTTGAATCAAGCAATCAAAGGCTACTTAAAAGCTGGGGACCACGTGATATGTACCAATATCGAGCATAACTCGGTGCGGAGACCGCTTGAATATTTGAGGGCCTCAGCTCAGGTTGAACTTACCTATATCCCTAGTGATGAACAAGGGAATATTCGATTAGATGAATTGAAACAGGCATTTCAATCCAACACAACACTTGTTGTTGTCAATCATAGTTCTAACCTTATGGGAACCATTATGCCAGTAGGAGAAATAGGAGAGATCTGTCGTGCTCAAGGCGTCAGGTTGCTCGTAGACGCGGCTCAGAGTGCCGGTATACTGCCTATTGATGTAGCGAGTATGAATATCGATATGTTGGCTTTTCCGGGCCACAAGGGGCTCCTGGGGCCTCAAGGGACAGGGGGGTTATACATTCATCCGGACATTGATTTAGAGCCGCTATTACATGGAGGTACGGGGAGTCAATCGGAGGCCATTCATCAACCCACTGTGCGACCAGATCGTTATGAAGCTGGAACGCAAAATACAGTTGGCATTGCGGGGCTAAATGAAGGTGTAAAATTTGTCTTGTCTGAAACCGTTGAAAAGATTCATGAGAAAGAGTGGCGCCAAACTCAGAACTTAATGGAAGGGTTACTGGGAATTGCAGGAGTCACGGTTCTTGGGCCAAGGCTTGGACAAAATAAAACAGGAATTGTTTCCTTTAATATCAGTGATGCGGATTCATCGGAAGTGGCCTTTATCCTGGATCAATCTTTTCAGATTGCCGTTCGTTCAGGCTATCACTGTACGCCACTGGCGCATGAAGCTGCTGGAACTTTAGCTAAAGGTGCGGTTAGAGCGAGTATTGGTTATTTCACAACGGATCATGAAGTGGAAGCCTTGATTGATGCTGTAAAAGAGATTCAAACGCAGTATGCGAAGTAGAAAGAGGGATAAATCATGGGGGAACTGTTTGGCCTTGATGGTGGGGTCATCGTATTAACTTGTTTCGCACTAATCATTGTGCTGTTTATTTTCATATTAATTGTTTCCATTAAATTAGCGTCTTTGCGTAAACGATATACACAAATGATAAATGGTTCAAAAGCAGAAAATATGGAACAGATCATTATTGATATGCAAAAAGGATTGAACGAGCAAAAGGCCGAATCAGCAGCGACTTCAGCCAAGGTTGAAACGATTCGTCAAGCATTAATGAAGACGAAGTCAAAAGTCGCCATCCATCGCTATAATGCCTTCAATGAAGGTGGAAGTGATTTAAGCTTTACAATTGCCATATTGGATGAATATCAAGATGGGATTATTCTGACGGGTATACATAGCCGCGAGCAAATGTATTTGTATGCGAAGCCAATTCAGAATGCACAATCAACTTATACGCTAAGCTCTGAAGAAAAAGAAGCGATTAATCAAACTTTAAAGCAGCCGTAGCATTAGGTGTATAAGATTGTGTGCGGCGCAATGCAGAATGAAGAGCGTCACCAATAATATTGGCCATATTCATGACTAAGCTAAGCCGCGTATTTTGCAGGACGAAATACTCCATAAATCCACCGACATTTACAATACCGGTAACATGGATGTCACCAACGGGAGGCAAATCTTTATTTACACCGGCGCCTGGTTTAAGAGGTCCGTCTGCAACCTGAATGCAACCGACACTGGATACTTGACCAAGGCAAGCATCGATGGCAACGATGAAAGGGTTTTGAAATTGGTTGTGGATTTTATCAACGGTTTCAGCTAAATTCATAGCATGGACAGGCTCATCTAATGTACCGAAAAGATGAAGGTTGCGGAGGTTGGTTGTTCGGTTCAAATGAGAGCCAACTAATGGTCCTAAGGAATCACCAGTAGAACGATCGGTTCCAACACATATGATGACGATAGGTTGATAGGTTGGTAGTTTGCTAAAGATGGTGTGTAAATGCTTTGAGAGAAGAAAAGGGGTATCGGCATCTGTATGTTGAATCTTTAGTGGTTCTAGAACCGCATTTTTCACGCCATCGAAACCAAATTGGAATTTCATCGTATCCCTCCAAATGTTGCTACTTTTTTACTAGTATATGGAGAGATAGGGACATTTATACGTAGAAGAGGGGGACTTTCCCTGAAACTTTCAATCATGTTGCTAGCGTTCGATTCTACTCAACAGGCACTGAGAGCAGAAATGCTGCTAGAGTACGCAGATATCGAGATCGACATTAGACCAACTCCGAAAGAAATCACGGCAGGCTGCGCATTGTCTATCGAATTCCCCGGAGAGAATTTAGAACAAGTAAGAGACATTATTCATTCTGAAAATGTGGAAATCAGAGGTATCTATTTTAAAAATGAGGATAAATATGTTACGATGGAATGAAATTAAGGGGGGCTGCACATGGCCTTTGTAACCAAATATTTTACGGATTTAAGTCAATGGGTACACAATCATGTAATGAAACCGGAAATGATAGCTTCGATATTTTGGATTATCGTTAAAATTATATTAATCTATGTAGTATCTAAAATATGCATAAAAATCGCGGATAAAACAATTGCTCATATGATGTCAGCTAGAGACAAGTCTCCGTTGAAGTTTGATAGAAGAAGAACAAACACAATAGGAAGTCTCATACATAACCTAATAGCTTACACGATCAATCTCATATGCATCATGCTGATACTAGGGCAAGTGGGACTAAATATAGGTCCTTTACTTGCTGGTGCAGGTGTACTCGGGCTAGCGATTGGTTTCGGGGCACAGAGTTTGGTGAAGGATGTAATAACAGGTTTTTTCATCATATTTGAAGATCAATTCGGAGTGGGGGACGTCATTCAGATTGATTCATTCAAAGGTACAGTAGAAGAAATCGGGATTAGAGTGACACGGATCAAGACTGGACCGGTGAAGTGCATATTATTCCGAATGGGAATATCAAACAAGTAACCAATTTTTCTACCTACAATTCACTTGCCGTAGTTGATGTAACGATTCCTCTCCATTTGGATATTGATAAAGCGACAGAAATCCTCAAGGAAACGGTGAAGCAAGTTCAGCTGCTTACCGATGATATTGTAAAAGAACCTGAGGTGCTTGGTGTCCAGATGGTGGGTTCGACGGATTTGAAAATCCGCATTATTGCGGAGTGCAAGCCGACAAGACAATTTAATGTCACTAGACTTTTGAATATCGAGATTAAGAAGCAGCTCAATATTACGCAAATAGAAGTGATATAACCCAAGAAGATCATGTCCATAAATTCGGAAAAGGCGGTGGCAGACGAATGGAGAAGAAGCAGTATCAGCTTGGCGATATTGTGCAAATGAAAAAGCCCCATCCGTGTGGCACCAATGAAATGGAAATCATTCGGATGGGCATGGATATTCGGATCAAATGTGTAGGATGTAAACACAGTGTATTAGTACCGAGAACAAAGTTCGAAAGTAAGCTAAAAAAAGTACTCCGATCGAATACAGAGATACAAGAAGAGTCCTCCTAAAGGGTTCAAGAAAAACACTTGCGAGAGCCTGACTTTTTTGATACAATAAGTCCTGTTCTCGCTTTTCATGGAAAGGTACCCAAGTGGTCCAAGGGGGCTGACTCGAAATCAGTTAGGCGTCGCGAGGCGTGCGTGGGTTCGACTCCCACTCTTTCCGTACTCTAGTGAAACCAACATTTGTGAAACAAATTAAGAGCCTTTTACGTCTATGAAGACGTAGAGGGCTCTTTTGCTTTTGCAGGTAGGGAATAAAAGGCAAGGCAAAGAAGCAAAATAACCCCATATCTAGGCATAGGTAAAATGAGGAGGTAGAATGATATGAGAATTTGGGTGATGATGCTTCTGGTGCTGGCTGTGGTCGTTACAGGGTGCTCCAAGAAGAATGTGGGAGGCACAGCTAGTCCAACTCCTGGAGTGACTGTACAGCCTTCTGCAGGGGCTTCTGCGACGCCAGGCGGGACAAGCAGTCCAGCGGGAGGAGCAGCTGCTACTGTGACACCAAAAGCCGGCGACAATGCGACGAAGGATGAGCCCCTTCCTAAGATAACGAAGGAACAGGCCGATAAGATAAGTATGACAGGCACCTATGATGACGTGGTGAAACTAACAGGAGCCAAAGGCAAGCTGGTGAAAGATGAGAATGGAAAGAAAACGTATGAGTACGAGATATCCAATCAATCTGGTTATTATGTTCAGCTTGTTTTCTTTGCGGATGGAAAGATATCAGAGAAGCGAGTTTATCAGAAATAACGATTGCAAAAAGGCCACACACCCAACTACACTGGGATGTGGCCTTTTCTTACCACATAAGAAAGTATAGGTTTTCGGATCACGAAAACCGCTTTCTTATAAGATAGAAGTGGTTGTGTTTGTGCCTTTATCGAAGATTTTCTCGCCATTTCCATAACCCACATTGCCAAAGAGGATGGTTTCTCGACAATTGGCATCTGAGATGCGAATGGGTGCTTTGGTACAGGTGTTTAGGCTATTACCCGTTAACTGATTGCTATCCGAGTAAGAACCGCTGTCTTTGCCATCAGAAGCGAGCACGATCCCATCTGCTTTGCAAGTACGAATAGAATTCTGACGAATCTGATTATCGTAAGCATTAATGAGGACAATACCGTTATTACCAATAGCTTGGAGCTGGTTATTAGCTATGATATTGTGGTGAGGGCGTTTTTGTTGGGTGTCCGCTTGCCCCACTAACTGAATGCCAATATCTTCGATATCATTTAGCGTATTAGCCGTAATCATATTGGAGATGCAGTGACCCTTGAGGCGGATGCCATAGGTGTACCCTTTATTTCCGCTTGAATTTATAAAATTCTCAATGATGTTATCGGAAAGGGTATTAAATTGACACGGTTCTTCTTTGGGACCGGATATAAGGTCAATGCCAGACTGATAGCATTTCTGCATGCGATTTCTCGCAATGACAGAATGACTGCTGCCATTGGTCAAAGTGATACATGGTTGAAACAGCATGTTGAATTGATTTTGCACCAAATGATGATTCTTAACATTACTGCACCAGATGCCATATCCCTGGGTATCGTAATCCAGCGTTCCGATGATGGAATCGAAGGTACAGTTCTCGACAACAACTCGGTTAGAATCAACGGATTTTATGCCATTGTCGATCATGGAAAAGGTGCAGTCAGTGATGGTAATGTCACTAGCTTGGTCGAGCGCAATTCCGCATTCAATTCGTGGAACCGAGGCGTTTCCGAAGGAACCAAATCCTTGGAAGGACAATCCTTGGATATGTATATGCTGAACCGCAGATAAATTAAGAAGACCGAATTTATGGGTGGATGACCGAAGGATGCTGCTGCTGCCGGCCCCCATTAAGGTAATGTTCGCGCTCACACGTAAAGGCATCTTGAGGAAGTACATACCTGGCGGGATGTAAACGATGCCACCTGATTGAGCAGCCGTGTCGATTGCACTTTGGATGTAAGGAGAATCGTCTTCATCATAGCGTCGGTTGCCGCGGGCTCCGAAATCTTTGACATTATAGAAGAGAGTAGAAGTGGCTGCCGCATGCGCTTTATGACTAGGCATGAATAAGTCACCGGCTGCCAAAGCTATGCCTGCTGCACCTAGTGTAGATAACAGCTTTCTACGGCTAAGGGATGATGCGGGTGAAGAAGGGAGATCACTAGCTAGATTACTAGTGTCAGTCTCGCGCTGAGTATGTCTATTTTCGTCCAAAAAGTTCACCTCATACATAGATTGGTAGATATAGTAAATTATAAAGCAAAGCAAGCTAGCCGGAAAGAGCAGCATATAAAAATACAAAATACCCCTGAACATATCGTTCAGAGGTACTTCCAATTTACAAGAGTCGGTGCGGTTAATGACTCCTATCCCGCCGTCTGTAACTGACAGAGAAGCGGTCAATGATATACCCAACCAAGGCCCATGAGGCGATCGTTAACGCATAAATGATGAGCATTTTAAACATGGAGATCTCATAGATGTTCGTAAATGTTGATGCAAACCATGCTGGTACACTGAGCGCGTAGAACAGCATATAAAAGGCATCATGATCATGAAATAAATAATGAACCAAGCACAAGGCAGCACCTAGGAAGGTAAACAGCCAGGTAAACGTGGTAGTTCTCATAGCTCATTCTCCTAGTCTTGGTGAACTCAGAACTTACTGCCGCAAATGTTTTCGGTGCCATTTTCGATTGTGGTTGCTCGTTTCAGGGAAGGTATCACCCTTTTTCAGTGTAACGATTTTGGGATTTCTAATCCCCATGTGAAAAGCATTTTCACCAACTTCGATATACTGACCGTCGTTAGGAACATGATCGCCAGCATTGAATTGTGTCCATTCACCCATGATGATCACCTCTTCTCAAGAATAACATCGTATTTAGATTACCCCTTTGGAGGGGAAGCATGTATGAATCCCATTACCAGCTTCCTCCTTCGCATTTTATTGGAGAAAAACTTGTAATCTGTCGCTCGATTTGCTATAGTATTCAGGTGCGAGTTTTGAATAAGAATCCTCGCTCCTTGCTCCTTTGCTTGTCTGACAAGCTTAAAAAGGAGCCGCTTAGTCCAAAAGGAGGTGAAATACATGCGCAAATATGAACTGATGTACATCATTCGTACAGACGTTGAACAAGAAGTTGTTCAATCTACGGTAGAAAAGTTCCAAGGCATCATCACGAACGGTGGGGGAGAAATCTCCAAACATGACCTGATGGGCAAACGCCGTCTTGCGTATGAGATCAATAAGTTCCGTGACGGGCACTATGTGCTGGTACACTTCAACGCAGAACCTGCTGTTGTAACTGAACTTGATCGCGTACTTAAGATTTCGGACGAAGTTATTCGTCACTTAATCGTAAACGACGTAGCTTAATTCATGCCAGTATTTTCGTCAGGAGGGTTGTTCCATGTTGAACCGTGTTATTCTTATCGGTCGATTGACCAAAGATCCAGAACTTCGTTATACGCCAGCTGGTGTAGCTGTCACACAATTTACACTTGCAGTAGACCGCCCTTTCACGAATTCACAGTCGAAAGAACGGGAAGCGGACTTTATCAATATCGTCACGTGGAGGCAGCTTGCTGAAACATGCGCGAACTATTTGCGTAAAGGTCGTTTAACAGCAGTGGAAGGACGTATTCAGGTACGGAATTACGACAACAATGAGGGCAAGCGCGTTTATGTGACCGAAGTTATTGCCGATAATGTACGTTTCCTTGAATCCAGCAACAGCGGCGCTAATCGCGAAGAAGGCGGATCGTCTAACGCAAACGCAAGCTACGGCGGCGGAAGCGGCAGTGGCAATCGTGGCGGTGGATCGCGCGAGCAGCAGGATCCTTTCATAGATGACGGAAAACCGATCGATATTTCCGATGATGATTTGCCATTCTAAAGTAGAAAGGACTGAACAAACTAATGGCTTTCCAAAAAAGAGATAACAACAGTGAAGATCGCGGCGACCGCAAATTTGCTCCTCGTGGTAAAGGCGGTAAAGGTAAACGTCGTAAGGTTTGTTACTTCACAGTAAACAAAATCAAGCACATTGACTATAAAGATATTGAAACTCTTAAAAAGTTCATCAGTGAGCGCGGGAAGATTCTTCCTAGACGTGTAACTGGTACTTCCGCTAAGTACCAACGTGCATTGACGATCGCTATCAAGCGCTCCCGTACAATCGCATTGTTGCCTTACACAACGGAATAGGGTTAAACCAAGAAGGCAGCTGTATCTAACGGCTGTCTTTTTTGCATGTCAAGAAGCAAACTAAAAGGGGAGAAACCCATCGTGAAAATCCACAAAGAGCAGGCAGAACACTACATATGGGGCGATGATTGCGACGGTTGGTTCCTGGAACGGGATGCGGATAGAACCATTATCCAAGAGCGAATGCCGGCGGGCGCGAGCGAAGTGAAGCATGTGCATCAAAAGGCGAAGCAGTTTTTCTTCATTTTAAGCGGAGAAGCAAAGATGTGGATCGATGGTACGGTCATCACCTTGAAGCCGCAGGAAGGCTGCACCATTTTGCCTAGTATTCCGCATCAAATTCGAAACGAATCTTTGGAAAGTGTCGAATTTTTAGTGATTTCAACACCATCCACGCAAGGAGATCGAACAGCTCTGTAGAGGCTTTCTTTTCTTGTGCCTATTTGTGGTATAATTGACACAATAGTCATTGCTGAATGAGGAGAGATGACGGTTGCTGAATAGGGAAAAGGATGTTGACCTAGCCAGACGGGCCAAAGTCATTGAATGGCTCAAGACAGAAGTCGTAGATCATGTAGCTCATCTGCTCAAAGGCATATGGGAAGGCAGCCACGTGAAAATTGTAGACGGATTAGCCAGCTTAATTTCGAGCGGTTATATCTTAGGCAGAAGACTAGGCATTTCCTTTCACAGTTTAGACGAAGCTATTGTAGAGAAAATGAAGAAGCACCGCCAAGAGGGCCATCAACTTGAGGATTGGTACGGCGACATTTCATCGCTAGAAGAACATTTACGTAAGAGGTGAGCCCGGTTGGGGAAACGAAGTTGGCAAAGCATCATATGGAGCGCAGTGACGATCGTCTCATTGCTATCTTTAATGACGCCTTTTATTATTTTCACATTTAGTTTTCTCATGATTCCAGTTCTGATGTTATATGTAAAATCAAGCACCAGGCGTTTCGTCATTAGCTATGTGCTCAGCTTGCTTGTTGTTTATATTCTTACCCAATGGCAGGGGATATTCCTTATGTCGGTATCCTTGTTCTTCTTACCGCCTGTGTTGGTCATGGGTAACTTATATAAACGCAAAGCAGCGGCAAGATCCGTGTTAACGGCAGGGATTATCACGATTTTGGCAGAGTCTCTAGTGAGTCTTGTCATCGGGTATGCGCTCGGATTTGATCCGATTGCCAGATTCAAACAATTCATGATGGAAAGCATAGCGGGAATGCCTCCTGGGATCCGCGATATTTTGCCGAAAGATCAGGATTGGTATGTCAATTTCATCGTGCAAGTGATTCCTTTATATCTAATTTTCGTTGCTCTATTCTATACGTTTGTCTCCCACGGCATCAGCCGCTGGCTGCTCAACAAAACAGGAGAAGGGATTCCAGGATTACGCCCGATGAGGGAGTGGATGCTGCAGAAATCGCTTGTCTGGATCTATTTAGTTGTATTTGTATTAGATTTATTTGTTAATCCAGCTTCCATTTCGATGATCTCTACGCTATTAATGAATGCGATGCCGCTGCTTATGCTGATCTTCGCTATTCAGGCGATTTGCTTTCTATTCTTTGTTGCTCATGCGAACAAGTGGAAGCCTATATTGCCTATTGTGGCGATTGTAATCCTTTGCTTCATGCCTCCTTTATTTATCGTATACAGCTTATTAGGGGTATTTGATGTTGCGTTTCCAATCCGAGAACGGTTCAAGAAAAATATATAGGATTAGGAGCTAGTTCGAATGCCGAAGTTCCTTTTAAAGCGGTGGCACGGTCAACATATCGTGTGGATTTTCGTCCTACTTATCATTTTGACAGCCATTATTTATATGTTCAAATGGTGGCTGGGCCTCACAGCCTTCCTGTTCTGCGGTGTATTGGCTTACTTTACGCTGCAAGCGGAGACTGCTTTTCGTAGAGAGTTAAATACGTACGTCGGAACGATTACACATCGGGTGAAAAAAGCGGGCAATGAAGTGATGAGCGGCCTTCCCATCGGAATTATTTTATATAATGAAGAGAAGCGCATCGAGTGGCACAACCCTTTTGTCGCAAAAATGCTGGAGAAGGATTCGGTCATTGGCGAGTCGCTATTCGAATTCTTCCCTGATTTGAAAAACAAAAAGGACAAAAACGACAAAAGTGACAAGTTGGAGCTGTCCATTGGAAAGTTTATCTATCAAGTATGGATTCGGCCTGAGGAGCGGCTGCTTTATTTCCGTGAAATCACGGAGCAGGCGATTTTGGCGAAGAAGTATGAAGATGAGAAGACGGCGATCGGCATCGTGATGATGGATAATCTGGAGGAGTCGACGCAAGGTCTCGATGATCAGACGCGCAGCATTATGCTGGCTAAGGTGACTGGTGAGATTACGGAATGGGCTCAGAAGTACCAGCTATATTTGCGCCGGACATCGTCGGATCGTTTTCTCATTCTGATGGATCAGAAGGCGTTGCGCCAACTGGAACAAACGCGTTTTGAAATCCTGGATGAAGTGCGGGATTTGACGATTGAAAATAAGCTTCCTTTGACGCTTAGTATTGGTATCGCGTCAGGAGCTGAACAGCTCATGGAGCTTGGTCAAATGGCGCAGATGGGACTGGATATGTCACTCGGCCGCGGCGGCGATCAGGTAACTGTCAAAGTCGGACAGCGACTTTCCTTCTATGGGGGAAGAACGAATGCGGTTGAGAAGCGTACGCGAGTTCGAGCTAGGGTCATTTCGCATGCTTTGCGTGATCTCATGAAGGATAGCGATAAAGTAATCATCATGGGTCATCGTTTCCCCGATATGGACTCCGTGGGTGCAGCGGTTGGTGTCTTGAAGGCTGTACAGGTTGTCGGCAAGGAAGGCTATATTGTACTTGAGGGCGTCAATCCTTCGATTCAGAAGGTGATGGAGACGATTGCTGCCGATGAGCGCCTGCATCGTTGGTTCGTTACGCCAGAGCAGGCGATGCAGATTACGACACAGCGATCGCTGGCGGTTGTTGTGGACACACATAAGGCGTCCATGGTGGCTGAACCTAAGCTGCTGCAGCAGACACACAGGGTCGTGGTGGTCGATCACCATCGACGTAGTGAGGAGTTCATTCATGATGCGACGCTCGTCTATATGGAGCCTTACGCGTCCTCAACGTGTGAGCTTGTGACGGAGCTGCTTCAATATATCAATGAAAAACTCACGATGGAAGTGTTGGAAGCAACCATGCTGCTGGCTGGCATCGTGGTGGATACGAAGAGTTTCAGCCTCCGTACAGGGGCAAGAACCTTTGAAGCTGCATCCTATTTGCGCCGAAATGGTGCAGATTCCGCCTTAATTCAGCGATTGCTGAAGGAAGATCTCGATTCGTATATCGAGAGAGCAGAAGTCATTAAACTAACAGAAACAATTTACGAACATATCGCATTGGCAGTTGCTGAGCCAAATCGCAAATATTCTCAGTTGATGATTGCGCAAGTAGCTGATACATTGTTGAATATGACGAATATTATGGCATCCTTTGTCATCGCCGAGCGACCGGACGGATTGATCGGGATTAGCGCAAGATCGCTGGGACAGATGAACGTTCAGATCGTTATGGAGCGTCTGGGTGGAGGCGGGCATTTAACGAATGCAGCCACGCAGATCGATGGCACCTTAGAGGAAGCAACGAATCGATTGAAGAAAGTATTAGAGGAAATGCAGGAAGAGGAGGGACTTTTCGAATGAAAGTAATTTTACTAAAAGACGTTAAAGGCCAAGGTAAAAAGGGCGAAGTAAAAGAAGTATCTGAGGGCTACGCACAGAATTTCCTAATCGCGCAGGGGCTTGCTGCTCCAGCTACACAAGGAACTGTAAAGGTGCTGGATAATCAGAAAAAAGCAGAGCAGCGCCGCAAGGATCAAGAGAAAGCCGATGCGCAGGCACTCGGTGAGAAGCTTGGTGAAATGACGGTGCAAATCAAGGCGAAAGCTGGTGAAGGCGGGCGTCTATTCGGAGCCATCCCTAGCAAGCAAATCGCAGAGATTCTAGAGAAGCAGTACAAAATCGTAATCGATAAGCGCAAAATCGTGCTGGAAGATCCAATTCGTACGCTTGGTGTGACGAAGGTTGCTGTGAAACTGCATAGTGAAGTAACGGCTAGCTTGAACGTACACGTGACGGAAGAGAAGTAGCGGAGAAGCGGGGTTGTGGAACGCAGGTTTGGCGTTCTGGAGCAAGGAGAAATAGCAATCCAGAGCAAGAGAAACAACGTTCCAGAACAGAGAGCAACGTTACGGAGAAAGAGAAGCAGCGTTGCTAAGAAAGAACATGTGCAGGTAAGAGTCCCTTGGAGGGACTCTTATCTATTGTGAGGTTAATCAGGGGTCGTTAATCCCTTTATTAGATGTCGGAAGAGATGGTTGTAGTTTGCGTAAGAGAGGTTAAGAGGGTTTGAGAGAGTTTGATTGTTTGATAGTGCTTTGAAATGATAGATTATTTGTTGTAACTCTTCAAGCACCAAGTTAGGTGCCCACTTTTGCAGCGATGATGTAAAAAGTGCAGCAAATTCAGTCCATCCCAGCACTTTCAAGCGATTTCATGCAAAAAGTGCAGCTAATTGTTCGAATACGAACCAATTAAGTCCGAATTATGGATAATTGATGCACTAAATGCATCAATTCTGCTCAAAATGTGAAATATACGGTGATTTACTGCACTTTTTGCATGTAGTTACTTTTAGCTCATAGAGTTGCAGCATGGATGAATGTTAGCAGAATGATAGAGTACTTGGAGTAGCTAACTATATGTTCCTTGTTCAGGAAACTGGGCGAGGGGTAAGAGTTCTAGAATGAAAGATTAGCCAAGTTTAAGTTGGAGAGTAAAGAAAAACCATGGATGATAGAATAAAGCGATTGAAGAGTTTCTCATCCATTTGTATGCAAGGCTAATAAACTAACTATCGAAAAGAAAGGCGGGTACAGCAGCATGAGCGGAGATAATATGTTTATGGATCGTGTACCCCCACAAAATATAGAAGCCGAGCAAGCCGTACTCGGTGCTATTTTGATTCACGGCGAAGCCTTGATTACCGCCATGGAGCGGATATCAAGCGACGACTTCTATCGTGGTACACATCAACGCATCTTCGAGGCGATCGTAGAACTCGCAGAAGAGCAGGAGCCTGTCGACCTGATCACGCTAACGTCGCGGCTGCAGAACAAGCAGCAGCTTGAAGAGATCGGCGGCGTGACGTATCTTTCTGAGTTGGCTAACGCAGTGCCAACAGCCGCAAACATTGACTACTACGCGGCTATCGTCGAGGAGAAGTCGATGTTGCGCCGCCTTATCCGCACAGCGACCCAAATCGTCTCCAATGGCTATGCCAATGAGGACGACGTAGGGTCGATGCTCAGCGAAGCGGAGGCGAAGATCCTTGAGATCTCGCAGCGCCGCAGCTCAAGCGGCTTCGTGGTAATTCGCGACGTGCTCATGGAAGTATTCGAGAAAGTTGAGCAGCTTTACTCGAATAAGGGAGGGTCAACGGGGATCCCTTCGGGCTTCATTGACCTCGACAAGATGACGTCCGGCTTCCAGCGCTCAGACCTTGTTATCTTGGCCGCCCGTCCTTCAGTCGGTAAGACCGCGTTCGCGCTGAACGTTGCGCAGAACGTGGGCGTTCGGGCCAAAGAAACCGTCGCCATCTTCTCTCTGGAGATGGGCGCCGCGCAGCTCGTACAGCGTATGATTTGCGCGGAAGCGAACGTCGACGCGAACCGCATGCGGACGGGTTATCTCGAGGGCGACGACTGGGAGAAGCTGACGATGGCGATTGGCGCCTTGTCCGAAGCGAACATCTACATCGATGATTCACCATCGATCACGGTTGCGGACATCCGCGCGAAGTGCCGTCGTCTGCAGCAGGAGAAGGGGCTCGGCATGATCCTCATCGACTACCTGCAGCTGATTGCCGGCCGCGGCAAAGGCGATAACCGTCAGCAGGAGGTCTCTGAGATCTCCCGTACGCTCAAGCAAATTGCGCGTGAGCTCAACGTTCCGGTCATCGCGCTCTCGCAGCTCAGCCGGGGTGTTGAGCAGCGGCAAGACAAGCGCCCGATGATGTCTGACCTTAGGGAATCGGGATCGATCGAGCAAGATGCCGACATCGTAGCGTTCCTCTACCGGGACGATTACTACGATAAGGAATCTGAGAAGAAGAACATTATCGAGATTATTATTGCTAAGCAGCGGAACGGTCCAGTTGGAACCGTAGAGCTTGCCTTTTTGAAGCAATTTAATAAGTTCGTGAATATGGATCGAAGTCATCAGGAAGCAGCAGCCGCGCAGTATTGACGGCTGTTTTTTTTATTTAACCTATTAGTTTGCACAATATCCGAACGATTATACGGGCACCTGTGTAATTGTTCGTTTTTAATTGACTTTGCTCAGGGGGACTGCTACACTAGAGACGGTGAAAAAACCTTGGTCGAATGCCTGCTTATCGCAAGGCAAGTTCGAAATAAGGTCGTTTTTCATGCCGTAAGGTAGGTTCCCTTCCTGCAGAAGTCTGCCGAAGAAACCTAGATGTTCCTTTGCGGTGAGTAAGCCCTCTGACCTGGTTCACTATTTGTGTAACGGTGTATAGAGGTATTTGCATCGCCAGAGGGAAAGTATGATGGACGCTAGACGCTTTAGCGCTTTAATGAAGTCCAACTTCGCTCTGTGGTACTAAAGCCATAACGGCTCATTATGGGTGATTCGTCACCGTACGGAGGTAAGTGCATATGTCAACGGTTGTTGTTGTCGGTACGCAATGGGGAGATGAAGGGAAAGGGAAAATCACGGATTTCTTAGCGGAATCTGCTGAGGTTGTTGCTCGTTATCAAGGTGGTAACAATGCAGGCCATACAATCATTATTAGCGGGAAGAAATATAAGCTAACGATGATACCTTCTGGTATTTTTTACAAAGATAAAGCTTGTGTAATCGGGAATGGCATGGTGATTAACCCGGCTGCGCTCATTGAAGAAATTAACTACATTCATGATAATGGTTTTACGACGACGAACCTGAACATCAGTGACCGCGCGCATGTTATTATGCCGTATCATTTGCTGATGGATGGTCTGGAAGAAGATCGCAAAGGTGATAGTAAAATTGGCACGACCCGCAAAGGGATCGGTCCTTGTTATATGGATAAAGCAGCTCGTAACGGCATTCGTATCGCTGATTTGATGGATGCGGAAGAGTTCGAATTGAAGCTTAGACGCATCGTTGCTGAGAAAAACGTTGTGATTGAGCAAGTATACGGTTCTCAAGGGCTTGATGTAGAGCCGATTCTTAAAGAGTACCTCGCGTACGCAGAAGTAATTCGTCCTTATGTTACGGATACATCTGTTGTCTTAAATCAATATATTGATCAAGGCCGCAGAGTGCTGTTCGAAGGCGCACAAGGTGTTATGCTGGATATCGACCAAGGTACATACCCGTATGTTACTTCTTCGAACCCAACAGCTGGCGGTGTATGTATTGGTTCCGGTGTAGGACCAACGAAGATCCACAATATCATTGGTGTGGCCAAAGCATATACGACGCGTGTCGGTGATGGCCCGTTCCCAACGGAACTGGACAATGAAATTGGTGCATGGATTCGTGAAAAAGGCTTTGAATACGGTACAGTAACGGGTCGTCCGCGTCGTGTTGGTTGGTTCGACAGCGTTGTTGTTCGTCACGCAAGACGCGTTAGCGGAATCACGGGCTTGTCCCTTAACTCCATTGATGTTCTGACAGGGCTTGAAACGGTAAAAATTTGCACAGGCTACATGTACCGCGGCGAGTTAATTGAGCACTACCCAGCTAGCCTGAAAGCTATCTCTGAGTGCGAAGCTGTATATGAAGAGCTTCCAGGTTGGACAGAAGACGTATCCGGCGCACGTACGCTGAGCGATCTGCCTGAGAATGCCAGACATTATGTGGAGCGTGTTTCCCAGCTGACAGGTATTCCAATCGCAATCTTCTCCGTAGGTCGTAACCGTGAACAAACAAACCTGGTTCGTCCAATCTACGCATAATCATAACGAAATAAGGCAAAATGTTCGCATTTTCCTGAATAACTTAAGAAATCCTCTGGGCTGTTTGCAGCTTAGAGGATTTCTTTTTTATCAAAAAGGGATTTAATGGAGATGATTTCGTCAATACTGGGAGGGAGGAACATGATTATGCGCCAGGAGTGATAGCGAGTATGAAATTAATAGCATGGTTAGGTAAGATCGTCATTGGAACAGTCTTGATTACATCGATAACGATGTTTACGACATGGTATGTCGTAAATATATACGTGGAGGATATATTTCGACAATATCAGATCCCAGCTTTGGGTAAAAAGGTTCAATTTAACGAATTTGCTGCAAGATTGGCGGGGGAGCTGAATATAGTTATGCGTAGAGACGGGGGGAAGCAAGCTGCCCCATCCGAAAGCCCTGCACCTACGAAGCCTGTTCCTAGTCTCAACCCGTCTGGAAGCATATCTAACCCGAGTTCAAACAATCAACTTCCCTCGAGTGGAGTTAGTTCAATTGACGGTGGAGATGCTTCCCAAGGAGCCAAGGATGATGCTATAGCCGTTATGGGAAGAGCGCGAAGTGAAGCGAATGATCAGAAAAAGGAACTCGTCATGTCGACGGAGGATTTTGCCAAAAAGAAAGAAGCACTGTCCAGCGACGATAAGATGAAAATATTTTCTCTAGTTGTTGCTAAGCTGCCGCAAGCTGAGGTGCAGAATCTATCCGGAATGCTCGAAGATGGGATTACTACAGAGGAGTTAAAGCAAGTCAATGACACACTTAAAAAGTACTTAAGCGAGAAGGAATTGAAGCAGCTTACAGATATCCTAAGCAAATATTAATCTTTTCCTTACTTGGATGGATTAGTGGAGTTGTCCGCCGTATTTGATAATCGTGTCCTCAGCTTGGCGATAACGTGACTTCTCAACACTTACTTTGAGTGCAAAGGAGGGCTCAGCAGCAAGGCTGCCTACGGATTGAATGAAGGTATCTGCCTGGTGATCGGAATTAGGCACAAAGCCATTATCGAATTTGATATCTAGCACACCTTGCAGTTTAAGTACTTCAGCCGCTTGCTCTAAATTATCCCTATTTTGGAATGTGGCCGCCAAATTAATTTCCATTGAGGATTTCCCCTTTCAATTTTTCATCAAATTCGTCAATCCTTGTAGCAGAGCGCAAAATCTCTTGGATTTTCATACAAAAAAATGGATCTTTATCGTCTTCTTTTGGTAATGGACACGAATCTATCACATGGATATCGAGTATTTTGTTGAAATAGGCAGAGAAAGTGTGTTAAATTTAACAAAAGGAAGACATCCTTATGGATATTATGTCTAATCAAGGTTTATTTATGTATCTATGGATGCAAAACCGTTCAAAGGGAGAAGATCATGACAGGTTTCAGGGGTATGCGCTTTGTCATGGATCTCATCAAGAGATTCACGCCTAAGCGAGAAAGCTTGACCGGAAATGAATCAATATCAGACAAGCAGCTGGAAGAATCAACGACAACTACGACACTAACGGTTATGAAACGACATAAATGGTCTCTTGCTCTGGGAGTTAGTGCGATTGCTCTAACTGGGGTAATTACGTTTACCGGTCATCAATATGTAGAGGCAGGCATGGTGAATGTGTATCATGTGAAGCTGGATGGCCAAGAAATAGGTATCGTAAGCGACAATAAGATTATCGATGAATATAAGCAAAGAAAACCGCAAGAAGTGCAACAAAAATTCCCAGATGTACATGTCGTTCTGAAAACAAACGGAGTTACCTACGAGCCTGAAAGGGCTTACAATTTAAAATCAGATGATTCAACTGTTTTAACAACACTTGATGAGCTGCTTGTGCCGCAACCGGTCGGCATTGAATTGAAGGTAGATGGGAAAACCATCGCAATTGTGAAGGATCAACAGACGGCTGATCGGATTCTTGAACAGGTAAGTGCGCCCTTCGCGCCTAAAGCCAAGGAAACAGCTAAGGTAGCTGCCCTATCAACAGGGATGGGTGAGGATATCACAACAGCACCATCCGAACTCGAGAAAGTAGAGTTTGTTCAGAAGGTAGATACCAATGAGGTTCCTATCCAACCAAATGACTTGGCTAAGCCGGAAGATGTCGTTAAAAAGCTTAAGACCGGCGATGTACAGCCTGCTAAGTATACGGTTGTCGAAGGAGATTGCGTCTCCTGTATCGCGAAGAAACTAGGGATTACGAAGCAATTCATTTATGATAAGAACCCCGGACTTCAAGATGATAAGCTGAAAATCGGCAACCAACTTGATGTGACGGTGCTCAAACCAACGCTCTCAGTTAAGACAACAGAACGGGTTGTACAGAATCAGGAGATTCAATACGACACCGAGTATGTGAAAGATGATTCCCTTCGTGTAGGTGTTGTTCAACCGATATCAGCTGGTAAGAATGGGCTGAAGAAGGTTACGATTCAAGTGACGAAGGTCGACGGTCTAATGACCGAAGAGAAGCTTGTGAATGAAGAAATCATTGATAACCCTGTTATGGCTAAGGTGAAAAAAGGAACGAAAGTGATTCAAGGCGAAGGCTCAGGGAAGTTCGCGTGGCCTGTCGTTTCCCCAAGTATTTCAAGTACGTTCGGCATGCGTTGGGGCAAGCTCCACAAAGGTATTGATATCACAGGCAACAAGAATATCATGACGGCCGATAACGGCAAAGTCACGGAAACCGGTTATAAATCTGATTACGGCAATTATATCATTATTAATCATTTGAACGGTTACGAGACGTTATATGGCCATTTGAGCCAAATCACCACCACCCAAGGTACAATCGTCGAAAAGGGCGATAAAATCGGGATTATGGGAAGTACAGGCGACTCCACGGGTGTTCACTTGCATTTTGAGATTCACAAAAGTGGTAGTTTAGAAAACCCATTAAAGTATTTAAATCGCTAATTTTAGAAAATAGATAGAGGCAAGGTCGAACCGGACAAATCGGGGGGGCCTTGTCTCTTTTTTCCACAATAGAAAGAATAAGTTTCGATTTGCATCGGGTAGAGGGTTTCTCACTTGAATGTATGATAAAATAGAGGGTAGTATGCAGAAAATAGACTGACTTTACATGCTCGTCCCTGTAGGACGAAGTCATTTATCCTTGAGTAGGCGGTGGTAGGTTTGTTTGGTAAAATTCTCGTGGTGGATGACGAACAACCGATTGCAGATATTTTGAAATTTAATTTGGAAAAAGAGGGCTACCAGGTCATCTGTGCGTATGACGGCGGAAGCGCTGTAGAGTTTGCTTTCTCTGAGCAGCCGGATCTGATATTGCTGGATCTCATGCTGCCTGTGAAGGATGGAATGGATGTATGCCGAGAGGTTCGCTCGAAGCTGAATACTCCTATCATTATGCTCACAGCGAAAGATACAGAACTGGATAAAGTGCTTGGCCTAGAAATGGGCGCAGACGACTATGTGACCAAGCCTTTCGGTACAAGGGAGCTGCTTGCAAGGGTGAAGGCGCACCTGCGCAGACAGACGAAAGCGCAGTCAGCTCCAAGCGAGTCTGACACGCAGCGGAATGGGATGCGTATTCATGCTCTGTTTATCGATAACGACATGTACATGGTGTATAAAGATGGCACACCACTCGATTTGACGCATCGGGAGTTCGAGCTTATTCAGTATTTGGCCAAAAATTCAGGCAAAGTGATGACACGCGAGCACCTGCTGCAGGCTGTGTGGGGCTTTGAATATTTCGGCGACGTACGAACAGTCGATGTAACGATTCGGCGCTTACGCGAGAAGCTGGAGACGGACCCGAGCCGTCCGGAGTATATTATGACGCGCAGGGGCCTAGGCTACTTAATGCGCAGTCCTAAGGCCGGAGGCTTCTGAGCATGAAGGGCATCCGCTTCTTTCAATCGATTCAAGCGAAGCTGATTATTATTTATGTCTTACTCATTCTGATTGCGATGCAGCTGATTGGCGTGTATTTCTATAAGACGGTGGAGACGTATTTCAAGAATGACTTTTTGGCTTCACGCAACAGTCAGGTGACGCTGCTGGCCGGCTTTGTGGGGTCGTACCTCACAGGGGATCAGGACAGCAAGAACGCTGCCGAAGGCAAGAAGACGTATGCGGATTTGAACGAGTTCGTCAGCAACTTATTTTCGATTAATAATGCGGAAATTCAAATTATAGATGCGAACGGGAATGTGATTAGCACATCGGTTCCCAATCATTTAAAACAGAAGAACACGCAGCCGGAGGTCATCAGGGCACTGCAGGGGATTAAGGATAACCAACGGATCTTCACGGATGGGGATGGTTATCGGAAGGTGATTATCGCCAAGCCGGTAGGCAGCGGTGCCCGTGTCCTGGGTGCGGTATACATTATTGCTTCCATGGAAGATGTGTATAAAACGATCCGATCGATTAACCGCATCCTCATCTCGGGAACCTTGATCGCTCTAGGGCTAACCGCGATTCTGGGTGTGCTGCTTACCAGTACGATTACAAATCCGATCAAAGAGATTACGAAGCAGGCGACGGCTGTTGCAGAGGGTAACTTTGATCAACAGGTTATTATTCAGGGGACCGATGAGATTGGGCAGCTCGGTCAAACCTTTAATTTTATGATGAATAGGCTCAAAGAAGCGCTCTCGCTGAATGAAGAAGAGAAGGAGAAGCTCGCTTCGATCTTAACGAATATGAATGACGGGATCATTGCTACGGACGATAGAGGGCATGTCATTGTGCTTAATCGCAGGGCGAAGCAAATTCTACAAACGGAAGAGGAAACGACGCTCGGTCTGGACATATCCGAGGTGCTCGGTATTCCGATGGATACGATTCGCGGTTTCCTTCAAGGGCAGGTTAGTACAACGCTGCTGGATATTCATATCCCCGATGACGATGAGCAGCTGTCCGTACGTATCACGTTCACGCCGATTCACCGTCGAGGTGAAGGACAGAACGGGATTATTGCGGTTCTGCAGGACGTAACGGACCAGGAGAAGCTGGAGCAGGCGAGGCGCGAGTTCGTAGCGAACGTTTCGCATGAGCTGCGTACACCGTTGACGACGATCAAGAGCTATCTGGAAGCGCTCGATGATGGCGCGATAGAGGAGCCGCAGCTTGCTTCACGCTTCATTAGCGTAACGCGCAGCGAGACGGAGCGGATGATCCGCTTAGTGACGGATCTCTTGCATTTATCTAGGCTTGATTCCAAGCAATCGATGATGAGCAAATCCTCGACGCTTGTGAGCGAAATGCTGGAGGAAGTAGCGGACCGCTTCTCTTTCCAGCTGCAGCAGCGGAAGATTCAAATTCTAATTCAAGTAGAGCCCGGCGTGACCAGATTACTGCTCGATCGGGATAAAATTGATCAAGTACTCGACAATCTCGTGTCGAATGCGATTAAGTATACGGGCGATGAGGGAGCCATTCGGCTGGAAGCGAGAAAGATCGAGAAGGATGTACTGGAAATTTCGGTGCAGGATAACGGAATTGGCATCCCGAAGAAGGATCTGTCCCGCATTTTTGACCGATTCTACCGTGTGGACAAGGCGCGTTCCCGCAATATGGGCGGTACTGGGCTGGGTTTATCTATTGCCCGGGAAATAGTAAAAGCACATGGCGGCTCGATCAGTTTGGAATCGGAATTGGGACAAGGAACTCGTGTTGTATTTACATTGCCGATTCAGCAAGAGGAGGAAGATGAGCTATGATCGAGAGTCTGAAATCCATCCTACTTGTCGTTCTGATTGGAACAAGCTTGTACCAAAGCTTCTATTTAGCTTCGTACACCCCGCCTAAGATCGAGCCTATTCAGCAAAGTAATTATGTTCAGACTGAGACATTAGGGAAGCAATCGGAGCTGCATGACATGCTGTTCCCTGATCAAATTATCGTGCATTTAGGCAATCAACAGCACTCTGTTCTATATCCTAACAATTACTACTACACACGATTGCTTGATAATATTAAGCAGCGAAGCTTTAAAGGCTTTCGCAAAACTTCGATGTATTTGGTCAATGTGAATTGGGAAGAAGTTCGTACGAAACAGCAAGGGGTTGAGATTCGATTCCGTGACGGGATTCCTTTTACGATTCTGCAGCAGCTGCTGCGGATTGAAGGCGAAATGCCGATTGATAATGATAAAATCACGCGAATTTGGATTTATTCGAAGGGCAATAACGAGGATGTGCGTGCTTTCTTCTTTACGGATTCCCCTGGCGTTGGGTACGAAGTCATCTCGGCCGATTTTACAAGTAAAGATGTGGAAAATTTCGCGGCATTTGGTGACCTGACGAATCTATACAAAACGACAAACAGCGGGGATTACTATCTCCCAATAAAGCCGCTGCGACTGCCGAACTATATATTTAGCTATAGCTTGTTGACGGCAGATCAATTGAAACAAAGCCTGTTCGTTGATCCGGGTATTACACGCTATCTCAAAGAGCGCGACGGTTCTGAAATATATACGGACAGCAAGCGCGGTTTTCAGCTAAATCGAGATCTGCGGTGGGTCACATATTCGGATCCAGTTGCACCTGTAGAAAGTAAAACGGATGTATTAGATGACTTGCAGGCGGGTATCAAATTTATTAATCAGCATATCGGCTGGGATGGGAAATATATGGTTTCCCGAACACCGCAGAAGCAGTTAATCGATAATCACACGTTCACGTTCCGACAGTACTATGAATCTTTGCCGATTATTACACCGCAGCCTGAAGGCTTTGGCTCCATGAAAATGCAGGTTCAGAAGGGAATTATTTCTGGATTCGAGCGGTCAATGATTATTCCTGATTTGAAGACGGTACAGCGGCGTGATTTCGAAATTATGTCTGGCGACGCTTTGGAAGAAAGGCTGCAGTATTATCAGAAGCGTTCTAGTATTTTGTCTATTTTCCCAGCGTATCGTCCGGTAGTAACGGATAAGACGCTTGTATTGACGGCAACGTGGGCTATTGAGCTGCGAGATGGCACGTATGATTTTATGGAGTAGACATGTTTCATTTCTGAGGAAAGGTTGGTGGGATCATGAATTGGAGTCGAGCTAAAACGATTTTGATTTGTTCCTTTTTGATGTTGAATTTAATTCTTGGTTTCCAACTTTGGTCCACCAATCGTTCCAATCAGACGGAAATCGCTTTGGACACATCCGGTACCGTGGAAGAGCTGAATAACGCGCTCCGCAACAAAAATATACGGCTAATGGATGAGTTACCGACGGATCAACCGAAGATGAAAGTCATAACGGTGAAGTATGACGACAATATGAAGCCCAGTGAACTGAAGACGCTGAAAACGCCCATTAATATGGGCAACCTGCTTGGTAAAGGGGCTAGCAAAGAAATTCAAGCTCAGTCGGAGATACCGAATTTTGGCTTATACCAATTGGATTCAGCGATTAGTCGAAAAGGCGTATATGTGTTCACGCAGCTATATGGCAAGATTCCTCTCTTCGATGTAAGAGTGGAACTGAGTGAGAATAATGGAGAAATTACCAGTTACCGTCAAGTTTATGTTGAAGTAGAATCAGGAGTAGAGCAAATAGAGCAAAAGCTGATCCCGGCTCAGTTAGCTGTTCGCAGCTTAGTGGACAATTATTTGAGTGATGGTGCCATTATTACGGAAGTTAGACTAGGGTATCACGGACAGCCGTATAATTCAGAAACACAACCGATGTTTCCGCATTGGCGAATTAGGATCGATAACGGAGATATTTATTATGTGCAAGCTTTCAATGGAGCGGTTGAGTCTCCGCAGAAAGAGTCTGAATTGGCTCCATTTGGTACGCAAGTAGATGGTGCGAAATCAACAGAGAACCCTGCAAATAGTGGAGAGAAGAGCAAGGATAAGAAGTAGGCAATTGGGATAGTCAACAATGGACGGCTAGATGGATGACATGTAAGCATAGAGGAGTAGGGAAGATGGGTATGAGGTTTACGGTACTGTCGAGCGGTTCGACGGGTAATGCGACGGTGGTTGACAATGGTGAAATCAAGGTGCTGATAGATGTGGGTTTTAGCGCCAAGAAGATGGAGCTGTTAATGAAGGAACGTGAGCTCGAGGCGAGCAGTATTGATGCCATTCTGGTCACACACGAGCATTCGGATCATATTAAAGGGCTGGGAGCGCTGGCTCGCAAATATGATTTGCCTATATATGCGAATGAGAAGACTTGGGAAGAACTCGACCGTCAAATCGGTGTGATCGCGGAAGGCAACAAGAGGGTCATGGAAACCGGAGGTATCGAGGAATTCGGTACGCTGCGCGTGGAGTCATTCGGAATATCACATGATGCAGCGGAGCCGGTGGGGTACTGCTTTTATGAAGGAGATCAGAAGTTAAGCGTTGTAACGGATTTGGGCTACATGAGTGAGAAGGTCAAAGAAAAGATTACCGATTCAGATAGCTTGGTACTCGAGACGAATCACGACGTGGACATGCTGCGCGTGGGGCACTATCCATGGAGTATTAAGCGCCGTATCCTTGGGGACAAGGGTCATTTATCCAATGAAGCTGCAGGGGAAGCGCTCTGTGACGTGTTGACGCACAAGACGAAGTCGGTCTATATGGCGCATTTAAGCCGTGACCATAATTTAATGGATTTGGCCAGGCTAACGGTGAATAACATAGTACAAGAGCGTGCCCCTGAAGCTAAACAGCTGCGGCTGATGGATACATATTTTGACCGCTCTACGAAATGGGATGTATTGGATTCGGAGTAAGCGCGGCGTCGAGCTCTTTGGATTTGAGCTGGATCTCCTGCGCGGTGATAAGACCCTTATCGATCAGAACTTGAATGAGAGATGAGAGGACGAGAGACTGGTGGTAGTGGCTATCTTTGAGGTCAGCGAGCTTACCAATCATATTAATTTCATCAAAATGAGAAGGAATACGGTTCATTCTGAGCATTCTCCTTTATTTGTCTGATTTAAAATTGCAGATAACTCTAGTATTTCGTTAAGAGATTTGGTTTACTATTATTGTAGGCAAGAAGTGAAGGAAACATTCCTATTTTTTGAAAATAACCATTTATGGCGAGATCGAAAAACAAACTAAGGAAAACGTTAAAATAATCCGAGGTTAGATCGAAGACGATTCAAGATTAGATCGAAATGCAAACCAAGATGAAATAAACAATTCAAGATTAGATCGAAATGCAAACCAAAGATATAAATAAAAGATCAAGGCGAGAGCGGCACAGCTTAACCCCCATCAGCGAGGAGGGACCCGATATGAGTTTGTTTGATGATGATTTTTATTCCACCAAAAGGTCCAAACAGCGCGAGGATACTTGGCGTCCCAAAGGGACTGGGGCATTCATAAGCTTCGCGGGTCGCAGACGGAATGTGGCCCTCATTGCTGGAGTTGGCGGAGCGTTAGCCATGCTTTTGCTAGTCGGATTAGTAGCCGGCTTCGGGAAAAGTAATACCTCTGGGGCTGCACTAGCGATACCAGCTTCTGTGGCAAAAGCCGAGGCGCATCCGATGAACAGCAACGATTCCGTCGTGGCGGCAACGGAAAAAATAAAACCTGCTGTGGTCAGCGTTATTTCCTCGAAGAAGGATGACAAAGGCCAAGAGACCGGACTGGGGATTGGCTCGGGTGTTATTTTCGCACGGAATGGTGATAAGGTTCGAATTGTGACGAATAGTCACGTTGTTGAGAGCGGGAACCAGTTCGAAATCGTTAATTTCCAAGGTGAGCATCGCAAAGCAACCCTAATCGGACGTGATCGGATTACGGATCTAGCCTTACTGGAAGCAGATGGAAAAGACATCAAAGTGCTTGCTGAATTCGGTGACTCCGAATCGCTGCGAGCAGGGGAGATGGCGATTGCGGTAGGCAACCCGCTTGGACTCGGATTTTCGCCAACGGTTACCCAAGGCATTATATCTTCGCCAAAACGAACGATACCTGTTTCGCTGGCACGTGAAGGCACGGATTACGACTGGGAGATGGACGTTATCCAAACGGATGCGGCTATCAACCAAGGGAACAGCGGCGGACCGCTGGTGAATATCGAAGGCAAGGTTGTCGGAATCAATTCCATGAAGATATCGGATACGGGTGTGGAAGGGTTAGGTTTTGCCATTCCGATTAATAGTGTGAAGCCGATTATGGATAGTTTGATCAAGGATCATAAGGTGAAGAGACCGCTCATGGGTGTTTCGACGCAGGAACTGCAAGCTTTTAAAGGGACGGATGTATTAAAGCTCCCTGCAGATGTTAAGACTGGAGTTATCGTCTTCGATGTGTCCGGACCTGCCAAAGAAGCGGGCCTCAAAGCGCAGGATGTTATTGTTCAATTGGATGACCGCAAGATTGACAGTACGATCTCGCTGCGGAAATATTTGTACAACGAGAAGAAGATTGGCGATAAGGTCAACGTGGTGTACTACCGCGGCGGTAAGAAGTTGAATGCGGTGGTTACGTTGGTTGAGGCGATGGATAAGTGATCAAAGATGATTAATGATTGATGAATGATGAATGATAGTGATAAATGATGAATGATAGTGATAAATGATGAATGATAGTGATAAATGATGAATGATAAGAGATTTTTGAAGAGACACAAGATATGCGTGGATAGAAACATTGGCGGATGAGAGGTACTTGCATGCATGTAGTTTGTAAAGATCATGTGGAAATCGCGATTGATGAGTTTGTTGATGAGTATGAGGAGGCTCCGGACATTGTGGATCTGCAGAAGACCCACTTCGCTAGTTGGGAGCCACCGACGCACTGCGAGCATTGCAAGGAGTTAGCGCGATTTCTAGTTGTATGAGGGAGGCGGAGGCCTTCCTTTTTTGTTTGGGTTGGGAGGAAAGTAGAAAAACCTAAACTGGATGAATTTGATTGGATGACATCCAATGATATCTCATGACATCGGCGGTTGGGGTTAGTTCCATTGGATTTATGCAGTGGAATATGTCGAAATGGCTTAAAAGAGCTGAATTTAGAGCATTCTGTTGGATTTACTCCAATGAAAACGGGCAAATAAGGTGTACGAGCTCGATTTGATTGTATTTTATCCAATGGAGCAAATGAGGGGAGATTGTCGGTTATGCATATACAGATATTAACCGTAGGGAAATTGAAAGAGCGCTATCTCGTGGACGGGATCGCGGAGTATGTGAAGCGCCTTGGGCCGTATGCCAAGGTGCAGATGATAGAGGTGCCTGACGAGAAGGCACCGGAGAACATGAGCCCTGCTGAGGAGCAGCAGGTGCGTGTGAAGGAAGGCGAGCGGCTGTTGGCCAAGCTCGCTGCGGACGTGTACGTCGTGGCGCTGGCCATCGACGGCGAAATGTGGACGAGCGAGCAGTTGGCAGGCTCGCTCGATAAGTTGGCCACCTATGGGCGGAGCCAGGTGGCCTTCGTGATCGGCGGCTCGCTGGGGCTATCTAGCGAGGTGCTGCGCCGTGCGGATATGCGGCTGTCTTTTGGCCGCATGACGCTGCCGCACCAGCTGATGCGGCTGGTGCTGGTGGAGCAGATTTATCGCGCGATGCGGATAAATCGGGGGGAACCTTATCACAAGTAAAGGTAAGTTTTTTTGCGGAATTCCTTGCGGCGCATGGGGTTGAAATGTGTGTAGGCTACGCGCTAAGGAAATGCGAATCACGTTCGATTAGCCCTTAGCTTTGCTGGCTGAGGCATGGGTTGAATCTGAAATACAATGCATGACCGAGGAGGAGGCCCCCGATGGCGTAGACGATGGACAGGTAGATGCCGCTATTACTCGTCGCAAGATAAGACGGGATGAAGACGTTTATGGCAACTTTTACAATGACAAGCACAACAATGACGCCGATAATCCATAGTCTCTTCTTGCCCGGTGTGATGAGCCCGAGACTTTGTCTGGCGACTGCCCAGCGTTGAACGAGACCCGCAATAATCCCTAGGACGATTCCTGACAGCAACAATAACCATTCGCGCATTCCGATCCCGTCCAATAGCAGACCCCACGCTATCCCAATCAGGATCAAGATGATACCGACCACATATGTTTTATTCAACCTCACCAACTCCTTTGCTTAATGGTAATGGATAAAGCGGTTCAAACCTTGCGTGCAGCCATTTGAAATATAGTAACGAGCTCTTTAGCATAAGCGTCCAGGTCAAGATCAAGACTCGCTGCTAACTGAAAGCTGAGTCCATCAATGGCCGATCGGATCGTGGCCGCCACGACACGAGCGGAGAAATCGGTAAATTCCCGAAAATCCCCTTCCATAGTGCCCCTGTGCAACATCTTCACAAGCACATTGATTGTCGCATCAGTATCGATGTTCCTGAAATGGCGAGGCTTTCCCTCCTCGTCCCTTGCATGAAATATAATCTCCGTTACGGCAATAACATGCTTCCGATGCGATTTCATGAACAACACATTCTTCTCGATATATGTGTTAATCCAACCCAATGCTGTCATCTGCGCCGCAAGATAAGGTGTCATGAACGTGGAGCCGGATTCGTATAAGTCGGACACAATCTGTTCGATCAGATCGTCCTTGCTGGAGAAATGGTAGGAAATCACCCCTTTGCTGATCCCAGCCTCTTTGGCGATTTGTGCCAATGAGGCTTGTGCATAACCTCTCGAGGAAATAATCTCGATTGCGCATGTCATGATTTGGTTTCGCCTTGCTTCTTCGATGAATGAAAACTTTTTTTGGTTGTTCATTTTGGTTTTTATCCTCACGATTTAATATTAGTACTAATGAGTAAATTTTAGTACGGTCGGTCAAAAAAATCAAGAGCACTTCGAAGGTTTCATCAACCTGAACAACATCGTTAGGGTTATGTGGAAAACTTGCCGTTATAGATAGTGCGGAGAACCTTATCATAAATGAGGCAAATTTTTTTGGAGGGAAACAACGTGGTTTATCATATCCAAAACGTAAACGTTTATATTGAATCATTTTTGGTATAATATTTGGTAGATAAAGAAGATTAAATTTTTGTTTATAAGAAATAATGAGAGAAAATGAGGGATGGAAATGTCGTATATCGTTGATTTTAAAAATGTGTCTATGGTAGGTTTAGAGTCTTCACCTGTAGCAGAAGCGCTTGCTGGGTTACGTGCTAATGAAGCCCGTTACTTTATGAACAAATACAAGCATGAATTTACGGTTGTACCAGCTAGCGAAAGTCAGGAGAGTCTTGATTATGTGAACCGCATTTTAGAAGAACGAGGTATTGCGTTTGCGGCAAAACCTTTAGAAACGTCGCGTTTTCAAGTGGAAAATATCCTATTTACCTACGTCTTTTATGAGGATGGTCTTGCGCTCAATGTCATGTATACGGTGGATGACCCTAAGAAGCGGGCCGTTGGTTTTAAGCTTTCTGAGGGGATGGAGGTACCAAAGGAGTTAGAAGCGAAGTTTAAGTTTGCTAGGCAGAAGTCTAAGCTAGCCGGAACAATTCGGGGCTCGTTTTTTGTAATTAAAGGACAATATTAAAGTCAGGAAAAGCGCAGGTGGAGGAATCCAGCCATTATGGTCTGTGTCATCTACGCTGGGATCCTGCCAATATGGATGCGAGGATAATCGGGTACATGATGGTGGACTCTCAGAGAAATCTTCAGGCTGACAATATTAAATATAAGCCCCTATTCCGAGTTGCGGAATAGAGGCTTTATTTGTTTGCTAGCAGCCTGTTTGTGTTTTAACTCCACTATTAATGCATGGAGCTGTTCTGTGGCTAGCCCATGAAGCACTAGTCGAAATCCGGCGCGAAGCGTAGAGAGCGGGACCATCGGGTGCTTATTGTTGATCAATGCCAGCCTGTCATTGCTGCCGATCACTTTGGAGGCTAGGATCCCAATCGTTTCATCGAGTTGCAAGGAATTCGTAGCCCGCCAAAAATCGTTATCTGTCAGAAAAAACTGGTAGACTGGGGTAAAACACTCGATAGCTGTCATGAGATCGAGAAAATTGGACCATCGGTTAGGCATCTGTTCAATTGGGAGGGGGCTTGAAGTAATGGCATCAAAATTAAGCCGCTCCTGCTTGGTCACTTCGATGTTTTTCTCGCGAATTTGTTTATTTAAATTTATTACAAAATTGTATAAATTGAGGTCATGAATGAGAAACAAATCGTCTTTAACCGGTTCAAGATTCATCGGTTTCAGAGGATTCATCTCTACATGGACACCCGGAATGTTATCGCGGATGAATTGCAGTACTTCAGAACCAAGATAAAAATGCCGAAGAATCATATAATTGGCGTCCGGACTAACAAACGTTTTCATACCCCAATACAAGAAACGATGCAGCATTTTAGATGAAGTAAATGCTTTCGGGAAAATGATTTTGTATAGCTGGAAGAGTATAATCAGCAACCGAGAAAGCGGCCTCAAAACCGGAAGCAGAAATTGTCTGGATTTACTCGAGCAGTCCTTTAAATATGAGGCCTTCGCTTCTTCGTTAAATGGAATGCTTTGATCAAGGTAGATGGCAAGGAACGGATTAGGGTCTTGCTTATCATGCGGCATGTTCTTAAAATAATCGGCCTGGCTCATATGTTCCCCAACTCCTCTAATTGTAATAAATACAATCGTGCTGTGGTTTTTGCAGTCTTCACAATCCGCTCGGCAATTTCCATCGTAAGCATTGGGTGTTGAATACCAGCTTCTAGACGCTCAAAATGTTTTTCATCCGAGTCGCTATGATATAGTAAAAATGATACTTGGTCGTCGTTTAAGCTGAGTTGATCACGGATAGCCTCTCCCCAGTACCTCGCCATACGACAACCAAGACCTTCAATAATCCACATCGCACCCATCAGATCAACAGGATTTTCTCGGCTTGCCCGCTGAAACAGATAGGCGGACAGTGCTTCGCTGCCGATATTTTTCTCACCGGATTGAATATCTGCAAGATTTCCTCCAACAGCCACGTAATTGCGTTCCAATATTTGAAAGTCACGGTGTTCGTCGCGGGCATGGGCGATAAACATGGAGCGCAGCTCGATATGCTCAATAGCAATGTAAGAGGCTGCGCGTGCAATCCACTGCGACCCGTCAATCACCTGTTGCCGAATATTTTCCATGAGCAGCATGTAATCTTCAAGCGTAAATTTGCCCCTGTATAGTTTATGAATGATCGGAACGTTAGCAAGCTTTTGTTCAAAATCAATCCATATATTGACTAACTGCCGTACTAAATGAGACTGAACCAAATTGGAATTGTCAAATTCCAAATGTGGCGCTACTGGCTGTCGCTCCATGTATTCGGTGACCACCCTGTTACCTGTACCAACTACAGTTAATAACATATACGAGGTCTGAAATCTTCCGCTCTCAGGAACCATGCAAAGCACTTTTTCGCCCGGTTTCAGATGCCCTTCGTTGAACAGTTCCTCCAGCATAATATAGATAGAGGCGGCTCCTGTGTTGCCTTTCGTATATAGGTTTGTAAACCATTTCTGTGCAGGAATGGTCATCCCGCCAAGCTGCATGAGACGGAAAATTTCGTCACGAAAATAATGGGAGGAGTAGTGACACACCATCCAATCGATAGCAGAAGGATTCACTTTTCCTTCGTCCACGAGTTCAAAAAAACGTTTCACACCGACTTTCGGCATTTCGCCCACAAGGCGAATGTCCTGTTTCAAATTGATTGCCCCAACATCTGCCGCTTCATGGATGGAAGAATAGTCAAGCCAACTGGTTTGATTTTCCTTAGAACTCTCTTTATTAATGCCTGCATACATACAAGTGTCGTATAGATTTGCATAAGATTTATTATCAATCCATTCAATTTTCAGGGACAAACCATGATCGCTTGGCTTATGCTGAAGCACTGCGGCACCCGCGCCATCAGACAACATGAACCGAAGGAAATCAGTATCAAAAGGAATCGGATGATCCATGAATTTGGCCTGGGCTTCAAAGCGAGTATGTTTGAATACACGGCTTGGAAACTCGCTGGCACAGGAGATGGCGGCTTTCTTCTCACCAGATTGTACCTGCAGGAAAGCATTCTTGATCGCTTGCATACCGCTGCCGCAGACGCCATGATGTGTCGCAATTTCCATGACGGGCAGGCCGGCTTCGGCATGAACCATACTGGCAAAACCGGGAACCAACAAGTCGCCCTGGGTCGTGCCAACAGCTAGAAAGTCTACTTGGTTAAATAAATCGTCGTGATTCCGCTCAAGCGCATCGCGAATCGCGTTGGTAGCCATTTCTGCATTAGAATAAAGGCTTTTTTGATCTTTATCTATGGCGTAATGACGATATCGAATTTTGTTTTGATCAAGAATGCGCCGCATAGATTTTGAGCTTTTTCCGCCTATTCTTCCGAGGTATTCCTCCATTTTCTCGTTATCGATGGGCGTACCCGGCAAGAACTTCCCGATACTTGTTATATAAACGGAATTCATGGGAACTCTCCTTTGTGGTAAATTTTTGTAATATAATCTATCATCGTCTATATCAGTTCAATTTTATAGTACTAAGTTATCCTAGTACCAAGTTAACAGTGAGGAATTGAATATGAAGATGCAGAGTTTTTTCAAAGGAGATAAGCCAGTGAACTGGCTGGCTCCTTTTTGTTATTCAGGGAGATGCAATTAACCGTGCCGTAAGTAACTGTTTCAGCTGGCGAAGAGAAGCAGGTTGCCGATAAAGGCCGCCTTATAAAGTTTTAGGAAGAGCAATAAAATATAGGCATTTAGAGCAGTAACAAGAGCGGAACTGGGTTCATATGTTGTCATGGGGTACTCGAATAAATTGGCGGATTTCGCAGGGGAATTTCCTGATTATCTTGGTTCTGTTCTTCTTACCAGTGACAGAGTATGCTGCCAGCATAACAATTTATTTAATCGGAGGTTTGTAAAATGAATGATTTCAAAAATGATCTACAGAAGTTAAATGTTTCCGAGTTCAAAGCGAGCGAGGCGACACCTTGGAACGCTCAAAGCCAGCAAGATGCTCGTTTATGCTTCGTTTGCTTCAGTTGCGTCAACTTGAATTGCTTCAATTGCTCCAATTGCTCCAATTGCTTCAATTGCTCCAATTGCTCCAATTGCACCAATTGTTTCAATTGCCACCGATGCCACAACTGTTTTAACTGCCATAACTGCCACAATTGTCACAACTGCCACCGTTGAGGACAATGAGGTGGTTTTTGCTGATAAGCCAACGTCTACGCCCGTTGTTTCTAGCTTCCAGACGGAAATAGCGGCTACTTAATGAAGAGGAAAGCCCCTGTAGCCCAGGGGCTTTTTCATACCTATTTTAAGGGCTGCTTCACTACATTAGCTGCAGGGACTTTCCTTAAGAATAAGACATGAGGGACAAATAGCTTTACATAAGATTACTTGTGAAGAGTTGGGGTAGATCGGGAGGAGGAATAGAATGACAAATTTGAACCCATCGATGCGACTAAAGGTGAAAAGGGATACGTTTTTTCTCCCTAATCCAAACGGTAGTGTATATTTTCGAAACAATGTAAGCTCGTTCCGCATGGAAGGAGAACTGATCGATCAGTGGATTGAAAAACTGATGCCAATATTCAACGGGGAGCATAGGTTGGAGGATTTGACAGACGGATTGCCGGACCAACATAGGAGCCAGGTAAATAGGATTGCAGAAATGTTGTATAAAAATGGATTTGTAAGGGATGTGAGCCAAGACACTCCACATCGATTGCCGGAAGAGGTTCTCCAAAAGTATGCTTCTCAAATTGAATTCCTGGACAATTTCGGTAATTCGGGTGCGTATCGGTTTCAGTCTTATCGTCAGGCCAAAGTATTAGCGGTCGGCTCTGGTCCATTATTGATATCGGTAGTTTCTGCGCTGCTTGCATCCGGATTGCCCAAGGTTCATGTGCTGGTCTCGGGCTCAGAACCAACAGATCGGGGGCGGATGCATGAACTGGCGGCACATGCTCGTAAAACGGATCCCGAGGTGGCAATAGAGGAGGTTACCCTGCAGAAGAAGGGAGTTAGTAGTTGGCGGGAGGCTGTGAGGCCGTTCGATTCGATTTTGTTTGTGTCACGAGAGGGTGATATCGAGGAACTGCGGGTTCTACATGCGGTTTGCAGGGAGGAGAAGAAGATGTTTCTTCCCGCAGTAATTCTGCAACAGGTAGGTCTAGCGGGTCCGTTAGTGCATCCGGACTTTGAAGGATGCTGGGAGTCAGCATGGCGCAGCATACATGAATCCGCGATTTGTAAGGACCCTCAGCTTCACACCTTTTCTTCTACAGCCGGAGCGATGTTAGCGAATGTGATTGTCTTTGAATTATTTAAAAAGATTACGGGAGCGAACGATTCGGGGCAAGGTAATCAATTCTTCCAGCTTAATCTGGAAACTTTAGAAGGAAAATGGCATTGGTTCAAGCCCCATCCGCTTGTGACCGGACGTACCGGGGCGGAATGGATTCACGATTTCGATCAGCAGCTCGAACGAAGATCAAGCAAAAGTGAGAACGGATTGCTTCCTTATTTCAGTCGGTTGACATCGGCAGAATCAGGGGTTTTTCATATTTGGGAGGAAGGGGACTTAAAGCAGCTACCTCTCGCTCAGTGTCGCGTTCAGGCAATCGATCTGCTATCTGAAGGGCCGGCTAGGCTGCTTCCTGACATTGTTTGTAACGATTTGACGCATGAGGGAGCTAGGCGGGAAGCGGGGCTGGCAGGGATTGAAGCGTATTTGTCGCGAATGGCAGGACTGCTCATTTCGACGCTTCCATCCTATAAGGAATCAGAGGGCAGCAGGATAGAGCCGCAGGAATTTATCGGCGTCGGAGCGGGAGAAACGGTTGCGGAAGGCGTTGGCCGAGCGTTGCAAAAGTGTTTGGCCGAGGTACTGTGTAAGCAAATGGCATATCAGTTACCCTCTGTCATTCGAGTGCAGTTGTCTGCGATAGAAGATAAACACTGCCAGTTTTATTTACAGGCTTTGACGACGATGGCGGGAGCACCAATGATTGGCTTGGGAGAGGAAGTTTCCGGTTTCCCTGTGATGTGGGTCGGTACGAGTGATCGCTGGTATGGCGGTGTAGGCTTGAATGTGACCCTGGCGTTGCGGGATGCTCTGCAACAGGCTCTGTTGGAGGTACAAAACCAACCGGCTAACCTCACATCGCAAGTGTTGGAGGTCTCGTCCGTACGTCTGGCAGAACAATTGCCGCTAAGTCTTAAGATCCCTTCATGTGAAATGACGGCAAAATCGGAGGTTTTACAGTCCGCTTTGCAGGTCTTGGAACGGAACCGTAAGCGTCTCTTGGTTTTCGATTTGGCAGTAGAACCGTTTTTGAAAGAAGAAATGGCAGGGGTATTTGGCGTGCTGTTGCGAGAGGAGGGATCCCGGTGAGCGCTACCGTTATGATTGTGGGAGATGGGGTGTTGGCGGACTGCGTGTACGAAGAACTTTCAGCCCAATTCGAGGTCGTACGTCAGATCGATTTCAGGGCAGGAGTGCCGGAAATGGTGAATTTAGCGCTGGTGCTGCACGATGCTTGGCATCCTGCCGTTCATCGACAGGCAGAAGAGCTGCTGCAGCCAGCTGGCATCCCTTGGCTGCGCGGCTTCGTTTCATTCGGCGAGGGCGTGATCGGGCCTCTGGTTCGTCCGGGTACACGGGGGTGCTCTCAGTGTGCAGACACCCGGCGTCTTATGGCGGGACGCGAGCGCAGGGAGATGAGGGAACTGCAGATGAGGCTGGTGTCGCACGAGAGAATGCCGAGTGATGCTTGGGCGTCGCGTACGGGACTTTTACAGGCAGCTCACCTTCTGGTGGCGGAGACACAGAGGATGTTCAAAGGCAAACGGGTGCATTCGGAAGGGAATGTGTTTTTGATTAACCTGAAATCGCTGGAGAGCACACTTCACTTCTTTCTCCCTGACCCGCTGTGTCCGGTTTGTAGTCGACTGCCTGACGATTCATCGATAGCAGCCCAAATTTCACTGCAACCAAGTCCGAAGATCAGCTCAGACAGTTATCGCTCCCGCAGGATGGATGACCTAAATAAAGTCCTGACCAAAGACTATCTGGATTACCGGACCGGCTTTTTGAATGGAAAAATGGTTGACCTTGATTCGCCATTTGCCGATGTGAGTGTGAATCTGCCGTTGTTCACAGAGGACGTGGGAACGGCAGGTCGGACTAATTCCTATGCGGTGAGCGAGTTGACCGCCATTTTGGAGGGATTGGAGCGGTACTGCGGTCTGGCCCCCCGAGGCAAACGGACGGTAGTCCATGGCAGCTTCCGGAATCTGGAAGATCAAGCGCTCGACCCCGTCAAGGTAGGGATGCACACGAAGGAACAGTATGCTCAGTCGGGGTTTCCGTTCACACCGTTCGATCCTGACCAGCCAATCAATTGGGTATGGGGCTATTCGTTTTTACAAGAGCGTCCGATTCTGGTTCCGGAACAGCTCGCCTATTACAGCATGGGCTGCGGGCATGGTTTCGTATCCGAGTCTTCCAACGGCTGCGCGTTAGGAGGAAGTTTGGAGGAGGCTATTTTTTACGGCATATTGGAAGTGGTGGAGCGAGATTCGTTTCTGATGGCTTGGTACGCACAGCTGTCTCTCCCGCGCCTTGACCCTTATTCCATTAACGACCAAGAATTGCGTTTGATGATCGATCGTTTGCGAGCCGTGGCGGGGTTTGATGTGTATTTCTTTAACTCAACGATGGAGCACGGGATTCCAAGCGTATGGGGGATAGCGAAAAACAGGAAGCAAACAGGAGTGAATCTCATCTGTGCGGCAGGAGCTCATCCTGATCCTGTACGGGCGGTGAAAGGCGCGGTTCACGAGTTGGCCGGCATGGTACTGAATCTTGATAAGAAATTTGAGGCAAATCAGGAGGAGTATGTTCGGATGTTTCACGATTCCTCCCTGGTGCAGCAGATGGAGGATCATTCATTGCTGTACGGTTTGCCGCAAGCGCAGGAGCGCCTGCAATTTCTGCTGGATGAAAATCGCCCGTTGCGAAAGTTTGAAGAGGAATTCAAACAGGAGGCAAGGCATGCTGATTTAACGGACGATCTGAAGGACATTCTTAAGGCGTTTCGCCGATTGAATCTCGATGTGATCGTAGTAGATCTAACAGCGCCGGAAATTAGTCGAAATGGACTGCACTGCGTGAAAGTACTGATCCCAGGAATGCTGCCGATGACATTCGGGCATCACTTTACCCGCGTGACCGGGTTGGAGCGGGTATTGAGGGTACCGGTGGAACTCGGGTATGCGAAGAAGCCGCTCCGGCTAGAGAATCTCAATCCATACCCGCATCCGTTTCCATAGGTCTTAACTATAATATCAATTATTGAAACTGCATCCTTGTTCATATCAGGAGGGAGAAGCATGAGTCTGGAGGCGTTTCTGCACAATCTGCATTATGACATTGACAAGACCAAACCGCCGGACTCGGTGGTGGATTGGGAAGACGGACCGCTTGCGTATAAGCTATACCGCGGTTTGCCTGTGGTTCCGTTATCTCCGGAAGTACCGCTGACGCTCGTAGGCGGTGATGCGTCGGTGAAACCCGACCTTCGCCATATGGGTCATTTTCTCTGGTACATATTCGGTCTCACTCAATTGTCACAGTCCGTTCCTGCTTCAAATTCTATGGTACAAAACATGGGTCTGATGCAGTTATACCGGCGGTTTGTTCCCTCCGGGGGAGCGTTATATCCGAATGAAGTATACGTGTATCTGAAGCTAGAGGATTTGCCTGCTGGGGTATATCATTATGATGTGGCGCACCACCGTTTGGTGTTGCTGCGCGAAGGCAACTTCGATTCCTATTTAGCTCGGGTACTTGGTAATCGCTGTGACGTGTCGGCTTGCTTAGGTGCTGTCTTTGTATCGTCCCTGTTTTGGAAAAACTTCTTTAAATACAATAACTTTTCCTACCGCCTGCAAGGACTGGATGCGGGTGCGTTGATCGGGCAGCTCTTGGAAGTGGCGAAACGGTTCGACTTTGCGTCGGGCGTGTATTTCCAGTTCCTAGATCGGGCCGTGAATCATCTCCTCGGATTATCGGAACAAGAGGAGAGTGTGTATGCGGTGATTCCGCTATCGGTGGAGCCTGCGACCTCTTGGTTGGCCAATAGAAATGAGGGAGAGGTGGGAAGTACCGCCAGCGAATTATGCCGGGAGCTGACAATGGTTCATCATGATCACTACGTCCGATCTCGGAGGGTCAAGGAGTTTCCGATGCTAATCAAAATGAATGAAGCATCCCTAATGGAATCGTTTCGACCGTTACTGCGAATGGGGGAAGAGAAGATCGTTCACTGCGAGGATCAAGTGGTGGCTCTGCCCCGCGTGAAGCGGTCATTGTATGATCTAGCGTCAGTAAGCCGAGAGCGGTTTTCGCCGGATGGTGATTTTGTTATGGGTAAGGTAAGCCAAGAGCAGCTGGCCTTGCTGCTCCAGGAGGCAACGGCTTCCTTCAGGTATCGGAATGATTTGGATGGCGCACAGGAGGACCCCGTTTCACGCGTCTCACTGTATGGCTGCTTCTATAACGTTGATGGCATTCCGGACGGTGCTTACCAGTATGACAGCGCTGCTCATACGCTACGGCGCGTACGTCTTGGAGATCATAGGCTCAGGCTGCAGCAGGGAATGCCTTCCGACAACGTGAACCTCTTCCAAGTTCCGCTATGCTTTCATGTTGCAGGGGTTAAGGATCATCTCGCAACAGCCCTGGGGTTTAGGGGATATCGCATTCAACAGATGGAAGCGGGGATGCTCGTGCAGCGTTTACTGTTGGCGGCATCTGCCATCGGGATAGGGGGACATCCGCTCCTCGGATTTGATGCCAGATTGTGTGATGAGATCTACAAGATGACTTCACAAGGAATAACCAGCCTGATCCAAATCCCGGTTGGACCCTATCGTCCTTGCCCCCGATTGGTAGGAGGCTTGCACGGCTAGAAAAGGCTTGAGTGAAAGCGAAAGGTATAGCAGAACCCACAACCGCATCAGGTTGTGGGTTCTTGCTATTTCGCATTTATAGGAATTCCTTTGAATGATCGCTTTCAGTGTAGATGGATATGAGAACAATTGCCGTTTCCTCGCCTATATTTCTCACTAAATGGGGTGTGCAGGCATTCCAACTGAAGGAGTCGCCCTCTCCAAATTCAGCCTGATCTTCTCCCTGCTCAGCGAAGATTCTCCCTTTTACGACAAAATGAACTTCTTCACCCTCGTGGGCATGTGGAACCTCCCCAGTCGAACCACCGGGGGGGAACTCGACGAGCATCATCCGTACGTTCTTTGTAGAACTTAGGTGCTCCACTTTTATATGTTCAATCCCGCTTTTCGTGATCCTTCGTTCTTCTTTGCGGACAATATTCATGCGTTCCTCTTGTTGCAGCAGCAAGTAAGCCAAGGGCACCTTCAAAGCCTTAGCGATACTTTCCAACGTTGCGATAGACGGCGAGGTTTTATTGGTTTCGACCTGGCTCATGAAGCCTTGAGATAAGCCGGTTTCTTCGCATATTTGAGCGATGGTAATGTTTTTACGTTTACGGATTGTCCGTATGGTGGAGCCAATATTCATCCAATGTTCACCCCACAGAATATTTGTAATACGAAATATAAATTAATAATAACAATATTTTTATTGACACGCTACACTATTGCGATTAATATTAGTCACATGAAATAAATATTCTTATTACTTATATAAAGGAGAAGGAAACGAATGACGAAAGTAACAGTGGTGGCGACTTTAATGCGTGTGGTTTTGGGAATAATATTTCTAGCCCACGGAATCAGTAAATTGCAAATGGGACTAAGTAATGTTGCGGCTTGGTTCAGTTCCATGGGTGTTCCTGGCATATTGGCTTATGTCGTTGTAGTTCTCGAGGTGGTCGGAGGTATTTTGCTGATTGTAGGTCTCTTTACCCGCTATGTATCGGCTTTATTTATTATTATGCTCATTGGCGCGATTTTTACGATGAAACTATCCGCCGGATTGCTTGGGAACAGCCAGATGGCCGGTTATGAGTTGGATCTAGGCTTTATGTTAGTAGCGATTTATCTATTTGTTTCTGACACTTCGCCGCTATCAATCGATCAAGCATTGTTTAGAAAACGCGGAGTTTAACACATAGGAGGAGAGATCTTATGAACCCAACTTATAAGTATGACATTCAACTGCCACCCCATATGGATCCGGAGAAAAAATACCCGACGATCTTCACGCTTCATGGAAAAGGGTCTAACGAGAAAAATATGTTTGGTTTGGTGGCGCCTGTGTCCGACGACTTTATTATTGTCAGTATTCGCGGAAATCTGACATTAGGTGCTGGGTATCAATATTACGAGTTGAAAAGCCTGGGTAATCCCATTCGGGAAATGTTCGACCAAGCGATTCAGCAGTTGGAAGCATTCATTCATTATGCGACGGAGAAGTACCCGATTGATGCGGCCAAGCGCTATTTGCTCGGCTTTAGCCAAGGCGCGATTTTATCCATGACGCTTGCGCTTACGATGGGTGAGCAATTGAAGGGAATCGTTGCGTTAAATGGGTATGTGCCTGATTTTGTGAAAACAGAGTATCCTCTGAAAAGTGTAAACCATATATCGGTGTTTATTTCTCATGGAGAATTCGACACGGTATTCCCGATTCGGATCGGCCATGAGACCGCGGCTTATTTTGAAAACCTAACGTCTAACTTGACTTTCAAAACATATCCAACCGACCATGGCGTCTCTGAGGAGAATCAACAGGATTTTGTGAAGTGGCTTAAAAAGGATGCCGATGTGCATGTAGAAAGGAGTGAATGAGCCTATGATACCTTCTTATTTTTTCGCGCATGGCGCGCCTTCGATTGTGCTGGAACAAAATGCCTACACAGCATTTATCCAAGAATTTGCAGCTAGTACAATAAAGCCTAAAGCGATCGTACTTTTTTCGGCACATTGGGAACAATCGATGCAGACCGTTAGCGCGGTCGATACGTACGGGACGATTTATGATTTCTCGGGCTTCCAAGATGAACTTTACCAGATAACCTACCCGGCTAATGGAGAACGTTCGCTTAGCGAACAAATTCATTCGTTGTTTGCGAAGCATGGCATACAGAGCGTGTTAGACGAAGAAAGAGGACTGGACCACGGTGCTTGGGCAGTCCTCAAGCTGATCTACCCTGATGCAGATGTACCGGTGGTTGCTTTATCTGTAAACCGATATCTAACCAATGAGCAGCAGTATCAAATAGGCAAAGCTTTGTCCGAGCTGAGGGAACAGGATGTTCTTATTATCGGCAGCGGTGGGACCGTTCATAACTTGCGGAAGCTAAATTGGCAGACGGAAGGGATCGACGAATGGGCCGAATCGTTCGATAACTGGCTGCAAAACAAGTTAGAAACGTGGGATGTCAATGCGCTGTTTAATTACAGGGAATTAGCTCCTTATGCCGAGGAGGCTGTACCGACTAACGAGCATTTTATTCCATTGTTGCTTGCGATGGGCACGGGAGACGGGAACCGTCAAGCGAAATTGCTTCACCGGAGCTATCAATTCGGCAATTTAAGCTTAAGCTGCTGGCAATTTAATTGATGATCTCTAGAAAGTTGGCGCCAACAGTAAAAAGCAGAATAGCACCAGACAGGAGAGGGAGCGTAATTGCTCTCTCTTTTTGTTGAAATTTAGTGGATATAGCGGGTCTGAGAAACGCTTGACAAACCGTCGGTCGGTATTATATGATCAATTTATCGGCAGACCGTCGGTCGGTTTTTTGATCAAACATTTGCAAAGAAAGCGAGAAAAGACAACATGGAACATGTAAACACAAGTTTTCAAATGATTCTCGATACTACGGAAGAGTTAATCAGAGAGAAGGGCTGCAGACAAACCACACTGCAAGATATTATTAGCAAAACGGGGTTATCCAAGGGGGCCATTTACCATTATGTGACTGGCAAAGATGAACTCCTCGGTCTCGTGCTTAAAGCGAGAATTGAACAAATGAATGCCAAGTTTCATGAAGTTGTAAACAATCCAACATCGCAAGGCTTAGAAAATCCGCTTCAACTTATTGCCACAGGGATCGCGAAAACTTCACATCATGAGGATGTAACGAATAAAATCTTTATTTACTTGCTAAGTCAAATGGATAATCCCAAGGTGTCGGATATTATGAAGGGTGTTTACCAATACACGCTGAACACGTGTGTGCAATGGATTGAGGTAGGACAGCAAAGTGGAGTAATTCCACCAACCGTAGAAAAAGCGAAAGTGGCCGAGGGCATGCTGATGTTCATGTATGGATTACGTGTGCAAAATACAATTAGGCAAGAGGCGGGAAGTATGAATATGCAAGATATGATGCAGTTCATGTTCCGCTCATTACAGTAATAAATTAGTACGGATGCAGCATCTAAAAAAAGAAAGGTTAAAGCCTGCCATCGAAAGGACGTCTAAAACATGTCAAAACGTCAATATATCATCTTAACGCTACTTATTAACGGAATCATCCCTTGGGCACTTTATGTCTGGCTCTCCAATTACATGACGAGCATCGCGGCTCTTTCCGTGGCAACCATGGTCCCTTTGGTAGACAATCTGGTACATCTTATCAAGCATCGAAAGCTCGATGCCTTTGGTTCCTTAATGCTGTTCACTTTTATTGTAACACTAGTCCTTGTTGCATTGGGCGGGAGTGAAAAGGTCCTGCTCATACGCGAATCCTTGATCACTGGTTCTGTGGGATTGGTTTTCCTTGGGTCAATGCTCTTCCATCGACCCCTTATGTTTTATCTGGCTAAGCGCTTTATTGGGAATCCTGATTTCGTCCACAACTGGCAATATGAGTACTTTCGTTATGTGATGAGGCTAATGACTTTTGTGTGGGGAGTGATATTGCTTCTGGAAGCAGCCGTCCGCACTACCATGGTATTCCAGCTTACGACTGCTGAATTTCTTGCTTTATCTAACCTTGTCCTTTACGGATTCATCGGAGCAGCTATAGCTTGGACCGTCATCTATAGGAAGCATTCGGCCAAACGATTGAATGAGATCAAGCGGAATATAGAGCTGAAAGGTAGCTTGATATGACCATTATGCGATTGGAAAGCAAGGATAAGAGCGGGGTTAAGTCCTTATTTCGATCCGTAACGCAGGATTTAAAACGAAAAGGAATCCATCAATGGGATCGATTTTACCCAAACGGCATTGTCATCGGAAGCGACCTACGAAATAAGAATCTTTTCGGGATAAGCATGGACGATCAAATCGTAGCCGTTGTTGTCCTCGACACGAAGCAAAGCGCGAAATATAGTGCATTACAATGGAGCGATACACAAGGGAAGTCAGCTTGTATTCATCGATTGGCTGTGCATCCCGAATATCAAGGTAGAGGGTTAGGCAAGCAGTTGCTGCAATTTGCTGAGAACCTTGCGGGACAGCAGGGAAATAGCAGCATTCGTTTGGATGTCTACACAGGGAATCGCGGCGCTTTAAGCATGTACAGTCGGGCTGGATATCACCAGGTGGGAGAGATCAAATTTCCTTTTCGGGAAGTGCCTTATATGTGTTTTGAGAAAATCTTGTAGGGCCACATTAGAACCAAAAAAGAGATGGCGAGGTGATCACCCGTATGCGAAAGACAAGGATGTTCTTCCTATTCCTGTTTGCTTTCTTAATCGTTGCGTATGCTGTCATTCAATATGGATTTTATGATCCGAAACTAGCAGGATTAGTTCAATTTAAGCTCAAGAGTCCGGACTTCCATGTAACGCCGTGGGTATATTTCTTATATGCCCATATTGCTACAGGGTCTTTGGCCTTACTGATCGGCCCTTTTCAAATCTTCCGGAAACAAAGCAATAATATGGCCCAACGCATACACAGACGCTTAGGGAAGATATACGTCGCATGCATTATGATAAGTGGTTTGATAAACATCTATTTATCGGTTTATGCCAGTGGTGGATGGGTGGCGCGGACTGGTTTTTTTACGATGGATCTCATATGGATGTATACGACGTACATGGCTGTTGCTAAGATAATGAGAAAAGATATTCAAGCACATCGCAAATGGATGCTGCGAAGTTATGCGATTACTTTTGCAGCGGTAACCTTACGATTGTATCAAGTGCCATTGATGATTTTATTCGGGGAATTTGAGCCTGCCTACCGAATCTCGGCTTGGTTATGCTGGGTGGCTAATCTTCTTGTTATTGAACTTGTTATTCGTAAGAGCGCAGTCAAAACACATGCTGTGGAGGTTTAGAATGAACCGTGTCCAAGCGGCCGTACGGATTTAGGCTCAGGATCGTTGTTTACTTAGTGTTCCTCTTCAGCTAGTTTTTTTATGGTGTTCAATGTTTCTTCCCAGTTTTTATCCGAATGTTCGTACATGGTCAATGTGGAAAAGTTACTGTGATTTAATTTCAGCATGGTCTTGTTTTCATTGTCTATTAATGTGAATTCGATCATCGAATAGTTTTCTGGGCTGTCGGCAGTCCCGAAAAGTCCGCTCCAGTAGTCGTAAGCAAAAGCCTGTAGAGCTTCAAGCTTCAATAGATGTCCTTTATCCTCAAATGCTTTCCCATCCCAAGTGAAGGAAAAGGAAATAGGATGTCCTACCATCCAATCCGTCTGGATCGTCACTCCCAACCATTGTTTAATAGAAACAGGGATTGTAAGAATATTCCAAACCGTCTTCGCCGTTGCATGAATTTCTCGTTGCTTTTCAATGGATAGATTGTTGCTCATGATTTATTACCTCTCTTTTAAGTGTTTACCTCGAATTATCGGTTATTAATATGAAATATTAGCACATGGAAAAAAAGGGAGTATCGTAAAAACGCGACAAGGAGCAAAGATTTTTCTATCCGTGATTTGGATGGTATGTAATTGGCTTCGGGTGGTTAAGCAAAGATATGTGATATAATGATCCCATTCGTTAGTCAACTGGAACAAGGACACTGAGCATACAAATAGGAGAGACTATATGGATCTGTACACATCATTTTTATTGCTGAGCCTCACTTCATTCTTTACACTCATTAATCCACTTGCTATCATGCCAATCTTTATGTCGATGACAGCCGATCTTGAATCACAGAAGAAAGTCCATACGGCTCGCAAAGCAGTAGTTGTTTCATTTTTTACATTGCTCATTTTCTCAACAACAGGCGAATGGGTGTTTCACTTTTTCAACATTTCAATTAACAGTTTAAAGATTGTCGGTGGGGTTATTTTCATTTTAATGGGACAGGATATGCTTCAGGCACGACTTGTTCGTACAAAGGTTGATAAAGCGGATGTCGATGCCTATGTAAATGATATTTCCATTACACCATTGGCTATTCCAATGATTTGTGGTCCTGGGGCAATTACGAATGGAATTGTTCTTATGGAATCTACGACAAATTTTATGGAAAAGATTATATTAATAGTTGTAATTGCGGTTGTACTTATGCTTACTTACATTGTCCTTGTTAACTCAGCTAAAATTTATCGATGGATTGGCCCAACGGGCAATAATGTGCTAATGCGTTTAATGGGTCTAATTGTTATGGTGATTGCCATTGAGTTTATGGTAAGCGGAATTACGCCGATTATCCGGCAAATTCTGAAAATTTCACCCTAATTGTTACTGATTGCCAAAGCCAATGGATACTCTTCGGACGAGTTAAGAGGGGAGCACGGGATGAAAGTCGTTATTATTGATGATGAAAAGGCGATTCACTTGATAATGAAACACATGCTTGCCAAGACCGCTGAAGTAGAAATCGTGGGAAATTTCCAGGAGACATCAGCGGCATTTACATTTTTGATGAACAATCATGCAGACTTGGTATTTATGGATATTGGTATGCCAAGGGAAAGCGGTCTTGAGTTTGCGAAACGGTTAAGAGTGAACGGCTGGCAAATGAAGCTGGTATTTGTTACATCGCACAAGGAATATGCTTTGCCTGCATTCGACGTTTATGCCTATGATTACATTGTCAAGCCCCTTTCTCAAGAACGGCTACGAGAAACTGTCCAAAGAGCACTTTCCGAAAAGGCTCCGGAAATCGATTTTGAGCAGACACCGTCGCCTCTTGTTGATCCACTGACAAAACGGGAAACAGATATTGTATTAGCAATCGCAGAGGGGCTATCCAATAAGGAGATTGCCGATCGGTTTGGATTAACAGAAGGAACGGTCAAAGGTCATGTGAATCGCTCATACGGCAAGCTTGGTATTACACGGCGGGTACAAGCTGTTGTAAGGCTAAGAGAGTCTGAAGATCCTACCCTAATATTTTCATGGGTTCACTATACAATCAAATATAAGTAAAAGAACCCATAGACGACATGTTTATGGGTTTTTCGACATTATTTTAAGAGTTATAACTTTAGTTACATCTCATTTTTAGGTACAAAGTCTATAATTGGCAGAAGAAATGGAATATGAAAAAAATTGATAGGAATGAGGTTGTTCCATGTTTAAGCAAAGCAAGGGATTGAGAAAACAAGTTACGGGAAGACTTTTATCTTTTCTATTAGCTTTGACGGTAGTCATTATGCCGCTTAGCACAAGCTTTACAACAACAGCGCAAGCAGCTGCAATTACGGGTTCAGCTATTACACTGGAGAACGCGGCCATCAGCAATGCCAACCACGATGTGACATTAACATTGAATGTGCGAGTGCAAGGGTCTCAAGAGGTTGAAGATTGGAGATCACTGATTGAGGTAAAAGGATCCATTGATGGCGCGTTTAATAGTATTACTAATTATGGCGGCGATGCGTGGATCTCTGACACAGGTGCTGTCATTGTTCACTTCAACTCATCTTTAATAGGCAATTCCAATCAGATTCGCGTCAAAGCGGGTGCTTTAGTAGGCAGTCTGGATTCCAGTTACACAGTAACTTCCGACCAAGTCAGCGGCTTGATTGCCGCACAGGATGTAACTGTTCCTCATCTTGATAGCACGGCTATTAGCAGTGATCTGAAGAATGTAACTTTGACATTTAACACAACAGTACAGACAGCAACATATTCGGTAACATCGGTAACCTATAATGTAGATCTATACGATTTTGTTAAAATCAAAACCATGTACGATCATTCAGATTTCATTCGTTTGAGCAAAGACGATACTATCTCCGTAAGCGGAAACCAAATGGTTATTGCCTTCGCTGCACCACTAAGCGGATACAAGTCGATTCAAGTATTAAATGGCGCTGTGAAGGGTGCCAACAGCAATGTGAACGATACTATGTATGCAGATTTGAACACAGAAGTCATCACTTATTCTAATTACAATTTGTATAATTATAACTCAGATTTAGGTATCACTTTCAGTCAGGGTGTTGTCAACAATATGAGTGATGATGCATTAAAAGCAGCCATTACGATTTCCAAGGATGATGGCGCGTATACAGCGCTAGGTTTGAATGATAAGGCTGATGTAAATAAAAACTTGCAACCTTTTTCCATTAATAGGATAGGAAACGGCAGCTTCAACCTCCATTTCTTCACACCGTTAGCACCAGGCAGCTATAAAGTTAAAATAGCAGCTAATGCTTTAAAAAGCAGCATTGGTCTTGTCGTTGGTGAATTAACGACGGCGTCCATTGTTGCACGTGATATTACGGCGCCAGTCTACCAAAGTTCAGAAATCAGCGCGGACCATAAAGTAGTAAAGTTGACATTCGATAAAACACTTGTAAATAACGTTACACAAAGCTGTCCTTATTTTTGGTGCGTACAATCATTATCTGATTATATTTATATAGAAAAAAGTGAAAGTGGCTCCTTTCAGCCGTTAAGGTATGTTGGAGGTACTGTTGAATTATTAAATAATAAAATGATAGTTACCCTAAATTCACCACTCACTGGAACTAATAACAAAATTGCCATTCGCTCAGGAGCACTTAAGGATGAGTCAGGCAATGTTCTGGACACAGGAGTCGTAACGAAATTTATCGATGTAGCAACAACAGTTCCACCACGTTATTTACATTCAAGCATTGATAATCTAAACCATGATTGGACACTCTTTTTCGACAAAAATGTAAAAAACAACACAGCATCAGTGGATGATCTTAAAGCTGCCATTAAACTAACAATTAATGGAGTGGAGAGATCCATAGAATCATCCACCACAATCACTTTTATTGACAATAAGTTAGTGCTCCATTTCGCAGCACCGTTGGTAGACAACAATATTGAGATTCATATTGCAGCTAATGTAGTTGCAGATACACATAATAATGCTCTGACGGACCCAATTACAACCGAGCAATTAACGCCACATAACATGTACCCGCCTGAATTTAGCAGGGCGTATTTAATAACAAGCCATACCGTAGAGTTATATTTTTATAATAATAACGCTACTGACTTGGTAGATAATACAGTTGATACAGCAGGCTCCCATTTAAAGGAGTATGTCACATATTCAACCGATAAGGGTGCAACCTTCTTACCACTTCAACCGGGTGATGGGGTGACCATTACGAATGGTTCCTTGTATGTCTATTTCCATAATCTTATTCAAGGAAACCTTCAAATCAAAATTGCGGGTAATGTTCTTAAAGAGACATATGGAAATGTGCTAACAACTTCCGTCATCACGGGAGATATTGACACGAATTATACACCTAGTTTAACGGGATCATTATTTAGCAATGTTCCTAGTGTTCTGACTTTTGAAGATAATGCGATTTGGAGAAGTAAAATTCAGAAAGTTGTTTTATCTGAGGCTGCTTACAACTGGTCAGAGAGAATTTTATCACCGGACCAATATACGATAAGTGCGGGCAAACTTACGATTCTTCCAGGCGTATTAGAACAAGAAGTTAATTACAGAGTCATTGTTTATGCGGACGGATTCAATGATAGATATACAGATAACATGAATGCTATTCGAAGCCAGGATTCCTACTATATAACGCCGGTTAAAATGGAAATAGCAAACGGAATTACAGCCAAAGTGAGAATTGCACAAAATCAGTCCAATGGTCATCTACACGTCATTTTCCAATTGATGAATGGACAATTGCCAGTAAGCATTGTTGCTGCAGAATCCGATTATTTCCAATCGGGGACATTTACTGCTAACTTTAATGTAGCCGATGCCACTACGAATCCTAATTATAAGGTCAGAGCTTTCGTCGTGAGCGAATACAGCAATAGCCCGTTATCGGTTGGAGTAAACTTAGCTAGATCAATCACTGATGCCGAATATGATATCATTCAATACCAAAATGATTAATTTTACTAAAAACACGTTGAAACTGCCTCTTCAGGGCAGTTTCAACTACTTAAGAAAGTGAGGAAATGAACATCGTGAAACCGTTAAAGCTTATTCTATGCTCATCGATTGCTCTTTCCATTGCGTTGGCCAGTACAGCACTAGCCCCCGTATCGGCATCAGCAAACCAAATCGCGTCACAAGTCGTGATTTCGCCAATTTCATCTATAAACCTTGGTGGAACGGTAACAATCTCGGGAACATCCACCAATTCCGAAGTCATCGTGAAGGTGATTCGTCCAACAGGAAGTGTATTATTTTTTGATATTGTCAAAGTCACAAATGGAAAGTTCACCGATTCGTTTGTTTTGGGCAGCAATGAGTCCACCGGAACTTATAAAGTGGTTGTTGGGCAAGCGGACACTGTAGACACGAAAGACCTTATTGTTACAGCGCCACCTGCGCCACCTCCACCACCGCCAGCAGGCGGTGGCGGCGGCGGTGGTCCCAGCAACATTGTGACTGATGGAAATGTCGAAATAAGTCCAAGTGCAATTACATCAATTAAAGTCACTGGTCCTGACGGCAAGGTTACAACCACAGTTACCATTGATAATAAATTTTTGGGTGATGCTTTTAATCAGCTTAAGGAACAGGGCAAGACGGATGGAGCGCCAGTCATTGCGATTAAAATCAGCAACTTAGAAGCTGATGGTAAAGCCAATGTTTCTATTCCAGCGTCCATATTGTTGGAAGGAATGAAAAGTGTATCGAATGCAGTGATTCGGATTTATTCAGATAAGGAATCCTATTCCCTTCCTTTACAGGTGCTGGATCTCGAAACCATTGCCAAATCGTTAGGAGCAGACAGTTCGGGCGTGATCCTTCATATTAATATTTCTTCCATGGGGACGGATATCGAGAAGCAGATTCAAGAGAGTGCAGGAAAAAAAGGAGCCGCTTCGTTAGGCCATTCGGTTGATTTCGGCGTTACCGCTGAAGGTAATGGTAAAACAGTGGAGTTGAATAACTTTGGAACCCACTATGTGAATCGGGAAATTGTTTATACAGGATCTATAGATCCGAAAACGTCCACAGGAATTCTTTATGATCCAATTAGCCATGATATTTCCTTCGTGCCGACCGTTTTCGAAGAGAATTCTGATGGAACAACAAAAGCAAATATTAAAAGAAACGGAAACAGTATTTATTCGGTCGTTACTTCCTCCAAATCCTTTGATGACATCAAAGGACATTGGGCTAAATCAGATATTGAACTGCTTGCTTCCAAAATGGTCGTAAGTGGTGCAACCGATACGAGTTTTGCTCCAGACCATAATATTACGCGTGCTGAGTTTGCAGCGTTGCTCGTACGTTCGCTGGCATTAACTTCAAATGCAGAAGCAGCTTCATTCAACGATGTTCATGCAACCGATTGGTTTGCGGGCTCCATTGGGGCTGCCGTTAAAGCGAAGCTTGTTAGCGGCTATGAAGACGGTTCTTTCAAGCCTAACGCGCCTATAACCCGTGAACAAATGGCTGTGATGGTAGCTAAAGCGTTAAGCGCCGCTGGAAAAATAGTCGACAGCCAAGCGGAATTACTGAATAAATTTAACGATAGTTTGAAAATCAGTGATTGGGCGATGTCATCCGTCTCACAATCCGTTAAAGCTGGCATTATCTCCGGTATGACAGATACCACTTTTGTTCCGTCAGCCAATGCAAGCCGTGCGCAAGCTGTTGTCATGCTGAAACGATTGCTTCAGTACACTCAGTTCATCAACTAATTAGATGCACCACTTATTTAGAAAAACAGTATCTGAAGCAGGAGAAAGCCTGCTTTCGATACTGTTTTATTGTGTGTACGGAAGTTTTCTCTAAATGTAGAAAAATTCGAGTTATTCCGACAAATTCTTATGTTTTTTTCCTCCTCTTCTGATAACATAGAGGGTGCAGAGTGAACAGTTATAATCCTGCACGGGGGCTAGCAGTTATGAGCTATAATTTGTATTTATCCGTACTACTAATGGCAGCTACCTGCTGTTCATTGGTAATCACCTACCTCTCTTGGAAAAGAAGAGAGCTTCCCATTGCTATAAGCTATGGCTTGGGTTTGTTAACGGGTGCGTTTTACACATTCGGATATGCTTTTGAAATTGTCAGTACGACTTTAGAACAAATACGCTTCTGGCTGCGAATTGAATATATAGGCATTCCTTTTGGTACAATTCTTTGGTTTGTTCTGGTTCTGCAATACACAGGACGACAAAAATATGTGAATAAATGGGTTATTGCACTCCTTATGATCGTTCCCGCTATTACATTTGTAGCTCATAATACGAACGAATGGCATCACTTATTTTATAAAAGCATGACATTAAATTACTCAGAAGGTTTCCCGCTGGTTACTTTGGAAAAAGGACCTTTATACAAACTTCATGTCGCTTACTCTTACACATTTTTTGTAGTAGGTATGGGTTTACTGATTCAAATGTTCCGTAAAGCAACACCCCGCATGAAGAAGCAAATAACCTTTATGATCATTGGATCATGGGGGCCGTATGGCTTTACGCTGGTTTATTTAAGTGGCGTTATCTATATGCCAATTGATATATCCCCATTTGGATTTGTATTTTCGGGTATATTCTTTATGTGGGGCATTTATCAATTCAATATGCTGAGATTAGCCCCATTGGCACTGCAAAAGGTATTCGCATCGATGCAGGATGCTGTTATGGTGTTCGATTTGGATAACACGCTAACCAGTTTTAACCAGTCAGCCAATCGAGTTATCGAAGGTATAAGTCATAAATGGATTGGGCAGCCTGCTGTTCAAGTATTTTTTCAATATCCCGTGCTGCTTGAGAAAATCATGCAAGGACCCTCTTTGGATAGTAAAGTCCAAATTTCAAGTCAAACTGATGAACAATTTTATAATATTCATATATCATTTATTAGTGATATCAACCAAAAGCCCGTTGGTAAAATGCTTTTATTAAGCAATGTAACGGAAATGGTACGGTCAGAGGAAAGACTGCTTGAAAATGCAAGGCAGTTGAGCGAACTGAACACGTTTAAGGATAAGATGTTTAATGTAGTTGCTCATGATATTCGCGATCCCCTTGCCGTACTCATCAATTTGATGGAGTTAATGGAAGAGGAGATGCAGGCTTGCGGCGAGAACCATGAGGAAATCGTACACGAGATGGGACAGCAAATTCAGAATACATTTACACTGGTAGAAAGCTTGCTGGACTGGTTTCGGAGTCAAAAGGGAGGCATGATTTTTCATCCGGTTGAAAGGGATCTAGCTCACGCGGTTCAGACCAATTTGCGTTTGCTGCATGTTCGCAGCGAGGGTAAGCATATCCAATTGATATCCGACATAGCAATAGGTACGTTTGTCTATGCGGATAAAGAAATGCTCGATTTGATTATCCGAAACCTGCTATCTAATGCTATTAAATTTACCGACTCTGGTGGTACCATCCGATTAAAAGCAGATCGTAGAGATAACAAAATGATTGTATCTGTAAGTGATACAGGGGAAGGTATATCTTCAGATAAAGCTAATACGTTGCTGCAGGAAGCCTATCCGATTTCTTCGACGGGAACAGCGGGGAGCGGGGCGTCGGTTTAGGGCTCACCTTATGTAGGGAATTTGTCCGCTTAAATGGGGGAGAAATTTGGTTTGACAGTACGCCTTCACAGGGTAGTATCTTTTATTTCTCTATCCCAATTCCCCCTGAAGCTATATCCAAACTACCGGTCAGCATGGAAGAGGTAGTGAGATGAAGGAGGTTTTGTGATTGCTGCGTCGAATGATTCTGATTAATAGGTCATTCCAAAGGCAGGGATCAGCAAATGTATTGGTTTTTAATCATAATTGTATTAATAATCGTTCTGATTTTTTTGTTCCTGTTTGCACGCAAGAAAAGGGATAAACTTGAAACAAGAAAAGTAATTCAATTATCACTTAAACAAAAAAAGAGTTCGGCGAATAAACAAACTTGTAGCTTTTGTCGAAAAAAAGCCAAGCGTCTTTATTTTTATTCATCAGAAGGCGGTCAGGTATTGGGCGTATGTGATCAATGTAAACCACAGGCGGAGCGGCGAGCTTTGATGAGATTATAAGTAAAGAGCAGATCAGGAGAGCTTTTTCCTGGTCTGTTCTTTTTATGTTGACTAAAGCCAAGGCTAGCATTATTCAAGCAGGAAAAAGAAGGAAACTAGGCGAATATACTAGTCGAATATAATTGGAAATTGTCGTTTTCTGAGACAAATAAGGAGTTTTAAATATTCATGATGGAGACACTCTCAAACACCTATGACTTCCCCCTTGTCCTACTTTCTATTATTATCGCGATAATTGCTTCGTTTGCTGCATTGGATCTTGGAGTCCGTATACATAAAGCAAAAGGATATGCCCGTTACATATGGTTATCTGGCGGAGCATTTGCAATGGGTATGGGCATTTGGTCCATGCATTTTATAGCTATGCTTGCTTTCCATTTGTCCGTCCCTGTTACCTACAATTTAACGCTGGTCATTGTTTCGATTTTTCCTGCGATTCTTTCATCTGGGTTAGCCTTACATATTGTAAGTCAACCTTCTATGCGTACATTCCAAGTCATTACGGGTGCCCTTTTCATTGGAATTGGTATTGTTTCTATGCACTATATCGGGATGGAAGCCATGGTGATGGAAGCAACAATTACGTATAATCGGTTTCTATGGGCTCTTTCTGCTATCATTGCTTTTGTCGTATCCTTAGTAGCTTTGCTTTTGTTGTTTCTGGCAAGACAAAATTCGAATAAACCTGGTTTTGGATGGAGAAAAGCAGGAAGTGCCCTCGTTATGGGAGTAGCTATAGCGGGTATGCATTTCACGGGGATGTCGGCGGCAACGTTCAAACACGATCATCAACATATTAGCTTGTCGGGATCATCGTTCGATAATACGCTTCTAGCGTATTCGATCGGAATTGGTATGCTGATTATTTTGGGATTGGTGTTTATCAGCACCTTTATTGAAAACCGCTTTGAATCACAATCTTTAGTTTCAGAAAGAAAATTCCGTTCCGTGATCGAGTCCGCTAATGACGCCATTATTTTAGCCGACAGCACGGGCACCATTATTTCATGGAACAACGGAGCCCAGCACATTTTTGGATATCATGAAAAGGACACAATAGGCAAAAAACTGCAAATTATCATACCTGAACGATACAGAGAAGCTCATAAAAAGGGAATGGAACGATACCTTTCCACAGGTACACCTCACGTTATTGGCAAAACCGTCGAATTGCAAGGACTGAGAGAAGATGGAAGTGAGTTTCCTATCGAACTGTCTCTTGCCACTTGGGTAGAAGAGGGAAATACCTACTTCAGCAGCATCATTCGAGATATTACAGAGCGCAAAAAAGCCGAAGAAAAAATCAATCAAATGGTTTATCTTGATCCTTTGACAGGACTGCCGAATCGACATTTACTCAATGACCGCCTCACGCAAGCATTGGATCAAGCAAGGGAAAATAAGCAGATCATAGGGATTATGTTTATCGATTTGGACCGTTTCAAATATATCAACGACACATTAGGTCATGCCATGGGTGATCGTTTATTGATTGAGGTTGCCAAGCGAATTCGAGATAGCATGGGTAAAATGGATACCGTTTCACGCCAAGGCGGAGATGAGTTTATTGTGCTTCTCCCTAATACGACTTCGGATGAGGTTACGAAAAAAGCCCAAAAAATAATCCATATATTCACGCAATCGGTTGTGATCAGTGAACACGAGATGTTCGTAACCCCATCGATTGGGATTAGCCTGTATCCGGCCGATGGCAGGGATATCGAGACTTTGATCAAGAATGCGGATACAGCCATGTACCGTGTAAAAGAGCAAGGAAAGAATAATTTCCAGTTTTATACACCTGACATGAATGAAATTGTGTCTCAAAAAATGAAGCTAGAGATGGGACTGCGCAAAGGTTTGGAGCGAGGTGAGTTTAAGGTTTACTATCAACCGCAGATGGATGTCATTTCCGGTAAAATGATTGGTGTAGAAGCCCTGATCCGCTGGCAGCATCCGGAGTGGGGAAATATTTCTCCCGATGAGTTTATTCCTTTAGCGGAGGAAACGGGACTCATCATCCCAATAGGCGAATGGGTACTTTATGAGGCATGTCATCAAAATAAAATTTGGCAAAATATGGGCTATCCGCATATGCGTATCGCTGTAAATATTTCGTCCCGCCAATTTCAACAAAATAATCTAGTTGAGATGATTAGTAACACGTTAAAAGAAACGGAACTAGACCCTCAATATCTGGAGCTTGAACTGACAGAAAGCATCATCCAAGATTCGAAGTATGCGATTACTACGATGCAAAAACTTAAAACCATGGGAATTCATCTTTCCATTGACGATTTCGGAACAGGCTATTCTTCTTTAAGTTATTTGAAACTTTTCCCCATCGACAGTTTAAAAATTGACCGCTCTTTTACAAGCAATATTTTTGCGGATTCAAAGGACGCAGCACTCGTTCATACCATCATCGATATGGCACACAATCTGGACTTAAAAGTAATTGCGGAAGGCGTTGAAACGCAGGAGCAGTTACATTTCCTTAGGCAGAGACAATGTAACGAAGCACAAGGATACTTTTTTAGTCGCCCAGTGTCCGGTGAAGATCTATCCATTTTCTTAAAGAATCGTTCATAGTAATAGCTCCTCGAGAAGATGAGCCTCATACAAAATGACTGGACAAGTAGATCCTTATCCAGTCATTTTTGCGCTTTCCAACCATTCTGAGTCCTCCCGAAATTGTAATTTACTTGCATTGTTTACTTGGCAGTCTTTTTTATTCATACTAAAAGTGCGCCGCCAATCGGAAGGAGAGACAGATGTGCAAACCATTATGATAGTAGAAGATGATCCTAAAATTGCCGAGCTCTTACAGTCTTACATAAAAAAATACGGCTATAACGTAACAATAGTAGCTGATTTTGATCGCGTAATGGATGATTTTCATAAAAATAAGCCGGATCTCGTGCTTCTCGATATCAATCTCCCCAGCTATGACGGGTATTATTGGTGTCGGCAGATTCGTACGCAATCGATCTGTCCTGTGATATTCATATCAGCGCGAACAGGTGAAATGGATCAGGTTATGGCGCTGGAAAATGGCGGAGATGACTTTATTACGAAGCCGTTTCATGCTGAAATTGTTTTAGCCAAAATTCGCAGTCAGCTTCGTCGTGCTTACGGGGAATATGCGGTGAAGGTTGGCGAGCGAGTACTGGAAAGAGAAGGGCTTAAACTTTATCCAGAAAGGCTGGAATTCATATTCGGTACAAAAGCTGCTTCCCTGACAAAAAAAGAAGCAGACATTATCGAAAGCCTGATGGAGCGCTACCCGCGCGTAGCTGGTCGTGAAGATTTACTTGAAAAGCTGTGGGACGATCAAGCGTATGTAGATGAAAATACGCTCAATGTAAACATTACACGCGTTAGGAAAAAATTTCTTGAGCTAGGCATCGAAGATGCAGTGGAAACGGTGAGAGGCGCCGGATATCGTCTGAACGTTACATGGACGAAGGCGGGAGATCAATGAAGTTATTTATCAAAGAGCATTCTCTTTTGCTGGCTTTGCAGGTCATTCAATTTATTACGATTCTAGGCGTTTACTGGCTTGATGGATATCGCAATATGGCACCGGCTCTTTACGGCATTTTCCTCGGATTTTTCTTTCTTGGCTGCTATCTGTTATATCAATACTATAGCCGCCGCAGCTTCTATCAACGCCTTAGCAACCCACTTGCGTCACTGGATGATTCCTTCCAGAAAACGGAGCAAACTCCGGTGTCGGAAGCTTTCAATCAGCTGTTGCGAAGTCAATATAAGCATTACCAGCAACAAATTAAAACGGCAGAGCATCGACAAGAGGAACATTTGAAGTTTATGGACCAATGGGTACACCAGATGAAAACACCTCTGTCAGTCATCGAACTCACCGCTCGAAATTTGGATGAACCGGAATCTTCTTATATTCGCGAAGAGACGGAACGAATGAAGACAGGGTTAAATACGATTCTGTATATGGCGCGTCTTCGAACGATTGAGCAGGATTTTCATGTCAAACCTGTCGTTCTGTCCAAAATCGTGAATGAAGTGAACCAGGAAAATAAACGTTTCTACATCCGTAATCAGGTGTATCCTCAATTGCAGGAATCTAAGGAAGGAATCGTCGTAGAGACGGATGAAAAATGGCTGTTTTTTATGCTTTCACAACTTGTCAATAATGCGGTGAAATATTCAGCAGGGAAAAGCAAGAAAGTGATCATTTCCCTATACGAGAAAGATAAGGAAGCGATACTAGAGGTAACTGACTTCGGAGTGGGCATCCCGGATACCGATAAAACTCGTATATTCAACCCTTTCTATACAGGGGAAAATGGGCGCAAATTCAGGGAATCGACGGGAATGGGGCTTTATTTAACAAAGGAGGCAGCCGAACATCTGGGGCATCGCATAGAGCTTGATTCGGAAGTTTACGAAGGTACGACATTTCGAATTATTTTCGCGTCATCGCAGAACCTTACATCCGTGTAAGGAAAGTGAAAGAAGAATCAATAGTTGGATTCGGTCGATAGCGGTACACTAATCAGAGATCGAATGACGACTATTTGAAGGGGGCTTTCGTGATGCTGAAAGTGAAACAAGCAAGTAAAATCTATGAGGGGAAGATCGCCTACCGCGCTTTATCGGATATAGATTTAACCATTGAATCAGGTGAATTTGTTGGAATCATGGGTCCGTCTGGCAGCGGTAAAACAACCCTGCTGAATATGGTCGCAACGATTGATGAACCGACAACTGGCGAGATCCTAATCGCTGGCCATAATCCGCATCATCTAAGCAAAAACGACTTGGCTAAATTCCGCCGACGTGAGTTGGGTTTTGTGTTTCAAGACTTTAACCTCCTACACACGTTAACCGTTGAAGAAAACATTGTCCTGCCTTTGACGTTGGATGGTAAAAGAGTCAGCGAGATGAAGCAAAAAGCAAATGAAATAGCCAAGAAACTTGGGATTACGGATATTATGAAAAAGCGGACGTATGAGATATCTGGCGGGCAAGCGCAGAGAGCTGCAGTTGCCAGAGCGATGATTCATACGCCTAAGCTGTTGCTTGCAGATGAACCGACTGGAAATCTGGATTCAAAGGCATCGAAGGATGTTATGGAAATGCTCGAATCCATCAATCAAACCGAACAAACAACGATGATGCTCGTAACGCATGATCCTCAAGCAGCCAGCTATTGCAACCGGGTCGTCTTCATCCGAGATGGAAGGTTTTATTCCGAAATTCATCGCGGCGATAATCGTCAGGTCTTCTTCCAGAAGATTATCGATACACTCTCTTTATTGGGAGGTAACGCAAATGACCTTTCGTCAATTCGCGTTTAATAACGTCTCACGCAATAAGAGACTGTACGCGGCCTATTTTCTAAGCAGTATGTTCATGGTGATGGTATTTTTCACTTTTGCCATTTTTGCTTTCCATCCGGCGCTGAACGGAGAAGCGGTGAATTCCAAAGCAACCTTTGGTCTTAATATAGCTTCAGGAATCATTTATGTCTTTTCCTTTTTCTTCGTTTTGTATTCGATGAGCTCTTTTCTGCAGTCTCGCAAGAAAGAATTTGGGCTATTGATGATGCTAGGCATGTCCACCAGACAAATCCGTTCGATGGTATTTTGTGAAAACATGTTAATCGGATTTTTCGCAACAATAGGGGGCATTGGTCTAGGATTAGTTTTTGCAAAAGGAATCTTGCTAACAGCTGAAAACGTTCTAATTATCGGAACCGAGCTGAATTTCTATGTGCCATTGAAGGCAATGATCATATCGTTTGTTTCTTTTACCATGTTATTTCTGTTCATTTCATTTGTTGTCTCTTTTGTCCTGCGCAGCGGAAAGTTAATCAACCTGATTAAAGGAGATAAGAAGTCCAAAGGAGAACCAAAGGCCTCTGTATTTTTAACCATAACAGCTATTGCATTGCTCGGGATTGGTTACTTCTTCGCTTTGATCGCGAAAGGGACCCTTGTCTTCGTTGTCATGCTGCCGGTTATTATTGTGGTGATCCTAGGGACCTATCTGTTGTTTACCCAATTAAGTGTTTATGTGATTCGCAGTATTAAGAACAGGGATTCCATCTTCTGGCGGAAAACCAATATGCTGCTGTTCGCTGATCTTTCGTTTCGAATGAAGGATAATGCGCGGACATTTTTCATGGTTGCCATTATTTCAACCGTAGCCTTTTGCGCCATTGGGTCACTTTATGGACTTCAATCGGTAACCACAGGTTCAACGAAAGCACAAAACCCCTACACATTGACCTATACGGCAGAAAAGGACAAGAGTAAGGATAAGGAAGAGAAGGATATCGCTTTCATCGACGATCAATTAGGAAGCAAGCAAATCGAGACCGTGAAGGCACAAGCCATACTCAGTTACTATCGCATAAATGAACAAAAGTCGCTTACATTGATCGCTAAGCAGTCTGATTATAATCGCTTTGCAAGTGTAATTGGAGCGGGTAAAATCAACCTGCAAGACGGGCAGTCGGCAGTCGTTCATTTTGAAAGATTAGGGAATAACCGAGATGATAAACAGCTGAAGCAGCCTATTAAGCTGCAATCCGGCATAACGCTGCAGCCTAATACCATTGTCAGTTCAAGAGTTTTTACGGAAATGTATGATTATTATGTCGTCAAAGATGAAGCCTACGAGCAGCTTCCAAATGCAATTGAACAAAAGAGGTTTCATGTATGGCAGGCGAAAGGAAGCCAGCAGCAGGCTGTTATTCAAGCAGGAGAGATTGTAAGTAAACAGGTTGGAAGGCATGAGCTAGCTGCTGTTGATTACGAAGTATATGATTTAAATAGAACCTATGGACCGGTGTTGTTCATTGGATTGTTTATAGGCATTGTCTTTTTCGTTTCGGCTGGAAGCTTTCTATATTTCCGCCTCTATACGGATTTAGACGACGATAAACAAAAGTTTAAAGCCATAGCCAAAATGGGTTTGACTGAAACCGAATTGAAAAAAGTACTTAACAGACAAACGGCGATTCTTTTCTTCGCGCCGATTGTTGTGGCGCTTGTCCACGGGGCGGTGGCCCTTACGGCATTATCCCATATGTTTAACTATAATTTGTTTACAGAGTCCGCCAGTGTACTATGCATCTTTGCCGCCATACAAGTTGTCTATTTTTTCATCGTTCGCTTTTTCTATACCAAACAAATTAAAGCAGCCATTTAAAATGCAGCCGTCATTTGCATGCGAGGTCAACCGCAGCAGAAATGACGGCTAAATTTTTTTTCAAATGAGGGGTCATGTATGCTAGTATAAAGCATTAGAATTTATGTTCATGGGTAGCGGTTAAAATTTGACCTATCAAGTAGGTGCGAATCGAAAGATGCAGAATTTAGTCAAAAACGAAAGATTGCAAATGATCGTGATCGCTATAGCTACGGCCACCGGCGCACAATTCAAGATCAATCCCTTTAGCAACGATTATTTTCGCATTGGTCTTGGGGTTAGTATCTTTTTATTTTTTTTATTGCTCATGCCGCATCTGCCCTATGTGAAAACGGGTATCCTCACGGGGATCCTTAGCATGATCGTTCAAGCGGGAGAATGGATCACTCACGTTCATTCCTATACGATTCTGGAGAGCTTGCAGAATAATGTGGCAGCCGGTTGTTACTATGTTGTGTTTGCATTTGGAATGAGTAAGTTTCAAAAAAGATTGAACGAATTTCATCCCCTCATTTTAGGTGGATATATCGCATTAATTGACTTCGTTTCTAATGAAACGGAGCTCTTACTGCGTGGGGTATTCCTCGGTACGAATACCTTTTATTTTAAAGAATGGTTGCTTATAATGGTCATAGCTGTAGTACGCAGTTATTTTGCAATCGGTCTTTACAACAGTATCGCTATTAGTCAGATGCGGTTACTCCATGCAGAACAGGAAAAGCGGATGGAGCAGATGCTAAACATCAATTCTGGATTGTATGGAGAAGCCTTTTATTTGAAAAAAGCCATGGATACCATCGAGGGGATTACCGCTGATAGCTATGACCTCTATCGGAAATTAAATGAGGATAATCTCAAAGGTTATAGTCAGCGTACATTAGGAATTGCCCAACAAATCCATGAAGTAAAGAAGGATTCCCAACGTATTTTGGCAGGTTTATTGAAATTATTCGATAGCGAAGTTGTCGTTCATATGAGTCTTTCGGAGATCCTGCACTTTGTCGTAAAGGGTAATCAAGAATATAGCGAAATGCTAAAGAAAAAGATTATCATTGAAAATGAACTGGCATTTAATCAGAACACGACGCACTATGTGCCTTTGCTGACCATCATAAATAACCTAGTTGCAAATGCTGTTGAAGCTATAGAGAAAAATGGAACCATACATATTCGGGTCTTTGAAAAAGAAGAAGACGTACATTTTATAGTCCAAGATTCCGGAAAAGGCATTCCTGATCATAAGAAGGCACTTATTTTCGAACCTGGTTACACGACCAAATACAATGAAGAAGGGATAGCAGCAACCGGAATCGGTCTTTCTCATGTCCGCGATATTGTTCATTCCTTCGGGGGAAGTATCGCAGTAGCATCGCCAGAGAATGCAAGCGGTACTCAGTTTGTTGTTCGTCTCCCACTAACAAGTCTAATTAAAGAGGGTAGAGTCGATGGCACTTTCCATTATGATCGTTGATGATGATGTCGTTTGCAGAAGTATGCTGCAAGATATTATTGATGAATGCGGCATTGGCGAGGTTATAGGGACGGCTGAAGGTGGGATTGAGGGGACTCGAATGATCCTTAAATCGAAACCGGATGTCGTGTTGATTGATTTATTGATGCCGGATCAGGATGGTATTGAGACGATCACGCAATTAAAAAACAGCGGGTACGACGGAAAATTCATTATGATTTCACAAATTGAAAATAAGGACATGGTAGGTGAAGCTTATCAAAAAGGCATCGAATTCTTTATTCATAAGCCGATCAATCGCGTAGAAGTAGAGCACGTTTTGAGCAAAGTCAATGAGCAGTGGAAATATGAGCGGTATGTGTCTGAGATCAAGCAATCTTTAGCCAAATTAGATATCGCTGGACCAACCTCTCCCCGTAAAGAACGAAAAGTTCGTGATGTGGTGAAGACCATTCTCATGGATTTGGGAATCATCGGTGAGATTGGCAGTAAAGACATCATAGCTTTAATGGAGAATGCCATCGAACATAGAGAGGCAACGAGTTTCCCTCCTTTAAAAGAATTGTACGAGTCTGTCGCCCACACCTATAAACAAGGTCAGAAAGATATTGAGAAAGAGAGCAAGGCGATTGAACAACGCATTCGACGGACGATTATGGCTGCCCTAAATAATATGGCTTCGATCGGTTTAACCGACTATAGTAATCCTAAATTCGAATATTATGCGCCGCTGTACTTTGATTTCCAGGATATTCGGATGAGGATGAAAGTCATGGACGTAGATATGCAGCCCGATAGAGGAAAAGTAAACATCAAGAAGTTTTTGCAAGTATTTTATATGGAAACCCTAGAAAAATTAAATAGTTGAGCAAGGAATTCAACCTCTCGAGTCTAGAAATGAACGGACGGGGAGTTTGGATTCCTTTTTTTATTTCACTGTGATATATCATCACATGAAATAGATGCCAATCGAAAATGTAATCGGATACAAATTTTTCTAATGATTTTTCTCGTCGGACATGTAAACTTTATTTTCATGTCGTGTGATCGTTTTTGTAGGATTCTGTATGATGCTGTAGAGCGGGAGGTAGTATGTATTACAAGATCATCAAATCATTCGATTTAAAAAATTTAATAGAAGAAAAGGGGTCTTTTACATGAAAAAAGGTTTATCAGTAGTACTGGGAACGGTTATAGCTTTAACACTTAGTGCTTGCGGAAATGGTGCTGCTACGGATAATAAGTCTACGCAGACTACGCAACCTGCACAAACAACAGCAGCAGTTAAGAAATACACGTTCGGTACGGATGCGACGTATCCCCCTTTTGAGTTTCAAAAAGATGGCAAGTACATTGGAATAGATATTGATTTACTCAACGCAATTGCCAAAGAAGAGGGATTTGAAGTTGAATTAAAACCTATGAATTTTAAAGGAATTATCCCTGCTATTACATCCAAACAATTAGATGGCGCTATTGCTGGCATCAGTATTACGGACGAACGTAAACAGGTTGTTGGCCTTTCGGATCCGTATTATCAAGCGGGGCTTTCGCTTATCGTTCGAGACGATAATACAACGATCAAAACCCCAGAAGACTTGAAGGGGAAAGTCATTGCTATTAAAAAAGGTACAGCCGGAGCTAAGCTTGCCGATGAATATGGTAAAAAATATGGCGCGACAGTGAAGTATTTCGACGATAGTCCGGCCATGTATCAGGAAGTTGCCAATAAAAACGCTGATGTAACGATAGAAGACTTTCCGGTGATCTCGTACAAGATTGCAGTTGATCCTAACTCCAAGCTGAAAATTGTTGGGGATCGTTTGAACGGCGATAACTACGGTATTGCAGTGAGTAAAGAAAACGAAGAATTGATGAAGAAAGTTAATGATGGACTCAAAAAGGTAAAAGCTAACGGCAAATATGATGAAATCATCAGCACATATATGGGAAAATCCACTAAATAGATAACACAAGCGCTAACCTTTTGTCACCCAATGTTCGATGGGCTTCAGAAGGTTAGCGTCATTATGAATCCAATAAAAAAGGAAGGGTTGGGATCCGGTGACTTCCTCGTTGCAGGTTATTGTAGATGCACTACCCATGTTGATGAAAGGCGCTCTAATTACCTTTAAAATTGTTATCATCTCTTTACCGATCGCTTTTCTTATAGGTTTAATTACGGGTTTGATGAATGTTTCTTCCAGTAAAATTCTCCGAGCTATTGCTACTTCTTATGTTGATATCATTCGGGGAACACCGTTGTTAGTACAGGTTTTCTTTGAGTATTTCGGTATACCCGCTTTCTTTGATATTCGGATACCGGCAGAAACCGCAGGTATTATTGCCATCAGCTTGAATGCCGGTGCTTATATAGCGGAGATTTTCCGTGGAGGCATCAACTCTATTAACAGAGGACAGATGGAAGCGGCGCGCTCCTTGGGATTAAGTAAATGGTTGACGATGCGATTGGTCATTCTACCGCAAGCCATTCGACGGATGGTGCCTGCTTTCGTCAATCAATTCATTGTAAGTATTAAGGATACTTCCCTTTTGTCCGTTATCGGCATTAACGAATTGACACAGAGCGGGGAGATTATTATCTCTGCCAACTATCGTGCTTTTGAGATTTGGGGAGTTGTAGGTGTCATCTACTTCATTATCATCTATGCTTTATCCCGCTTAGCTCGCGTATTTGAGAGGAGGTATGCATCCAAATGATCGTCGTACAAAACTTGAAAAAGAAATTCGGTACGAACGAAGTGCTGAAAGATATTTCGACTACGATCCAAGAGAAAGAAGTAGTTTGCGTGATTGGACCCTCTGGATCAGGGAAGAGTACATTCCTGCGTTGTCTGAATCTGCTTGAGGATGTGACATCTGGAAAAGTCGTGATCGGCGATGTCGAAGTGACGTCACCTAACACGAATATCGATCAATTACGCCAAAATGTAGGCATGGTTTTTCAGCTCTTTAACTTATTTCCTCATTTGACCGTATTGGAAAATATCATGCTTGCCCCGAAGCACATTAAAAAGACAGATAAGCAGCAAAATGAACAAAAAGCCATGGAATTGCTGAACAAAGTCGGCCTAAGCTGGGAAGCGGGATGCTTACCCTGATCAGTTGTCCGGTGGACAACAGCAGCGTGTAGCCATTGCCCGTGCGCTGGCTATGAATCCGCGTGTGATGTTATTCGATGAACCGACTTCGGCCTTAGACCCCGAGATGGTCGGCGAAGTGCTGCAAGTCATGAAGGATTTGGCCCATGAAGGAATCACTATGATTGTCGTTACGCATGAAATGGGCTTCGCTCGCGAGGTGGCAGATCGTGTCATCTTCATGGATGGAGGGTATATTGTCGAAGAAGGCTCACCTTCCGAACTATTCGATTCCCCCAAACACGAACGTACCCAAGCATTTCTTAGCAAAATCTTATAAATAGATTTATAATATGGTTATACAAATTCACCTCTAGCAGGTCGCTCATTTTTGAACGGCCTTGATAGAGGTTTTCTACTTGTTATCTGTTTATGAAACCGGAAACCACGCGAAAGGAACGTTCTATGAAAAAGATACTTTTGTTAGCTACGGGTGGAACCATCGCATCCGTGGTTGGGGAGGATGGATTGACCCCGGGGATGACGGCCGATGAACTGATCAGCTATTTGCCGGCACACAATCACCTGTACCAGGTAGACAGTAACGTACTGATGGAAATTGACAGCACGAATATGCAGCCTGAATTTTGGGTTCGCATCGCGGAAGCCGTGTATAAGAATTATGATGACTATGATGGATTTGTGATCACGCACGGAACGGATACGATGAGTTATACATCAGCCGCGCTTTCCTATATGCTGCAAAATATGAGTAAGCCGGTTGTTATTACGGGTTCTCAGGTTCCTATCCATAACAATCATACAGATGCCATTCATAACATGCGTAATGCTGCCCAGTTTGCCTGTGAAAACATTGGCGGTGTATTTATTGTGTTTGACGGCAAGGTGATCAACGGGACAAGAGCCGTGAAGGTGAGAACCCGCAGCTATGACGCCTTTGAAAGCATTAATCATCCGTATGTGGCTTACTTTGAAGGCGATGAAATCAAGTACACTGCGTCTGTCTTACCTGTTCAAAATCAAGAGATGAAGCTGGACATATCGCTATGTCCCGATGTTTTTTTGTTGAAGCTGCATCCAGGTACGAAGCCTGAACTTTTTGACTATCTGAAACAGCACTATAGAGGTGTGATCATTGAAGGCTTTGGATTAGGAGGGGTTCCTACCCAAGGTCGCAACCTCCTTCCGAAAATCATTGAGCTTATAGAAGCTGGAGTCGCTGTTGTCATTACGACACAATGTCTGGAAGAAGGCGGCGATCTGACGCTTTACGAAGTTGGACGAAGAGTTGGCAGAGAACAGATTATTTCGTCGAAGGATATGAATAAAGAAGCGATTGTTCCGAAATTGATGTGGGCACTAGGCAAGAGCAATGACCTCAAAGAGATCAAGGAAATGATGGAAATGTCGATCGCCGATGATACCACGCTATAATATTAATTTACATCATACAAATACAACACATAATCACTAGGTACGCCTGCATGTCCGAGTTGACGGAGCATCGAAGTGATGTTGCCGCGGTGGTAAGTGCCATGATTAACGACGTGGTGAACAAGCTCTTCGATGCTGGCATGCAAGATGCCATAGGTGGGATGCGGAAAGTCTTTCACAGCTTGCCAATCGGCACCGCTATTCAGAAAGGCTTTATAAGCCTCGGCTAGCTCCGAGAAGGCGGCCCCTAATTGTTTCAAGCTTTTCCCTTTGGTCTTTTCTTCAACAGTGACGAGCAGCCCTTTGGTTTGCTCATAGCTGCTTCCCTTCATGCCGGACAACCAGACAGTATCCACTCTGTATATATGCACAAGTCCGGCATAGATGGTTGGAAATACATTGCTCATCTCCTGCAGCAAAATCTCCTCCGGCAGTTCCTCTAAACGAGCGAAAACCCGCTTATTAGCCCATACATGATACTCGTAATTTTTGAGAATTTGAGTAGACATCGGATCAATCCTCTTTCATTTTTGCTTGATAAAGTTCTATTAATGTGCCATCTGCATCCCGAAAATGGGCAAGTCGTCCATTCCATGTCGGATGATTAAATGGTTCTTTGACAAATTCGATGCCTTTATCTGATAAACGCTGGTAGGTATCATCTATATTTTCAACTTCAATATTGAGTACAAAATTCGTTGCATAGCTGCCGTTTTGCCCTAAATCTTCTCCCAGTGCTTCGCCCATTGCTTTGCGGGACAGCAGCTCGATTCGAGCAGCGCCTGTGTTGAACAATGCGTATTCCATCGACTCCTCATACCAGTCAGTTTTCAATTCTAATTGATCCCGATAAAAAGCTGCGCTTTTGCGAAAATCATCTACCAAAATACGAACTTGTAATAAATTCATGTTCTTTCCTCCTTAGGTTTCGCTTAAGACCCATTGTAGCCCATCTTCACTGACAGAAACGGTCAGTCAAGCTGCGCGGCCGCATAATAATTGTATAATTGTTTAGTTACCTCAATCATTTGGTTTTGGAGCAGCTGCGGCTCTTTAATTTGAATGGTTCCCCCATAAGACAGAAGAAAGTATGGAAGCTCAGACAGGATGTATCGCTCTTCCAGTTTAAAATGAGCTTCAAGTTGCGAACGTGCTATCAACGCATGGGCTAGATACCAATGACCACATAGATCATCTAGAGCTTGCTCTCTTCCAGTAATTTTGACAGATATGAGTTCTTCTGGTTTATCTGAATCAGGCAGGACACCTGATAGAATAAATTTACGCGCCGAGAAATCAGCAGGTCGATCAAACGTCTTCTCCGTTGAATCCAACTTTCGAATACGATCGATACGAAAGCTTCGAATTTCTTTGCGAAGATGACAATGACCGACCACATACCATTTGCTTTTCCAGCAAACGAGTCCATAAGGATCCAAATGACGAGCTTCGGCTACAGATCCGTAGCCTTTTTGATAATGCATGAATAGCGTTACTCTTTGAGCTACCGCAATTTCCACTTCTTGAAGCAGGGATACTTGCGATGCATCAGCTTGAGGAAGAATAACGTCAAGACCTTGTTCATGCAGAGTGATTTGAGTGCGTTGTTCCTGATTGGTGTACATCTTCAGCTTGGCGACGGCCTGACTCAATTTCTCTCCAAACGGATACCCCGCCTCCTGGGCAAAGGCTGCAGCGTGAATTAACGCTTTTTGTTCATCCAGATCAAATACAAGCGGTGCTTCATTGAACTGACCGAGCAGGCTATAACCGCCATTATGGCCGGAATCCGATATAATCGGGACCCCGCTGGCACATAAGGCATCGATATATCGATAGACGGTTCGGATGTTAATTTCCAGCTTCTCAGCAAGCTGTTTGGCTGTTATTCGCTTCTGAGATTTGAGCAACCACAGGATAGAAAGCATATGATCTGCTTTTGACATAACCCGTACTCCTTTCACAGGAATGCTTTCCATGTGGCTTCATCATATCATTGATAGACCGATGAAAAAAACACCCAATCTCTGAGAGATAGGGCGCTAGTTTCTAATCATATATCGTTAAAATAACGTTATGCCGTACTCCTCAATTTTACGATATAGCGTCGTTCTTCCAATTTTCAATTGTCCGGCCGCCTTGCTAAGGTTCCATTCCGAGGCCTTCAGCGCCTTCTTGATCGCCGTGATTTCCGCGTCCTTCAACGTGAGTGGGTGATCTTTGCCTGATCCTGCTTGTTCTGCCTCGTCGGATTCTTCGAAAGATAGATGCTCAGCGTCAATCGCCTGTCCTCCAGCTAGGAAGACCGCTTGCATAAGAATGCCGCTAAGCTCTCTAATATTGCCCGGCCAGCTGTAGGTTAACAGCTTTTGCTGCGCTGCTTCCGTTATGAATGGACAGGGCGAAGCATGCTTCTGGAGTAAATGAACGGCTAATGTCAACATATCGCTTCTTTCCCGTAAGGACGGCAGCGTGATATGTATCCCCTTCAAGCGGTAATACAAATCAGTCCGAAATCGACCTGCCTTTATCTCCGTGGCCAAGTCCTTATTCGTTGCAGCAATGACTCTGATGTCAATTGCTTTGCTCTTCGCGCTGCCTACCGGAGTAATCGTGCCTTCCTGGAGTACTCTTAATAAAGCAGCCTGCGCACGTAGAGGCATGTCGCCTATTTCATCGAGAAAAATAGTACCCTTATGCGCGGCCTCGAATTTCCCGGCATTGCCGGCTTTGTTCGCTCCCGTGAAAGCGCCGCGAGCGTATCCGAACAATTCACTCTCGACCAGGCTGTCCGGGATGGCACTGCAATTCAGCGCAATGAACGGTTCCGCCGACCGGGTGCTAGCCGTATGAATGGATTGCGCGAACAATTCTTTCCCCACGCCGCTTTCACCCAATAATAAGACAGGAAAATCAGTCGCTGCCGCCTTCTTGGCCAGCTCTTTCTTCTGTATGATGGTCGGACACGTGCCGACAATATCCCTAAACGTATAGAAATGCTGCTCGTTTGCCGCCTGCTTCTCAATGGAGACGGACTGCCACAGCTTCTGATGCTCATTATGAATGGTTTCGACCGAAAAGCCTTCCAACTTCGTAAACACTTTGCCAATTGCGTCACTTCCAACAATGCGGATGGCGGCATGATTAGCACGAAGGATGCGGTTATCCCGGCTTAGAGAGAGCAGCGGTAAAGGATGATTTAGTGAGGAATGCTCGAGTTCTCTGAGGGTAATGAGATGCTCCTTCTTCGACTCTTCCAGCAGAATTTTGTTCTGCAAGGAATGGGCTGCCATACAGGCAAGTGTAAACGTATAGGCGTGGTAATTCTCTTGTTTGCCGCTAATATTGATGATACCGATCAGCTCGCCGATTGAATTGAAGACGGGTGCTGAGGCGCAGGTCAAGAAGTGATTGGAGTTGAAATAATGCTCTTCGGCATGCACACGTACGGGTTTTTTCTCTGCGAGGGCGACACCAATGGCATTGGTTCCTTTTCTTCTCTCGGCCCAATTTGCTCCTACTTGCAGCTGAACCGCTAACGCCCGGCGGGAGAAATCGATATCTCCAGCGGTGTGAATAATGGTTCCCTCCGAATCGATAAGCAGCGCCATCTGGCCGGTTTGCTTGATGCCTGTGTGCATTTGCTCGAATATTTGCTCCGTGTAATGTATGGTTTGCTCGTTTTGCCTTAATAGAGATTGAATGTGGCTTCCGGTTAAGATGTCATCGTCAATGGGGTCGGTGGGCATTAAACCAAGTTCGTGACAGCGCTTCCAAGATGACGCCGCCGCTTCTGATAAAAAGTTATTTTCCACGGATAGCAAAAAACATACACCTCCATTGCAATCGGTTTCCTAACCCGATCATATCATAGTTGCTTTTATTAATGGAGAGCTGAAAGAAAGAATGTCCCAAAATGGAACACTTCTGTTGTTTCAGAGCGGAACAAAAACGAGTAAGCGCTCACTATAAAGCCTTATTGGACGGCATTCTATAGGTTGGCACGATCCTTGCTAATATATTTAACGTATTCCATTTTAAGGAGGCTGAGCTAGATGATTTATGCACAACCTGGACAAAACGGATCAAAGGTTACATTTAAAAAACGGTACGAAAATTTTATTGGAGGACAGTGGACTGCGCCTGTTAAGGGCCAATACTTTGACAATCCATCACCTGTAAATAACCGTGTTTTCTGCGAGGTTCCACGCTCATCTTCAGAGGATATCGAGCTGGCTTTAGATGCCGCGCATGCTGCAAAGGACGCATGGGGGCGCACGTCCGTTGCGGAGCGTGCCGTCATTTTAAATAAAATTGCCGATCGCATGGAAGCGAATTTGGAAATGCTTGCGGTTGCCGAAACCTGGGATAACGGGAAGCCGGTTCGGGAAACGCTTGCGGCTGATCTGCCACTGGCGATCGATCATTTTCGCTATTTTGCAGGATGCATTCGCGCCCAGGAGGGCTCGCTCAGCCAATTGGATGATAATATGGTGGCTTACCATTTTAACGAGCCTCTTGGTGTCGTCGGTCAGATTATACCGTGGAACTTTCCGCTGCTTATGGCGACATGGAAGCTTGCTCCGGCACTTGCAGCCGGAAATGCGGTCGTTCTGAAACCCGCAGAGCAAACGCCGGCCTCCATATTGGTGCTGATAGAGCTCATCCAAGATTTGCTGCCGCCGGGCGTAATCAATATCGTCAACGGCTTCGGGCTTGAAGCGGGCAAACCGCTTGCCTCGAGCAGCCGGATCGCGAAAATAGCCTTTACTGGCGAGACGACGACAGGTCGCCTAATTATGCAGTATGCTTCGCAAAACCTGATACCGGTTACCTTGGAACTGGGTGGCAAGTCGCCGAACATTTTCTTTGAAGATGTGCTCGCTAGTGATGATGCTTTCTTCAATAAAGCGCTCGAAGGCTTTGCGATGTTCGCCCTGAATCAAGGTGAAGTCTGCACCAGCCCGTCACGCGCATTAATTCAGGAATCGATTTATGATCAATTTATGGAAAGAGCATTGAAGCGAGTCGCAGCCATCAAACAAGGCAACCCTCTGGATACGGAAACGATGATTGGTGCACAAGCCTCTACCGAGCAGGTTGAGAAAATTATGAGCTATATCCATATCGGTGCAGAGGAAGGTGCTGAATGTCTGATCGGCGGAGGCCGGGCAAAGGTGGAAGGAGATATTTCCGAAGGCTACTACATTCAGCCGACAGTTCTGAAGGGGCATAACAAAATGAGAATCTTCCAAGAGGAGATTTTCGGACCGGTTCTTTCCGTTACGACGTTCAAGGATCAGGAAGAAGCGCTGGCGATCGCGAATGACACGCTCTATGGTCTTGGCTCCGGTGTTTGGACGCGCGACATGAACACGGCCTACCGGATGGGGCGCAGTATTCAAGCCGGCCGCGTATGGACGAATTGCTACCATGCGTATCCTGCTCATGCGGCCTTCGGCGGATATAAGAGCTCGGGCATTGGCCGTGAGAATCACAAAATGATGCTCTCCCATTACCAGCAAACCAAAAATCTACTCGTCAGCTACAGCCCTGACGCACTGGGCTTCTTCTAAGGGAGCCGCACGATGACGATAGAAGTGAGCAAAGTTGTTGCTACCGATGCCGCTCTAGAGCTGATCGAAATCGTAAAGGCCAAGCATGGCCCTATCATGTTCCATCAATCCGGCGGCTGCTGTGATGGCAGCTCTCCGATGTGTTACCCGCAAGGTGAGTTTCTTATCGGCGACAGCGACGTATGGCTAGGGGATATAGGCGGCGCGCCCTTCTATATGAGCAAGTCGCAATACGAATATTGGAAGAATACGATGCTCATCATTGACGTGGTGCCCGGCAGAGGCGGGATGTTCTCGCTTGAGGGGCCGGAAGGGCGACGCTTTCTGACTCGCTCGAGGATGTTCTCGGATGAGGAGCGGCGTGTGTTAGGACTATAAGCTTTTTATAAGATAGGATCAACAACCCTGTTCTCTTCCTTGACGAAGGGAGCAGGGTTGTTTGAGCTGCAGGCAGAGTTTTACAAGAAAGGCTCTTCCCATATTCGGCTTATGACCATGAAGCAAATCGCAGAAAGGCTGTATGTGCATTGATTCAACGGTAAGCTGTCCCATAAATAATGGAAAGTTTTACAGAAGAGACTGTCGATTAATTCACAATTGGTATTCATAACTCCAAAATACGATTTTAGAGACATTCAGCGTTCGTGAGGGCTGAAGGGCTATCGTGGTTACCAATGTTGTATTTTTTACAACAATTAACACGCCAAAAGGATATTTTGCAACTTGAAGTTGCATTTCGTACAACATTTTGAGCTCATTTGATGCGAAATGGTCTATATTGGGCTAAATTGTTGTACATGATGCAACAATGAAGGGAGATAGGCGAGATTTAGGCATAAATTGTTGCACTTTCTACAACATCATTCAACAGCTAATATGAATTCAATCATCTAGCAACCTAAATTCTGCCTATATAACGATTGATCCCGATTTAAGACAAATCTATGTGGCCCGAAACAAAGTTTAAACTTTACATTTAAATCCTAAACTTTAAACTTTAAATCTTGTCTTTTAAATCGTGAAGTTTAGAGCTTAAATCTTAAACTTTGAATCTTAAACTTTGAAGTTTAAAGTTCATTCCAGCTAACTGCTAAAAATACCAATTACTCCAAATACCCTCTCAATTAGCCCTAGTAGCGCGAATGTTTATATAAACTCAAATAAGGCCTACGGAGAGGGGAATAGACTTGACAAAGAACGAAGTCTTAACCACTACCATCACGCTGTCTATTGATAATGGCAGCAGTCACGTTAAAGTGATTTACGACCATTTGGACAATAACTTTATTTTCCCTAATGTGCTAGCACAACCGTTTGGTGAACGATTTCTGTTGATGGAACAAGGTGATCCCTTGGATTTTCTTGACGTACAAATTACATCGCCTTCGATAGAGAGCGATCAGTACCGACATGTTTACGTGGGTAACTTAGCCATCGGTGACGAAGGGATTATTCATGAAATCGTTGGGGATAAAGCGGTGCAGAAGAAGGCCCAGAGACCCGAAACGATGGTGACTCTCCTTACGGCTGCAGCGTATGCCATTGCCAAGAAACATGAGGATGCCATCAAGCGAGGGAAAAAGCGGATCAAAGCCGCTGTCAATTTGGGTACAGGTCTGCCAATCCGTGAAATAACGAAATTCCGCGAGGAATTTGCTAATAAGATTACAGGAGGCGTACATTCCGTTACTTTCGGGACAACCCCCGTATTTAAAGGGATCACGGTAGAAATGGAATTTTCGCTTCCTACCGATATCAGCATAGACGATGTATCCGGTGTTTACGACCTGGAGGCAACTTCCAAATCGCATCTATCCCACAAAGGCTTCGGCATTGCGGATGTAGGCGGTGTTGATATGGATATCGCGTTCTTCAAACCCGGTCTCGATCTGGATCAGCGGCACTCAACCGGCGCTAAGATCTACCTCAATGATGCATTAGAGAGCATTCGCAACGAGGTTAACTCGCAAGGCGAGGAATTGATCGCAAGCACGGCAGAATTGACCCTCATGCTGGTCAACAAAGAGTATGAGATTTATGCGGAGGGCAAGGTTGTTTTTGACATGACAAGCCTGATTAACCGGCATATGCGTATTTTAGCGGAAAAAGTGCTGAAATACGCCCGCAACTCTTGGAAGCATGTTCGCTATGCCAATGAGTTTTGGTTTATCGGCGGTGGAGCGGTCGTGCTGCAGCCTTGGATTGAGAAGCTAAATGCTGAGCTGGGCTTGCCCATTAAGTTTGATACCGTGGAACACAGCCAATTCCGAAATGTGCGTGGCACCTTTCTTATGCTTGACCACGCGCTGAAGCATGAGGACGAAACCGCAGCGGCCAGTGCTAATTCTGAAGGAGTATCCGAGAGCGGGAGCGGTTCGGATTGAAAAAGCGTAGATCCACCGTTTACGTTCGCTCCGGTAAGGATGTTACCCTGTATATTCCGTCAGATACGCCGCCGGAGGTTATTGATTATTTGAACCAATTGAAAATGGAAGGCATTTTCAGTCAAGGAATCATGGATATTCTGACCAGATATGTTCGTGAAGAGCAATCGAATAAACGACCAGTTGCAGAATTATTTCCCGGGAAAGAAAGGGCCTCGGATAGGGATGAGGCCGTTTCGCTCGCAGAGAACTACAGTGACATGGAGTCGGCAGAGCCTATTGAACCTGCTCATGAAGCGAATGATGATTTCAACCAGCCAATGAAGGAGATCCCGAGTGCCAGTGATCAGAAAAAATTCAGCTTGGCGCAAATTTTCCGGCAGTCTCGGCACAATTCGGGTAAGCTGGTACAACCCTCGGATCAGGGTAACCATAATGAGTAGGTGAACTCCATGATTATGAAAAGGAGGACATCAGATGGACAACGGACAAGCTAAGGACGCAGCGCGTCATTTCAATCTTTCAGATGAAGTGTTTCACCATCCCGGCATGGATATTTATACACAAATGACATTTATCGTCTTGAAATGTTTTTCTTCGGAATCGAACATTCCAGGATTATCTGATATCGCTAAGCTCGGTCGCATGAGTATCAAGCAAGCGACTAAGGCTTTACAGCAGCTTGTGGAGCTGAGAATTGTCTCGCACAAAATCTTCCGCCGCATGGTGGGAGATTTCCAAGACGATCGGCTTTCGTGGGCTGCTAAGGGCTTGCTTACGTTTTGCAAAGAGAACCCGAACATCGACCTAAGCGATTTATTGGAGCTATCCAGCGAATCGGGCGAGGATGAGCATAGCATACGCAAGGCTCTTAAGGAATTGAACGAGTATGGGTACTTGGAAGAGTACCCTGTCTGGAGTAGAATCGCTAACTAAGGTATAGGTAAAAAAAGACCATGTTATCTACGCTTGTAGAAAACATGGTTTTTTTTAAGTTTGAAAGACTAGTAATATTCCATGTTTATAACCTTATGCAACATCATATGTAAGGGATATCAATTCAAATATTGTCGAATTACAATACAAGTTTTATAAATATAGGAGAAACCATTGAATTTCAACTAATAAAGAAGATCAAAAGTACTAGAATACATGCGGAGTATGACTTTCTAGTTAAATTTACCTATTCAAATTATTAGGAATATAGTATTATGGCAGAGATAGAAGTATCGAAATCTCAAGTGAAAAGGGCAAATCACAGGAAACTGTGAGACGCAAAGCCAAGGGCCTGACACGCGTATTAATAAACGCGGATGGCAGCCGGTTACCACAGGGAATCATAGTGTTTTTCTATGAACCTTGTTTAAGGTTCTTTTCTTTTTTTTGAGATCTATCAATCCTTATTATAAGAAGGGAAGGAATGTCAGATGTCAATGAAGAAATCAAGACAAATGTCTATGGTTCTCACGCTGCTTTTATTTGTTCAATTAATTTTTCCAGCATTACATGCGTGGGGAGCAACAGACAACGGAACCATCTTACCTCCAAGCAATCTTGCTGCTCAACTTCTTACTCCTGATGATGTGAAATTAACGTGGAGCCCGGTGTATGGAGCTACAGGATACACTGTATACAGCATCACCTATGGGCAGCTTATCAATGTCGGGACAACGACAACTGCTTCTTTTACCATGAATGACCTGGCAGAGGGCTCCTACAGTTATGTGGTATCTACTTTAAGTTCAAGTGGCGAATCGGGCCCATGTGCTCCTGTGAATATCAATATCACTTATCCGGATATGATTGCCCCGGCCACTTTAACGTACACCATACAGAATGGTAACAATATTGTTTTGAACTGGGGAACAGCTCCTAATGTACAAACATATAATTTGTATGAAAATCAAGTTGGTGGAAGAAAGTTAGTCTATTCAGGGACAGCAAGAACTTTTACAGTCAACAATGCCGCAGAGGGAATATATACATATACGGTAACAGCTAGTCATACTTTGTACGGCGAATCTCCAAACTCTGCTCCAGTAGAAGTTACTGTCGGCTACCCGACGATGACGGCTCCTAGCGGTTTAACGTATACGGTGGCTACCGATGACGTTACATTGAAGTGGAATACTACTGCTTATGCAACTGGCTATAATGTCTATCAAATTATTGATAATCAAAAAGTATTAAAAAGCAGTAAAATAACGGGAACAACCGTATCCTATATGAATTTGCCCGCTGGAAATTATACATACATAATTCACTCTTTCAGTGACCGTTTCGGAGAATCTGTTGAGGGCAGCACGATTTCATTAACCGTAGGATCAATGGTGCCGCCAAGCAACCTCACTTTTAAACTTCAAAATGTGAATGATTTGGTACTAACTTGGAGCGCTGCGACCAACGCGACCTCTTATAAGGTGTATCAAGTTATCAATGGAGAAAAAATATTGAAAAACACAGTAACCGGTACGACGGTTACATTTACGAATATGCAGGCAGGCGATTATGTATATGAAGTTCATTCGTCCAATAACTTGTTTGGCGAGTCGGTTGACGGCAGTACAGTTTCCTTGAGTGTAGGATCGGTTACGATGACTCCTCCGGTAACGTTTACTTCCAAACTGCAAAACCTGACTGATATTGTACTGACGTGGACGGTTGCACCCAATGCTACCTCCTATAATATCTATCAAGTTATTGGTGATCAAAAAGTACTGAAAAGCACAGTGACGGGCACGACGATTACCTACGTTAACATGCCTGCGGGTGATTATGTATACGAGGTTCATTCTGTTAGCACCCGTTTTGGTGAATCAGCTGAAGGAACACAAGCTGCCGTAACGGTAGGGGAAGTAGTCATGGCTGCTCCGGGGAATTTCGCATACAAATTTCAGAATGTAAATGACATCGTACTGACATGGACGGTTGCACCTAATGCTACGGCTTATAAAGTGTATCAAATCGTAGACGGTGCAAAGGTACTTAAAAGTACAGTAACCGGAATGACTGTGACCTATGCAAATATGTCGGCTGGCGATTACCTGTATGAGGTTCATTCCTATAGCGATCGATATGGGGAATCCGTGGCAGGGAGCCAGGTATCGATTACGGTAGATGCTGTAACCATGGCAGCTCCGGGAAATCCGACTGCAAAGGTTCAAAATGTGACAGATGTCGTATTAACATGGACTGCTGTTGCAAATACAACCAATTACAAAGTATATCAAGTTTCAGGCGGTCAAAAAGTATTGAAATCCACGGTGACAGGTACGACGGTAACTTATACAAATCTGGCAGCAGGGGATTACACGTATGAAATTCACTCGAATTCCACACGATTTGGAGAATCGGCTGAAGGTGCTCAGGTAACTTTCTCTATCGTACTTCCAACGATACTGCCACCAACCAATTTGGTGCAGAGTGTAACATCGGCTACGGCGTTTTCTTTAAACTGGGACGCAGCAGCAAATGGTAACAGCTATAAAGTGTATCAAATAATAAATGGTCAAAAAGTATTGAAAAGCACAGTAGCTACAACTACGGTATCTTATACCAATATGCAGCCTGGTGATTATACGTATGAAGTTCATACGGTTTCAACACGATTTGGAGAATCAGTAGACGGCGTGCAATTGACATTCACTTTGAATGGGCAAACGATGCAAGCTCCGGCTAGCCTGACTTACAGTTTGGCAAATGTGAATGATCTGACCTTGAGGTGGACATCAGTACCTTACGCAACGAGCTATAAAGTGTACCAGGTTATTGATAGCCAAAAGGTTCTGAAAAGCACATTAACAGGCCTAACCGTAACCTATACTAATATTCCTGGTGGGGATTATCATTATGTAGTTGATTCCTACTCAACGATTTTAGGAGAATCCCCGGAGGGTGCTGAGGTAAGCTTCAATTTGACTCTTCCGACAATGGTAGGGCCGGGTAATCTGGCAGCTAAAGTACAGAATGGTAACGATGTGGTTTTAACTTGGGATACAGTACCCTATGCTAACAGCTACAAAGTTTATGAAGTCGTGAATGGTGTAGAGGTTCTGAAAAGTACAGTGACCACGTTGACAGTAACGTACACGAATGTAACAGCTGGGGATCATACGTATGTTGTTCACTCTGTGAGTACTAAATTCGGAGAGTCGCTGGAAGGAAGTAAAGTGAACCTCTCCATGGTTTTCCCAGTGATGCAAGCACCGGGAAGTCTGACCCAGACGATAGCAAACGGTAATGACATTACCTTAAAATGGGTAGCTGTCCCTTATGCAAACTCTTATAAGGTATATCAAATCGTTGATGGCCAGAAGGTATTGAAAAGCACTGTGACCACTACTTCCGTAAGCTATCTTAGCTCACCAGCGGGCGATTATAAGTATGAAGTCCATTCATACAGTAGTCGTTACGGTGAATCACAAGAGGGTAGCCAGGTTAGTTTTACCCTTGATCAGAATTGGACAGTTGCACCGGATCAAGTAACCCAAACGATTACGAACGGTAATGATATCACCCTGCAATGGGGGGCCGTCGCAAACGTAGCATCTTATAACATTTATCAAGTAATTAACGGTGAGAAAGTTCTGAAGAAATCACAAGCGGCAACATCAGTTACATTTGCAAACATGCCTGAAGGAGAATACACGTATGAAGTTCATTCTTACGGAACTCGATTCGGGGAATCTCCAGATGGAGCTAGTGTAAGCTTTACCTTGGATTTCCCTGTGATGCAGGCACCTACTACATTAACGCAGACGATTGCGAATGGGAATGATATTACTTTAAAGTGGGGAACCTCAACTTACGCTACATCTTATAAAGTTTATCAAGTAGTTGATGGTGAAAAGGTGTTGAAAAGCACACTGACCGGAACAACTGTAACATATACCAACATGCCAGCAGGCGACTATACCTATGAAGTGCACTCCTATAGCAGCCGTTTTGGTGAGTCCCCAGAGGGACGTCAGCTCACGTTTACGCTGGTACATCCGATCATGCAAGCGCCGGCTAATGTAACGAAAAGTATAACGAATGGCAACGACATTTCTTTATTGTGGGGAACTTCAACTTATGCTAATACCTATAAAGTTTATCAAGTAGTAGATGGCCAAAGAGTGCTGAAAAGTACACAGACGGGCACTGCGATAGGATTTTACAACATGCCTGCTGGAGACTATACCTATGAAATTCATTCATACAGCAGTCGCTTTGGTGAGTCTCCGGAGGGAGGAGAGCTCACATTTACACTGGTACATCCGATCATGCAAGCTCCAAGTAATGTAACAAAAAGTGTGACAAATGGCAATGACATTACCTTATCGTGGGGAACCTCTACTTACGCTACGGCTTATCGTGTCTACCAAATCGTAGATGGTCAAAGAGAATTGAAAAAAACACAAACGGGTACAACCTTAACGTTTACCAACATGCCAGAAGGTGACTACAATTATGAGATTTACTCCTATAGTGATCGTTTCGGTGAATCGCCGAAGGCGGGTGTCTCAGCTTTCACTTTGACATGGCCGGTACTTCAGCCGTCACAATTGAAAGGAACAGTCACGAACGCTAATAATCTGACATTAACTTGGACGACAGCAACTTGGGCTAATGAATATCGTGTATATGAAGTGTCAGACGGAACACGTCAGTTAATCTATAAAGGTACGGCTCTAACAACCCAGATCTATAACCTGAGTGAGAAAACGCATAATTATGAATTAGTCATTTATAATACACGTTTTGGTGAGTCTGCACCTTCCAATCGGTTAACATTTGATATTATTTACCCTGATATGCAGTCTCCAGTGGCAGGTTTGAGGCTGCTAAGTCCAACAAGCGCTGTAATTACATGGAATTTTATCACATACGCTAATGGTTATAACGTATATGAAATTGTAAATGGACAACCGGTACTGCTGGTTAAAAACTTAAACAACCTGTCTTACACAGTAAATAACCTATCTTATGCGAACCACCTGTATTATGTATCATCGTATAGTAATTCATTTGGTGAATCGGATCCTTCCAATACAGTTGAGGCAAAGCTGATCATCGATACTGAGGCACCGGTAACGACAGCAACTGCACCAGCGGATTGGACGAATCAAAATGCAGCAGTAACATTGTCGGCAATCGATAATGAAACGGGAGTGGCAAATACGTTCTATTCTTTGAACGACCAAGCTTTCGTGTCCGGAACTGCCGTTACTGTTAGTCAAGAAGGCAATAATAAAGTATCTTATTATTCTGTAGATAAAGTAGGCAACACGGAAGCGACAAAAATCATTTATGTGAAAATTGACAAAACGGCTCCGGTAACAAAGGCAAGCAATATTCAAGGTTGGTCTAAAGAAGCAATTGTGACGCTGGCGGCTACAGATGATCAAAGCGGCGTAGCCAAGACGCTGTACTCCGTGAACGGCGGAGTCTATGCAGAAGGTACGAGTGTGACAGTGAGCCAAGAAGGCGTGAGCCAAGTGAGCTTCTACTCGGTTGACCAAGCGGGCAACGCAGAGAAGGCACAGAGTGTAGAAGTGAAGATTGACCGCACGGCACCAGTAACTACAGCGACCGCGACAGAAGGTTGGACGAAGTCCGATGCAATCGTGACGCTGGCAGCTGCGGATAGCCAAAGCGGCGTAGCCAAGACGTTGTATTCCGTGAACGGCGGAGTCTATGCAGAAGGTACGAGTGTGACAGTGAGTCAAGAAGGCGTGAGCCAAGTGAGCTTCTACTCGGTTGACCAAGCGGGCAACGTAGAGAAAGCACAGAGCGTAGAAGTAAAGATTGACCGCACGGCGCCTGTAACTACAGCGACCGCGACAGAAGGTTGGACGAAGTCCGATGCAATCGTGACGCTGGCAGCTGCGGATAGCCAAAGCGGCGTAGCCAAGACACTGTATTCCGTGAACGGCGGAGTCTATGCAGAAGGTACGAGTGTGACAGTGAGTCAAGAAGGCGTGAGCCAAGTTAGCTTCTACTCGGTTGACCAAGCGGGCAACGCAGAGAAGGCACAGACGGTAGAAGTGAAGATTGACCGCACGGCACCAGTAACTACAGCGACCGCGATAGAAGGCTGGACGAAGTCCGATGCAATCGTGACGCTGGCAGCTGCGGATAGTCAAAGCGGCGTAGCCAAGACGTTGTATTCCGTGAACGGCGGAGTCTATGCAGAAGGTACGAGTGTGACAGTGAGTCAAGAAGGCGTGAGCCAAGTTAGCTTCTACTCGGTTGACCAAGCGGGTAACGCAGAGAAGGCACAGACGGTAGAAGTGAAAATCGACCGCACGGCGCCAGTAACTACAGCGACCGCGACAGAAGGCTGGACGAAGTCCGATGCAACCGTGACGCTGGCAGCTGCGGATAGTCAAAGCGGCGTAGCCAAGACGTTGTATTCCGTGAACGGCGGAGTCTATGCAGAAGGTACGAGTGTGACAGTGAGTCAAGAAGGCGTGAGCCAAGTTAGCTTCTACTCGGTTGACCAAGCGGGTAACGCAGAGAAGGCACAGACGGTAGAAGTGAAAATTGACCGTACGGCACCAGAAATCACAATGAATTTGAGTGGCGAGTTCAAGCTCAACACGATGTTAACATTAAGTTATTCTACGCGAGATATTTTGTCGGGCATTGTTTCCGAAAAAATGACAATTACGGCACCAGGCGAATCTATAGGCAAACCAATTGCTAATGGAAGTGCAATCAAATTGGATAAGCCTGGGAGCTATATAATCACAGTAACTGCAAGCAATGCTGCAGGCTTAAGTACTACGATTCAAAAACAATTTGTTGTTTACATTGCTGGCTCCATTGAAGTAACACCAACAGTAATCAAAGGCAATAATGGTGTGTTTACCGTTCGTGTGAATTTACCAGAAGGGTTCAAAAGCGAAGGATTTGATCTTAATACGGCTGTGCTCAATGGCGTTAAGGCATTATCTAGCAACAATGGTTATTATAATCAAGCAAAGAATGGACAATTCAAGTTCGAACGCTCCGATTTTACTTGGACAGGACCAAATGAAAACCTAGAATTCCGAGGCTATGTAAATGGATTTTTGGTAATCGGTCAGACCATAGTGAAAGTACAAAAGTAATGTAAGGAAATAACCAAGCGGCGAATAATAAGCATAAAGATCCCCAAGTTCACCCTAATGTGAGCTTGGGGATCTTTGTGCTTAACTTGTAAGGAGGAATGAACAATATATTTTGGTTCCTATGTCTTGTTGTGACTCCCCGATTAAAGCAACGCCCTAAGCTCACGCTGATACTTGTTCAAATGGGCGGCAGTCGGAATAATCTTTTTGGCCAGACGAATACCGCCAATCCTAATGTTTCGGACCACATGATAAGGTGCAGATAAAAGGGCATGAAGAAGGCTGAGATCAGATGAGCTTAACGGACGATATCTCTGATAATAATCGATCCAATGAAGCATCTCCGTACCGTCCCAGAGGCAGTTTCGATGAAGAATATGGGACAAATCCTTCATTCTAGTGTGGAGCGAAGTGTTGTCAAAATCGATCAAATGCAGCTTCTGCCGCTTGTCTTTCATCAGATTGGGATAATTGTAATCGCCATGAACAAAGGCGGAAGCCCTTTGTTCCGTATCGATGGCCTCTATTACTTTGGGTTGTTGTAAATGGTCTAGTACATCCTCAGTAAGTGCTGCTAAATGCTCTGTAATTTTGTAAGAGCTGAGCAGAGTTTTATATTCGGTAATTTCATGTTCCAGCCCTGAATATCGAATTCTTGCTTCCCGAGCTTCGGCTATAGGAAACCCTTCAGCGATGGCATGGAACTTGGCTAAGGTTCGAATGCCTTTCTTTAAGTCCTTTCTCCTCGTAAAGTCCGGCCTCTCCCCGTCAACCCAATTCGTTAACGTGTAGAAATGGCTATCATAAGCCATGTAGGGGGATTGCTCCACCGTAGGAGAAATTTTCTGACCACGAGTAAAACCGCGCTCATCCATATAGGATAGGATACGGGTAATAAAGCGGACTTCCTCTTCAGGGAACGCGTAGCTTTTTAAACAATAGGACCCGTCTGTCGTCCGAATTTGACAAATATCTTTGATTTGAAGGGCTTCTTTTATTTTTATGCCATACATTTGTTCAACCTGTGACATCATGGACATCTTCCTGGACAACTTCCTGGACATTTTCATGCTCATTCTCCTTAGGGATTGATTTTGTCCATTCATCTAATAATTTCATTGCTTTTAATCGGGGATGCCAGGTTTGTTCCAAAATATTGAGCATTTCACGGCTTCTTGAGCGATTAGGGAACCGAGTAGCGTGCCAAGCTTCCCGAGGTAATCCGTATAAATACAAAATTAATTTGCGCTCGGTCTCGTCTAACGGACGGCGTTCTTCGTACCCCTTTAACAACGCTAGTATAAAATCGGGATTGAATTGTGTTGTGTTCATGAGCGCTTTCGCTAGATCCACATAGATGGAGCCCACTTTAACACGGTCCCAATCGATAATGAACAGCTGGCCTTTTCCAGAAATAATGACATTAGGGGAAGTGATATCGTTGTGGATCAATGTGGGGCGTTCCGATTCCTTCTCCAAAAGATCTTCGATCTCGGGACTGCTTAAATAAGCCCAGGCTTGCTCGGTAAGGCGCTTACAGTACTTTCCGTATTTTTTGTACCACTTGCGGCTCCGCTCATGTCTTTGGATAGCTTTTTCCATTCGTGTACGAAAGAGGCTATCTTGGATTTTCCATAATTGGATTTGTTTACGGGTGAAGGGCCCTTTCGTGTCAAGATGACCACTGGGGATCATATGTAGGGTGGCAAGGGCCCGGCCAAGCTCCTCATAATCTTCGGTTGTTTCCAGATTTCTTCCTTTTATCCATTCCGTCATATAGAAGGGGCGTCCGTGGTGTAATGTCCATAACGTTCCTGAGCGGGTTGTTAGCCATTTGGGCATGTAACTGAATCCGCTATTTATCAAGAGTTCTATATTCTCTGCTGTTGATTTCATTTGATTAAGGGTACTAGAGCGGAGGAGTGTATTTCGAAAAAAAGGCTTCACGGCATAGGTGCCCGTTTTCGTTTGTACTTGAATAATCGCATTTTCTTTGTAAAAGGATGCAACCGTGCCTGACCGGAGCGGCCGCAGGCCGAAGTGGCGAGTAATCTTGCGAATTTGGTGTTTCGAATAGGGATTTGCCATGTGGCAACCTCGCTTTATTTAAGATGGGTGAAGGAGTAGTTATTAGCTAGACTATTCAATCATGGGTACATCTGTATGGTCTAATAACACGAGTGCTGCAAAAACTTTCCATTCGAACAGCGGGGATACGAAAAAATGACCGGTCAACATCATTCGGCCGAGAATGTGGATTCTATTTCATACATGTATTCTTCAACGTAAAAAGACCCGAGAGAGGTCACTTTTTTCAGTAGATAAGAAAGTATAAGTTTTATACTTTTGCTTCGCATCTACCTTGACAAACGCGCTCGTCCCAGTGGGACGACGAAGTCGTTTATCCTTGAAGTGTCCATCTTTCGGGTCACAGTTCTATCAGCCTTACTCGGTCATTTCCTGAAACATAACTAGTAATCTTTAATATCCATCCGTCCGCTTTCCTGAGTTCTCGGCCATTTCAGCTCCATCTCTTTCAGAATCGGAACCGAGGTGTGACGAGTCGACATTAGCTTGAGCAAGACCTTCAGAAACACGTCGACCGTAATCAGGATCTGCCTTGGTAAAGTGTTCGATCATTGTACTCTGGATAATTGGCTTACATATCTTCAGTGCATCTACCAAATTCGCAATCAATTCATCGCGTTCCCAATCTTCAAATTTGCGGTAGGTATCTCCGGTTTGCTTGAAGTCGTTGGTTCGGCTGATTTTTTCACGGACCAATTTGTCATTATACATAGGTTGATGTTCTTTGCCGGATGGAGCCGCTTCTTGTAACCCTCCAAGTGAGGAGGGCTCGTAATTCACATGCGGATTCTGCCCGGGTGCCTGATCAACCATGATGGCCATTTGTCCATCCCGTTGGTTCGTGGCTACGCGTGTTTTGGGGGCATTAATCGGCAGCTGAAGGTAGTTCGTTCCCACGCGGTATCGCTGGGTATCGGAGTAGGAGAAGGTTCGGCCCTGCAGCAGCTTGTCATCGGAGAAATCAAGACCATCTACTAGAACCCCCGTACCGAAGGCTACCTGCTCGACTTCAGCGAAGTAATTTTCGGGGTTTTTGTTCAGAACCATTTTGCCCACAGGTAAAAAAGGAAACTGTTCATGATCCCAAAGCTTTGTCGGATCAAGGGGGTCGAAGTCGAGCTCAGGGTGCTCGTCATCACTCAAGATTTGAACACAGAGCTCCCATTCCGGGTATTCGCCTCGCTCGATGGCTTCATATAAATCCTGCGTGGCATGACTTACGTTTTTACCCTGGATGCCTTCGGCTTCCTTCTGAGTCAGGTTCTTCATGCCTTGCTTCAACGGTTCCCAGTGATACTTGATTAATACGGCTTGCCCGTCTTGGTTGACCCACTTGTAGGTATTCACACCAGACCCTTGCATTTGTCTATAATTGGCCGGAATCCCCCACGGAGAGAACAGGAATGTGATCATGTGAGTGGCCTCCGGAGAGTTCGATACGAAATCGAACATTTTTTCTGGGTTTTGCAGGTTGGTAACAGGGTCTGGTTTGAAGGCATGAACCATGTCCGGGAACTTCAACGGATCACGAATAAAGAAAATCTTCAAGTTATTGCCGACTAGGTCCCAGTTACCGTCCTCGGTATAGAATTTGGTGGCGAACCCTCGCGGATCACGAAAGGTTTCTGGAGAGTAATTGCCGTGAACGACCGTAGAAAATCGGACAAATACAGGGGTTTGTTTGCCTGCTTCTTGAAAAAGCTTGGCCCGTGTATAGGTGGAGATAGGCTCATTACCCACTTTGCCATAGGCCTCAAAATACCCATGGGCACCGGCACCTCGTGCATGTACAACACGTTCTGGAATTCGTTCCCGATCAAAATGGGATATTTTCTCGATATAGTGGTAGTTTTCGAGCGTTGAAGGTCCTCGATTTCCAATGGTTCGTATGTTTTGATTATCTGAAATCGGATGACCTTGTCGATTCGTTAAGGTCATCTCTTGGTTTTCTTTGTCCATTGTCCCTAAATCATCCTTCCTTAAATTGTCAGTAGTACCTTTTGCCATGTATAGGAAAATTATTCATCATCGAATACTAAACGTGATTTCCGTTTTATTGGCAGGCTCTGTATAATAAATCTATATTTTTAAGTAAACTTCGGGGGTGCTCCATGTCAAAGAAAAAGTGGACTGTGGGGCTGATAGGCATATTTCTTGTTTTCTGTTATTTTTTATTTCAGTTTGTATCTTCTACGCTTAAGATTGATCATCTGGTCGGGCAAATGGAGCAGAGCAAGATAGAGGATAAACGTATCAAGCACGTTGTACTTATAGCTCAAGAGATCGCCAATCCATTTTGGAGAACGGTGGAACAGGGAGCCAAAGAAGCCGCGGCGCAGTTGGGTGCGAAGATTGACTACATGGGGCCGATTCGCATAAATCCTGCTGAGCAAATGAATCTCCTGGAGAAATCGATTGCTGCCAAGCCGGATGCCATTATCTTGCAAGGAATAAAGGAGCAGCGCTACGATCTTCTGATCGGCAAGGCGATAGATCAAGGTATTCCAGTAATCACAATAGATGCGGATGAGCCGGAGAGTCGGCGACTTGCCTACGTAGGAACAGATAATTGGGAAGCAGGCAAACGCATGGGAGAGCTTGTGGTGAAAGCTGGTGGCGGGAAAGGCCGTATCGGTGTCATAATCGGGAGCGAACTGGCGGATAATCAACAGCTGCGTCTAGAGGGCTTCCGTTCGATTATTCGAAATACGCCAGGATTTGAAATTGTAGCCGTCCGCTCATCGAATATTTCACGGATTCAAGCCGCTAAGCAGACTGAAGCTATGTTAAATCAATACGCAAGTATTCAGACGATGGTGGGATTTAGCTCCTTAGATGCTGTTGGTATCGTAGAAGGACTGAAGGCAACGAATCGAGCAGATGTAAGCGTGTACGGATTTGATGACTTAGATGAAACCAGGCAGGGCATCGCCCAAGGAGCAATCCTAGCTACCATCGTTCAGCAGCCCAAAGAGATTGGATTCAAATCTGTTAATTTGCTAGCGGAAATTTTCAAAGGGGGCTCCATTCCGGTCCAGCACTTCACCACTACGGATATTCTGGATAGAAACCAACTGAAGTTAAGTGTGGGCAGCCCATGAATATACGTAGAATGTTATTTATAGTCATCCCGGTGCTTTTTATATTGAATAACGCGGTCGCTTATTTCATTTTTGAAAGCGGAAGAACGGTGCAGCAAAGCTATAATGTGATGTTGGATCGGGTATTATTGTACAAGCAAATTGCCGGACAAACGCAAGAGAATCTTCGTGCTCTGAATGTTTACTTAATGGATCGAACGGAGAACAGCCGCAAGGTCTATATAAGTCAGATGGATGAGCTCAATCATCTGCGGGAGAGCTTGTCTGCACAGGGGACGACGATTCCAACAACGGATCTTACAGTTCGCAGCTATCGCAATATGATCGATACTTTTATAGGGCAAGAAGCGGGTGTTATAGAGGCATTAAACAGCCAAGGTTCTCTGGCTTATGCGGCTTTCTACGAAGAGGCTGAGCAGACAGCAGCGTTCATCCAAACAGAAGGACATCATCTTATTGATTTGGAACTGAGTTATTATCAACCCTTCTACAGACAAATTCTTATCCAAACAGAAGTTATGAATCACTGGGGAGTCGCTATCTTTATCTTGAATACGCTGATAAGCGTCTTGTTTGCTTATTGGATCTCCCTAGGTATTACCCGACCGATCAAGCAGTTAGCCTTAACGGCTCAACAAATTTCAGACGGGAATTTGCAGGCTCCACCTCCTCAGATTAGTGAGCATAATGAGTTTGGTATGTTATCTAAAGCCTTTGGGCGCATGCAGGATAATTTAAAGGAACTTATTATGAAAGAGAAAGAAAGCTTGGAAAAGGACAAGCTGGTCAAAGAATTGGAGCTGGAAGTTTTGCAAAATCAGATCAACCCGCACTTTCTCTTTAATTCCTTGAATGTCATATCCAAGCTTGCTCTGCTCGAGGGTGCTGAGAAAACAAGCGATCTCACGGTATCCATGTCGAATCTTCTTCGGTATAATCTTCGGAAATTGGATCGTCCGGTGACGCTTAGGGATGAAGTTGAGCATGCCAAGGAGTACTTTACCATCCAACAGGCCCGCTTTCGTGACCGGATTCAGTTTGTAACAGAAATTGACGAGAGCGGACTGGACGTTTATGTTCCCATGCTAACCCTTCAACCGATACTTGAGAACGTCTTCGTCCACGGTATTGAGGGAATGGAAGAAGGGGCGGAGATTAAGCTGGTCATTGCATGCGAGCCTGATGAGGTAAGGGTTGCCATATCGGATAATGGGATCGGTATGAGCGAGGAGGTCCGTGAGTCTCTGCTTCACTTCGAGTCCGAACCGCTGCCTGACCAAGAAAAGGGACAATCCACTGGCTTAGGGACGCGTAACGTGTTTAAACGACTTGAATTATTTTATGGAAAAAAGAATCTTGTAGATATTCACAGTGAGCTGGGCCGAGGGACGACTGTCCTCATCCGGATTCCTGCTGCAGGAAAGGAGGATGGGGATGTATCGCCTACTGATCGCAGATGACGAAGCTTTAGAGAGAGAAGGCATTGAGTGGATCGTTACCCGCATGATGCCGAATACCTTTGAAATTATTCATGCGGAGAATGGTCGCGTGGCTATTCAAAAGGCAGATGAATTTCGGCCGCATATCGTGCTGATGGATATTCGGATGCCGGGCATTCAAGGCCTTGAAGCGTTAAAGGAAATTAAGGCTCATAGTCCGCAGATCAAGATGGTTCTGGTTACAGCCTATGAACATTTTGAATATGCCAAAGAAGCCCTTTCCTTGGGGGTGAAGGAGTACCTAATCAAGCCGGCTAAACGCGATCAAATCGTCGCGCTCCTCCAACGGCTCGTAGCTGAAATTGACCAGGACCAAAGAAAGCGCGACGAGGAGTTCGCAATGCGCGATAAGTATTTCCAGCTGCTCCCGCTGGCGGAAACGGAAATGGCTCTGGTCTTTATGTCCGATCAAGTGAATGAAACCGAGGTGGGGTATCTGGCTGATATCCTCGAGCTTTCCATAGATAAAGGATGTGCGCTTGTGCTAGCCTTGCCGGAATTCGGGCATACCTCCGAGCAGGAATTAGGCATCGAAAAGAAAAAGCTTTACGAAACGGTAAAAAACTTCGCCAAAGGATTTATCAAGAATAGGGTCGGTTGTGTGGTCAGTTCCATGGTCCATTGGCACATGGTCATCTTTCTTCTCGAGAAGGCGGAAATCAAGGATGAGGTATTGCGAGAGGAAGCTCATTTCCTAGGCAATAAGCTGGTCGAGACACTCCACCAACAGCGTAGTATAGACGCTAATATAGGCATCGGGTCTGTTCAAATGGATATTGAAGGAATAAGGCGATCGTATTTTGAAGCCGTCTTCGCATCCACGTATCCTAAAAAGTGGGGTAACCTTTGCTCTTTTGAGGATCTGAAAATGCTCTCCCTAGAAGGAGAGCGTGAAACGGCTGATAAGTTTATTGCAGACAATGCTTCTGAGCGTACTTACGTAGAATTGGCCATCAAACGAATCCGTGAGGAACGTGAACAGCGAACTTGGAGTGTCCTAGACAACGCCATCACGTTCATTCAAGATAAATTCCGCGAGGAGCTTTCCCTCGAAGATGTGGCCGAGCATGTCCACTTGAACCCGTATTATTTCAGTAAAGTATTCAAGCAGCAAACTGGTGAAACCTTCATTGATTATGTGACAAGGCTGCGGATCGAAAGGGCTAAAGAGTTCATAAGGGACGGGCAATTCAGCTTAAAGGAAGTCTGCTATATGGTGGGTTATAAAGACCCTAATTATTTCAGTAGAGTATTTAAAAAGGTAACAGGAGTAACGCCTACCGAATACCGTAACCAATTATAAAAGAGGGTTCATGCTGAGCAGCATGGACTTTTTTGTTTTTACCGAACAAAAATGTGCTAGTCTGCCGCCCTATATCTGACTGAGAATTGCAGGCATCAATATTATGCTTGTAAACAACAAATTAGTGAAGGGAATTGGCCCCTAGCGAGAACAAAACGCATGGTATAATGAGTCTCGCATTAGACGGATTGACTATTTTTCAATGATAAAAGACTCGCATGAAGATGCGGATAAGTCAGAAGGGATAATCGCTTATGAGCTCACATATAAACAATCAAAACCAACAAGTAAGCATGAAGTTTGTCACACTAGTTTCGATGGTTGCCGCTTTGGGCGGTTTATTATTTGGATTTGATACAGCTGTGGTGTCGGGTGCAATCGGTTTTATGAAAGAACGTTTCGACCTAAGCCAGGTGGAAGTGGGTTGGGCGGTCTCCAGCTTAATCATCGGGTGTATCGTTGGAGCAGCAGGATCCGGTATGCTAGGGGACAGATTCGGTCGGAAAAAAGTTCTGATTATAGCTGCGATCCTATTCATTATCGGGTCCATCGGATCTGCCATTCCAAATACGTTCACCGCTTATATTATTGCCCGGATTATTGGCGGACTTGGGATTGGTATTACCTCTACGCTATGTCCTCTTTATAACGCTGAAATAGCGCCTGCCAAGTATCGCGGCCGACTTGTAGCCCTGAATCAGTTCGCGACGGTGACCGGTATCTTCCTCGTGTATTTCATTAACATGGGCATTGCGGGGTATGGCGACAACGCGTGGGACGTTTCTACGGCCTGGCGGTGGATGTTTGGCTTCGGGGTTCTGCCGGGCTTGCTGTTCTTAGTACTGCTTTTCTTTGTGCCTGAAAGTCCGAGATGGTTGATCAAGCAGGGGCGAGCAGCAGAGTCTCTTCCGATTCTACTTAAGATTCACGGCGACGAATTGGCCAGACAGGAAGTGCTGGATATCAAGGAATCGTTCAGACAGGAAAGCGGATCGATCCGCCAACTGTTCAGTCCCGCTTTGCGGCTTGCTTTAATCGTAGGTGTGGGGCTTGCTGTTCTCCAGCAAGTTACGGGAATTAACGCGATTATGTACTATGCTCCGGAGATTTTCAAGGAGACTGGTGCTGGCACGAATGCTTCGCTGATTCAGACCATTTTGGTCGGTTTGATTAATTTCCTCTTCACCATTCTTGCTATCTGGCTCATCGATAAGGTGGGACGTAAGGTCCTTTTACTCGTCGGATCTGCCTCAATGACAGTGTGCTTAGTCGTTATAGGCGCCGCCTTTCACACGGGACAACCCTCAGGGCCATTGGTGCTAATCTTTATTTTACTGTATGTGGCTTCGTTTGCTGTATCGCTTGGTCCTGTCGTGTGGGTGATTATGTCTGAAATTTTCCCGAACCGTATTCGTGGAAAAGCTACGGCGATTGCTTCTATGGCGCTATGGACAGCGGATTATATCGTATCTCAGACATTTCCTCCGATGCTTGGTTCTGCTGGGCCAGCGGTGACATTTTGGATATTCGGTTTCATGTCCTTGCTTACCTTCTTTTTCACTTGGCGTCTTGTGCCCGAGACAAAGGGGAAATCTCTGGAGGAAATCGAAGCCTTGTGGTCTTCGAGAAAAGCTTCTAATTTGAATAAATCCAAAGAAGAAGAGGGCGTCCCATATATAACTTTGCCCAACACACCTAAATCCTGAGCCCACATTGTGGCGCGAGATGGCGGTTGTCGAATCTCATTTACCATGAAAAGGAACGACGATTCGCTATTTTGAGCAAATGAGTGCTAAACAGGCATCTCGCGGAACGAGGATACCTTATTTCTTTAAAAAACACGCTGCAGACGCGAAAACGGATCCAATGACGCCTCCTCGTTCCCTTTAGATAGGTGGAATAGGAACACGTCCCACCATCTGTGATGCGAAAAGAACCTCAACTCCACAAAAAGGAGCTCGAGGTTCTTCCTACTGCCAAAACTAGGCATTTGTCACGAATTCACTCCCGACGCATATCATGCAGATATATGAATCATAGGCGAAATGGAGTTGTTCCGAAGTGGCTACACCTGAGATAGATTATACGAAACCAGACGTTCAATACTTTTTTGATATCAATAAAAATCGATTGAAAACTAGGAATGCCGACAATTTTATTAATCGATTGGGACGAGAAAACCTAAATACGCTCGGTAATGTTTCTTTGCTTGATATTTATTTAAGTAAAGGACGCGTCGTGGAGCCGCATTATCATCAAAATGCATCAGAGCTTGTTTATTGCATTACGGGAACAGCCAGGGTTTCCTTAATTAATCCTTTTAACAATATAATCACAAATGTGACGATAGCCCCAGGCCAAGTGGCGAATATTCCGCAGGGCTGGTGGCATTGGGAAGTAGCTTTAGAAAATAGCACCCACTTGCTCGCAATCTTTGATGCTCCGTATCCAGAGTACATTTTCGGGTCTGATATTCTGACAAAAACACCAATAGAAGTCCTTGCCCATACGTATTGTTTAGATCCTGAACTATTGAGGAAAACACTTAAACCTCTAGATAATGAAACGATTGTCATTGGACCTACGGATGAATGTGTGTCAGAAATGCATAAGCGGCAGGCCACTCCTTCGCATTCCAACACGCCAAGTCAGCCCCAGGCAGCGCCTCAATACCAGTATCCCCCTCAAACCAATTATAACTATGGGAATCGCTAGCTTTGAGCATGTTAAAAAGAATGGGGCTGTCCCATAAGGGGTTCATTCGCTCCGTATCGAAACAAAATAGAGGCTGCTCGCTAGGTTATTAACCTTTTGAGTCAGCCTCTTTTTGTATAAGTCTACGCGTTAGCAGGCTTACGTTCTGCTAGATAGCAAGCAAATCCGAGGATCAGCGCCAGTCCTACGAGTACGGCACCGACCCAAGGGAGGGCTGTTATCGCCAGATGTGTAATGACCCATCCACCGATGAAAGCGCCAGCTGCATTTCCTAAATTACCGGCAGAATGACTGGAGGTAGAGGCAAGTGCAGGCGCTGCTTGTGCTAGGCTCATAATTCGTACTTGCAGCCCAGGAAACACAGCGAAGGATGCGGCTCCCCACAGAAAAATAGTCAATCCGGCAGCTGTTGGGCTATGAATGGTAAAGGTGAAGAGGGTGAGAAGGACGCATATCGTGAGGTAAAGTCCCAGTATGGAAGGCATCAGCTTCCAGTCCGCAAGCTTTCCGCCGACGATATTACCGATGGTTACTCCACAGCCGAAGAGGACTAGAATCCAAGTCACGCTATGTTCAGCAAAACCAGTTACTTGCACTAGCAGTGGCGTTATATAAGTGAATACGGCGAATAGGCCGGCGTTGCCTAGTGCTCCGATCAGCAGGTATAGCAGGAGCTTGGGCTTGATTAGAGCGCTAATCTGCTTAACGATACTTGCTGGTTTGTCATGCCGAATTTGCGGTATGAAGATAAGAATGCCGATTAATGCAATGATGCCCATGATCGCAATCGCGCCAAACGAAGAACGCCACCCCATGTGTTGACCGATGAATGTCCCCAGAGGTACACCGATAATATTGGCAATGGTGAGACCAGCCATCATAATGGATACGGCCCCGGCACGCTTGTCCGGACGTACAAGATTAGAGGCGATAACAGCTCCGACGCCAAAGAATGTCCCGTGTGTCAATGCGGTTATCATACGGGCTCCCATCAGAATGGCATAGCTTGGAGCGAAAACAGAGATTCCGTTACCGAGAATAAATAAGATCATAAGCAGACATAACAGTTTCTTTTGCGGGATTCGGTGGGTGAGAACCGTCAGTATCGGCGCGCCGATAGCTACCCCGAGCGCATACATCGTAATGAGTTGCCCTGCGGATGAGATGCTGACGTGCAAATCATTCGCGACATTAGGCAGAAGCCCCATGATGACAAATTCAGTCATTCCAATGGCAAAGGCGCCAACGGTCAGAGAAAGTATCGAGATGGGGAACGGTTCTTTGGCAGCTTGTTCCTTGGTAATGCGGTGAGATAACTCCATGATGTTAATGTCAACCTTTCTGTTGTGTAGACTAAAGCTCTAATCATAATCAAGTCGTGCCGATCCATAAGACCTTTTTCATATTATTTAGTTTTCTAAGCGTATAATCAAGACATTTCTTTTAAAATATATGTAAAGAGGTGCGTTTTTTTGTAAATTTTTTCCGAACGAAGATCGGGGAAATAGCGAAAAAGAAGCGTTGCAGCCAAGGATCTTTCGTATAATATTTGATTGTTGAAAGGGAAAAAGTGGAGGGATGAATGGGGGGGCGAAAATTCTCATGCTGCTCCGCACATCTTCAGGATCCACGCTTAGGATGAGCGCAACTCTCTTATGCCTGTTTGAATTGCGGCAAAAAGGCTTAGTTCTCTGCAAGAATATCATCTAGTAATGGCTTCGCGATATCAACGGAGCCTACTAAGGGATGTATAGTCAACGCCTGTAGAGCAGATTTATAGTCACCTTAACAGCCGCTTCGATAGCAAGAGAGTGTGGATGCCCCAACACCCGGGGGGGCCGAAAACAAAAAAATGAGAAGGCAAGGTTATTCTTGCCCTCTCATTTTTTTGCTTTTAGTAAGATTGCTTAGGAAAGCCACTCGACCACTCGTTAGCGGAACGTAGAGGCGGCAAATTCGGGTTACTTCCAGAAGGCTAGAGGGGCATAACATCCCAAAATAGCTTTGAGACAGCCCCTTATTTCACCTCAGTAAGCCCTAGCATATTGTTTCGGAATATTGTTCGGCTCATTGCGAAGCGTAATGGCCGCATGTGTAGCCCAGTACGGATCACGAAGCATCCCACGTGCGATCGCTACGAAATCTGCATCTTCACTGCCGATAACGGATTCAGCAAGTGCTGGATCTTCGAGCATACCTACTGCAATGACGGGTATATTCAACGCTTCGCGGATTTTACGTGCGAACGGAACCTGATAGCCCGGGTAGTTGCCAGGTTTTTTCTCTCCAGCGGGTCCTTCCCCGCCTGAACTTACATGAAAAGCATCCACACCTGCTGCTTGGTAGGCTTTGGATAGCTCAATGGCATGATCAATATCATATCCGCCATTGGCATACTCTACTGCAGAGATGCGGAAGATGAGCGGCATGTCAGCAGGCATTTCTTTTTTGACGGCTTGAATGACTTCAACGCCAAAACGGGCAAGGTCTTGACCATAAATATCATCTCGTTTATTCGTTAGAGGTGATTGGAACTGATGAATCAAATAGCCGTGAGCTCCGTGAAGCTCGATCGTATCCACACCGGCTTGCACAGCACGGCGGGCTGCATCACCGAATTTTTGAACCACGTCTTGAACCTCTTCAGTTGTAAGAGCGCGCGGCATTTTGTAAGCTGAGCCTGGAAACTGAATCGCAGATGGGGCAACGGGAACTGCCGCGTCTTCTGCTTTGCGTCCAGCGTGAGCGATCTGAATCCCGATTTTGCCGTTATGCGCGTGTACGCCGTCGATAATTCTGGCGAATGCCGGAATGTGATCATCAGACCATATGCCTAAGTCGAAATCGGTAATGCGGCCATCGGGATCAACATCCGTCATTTCCATGATAATGAGGCCGGTGCCGCCAATAGCGCGGCTAAGATAATGAACGTAGTGCCATTCATTCGGTTTTCCGTCTTTGGCCGTAACCGAATATTGACACATCGGAGCCATGACAATGCGGTTATTTACGTGCAAACCTTTCAAATCATACGAAGCAAACAATTTATGAGTCATTCTTTTAACCTCCAAAGATATATTTTAAACGCCTTATGAAGACAACCCTAACGAGGGTTCCTATTCCTATTTGCAACTAACCGGTACGCCATTTATTATTAGGGGTATTGCAACTAAAAACAAGTACCTACTTTTAAGTACTATAGTAACAAAAAGTATACTAAGGGAGTCGTTTAGCATGGGCGATCAGCTGTTTAAAAACTCGGTAGAAATGACCTTGAAAGTCATCGGCGGCAAATGGAAGTTGGTCATTCTTTGTCATCTGATGGACGGCGTCAAACGTTTTGGCGAGTTAAAAAGGGGGATGCCTGACATTACGCAAAAAATGTTAACGCAACAATTACGCGAATTAGAGGATGACGGCATCATCCATCGGGAAGTATTCGTTCAGGTGCCACCCAAAGTGGAGTATTCATTAACGAAATATGGCCAAACCATGGAGGAAGTGCTCAACGTAATGGCCGATTGGGGGCAGAACCACCAAGAGCGAATTAACTGAGGCTTAAACGCAGCAAAAAATTTAAGTTGTAGAGACCTTTAACTTCGTGTTGAGGGTCTTTTTTTTCGTCCATGGTTTCAAAATGGGTACTACGTCACTGAATAGTGCGTACTTCCTTTTCGAAAAGTATCGTCGTACAATAGGTCCCGTGAACAACACCAAACAAAATTACATGAGGAGTGACTCATCCATGGAACTTCAATTAGCGTTAGATCTTGTCGACATCCCGCAAGCCAAGAAATTGGTGAAAGAAGTGGAAGCATTTATAGATATCGTTGAAATTGGCACACCGGTTGTCATTAATGAAGGCCTTCGTGCCGTCAAAGAAATCAAAGAGGCATTTCCTAATCTGAGAGTTTTGGCTGATTTGAAAATCATGGACGCCGCTGGTTACGAAGTCATGAAAGCATCCGAAGCGGGAGCGGACATCGTTACCGTATTAGGTGCCTCAGAAGATATGACGATTAAGGGTGCTGTAGAAGAAGCTAGAAAACAAGGCAAACAAATCCTGGTTGATATGATCTCTGTGAAAAATCTTGAGCAGCGTGCGCAAGAAATCGACGCTCTCGGTGTTGATTATATCTGTGTGCATACAGGATATGATCTTCAAGCTGTCGGAAAAAATTCATTTGAAGATCTTCTGACGATCAAACGTGTTGTAAAGCAGGCCAAAACAGCGATTGCCGGAGGCATTAAATTAAGTACACTTCCAGAAGTGATCAAAGCGAACCCTGATCTTGTTATTGTCGGCGGAGGTATTACCGGACAAGAAGACAAGCAAGCTGCTGCTGCTGAAATGCAGCAATTGATCAAACAAGGATCTTAATTCGTATGGAAACGAATTTGTATTTAGCTGAAATCCTTCATGAGCTGCAGCAGGGTGCTAACCAGTTGAATGACGATCAAGCTGATCGTTTTGTTGAGCGGATTATGGCGTCCGGCAAGGTTTTTGTAGCTGGGGCCGGTGGATCCGGTTTGATGGGCAAAGCTTTCGCGATGAGGCTGATGCATATGGGCATTGATGCTTATGTAGTAGGCGAGTCAATCACGCCTAATGTCACCGACAAAGACATGCTGATCATCGGTTCAGGCTCAGGGGAAACCAAGAGCCTCCTATCAATGGCGGAGAAGGCCAAGAGCTTGCAAGCTGCTGTCGCGCTAGTAACGATATACCCAGAATCAACAATTGGACAGTTGGCGGATATCGGCGTGAAGCTTCCGGGTTCGCCTAAAGATAAGTCGTCCAGCCATTACTCCACCATACAACCAATGGGCTCGCTATTCGAGCAAACTCTTTTGTTATTCTTTGACGCTGTCATCCTGCGGTTAATGGAGAAGAAAGGTTACGACTCCACGACCATGTTTGGCCGGCATGCCAATTTGGAATAAGTCTCCCGCAAATCAATATGTATAACGATTCAAGCTTCTGTAAGCTATGGGAAATGATTTCCCATTGCAAAGAGGCTTTTTTTTGTAGTTTCTAATTCTTATGATAACCTCTATCCGTGTTTGATTTTTTCTTTTCCATTTAGGAGATAATGACAGGAAAAGGAGGGAACATAAGTATGTTTGCCTATGTGGAAATTCTGATTCGGACTGTTCTAGCTATTTTACTGCTACTGTTTATAGCCAAAGTACTTGGTAAACAGACGATTTCCAATATGACGTTTCATGATTTTGTGACGGGTATTACATTAGGAGCAATTGCAGCTAACTTGGCATTCAATGACAAATTAAATCTTTCACATTTGATTTTATCGCTCATCGTCGTATCCATTACGTCTTATTTGTTGTCTTTCATTGCATTGAAGAGCCGTAAATTGAGAAGCTGGATATCCGGTTCCCCAACGGTGCTTATTGAAGGCGGGAAAATTCTTGAAGATAACATGAGAAAAGTAAGATACACGATGGATTCATTAGACCAGTCCTTGAGGGAAAAAGGGATTTTCAACATTGAGGAAGTGAACTATGCTGTACTTGAGGATAACGGTGAGGTATCGGTATTAAAAAAAGACGAGTACCAATTTGTAACTAAAAAGGATATGAAACTCCATCCTAACGGCCAAGTTTTTCCCATTGAATTAATTATGGATGGAGAAATGATGGAGAAAAACCTGGAGAATAACGGACTGACCAAGGAGTGGTTGGAACGGGAGGTAAGACGGAAGGGGAAACGGATATCGGACGTGTTCTATGCGGCGAGAGGTACGAAACAACAACTCGTCTTTGATTTTTATGAAGATGGCATCCAACAATCGATAGATAAAGAATAAATAGATAACTCTGTGAAATTTTACAAGGTGACGTGAGAAGGATTTTCCAGTAACATTATTGGATCAAAATAATGTTAGGAGTTTATCATTCATCATGAGTAACGATCAGACATCAGGACGAGCAGCAAGCAAGAAAACAGGAACGGTCGAACGTTTTACGTCTACTGGTTTTATTTTAGCGGCGATCGGCAGCTCCGTAGGGTTAGGGAACATGTGGAAGTTTCCCTACATTACGGGCAAGCATGGCGGTGCCGCCTTTTTCCTGTTATTCATCATTTGTTTAATTATTGTAGGTTTACCCATTTTGCTTGCGGAAATGACGATTGGCCGCGGTGGTAGAGGGAATGCTTCGGTATCCTTCTTTAATCTGACGGGAAAAAAATACTGGGGAGCATTCGGATTACTGTCGATCCTTACCGCTTTCATGATCATGTCCTACTACGCGGTAGTCGCGGGATGGACACTCCATTATACGGTAGAGTCATTTACGGGCCTCTTGTTCCAAGAGGGCTCTGACTATAAAAACAAGTTCCTATCGTTCGCTTCCGGCTACTGGCCTATCTTCTGGCAGGCTGTTGTTATGGTGTTTACGGGCGGGGTTCTTGCCAAAGGGGTTTCAGGTGGTATTGAGAAATTCAATAAAATTCTGATTCCTGGTTTTCTTATCATCCTACTTATTCTTATGGTCCGTTCGCTTACGCTCCCAGGAGCAGCGGCGGGGGTATCCTTCTTCTTAAAGCCTGACTTCTCCAAGTTGGACGCGGAGTCTGCGTTAGTTGCTTTGGGGCATGCGTTCTTTTCCTTATCATTAGGGATGGGCTGTATGTTAACCTACGGGTCTTATGTGGAAAAAAGACAATCACTCGGCATGGCGACACTCGCCATTGGTTTCGGTGATTTGGTATATGCATTCGTCGCGGGTCTAGTCATTTTCCCTACGGTCTTTTCCTATGGGCTTCAGCCTGGCGAAGGCGTAGGCTTGGCGTTCATGGCGCTGCCGGTAGCGTTCTCGCAAATGCCATTTGGCTTCTTCTTTGGTGGTCTATTCTTCTTGCTGCTAGCCATCGCGGCGTTGACTTCAGCGATTTCCATCTTGGAAGTTCCAGTCGCCTATGCCATGCATAAGTGGCAGTGGAGCCGCAAAAAATCAGCTATTATCTTGTCCATACTTTGCTTCTTGGTAGGTGTTCCTTCAGGGCTTTCTGTCGGAGGCGTGCTTGGAGACTTCCATCCTGGAGGTAAAACCATTTTTGATTGGATGGACTTCATTACTTCCTACATTCTGATGCCTTTCGGCGGGTTAGTCGTTACCTTGTTTACGGGTTACGCGTGGAAAAAGGCTGGAGAAGAAGCGGGCTTGAAAGGTTTCTGGTATAAAGCTTGGATGTTCTTGCTGCGCGTAGTCGTTCCTATACTCATCGTTTGTGTATTTTTGCACTCGGTAGGTATAATTAAATTCTCATAGACCTGTACGAAACACTAAAGAGGCTGACTCAAAAGGTTAATAACCTAGCGAGCAGCCTCTTGTTCTTCCTTCATTTTCAGCTATTCGGCAGCGGGCATATCATTTTAATATCATCCATCTCCAGCATTTGAGAACTCTCGATTAGACTGCTCAAAGGGACGCTTTGCTCGTTTTCGGGTTGATCCAAAGGATAAATTCTGGCGGTTTCATTCTTTTCGTCGACATTTTGGATGTAGATTGGCGTCCCATTATAAGTGACATCCACCATGACAGGTGACACCGCAATCTCTTGAGCGCGTTGATTGTTCATTTTTTGGCCTCCTTGACGTACTAGTTACATTATTTGTGGATGTGTGCGGATGTATGCATAGAAAGGCTGTCGAAATATATCCTATCCTATGTAAAAATGGTTGGAACTGTATGGATTAGTAGATTAGAAGAAAAGCGTATTTTTCGAAAAAGGATGGTAAAATAAGAGGCAGATAAAGGAACGGGGATGTCTACTTACTCCCCTTGTGTTCATGAGGGATTTTTGGCACAATAATATATAGATGGTAAGCTTCGGCTGCTTAGAAGAATAGGACTGTATGTGAAAGTCTTGAAAAGAGGATAACGATGAATAAAGAATCCATCTATGGATTAACGTTGGATCAATTGATTGCATGGCTTGAGGAAAATGGACATAAAAAATCACGGGCGCTGCAAGTCTGGGATTGGCTATATCGGAAGCGGGTGACCGACTTCTCAGAAATGACGGATGTGAAGCAGGATTGTATTCAATGTTTGGAAGAGCATTTCGTCATTCAAACTTTGACTGAACATACGAGGCAAGAATCAGCAGATGGCACGATGAAGTTCCTGTTCAAGCTGCAGGATGGTAATTTGATCGAGACCGTGCTAATGAGACATAAATTCGGGTTATCTGTATGTGTAACAACGCAGGTTGGCTGTAACATTGGGTGCAGTTTCTGTGCGAGCGGGCTTTTGGCCAAAAGCCGCGATCTGTCCAGCGCTGAAGTCGTGGAACAAATTATGAAGGTTCAGTTTCATTTGGACCAAGCGGGCAAAGACGAACGCGTCAGCCACATTGTTGTGATGGGCATTGGCGAGCCATTTGATAATTTTGAAAATATGGTTGATTTTATCCGCGTTGTGAAAGATCAAAAAGGCCTAGACATTGCCGCTAGACATATTACGGTATCCACTAGTGGGCTTGCTAATAAAATTATTGAATTCGCGGACTCGGATTTGAAGGTAAATTTGGCGATTTCTCTGCATGCCCCGACGAACGAGCTTCGTACCCGGATCATGAAAATAAACAAAGCGATTCCGATCGAGAAATTAATGCAGGCGATCGAGTACTATTTGGAGAAAACGAACCGGAGAATTACATTGGAGTATATTTTACTGAAGGACGTTAACGACGGTAGAGAGCATGCGCTGCTATTAGCTGAGCTTATCCAGCATATTCGCCACCTAGCTAATGTGAACTTGATTCCTTACAATCCTGTGGATGAGCACAGTCAATATCAACGGAGCGAGCGGGAATCCGTGCGGGCTTTCTATGATACATTGAAAAAGCAGGGCATTAGCTGCAGCGTTCGCCTTGAGCACGGTACGGATATTGATGCCGCTTGTGGACAATTAAGAAGCAAACAGATCAAACAATCCGCAGGGGATAATCGGGGTCAGGATAGTTTGGTTGTAGGATAATAATTAGGAACCCATTGGCTGCGGCTGATCGGGTTTCTTTTGCTGTATGACGAAGTTGATTTCTTGAAAAATGGAGGTGGATGCTCTGTCTTCCCAACCCGTAGCTGCTGCATTTTTTGGACAGCCCACACTGCTCTTGGCTCGTTCGCTGCTTGGCAAACTGCTTGTGAAAGAAACCGAATTAGGCATAGCCGCAGGCTGGATTGTAGAAACAGAAGCCTACATAGGTCCCGGAGACCGCGCCGCACATAGCTTTGGCAATCGCAGGACACCGAGGACTGAAGTTATGTTTGGCCCTCCGGGCTATGTCTACACCTACGAAATGCATACCCATTTTCTGGTGAACATAGTAAGCGGGGAGCCTGGTCACCCGGAAGCTGTCTTAATTCGAGCTGTGGAGCCATATATAGGAGTTGATCTTATGTATAATCGCCGCGGTACTGATAAAAAGCTAAAGGAGCTAACCAACGGCCCCGGCAAACTAACAAAAGCCCTTGGTATTGTAAAAGAGGATTATGGAAGACCCATTTTTGAGCGCCCTCTCTACATTGCGGATGGAAGAACGGTAGGATCCACTGCTGCTGGACCGAGAATCGGTATCGACAATAGCGGGGAAGCCAGAGAATATCCGTGGCGATTTTGGGTCGAAGGGAATCCTTTTGTTTCGAAATAGCTAAGTATCTAAGGAGCTGCATTTTTTCGTCTATCCTGCACCTAATTTCAGCAAACTTTAAGCCTATCTTAGGCTAAATTTCAGGGAATTTCCCCCAATTCCATGCTATTCTAATCGTACAAGAGGTTGGAATGGGGGGGACGACAATGGAAGAGAAGCAAACGGAATTGAAATCTTCGAGTACGAAAATAACGCGTCGGCGGTTCTTGGTATCCAGTGTTCTAATGGTCACCAGTGCGACTTTAGCAGCCTGCGGCATCAATTTGGGCGGCGGAGCGACGACTGGCGGAGCAACGACTCAGCCTGAAGGTAATCAAGCGAAGGAAGCGGCGACCGAATCACCGAAAGCGGCCAATCTGGAGCCGACACCTGCGTGCGGTTCACCAGAGGAGTTGACGCCAGCTGTCACCGAAGGCCCGTATTTTACGCCGAACTCGCCGGAGAGAAGTTCTCTGCTAGAGCAAGGAATGAAAGGAACGAAGCTTACGCTTGTAGGCTACGTTGTGTCCACGGCGTGTAAACCGGTTGCGCATGCGTTGCTGGACTTCTGGCAAGCAGATGCCGACGGTCAGTATGATAACAAAGGCTTCACCCTGCGGGGGCATCAATATACGGACGATAAAGGCAAGTTTACGTTGGAAACGATTGTGCCGGGTTTGTACCCAGGGCGAACGCGCCACATTCATGTGAAGGTGCAGGCGCCGAATGGTAAGGTGCTGACGAGTCAGCTTTTTTTCCCGAATGAAGCGGGCAATGTGAAGGATGGCATCTACAACAAGGCACTGCTGATGGATATGAAAAGCAATGCGGATGGCAGCCAGTCAGGCGCCTATCAATTCGTGGTAAAAGTATAAAAAAAGGAGCCCATGAGAATTCATGAGGCTCCTTTTTGTCTCGGTCTCGCTCTATTCCCCGCCAAAGTTGTAAAACATACAACAATTTCGCCGGTTTTTCTCAATTAAGCTGCAATTGTTGTATGCCGTACAACAATTTCGCTTAATTTCAGAGAAAAGAGCTAATTTGCAGGAAAATTGTTGTATTTTCTGCAACATTCGCAAGGGGAACGCGGTTTTTGCCTGTGAGAAGTTGTACAAAATACAACTTCACGATTACCTAGGAGCTTGGACCCAAAATGACTTGGAGCAAGCCACTTTTTGATGATAGTAACTTGCGTCTTCAAATAAACTTTCTCGGCATTGACCCACCGCACAACACTCTCGTCCAAAAGGGAGGGGGTAATCCTTCTCTCGATAGATTACATTGTTTTCCGATTACGCGTAATCATCATCAAGCCGCCAGCTATGATGAGAACGATGGCAATGATCGGTTGGTTGTGGAAAACCATGCTGAAAATAGACCCTATAGAGAAAATGGCGAAGAATAAAAGGGACATGACGGTTAGAATGTTAATCGGGATGAGCAACCATTTATTTCGTCCCCCGAACCAATACAGTTCGAATAAACCCACAGCAACAGCCAGCATGAATCCAGGCCACATAAGGTGCCAGATATCGAACAGCATGGAGATTTGGCAGATGATGCCGGTCGTTAGGAGAATCCCCCCTGGGACTAGCACGCCAACGCCACGCCGCTGCAAAATGAAGAAGTATAACCAGTGGAAAAACACGCCAACGGGTATGACAAATAAGGTAGGCCAGAAATACTCGAAAATGGTACCGGCATTGAACGTATTGTCACCTTTTAGAAACATAAAAACACCTAAGATAATCAAAATAGGGCCAAGAAAGGCGCTGCGATTCAGATTCAACATGTTCACTCCTAAACGTTATTCTCACAATTAGTTTAAGGATATCATGACATGGAAAAAGTGTCTTCCTACTCAGGGGGAGGAGGGTATCGGTCGGAAGTCTGATTTTTTTCTCCGTTGTGGTCTTCCTTTTCTACGTTGGCGGTAATGCGTCTGATTTCGAGAAGTATAATAAGGAATGGTATCGGAATGGCGATGATATCGCCGCATTCCTCAGCAAGGCAAACCCGAATTTGTCTATGAAAACGCTGAAAGATATGTTTTATGTGCACCTGCAATTACTCACAAACAATGTGTCAGCTAGGCTTAAAAAGGATTGAGAAGCGGATATTCACACGTTCGATCAAGGTGAGGATCATATGATTATGTTTGCGAATGTTCTTTCGGACGGAATTATTAAGCAATTTCCTAAAAAGTTTAAGTAACAGGGATAGCAAGCGCTCGAATGTGCATTGAAAATAAAAAGCCTCGAAGACAATCGTCTTCGGGGCTTCTTCGCATCATTAGAAAAACTTAACGAGTTGATCTTTGATCTCATCATTCGTACCGCCAACGACCGTCTGGAACTGCGGCTTGTTGAACAGATCTTGAATTTGCTGCGGATAAGTCTGCTCAATGCTGCGCAAACGGATGGACTCATCGAATTTCGCCGGATGAGCGGTCGAAAGGGCAACCGTCACTTCGCCGTCCACGGCGAGCTTGTCAGCAGCAGCTACCCCGCAAGCGGTATGCGGATCGAGCAGATACGCGTATTTCTCATAGTATTCGCTGATTGTATCCAGGCACTCGTCGTTCTGCACGCCATAGGCAGCAAAGTCGGCTTGCACGGCTTGCAGCTTGTCGGCAGGAATAACAACGCGGCCTTCAGCCTTGAATTGATCCATGATCGCTGAGACAGCTTGCGCATCTTCGCCATAGAGGTAGAACAAGTAGCGCTCGAAGTTGCTAGCCACTTGAATATCCATGGAAGGACTGTGTGTTCCGCGGAATGCTCCTGGTTGGTAGACGCCGTCCTGTACGAAACGCTCAAGAATATTGTTTTCATTCGTCGCAAGAATGAGTTTATGGATAGGAAGGCCCATTTTCTGTGCCAAATAGCCAGCGAAGATATCACCGAAGTTACCTGTCGGTACACTAAAATTGACTTTCTCAGCTTGATCATTTTTCGCTAATTGGAAGTAAGCATAGAAGTAATATACCGTTTGTGCCAAAATCCGGGCAATGTTGATCGAGTTAATCGCGCGCAAGTGGTAGCGGTGCTTGAACTCGACGTCGGCGAACAGCTCTTTGATAATACGTTGGCAGTCGTCGAAAGTGCCTTCAACGGAAAGATTCAGCACATTCGCATCGTCTACGGTAGTCATCTGCAGCTCTTGAACCTTGCTGACCTTGCCGTGGGGGTGAAGAATACAGATCCGGATGCCTTCTTTACCGCGCACACCTTCAATCGCTGAAGCCCCTGTATCTCCTGAAGTGGCTCCGAGAATATGGATAATCGAATTCGTTTTACGAGAAACGTACGAGTAGAGATTGCCCAAAAACTGCAGAGCAATGTCCTTGAAAGCAAAAGTAGGTCCGTGGAACAATTCCAGCACATACGTGCCGTCGTTCAGACGTTTGACCGGTGTCACAGCGTCATCCCGGAAGGTTGCATAGCTGTCGTCAACGAGCTGTTTCAGCTCATTGCGCGGGATTTCGTTATTCACATATAGCGAGAAGATTTCAAGAGCCAACTCCGAGTAGGAAAGCTTTTGCCACTTCTGTAACGTGTCTGCCGATAATTGTGGGATATGCTTAGGAACAAGTAAACCGCCGTCGTCTGCCAATCCCATCAAGATGGCGTCGATGAAGCCGATGGGTTCTACTTTTCCGCGAGTGCTAATGTATTCCATATGAGTCCCCTTACGATTGAATTTTCAGTTATTGTATCAAAAAACAGACCATTTGGACAGTGTAGATACTTTACAAAAGAGCAAAAAAACCCTCCAAAGATGGAAGGTTTCTTCGATATGTTAAAAGTAATAACCTATTCTTGTTTAGCGTCTACAACGATTTTCCATGCATGACCGATAGGTGGAAGGCTTTTCGTCAAAGCTGGTCCATAAAATCCGATAACATTCGCGCCTTTAACAAGAGCGGTTTTCTCCACTTTGTCACCGTTTTTATCGACGATAGCCGTCTCGTCCGTGATTTGTAGAACAACCTCACTCGGAGCTGTTTCCGTTAAACCAGCACCTTTAATGAGAAGACTCATATTACCCTTATCATCGCTGCGAACTTCTTCAACCACGCCAGATGTACCGAGGCTGTTTGCCTCTCTTTTCGTGTCCAAAACCGTAATCTTGGAAGTTGACGTTTGTGGCGGCAAGCTCATGGTAACAGCCATAGAGTGCTCCGCAGTTACGGTTAAGCCAACGTGAAGATCGGAAAGACTAAGCTTAGTACCATCCAGCATTTGATATTCTGTATCCTTGTTCACGTTGAGGACCATTCCCTCCGTGCCAATTCCTTGAATCTGAATCGCTGTATAATCTCCAATAGGTCGAATCGAAGTGATTACGCCCGTCGTTTGAACTTTCTTAACGTCCTCTTTCATCGCGATGGAAACCGAAGCTCCTTCCGTAGTAACAGAACCATGAAGCACTTTGCTGACAAAGGAAGCGGGCACGTAAAGCTTGTTATCGACCAATTCAGGCGCGGTACCAAGTGTTGTCAGCATTTTATTAATGGCATAGCGATCTTCGCCTGTCTTGACGGTTGTGAAAACATTGCCTTTCAACAAATCAACAGAAAGCGTTTCTTGATTCCAAGTGAGCTTGAAGCCCAGACTTTCCGTTACAGCTCGAAGCGGCAGCATAGGTTCAGTCGCTCCAGCTTTCATATAACCTTTCTCGGAAAGGGCTCCTCCATTGACTTGAACTGAAATAGCCGCTGAAGCAGCTTGTGTGGTAACAGGCATAATCGTAGTCGTTTGGGCAGTTTCATTCGTTGCAGCATAGGCTGCGCCCGTCGTCATCATGGCGGATAAGGATAGAATAGCTAGGCTCTTTTTCATTGTACGATTCATAGTTGTAATTCCTTCCTGTATGTAAGTTTTGATGTATTCTTGTCTTCTCGTTGTCTTAAACGTAATGAATTTGGATATTGTTGCAAGGAACGCTCAGTTTATTATCTGAGATCACATGTATATTCATACCTATATAGAAAAAGGCGTTCCCTTCATCACTTTCGTGAATTCGGGGAAAGCCCTTTTCAAAAGGTTGTGGATTATTCGTTAACGCTCAAAAGTTTACTGACACCTGCTGCATAGTCTGTTTTGAATACAGCGGCGTCATCCTCGCTGACACTTCCAGCGGTTACGAAGGCATTCATATTCTCATTCGCTTGAGCTAATAATTGATAGAGCAAGGAGTCGGAATCGGTTTCCGCCGCTTGTGCCAAACTCTCACCTTGTGCTAAACGCTTCGTCAAATCAGCAGCTTCGATATTCGAAACAGCAGAGACATCATTAATTATACGGTCCAAGCGTTCTGCCAAATAGCTTTTCGCATCAATAGGGGCTTTGTAGCTTCGTGTACCTATCGCTCCATTAAGCAGTGCATAAGCGTCTTGTTTCGTCGCATCTTTATCAGCGGCATTCAACCAGCCGTTTTGAACCGCTTGGCTCAAATAGTTATCAACTCTGGATTGCAGAACCCCAAGCAGCTCGCCATCTGCGAGGTTTGTTGCCTCAATCAGCGTTTTTCCTGAACCTAATGCGGCTTGTAAGTCACTTACAGTAGAGCCGATGTACCCGGCGCTATCGTTGATGATGGATCGTATACTTTCAGCGGCGATTGCTTTGTTGCTGCTGCCGGCAATGCTCTGTCCGTATCCATTTTGTGTAATGGCGTCACCTAGTTGTTTGGCAGCACTTTGTTCGAGCTGGGTCGCCAATTTAGCAGAGATATTACCGGCTTGCCACTCGGTTTCAAACCCCTGATTTATATTGCTGGTTAATTGAGAAAGTAAGTCATCATAGGACAGACCCGATGCTGAAACCAAATTTTGTCCAGCTCTCAGAGCGTCGATCACATTGCTATAATCTTTACTTGCGTAGATAGCTGCTCCTTGAATGGTCCAATCCAGCTTATCGGCAAGAATAGATTGCCCATATTTCTCCATCCAGCTCGTGGTTGCTATATCGTAGCCTTTCTCTCTGACAATTTGCCCCACAGCCTCGGCTCCGGTTTGCTCGGTTTTATCGAGAAGGTCAGCCTGGAGCTTGCCGGTCGTTACAGCTGCCTGCAAGTCACTATTCAGCAAGGCTGTCAAGGAATCTGTCAATGTACCGGCGTCAATCCCTGCAGCTTCAGCTAAGCTTTGCCCATTACGAAGGGCAGCTCTTACCTGAGAGGAGTTCGTGTCTGTTGCAATTCCTGCTGCATCCGAGATGATGTTTTGCAGGCGATTATGAAGGATAGCCGATCCATTGTTATGTATAGACGTCGCATAGTCCATTTTTTTCCAACTGCCGGAAACAAGACCGTTAATCTGAGAAGTGTAAAACTGTTGAAGTTGTGTGGATTCTTTCTCGGAAAGGTCGCCTTTTTTAACCTGATAAGCGAGATCCTGTGTGAAGAAATCGGTGAGTTTCGCGACCAAATCAGACTGTCCTAGCCCTGAAGCTTCTACTAGGCTTTGATTATTTGCAAGTGCGTTAAGCACATCGCTACCATTTTTATTTGATGCTCCGGCAGTATACTGGTCTAGGTTGCTCAGCCATTTGTTTAATACCAAAGTAGGGTAATCTACAGTTGCTGATGCAGCCGCGCCTGTTACCTCTTGTGTCTGACTATCAGCCGGCTGAGCTTCACTCGCGTACGCTGAATGTACCGGTAATACAAGGCCGCTAGTCGAGCTGGCTAATACAGCTGCCCCCATTAATACTACGAAATGTTTTTTCATAAAATACGCCTTCTTTCCGATTGAGTTTGCCAGTTTTTTCATCTGGTCTCTACAATTTGAAGTATAGATTTTCCACCTGAAACTGGGCTGAAGTAATCCTGAAAGCAACCTTATTATCAGCTGAATGATTTCTGAGTAAATGCTGAGAAATGGCTGAATATGAAATCGACCCTAAAACGAGCGGGAAGAATCTTTTTAATTTTTTTTTGCGTAGACTTGATCGCGGGTAATCTATAGAATCAATATGTGTACACGAAAAGTGGGAAGGGGTGGAAATCTTGTCTTTTGTAATCAAATTGCGGTGGTTTTTCAAAGAAAGATGGAAGTACTACGTGCTTGCTATCAGCTTAATGATCTGTGTGAATTTATTGGCGACGATTCCGCCTAAAATGATAGGGAATACAATTGATCAGATACGCAGCGGGAATTTAACCGCATCTAGTTTAAGTCAGACTGTCCTTCTGCTTGTAGGCTTGTCTCTCCTTTTATATGTATTTACTTATGTTTGGATCACGACCTTATTCGGCAATTCGGCACTTGTTGAGAAAGTGCTCAGAGGGCGTTTACTGGCTCATCTGACGAAAATGACACCGGCTTTCTTCCAACGCAACAGCACGGGTCAGTTAATGGCATTAGCTACGAATGACGTGCTTGCTATTGGCCAGACATCTGGTTACGGCGTTATGACACTCGTTCACACGTTGGTCGGGGCATCCGTCGTCATTATTACTATGATTTCCCTAATTAGCTTCAAATTAATGATTGCGGCGCTGATTCCTTTGCCTTTTCTAGCCTTGGTGATTAGTAAGCTGGGTCAAAAAGTGAGAGTTCGCTTCCTTGCCGCACAAGCTTCTTTCGGTCAAATGAATGATCATGCCCTTGAGTCTATCTCCGGTATTCGTGTAATTCGTTCTTATGTTCAGGAAGATCATGATCTAGTCGCCTTCGATAAAGTGACATCAGAAGTGATGAATAAGAATAGACGCGTTTCCATGCTGAATGCGCTTTTTCAGCCGCTTACCTCGTTGATTGTCGGTCTAAGTTATTCGATAGGCATTGGCTATGGCTCTTATATGGTCTTTCATGATGAGATCACGCTGGGTCAGCTGATTTCATTTAATATTTACCTAGGTATGCTGATTTGGCCGATGATTTCATTCGGCGAGTTTATTAATGTCCTGCAGCGCGGAAGCGCCTCGGCTGACCGTCTGGATACGGCATTGACGCAGAAAGCGGATATTGTGGATGTCGATGCGCCGATTGCAGTGAGTGTACCGGAACGTATCGAGATGAAGGAACTAACCTTTACGTATCCGACCGCTAACCATCCAAGTCTTGTTAACGTTTCTTTTCAACTAGAAAGAGGACAGACACTAGGGATTGTAGGCAGGACGGGTAGTGGCAAAAGCACACTGCTGAAGCAGCTGCTGCGACAATTCCCGATTGAACCAGGCAAGCTGCTGGTTTCAGGCGTGCCGATTGAGAGAATCGCCTTGGATCAGGTGAAGCGCTGGGTTGCCTACGTTCCGCAGGAGCATCTGCTGCTGTCGAAATCCATTCGCGACAACGTCGCGCTGGGTAAGCACGACGCTTCGCAGGAAGAGATTACGCGGGCCATAGAGATGGCCTCTTTTACCCAAGATATCGAGCAAATGCCGGAAGGCCTTGCGACAATTGTCGGCGAAAATGGCGTCATGCTGTCCGGTGGACAGAAGCAGCGCTTAGCAATTGCTAGAGCCCTTCTGATCGATTCGGAAATCCTTCTGCTTGATGACTCGTTATCCGCCGTCGATGCGCGGACGGAAAGCCGTATTCTCCAGCATATCCGCAAGGAACGAGCAGGCAGAACGACATTGATCAGCACGCACCGACTCTCGGCTGTGAGCCACGCGAATTGGATCCTCGTTCTAGATGAGGGGCGAATCGTCGAAGAGGGTACCCACGAAGAGCTGATGCTGTTCGGCGGTTGGTACCGTGAACAGTGGGAACGTCAACAAATGGAAGCGAGCTTGGAAGAATGACCAACAGAAGAAGGGAGGACGACATGATGCAGAAACCGTCCACGACGAGAAGGCTGATTTCGTATGCACTCGTCTATAAGTTCAGGATTCTCGGCGCGCTGCTCATTCTATGCTGCGCAGTAGGCGCCGAGCTGGGCGGACCTTATATAACCAAAACGATTATCGATCAGCATTTGTCTACAGGCACACACACGATGGCGCCTGTACTTAAGCTGCTTGGTCTCTATATGGGCTTGCTCCTTATAGCAAGCATTTGTAATTTCTCGCAAGCCTATTTGCTCCAATCTACGGCTTTGCAAATCATCAAAAACATGCGCATGGACTTAATGCAGCACATTCAGCGCATTTCGCTGCGCTATTTCGATAACACGCCGATCGGGCAGGTTGTATCCCGAATTGCGAACGATACCGAGGCGATCCGCGATTTATTCATGAGCTTCATGGCTACGTTCGTCGTAAGCATGATGCAGCTAACCGGCATCTTCGTAGCTTTATTCATTCTGGATTGGCATCTCGCTCTTTTTTGCTTGGTGCTGCCGCCTATCTTTGCGTTAATTATGGTCGTTCACTTAAAATATTCGAAAATCTTCATCACCATTATGCGTGCGCGGTTGAGTGATATGAACGCGATGATTAACGAATCGATCGTGGTTATGCCCATTATTCAAGCCTTTCGCCGGGAGAAAGTGACGCTTGAGGAATTCGAGGTGCTGAACAAGGACCGCTATGTGAATCAGCTTAAGCAGTTCCGCATTTTTTCCCTATCCTCTCGTAATATTGTGGGGACCATCGGCAGTCTGGTGACGGCTATGGTCATTTGGTATTTTGGCCGGGAATCGCTGACAGCTGTGATTTCTTTCGGGGTGTTTTATGCTTTCATCGATTATCTGGGGCGGATCTTTCAGCCGATTATCGGGATCTTTGATCAGTTGACGAATGCGCAGAGAGCCTTTGTTTCCGCGGATAAGGTGTTCACCATCCTAGACATGGAAGGCCAAGAGGTAGAGAAAACCGATAAGATCAGCCGCCCGGAAGGCGTTGTGAAGTTCGAGGACGTAACCTTTGCTTATAAAGCTGGGGAAAACGTGCTGAAGCATATTTCCTTCGAAGCTCGCAAAGGGGAAACCGTGGCCTTGGTCGGACATACAGGCTCAGGCAAAAGCTCCATCATGAACCTGCTGCTCGGTTTCTATGAACCGGATGAAGGCAGCATTACGATTGATGGACGCGACATCCGGGGGATGTCCAAGCAAGCGCTGCGCAAGCATATGGGTATTGTTTTGCAAGACCCGTTCTTGTTTGCCGGGGATATCAAATTCAATGTGAGCCTCTATAATGAGGAGATTTCGCTGGAACGCGTGAAAAACGCGCTAAGCGATGTAGGCGCGGCCTCCTTCATCGAGCAGCTGCCAAACGGCTATGATGAGCAGGTTGTCGAGCGGGGAAGCACCTTGTCTTCCGGCCAAAGACAGCTCATTTCGTTCGCGCGTGCGCTGGCCTTCGACCCGTCGATTCTCATCTTGGATGAAGCGACAGCCAGCATCGACAGTGAGACGGAAGGGCTGATCCAGCGTGCGCTGAAAGTCGTCAGCGAAGGACGCACGACCTTGGTCATCGCGCACAGGCTGTCGACGATCCGTGATGCGGATCAGATTCTCGTGCTGCACCGCGGCGAGATTGCCGAGCGCGGCAATCATGAGACGCTGATGGCGCTGGGTGGCCGTTACGCGAAGATGTATCAGCTGCAAAAGGGCGAGTCGGCTGTTGTGGGCTGAGCTAGTCGTATAAAGCCTGCCTATAACTGAAGCATAGGACGTGTTGCAAAAGGATAGGCCTTTCCCGATAGGGGATGGTTTATCCTTTTTTCATTTTGCCGGGATCAGGTCATTTTGTTTTAAGAAGATGCAAAAAGTGCATGTATTTTCCGGTGTGTAGTCCTTTATTAAGAAAGAACCTGCAAAAAGTGCAGCAAAAAAGTACTCTTTTAGCCAGATCGACTTGTTTTGAATAGATTAGCTGTAGTTTTTGCAGCAAAACTTGCTGTCAAAGCCCATTTGAGCCAAATTTGCTGTACTAAATGCATCAAGTCGCTCATGTACCTCCTATCCATCGCGCCAACAAGAGAAGTAATCCGACAGAACATAATAGATCTTCAAAACGACACATGCTTTGACAAAATAGGCTTAGACTCCAGCTATTCTTTCTATTTCGGACTAATTACGAGGATACAACCGCATTATAAGCAGCATGATAAAGAAGAGCACATTATTTTTCAAATTACCTGTTGACATCTATCTCTAAATAGAGTATCTTTAAATCAAGACATTATAAATTAAGATTTCGCAGCACAGTATAGCACAACACAGATCAACACAACACAGATCACCACAACAAAGATCACCACAGCACAGCAAAAAGATAATAGAAATGAGGTGAACCAAATGAGTGAACAGAGAAATGATTCATTAGATCTCTATATTGCACTCTCCAGAGCAAGTGAATGGGTCAACGCCCATGGGGACCGCGATATTCGGAATCATGGATTGAATCGAACAGAATTCGGTGTTCTTGAGACTGCTTTATCATAAAGGCGCGCAGCCGATTCAACAGATTGGCAGCAAGGTGCTTATGAGCAGCGGGAACATTACCTATGTTGTAGATAAGCTGGAGAAGAAAGAATTCGTAAAGCGAAAGACCTCAACTGAGGACCGCAGGCTCATTTTTGCGGAAATTACGGAAAAAGGGAAGCAGTTTATTGAAGAGGTATTTCCTGAGCATACCAAGGTCATTGAGCAAGCGGTGGCTGGACTTACGGCAGAAGAGAAGAAGTTAGCTAGTCAATTGTTGAAGAAACTCGGTAAGTTTGCTCAGGATGGTTTCAAGTAGTTTGCCCCTCTCTAAGAGGTGTTAGCTGCTTAACCTTTTATCATATATCTTAAAATAGAGATTCTTAAAATGGAGGAGATATGAAATGAGTATCGCATTAGGATTACTAATCATTCGTTTGGTTGTTGGATTAAGCTTTGTGGCGCATGGGGCACAGAAGTTATTTGGTTGGTTCGGAGGCTATGGTCCGAAAGGAACAGGCGGCTGGATGGAATCCATCGGCATTAAACCCGGTGTTGTTATGGCGGTTATGGCAGGACTCATGGAGTTCGTAGGCGGTGCGTTATTTGCCGCTGGATTAGGTACAGTCATTGCTTCATTGCTCATCGTTATGACAATGGTCGTTGCAATTGTCAAAGTACACGGGAAGAACGGTTATTGGGCTACCGCGGGCGGCTTTGAATACAACTTGCTGCTGATCGCTATTGCGGTAGGCGTGGCATTCACAGGTGCAGGAGCTTACTCCGTTGACGCTTTATTCAATTAATAAATTTGGATACTTTCAAATCAGGTCTGGACATAATTAAACTAAACTAAAGGAGTTGGATTCAATGACACAACAACAAACAGCAGGTATTCACCATATAACAGCTTTCGTACAAAATGCACAGGAAACCGTAGATTTTTATGCAGGGATTCTAGGACTTCGGATGATCAAAAAAACGATTAACTTTGACGCACCAGAAGTGTACCATCTGTATTTTGGTAATGAAATGGGAAGTCCAGGGACAATTATCACCTTCTTCCCATGGGCACATTCTCGTAAAGGACGTATCGGCGGCGGTCAAGTCGGTATCACAACGTATGCAGTGCCTACAGGCAGTCTATCATTCTGGGAAGAGCGTCTAGCGCATTTCGATATTCCTTTTGAAAAAACACAAAGATTCACAGAAACCTACCTTCAATTCGAGGATAAAGATGGTCTGAAACTTGAAATCGTAGAGCGCGAGCAAGGAGCGCTTAGCCAATGGTCATTCGGCGGTATTCCAACGGATAAAGCGATCAAAGGCTTCGGCGGCGCTGTTCTCTACAGCACTGCACCAGACAAAACTTCTCAGCTGCTAGAGCAGGTTATGGGGCTGCAGAAAGTAGGGCAAGAGGGAGCTTACGCTCGATTCAAATCCTTCGGAGATTTGGGGAACATCGTCGATATTAATGTAACCCCGATGGCCTATGGAGCTGGCGGAGCGGGTACGGTCCATCACATTGCATGGCGCGCCAAAGATGATGCTGAGCATGCACTTTGGAGAAGCCACGTACAGTCGAATGGGTTCCAACCTACGCCGGTTGTGGATCGTCAATATTTTAACGCGATTTACTTCCGTGAAGAAGGCGGCATACTCTTTGAGATTGCAACGGATCCTCCGGGCTTTGCCCGTGATGAAGAGCCTGAGGTGCTAGGTGAGAAACTGATGCTGCCGGAATGGTTCGAAGAGAGCCGTGACCAAATCGTGCGTAATCTTCCGCCAATTCAAGTACGTGTAGTGGAGGCGAAAAAACAATGAAACATATCTTTCAAAAAGGAACAGATATAACGGCTCCGGTACTCGTGCTTTTCCATGGCACGGGTGGCACGGAACGTGATCTTCTGCCGCTGGCTCAGGCAATTTCGCCGACATCGTCGGTGCTGAGCGTAAGAGGTAATGTGCTTGAGAATGGAATGCCGCGGTTTTTTCGCCGGCTGGCTGAAGGAATCTTTGATGAGGAGGATCTCATCTTCCGTACCAAGGAATTGTACGATTTCCTCGATCAAGCTGCCGTGGAACACGGCTTTGATCGTCAGAATCTCGTAGCCATCGGCTATTCCAATGGCGCGAACATCGCCGGAAGCCTCTTATTCCACTATCCAGATGCATTGCGAGGAGCGATTCTCCATCATCCGATGGTGCCGCTGCGAGGCATTCAACTGCCGGATCTCTCGGGAATTCCAGTCTTTATTGGAGCGGGTCGGAACGATCCGATCTGCTCCCCGCAGGAGACAGAGGAATTACAGCAGCTGTTAAGTGAAGCGGGAGCAACGGTCGCCGTTCACTGGGAACAGGCGGGGCATCAGTTGACTCGTTCAGAGGTAGAAGCGGCAGGGACTTGGTTTAAGACGAATTTGGCATGAAACCGAGTCTAGTAAAGGTGGGAGATGCTTTGTGAGATCCATTGATCCCTCAAGTCAAAGCGAGCGGGAAAACTATAAGCTAATGATAGGCAGCATAATTCCTAGGCCGATCGCATTTGTGACATCCCTCTCCTCGGAGGGGGTGCTCAATGCTGCACCGTATAGTTATTTTACAATTGTGACGGCGAATCCTCCAATGGTCGCTATTTCCGTGCAGAGGAAACAGGGTGTTCGCAAGGATACTTCGCGAAACGCCATCGATACGGGAGCATTCGTCGTTCATATTTCTGATGAATCGTACATCGACCAAATTAATCAAACCGCTGCTGCGCTAGCCCCGGATGAAAGTGAAGTTGCTTTAGCTGGATTAACACCAGTAGCAAGTGACAAGATTGCCGTACCGGGCATCGCCGAAGCGAGCATACGCATGGAATGTGTCCTGGAACAAGTTATAACGCTTGGCGGAACAGATGATGCGCCTGCAGCCGATTTATTAATCGGGAGAGTCGTACAGTTTCATATCGCTGAGTCCTTATATGAGAACGGTCATATTGACGCGATTGGACTTAAGCCCGTCAGTCGGTTGGCCGGCAGCTCGTATGCGAAATTGGGCGAACAATTTGCAATGGATCGTCCGGTTTGAATTAATAAATAGGAAAGCCCTCGTGGCCCATGTTCTTTCTTTTTGAAAGAACAATGGATTACGGGGGCTTTCTTTTTAACGCTTTAAGCTGAAGTTCGTTTCTCACGCAGCTCCTGTAATTACAAACTCCATTCCAACCACTCTAAATCTCTTTGACAACCTCAGCCACAATTTCATAGGATCTCAAACGAGCATTATGATCATAAATTTGGCCGGCGATGATCCACTCATCGGCGGCTGTTTGCTGCTGCAGCTTAGCAAGTTTCTCGCGGACGGTGTCTTTACTTCCCACGATGGAGAAGCTTAAGGCCTTGTGAACGTAAGCTTTCTCCTGCGGACTCCATAAGGACTCCATGCTGTCTACGGGTGGGCTCAGCATGCCAGGCTTGCCGCGCACAATGTTCAGAAATTGCTGGTGCTGCGACGTCGCCAAATGCTGGGCTTCCTCATCGGTATCGGCAGCAATAATGTTAACGCCGACCATCGCGTACGGCTTATCAAGCGCGTCCGACGGGCGGAACTGACGGCGATACAGATCAAGACCGCCAGCAAATAATCCGGAGCGAAATGGCTGGCGAAAGCGAAAGGAAGCCCCAGCTGACCAGCTAGCTGGGCGCTGAAGTCACTCGATCCGAGCAGCCAGATCGGGATGTCCAGCCCTTCGCCAGGCACGGCGCGCACGCCCGGTACACCCGTACCCAGCGCCGGGTTGAGATAGCCGCGGAGCTCGCTCAGCTGCTCCGGGAAGTCGTGGCCGTCGCTGCCTGAGCCGCGGCGGAGCGCTCTTGCCGTAGGCTGATCGGAGCCAGGCGCACGCCCTAATCCGAGATCGATGCGTCCCGGGAACATCGATTCCAGCGTCCCGAACTGCTCGGCGATGACGAGCGGTGCATGGTTAGGCAGCATAATGCCGCCGGAGCCTACGCGAATCTTCTCCGTAGCCATCGCAACATACCCGATGACGAGCGATGTGGCGGAGCTGGCAATGCCAGGCATGTTATGATGTTCAGCGAGCCAATATCTATGGTAGCCCCACTTTTCAACGTGTCTGGCTAGATCAACGGAACGGTGAAAGGATTCTCTTGGCGTACCGCCTGCAATAACGGGAGCCAAGTCCAGAACAGATATAGGTATCATTGAATAGACCTCCATTTTTTATATAACCACTATACCAGTATTGTATAAAGTGCAACAATTTCTGCCTAAATCCCGCCTCGATCCCTTCGTTGTTGCATAACGTACAACAATTTGGCCCTATATAGACCATTTCGCAACAAAAGTGCTCAAAATGTTGTACGAAGTGCAACTTCAAGATGAAAAATAGCCTTTTGGCGTGTGAATTGTTGTAGAAACTACAACATTGGTAGCTACTATTGCCTTGATACCCTTACGAAGCTGGTGAATGACTAAAATATTGTTTGTTTAGTTTTTTTGCAGCATTTGAAGGGTATAGCATCGATTTGTTCGCCTAATGTTGTAATAAGTTAAATTTAACCAAGCAGGAGCATGTTCTGTAAGAGCAACCTCTTTTTTATGGGAAAATAGTGGTTAGATTGCCTTTCGCAGGTTGAACTTTGGTCTGTGTAGAATAGTAAAAAAATATGACCTAATGCACATATGACTTATATTGCATTTTACAAAAAGCATTTTGGAACTTATGATGAGAGGGCAATGTAACATTTCTTCTCTTATAACGGGAACTTAATTGAATTCCCAACGTACTACATCAGGTGTCACAAAACAATCCGGTACGAAACGGAGAGAAGGAGCTTTAATTAGCATGAGTCAACAAGACAAAGGTGGGTGGCGGTCTGACATCGCGCCTTACGAAAGACCGCATATGAAGATCAGTGTGTGGCAAATTATTAATACATTAGGACCCTTTTTTTTACTTTGGTATTTCGCCTTCTTAAGTCTTTCGGTTTCGATCTGGCTTACGTTCGTGTTAGACATTATTGCAGCAGGATTCCTCATTCGAATCTTTATTATTTTCCACGATTGCTGCCACAAGTCTTTTTTCAAAAATAAATTAGCGAATGAAATTGTTGGTACATTAACAGGCATTTTGACGTTTGTTCCTTATCATCAGTGGCGTCATACCCACTCCGTCCATCATGCATCCAGCGGTAATTTGGATCGTAGAGGTGTCGGCGATATCTGGACACTAACGGTTGACGAATATATGGCATCTTCTCCGCTTAGAAGACTTTATTATCGGGTTTATAGAAATCCGATTGTGATGTTTATTGTCGGACCCATTTTCATCTTTTTGATCGATTACCGTTTTAACCGCAAACGCGCAGGCATGAAAGAACGAATAAATACGTACATCACGAATCTGGGCATCTTTGGGAGCATTGCGCTGCTTTGCTGGGGTATCGGTTGGCAATCATTTCTCCTAGTCCAAGGTCCGATGTTTTTAATTTCAGGTATGGCTGGGATTTGGCTTTTCTACGTTCAGCACAACTATGAAGATTCGTACTTTGAGAATGACGGGGAATGGGATTATATGAAGGCGGCTATGCACGGAAGCTCTTTTTACAAATTGCCTAGAATTCTGCACTGGATTACAGGCAATATCGGCTTCCACCATATTCACCATCTGAGCCCGCGAGTTCCTAATTATTACTTGGAAAAAGTTCATAACAAGAACGCTGAGCTGCGCAAAGTTCAGACGGTTACATTGAAGACAAGCTTGGAATCCCTTAAGTTCCGTATTTGGAATGAGGAATCCAAGAAGTTCATACAGTTCAAAGATCTCAAGCCTTTCAAGTCGAAAAGAATAATGGAGACTCTCAAAGCTAAGGCGGAGTAGTGTTAAAAGAAGAGTCGACGGCCTCTGGCAGCATACTGCTTAGGTTGTCGGCTTTTTTTGCGATTTTAAGCTTGCAAAATAGGAAGTACGCACGTTATAATCATTCCATTACGCCAAAAAGTGAACGGGTGTTTATTATATGCAGGTTTTAAAAGATGACGTTAAAAAGAGTATCCGCCAAGCGGCATTGTCCGAATTCAAGAAACATGGCTATTTGAAAGCTTCTATACGACATATCGCAGACGCTGCGGGTATTACACCGGGCAATATTTATAGGTATTTTAAAAATAAAGAAGACCTATTCTATGAGCTGATTCAACCGGTCTATGAGCAGCTTGCTGCTTACACCTTAGAGATTAAGAATGAGGTTGATTTCAAATTGTGCACGGAAACTGCCGATCATCTCGTTATATTACGTAAAATTGATGCGACGATTATGCAGCTTTTCAAGCAATCAAGTGTGGAGCTGACCATCCTCTTAAATCTGAGTGAAGGCTCACGCTACGAAACCGTGAAAGAGGAACTTATTACACTGGTGTATCAAATTTTGGAGAACGTGTTCACCATCAAGAAGGAAACGTCGGCCCCGCTCGAAGCGAAAGAGCAGCAATCTGCACGGATGCTAGCTGTTACGCTTATTGAAGGCATGAGCCTTATTCTGCGCGATTATGAGGATGGCGATACGATTAAGGTGCTGGTTGATGAACTGTTGTACCTGTATTCTGCGGGTATTTCAGAAAAAATAAAGCTTCAAGGACTGTGCTAAAATTTTTTTGACTCAAAAATGAACGCTTGTTTACTAACGTTTTGTAAAATCGGAGGAGGAATCAAAGAGATGAAACAAATTATTAAATGGCGCTGGACGATTGTCGCCTTGTGGCTGGTAGCCACTGTAGTTCTGACCGTTTTTCAACCTGATGTGAACGCCATTTTAGGGCTCAGGGGTCAAGATCCGCTGCCAAAGGACAGTCCGTCCAAGGTCGCTACCTCAATTTTGAATAAAATGAATGGGGTTAATGGGACTAGCGATATCATCGTGTTCCACAATCCGAATAAACTGTCAGATGCGGATATGAAGCAGATCGAGTCCGGTATTACGAGTATGAAAAACCATCAAGCGGAGCTTGGCTTTGATCAATTGCTGGATCCGTTCTCGCTGCCTGACGCGAAGTCCTCGCTAATTTCGGAGGATCAGACTACGTTAATGGCGAGCTTTAGTTTGGATAAAAGAGGCCGTCATGTCGATGAGATTCAACAAGAGTTTGAGGGTGTTTTGAAAGATGTGAAGGTGGATTACTACCTCTCGGGTGAGGACTTCATTCAGAACGATTACATCAAAGCTTCCGAGTCGGGTGTGGCAAAAAGTGCGGCTCTAACGGTGATTTTCATCTTAGCCGTGCTGGTCATTATGTTCCGTTCCGTTGTGATTCCGATTGTCTCACTGCTTGCTGTAGGTATTTCCTACTTGTGCTCTATGGGGATTGCCGCGCAGCTGATTGATAAATTTGAATTTCCAGTGACAAGTGTTACGGAGATGTTGTTGATTTTGATTCTTTTCGGAATTGGAACTGACTATAACATCCTGTTATTCAATCGATTCAAAGAAGAATTATCCCACGGTCTGTCCGTGGATGAAGCGATTATCGTGACATATAAAACGGCTGGCAAAACGATTTTTTATAGTATTTTGACCGTATTTATTGCTTTCGCGAGCTTGACGTTCTCGGACTTTGGGATTTATAAATCTGGAAATGTTGTAGCTATCGGTACCGCAGTACTCCTGCTTGAAATTATGACGGTGACGCCTTTCCTCATGAAAGTACTTGGCAATAAGCTGTATTGGCCTTCTAAGGGAGCAACCGGGCATAAGGAAAGTAAATTTTGGGCGAGCTTGACGGCTATTGCGGTGAAAAGACCGGTGATCACAACGCTGCTTATTCTGATTGTGATGATTCCGATTGCTCTTTCGAACCATCAGAAATTGTCTTTTGACCAGTTGAAAGAATTAGGAAATGGCCATGAATCCACCAAAGGATTCAGCCTTGTAGCGGATCATTTTAGCCGAGGCCAAGCGCTGCCGACTATGGTCGTTTTAGAGAATGATAAAGCACTTGATAATAATGACGGATTAGCCGCAATTGATAAGTTGACGGACAAATTAAAGAGTGTTCCGGGCGTGGATAAGGTGTCCAGTGTGACGCAACCACAGTCGAAGCCGATTGATAACTTCTATATTTCGAACCAAACGTCGACCGTCGCTGATGGAATTACGGCTTCGCAGAAGGGCGTTAATCAAATAAAAGATGGTTTGAATTTGATGCAGAGCAAGCTGGTGAGTCCAGATTTGTCCGGCACCGATCAGTTAGTTGACGGAACGGGCAAAGTGCAAGATGGCTACAGCCAGATTACTGTTGCGCTTGGGCAAGTATCGAAAGGCATCGCCCAAGGGGCCAATGGAGCTGGGGAGCTAAGTGCGGGCATTACGAGCTTAAAGGATGGCATGACGCAAGTTGATGCCAATACGTCGAAGATTAGCAGCGGGCTAACGCAGCTGCAGCAGGGTTATAGTGCTTTAGCTGACGGCTATCGTCAGATTGAAGGGAAGCTTCCTGGTATTCAGCAGGGGCTGACCGGGATGAATGGGCTTATTGGTGGGCTGGGGGAAAAGTACAGCCAGTTGTCTACAGATGGTGACTACATCAAGCTGAAGCAGATGGGAGAGGGTCTAGCGTCTGGCCTTGCCCAGCTGAACGGTGGGCTGAAGGAGCTTGGCGCGAATGCCGCCAAGTTGAATGGCTCTTTCGCTGAGGCTGCTGCGGGACTTGCGCAGATTAACGGTGCGCAGGCGCAGCTTGCTGCGGGATTGGCTTCACTGCAGAGCGGCTCGGACGCGCTCGCGAAGGGGCTGAAGCAAGGCAGCGCGGGCAGCCAAGAGATCGCCGCGAACATGGCGAAGCTGAATGACGCGCTGGGCAGCGTCAAGGACGGGCAGCAGAAGCTGAACGAGGGCTTGTCGGGCTTGGCTGGCGGCATGAGCCAGCTGAAGGACGGCCTCGGCCAAAGCGGCAACGGACTTGGCGATGTGTCCGATGGGCTCGGCAAAACGAGCCAGTTCCTGACGCAGTTGAACAGTTCGAAGACGTTCTTCATCCCGAAAGAAGCGCTAACGAGCGCAGATTTCGGCAAATCGATGGACAGCTTCATGTCCAAAGATCGCAAGGGTACGAAACTCATCGTCATTCTGAAGGATGATCCGTACTCGTCAGCGGCTATGAACACCATCGAGGGGATTAACGCCGAGTTAGCGTCTAGTTTGAAAGGCACGGTGCTGGAGAAAGCGAAATTCGGTGCCGCGGGACCAAGCTCGACGACCTACGACACGAACAAAGCACAGCTGAAATCGTTCAACAGCACGGCAATCATCGTAATTATTGGCGTATTTATTGTCTTGTTGTTCGTGATACGCTCATTCTGGCCAGCGGTCTATATCATCGTTTCCTTAGTGATTTCCTACTATGTGGCCATGACCGCTACGAATATCGTTACAGATAAAATCATCGGGGCAGACGGTGTTTCCTCTTTCGTACCGTTCTTCTCCTTCATCATCATCATCGCAGTCGGTGTCGACTACAGTATCTTCCTGATGATGCGATATAAAGAGCTGGGCGAATTATCGCCGTCAAAGGCGATTGTTCAGGCCGCTAAGCACATCGGCGGCGTGGTGATCTCGGCTATGGTGATCCTCGGCGGTACCTTCGCGACGTTGGTTCCATCAGGTTTAGTTCTGCTGATCGAGCTAGCCGTTGCTGTGATCGTGGGGCTCATTGTGCTTTGCTTTATTTTGCTGCCGATGCTGCTGCCGGCTTTGCTCGCTATGCCCGAGGCGCTGCGGATGAAGCGCAAGTCAGCGGCTCGGCAAGTGTCCACGGAGAGTAGAACCGCGTGAGTATGAAGTGAGTGAATTTGATTGGCGCCTCCCACATTGTGGGTGGCGTTTTTTGTTATGTTGTGAACGTGATGGTTTTAACGATGATTTCCATCGTTAAAGTGATGGCATTGAGCGGCATCCCAACTTTAGCGATGAAAACACTCTTACGAGTAGAGAAATTCACAATAAGGAAGAGTAGATGGAAGTATAACGATGAAAATCATCGTTAAAGTGATGGTCTTGAGCAACAACCCGACTATAGCGATGAAAAACATGCTTACGAGCAGGGATATATACTTAAAGGCCGAGTGAATGCGATTTTAACGATGAAATTCATCGTTAAAGTGATGATCTTGAGCAGCAGCCCGACTGTAGCGATGAAAAACATTCTTACGAGCAGGGAAATATACTTAAAGGCCGAGTGGATGCGGTTTTAACGATGAAATTCATCGTTAAAGTGATGATCTTGAGCAGCAACCCGACTATAGCGATGAAAAACAGTCTTACGAGCAGAAAAATTCACTTAAAGGCAGAGTAGATGCGGCTATAACGATGAATATCATCGTTAAAGTGATGGTATTGAGCAGCAGCCCGACTGTAACGATGAAAAACATGCTTACGAGCAGGGAAATATACTTAAAGGCCGAGAGGATGCGGTTTTACCGATGAAAATCATCGTTAAAGTGATGATCTTGAGCAGCAACCCGACTATAGCGATGAAAAACAGTCTTACGAGCAGAAAAATTCACTTAAAGGCAGAGTAGATGCGGCTATAACGATGAATATCATCGTTAAAGTGATGGTATTGAGCAGCAGCCCGACTGTAACGATGAAAAACATGCTTACGAGCACGGAAGTATACTTAAAGGCAGAGTAGATGTGGCCCTAACGATGAAATTCATCGTTAAAGTGCTGAATTTGAGCAGCAGCCCGACTGTAGCGATGAAAAACAACCTTACAAGCAGAAAATTTTACTTAAGAGCCAAGTAGCATGAATTGGGAACTGGACGTGTTGTGAGTTGGAGGGAATTTGGATAATTGGAAGCAGGCCTGAGCGCGAAAACCGTACTACATGCATTTTGTGCATCAAAATTGCATGTTGAATGTCTGTTTGGGGGTTTTATATGTAAAATGTGCAGCTAATTTCTCCCAAAAGCGCTGAAACTCACGGTTTCTGGGAAATTAACTGTAGGAAATGCAGCTAATTCATAAACAAAGCAAGCTGAATCAAAATTAGCAGCACGTTTTGCATCAAAAGGCGTTGAGATCTTACGTATGCCGCGCAATAGACGGGAAGGTGTTCGACGCTTTGAGGACGGATGCTAGTCGCCGAATACTTCTATTATGTGTCCCAGGCTTCTTCGCGGTTTCGCCCCCGCACCTCCCACACGTCAAGCACAAGCCGCACCGCGGCACATTTACCCACCTAAAAAAAACACAAGTGAGGGAAAAGCCAATCCATTGTTGCAAGCGCTTTAGCAGGATACGATATAGGTATAACATCAGCGAAGAATAGTGAGGGGGGCCCAAGAATGGCGGTCAACGCACAAGCGGTTAATAAGATGAATCAGCGCTCGCAGGTACGGAAAGGTAGATCCTTTCTGCGAACGTTCTGGAAGTATAAGGCGTTGTATTTGATATCACTGCCGGGGATTTTGTATTTTATAATTTTCAAGTATGTACCCTTGTTAGGCTCCGTTATTGCTTTTCAGGATTACAACATTTTTGACGGCTTCACGGGAAGCAAATGGGTGGGGTTTGATAATTTTACCCGGATGTTTGCCCATTATGACTTCCTCAAGATTTTGAAGAATACGATTCTGATCGGCGTTTACGATTTGGTGCTGGCCTTTCCGGCACCAATCATTCTCGCATTGCTGCTTAACGAGCTGCGCGTTGTCGTGTACAAGCGTTTGCTTCAAACAGTCGTCTACATGCCACACTTCTTGTCATGGGTTATCGTGAGCGGGATTGCGATCGGCATCCTTTCTCCTTCTACAGGAGCTTTGAACCACTTCATCACTTGGCTTGGCTTCGAACCGATTTATTTCCTAGGCGAAGAATCGTGGATTCGTTCGGTGCTCATTACTTCAGGCATTTGGCGTGATTCCGGTTACGGTACGATCATTTATTTGGCGGCGCTGGCAGGAATTAATCCGGATTTGTATGAAGCTTCTGAGGTGGATGGCGCGAACCGCTGGAGACAAACCATTTCTATTACGCTACCGTCGCTTCTACCAACGATTATGATTTTGTTCCTCCTGCATATCGGTAAGTTTTTGGACTTTGGCTTCGAACGTGTTTACGTGTTCCTGAACCCGCTTAACAAAGAAAATGGTGAAATTCTAGACACGTATATTTACACAGCGGGGTTGTTAGGTCAGCAGTTTAGCTATACGACGGCTATCGGTCTTTTCAAAGCATTAGTTGGCGTGATTTTTATTGTTACTGGCAATATTTTAAGCAAAAAAACAACGGGTGAAAGCTTGTACTAAGACGGAGGTGAACGCTTTATGAATCGCAAGCCGACAGCCGGCTGGCAAGTTTTTAACATTTTTAATGTGCTTTTTCTGACTCTTCTATCGCTAGCGATGCTCCTGCCGTTCTTAAACGTGCTGGCCCAATCGTTCAGTTCTTCGGAAGCCATTGTGAATGGGAAGGTATTATTCCTGCCCGTTCATTTTACATCGATTAACTATCAATATGTGTTTAGCGACATGGCAATCTGGCGTTCCTTTGGAGTGACCGTGTATATTACAGTAGTGGGTACCCTGATCAATCTGATCGCCACGGCCTCACTTGCGTATCCAGTGTCTCGACCCGAGTATGCTGGCCGTAATGTTGTCGTTATTATGGTTCTCATTACGATGGTTTTCACAGCTCCGCTGATTCCTAACTTTATTTTGATGAAAAATTTACATTTAACGAATTCGCTCTGGGCCTTATTGCTTCCTGGTGCCATCAGTGCCTTCAATTTTTTCATTATGCGGTCCTTTTTCTTGCAAATTCCGAGTGAGCTGATTGATTCTGGACGTATCGACGGCTGCTCCGAGCTTCGCATGATCTGGAATATCATTTTACCTTTGTCCAAGCCGGTTATGGCCTCTCTGGGAATCTTTTATGCGGTGGGTCACTGGAATACGTACCAAAGCGCACTGTACTACATTAACAAGCCTGCCTTATGGCCGCTTCAAGTAAAGCTTCGTCAATTGATTGTATCTGAGGATATCAGTATTGATCCAAACTCTTCCCAATTCAGCGGACTTGCTCATATGGATCCGGAAGGCATTAAGATGGCGACTATTATTATTGCGACGATCCCGATTATTCTTATCTACCCGTTTTTGCAGCGTCATTTTGTCAAAGGAATGATGGTGGGTTCTGTAAAATCCTAAAGAAATCGTACTGCATGAAATCAACAATTTTTACAGTATTCTAAAAAAAAGACAAATCGAACTAAAAACAATCCATATCGGCAATTTGTAAACGCTTTTACAATGAAGGTGTGAAAGCGTTTATATCTTAGCGAAATGAAAAGAGGGGTAGAAATGAAAAAATGGATTCCCACCACGATGGCAGCCGTAATGTTGGCAAGTTTGCTGGTTGCTTGCTCTTCTAAAACCGCTGAACAACCGGCGTCAAGCGCGGCGGCTGGCACGACAAGCGCAAAGCCTGCTGAAAAAACGAAATTCTCCATCTCTTTGCGTACACTCGCATTCGGACATGTAGAGAAGTCGCCAGATATTAATCAAGACAAATGGGTGAAAAAGTTAGAAGAACTGACGAACACCGATATGAATATCGTTCTTGTTCCTCACAAAGAATATGAGCAAAAAATGATTCAGATGTTTGCAACCAATGATATTCCTGACGTTGTGCAGGGCAGTGGTGGTGTGAACGGTAAAGAAATGGCTGGATCCGTGAAGGCAGGCGTGTTCACACCGCTTGATGATTTATTGAAAAAGTACGGACCGAACTTGCTCAAAAAAGTACCAAAAGATGCTTGGGATAACGTAACCTACCAAGGTAAGATTTTCGCTATACCTGAATATCTGTCTAATCCATCCCGCCGCGCTATCTTCGTTCGTAAAGATTTGCTCGATAAAGCAGGCTTAGGAGTTCCAAAAACAGTAGACGAGTACTTGAAAGTGCTTCGCAAGTTCAAAGAAATGGGCGTTGAGAACCCGTATATGGGTCGTGAAAACTTCAAGTATTCAGACTCCTTCTTCGGCGCATACGATGTATTCCCTTACCTATCCATGTTCGAGAAGCAAGGCGACCAAATTCTGCCGAAGTTCTTCGACACAGAGAATATGACGAAAGCGCTGCAAACGTACAAAACGATGTTCGATGAAGGCTTGATTAATAAAGAATTCGCAACGATCAACGCTACCGTATTCAAAAACACCATTCTAGCTGGTAAAGCAGGTATGTGGTCCATGAACGCGAATGAATTACTGCAATGGGAAACACAGCTGAAAACAACCGTTCCAACAGGAGATATCGAGATCATCGCATCCCCGACAGGACCAGATGGCAAAGGCGGACACTACTTGTACGGACCTGCGCCGCGTGCTTATTTCATCAATAAAAATGCTAAAAATGCTGCGCAAATTATCCAGTTCTTTGATTGGATGATGTCGGATGAGGCAGAGAAATTCTTTACTTTCGGTATCGAAGGTGACACGTACAAAACGGTGGATGGCAAAATCGACTACAAAGCACCTACGGATACAGCAGGTGTAGATGAAGAGCGTTACCGTCAATCCTTCTTGTGGCTTGTCCAAGATACGACTTATAATAAAGGGACACTAAGCTTGACTGACGAAGGTAAGAAATTAATGAGTGTCTATGATACAACGTTAAAAAATGAAGGACGTGACGGTATCAGCTTCGAGCCGCGTCTAGAATCTTTAATGAAAAATCCTGACATTTCGCCGCTTTCCGACCAAGCACCTCCAGTCATTCTCCAGCACATGGTGAAAATGGTGTACGGCAAAGAGCCGATCTCCGATTGGCCGAAAGTATTGGAAGAGTGGAAATCCAAAGGCGGTAACGAAGTAATCAAGGAAGCAACAGAGAAATTCAATAGTAAAGATTCCGGTACGACCGTGTCGATGCCGCGTAAATAAGCTCATTTGCTGAGCATGACACCTCCTCACGTGCCCACCCGCCCGTGGGGAGCGTGCATTTCATAAGGTTTTGAAAGGAGCGTTCCTCATGTACCGCATACTCATAGTCGATGACGAACCGATGATACGCAAAGGATTACAGAAACTCGTTGAACAATCGGAGCTCCCCATCGAAAGCCTGCGAACGGCTGAGAATGGTGTTGTCGCGCTGCAGCGGATTCAAGAGGAACGACCTGACTTCCTGTTCACCGATATTCGGATGCCTAAGATGGATGGGCTGGAGCTATGTGCTCGTGTTGCAGAAATGGATGCGGACATCCAAGTTGTGGTTATTTCCGGCTATGGTGATTTCGAATATGCGCAGAAATGCGTCTCTTACGGGGTGAAAGAGTACTTGCTGAAGCCCGTCAACATTAAGGGATTTCAGCATGTGTTAGAAAAGCTAATTCGTAACCAAAGTAAAGTAAGCTCCGAATCCTTCGTTGCTGTAACGAAGCTCGAACAGTGGGCAGGCCGCATGGAGCAAGCCGTGTGGATGCTGCAGCAAGCGGAATTAGATGGCATCGTAGAGGAAATTCAGGCGGAGTTGAAGGCCAATAAGCTTAAGCTCAACCGGGTTAGCGATATTTTACAAGAAATCCACACCCTCCTTCACCATAGGTTGAATGTAAGGGATGTATATTTCATGCAAGGTGAGCTGGATTTAACCGGTGCTGTGAACGAGGAGGAAGCTTGGCTTCGTTTCACGACGGCGATCAGCGGGTATCTGGATGAGCTTCGCATCAAACGCAAAGGCAAGCTTAAGGACCCTGTCGAGGAGGCCAAGCTCTATATAGAGACGCATCTCGCTGAGGAAGTATCCTTAGAAGAAGTGGCTGACTTTATCGGTCTGAATCCTTCTTATTTTAGCCAGCTGTTTAAGCAAAGCACGGCAGAAACTTTCGTGCAATACCGCACACGCAGACGCATGGAGAAGGCGAAGAAGCTGCTTCAACAGCCGCAGTGGCGAATTACGGATATCTCGGGTGAGGTCGGTTATGCCGATCATCCCCATTTTACAAAAACATTTAAGAAATACGAAGGCTGCCTTCCTTCTGAATATCGGCAACAAATGGGTATCCGTTCATGAAAAGAAAGACGCTGTCAGGTCAAATATATACGTACTTTCTCATTGTGATCGTGCTGTCGCTTTTGTCCGTTGGCGCTGTATCCTATTGGCAATCATCGCGGGCGTTAGACGACCAGGTGAAGCAGTATATGGAGCAAATGGTCGATAGTGCGAACTATCAGACGGATAGTTATTTACAGGCGTATGAGCTGCTTAGCAATGCCTTTTCTTCCAACTCTGATGTGCGCGCTTTCATGGAAATTAAGCCGGATGACGCGTATGAATATTATTTGTACTCGGATAAAATCAAGAAATTTGCACTCTCTTCTGTGGAATCTATCGTCACGCTGTATAAGCAGTTAAATATGATTTATGTCGTAGGGCAGCATGGGCGTTCAGTTATCTATGAGAACCAAAATCTGTTTAACTTTGATCCCGTGTTGGTGCAAGAGAAATATGATAATTTGATGAAAATGACGCCAGGTGATGGCAAAATAGCGCTGCTGAATATGAACATACGTCCTGTCGATCAAGGGGCTGTCGTGACAATGGCACGTAAAGTAAGAGGACCCTCCTACGGTGATGAGAATCGCGGGGTAGTTGCCATTGAGATCAAATTAGATGAACTAGCAAAGACTTGGGATCGTGTGAGTCTGGGGAAAAAGGGCTTTTTCTTCATCGTGGACGATGCCGGTAACTATATCTACCCTCGTTCGATGAGCGTACGGAAGCCTCAAGATGAACTATCGTCGCTCGTTTTGGCGAGTGGGAATCAGACATTCCTTCATAAATACAATGGAGAAGAACGTATGTTTGTATCCAGGAAATCTGGTTACTCCGATTGGAATCTTGTCGCATCGATGCCAGTTGATGAGCTGCGCCGTCCAGTCAATACGATTCGAACGACGACCATCGTTGTTGGTCTAGTTACACTGGCTATTGCATTATGGCTAGCTTACCGTTTCGGTAGGTCTATCATTGCCCCTATTCGAGGGCTCAAAGACAGCATGCGGGAGACGGAAAAAGGAAACTGGCAGTACATCGACGAAATTGGCCGAACGGATGAGATCGGCGGACTTATTCACAGCTACAACCTGATGGTGACGCGTCTTTCCGATATGATCGAACGGGTATATGAGGCCGAGCTGGAACAGCAAAAGAACCAACTTGAGCTAGGTGAGACGAAGCTTGAACGGCAGCGGGCCGAATTTCAGTCTTTGCAGCTGCAGATCAATCCGCATTTTTTGTATAACACATTGGAAACGATCAATTGTTATGCAATAGTTCAGGATTCCAGTGAGATTACCGAGATGGTAGAAGCAATGGCGTTCATGCTCCGCTACTCAGTGCAGACGAATTTAGAAGAAATTACGGTAGCGAATGAACTGAATCATGTACGTAATTATATGATTGTTTTGCAGCATCGGACGGGAAAAGAGTTTGAAATTGATGTCGCGATCCCGCCAGGCTTGCTTTTGGAAAAGATGGTTCGGTTGACTCTGCAGCCGCTCATCGAAAATATTTTTCAGCATGCATTCCCAGATGGTGTGGAACCGCATCATTTCATACGCATCGATGCCCGCAAAGAAGGCGGATTGTTCCAAGTGTTCATCCAGGATAATGGCACAGGCATCAAGCGGGAAAGGCTCGCAGATCTGCGTACGAAGCTGGAGGAAAACCGCTTGGCGGAGCCGGAAGAGACAGGTGAAACAAAGGGTGGCGGCATTGGACTCATGAACGTCCATCGGCGGATTCAGATGGTGTTCGGCGAGGCCTACGGCCTGTCTATAGACAGTGAGTGGGGACGAGGGACCTGTTTGACGATGACCATGCCGGAGACGGTGAGGCCTCGGTTGCGTGGGTGAGTTGGGTTTTTATCACTGTAGACGGACTTTCGCTAGGTCGTTCCGTCCGCATTAAGCGTGTTTTATATCGTTAAGTGGTCAGACTTCTGCTTGAGCCATCATTTAGCGATGAAAAACATCGTTTCACGTGGTAGTAAGGAAGGAAATGGTCGTTTCCCTCAGAGTTAAGCATGTTTTATATCGTTAAGTGGGCAGGTTTCCGCGGGAGTCATCATTTAGCGATGAAAAACATCGTCTCAGGCGGAATCTACAAAGTGATTTATGTTGAAATTTTAAATATAAGTACATGGGAGGTAATTCATATGAATATCGATTTGACGGGGAAAATTGCGCTGGTGACAGGATCTAATGCGGGGATTGGACGCGCAATTGCACTAGCTCTGGCTAGTAATGGGGCGAAGGTTGGTGTGAACTGCTTGAATAACGTTGCACAAGGTCAGGAAGTTGTAGCAGCTATTCAAGCGGCAGGCGGCGAGGCTGTATTAGTACAGGCGGATGTAACGAATTTGGAGCAAATCGATAGACTCGTTAGCGAAGTTGAGCAAGCTCTGGGTGGTACGATTGATATTCTCGTGAACAATGCAGGCCATCTCGTTCAGCGTGTGGCGAATTCTGAAATGTTCGATGAGATGTACAACCGGATTATGGATGTAAATTTAAAGAGTGCGGTGTTCATGTCCAAAAGAGTACTTGCCGGCATGAAGGCGAAGGGCTACGGCCGCATCGTGAATATGACATCGGTTGCTGCGCATAACGGCGGCGGACCTGGTTCCAGTATATATGCAGCTAGCAAAGCCGCTGTACAAACGTTCTCTAAGGGATTGGCCAAGGAAGTAGCGGCAAGTGGAATTACCGTCAATAACGTCTCACCTGGTTTTATCGGGAATACGATGTTCCACGCGACATTCACGACGGACACAGCGCGCCAAGCTACTGTGAATGGTATTCCGCTGCAGCGTGAAGGAACACCGGAGGATGTAGCAGGCGCCGTTCTTTACCTTGCTTCCGATCTTGCTGCCTACGTAACGGGTGAAACGATCGAAATCAACGGCGGGATGATGATGCGATGAGTACCGCGCTGAGGTTAGGCGAAAAGCTGGAAAAACTAACTTGGGCAGGCCGAACAGCGCATATATTGAAAGAGGAAATTGATAGGCTGCAGCAAGCGGGCAGCCTATCAATTCCGAAGGAACCTGGGGGTTGGTGGCACCAGTATGTCTGTCCACACCATCATACCGAACTGGCGTTCGATTCGATGCAGGTGGATGCGGTCGAATTTCTATGTCCGCACGGCTGCCGAATCGAGGGCGAAGCTTACAGGGGCGCTTGGCTCGTGTTCAAGCACCAGTCACTTGCGCGGGCTTCTTTGCAGTCAGCGGCTGTTTTTGCAGCGCTGGGTGATAAGTCATATGCGCAGATTGGTAAAAGGCTGCTCGTAGAGTACGCCGAGCAGTTTCCGCTCTACCCCGTGCATCCAGAAGCACAGAGCTGGATGCTGAAGGGGCGTGCTTTTCACCAGGCGCTGACGGAGGCGATCTGGTCCACGACTTTGATTCGCGCTTACTTGTTGCTGCGCGATGAGGGTGTTGTTTTTGAGGCGAAGGAGCAGGCGGCGATTGACGCCTTCCTGGGTTTGCTCGCTGGTAGTATGGAAGAATACCGGCACATCCTTATTCATGAGCGGAACAATGCGGAGAACAACTACACCGCTTGGCTGAACGCGTCATTATCTTGTGTCTATGCCGCTCGCGGAGAGCAAGCGGCACTGGAAGAGCTCATTGAAGGCCAAGGTGGCTTCAAGCATCACTTATCGATCGGCGTGAAGGCCGATCAGCTGGAGTTCGAGGGAAGCACGTACTACCACGTATTCGTGCTTCGGGCTTACTTAATATCCGCTGAGATGGCGCAGCGATTCGGTATTGATCTCTACGCCACGACCGGCGCAGATGGCCAATCCATGCGCGGCATGCTCGAGGCGCTGGCCGATCTGGCCGACGACCAGGGCGCGCTGCCCGCCCTGCATGACGGGCCGCTTGCGCGGGACCCTTACGCCCGCGAGATCGCCGAGATCGCTGAGCAGGGGCTCGCGATCTACGGCATCGCTGGGCTCGCGCCGATCCTGCGCGAAGCGTACCGGCAGCTAGGCGCTGTCGGCGGCGAGCAGCTCGAGGCGCTGCTCTACGGCGTTGGCGAGGCCGCTGACCGCGCGCCTGCCCTAGAGCCGCGCGGGTCGCGGCTCTGGCCGGACGCCGGCTTCGTCATCGGCCGCGCAGCCGGGAACCCGCTGTCGTTCCTCGCCGATTTTGGCGAGCACGGCGGGTCCCACGGCCATTACGACAAGCTGCATCTGACCTTGATGCACACGGATCAAACCCTGACGCCCGATTTTGGGATGGTGCCTTACGGCTCGCCCATGCGGAAATCGTGGTTTGCCGAAACCGCCAGCCACAATACCGTGTCGCTGGACGGCCGATCCCAAGCGCCGCATGAAGGGCGCTGCGTCCGCTTTGAGGCCAACGATTCGACCGTGTACGCTTGGCTTCAGTCAACAGAAGCCTACGAAGGGTGCACGTTGAATCGCCATTTGCTGCTTACCGGCGAGTGGCTGCTTGATTGGTTCCAAGTCGAGCTCGCAGGCGAAGAGCCGAGGAGCATCGAGTGGTGGATGCATCCTGCTGTTCAAATGCAATCAGAGCAGTTACGTAGCCGAGATGAAGTTTACAAGCTTCGCATTGAACAGAAGGATGATGCTTCCGCTGCCGCTGCTGTATCAGAGCAAGATCTGCCGATCATCGGCCAGTTCGTTCCTTGCGATTCGGTCGACGCAAGCGGTGCATCTCAATTGCACGCATCTTATGCCGTAGGTTCTGATCCTATCGGCTCCGCCGCGTCCGTTTTCCATACGGCGCTTGTTCAGTCGGGCGATGAGCTCCTCGCTGTACAGACACCGGGCGACTCCGTTGACCCGAGTCGATCGCTCACAGCGATGCTTCACCGTCGCAATGACCGTCAGGCTGACTTCATTCATGTCTACCGTGCAGGCAGCCGTGCCGAGCTAACGCGCATTTCCGCACAGGAAATTGCCATTACAGTTCCGGGACAAACAAACAGCTCAAAACGCATTCAATTAACAGCTCATAATGGCTTGCTTTTTATATAAAAAAGAGAACCCATCCGGGAGGAGAATGGATATGACTTCATTGTCGCCATTATACGAACCGCAGAGCGGCGTTTTAACTGTACAATACGAACCGAATGAGATGACCGTACTGTTGGAAAACCCACCTCGGTTCACGTGGATTCCTGCACAATTGGAGGATGATCGCTATGTACTGCAAATCTCGCATTCTGAGGCCTTCTCTCAGGCTGACACACGAACGATTAAGCCGATTCCATACAACTTATATACACCGGATGATGCGCTAATCCCAGGTACCTATTTCTGGCGGTACGCCCTTCTCCAAGAAGAAGGCACCCAAACCGTCTGGAGTCTCGTTCGACGCTTCGAGGTGCCAGCCGATTTACCGGAAACACCATTACCTAGCAGAGAACGCCGATATGCGGAAGCGTCTTCCCAACACCCTAGATTGTGGCTGCAATCTTCTGAGCTTGATGACTTCCGTAGTAGGCTAGCAACAGATCCGGCTTATTGCGGGTTTGAAATCTTTTACGAGAAATCCGTCAAGCCTTGGATTGAGCGTGAGCTGATTGCTGAGCCTCTGCCATACCCAGACAATAAGCGTGTAGCAAATCTATGGCGCCAGATGTACATGGACACTCAAGAAGCCCTCTATGCGGTTCGCCATCTTGTGGTGGCAGGAACGATTTTGAATGACCAAACGCTGCTGGATCGTGCGAAAACGTGGCTGCTCCATCTGTGCAGCTGGGACGTGAATGGTACAACAAGCCGTGACTACAATGACGAAGCCTCCTTCCGTATGGCTGGAGCTATCGCATGGGGCTATGACTGGCTTCATGCCCAGCTAACAGAGGATGAGCGGAAGCAGGTGCGGCAAGTTCTGCTCGCCCGTACGCGTCAAATCGCCCAGCATGTTATTGAGCATTCCAAAATCCATCATGTGCCGTTCGATAGTCATGCGGTGCGTTCGCTATCCAGTGTATTGGTCCCGTGCTGCATAGCGCTCTTGAATGAAGAGCCGGAAGTTCGTGAATGGCTTGATTATACCCTTGAATACTATGCGTGCTTATATTCCCCTTGGGGCGGACCGGACGGAGGCTGGGCGGAAGGTCCGATGTATTGGACGACTGGGATGGCTTTTGTCACGGAAGCAATGAATTTGCTGAAAAAATATACAGGCATTAACTTTTATAAAAGACCGTTTTTCACGAAAACAGGCGATTTCCCGCTATACACATTCAGTCCGGATACCCTTCGCGCAAGCTTCGGCGACCAATCGACCCTTGGTGATCCGGTTAGTTTAAAGACCGGTTTTAACATTCGCCAGTTCGCTGGTGTGACCGGTAACGGGCTGTACCAATGGTATTTTGAGCGGGTACGTGAAACAGATACCGACTCTGAAATGAAATTTTACAACTATGGTTGGTGGGATTTCCGTTTCGACGAAATGGTCTACCTTCATGATTATCCGCAAGTGGAAGCTATCGCCCCAACTGATGCGAATATCGAGCCGGTCAAATGGTTCCGCGATATCGGCTGGGTGGCGTTTCACTCGCAAATGGCCGATCCAGAGCGCCATATCATGCTGCTGACGAAAAGCAGCAAATACGGCTCCGTCAGCCATAGTCATGGCGACCAAAATGGCTTCCTGCTGCATGCTTACGGGGAACCGCTTGCCATTGAAAGCGGCTATTATGTGGCATTTAGCAGCACGATGCATATGAATTGGCGCAGACAGACGCGCTCGACGAACAATATTTTGATTGACGGTTTGGGTCAATATGCCGAAAAGAACAAAGTGCTGAACATGGCGGCTAACGGGTTCGTTGAAGTTGCCGAGCAGCGCAAAGGCTACGGTTATTCCCGCAGCAACGCAACTGCAGCTTACAAGGAGTACGTTCCTTATTTGGAGCGTTATGTACGCGAGCTCTACTTTTTCGGCACGTACGTTGTTGTCGTCGACCACATCGACCTGTCGCAGGCTGGTTCTGTTGATTGGCTGTTCCAAACGCTGTATGAAATGAAGCTGAGCGGACAGACTTTCAAAGTCCAAGGCCGCAAGGCGGATATGGACGGGCGTTTCGTCTATTGCTCATCTGGTGAAATGGAGCTGACACAGCATCAAGGCTTTACGGATGTGGATCCGGCCGAAATCGAGGGACTGCCGCAGCACTGGCATCTCAAGGCAACGACCAAGCCGGCGCGCAGCCACCGCATTGCAACACTTCTTGTGCCGATCAAGCACGGCGAGCCCAAATACGTGTCCTATTTCATGGATGATCAAGGCTTCGATACGCATATTTATTTCACCGAAGACGGTGTAACGCATAGAGTCGAGGTGCCGAAGGCTTACTAGTTTTTCACGAGCTGCACCCATCATTTATCTATAAAAGATCGATCTCTTCATCGCTAGGCTAGCGAAAGAGGTTGATCTTTTTTGCTTTATAGGAAGCTGTTTATTATATAGGTGTCTGATAGTAATTGTAATGGGTACTTATAGGTTCTGGGTGTGTGAATATGTGTCATTCAGCCGGTAGGGAGGATGAGTTTTGTTTTGTTTTGTTTTTTTCGGGGTGAGAGGATAAGGAGAGGTTAGTCAGACATAGATATGGTTTTGAAAAAGGAAGATTTGAGATGTAACTAGAGGACTTGAAATTGATCAAATAGTTGGAAGTAATCAGAGGGTGGGGGATGGGATATAGGTGAATAGAAGTAGGATGTAAGAAAAAAATAAGAAATAAGAAATAAGAAATAAGAAAAAAGAAAAAAGAAATAAGAAAAAAGAAATAAGAAAAAAGAAAAAAGAAATAAGAGGAAGAAGATGAGTGGTGAGGGTATAAGGTGTGATGGTTGATTGGTGATAGATGAGAGGTTCTGAGCTCAAAATTTCACCTAGTTTATGCTGGTACAGGTAGCCGAATGAATAAATCGAGGGTTCGAAATTGCAATTGAAATTTTTTGACTTAGCAAATCTTCTTATTTTATAGTAATAAAGGAATTTAATATCAATTTATAATGTCTGCAAGTTGTACAACGTACAACATTTTTCTGGATATCATCGCCTTAAACTAGAAATGTTGTACTTTGTACAACAACTTTGCCGCATATCACCCAAAATGGGCTCTTCCAAGCGAAATTGTTGTATTTTCTGCAACATTTGCCTCAAAAACGCCTTTTTTCCTGATTATTGTTGTATAAAATACAACTTGGGGCACTCCCGCCTGCCAGCATAGCACCAGTGCTCCCAATAGTCACTCCGAACCAGCCGCCACCACACCAGCAATCCGATTAGTCACTCCCGCCTGCCTCCACTACACCAGCAAACTCATTTAGTCACTCCCATACTCCCACCAGCACTCACACCCACCAACCCATCCATCATTCCCCCACACTTCCAACATAAACCTATAAAAATCAAACATCATACCTATAGTTCCCACATTGTAAGGGTTACCATATTCGAGCGATAATAAGGATATCAAGAACAACCAACCAAACGAGGGGGATTCACATTGGTAACTAAATATAAAGCACTAAGCGTCGTGGCAGCTAGCTTGATGGCGATCAGCTTAACGGCATGCGGTTCAGGTGGAAGCACGAGCGGCAGCACAACGGATACGAAAGCTACCGCAGCACCGACTGCGACAGCACAAGCTAAAAAACAGGAAAACATTACGATCACGTTCCAAAATATATATCCGGATCCAACGGATCCAAAAAACGGCATGTTGAAGAAAATCGTTAACGATTACCAAACGAAAAATCCGAACATCAAGATCGAGCTTGACTCCTTGAACACGGATCAACAAAAGCTGAAGCTCAAAACGCAAGCCGCTTCCAAAGAGGTTCCCGACATCACGATCGTGAATCCGGCCGCGCAAATGAAGCCTTTCGTCGATGCTGGCCTGTTCGCGCCACTGAACGACATGCTTGATCAAAACGGATTAAAAGGGACGTTCCAAGAAGGTATTCTGAACTGGTACACGTTCAACAACAACATCTACGCTTTACCTGATGGTAACAACATTGCAGTTGTTTACTACAATAAAGATCTATTCAAGCAAGCTGGCGTTGAAGTGCCGAAGACTTTCGAAGAAATGGTAACAGCGGTAAAAACGCTCAAAGGCAAAGGCATTCAGCCAATGGCGATCGGTGAAAAAGATTCCTGGACAGGTTCCTTCTTGTTCATGAACGTATTGCTTCGTACCAATGGCGGCCCTGGCTTCCTACAAGCTGTCGTAGATGGCAAGAAGACGTTTGCTGATCCAGCATTCACTGAAGCCGTAAGCAGCTTCCAAGACCTGGTTCAAGCTGGCGCTTTCCAAGAGGGCGCAACATCTTTTGACTACAACGCAGGCGAAAACTTGTTCAAAACCGGCAAAGCCGCTATGTACTTCATGGGCAGCTGGGCAACGGGCGGAATCGAAACTTCTTCCGTGAATGGTAAAGTTGGCGTGTTCAAATTCCCAACCGTGAAAGGCAAAGGGAACCCAGACGAGTTCATGCTTGCTCCAGGAAGCGCGTTCGCTGTATCTGCAAACAGCAAGCATTTGAAAGAAACCAAAGATTTCTTGAACTATTTCATGCTGAACTTCCCTAAAGAAGCTTTCGCTGTAAAAGGCGCTGTAGGTATCGCACAAAAAGTAGATGGCGACTTCAAAGCCGCTGGTTACTCCGATATGGCGATGGAAGTGCTTGGTTTGTTCAAACAAGTAAAAGGCGGAGATCTTGCGTTCGATAATACGATGAACCCAGGAACAGCGCAAGGACACTTAACAAGCATCCAAAACCTTTTTGTACAGAAGAAAGACCCTGCTGAAGTAGGCAAAGAGCACCAAACCGCTTATGAAACGAATAAAAAATAAGATGAATTAGCAGCCGAATCGGAATTTATCTTGAGCGCCTCGATGGGCTGAAGGTAGATTCCGATTGGTATATGTCAGGAAGGAGGCGAGCCAAGTGAATGTGTTAAGAGTCTCCAAGTGGACAATTGCCATGTTTGTATTACCGTGTTTGCTGATCTATGTGAGTCTCGTTTTCGTCCCGATTCTCGTGTCTCTGTACAGTGGTTTGCTGGATTGGAACGGAATTGGCGATTCGACATTCGTCGGTTTCAAAAATTTTCAAACTCTGCTATTCGCAGACCCGGTGTTCTGGCCGTCCGTTCGCCGTACATTGATGTTTGCTGTATTTTCCATGGCCGAAATTCCGGTCGCTTTAGGTGTAGCTATTCTTCTGAACCGATTTATCAAAAAACCAAATTTTCTCGTTTCAAGTTACTTTTTACCTGTTATTCTATCCGTCGTCATCATCGGTCAATTGTGGAAAACCATCTATAACCCCGCCGCGATGGGGGGGATGCTCAATCAAGTGCTCGATATGCTCAATTTACATGGTTGGACGAGATCGTGGCTGACTGATCCTAAGATTGCGATGTATTCTCTTTATTTTGTAGCCCTATGGCAGTACTTGGGTTACCATACGCTGATCCAGTTTACCGGTATTCAGAACATCCCTGCTGATATCTATGAGGCAGCCCGGATTGACGGAGCAGAGGGGCTTAAAGCCGACTGGCATATCACTTTCCCTATGAATATTCCGATTTTTAAAATATCGATCGTCCTCGCCTTCATCGGCTCACTGCAAGCGTTCGACATGGTCATGGTCATGACCGCAGGGGGACCGGCACACGCGACAGACGTGATCTCCACGCATATGTACAACATGTCCTTCCTCTCCATGAAATATGGGTACGGAAGCGCGATTGCGGCTTTCTTGGTCGGCATGTGCTTAATCGCAACGGTTATCATTAATGCGGTTTTCAACCGACTAGAGAGAAGATTTTCATGAAGGAGGGGAGTGTTACCATGCAGACCGCACGGGAAATAGCTTCGGTTAAGCCTGCAACCATTCGGAGACGCAAACGCCTCTCTATCGTCAAAATCATCGTGGTCGCCTTTCTTTCCCTACTTGTGGTCACGCAAGTATATCCGCTGATTTGGCTAGCTATTTACTCATTAAAAAGTAATGAAGAAATCCTGTCGGGCCAGTTTTTCGCGCTCCCTCACACGCTTCAATGGAAGAATTTCACGGATGCGATCAAGGCAGGACACTATTTTCAATATTTGAAAAACAGCTTATTCGTCACTTCAATTACGATGGTGAGCGTCCTGCTGCTCAGTTCTCTTACCTCGTTCGCGATCGCCCGATTCCGTTGGAAATACGGTCAAATCGTGATGGTTATCTTCCTCATCGGGATGATGGTGCCGCTGCAGGCAACATTATTGCCGCTGATGATTATTTTCAAAAATCTACACTCATTGAATACTCATCTTTCGATCATTCTTCCTTATATAGCGTTCCAGACGCCGATTGCGGTCTTTATCCTCAGTGGATTTATGAAATCCATTCCGAGTGAGATTGAGGAATCCGCTGTCATGGATGGCGCGGGGGTTTTCAGGATCTTCCGCAGTATTATCTTACCGATTTCGATTCCACCGATGATGACGGTTTGTATTTTAACTTTCATTAGCATCTGGAATGAATACATTCTCGCGGCGACTTTCATTTCGTCCGAGCGGCTTAAGACGCTTCCTTTCGGTGTTAACAGCTTCGTCAGTCAATATTCGGTTAATTACGGGGCTATCGGTGCCTTCCTTGTGCTGGGCGCGCTGCCGGTCATTCTTATCTATTTCTTGTTAGCTGATAAAATTACAAAAGGTATGGTAGCGGGAGCGGTGAAGGGTTAATTTCACCCCTCTCTTTTTGCTGTTTCTTGGGATGCCTGTGATAAAATAGGAAGAAGCAAATAACGAAAGGGGACCTACACCTAAGTGACACGAGGCCTACACTCCATTCATAACCGGCTATTTCTGCTATTTATCTCCTGCATGCTAGTTCTCGTGCTTCTTTTAAGTGTGCTCTATTATCAGAAAACAACGCAAATTATCCATAGTAAAATTAGTGATTTGGCGGAGAAAAATATTTCTCAAACGGTAGGTTTATTTGATTTGCTGCTGCAAGGCTATGATAGTATCACGAAGTCTCTGAATAGCAATTATGAAATGCTAAGGCTTATCGAAGATCGCGATACGAATAAGGATCAAGCGGTTAGTATCATCAATGAGCGAACCATTACGAATATTCTAGGCGCTATTTATTATTCGCGCGATGATATCGTCGGGATTCATGTCATCACGAATGCGGGTAAAAACTACAACTACGAGCGAGGGTTCGATAGTGTCATCGATACGAATTATTCGTCCTCGGAGTGGTATCAGAAGCTGCAAGATTCATCCGGAGAAATGGTGTGGTTCGGGTTATTCCAAGGCTCTGTGATCAATCGGTTCCAGAAGGATCAGTTGTTCGTATTCGGGCGCAAGCTGTACGATTTAACAGACCATCGTGTGATCGGCGTCATGCTCATCGAGACGAATCCGCAGCCGATACTAGCTGCACTTTCGAATGTGACGATAAGCCCGAACAGTCGTGTATACATTGTTGACCGCGAGAATCGGATGATCGCCTCTACCGCGGAAGAGAAGGTCATTCCGCCTTCATTCAGCGGGCTTCCGCGTCCTCAATCCAATGAGATCATCGTCGATGATCGGACGGATCAGCTTATCGTCGCTGCGAAGGCGAAGATGTCGGATTGGACCGTGCTTGGTTTGACTCCAAAAGGGGATATCAACGCCGAGGTCGTGAAGACAAGAGAGTATTTGTACGTAGTTATTGTAGTACTCGTTATTTTGTCTACGGCTTTGGCAAGTCTCATTTCCCGCAACATCGCTTCGCCGCTCAAGCTGCTCATCCGCGAGATGAAGCAGGTGGAGATGGGGAATTTCAAAGGCTCGGTGACGGTGAAGTCATTTGAGGAAATCAATTCGTTGGTTTCATCGTTTAACCGCATGGTGAATCGGATGGAGGAGCTTATCGAGCGCATTACGCTCTCTTCCATCAGTGAGAAGAATGCGGAGCTGCAGGCCCTTCAATCGCAGGTCAACCCTCATTTCCTCTACAACACACTGGATATGATTTATTGGATGCTTGATGAGCGGGAGAACGACCGGTTGGGCAAGGTAATCTTAGCCCTGTCTCACATGTTCCGCTACAGCAGCGACTGGCAGGAAGCGTCGAAGACGACGCTGCGGCAGGAGCTGGACCAAATGAGGCATTACATCACGATTATCGAAAGCCGTTTGGAAGGTAGAGTTAGTACTGACATACAAATTGATCCTGATGTCCTTGATGTCATCCTACCGAAAATGACCTTGCAGCCGATCATCGAGAACGCTGTTAAATATGGGCTGGAGCCTCTCCGTGAGCCGGGTATTCTCCGTGTACGTACGGAAGTTCATGAGCAAGAGCTCCATATCATTATTCAGGATAATGGGGTCGGCATCGAGGAGAGCACACTTATGGAGATGCAGGAGCTGCTGCGCGCGGATACAACGGAAGCGGGTGGCCTGGTGGCTTCGATGAAAATGGAGCAGCAGACAGCTGCAAGCTCCGTCCAAGCGGCAGGTCCTTCTGTTAAAACAAGGCGGGGCATTGGGCTCACCAATGTTCACCGCCGTATAGCGTTAATGTTCGGAGATGCCTATGGGCTCCGTATTCATAGTAAACAAGGGGAAGGAACAACGGTCATCATCGCGATGCCGCTTCCTAGGAAAGGAACCTAAAACATGGACATTCTCATCGTAGATGATGAAACGGTCATACGAGAAGGCATTCAGCGTACGCTGCAGAATCGTTTCCCCGAGCATCGGGTTCATCTGGCTGCGAATGCAGAGCAAGCCGTTACGCTGCTGCGGAGCCATCCGATTCATATCGTTCTCACGGATATTTTGATGCCGGGCATGACCGGTCTAGAGTTTATGAATATGTCTCGGAGCCGACACCCCCATGTGAAATGGGTTGTCATTTCGGCCTATTCGGAGTTTGCTTACGCCCAGGAAGCAGTGAGGCTTGGGGCTAAGGACTATTTGCTTAAGCCGATCGGCAAAGAAGTTTTAATTGACATGATCAGCAAGCTAAGCGAAGAAATTACGCGTGAAACGGAGCTGACCGAAGAGGCTGAACTGTTGAAGGCTAACCGCAAATATTTGCAGGAAGCCGTATTCCAGCGCTTTGCGCAGGGTTTGGACACGGGTCGCATCGACATGGGCCCCTTCATGGAGCAGCACCCTTATTTTCATCTTATCATGGTTAAAATGGAGACCGATAAGCCCGTCTTCCTCGAAAATTTCATTATCGAGAACGTCATGCTTGAGCTTATCGAGCGCTACGGCAAGGGCTTCGTGACGGTGCACGACAGCAAAAGCCTGCTAGGTCTCGTCACGCTGCCCGAAGGCGGCAACCTGACCCTTCTGATTGATGAGCTGCGCAGCCATCTGGTGAAGTACCTGAAGGTGCCCTTCCAGATGATGAGCTCCGAGCTAATCGACTGCTTCCAGGCGGTGCCTGCGGAAGTACAGCGTATGAGGCAAGCGTCTACGACGCAAATCTACGAGCATCATGCCAGCGGCAGTGATCGCTCTATAGACGTCGCCTTGCAATATATCCGCACGCATTACCATGCTGATCTATCACTAGAGAAGGTCGCTTCGATCGTTTACCTAAACTCGGTTTACTTTAGCCAGCTTTTTAAGCAAAAGACGGGTCAAGGCTTCAAGGAGTATGTTATTCACCTTCGTTTGGAGCAGGCAAAGCAACTGCTGGTGAATCCCAAGCTCAAGCTCGCTGACGTAGCTGAACGTATCGGCTACCATGACATGCGCCATTTCTCGCAAGTTTTCCGCAAAAAGTATGGTGTAACCCCTTCGGAATATCGCCAGGAGAATTCGGGGGATAAAGCGGATAAATTTGTGTCAAGAGACTGATGCTCATCAAATTCTCATGAAATTCTAAGAATGGCGGATAATGCTAGGTGTGGCGTGACTTTCTCCTAATTCGGGTAAATACTGGGTGATCGTAGTGTGGTAAGGTGGAATCAGGGCAAACAAGCCCATCACAACACGATCCATGAAGGAGGAAGTCAAGTCATGCAAACATTGAAAAACAACCGCCTTAGCAAATCGTTAGTGGGGATAAGCCTTAGCCTTTCCTTGTTAACTTCAGGAACGATGTTCCTTACTCCACAGTCCGCTCATGCGGCAGCAACCTACAGCGCAACCGCAACTAGTGCTAGCAAAGCAGATAGTATCGTACGTACAGCACAATCTTATATAGGTAAAGTTCGCTACGTATTTGGCGTAAGAGATACGAAACGTTTAATCTTAGACTGCTCTGCTTATACGCAAATGGTATTTAAACAGAATGGCATTTCGATCCCTTGGGGATCAAGTGCACAAGCGAAGTTAGGAACTCCTGTTAAGAGTAAATCGCAATTACAAAAAGGCGATCTCGTTTTCTTTAGTGTTAGCAAACCAGGCCGCATTAATCACGTTGGCATCTATGTAGGGAATGGCAAATTTATTAGCAACACGAAAAGCTCCGGTGTAGTCATTCGCGATATGAATACGGGATATTGGAAAGATAAATTCATTACAGGTCGTCATTTGTAGAATTGCGCCTTAGCTGATTCCTCCCCTGACAAAGCGGCAATCCTAAGCCCTCACTCGATCCTTCTATCAAATAGGAGGATCGAAGTGAGGGCTTCTTGTTGACCAAGCATACTTTTAAATGGTATATAAAAGAAAACCGTTTACAAGGGAGCAGAAGAATCGAAATGACCTTACAACAAGCATTTGAAGATGTTAAAAAGTTTCATGAAACGTTTGAGCATCCAGTAGGCACAACCCCACAGCGCCTTTCTGACAGCCGCAAAGCTGCTCGTCTAGCTTGGATGCAAGAAGACTTCAGGAGTTCAAAGAAGCAGTCACACTGGAAGACGAAGTGGATGCGATGATCGATGAGTTATATTTTGTCCTAGGTACGTTGGTTGAAATGGGCGTGGAGCCCGGACCGATCTTTGACATTGTTCAGCATGCAAATATGTCCAAGGTATGGCCTGATGGACAAGTTCATAAAAATGAGACCGGCAAGACCATCAAGCCCCCCCATTGGCAGGACCCATTCGACAAAATAAAAGCCGAAATTCGCAGACAGCAAGGCAACCAAAATGGCTGAGGAGGGCGCAGCAGTGGCGTTTCACACGAAATTAAAAGAGCTCAGACAACAGCAAAATCTAACTCTCCGTAAGCTCGGAGAGAAGGCGGGAATCAGCTATTCTATCCTGAATTCTATCGAAAATGGTCGAATCGAACCGTCGAAAGATGTCGCATTAGCACTAGCTATTGCCTTGAAAATAGAGGACAGGGAAGAGTTCTTATCTTTAGCAAGAAATCCCTTCTAGGGATAATTGCATTACATGATATTGTGTGGTAAAGTAATGTTAAGTCTTAAAGATTCAACCTGAATTGCGTATTGCAAAGGGTTAGCATTAAGTTAATGAAACCTTTTCCAATGTGTAATTTTTTTGTTCGAAACAAGAAAAAAGACATGTTAATAAAACTTTGGAGGTATTACCCATGGCAGTAGGAACAGTAAAATGGTTTAACGCAGAAAAAGGATTTGGCTTTATCGAAGTTGAAGGCGGCAACGATGTATTCGTACATTTCTCCGCAATCACTGGCGAAGGTTTCAAATCTTTGGACGAAGGCCAACGCGTTGAGTTCAACGTAGTTCAAGGCAACCGCGGACCACAAGCTGAGAACGTTGTAAAACTGTAAGCTGAGCTTGCACAAATAGCATTCTCTAAGAACGGCCTCTCAACTTATGTTGAGGGTCGTTCTTTTTTGCGTCCATCTCCAAAGGCAGCCATACAAAAATAAAGAGCCTCAAAGAGGCTCCCCATTCACATAATTTATTGATAATCCTTCGCCTTTTTCACAAGCTCATCATAAGCAGCTTCAGGCGTTATTTTACCGAACATCACTTTTTCACCGATACTCTTATAATCTTTAGCTGTATAGTTACTCCAGCCCTTAGCTCCAGCATTGAAAGGTTGAGCGTCAGGAGCAACATTTTTAATGAGTTCAATTTGCAATTTATCAGCAGGTGTTAACTTAGGTGTTAGGTAATCAAGCATTTTCTTGGAAACCGGCACGCCTCTTGTTGTCGTTAGGATGTCTGCGGCTTCGCTATCGTTCACGAACCAATCGATGAATTTCTTGGATTCTTCGGCATACTTGGAATCAGCACTCACTGACCAGAACATGGAAGGCTTCAGCCAACCGCTAGACTTTGGCCCTTTCGGCTGAGCAACAAGTGAGTAAGCACCTGGTTTAACACCCTCGTAGCCTGGGAATAGCGCGGCGAAAGTACGTTTCATCAATACGCTGTCATTGTTCATCAAGTCGAGCTTAGCGTCAGACTCTTTGTCTGTGCTAGCGATTTCTGCGGGAGGAATGACCCCGGCTGTTCTCAGCTCCGCATATTTCTTAACAAAGGTCAGCCACGTATCTTTATCGAAGTTGAATTTGCCGTCCTCGGTAATTGGGTAGCCTTTGCCCTGACTAATTTGATAGGCGGAATACGTGGTATAATCGGATGTTGCATCCATCAACACATATTTGTCTTTCTCAAGCTTAGCTTTAGCATCTTTACCGAATTGGAAGTATTCGTCCCATGTCCAACCGTTTTTGGGAGGCGTAATCCCTAATTTATCAACGGCATTCTTATTGTAGATCATGCCAGTTGCATTATTGCCAAGCGCAATGGCATAAAGCTTATCTTTAAATTTCCCTGAATCCACGAGTGATTTGTCGATATCTTCGGTACGAATGCCTTTGGATAAGTCCGCCAACTGGTTTCTGCCTGCGTACTCGGCTAACCATGCTGGATCCATTTGGATAATGTCCGGAGCATTTTTAGCTGCAGCTTGGGTAGCCAGCTTATCCGCGTAGCCATCAAACCCAGAGAATTCTGGCTCAAAGGTCACATTCGGATGTTTCTTTGTATACGCATCTAATGCTTTTAATGTAGCGTCGTGCCTCGCCTGTGAACCCCACCATACGATACGAAGCTTAACAGGTTGGGAGGTTGTAGCCGCGGGTGCTGCTGTTGCAGCAGGACTGCTTCCCGTAGTACTTGGTGTATTTCCGGAACCACATGCACTTAGGGACAGCGCTATCATGGCAGTCATCGAGAGCATGCTCCATTTTCTCATCTGCACTTTCATTGAAAATCCCCTTTCACTACCTCATTATCTTTACAAGTTAATTATAGGACAACTGAAAAGAAGAAAAAGGAGAGTAATGAACACACTTCTTTCACTATTGATCACAATTTGGATCTCAATATGACAACGAATAGGTACATTCCCGGCTATAACCCGCTCTTACTTACTTCACTCGGGCTAATGCCATTATATTTTTTGAAAATTGAGCTAAAATAAGGGACGTTTTTATAGCCAACTTTTTCGGATATCTCATAAATCAAATATTTGCCTTCGGCCAGAAGGGCTTGTGCCTTCTTCATCCGCACTTGGATAACGTAGTTCGTGAAGGTTTCACCGGTCGCTTTCTTGAATATTTGATTCAAATAATTACGAGACAAGTAAAGCTGCTTCGACATATCTTCCAAGCTGATCTCTTCGGCATAGTGATCGTGTGCATATTGAATCATGAAATCAACCGCTTCTTTATGCTTGGAATTCTCGTTCCAATGCCGGCTGGTAGCAATAATATGAATTTTTCCCCGCAACCATTGCTGCAATTGTTCGGGTGTTTGGATTTGAATAATTTCCGACTGCAGCTTCATTTCAGGAAACAGCTCATCAAGCACAATACCTACGCTATATAAGGAATAAGCAAATATGGTCCACAGCTCTGTACATAAATACTGCAAATATGCTGGAGTTATGGTTGACATGCTTTGCAAGCGATTGATATAAGCTTCCACAATCTGTGCAGCGGTTTCTTCTTTGGAATAGACAATTGCTTCCGCAAGCTCTTGGTAAAACTTAATTGGACGAATAGCCAGTTCTTTCTCGGATGGAACGGTAGGTAGCTGATCTCCTTTAAGTTGCGGGATGTTGGACATTTGTAATAAATCTAGAAAGGCTTCCTCGGTGGAGTCCGATATTTCCTGCCAGGATTCCTTCATTTGGCCTAGCCCCAAGCGGATCGTTAGCCGAAGGTAAGTAAGCACACAGTCCGTGATATGCTCGCCAATCAACTGAATCCGACGCATCGCATCAGCTGTCACACTCGAACGCTCAACATGAAACATAATCGCAGCATGATGGCTGTGAAGCTCAATAAAGTCGGACTCCGGCCAATCTTCGGCCAAGATTTCTCGAATAATATTGGCTAATGCAAAGCGAAATAAGTTCCAATCGATTAGCGATAGGTTAGCCGTGCGAACAGTACTCATAAGCTCTATACCCATCACGACGTGGTTTCTTTGCAGCCAGTAGGCTTGTTCAGATAGCAGAATGCTTTCCGCGGCAATCGTTTCATTAAAGGTGCCGGTCATGACCGACTTCAACCATTCTTGCTGGACAAAGGGTTCATACATCATCAGCCTTCTTTTGACTTCTTCTTGCTCTATTTTTTTCAGTTCTTTCGTTTCCAGTTCTTTAATGACTTTGGCCAGAACAGCCCCCAGCTCTTCAATGGTCACGGGTTTGGACAAATAGTCGCTCACCTGCAGCCTCAGAGCCTGCCGTGCATACTGGAAGTCGGCGTAGCCGCTTAGGATTATCAGCTCACCGGGAAAGTTATTCTCGCGGAGTTTCTCAATCATTTCTAGCCCGTTCATCACAGGCATGTAAATATCCGTAATCACGATATCCGGCTGAGTTTGCCGGACCATCTCTAGACCCTCAGCGCCATCACTCGCTTCACCAACTAATACGGCGTCAATGGACTCCCAGGGAATCGCCTTCTTCATACCTTCCAACACTTGAAAGTCGTCATCAATAATGAGTATTTTCCACATGATACCTCTCCTCGACTTCTTCTTTATTTTGGATTTGCGGCAGTAGAATGGTGACTTCGGTGCCCCTGCCTTCCGTACTTGTAATATGGACCCCATAAGGGGGCCCGAAATAAGCCTCAATGCGTTCTTTCACATTTCGCAAGCCATAACCGCCAGTTTTCCTTGCCTTCGGTTGATCCCAGTCGGGTCGCAGCCCAACGCCATCATCCCAAACTTGAAATTGGATGTCTTGCCCTAGCAGATGCACATTCACGCGGATTTCGCCTTTCTTGCGTCCGTGAAAACCGTGAATAATCGCATTTTCGATAAAAGGCTGCAGGGTTAGTCTCGGTACATAGAGGTCTTTGGCTGTTTCATTGACAGAGATGGTGAATGCCAAGCGATCGCCCCAACGAATTTGCTGTATTTGCAAATAACATTCGATATGCGTGATTTCGTCTGCGATGGGAATCAATGTTTCACCATTGGAGAGGCCGATGCGAAACATTTTACCCATTAAGGATAGGATCTTGCTGATTTTCGTTTGACCGGAATCAATAGCTAACCAGTTTAATTGATCCAATGTGTTGTACAGAAAATGGGGATTAATCATGGCTTGCAGCGCCTTAATTTCGGCTTCGCGTTGGCGTTTGTGCTGAGCTTTCAATGAGATTAATAGTTCCTCAATTCGTTCCATTTGTTTCCGATAACCGTTAAATAAATTGCCAAACTCATTGGTATAGTCCGTAGGCAAGTCCGAAACTAGACCCCGATCAGGAAGCTTATTCATAAAAGCAACCAAAAGTCGAATGGGGTTGGTGAATTGTCTGGATATAAAGAATGTGAAAAAGGAAGCGATAAAAATGGCGGATAAGCCAACGGTTAAGAGAATCAGTGCTAATCGAATACTGCCATTGACAATGCTCTTCCATGGTGTCACTTCAACCAGTGTCCAGTTCGAAGGGGATTTACTCCATACGAGTAAGGATTCACTTTCTGGTTTGGCTGTTAAATGAACACTTCCGGACTTCTTCTGAATCAGCTGAATGTTCTCCAACTCGCTTTCTGGCAGGTTGGGATCACCAATTGCGGCGATTTTCCTGCCACCTGCGTCAACCAGCACTCGGCTCCTCCCCTCCGTCTCCCCTCGAATTAAATTCTGGATCTCGGAGGACTTCACATTGAGCAGCAGCATACCGTAATAGATGCCCGAGTTATTATACAGCTTTCTTGCAAAGCTAATAACAGGCAGCGAGCCTTGGTTGGTTGGAATCGTACGTTCTTTTACCCAGGCAAAATCATTATTTTGGATGTCCAAAAACCAATCCTCGTCCTTCAATTTCCGCCAATCATAAACGCGAATGGGTCCCTGAGCATCTGTTACAAACGGACGATCAATATATAAATAAATGGATTGCACCATTGTCGTGCTGTACGTAATGCTAGCAAGAAGATTACTCAAATCTACTTTACGTTTGTTTCGTTCAAATAAGTCACTCTCCAGCGGATCATACCCAATAATATCGATATTTCTAGAGGCTGCATTAGACATCTGCTCAATAGAGTTCAACTGAGTGGCCAAGCGCTTATTCAATTCATTTAATAGATCCTGCTGATAATTAGCCGTATTGTCAGCTAACTCGCGTGAAGTTAGACTGTAGCTGATCCAGGAGGAAATGAGCAGCAGCACGGCAATGAATGCGGCGAAGCTTCCAAAGAACAGGCGACCGATTCGTATGCGCTTGAATAGGTTAAACACTTCAGCTCCTCCTCATTTACTTCCATAAAAGTGGAAAAAAGGCTGCAGGTAGCAACCTTTTTCATGATATTTAATTTATTTTATCCTTTCACTGCACCCGAAGCAATGCCATCGACAAAATGGCGCTGCGCCATAAAAAAGAGAATCAGTGAAGGAATAATAGAAACGAGCGACATGGCAAGTAATTGTCCCCACGGAAGTGCAGATTGGCTGTCAACGAACAGCTTCAAGGCAAGACCGACGGTGTATTTGCTCACAGAATTGATATACAGCAAGTGTCCGAAGAAATCGTCCCAATTCCAAAGGAAACAATAAATGGCGACTGTTACGAGTGCCGGTTTCGTTAAGGGCAGCACAATACGTAAGTAAATGCCGAACCAGCTGCAGCCGTCCATTTTGGCCGATTCATCCAGCTCCCGCGGAATTCCGCGTATAAACTGCACCAATAGGAAGATAAAGAAGGGTCCTCCGATACCGCCTGCTAGGGCATGTGGAACATAGAAAGGCAGATACGTATTGATCCAACCCCAAGTGTTAAACATGATGTACTGTGGAACCAGTGTCACTTGACTTGGCAGCATCAGGGTGACCATCAAAATGGAAAACCAGAAATTTTTCAGCGGAAAATCCAATCGAGCGAAACCAAAAGCAACTAAACTGCAGGAAATGATAGACGTTACGAGAACTCCAGCAATCAGTTCAAAGGTATTCAAATAAAAATGAGTAAAGGTAAACTTAGGAATGGCTACCCATCCTTGGCTGAAGTTGCTCCATAACCACTCCGTAGGAAAGAAGCTGGGTGAGCTCATCTCCGCGTTCGATTTAAAGGCAGCTCCTACCCACCATAGCATGGGATATATCATGATTAGACTAAAAAGCGCTAATAAGAAATGCGTTCGAAAAGTCCGTACTCCAGTCAGATGGTTTCTCATTTTCTTCTCGCTCCTTCGGTTTCATAGAATACCCAGTAACGGGATGAGGCGAAAATTAAAGCCGTTACGATCGCAATCACCACAAGGAGTATCCAAGCCAGAGCGGAAGCATAACCCATCTCATATCTAGAAAAGGCGCGATCATATAGGTATAAAGCGTACATGTACGTGGAGTTAATGGGTCCGCCTTTTGTAATGATGAAAGCTTGCGTAAACATTTGAAAGGAACCGATCGTCTGCAGCACGAGATTAAACAATAGAACAGGCGACAACATAGGTAAGGTAATACTGAAAAACTGTCTGACTTTAGATGCCCCGTCCACGGAGGAAGCCTCGTATAACTCGGTAGGTATTTGTTTTAATCCGGCTAGGAAAATAACCATCGAAGAACCAAACTGCCAAGCAACCAGAATAATTAAAGTGCCTAAAGCCGTACTGGGATTGCTGATCCAACTGATCCCCTCAATACCGAAATAACTTAAAAATCGATTGATAAAACCGTTGATACCGAAAATATTTTGCCAAAGAATAGCTACAGCAATGCTGCTTCCTATTAATGAAGGCAAATAGATGAACGTTCGATACACAGAAATCCCTTTTATTTTCTTATTGAGCACCATCGCAACCATTAAGGCGCTGAAGAGCTTGATGGGCACGGATAAAACGACGAAAAGAATCGTTATTTTCAATGATTGACGAAACATTTCATCATCTGCAAAAATACGCTCATAGTTTCTTAGGCCAATCCACTCTGGCGCATCTAACAACGTATATTTAGTGAAAGAGTAATACATCGATTGAACCATCGGCCATAAGGTTAACAGCAGAAATCCAAGTAACCACGGGGAAATAAAGAGATACCCAGCTATGGGCGATTCCCAGCGTCCTTTCAGGGTAAATGCTGTTGTTTTTTTGCGTGAGGAAAGCTTTTGGTGAGCAATGGTAGTTTCAGGCTTCATCCGGAAAAACCGCCTTTCATTTCAATAACACCTTTATGTTTAGTATAAAAGGAATTGCTCCCCCGAAAAATGAGAGTAATGAACACAATTCATTCACAATCGAACAAATTGGTTCTGAGATCTAATAAACAAAAACCCAGTCAAAACACCAAAATAAAGTGTTTGACTGGGTTTTTATTTTGCTGCTCTGCCGAGCAGGGTTCAACTCTCGTTTGCGGTCAGGCGTGGTCTGGTTCCTATTACGACTGTGGCGTCCATTTCGTCTAATCTGGCCACCTGCGGGATCAGCCCATTGCTAGCGAAAATTTTGGCTGTCTGCGTCGCCTGCCGCTGGCTAGTCTCGACCAGAAGATGGCCACCCGGTGCCAGCCAGAGTGGCGCCGCAGCCGCCACCCGGCGCTGGACGTCAAGCCCATCTGCGCCTCCATCGAGCGCCACTGGCGACTCGTGAATCCGAGCCTCTGGTGGCAGCAGCCTGATCGCCTCGGTAGGGACGTAAGGTGCGTTGGCGACCAAGATGTCTACGCGGCCTCGCAGTATGACGGGCAGCGGCTCGTAGAGGTCGCCTTCATATACGTGACCACTGGCGGAAGTGACGTTGCGGCGGGCACACCGTACTGCGGGCTGGGTCGATATCGGAGGCGTACAAATCGATTCGTTCTAAGGCGGCAGCCAGCGCTGTGCCCACCGCGCCCGAGCCGCAGCATAGGTCGACCACTACGGCTCCTGGCTGTGCGAGGGCTGCGGCCTGGCGAACGAGAAACTCTGTGCGCTGGCGAGGTACGAAGACTCCTGGATCCACGGCTATCTTTAGACCGCAAAATTCCGCCCATCCGATGACGTGTTCGAGAGGCAAACCGGCGACGCGACGATCTACCATGGCGATGAGATCGTCCGGCGTCCGAGCTGCTGAGACGAGTAACCGGGCCTCCTCTTCAGCGAAAACACAACCAGCTGCTCGAAGCCTGCTGACATAGATTGTTTCATTTATAATGTATCTTCACTCTCTTTCGAATAAATCCATCATGTTTCCTTATAAATATGATAACAAAACATAGAACGACAATGCGGATAAAGAATCGCTATAGTCATTCTGTCCGTTATCCACCTGAGTAAGATTTGGTTGACGTAGCCCCCTAAACCGCCTATACTGAGCATGATTCTCATTCTCATACATAACTAGTTTGAGGTACCTAATATAGGGATCTTTGAGCGTAGCTCAAAGTCTCTCAGCAAAGAAGGTCACAACAAATATGCCAACAAAGAAACAAATGATTCGTTTCATGGCGATCCTTTTGATCGTTTGTTCTATTGTTTTAACGTGGCAATGGTTCGATTCAAAAGAATGGCTCCGCGACGTAGAACTTCTTTTCCATCAACCGCAATGGTTGGTCTTCATGTTCGTCGTGTACCTAGTTTCCTTCCTTCTAAAGGCCGCGGCTTGGCGAATATATACAGGCTCTGAGGTGCGATTCAGCATTTATTTTCATGCCATTAGCTATAGCTTGCTCGTGAATCATCTGCTTCCGGTTAAAGCGGGAGATGGCGTTCGTGCTGGCTTATATATGAAGCATGGGAGGAAATCGTGGGAGGAAGCGTTCCACTCCGTTGCGGTCATGCGATTGCTTGATATGCTCGTGCTTGCTAGCATTGGGGGAATCGGCATCGTAAGGTTAGGACTACCCTCTTCTTGGATCTGGGTGACAGTCCTGGCTGGGGGGACCGTGATTCTCGCAACAGCGCATTACCTGCCAGTGATTCGTAAAATTCCGTTCATAGCCAAGCATTCGGCTTATTTTCATCTTAAAATGCTGTCTGGCAAAGGGCTCGTCATTGTAGGATTAATTGCGATAAGTTGGATCCTGGAAGCTGGTGTTATCTTTGCTATTGCTCATATGATCGGCTTACAGCTTGGAACAATCTCGCTCGTTTGGGCGAATAGTATGACGATCGCTGGACAAATCTTTCATATTACCCCAGGTGGGATAGGCACTTATGAGAGTACAATGAGCGGGTCACTTGCCTTGCTGGGTGTGGACGGTAAGGATGCTTATAGGGCGGCGCTAGTGTCTCATACATTTAAATTTCTTTTTGCCTATACGTTAGGGGCGTATTCTCTTGTTCGAATGCCTTTACGTTGGCAAGAGATGAGAACCTGGATTGGACGGCTAACGGGTCACAAAAAACCATCATTGCATGGCAACGCACGGAAGGATGATTAATATGAAAAAAGCTTCATCGTTTGAAATAGTCGCAGCTCGCTGCTGGAATTTGTTAAATGAGGGAAAACCTTTTACCCCGATTTTTGTTGTGGGTGTTTTTCTGCTCTACCATATCCGCGTTTGGTCTGATCCTAGCTTTTGGAGTGCCGCTGGTTTGGGGCTGCTTGTGACCCTCCCTCTTTTTGTGCTTTATTATTGCTTTGATTTTCCGCTTTTTTTGCGAAATTATTTATGGATGCCGTTAATTGCTGCGCTGCTGATATGGGAGCGGTCTGATTTCTCGCTGTATTTGCTAGCGCTTGGTTTGTTCTACTTCTTTACGGTGTATTTTTGGGGCACTTTTTATTATCATCTGCGAATTGGGACGACTTGGTGGAATTTCACACGGTTCTGGAAGCTTGTTTTGAAAAATAGTGACTCAACTAGCGGCAATGCGCAAGAGCAGATGCCTAAGTTTTTGCTGCTGCTTTTCGTTTGGAATCATTATTACCGTCAGTTTGAGGCGGGCGCTTCCGCTGATGTGGGTACGGGGCTTCTATTTGCGGGCGGCTTGCTGATATACAGCTTCATTCTCCACCGTTATTTGTTTGACTGGAAACCAGCCGAAATCCCTACATACACGCGCGATTCAAGCGATGTGCAAGCGGGCGGACAAGCACTGAACAAGAAGGTCATTGTGATTGTCGTAGACGGGATGCGCAAAGAGCGCTTTGAAGAAGCCGACGCGCCATTTATGAAGAAACTGCGAGCAGAAGGCACGGAGTATGCCCAAATGGAAACCGTGTATCCTGCGCGTACCGTTGTCTGCTTCTCTTCGATGTTCACGGGTACTTACCCGCGCGAGCACGGTATTCGCTCTAATATGGTGTGGAGACTTGGAATCCGGGTTGAAAGTATTTTTGATTCGCTCCGTAAGGTAGGGAAAAAAGGACGTCTGCTCGGCATTGCGCACTTAATTGACTCCATGGGAGACGATGTTGAGAGTGTGACCGCTGTGATGCACAACGATGTCGCAGATCGTAATATTATCGAACGGGCGAAGAAGATCATGGCGGAGCAAAATCCAGATTTACTCGTTGCCCAATTGATTGGTGTTGACCAAACGGGTCACAGCCGAGGTGTTTTATATGATGATTACACACAAAAAATCGCCGAAGCCGATAAATTAATTGAAGAGTTCGTCGGCTGGCTTGAAGAGCGCGGCATGATGGAGAATACGACGCTCATCATTTGTGCCGATCACGGACAGGCTGATGGGATTGGCGGGCATGGCCACTTGGACGAAGGTGAGCGCTATGTGCCTTTCTTCCTGCATGGTAGAGCCATTAAGGCCGGCCATCGCATTGATGAAAAGCATTCCCTCGTATCCATGGCTCCAACTTTGGCCTACCTGCTGGGAGCGCCATTCCCTAGCCATAGTCGGGGACCTGTCCTAACGGAGGCTATCAAGCATCATGACTAAGAAGAAAATCATCGTTTTTATGCCTGCGCATAACGAAGAAGAGAATATTAACGGGGTCATTGCCCGCGTACCGAGAGATTTCCACCCTCAGTATGAGGTGGAGGTGCTGGTGATCGACGACGGGTCTATGGACCGCACGGTCGCCGCCAGCAAGGCAGCGGGAGCCGACCACATCGTGTCGTTCCCTCACAATAAAGGGCTCGGCGCTGCCGTTCGTGAAGGGCTGAAGCAATGCTGCCTGCTAGGTGCCGACATCGGCATCATGATTGATGCGGATAATGAGTATCCGCCGGAGCAAATTCCCGATGTCCTTGCGCCCATCATCGCCGGGCGCGCGGACTATACCTTCGGCTCACGCTTCAAAGGGCAAATCCAAGGCATGAAACTGCATCGCCGTTTAGGCAACTATACGTTCACACTGCTGCAGGCGATTCTGCTTCGCAGATGGATTTATGATGGCCAGTCAGGGATGCGCGGATTTGCTCGCGACGCCATGGAGAATGCCGTTATTGTCCACGATTACAACTATGCCCAGGTGCTCACGTTGAATCTGGTTCGCCAAGGATATCGCTTGGAGGAGATTCCAATCACCTATCAAGTGCGTACGAAGGGGCAATCCTTCATCAAATTCAGACAGTATGTAACTTCTGTACTCCCGGCGATCTACAAAGAAATGAGACGCCCTGTCTCCAAACGCGTTGTAAAACTACAGATGAATCGAGATGATGTGGGCGTATGAGACGCAACTCCGTATGGATGGCGTTGTTCGCAGCTGCGGTTATTGCTGGAGTGACGTGCCTGAGTATTGTCTACGCCAGCCCCTTTGCGCGAACCTGGGACGAGGTCGATTTCACATTGGCTCTGCATCGATATGATCTACTCGCCATGCAGCCTCATTTTCCGGGTTATCCGTATTTTATTCTAGGCGGATGGTTTATTAACCAGTGGATGAATAACCCCGTTAAAGCTTTATCTGTCTTCAATACCTTAGCAGCCTTAAGCTCTGCGCTTCCGATGTTTTTACTGGCAAACCGTCTGACGGGCAGCGGTATGAAGAGTCTTTTACTGCCTGCCCTCTTATTAAGCAGCCCCTACATTTGGCTCATGTCCTCACGTCCCATGTCGGAGTGTGCAGGTATGGCCTTATTGTGGTGGTTTCTTTGGAGTATCCGCTTTGCGATGGACCGTCCCGGTTCCATGCTTCGTCATGGTCTGGCCCTGCTGATATTCGGCTTCCTGATGGGTACACGCCTATCCTTCTTTCCATACGGTCTAGCGCTAGTGCCGCTCTGGTACGGAATTTGGCATTACGGTGCGAGCGATTGGCGGAAATGGTTGAGGCTGGGGTGCTCGGCCTTCGCTGCGCTGCTATTTCAGCTGCTTTGGGTAGCTGGTTTGGTGCTTTCCGAAGGAACTCTCGGAGGTTTCTGGAAGCTCTCTCTAGCCTTCGTTGAAGGACACTTCTCCGAATGGGGCGGCGGTGTCATTTCTACCCCGATGCCGATTGGAGAACGAATCTACCAGCTTATTGGACACAATTTACTGGGATCAGCCCTGCTAGGCGGTTCCATTCTCATTGGCATATGGCTCGTCATTATTGTCGCTGCGGCGTTTATTGGTCGGAGATTTGTGCCTGCTAGTGTGCAAAGCAATGAGAATCGACAGTATATCTTTTGGCTCGTTGCCTGTGCCGTTTTGTATACTTTATGGGCTCTTTTTGGTCAAAATATTGAGAAACCGCGTCATATTGTTCCTGTCGTTGCCCCGATATTGCTTCTTATGTTTACTTTTATCATCCGAACCGCAGAGGGATTAAGGACATCCCCGCAGGGGGCACGTCTATTGAGAATAGCGCCAACGATTCTGTACGCCCTTCTTATTGGCCTCATATCGTTTCAAGTTCTCTACGGAGCTCAGCTGCAGAAACGGCAGGCCGTAGAAGAACCAGCGGTTTATCAGCTTCATGACTATGTAAGCCGTCTGCAAGGGCCTCTCCTGCTGTTTACATGGGAAGAAACGAGAGTACTGCAATACTTGCAGGCCGGCTACGATCATCAGCGCATCTATACGTACGGGTACTTTCAAGCCGTGGCTGGGGCGAATCCCGAGCGGCGTGTGCTGCTAACCGATCATGTCGTTCAAGGCTTTGTGCAGCAAGGCAAATCGGTGAAGGAGCATGTAAAGCAGCTTGCTGAGTTTGAGTCGGACGCGCTATTTGACCCGGCGTATGGCCGCATTATTTTATATGAATGGGTGCGCTAAGGCAGGATTCATCTTTTCAGCAAAGTAAAATAATGGTTGACACAAATATAGACAATGATTATCATTATCAATGACAACGAGGTTCCAAACAATCATATCAGGGGTGAAGACATGAAACGATGGCTACTAGCCGGTTTGACTTTTGTTCTAGCGGCATTGATGATACTGCCGTCCTCCGCGTTAGCCTATTCGTATGGTGACGCCAATACAGAAGCTGTCGCTGAAACCTTTAAGCTGGTTCAAACCAATATTGGCGATGGAGCGAACAATTGGGGTGCTGCGGAAGGTGCTTACAAAGAGATAAGAGCAGAGCTCGTATCGCACTTCGGTGAAGGAATAGCTGCTACACTGGATGCTAATTTCCAGGCCAAAGATAGCAAAGCAGTCATTGCTAATTTCAAAGCTGTCCTCGTAATGAACTTGGATCGACGGTTTACCTATGCTTCCAAAGGTCTTGATGATTATGCGGAGTCCAAACTCTTGCTAGCCAAAGCTAAGGCGACCTTTGAAACGCTGGAGCCTTATGTGGGGGCGGGTTCGAGTGAAATGAATAAAGCTTTCGAAGCCGCGCTTGAAGCGCTAGGGAATCCTGGATTGTTTGGTGTTGGGAAGAAGGATGTACAGCCAGAAGTATTCAAGGAAAAGGTCAATTTTATCTATGGTAAAGTGAAGCCGCTTTTCCCTTATACGGCTTACGTCAAGCCAGCTGCTCCAAGCGAGCCTACTCCCGTACCTAAGCCGCAGGCAACAACTGCGCCCGTTAAGAATGAGCCAGGGGTCAAGACAGAACAACCAGTATCACCGGCCAAAGATGCCAAGCCGACAGAATCTAAGGCACCGGATGCCGCAGCTGCGGTGGAGACGAAGTCGCCTGAGCCTTCTGCAACGGCTAGTGCTAGTCCAGTGCCAACAACTGATGCGGCTCAGCCTACAGCTACTGTAGAAGCGCCGGCTAAAGCTGCGGAAGCAAAAGCTTCGGATGCTAAACAAGCTGATTCGGTGAAAGAAGCGACTGCACATGCACCTATGGAGCGTTCCGATAAAACGAATCCGTTGGTCAGCGTAGCTGTAATCGGAGGGGTTATCGTTCTTCTGGGCGGAGGCGTATGGTTCGCTCGTAAAAGAAAGTGGATTTAATCATTTTTTACAAATTTGAGATGAATAGAGGAGAAACTTATTATGCGTAAATTTCTAGCAGTAGCTTTAAGTGTTTCACTAGCTTTATCTAGCGTTGTTACCGTTACATCTGTTGCTTTTGCAGAAAGTAAGTACCAAATCACGGAAGATCAAACGATCGCTGCCTCCATCAAGTCTTTCACGGATATCAAAGCTCTTTTCACGGATAAAACTGTACTTGCAGACGTTCAGAAATTATACATAGATAAATTCCAAACCGAAGTTAAACGTATTGATACAACGATTAAAGCAGACGATCCTAAGATCGATGCGAATATCACACTTGTCCTAGACAGCGCTATCAAAGGTGACTTGAAAGTCGACCAAGCGAAACAAGCGATTGATAAAGGCCTACAGTGGTACTACTTCTTGGCTGTACGTGATTTGGTAAACAACCAAGTACGTCCTGCTTTGACTAAAGGAGATACCGCTGGAGCGAAAGCGGCTTTTGATAAAGTTGTACAAATTTATGAAGCTGTTCTAGAACCAAACGTTGTGAAACGCGACGCGAAATATAGCTTAAACATGGTTGCACTTTTGAAAACAACAATTGAACTTATGCAAAAAGATATTAAAGAGAATAACTTGAATGAATTCAATGTTCACCGTCAATTCCTAGACAAAACGTTGATCAAAAACTACACACTCGCTACATTTACATACGCAGAAAGCATGGCGACAAAGGCTCCTGCTGACCAGCCTGCGGCGATGACAGAAGCTTACTTCCTCTACATGCCGGTATACACATACCTCAGAGGCGGCAGTATCGCAGATGCTAACTTCGTGAAAGATGCCTTCGCATCTGGCGATGTAAGCAAAGTCAAAAAAGAAGAAATCCAAAACGCTTTACATCGCACGATGATCGGTAAAGTATCTGAATATGTGAACCAAGTTTTCACGAAGCTTGAAGCTGGTGATCTGCAAGGTGCACGCGGATATGTGGCTGAAGCTAACATGTTCCTGGCAAGCCAAGAAGTCTTCTTAGGCAAAGAGAAATATGCGGCAGCGGTTGAAGTGGCAACGAAATTCTCCAATGCTGTGGATAAATCCGATATTGCCGGTGCGAAAGAGTATGGCTTCCAATTGCTTAAGTTCCAAGTTGGTAAAGATGGTTCGAGCTTGAAAATTAGCAGTAAGGATTACCAAGTAGACGGAGCTGCTTTCACAGCTGAAAATGCGCCTTTCATTAACACAGAAAGCGGACGTACATTGGTGCCGGTTCGTGTTATTGCACAAGCGATTCAAGCCCAGGTTGAATGGGTAGATGCAACGAAAACAGTTGTTATCACAAAAGATGGCAAGAAAACAGAAATTACATTAGGATCCGATCAAGTCGTTGAAAATGGTAAAGTGAATGAGAAAGTCAAACTGGATCAACCGGTTATTATCGAAAACGGAAGCTCATTCATTCCATTGCGTGCTGTAGCTGAGTTGTTCAGCAAACGTGTCTTCTACCAAAATGGTGAAATTATCATTCTTCGTTAATCATTTCGTTCATAGCGGAGACACTTGTGCCTAGCAGGCGCAAGTGTCTTTCAGCATGCTGAAACAAGGAAGAGAACTGGGGGCGGCGGATTATGGATTTACAGGCATTTCTCATTACGTTTCGTGAGGCGCTTGAGGCCATTCTCATTGTTGGTGTAATCGTTACGTATTTAACGCGTATTGATGCTGTGCACTGGCATAAATGGGTTTGGGTTGGTGTGTTTTTGGCTTTGATCGTGAGTTACGGCTTAGCCCTGGCTTTCCAGGTTTTATTGACCGGATTTGCCAGTATGGGCAGTCAAAATTACTTGAAAATCGGCATCATGCTCGTCTCTTCCGGGCTGCTGACACATATGATCATGTTCATGGGCAAACAAAATAGCGAGCTGCAAGGCAAGGTTCAGAGCAAGGTTGCACATATTCTAACCATTGGCGGCGCCATCAATATGGTCGTCCACTCTTTCTTAGTCGTTGTGCGCGAAGGCGTGGAGACGGTTTTCTTTTTTGCTGCAATTACGGGTGGGAACATACAGAAAGCACTCCAAAGCTGGGGAGCACTGGGCGGACTCATCCTGGCCGTCGTCATTGGTCTGCTTTTTTTCAAAGGGACGAAGAGAATTCGACTGGGCACTTTCTTTCGCATCACCGCTGTGTTTCTGATGATGATTTCTGCGGGATTGTTCGTGCAAGCTATTGGAATTATGCAGGATTTGGGCATTATTGGGAGTTTGTATCGAACAGCCGGACACCAAATTGGTGAAATTTATAATATAACGGCAATTATGCCGGAGCATCCTATCGATGGTGTGCAATATCTCCGTGATTTTGGGGAAGAGCCGCTTATTAACGGCCAAGTCGGCATTTTCTTCAAAGCGTTCCTAGGCTATACACAGAACCCTTCACTGGAAGAATTCGTCGGTTACTGGGGATACTATTTCTTGGTATTCATCTTGCTTGCCGTTCAGAAGAAGCGTCAAGAACAGGAGCAGGTAGAAGAAGAGAAAGCGGCTGCGTGATAGCTGCAGTAGGAACTTCGAATGGTTAAGCATAAGGAGCGAGGACATATGATGAACATAGGAATTGTTGGATACGGTCATGTTGGGAAGGCGATACATGCTTTGTTTCCAAACGCTGCGGTTTATGATGCACCCATGCAGATTGGCAGCCAAGATGAGGTAAACAAAAGCGAGGTCGTCTTCGTCTGTGTTCCGACTCCCTCCCTCCCGAGCGGCAAATGTGATACGTCTATTGTAGAAGAAGTGATCATGTGGCTGACAGCCAAAGTCATCGTGATCCGCTCGACAGTTCCCGTAGGATTCACTGACGTTATGAAGGAACGAACGGGGAAAAGAATTGTGTTCCAGCCGGAATACTATGGAGAAACCGTGGATCACCCCTTCTCGGATCTGCGTCATCGGACGTGGCTCACATTTGGTGGCGAATCTGAGGATGTTAGCCTTGTGATCCGTGCCTATCAGCAGGTGTATAACGCAGAAGTGAGAATCCGGCGGACGGATGCCCGCACAGCCGAAATGGCGAAGTATATGGAGAATTGCTTCCTTGCGCTTAAAGTGTCGTTTTGCAATGAGTTTTATGATATTGCCGGAGCACACGGGATTGATTACAATGAGCTGCGGGAAGTTTGGCTCGAGGACCCGAGAATCGGCCGCAGCCATACCTTCGTGTATGAGGATAGCCGCGGGTACGGCGGGAAATGCTTACCGAAGGATGTTGATGCGCTGATTAGCATGGCGGACGAGAAAGAAGTTAATGCTGATTTGATGAAGTCTGTTCAACGGAAAAATAATGACCTTCGTGCTTCATTCGAAGGTTAGTGAAGTTAAGCCCCTAAGTCCACGGATTGATCGTGGGTTTTGAGGCTTTCTTTCATATACCGTCTTGAACAACTGTAATGGTGCCCATATTTCCTACATAGACTCGGTTCGTCCGTGTGTTCAATGCCATATCCCCCGCAGATTCCCCCGTGCGAAGCGTTGTTAAACGCGTGTCGGTTCGTCCACTGTAAACAAATAAATTTCTTCCTTCGGAATCCCCGACGAAAAAGTGGTTCGTGAGCGGATTGACGAGAATCGATGAAAATGTCGGGATCTTTAAAGTCTTTTCGATCTTATTCGTTTGTCCGTTAAGGACGAAGAGCTTGCCGCCGCCTTCCTGCTGCGCGCTTGTGACATAGATGCGATTCGACAGCGGGTTCAAAGTGATCTCACTTTGCCTGCTTCCTAGCTGAATGGGGACGCTTTTCCCAAGGGTGCGGCCCTGTATCACAGATGCAAAACGGCTCAGGTTATTAGCCACGTAAATACGATTGGTCACGCTATTGATAGCAGGTGTAATAATGGGATTACGGCCTACTTTGATCGTCGAAACGACTTGAAATGTCTTCCCATCAATCACATGAATCGAATCCGTGCTTACATTCGTGACATGAATGCGGTTCGTCCGCTCATTCACGGACACAAGCGCTGGTGATCCGCCAACCCTCAACGTCTTGAGGATACGGTTGGTGCTGCCGTCTATGACGCTAATCGTGCCGCTCAGATTGGCTACATAGATTCGATTGCTGCCTCGGTGGATACCAAGGCCATAAGGGCGCTGTCCGACGCGTACAGCTGTCAGCACGCTGTTTGTTTTTCCGCTGATCACGGAAACGGTAGCATCCCGGAAGTTCGTGGCGTAGATGCGATTGGTACGGGAATTCACCGCAAGGAACGTGGTGCCATCGCCCGCCTTCACATTTCGGAGGACTCGGTTAGTCTTCCCATCAAGAACGCCTACTTGGCTTTCACTATGAACAAAATAGACACGATTCGTTACTGAATTCGTTTGGATATCACCGACAGCCCCGGCTACTTTAACAATTGTAATGACTTGGGGCAACGTCTGCGACAATCGGGCAAGGCTTAGGGAATCTCGTCTACGATCCATGGAAGGTCCCCTTTCAATGAACATATTCGTACACATTTTAGTACTACTATATGAGCAATCGTGTAAGGGGGAACCTTTGGCTAATCCCAATAATCCAGTCTCCCAAAAATCTAACTACAGTACACAAAACTAGCTACTCCAAGTGATCTAAACACAGTGCACAGAGCTAGTGCTCCAAGTAATCTAAACACTGTGCACAGAGCTAGCTACTCCAAGTAATCTAAACATAGTGCACAGAGCTAGCTACTCCGTTTGATCTAAACAACCTCACTAGCTAGTAATGGCCATTTTTTGCAGCAGAGGGTGGGTTCTTCACACAACTAGATGTAAAAAGTGCATCAAAATATAGGCTATTTTTGATTTTGAGCAGCGATGATGCATTTTGTGCATCAAATATCGGGAATTCGACTCAAAGTGGGCAGAATCTGACTGATTTGATGCGCTTTTTGCAGTAAATCTGTTGAAATCGCCAATATAGATTGATTTTGATGCACTTTATGCATCTTCGATGGATAATTGTTTAGCCACCAGCCACCAGCCACCAGCCACCAGCCACCAGCCACCAGCCACCAGCCACCAGCCACCAGCCACCAGCCACCAGCCACCAGCCACCAGCCATCAGCCACCAGATGTGCTTTCCGATTTGCATCTAAAGGGGGATGCAAAAAAGCCTGCAATCCAACTAATGATACACTAGTTGGATTGCAGGCCTGTAACCGCCGCCGTTTAGCGCAGGTTGGCGCGCTTGAGCAACCGCTGGATGGAGCGGTTCGCTTCGGGCAGGACGATGTCCTTGTCGATCGTCCGCATGATGCGGTTTTCCATGACGATACGACCGTTAATGATCGTCGTTTCTACGTCAGCTCGCGTCGCGGAGTAAACGATGCGAGAGATCGGATCCACGTCGAAGGACGGATACGTGTGGAAGTTGTTGAGATCGAGAATGGCCAGGTCGGCCTTCTTGCCGACCTCGAGGCTGCCGATCTCCTTCTCCATGCCGACCGCGCGGGCGCCTCCGATGGTCGCCATGCGGAAGACCGTCTGCGCATTCATGGCCGTCGGCCCGTGTATCGGCTTCTGGATTAGCGCAGCCAAACGCATCTCGTTAAACATATCGAGATTATTATTGCACGGCGCGCCATCAGCTCCGAGGCTGACGGAGATATCGAGCTTCAGCATGTCTGGTGTCTCGGCAATGCCTGAAGCAAGCTTCAGGTTAGAGCCGGGACAATGGCTCACATGCACGCCTCGGTCATGGATGATGCGCTTCTCTTCCTCATCAAGCCAAATGCAGTGCGCCAGAATCAGGCGCTCATTCGCCAAACCGAGATGATCGAGATAGACGATATTGCGCATGCCAGTCTCGGCCTGCACAATCTCGATCTCGCCGAGATTCTCTGATGCGTGCGTGTGCACTTTCACTTGGTACTGCTCCGATAGGCTGCGGACCTCACGCAGCAGCTCTTCCGTACACGATATGACGAATCGTGGAGAGAACGCGTACTGGATGCGGCCATCGTCGTGGCCGTTCCATTTCTCCAATAAATCGACACTTTGCTGGAGCGATTCGGAGGTCTTCTCCTGCAAAGCAAAAGGAACTTCGTCCCCTTTGTCCATCATCACCTTGCCGGATAAAGCGCGCATGCCGCTCTCCGCGATAGCTTGAAAAGCAAAGTCGGTGTGGTGCACTGTCTCCATATCGACGATCGTCGTTGTACCGCTTTGAATCAGCTCGCCGATGCCAAGCATGGCGGAATAATAGATCGATTCCTCATCATGCGAGGCTTCAAGCGGCCATATCCGCGTTTTCAACCAATCCATTAGTTCCAGATCGTCCCCTTTACCGCGGAATATAGTTTGACATAAATGAATATGGGTTTGAATGAAGCCTGGAATGATCGTACGATGCTTGGCGTCAATCACCTTATCCACCTGTGAGGGATTCAAATCCGGACCCATTGCTGTAATTCGGTCATTTTCGATAAAAATATCCCCAGTAATAATATCTCCATTGCCGTTCATGGTCACAATTTGCGCATCTTTAATTAGAATGGTTGTCATCATTAAACCTCCTACTCCTATTATTGTATGAAGCAATGGACACAAAAAAACTAGCCATGAAAAATATGCCTGACATGCGCACATTTTTCGTAGCTAGAAATTTACGGTTTCTAAGTAGAGACCCTTAATCCAATTATTAAGGTTATACGAAATGGGTAGTATTCAGTTCCGTTCCTGCTTTCCTATAGCGTAATCGGATACAGGCCATTTTGTCAACAGTGTGTTACGTAATCTAACATCCCCTCCCTCTTTTATGAAAACGGAGTCAATCATTCTGGATGATTGATCGTTCCACTTCCTACCGAGAATGGCGTCGTAATGCCTTCATACATAAGATGCATCGTCATTCCAGCTGCGGCGTGTACGAGGTTATGGCAATGATCCATCCATAGTCCTGGATTATTTGCAACGAAAGCTACCTCATAAGTTTCTCCTGGCAATACAGCCAACGTATCGGACCACCAAGGGCTGCCCGTGGATGGTTTGCCATTGCGAGACAGCACAAGCACATGATGACCATGTAAGTGCATGGGATGTTCGACGTTACCGCGGTTCACAATAGTCGTTTTGACGAGATCGCCTTCTTTCACCATTAGCATGGGTGTAGTCGGGAACACTTCGCCATTCAACGTATAAAGGAAATTCAGATTACGATTGTAGAATCCCAGTTTATTATCCAAAATTAAGGTGAAATTTCGATCAAACCGACTATTTGCATCAATGGGTGTTGAGGTCGGGGTACCATAGTGAAGGGGATCGAAAGCGACCGTTTGAGGAAGCTCGGGAAGTTCTCCCTTTCCGTCTGGTGACATCAATATGCCGCTGCTGCGGTTATCGCCAACCTTCAGGTACACAGGACGCTCTGGCATGATGAACGTGATGTCATACCGACCACCTGTAGTCACTACCAAATGTGTATTAGTCAATACATCAGGCTTATTCAGTTCCGTTCCGTCAATCGCTGCCACCTCAAAATGAGTGCCGACAAGGGTGTATTTTTGCTGCACCCAATCGTCTGTGTTAATAAGTCTCATGCGGACAGGCGTCCCTGGCGCGATTGTCATGCGTTCTAATTGATCTGACGCGCCAATGGCGAAATTATTGCCTTTCCAGCGATGTGTCATGACCGTGATGTCCTTCACTTGCTGCAGGGTTTCCACCTTCGGCTCAACGATTAACGCTCCGAAGAGTCCCATGCTCACTGCCTCTTGTGAATCTTGGTGAGAGTGATACCAGAAAGTGCCCACTTGCTCTGCGCGGAAGCGATACGTGTAGCTCTCGCCCGGCATAACCGCATTTTGCGTGGCTCCGGCAACGCCGTCCTCGGCATTCGGCACATCCAAACCATGCCAATGCGCAGTAACGCCATGCTCGATATCCTCGTTGACCAAAGTGATCTCGACCAACTCTCCCTGTTTCATACGCAGTTCCGGCCCTGGAATTTGCCCATTGTACGTCCATGCATCCACGGTTTTGCCAGAGCTAAGTGTGACCGTTTTTTTCTGAGCTGTAAGTGTAAAATGGCGATCCGGCGTCCCTTCGAGCGGACCCTTAAGGTCAGCAACAGACACCATTTTGGCAGAAGAGGAGCCGTTCGTACCCTCTGTTCCGTGATTGTGCGGACTCATATTCGCCGTTACTGCCTGCCCGCCATAATCGTGTGTCCCGCTTGCCATATCAATTTCCGCTGGCAATTGACTGTTGTTCATTGCCAGTATAAATAAATAATAGGCAGACCCAGCCACAACAGCCCAAACTCCTACCATTGTTAAGGCGCGTTTCCATAACGTAGGAACGACATAAGTTTCCATTTTACTTACCTGCTTGAAGCGAATTTGATGTCTCGACCAAAGTCCAACCGTTGCGAGTACAAAGGCAGCCAGAGGTATGGAAATGTCCAACCATCGAAATGGAACCGGAGGCACGAGTGAGAAATATAAAGCGGTTAGCGCGCCTAGAGCCGTCATTTGAAAAGGAATAATGAGACCGGGGCTAGCAGCTCTATGGTAAATAGTTGGTTCAATTGCAGCACCGGGCTCGGTTAAGTTTTGTTTCGTTAAGGAACGCAATTTGATCAGTTTAGGAACCGATACGAACCATATGGTCAAAATAGGAAGAACTACCAGTGGAGCTTGAATAAACACACGGTCTTGCCAGAAGACCGGATCCATGGATTGCTGCATCCAGACAATAGCTCCAATGATTATGGCAGCTGGAATAGCTGGAAACCATGACCAGAAAAGCAGCTTGCTTGCCTTGCGGTGCATCCGTTCCAGACTCTGGTTATATAGTAATCGGGACGCTTTGACGCTCCCTATCCAGGTGAATATGAGGAATAATAAACTAACAAACAGTATGATTAGAACACTTATGCTGTACAATGAAAACCCTCCTAAGAATCGATAACTTCTTGAGGTAAGCGGTTACTTTGTATGTAATCAACTGGAAATAGTTTGCGTTTTCATGAGGGGTATGGTATGATGAATCCAATCGACAAAAAGAACCTGAATTCACATATTGTAAAGGGTTTTCATTTTTGTTAGTGAACCTTATACAATGTGTGAATTTTTTCTCTTTGAAGAATAAAAAACATGTTAATAATTTTTGGAGGTATTTCTCATGGCTACTGGTACAGTAAAATGGTTTAACGCAGAAAAAGGTTTCGGTTTCATCGAAGTTGAAGGCGGCAACGATGTATTCGTTCACTTCTCCGCAATCCAAGGCGACGGTTTCAAAACTTTGGACGAAGGCCAACACGTTGAGTTCAGCGTTGTTCAAGGCAACCGCGGACCACAAGCAGAAAACGTTGTAAAACTGTAATATAATTAAAAAGACTGCCTTTACTTGTGTAATGGCAGTCTTTTTCAATTTAGCTTATGAGGGCGGAGAACGTTTTGCCAATAGCAGAACGCTGCGTCACTGCTTACCAAGCTAGTTTTACTAACGTAAAACTCTAAGGAGGTTTATCCATGTATTCCAGAAAAAAGTCGCTTGAAGAGATGCCTCTAGAAAATGTGACGGTATGGTCTTGTGAAAAAGAAGGCTGTAAAGGCTGGATGCGAGATAATTTTGCATTCGATCACGTGCCGACTTGTCATTTATGTCAGTCCACTATGGTTCGAAGTGTCAAGTTACTTCCTTTAGTTAATAACACGAATACGGATCAGAAGGCGCTCAAAAAGGGCGTGCAAATTTAATATAACGAAACCCGAAGGCACGGATGTCTTCGGGTTTTTTGTGTTCCCACGGAAGAAGTAGGCATATAAGAAACAACTCACTTGTAAGCTGGGGAGGATAAATGTCAGTGAAATCAACAAAACGTCGTCATTGGCCGCTTTTGGCCGGCGCTTTCCTACTTGCCGCGTGTGTGGTGGTTTTGATTGGCAAATCGCCATTCGGTGCACCATTCTCTTGGAAAGACAATACGCCTGCAGTTGCAGTAGCGACACCGCTGCCAACGCCACCACCGCGAGAGTCTGTGGAATTTCGAATGTTGGACTTTGATCGCGGCTGGGTGAAATATGCAGATGGGATCGCGAGAACAGAGGATGGCGGGGCAAAATGGCAAGAAGCGCTCGGAACAGACATCTCCGCTGAGGAAGCGGGAGGCTCCTTGCCAACAGACGGGCCGATTACGGAACTGCTTAGCCTTGAGGCAAGTTTAGGCTCGACCGGTCAGGACAGCCCCAAACCGCTTACGGTCACAGTGGGCAATGCCTCTTTGCAAGTGAAGCAATCGCAGTTCCTGACCCCTCGCATCGGATGGGTGCTTCTCGCTAGCACGAAGGATAGCAAGAACCCGCTGCTCATCACGACTGATGGTGGACAGACCTGGGTGGACGGTATGACGGCTGAGGTCAAAGAGGCCATTCTGAAGGAGAAAAAGCATCTGCAGGAATTGAAGATGGAATCGGCGCTCTACGGGACCAAGGAGGATGCCAAAGCGGTCATCGGCTCGAAGTGGAAGCTGGTTCCGGATAGCGCAGCCCCAGGAGATGCGGTGTTGGTGCGGCATAACGAACCTGGGAGTATCACTTGGTTGGATAAAACGTATACCCTTCAACCTTATGGGACGGGATATTTTACGTATTTGCCGATTACGATGAGTGCAAAGCCAGGGAAATATCCGATCGGTGATCAGACGCTGACCATTCAACCGAAGAAGTTCGAGACGCAGTATCTGAAGGTAACTGCCCAGATGGAAAGCATGAAGCAGGACACGGGGCGCATTGCAGCCGACCAGAAGAAGATCGATCTGGCGCGAAGTAAGTCCGAGCCGGAGTTTCTGTTCAGCGGGCCGTTCGTGCAGCCCGTCGAGGGGATTTTGACGACACCGTATGGGTACACCCGTTATGTAAACGGGAAATACGACAGCTCTCATCTGGCCATTGATCTGGCCGCGAAGGAAGGTACCCCGATCAAAGCAACGAACGACGGGGTCGTCGCGCTAGCGGAACCCTTATATTTGACCGGCAATGCCATTTATATCGACCATGGTATGGGGCTTTTCTCGCAGTACGCCCATCTCTCGGAGCTGCGCGTGAAAGCAGGGGATCGGGTCAAGCAGGGCGATATCATTGGGCTCGTCGGCACGACCGGTTTCTCACCGGGCCGCATTTGCACTTTGCCTTTTGGGCGCACAATGTGCAGGTCAATCCGAACTTGTTTTTTAATACGACACCTTTTCGCTGGGTTCAGCCGAAGGGGTAAAATAGTATAGGACACCAACTCTCAGCATGAACAGAGAGAGGGTGTCCTTTTTTATGTGATCGTGAGAGAAGTAGCTATTTGGTGCCGGCGCATGCTACAATAAGGAACAAATGTTCTAGGACGGAGAAAAAGAGAGATGACCTCTAACGTCAACATTTCCGTGCGCTCCTTGGTGGAATATGTGTATCGCAGCGGCAGCATTGAGTCAGGTTTTCGGACAAGCCGGGCGCTGACGGAAGGGACCAAAGCGCATCAAAAAGTGCAGAAGCAATACGGCGAGTCGGACCAGCATGAGGTTTATGTTTCGGCAGAGATCCCCTATGAGGATCTTTTATTTGTCATTGATGGGCGCTGTGACGGGCTTCTGATGGATGTGGATGGCGTGACGGTTACCGTGGACGAAATCAAATCAACCTCATCCGATATTGGACAGATCGAGGAGGATTCCTATCCAGTTCACTGGGCACAAGCCAAATGCTATGCCTATATGGTGGCCAAGGATCGAGGGCTAAGCCGAATGCGAATTCAACTTACGTATATGCAGGTCGATACGGAAGCGACTCGGCGATTTGTTGTGGAAGCATCATCGGACGAGCTTGAGCAGTTCATGCTTGACGTGGTGGAGCGGTATTATCCTTATGCGCAGGCGAGATACGAGCATGAACTGGGTAGGAATCAGAGCATCAAGGAGCTTTCTTTTCCGTTCCCGAGTTATCGTGAAGGGCAGCGTAAGCTTGCCGGTGCGGTGTACAAAACGATAAACGAAGGACGCAAGCTGTTCGCCAAGGCGCCTACAGGCATCGGGAAGACGATGTCGACCCTATTTCCATCGGTCAAAGCAATTGGTGAGGGACTGCTGCAGCGGATCTTTTATTTGACGGCGAGAACAACGACCCGTACCGCTGCGGAAGAAGCCTATTCGCTACTGCAGGCCGGGGGCTTCAACTGCAAGTCGTCACGATCACAGCGAAGGAGAAAGTCTGCTTTAAGGAGGAAGTGCGGTGCTCGAAGGAGCATTGTGAGTTCGCCGACGGCTATTATGACAGAGTTAATGAAGCTGTGCTCGATCTACTGAGACATGAGACGATCATGACCCGCACAGTCATTGAGTCATATGCGCGAAAGCATCGGGTGTGTCCTTTTGAATTTTCACTCGATGTCGCCTATGCAGCAGATGCTGTCATTTGCGATTACAATTATATTTTCGATCCTCGTGTGAATTTAAAAAGGCTGTTTGAGGAACAGAAGCGGCAAACCTTGCTCCTGGTAGATGAGGCACATAATTTAGTAGACCGTGCGCGCGAGATGTATTCAAGCAGTTTAAATAAATCGGATTTCCTTGCGCTGCAGCGGGAGTTCAAGGGCGCTCGAGCCGAGCTGCATGATGCGGCCAAGGCTATTAATCAGTACTTTATTGCGATGCGTAAGCAGATCGGGGATCGCCAGATGCAGGTGGAGCAGGAACTGCCGGAGGCATTGATTGGGCTGCTGGACGTGTTTATTGCAGCAGCGGAAAAAGAGCTGGCCGGAGCAGGCGCCAGAGGTTTGGCAAGCGGTGGAAGCCTGCAAGGCGCAGAGATCGAGCCCGCGACGGCAGCACCTCCTGCGGCTCCGCTGCTGCTGGAGGCTTACTTCGGCGCACAAAATTTTGTGCGCATTGCGAAGCTGTACGATGAACGGTATGTGACGTTCATGGAATGTGACAGGAACGAGGTCAGCGTGAAGCTGTTCTGCCTCGATCCGTCCCATTTGCTCCGGCAGATGGGCAAGGGGTATCGGTCGCATGTGTTTTTCTCAGCTACCCTCTCGCCGCTGTCCTACTTCATGGACACGCTTGGAGCTGGGGAGGACGACTATTCCGTGACGGTGCCGTCCCCTTTTTCCAAAGAGCAGCTGGATGTCTTCGTTCAGCCTCTTTCAACTCGCTACCAGGATCGTGAGCGCAGCCGCGAGCCGATTGCCCGCTCGCTGTATGAGCTGCTGGCGAAGCGTTCGGGTAATTATTTGGTGTTTTTCCCTTCGTATGCTTATATGAGCAGCGTATATGAGGCTTTCACTGACCTCGTTGGTGAACAGGAGGCATTGTATCCAGAGGAAAGGGAGCTCCGAGTTCTCGTGCAGCAAACGCAGATGTCGGAGGAGGAGCGGGAGCACTTTCTGGCGGAGTTTCAAGCGGGATCGGAGAAGACGCTTGTAGGCTTTGCAGTGATGGGCGGCATCTTCTCGGAGGGCATTGATCTGGTAGGAGACCGGCTAACAGGCGTGGCCGTCGTCGGGGTCGGTTTGCCGCAGCTTGGGCCAGAACGCAACCTTATCAAAGCGTACATGGACAGAACCGGCAAAAACGGCTACGAGTATGCCTATGTGTTCCCGGGTATGAACAAAGTGCAGCAGGCTGGCGGGCGCTTGATCCGCTCCGAAACGGATCGCGGCGTTCTGCTGTTGATCGACGACCGCTACCTTCAGCCGCTGTATCAACGTCTACTGCCAGAAGAGTGGCGCGACTACACGGTGCTGCAGGCACAGCGTCAGTAGATTATGTTATGCTTTGCAAAAAGGCGAAGAACCCTTTTATCTAGAGGGATCTTCGCCTTTCGTTGCAGCAGGAAGTAAATCTCTGAAATTGTGGGAATCAATGGATTCCATTGGATTTTTTACAGTGTTTTTTTGATATAGTTTCATGGATACCTTGTGCTATTGGAATTTTTCCAATAGAAGTGTTTTGAAAGAGCGATTTAGGGTGAAATCAATGCCCTTCCATTGGATAAATTCCAATGAAATTATGATTTTTACAGCTTGAATAGAGAATCTATTGGATTATTTCCAATGAAATGAAATGTCTAACATGCCATAGCTCACCAAACTCATTAATCACAAAAAAACAGTGGAATTTATAGGAAGTTATTGATAAAATTAAAGAGAAAATGAAACCGTGTTTCACCGTGTGAAATTTTTCTTTGGAGGGGTTATGTATGAATTTTTCATTTCATGGGATTGACCACATTCAATTAGCGGCTCCTGAAGGTTGTGAAGATGAGGCGAGAAACTTTTTCGCCAAATTACTAGGCTGGACAGAAATCCCGAAACCTGAGAACTTAAGAAAACGCGGCGGTGTATGGTTTCAATGCGGTATTCATCAGGTTCACATCGGGGTTCAAAAGGATTTTGTTCCTGCGACTAAAGCTCATCCAGCCTTTCAGGTCAGCCAATTAGACGAGCTGCAGCGATATTTGATGAATCTTAACATACAAACCATCCCAGACGATGTAAGAGACGACGAGGGCGTAAAACGATGCTATTTGAATGACCCATTCGGCAATCGCCTTGAATTTATTGAATGGCTTTGATAAGAATACGCGGTATTAAAGCTCATGTTCTTGTTTCCATTTTTGAATAGCTAAAATGAATTCATTTCGATGGTTGCCAGGAAAATGGTCCAATGCCTTATAATTAGGCGCGTCGGCAGCCATTATTTTAGAAACGTGGGCAACACGCAGAATTTCTGCCATATCGTTTGTTATCTTAAAAACAATTCGGATACCAGCCTCTTGTAGGGTAATCGCTTTACAACCTGCGAATTTAGGATTTGAACTAAAGCTAAGCTCTTCGCCAACCTCATTCGCTCGGTAACTCAATTCATCAATGGCTTGATTCACTTCATCTAATACGGAATTATCCAACTGCCAATACTCCTGAGCTGCTCCTGCATCAAAACGAATAGCCAATCGCTCCTTCGTGTGGTTCTTTGCGGATTTCATTCCAATTCAACATGGAGGCTGGGTCTTGTGTAAGTCGATCTATTCGTTCATTCAGGATGCGCTCTTCCTCCTGTTCTTCAAGCTGAGCCAGTCGTTCAAACATTTGCTCGAAGTAAGGGTACCCAACCAAAACTGTATCGACGACACTATTCTCGGTGATGAATTGGGGCAGATTCTTGGCTTTTTTACGCAGTTCGCCAAATTTTTTGGAAGCCGTGGTGGAACTGACTAATTGATCGGCTGTAAAAGTAAGTTTTGTCATGGATATAGTATGATCCTTGTTGCATTAAGTATTCAGATGCTGATGGAGACTGTCTACTCATTCATTCATGCTTACGTTTATTTACAAACCATAAGTAGGTTACCGTCCGGATCTCGAAATGCGAACCATTGCTCATTTTGGATCTCTGTAACAAGCTCCACCTCATTATTTTTCATGAATTCATAAGATGCTTGAATATTCTCGGTTTGAAACATAAAAGCAGGTGTTTGATAAGTTGGAGGGCCGCCAGGCTCGTTGCCGCCCCACATGGGCATTTGATCTAGCACAAGGGATGTTCCATCCATGGGAAGAGCGTAGAGGTGCCCGAACAAGATATCCCCGTCAGGAGCTACACCAAGTAACTTACAGTACCAATCTCGTGCAAGCATAATATTCCGAACGGGAATAAAGACATTGCTAATTCGATTCTTAATCGGACTTGACACACGAACCTCGCTCATATCAACCCAACCTCCATAAAAGGGATAATTTCCCTCTAAGTATTTCATAGGAAACCTTGTCTGTAAATGATTTGCAGCTTTTCACCAGAAAGAAAAAGAGTGAGCTGACAATAATGTCAACTCACTCCTATTTTTATCACATAAGAAAGTATAAGTTTTCGATTCCCGAAAACCGCTTTATCATAAGGACATCCGATAAATATTCACAACATCTTCGCGATTCAGCTTCTTAAAGTTGCCAAAGTCCCCATAAACCATGGCTTTATCAGCCATGAGCTCAATGGTTGAGTCGTCGATGTCATAATCGGACAGTCGGCTTGGCGCGCCAATGGAGGCGAGAAATTCACGGAGTGCCGCAATACCTTCCTCCGCAACTTGGCGGTCCGACTTGTCAACCGCATCAATGTCAAAGACGTTCTGTGCGAACTGTTTGAACCGAGCCACGTTGGCATCGAGTGTGTAGGTCATCCAGTTCGGGAAGAGGATCGCAAGACCGCCGCCGTGCGGAATATCGTGAACGGCTGATACAGCATGCTCCAGATTATGGGTCGCCCAATCGCCGCGAACGCCCATGCTTAGGACTCCGTTAAGCGCCATTGTACCGCTGTATAGAATTGTTGCGCGTTGTTCCAGATCATCTAGATCTCGCAGCAGGCGCGGAGCCGTATCAATAACCGTGCGAAGGATTGTTTCACAGAAGCCATCCTGCAACGGTGTGTTAGGCGTATGATGGAAATACTGTTCAAACACGTGAGACATGATATCAACCATGCCATAAACGGTTTGATTTTCTGGCAAGGAAGTCGTATGGGCGGGGTCAAGAATCGAAAATTTAGGGAATGAGAACGGGCTGCCCCAACCGAGTTTCTCTTTGGTTTCCCAATTCGTAATAACTGAACCGGAGTTCATTTCTGAACCCGTTGCCGCGATTGTGAGGACAGTTCCCAAAGGCAGCGCATCCGTTGCAGAAGCCTTCCGTGTAACGATATCCCAGAAATCACCTACGTACTTTGCTCCAACAGCAATCGCTTTGGCGCAGTCGATGACGCTGCCTCCGCCGACGGCAAGGATGAGGTCAATGTTCTGGCTGCGGCACATTTCAACACCACGATGAACAGTTGTAAGCCTTGGGTTAGGCTCTACACCGCTCAGTTCGAAGATATTTACATCCAAGCCTTTCAATAGATGAACGACATTCGTATAAATGCCATTCTGTTTAATGCTTCCGCCGCCATAGACGAGCAGCACGTTCTTACCATATTTGGATACCTCAGCTGTTAATTTCTCCAGTTGTCCCTGACCGAAATGCAGTGTGGTTGGATTATAAAACGTAAAATTATTCATTAAATTACCTCCTCAGTGAGTCTGTGGGTAGAATGTTCTTACCCTTTCATTGTATCGAAGAAACAGTGAAAAACAAAATTTAGCCTCTACTAAGGAATGACGACAGCCTCTGCCTTAGATTCCTAGCGCGTGAAAGACCGATCTCTCCGAAACAGTAAATAGTCCCATCCTTCGTAACAAAATGAAGAAAAAAGTAAGCTCTTCCTTTAATCAGGAAATGATATTAAGATGAAGCTGTGGCAAGTAAATCGAAGGTACTCGGCAAGAAAAGTTGTAGATAAATCGAACGAGGCAGGACTTCCTCTTATTTCCATAGAATTTCAAATGTCTACAATGCCATATCAAGGAAGTGATTGCACCGTGCGTGTGACTAGAAGATCTGACCGCATTTTGGAAATTGCCTATTGTTGTGTACGGTGGTTTTTTGTACCGACGTCAACCATTCTATTTATGAAGTATTATCATCAAACGACATTAGATCTGATCATTTTTATGAGTCTATTTGTCTTTGCTGTTATTTATATGGGAATAACGGAATATGCCATACATCGCAGTCCCATTGACTCTGCCTTCTATCACTACACAACGAGGACGGGAGTGCTGTTAGACTACGTGGCCTTTGTAGCGATTATTTCGCTAACCGGAGGTACCCAGAGTCCCGTATATCCAATTGCTTATCTGGTTATTTTGCATGCGTCATTATACTGGAGTCTCGTTGGGGCCATGGTGGCAACCCTCATGGTGATTCTTGGTTATATCGGTGTTGTTATCACGGTCGATGGCGGTTTTATAATAGAAGATCTGCCGCGGCATTTTTTCAATTTTGCCTTTTTGATCATGATCGGTGTGATTGGCGGCATCATCGTGGCGCGGGAGCGAAAGCACTTTGTAGAGAAGGGCATTTTTGAGAATTTAGCTAAAAAAGACTACCTAACCGGGCTCTATAATCACCGCAGCTTCCAAGAGGAGATCAAGGAAACGATTGCGAAGCAGCAGCATTTTACCCTCGTTATGGCAGATATTGATTATTTCAAACGCATTAATGATCAGTATGGTCACCAGGCAGGGGATGCGGTTCTGCGGTCGATCGGAACATTGTTTGAATCGAGCATTCCTAGTGAGCATGGCAGTGCCTTCCGCTATGGTGGTGAGGAGTTTGTCATCATTTTATACACGCAGGATCGGCATTTCGCTAGTGATCTGCTGAATGAATTCAGAGAAAGGCTGCGCGTGCTTGAGTTCGGTACTGACGAGGACAAGTTCCATATTACCATGAGCTTTGGAGCAACGGTGCGTGACAAGGAGCAAAGGGCGACAGAACTCGTAGCTGCAGCGGATGCACTTTTGTATGAAGCGAAGGAGCAAGGAAGAGACCGCTTAGTGTGGGGATCGTATTCACTTCCCTAGGCGAGAGATGGTATGATCGGTCTGTATCCAACGATTACTAATTAGGAGGGAAGCAGCATGGCAACGTTAACTCCATACATTTACAGCAGTGATGCAAGAAAACAAGCTGACTTTTACGTGAAGGCACTAGGCGGGGAATTGGTTAGCCTTCGTACTTTCGCGGATATGCCGGATGCGGATGAATCTATCAAAAATCGCGTCATGCATCTAGAACTGCAAGCTCTTGGCCTTCGCTTCTTCATGGCTGATTCAGGTAAAGATACAGTGGATAGAGGCCACGGATTGGATTTGACGCTGGAATTTAAGAGCGAAGAAGAAGCTCGTCGTATATTTGAAGGACTTTCAGATGGCGGCATTGTGAAAATGCCTTTCCAACGTATGTTCTGGGGAACGATGTTCGGTCGTCTGGAAGATCCTTTCGGTGTGATCTGGCAGATAGCAACTGAATCGTAATCATCCTATGAAAACTATGCCAAACAGCCAGGGATATACCGTTGGACAGACGGCAAAAATATGTCAGACCTCGATCCAGACCCTCCATTTCTATGACAAAATTGGGCTTGTGAAGCCGCACCGTGTGGATGGGCAGAATGGCTATCGATACTACTCCAGTCAAGATATTCTTGCGATTAAAATTGTTCAAGACCTGCAGAGTATGCAGTTCACGTTAGAGCAGATCGGTCAGTTTCTCAAAAGCAAAAGCATGGACGGTATCCCGGAGCTAATGCGTGGGAAGAAGGCGGAAGCGGAAGAAACGATTCGCACGCTGGAAACGGTCGTCGGCACGATTGATCAAAGGCTGCGGCATTTGGACGCCCAAAGGCAGCTGCGTAACGAATTCGAGCATTCGCAAGTCGTGGTAGAGCTGAAGACATATCCGGATCGCTTCGTTGCTTTCGAACGCAAACGTGACGAATGCGGGATGGAGGCTTCGGTTATACGCTTCATGGCGCTGATGGACCGGATCAAAGAGAGCGGATTGACGATGGATGGACACATTTTGACCATCTACCATGAAGATCTACTGACGTTTGACAGAGGCGACTCCGATATTGAGATCTGTGTGCCGCTGCTGCCAAGTAAGCCCGAACCTGCCTTTACCCGGTGGCTGCCAGGCGGGGATTACATATCCGCGGTATACCCGGGTTTTCCTAATGAAGATACGTGCAAGTCACTGTTCCAGCGTTTAAGGGATTGGATGAGCTTGAACGGCTATGAAGAAAACGGTCCTGTGCTGGAGCGGTATTTGATTGATTTTACCCATATGATCAATACAGATGACTTTATTGTTGATCTTCAAATTCCTGTGAAAAACGTATTGACCCTATAGCTGCTATAGGGTTTATTGTTGTTTTCATAAGAAGAAGCCAGCCGGTCATTCTGGCGAAAACCATTTGGGAGGATGCAGCATGGAAGTCATATTGGGAGCGGGTCCGCTGGGCAGGGCCGTCATGAAAGAGCTTTTGAGGAAAGGGAAGAAAGTCAGAATGGTTAACTCCTCGGGCAGGGCAAGTGTGCCTGATGGTGTTGAGGTGATGCAAGCAGATCTGATGAGTGAAAGCGGTGCTCTAACTGCACTAAAAGGGGCAAAAAACGTTTTTCAATGCGCGCAGCCTCCTTATCATAAGTGGGATGGGTTGTTTCAGCGAATGATGAGCCATATTACGAAAGCAGCTGCCCATCATCGGACGGATCTAATCATGGGGGATAACCTCTACATGTACGGCGAAGTTAAGGGGGCGATCCATGAAGGGCTGGCTTATGAGGCTTCCACGCGTAAAGGCAAGGTAAGGGCTGAAGTTGCTCGCGAGCTGTTGGATTTACACCAAAAAGGGACCGTGAGAGTAACGATCGGCAGAGGGTCTGATTTCTTTGGACCGCAGGTAGAAAACTCGTCCGTTGGTTCGCGCTTTTTCACACCGGTAGCGGCTGGGAAGTCGATTTCACTGCTTGGGAACCCTGATGCGCTGCATACCTTTACGTATATAGACGACTTCGGTCGAGCCCTCGTGACCTTGAGTGAGCATGAAGATGCCTTCGGTCAGGTATGGCACGTCCCAAATGCAGAGACCGTAAGCGCTCGGCGATTCGCGGAACTAGCCTACGAGGCTGCAGGGCACTCTCCGCGCATTGGCACGATGGGCCGTGGAATGCTCCGTCTGGGCGGTCTATTCATACCGGCAGCCAAGGAGGTTATCGAGATGCTTTATCAATTTGAGCAGCCTTTTGTCGTGGATAGCAGGAAATTTGTACAACGTTTTGGCGGAGAAGCGGGACCTACGCCGCTGCGTACAGCGCTTACCGAGACAGTCGCGTACTATCGCGAGAGGATAAAGAAATAAGAGGCTGCTTCTCCGCCTGGAGGCCGATGGGATCTTGTTTATATTCCGTTTAAAATAGAAGTGTATGATACCTAGGTAAGGAATCATACCAGAGAGACGGATGAACATCCAATCGGTAAAGGAGTAGAGATAGATGACAGCTACAAGGAAAGAAGAGCTAAAGGGTAAGAGCAACTGGCGTGGATTCGCTCGTTTGCTCGCACAGGCTAACCCGCCCAAGCTCGTATTAAGCATAGCACTAGGGTTAAGTATTATTTCAACATTGGTGGGGTTGGTAATCCCGCTGTTTACGAAGAATGTCGTTGACAGCTTCTCCATTAGTTCCCTGAATTGGGGACAGATTGGCGGTATGGCGATCGCTTTTGTTGCATCGGCTGTAGCTTCCGGGGTTTCAGTGTACTTACTGAACTTTGCGGGACAGCGCGTTGTGGCCGGCATTCGGGATCGTTTGTGGAAGAAGCTGCTCGTTCTGCCGGTTAGATACTACGATAGCCATCAGACGGGGGATACGATTTCTCGAATGACGAATGATACAGCTGTTATTAAGGGACTCATTGCCGAGCATATGGCGGGTTTCGTCACGGGGATCATCTCGATCATTGGATCTATTGTGGTGCTTCTGTTTATGGATTGGAAAATGACGCTCATCATGTTCAGCGTATTCCCGATAGCCTTCGTCATTCTTTTTCCGCTGGGGCGGCAAATGTTTAAAATATCCAAAGGCATGCAAGCCGAGACAGCCAGCTTCACCTCCGTGCTGAATCGAGTGCTATCGGAAATGCGCTTAGTGAAGGCAGCCAACGCCGAGCCTGTTGAGTATAAAGAAGGTGCCGCAGGGATTCAAAAGCTCTTCAAATTCGGGCTGAAAGAAGGTCGGATTCAAGCATTAATGGCGCCGCTTGTTACTTTTGTCATGCTGATGCTGTTTGTTGTGCTTTTCGGATATGGCGGCATGCAGGTTGCCTCCGGGGCTATTTCCGCTGGTCAGCTCGTTGCTTTCATGCTGTATTTGTTCCAAATTGTTGCGCCGATTACGCAAATTACACAGTTTTTCAATCAGGTACAGAAGGCGATGGGGGCGACTGATACGATCCTGAAGGTACTCGATTATGAAGAAGAGAATCCGCATGCCGGAGTACCTGTCACGAATGCCTCGCAGTCGATTCACTTCGATCAGGTATCTTTCAGCTACAAAGAAGGGGACTCTGTTCTAAAAAATGTCAGCTTCACCATGGAAGCGGGCAAGGTTACGGCAATTGTAGGACCGAGCGGCAGCGGTAAGACGACGATGTTCTCTCTTTTGGAAAGATTTTATGCGCCGCAAAAGGGTTCAGTCACGTTGGGGGCCGACCGAATTGATCAATTCTCGCTCATCTCTTGGAGGAGTCAGATTGGCTATGTTTCGCAGGAGAGTCCGCTGATTGCCGGGACGATTCGGGACAATATCTGTTACGGACTGCAGCATGAAGTGACGATGGAGGAGCTGAAGCGGGCTTCACAGATGGCGTATGCCGATGACTTTATCGAGGAGCTGCCGCAGAAGTATGAGACCGAGGTCGGTGAACGCGGCATCAAGCTGTCAGGTGGACAGCGTCAGCGGATCGCCATTGCGCGAGCCTTGCTGCGGGATCCGAAGATACTGATGCTGGACGAAGCGACATCGAGTCTGGACAGTAAATCGGAGGTTGTTGTGCAGCAAGCCCTGCAAAATTTGATGCAAGGACGCACCACGCTAGTAATAGCGCATCGCTTGTCGACGGTCGTAGATGCCGACCAAATTATCTTTCTGGACAAAGGCGTCGTGACAGGCAGCGGTACACACCAGCAGTTGCTGGAGTCCCACGAGATGTACCGCGAGTTTGCTACGCAGCAGCTGCAGCTGCAAGATCAGATGTCTTCGGATCACTCGCAGTTAGAATCTGTGGCAACTGTGGAGGTTCATTCGTAAAATAGGATGAGCCAAGAATGCGAAAAGCGTTTCAAACCCTGGTATGATGGGGTTTGGAACGCTTTTTTAGTAGCTCGGATAGTTGAGGGGCTAGCGTATATGCGCGCTTTTTTGCCATTGAAGCCTATGGGTGAAGTTGTTGGGGGTCTTGAGGAGCAGTATCACGACATGGTGTTGGCCGACGGCAGTTTCACGATAGGTCCAATCTCCGCTGCTTCACAAGACAGGTCCAAGTTGCACAATGTACAACAATATACTGCTTTAGGACCATTTCAGCTCGACATGTTGCATTTCGTACAACAATTTGAGCTAGAAACGAGGTTTCCTAAGTGAAATCGATCGATTTGTTGCAAAAAATACAACATTTCACCAATTTGCCTGATTAAACCCGCCTATTGTTGTACGAAATACAACATCTCACTACTTTGCCCGATGGAACCTGCTAATTATTGTGCGAAATGAAGGTCTTTTGAATTAACGTTCCCAGTCTGTTCGAATCAGGGATGTACTTCTACTTTTGGTAGTATGGGTCCCAATTGTTGTAGATTTTACAACAATGGAGTAAGAGAGGCGGGATATAGGCAGTAGGGATTCAAGTTCCAAGATTTTCTCTCATAAGAGAGGCAATCTTACGTTCATCTTCACCAGGCTTATTTTCTAACCTTTGAATAACAAGCTCTTGGCGCTCTGTTGGATGGTTTTGACTCAATTTAGCCTTTCCTTCGATGCGAGTAATTTTAATTCTAAATCCTTGAATACCTTTACTCAAACCTGCTAAATAACTAGCATCTACTTGGTCTAATTGATAGGAACTGCTCGGTTCTTCATATTTTAAAACCAAATCAGTTAACGAATTCATCACTACTTGTGCATCTTCTATAAGCTCAACCTGGCCATATACATGAACAGCAACGTAATTCCAAGTGGGAACTGTAGTAGAAGTCTCATACCAAGAGGGAGAGATATAGCAATGCGGACCATGAAAAATCGCTAAGACCTCCTGCTTTTCGATCTCCTTCCATTGCGGATTAGGGCGTGCAAAATGTCCAAATAAGTATTTTCTTTTCTTATCCAATGATAGGGGTAGGTGAGTTGCGAATGGACTGCCTTGATGCTGAGAAATCAGCGTGGCAAAGCCATTTTGCTCGATAATATTGTAAATAATCTGGTCATCCTTTATTTCGAAGTGTGATGGAATGTACATATATTCACCGTCCTAGATTAGTTTCCATAAATTATAGCCATTCAGGTGGCATAGAAAAAGTGCCAATTTATCATAAATCTATTAGACCAATGATGTTGTCAGCTGCATTTATAAGAAAAGGTCACAAGGAGGAGACGATCTCATGTCGAATATGTAGGATAAAATCATGTATCACTGTGACCTGTTGGGAGGCTTGGACAGATTGGATAAGGTACGATGGGGTATTATTGGTTGCGGGGATGTGACCGAGGTCAAAAGCGGACCTGCCTTGCAGAAGGCGGAGGGTTCTGAGCTTGTTGCTGTCATGCGAAGAAATGGTGCGCTAGCAGAAGATTACGCCAAAAGACACGGAGTTGCTGCCTGGTACGATGATGCGGAAGCGCTGGTCAACGATCCGAATGTCAATGCGATCTATGTCGCGACACCTCCAGGTTTTCATCGGGAATATGCGCTGCTGGCAGCACGGGCGGGAAAGCCTGTCTATGTGGAAAAGCCGATGGCGAGGAATCATGCGGAATGTTTGGACATGATAGCTGCTTGCGAAGAAGCAAAGGTACCTTTATTCGTGGCCTATTATCGCAGAGGCTTGCCCAAATTTGTTGAGATCAAGAGATTGCTTGACAGCGGTATCATTGGTGAGGTCCGATTCGTACAGACGACTTTTCTCCAAACCATGAGGCAAGATGATGGACAGGAACTGCCGTGGCGGATTAGGCCAGAGCTTTCCGGAGGCGGTTTGTTCGTTGATTTGGCGAGTCATACGCTGGATGTTCTTGATTTTTTACTTGGCCCAATTGGCGAAGTAAAAGGTTTTGCCAGAAATCAGTCGGGGCAGTATCAAGTTGAAGATATCGTAACAACGACCTATGCATTTGAGTCTGGTGTCATGGGTGTTGGGATTTGGAGTTTCAATGCGTTCAAGCGCAGTGATGTTACTGAAATTACGGGGAATCTTGGGAAAATTTCGTTTTCGACGTTCAGCGATGATATTCGCGTGGAGACGGCAAATGGTCGGATCGAGGAGTATGCAATTCCTTATCCGGCTCATGTCCAACAGCCCCTTATTCAATCGGTGGTTGACGAGCTGCGGGGTAGGGGTAAAAGCCCTAGTACGGGTCGGACTGCGGCGCGTACGAATCGGGTGATGGATGAATTGCTACGTGACTTTTATCTTCCTCTGCAGTCCTGAGCACAATCTCCTCCAGATGTTTACAGAAAACTTATAAATACGGATAAAACAATTGACGGAAACCCATGAGCCCTTTAAACTATGGTTAATTAATATGGAGCCTTGGGTGTTTCATATCCGCACACTGTGTCCCGCAAAAGCGTTAAAGTGGTGAGTGAGCAATGAGTCCAAGCGATAAATGGGAACTTAGAGAGGGGTAATTATGTTGAAAAAGAAAGCACTCGTATCATTCGTATTATCAGCAGTTCTTATGGTCGTAGCAGGTTGTGGGCAAAAGGCGGCTCCGGCCCCGGCAGCAAGCGCTGCGGCTTCAGCAACTCCGGCAGCAACGGCAGCCGCGCAAAAGTCTTATAAAGTCGCGATTTCCCAAATTGTCGAACATCCGTCTCTGGATGCAACACGTCAAGGTTTCCTTGCAGCGCTTAAAGATGGCGGTATCGTGGAAGGTACCAACTTGAAAGTCGATTTCAACAATGCGCAAGGCGATCAACCGAATAACTTATCCATTGCTCAAAAAATTGCTTCCGCCGACTACGATTTGGTACTTGGTATCGCAACACCATCCGCACAAGCTCTGGTACAGCAAGTGAAGAAATCTCCAATTTTATTCGCAGCTGTTACAGATCCGCTTGCAGCTAAAATTGTTAGCAATGTGGACAAGCCGGGCGGTAATGTTTCTGGAGCTTCGGACACGAACCCAATGGCTGTTGCACAATTAATGGATTTCGTTGCTGCGAACTTGCCTAAAGTGAAAACTGTTGGTCTTGTTATTAACGAAGGAGAGCCTAACGCGGTTATCATGGCCAAAAATGCAGAGCAAACCTTAACGAAACACGGCATTAAGCTCATTAAAGCGCCGGTTACCAATACGTCTGAAGTAAAACAAGCTGCACAATCCCTCGTTGGGCGCGCAGATGCTTTCTTGATTACGCTTGATAACACGGTCGTTAGCGGTGTGGATGGAATCATTCAAATTGCTAATGATAAACACATTCCGTTCTTCTCCAGTGACCGCGATACAGTGGAAAAAGGTGCTTTTGCAACAGTTGGCTTCAAATACTATGATCATGGCTACCAAGTTGGTCAAATGGCTGTCGACATTCTCAAGAATGGTAAAAAACCAGCAGACATGAAAGTAACTGTTCCTGAAAAAATGGATCTGATCTTAAACCTGAAGGCAGCAAAAGCTCAAGGAATTGATGTAACAGACGCGATGAAAAATGCAGTAAAAGATAAAGAGAAAAACATCATTCAGTAAGGTTAAGACACAAAAGGGGTGAACGTCGCTTTCGTTCACCCCTTTTTTTCAAAGTAGGAGGTTATTCACATGATGGATTCAATGAATGGTGCCGTCGAGCTAGGTCTTCTCTATGCGCTGATGGCGCTTGGTGTTTATATCACGTTTCGCATTCTCGATTTCCCTGATCTAACGGTGGACGGGAGTTTTACAACAGGCGGAGCTGTTGCAGCTATCATGATTGCTCATGGCTATTCGCCGCTGCTAGCTTGTTTGGCTGCTTTGGCAGGCGGGCTTGTGGCTGGAGCTTGTACGGGATTGCTCCATACGAAGGGTAAAATTAATGGGCTTTTATCAGGGATCCTTATGATGATTGCCTTGTATTCCATTAATATGCGGATCATGGGCAAGCCGAACATTTCACTTCTCAATGTCGATACAATATTTACTTCCATGTCGCCGATTACAGTTGTGCTCATTATTGTCATCGTGTTCAAATTGCTGCTGGATGCGTTCCTGCATACCGACTTGGGACTTGCTCTGCGAGCGACGGGCGATAACGCGCGAATGATTCGCAGCTTCGGAGCGAACACAGACAGAACCACGATTCTAGGTGTTAGCTTATCGAACGGATTAGTAGCGCTATCCGGAGCGCTCATCGCGCAGCAGTCGGGCTTCGCCGACATCTCGATGGGGATCGGGATGATCGTCATTGGACTGGCTTCCGTTATTATCGGGGAAGCAATTTTTGGTGCCCGTACGGTTTTTCAAGCGACACTGGCTGCTGTACTCGGTTCCATCGTGTACCGTATTGTTGTGGCATTGGCTCTGCGAGTCGAATGGCTAAAAGCATCCGATTTGAAGTTAATTACCGCGATTATCGTTATCATCGCGCTCGTTCTTCCTTCCGTGCAGCGAGCGATTAAGCAAAAAGCAACAGCGAAAAGGCGTTCGGCTGAACTCATCGCCCTTGCTGTGAAAATGAACAAGGGAGGTGATCGTTAATGCTTCAGCTCTCGAACGTTTCTAAGCTATTTAACCCCGGTTCCGCAGATGAGAAAATCGCGCTAATCGGTATTAACTTGAACCTCAAGCCCGGTGACTTCGTCACGGTCATTGGCAGTAATGGCGCCGGTAAATCGACGCTGATGAACATCATTTCCGGCGTCATGACGCCGGATGCCGGCGAAGTGCGTATCGGCGGCGAGGTCATCCACCACCTGCCGGAATACGAGCGCAGCCGCTGGATTGGCCGCGTCTTTCAAGACCCCATGGCGGGGACCGCTCCTCGAATGACCATCGAGGAAAATCTCGCCATGGCGTATGCCCGCGGCAAGAAGCGCGGGTTAAGCTTCGGCGTCACCGCGCGCAAGCGCGCGCTGTTCCTGGAACAGCTGCAGCGCCTCGGCATCGGCCTGGAGGGCCGGCTGCGCGCGAAGGTGGGCCTGCTCTCCGGCGGAGAGCGTCAAGCCCTCAGCTTGCTGATGGCGACGTTCACCAAGCCGCAGATTCTGCTGCTTGATGAACACACCGCCGCGCTGGATCCTTCGCGCGCGGAGCTCATCACACGATTGACCGAAGACATCGTGCGCGAAATGAAGCTGACCACGTTGATGGTCACGCACAACATGGAGCAGGCGATTCGTCTTGGCAACCGCCTGATCATGATGGACAAAGGTCGCATCATCCTGGATGTGAGCGAGGAACGGAAGAAGGACCTCACCGTGGAGCAGCTGCTCGGTGAGTTCGAGCACATCAGCGGCAACAAGCTGTCGGATGACCGCGTGGTGTTGGGTTAAAGATAGAAAGCCTTCGGCGACAGGGATGGATTCCCTGGGCTGAAGGCTTTTTCTTATGAAAAATCGAATCATACTGGTGGAAGGAACTTGCAGCACAGCAAATTTCTTTAACGTCATTTTTTTGCGAGACTTACGCAAAAATCACTATTTTTCGACATTTCAATAGGTTATACTAGTTCTAAAGGACTACGTTCGGGTTGACCGTGAACGAGTAGCAGCGTACAGTACTTCGTATTTAGGAGAAAATTATGAGCCAGTCAAGGAGTCAATGAAACATGAATGATGTCAACTTAAATTATGAAGCAAAAGACCGTAGTCATTCAACATTTGAAAACCAGCCTCTTTTACTAGTTCTTAATGATGACCCAGAATTTCTTTCCTTTTACAAAGAACATCTGGAGAAAGAAAACGGGATGGTTATTTTCGAATCGGATAACCAGTCGAAAGCCACGGAACTCTTCTATCAGTTATACCCTGATTATGTCATTATTAACGCAAGCCTTATAGCAGATGATGGCGTTCATGTATTGAATGGATTCGTTCAACTGTGTCAAGATAACCATGTTCCGATCCTGATATCGTTGGATAAGGAAGATTTGAAGCTGTGTTACGCATGTATGGCCTTGGCAGATGATGTTATAGGTTCACGCGTTGAACCCGTTGAATTAGTCACAAGGGTGATCAGAAACTTGAGGAAACGAAACCGAATCTTAGATCAGATTCTTATTGATCCGATGACCGGAATAAAAAATTACAATAATCTTCAACAAGAAGTCGAGCATCAACTTAATGATTTGAAACGCTCCCATGAGCCGTTCGCAATGGTCTATGTACAGGTGGATGATCTCCCTATCGTTCAGGAAACGTATGGCTATGCTATAGGATATCAGTTGGTGAAGGAACTAGGGGGATTTATCCAAAATAGCATCCGACCTGCGGATTCCTTATATCGATTTCATAGAGAAGGATTTGTTCTCGTTCTTCCGAAAACCGTCAAAGAAGATGCTATGAAATTAATGCGCCGGTTGATCGAAAGATTTGCTCAGCTCCGTTTCCAGACAACAGCAGGAGAGATCAGCGGTACCTTTTCGGCTAGGGTGTTGGACTTTATGGATCCCTTACAGACCATAGAACAATGTTTAACACTTATGCCTTTTCCGAAGGATCAGGCTGTTGCCGACAGGAAAGCGTGGGTTATGGACGGGATGGCGACTTTCACCTCCATCACATTGAGGAAGCTGAAAGTCGGAATTATTGATGACGACAGGTTAATTCGTGAAATGTTGAAGCATCAATTAGAGGATATCGCGGATCAAGATTTTGAGGTAGAGATTAGAGCGTATCCGGACGGAGAGGAATTTTTCAACGACCCTTGGCATCGCCAGAATGAACGATTTCTTCTCATTATTGACAGAATCATGCCTAAGATGGATGGTTTGGAGGTTCTGCAGAAGATCCGCACGCAATACGACCGACGCAGGTATTTGTGCATGATGTTAACCAGCAGGGATTCCGAAGAGGAAATCTCAATGGCGATTCAAAGAGGCGCCAATGATTATATGATCAAGCCATTCAGCATTAAAGAGCTGCGCGCCCGAATAAGACGATTAATCCGGGGGACGCGATGATTAATCTCTTCACTGTCATAGCACTCACGGTCGTTTTCTCTCTGCTGTTATGCTTTGTTTATGTATATTTGGTTTTGAGAAAAATAAGGACCAACCTGTTTCAGAAACGGAAAAAGGCATGGCTGGAACAGATCATGAACGAGCTCCAAGAATACTTTGTCGCTGGGAAGAGGAATTATTCCTTAATAAGCCGTCGGTGTCGCCCAATTGAACTTTATCAGTTTGAAGCCCTTGAAGACTTTTTCGGCGATTATCTGAGTAATTTCAAAATCGAGCCTAGTTTTAATCCGGTAAAACCGTTTGTCGAGGAATATTTTGTTCCGTGGTACAGAAAAAGGCTTTTTCATTCCAAATGGAGTACCCGAATGAATACGCTGTATTTCATCGATCTTTTTAAGATTGATAGGATGCAGGACGACTTATTGAAGCTGTTGGAGAGCAAGAAGTGTTCATCGGAAGAGAGATATCAGATTTATCTCCTTTTGGCCGATTTCGGATACGCCCATCTTCAGGACCTGTTCAAGAAATCGAAGGGGCTTCCTCCTTTTCTGTTAAACGAGATGATTAGCCTGGTTATTACTACAGATAATTTCGACAGCTATGTAGATATTTTCTATGATCTCCCTTATGAATGGCAGTTAAGTATGATAGACGTACTTAGAGATAAAAATTTCCGCTCGTTGAAACTTCAAGAATTGTTGGAAAGCTTGTTGAATGCAACCGATCAGGAGAAGAGGGTGCGGGCAACCAAAACAATTGCGAGCCTTGGTTATATTAGCTCTCCTGACGTAATTACGCAGATTATTGATGAGCAGTCCCAAAGGGGAGAATGGCAGAGCCCGCAGTACACGGGGGAAAAACTGATGTATGTCAGGCTCATGGGGAATATCAAAACAGAACGTTTTTTGCAGTATCTAGAGCAGTTCATCAGCGATAGAAGCTATGTCATAAGATCAGAGGCTGCTAAAGCCATTCGAAAATACAAGAATGGAAGAGATATCCTTCTCTCTATTACCACGACACACCCTGACAGTTATGCCAGAAACATTGCTAAGGAATGGTTAGAGAGGAGCATAGATTATGAGTAATTATTGGGATCTTGCTGTTTTTCTCTTCCAGATCGTGAATCAAGTGATCTTTTTTTATCTTGTATTCGTTTGTTTGTTTTATTTTATCCTTTTCTTTCTGGCTTTCAATCGGTTAAAGCGAGAACGTGGCCTTCATAATGTGGAGCCTTATAAGAAAGTCAAAAAATCTGCGTTCACTCCCCCCTTATCAGTTCTGGTTCCGGCTTACAATGAAGAGATAGGAATTATCGGTACTGTGCTGTCACTAGTCACAGGAAGCGGACGATTAGACTATCCCGAATATGAGGTCATTGTGGTCAATGACGGATCTAAGGACCAAACTCTGCAAAAAATGATTGAACGGTTTAAAATGGTACCCTTGAAAGATAAAGTATTTCAAAAACGCAACGGAATCGAAACCAAACCGATCAAAGCGGTCTATAAGTCGGAAATTTATCCTCAATTATTGCTTGTTGACAAAGCAAATGGCGGAAAGTCGGATGCGTTGAACGCTGGCATTAACCTGTCCAAATATCCGTATTTTGCTTCTATTGACGGGGACACAGTATTGGAGCCGGATTCTTTCCTCAAGATTATGAAGCCGATCATAGAAAATACCGAGCAGGAAATCCTCGCCACGGGGGGAAATGTGCTGATTGCGAACGGAAGCACGATCGTTCATGGGCAGATGAAGGAAATGAGGCTTTCCAGGAATCCGTGGGTCATTATGCAAACAATCGAATATATGCGCGCTTTCCTTATGGGGAGAATCGGGTTGAGCCGAAACAATCTCCTTCTCATCATTTCCGGCGCATTCGGGGTATTCAAAACAGCAAGAGTCATTCAAGCGGGCGGCTATAAGTTGGGAACAATTGGCGAGGATATGGAGCTTGTAGTTCGTCTTCACAGAATGAACATCGAGAATAAATGGGGAGCCAGAATCGAATACGTCGCAGATCCAGTGTGCTATACCGAGGCGCCTGAGGATATAAAAATATTAAGAAACCAGCGGGTTAGATGGCACCGGGGGTTGTTCGAAAGCTTGTGGACTCATCGAAAAATGGCTATGAATCCAAAATACGGGGGGATCGGATTAATCGCCATTCCTTATTTCCTTTTTGTGGAATTATTTGGTCCTGTCATTGAAATGATAGGTTATCTTGTCGTATTAATCGGTTGGATCTTGGGGGAAGTCAATATTCTATACTCGTTGGCTTTACTTCTGTTCATGGTTATTTACGGGTCATTTCTGTCCATGGGCTCCGTGCTTCTTGAGGAGTGGAGGCTAGGAAAACATAAGCGGGTATCCGAACTCAATCGCTTATTTTTCTTTGCTTTGTCGGAGGCGTTTTGGTATCGGCCGATTATGACATATTGGCGGGTAAAAGCACTCATGTCAGCGATAATGGGGAAAAAACAGAGTTGGGGCGAGATGAAGCGAAAGGGCGTTTCATCATAGTATCTGGACTTGTTGAACGATCGAAAGAGAAAGTAGGGGGAAGTTTAGATATGGGGTTGTTTAAAGGGAAAAATGCACTGGTAGGCATCATGTTGGTTCTTGTGCTGGGGGTTCTTGCTTATATTGTGCTGCGAGGAGATAAAGATGTAGGACCAATAGTACCTGAAACATCTGTTCAGCCAATATCGACGATAACACCAGTAACCATAGATGGAGTTAAAGTTCCCGCTAAAGTCGGGGGTTCATACATACAGATTAACCATAATGGCGAGTGGCAGGATATGCTGATTAAAGGTGTGAACTTAGGGGCTACTAAACCGGGATTATTCCCTGGGGAAATGGGGATTGCCAAGGCTGATTATTTGCGGTGGTTCAAACAAATGGGGGATATGAATATAAATTCCATAAGGATTTATACCTTGCATCCACCAGCATTTTACGAGGCTTTGCTAGAGTACAATTCGAAAGCGAGCCAGCCCATTTATTTGTTTCATGGCATATGGGTCGATGAAGAGGATATGGTTGCGTCGAAGGATGTATTTATCGGTCATACAGCGGATGACTTTAAGAAAGAAATGCAGAATGTAGTGGATGTCATTCATGGACAAGTCAATCTGCCTGAACGGGCGGGGCATGCCGCGGGTGTATACAAAGCCGATGTCTCCCCTTATGTCGTAGGCTGGATCTTGGGTGTTGAGTGGGACCCGACAGTAGTCGACTCCACCAACAACAAGCATAAGGGCATGGAGAATTATAACGGAAAATATTTTAGGACAGAAAATGCACAACCTTTTGAGATATGGCTCGCGGATAAAATGGAGTCTATCGCCGTCTATGAATCAGATCGCTATCAGTGGCAAAGACCAATCAGCTTCACTAACTGGGTAACAACCGATTTGATGAAACACCCTACGGAGCCTTTGGAAACAGAAGATATGGCTGCCATAAACCCGAATCTCATTAAAGAAAATCCGAGTTATAAAGGGGGATATTTTGCATCCTATCACGTGTATCCCTATTACCCCGATTTTCTCAATTATGAACCTAAATATACCAATTACATCGATTTTCGCGGAGAAAAAAATAGTTACGCCGGTTATTTAAAGGACCTGAAACAAAATCATCAAATTCCCGTTCTGGTTGCTGAATTTGGCGTGCCTTCTTCCCGAGGGATGGCCCATCGAAATATAAGTGGATGGAATCAAGGGAATCATGATGAGACGGAACAAGGGAATATTGACGCGAGATTATTTGAGGATATGACCCGTGAAGGCTTGGCTGGGGGACTTCTTTTTAGCTGGCAGGATGAATGGTTTAAGCGAACTTGGAATACTGCGGAACTGGATAATAGCGACCGCCGTCCTTTCTGGTCCAATGTACAGACCGGAGAGCAGCGTTTTGGGCTGCTTAGTTTTGATGCAGGCCCAGCTGATAAGCCGATTTATGTGGACGGTGAGACTAGCGACTGGGATTTCCGTAAAATCAATCCGATAAAAGTCGCCGATTCCTCCACAAGTACCTCAGGTAATCAAGATGATGAGCAGGCACGCTTGAAGCAATTTTTCGTCACTAGTGATGAAAGCTATGTTTACTTTCGCTTGGATTACATGGACAACGGCAAGCCGTTAGAATGGTCAAAAGTGAATACGATGCTCTTGCTCAATACAATTCCTGATCAAGGCCAACACCGGATTCCAGGTGGTTCCGACCTCTCTACTGAAGAGGGGATTGACTTTGTTATTGACCTGAAGGGAGATAAATCATCAAGAATCTGGGTAGACAGCTACTATGATACGAATTATTTTACCTACGGACATACGTTAAATATGATGCCTAAGTTGGACTATGCTAAGAATAAGGATAATGGCATTTTCCATACGATGCAGTTAGTTCTAAACAGACCCTTGAAGATCCCCAATGTAAACGGGAGGACGATTGATTTACCATTGGAAAGCTACGAAACAGGGGTGCTGCGAACAGGGGACGGAAACCCGAATCATTCGAACTTTAATTCGTTAACGGATGTAGCTCTAAATTCGAAGGATCGTGTATTGGAATTGAGGATTCCTTGGCAATTACTTAATTTTAGAGATCCAAGCAAACACGAGATTACCGGGGACATTTGGGGAAAAGGACTGTCAGCGTCAGAAACCATAAAAGAAATGAAGATGGCGATTGTAACCTATAAAACGGATGGAGCACAACAAAAAGAGGGTCCTGGAGGGCTTGTGATCACATCCACTTATCCGAATGCAATAGAAAGAAAGATCCATTCCTCCGATATGTATCGGTATCAATGGGAAGACTGGGATAAGCCTCAGTATCATGAAAGATTAAAGAAATCTTACTACATAATGAAAGACCTTTATGGGAATATCGCTATAAACCATTAGTTTCGGAATGCCGCTTTTTTGCGCATTTATGAAATCCTTTGCAAACAGAATCCCATACAGTTTGCCGATTATTTTCTATGAATGCAATTAATCAAGTACCCTGACTGTTCCAAGCGAATAACGGCCGTCACTTCTCCTGCCGTCGTTAGCGAAGTCCACTTCCGGTTTGCCAGTTTGCAGGTTGAGGATCGCAGCGTTGACCTTATAGTTTCCAGGCGCAAGGTTCTTAGGAATTGGCAATGTGCCCGTTACATCCCTTTCTCCTGGAAGCCATTCGCGAATATCTATGGTTGACCGCATTTGGGAGACGATGGCTCCCTGTTCATCAGTTAGGGAAAGCTCCAAGGGCCAAGCAAAGTAAAAGGGGGCTACTCCTCTGTTGATCATGTTAAGTTTGACATGCAGCGAGTTTCCCGTATGAATATCCCTTTCGTGAGATTCCTTTACAATGACAAACCGATAACCAATGGTTTTCAAAAATCGGTCAATATTCGGCTGAAGGCTGCCGCCGAATGGCTCTTGAGAAGGAGCGCTGGGGCCGAGCCAGCTTACATGCGTCAGCTTCGACTGTAACAGGGTTTCCTCAATACGAGCGTCATTGAAGTAATTTCCACCAGACGTAAACTCTCCGCCGCTGGGCGCCAATTTCCAGAAATCCGGCATGGCTGGCTGATTATTTTGAGTAAGCCAAGACTTATATCCGTAGGTGTACCATTGCAGAAACCCGTCAATCGTTGACTTGTGTGAGCCAAAAGCGTCATTAAACAACCCGAGCCCATGCTTCAATGCGATTTCATGAGGCCTTCTCATCATCAGTCGTTTTTGGTCGAAATAATGCAAATAATGCTGGACGTATTGATCGGAAACATCTTCTTTGGGAAATTCGATTGGTGTGTTTCCTTCGTTATTGGTATGCCACTCGCCCCAGTGTCCAACGCTGCCCAGCTCGATAAAAGCAATTTGCGAATCGTTGTTATAGCGGTTTCCTAAAGCTTGGATCAGACGTTCGTGGTTTTCGATCAGAGTAAGATTATTATAGTCGGGGCTAAATCCCTTCCCATAGCCAGAATCGTACTGAACCCCCTTTTCGCCGATTTCTTTAAATAACCAGTCCGGAATATCTTTATGCGGTGTATGACTTGGGTAATCGAGAACCACTCTGAGAATAAGGGATACACCCTTTTCCTTCCATAGTGCAAATTGAAATTTTTTTTCAATCGCATCAAATGCATACTCCCCTTTTTCCGGTTCCAGATCAGCCCATGTCAAATTTGCATAAGCTAGCCGAAAGGGCTGCTTGGCTTCATTATCTCTTGCATCTATAACAAGCCCCATAAAGGGATTATTCAGAACTTGATCCGTTTCCGAAGGAAAGTAAGATACTCGGTGTATAACTTCCATTGCCATAAGTTTTCGGTAGCCGAATACGCACAATATCCCTAGAACAAGGCTAAAAGCAATAAGCACACGATGAAGACGGAAATTCATGAGATATACCTCCTTCATGATGAACTATCAAGTAAAATCGAAAGCTCTATAAGGCCTCTGCTTCGCATGTATGACTAGCTGATAATCTGAATGGTTCGAGTCGCATTCTCCCATATTACGGTCGCGCCAAGCGCTTCTCCAACGAAGCGCAGCGGTACGTACATGCTTCCCTGATAGAGGATCGGAGGAGCATCAAGTTGAATCTTCTTGCCGTTTAGCAGTGCCTTCTCGCTATCGCGAGTCAGGCTGATTGTCCGATTTCCTTTTATGGCTGTTACTGTTTGTGTCTCCTGATTCCAGACTACCTTTGTATTCATAGCCTCGAAGATCGAACGAAGCGGAACGAATGTGCGGTTGTTCATAATTTCTGGACGTTGTGGAAAAAAGCGCTCCTTGCCATCGATGATGAGACGAGGGGCGTTTATTTTTTCGCGTACGGCAAGAATGCCGAGGCTTGGTGACGTACAAAAGGCGTCTCCTGAAGGCGCAACCTTGCACATGAGCTGGCTGTCAGGTGCTTGCAGAAGCAGCTTGTAGCGCTCATTCCCGTTGTGGTCAAGCGAATACCAACTGCCGTTGTTATCCTGAAAATAGATATGCTCGGCAGCATCATATTGAAGGGTGCTTGGACGAATCTGATTGGACTCAGGAAGGGAGTAGGTCCAGCGTTCTTTTTGATCTTCGAGCAGGGTCAGGCTTCGCTCAGTTGCTTTCAAATTTAGCGAAATCGACGGCTTCACGGCTTCGGGGAGCTTCGCGCTTGGCTTAACCTGCAGCCGCTCTCCGCTTGGCAGGACAGATTGCCACTGACCATCGGACTGGTAATAGGCGGTGCTGTCATTAGCGATAAATAGCTTTTGAGGAGAAGAGTTCTGCAATCTCCAAGCGACCTCAAATTGGTCTGCGCCCTGAAGAGAGGCGTTAATTGGCTCTGTGTTTGACGTAATTTGCGAACGGAATTGCAGCATTTCTATATCCGGATTACGGATTTCTGAAGGGGAGTCAGCCCCTAGAAGGAAAATGATAGGTAGGGATGCAATAAAGGGAATCCACCGCATGTTCTCATCCTCTTCGAAGTAAATTGAAACGGTGGCAATAGGTTACACCGGATTTCTACTTCTAATATAGCAAGAATACTGGTTGATTTAAATCAATTTCAAACTAATGCGTACAGCTTGGTGAGTCCAATCGCCGACAAAGTCAACTTAGTTAACATCGATTAATTTTGAAATTATCTCTTACTCTATGAAACTTCACTAAGAAAGCGCTGCCTGTTAGTTTACTTAACAAAAAAATAAAAAATGTTTGACAACAGATAGGTGAGTTGTTAATATTTAATTATTAACATCACTGGAATAAATAAAAGCTGATAGCTAAGTTATTGCCTTTTATAGGTCTTATTTTTCTATCTATATGATTATTTCATTGTTTTATTTCGAAAATTAATAACATCTGTGGAATAATTGGCTTCATAACAGCATAAGACCACGAAATTAAACGCAAAAGAGGGGAAGACGAAATGGATAAAACATTAGTTGAAGAGTATCGTGGAGGTGCTTTGGAATGCGTGCATAGCGGGCATATTTGCGGAGTCTCAATCTCAGGTGCTGTTAAGTACGCAGTAGGGGATGTAGAGTCATTAACATATTTAAGGTCATCCGGGAAACCATTTCAAGCTATTCCTGTCATTCGGCATGGTGCAGACAGAAAGTTTGGACTTTCTGATAAAGAAACGGCTATTATGATCGGGTCCCATCGTGCGGAGACCTTCCATGTTGAAGCGTTGGAATCCATGCTAACCAAAATTGGAGTGGGAGAGGAAGCGCTTGTCTGTCACCCCACTTACCCCTTAAGTGTGCCTGCTTCAGAAGCGATGCTTAGAGCACACAAGCCTAAACGTTCGATTTATCATAATTGTTCTGGGAAGCATCTTGGCATTCTTGCATTGTGCAAAACAATGGGATATCCAACCGAAGGCTACTTTGAACCTGATCATCCTGCTCAAATCGAGATCGTAGACACGCTCGCTTACTTATCTGAATGTCCTAGAGAACAAATTCACATTGGTACAGATGGTTGCGGATTTCCGGTGTTCGCTATTCCTCTTAAGCATTTGGCGATTGCTTTCATGAAGCTGGCCTGTCCCGAGGTGATTGAAGATCTTGAGATTCGATCCGCTGTTATCCGAATAACCGCTCTAATGAACGAGCATTATGAGATGATTGCCGGTTCAGATCGAATTTGCTCCAGTCTACTTATGGATCCCAATATTGTCGCTAAGGGCGGAGCGAAAGGCGTGTACTGCTTTGGATTGAAAAAAGAAAAGCTTGGTTTCGCACTTAAAGTGATGGATGGTTCTGAGGATGAGTGGCCGATCATTACGGCATCCATCCTTGAGCAAATTGGTTACAGCAACCAAGAGACGATTGACCGTATGTATCAACTCACGCCAACTGACATTACGAACGATAATCGTAAGATTGTTGGAATGAACAAAGCGGTGTTTACTTTAGAAACTGTGTAAAAACCCAGGCTTAGTTACTAAATTATGTTGGAGAAGCTATCTTCAGCAAGATTTTATAACATAGATCAAATTACAGGAGGGGTTATAAAATGAAGAAAAAAGCTACGATTCTAGCCTTATGTACCAGTCTTGTACTTACTTTTGCCTTAGCAGGCTGCTCTACGAATAGCGGGCAAAATGATGCAGCAAAAGCTACCGGAGCCGCAGGCGCCAAAGAAGCCACAGGCAAGAAAGCGAAAATCTCGTATCTCGATCCGCTTCCAAGCCCGGAGAGAACAGCGCTTATGCAGGGGCTTTTGAAGAAATTTCAAGAGAAAAACCCGAATATCGAAGTTGAATATACGTCTGTTCCTTGGGATGATGCGAATAAGAAATGGATGACCATGGGCGCAGCTGGCATTCTTCCTGACGTATTGAGTATTGATGACACTTCCTTAGTGGCGATGGCTTCAGCTGGTTATATTGAGAACTTGCAACCCTTTTATGACAAATGGGATCAATTAAATAATTTGACGGAAGCCACTAAGCAAGCGAGAAACAAATTCAAAGGCAATGTCTATGCGATTCCAGATGGATTCTTGTTGCAAGGCTTATTTATTAGAAGCGATTGGTTTAAAGAACTGAATATGCCCGAGAATATTGCGACATGGGATGATTACTTTAATCTAGCACAAAAATTTACAGATTCTGCGAAAAACAGATACGGTATCTCCTTTAGAGGAGGAGCCAATGGTGTTATTCGAGCCATGGAATATGTGATGGCGGCAGTTCACTCCGACAGTTGGTTTGATAAGGATGGCAAATCGATTTTGTATAAACCTGAAGCACAAGCTGCCTTTAAGAAATTCTACGATGTTTACTTAAACGGGAATGCTCCCAAAGAGTCTGTAAACTGGGGCTTCAACGAAATGGTTCAAGGGTTCTTGAACGGTCAAACGGCTATTTTAAATCAAACGCCTGAAGTTATTATTACAGCTCAGAAAAATATGAAAGAAGGCACATGGAACGTCGTTCCAATGCCAAAAGCAGATGACGGAAAACGCTATATCTTCTGGGGTTACACCGCTGCTTATGCTATGTCTTCCAAATCACAAAATAAAGATGCTTCTTGGAAGCTAATCGAATTCTTAAGCTCTCCTGAGAACAACCTAGCGTACAGCATCAAAAATTCTACGATTCCTATTTACAAAGAAAACCTGAAAGATCCGTTCTTCAGCAAAGGTCCTATTGCTGGGTATGCGGGTTCTATGGCGGATTCCAACATTGTGTTTGCCGGCCCTCCGAGCCATTTAGCGAAGCTTGGTCAATTTACGGGAACGTTCGCTGTGGAAGAAACGCAAAAATATTTGACAAAAGCGCAATCGCTCGAGGATACTGTTAAGCATCTTGCAGATTTTCTAACAAAAGAACAACAAGCTTATATGAAGGAAAATCCATAAAATAGAAGGCAGATAACCGGGGACACGGATGAATCCCCGGTTATCTATTCTAAGTATTGAAAAGGCGGGGAGAGAAAGCATGCTGAAAGCAATTCGATGGAAATCATTCGAGCCCTATTTATTAATCGCTCCTGCTGTTCTAATTATTCTAGCTTTTTTTGCTTATCCATTACTCTCAGGACTTAAGCTTGCATTTATGCATTATGTCTTATTTGAACCGGGGAATATCCACTTTTCAGGTTTTGAAAATTTTAGCGCTTTGCTGACCGATAAGAATCTCCCTCAAATATTAGGCAATTCCTTGCTTTGGGTCATCTTAACGGTAGGTTTGCAATTCGTGCTTGGATTTATTTTGGCACTAGCGCTAAATAAACAGTTTAAAGGGAAAAACATCTACCAATCTATTGTTTTCCTGCCTTGGGCTGTGTCTGCTTTTTTAATCGGAATGATTTTTAAATGGCTGTTTAATGAACAGAATGGGCTTATTAATTACTTATTGGTGAAACTCGGAATTCTGGAAAAAGGCATCCCCTTTTTGGCTATTCCACATGTCTCTATTTTCCCAGTCATCGCTGCAATGGTATGGTATGGAGTGCCTTTTTTCGGGATTATGATTCTTGCTGCTCTGCAAAATGTACCTAAAGACATCTATGAATCTGCGGATATGGATGGGGCAGGCCGAATGACCAAACTGTTTCGAGTTACGATTCCTTATATCAAACCGACGATTATTATTACCTTGCTGCTCCGAGTGATTTGGGTATTCAATTCAGCCGATTTGATCTACATCATGACCAATGGGGGGCCAGCGAATACTTCTCACAACTTGCCTTCCTATATATTTAATAAAATCTTTTATACGACCGACTACGGGCAAGCCTCCGCTTTGGGAATTATGATGCTAGCGATTCTTATTCTTTATACGTTAATTTTCTTGAAGACGACTAAATATGATGATGCAGGTGATTTCTAATGGCCTCCTATGTTCGGAATGCAACCCCGACCGTTTCTCGAGTCATTGCGCTAACCTTGTTCCTAATCGGTGCTTTGTTTCCTTTTTATTGGATGTTAGTCACTTCTTTAAAGGATAGACAAGAAATTTATAGCGGGCAGCTAACGCTTTGGCCCCGGAATTTAACGTTTTCGAACTATATAGACACTTTCCAGAATTCTAGCTTTCCGCACTATTTTATGAACAGTTTTATTGTAAGTATGAGCAGTTCAATCCTGGTGTTGATTGTATCCATTCTAGGTGGCTATAGTATGGCTAGACATTCATTTCGAGGCAAGAAGTTATTTCTAATATCTTTTTTAGCTACTCAAATGATTCCTGTGATGGTCATTCTAGTCCCGCTTTTCATTTCATTCAGCCAGTTGCACTTGTTAAATAAACTGCCTTCGTTGATCATTACGTATACGGCCATGAACATTCCTTTTTGTTTACTGACGATGTCCAGTTTCTTTCAGAGAATTCCCGTATCACTTGAGGAAGCGGCTCTTATTGACGGATGTAATAAGTTTCAAACGATGATCAAAATTATTCTGCCCATTATGCGGCCCGGAATTGTTGCTACTCTTGTATTTGCATTTACAGGCGCGTGGAATGATTTGTTTTTCGGGGTTATGTTTACGAATAGCGAAAGCACCAAAACCGTCCCTGTAGGACTAAGCAGTTTTGTACAAAAATTTGATATTAACTGGGGTCAAATGAGTGCAGCGGGTATTTTATCCTTAATTCCGGTTGTGATTATGTTCGCTTTTGCCCAAAAATACATTGTGTCAGGTCTTACAGAAGGTGCAGTCAAAGGATAACGACATCAATTGGTGAAGCGGAGAGACTTTGAGCTACGCTCAAAGATCCCTATATTAGGAGGAGATTTATGCTGCTGGAAGTTATTGCAACTACCGTAAGGGATGCTTTATTGGCCGAACAGAGCGGAGCGAATCGTATCGAGCTCATAACGGGGATTCTGGAGGGCGGCTTAACGCCTAGTTATGGCTTAATTGACGAAGTCGTGCACAGCACGAACATCCCTGTTCAGGTGATGATTCGCCCGCATAGCCAATCTTTTTGTTATGACCAGAGAGATCTGGGCGTGATGATAAAAGATATACAGACAGTTAAACGGATAGGCGCTCATGGCATTGTACTTGGGGCGCTTACTCCAGACAGCAGCATTGATCACGAGGCGCTGCGCCGATTATTAGATGAGGCAGAAGGGTTGTCTGTGACTTTTCATCGTGCATTTGACGAAGTGAGCAATCTGGAGAAGGCTCTAGAGGAACTTCTATCTTATAGCCAAATTGATCGGGTGCTCACATCCGGAGGAAAGCCAAACGTGCTTGATGCGCAAGAAGAAATCAGACAGCTTGTTAAAAAAGCGGAGCATTCTCACCTGCAAATTTTGGCCGGAAGCGGCTTGACGGTAAGTTCAATTCCCTCCTTCCTGCAATCGACAGGTGTGAAAGAGATTCATTTCGGTAGAGGCGTGCGAGTGGATAATCATCCGTTAAATGAGATCGATATGGACAAAATAAAAGCAATAAAAAATATAAAGATAGATCATGTTGCTAATGGTTGACTGCGGTGTAGTAGCTTGATAACATGAATTTATTAACATGGGTGGAATAAAGAAGAGGAATCCAAGTGAATGAAAAAAATTGAGAAACATGACCAAGATGTGATCAGACTCCACAATAAGCAGATGATTTTGGAAATCATTAAAAAGCGTCGGCCCATCTCCCGTGCGGAAATCACCAAAATCACCAAGTTGAGTCCTACATCTGTTGGACGCATCGTAGCTGAGTTATGTGAACAAGGATTGGTGAGGGAGACCGCGTTAACCTCGGTTGGCGTTGGACGTAAGGCGATTATGTTAGATATCGATCCCCAGGCGGTTTATACCATTGGAGTGGACATCGGTAAAAAGGCGATTAAGTTCGGCGTTATGGAGTTCAGCGGCGAACTTCTCCATGAGGAGCGAGTTGAGCATATCGCTTTGCAAACAACCCCTGAAGCTACGGCCGCCATCATTTCAGAAACCATAAACTTGATGATTGCGCATAAAAATCTCGACAAGTCTAAAATCATTGGCATCGGTATAGGCGTGCCCGGCGTGATCGACCATGAACGGGGAATCGTTCAATATTCGTCGACCTTGGGTTGGCGAAATATCCCTTTCGCCCAGTTCATCCAGGACAAGCTGCATATTCTTACAGTCATTGACAATGATTTGAAAGTGAAAATCCTTGCTGAGTATTTACTAGGTTCCGCGCGCGGCTCGAGAAAGACAGCGTTGATCGAGCTGGGCACCGGAGTCGGCTCCTCTTTGATCATCGATGGCGACATTTTCCGCGGGGGTTCAAACAGTGCCGGGGAGTTAGGGCATACAACGCTGGATCCGAATGGCAACATGTGCGAATGCGGCAAAAGAGGATGTCTGCAAACGTATATCGACGAGTCGGCTATTCTGCATGAAGCCAACCGAATCAAGGAGACTGCCGATATCCAGCAGCTGTTCGCTGCGGCACAGAATGAAGAGAACTGGGCCCAAGATATTATCTCCAGAACTTCGCTTTACATTGGCATAACCATAAACAACATCGTCTGCATGTACAATCCCGATGCCGTCATTTTGTGTGGTGATTTGGTGGAAAATTACAGTGAGATTGTCCCTTTAATCGAAGAACAGTGCGGGCAGGTGGTATGGGAACCTTTTCGTGACACCTTCAAAATCCTGACTTCCGAGTTGAAGAACAAATCGATCGTTGTAGGCGCAGCCATGTTAGTGATGAATAACTATGTTGATAAGGTTTAAAATAAAGCGTTACGGATCTTTGTGGCTGCAGCCCCATGTTCGTAACGCTTTTTTCTATTAATTAGACTTCTAAGGGCCTGCGCTTTTTCCTTTGAATTCCTTGTGCACGAAGTGTTTTGATCGATAAAATAATGCCCGTGATCGTTAGGAAGATCATACTAATCGCCGCTATATCGACAAGCCACTTCACATTGGTATTCCCGATTTTCCCCTCATGAAGTCCCTTGATGAACCCTGTCAGACTATTGGCTCCATCCTGATCTGGGCCGGGGCCGTTAAATGCAGGTCTATTTCCCTGCCTAGCTCCAGCTGTTCCTTGGTCGCCTGCGGCAGGAGGAGTCATTGAATTGGAGGATTGAGACATAGCCCCAGGAGGTCGCATTTCTGTTTCTCCCGAGCCTGTCAACCACTTCTCTGATAAGAGAAGCCCCGTAATTGATTGAATCAAAATAAAAACCGAGCAAATCAGGCCAATCCATAAATGCAGTTGACGTGTTCTTTTCATGTGAAACCCACCTTTTCCAAATTTGTTGGTAATAGATGTAAGTATAGAGGCTTATCCTGAAAAAAATCTGAGGCTTAGCTGAGGGAATGCTGAGTGTAGTTAACGCAAAAAAACCTACTTATGCACAGTTGCATACAGTAGGTTTTTTCAATATATTGCTTGGCAGTCTGATTTAAGCCACAGGCTTTCTTATTTAGCTGTTTTGACGACGGGAGCCGGAGAAGCGGTAGCTTTCTCCGTCGGAGCTTTCTGCTTGCCGATAAACAAGCTGAGCGGCAGCGCGGCTAGCACGATGAATGTGGCCAGCAAGTAAACATCATTCACGCTCATGGTGAATGACTGCATCCCGATCACAACCTTATCCTTCAAACCGCTGCTGGCCAAATCCTTGGCATGCGTAGCTGTTTGAGTTGAAAGGACAGAAGTGAAAAGGGCAATAGCGAAGGAGCCGAACACGTTTCGTACCCAGTTGCTGATCGAAGTCGCATGACCAGACAACGTTCTCGGAATCTGCTCCATACCAGCGTTGCTCGATGGCATAGTGGCAAAGGCGATCCCAAGGTTCCGAACGATCATCCAGAACACGATATAACCGCGAGATACATCGACACTTAGCCAGCTTAGGGTTAATGTCCCTATGGCGATTAAGGAAATTCCGATGAAAATGAGAATTCGCGGACCTACAATACTATATAGTTTGCCCACAATTGGCATGCTTAATGCCATCACAAGTGAGGCAGGAAGCAGGATTAAGCCTGTATCAAGCGGCGTCACGTGCTGAATATTTTGCAGAAATATAGGAGTCAAAAAAGTGCCTGAGTATAAACTAATCGTGACAATACTAGAAATAATTAGTGTTAATGTATAGCGTGAATTAGATAATACACGAATGTTCAACAGCGGTGTTTCTACGCGCAGTCTCTCCAGATGAAGAGAAGAAGAACGAGAATACCGGTCGCAAACAATCCAATCACTTTACCTGACGTCCATCCCCAAGCATGACCTTGAGAGAAAGCGACGAGTAAGGAAAGACTGCTGACGATGACCGTTAATAAGCCAAGTAAATCGAACTTTTTCGGTACTGAAAGACGATAGTAAGGAATCAATTTAAATACAAGAAGAATGGCAATGATACCGACAGGCACGTTCATAAGGAACAACCAATGCCAGCTCCAATTTTGCAATAGCCATCCGGCTAAAGTAGGTCCAATGGCAGGAGCCATCATGGCAGATAAGGACCAAAGGGAAATCGCAATCGGCTGTTTTTCCCGCGGTATAACTTGGTACACAATGGTCATCGTCGCGGGCATGATGAGTCCGCTGAAGGCGCCCTGCGCAATGCGGAAAGCAATGAGAGAAGGGGCGTCCCAGGCTACCGCGCATAAAAAGGAAAACACCGTAAAGCCCGCAAGTGCCGTGGCATAGAGCAGCTTATAGCTAAACCGCTCACCCAAATAGCCTGTAATGGGAGCGATCGTACCGCTAGCGAGCATGAAGCCTGTAATTGTCCATTGAATTTTGCTTAAATCTGAATGAAAATGATCACTTAAAATCGGTATTGCAATATTTATTGTACTCATACTCAGGATCGCAACGAACGACCCGAAGAAAATGGCTATCATGATCGGCCAAAAACGTACCTGCTGTAATTCATCCTTGCTCAAAGTAATACCTCCACTCTATCCATTGATCTTATCTGTAGTATTCTCTATAATTTGAATGAAAATTATCATACTACCAAAAGAGTGTATATGTCAATAATGACATAACAAAGGAGTGACTATGAATACCCTTTCATATGGCTTGCTAAGCCTTTTAACCAAAAATTCCCGAACGGGCTATGAGCTAACGCAGACCATTCAGCCATTCTGGCAAGCTAAGCATAGTCAAATCTATCCTCTCCTCGCCCAATTAGAGCAGAAGGGGTACGTTGAATTTGTGCATGTTCCTCAGTCGGATAAACCGGATAAAAAGGTGTATTCCTTAACGGATAAAGGCCGGGAAGCACTCCAGCATTGGATTGCACAGCCTACAGATGAGCCCGTCGTCAGGGATGAGTTGGCACTGAAGGTATTCTGCATTGGCCTTGTAAACAAGGAACAAGCGCTGAAAGTACTTCATGAGCGTGAGGTATACTACCAGAAGAAGAAAGAGAAGTTTGCACAATCTTTTGAACGAATTAAACAAGATAGTGTTAAACCGCTCGAGGAACTGGAGATCCATGATCCGTTATTCGGGCTCTATGTGCTGATCCAGAAAGCAACGCTGAAAATAGATGCAGACTTAGTCTGGTGCGAATGGATGAAGTCAAGGCTGAAATAATAATGTAACGAGTTTAGATTTATTTAAGAATTCATTTAGCGGGGTTTTAGACTTGAGAGATAAGATAGCAGAAGGAGTGAGGAACATAAACGGGGGCTGTATATGAGTAAAAAACTAGGAATTTTCTTTGTGATCATCATTATTGGCGTGGCGATAGCCGCGATATTTCCCTATGTCACCTTGAATCCAGCCGACAGCCGAGTCAAGCTAAATACGGCATTTTCCCTACACTATACGGTACTGGTTCTACATATTGGATTCGCGTTCGTTGCGCTTGTTAGTGGTTTATTTCAATTTCATAAGCGCTTCCGGCGGACCAATTATTCGGCATGGCATCGGGCTTTGGGCCGAGTGTATGTGGTCAGCGTTATATTGGGAGGTCTCTTGGGACTTGTTATGACCTTGTATATCGAAAGTTTTACGAAAGCCATGGCATTTCTAGTGCTTAGTCTACTTTGGTTATTTACAACCTGGAAAGGCTTCCGCTACGCTGTCCAGAGGCAATTTGACGAGCATCGTGTATGGATGATTCGCAGCTACGCCATTACACTCGTCGCCACATCGGCAAGATTGGTTGTCCCGATCTGTATTTTGCTGTACATCGCAATGCAGGGGTTCCATCTTCCCGCCGGCGGTCGTGAGCAAATGGTCGCTGACATTTTAGAAATAAATATTTGGATCGGTTTGCTTATCAATCTTATTGTAGTGGAATGGTTCTTGTTAAGACCTCGGAGAGATAAGGGACCACTAAGATAGCCCCATTTTAAAGTTCGTTTAGGATATTTTCTTTAAAATAATGCGTAGGATATCTTCCGTTTCCAAATCATCCGTACTAATATGATCCTCAAAAACAGGGTCCTTTAAGGCGGCCACACACTTGTCCACTTGCTGAAATTGCCATCCCCCGGCTCATCGCCACGTTTGGTTAAACGTCTATGCAGTGTATCCGCGGCAGCGCTAAGGCAGAAATGAAAGACATTTTTGTCTATTCCTTTGAATCCATCATAGATATAGTCAAAATTTTGACGTTTATAAATCGTCATTGGCACGATGAGATGCTTGTTGTATGTCGATTTCAACTCAGCGGCAGTCTTGACCGTAAGAACCCTCCACAGCTTCATATCTTGAAAATCATCCGTTCGCTCATGGACGAGTCGATCCTCTACAGTAACAAGCTTTCTAAGCATATAACCGATTTCTTCCGGGTCAAAAATCATGCTGTTTGGGATGAAGGGAAGTAGCTCATTAGCAGCTGTCGTCTTCCCTGCTCCAAAAGCTCCATTGATCATAATGATCATGTTATTCCTCCTTATGTCAGATCCCCGCCAACTTCCTGAATGACCGTTTGGATCTTCTGCAGCCGGATATACTCGGACTTTTCTAGCTGAGGCCGGAAATAGGCGTACAGATAGGCGGCGTCATGGAATTCCAGACCCGGGTAGCAAACAACCTCTTGTACCACTTGAGGGTTATCCATAATAACCTGCCACTCGCCTTTGCGGTCTGTTGGAGTTATGGTAGATAAGACATGCTTTTTTGCTGCTAAGGTAGCATGAAGTTCAGACCAAATGCATTCCCACGAGGGGCTGAAGTTAACTGGCTCAGGGAACAGACGGCTTGCTTTGGCAATGGTTTGCTCAATGCCCTCGATGTCAGCATCTCCGGCTGTTTTGATCTCCTCCGTCATGCCATCTAACAGTCGGCGGAACCCGGAGTATCCCTCGGAGAGGACTTCGTTTTGAAATGCTCTTTCTGTTTCAGCGGTGGTAAGCGTTTTGAAATCTGCGTATGTAGGATTGGCCATATAGGTTTGTACCCCCAAATCGTTTCCTTTTCCCAAAAATGTATCATAATTTTTTTTCCAATAAAAGCCTTTACATATTAAAATGCCCTTTTTGGTTTAAATTCAGTTTATAAATGTCCCTTATGCTGATTTCATTCGAAGGAAATGGCAAAGGAGCGATTATTAATGAGTAGTGAACCAAAGAAAGTAGCGTGGATTATTGTTGGGCTAATGCTTGGGATGCTGCTGGGAGCCCTGGATCAGACGATCATCTCGACAGCGATGCCAACGGTCATTCGAGATCTGGGCGGGATTGCGATGTACAGCTGGGTGTTCTCCATCTACATGTTAACCTCCACGACAAGTATGCCCATTTTTGGAAAATTGGCGGATCTGTATGGCAGGAAGCGTATTTACCTCGTAGGGATTGGCATCTTCGTAATAGGCTCTGCGCTATGCGGGCTGGCGACGAACATGACGGAGCTGATCATCTACCGCGGACTGCAGGGTATTGGCGCCGGTGCATTAATGCCGATAGCCATGACGATTATTGGCGATATTATGCCAGTAGAGAAGCGCGGGAAAATGCAAGGTTTGTTCGGCGGTGTCATGGCTTTGTCCAGCATTATCGGGCCGGCTATCGGCGGTTTTATCGTGGAACATTTGAACTGGAGCTGGATTTTCTATGTGAATCTACCATTTGGCATCGCGGCGATGGTGATTATCGGTTCAGCACTTAAAGAAAGCCGCACCAACGAGAAACGCTCCATAGATTGGTTGGGCGCACTAACCTTAAGCGGAGCTATTGTTTCGGGTTTGCTCGGTCTGGTGCTAGGGGGCGATCCGAAGGCAGCGGGAAGCCTGCATTATGCGTGGGGTTCTCCACAAATTATCGGTCTTTTCTCAGCGGGTGCCATTCTTCTAGGGCTGTTCCTCTGGGTTGAAACCAAGGCCAAAGAGCCAATGATCCCTCTGCATTTGTTCAAAAATAAAGTCATTTCCGTCACCAGCATGATTGCCGTTTTGATGAGTGTGGGCATGTTCGGTGCCATTACTTACATTCCTTTATTCGTGCAAGGCGTCATTGGCGTCAGCCCTTCGATTGCTGGATATATCTTGACGCCTCTTATGTTATCCGTTGTGGCATCAGCCATTATTGGCGGAAGGATGTCGAGCAAAGTTTCCTATCGAACCTTAATAGGTACGGGAATGATTCTCATAGGTATCGGATTCGCCTTCATGTCGACGATGGATGCGGGTACTTCCAAGCTTCTTATCATCCTCTATATGATCGTGGCTGGGCTCGGTATGGGACTTATTATGCCAACACTAAACATTGCGGTGCAAGGTGAAGTTGCGGCGACTAGTCGCGGTATCGTAACATCGCTCGTTCAGTTTTTCCGTTCCATCGGAGCAACGGTGGGGGTGAGCATCATGGGGGTCATGATGACGAATCGGATGACAGAAGGACTTTCCGGTATGGGCGAAAAATTCCGCCAAATCCCTGCGGAGCAGCTGGGGAAATTTGCAAATCCACAGCTGCTGCTGGATGCGAATGCGCGATTGAAGCTGCCTGCCAAAATTTTGACAGAGCTCCAGCAGGTGTTTGTGCATGGCTTGAGCGGCATATTCTTAACTGGGAGTCTCATTGTTTTTGCCGGAGTTATCATCACGTTTTTCTTAGGCAAGGCAAGGATGCTGCCGCAAGAGACAAAGCCCATCGACAACGATGTACGTCCGAATAAAGACTCGGTACTGCAGCAATCTGAATTCGTCTAAACCTGATTGCTGTTGTATGCTAGAAGGAATAAAGATCTAATAAAAGGATACAAGACTTAAAAAGTGAGGCTACACTATGGCACCTATTATGATCGTAGATGATGATCCTTATATACGCGAGCTGGTCCGCGTCTTCATGCTGAAAGAAGGCTTCGATGTCATCGAAGCCTCGGACGGCGCCGAAGCGCTCAAACAACTCGAAACCGTCCAAGTCGACATGGTGATCATGGATATCATGATGCCGAATATGGACGGGTGGGAGCTGTGCAAAGAGCTGAGGGAGCATTACGATATTCCTCTGCTCATGCTCACAGCCAAAGGCGAAACCTCGCAGAAGGTCAAAGGCTTCGAGCTGGGCACCGACGATTACCTCGTCAAGCCATTCGAGCCTGTGGAGCTGGCGATGCGAGTGAAAGCCCTGCTGAAGCGTTACAAAATCGCTTCTTCCCAAACGGTTCAGGTCGGAGACCTGAGCATGAACCGCAAAACCTACGAAGTAACCGTAGGCTCGGAGAGCGTCACCTTACCGCTCAAAGAATTCGAGCTGCTATACAAGTTGGCGAGCTACCCAGGCAAAACCTTCTCACGTGACCAGTTGATCGAGCAGATTTGGGGCTTCGATTACGAAGGCAACGAACGCACCGTTGATGTGCACATCAATCGGCTCCGCGAGCGGTTTCCCGAGGAGCGGCATGCTTTTCGAATCGCGACCATTCGCGGGTTAGGTTATCGGATGGAGGTGCTGCGAACATGAGCAGGAAGAAGCGGATGAGGTCAGTGAAGAGCACAATGACAAAAGCTCAGCGGGTAAATGGCTTTTTGTCTGCTGTAAGCATTTTTTTGCTTATTATTCTGTATTGGTTGGGAGCCTTTTACGGAACAGAATGGCTATATACTTCTATCAACAAACGCCCTTCCGTGGTATTTGTCCAATTGATCAACTCGCTTAGCGGCATGTTTCTTTGGGGATTAACCATGGCCTTCCTAGGCAGGTTTTTCCGCAGTAAGCAAATGCTCTTTTTTAAAACGATGGTTCAGGCGATTCAAAGTATGTCTAGAGGGGATTTCAACGTGTCCGTCGATAATAATCCACATGGTGGTCCTTTCGTAGAGCTGGTGGATTCGATCAACAACATGGCCGTTGAATTAGGGCAGTTGGAGAAAATGAGGCAGGAATTCATCTCCAACGTATCTCATGAAATACAGTCGCCCTTGACCTCGATTAGCGGCTTCTCTCGCGCTCTACAAAATGAACAGATTACACTTGCGGAACGTAAACATTATCTAGAAATCATTGAAGCTGAGAGTACACGGCTATCCAAGCTTAGCGATAACTTACTGAAACTATCATCGTTAGAATCTCAGCACCACCCATTTGAGCCGAAAAATTACCGGCTGGATAAGCAAATACGCAATCATATTCTGGCCTGCGAACCGCAGTGGGTGGATAAAGACATAGAAATGGACGTTGACCTAGAGGAGATTACGCTAATTGCTGACGAGGACCTCCTAAGTCAGGTATGGACGAATCTGATTCATAACGCAATCAAATTCACGCCTAATGGCGGCATGATCGGCGTTCATCTCACAAGCAGCGGGAAAGAAGCGGTTATCCGAATTTCGAATAATGGAGAGGGCATTTCGGAAGAGGATCAAGCGCATATTTTTGAACGTTTTTATAAAGCGGATAAATCCAGAAATCGAACGTCCGGCGGTAATGGACTTGGCTTGTCTATCGTGAAGAAGATCATCGATATGCATCAGGGGACCGTTACCTTACACAGCTTGCCAGAAGAGAAGACTACTTTTACCGTTCGACTTCCACTGCTGGAGTAAGAAGTGAACGCAAATAGAGACCCCCGCTTATCTATGATAACCGGAGGTCCCTAAGGGTCAATAATGGTATTCAATTGTACCTACACAACTCCAATCAATCAACTAACGTTGCAAATTACGACTTTACTTACGAACGGATCCTTTCCTCGAATAAACGCTTTTCACATTTACCGTGTTGGATTCCCACATGCCCCATGAACGAAAAACCGTTCCCGCACCTTTTCTTCCGTCGTTTTGAAGTAAAAGTGGGCATGTTTCGCTAACGTGGTCCATTGGACTATCCCCTTCCTAAGTTGAGAATATCCTGGCTCCTATCAGGGTGCCGTACCGTCTGTGCGGCTTGTCCTTCAAGTGGGCCTGCTTTTATAATAGCCCATTATTAAAATATTGTAAATATTCAGATTATTCGATAAATTCCTATTTTTGCCGACAAATTTAGGTTATTCGTGGAATTCCTTCGGTATACTTTGTTTTTTGGCGAAATCCTGATTTCTCGTTTATGGCACTGAGTCATACCAGCAATTCGGGGTGGAAGAGACTTTGTGAGAGTTGATGGCGCGGGAAAAGACGAGGGAAATGTTCTTGGGGCGAACGAGGTAATGACTGGCTTGCAGGGACAGTTCAACACAATCAAACTTCATGGTGGGTGTGGGGTATCAAATACATTCCGCTCGCCCACAACACGCTCAGGACTGCCCGAACACCATTTGATGTATAACATGCAGTTAATTTCGCTACGGTCTGGCTTTGCGATTCAATTTGCTGCATTTCCTGCATCAAAATCCCCTGAAACAACCCTTTTGGAGTGATTCTGGAAAAATTTACTGCACATTTTGCATATAAACCCTTCGAACAGACAATCAACGTATAATTTTGATGTACAAAATGCAGCTAATGTGGTCTTCGCGCTCTACCAAGCTTTCTTTGGAAACCCCTTCTTCCAACCGCAGCACGAACCAATTAGCGCCATTCCTGTCTACCTGGCTCTCTAATGTGAACTCTCCAGCTCGTAAGGATGTTTTTCATTGTTAAAGTTGGGATACTGCTCGATTGCATGACTTTAACGATGAAAAACATCGTTATACTTCTAGCTACTGGGCTTTAATGTGAATTCCACCGCTCGTAAGGATGTTTTTCATATTTAAAGTTGGGATACTGCTCGATTGCATGACTTTAACGATGAAAAACATCGTTATACTTCTAGCTACTGGGCTTTAATGTGAATTCCACCGCTCGTAAGGATGTTTTTCATATTTAAAGTTGGGCTGCTGCTCGATTGCATGACTTTAACGATGAGAATCATCGTTATAGTTCTAGCTACTGGGCTTGTATGTGAATTCCCCACTCGTAAGCGTGTTTTTCATTGTTAAAGTTGGGCTGCTGCTCGATTGAATGACTTTAACGATGAGAATCATAGTTATATTTCTATCTACTGGGCTTTAATGTGAATTCCCCACTCGTAAGCGTGTTTTTCATTGTTAAAGTCGGGCTACTGCTCGATTGCATGACTTTAACGATGAAAAACATCGTTATACTTCTAGCTACTGGGCTTTAATGTGAATTCCACCGCTCGTAAGGATGTTTTTCATATTTAAAGTTGGGCTGCTGCTCGATTGAATGACTTTAACGATGAGAATCATCGTTATAGTTCTATCTACTGGGCTTTAATGTGAATTCCACCGTTCGTAAGGATGTTTTTCATCGTTAAAGTTGGGATGTTGCTCGATTGCATGACTTTAACGATGAAAAACATCGTTATAGTTCTAGCTACTGGGCTTGTATGTGAATTCCACCGCTCGTAAGCGTGTTTTTCATCGTTAAAGTCGGGCCTGCTGCTCATCACTCATCGCATAATAGACAGAGGCTTAGAAATCTAGGCTAATCGGGGGAGGCACTCTGAGTACTAGACGCCTAAAACTGGGTTAGTGGCAAGTAGCCATCCCAAACATGCAACTATTTCCGAGCAGCTTGCAGCTGGCTGAGGAGCTTTTTTGGAGCTGTTCGGGCATAGCCTTCTAATATCAGGTCTTCGATTTCACTCCAAGGAACCTTGTCTGTATCTAGAATCGATACCCAGCCATGCTGTCCGATATAGGCCGTTTTGTGGTAGGGTGTATCCTCTTGCTGAAGGAGGAACTCTTGTGTGGTCAGGTTCGTTTTGATAGCTGTAGAGGGTTGACCGTCCGTTTCACCCATCATCACGAAGGGTTTATCTTTCACGCGGAAGGTGATATGACCGAAGCCATCCACCTTTTCTTCAGCTTCCGGCAGTTCCATGCAGTAAGCTCTAACTTTGGCGACTAATTCTAAGCCCTTAACGCTCACAAACTGATGTGTCATATGAAGCACTCCTTAGGAATTTTATAAAAGAGGACGAGAAAAATCCTTGAATCTTGTGCCCTGATACGTTAGTGTTCCCTGGTCACCCTCTACGATATAACCAAACTGTTCCCGTCCTACCCATAATTCAAGCCGGTTTCGGTCTTCAAATTCAAAGGTGGCATAATAACTCGTACTTGCACTTGAATCTCCAGAACCACCGCTGACATGCATTCTCTTGGCTACGACCTTACAGATCCGACTTTGGATGGGGGAGGCATTATTGGAGGACCACGTCATAAGTGATTTGATAATCAAAATGATAATAGTTCCAATGATGAGAACGAATACACTCGTAAAGATAATTAAAAAAATATTTCCGCCGCTTCCACCAGGAAAAGGCCCCATGTTAAACCCAGATGACATGTCTTTCACTCCTTAGCGTAAGCATATTCCTCGTTTTTCTACAGAAATCGTTTAACGAATCGGTAACCCATCTCATGAAAGCCTAATGGCTCACTGGAGGCTCGTGAAGCATCGTTCTTCTCTGATCCAGTGATCCACCACATACCGGAGCAGGCGTGCTTACTGGTTAGCTGCTCGGCGTAGCTTTTTAATTTATCTGCGGCTGCTTGGCGACTCTTCGTTTCATCTACAGAAATGACGGAGATTTCACTGAATTTCAAAATCATATCGGCACCATGGCGAATGCGAAAGCCTAGCGTACCGAGAATTTGATTCTGCTCCTCATACACATAGAGTGATTCATCCGGGTTCTCACGCATAAAATGCAGCCTATTTTCAATATGTAACGGTGAAATGGCCTTGCCGGTACGCTCTGAAACAAAGCTGCTAATTTGTTTGGTATCTTGGGATGTAGCCTCCCGAATGGTATACGTCATAGTCGTCCTTCTTTCTATAATCCAATGATTCTGTTAATTATACCATATATTGGAACATAAGTTCTATATTTGCTTGAAAGAAGGAACGTTACTTAAGAAATCAGCATCCTAGAGAAAGAGGTTCTTTTTCTGTTCGCATTCCAAATGTTCTGATAAAATAAATGAAAGGGAGGTGCCAGCCATGCAATGGGAAGAAGTCCGCAAAATTTATCCAGACCAGTATGTTAAAATTCAAATTCTTACGTTCCATATAGTCGGGAACGTCAAATTTGTAGATGAGGTTGCCCTAATTCGAGCTATTCAAAATTCCAAAGAAGCAACGCAAGAATTACTGAATTCGAAGGACGGCGTTATCGTATCTCACACTTCAAATGAAGAATTGAAGATTGAACTGCGTTCACTTCGAGGCTTACGAGGAGTCGTGCAATATGAAAATTGATTATTTGGATGGTCTATTGCAAACCTCCGTTACCTTAAATTACAAAGGACGAGCCCTCACCATCGACAAATTAGTTATCGATACAGGAGCATCACATACCTTGCTTTCCGCAGACATTGTTGCTGATATAGGAATCTACTTCGAAAATGGTGATGAGATTGTTAATTCTTTTGGCGTTGGTGGTGAAGAAAGTTGTTTTCGAAAATTGTTCGATATCGTCGAGTTAGGGTCTTTTCAAGTTGAGAGCTTCAAGCTTGATGTAGGATCATTACATGAAAATCTCTCGATCAATGGCCTTATTGGTTTAGATTTGCTAATGGCAGCAAACCTCATCATTGACCTTTCAGAACTTCTCATGTACCCAGCTGTTAAAAGAAAATAGTTTGGCAAATTGAAGCGACTATAGCATGCTGAGCACCCAATACCTACGTAAAATAACCGCTTGTTATTCTAACTACATCAGAATTACTCCGAAACCGCATGTATCCTCACTTTTAAAGTACTGTCTCCCACCTACATAAGAAAGTAACGATGAATCAAATCAAAAAGTGGTTGAGCAGGAAATACATTCTGCTCAACCACTTTTCGTTTATTATCTCAAACTTTGGCTAAAACCTATTAAAAAGCGTAAAAAGAATGCGATTACGCTTGAGCGTGGATCGTATTCAATGTTGTGCGATCACTAGCCTGCACGAGCTTGATCAGCAGTTCCTTCGCGGCGGCATAGTCATCCACGTGAAGAATGGACGCGGATGTATGAATGTACCGCGCGCAAACACCGATAACGGCAGAAGGAATGCCGCTTCCTTGCACGTGCACCTGTCCGGCGTCTGTCCCGCCCGCCGAGATGAAGTACTGATACGGAATCTTGTGCGTCTCCGCCGTATCGAGAATGAACTCGACCATCCCACGGTGGGTGATCATCGTGGGATCAAAGATACGCAGCAGCGCCCCGCGCCCTAGCTGCCCAAAGGCATTACGGTCGCCGGTCATATCCCCGGCGGCACTGGCATCCAGCGCGTAGAACAAGTCCGGCTGGATGAGGTTCGCAGCCGTGCGTCCGCCGCGCACGCCAACCTCTTCCTGTACGGTCGCACCCGCGTACAGGATATTAGGGAGCTTCGGCCCGCCGTGAAGCTCCTTCATCAGCTCAATCGCCAGGCCGACGCCGTAGCGATTGTCCCAAGCCTTGGCCATAATCCGCTTCGGATTGGCCAGGGGTGTGAACGGGCAGATGGGAACAATCTGCTGCCCGAGACGAACGCCGATGCGCTGCGCATCGGCTTTATCTTCAGCGCCGATGTCAATATACATCGTCTTGATATCTGCAGGCTTGCTGCGGGCCGCTTCGTCCAGCAAGTGCACGGGTACCGAGCCGATCACGCCGATGATCGGCCCTTGATCCGTCATGATCTGCACGCGCTGCGCGGGCAGTACTTGACTGAACCAGCCGCCGAGCGGCTGGAACTTGATCGTGCCATGCTCCGTGATTCCGCTTACGATGAAGCCGACCTCGTCAAAATGGCCGGCTACCATAATGCGCGGGCCAGTCTCATCGCCGCGCACGACGCCAAACAAGCTGCCGAGTCCATCCTGAATGAACTCGTCTGTATATTTCTCCAATTCACCGCGAACAAACTTGCGGATTTCCCGCTCAAAACCGGGCGCTGCTTGCATTTCAGTCAGCGTCCGAAAAAGCTCTAACGTTTCTGTATTCATGTGGGTTCCTCACTTTATCGAAATAGGCTTGGGTACAAATATGAGATCTATTTTACCATAATGGAGAAAAAAATGGGTTTAAGGCAGTTTCCCTCTTTACAAAACTAATGATATTAGTTATTATACTAATATAAATAGTAATCGGGAGGCGTTATTATGAAAATCACACGAATCGGTTCTTTGTATCAACTGGCTTTTATGCCGAGATTTTTTCCGGTGAACTGTTATTTGGTGGAGGAAGAGAATGAATTAACGCTTATTGATGCGGCGCTGCCGTTCAGTGTCAAAGGCATTCTTCAAGCGGCAGAGCAGATTGGAAAGCCGATCACTCGCATCGTCCTTACACATGCACATGGAGACCATATTGGGGCACTTGACGGTTTGAAAAAGGCGCTGCCGAATGTTAAAGTTTTTATCTCAAGAAGAGATGCCAAGCTGCTCTCGGGCAGCAAAGAATTAGAAGCTGGCGAACCGAATTCGCCGATTAAGGGAGACGTTCCTAAGTCAGTACAGACGAAGCCGGATGTCCTGCTGGAGGATGGCGACCGCGTAGGATCGCTGCAAGCTGTATCAGCTCCTGGGCATACGCCAGGGATGATGGCTTTCCTAGATGTGCGCAGCCGGGCATTGGTTGCTGGGGATGCTTTTCAAGTTCGTGGCGGTGTAGCGGTCTCGGGTGTAATAAAGTTCTGGTTTCCGTTCCCAGCGATGGCGACGTGGAATAAGGAAGTGTCATTGGAGAGCGCACGAAAGCTGAGACAGCTAGAGCCAAGCCTTCTGGCCGTCGGACATGGACGGATGATTGAGCAGCCGATCCCAACTATGGATCGTGTTGTGGAAGAAGCAGCCAAAAAGTTTCATCCAGATACAGCAACAATTTAGAGACAGAAAAGAGGGACTTTCGTGGCATATAGACAGGGGTTAGACGCAGAGACCGTACTCCAAGCAGCAATTGAAATGGCCGATTTACAAGGTGTTGAGCAGCTTACACTAGCCGCATTAGCCGCTAAATTAAACGTAAAAACACCGTCACTATACAATCATATCAAAGGCTTGCCCGATCTCAGAAAGCAGCTTTCCCGGCGCGGCCTCGTACTCATTAAAGAAGCAATGGTCGAAGCTGCTATTGGCAAAGCCGAAGATGACGCGCTGCTGGCAGCAGGCTTCGCTTACGTCATGTTCGCTAGGAAGCAGCCAGGATTATACGAGGCAATATCCTCATTGCCTGACTACGAGGATCCTGAGTTAAAGGAAGCGGGCAACCAAGTTGTGCTCTTCATACTGCGCATTTTAACGCCTTATGGACTCAGTGAAGAAGATGCGCTGCACGTGGTGCGCGGATTTCGGAGCATGGTGCATGGCTTTGCCTCACTAGAGCATAGAAACGGCTTCCGTATGGAGCTGGAAAGAGACGAGAGCCTGCGGCGTTTGCTCCAAACGTATTTAAGAGGATTGCGAGTAGCGGTGAAATGAGAATAAGCGCGAGGGGCCGTGGTGGCTTCTTGCGCTTTTTTTAGTAGAAAAGAAAGTATAAGTTTTATACTTTTGCTTCGCATCTACCTTGACAAACGCGCTCGTCCCAGTGGGACGACGGAGTCGTTTATCCTTGGATATAGGCTTTGGAATAGGGGTAAGCGAGGCTGTCGATTGGATCCCAATCCGATTTTAAAGTCGTGTAGCAGATTGTGAAGATAAATAGGCTATCGTGGGAACCAATGTTGTAAAATCTGCAACAATTCGCACGCTCAAAGGCTATTTTGCAAGTAGAAGTTGTAGTTTGTACAACAATTCGAACCCATTTGTCGCGAAATGGCCTGAAAGAGGCTAAATTGTTGTACAGTATGCAACATCGAAGGTGGAAAGGCGGGATTTAGGCATTAATTGTTGTATTTTCTACAACATCATTCGGCCGAGAATGTGAATTCCGGCGTAATTTGCTTAGAATCAACTATGACAAACTCGCTCGTCGAAAAGAACGGCTTAAGCCAAATATCCTTGCTACAAGTTGGGTTCAGTACAAGCCTCCACCTGTAGGCCAGAATCCACAAACCCCCTATCAATCGCACGCCATAAATATAGCGAGGCAAAGCTGCGATAAGGCGCCCAGTTCGGTGCGATTTCGCCTAAGTAGTTACCATCCTTGCGGTCGGTAAGGGTATGCAGCCATTTGGCCGCACGCTGGAGACCGGCATCGCCAATCGACATGACATCGGGTCGGCCTAAGGTGAAAATGAGGAACATTTCCGCCGTCCAGGCGCCGATGCCTTTGACATTTGTGAGCTGTTTGAGCAGCTCTGTGTTATCTAAAGCTTGCAGATTGTCGAGTTCAACTTCCCTGGCTAACACTTTTGTACTGAGGTCCCGGATGTAACGGATTTTGGGATAGGAGACCCCGCATTGTCGGATAGCCTCTTCTTCAACAGCGAGTACAAGCTCAGGCGTGACGTCCGGTAGAATTAGCTTTACTCTGGCTTTAATCGTTGCAGCCGCTTTGGCAGAGAGCTGTTGGGAAATAATCGACATCACGAGCGACTCAAACGGCTTGAAGCTGGGCGTGAGCGTAAGATCGCCGATCAGTTCAATGAGACTAGCAAGCTTGCTGTCTGCTTGGAATAGGGTCATTATGGCTGGATGCTGTTTATTCAGCAGAATTGTAGATACCTCAGGTTGGATAGATTGACGTTGTGACTCCTCGAATTCCGTAGTTTCCATGGCGAGAAAACCTCCTTAGGTTCAGTATTTCCATCATAATGGTCAACAGACTATTAGGCCTAGTAAAATTTGTTAAGAGCTTAATGGTGATAGGTAAGCTTATCCAATCGTACGCTCTTTTAGTATAATGAAAGTAAGATAGTGATAGAAGGGGATCCGAGCTCTGATGAGGGATGATAATCAAGCAATATCCAGAAGAAATGTGGGCATTTTTGCCCACGTGGATGCGGGTAAGACGACAACGACCGAGCATATTCTTTATCATAGCGGGCGAATTCGCTCATTGGGTAGTGTAGATAACGGGACAGCACAGACGGATTCTATGGATGTGGAAAGAGAGCGGGGGATTTCGGTTCGCAGCGCAACGACCTCTTTTTCATGGAAGGATACGTTGATTAACCTTGTGGATACGCCAGGGCACGTCGATTTCTTGTCGGAGGTGGAGCGTTCACTTCGGGTGATGGACGGGGCTATTCTGATTGTTTCTGCGGTAGAAGGTGTGCAGTCACAGACGGAAATGATCTGGCACACGCTGCAATCCCTCAAGATACCAACCTTGTTGTATATGAATAAAATGGACCGCGTCGGCGCGGATCCCGAGCGCGTGCTGCGCGACATTCACAAGCAACTCACGGAGATGGCGGTGCCGATCTATGCACCGCTGGGCAGAGAGGACACGTTTCGCGGTGCGGCGAACGTGCTCATGGATGACGCGGCGGAGACGGTCGCCGCGGAGGGGGTGCGCGGATTCGACTTGCCATCCGCGGTGGAGAAGTTATCGGAGCTCGACGAGCGGATGCTCACGAGCTACATCGAAGGCGCGCAAGTCGAGGCGCGCGAGGTGAAAGCGACCCTGCAGCAGTATGCGCGGCAGGGGCAGGCTTTTCCTTTGCTGGTGGGCGCCTCCAGCAAAGGGCTTGGTATCAAGGAGCTGATGGAAGCGATCCTTGATTATTTGCCTGGGCCGAGCGGCTCTGCGGAGCAGCCGCTTTCGGCCGTGGTGTTCAAGGTCGAGCGGGACAAGACCATGGGGAGAATGGCGTACGTCCGCCTCTACGAGGGGACGATCCGCAACCGGGACACCGTCGTCAATGTCACGCAGGGCGTGGAGGAGAAGGTGACCCAGATTCGCAAAATCGACGGCCGCAAAGCCGAAGATATCGGGTTTGTCACGGCCGGTGACATTGCAGCCGTCTGCGGCTTAACGCAGGTGCGGATCGGCGATGTGCTGGGTCGGACAGACAGTGTGCCGCCTGCGCCGCAGATGGCGGTTCCGCTCTTGACTGTGCAGGTTCACGCCGAGAGTGAGGCGCAGTATCCAGCACTCGTCGCAGCGCTGCAGGAGCTAACGGACGAGGACCCGCTGCTCGATCTGCAGTGGCTGCAGGAGGAGCGCGAGCTGCATGTGAAAGTGATGGGCGCGATTCAGCTCGAGATTCTCACGAGTCTCTTGAGCTCGCGTTTTGGACTACAAGTAAAGTTCGACCAACCTTCCGTGATCTACAAAGAGACGCCTTCGCAAGCGGGTGAAGGCTTCATTGCCTATACGATGCCCAAGCCGTGCTGGGCGATCTTGCGCTTCCGTATCGAGCCTGGTGTGCCGGGCAGCGGGCTCGTGTATGAGTCGCTGGTACGCGGCGAGCATCTGCTCGTGCAGTACCAGAACGAGGTGGCGCGCCGCGTGCCGGAGGCGCTCCAGCAGGGGCTGCTCGGTTGGGAAGTCACCGACTTGAAGGTGACGCTCGTCGAGGGCGAGCATCATGTGTGGCACACTCACCCGCTCGACTTCGCTGTCGCTACGCCGATGGGCATCATGCAAGGCCTTGCGCAGACGGGCACGACGCTGCTCGAACCGATGCTTCAGGTTCGTATCACCGTGCCTGAAGAGTTCGGTGGCAAGGTGCTCAGCGACCTTGTGCAGATGAGGGCGGCTTTTGATCCGCCGCAAATGACAGGAGGCAGATTCGTAGTTGAGGGTCGTCTGCCAGTCGCTACGTCACTGGAATATCCAGTGAAGCTGAGTGCGATGTCCGGTGGTCGAGGCGTCATTACCTCCTCTTTCTCAGGCTATCAGCCTAGTCCGCCGGACGTTCATGCGGAGCGCAAGCGGCGTGGCGTCAATCCGCTTGATCAGTCGAAGTATATTTTGGCCGTGCGTAAGGCACTGTCGACCTAATTAGATGGATGAAGGATGATCATTGTCATTGACATGATGTACTCGCCTCAGTACAATGAAGGTAAGTTAATAACATGTGACGGAGCACTGGAGACTCACTTGGATTGCCCATTGAATATCATTGGCAATACTTGGTGAGTCTTTTTATTGTCATTTCCGCTCATTCTGGGATAGCTGCAGATGTGCATTTTAATAAGACGGGGGCGATGGTTATGTCTTTGCAAGAGCAGCGGATTTTACCGGCCATTCGCAAAATGAGAGACCTAGAGAAGCTATTTAAGTCAAATTATACGTATATTGTTCTGTTGGATTGTCATATTGCGCAGTTAAAAAGCATCGTGGATCTGGGCAAAGCAAACGGAAAGAAGCTTCTGCTGCACGCTGATTTAATAGAAGGGCTCAAAAATGACGATTATGCGGCGGAATTTCTGTGTCAGAGTATTCGTCCTGCCGGTATCATTTCGACGCGGGGGAATGTAATTACGAAGACGAAACAGAATGGCTTGATTGCCATTCAGCGGCTTTTTCTCTTAGACAGCAGTGCCTTGGATAAAAGCTACACGCTTTTGGAGAGGACAAAACCTGATTTCATCGAGGTGCTTCCGGGTATTATTCCGCACATTATCACTGAAGTGAAGGAGCGTTCGGGCATTCCTATTTTTGCAGGGGGGCTCATTCGTACAGTGGAGGATGTGGAGCTTGCGCTAGGAGCTGGAGCTACGGCAGTCACTACGTCAAATGCGGAGCTTTGGCAGCACTATCATCAATGATCCTGAACATTTGGAGGCATGGAAATGACAATTACGGAGACGAAACCTTCTTATATCCTTTCCCTGGATCAGGGGACAACAAGCTCTAGGGCTATTTTATTTAATCACAAAGGGAGTATTGTGCACGTAGCCCAGAAGGAATTTAAGCAGTATTTTCCGAAGCCAGGTTGGGTGGAGCATGATGCGAACGAAATTTGGCTGTCGATTCAGGGCGTCATTGCTGCGGTTTTATCGGAGTCTGGGGTGCAGCCTGCGGAGATCGCGGGAATTGGCATCACCAATCAACGGGAAACAGCGGTTGTCTGGGATCGGCACACAGGAATGCCTATCTATCATGCGATTGTGTGGCAGTCGCGGCAGACAGCTGATATTTGTGAAGTGCTAAAAGCGCAGGGGCTTAGCGACCTGTTCCGGAAGCGTACGGGGCTGCTGATTGATGCTTATTTTTCGGGGACCAAAATTAAATGGATTCTCGATCACGTTGATGATGCCAGAGAGAAAGCGGAACGTGGGGATTTGCTTTTTGGCACGATGGATACGTGGCTGATCTGGAAGCTGACAGGCGGGAAAGCGCATGTGACGGACTATTCCAACGCTTCGCGCACGCTCATTTATAACATTCACGAGCTGAAGTGGGATGAAGAGCTGCTGGGGCATTTGGACATTCCTGCTTCCATGCTGCCGGAGGTTCGCTCCTCTTCTGAGGTATACGGCTATACGCAGGAAAGCTTCTTATTCGGTTCGGCGATTCCAATTGCCGGTGCGGCAGGGGATCAACAGGCGGCTCTGTTCGGGCAAGCTTGTTTTGAAAAAGGAATGGCCAAAAACACGTATGGCACAGGCTGTTTTATGCTAATGAATACGGGCAATCATGCGATTCCGTCGCGCAGCGGACTTTTGACTACCATTGCTTGGGGATTGAACGGGAAAGTGGAGTACGCGCTGGAAGGCAGTATTTTCGTGGCAGGATCGGCGATTCAGTGGCTGCGGGACGGTCTGCGGATGATAAAATCGGCGAAGGATAGTGAAGATTACGCGAAGCGAGTTGCTTCGACAGATGGTGTGTATGTGGTGCCGGCTTTTGTCGGACTAGGTACGCCATATTGGGATAGCGATGTTCGAGGCGCGGTATTCGGGCTCACTAGGGGGACGTCGAAGGAGCATTTTATTCGGGCAACGCTCGAATCTCTCGCGTATCAGACCAAAGACGTCCTGAAAGCGATGGAGGACGATTCCGGCATTCAGCTTACGAAGCTGCGCGTCGATGGTGGTGCTGTGAAGAACGACTTCCTTATGCAGTTCCAAAGCGACATGCTGGGTGTCACGGTGGAACGTCCGTTGATTAGTGAGACGACAGCGCTTGGCGCGGCTTTTCTAGCGGGTCTGGCTGTAGGTTTTTGGAAGGATCAAGCGGAGATTGCGGCGCAGTGGCAAGTGGATGAGGCTTTTGAACAGGAAATGGAAGCTGAGCTTCAAGAGAGTTTGTACAACGGTTGGAAAAAAGCTGTAAATGCCGCAATGGCTTTTAAATAAGCGTGAGCAATGATATACTAATAACAAGTTAATATTCGGTTGGAGACTAGGAGAAGCCACAGCGGCCTATACGTGTAAACGTGTTAGGTGTGTTGTGGTTTTTTATTTTATATCCGCGAGGGAGAGAATGAGATGACGAAGGAACATAAGCAAGCCAATGGGATAGGGCAACAGGAGTTTAATGCGCTGAAAAGAACAGAAATGCTGCAAGCCATGTCGGAGCAAAAGCTTGATCTTATCGTAATAGGCGGGGGGATTACAGGAGCGGGCATTGCGCTCGATGCACAAAGCAGAGGGCTTCGCACCGCGTTGATTGATATGCAGGACTTCGCCGCAGGGACGTCGAGCCGTTCGACTAAGCTGGTTCATGGCGGGCTGCGCTATCTCAAACAGCTGGATGTGAAGGTTGTTGCAGAGGTTGGTAAAGAGCGTGCGATTGTGTATGAAAATGGGCCGCATGTGACGACTCCGGAGTGGATGCTGCTGCCTTTCTATAAAGGGGGAACGTTCGGGAAACTGTCCACCTCGCTGGGGCTGCGGGTTTATGATTTCCTGGCAGGTGTCAAAAGATCGGAGCGCCGTAAAATGTTCCGCCCAGAGGAAACGCTCACTCACGAGCCTCTTTTGAAGAAGAAGGATCTCAAAGGCGGCGGCTACTATGTGGAATACCGCACAGATGATGCGCGTTTAACCATTGAAGTCATGAAAAAGGCTGTCGAGCTGGGCGCTTTGGCGGTGAATTACGCTAAGGTTGAAGAGCTGCTGATGGAGAATGGCAAGCTGGTTGGTGTGCGTGTGGTGGATCAGATTGGTGGCAAAAAGACGTCATACTCGCTGTACGCAAGTAAGATTGTTAATGCGGCTGGGCCTTGGGTCGATACGCTGCGCGAGATGGACCGCTCCAAGCACGGCAAGACGCTGCACCTGACGAAAGGGGTGCATCTGGTGTTCGATCAGAGCAAGTTTCCGCTGCGGCAGGCGATTTATTTTGATACGCCGGACGGGCGGATGGTGTTTGCCATTCCGCGTGACGGCAAAACCTACATCGGGACGACGGACACGAATTACAAAGGGGATATCGCGAATCCCCGTATTACCGAAGCGGATCGCGCCTATGTGCTGCGCGCCGCGAACGAGATGTTTCCGTCCCTCGGGTTGACGGAGGCTGACGTTGAATCGAGCTGGACCGGGCTGCGCCCTCTGATCCATCAAGAGGGCAAAGATCCTTCTGAGATTTCGCGCCGCGACGAAATCTTCGTGTCGGACTCCGGCCTCATTTCGATGGCCAGGGGCAAGCTGACCGGCTACCGCAAAATGGCGGAGTCGGTCGTGGACAAGATCGCCGCCATGCTGCTGGCGGAGGGCAAGGTCTCGGCGGCGCTGCCGCCGAGCCGCACCCGGACGCTGCCGATCTCCGGCGGCGATGTAGGCGGCTCCGCGAAGCTGGCGCCGTTCTTGCGGGGCAAGGTCAGCCAAGGCCTGCGGCTGGGGCTGACCGAGGCAGAGGCTGCGCTGCTCGCGCGCAGATACGGCTCCAACGTGGACGCTGTATTCGAGCTGCTGGAGCAGCACCGGGCAGAGGCGGCGCAGCGGGGCATGCCCGCCGCCGTGCTCGCTGCGCTCGTGTACGCGACCCGGTGCGAGATGGTCGTGAAGCCGGCGGATTTCTTCATCCGCCGCACGGGCGCCCTCTTCTTCAACATCGCGTGGGCCAAACAGTGGAAGGCGCCTGCGATCGCCTTCATGGCTGAGCGCTTCGGCTGGGACGAAGCGCAAACCGCGGCCTACACCGCTGAGTTGGAGCAGCTGCTCCATGAAGCGGTGAACCCGCTGGAGGCGTAAAGCTCCAGCGGGTTCTGCTGCTCCTGCTATATGTTGTTCTAGCAGTTCCAGCCGTTCCTGCTATAGCTGTTTCGGCTGTTCTAACTGTTCCTGCTATATGCTGTACTAGCAGTTCCAGTCGGTCCTACTTTATGCTGTTCTAGCACTTCTAGGTGTTTCAACTATTTCTGCTATATGCGCCACGGCTACTTTTCCCGCCAATAATTATTGCTGCTCCACGAGTCGGTCCATGCCCACTATTGGGCATGGACGACTATTGTTGTATTTCGTACAACAAATTGGAGCAATTCTGACCGAATTAGATAAATTGTTGCAAAAAATACAACAATTTATCCAAATTCAGGAAAAAATGCGTGTTTTCAGCTGGAATTGTTGTACGAAATGCAACTTTCTAGCCTAAAGTAGGGAAGAAGAGGATATATTGTTGTACGAAATACAACTTTGAAGGCTAGGCAGAGTAGAAGAAGGCGGTTTTAGTTCGGAGTACAACTTGGTGGCTAAGGTAGAGTAGAAGAAGGCGTTTGCTGTTGAAGAAGATGATATATTGCTGTACGAAATACAACTTTGGAGCCTAAGGTAGAGCAGACGAGGATGTAATCTTGTACAGAAAACACTTCCTCAATGGTTAGCCAGTGAATTTCACCAAACATACATGAGTTTTTGCTTAAGCATCCACAGGCGTCATCCTTTATGTGTCAACTTAGTGATTTTCACTTAAAAATAAGCAGCCTGAACCTCCATGTGCTATTATGCCTTTGGAGGTCTTTTTTCTTTAATTCAAAAGTTTATCCTAATCTCCAACTAATTTGTTAAGCGAGTAGGTGTGCATACATATGGGAATAACAGAACTTTTGTCCTACCTCACGGAAGAAAATTTGGCGATGATCTTGGACAAGTATCGTTCACTCGGCCCTTTGCCCGGTCTGCTTCTACCATTTATGAAATCGTTCGTTCCGCCGCTCCCTACACTTGTCATTATTAGTGTAAATGCAGCTGTATATGGACTGTGGCTCGGTTTTCTTTACTCTTGGATTGGTATTGTGTGCGGGTGTTTGGTGACTTTTGCAATCGTTAAAAAAGTAGCCGGCCATCCTTATCTAGAGCGCTGGGCACAAAAGCCCAAAGTTCAAAAAAGTCTCCTCTGGGCACGCCGTCAGGCTTTCAACTATGTGTTTATACTCAGTCTTTTTCCGATAGGACCTTTCGTGGTGATTAATATGGCTGCCGGGCTGGTTGGCATGAGGTTTCGTTCTTTTTTGGTTGCGGTTGCGGCGGGAAAAGCGGTCATGGTGCTGTCGGTTAGCTTCATCGGACATGATCCTAAGCGATTCATTGAGAATCCGTATGAGTTGATCTATGTGGCCTTATTTATTGTGATCTCCCTTGTGATTAGCAAAAAAATTGAGAAGCGTTTTATGTAGATTACGTGTACGTATCATTTGCATCTCGATTTTATATATCGGTTGTTTAAGCGGTTAAGACGAAAGCATTTCAAGAAATTTAGCCGCCGCCACAGACGACGTCATATCTCGACGAGTGGTGATTCCGATGCTGCGGGCAGGAATGGCTTTGGCAGGCTTTAGCTCATGCAGCGTACCTTCAGCCAATTCTTTGACGACATATGACCGAGGGACGAAGGCAACGCCAAAACCGAGTTTGGCAAACTCGATAAGCAGATCAATGCTGCCGAGCTCGATGTCGGCTTCGATCGTGACATCTTGGGCAGCAAACCATTGCTCAATAAAACGCCTAGTGCTGCTTTCGGGGGATAGGAGCAGTAAAGGAAATTGGCTGATATCCTGCGCGGAAAGTAGGTGTTCTGCTTGATCGCGGTAGGCTTCGCCACCCACGAAGCAGTCTTGGAGGGTCATAATCGTTTGGACATCGAGATGGGGATCATCGGCCGTTGGCAAATGAATAAGTCCGAAATCGATACTGCCCTCCTTGACTCTAGCTGTAATTTCGGATGTTTTGCCGTGAGAAAGCCGGATGCGTACGCCGGGAAATTGTTTACGATAAGTGTCCAAATAAGGAAATAAGAAGTGCTTGAATAACGAATCACTCGCTCCGACACGAAGCTCGCCTCCTGTGAGGTGCTTGAGTGCGGACATTTTTTTCTCCCCTGCCTCCAAAAGCGCAAAAGACTGCTCCACATAAAGTAATAATTGCTTCCCCTCAGTTGTTAATTCCACGCCCTTGGATTTCCGATGAAAAAGCTTCATGGATAAAGCTTCTTCCATTTGTTTAATTGCATAGCTGACGGATGGTTGGGTAATGTAAAGCTCCTCGGCTGCTTTAGTTAGATTGCCCGCTTTGGCGGCATGTAGGAAGATTCGGTACCATTCCAAATGGATCATGATATAGAGCTCCTTTATGGGAAGGTGCTTATTTGGTGATTTCATCTATGTCTGTACCTCCCATTATAATTGGATTACAGGATATGCACAATTGGAGAGGGTGGATGAGATGCAGGAAACAACTATGCACGAACCAGATCGGAGAGCTAGATCTCCATGGTCACAACATCTGGAAGGGCAGGAGGTACGGCTGTCGCCGCTTCATGGAGCGGTAGATGCGACTATTACGATACCGGGCAGCAAAAGCTTCACCAATCGCGCACTCCTTATTGCTGCTCTAGCGAAGGGGACCACACGACTGCAGGGTATTTTACAAAGCGATGATTCCTATTGGTGTATGAAAGCGCTCGAAGAGCTGGGAGTTGAAATCGAGAGGGATAGGGACTCGGTTACGGTCAAGGGGAATGAAGGTCATTGGTCTGTCTCGAAAGCGGATTTGTACGTTGGAGCTGCTGGTACGGTAGCACGCTTTTTGCCTGGGGTGCTTGCCGTTGGTCGTGGGGAGTGGACACTTGATGGTAGTAAACGTATGGCCGAAAGACCTCTTGCACCTTTGTTGGATGCGTTATCCAGTTTGGGAGCGGATATCCGATATAAGGGCAATCCGGGATGTGTACCGCTGACGCTGCATGCGGACGGTCTTAACGGAGGAGAAGTGACGGTTTCCGGAGCGGTTTCCAGTCAGTTTACTAGTGGATTGCTGCTCGCAGCTCCTTATGCGAAAGAAACTCTAACTATTCGAATCGCCGATCAAATTGTGCAGCGGGACTACGTCGAGATGACATTGGATATGATGTGGGCGTTCGGTGTGAGGCCAGAGGTTCATGAGGATGGGCAGGCGTTTACGATTCAGCCGAGTGTTTATGAGGCACGAACATTCAGGTTGGAGCCGGATGTATCCACTTGCGGTTACTTCTGGGCACTTGCTGCTCTGACGAATGGACGTGTGCGTATTGAGGGGATTTCCGCGCAGACACGGCAACCGGATATTGAGCTATTGTCTGTTTTGGAGAAAATGGGCTGTTCGGTGACGCATGGTGAACATTACATTGAAGTTAGGGGTACAAACCGTCTTAAAGGCGGCTTCACGGTGAGTATGCAGCGTTGGTCGGACCAGACGCTTACACTTGCTGCGCTGGCCCCTTTCGCGGATGGTCCCATTACACTCACGGATGCTGCACATATCAGGCATCACGAGTGCGACCGCATTGCGGCGATGTGTGAGGAACTTGGTAAGCTTGGTATTCAGGTTGAGGAACATGCGGATGGGTTAACGGTGTACCCAGGTGTGCCGCAACCTGCGCTGCTCGACCCCCACGACGATCATCGAATGGCGATGGCGCTTTCGTTGATCGGCGCAAAGGTAAATGGCGTCAGGATTTCGGATCCGGGGTGTGTTTCGAAAACCTGCCCAGACTTTTTTGATCGTTGGCGCGAGCTAGGTGTCGGGGTGGAGGTTATTTAAGCAAGATCACTCCATACCTGAATATGCAGCTTCGGATACAAAACGGCAGAATCCTCGGCTTGTTTCTCAAGCATTCTGGGGATTCCAACGCCTACTCTTTGGCTGGTGTTAATCCCACTTCGCGTTCGCTCCAAGTCCAAAACTTACGAGCTAGCTCCTCGTCTTGGGCTCTGGCGGAGACAGGCGCAATCTTCCGCCTGTAGAAGTAATCGCCGCTGACCGTGCGTACGTCCGGGCTCGTGGCCAAATACACCGCCGTCTCTGCGCCTTGCGCCGGCGTCAAGAAGAACGGCCGCAGCATCGCATGCACGGCCTTGCCGAATCCGGTGTCGCGATCGACACCGAGGTTTGTGCCAACAGCCCCGGGGTGCACCGAGTTGACCGTGGCAGAAGTGCCTGCGAGCCGCTTCGCGAGCTCGCGGGTAAACAGGATATTCGCCAGCTTCGACTGGGCGTATCCGTTCCAGACCCGATACCCTCGGGTGAGGTGAGGGTTGGTTAGATCGATGCGCCCGATTTGATGGGCGCCGGAGGAGACGTTCACGATCCGCCCCTGCGGGGAGCGGACGATGGCGTCCAGCAGCAGGTTGGTCAGCAGGAAATGGCCGAGATGGTTGACACCCATCATCGCCTCGAAGCCGTCTGCTGTAGTCTGCCGCTTCATGGTGACGACCCCCGCGTTATTCACAAGCACATCCAGCACATTGTGCTTGGCGTGGAACTCCGCGGCGAAAGAACGGATGCTCGCAAGGGAGCCGAGGTCGCAAAGCATAAGCTCGATGCGCTCCGAGCCGCTTTGCTTCCGCGCCTCGATCAGTGCCTGCTCGCCTCTTTGGCGGCTGCGGCACAGCATGATGACGTTGGCGCCTTGGCTGGCTAGCGCCACGGTGGTGGCTAGGCCCATTCCTGAGTTAGCGCCCGTTACGATGACCGTTTGATTTTGCATAGGTTCGTCTCCTTTTTTTGGCATAGCTCATTGCGTCAGGCCTTGTATTGTTAGATGGGTTATCATCAAATCCCGTACAAATAGAGTGGTGTCCGAGAGTAAGGAAGCTGTAGGAGTTTCAGTTTCTGTTGTAAATTATACAATGGAATTTACGATTTATTGAGTAAAATTGGTGTTTCAGGAAATTTCATTGTATAGAATGCAATGGAATCGACTCTTATGCTTCGAAAAGCGCAATTCTGTTAGATTTGATCCAATGGAATTGGCAAGCAGGCTGTCAAATCCCTACTTCCATTGGATTTGATCCAATGGAAGTGCATCCAGGCTTCGAATTCACAAAGTGGGAGCTAAATATACCAAATATGACGTTTGGGAAAGTCCCATCGAACAACGTTCGAGATACTTTTGATCTATACTATCCTTTAAAAGCCAAAAAGAGCACATGGATGTGCTCTTTCATCTCTTCAAGCCCTTCAAGCCCTTCAAGCCCTTCAAGCCCTTCAAGCCCTTCAAGCCCTTCAAGCCCTTCAATCTCTACCTGCTCCTTCAAACTTTTCCAGAGTTAAGTTCGTCTATACGACTTCATGCTACATTCATCTAAACTGAACTTACACCAGCGGCTGCATGCCGCGCTCCAACCAATCCTCGCGAGTCGGACCGTAAATGTCCGGAACGCGTAGTCCGGCTTGACGCATTAAGACGATCATTTCACCGCGATGGTGAATTTCATGCGAAATGAGGATGCGCAGTGTTAAGCCATTGAGCCACTGCTCGCCATACATGTCAGTGCTTTCAGCAAGCTTAGCATCTGTCCACTGGGACTGGATAGCTTCGGCTAGCCCGGCTGAAGAGGAGCGGTAGGTGTCAGCAATTGTCTTGGCGGATGCAGGCGCGATTTCTTCGCCCTCGGGCGCGTCGAATTTGAGACCTGTACGTGAGGACATTTCGTGAATTGTTGTGGCGATATGCCAACCTATTTGACCAAGTGTGCGGAGCTCAGGCCCAATTTGCTGTTTAAGTGAAGCATCTGTCAAAGTGTCCAACACGCGCTTAGTAGCTTTTGTTTCATTATTCCATTCATTTACAAAATCTTCGATTGTTCTAAACATGGGTGAGCCTCCTTAGAGTTTTTCGCCAGAAAAACTGGCATTATAAGCATTAGCTTGAGTTTTTCGCCAGAAAAACTGGCATCGTAAGCATTGGCTTGAGTTTTTCGCCAGAAAAACTGGCATCATAAGCATTCTTTTATTGATTGTGCCTACTTCATACCCTCATTATAAATAAAGAACACTGACAACGTCCTGTCAGTGTTCTTTTGCGTAGAGTTGAACAATTTTTTCAGCTTTATCTTTGATGATGGCTGCAATATGGGCCGGCTCGAGAATACGCAGGTTAGGACCATAGCTAAGAAGCATGCCGTGAAGCCACGATTCATCCGGTTGGGTGGAGGTAATCATCAAAGTGCCGTCAGCTTGTACGGTAATTTGCTCAGGACGGAAATAATCCTCTACTTGAGCGCGAACATTCGGCTGTGCATGCAGCACGAGCTTGATGAGCGAGGATGGGTCTCTTTTACCCCAACTATAATCTAGCTGTTCTAAGTTTCCTTCTTTGCGTTCAAAGGTTCTCTGAAGCACTTCAATATCTTTCATTCGAGATAATCGGAAGATGCGAACATCTTGACGCAGAAGGCAGTAGGCATACAAATACCAGCCAAACCCTTTGACCACAATGCCCATAGGTTCTACTGTTCTCACAGACTCCTCACTTTGGGAAGTAATATAATGGAAGGAAATCAGCTTGGATTCCTTAATTGAAGTACGCAGGGTATTCATTTTCTCTTTGTCCTGATCGTTGCCACGCCAAGGATTCATATCTATAATAAGTTGATTGTTTAGGTTAGCGACGGTATTCTGTTCCGATTTTGCTACGAGAGCTCCGACTTTATCAAGAAGGTTGCTGATCTCTTGGTCGCCGACGGTATAACGGATTCCTTTGAGGCCGACAATGATAGATTGCAGCTCATCAAGGGACAGGAATTGGCGATCCAGTCGATATTGGTCCATAATCTCATAGCCACCGCTCATCCCAGCATAGGAAACGACAGGTACGCCAGCTTGATTAATTGCCTCAACGTCGCGATAAACGGTACGCAGTGACACCTCAAAACGCTCCGAAAGTTCTTTAGCGCTAATTCTTCTTCGGTTTAGAAGCAGCATAGTTATGGCAAGCAGACGATCTATTTTCAAGAATAGCACCTCATCGATTCATGTGTGTAGTTAACTTTAACATTTGATTCCAGAGAAGGAATTCCTTTTTGACATAAAGAAACCGACCTAGACACACGATAAAAGTAATTAGTATTCGAATATCCAATGGAAGATTTTGAAATAATAAGCCGAATTCAAATCTATGATTAGGAGTCGGATTACATGTTTAGTAAATATGTTAAAATCGCCTTACAAACAGCCGTAATTAGCTTACTATTGAGCAGCTCATCCTTATGGAGAGGGGGACTCGTGTCCGCAGAAGAGATGCCACCTCCGTCGCAAACTGCGCAGCAAGGCGAGCTTATACAAACGCGTGAGATTGATGTCACAGGTGACGGCAAACCTGATACGGTTTCCCTGGTAGGGATGAAGTCGGATATTAGCAGTCCGTACTATGATAAGCTTTTCATTACCGTCATAGGACAGGCACAGACCCATGTTGTCATCCCTCTTGAGGGTGGATATAATCCGCAGATGGATTTCTGTGACTTTATTCAGGATAAACTGCCTCAAATCTATGTTTCCGCCGAAACAGGTGGCAGTGGGGGGCTGTCCAACTACTATATTTACTCACTGAAAAATAATGTTCCGACTGCAATCCCGCTGCCTAGTCCCCTTCATGTAAAGGCTACCTTCAAGAAAAATTATGTGGTAAAGATGAAGCTTGAGGAGACTGGGAAGACTTTCAAAATTGATATTAAGGACCGCAAGGACGATTACGAGAAATTCGGTGTTTACAAAAATGGCATAGTAGTGAAGCCGATTATTGTGGATGTTCATGCTTATGGCGCCCTGAAGCCGATGGATGTAGATCGTGATGGGTACTGTGAGTTGAAGGGTGTTCAGCGAATCACCGGTATTGCGAATGCAGATACACTTAGATACGTTATCTCTGTTTGGAAATGGCAAAAAGGAAAATGGATTTTAAAAGACGCCTCGATTGTCAAAACACTGCCAGGCAAGTTACGTTAAAAAGACCGCCATCTCACGGAGTGCAATGGTTCCATGATGTGGCGGTCTTTCTATTAAATCCATGTTCTTATGCCCAATTACCTTTGCGAAACAAAGCTTCACGGCTTCCATCTGCCAATATGCCATCGATCTCCATGTCAGCTGCGCCGATCATGAAATCAACGTGGATTAGACTTTTGTTGTAGCCATTCTGGGTTAGCTCCTCGGGGCTCATCGTCGTTCCGCCTTCAATCGTGAACGGATATGAATTACCGAGCGCTACGTGACAAGAAGCATTTTCGTCGAATAAGGTGTTGTAATAAATGAGCCCTGACTGTGAAATGGGGGAGTCGTGAGGCACTAGTGCCACTTCACCCAAGTAACGGGCGCCCTCATCCATGTCCAGCATTTTATTTAACACTTCTTGACCTACCTCTGCGGTCGCTTCGACAACTCGGCCATTTTCGAATTTCAAGCTGAAGCCATCGATTAGGGAACCTTGGTAACTCAGCGGCAACGTGCTGCGAACGGTTCCGTTCGTGCCATTTCGCGCAGGCATCGTAAAGACTTCTTCCGTTGGGATGTTCGGCACGAAGAAAATGCCTCGCTCCGACTCGCTCCCTGCGGCAACCCATTGATGCTTAGGGGCTAACTCTATGTATAAATCTGTACCAGGTGCTTTGAAATGAAGCTGCTTGTACTTTTTGTTGTTCAGCAGGTTCTGTTTTTCGGTCAGTGTCTCGATATGCTGTTTCCATGCGGCAACCGGATCTTCTTTATCCACGCGAGTAAGCTTGAAAATCTGCTCCCACAGCTTCTTGATACGCTCGGCTTCACTCAAATCAGGGAATACCTTAGCCGACCATTCCGCTGTCGGGAAGGAGACCATCAGCCAGTTCACCTGGTTGCTGCGCAAATATTTCAAGAACCCTTCACGCGCCGTAGCCGTCGTTTTGCTGGCAATGGCGACCCGCTCAGGGTCTACATCTTTGAGCAAATCGGAGTTAGGCGCGTAGATTTGGAGGAAGGCTGCACCTTCCTTCGCCATCTCTTCCAGGCCGCTTGCCCGCCACATAGGGTACTCGTGCAGTGTGGATTCCGGGGCATGCTTGAGGCGCAGCGCCTTCACTTCATCGTCGTCCCAGTCGATGACGACATCTTTGGCGCCAGCGTCGTAAGCCTTTTTCGTCAGCTTGCGCACAAAGTCTGCGCAGGCGATCGGCGTCATGATGACGACGGTTTGGTCCTTTTGTACGTTTAATCCTACACGAATTGCAAGCTCTGCATATTTATCTAAATAATGTTCGAATGTCTCCATATCGCTGGCTCCTTTATATTTTAGTGAGATATAGTGTATGATAGAAAATAAAACTTTAACCCGTGGGAGAAAGGCTGGGCGAATATGGAAACGAAGAGCGCAACAATAAGCACTCCATCCAATTTCATTAAGAACATTGTAAACGAAGATCTGAAATCAGGCAAAGTCAGTCAGGTTATTACCCGATTTCCCCCGGAGCCGAACGGTTACCTTCATATAGGACATGCGAAGTCGATCTGTCTTAATTTTGAACTTGCGGATGAATTCAAAGGGTTAACGAACCTTCGCTTCGATGATACGAATCCGGTAAAGGAAGATACCGAATATGTAGAATCCATTAAAGCCGATGTGGCATGGCTCGGTTTTCAGTGGGATGGCTTGTTCTTCGCTTCGGATTATTTTGAGGAAATGTACAACCGCGCACTGGTATTGATCCGCAAAGGTTTGGCGTATGTGGATAACCAAACAGCGGATGAAATTCGTGAGACCCGCGGGACGCTTACACAGCCGGGTACGAACAGTCCTTACCGCGAGCGCAGTATCGAAGAGAATCTCGATTTGTTCGAGCGTATGCGTGCCGGTGAATTCAAAGATGGAGAGCGTGTTCTTCGTGCCAAGATCGATATGTCTTCGCCGAACATCAACCTTCGCGATCCAATCATCTACCGTGTCGTGCATGCCCATCACCATAATACGGGAGATGCTTGGTGCATCTACCCGATGTACGCTTTCGCGCACCCTTTGGAAGATGCCATTGAAGGTGTTACGCATTCCATCTGTACGCTCGAGTTCGAAGACCAACGGCCGTTCTACGATTGGGTTGTTCGCGAGTGCGAGATGCCGAATGTGCCTAGGCAGTATGAATTTGCACGCCTCAACCTGACGAATACGGTGATGAGTAAAAGAAAGCTGAAACAGCTTGTCGACGAGAAAGCCGTTGACGGTTGGGATGATCCGCGGATGCCCACCATCTCCGGTCTGCGCCGCAGGGGCTTTACGGCTGAAGCGATCCGCAATTTCTCTCGCGAAATCGGCGTAGCTCGCAGCTACAGCGTGGTCGATTCGAAGATGTTGGATCATTTCATCCGTGAGGACTTGAAGTTGAAGGCTCTGCGTACGATGGGCGTTCTGAATCCACTCAAAGTCGTGATTACGAACTACCCTGAGGATCAAGTCGAAATGCTGGATATGGAGAACAACGCAGAGAATCCGGAGATGGGCACTCGCCAAATCCCGTTCTCCCGCGAGATCTACATCGAGCAAGACGATTTCATGGAAAATCCGCCGAACAAATATTTCCGGTTATTTCCCGGCAACGAAGTGCGGTTGAAAAACGCCTACTTCATTAAGTGCAATGATTTCATCAAAGATGAGAACGGCAAAGTAGTCGAGCTGCACTGCACCTATGACGTGGAAACGAAAAGCGGCAGCGGCTTTACCGGCCGTAAAGTCAAAGGAACGATCCACTGGGTAGATGCGAAGAGCGCTGTACCTGCGGAATTTCGCTTGTATGAGCCGCTGATTCTTGATAACGAAGAGAACGAGGATGCTTCGTTCTTGGAGAACTTGAATCCGAACTCGTTGCAAATTATCCAAGGTTTCGTGGAAGATAATATGAAGCAAGCGCAGCCGCATGATAAGTTCCAATTTTTCCGCCACGGCTATTTCAACGTAGATCCGAAACATACAACAAGCGACCGACTGGTGTTTAACCTGATTGTCTCGCTGAAAAGCTCTTTTGAGATATAAGATATTGGGCTCGCTTGAATCCATAAGATTAGACAGGAAATCCTAGTGAAAACTAGGATTTTTTGTTGTATAGGAACCTCTGGTATAATGAGAGCGATAGGGTCTCTTTGAATATCCATACTTTGTTATAGATAAGGATCAACACAATGAAAGTTAAAAAAATGGATCCCCGCGTCGTGCGTACGCATCAACTTCTCAGAAGAGCGTTGATTGAATTAATGGAAGAACGGGATTTCGAACAAATTACCGTGCAGGATATTTCAGAACGCGCAACGGTCAAGCGAGCGACGTTCTATTTGCATTTTGATGATAAGCAGGCTTTCGTCCAGCAGTATATGAATGAGATTTTGGAAGATCTTAGAGAGCATCTATTTGTCTCCGAAGCTAGTGATCCAGAAGAATTCGATATGCTGAGTGGTAAGGCGCATCCTAGCTTTGTTCGATTGTTTCATCAAATTGCCGAAAATTTCAACCTCTACTATGCACTTTTGGTGAGAAATCGAGTGCCGTATTTCGCTTCCGCGTTACTGGAGGTCATTCATGAGTTCATCTCCAAAGGCGTGGATTTTACAGAACCGGATGACCGCAATTTAACAGCTACAAGGGAAATCGTCGTTAAATACGTTGAGTCCGCTTTTCTTGAGGTCATTATTTGGTGGGTTGCGAACAATATGCCCTATTCGGAAGAAGAGATTGCGGCACATCTGATGAACCTTTCGATTCGAGGCCCTTACAAGCATATTCCCGAAAGAAAAAGCCGGATATGAACCGGCAACCCAAAAACCGCTTCATTTATGACATTCATAAATGGAGCGGTTTTCTTTGGTGAAGAGCTCATCAAGTAATTACAAAGCAGTCCAACCGCCATCGATGACAAGCTCCGAGCCAGTCATAAAGCGCGATTCATCGGAAGCGAGGAATAGAACGCCGTACGCCACATCTTCAGGTTTACCGAAGTAAGGGAGCTGCGTGAACGTTTTGTAGTAAGGCATAGCATCCTTCATGGATGGTTCTGTCATTGGTGTTACGATAATGCCCGGGTGCACAGAGTTGACACGAATGTTTTGTTTCGCGTATTCAACCGCGGCGGATTTCGATAAGGCGCGTAGGGCACCTTTCGCTGCTGTATAGGGGCTTGACCCTGCCATACCTACGATGCCGCCGATGGAGGAAATGTTGATGACAGAACCTGCACCGGCTTTTTGCATTTCGGGGAAAACATATTTCATCCCCAGCACACAACCCGACAAATTGATGTCCATCACGCGATTCCACTCACTCATTTCGATATTCGCGATCGTTTTCGTCGACGAAATACCCGCGTTGTTCACGAGGATGTCCACTTTGCCGAACCGGTTGACCGTTTCTTGCACGATCTGCTTCCACTCTTCTTCCGAAGCGACATTATGTTTGAAACCGATGGCTTCGCCACCGCTTTCGTTGATTTCACGAATGACTTCTTGCAGTTCGTCGTCCTTAATGTCTGTTCCAATCACTTTAGCGCCTTCTTGGGCAAAAAGCTTCGCTTCCGCAGCCCCCATGCCTAATGCAGCCCCTGTAATAATAGCTACTTTTCCACTTAAACGTCCCATCTTATATCAGACCTTTCTTGAATAAAATTAGAATGATAAGCCACTGCGTACCCAAGTGCAGTTAAGTTGAGTACCTATTTGTATTATACAACATAAGCATCTAATATGTGAAGTTTTATACAACATGTAAAATAAGTTAAACAAATGGACATAATGAAGCTTTTTTTTCAGTTCATTGGAGAAAATATATTTTGTTCACAAATATCCAGTAATATGAATGATATATTCCTATTTTTTAAGGAGAGTGCCGCGTGACAACCGTTTTGGTGGTAGATGATGATATTAATATTTGCCGAATTACGAAGTTGTATTTGGAAAAAAACGGCTATAGGGTGGTAACCGCAAATGATGGTGAGCAGGCGCTAGCCCAGTTCGATGAGCTGCACCCAGACTTCATTGTACTCGATATTATGATGCCCAAACGCGATGGCTGGGAGGTCTGCCAGAAAATTCGTGCGAAGAGCGATGTGCCTATTCTTATGCTGACGGCAAGAGGTCACGTGGATGAGCGAATTGAAGGTTTGCAGATGGGCGCCGACGATTATTTAGTGAAGCCCTTTGACCCGAATGAACTGGTTGCTCGTGTGACCACGATTCTCCGCAGGACGCTGCTTCGCACAGAAGCTGCTGCGCCTGCTCATCTATATGAAATGGGCAGCTTGAGAGTGGATAGCTTGTCTCATGATGTGACTGTAGAAGGGCAGTTTGTTGCTTTACCCAAGAAGGAGTATGAGCTGCTGCTGTTTTTCGTACGAAACCCGAATCAAGTTTTTACCCGGGAGGACCTAATCGCCAAGATATGGGGTTGGGATTTCGAGGGAGAAGACCGCGTCGTGGATTTATATATTAAACGTTTGAGACAAAAACTTTCTGCTTTGACGGAGAGGAAAGAGGACTGGAGCATCCGTACCGTATGGGGTGTCGGGTATAAGTTTGAGGGGCCCGGAGCATGCTGAACTCTTTTTACCGCAAGCTATTATTTATTTATATTTCGATTACGGTTGTGTCCATTCTTGCCATTTCAGGAACCATTGGCTATACGATGAAACAGAAAACCTATGAGCGCAGCGAGAAGCTCCTGCTCGAGAAGGTGGAGCAAGTGGGTGAACTAGCCAAGGATTTGTTCGATAACCCGACACAGCTGAAGGATTTCCGTAAGCAGATTAGCGCCATTGAGAAAACGTCGAACGTTCACGTTGCCGTTATCAAGCATCCAAAAGCAAATCAGGATAAGATTCAGTCGGTGGGCGAGACTCCAGCGCGTAAGGAATGGGTGGATAAAGTGCTGTCGGGTAATCAAGTGACGGTGCGAAGCAATTTTGCTCAAAATAGTACGGTGAATATGCTCATTGTCGGGCGGCCAGTAATGCAGGAGAATCGCGTTATTGGCGGGATTTTCTTATATACACCAATTGAAAATATTCAAGATACGATCAATGGCATTAATCGAGCGATCTTCGTATCTGCAATATCGGTTGCGTTACTTGCGATTGCTGTCCTGTACTTCGTTTCTAGACATTTTGTGAAGCCGATTCAGCTCATGAGTAAAACCGCAGAGGCTTTGGCCATGGGGGATTTCAGCGGAAGGGTACCCGTTAGAGGCAAGGACGAAATCGCTTCACTGTCAGGATCTCTGAATCGCATGGCAGGTAAATTGCAGAAGGTAGAAGAGGGACGCAAGCGATTCCTATCCGAAATTTCCCATGAGCTGCGGACGCCGTTGACGACCATTCGAGCTTCCTTGCAAGGGATAACGGATGGCGTTGTTGAGCCGGAGGATGCGAAGGAATTCATTCAAGTTTCACTTCAGGAGACCCTTCGACTGAGCCATTTGGTTGATGATTTGATGGAACTGTCGTCTTTTGAGGAGAAGCAGGTCAAATTAAACCTCCAGGATGTCGATGTACCTGACTTAATAGGGCTGGTGGTTACCCAACTCAAGATGAAAGCCAAAGCTAAGCAGATCGAACTGAGCTCGGAGGCAGAGGGACCATACTTGGTTTATGCGGATGCTGACCGGTTGAGACAGGTATTTATCAATTTGCTGGACAATGCCATCAACCATATTCCTGAGGGGTCATCGGCGGGTATTCGAGTAAAAGTAGTCAAAAATGAACGCTGGATCGAAGTGTGGGATAACGGCCTGGGTATCGCGCCAGAGAAACTGCCGCATCTATTCGATCGTTTCTATAAATCGGATGAAAGCCGCTATCGTTCCGGCGCTGGCCTCGGTTTGCCCATCAGTAAACACATCGTAGAAGCTCATGGCGGTACCATTCGAGTGGAATCTCAACTTCAAATGGGTACGGTATTTAAAATATTTTTGCAGTCGCCAATGCTTCGCAGCATGACAAACTTATGACATAACTCTTCGGTAAGATAGGGTTCGTAAGGTAAACATAACCATAAACGAATCGAGGAGCGATACTTATGTTGAAAAAATTAACAGGCCTTGCGTTGGTGGGTGCGATTGTATTGTCTGTTCCGATGGCTGCTTTTGCTGAGAACACACAGGGAGCGGCTACTGCAGCGCCAACAAGCAAGTCCACTAAACCAGTCAAACAACTGCTTCTGGATAAAGCGCAAATTTTTGGCATATCGACAGAAGGTAAAACGAGTGAGCAGATCAAAGCGGAGCTTAAAGCTTTAAGTGCGGCCAAACATACAGAACAATTAAACAAAGCAGCAGCTAAACTGGGGATTAGCACAGACGGCAAAACTGCGGAACAGTTGAAAGCTGATATTCAAGCGGCTGTTCAAGTGAAGCTGAAAGAGCAGGCAACCAAGCTAGGTCTTAGCACAGATGGGAAAACGAATAAAGAGCTAAGAGCAGCGCTCAAAGCGGCAGCTTTAATGAAACTGCAGGAACAAGCGGCGAAGCTCGGTCTCACCACCGATGGAAAAACAAGTAAAGAGATTAGAACAGAGACTGCAAGCGGCCGCTTTAGCGAAACTGCAAGAAAAAGCAACAAAAGCAGGTATTGCAACAGAAGGCAAGACAGCCAAAGAACTACACGCTGCTTTAAAGGCGAGTAATGAAAGTAAAAGGGCAGAAGCAGTGAATAAAAAAGCCGCTAAATTAGGTATCTCCACGGAAGGTAAGACCACCGAGCAGGTATTTGCTGAAATTGAAAGTGCGATGAAGGCGAAATGGGCGAAGCAGGCCCAGAAGTAGGTTTGGATGTACTGGAGTTGTACTGACAAAGTACAGGGAAAGTACTGGAGATGTACAGGAAATGTACAGGAAAAGTACGGAAAAGTACAGGGAAAGTACTGGAGAAGTACAGACAAAGTACAGGAAATGTGCAGGAAATGTGCAGGGAGAGTAAGGAAAAGGGTAAGGACAGGAATAAACCTCGAGGGCGGCCTCGGGGTTTGTTTCTTGAGATCACGGGTAAATGAAATCTCACTCGGTGAGTGATTTTGTTTTCAGTGTGTCAGTTTTTTTGTGGCTTAAATGGGCTAAAGTTGTACAACGTACAACAATTTCGGGGGTTTCTTTTCACCAAGCAAGTAGTTGTTGTATTTTGTGCAACAATTTAGCTTGATTTCATCAAATAGAGCTACTTTTGGGAGAAAATGTTGTATTTTCTACAACAATCGTCGAGATAATGCGGAATAGCCGGCCGATTGTTGTACAAAATACAACATTCCTCCTTGATCAAGCATTGGGCCGAGGATAAATCCAACTTAGGCATAATCTGGAGAAACTGAAAGGTATCAACTCCCCATAAAATAAAGAAACCCAGAGGGCAACCGAGGCCACTGAAGAACTAGCCTTTTAGTTTAATTGGTGGTTCATTTACAGAAAAAAGAAGACATCCTCCTAAGTGGTCGATGTCTTCTTTCGCTGTTTTTGGCCTTTTGGGACTTTCAATTTTAATCATTTAGCTTCAAGATTCGTTTTAGATTCACCGCAAAAATCGCCATTGCTCCCTGAAGTTCCATACCTAATAGACCCGCGGAAGTGGCTACATCATACCCGTGTCTGTGCTTCAATTCACTGTTCTTCGCTTCAATTTTGTAGCGTTCTTTCGACTTCGCTTTGAAATCTTCACTCTCTTGAAATGCCATTTGGTCGGAATGTTCGTCGGACTTTATGCTGACGGAGTAGCTCTTTGACTTGGCTCCTTCCTTGTAACACCCTTCCCGAAGAGGACATCGCTTACATTTCGACACATCAAAATAATAGGTAGTCACTTGGTTCTTGCTGACACCTTTTTTCCCCTGCCTCGCTTTTCGCGTCGCCAAATGACCTGCTTTGCAAACATACAAACCTGCGTCTTTGTTAAACTCAAACTCCTCTTCTTTTTTCCGGTTTCCCTGGGTAACCACGGGATTCAGTTTGGCTATTAATTCAATATGGTTTGTATTGCTGTAGATGAGATTGTCCTTCTCCGAGTACGCCATGTCGCCGATCACTGTTCGGACATCCATGCCTGCCACTTTACTTTTTTCAATGAGTTCTTGTAGTTGCTTACCGTCGTTCTTTTCACCTGTTGTAACGATGGCTGCTGTAATAATTCGTTCCTCGGTCATGGCCAGATGTGTCTTGTACCCAAAAAAAGCGGAGTCCGCACTCTTGTGCCCAACCCGTGCGTCAACATCTTCTGAAATTCGAAGCTGCTCTACATCATCTAGAACGGTTTCCTTCAACATGTTGAGGGTCTCTTGAAGTTTGGGCACTAAAGCAATACCTAGCTCATTTTCTACGGTATGTATGAGTTTTTGGCAATAACTGATCTCATCTTTCAAATCTGCATTGGTATTTTTGGCTGGGAGCTTGCCCTTTAAGCTTTCATCTATCATATAGAGAGCTTTGCGCACCTTACGTGCCCGATCCTGCAAGATTTCTTGAGGAGACTTCTGGTTGTAACGCGCTTTGGTGTGGGTGGCATCAACAATAATAGCCTTGCTCTTAATAATTCCCTTTTCGGTGGCAAGTTGCACAGTTTTCTGAATGAGCAAATCCAGCAAATTCATGTCTTTCAAACGAAGTTTGCGAAATTTGGTCAAGGAACTAGGATCCATAACAGGGTCTTCTGGCGCCATTCCAAGAAAATATTTGAAGGACATATCGTAACGAGAACGGTCAACAATGTCCACATCGGACAAATCGAAAATAGCTTTCAACAACAAGTATTTAAACATTCGGATTGGATCAATGGCATTACGACCATTATCGAGACAGTAATTTACCTGAAGTTCTTCGTATATGAATGTAAAATCCACGAGTTCATTTATTTGTCGAAGCAAATTATCCTTAGGCACAATCAAATTATAGAGTTCAACATAAGGACTTAACAGCAAAGTTTGTTGTTTTTGGATCACTCGACTCACCCTTATTCCAATGATAATAAAAGTATACAAGAAAAAGGTGCAGTCTCCTCACATTTTTCGCGAGAATACTACACCTTTGTTTGGTTTTACTTTTTCAGTGGCCTCGGGCAGCCTCGGTTTTTTTTATTGATTCATAAAGAGAATATCTCGCGTATTGGCATCAGGGGCGATGAAATCAAACAGGTGTTCCGCTTCCTCAGCAATCTCATCTTGATCAACTTGGGATAAGGGCTCGAATAAGTTGATGGTCAAAATAGCCGATTTGCGCTTCTGGGTGATGGACCAAATGCCGCGAACAAAACCATCGACAATCAGTGTGGCCCGGATGATGCCATTGTCCGTGAACACCAGATGCTTGTCTTCATCGCGCATGATACGGGTGCGATCGTCGTAGGACAGGAGCATATTGTCGAACTCCGATAGGAAACGTAGCGGAGCTGGGGTTGCAGGGTCCGGTCGAGGAGCGTCCGGCAGGTCGAAAAGCTCGTTTCCTTGCTCGTCGCGAAAGGAGAGCAGGCTGGGGCGCAGCCGCTCGATCACCTCGCGCAGCCGAGTAAGCCCGGACCAGACCTGCATATCCTTGACGGATGCAGGTCCGAAGGCCGCCAGGTAGCGCAGCAGCATGGCTTCGGGGTCTTGCCCTTGTGCCAGCGGGCGGCCGAGCCAAGCTTCCGCTGTGGTATGGGCGGCCTGCCCGCTGGCGCCCCAGATGCCGCGGGGCGGCACCTGGACAAGCGGCAGGCTGCAGCGCACCGCTTGAGAAAGAGCAGTGGCATCGCTCTGCGGCCACTGGGCTTGAAGGCGCTTGCCGAGCTCACTGAAGGTGAGCGGCTGCGCCTCTAACAGCGCTCGCCCGGCGGCGGCGAGCGCGTCTAGATCCAGTTCGGCAAGCTTCTTGCCGAACGTGCCCTTTAAGGCGCGGTCCTGCACGGACTGCAGGACGGGGCGCAGCGTCAGGCAGTCTTCGGCCGTGACGAGATGAATCGTCGAGCGCATGAGAGCGATGCGCACGATGCTTCTGTCCATGATGAGCCGAGAAAGCTCCTCATGGCGAAAGTTCTGCAGTCTAGTCCACAACGCCACGTAAGGTGGGTTAGGAGCTTGCGCCTGCAGCCCGACGAGGTGCTCGACAGCCTGGAGGACAGGCATGTTCGAGCGCTCCAAGAGTAATTGCCGAGCTAGTAATGCTCGGTTTAAGGCACGCTGACTGAGGATGGGGCTGGCACAGCCGGTCATGTCGGGTTCAGCAATGTCCATTTTAGCGCAGCCCTCGTCTGAAGAATTAAATAAAGACATGTACATGCCTCCTATGAATTGAACGATCATTTGCTATATTAATTCCATTATATAACAACTAAGTGACAACGTATTGTCAGGGAGGAATACATGTGTTAAAACCAGACAAGTTGTTTCCGTTGGTATCAGCACGCTACAATGGGATTAACGTACGAATATCCGAGAGGTGAAGGGCATGATCAACATCGGTCTAGCCGGCTGGGGTGACCATGAGTTAGGCGGCAGCAAAGGGAAGCTGCGGGAGTATGGCGCACACTTTCCGATTGTGGAAGTGGATACATCTTTTTACGCTATCCAACCGGAGCGCAATTATATAAAATGGAACCAAGAGACGCCAGAACGCTTTGGTTTCATTATTAAGGCATACCAAGGAATGACGGGTCATTTGCGGGGGGAGAACCCTTTTACCGGTGGGATGGAGCAAATGTTTGAGGTGTTCCTACAGTCGATCCGACCTATTCAGGAAGCGGGGAAGCTTAAAGCTGTTCTGTTTCAATACCCGCCATGGTTTGATTGCAGTAAGACGAATGTGGATGTGCTGCGTGATGCCAAAGAGAAGATGGGTAATGTGCCCGTAGCGCTGGAATTCCGCCATCAGAGCTGGTTTACGGAGGAAATGCGCGACAAGACGCTCACCTTTATGCGGCGAGAGGGTTGGATGCATAGCATCTGTGACGAGCCGCAGGCCGGGATAGGTTCGGTGCCGACAGTGCTGGAGGCTACACATCCCGAGATGACGATGGTTCGATTCCACGGCCGCAATGTTGGCGGATGGGTGCAAAACAACGAGGTGAATTGGCGCGACGTACGGTATTTATACAATTACAACCAGCAGGAGCTGCTGGAGTGGAAGACATGGCTGCTAGAGCTGCAGCAGCATACACAAGAGGTATGCGTGATCTTCAATAACAATTCAGGCGGACATGCCGCAGGGAATGCCAAGGAATTGATGGGGCTGCTTGGTTTAGAATATGAAGGGTTGGGACCACGGCAGTTGGATTTGTTTTAGCAATCACATAGGGTTGTTCATTTGCGTGTTGCAAGATTTTCGGGCTATAGTAAGGGTAATAAGTAATTGGGGCTGAGTATAAGCAAATAAGGAGAGTTAGACAATGGTTGGTGCCATCATCTTAGGTATTATTGCCCTTTTGATCATCGTGGGTTTGACATTCTGGGTAACGAAGAAAGCGTACTCCCGTAAATGGGAAGAAGAGGATAACGATTGAGTCACTGAATACGAAATGGAATGCTAAAAAGCGCCAGCCTTCAAAATGAAGGTTGGTCTTTTTTTTTATAAAGAGGGCCATGAGCCTGTAGAGATATTGACATTTGTTAGTAAAGGAATTAGGATGTTAAAAGATAATGATAATCATTCTCATAATAATTTTAATAATTTAAAGGGGAGATAACTATTTATGCATAGCCATTTTTCTGCTGCAAATCGTACATATGGAGGTAATCTGCTTGTTCTTATCACGATATTTACGCTGATCCTAGCTGGTTGCGGACAACAAACGGATACTTCGAAGTCAAATGCTGCAGCTACCACGAATACGAAGAAAGAAAGCAAACCTGTTCAGTCGGAAGAGTATACCGTTAAACATGCCATGGGCGAGACAAAGATAAAAGGCACTCCCAAAAAAGTTGTCGTATTAACAAATGAAGGTACAGAAGCCGTACTCTCGATGGGGATTAAGCCTGTTGGTGCGGTGAAGTCTTTTACATTAGGAGATTGGTATGATCATATCAAAACGGATATGGAAGGCGTGAAAGTAGTTGGGGACGAAAATCAACCGAATTTAGAAATGATCGCTTCCCTGAAGCCTGATTTAATCATCGGAAATAAGGTGCGTCAGGAAAAAGTATATGAGCAGCTGTCAGCGATTGCTCCTACTGTATTTTCGGAAAGACTATCTGGCGATTGGCAGATCAACTTCAAGCTGTATGCGGAAGCTTTGAACAAAAAGGCTGAGGGCGATAAAATCATTGGAGATTTCGAGAAACGCATCACAGATTTCAAAGCGAAAGCAGGCGATCAGCTAAAGACGAAGGTATCGATTGTTCGTTTTATGCCGGGTAAAGTTCGTATCTATATGAAGGATACCTTCTCAGGGGTTATTCTCAATAAACTGGGCTTCCAGCGTCCTGCTTCGCAGAATCAAGATAAATTCGCAGATGATCTGACGAAAGAACGTATTCCGGATATGAACGGGGACATTCTGTTCTACTTCACATGGGATAACGAAAAGGGCGAAGCGAATAAAATTGAGCAAGAATGGACGAATGATCCGCTTTGGAAAAACCTCGATGTCGTGAAACAAGGCAAGGTGTATAAAGTAAGTGACGCGGTTTGGAATACGGCAGGCGGAATTAAAGCGGCTAATTTATTGCTGGATGACTTGGAGAAATATTTTCTGAAAAAATAATTCGCTTAAAGCAGAATTACTTATAGCAGGAAGTGAGAGAGTGGGCAAAGTTGTCCGCTCTTTTTTTACCACATAAGAAAGTATAAGTTTTCGGTACCCGAAAACCGCTTTCTTATTGGCGATAAAACATAATATAGGGATCTTTGGTCGTAGACCAAAGTCTCTCCTCGTTAAACGCGGTCGCTCATCTTAGATGGCGTCGATAGAGGTTTTCTCATAGATGAGTCTAGCGACTCGGTTGTCAGGTATACGCTTTCTTGCTATGATTGAAGCAGTACATATAAAGGTGGCTGGCCGATGAACCGAATGGAGGCCGAATTTAGTAACCTAGTGAAGGCTTATCGCAAAAAGCATATGGGTAAGGGGCCGGAGCGCGTGATGACGACCTTCTGTAAATGCTGGGCGATATGCGAAATGGCAGGAAACCTCTCTCCCGTAGAAAAGTTTATAGCGAAAACCGGCGATGGCAGACAAATGCTCCGCACGGCTCGCACGGAAATGGTGAAAGAGATTTATAAAGAACACCCCCCTATCGAGATGGAGGAGCTGCTTGGCGCGAAGTTCGTTAAGCTGTTCGTCGATATCGATATTGAGCTGGATGAGGGGATGTCGGTGTTCGTTTTTGATCAGGATTTGGAAAAGAAGTTTTGTAGGTAGAGATGATGTAAAAAGTGCATCTATTTTCGGCTAAATAGCGGTGATATCAGAGAAAGCTGTAAATTGTGCAGTAAAATTAGCTGCTTTTGACGTTTTTGCCTGAATCGGGTCAGATTAGCTGTAGGAAATGCATCAAATTCATTAAATCTAGGATGTTAAGACGAATTTGCTGCACTTTATGCAGCTGCGGTTTAAATGGAAGTCATTAAGTAAGAGAATTTCCGTAAATAACAGCTCAAATAGCAGCATATACATAGGTAAAGGTGCTTGGCACTTGGTAGCGAACCTGCCGGAGACTAACCACTGTAAGACAAGACTTGAGGCTTCCTCTGATGAGAGGAGGTCTGGGTATTGTTTTGCGGTGGTTTTTTGCTTGCTGGGGTGATTGGAGCAGCTATCGAGTGTACGGAGTAGGGGGAAGCGATAGTGAAAGGATGCTGTGCGAGCTGGACGTGGGGGAAGTGACTTGAGGATCTGAGCCAATGGGATAGCGGTTATAGTGGAGGCTGAGCGAGCTTTATTAATGATTTGTTTGTTGGTATGAAGTTGGGAAAATACTAGAGCAAAAACAAGAGAAAAAAGACTGAAAGAGATATAAATATAGAGCCAAAGGAGCGTTTTTTAGATGGGGAAAACGAAGCATACGGGGCCAATCAAGCTGCCCGCTAAACCAGATCCGAAGCTATGGGTCAGCAAGGTGCCATTCGGACTTGGGAAAATAAAGCCGCAGCATATTCGTGAAACGGCAAAAATCGCCTGGCAGAATCGCGATAATCTGCCCTATGCGTATCGCATTCTGACGCAAGGGGTATGCGATGGCTGCGCGCTAGGCGTATCAGGACTTTACGACCAAACGCTGGCGGGACCGCATCTCTGTACAACGCGGCTGAATGTGCTGCGTTTGAACACGATGCCGGCGATTCGTGAGGAGCTGCTGCATGCGGACATCGATGAGCTGAGCCGCATGAGCAGCACCGAGCTCAGACAGCTCGGGCGTATCCCTTATCCGCTCATCCGCCGCCATGGGGAGCGGAAATTCAGCCGAGCCACATGGGATGAGGCGCTGGACACGATTGCAGGAAAGATTCGTACGATTGATCCGAAGCAGATGGCTTTTTATTTGACGGCTCGGGGGATTACGAACGAGTCGTACTATGTGGCAGCGAAGGTGGCTAGGTTGCTCGGTACGAACAACATCGACAACGCCTCGCGAATTTGCCACTCTCCGTCGAAGACGGCTCTTAAGCGCTCCGTTGGCGTTGGCGCTTCGACGTGCAATTACAAGGACTGGATCGGTACGGACGTCCTGGTGTTCTGGGGCAGCGTGGCCGCGAATAACCAGCCGGTCTCGACGAAGTATATGTACGCGGCCAAGCGCAAAGGGACGAAGATCATTGTCATTAACCCGTACTACGAGCCGTCCATGGAGCAGTACTGGATTCCTTCGATTCCCGAATCCGCGTTATTCGGGACGAAGCTGGCTGACGATGTGTATCAAGTGAACATCGGCGGGGATATCGGCTTCATGAACGGCGTCATGAAGGTGTGGTTCGAGATGGAGGAGCGTGAGCCGGGCTCCGCGATTGATCATGCGTTCGTGCAGGCGCACACGAACGGGCTAGAACAGCTGCGCGCACACGTGGCGCAGCAGGACTGGACGACGCTGGAACAGTCGTCCGGCCTCACCCGCGAACGCATGCGCGAGTTCGCGGAGCTGCTGGCGCGTGCCAAGAGCGCGGTTTTCGTGTGGAGCATGGGGCTCACACAACACCGCTTCGGCACGGACAACATCTCGCAGGTGGCGAATCTCGCCCTCCTGCGGGGCTTCCTCGGCCGCGAGCACTGTGGGCTGATGCCCATCCGCGGCCACAGCGGCGTACAGGGATCTGGCGAAATGGGCGCCGATCCCTTCAGCCTGCCGGGCGGCGAAATCGCCAGCGCCGCCGACCGCGCAAGAATCGAGCAGCTCTGGGGGTTCGAGCTGCCGACATGGCAGGGTGACATCGTCGGTGTCACCCTGGAGAACGCGCTCCTGCCCGAGGAGCAGGAGCGGAAGCTCCGGATGTTCTACACATCCGGCGGCAACTTCCTCGAGACGATGCCGGACCCGGCATTCGTCCGCGAAGCCCTCACAAGCATCGATGTCCGTGTTCACCAGGACATCATCCTGAACACCTCCACGCTGCTTGACGCGCGGGAGGCTGTGGTGGTGCTGCCCGCGATGACGCGTTACGAGCAGCCCGGAGGGGGCACGTCCACCTCCACGGAGCGGATGGTGTACTTCTCACCCGAGATCGCCGGCCCTCGGATCGGCGAAGCCCGCGCGGAGTGGGCGATCTACGTCGATCTCGCTCGCCGCGTGAAACCGGATGCCGCCGAGCAGCTCGGCTGCGGCACCGCAGAAGCCATCCGCGCGGAAATCGCTCTAGCCGCGCCGAGTTATGGCGGCATCCAACACCTGCGTGAGCGCGGTGATGTGTTTCAATACGGCGGCGCGTGGCTGTGCGAGGACGGCGTCTGTCCGACGCCGGATGGCCGCGGCGCGCTGCTGCCGATTGAGCTTCCGGAGCTGCGGAAGCCGGAAGGGCATTTCGCGGTGACGACGCGCCGCGGCAAGCAGTTCAATTCGATGATCTACAGCGACATCGATCCATTCAATGAAGCAGATCGCTACGATGTGCTTATTCATAACGACGACGCTAGCGCTCTTTCTTTGAATGAAGGTGAGGCGATCGTCATCTACAACAGCTACGGCAGCATGCACGGAAGGGTAAAGCGTGCCGACGTAAAACCAGGCAACATCGAGGTGCATTGGCCCGAAGGAAACTCTTTGATTCCCAAAGGTGTTTATGAACAGTATGCAGGCATCCCGGAGTATAACACGGCAGTCATTGTAGAGAAGGCAGAAACCTACCACGCTCACAAGGATACACGCTATGTGGAACGGCGCATTCAAGAACTGGAGACAGAAGTAGAGTGAAGCTATTTTTGTCGAAATCTGCCCCAACAGATCTGGCACTTCGCTTGGCTCTGGATCAAGGTATTACGGTTGTTGGCTTCACCCCTATGGAACAATTATCGGGGTATTCGCACCCCGAACGCATAACGTAATGTCGATAATGCCCTCATTTTGTGGAAATATTTGTATTGTTTCTCTATCTTAATTATGCTAGATTCTAGCTATTGCCATCTTTTGTTAAGAGAGGAAACACAACAATGGGGAATTGGAATGCTTTTACGAAAAAAGGAATCACCGTGTTGATTGCAGCCTTCTTACTTGTCTCTCTGCAGGGACCTGCAACCATTTATGCAGCCGAAGTGAATGCTGAGGTTCCGAAGGTCATTGAGAAGACATCGCCTTCTGTGGTAGCTATTATAGGAAAGCCTTCATCTGATTCGGATAAATCGTTAGACAAGAACCGTTTTAATCTCGCGCATGGAACGGGAGTCATTGTGGAATCGAATGGCGTCATCGTGACGAATGCGCATGTGGTCAAAGATATGAAGAATATCGTCGTCGTTACGTCGAATGGTACCACTTATAATGGACGTGCAACGAATATCGATGAAGAGAGCGATTTAGCCTTGGTCAAAATCGATGCGACCGGCTTGTCGCCTGCGAAATTCGCTTCTTCCTCTGATATCAAAGTGGGTGAAACCGTGGCCGCCATCGGGACTCCGATTTCTTTTGCCCTCAGGAACTCCGTTACCGTTGGGATTGTCAGCGGGCTTGACCGTTCCGTGAGCTCGCAATATCAGCTTATTCAAACGGATGCGGCCATTAACCCTGGTAACAGCGGGGGTGCTTTGATCAACATGAATGGTGAAGTCATTGGGATTAATACGATGAAATATGCGGATATCGGTGTCGAAAACCTCGGGTTCGCAATTCCGGTGGATACTGTCAAATATGTATTAAAGCATTTTCAGCTTTACGGCAAAGTAAAACGTCCTTATCTCGGTTTGGAGCTGGAAGAAAGCTGGGAAGCGGTTGTTGGGTTACCAAGTTCTACGGGTTTAAGAGTTGCCTATGTTGAGCCCGATTCACCAGCAGCCAAAGCTGGCATTCAGCAAGATGATCTATTCGTATCGATCGGCACAAGTAAAGTGAAGACGCTGGTGGATTACAATGAGGCGATTAAAAAGTTTTTGCCAGGTGAAACGATCGAAATAACCATTCAATCAGGAAATTCCACCAAATCGAAGTCAGTTACACTAGGGGAAGCGCAGCAAAAGGAAATGAAACGTACGCAGGACGCAGAGGGTTCTTACTTGGATGCGGACCGCGGCAAAACGAAAATCGGCGATAGCCACTACGGATGGTCTATGAAATACCCGGCGGGCTTAGTAAAAGGTCATCAATCCGATGATGGCGACTCCGTCAGTTTCGTGGATGCGAAAGGGGACTTCTCCCTATCGATTAAAGTAGAAAGCAATCAAACCGACGAGCTGTCACCTTCAGCGCTTCTGAACAGATTGGCGAGCGGTGATGAAGACAGTTATTCCGGCGCTTCGACCATTTTGGAACGTCAGTATGTGAAGCGTGAAGGTAATCCCTATGCCAAAATTGTCGGTCGCTCAGGGGATGAAGGCTATATCCAGACCCGCGGATACCTTCACCAAGGCAGCTTATACACGGTGCAATTATTTGTATCGAAAGAGCATTACAACAACAATTTTAAGCAAAATAGCTACAACGATCTGCTGGATAGCTTTAAGGTTTCCTTTAATGATAAGGATGAGTCGCTGAAAGACATTTCAGTTTACTCTGGCGGCAATACAACCTACAAGAACGAGTATGGCTTATCCTTTGATCTGCCCTCCAATTGGCAGCAAGGCGGTTATTCGAGCAGTTCCTCCTTCTTTAATGATGACTATTCCCAAACGCTTCATGTCAGCGTAACCTCAGCCTCATCCGGTGATACACTGGGGGCGTGGGTGGATCGTCAGCGTAAGCAGTTTGAAGATTCCTATGCGCCCAAATACCGCAGTATGAAAGAGCCCGAGGAGATAACCTTAGCCGGAGTGCCTGCGCTGAAAGTAACCTTTGCAAGTACATTGGGCAATAAGTGGAACGCTGGCATTTCCCTCTTTTTTATTAAGGATAAGTATAAATATGAGTTGGATATGAACTATCCGCAAGAGGAAGACAAGGCAACGCTTGAGGATATCATGAAAACATTAACTGCTACGATCAAAGTGGATAAAGAAAGCATGGATCAAGAGCTTGGCTTCATTCAGGATCTGGATGAACTCATGGATCCCAATCGTACGGTTGCTTACAGAAATGAGAAATTCAAATACGCGCTGCAAATTCCAGAGATCTGGACCAGCAGCAAGTCGTACGATAACAAAGATCAAGTGAATAAGACGTTCCTCTTCACAGGCGGGCACTTGAGCGTTGGTGCAGAAACCAAAACCACTTACGAAGAGATGGTTAAAGAGGAAGATGCCGCTCAGAAGAAGAGTCACGATAACGATAATGACTATACGTTTACCGATGCGGATGTCATGCTATTCGGTAGTGTAAAGGCTAAGAAGTATGAGATCAGCTATGCAAGCGCCAAGATTCCTTACAAGGAAACGATCTACATTTTCAATAAAAATAATATTTCTTACACCGCTACGCTCCGTATGGATGATGCGGTTCGCACCGAAGCCAATCTGGCTCGGCTGAACAAGGCTTTTGAGTCATTCAAATTTTTGGATGGTGTAAAAAAATAGAGATGTCGCTAATCGAGAAACCTCTCATCGGTCATCAAGGCTGAAGGGAGGTTTCTTGTTTTAACCTTGGATGACTTCTCTAAAAGGGGATACAAACCATGAAAATGAAGGTTGTTCGACCGCTCATTTGGCTGCTTTTCATAGGCTACACGAGCTGTTTGCTGTATTGGATGTTTCTAGGCTTCGGGCGACATATGCACACGACAGGGCAACTCGCTTACAATATCGTCCCTTTTCGAACGATTGGTATGTATGTGCTGCATGTTGATTCGTTTTCTACCCGAACTTGGATCATTAATTTGTTTGGCAACATTGGTGTTTTCACTCCTTATGGTTTTTTACTGCCTTATTTATTTCGCTCCGCCAAACGTTATGGTCCGTTCCTTCTGTACTTTGGATGTCCTCTTTTAGGCTTGGAATTGCTGCAAATGCTGCTGCGGGTAGGCAGCTTCGATGTTGATGATGTGATACTGAATGTGCTTGGAGCCAGTATATCCTTTGTTCTTTTTGGGGCTGTTGGACGAGGCTTAACGGGAAGAGAATCAAATAGAAGGTATAAAATGTGACCAAATGCCTCAACATAGCGGGTGTAACGAATTAACCCCAGAGGAGGAATTTAATCACCATGACTCAGCCAGATTCAAGTCTACAATCACAGAATCCGATATCCTCAGCTCAAAACTCAGTAGATAATGTCCATGCAGCCGTTTCTCGTGCGATGTCTCATCCAACGTCGCAGACGACGCAAGAAGCTCAGAATTCAATCGCCCATGCGGAAAGAGCGCTGGATCAAGCGATGGATCAATCGGATTCGCCAGCAGTGCAGCAGGCTGTCCAATCACTGAACGATGAAAAGGCAAGGCTGCAGAGTAACCAATAATATAAAGAGGCTCGTCCCTTTTACCAAAGAACACTTTCTTTTTGTTTTAGAAAAATGAGAGGCTGCCCCTCAGTCATTTTTTATGACTTTTGGGACAGCCTCTTGCTTATTTATGATATAACGCATAGCCGGGATCTTCTGGAACTTCAATGGCAATGATGCGCAGGCCTTGATTGCTATCCGCCTTCAGTTGAAGAATTTCACCTTCCGTGGTAGCTTGGATTATCGCAAAGTCCTTGTGGGACCAAGTTTGCAGCTCACCCGCGGCGGTCTTACTGGTTCCTTGTCCTCGAATAACGAGGAAGGATAGCGGGCGGTTTGGCGTAAGGGTGTAGCTGAATTCGGAACCAGGCTCAAGGCTCCAATCGTACATGTTAACGTCCGTATCCAGCTTAATGGGGGAATCCCCGCCGATTACGGTTTTCATCGTTGCTCCACCGCTATGGCGGGTTGAGAATTTCTCATGCTCATATTGATGATAAGTGGCAGGCTTTTTCACAGTCTGACTCAGGTGCGGCTCGAACCAGATTTGCATCGCTTCGCTGCCTGCTCGGCGGAACGCCTCTGCGTGATAAACACCGGAACCGGCTTGAATGACTTGCGCACCGCCATCTGTTACTGTTTCCAAGGAACCCAGGGAATCCTTGTGCTCTACGAGACCATCGATGACATAAGTGACAATTTCGAACGCTTTATGAGGATGCATTCCGATCTCCGAAACCTCGGAAGCTTTGCCCCAAGCCCAGTAGAATAAGGGACCGACGCGGTCAACAGCCGTTTTCTCACCCGGAAAGCTGATGGCTCGTTGTTCCAGGAATTTGCCTCCGTCAAATGCGCCAACGCCCTGTTGCTCAGCTGAAAATACTTGGATTTTCATAGTAACAGCCCCTTCGCTATAAAATGTTTAATTACTTACTATATGTAAGTTATTATAAGTCTTTTCTATCCGGCTGTCAAAGCCTTATCGATTATCCAACTGGGGTAAATCTTGACTTCGCATCTACCCCGAACTACAATTTCTAATGTAAGGAGTGTGACTATAATGAAAATGCAAAACTTTAAATATGAAGGAAGCGGACTTAACCGCTTTTTCGGCCCCTTAGAAGCAAAGATTATGGAAATTCTCTGGACCAACTCCCTTGAAATGACGATTAAAGATGTCCAACAGAAATTGGATCAAGACAAAAACATTAATTTCAATACCGTTATGACGGTTATGAACCGCTTGGTAGTCAAAGGAATTCTGCAAAAGAAATCCGTTGTCAGATCGTTTAAGTACAAACCCGTCGTTACGAGAGATGAGTTCATGGAAACTCAATCCAAAGAGCTTACTTTTGACCTTATCGAAGAGTTTGGTTCTTTGGCCGTCACTCATATGGTGGATGCGCTTGATAAAGTAGACCCCGATCTGCTCGACAAGCTGGAGCAAAAAATTAAAGATATCAAAAAGGATCGATGACGATGTTGGAAACACGGTTCAAATGGTTGTATGCTGCGTCACTCGCCTTATCGGGGGCTATTTTAGGACAAATGTTACTCTACGCGCTCCAGCAAATTTTCAAATGGAAATCGTTATATAATATATTTGATTTATGTGTCATTTTATTCAAAGATCTTCATGTCCCTGCTCCCGTTGCTTGGCATGTAGTGAATGCCATTATCCTCTACTCATTTAGTGCAGTCCTTTGGATTTCGGCTCGTCATTTTCTCGGTTCCATTAAATCTATGAAGCTCGTAGAAATGTATCAAGACCCTCATCTAACAGAGCAATACCGCGATAAATTTCAGCTTGCTGAAGGTCGTTTCCAGATCATTTCCTACAAAGCTCCCATCGCGATGACGATAGGGCTGTGGAAGCCACGGATGATCCTATCATCCGGACTTATGGACATGCTGGAACCTAACGAGCTGCACGCTGTTATCGAGCATGAGAAGTGCCATATGGAGCATAGAGATCCTCTCGCTATCTTCCTGCTTTCGATAATATCCAAGTCCATGTGGTACATTCCAATATTCGCTTGGTTGGCAGATAAATACCCTATTATGATTGAACTTAGGGCAGACAAATATGCCATTACACAAATGAAACAGTCCGCACATTTAGGCAGTGCTCTCCTCAAACTACTCAAACAATCACCAACACCGCATGTATCCTTATCTCACGCCTCATTCGCCGAAACATCAATGAATGTTCGCATCATGCATATTCTCGATCCACAGATGAAAATCTCATTCAAATGGCCCCTTGTACGGCTGCTCATTTCTCTCTTAACAATTATTTTACTTGTGGGACTTATTTAAGATAGGATGCTATTGGTTTACATTTAGCAGTCGGAGTCCATGTCAGATAAGTTGACGGGCTTCGACAAAAAATGCCGAAAAGTCTTGACTTTTCGGATATCCAAAACTACACTTTGTAGTGTGAAATCGGCGCGCTCGGGGCTATCGCAAGTGTCCTAACAGGCCCATCCCCATGGCGTAATCCACTAGTGGTTCCGCATGAGTTTTATGCGAAATTAACGATGGTTTTGTCAATCGTGTTAGCGATTGTACGCGTTGGCTTACTGATCTGGAAAAAGAAAGAATTGGGTCGTAACCCTATCTACTTGATTGGTTCGCTCGCGGCAGTTATCCTAGTTGGCTATACAGGACATATTGGCGGACAAATGGTACATAAACCGGTTCCAGCTAAGACGGCTGTTCCTGCTGCATCACCTGGAGCATCACCTGCAGCATCCTCGGCACCGACGCCAACAGTAGCACCAGCGAAATAATGAAAAAGGGTTATCCAAAGGCTTGCGGCCTTTTGGATATCCCTTTTTTTGTGTTGCTTGACGAGGGTGGACAAGCCTGGTCAAACAATGAATAACCCTGGCGTACGATCATTTTTAAAAAAATGAACATCGAAGGCTTAGTTTTCCATAAAGTTCTAGTTAATTTACTAGGCTAAATATATCATAAGGTTAGTAGGGAATTTTCGAATATTGATAAACGACCTAACCATCTATCGCAAGAAGTTATTGTGAAGTTGATGGAATCTAAAAAAGTCGATTACTTAAAGTTTAGGGAAGCGGCTTTTTTGGATGAAAATCTGCTTAGCGTACAAAATTTCCGGAATATTGGCGGTATTCCTGGATAAAGAAATATTTTCAATCAATTTTTTTAATCATTATATAAAGTAAGTGTGTTACATCCCCTACATAAACGTTATTACTACCATTAGTTTCAAACCCCATTTTTTCATAAAATTTAATTGCTTCTTTATTTTTCTCCAAAACTTCTAACCAAATAGATGTTTTATTTCGAATTTTCGCTATTTCTAACACTTTATTTAAAAGGAATTTTCCAAGTCCTTTTCCTTGAAAATTCTTTCTTAAATAAATTCGCTGAATTTCAAGTGAATGGGAATCAGTTATATAAGTTTGGGCTTCATCTACATTGACCTTCAAATATCCAGCAAGTTCTTCATTAACATATAAGAAAAGGAAAGTTGATGAAACGTTGGACAATTCCTTTTCTAACTGTTCTGAATTAAAGGATTTTTGTAAATAAGATTCCATATTTTCGGGCGTATTTAAATGCTTAAATGAATCAATATATGTTTCACAGCCTATTTCATGAAGCGTATGTAAGTCTTCAATTGTACACTTTCTAGTATTTGTTTTCATTCTAAAATCCTTCTCCTCATAATTATTTTTCATTATTTTACCATATTTATTAGTTAGGAACGATAGCGAAAGACTCCTTGTTCAAACATCGCACACTTAAGTATTAGGCTTCTTTTAATCCTTTTCTTTGTTGAACTAACTTGTTTAAAGCATTTACCCTTTGAGGTTCCTGCTTAGGAAGTATACTTACCCGTTGTGTTTTAAGTATAGGGACACTTCATTTTTGAAATTAGAATCCACAAGTTTCAGTCCGATTTTAAACAACTTTATTATCATAATTATTGGTTTATCTTCTTATGATCATCGAAATGAAACAACTTAATTTATTATTTGATTTAAAATTTAAACGGTATTATACGAGTTTGACACTTCAAAATTAAACGACTTTATTGTTATTACACAATTGTGGCGATAGCGGTGGGTAGTAATCATACCATCGGCCTTAAATCGGACGGCACGGTGGTTGCAGTGGGTGATAATGAATATGGCCAATGCGATGTAAGCGGTTAGCGAGACATCCAACTGCCCGGCAATTAGTTTTCAATATTATTAATACAAATGTTTTACAGTCCTTTTCATGTAAAATTCCGCTATCAAAGAACGGTAGTTCAAAAATACAGCGACAAGTCTAGGACTTTATATTCTCGTCCAAGACTGTCGCTGCGTTTCTCAAAGCCCGTAATATCAAGCAATACAGTCTATAACTTTATTTTCATCATACAACTATGAAGTGGTTTGGAAGGCTAAGAATTTTCAGGACATGATGATCGTGAAAACTCTCATGTATACAGGTGTCCGGGTCAGTGAGTTAATCAACATTAAGCTGGCGGACATCGATTTTCATTACTGTCAGATCAGGATCAACAAAGGGAAAGGTAGCAAAGATCGCATTGTTCCATTTCCTCAGAATTTCAAAGGACTGCTGGCCATGCACGCGGATTCGATGAAAAAGAAGCAAGCGGCCTATTTGTTTGAGTCCTCATGGAAGAAAAAGTACACGGACAGGGGAATTCGCATTTTGGCCAAATATTCAGAGGAGGCTAAGTTATTTCAAAATCTGTCTCCTCATAAATTACGTCACTTTCTATTGACCTGGCTAAAAAAACAAGGTATCGATGACGCGCTGATTCAACCGTATTCTGGCAATGAAAGCAGAAAGTCATTAGAAGTTTATTCTAAGCTTGCGATTACCGATGCGCAAAATTCCAGCGGTTGTATATTTCGAGTCAACTCCAAACATCTATTGAAATAAATTTTAAGGAATGATTAAATGACTGTGATAGCAATTTCTATTGCATTTTTCCTTTTACTTTTTTCCATTTTTCATTAAATAAAAATGGTCATAAATCTACAAAATATTTTTATATCGGAATTATATTAGTTTCCTTGTTTGTGACTGCATGGGTAGTAATGCAAGGAAATAATCAGGCATTAGCTGGATTCTTTCTCCTTATAGTAGTAGCAGTAGGAGTAGGGAAAAACATCAAACGCCAGAATCGTTAAGTTTTTAAAAAAAGAAACCGAAATGTAGGTTTCTTTTTTTTGTGTAAGTTTGGGTTAGAAGAAATAACAGAAATAATAAAATTAAATTTTCTCATCAGAAGTAAAAGGAGCTACCATTTTAGGATGCAGCTCCTTTTACTTCTTCACAAAATAAGCGATTTTATACATATGTCTGAACATACACGTTTAATAATTTCCGCATTCATTTAAACCTCCAATTTATAATGTCATGATCTAACCATAGAGCATAAATTGGCTCACCTATATCGTCGATTAGATGAAGCCTAAACTGGCGGGATTGTGCGGGTAAGCGCGCCAGAGCTACTTGTCCCGAACCAATTCCAGCTCCTCCAGCGTATAACGATGCTCCCACAAAAATATCATATCGTACTGTGTCGAATCTCTTTCGACAAAGCGCGCGATGCCGGCGATGACTCCCCCGATAACAACTCCAAAAGCGACAATCCAACCCATCAGAGCAAACACTTTATCGACCATGCACATCCACTCCTCTATGCGCTATGAACCTATATACTATGGATATGCCGCCATATTTTGAAACATGTGTGACAATTCAATGGGGTTAAAAGGCGAGTAAATTCATCCGAAATAACGAGGTAAGATAGTTTGTTTATAGTCTTTTTCTCCGATTGACACAGACTCGCCAAGGATGGTAAGATCACCTCTGTAAGCAAGAATATACAACTTTTGGAAGAGAAGTTCCTACAATGCATGATTTTTAACAACAACACTAAAGGAGGGTTTCAAAATGATTGATATGGTTATGGATCCTATTACCCATCGCAGATTTACAGATAAAAACCATACAATTTCATATTTGGTAACCCGAATGTTAGCCGGAAGCGCATGATTTGTGCTTGTTCGGCTGCTGCCGCCCCTTCACATACGCTATTCAAAAGCGCGGGTTACGAAGAAGTTCGTAACGAGCGCTTTTCTGTTTCATAGAAGGCATATCGCTGCGTGCGGTGTGCCTTTTTTGTGTGGATTTTAGGTCATTTTGGACAGCACCATTTGAGAGGAGTGACATCATTACATGTTTACGGTATTAAAAAAATTAGCTTGGTTTTTCCGAATGAATTGGATTCGTTACACGATCGCCATTGGACTGCTTATTATTGTTGGAATCATTGATGTAATTCCACCGAAATTGATTGGCTATGCGATTGATGGCATACACATGGGAACTTTGACGGGCAGTAAATTGATCCAATTGCTCGCTTTTTGGGGGGCGCTAATTGTAGCTGGATATGGGTTATCCTACGTCTGGCTGTATCAGCTATTTGGCGGTGCTTTCGTGCTGGAGCGCATTCTTCGATCCCGATTAATGAGGCAGCTGCTGCGGATGACGCCAACCTTCTATGAGCGTAACCGCACGGGTGACCTGATGGCGAGAGCGACGAACGACCTGCAAGCGGTGTCGACGACAGCGGGCTTTGGGATATTGACCTTCGTAGACTCAACGCTATTCATGCTTACGATCCTAGGTATGATGGGCTTCTTCATTAGCTGGAAGCTGACGATTGCCTCGATTATCCCGCTGCCCATTATGGCCGTTGCGATTACGATCTATGGGGGACGCATCCATGAAAGGTTCTTGCTCGCTCAGAATGCCTTTGGAGAAATGAACGATCGCGTGCTGGAGACGATAGCCGGGGTTCGCGTCATCCGCGCTTTTGTACAAGAGAAAGCTAGTGAACAAAGCTTCAAAACGATGACAGACGATGTATATCGCAAAAATATTGCGGTTGCCGTGATCGACGCCCTTTTTGAACCAACGGTCAAAATCCTAGTGGGCATTTCCTACTTAATTGGATTATGTTACGGCGGATATTTGGTATTTCACAGTGAACTGACGCTCGGAGAGCTCGTGTCCTTTAATACATTCCTTGGAATGCTGATCTGGCCGATGTTCGCCATTGGCGAGTTAATGAACATTATGCAGCGCGGGAATGCCTCCCTCGATCGGGTGAATGAAACACTTGGTTATAAACCGGATGTAAAAGAGGATCCCAAAGCGACGACGCTGCTGCTGCCGAACTCAATTAGCTTTAAAGATGTTACATTCCGCTATCCTTCTTCTTCAATCGATAACTTGGTGAATATTAATTTCCACTTGCAGCGTGGACAGACGCTTGGAATTGTAGGACGCACGGGAAGCGGAAAATCAACGCTGCTTAAACAGCTGCTGAGAGAGTATCCATTAGGTCAAGGTGCGATTGTTATATCGGAAACGCCAATCGAGAAATTAACCATCGACACGCTGCATGGCTGGATTGGTTACGTGCCGCAAGAGCCGATTCTATTCTCCAAAACAGTAAAAGAGAACATCATGTTCGGACGCAGCCAAGGAACGGAGGAAGAGCTGATACAAGCGCTTGAGCTGGCCGCATTCCGCAAGGACGTGGAGTTCTTGCCAGAAGGCCTTCAAACGTTGGTGGGTGAAAAAGGCGTCGCCTTATCCGGCGGTCAGAAACAGCGCGTTTCCATTGCTCGTGCGCTTTATGTAGACCCCGAAATCCTCATGCTGGACGATGCGCTTTCTGCGGTGGACGCCAAAACAGAGGCAGAAATCATCCGCGGCATTCGGTCGGAACGTGCAGGCAAAACGACACTTATTACAACGCACCGACTCTCTGCTGTTCAGCATGCGGATTGGATTCTTGTGCTGGATGAGGGGTATATCGTGGAAGAAGGCACACATGAGCAGCTTGTCGCTCTCGGCGGCTGGTATAAGGAACAGTATGATCGTCAGCAGTTAGAAGAACAGACAAAGGTTTAGTAAATAGATATCCGATGAAAAGAAGGTGAGAACCCTCATGAAACAAACAGGTAAGCGGTTATTTCAATACGCGACGTTATTCAAAAAGCCCCTGCTCATTGCGCTGTTATTCTTATCGGTTGCGGTGGCAACGGAACTGGCAGGACCTTTTATTGCGAGACAGATGATTGATACACACATTCTCGGTATCGAGAAGCCGTGGTACGAGACAACGTCTGCGACGCAAACTGATAAGGCCGTCCCAGCGGGTGGAGTTTTTTATAAGCGAAGCGATAACTTCGCAGAAGGCGAGCCGAAGGGGAAGGAAGTTCGCATTTTGCAGGTGGGGAGCCAATTCGTATGGGTGGATCAGCAGATCACCTTTGATGGCGTACGCAAGCTAGCAGACAATGGTAAGCTTACAATTACACAAGGGACGGAAGAAGCGGAGTATGCCGTTAAGAAGCTGAGTATTCAAGAGCTTTACACGTTCTATAAACCGGAATTTAACAGTCTAATGAAGCTTGCGGGCTTATATTTTCTGCTAATTATTATTGGTGCAGGCTTTACTTATGGACAAAAGTATTTACTTCAATCGGCGGCGAATCGGATTATCCAGCGCATGAGAAGTGATGTTTTTGCACAAATCCAGCGACTGCCGATCAACTATTTTGATAATCAGCCTGCGGGCAAAATTGTGTCGAGGATTACCAATGATACGGAGTCTGTCAGGGACCTGTATGTACAGGTGCTTGCGAACTTTTTTACAGGTACGATCTATATTGTGGGCATCATCGCGGCTTTATTCGTTCTAGATTACAGATTGGCTTTATTCACACTTCCGGTTATTCCGCTGCTTTATGTTTGGATCATTGTTTACCGTAAATATGCCTCCTTTTATAATCATGAAATTCGGGAGCGGATCGGCTCGATCAATGGGATGATCAATGAGGCGATTCAAGGCATGACGATCATTCAAGCTTTTCGCCGGCAAAAGGAAACGATCCAAGAATTCGAACAATTGAACGATGAATATACGAAATATCAAAATAAACTGCTTAGCTTGAACTCGCTGACCTCTCATAACCTGATGAATGTGGTTCGGAACTTATTCTTCTTCGGTCTGATCTGGTATGTCGGGGGCAGTTCAATCAACACATTGATCACCGTCGGTGTACTGTATGCTTTCGTCGATTACCTGAACCGGATGTTTCATCCGATGGTCGGGATTGTAAATCAGCTGCCGAATTTGGAGCGTGCGCTAGTATCCGCTGACCGTGTATTCGAGCTGCTCGATGAGCAGGGTATTGACGTGGCCACGGAAAAAGCGGATCGCTATCTCGGCAATGTGAAGTTCGAGCACGTTCGATTCGCCTACAAAGAAGGGGAGGATGTGCTCAAGGACATCTCTTTCGAGGCGAAACAGGGGCAGACGGTGGCGCTTGTCGGCCATACCGGATCGGGCAAAAGCTCGATCTTGAATCTGCTCTTCCGCTTCTACGATGTGAATGAAGGCCGGATCACAGTGGACGGCCGTGATGTGCGGGAGATGCCCAAACAGCTGCTGCGTCAGCATATGGGCATCGTGCTGCAAGATCCGTTCCTGTTCACAGGGACGATCGCGTCCAATGTTAGCCTGGACGATCCGTCCATCACCCGAGAACGGGTGGAGGCTGCGCTGCGCGAAGTAGGCTCAGATGAGATGTTTAAGAGCCTGCCGCACGGCATCGATGAGCCCGTGATCGAGAAGGGCAGCACGCTGTCTGCCGGGCAGCGGCAGCTGATTTCTTTTGCCCGGGCGCTGGCGTTCGACCCGGCGATTTTGATCCTCGATGAGGCGACGGCCTCCATCGATACGGAGACCGAGGCCATCATTCAGGCCGCGCTCGAAGTGCTTTCGAAGGGGCGGACCACCTTCATCATTGCCCACCGCCTGTCGACGATTAAGAGCGCCGACCAGATTCTTGTGCTCGACCACGGGGAGATCGTCGAGCGTGGCAACCATGAGGAGCTGATGGGGCTCCTCGGTCGGTACTACCAGATGTACCAGCTGCAGCAGGGACATCCGGAAACAGCCTCGGCCGCTGAAAGCGAAGTGCGCAGCGTGTTGTAGGGCAGGGAGCCAGCCGTCGGACTTATTGTCCGGAGGCTGGCTTTGGCTTTTCTGAGAAACGGTATATGAAATGCTGCTGTCATCGTATAATTGATCGTATAGATTAGTTGTGTATTTCTAGAATTTGATCAGCAATAGTTTCACTACCCTTTAGGAAATTGAGGTAAAGAAAAAGCCTACCGAATGGTAGACTTTGTAATAATCATGCTTGCGTTCGGTAGCTTTATACTGGCGCTATTGACATACATCGATAAACGAAAGTAACCCACTCGTATAGGTTGACGACCTAGTGGGTTACTAACTCTACAATTCGGAGGGTATTCACACCCAAGTCTGTGCAGGAGATGGTGTTGGTCGCACCGTCTCTTTGTTATTATAATCATACTACGTATGCTTTAGACACGCAATATAAAAGGAAAACAACCTCCAACACGGACAAGGCTCTTTAACCGCACTAAAGACTATCTGTCGGCTCTATGCTACAATAAGTAATATTTCCCTATTTGAAATGGAGGAGCACCATGCGTCCAGAAACGATTCGATTGTTAAACCTGCTTCAGCTGCTGTCCGAAATAGCAATTGCTGTCGGATACTTACTTGGTCTTATTCCGTTTGTATATTTGTGGTCGTGCTCGTGGGTGATCCCACTCGTGTTCGTCAACCTGGTCTTTGCCATCCTCACAAGCAATGGGACCACGACCAAGACGGTCATCAATATTGTTATGGCTTTCTTGAGTTTTATTCCAGTCGCGGGATACCTTTTCCGTGTGGTTGGGATCGTTATTTCGTGGATCAACATCCAGGCATTGGCGAAGGGAAGAAGCAGAGGTTACTAGTTGTACAAAAAAGACGGGTGAAGGCCAGTTTAGCTGGCTTCCATCCGTCTTTTTTACATAATTTTGGTTATGGGGTGTGTGGTGACGAAGTTAAAAAGGTAAGGCAAGTTGTACTGCGTACAACAATTTCCTTGATTTCTGCTTGGAAAGCTCAGATTGTTGTATACTCAACAACAATTTAGCCAGTTTATAGGCTATAGAGCTACTTTAGGCTAATATTGTTGTATTTTTTGCAACAATCACGTGGACAACAGCGGATTAGCTTGCCTAAAGTTGTACAAAGTACAACAATCACACGGATGGGTAAGCGAATGTTTCAGGATTACGTCTCTTGGGTGTAGCTTGCTTTGCCTCAACCATAAATGAATCTCAACCAAGGACGGCGTAAGCCGTTTGTAATATTTGTTTGCTCTGTTTCTGCTCTGTTTCTGCTCCGTTCTGCTCCGTTCTGCTCTGCTAATAAGCAATCCCCACACGACACCTCACATACTCGCCCTCGAGAGCAACTCGGTACGTGAAAGCCGCGGTATCGCCCACGGAGATGGACATCCCGCCATCGGGCAAATAGTCCCTTTCGATGCGGTACTGCCCTTGTGGCTCGCCGTCGGGCAAATAAGTTGGACAGATGACTGTCCAACTTAAGCCCGAGGCAGCGAGCTGCTCCCACGCCTTGCGATGCTCTTCGGCAGCTCGTGTTGAAGAGCGCCGGGAGTCCGGCGCCTCATAGCCAAGCAAGCCGGGATGCTCTCTGCTTTGCAGAATGCCGGCTGTACCGACAGTGACTATTCGGCTTACGCCGTGTGTCTTCATAGCCTCTATGAGTAGAGGCGTAAACTCTGTCAGCACCGTGCCGCCATCGGTGCCGAGGCAGCTTATGACCAGCTCCGCTCCGCGGAGGGCACTATGTAGATCTACTCCGTTACAAGCGTCCCCTTGAAGCTTGGTTAAGCCTTCGGAGTGAATCCCCGAGAGCTTCTCTGGGCTTCGAACGAGTACAGTGACTTCGTGTCCGTCCACTAGTGCTTTTTCCAATATTCTTCTTCCTACTCTACCTGTGGCTCCTAGTATGAGAATACGCACGTTGGTGCCCCCTTGATTCGTTAATGGTTACCATTATTATACGCCTATCACACTCGGGGAGGGAATTTACGTCGATCCCTTTGAATGCTACTTGAACCGAGTGAGCGAATCCAGCATAATAGTAGGTACTTGATTACGGCATAGAAGGGAATTTCCCAAGCATGAGAATTAATAAATTTATTAGCGAAACTGGTGTTTGCTCCAGACGTGAAGCGGACAAGTGGGTAGAAGCGAAGCGTGTTACGATTAATGGTGAGCTTGCTGGGTTGGGAAGCGTCGTGGGCCCTGGAGACGAAGTTCGGATTGACGGTCGGCCAATCGGTGAGAAGAAGGAGCATGTGTATATTGCTCTCAACAAGCCTGTAGGGATCACGAGTACTACCGAAGCGCATATCAGGGGCAACATTGTTGATTTCGTCGGGCATTCGGAGCGTATTTTTCCGATTGGGAGACTGGATAAAGATTCCGAAGGGCTCATCCTTCTGACCAATAACGGAGATATTGTGAACCAGATTCTGCGAGCGGAGAATAACCATGATAAAGAGTACATCGTGACGGTCAATCGGCCGATTACACCGATGTTTTTGCAAGGAATGGGCAGCGGGGTTCGCATTCTGGGGACGATGACGAAGCCTTGTGAGATTTACCAAGTTGGCGACCGCGTTTTCCGAATCATTCTCACGCAAGGGCTTAACCGGCAAATACGCCGGATGTGCGAGGCGTTCGGGTATCGCGTAGTGCGTCTGCAGAGAGTTCGGATCATGCATATCCATCTCGGTAATTTGAAGGTGGGCAAATGGCGGAATTTGACGCAAGGTGAAATGCAAGATTTAATGCACACACTTAGCAAAGAGAACACCCAGTCGAGTCGATAGTTCAGTTAATAAAAGCACATGTATGAACACCTGATAAAAGGGTTCTCAGACATGTGTTTTTTGTTAGTTATCCTAGATTTTTTAGCCATGAACCGTTTCGATCTAGTGGCATTTCGTGTAAATAAAAATATATAGCGGTTATCTAGTTTCTAAAGCAACTTTTTTCCAGGTTTACACGTCGAGGATTATTATGGAAACTCTATGTCTCTAAAGCTTTTGGAACGTAAAACGTTGAGGAGGAAGATGACTTTGAAATTAATCAAACAAGCAGGAACGTTGGTGCTCGCTTCTACACTGTTGCTCACTGCTGCGCCTGGGGTTTGGGCGGTTGAAGCTGGTGTTGGAAGTACGTCGATTGCACCCCCTGTATATCCAGGTAAAGAGGATAAGCAGTTGGATGCCAAAATTACCAAAGAGCAAGCCATTGAACGAGTGAAGACCTACATAACGCTGCCTGAAGGCTATACATTTCAATCCATTAGTCTGAATGCTTATTACAACATGAATGGCCGGAATTTCCCGACGTGGAACATTAATTACACTAAAATGGTGAAAGATCGGAATTACGGCTCTTTAAACGTATCGATTAACGGCTTGGACGGAACGCTGACTTCCTTTTCCATGAATGATAATGACCCTGACCACAAGCCAAGCTATCCGCCAAAGGTGGATTTCAAAGCTGCCAAGGAAGTCGCTTCTGCCTTCATTAGCAAAGTGAATCCAGATAAGCAGAAGGAGCTTGTATACAATGATGCAGAGGAGAATGCATTTCGTACGCCGCTGAACGGTAATTACCAGTACAATATTCGCTTCGATCGCTCTGTTGGCGGTGTGCCTTTTGCTCCAAATGGTATTAATGTGACTGTCAACGGGGAAGGACAAGTTACGAATTATAACTATAATTGGGATGACAATGTCACGTTTCAGCAGAATGTAACACCGATTTCTAAGGAGAATGCTGCCCAAAAGTTCCGCGATAAGGCGAATCTTTCTTTACTTTACCAGATTCCATACGGTGCCAAAGGCAAGAAATTGCCGATTACTTCTTACATGATGGGAGGCTTCTCCCTGAATGCAGAAACAGGCGAAATCTGGAGTCCAGTCAAAGGGATGGAAGATACAGAGGGGAATAAGCCGTTAACCGACAAGCCTCTAGCTGCTAAGCCGGCTGCTAATTTGGACCTGACGAAGGAAGAGGCTATTAAGAAGGTAACAACGGTTTTCAACCTATCACCTGACTACAAAATCCAAGAAGCCTCCTATAATGAATCGACGAACCCTGAAACGGGGGAAACCAATTCGAACTGGAATTTAAGTTGGAATGAGACGTCTGAAAAGGATTCCAAGGTCAAAATCGTTGGCAAAGGCGCATGGGCTAGCGTGAATAGTAAATCTGGAGAGATTACAAATTTCAGCAGCTACATTCCTTACGGTCCTGACGCCAATAAAGATGTAGAGGGTAAAATTGCCCTAGAAGATGCGATAACAACAGGTGTTGATTTTGTGAAAAAGCAGCTTCCTGCCTATACGGATCAGTTGTCGCTTCGTGTTCAAACGGTTAAAAATTATTCGGAAGATCAGCTGAAGCATATGCGCAATTGGGATATTAGCTTTAAGCGCGTGATTGATGGCGTAAATGCCGGGAATGAAGAAGTGACGGTGAGCATCGATCGTGTGACTGGTCAAATTGTTGGCTATCACTTCTCCATCAGCAATCTGCCATATCCTCAGCAAAAGCCGCAGGTGTTGGCTATCGATAAAGCCAAAGATCTTTGGCTCGCGCAGTTCGACATTAAGTTGAATTATATGGCCCAAGGCAGCGGGTTCATCGGTGGAATTCCGCTAGAGAAGTACAGAGTGATGGTGGCAGCTGGGGATGTCCCCCAATCCATGGATATGAAGACAGACGGGAAACTAGATGCTAAGCTCGTCTATTCACTCGTTCCCAAATTTAACCGTGAACCTTTTCTCTTGGATGCGCAAACCGGTCAATGGCGGAATAGTGAAACGGGTGATGTGATTTCCTTGGATAAAGTGACAGTAAGCGATATTGACAACCACTGGGCTAAAAATGAACTTCAGCTTATGCTGGATTATCAAGCGCTGGATGTGAAGGATGGCAAAGTGAATCCGGATCAAACCATTCAACGTGGTGAGTTGGTCAAAATGCTCGTTATTGCCATGAATGGCGGTAACGGTGGTATTTATTACGGGGCGGAACGGAAGGCATCTTTCGCTGATGTGAGCAAGTCTTCTCCTTTTTTTGCCTATGTCGAAAATGCGGTTGATCGCGGTTTGCTGGATGTAGGTGCTGATTTCAACCCGGAAGCTGCGATGAATCGGGAAGAAATGGCACAGCTAATTGTGAAGGCGCTTGGCTATAAGAGCCTGACGAAGTTCGACGGTATTTTCAATAGTAATTTCGCAGATGCTGCTAAGCTTAAGCATGTGGGTGACGCAGCCATTGTGGTGGGGTTGAATATTATGTCTCTGGACGAGGGACAATTCGTACCTGGGCAAGAAGTGACGAAAGCACAGGCGGCCAGCGCCTTCTACCGCTTCTTGCAAAGACGGTCTGAGCTTCAGGAACAGCCTCGTTACTATTACTAAGTGAGGAGATTTAGTTCATAACCATTACAAGAAGCCTCTAATCCACTTATTAGTGGGTTTGAGGCTTCTTGTGGTTGAGCGGGCTATAGATGTTATCGTACACTCTCTGATAGAGGTGCCAATATTATTTTCGTACAGGTGGCGAGAGTTGTGCTACAATAATCTTTAAAACTTTAATTGCACAATGTGGAGAAAGGAAGTAAGAGAAAATGGTTGTTTCCAGTAAAGTAGGTTTGGAAGATATTATTAGGGCCAATCATGTGCTCAGCAGGGTGATCGAACCATCGCCTTTGCAACGCAATGAGCTGCTCTCTAACTTGTATGAATGCAACGTTTATCTTAAACGTGAAGATATGCAAATTGTTCGTTCTTTCAAAATTCGTGGAGCGTATAACGTGATTCAAAGCTTAACGCCGGAGGAACGCGAAGCGGGTGTCGTGTGTGCGAGTGCCGGCAATCATGCGCAGGGCGTGGCTTATTCCTGCAAACAGCTTGGTATTGAAGGCAAAATCTTCATGCCGACGACAACGCCTAGACAAAAGATTTCCCAAGTTAAGCTTTTTGGCGGGTCTTTTGTTGAAGTTATTCTCACAGGGGATTCCTTCGATGATTCCTCTAACCAGGCCAAAGCCTACTGTGCTCAAGAGAATAAGGTATTCATTCATCCCTTCGATGATGTCCGTACGATTGCCGGGCAAGGCACAGTTGGCCTCGAAATTTTGAATCAAATGCCCGAAACTCCAGATTTTATCTTCGCAACGATTGGCGGAGGCGGTCTTGCAGCGGGAGTTGCGACCTATGTGGATAGTGTTTCTCCACGAACGCGCATCATCGGTGTTGAACCGGAGGGCGCGGCAAGCATGACGGAAGCGCTCAAGCAGGGGAAGGTCGTGACCTTATCCACGATCGAGAAGTTTGTAGACGGCGCGGCTGTGAAGCAAGTGGGCGAGCTTACTTTTGACATTTGCAAAGAAAAGCTGGAGGATATCGTTATTGTTCCTTCCGGCAAGGAATGTACAACTATTCTGGAGCTTTACAATAATAACGCCATTGTTATTGAGCCCGCTGGCGCACTTCCTGTTGCAGCACTTGATGCTTATCGGGAGCAGATTCGCGGTAAGAATGTGGTCTGTATCATCAGCGGCGGCAACAATGACATTGACCGTATGCAGCAGATTAAAGAAAGATCGCTCGTGTATGAAGGCTTGAAGCACTATTTTATTCTTAATTTCCCGCAGCGTGCTGGGGCCTTGCGCGAATTTCTGGAAGAAGTCTTAGGGCCCACAGACGATATTACCCGATTTGAGTATACGAAAAAAAATAATAGGGACGATGCTCCGGCGCTGGTCGGCATTGAGCTCAAAAATAAAGATGATTATGAGGGGCTTATTGAGCGCCTTTCCCAGAAAGATTATGGCTATATAGAAATAAATAAGGACCCCAAACTCTTTAACTTGCTTATTTAAGCAAAAATAGCCAAACGTGGAATGAGTATGATATAGTTAATAAGTCCCATTTAATTCCTTAATATCGTAAAGGCAAACTTATCGAAAGGTAAGGACGCAAAGCTGCAGATCTAAGGTTGCCCTCGCAACAATGATGGCTGGGCTGCCGACAGGTTGCAGTTTACCTAAACAGGTATACCTACGGCTATTCCGATTCGGAATAGCCTTTTTTTCATATCAGATAAGGAGGTTCGAGAATGAGAGGCATACTTTCTAAGTGGATACAGCATATGAAAGCGCAAACGCTAGCCTATTTAGGCGTACTGGGCTTCTTTTTGTTGACCATTAATCTACTTGCTGTTTCCTCTTTCTCCTTCTCGCCTTATGTTTTCATTAGTATGCTTGTTCAAGCGCTAATCTTTCTATTTTTTGCAAAGTGTATCCATCGCTTGCTGCTTACAAGTAAAGAGCAGGAAGAAAAGAGCAAACAACTAGCCTTTCTGGCCTATCATGATACATTGACGGGATTACCTAATCGCCGATTGTTTAATGATAGATTGGAGCGGGCACTTCTGCATGCGCAGCGTAATGAGCAACTCGCAGCTATTATGTTCTTGGACATGGACAAATTCAAGGACGTCAACGATTCATTAGGTCATGCCTACGGTGATCGTTTAATTCGCCTTGCAGCAGAACGTTTGGTGGGCTGCCTGAGGGGATCGGATACGGTGTACCGGCAAGGTGGCGACGAGTTTACTATTTTACTGGAATCATTTGCAAAGCCTGAAGATGCAAGAGTAGTAGCTTCCCGAATTCAAATGGCTCTGGAAGAGCCTTTTATCCTAGATGGAATGCCAGTAACTATAACAGCTAGCATAGGGATCGCTCTGTATCCGTTAGACGGTAAGCAGCCTGAGCAGCTCATGGCGTATGCAGATGAAGCGATGTATGCGGCCAAAAACCGGGGACATAACCAGTTCCAATTCTATGCCTCTGACATCGATGCCATGGTGAAGAGCAAAGCTCACATGGAGAAAGAGCTGCGACAGGCCTTAGACAACAACCGGTTTGAACTCCTATATCAGCCTCAATATGAAATAACAAATCGGAAATTAATCGGAATGGAAGCGATTATTCATTGGAGCAGGGGAGACGACCTCCTCGCACCGAGCATGGATTGGAAGAAAGCGGCCGAGGAAATGGGCTTCATGATACCTATCGGGAAATGGGCTGTACGAACGGCGTGCCGACAGATGAGAACCTGGCAGGACGAGGGCTACTCACCGCTGAGAATGACCCTGGCAGTTACATCTTCACAGTTTAAAGATGAGCATTTTATTGAGGAAATTGCCGTCGTTTTGAAAGAAACAGGTATTGATCCGATGTTAGTGGAACTGGACCTTACAGAAAGTATCACATCGTCCAATGTACAAGAGGCTAGCGAGAAACTGATTATGCTGAAGAAGTTCGGTGTGCGTATCGTGATGGATGACTTGTGTACAGGCCTATTTACAAGAAGCGGGCTCGAAGGAATGCCGCTCGATAGCGTTAAATTGGACAGCACATTAATTCGGGATTTAGTAGACGACGATGAGAATCAGCTGCTGGCTGCTGCCATTATTCGCATGGCTCACCGGCTAGGCCTGAATTTAATTGCAAAGGGTGTCGAAACGGAAGAACAACTGGAGCATTTGAGACTTTTGCAGTGTACGGAAGTGCAAGGAATGCTGTTCAGCAGCCCTTTAGGTCCCGAGGAATTCATGAGACTAATGAACGATAAAATTAACAAAGGGTAATCTAGATTTTATTAACCAGTGGTAGTATAATAAATAATTGGGGCTTGGAACCTATATTGTAGGGGCTTACAAAAAGGCCATGTCAACTTGTATGACATAACGAATTATGTTGTTTTGCTGGTGTATCGCTTTTATCTTGGGTTTCAAAATGATACACTCATGCTATAGCCAGTCTTACATAATTTAACTAATTTTGGTCAACCTACAATGTAAGAGTTCATGGTTTTAAATTAAATGATTCTATGGGGGTAATAATGATGAAGAAAATGCTTTCGACAGCTCTTATGGCTGTAACGGTTTCTGCATTGGCTCTTTCCGGCTGTGCCAAAAAAGATACAACGAATCCGGCGGCTTCAGCAACTCCGGCTACTTCAGCGGCTGCAACAGCTTCAGCAGCACCTAGCAACAACAGCGGTAAAGACTTCAAAATCGGTATGGTTACCGATATTGGTGGCGTCAACGATAAATCTTTTAACCAAAGTGCATGGGAAGGCTTGAAGGCGCTTGAGAAACAAACAGGCGTTAAAGTGAAAAACCTGGAAAGTAAAGGCGATGCAGATTACACGCCTAACTTAAACCAATTCGTTAAAGACGGCTACAACCTGACTTGGGGTATCGGCTTCTTGATGGGCGATGCACTAAAAACAGTTGCCACACAAAACCCAAATGCTAAATTAGCGATCATTGATAACGTCGTTGAAGCTCCAAACGTAGAATCCGTAACATTCTCTGAGCAAGAAGGATCTTACCTTGTTGGGGTAGTTGCAGGTCTAACAACAAAATCAAACAAAATCGGTTTCGTTGGCGGTATCGACATCCCGGTTATCAAACGTTTTGAAGCTGGTTTCGTAGCTGGCGTTAAAGCGGTTAATCCAAATGCTAAAATTCAAATTAACTATACAGGCGCTTTTGATAAGCCTGACCTTGGTAAAGCAGCAGCAGCAACGATCTACAACGATGGCGCTGATGTTATTTTCCACGCAGCTGGTTCCACAGGTAATGGTGTATTCAACGAAGCGAAAGACCGTGTGAAAAACGGTAAAAAGGTTTGGGTTATCGGCGTAGATAAAGACCAATCCCTTGAGTTCGGCGATGAAGTTACACTGACTTCCATGTTGAAACGTGTTGACACAGCAGTTGTGCGTGTTTCCAAAGATATTATCGACAACAAATTCCAAGGTGGTAAAGTGGTTACACTTGGTCTGAAAGATGACGGTGTAGGCCTTCCTGAAACTTCCAAGAAAAACGTATCTGCGGAAATCTTGAAAAAAGTAGATGAGTACAAAGCAAAAATTATTAGCGGCGAAATCAAAGTTCCTGAAAAACCTTAATTTAGGTATAAAAGGCGTTGCGGTTACGAACGATAGGTTTGCTTCTGTTCAAACAAGGCTAGTTATAATAACTAGCCTTGTTCTTTAGTTTTAGAGGTAATTAAAAAAATTGATCCTTAGGGTGATCTGATGAGTGAAGTAGTCCCTGTTGTTGAACTTAGCAACATTACGAAGCGGTTTCCAGGAATAGTGGCGAATGATGCCATTAGTTTAAAGCTGATGAAGGGTGAAATTCATGCCTTGCTTGGCGAAAATGGCGCGGGTAAATCAACACTAATGAACATTGTATTCGGACTTTATCAGCCGGATGAAGGTAATATTAAAGTGCAAGGCAAGGAAGTCTTTATTGATAGCCCGAATCGAGCTATCGAGCTTGGCATCGGTATGGTGCATCAGCATTTCAAGCTGGTTCAGCCATTTACCGTGACAGAAAACATTATTTTGGGTATGGAGCCAAAAAAAGGGTCGAAAATCGACTACAAAACTGCGCAAGACAAAGTACGCAAGTTATCGGAGCAATATGGTTTGCGTGTGGATCCAAAAGCGAGAATTGAAGATATCTCCGTTGGCATGCAGCAGCGAGTGGAAATATTGAAAACGCTGTATCGCGGCGCCGATATTCTTATTTTTGATGAACCTACAGCTGTACTAACGCCGCAAGAGATTAGTGAATTGATGGTCATTATGCGCAATCTTGTCCAAGAGGGCAAATCCATCATTCTCATTACACATAAGCTGAAAGAAATTATGGAGATTGCCGATACCGTGACAATCATTCGTAGAGGTAAAGTGATTGATTCGTTGGAAATTTCGAAGACGAATCCACAGATCCTGGCGGAGAAGATGGTCGGGCGCGATGTCTCCTTCAAAGTGAACAAGCAGGATGTGAAGCTTGGAGAACCCGTTCTTCAGGTGCAAGAACTAGTTGCGCGTAACCAGCAGGGCTTGCCTGCTCTGAAAGGGCTTAACTTTGAGGTGAAAGCCGGAGAAATTCTGGGCATTGCCGGTGTTGATGGCAACGGGCAGAGTGAATTAATCGAGGCGTTAACGGGGCTTCGTTCCATTGATAGTGGTCGTGTGCTTCTGATGGGAAGCGATATTACCAACCATACGCCGAGAGAAATCTCCGAGGCTGGATTGTCGCATATTCCTGAGGACAGGCACAAGCACGGACTCGTGCTCGATTTTACAATGAGCGAGAACATGGTGCTGGAAACGTATTTTCATCCTGCGTATAACAAAGCTGGCTTCTTGAATTATGAAGCTATCGATCGTCATGCGGAAGCGTTGATTAAGCAGTTCGACGTTAGAACGCCAAGTATCTACAATAAAGCGCGATCTTTGTCGGGTGGTAATCAACAAAAGGCGATTATTGCCAGGGAAATATACAAAAATCCTAATCTTCTCATTGCTGCGCAACCGACGCGGGGATTGGATGTCGGTGCAATCGAATTCGTGCATCGCCAATTGATCGAGCAGCGGAACAAAGGCAAAGCAGTTCTGTTGATTTCTTTTGAGTTGGATGAAATTATGAATGTATCGGATCGCATTGCCGTCATCTATGAAGGACAGATTGTGGGAGAAGTGCTGCCGCAGGAGACGAACGATCAAGAGATTGGACTACTCATGGCTGGCAGTAAGCGCACAGAGAAAGGAGCTGCTCATGAATAAGGTTGTTCGCATTTTTACAAGTGAATCAACGGTGAATCCGATCGTGGCGATTATACTTGGGCTGTTATTCGGAGCACTCGTGATGCTGGCAGGCGGATATAATCCAATTGCCGCCTATGGAGCGCTATTTTCTCGTATTTTCGGTAATGCGTATGATATGGGTGAGGCCATTCGTGCGATTACCCCACTTATTTTAACGGGACTATCCGTTGCATTCGCTTTTCGTACAGGCTTGTTTAATATCGGTGCCGAAGGGCAATTCGTCATGGGCATGACGGGAGCTACTTTTATCGGTGTCAAAGTGACAGGTCTTCCGTGGATCATTCATGCTCCGTTAGCTGTTATTGTCGGTGCACTTATTGGCGGACTGTGGGGAGCTATTGCGGGCTATTTGAAAGCAAAGCGTGGAGTTAATGAAGTTATTACAACGATTATGTTGAACTGGATCGCCTTGTTCCTGTCGAATTATATCATTAATCAATTTCTTCTAGAGCCGAAACAGCAGCGCTCATACATGATTCAAGACTCGGCATCTCTGAGCATCACGTGGCTGTCGGCCATGCTAGATAATGCGAGGATGCACTGGGGTACACTCATTGCGATACTCGCAGCGATTGTATTCTATATCATTTTGTGGAAAACAAAGCAAGGCTACGAGCTGCGCGCAGTTGGTCATAATATCGATGCCGCGAAATATGCCGGAATGAATGTGAAGAAGAACATTGTTAAAGCAATGTTTATCTCGGGCGTTTTTGCGGGGCTTGCGGGCGTGTTTGAAGTCCTTGGTGTATTCCACTATCAAGTTGTTTCAGCAGGCTTCCCAGGGTACGGGTTTGATGGGATTGCGGTATCTCTGCTTGGTGCTAACAATCCAATAGGGATTGTGCTTGGGGCTGCACTGTTCGGTGGATTGTCTTACGGTTCAGCAGGCATGAGTTTCGGTGCGGATGTGCCGCCGGAGATTATTCGTATTGTCATCGGTTCGGTCATCTTCTTCGTCGCAACCCAAGGTATCGTTAAATGGGTGCTCATCCCGTTCTATAGTAAACGCAAGAAAGAGAGGGCTACGTAACATGGACCTGCTCACCATGCTTAACGCGTTTTTCACGAAATTTAGTGAACTGATCAACACGACGCTCGTCTATTCGACGGCGCTCATCTTTGGAGCCTTGGGTGGGATTTACTCGGAGCGCTCCGGAGTAGTCAATATCGGGATTGAGGGCCTCATGGTTTCTGGGGCATTTGCTTCAGCGGTGGGTGCTTATTATGCACAAGAGGCGAATATGGGTATTTGGTCCCCATGGATCGGTTTACTGACTGCCATGTTATTTGCGCTTATTTTCGCTCTGATTCATGCAGTAGCAACGATTTCCTTCAAAGCCAATCAAGTCATCAGCGGTGTAGTGATTAACTTCTTGGCAGCAGGCGTAACGTTGTATTTGGTCAAAGTGCTGTTCAATGGTGCTGGTCAAACAGAAACGTTAAAAGAAGTGTTTTCCAAATGGGAAATACCGATTTTGTCCAAAATACCGTATATCGGATATGCCTTCTTCAATGCCTATCCGACAACTTACATTGCATTGATTCTCGTCGCAATTACTTACTATGTGCTGTTCAAGACACCATTCGGTTTGCGCCTCCGTTCCGTTGGGGAACACCCGAGTGCCGCGGATACTGTAGGGGTTAAAGTAAAGCGCATTCGATACATCGCTGTATTGATTAGTGGTCTGTTAGGCGGACTTGGCGGGGCGACCATTACGCTTACGACAACAAGTGCCTTCTCGCATAACACGATCTCAGGTCAAGGGTTTATAGCGATGGCTGCGATGATTTTCGGTAAATGGCATCCAGTTGGCGCCTTAGGCGCAGCAGTCTTCTTCGGAATGGCGCAGGCGCTCAATAACTTCATGCGTTTGTTCGAATTCTCGAAAAATATTCCGCAGGAATTCCTCTACATGCTGCCTTATGTACTGACTATTTTAGTGCTGGCAGGCGCAGTAGGTAGGGCTAAAGCACCATCAGCCCTTGGTGAACCTTACGATCCAGGTAAGCGATAAAATTAAAAACATGCATGGCTATGGGAGTAATCCCGCGGCTGTGCATGTTTTTTTGTTCTTGCTAATGTCAATAATTACCACGCTTGACGTGTCGGGAAATACAGGGGAAATGTCGAAACATGGCGAGCTTAGTACGAGCGAGATCAATGCCTGGCTGAATGGCAAAATTGCTTCGATTCAATCCGTTGTTAAAGCCCATCCAGAGTTCTTGAATGGGAAGTCAAACACGATCTTGCCCGTGCTGAAAATTATGGCGGAGAGCGATCCGGAAGTGTATCGATTTGCCTATATTGATCCGCAAGGCATGTCCATTGACACAGCTGGCGAAAAGCTGGACGCTAACAAATTTGATAATTTTAAGAAAGCTACTGTGGATAAGAAAGTATCGGTATCCGAAATTATCAAGGAGGAAAGCAGCGGCAAAAATATTATCATCATCGATGTCCCGCTTGTGGACAGCAAAGGCGATTTCCGCGGCATCGTGCAATCTTTCCTCTTTCCTGAACAAATACTGTCCATCATCAACCATATCAAATTCGGCGAAACAGGTTACGGCTACCTTCTCTCACCAAGCGGTACATATCTCGTTCACCCGAAGAAAACGGGGCAAAAGCTAGAAGAATCATCGACGGCTGAGAAGATGGCTCTTTACAAGAATACGGTGTTCAAGGATAAGAGCGGGTATATCCTATATACAGAGCCAGATGGCACATTGAAGTCAGCTGCTTATCAAACCATTGAAGCCACGGGCTGGAAGTTGATTTTGACTGCCGAGCATTCGGAAGTATTCAAACAGGTGACTCTTTTAAAGAAATTCAGCCGTTATGCTAGCTGTTTCTGCGCTGGTTGTCAATGTTATAGCTATGATCGTCTCACAGATGATGATTCGCCCAATCACGACAATTTCATCCCTCATGCAGCGAGTAGGGCAGGGCGTGCGGTGTTCCGAAGCCAACTACCAGGCATCCGAACAAATTTCGACCGCGATGGGTGAAATGTCATCGGGCGTGCAGAAAATTGCCGAATCATCCACGAATGTCTCGGAAACAGCGCAAAACGTCGTTCAAGAGGTTGGCCGTGGAAACGGGGAAATTCAACAAGCCATTACCCAAATGCGACAGGTCAGTCATGTCGTGGAACATACTGCCGAACTCGTACACGGCTTAGAAGAGAAATCCGAGCAAATTCGCCAAATTGTTAGCTTTATATCCGAGATTGCGTCACAAACCAACCTGCTTGCCTTGAACGCTTCCATTGAAGCGGCAAGGGCTGGCGAACATGGCAGAGGCTTCGCCGTCGTCGCTAGCGAGGTTAAGAAGTTGGCAGAGCAAACTAGCAGTGCGACCGTGAGCATCACCTCCATTATCGGTGAAACAATCAACGCAACCTAACGTACTGCGGCCAGGCACGATTTCGTAGGTGTTTCCCAAGCGGATTCGAATGCGAAGTAATGGTATGAAACCAATACGGTTTAAAAAGCTTGGCGCATCCGCCAAGCTTTTTAGTCTTTTTATATATGAGATCCGCCGCTGGCATCAATCAATTGCCCCGTTATCCAGCGGCTGTCCGAAGAGGCAAGAAAGGCAGCGATATCGGCCACATCTTCAGGCTGCCCCCATCTTTTAAAAGGAGAGAGACTGGCTGCGAACTGCTGCCCACTCGGATCCTGCAATGTTCCGGCATTCATATCGGTATCGATGATACCGGGCAAGATGGCGTTTACCGTAATGCTGCGATCCCCAAGATGCTGAGCTAAGACGAAAGTGAGTGTATTGAGCGCACCTTTCGAAATGCTGTAGCCCAGAAAATTAGGGAAAGCCAAACGGGTAACAGCCGAAGAAATATTGATGATCCGGCCCTCATCTCTCAGACGAGGTAATGCTTGTTGGATGAGAAATAGAGGTGCTTTGACATTGAGGCTCAGAACTTCGTCAAAAGATTGTTCCGTCGTCTCCTCGATGGTTCCACCTTGCCCAATTCCGGCATTATTAACAAGAATATCAAACTGACTGCCACCAGTGTGCTTCTCGAGGGCTTCGTCCAAGCCCGCATATAAATCGTGAACGCCGTTTACGACATTCAAGTCCGCACCGAGTGTAAAGGCGGATCCGCCTTTATGCTGAATTTCACGAACCACCTCCTCTGCAGCATCGTAATTCTTTCCATAATGTACGACGACAATAGCCCCATCCTGCGCTAGACGCAGAGCAATCCCGCGTCCAATCCCCCGGCTTGCACCTGTTACTAAAGCGATTTTACCTTTCAGCATGCTCATATCCTCATCTCCTTCAATGTTTTCATGCTTAGTTTTATCACAGAGTGACATTCGAAATGTTGCTCTCTCATTCGCAGACACGACAAGAAGACGCCATTCGTAAGTATACTTTTACGATCGAAATGGGTAGATTTAGGATTGGGATTGAGGAGTACTGATATTACCAGTACCCCTGTATGAGCATGCTTCAGGAGCTGTTTGAAGGATATTATTCAATGCTTACGGAGTGGCGAATCGTTGACTTGTGACAGATAGGACGTTAATATCAAAGGGATTTGATTTGATTCCGGTACTCGCTTGGCGAGACGCCGTACCAACGTCGGAATTGCTTAGAGAAGTAAAGTGGATCGTAGAAACCGACGGATGACGCGATCTGTTCGATGGTTAGTTCCAGCCGTTCTCGAAGAAGAAGGCGAGCTTTATCAACACGCAGTTTCAGAAGAAACGTGACGGGTGTTACTTTGGTATGGCGCTTGAACATGCGCGATAAATACGCGCGGTTGTAGCCCAAGCTCTCGGCCATCAGCTCAATGGTGATAGGCTCGGCGTATTGGGTGGACAGGTAGTGAATCGCTTGCTGCACGATACGGTCACTCTCGGCTTCCGTGACCACGCCAGCCAATGTGGAAGCTGACAATGTTTCACAGTATTCACCGAGTAACAAATGTAGGTATCCGATGGATTTCAGCTGTGCGTTCGCTTTTTTGGCTCTTAATGCTTGCTGGATATGACGAAAAAGCACAGGGATATGGCGGTTGCGCTTGGTATGAATAATGGGCTGCAGGGGATTCACTCCTGTAGAGCTGACTAACGACGCGGCCTGTGCACCTGTAAAAGCGATCCAGCAATAATGCCACGGATCTGTCTCATCGGAGACGTAACTTATAAGCTGTTCGGGCTCGATGACGAAGCTGTCTCCGGCGCCAAGTTCGTACTCTTCGCCTTGCGAAGAGAATACCCCTTTCCCAGATATCACATAATGAATCAGGTAGTAGTCGTATACTTTGGGTCCTAACCGATGCTCAGGCTTCGTCTGGCTCTCACCCGCAAACAGCACAGTTAGTTCACTTTCTTGGGAAGGTAGTGGATTCGACACAACGTAATAGCTCTCCGTCTTTGGCATGCCTACTCTTCATCTCCGATCGACGCATCTTCATGTACCTTCACTTTATCATAAACTTAACATAAGCAGCGAATGTGAGATCACATTTTTCCATGTGAAAATAACATGCCTCCATAGCTAATCCTACGTTCTTCTCGTATACTGAAGTTACAAAGACACCAAGCATAAACGACTCCATCATCCTCAGATGACGAGCGAAATCACTTCAAAACCACTAAAGGCGGTGCCAGAATGGCAGATTTGCAAGCTCTAAAAACCACGTTTATTGAAATTTACGGGAATTCTGCAACGGCAATTTCAGCTTTTCATGCTCCAGGTCGGGTCAATTTGATCGGTGAGCACACGGATTACAATGGCGGTTATGTTTTCCCGGCAGCGTTAACGTTCGGAACGACTATGATCATTCGTCCAAGACAAGATCGTGTAATTGGATTTGCATCGACAAACCTGGCACTTCGCAAACAAATTTCCATAGATGACTTGTCCTATCAAGAAGAGGACGACTGGATCAATTATCCGAAAGGTATCTTCTTTCACTTAGCGAAAGCAGGGTTCCCTGTTACACAGGGGTACGATCTTTTGTTCCATGGTGAAATCCCGAATGGTGCCGGACTTTCGTCCTCGGCTTCCATTGAAGTCGTTACAGCTTTTGGCTTATTAACACTTGAAAAGTATCCGATTGATACCGTGAAAATCGCGCTGCTCGCGCAAAAAACAGAGAACGAGTTCGTTGGCGTCAACAGCGGCATCATGGATCAATTCGCTGTAGCCAATGGCAAAAAGGATCATGCCATCCTGCTCATGTGCGACACGCTTGAGTATCGCCATGTACCTTTTCAAAGCGGCAGCTACAAGCTGGTTATTGGGAATACGAACAAACGCAGAGGTTTGATAGACTCCGCTTACAATGAGAGAAGAAGCCAATGTGAACAGGCTGTGACCTATTTGCAAAAGCAGTTTCCTTCAATCACTTTGCTCGGTCAACTGAACCTTGCGCAATTTAATGAATTCAAACATCTAATTCCAGACAAAACCATCCGCCAACGAGCGCAGCATGTTATTGAAGAAATTGACCGTGTTCTCAAATCCATTGAGGTGCTGGAAGCGAACGACCTCGAATCTTTCGGTAAGCTGATGATCGGGTCCCATGACTCGCTTCGTGATCTTTATGAAGTAACAGGGGTAGAGTTGGATACGATGGTTGCGGCAGCGCTAAAGGTTCCGGGTGTGCTTGGGGCACGTATGACAGGCGCAGGTTTCGGCGGATGCACGGTTTCCTTAGTTCACGAGGACAGTGTACAGACTTTTATCGATCAAGTGGGTAAAGAATATACGGAAAAAACAGGCCTGACACCAAGCTTCTACGTTTGTGATATCGGCAATGGTGTCGAACAAGTCGGGGAGGCGTTATAAAATGGCCATTCTAGTAACGGGCGGAGCAGGCTATATCGGATCTCATGCGGTAGCAGAGCTGCTAGCCAAAGGTGAAGAAGTTGTTATCGTTGATAATTTGCAGCAAGGGCACAGAAATGCTGTGCTTGGGGGCAAGTTGTACGTAGGTGACCTGCGTGACGGCGAGTTTCTGGATACGGTTTTCACAGAGAACAGCATTGATGCTATCATCCATTTTGCAGCGAATTCGTTAGTTGGCGAGAGTATGACCAATCCTGCGAAATACTATCATAATAACGTATACGGAACGCTTTGCTTGCTTGAAAAGATGACCCAATACGGCGTGAAGAAAATTGTCTTCTCCTCTACGGCTGCGACGTATGGTGAGCCTGAAAATATTCCAATTCTAGAGAGCGATCGCACCCTGCCGACCAATACGTATGGCGAGACGAAGCTGGCTATGGAAAAAATGATGAAGTGGTTCGACATCGCGCATGGTATCAAATATGTATCACTTCGCTATTTTAATGCAGCTGGGGCTCATGCCGGCGGCAAAATCGGAGAGGACCATAGCCCAGAGACGCATTTGATCCCTATCATTCTTCAAGTGGCACTTGGTCAAAGGGCGCATATTTCTATCTTCGGAGAAGACTATGCAACAGAAGATGGCACGTGTGTACGTGATTACATTCATGTAAGCGATTTGGCAAGCGCCCATGTTCTTGCGGTTGAGAAGCTGCGTGGCGGAGCAGAAAGCAATATTTATAACCTAGGCAATGGCACAGGTTTCTCGGTCAAAGAAGTCATCGATATTGCCCGTAAAGTAACCGGCCATGCAATTCCTGCCGTCATCGAACCGCGTAGAGCCGGAGATCCAGCAACACTAATTGCCTCCTCTGAGCGTGCAAGAGCTGAGCTGGGTTGGAAACCGACACGTGATTCTTTGGAATCCATTATCGAGAGCGCGTGGAACTGGCACCAAAATCATCCGAACGGGTACGAAGAGTAGGGTTAAAACGGTTAGAACAGCGCAAAACAGGGTAGAACAGTGCAGAACAGTACAGATCAACGCAGAACAGGGTACAACAGTGCAGAGTGGAGCTGAAAAGAGGCTTATTTTGTAGAAAGGAATGTGGCACATGGAACGGATAGTTAAAGCGCCGCAGCATGCGGCGTTGATCATAGAAAGGCTTCTTCAGTTCGCTGTGCAGAAGGGGCTGATTGAACACCTTGACGTCTATACTTCACGAAATGCTTTGCTTGATTTATTCGGTCTTGCTGAACCTTATCAAGGGGAAGTGGCGACAGAAAAATTGAACAGTCCGGTTGCACTGCTAGAAGAATTGCTCGATGCAGCTTTCGAAGCAGGCCTCTTGGAAGAGAATACGACCACGTACCGTGATTTGCTGGACGCTCGGATTATGGGGCATCTGATGCCTCGTCCATCCGAGGTTGTACATCAATTCTGGAACACAGCCAAAACAACGAGCATTGAGGCAGCGACGGATTACTTCTATAAGCAATCTATCGACTCCAACTATATTCGGATGGATCGCATTCAGAAAAATGCCTACTGGTTGGCCGAAACAACGTATGGCGATCTGGAAATCACGATCAACCTTTCGAAACCGGAGAAAGATCCGAAGGAAATTGCCCTGCTCAAAACACTGCCGCAAAGCAGCTATCCCTTGTGTCTACTGTGCGTAGACAACTTAGGGTACGCAGGTCGTGTGAATCACCCGGCAAGGCAAAATCTACGGGTCATTCCGTTAGAATTAGATGGCGAGAAGTGGTACTTCCAATATTCGCCGTATGTGTATTACAACGAGCACAGCATTATTTTCCATGAGAAACACATTCCGATGAAAACGACGTCGCACACGTTCTACCGTTTGCTGGACTTCATCGATCAGTTCCCGCATTATTTCATCGGATCGAACGCGGATCTGCCGATCGTCGGTGGTTCTATTCTGAACCACGACCACTTCCAAGGCGGGCGCCATAAGTTCCCGATGGAAAAAGCACCAAGTGAGAAGGCATTCTCACATGCTGAGTTTGCCGGCGTGAAGGCCGCCATCGTCAAGTGGCCGATGTCCGTGCTTCGCCTGAGCGGGCATAACAAGCAGCAGATTTATAAGCTGGCGAGCAAGCTGCTCGAAGACTGGCGAGCCTACAGTGATGCGGAAGCGGACGTCCTCGCTTTCAGCGAGAAGGACGGACAGCGGGTCCCGCATAACACGATCACCCCGATCGCCCGCAACAATGCACGCGGCGAGTACGAGCTTGACCTGGTGCTGCGTAACAACCGCACCAGCGAAGAGCATCCGGATGGGATTTTCCATCCGCACCAGCACTTGCACCACATCAAGAAGGAGAACATCGGCTTGATTGAGGTTATGGGGCTGGCGGTGCTGCCAGGCCGCCTGCAAGAGGAGCTGGCGGATATCGCCAAGCTCCTCACCGGCGAAGCCGCATTCGGCCGCGAGATCCGCGAAGAGGCCAGCCATCCGCTGCATAAGCATGCGGAATGGATCGGAGCGCTGCTCGCGAAGCACGGCGCTGCGCTGCCGCAGGAGCAGGCGAGTGCGGTGCTGCAGGCCGAAGTCGGCAGCAAGTTCATGGACGTGCTACTGGACGCAGGCGTGTTCAAGCGTGATGAAGCCGGGCAAGCGGCTTTTGGACGGTTTTTGGCAGCTGCGGGCTTTGCGCAGCAATAGGAAAAGTTCAACCAACTCCTTGAGGCCTTTGGCCAGGGGAGTTGGTTTTTTTATTGGGCCGAGCCCCGGAAACGGATGTATCCATCGCTAAAGTGCAGGGAGTGCATGGAAGTGACTTGATAGTGTGAAAACATGCTTAAAATCGGAGGATCCGTCCGGAACCTCCGTAATGTCTACTGTCTAGGAGGCTCTAAAGGAGCGAAAGTAGCGCGAGACGTCTGAAAGGAACCTCTCAGCTGCTCAGAGAAGGCGAGTTAGCGGATTTGCAGCCTGAGAAGGCAGAAAAGGCTGTCTAGGAGGCTCGAAAGGAGCGAAAGTGGCGCGAGACGTTTGAAAAGGACCTCTCAGCTGCTGAGAGAAGGCGAGTTAGCGGATTTGCAGCCTGAGAAGGCAGAAAAGGCTGTCTCGGAGGCTCGAAAGTAGCGAAAGTAGCGCGAGACGTCTGAAAAGAACCTCTCAGCTGCTGAGAGAAGGCAAGTTAGCGGATTTGCAGCCTGAGAAGACAGAAAAGGCTGTCTCGGAGGCTCGAAAGTAGCGAAAGTAGCGGGAGACGTCTAAAAAGGACCTCTCAGCTGCTGAGAGAAGGCGAGTTAGCGGGTTTGCAGAGGCTATCGTTTCTGACTCACTTCGGCTTAAACATGCAATAAATAATCGTATCTCCTATTTTTTTGGTTTCAACGATGTGATATCCAAAGCGTTCATAAAGCTTCACATTTTCCGGATTCTCAGTATCTAATCCAATACCAATTGATGAGGGATCCATGTCTACCAACTCGTGTATATACGTTAAAAGCGTTTTTCCGACCCCTCTGCCCTGATGAACAGGATCGACTCCAATACATACCAAATAATGATGAGGTGCTGTTGGTCGGACGGACGTAGTGAACTGCATATAGGGATTGATAAAAGCAAACGCACCCTTAGGAAGCTGAACATATAGTTTTATTCCCCGATATATAAATAGTGGTCTTAAAAGAAGGCCTGCTCCCTTAACGCTAGTTGGGAGTTCAATACTTGCAACACCTCTTAGCTCATTGTTTTCTTTGATGCCAATCAGCCTCTCTTGCAATAACATGCTTTTATAAAATATAAAGTTAAAAAAAGTTCGAAGGTGTTTGGAACGGTTTCCATCTGGAAACAAGTATTGGAACATGGGGTCATTTGCAAAAGCCCTAAGCAAAATGTCTACTACTTGAGGTTGGTGTTCTTTTCCCAAGCGTATAATTTCATTTGGCATAATGATCCACCGCAAAACTGTATACGACTTTGAACAAGAAGAACAGCAGTGTGATGAGAAGAAATTTTGGGATGTCATCAAAAAACATGAGCAGTCCACCAAAACCAAGGGATACAAAGACAGCGGCGATCGTTCTCTGCGCAGGATGTTGGATGAGTGCATTTACGGCAAGCGTTGAAACCATCGTGTATCCCCAAACAAATAGACAAGGAGCGAAATAATTCCATAGCGTTAAAGCTAAAATAATCGGCTGGACATGAATCAGTATAAACGTCAAACGTGCAGATGGATGATCCTTATAGTGGTTATTTGTCGAAAGTGTAAAATTTGCAATCACTCCGCCGTTGATGTCCAGCGCTAAAAGCGCGATAATGGCAATTTTCCAAATTTCAAGATCCCGCCACTCCGAATATGTGAAAGCAAGAAGAAAACTGCTCATCCCTACACCAAAAAAAAGGATTAAGCTTAGCTCTAATACGGTTGACCTTTTTCCAAATACTTCATGAAAAAATGTCGGGATATTTACGGTTTTCATAGTGATTCCTCCATTGAATTCAATGTGACCGTCCGTGCGGTCAGTTTATTTCGGATAATACCCAACCTAATCTGGGCATTAGTGTTCGGATAAAAGTCGGCAGATCCATTGCACTTGAAGGCGCCACGCTTCTTCATAGTGAAGGCTTTCTCCATTGAGCAAATAGTGCAAGCCCATACCGTCTATCATCGTAAAGAGAATGATTGCTACGGAATCGAGTGTTTCTTGCGCAGCGGGATTTGGCGTCAATTGGGTAAGTTGTTTACTTATGAGCTTAGTCATTTGGCCTGTATAGGAAGTTAGTACTTTTTGATATTCCGAGTTAAACATCCCTTCGTGATAAAAGGAGAAGAAAGCTTTAAACAGGTTTAAATGCTCCTCGGGTATATGAAATACGGATTGACCTATCGACTTTAGGAACTCCTCTAAATCCTGATATTCCATAGTCATCGGTGTAAGGAGATCGTTGAAAAGGATATGGAGTACGCCAATCAGAATATCATCAATCGATTTGAAATGATGGAAAATGTTGCTTTTACTTACGCCTGTGGCAGTGGCTAATTTGGCAGCAGATACTTCTTTGATACCATTTTCAGCAATGATTGTTATGGCGGCGTTTAGGATGCGTGCTCGTGTCTGTTCGCCTTTTTCCATGCGTTTATCTATGATGCTATTTTCCATCATGAACCTCCTTTCATTGCATTATATAACTGACCGTTCGAACAGTCAATATATTTTGAGGTTTATATATATTATCCCTATTTTTCTTCTCAAAAGGAATCAAAATTTAATATTTTCATTTCTTATAGCAGGATTTCTTACGCCCCCTGTCATCAGGTATCAAATAGTAGATGCCGTGACCAGACGCCCAATCACAAACGCTGTAACTGTAAGTGGAACCCGTACGTTTGTGCTGGCCTTTGTTGTCCCTGCAGGTACAGACCGAATCCGAATCACAAACGTTGGAACAACTCCAGCCGAGGTTAATGGTATTGTGTTAGTCTTTTAATGATGCAAAAAAATAAACCCTGCTCACTTTTGTATATAGGGGGGCAGGGTAATTTTATCTTAAAATCATACATAGGTCTATCTGAAATCAAAACTGTACCTCCCACATGTGAGAAGATTGGAAACCGCTGGGTGAATTTAGTAAACTGAGAGAGTAGTTGAACATTTAGCAGGATGATCGTTGAAGGAGGAATAGGATGGATAGCTTTGAAGCGTTGGTGGTGGATCGAACAAAGGAATCTTTTGCAGTGGTAGTAAAGGAACTTAAGCTCGATGATTTACCTGTTGGCGAAGTGACGATCCGAGTGTTATACTCCGGCATTAATTATAAAGACGCGTTGGCTTGCAGTCCTACCGGACGCGTTATGCGTGACTACCCGATGGTACCGGGGATTGATTTGGCCGGAACTGTCGTAGCTTCGTCAGATGGTCGGTTTCGTGAAGGCGATGAGGTGTTGGTGACGAGCTACGAGCTGGGTACAGGGCATTATGGCGGATTTAGCGCCTTTGCGCGTGTGCCGGCTGACTGGGTTGTGCCTCTTCCCAAGGGATTAACACATCGCGAGGCGATGATATTGGGCACGGCGGGATTTACCGCGGCGCTCTCTATACAACGCATGGAGGAGAATGGGCTAAGCAAAGAGCAGGGACCCGTGCTAGTTCGTGGTGCAACTGGCGGAGTGGGCAGCAGCAGCGTGTCCATGCTGGCAGCGCTCGGTTATGAGGTGGAAGCTAGCACAGGGAAGTCGGCGGACCATCAGTACCTGCTCGATTTAGGGGCTAAGCGGGTATTGACGCGGGAAGAACTTGCTCCCTCTGTTAGCAAGCCGCTGAATAAGGAATATTGGGCGGGCTCTGTCGATCCTGTTGGGGGCGACTCCCTTGCCCATGTGTTAAGCCGGATCAAGTATGGCGGTTCCGTTGCCCTGAGTGGTTTGACAGGTGGCGGTGAGTTTGCCGCGACGGTGTTTCCTTTTATCATCCGAGGTGTGAATGTGTTAGGTATTGATTCAGCTGCTTGCCCGATGGCGGTTAGAAAGCCTCTATGGGAGCGTATTGCAAAGGAACTGAAGCCTAAAGGCCTGGAACAGACTGTCTATAAAGAGGTTATGCTGGATGGAGTTGCGGAGGCTGCTAAGCAGGTTCTGGAAGGGAAGGTCAGAGGGAGAGTGCTTGTTCAATTGTAAAAGGGGAATCAGGCGCTTCTTCCATTTCGCGAAATAAGGAGAGATTAACGTTGAAAATGCGCGTTTCTGCAGTGCAATATCATTTGCATACGATTGATAGTTTCGAAGAGTTCGCTGCGCAGGTGGAGCATTATGTGAAGGTGGCTCAGGAGTTTGAGGCGGAATTTGTGCTATTTCCTGAACTATTTACGACCCAGTTAATGTCGATAGGTGATGAAAACGGTAAGGCGCTGCCCATCGAGGCATTGCCGTCGTATACGGAGGCTTACCGAACACTTTTTCAGGGGTTGGCGAAGCAAACGGGGATGCACTTGATCGGCGGCACACATATTACCTCCGAGGAAGGCAAGCTGTATAACACAGCTCATTTATTCTATCCAGACGGGCGGATTGGGGAGCAGAAGAAGCTGCATATTACCCCGACCGAAGTGAAGGAATGGAATATGGGGGCTGGGGATTCCTTGCAGGTTTTTGATACGGATAAAGGCCGCATTGCGATTCTGGTCTGTTATGATGTGGAGTTTCCGGAAATCGTCCGGATGGCGAGAGCCCGCGGAGCGGATGTGCTGTTTGCCCCATCGTGCACGGATGACCGGCATGGATTCCATCGGGTACGTTATACGTGTCATGCTAGAACGATTGAAAATCAAATCTACGTGGTCACGACGGGGACAGTCGGTGCATTGCCAACAGTTGATTTCATGAGGGGGAATTTCGGACAGGCCGCGGTGATCACGCCGAACGATGTGCCTTTTCCGCCGAAGGGAATACTGGTAGAAGGCGAGATCAACGGTGACATGGTTGTCACGGCTGATTTGGATCTGGAGCTGCTGAACCTCGTTCGGGAAAAAGGCTCAGTCACCACGTGGCGTGACCGTAGAACCGATTTGTACACAGATTGGTCCTAATGAAGTGAGATCAAGGGGGCTTACAGTGCACTATGGATTTAGAAGCTGCCAAAAAAGTTATTGATCCAGGAAAGTTGTACGTCAAAAAATTATACGTCTTCGACGGGGATAAACCGATCGAGGCTGTGATTCGCAATTATGGAAAAGCCGATTTTGACGCACTTATTCGCGTTCAGCAGGAAAGCTTCCCACCGCCTTTTCCATCCGAGCTATGGTGGAATGAGGAGCAGCTCACGGAGCATATCACCCGATTTCCCGAAGGGGCCCTTTGTGTAGAGGTGGCCGGTCAGGTTGTTGGGTCTATAACAGGGCTTCGCGTAGAATATCAGGAGCAGCATGCAGCTGACCATAGTTGGTCAGCTTTGACGGACGATGGGTACATCCGAACGCATCGTCCAGAAGGCGACACTCTCTATATTGTAGACATATGCATTCTGCCGGCTTACCGCAAATTTGGTCTCGGCAAGCTGATGATGGAGTCGATGTACGAAGTTGTCGTGCACCTAGGTTTAAGAAGGCTGCTTGGAGGCGGGCGGATGCCAGGTTATCACAAGCATAGCGCCGCCATGAGCGCGGATGACTATGTGAGGGCTGTTATGGCAGGCGAGTTGAAGGATCCGGTTATTACTTTTTTGCTGCACTGCGGCCGGACGCCTGTGCAGGTTGTCCCTGACTATTTGCAGGATGAGGAGTCGCTTAACCATGCACTTTTGATGGAGTGGCGGAATCCATTTCGAATCTGATGAAGGAGTGAAGTTCACATTATGGAGTATATACGGATTACAAGCATAGACAATCCCTTGTTTCGGAGCATGCATAATCTGATGAAGGAGGTATTTCCACCGGAAGAGGTGCTCGAATACGCATTGTGGAAAGAACCGCTCGAGGACCCCGGTATCCGGGTATTCGTAGCCGTTCATGAAGGGAAAGTCGTCGGTACAACGGAGTATCGTTACTATGATGACTTCCAAGTGGCGATGACGGACTTCACTATTATTGGTCAAGCCGGGCTTGGTATCGGTCGGTTCCTGGCACGGAAACGCTGGAACGATCTGGAAACATTGGCGGCCGAATCTGGTAAGCCAATGCTGGGGATGTTTGCTGAGATTTATGATCCCTATCGGATCGAAGAGCATGCTTTCGGAGGCGTGAAGCCGATGGATCCTTTCGTGCGGCGCGAGGTTTTGTCACATCTGGGCTATAAGCGGATCGACTTCCCATACGTTCACCCCTCTTGGGAGAACAATGGGGAAGCGGTTGAGGAACTTGATCTCTGTTTCTTGCCGACAGATGAGGATCAAGCAGAGTTGGACGCAGGAATTGTTGCGAAGTTCTTGAAGCGCTATTATTCCGTTTTGGCGAATAAGCCGAAGGCGTGGCATGACATGGTTGAGGAACTCGAGGGGAAAGTGACGTTGGCGCTTAAACCTCTTTAGTAGGGGTGTGAATAGGAGACTCTAGAGGCTTCTAATTCCTCAGAATAAGGTGAAAGTTTGTGGATAAGAGTCTTTAAAGGCTGTTATTGGGAAGAATTTTTTGAAATGTTTTCTTTTTAGCATAGATAACAGTCTTTAGAGGCTTCTATTTTATTAAAAGCTACTGAAAATGGAAAAATAGGAGTCTCTACCGACTCCTATTTTTGTTGAGAAGTTCAATATTAAGTGCTCTGTACAACACCACGAACTGCTGCTCCTTTACTCCCTACCAACCAAAATCCAAAGTCTTGCCAGTCTCCGCCAGCGTCTTGATATTGCTCAGAATCATCCACCAACTAGCCTTGGTAGTCTCGAAGCTTGGGTGGTTAGGTGTCCAATTATCATTGACCAACGTTAGTTTGGTGCAGCTCCCAACAGTTTCAAGTGATAACGTCATTCTAGATTCAAAGTCCGCATGATTCGGGTTGTAAGATGGACCGGCATGTTCGGTGCAACTGATGAGTTTTTCCGGTTCGTAAGCTAAAATCTTACCGTATACATGAACGGTTTCCTCACCGTCATTACCTGGCCCCACGTATGCATAATCGGACCCAATCTCAAAAGTGGACTGGAGCACACTGCCAAAAAGAATCTTACGCGTCCCCTCCGGAGTCACGAGAATATCCCACACTTCTTTAGTTCCTGCACCAATGTAAAATTCGTATTTAAGTTCCATATACTTCCGCTCCTTTGGTATGTGATAAGATTAAGAATAGATGATCGTACAACCTATGTATTGTAAAAACGCGACAAGGAGTGAGCGAAGTGATTCCCAAAGCCTCCAAGCCCAGCCTAGGTATTATGAATCTACAGCAAGGCGAGCAGAAATTCCAGCTTTCGCGACATACCCCCTCCGAAGATTTGGCCTATTTCATCCGACATTACTGGATAGTTAGATGGGATTTAACTGGCCAGGAGCCTTATTTGCAGCATGTTATCCCCAATCCCTGCGTTAATCTCCTCGTTGAGCCGGGACGTACGGCTATCTATGGTCCAGGTAAAGAGAAGTATGGGCATTATCTGCAAGATCAGGGATGTGTGTTCGGCGTCAAGTTCAAGCCTGGCGGTTTTTATCCTTTTATTAGGGAGCCGATTTCCGGTTTGCTGAACAATCCGATGAGCGTCCAGAGCATATTTGGCATAGATCCACGTCAACTTGAGACGGATGTTTTTGCTCAAAAAGAAGAACATCTGATGGTTTCACATATCGAGCAGCTGATCCGTCCCAAGCTTCCCGAACAGGATGAACAGGTCGCTTTTATTAATCAGATCATCGATGATATAAATCAGAAGCCCGATCTCACTAAAGTCGATACCCTCTGCGATTACTTCAATGTGAATAAAAGAACGCTGCAGCGCCTGTTCGACCACTACGTCGGAGTTAGTCCCAAGTGGGTAATTAAGCTAGCGCGCATCCAGAACGCTGCCGAGGCGACGGATCTAAGCCAGAGGCATAACTGGTCCAAGCTCTCCATGGATCTCGGTTATCATGATCAGTCGCATTTCATCAAGGACTTCAAGTCCATTATCGGCCAAACTCCTGATGAATATGCTCGACTTACGGTATGAAAAAGAAGGACAGGCCGCTTGCTGCCTGTCCTTTCTATTTGAAGGGGATACTTTATCCTGCTGCTTATAGTTTAAATCGGTGAGCCATAAATTGCATTTCTGAGGACATGATTTCCAATGATTCCGAAGCGGATGTCAACTCCTCCATTGCTGCGAGCTGCTCTTCCGTAGATGAGGAAATCAGATGTGCCAAATCATTGGTCTGGTTCGCCATTCGTTCGATTTCTTGCAAGGAAGCGGCGATTTCCTGCGAGCTGGCAGACATCTCTTCAGCAGCTGCCGAAGCTTCCTGCACTTGATTCACAACGCTCCGCGTTGCGTCGAGAATGCGAACAAAAGCTTGACCCGTATGCTGTATTGCGCTCACACCCGCAGAAACCTCTTGCTCGCCTTTTTCCATCGCCTCACCAGCTTGCTTCATATCTAGTTGGATGTCTTGGATCAGCTCAGCAATTTCAGCAGCTGATGCCGTAGAACGCTCAGCCAGCTTTTTCACCTCGCCAGCTACGACTGCAAATCCTCTGCCTTCATCTCCAGCGCGTGCAGCTTCAATGGATGCGTTCAAAGCGAGCAGATTAGTTTGAGTGGAAATATCTGTGATCACTTGGACGATGTCCCCAATATGCTGAGAACGTTCCGTAAGTTTCTCAACAATCTTCGCGAGATCGCCCACTGTAAGACTTACAGCATTCATTTGCAGGGTTGTCTCCTTGATCAGGTGGTTACCTTGCTCCGCTTCCTTCAGCGTCATTTCTGATGCTTCGTAGGCGGCAGACGAGGTGGTCGCGATCCGCTGAATTCCAACAGCCATTTCTTCCATCGCTGTCGAGCTTTCATTGACACTGCGGGCCTGCGTTTCGTTGCTTATGACCATATCTTCAATAGAGGTCGAAATTTGATTACTCGCTGTTGTCGTTTCCCCAATAGACTGGCTTAGTTCATGAGATGAGTCCGTTAACTTATCTGAATTAGCTAAGAGCCCTGAAACAATTTGGCGCAAATGGTCGTGCATGAATTGAAAAGAAACCGCGAGTTCACCAATTTCGTCGTTATTGCTTACTTTGCATTTGGTTGTACGAAGATCTCCCATTGCTAATTGTTCCGCTTGATGGGCAAGCCGCTTAATCGGTCTGGAAATATGGAAGGCAAATAACGTCATCACCACGACTCCGATTACCGTGCAGCAAATCAACGTAATTAGCATCGTGTGCAAAATATGAGCTTGTCCCGAATTGTAATCCTGCATATAAGAGCCTGCCGAAATGATCCAACCCCAATCCGAGTTCGTGGCCTCAACATACGAAATTTTTTTTCCTTCTTTTGTAGAGTTGGGAAGCGGCCAGTTATAGATCGTGAAATCTCCTCCGCTTTTTCCTTTTTGAATCATATCCTTGATGTAATAAAAGCCGTCTTTCGTCTGTTTATCTATTATGTTTTGACCTTCCAAAGATGGATGTGCCAGCAAGTCGCCGTTCGCATTCAGAATGAAGAAGTAACCGTTGGCACCGAGATTAATGTTAGCATTGATCGAACGCTTTCCATCCTTCTTTGCTCCAATCAATAGTTCCTTCACTCTTTCCTGAGCATCTTCTTTCGACATCGTTCCCTGTTTCGAAGCTTTTTCAAAAGCCGACGTCAGTTCCAAAGCCATCTTGACCGAATTTTTCAAATTGCTTTGAATCAATTTATCGGATTCTTGGGTTGAAACATTATAAGTAATGGCACCTAACACTAATATGGGCGTTAACAGTAAAAGCAGAGAAACCAACATTAGTTTTTTGCGTATGGTTAATCGCCATATTTTTTTATTTTTCGACATCTATACCCCTCCTCAGGTCCATGACTATAGGCCTAATTGTAAAATAAGTGTGAATTTTTTGCCATTGGTTTCTTAGCCAATATGACGTCACTTCATGAACTTTTTGTGAAATTTTACCTATTGTTTGTGAGAGAGGTGATTAATGAGCGTGGATCGGAGAGAGTCAAAGGGGTGATTACGATTCGTACTTTCGCATCTGGTCTACAAGCGGCTCATCGTGGAGCAGGGTCACAAGTATAAGTGAACAATCAGCTCCTCTTCTGATGGACCTTTCAAGAAATTAAAGAACGGGGTGCCGGCATGAAATTGCCGGCACCCCATTCTTTGGTATCAAGCGGTCGCACGCCGAGCGACGCGGAGATCCAGCGGCAGCCATGCTGCGTGCACGAGCATGTGTGCCACGATGGCAGCGGCAAGGCCATGCTGCCAGAACAGCCAGCCGCAGTAAAGCGATACCCACAGGTTCAAGACGAGCATCGCCGTCCAGAACCTAGGGGTGAGCTTGCAGCCTGCGGCAGCATACGAGGGCGCGTGCCCCGCTGCGAATGCGATGCCGCTCACGAGGATCGAGAGCCATACCCCTGTGGTGGTAACACCGCCGCCGGGGGTTAGGAGCGAGATCAACCACGCAAGGAGGCTCAGGAGCCCCCAGCGAATGAGCACTTCCTCGACGACGCCGCCGTAGAGCACGCGCGCTGCAATTCCGCTCTGCAAGCGGAACTGCTCCATGCTGGCGACGGTGGCGTCGTCAAGCCAAGGCCGGAATACGAAGTAGTATCCGGCCAAGAAGACCGCGGCTCCTGGTACGCCGACGAGGAGCCCTGCGAGGAGCTGCGGGCGCAGAAGCTCCCAGAGTCTTGTACCGCCTTCGCCTTGCGCGAAGGCGAGAAGGAAGGGATCTTCGAGCCCGGCGCGGGGCGCGAAGTAGGCGCCAACGATGGCCAGCAAGGCAATGAGCAGGCCGGTCTGGGCAAAGACAAGCAGCCGCAGCATAGGTGCAGGCGGGAGCTTCTTGCCTTCCGGCATCGGAAGGCGGCGTAAGGTATGCACGATGCCGTAGGACATCAGCGCCAGCCCCGGGAGGCAGCAAATAAGTAATATAAATACAACAGACCATTGAAACACAGAGCATCATCCTTTTCTAAACGTTTACAATCAACTAAAAATCGATGACCAAACAACGTGCAAGAAGAAGTCCCCAACCATATGAGAAAGGATGGCATATTCCAATCCTTTTTTCCAATACAGATATCCGAAAAAAATCCCTAGAAGTCCGTTACTGATGAGTGCTCTGACGATTAATACAGGAGTAAGCTCACCGAATAGTATTTGCGTTGCCGGTAAATGTCCAAGTCCGAACAGGAGAGCTGCCACGATGATAGCGATCCCATACAGATAAGCCGGAATATGTGTACGTTCTCTGAGAAATCTGGAGAATACCCATACGAGCAGTGTCATTAGACACAGCCGCACCAGCACTTCTTCGACGATACCGCCATAGAACAGCGTTAATGCACCCTTCCATAAGGCTACTGATGGAGCGACAGGGATTGCAGGAAGAAAAGGTTGAAACAAGTAGATTTCCAGAACCAAAACCAACAGAGTACCGAGAAAACTCCCTAGGAAAGAGATAACAAGCCATTTTTTTGAAAAGCCAATGAAGCGGCCTTCATTCAACCAACTTCTCCATATCGGCAGATCGAGCCCAACTTTAGCTGCAAGCGAAAGACCAACCCAACTTGCAATCAAGGTCATGACAGTAACCTGAAAGACCATCAGAGCGATGATGACGCCAAATGGAAGGCCGGCTTGATCCATTGTTTGACTCAAGCCGCCTGACATTATGGACATCTGATACGGAAGCACAGTGATTCCGCCAAATGCGCCGAGCAAAGTAAGAGATAATATAAGCCGTCTATTTTTATGAAGTGGAATTGGCATTTGTTCACATCCTTGTACGATTATTATTTGCGTGACCAGTTTCGGTGTATTTTACGGACTGCGAATAGATAGACGATGAAGGGGAACGGCACTTGAATGATCCCCCAGATCCCCCAGAACCATGGGTATTTCGCGCTGCGTTTACGTGCATCCATGAACAGCCACGTGCTTTGCGCGAGTAGAAGAAGGGGGATAGCGATCCATGCCCAGAGAGGCAGTTGATCCCATTTTGGATCATTCATAGTGGTGTTCCTCCTGTTTGCGAACGAGAAGCCAGACCAGAGGCGCTACAACAGCGAGAACTTGAAAAGTGATGAAAACAACCGGCTGTGCATGCATCATTGCATATAAGAGGGAGAGCAGCAGTAGAGCGGCTATCCACAATATGAGCAAGTCTCTCCAGAGCTTTGAACGCTGTTTGTTTTGTGTTTCAACGATTTGCTGATCAAACCAAGAGGGGCTTGGCGTGAAAGCCGGAAAGAGTTCATCGAGCCTTTGAAGCCCTTCTTGCAGCTGTTGTGCTGTCCTCTCATCCGTACTCTCTAGCCCTCGATAGACGTTCTTGCTCCCATCGTTCTTCAAAACTTCCCTTTTCTTCGGGTCTTCCGGTTCCATCTACGCCAGCTCCTTTCGTAATTGCTTCAGTGCATGATGCACTCTCGATTTGGCTGTGCCCTCTGCAATGGAGAGCATCTGCCCAATTTCCTCATACGTGTAGCTATAGTAATGCTTGAGAATAACCGGGATACGGCTCTCCTGCGGCAGCTCTGCCAGGGCATTCAGCACATCAGGCCAAGCCTCATGTTGATGTCCGGCCTGCCACTGCATCTGACGTATGGATTGCTGCTGCTCATGCTCCTGCCAACGCTTCTCGCGTTTGCGCCGTCTTCCTTGATCAATCAACAAGTGAGTGGCAATGGTTATGAGCCAAGATGAGAATTTGGACTTCCCGTTGTACAGCTTTATTTTTTCGATACATCGGATCATGGTTTCTTGCGTAATATCCTCAGCCATCGGTGGATTAAGCGTTATTTTCAACAGATACTTGTAAACAAAAGCATAGTGCTGCTGCAGCAGCAAGGACAGAGCGGCATTGTCTCCCTGTATGGCCTGACGAATTAAATCGTGCTCTTCCAAATGAATGAACATCCTCTCTGCCTGAATTCCTAGATAATACGAACAGCTCCAATAAATCGTTCAATGCGCACGAAAATTTATGTAAAATTATTTATTAGCTTACCACGCCATAGTTCCGACATGTGAATATCCCCGGTAGAAGATCTATTGAAGTCAATAGGTGAATCTTTCGCTTCTTCTTTTTTTCTACTCAGTTAAAGATCAGTGAATAAGTGAAATATACAGCTATATCATTCCTAAGGTTGGCCGTCTAAGCTAAGCGAAGAGCCCTGTAGCTCAAGCGCTAAGGCGCCGGCTGGGAGCTTAACTATACGAAGGAGGTAAGATAAGGATGAGCTTAGTGATTTCGAAGAGCAGCAAAGGTCATGTTGTAAAATGGGTAACTGCCATGGTGCTTGCTGCAATGCTTGTGACGCCGGGTAGCTTTACAGGCAAAGCATTTGCCGTAACTACCTACGATGCCGCGATTCTGGCGGACAACCCCGTTGGGTATTGGCCGTTGGCGTCAGGCGTTACCACAGACCAATCCGGTCACAGTTTGGACGGTTCCTTTACAGGCAGCCCAGTGGGAACTACCCTGCCGAACGGGGATGCGGCGATTGTGTTTAACGGCTCGAATCAGTATTTCACAGTTCCGGACAATGATTATCTGGAAGTGACACGGACGGGAATATTGACGATTGAGGCGTGGATGCGGCCGGATGTGCTTCAATTCACCAATTACGAAGGCAGCGGCTACGTGCATTGGATGGGAAAAGGGGCATCCGGACAGCACTCTTGGGTTGCCCGAATGTACAATTTTACGAACACCGAGAATCGTCCGAACCGGATCAGCGGCTACTCCTTCAATCTGAGCGGCGGATTGGGAGCCGGCTCTTACTTCCAAGATACGGTAACGGCTGGGCAGTGGATCCACTACACGCTGGTCATCAATACCGTGAACACGAGCCCCACGTACCCGACCGGCTACACGAAGCTATTCAAGAACGGTGTGCTTCGCGATCAAGATAGCTTGTCCGGCTACAGCATCGTTCCCGGTAACGGAACGGCACCTATGCGGGTAGGTACTCGCGATCTGTCCTCGTTCTTCCAAGGCGCCGTAGGCAAAGTTGCTCTGTACGACTATGAATTGACTGCAGCTCAGCTAACTGCCCACTACAACAACATGACGACTCCGTGACGCATTCACTTCCGTGTTTATTTCCATATTCCAATCTACCTTCACATCCTTGTCTACATACACATTCATCCAGACTGATACTCATCTAACCTTGCAGTGAACAACAAGAAACCGCAGTTCCCGCATGAGTTGTATGCGAGGAAGCTGCGGTTTTTTACAAACATTAACTGACGGATCGACGGTATTCACTCGGGGTCATCCCACTGTGCTTCTTGAACATCCGGTTGAACGATGCCACAGTATAATAGCCGACAAGACCGGCTACATCTTGTACTTTGAGATCGGTTTTTTGCAGCAGCTCTATCGCCTTGTTCATCCGAACCGTATTGACGTAGTCGCTGAAATTCATATCGTTTTTCTCTTTAAAGTAAGTGGACAGGTAAGTCCCCGTGATGTTCAACTTCTCGGCAATCAGCTCCAGCGATAGGTCGCCCCCAAAATGATTCTCGACGTAACTCATAACGAAGCTAGTGATATAATCGGTATTTCTTTTCTTTTGTCGTACCGCTACTCCAGATTGTGTCAGCAGATTTCGGAAATAGTCTTGAAACTGCTCCAACGTACGGCAGTCCTTCAATAGCTCGGCGGAGGAGCGCTGCTCGTTCAGACTAGGCAGAGGGATGTTTAACGAAACCATCGATTTGATAATTAGATTTTCGATTTCCTTGGAGAGCTCATACATTTGATAGTAGGAGGCCTGCTCCTTACAGGCCTGCTCCAAGAGTCTTATGGCCAGCGGAATCGTGACGGCATCATTGCCGGTAGCCAAATTGGCTGTAAAATCATTGACCTTGGCAAGCTGAAACCATAGCTGCTTAGAGGATACGGGAGTATCTCCGTCGATCACCTGAACCCCTTCACCCAGACGGCGCTGCTTCAGTAGGCTCGAGACGTGCTCAAAGGCGAGGTTGAACTTCAAAGAGTCGGTATTCACCGGACTTACCGCAATGCTCACATCATAATAATCTGAATCCGGTGCGAGAAATTGTTTGATTTTCCCCAGGATGCCGGTTAAATCCGAGGTAGCGTCATCCACGAACAAAAGGGTCAAAATTTGATCCTTCTCAATTTGAAAAGTAACCGAATTCGAAAAGGACTGCAGGAAGACCGAGTGTATAAATTCTTTAATGTAATAGGAAGCCATATTAGGGTCCAACTCCAGATCCTGCAGCAGCCGTTCTTTGAACATAAGCTGAAACAGGAGCAGCCGATACGGTTTATCCGTGTCAACAGGTATTTTCACGTCCTGAATATTGGTATGAATCATCTTCACTTTGCTTAAATAGGCGAATTGCTGCAGAAGTGAATTTTTGGCATGGAGATCTTTATGGATATCTTCGTTCCTTTTAAACAGATCGTGGAGCTTTTCGCCAATGACATTAAACTCCATGATTTGGCTTCGGGCAGGCCCTTTGGCGGTATTCGCCTGTTGAATGGATTGGATAATAGCCGTCAACGGATTGTTAAATCGGACCGCAAAAAAGATCGATACAGCGATGCTTATAATGATAGAAACGACGAGCAAAAGCGCCATTATGAGGTTTAGACGCGTAATTTGATCGGAGATGGATGCGAAAGGAACGGTCAACACATACGTTAATCCGCTTTCAGAGCTCTTTTGATAAAAGTAATAATCGGTTCCCTGTAAATAGTAGCCTGAGGAAGTGGTGAAATGGCTCATCGTTTCCTTGGCAAGGGTTCGCTTAGAAACCGAGAAGAGGGTTTGGTTATGATCGTCCAAAATACGAAAGTCATGATCCGGCGGAATTTGATTGAACGAATCATACATCCGGGTGCTGTCCAGAAAAGCGATAATGGCAAAGTTCGGGTCTCTCGAGCTCTTGAACAAAATCGGATTAAAGGTACCTAAACGATGCGATGAGAAGCTGGTCTGCTCTTTGAAGTCTGAGGCAGGATACACATGAAAAGTCGGTGCGTTCTGAAGTTCGCTTTTCCAAAATGCAGCAGGGTAAAGATCGGATTGGAGGAAATTCTCGAACATCGAATTCACGGAGCGCCCGCCATCCTTGTCAAGCACATAATCCATATTAGGATAGTAATAAATGACGTTATGTAAGTAGAGCTGGGTATTTTTCAGCGTGTTTTGCAAATCCTTCTGTACTTGACTTGCTATGTAATAATCCCACTCGTTTTTATCGGTCTTCAAAAGCTCTGTTCGGTTACTGGAATAAAAGCTGATCATCATGCTCTTTATGAGGGAAATGTGTTTTTCATAATTGACGGCAGTGCTATTGAGACTTAGGCTGCTGTTCTTAAACATTTCTTGACGGATATTGCTGAGGAAAAAGGTGTAGGTTAACACATTAAATGAAACCAGCAGCAGAATGACGACCGCAAAACTGGCCAATAGGCGGTATAACAGAGATCCGCTGTATGTTGTCTTAAACATGCTATCCCCTGCCTTCTTGTGATAAAAGGTTGTATATGAAATGAAGGAAGCTTATCACGATTAGAGGTTAACGTGTGGCTATTATAGCATGGCGCATTTTAGAAAGGAATAAGAGTATCCATGGGCTGAGCTTCATAAATCTTGTGATTCTTATCATTTTTAATGATTTATGAAGATATGTTAAGGATCTCAATACGTAGTTATAGGCTCCGGTCTTAGAATCGTTATAAGATCGTGGCATAGGAAGGGCAAGTTCAAGTTTGCAGGATTAACTAATAAGGAGTGTTCGCTATGTCAGAAAAGTTGAAGTTCGCTATCGTAGGAACCGGCGTTATCGCCCATTTTCATGCCAAAGCTTTGGCTCATTCCATAGGAGGAGAGCTTGCAGCAGTTGCTGATAATCAGCTAGAGGCAGCCCGCCAATTTGCACAAACGTACGGTGTCCCTTCCGTCTATTCCGATTATGAGGACATGCTGAAGCAGGAAGATATCGACTGTATCTGCGTCTGCACGCCGAGTGGGCTGCACGGAGAGGTGGTCATCGCAGCCGCTCAAGCAGGAAAGCACGTCATGTGCGAAAAGCCGCTGGAGATTACTTCCGAGAAGATGCAGCTAATGATCGATACGTGCCGTCACCACAAGGTGAAGCTGGGCTGCGTATTTCAGCGCAGGGTCATGCCAGCGTCGCTCTTTGTCAAGAAGGCGGTTCAGGAGGGCAAGCTAGGCAAACCGCTGCTTGGCGATGCCTATCTGAAGTACTATCGCAGTCCTGAGTATTATAGAAGTGCCGGTTGGCGGGGAACGTGGGAGCTGGACGGAGGCGGAGCGCTGATGAACCAGGGGGTTCATGGCGTTGATGTGATTCAGTGGCTGATGGGCGATGTGCAGTCCGTATTCGCCTACTCCGCAGCGCTGGTAAGAGAGATTGAAGTGGAAGACACGGCAGTAGCTGTCTTGAAATATAAGAACGGAGCGTTCGGGGTCATTCAAGGCACGACATCCGTATACCCCGGTCTGGAAACGAGTTTTGCGCTGCATGGCGAAAAGGGCTCTATCCTATTCGCGGATAGCGGAATCAAGCAATGGTCCTTCCTGGGAAGCGACGAGCCGATACCTCAGGTGGAGGGCAGGGTGAACTCTAGCAGCGACCCGTCCAACATTGCAAGCGACGGTCATTTTGTTCTATTAGAGGATTTCATTGAGGCGATACATAAGGACCGAGATCCCCTGGTTACAGGTGAAGAAGCGAAAAAATCAGTTGATCTCATTCTGGCTATTTACGAGTCTGCCAGGACAGGGAAAGAAGTTCAGCTCGCATAGTAAAAAGTGTAATGAATAATCAGCGGAGAGGATGGAAGCGCCGAATGTCACTAGAATTGAAAATCGGAATGATTGGGCTGGATACCTCTCATGTATCGGCTTTTACCAAATTATTGAATGATACGACCAATGAGTATCACATCTCCGGAGGGAAAATCACGGCGGGTTATGCCGGAGGCTCACCTGACTTCCCGCTCAGTATTTCACGCGTGGACGGGTTTACAACAGAGCTGCGGGAGCAATACGGGGTAGAGATCCTCGATTCCCCTGAAGCGGTAGCGGAGCGTTGTGATGCGCTGCTGCTGGAGTCGGTGGATGGGCGCGTGCATCTGGAGCAGTTCCGCCGCATCGCCCCATATGGGAAGCCAGTGTTCGTCGATAAGCCGTTCGCGGTTAGCTATGATGACGCGAGAGCGATCGCCGAGCTGGCAGGCAAGCATAACGTGACCTTCATGAGCTGCTCTGCGCTCCGATTTGCCGAAGGGTTAACGCAGGCTTTGAACCGAACGGAGCAGGGTGAGATCATCGGTGCGGATGCCTTTGGGCCGATGGAGCTGCAGGAGACACAGCCGGGCTTGTTCTGGTACGGCGTGCATACGGTGGACATGATGTACCGGACACTAGGCCAAGGCTGTCGACAGGTGCAGGCGGTCTGCAGCTCAGACCACGATGTGGTCGTAGGCGAATGGGCAGATGGACGCCTCGGCTCAATACGCGGCAACCGCAGAGGCAATAAGCGATTCGGGGGAGCCATCCATCGTATGGATGGAACGGATTACATCGATATTTACGCGTACTCCAAGCCCTATTACGCAAGTCTGCTGGAGCGTATTATGACGATGTTTAAATCTAGCGAGTCCGGGATTCAGCCCGAGGAAACGCTGGAAATCATTCGATTTATGGAAGCTGCGAACGAGAGTCGTGCTGCCGGTGCAGGAAAACGCGTGAAGCTATGAAGCGGCGGTTTCGGTTAGGCATCCTTACGGTTTTGCAACTGCTGAATGAGATGGGCTTAGAAAATGAAAGGAGGTAACGAATCGATGAAGTATGAAGCGATCACGTCCGATCGCATACCGGAGTTAAAACGGCTATGGAATGAGGAATGGGGAGAATTGTTTCCTATGCGGGAGTCGATTCTGGAGCAAAATATAGGGTCTGACCCTAACGTAGAGGCGGCAGGAACATGGATCGCGGTTGATGAAGCGACAGGCCGGGCTGTAGGGTATGTGGTCTCCAAGGCTTGGAAGGATGAGACATCCGGTTTCGATTTCGGTCAGGACGACGGCTACATTCACACGTTATTGGTGGCACCCGCTTACCGCAGCCGTGGTATTGGGAGTGAATTGCTGCGTCGATTGGAAGCCGCATTGCGGGGGCAGGGAGTCAAACGGGTGCAAGTGGGCAACGATTTTCATCTGCGTATCGTTCCAGGCGTTCCCTCGCCCAGCAACTATACTTCGGATTGGCTGGTGAAGCGAGGCTATGAGCGACAATCCGATGTGTATGATTTATTCCACGACGATGGGGACAACGATGACGATAATAGTGGTCAGCAGGAGTCCCTGCCTCTGGAGCTGCATCAGGACGAGGGAGTTATCTTCCGCTTGTTGAGGCAGGATGAAGAGGAAGCTCTAATGGTATTCATGCGGCGCTGCTTTCCAGGGCGATGGGAGTACCAGACGATGGATTATTGGAAACGCGGAGGGAAGGGGCGCGAATTCGTTGTCTGTGAGAAGTTAGGCGAAATCATTGGTTTTTGCCGAATTAACGATTGGCATTCTCCTGTACTGGCGCAAAACATGTATTGGTCGGAGCTGTTCGGTGAACAGGAGCTTGGCGGTATTGGCCCCTTGGGCATCGATGAACGGTTTCGCGGTTATGGATATGGCCTCTCTATCGTCAGAGCGGGAGTTCACTTTTTGCAGCAGCGGGGAATTCATAAGACCGTCATTGATACAACGTCATACGTGGATTTTTATGGAAAATTAGGATATCGCATTTGGCGAAGCTACACGCGTTACCGTAAGCAGCTGGACAATTGATCCTACGAAGGGGGAGAAAAAATGCATTCCAATGCGAATTTGATGCTTGAATTTCATACCGATCAGCTTAAAGTCGAGGTATTTCCCAATAGAGATGCCCTTGGAGCGGTCGCTGCAGAGCACGCTTCGAAGCAGATTAAGGAACTGCTGGAGCAACAACCGCAGGTAAGGATGATCTTTGCGGCAGCACCGTCACAGAATGAATTTTTAGCTGCTTTGATCGATTCACCCGGGATTGATTGGTCCCGTATAACTGCCTTTCATATGGATGATTACCTCGGCTTGTCGGAAGAGGCACCGCAGCGTTTCGGCCGTTTTCTTAAAGACAAACTATTTGATATTGTACAGCCCGGAGAGGTGCATTATATCCAAACGGCTAATGGAGTTGCTGCTGAATGTGACCGTTATGAGCAGTTGCTGCGGGAAGCTCCGATTGACATCGTCTGTCTCGGAATCGGAGAGAACGGTCATATCGCTTTCAACGATCCGCCGGTAGCCGATTTTCAAGATCCCGTCTGGGTCAAAGCCGTTACCTTGGACGATGCCTGCCGACAGCAGCAGGTGAACGACGGATGCTTCCCCAACTTCGAGGAGGTTCCTGATACGGCGCTTACGCTGACGATTCCGGCCCTGCTGTCAGCATCCCACCTGATCTGCATGGTGCCGGGACCGACCAAACGAGCGGCTGTTACCCGAACCCTCACAGGACCAATTGAAACGGCCTGCCCTGCATCTATATTGCGGCAGCATCTGAATTGTACCCTTTATGTAGACCAGGATTCGTATGATCCGGCTTGCCATGCGGGGAAAGGTTGAACCGGGATGAACGGAACGGAGCCACAAAACCACCAATCGATGCAGGTGCAATTGGAAGGCATTGATTACCGGACAGGAACACCGGTGCGAGTAACTTGTGAGAATGGACGGATATCGAGTATTGAGCCTCATCCGATGACACAACCGAATGACCAATCAGGGGGGCAATGCTCTGAATGCACGCTTCCACTTATCTGTCCGGGACTTGTCGATTTGCAGATCAACGGCTTTAAAGGTAAAGATTTTAATACGATGCCATTGACGGAACAAACGTTATCCGAGGCCGTGCTACTTTTATGGCAGGAAGGCGTCACCTCATTTTTTCCAACTCTTATTACGAATAGCAACGAAGCGATACAATCCGCATGCTCAGCCATCACGCGTGCTTGCTCTCAGGATCGGGCTGTACAGGATGGCATCGCCGGAATTCACCTGGAGGGACCGTTCCTGTCGTCAGAAGACGGAGCGCGCGGTGCACACGATGCCCGCTATGTCCAAGCGCCGAATTGGGAGTTGTTTCAGCAGTGGCAGGATGCCGCCGAGGGACGAATCCGCATCATCACCTTGTCACCCGAGTGGCCTAACACTTCGGATTTTATCCGCCAATGCGTTGCAACCGGCGTCGCTGTATCCATCGGGCATACATCTGCCACGTCGGAGCAAATCAAGGAAGCCGTGGCGGCAGGAGCATCCCTATCCACGCATTTTGGCAACGGCGCGCATACGATGCTGCCCCGTCATCCGAATTACTTATGGGAGCAGCTCGCCTCGGATGAACTGTGGACCTGTTTGATCGCTGATGGATTTCACCTGCCTGACTCGGTGTTGAAAGTGGCCTTGAAGGTAAAAGCAGAACAGGCCTTGTTAGTAAGCGACGCGGTGATGCTGTCGGGCATGCCGGCTGGCGAATATGAGACGCATATCGGCGGCCGAGTCGTGCTGACCCCGGAAGGAAGGCTGCATTTGGCCGACAATCCGAAGCTGCTAGCAGGCTCGGTGCAGCTGCTCCCTTGGGGCATCGCACATTTAGTAAAGCGTGAGCTGTGCAGCTTTGCCGAGGCATGGGAGATGGCCTCTATCCGACCTTCCGCCAAGATGGGGATGCCTACTGGACAAGGGCTAGCTGTAGGGGCTCCGGCAGATTTCGTGCTCGCAGAGTGGGACGGCCAGACGGTCAACATTCGGAAAACGTACAAAAGCGGCGTATGTGTATACAAATAATTTGAAGAAAATGGGGGTGATGCCAATGGATAACAACATCTTAGCTTCAACGAAAGCCCCTCCTCGTGCTGAGCTGCGCAAGACGGAGAGGTCTCGCTGGCAGCAGTGGAACAAGGGAAAATATTTGCTGCTGTTGTTTTTGCCGACCTTCATTTATTTCGTACTCTTTAAGTACGCTCCGATGTTCGGTCTTGTCATTTCTTTTAAAAACTACAATTTATTCAAAGGCATTTGGGCCAGCGATTGGGTGGGCTTTAAGTATTACCTCATGTTTTTCCAAAATCCGGATTTTTTCAAATTGCTGCGAAACACGATGCTGCTGGGTGTATACAAGCTTGTCTTCGGGTTCCCGGCCCCTATCATCCTGGCAATTTTGCTGAATGAATTGAAGCAAGCCTTCTTCAAACGATTCGTGCAAACCGTAAGCTACCTTCCCCACTTTATTTCTAACGTCGTGACGGCCAGCATGGTGCTGATGTTCCTGTCCCCCTCGAGCGGGATCGTGAATCATCTTCTGAAGTCGCTGGGCTTGGATACGATTAATTTCATGGCGATGCCTGAGCTGTTCCGATCGATCTATGTTGTCTCTGAAATTTGGCAGCATGTTGGTTGGGAAACGATCATTTATTTGGCGGCATTAACGTCCATCGATACGCAGCTTTACGAGGCGGCAGGCATCGATGGGGCGAACCGTTGGCAAAGAATTGTCCACGTCACCCTGCCAGGGATTGCTCCCGCCATCGTCATCTTGCTTATTCTGAATGTCGGCCATGTGCTCGATATCGGGTTCGAAAAAGTATTTCTGATGTATAATCCGGCTGTTTATGAGACGGCGGATATTATTAGCACCTATGTCTATCGGACGGGGATCGGGCAAGGTAATTACAGCTATGCGACAGCCATTGATTTGTTCACGGGCGTCATCAGCTTAATTTTCATTTATTCCGCGAATTGGATCGGACGCAAGGTTGGTGAGACCAGCCTGTGGTAGAAGGGAGAAGTCATTATGAAAGCAAAATTCGGAGTTGTGGACCTGGGGATTGTCTTCCTTCTGCTGTGCGTAGTCGTGGCGACGTTATACCCATTTGTGTATATGATTGCTGTATCATTAAGCGATGCCGTCTATGTGCTGAAGAATGAGGTCACGCTGTGGCCCAAAGGATTCAACCTGAAAGTATACGCCATTGTACTAGAGGACCCGAGAATATCGATAGCCTATGTGAACACGATAATTTACACCGTGGTAGGTACCATTCTATCGCTGATCATTACTTCCATGGGGGCATTCGCCATCTCTAAAAAAGAGCTGCCGTTGCACAAAACATTTACGATGATGATCGTCTTTACGATGTTCTTTAGCGGCGGTATGATCCCGACCTTCTTGGTGGTCAAATCGCTTGGGTTGATCGATACCTTATGGGGGATGGTACTTCCGACGGCCATCAGCACATGGAACTTGATTGTGATGAGGACATTTTTCTCCGCCATGCCGAAGGAGCTGGAGGAGTCAGGCAAACTCGAAGGATTGACGGATATCGGCGTTTTTTTCAGGCTCGTGCTTCCACTTTCCAAAGCCTTGTTGGCGACTATCGGTTTGTTCTACGCTGTAGGGATGTGGAACAATTTTTACTCCGCGCTGCTGTATCTGCGTGATCAATCGTTATTCCCTCTGCAAGTCGTGCTGCGCAATATAGTCCTGCAGGGGCAGGTTATTTCCTCCAATGTGTCGAGCGTTGGCGGAGATAATCTGGTTGTGGAGGATACGTTGAAATTTGCGACTATTATGGTATCCACCTTGCCGATTCTACTGATCTATCCATTTTTGCAAAAGTATTTCGTTAAAGGGGTGATGATCGGTTCTGTGAAAGGGTAAGAGTCGTCGGGACAATTGTATCAGACGAAGGCTATGATCATCATTATTTACTTTTACTTTAACTTAGAAGGAGTCGATCTGTTTGAGAAAAATATTGTCGCTATTATTGGCAGGGGGCTTGACTTTATCCCTCCTTGCAGGTTGTACGCAAAAAAGTCAGACCTCTCCGAGCGAGAAGGCCGCTGGGGATAGCGGGGCAACAGCCTCTGCACCTGCAACCATCAAACCGCAGACGTTCACGTTTCTCGATAATTCCCATCCGAGCTGGCCTTACAGCAAGGACGCTCCGTTTTGGAAGATGCTGAAGGAGAAAACCGGTGCAACACTGGAAGTACAAATTCCTTCAGGCAGCCTCCCGGATGCTTTGAGCATGGCGATTGCCTCAGGCAATATGCCGGATTTGATGTTCACACTGGACAAAAAGCTGGCAGACAAATACGGCCAACAGGGCGCACTGGTCAATCTGTTGGATTATGCGAAGGATATGCCGAATTTCAAGAAGTGGATGAGTCAAAATCCGGCCGAAACGCAGAACGCGCTTGCTGCGGATGGCAAAATGTATATTTTTCCAAACAAAGGGATTGGTGAGACGAATCGGATGAACTGGCTGTACCGCGAGGACGTGTTCAAAAAATTGAATCTCAGCCAGCCGCAAACGTGGGATGAGCTGTACACGGCACTGAAGAAAATAAAAGAAGCATACCCGAGCAGCTTTCCGTTTGCTTGGCGTGCCGGAACGGACTCCGGGATTTTATATTTGCGTAATTTTGTGCCGGCTTTTTCGACGGGCTGGGATTATTACTACGATTATGATAAAAAAGAATGGCGTTACGGCCCGACCGAAGATAATTTTAAAAAGCTCATTGTGTACTTGAACAAGTTTTACAAGGAAGGGTTAATTCCTCCGGATTTCCTTACAGTGGATACGAAGCAGTGGCAGGATTTGATGTCTACGGAGCGGTCGTTTGTTTCCGTGGATTATATCGGTCGGATTGATTTTTTCAATACGGCTCTACGGAAGGCTAATCCGACTTACAATTTGGCTTTCATGGCAACACCTGCCGGCTGGAGCGGGGCACCCAGGAAGAACGCGTTTACTCAATTCGTAGAAGCCGGCATGATGGTCTCCACCACCTCCAAGAAGATTAAAGACGTGATGCAATTTATGGATTTCTTCTACAGCGAAGAAGGTAAAACTTTGGCAAGCTGGGGAAAAGAAGGAGAGACCTTCAAGACGGAGAACGGCAAGAAGCAGTTTATTGAGAAATATGCCGACGTCGCTGATCTGCGCAAAAAGACAGGACTGTCTACCGATGGAGCCTACGTCTTGTTCGATTATGATGCCCATCTGTCGCTCTCTTCTCCGGAGCTGAAGACGGCTTACCAAGAAGCGCCAAAATACGATAGTCAAATGCAGCCGCGTCCTTCCTTCACTGCTGCCGAAACGGAGACCTTGTCGACGATCGGAGACGCTATTAACAAGAAGCGGGATGAGAACCTGTCTAAGTTTATTATGGGCACCCGGAGCTTGGATGAATGGCCGAAGTATGTGGAAGATATGAAAAAGCTGGGCATCGATAAAATAAACGAGATTTATAAAACAGCCTATGAACGTTCGTTGAAGTCGGCTCAAAAATAAACGGTCTAGCTCATCTTGCCAGATCGAATGGCAGCGGAGGGGAAAATATGAGCTTTCGCGTAGCTTTAGTGGGGGGAGGCGGCATCGCCGTCCGCCATTTGGAAGCCATGGCAATGACAGTAATGAAGGGGGCTTTAAGTCCAGTGGCCGTTGCCGATATCCGGCAGGAGCGTGCCGAGGAGCTGGCCTCTCCGTACGGCATTCATGCCTATACGGATTACCGTCTCATGATCGAGCGGGAGAAGCCGGACATCGTTATTATCACGTTGCCTCATTATCTCCACCGTGAAGCTGCAGTATTCGCAGCGGAGAACGACTGCCATGTAATGCTCGAGAAGCCGATGGCTTTGACTGTGCAGGAATGTGATGAGATCATGGTGGCCGTCAGACGAAGCGGGGTCATCCTGATGGTCGGTCACACGCAGCATTATATCCGCGAAAATTTGGCTGCCAAAGCGATTATTGATAGCGGAGAGCTTGGGGAGCTCGTCATGATCTCCGATATCCGGCATGTTGCGTACAATCGGCCCGAGCGGCCGGATTGGTTTTTTGAGCAGGCCAAAGCAGGCGGTGGCATTCTCACCAACCTTGGCTCCCACACTGTCGATAAAATTCAATGGTTAACCCATTCCCGTATCGTCAAGGTCAATGCTTCGGTCAGCTATTTGATGGATCGGGGAGATGTGGAGGGCGGAGGCATGGCTTTCCTTGAGACGAGTAGGGGGATTCCAGCCACCCTAACTCAGTCCGGCTATACGGGCGCGTCTCGGAACGAGACGGAGCTTATCTTCACCAAAGGCATGCTGAAGCTGCTAACAGGGGATAGTCTTTGGATCAGCCACGGCGGACCTTACCGTCAGATGGCTATGGAGCAAGCGGAGCTGCCCTTCGTTCTGCAATTCCGCGAGCTACTGGATTGTATCGCTGAGGGCCGGGAGCCTGAATGCTCCATGGACTACTCGCGCAGCATAGTGGCAGTTGTGGATGCGATGTATTCATCGCATCGGAGGAAGGAACCGGTTAGTTTGTAAATTGACCGGATGTAATGAGGGAAGTAAGTGTTCTTGAAAAACCTGGCCATCCTCGGTCAGGTTTTTTGGGTTTTTGTAAGAAACTCCTGTTACGTAAGAAAATTTGTGTAAAATTATTTATTAGCTTACCACGCCGGTGCTTAGACATGTATAATGACAGCAGGCAAGCCAATTACCATTTGGAAATCATGGAGGACAGCATAATGAAACAAGGAATCATGCCAAGAGCAGGACTGTCACCGCAGGAGCTGGAGGAAGTTCGGAAGCTTTGGGAAGCTTGTAATAGCCATGACCATATCGAGATTAAACTGAATTGGAGCACATTATCGGACCGTCCGTCAGGCGTGACGAATGACTTTTTATTTTACCAAAATGACCGTATTGTCGGCTTTTTGGCCATATATAGCTTTATGTCGACCGAAGTAGAGATTAGCGGGATGGTGCATCCAGAGGCGCGGCGCCAAGGTATTTTTGGTCAATTGGTTCAAAATGCGATAGCGGAGTGTCGGCGCAGGGAAGTCCCGAAGCTGATTTTCATTAATGAGCGCGGGTCGGAGAGCGGCAAAGCTTTTCTTACGAAACTAGGCGCAACCTACAGTTTTTCTGAATATGTCATGGAGCTTCAAGAGCAAGCAGGAGAGACTCCGCAAGATTTAGATGATAATATTGCCATTCGTTTGGCGAATGCGCAGGATACGGAATTGTTGGTTAAGCTCAATATGTCAGGGTTCAACATGTCGGAGAACGACACGAGAGAGTATGTCACCCAAACCATTACCGGCGATAAAGAGCGGACGTGGATTGCTGAGCTTGGAGAGAAGAGAGAGCCTATTGGGAAGATTGGAGCCATGGTCGAAGCGGAAGAGAGTGGATTCATCTATGGTTTTTGTGTAGTGCCTACGTATCGTGGCAAAGGCTATGGGCGGCGTATTTTGAGCCAAACGATAACGGAATTAAAGCAGCAAGATCATACTAGTTCCATTAAGCTGGAGGTCTCCGTTGAGAACGAGAAGGCCTTAGGTTTATACGAATCATGTGGCTTCAAAACGAAGAATGCGAATGACTATTACGTGCTTTTACTTAGCTAAAACGTCCCTATCAAGGAAAAGGATAGAGCGGCTGCCATGAGCTGTAGCCTGAAAGAAGCATCCGAAAGAAGTGCTGGAAAGAAGAACCTGAAAGAATAACCCGAAAGAAGGACCCGAATAAAGCGCCCGAAAGAAGGACACTTTGGAAAAACCTCTCTCGGGTCTTTTTGCTTTTATAATCAATGGATAAAAGAGATTTAGAATTCCATATGGAAAATAATGGTGGTTCGAGGTGGCGGATGAAGCTATCATCTCAACAGAATGATGTTGTAGAAAGTACTACAATTCTGCCTAAATCCCGCCTTTTTCCCCTCGATGTTGCATTATGTACAACAATTTAGCCCCATACAGGTGATTTCACGACAAATGGGTTCGAATTGTTGTACAAACTACAACTCTAACGTACAAAATAGCCTTTGGGCATGTGAATTGTTGTAAAAATTACAACATTCATAATCGCTATAGCCCATCTACCTCACCAAGCTGCTGAACGACTCTAAAATGGAAGTTTAAGGTTATGACTACCAGTTTTAAAGCATCACAGATAATCGCTATAGCCAATCTACCTCACCAAGTTGTTGAACGACTCTAAAATCGAAGTTTAAAGTTATGACTACCAGTTCTAAAGCATCACAATGAATAGACAGTCTCTATCAACCAGCATTCAAGCTAGCTGTGGTTAAGCTTAACAACAGAGCACCATCTGAGCGCTTTTTTAATGAAAAATGAGTTCGGATGAACCACTGATGATCGTGCCTGTATTCTGGCCTTCACAAATCTCTTTCATGGAGCCAGGCTTATCGAAATTGAAAACATGCATGGGGATATGATAATCACGCGCTAGAATGAAGGCAGATTGATCCATGACCTTGAGATCATTTTGGATAACGTCGTTATAGTGGAGTGATTTGTACTGAAGAGCTTCCTTATGGTGCTTCGGATCTTTGTCGAAAACACCGTCAACCCCCTGCTTCGCGACGAGAATCGCTTCACAGTTGACTTCAATGGCTCTTTGGACCGATGGATAATCGGTGGTGACAAAAGGCTGTCCATTGCCGCCAGCGAAAATAACGATGTATCCTTTTTCCAAGTGATGAATGGCCCTCAGTCGGATGAAAGGCTCCGCCACGGAAGCGATCGGAATCGCTGTCATGACGCGCACTTCAGCTTCGCTCTTTGCTTTAAGAACACCGCGCAGCATCAAGCTGTTGATAACGGTAGCAAGTGTACCGATGTTATCAGCCTCTGCCTTCTCGATTCCCCAGCTCTCGCCCATATTCCCGCGAAAAATATTGCCTCCGCCGATCACGATGCACACTTCGACACCTAGATTGACAACGGTCATAATCTCATTGGCAATGTGATTAAGCTGCGTCGGATCGAAGCCAAACTCACTATCTCCAGCTACAGCCCCGCCACTAAGTTTAATTAGGACCCTCTTGTAACGCATATCCATCTCTCCTCCCAAATGAGTAAATTTGTACCCATAAAAAAACACTAAAGCAATGAATGCTTTAGTGTTCCATGAGTGAGAAATAGGAAAAGACCACGTTTCTAATATCAACTGGACCCTTCATACGCCTCACACACCTTCCGTCTTTTATTAAAAGTTATTGTACACGAATCAAGAGGAGGAATGCAATTTCTGCGGCACGCGCATATGAACCAGCAGACCAATCACGACAAGGACCAAGAGAGAGCCTAAGGCTACGCGACTAGCTAGGTTGCCAGATGACGCTAGCGCCCAGGTAATCGATCCATAAAGAGCGGGACCAACGATCGAGGATACTTTACCCGAGAAGGCAAACAATCCGAAGAATTGACCGCGTTTCTCTTCCGGCGTTAGCTCAACAATCAGTGTTCGGGAAGTGACCCACATAGCGCCCATAGATACCCCATACAAGCTGCCGGCAACCCAGAATACGCTCTGACTAGTTGCAAATGCCGCTAAGGAGATCGCAATAATAAGGATGAAGGCGACGATGGTCACCGCTCTTTTGGGGCCGATATTTCTGGTCACATAGCCGAAAAGGAACGAACCGATGATGCTCGATACCGTCGAAACGAGGTAGAGCAGAATGAATTGCCCCGTGGTGAAGCCCATAACGGTATTCGCATAAATGGCCATCACGGCAATCGCCGTGGCAATCGCATCGTTAAAGAAGAAGTAGGCGATCATGAATAAGAAGGCAGCTCGGTACTTTCTTGCTTCTTTGAACGTATCCCAGATCTCACGGTACCCGCTGAGGAGCGATTTTTTCTCACTGACGGTTTTCTGAGGCTTCTCTTTGTAAAAAAACATGATAGGCAAAGAGAAGATCAGAAACATGAGCGCGCTAGGGATGAACGTATTTTCAAAATGATTGCCATTGATCAGTGGGAACACGACAAGTCCAACTAATGTGCCGACATAACCAACCGCTACGCCAACTCCAGAAATGACGGGAATTTCACGAGCATTACCCAGATCCGAAATCATTGAATCGTAGAAGATTAAACTTGAATTGTAAAAGAATTTGGCGACCATAAAGAAGAAAATTACGCCTAGTAAGGAGGTGTTGAGTCCCAACCACTGCTGATCGGTGTGCCAAAAGGCCGAAGCGCCCATGAGTAGAGTCGCCGCGATAGCAATAAGCGTGAAGGGGACAAGGTAAGCCTTCTTTTTGCCCGTCCGGTCAATCCATACCCCGAATAAGGGAGACAACAACACGAGGAAAAAGCTGGATATCGCATTGGAGTAAGTGATGAAAGTACTGGCAATCTGATTCAATTCTTCGCTCTTGCCTAACGTTTCTTTTAAATAAAATGGATAAAACACAGTCACGATATTGGAGGAAAAAATCGTGTTCGCGAAATCGTACATCGCCCAAGCGAATATCGGCAAGGAGAAGAACAGGGTCCAAACTTTACGTGCTTGCACCTTGTTGGAAGCGGATTCAAGCTTTGCCACTAGGGTCACACCTTTCCTTCTCATCAAATGGTATTTCTCTAGTATATTGGCTACAAGGCCGGGAAATCCCTCTGTCTTTACAATAAAAAAACGCTCCCCCTAATCAAATTAGAAGGAGAGAGGGGATGCCGCAAAAGTTGCATGGAATGTCTAACCGAAGGCTCACTTTGGTGCATTAGGTATTCGATTGGGGCTTCTTGATTTCGACCTCGATCATATCGATGCTTTCTTTCATTTCAAGCACATCAATACCGTTTCGCTGTAAGGTGGTCGTGAGGTTCTCTTTATTTTGGGCTGGAAAAACGTATGCGTTACTTTGCTTATTATCAAGCAGACGCTTCGCTACCTGGACGAGACGTTCCATGGTGAACGGCTTTTTGAGATATTTCTCAATCTCTTTCTCATGATAATCATGAGGCGGATCCAGTGCTGTTGAAACGATAACAGGCGTCTGATAGTGCACCGGATGACGGTATAGATCAGCGATGAAATCCCAACCTGTCTTGGCACCTTCCAGATGAATATCGACGATGAACAGAATCGGTCCCTCGCCTTTACAGCGATTCAGCGCGATAATGCCCTCTTCGGCCGAACGAAGCTGCATGGAGGGGAGCCCCAGCTTATTCAGCGCAACTTGAATTAATTTAGCCAGATTATCGTCATCCTCGAAAATAACAATTTGACCATCCATATTAGAAATCTCATATAGATCGAACTCAATTCGGAAGGTCGTGCCTTGTCCCATTTCGGAGGTGTAGGAGATATGTCCGTTGTGTCCTTCAACAATCTCTTTCACAATAGCGAGACCTAAGCCAGTACCGCCAATTTGACGCCGGTCTGAGTTATCGACACGAAAGAACTTGGAGAACATTTGGTCACGGGCATCCTCTGGGATGCCCAGCCCGTAATCTTGAATCGCTATAGTGATTTTACCTTGATCGACAGTTAAGTGGATATCAATGTGATCTGCTGCTGGCGAGTACTTAATCGCATTGCTGATCAGGTTGTCGAAGACTTGACGAATACGATCTGCATCGGCTCTCACATATAATTCTGCTTCTTGCTGATGAATGAGAATCTGATGGCTATGCTTATCCTGCCACTGCTCGGCGATCTCTTGCAATGTAGGCAGCAGATTGACTGGGGAGAAATGATACAGTTGTCGACCTGACTCCATCCGCTGTAAATCAAGGAAATCGTTGATTAGGTTCGATAAGCGATGTGCTTCTTTATAAATGGTTTCCATGTATTTCTTTTGTTTCTCTTGTGAAAGCTCCCGATGCAGCAAGATCTCGATAAAACCAAGCACACTGGCAAGAGGAGTTCGCAGCTCGTGAGAGACAATACTAATGAATTCATTCTTCATTTCATCAATACGCTCTTCTTCGGTGCGATCACGAAATACGAATAAGTAGCCTTGCTGTTCGGTATCTTCACTGACTACGGTCGCATATAGCTCCGCGTGTTGGACCTGGTCCTCGAGCTCGAAACTAAACCGTTGTGTGAGATTTGACAGTGAGCCATCAATCAACGCTTCAATAGATGAGGCGACACCAATAAAGCTCGGCGAATCGGCAGCTATTTCGTGACTGCTATCAACCAGGTTCTCACCTATGCGTTCGTTTAAACTGAAATACCGATTCATTCGATGATTGGAGAATAGGATGGTTCCTTGCGAATCACACATCATCATGCCTTCATGTGCGGATTCCAAAATATTTTGAATCAGATCGCGCTGTCCTTCGATGAGCTGCTTCTCTGTTATCAATTGATCATTCAACTCTGCTAAGCTGGCCGCTTGCCCCAGCCTCTCATCGTTCATAACTTGCGCGTAGAAGGCAAGACCGAACTGACGAACCAATCCTTTGGTCAATCGTTCATTATTTTCTTGAAAGAGGGAGCTTTGATAGCTAGTAAGCAGCAAGAAGCCAATAACCTTCTGTTTATCGTCCAAGAGAGGAACATATTGATCGACAGCTCGTGTCATTCCTCCGTGGACGCCTTGCTCATGACCTGATACATCTCGTGTATGAATAATAGGAGTCCCTTCGTCGAAAACACGCCTAGCCGGCCCAAAAAGCTCTCTCTGATTCAAATTAATATGTTCTTTCGGATAACCAATGGAATGGATGACTTCATAAGAAGTAGAGTCCTCTGCGTGACGTTCCATGACGACCAGAGCCGCATCTTGGGACAATGAATTGAGCAGGGCTGGCAGTGTATGTTTCAAGAAATCTTTCAACTTCACATAGCCTGTAAGCTTCTCCTGATAGGACGAGATAAGTTCCAAATCCCTTTCACGTTCGGATAGCTTCGCGAGTGTGATCTGCTGCTCTTCCTGCTGGGCCATAATCTCCTCATTTTGGGTCTCCAAGCTCTCAGCCATATAGCGATACGTTTCCTCGCTTCTACGAATCTCTTCCTCAGCCTGATAGGCTCGATAGGAAATGAAAATGGACATTCCACCTGCAATTAAGGCAATAATACTGCCGACCATTGTAATCATACGGGAGGTTTTACCGGCTTGAAGGGAAGCTGAATAGGCATCTGACGTGATTTGGTCTATGGTCTTCTCGATGCTTGTATGAACAACTCGGTAGCGATCCATCATCGTTTTGCCGGACGCTATTCGAGCTTTCGCCTCATCTAATTTACCTGCTGCCACCAATTCGTATTGTGTGTCAAAGAACTTTTGTAAATTATTAATGGCTGGTATGGCTTGCGTATCCATAATAAGCTGCAAAGTGGGATACTTTTTATCGTATTGGCTGATCGTGCTCAGATCAAATTCCAGCTGCTTTTTACCAGATGTATAGGGCTCCAGGAATTGCTCATTCCCTGATAATTGAAAACCGCGGATAGCCGTTTCTTGGTTAATTAAATCTTTAAGCAGGCTGTTCGTTGTGTTTGAAATCGGAATGGAATCGTGCACGATAGCATCGCTTTCCGTTTCCATATTTCGAGAAGCGATAAAATTGGATACACTCACAAGAACTAGTAAAACGACAATTAAAACAACGTATAGCATGGAGATCCGAGATCTCGTGAATGACTTCATAGCAATCGGTCACCTAAATTCTAATAGGATGAAAGGATGTACTAAAAATTCGACATGACGCAATAAACTCCTTTTAAAAACGATCATGTTATGTTTTCTTCCATCAATGCATTGCAAGATAGGGGAATGTCGTTTAAAATATGATTCATTACACGATTGATGTTAAGTTTTAAGATCATCGAAGTTTGCTTGAGGAGGGCGCACAGTGCAGGTAAAAGACAGCAGGATTCCGCCACTACACGAAGTACGTCCATTCTTTCAACCGATACTTTCACTTCAGAGCCAAGAAATCATCGGCTACGAAACACTGGGAAGACGAATTCGGGAGAGTAGTGTCGAAAGTTTGGGGCCTTTTTTCAAAAATCCTGACATTCCCGAAGACATGCAGCTTCTTATTGATCGGCATTTGAGGGAGCAGGCGATTGAACGGCTAGCTTCGGCTCAAGATGAGAGTTCCTTATTTATCAACTTAAAACCTTCATGGATCTATCAGACCTATAAGCGCACAGGTGTGCTGCCGACTATCGAGCTTTTAAGGAAATATCAAATAGATCCAGCGCGTATCGTGATCGAAATTACCGAAGAGGAATTCACAGGGAAGCTTCAGGAGCTGACGCAAATTGTAGAATTATATCGAGAATTCGGCTGTACGATTGCCATTGACGATGTGGGCAGCGGGTTTAGCAATTTCGACCGAATCGCTAGTCTGCAACCAAAGATATTGAAGATCGATCTTAATATTTTGAAAAAAAGCGTCATCCACGCCGGCTACAAGGCGCTGATGCAATCCTTTTCCATTCTAGCGGCTCAAATGGGAGCCTCCCTGCTCGTCGAAGGGGTGGAAACGAAGCAGGAGCTGCACAGTGCTCTTCAAGTCGGAGCAAGATATGTGCAAGGCTATCTCTTCTCCAAAGCTGAACCGCAATTGCAGCGCCGAGATGCCTTCAAGTCCATGCTGAAAGAGGAAATGAAACTCTTTGGTCAAGAGGAATTCGGGCGCTATAGACGCCTTTTGACCATTCATCAAAGTCTAGATGAGCTTATCTATTCTTCTGTGTGTATTTCAACAGCTGAAGAGGCAGATCGTGTCATCGAAAATATCATTAGCAACGCGTCGGAAAACTGTATACGTATGTACATATGTCGGGAGGACGGCTATCAAATCTCGTCCAACTACAGCCGCAAAGACGAAGCATGGAGCAAAGACGAGAGCTATCGCGGGGCAAACTGGACATGGAGACCTTATTTCATCTCCAACATCATGATGATGAACCTGCAAAAACAAGGGATCCTATCGCAAGCGTATACAGATTTGGATACCTCGTATGAGATTCAGACTTATTCCTGTGCATTGGGAGAGGGCTTTTATTTGTTTGGGGATTTGATGATTTGATTTGAGAGATTGAAAGAGAGTGAAAGAGATGGAGAGAGATGGAGAGAGATTGAGAGGGATTGAGAGAGATTGGGAGAGACTGAAAGAAATTGAAAGAGATTGAAAGAGATTGAGAGAGATTGAAAGAGATTGAGAGAGAGATGAAGAGAGTGCGTAAGAGCAAGAGCGTAAGAAATAGTACGTGAAAAAAAGTGTTTAAGAGAGGGTACGTTGATAAGAGTGCGTAACAGCTAGTATGTTGCAAGCGAGTGTTTTGGGAGAGGTTACCCCAGGTGGCCTTTTTTGTGTTGAAGTAAGAGTCTTATCCGTCAGATATTCGAGCACCAGACTCACACAGCTCCATGAGCTGGAGCTAGAGCTAGAGCTAGAGCTAGATCAAAAGCAGAGCCGGAGCCGAGCTAGAGCGAGAGCCAAGCAGATTCAGAACGAGAGCCAGAGCCAGGGCCGTGTCAGTCCTAGCCATACCCAGTCCAGACCCCGACCCCGACCCCGACCCCGACCCCAAATCCAAATCCAAATCCAAACCCAAACCCAGCTCTAATCCCAAACTTAAAGAACCAGCTACTCCAAGTAATCTAAAACTCCGCGAACGAGCTAATATTGGCAGGCTGGGTGGCAACATGATGCTGTAAAAAGAACATGCAAAAAGTGCATCAAATGAGGGGGGAATGTTCATTTTCGGATGAGAAGATGCATTTGTGCATCAAATATCCGTGTTTTGGTTTAAATTGGGCTGTATGCGTCGAATTTGCTGTAGTTTTTGCATCAAAACTCTTGAAAACGCGGGTTATCTGCTGAAAGAGATGCACAATTTGCATCAAAGTGGGCGATAGGCAAAGTAGCTTTTATAATTTGAGGTTAAATTCGTTCATTCGAGTCGAATATACGCGCAAAAAGAAATCCTGCACATGACTATGCAGGATTTCTTGACTGAAAATGTATATATGCGACGTCGTGAGCCTAAGACCGAACTCTGATCCAAGCGCGAATCCAATCCCAAGCTAGGACAAGGCAAGCCCACGGCCAGAAGCTCGGATCCGGAACCCCAAACCCCAAACCGCGAACACAAGCCCCGAGCATGGAACCCGGAACCCCAAATCACTAAGCCTCGACCCACTCAAGGCGCAGCGAGAACAGATCGCGCAGCTCGTCGGTCGACAGCTCGGTGATCCAGTTCTCGCCGGAGCCGACGATTTGCTGGCTGAGGCCTAGCTTGCGCTCGATCATCTCATCGATGCGCTCTTCAAGCGTGCCCAGCGTCACGAACTTGTGCACCTGCACATGGCGCGTCTGGCCGATACGGAAGGCGCGATCCGTCGCTTGATTCTCGACGGCGGGATTCCACCAGCGATCATAGTGGAACACATGGTTCGCCGCCGTCAGGTTGAGCCCGATGCCGCCGGCCTTCAGCGAAAGAATGAACACATTCCGCTGCTCGTCGACCGGCTGGCTGACGTCTTGGAAGTGCGCGATCATCTCATCGCGCCCATTCTTCGGTGTTCCGCCGTGCAGGAACAGCACTTTCTCGCCAAGCTCCTGCTGCAGCACATGCTGGAGCAGGCTGCCCGTTTCCACAAACTGCGTGAAAATCAAGCATTTGTCGCCTTCTTGGCGCAGCTCCTGCACCATCTCGAGCAGGCGCTCCAGCTTGTTGGAACGTCCGCTCCACGGCGCGTGGATGCCTTCTTTGAGCAGCAAAGCAGGGTGATTACACACCTGCTTCAGCTTCGTCAGAGCAGCGAGAATGAGACCTCGCCGCTCCATAGCGGAGAGCTTATCCAGACGATCGAACATGTCTTGGATGTAGTTCTCGTACAACGAGCCCTGCTCGGCGGTAAGCGAGATGAACGTCTTCGACTCGTTCTTCTCCGGCAGATCCAGCTGGATCGCGGGATCTTTCTTCTCGCGGCGCAGCAGGAAAGGGCGGATCAGCTTCTGTACCTTGCCGATCGTCTCACTATCGCGCGTCTTCTCGATGGCGTTCACATATCGGTGCGTAAATTCGCGAACCGTACCCAGATAGCCCGGGTTCGCAAAATCAAAGATCGACCACAGCTCAGTGAGTCGATTCTCAATCGGTGTTCCCGTTAACGCTATGCGATGGTAACCATCAAGTCGACGAATAGCGGAAGCTTGCTTCGTATAAGCATTTTTTATATTTTGGGCTTCGTCCAAACAGATGGAATTCCAGGCAATTGAGCCTAGCTCAACCTCATCCAGATGGGAAAGCGTATAAGATGTTAAAACTAAATCGACCTTGCCCACGACTTCTTCATTAAAAGCAGGTCCCTTCAATCGTTGAGGGCCATAGTGAAGATGAACCTTCAGAGACGGCGCAAAACGCTTAAGCTCCATCTGCCAGTTTCCAAGCACGGACGTCGGACATATCAGGAGGGAAGGTGTGTCTGGCTGCTCGTTTTCTTTCACGGTGAGCAGATAGGTGATCCACTGGATCGTCTTCCCGAGCCCCATGTCATCGGCCAAACAGCCGCCTAGGCCGAAACGGCGCAGGAACAAAAGCCATGAAATACCGTCCACTTGATAGTGGCGCAGCGATCCTTGAAAGCTGGGCGGAGGCTGTATCGTCGGAATCGACTCCGCCTGCGTAAGCTGATCGACCATGTGGCGCAGCTGCTCGTTCAGCTCTACCTCCATCTCGATGTAGCGCATCGCTTCGGGGTCATCCTCAGCCGGCAGCAGCCCGCCAGCATCGCCCGCGAAGTGAAGCTCCAGCACATCGCGGAAGGAGAGGCCCTGCTTCTTCTGCACCTGCTTCATAATCTGCTCGACCTGTGCCATGAACAGCGGGTCGAGCTGAATCCAGTTGCCGCGAATCTGGATCAGCTTGCGCTTCTCCTCCAGAAGCTGCCGGAATTCCTCTTCCGTCAGCTCCAAATCTCCAACAGCCAGCTTCCAGTCGAACTGCATCAGCTGGGTCAGCCCGAACATCGTCTCCCGTCCAGAACCGACGGAAGACTTGATCTTCGCGCGCAGCTTCGGCTTCATCTTGCGGATGCGCTCCCACCAAGCAGGCAGGAACACACTCGTTCCTGCCTCAACAAGGCGGACGCTTCCCTCTGCGAGGAAGCGCCAAGCCTCTTCCTCCGTCAATGTCTGACGGAGCCCAGCACCCTCGCCCGCATCCAGCCACGGCAGGATGCGTACCCACTTCGCCGCGTCACGTTCGACGCGGCCAAGCTCTGGCAGCCACGCCTCCGGCAGCGGCAGCTCACCCACGACCGGCTCGCCGCTGGGCGTTACCGTACGCAGCACCTCCGGCGCAAGCCGGTCCTGCAGCAGCACGCGCAGCTGCCAGCCCGCGCCGTGCGCCAGGTCCGGCTCCACGAGCTGCAGACAAGAACGCATAGGCGACCGGTCTTGGCGCCAACCAATGGCGACGAGCCAATCCTCCTCGTCTAGCCATAGATCAGCGCCGATCTCACCGCGGCGCATCAACGGGTGCGCCGCTTCGAGCTTGCGCAGATTGTCTTTCATAAGGCCGTCGGCGTCCACCCACTCGGGAATCAGCGCATGAATCCAGCGCGATACGGCTGGGGATTCCAAGGCTTGCAGTTCTTCTGGAAGCTGGAGCTTCCAGCCGATCTCGCCGGCTTTCCACTTTTCATAGTCCGGCATGAAACGACCGGACGCCAACGCCTCTCGAACAGCCGGAGCAAGGCGCATCAAATCCGCACAGTCCTTATGCCAGCTAAGCTGTAGATGCTGCACAGGCTGCGGATCGCTGAAATAATCGAGTGCATCGAGCGGTTGCAGCTCGATGCCTTCCCGATTGTGCCACTCGCTGGGCTCCATGAACGTGCCGAAAAAAGAGGCGCGATGCCAAGCAAACAGCATATTTTTCAAATCAAGAGCATCCCAAATTCCGCCGTTCTCGCGGGTACCCCATAGAAATAAAGAACCATTAGGTATGGAGCTAACGTGAACTGTCAGCGCGCTGGTTTCGATCATCGAATCCATTTTCCTTTCTTGAGCTCTTCTTGGAAAGCACGCAAGCGTGAGAATTTATCCGCTAGTCGATATACATAATGCTCCCAGCGGTCGTCCTGGCCTAATTGTTTATAGATGCTGTGCAGCTTCTTAAGCAGTCGAACAGCCGTCTTATAGGAAGCCCTATTTTTCTCCAGAACAGCCCGTTCGGCCGCTTGGTGATAGAGGGGGAGGAGTAAAGCCGAATCATGCTCTTCAATCGCTTTAAGCTCCATGCCATATAAGCTCAGCGGTGATATGCGGTTCGCTAATTGTAAGTCCACCCACTGCCGATACCGTTTCGTTTGCAATAAATAGGCCGTGTAATAATAGTAGGAACGAGGCAGCAGGGACTCCATCACCTGTACCCATTCGCTATCGGATTCTAGATGCTTGGTCGTATCGAGCCAATATTGGCAAAAGGTCCGGAAATCATCATGATTTGCATTCGCAATCGAGGTGAATAGCCAACGCAGCCAAACAAGCATGTTGTCCCACTGTTTATCGTTGTAATAATAATTCAGGTAAAGGAAGTAATCCTTCGCATTGGGATGAGTGAGCTGCCCCAGACGCTCAAAGGCGCTTGCCGTATCCCCCTGCATAATATCAAAATGCGCTCTTGCCGCCAGAAGCGTATCCTTCTTCCGAGCTAAGAGGTCCTTCTTCGTAAGAAGTGTGTCGAGACGCTGAATTTCCTCTTTTTGTGCCGCAGCTTGATTCGTCAGCTTCCACCAAATGAAGCGGTAAACAAACAGCCAATCAATCGGGCTATCTTTGCCCTGCAGAGCGAATTCTCCGAGCATTTTCATAGTTGTTAGCCAGTGTTTGGGTTCCGCCTCGAAAGAGGTATTCACATCCGTACGTTCCACGAATTCAACCAGCTTATCCTCACAATTTTTCGCGGCAATTTTGCAACCGTTCTCGTGATAATAAGACAAGTAGGAGCTTTTCGTTTCTTGATAAAATTGTTCGATTTTCCGCATCATGAAAAGCACGATATGGAACATGTAGAGCTCGCGGGTTGAACTTCTCCAATCTGCCGCATAGCCAGGCAAGGACTCCAGTGCGGAGTCGTAGAAGGTTTCGATCGAGTGCTGGTGAGAAATGGAGAATCCATGGAACTTCCCTTCAAAAAAACGATGCCAATCTACAGGCATGGCCTCTTCAAGAGGCACGTTGGCCTGTGCGGCCGCAGCAGCTTTGCGTTCCTGAATCAAGGTTGCCCCGCGTGCGGGTTTTTTCCTTGTGTGTATTTGTTGTTTTAACTGTTGAAGCAGCAGTTCCGGACGTCCATAAGGTGCATACAAGCTGAAGAAAGTGGCACCGATATGTTTACAAAAGCCTTCATAGGAGCAGCTGCACTCACTAGAGGCGAAATTTTCTAAATTGAGCATGGTGCTCAGTATTTTTTTGCCTGCGACGGTCGCCTGAACATTCAAGCCTTTCAGATCGACTTCGGTCACACGGCCTTTATGGTAATACTCCCAGCCCTGCTCCAGAACGACGGCGTCGAAATGAAGTGGGATTTGCTTGATTAGGTAGTTCATTCGATTTTTGGGAATCTGCAGTTTCAGCATGTGTGCTTTCCTACCCTCCGAGCGGTACATTCCTTCTTCCATAGTAACAGATTTTTCCCGAAATTGCCCATTTCCACAGTTTATGCCAAAGGGGTTTTTTTTACACATCCGAAAATAAGTTCTCATCGAGTTAATAGGTGTTAACTCTGCATTCCTGCCTATAATATGATAAAGTGAAGCTATACGAAATGCTTTTGAAGGGAGACTGGGCAATGGGCATTAAATTTGGCAGAGAATACAAGGACATTGTCACTGATTTTGTGCGTGGCATTGAGCTGGTTGATGGATTTTATGAGCTGTTGGAAATGAATGCGGACGACTGGCAGGAGCTTGAAAAGGACGAACAGGAAGAATGCCTGCGAACGCTGGCTGACGATATTTTTTACGGATTAGGAAATGCGCCTGTGATGCAGATAGGAGCGGGCTCCGTTCGCCATGATCCGAATAATCATGTGCTGAAGGTTCATGACGGGGAAAAGTTGGTTTCCGTCATCTATTTGGTCTAAATCAGGCAGAAGTGTGATATAGAAAGGTGTATGGAAGTTATGCTGGATGGAGCAAGAAAGGTCTTACAACAAGTTTATGGGTACCCGGAATTTCGCGAGGGCCAGAAGAATATCATTACGAATCTGCTTGAAGGGCGAGATACGCTAGGCATTATGCCGACGGGCGGCGGTAAATCGATCTGTTATCAGGTTCCTGCCATGCTCATGGAGGGAGTGACGCTGGTTATTTCACCGCTGATCTCCTTGATGAAGGACCAAGTGGATGCGCTTCAAGTGCTTGGTGTTCCGGCAACTTTCATTAACAGTACGCTGGAAGCCAAAGAAGTGGAACAGCGGATGCAAGGAGCCATGCAGGGCAAATATAAATTGCTCTATATCGCGCCCGAGCGGCTGGAGTCGGAACGATTTCGTGCTCGAATGTCTGCGCTGAATCTTCCGCTTGTGGCTATTGATGAAGCGCACTGCGTGTCGCAATGGGGGCATGATTTTCGCCCGAGCTATGTGTCGATTGCTCCGTTCATTCGCGAGCTGCCCAATCGTCCGATTGTCGCAGCATTCACAGCTACAGCTACCGCCGAGGTCACAGCCGATATTGCGAGACTGCTTGATTTGGATCAAGCGGGCATATTCGTTAATGGGTTTTCACGGGATAATTTGGAATTGACGATTCTTCGCGGTGAGAATAAACGGGATTACATTCAGAATTATGTGAAGGAACATACGCATCAACCTGGTATTATTTATGCCGCTACGCGTAAGGATGTGGAAGAGCTGTATGAAACGTTACGCAAAAAAGGCTTCGCCGCAGGGAAGTATCATGCAGGTTTAACCGACGAGGAACGCTCCTACATGCAGGAGGCGTTTCTATATGATGACATTCGCGTGATGATCGCGACGAACGCTTTTGGGATGGGCATAGATAAGTCCAATGTCCGTTATGTTATTCACTACAATATGCCGAAAAATATGGAGGCATACTACCAAGAAGCCGGTCGTGCCGGTGAGATGGAGAGCCGAGTGAGTGCATTCTGCTGTTCAGTGCGCAGGATATTATGACGCAAAAATTTTTGATTGAGCAGAATCAGCTCTCGCCGGAACGTAAAGCGAATGAGTATAAAAAGCTGCAGACGATGATCGACTTTTGCTATTCGCCACGCTGCTTGCGGAACGTCATTCTGCACTATTTTGATGAAACGAATATTAAAGATACTTGCGGCAATTGCAGCTCGTGCAAAGATGATCGCGATACGGTAGATATCACCGTCGAAGCGCAGAAGATTTTCTCCTGCATCCGCAGGATGGGGGAGCGTTTCGGCATCTCGATGGTCGCCTCCGTGCTCAAAGGCTCGAAGGCCAAGAAAATTGTCGACTATCGCTTCGATCGTCTGCCGACCCATGGCATAATGCGAGATCTGCCGGAGAAAGAGATTTCGGATCTGATCAACGTGCTGATTTCAGAAGGGTATTTGCAGCTATCGGATGGTCAATATCCTGTCGTGAAGCTGCTGCAGCCTGCAGCAGAAGTGCTTCAAGGGAAGCTGCAAGTATACCAGAAGGTACGTAAGCAGCAGGTTAAAGCTGCCGCTATCGATAACACCTTGTTCGAGCAGCTTCGCCTGCTTCGTCGGGAAATTGCCGCACGCGAGAAGGTGCCGCCTTATATTATTTTCGCGGACAGCACGCTGCGTGAAATGAGTGAGATTTGTCCGACATCGGAATCCGCCATGCTGCGAATCAAAGGTGTCGGCGAGGTGAAATACCGAAACTACGGGAAGCCGTTCCTGGACCTCCTTCGCACGTATGCGGGAGAGGGCGAATTGGGCGCGGTCGCCTATGATTTTGATTAAATCAGAGGAGTGGTGATAGGTGAAGCTTGGGAACACTGACATCGATCAGAAGCTTGCGGAGGTGACGGGCTGGACGACAGACGATCACAAATGGATTGTGCGTAGATATCGCTTTGCGTCATTTATGCAGGGCATAGAATTCGTGAATAAAGTCGCCAGATTAGCAGAAGCCGTTAACCATCACCCGATGATCGCCATCGACTATAAGATGGTCACGCTGCGACTTACGTCATGGCATGCAGGCGGCTTAACCGATTTGGATTTCGAATCTGCTGCTAAATTTGATCAGGCTTTTACTGACATTGCTGCTGGCTGCGGATCACCGGATTAAGCTCGGTCCGTTATATACCATGCAGTGAAAGGCAGCGATCCCAGTGGGAGTCCACTTATCATACGTGTCTGTAATTATAAAACCAGCTCTCTCGTACGTCTGAATCGCACGTATGTTCCAGACAAGAACTTCTAGATCAATCTCCTGCTGAGGCATCCGGCGCTGGGCTTCTTGAACAAGAAGTCGGACGAATTGAGTGCCGATTCCGCTCCCTTTCCCGCAGAGATCCGGTCGAAGTCCTAGTCCTATGCGTGTCACCCCGACGATGGGGAAGAACTGAACGAACCCAGTTAAAAGTCCGTCTTCATCCACGACAGCTCGATACTGCTCAGCCCGAATTTGCGGGTCAGCGAATTCAGCTTGATCTTGAAGCATATTCTCCCACGGAGACCAATTGTATAAATCGTATGGAGGCGAATACCTCCAAGTGCAAAGTTCATGGCAATTCGCTTCTGTTAGGGGAACGACGCGCCATGGTAAGCTTGCATATATCTTTTTGTTCGTAGTTATCATCCTTTCATCTATTGGTTGGAGGTTCAAATGGATTGGTATAGTCATATTCCAATTGGCACAATAACTCTATTTTCTATGCTCGTGTTGGGACTAACCCTATTCCGGATCTCGGTAAAAACAAAATGGCCGCTTGTGCTGCTTGCTTCCTTCGTTATTTCTTGCTTATTTAAATTATTTTTATCTCAGCCGTGGGTGGAGAGCTTGCAGCCTATGCTCATTATTGTAACGGAAGCGGTTTGTATTCACTATATATTTCGCATGCGAAAGCTTCATGCGCTCATGGTAGCGTTTCTCGGCTCACTTGGCTATACAATTTATTTGGCCATAGTTCTATTTACAATGCCGCTCATTACCCATATTTCACTGGATACTTATCTTGAGGGGCTTGATTCCTCTTATCGTGCTTTGAAAATGGTGGCCGCATTGCTTACATACCTCACGGCTTTGGTTTTGGTTAAGAAACGCCTAGGATTTACCGTTCGAATTGAGTTAAGCTCCAAAAGTGCTTGGCTTCCACAGAAAAATATCCTGCTGCATGTGTTTCTGTTCGCATTTGTCCTGTTCTCATTGGCATATTATGGGGTTGCGTTGAAAATAACGTCCATATTCTATTTTGCAGCAGGCTTATGCCTCCTATTAGGATGGATCATTTATCTCCTGTATCGGAAGGAAATGGAAGATATGTAACCGAGATTACTTTTCATCATAAAGGTAAGATTTGGGGTACAATGAGTATATAGACTTAATAGGAATAGGAGGTCACCCTAAATGACCCAAGTTACGATTCGTGAAGCGGTAATGCAAGATATTCCGCAGTTGAAAACCTTAATGCTCGCTTATATCGTGGACTTCTACCAGTATCGACAACCCGAGGATGAGAAATTGAACGGATTGATTCACCTGCTGCTTGAGCAGAAGGAAGGTATTCAATTCGTAGCGGAGACGGAAGAGGGGACGCTGGTCGGCTTTGCGACCTTATATTTTACCTTCAGCACCTTGCGTGCTTCCAAAATAGCCATTATGAACGACTTATACGTCATCGAGGCTGAACGTGGTCAGGGTGCAGCAGCGAAACTATTTGCTGCTTGCAAAGGCTACGCCGCGAGAAATGGATATGCCAATTTAACGTGGACAACAGCCAAAGATAACTTCCGCGCCCAAGCATTTTACGATAAAATGGGTGGAGATCGCAGTGATTGGCAGACATACTCCGCTAATCCGACGAGTGGAATGGGCGATTAATCGAACGACGAAAGATGGTGGCATGAACCTGTGGAAAATATCGTAAGTCAGACATGGCTGTTAGATCAGCTCGGCGATGCGAACATCGTGATTGCGGATTGCCGCTTTGCGCTAGGACAACCAGAATCAGGCAGACAGAATTATGAGAAAGACCATATAACAGGAGCTGTGTATGTAGACTTGGAGAAAGACCTATCCGGTGCCAAAATGGCGCACGGAGGCCGGCATCCGCTCCCTGATCTAGGTGCCTTCTCTATCCTCGTGGGCAACCTCGGGATCGATGGCACGAAGACCGTCGTGGCTTACGACGATCAAGGCGGAGCCATGGCTTCGCGGCTATGGTGGATGCTGAAATTCCTCGGTCACTCCGAGGTATACGTATTAGATCAAGGGTATTCAGCATGGAAAGCTGCTGGCTACCCGGTTACCGATGAAGTGTCTGCTGTGTTCCCGCGGACCTTCTCACCGAAGGTGCATCGCGCTATGCTTGCGAGCATGGACGAGGTCAAGGACAAGCTCGGCCGTCCGGGCACCGTGCTCGTTGACTCGCGCGAGGAGCGCCGCTACCTCGGCTTGGAAGAGCCGATCGATGCGGTGGCCGGCCACATCCCGGGCGCGCGCAGCTTCTTTTGGAAAGGCGTTCTCGGCGAGAACGGCGCTTGGTTGTCAGCTGCGGAGCAGGAACAGCATTTTGCCGCGCTGCGCGATGCCGATGAAATCATCGTCTATTGCGGCTCCGGCGTGACGGCTTGCCCGAACGTGCTGGGCCTTAGCGAAGCGGGCTTCGATAACGTGAAGCTCTACAGCGGTAGCTGGAGCGACTGGATTTCATATGAGGATAATCCGATTGCGAAGGGCGAAGAGTAAGAACTGAGAAGCCGCGTCATACGCGGGTTTGAGGGCTGTGACAGGTTGCCGAGAGGTGGGCTGTTGCAGCCCTTTTTGGGCTTATTGTTCAACAGTTTGCAAACAAGAAGTTGGGGAAAACAGTTGCAGAAACCCCGGAACTGGCCACAGTTGGGCAGTCTGGTCAGGTGGTTGTTGAATGTTCGTCCACTCTGCTTCCGTCCATACACAGTCACAGCGACCAAAGCGGAAGTTAGTTGTTCGTGTGTTGCTATTGGCATTTGAATCGTCCCGCTCATCTTTATTATTAAATTCTGGAAATCCAAATGGACAAGATATCTAAGTATATAACAAGAAAAGTTGCTAAGCTAAACAGGTAGTTTAAGGCAGCATATCGAGCAACAATTTAGTTGACTATCTACTTTTACACACATATACTTAGGTAACCTATTTAATTGTTTACCAATTTATTTAGTGATCTATGTATTTTAAAAGCGAAAGGAGTTAGTCCATTATGCGCATGCATGGATTGACCTATGACACGGGATTTCTAAGTGAAGGAACCAGCACACACCATGGTAACGGGGGCCGAACTCATGCTCTATGCCCGTGGCTTCTTTCCTGGCGAGACTCTGCAGGATCGCATCGCGGCTTTGTCCGAACCGACGGTTAGTCGTGCTGCGTTCGCTAATCTGCCGGCACTGCTCAACGGCTTCCTAGACGTCGTGCGAGCCCGGTTCGGGGGTCGCACGACATACGCTGCCCTTCCTACCGAACTGTAAACTGGGAACCTTTCGACTTTATCGCTGTCGATGCCTACAACTCTTCTGAGATTGCGGATCTTTATGCGGATTCAATCAAGAAGCTGGCCAACTCGAATAAGCCTCTGGTGATCTCCGAGTTCGGATGCACGACCTTCAAGGGCGCATTCAATTTGGGTGCACGGGGAATGTTCATCGTCGAGTGGGATGGCGCCCGCGCCGTTCGACTTAAGGGGATTTACGAGCGCGATGAGTCTGAACAGAGCCAATATTTCAACGATAGCATCAACGTATTTGAAGAAGCTGGAGTCGACACGGTATTCTGGTGTACCTTTGCTTGCCACAATTTGCCGTACGACGAAGACCCCAATCGCGATTTTGATCGAGCGTCTTACGTAATCGTGCGGGTAATGAAAGATAGCCATGGCACGACTTATCCCGACATGCCTTGGGAGCCAAAGGAAGTATTTTACACCATCGCAGCGCGATATGCAGCCGTAAAGGAGTCTTAGCACAATAGCGTCATTTCATCTGGAACCGATATTCTTATTCAAGGAGTGAATGAATTGTCGAATGAGCAGAAGGAAATCGCAAAGCAGTTAATGGAATCGTACTTCCAATCGCAAGTTAGCGGAAATATGATGCAGAATCGCGCGATATACAATCAAAAGCCAGGCGAGATCATGGTTCTCTATTTCATCAGCATGAATGTCAAGGATGACGGTCCGGGATTGATGGTTTCGGAAATAAGCGGAAAATTGAATGTTACTTCGCCAACGGTAACGCAGCATATCAACAGTCTGGAAGCACAGGAACTTGTCGAGCGTCATGCCGATCCTACCGATCGGCGAGTGGTCAGAATCCAGCTTACAGATAAAGGTAAAACGTATATACAACGCATTAATGAGGCCCGCCTTAATATGTTCGTTGATCTCGTTAACCATCTTGGGGAGGAAGAAAGTCTGCTCTTTGCCGAGATGATGAGAAAAGCCTCGGATTATATGCTCAAACAACAGGAATTTTATATCCGGAGTTTCTTTGTGGAGTAGTTCAATGAAGGAATCAAAACAAAGCGATTGATTAAAATTCAGGAGGAACGTATATGAAATATACGGTGATTACGGGGGCCAGCTCAGGAATTGGGTATGAAACGGCTCTTGCTTTTGCGGCTCGTGGAAAAAACTTAATCCTAGCAGCTCGCAGAACGGAGGAATTGGAAAAATTAAAATCAAAAGTGGCTGACCTTAACCCAGACCTGGATGTTATCATTCGAACGGTTGACTTATCCGTTACTGAGAATGTTTATGAATTCTACGAAAGTCTTCAGGATTATCGGATCGAGACCTGGATCAATAATGCCGGGTCTGGAAGCTTTGCTTCCGTTGGGGAACAAAATTTAAATAAAGTTGCAACGATGCTTCACTTGAATATTGAAGCCTTAACCGTTTTGACTTCTCTTTATGTGCGTGATTATGCAGATGTTGAAGGGACGCAAATCATCAATATTTCTTCGGGAGGAGGATACCAAATTGTCGGCAATTCTGTGGCATACTGCGCGACAAAGTTCTATGTAAGTGCCTTTACAGAAGGTATCGCGCAAGAATTGAAAGAAAAAGGAGCTGCCATGCAAGTAAAAGTCTTGGCTCCTGCTGCAACTGCGACTGAATTTATAAAAAGCGCTTTGGATTTAGATTCGTTTCATTATGAAGGAGTTGTTCCCAAATTTCATACTGCAAAAGAAATGGCTGGATTTATGATAGATCTTTATGATAGCGAGAAAGTTGTTGGCATCGTGAATGGAAATACGTATGACTTCGAATTAAGAGATCCGATTTATCCGTATGTGGGGAGGACAAGAAGCTAGTTTTTGAAAATCTATAAAAGGGGTATACTTCCCTGGCTCGAAACATACAACAAATGTTATAACCAAGGAAATGACCTATCCTGCAAACAACCATTCAACAACAATCTGCAAACAACAGTGTTACAGCACATCCATCCTTCCGGGTGCTACCTTGCTTCACTTGGCTTTTGTTGGCGTTCCTTTCGACTTGACCCGGCCACAGGAGGATAACTCGCCTTGGCTCAAACCATACTGTTCCGCTAGCCCCGTCGTCTACGGGCATCTTGCTCTAGAGTTGCTCCCAAGCGTAGCCAAGGGAGGTCGTTGCACATATGCGTTGGCGTATCCTCCGAGGCATTCCCGCCGCGTTGATCGAAACCCCTACTTTTGTACGTTGGAACCCTCCGAACATAGGGGTTCGTGGGGGAGTAAGAAGCTGGAGCGATTGGATTTCGTATGAGGATAATCCGATTGCGAAGGGCGAGGAGTAAGAACTGGGAAGCCGCGTTGGACGCGGGTTTGAGGGCTGTGACAGGTTGCCGAGAGGTGGGCTGTTGCGGCTCTTTTTTGTTGTATAGGAAATTATGATTTTCGAAGGCTGTGGATAAGATGTGCATAAAATTGGGGATAAGTGGTTTTGCTTCATCACCCGAAGGGTGATTTTATTCGAGGCTGCATGATTAAGCGCGTTTTCCGCGCTTATACAGTACGGATGCGCAGGACGGTCAGTTGAGAAGTCGATTATCTCTTGACGAACAGCCTACTTACATTCTAATATTCAATTAATGAATTGAATACGAAAGGATGAACGATTATGGAATCTGTACCTGAAGCAATCCCTTCTGCAAAAGAATTTAAAAATGAACTATTTCAGCAATTAGCCCGTGTGGGGAAGTGTCTATCCAGCGACAAGCGGCTTGAAGTCTTGAGCTTGCTTGCTCAGGGGCCAAAGTCGGTAGAGAAGTTGGCCCAAGTCACGGAGATGAGCGTGGCTAACGTATCCCGCCATCTGCAGGTTTTGCTCGATGCCAGGCTAGTGAAGTTCAGCAAGAAAGGTACATATGTCATCTATTCGTTGGCTGACCCTTCCATTGCCGCGTTTTTGTTTGCTTTGTGGCAGATTGGCGAGAGTCAGCTTGCGGAGGTTGCGCGGATTAGACAGGAATTTTTACACCACTATGAGGATGTGAGGACGCTTTCTTTGGAGGAAGCGAGGGCGAAGATAGAGACCGGAGAGATCATCCTGCTCGATGTACGATCGAGAGACGAATACGAGGCCGGTCATCTCTCGGGAGCCATCTCCGTACCGATGGAGGAGTTTGAATCTTATCTTCACAATCTGTCTGGGCCCGTTGAAGTTGTGGTGTATTGCAGAGGCCCCTACTGCATCAGTTCGACACAGGCTGTTGCCAAGTTGCAGCGGGAGGGGATCACGGCATACAAGCTGGAGGGGGGAGAGCATGAATGGCGGAAGGAAGCGAATTGATTAAAGAATACATTCATTCTCCTGAGAGACAGCAGCAGCTCTATCGGAGAACGCTAACGATCGTGATCATCGCCCAACTATTCGGCGGAGCGGGACTCGCGGCAGGCGTCACGGTCGGAGCACTGCTTGCTCAGGATATGCTCGGGACGGATAGCTTAGCTGGAGTCCCTTCGGCGTTGTTAACGCTGGGCGCGGCCTCGTCAGCACTGCTTGTCGGACGGCTTTCTGGGCGTCTCGGCCGTCGGGCAGGCCTAACCGCAGGTTTTCTTGCAGGGGGGATCGGCGCGATCGGAGTTGTATTCGCAGCCATCGCTAATAACCTTCCGCTTTTGTTCGCTTCGATGCTGATCTATGGCGCCGGCACGTCGACCAACCTGCAGGCGCGTTATGCGGGAACCGACTTAGCTCAGCCTAAGCAGCGTGCGAGAGCTGTTAGCTTAGCCATGGTATTCACGACCTTTGGTGCGGTTGCGGGGCCGAACCTGGTAGGGGTCATGGGACGATTTGCGACATCTGTCGGCGCCCCTGCTCTGGCGGGCCCGTTTATGCTGGCGGCAGTCGCTTTTATACTGGCAGGTCTGGTGATATGGGCATTTCTCCGCCCAGATCCGTATATCGTCTCTAAAGCTATCGCCGAAGCGCATCAAGCGAATCCATCCAAAACGGCGGTTGATGCGGATCTCTTGGCGCCAGCAGTCCGTAATCGGGGGATCATCATCGGGACGACCGTGATGGTCTTAACGCAGCTCGTGATGGTCGCCATCATGACGATGACGCCGGTCCATATGAAGCATCACGGACATGGGTTGAGCGCGGTGGGAATGGTGATCGGCATTCATGTCGCGGCGATGTTTCTGCCTTCCTTGGTAACGGGAGTTCTCGTGGACAAAGTCGGGCGTACGTTCATGTCCTACGCATCGGGGATCACGCTGCTGCTAGCCGGACTGCTAGCCGCATGGGCGCCGGCCGATTCGATGGTCTGGCTCATCGTCGCTCTGGCGCTGCTAGGACTCGGTTGGAACTTCGGTCTGATCAGCGGCACTGCGCAGATCATCGATGCGACATCCCCGGCAACGCGCGCCAAGACGCAAGGAACAGTAGATGTCCTTGTATCCTTGGCGGGGGCATCGGGCGGAGCGTTGTCGGGCATGGTCGTCGCCAATTCCAGCTTTGCCTTCCTCTCTCTTGCGGGCGGGTTCCTGTCTCTGCTGCTGATCCCGGTTATGATCTGGTTGCGCAGGGATCGGTCGATAGATCAAAACGAGAAGAGATTAGCACAGTGATCTAGTGTTATAATCACGCTAGACTGACGGAATTAGAAGGGTGATAGACATGAGTGTAATTCGTTTGGAAAACGTCACTAAGAAATATGAAGAGTCCCTGATCTTTCGCGATATCTATTTTCGCGTGACCCAAGGAGAGCGAATCGGCCTTATCGGGCGGAACGGTGCCGGTAAGTCGACGGTTTTTAAGCTGATTATGGGTAAAGAAGAGCCAACGTTCGGAAAAGTGGACATAGATCCGCAGGTTAAAGTAGGGTACTTCTCCCAATTCTCGGAAATGCGCGGAAGCCTGTCCGTACAGCAAGAGCTGGAAATGTGCTTCGAGCAGGTTGTTCTTATTGAACGGGAGCTGCAGGAAGTTGGAGAAAAGCTGGGTTTGATCACCGAAGACGGTGAAATGGATAGGTTGTTGACGAGGCAGGCAGAGCTATTCGAACAAATGGATCATTTGGATGGCTGGAACGTATCTGTCGAGATTAACACCGTTCTTACGAAGCTGGGGTTCAACGAGAGATCGCGCCATCAGCCTATCGACGAATTGTCCGGAGGTTGGAGAAACCGTGCTGCGCTTGCCAAGATGCTCATCGAGCTGCCTGATGTCGTTTTGCTCGACGAACCGACGAATTATTTGGATATGGAAGGTATAGCATGGTTGGAGCAGTGGTTGTATCGGTTCAAAGGCGCTATGATTCTAGTGTCTCATGACCGGCAATTTATTGACAAAGTAGTCACGCGAACGATCGAGATCGAGAACTATCATTTTCAGGAATACGAAGGGAATTATACGGACTACATTCGCAAAAAGAAGATGCGCAAGAAGGAATTGGACCGCCAGTTCGAGTGGGAGGAAGAGCTTCTTCTCATGGAGTCAGAAGCCATCGACAGCCGTGCAAGCAAGAAATCTTCAAAGGACCGTCTCTCCCGCCAGCTGGCGGATAACAAAAAGCGGATAGAGCCGCATCCCGTAAATGTTCTAATCACGGATATTTATGAGAAATTGCGCTTTCCGGACAAGCTGTGCGAGGTCAAGAAAATCGGACAGACCTATGATGATCGGCTGATCTTTCAGAACGTTAGCTTCGACATTCAGAAGGAAGACCGTTTAGTCATCGTTGGCCCTAACGGAAGCGGGAAGTCCACGCTCATTAAGGTGCTTACGGGTCAGGAGAAGCCTGAATCCGGCGAGGTGATTTGGGAGAAGGGCGTCAGCTACGCCTACTTCAACCGGATGTGGGAGGAGCTTAATCCTAAGGATACCGTCAGCCATGCGGTGAATACGTACGGTCTGGGATTGGATGCCCCGCGGAAAAAGGTGAACAAATTCCTATCCATGCTGCAATTCTCAGAGATGGATCTGAGTAAGTTCATCGGCAACCTATCCGGAGGACAGAAGGCCCGGGTCGCGCTAGCGAAATGCCTTCTTTCCGGTGCGGCGGTCATCATATTGGATGAGCCAACCAACCATCTGGATTTAACGAGCATTCAGGTTATGGAGCAGGCACTGATCCATTTTCCTGGAGCCGTCATTACGGTAAGCCATGATCGGTTCTTTATTGATAAAATCGGGACGAAAATGCTGACCTTTGATCCGGCTTTGGGAATAAGCGAGCAGAATTTATAGGACAGAGGGATGGCTCCTATTATTATAGGAGCCATCTTTTTAATGTCCACTCCTAACTACCGCACCAACGTCCTTCCGGTCGTACGCTTCTTTTCACCAATGAAAAGCTCTGCGAGCAACAAATTCGGTATCCAACAAATCCAGGCGATAACGAAAAAAGTATCGTTCGTATCGGTCAGTCCCAGAAATACCGCAGCCAGCGCGGTATATATCCGTAGGGTGATTGCCGCACAGCTGAGCGCGTAATTACGTACCATCCAGCGGCCATGATCGGCCTTGTCGCGATCGACGATGATGCTCTTTAGACTACGGAAGAGTGTGTAAAGCCATAGGACTGACAGCGATCCGAAGCCAAGTTGCGCGAACCAACCGCCATTCGCATAGAAAGCTAAGTACAGACCAGTTAAGCCCCCGATTGTAATCATTATGGAGTACATATAGCCAATCAAACGGTGAATGTTCGGTGCATGGTGGCGAAGCTTCTTGATAAACTGTAGCCAACCTATTGCAAGTGCTACTCCAGCTGAGATGGCATGAGCCCAGAGGATGTTGTACCACAAATCGGGCAAACTGCCTTTTCCCGTTACTAGCGGCTGCTTACGGAGGTGGTCAGGCGATCCGTACATGATCAAAGCATAAGCTCCAATTGCCAAAGCCAAAAAAACCAATAGTCCAAATGCCCAAGCGCGAATCGTACTTCGTCGTACTCCCATTATTTATCCCTCGCATTCGTTCTTTTTATCACTGAGTTGATTCTAACACCAAGGTAACCACCTTCAAAGCGACTTCAGACGGAGTGAAGGCCCCACCCAAAGTCGGGGATGGAACTGCAATGAAGCCTTTTTTAGGGGGCATTTTATAAATTACTTTATCTTGACAAAATAACTTAACTCGTGTTAAATTATTTACTGAGGTTAACTGTAATTATAGGAGATAACTCATGGACAGCTCAGCTATTTCATTAAGGGAATTAAAAAAGGCTAGAACCAAAGTGGCCTTGTATGAAGCCAGTTTGTCACTAATAGGAGACAAGATGTTTCGAGATATGATGCTCGACGATATTTGCCGCAAAGCGGAGGTATCCCGTGTTACGTTCTTTAAGTTTTATCAGAAAAAGGAAGACTTGCTCGTTTATTTTATGCGTGTTTGGTTAACGGAACGTATCATTGAGATCGAAACGGAGGGTAAACGCGGGTTCTCGGTTATCCAGCATGTGCTCCATAAAGTGGCGGAAGAGACGGAGGAAAGAGCAGGATTAATGCCAAGCTTGATATCTTTTCTGGCAGAAATGAACATGCATCCTTGCATGCCGGAATTGAGTGAAGCAGAGGTTCATCTGTTGTTCCCTGATCATGAGGAAGTTGGCGCGCAGACACCTGATATGTTCAATCTTTTTCATCGCTGCATGACGGAGGCGGAGGCTGAAGGAAAGCTAAGAAAAGAATTTACGGTAGAAACAGCGGTAAAAGTTTTGTTTACGGTGTTTTACGGAGCATTTCTGACCGCTCAACTATATGGTTCCAAGGATATTAAGAGCTTTTATAACACCCATTTACAATTGCTTGAAAATAGGTAAAAGGAGCGATGAATGAATGAGCAAAGTAATTCCAGGCAGATTTACGGCGCAGATGGATGGTCCTTTCGTTGTCTTTATCATCGGGATGAGAGTGAACAAATTATGGGCTCTTCATAAGTGGCTGCCTGTGGCCAAGGCAATGAGTCCGATGCTTCAAGAATTGTATCGCAACCCTGAATTAGGCTTTTTGGATGCCAGTTTTCATCTCTCTTGGCGAGGCGTGACCCTTGTCCAGTATTGGAAAACGTTTGAGCAATTAGAGCACTATGCTAGGCATGGTGCAACCCATTTAGAAGCGTGGCGTAATTTTAATAAAAAGGTTGGAACGGACGGCGTGGTCGGGATCTACCATGAAACCTATCTGATTCCTGAAGGAAATTACGAGTGTGTCTATAACAACATGCCTGTCTCTGGTCTTGCAAAGGCTGGAAGTCACGTCCCCGCTGTCGGAAAACGAGAAACGGCAAGCAGAAGGCTTGGGCGGGATGGAGAGCCGGCTGTTCCAACACCTTCTAATCCGATATAAGTGATTTCGGCGATGGATAAGTCGTGGCCGCGATGATTCCAATAGGCTAATCTTTACGGACTGTGATAGGCTGCCTTCGGGTAGGCTGTTGCAGTTCTTTTTGTCATGGAGGAAATGCTTCAGATGCGGATAGTCAGGGGATATCCCCCTCTCTAGTAAAATTTTGTAGAATCTTGACCTAATTTGTCATCTAAATATGCTAGAATAATAGAAATGCATGGCTATAAATCCGTCAGGTCTTATATTCGCAGTCGAAATTCACGTCGTAATACATACGGATATTAGTTGTGCGGTTTTGTAGGCTGTGACAGTTCGCCTTTGGGCAGGCTGCTGCAGCCTTTTTGTTTTGCGAAAGTCTTGAATTTTAAGACTTAATGAATAGCAAAAGAACCCCAAAGAAGGGGTTCGAAGAAGTGCAATGATGAAATAAAGCGGCATGAACATCGTCTGTCTAAGCCCTCTTTTTCGGGTCAACTGGACGACTCTTCTTTAGCTCCAACTCCTCGTTATGGATCATACGATCTTGTTTGATGAAGAGGAACGGGATGAAAATACAGCCAATAATAAGGAGTGCCCGGTTCAAGTTCCAACGTCGTTGCACAAAAGCTTGCACCGCCGTTAAGATGTAAAGCACGAACATCACGCCGTGAAACATACCTCCGATGGAAACGAGTTGAGGCTGGTCCAAAAAGTATTTAAACGGCATGGCTATAAGCAGTAGGAAAAGATAAGAAATACCTTCAATATAGCTTGTTAGACGCAAACGTCCTAAGGATGTGGTTAGAATAATAATCGCTCCAATCTCGTTTTCAACGTTTAAGAGGTCAAATCGAGCTCTAATACGACAGGGCAATGATCGCTGCCCAATATTTCACAGTCAATTTGTGCATCAACGATCTTAGGACCTAGTCTGGTAGAAGCAAGGAAATAGTCGATTCTCCATCCCACATTCCGCGCTCTTACGCCTGGCATATTAGACCACCACGAATAGACATCTGTCCGATCAGGGTAGAGGTGTCGGAACGTATCGATAAATCCTGCATCCAGCAATTCTGTCATTTTGCCGCGTTCCTGAGGGGTGAAGCCCGAATTATTGAGATTCCCTTTCGCATTCTTGATGTCAATTTCATGGTGGGCAACATTCAAATCGCCGCAAACGATAACTGGCTTTTGGGCGTCCAATTGCAAGAGGTAGCTGCGAAAACGATCTTCCCACTCCACCCGGTAATCCAGCCTAGAGAGATCACGTTTCGCATTAGGTGTATATACGGTCACGAGGTAGAAATCGTCGAATTCCAACGTGAGTATCCGACCCTCCGGCTCTTCGTTCTCCTCCATACCATATCTCACTGAGAGCGGTTGAATTCTTGTGAAAACGGCGGTGCCGGAATATCCTTTTTTCACTGCATAATTCCAATATTGTGTATAGATTTCGCCCAGTTCTAGGTTAATTTGTCCTTCCTGCAGCTTCGTCTCTTGAAGACAGAATATATCTGCATCCGTTTGCCCGAAATAATCAATAAACCCTTTATTGACGCATGCTCTTAACCCATTAACGTTCCAGGATACTAGTTTCATTTTCATCTTTTCCCCTTGCTTCTCACCGTCATATATAGTTCAGTTTACCATAAGTTCATCCTCGTCGGCGATTTCTGAGGATCGGAGAAACTTTATACATCCTTGCACGCGCACTACCTTCTACTAGGCATCCACAAGCTCCGTTTCTCCTAGACATACACATCAATTCATCTACTATTTCTCCTTCCACTCCCTCGACATATCCGCCATTGGATTATATACAATAGATTTCTGTTTCCTACACGGAATCTGCAAATAACTTTTTGAGAGTCCATTACTAAAAGTAAGTTAGTATTAAAGGTGAGCATGTATAGAGAACGCATAGGCGATGAAATTTCCGCTTAAATCGCCAAAAACCCGCGCCGTTATGTGGATTGTCCCTCGCTAGAGCGAGCTAACTCTTCCACAATGCTGCCTATACTAACTTTCAGCATAAATTTAATTAAATAGGAACATGTCCGTGTCCTTTTGCTTGATTTTATCATTAACTAAATTACTACTTTAAGTGAGGTGTTATAAATGAGCGACCGAGCATCTGAGCTCCTCAAAACTATTAACAAATTAACCAAAGAGCAAGAGAAAGAAAAAGAGGAACTTAAAGAAGTAAACCACAAAATAAGGCAACAAGTGAAACGGCTTATCCCTTTGCTTCAAAAACTGCTTTGATGAAGAGCTTGCCACATACTTGTACGAGGAGGGGATTTAAATGAGCACTAAGCTTGCCAGGGCGATTCGCAAATTAAACCATGAGGCTAAGGAACTCAGTGAAACTATTGAAAAAGAAGAACGGAAAACAAAAAAACTAACGAGAATAGCCGAACGCTTGATTAAACAAATTATCGAATAATTCAATTTCAACGGAAGGAGGTTCTTTCATGATTACACCAATTCAAAAAGACCTTTTAGGTGCAATTTTACGGATACTTATTGACATTGACAAGACCATTGAACGCGCTGAAATTGATCAACGTCTTATTAGAAGAGCAATCGTTGAGGGAGCAAAACATGAGAATGAAGGTGAATTAAGGTTAGCAGAAGGTGATTTCAGAGAAGCATCTGATTTAAACCAAAGTTTAAGAGAAGATAGGAGACACCTGGAGAGACTATTGAGGGCATTTAGTCTCTTGAACGATGCATTATTCAGAACCCTTTAATAGTAGCAAGCTCAAAAAGCATCCTAGCGAGCTTTTCATGGGTTCGTTGTTTTTTTGTGTCATTCAGCATTTGCATGGAGGGATACGGAACTCTTCTGAGAGTTAGAATAAAATACAGCTTATCCTGCATTTTGCATCACCTAATGATCATCTGCTGCAAAACGACTTAATATACCGGATTCCTGTGGCAAACTGAGTTGATAACAAACGGCTTCCCTGTCCCTAACAAGATGGAGGAAGCCTTTTTTGCGTCTTTTATCGGTATCGTAACTTAATAGCTTGTACCTCCTCTGAATATAAAAAAACGCCCTTTCGCCACAAGGCTAAAGGACGTTCTTCGTCTACGGTGATTATACCAAATCAGCATAATATAAGAAAATAGCTTACCAATCTATCAGCATTATTGATTTATTTTTCCACTGGCATGCGTGATATACTGTATTTATCCGATTAAGTTCATGGGTTTAATATACAAAAGGAAGGCGAGGTTTTCTTATGACGAAAATTTATAGCAATTTGACAGAGTTAATCGGTAATACGCCGCTGCTCGAGCTCTGGAATTATAATAATCGGCATGGCCTTGAGGCCAAGGTCGTTGCGAAGCTGGAGTATTTTAACCCGGCTGGCAGTGTAAAAGATCGTATCGGTTTCGCCATGATTAAAGAAGCTGAAAAATCAGGAAAGATCAATAAAGAGACTGTCATTATTGAGCCTACCAGCGGAAATACAGGAATCGCTCTTGCTTTTGCAGCGGCTGCGCTAGGGTATCGATTAATCATTATATTGCCAGATTCTTTTAGTATAGAACGCAGGAAATTATTAAAGGCTCTAGGTGCAGAACTTGTTCTCACTCCAGCCTCTGAAGGCATGTTAGGAGCAATTCGAAAAGCAGAGGAATTAGCTGGCAAGATGCCAAACTCATTTATACCGCAGCAATTCAGCAATCCAGCTAATCCGGAGATTCACAGAAATACCACGGCCGAAGAAATATGGATAGATACAGACGGTAAAGTGGATATAATCATCGCGGGCGTCGGTACGGGAGGGACGATTACGGGTGTGGGTGAGATACTGAAACAGAGAAATCCATCCGTTCAAGTGATAGCCGTCGAGCCCGCGGATTCACCCGTTTTATCAGGTGGCAGTCGTGGCGCACATCATATTCAGGGCATCGGTGCCGGGTTTGTTCCAGATAATTTCAGAAGTTCAGTTGTCGATGAGATTTTTACAGTGAGCAATGAGGATGCCGTAACGACGGCCCGTGAACTTGCCAAAACGGAGGGTCTGCTGGTCGGTATCTCATCCGGCGCAGCTGCTTACGCAGCAAGTGAAATTGCCAAACGACCTGAGAATAAAGGGAAGACCATCGTGGTTATCCTGCCAGATACCGGTGAGCGGTATTTGTCTACGAATCTATTTGATGAGTAATAAGCTAAGCAAAAGAAAGATCAGGAATCCGCGGTGGATCTCTGGTCTTTCTGTGTTCCGCGGTTTTGAAGGAACTTGCCTTAAAGCCTCCTAATGCGATGCGACCGCGAACGTTTCTTTCTCCTTTTCGATCACGAGCTTCTCTTTGCTCATGGCAAAAGCGGCTGCTAAAGCGAGTACTGCAGGGATAAGTCCCCACGCAAATGTGGCCACGATGGAGGAGGAGAGTCCTTCTGATATTTTCCCGAGGACTTGCTCTGGAATTTGAGTGCGAGTCGCCGGGTCAAGCAGAGCATGCGGGTCTTTAAAGTCTAAACCATTCGGCATCGCGGATTGACCGTTCCCCGCGAAGGCATCCGATAAATGCCGGGTTAACGAATGGCTTTGAATAATGCCGAAGATGGTGATTCCGATCGTCATGCCGAGTGAGCGAAGGAAATTCAGCGTAGAGTTCGCAGCCCCTCGTTGACTGGCAGGTACGGAATGAATAGCAGCGTTACTGAGCACAGAGAATGAAGCGCCGATTCCCAAGCCGACTAATATCATATAGGCCGTGATAAGCAAACGCGATGAAGCTGGGGTCAACGTAATCAGCAGTGCCATACCAGCCACAAGCAAAATGAGGGTGGAGATCAGGATGGCTCGATATGAAAATTTACTAATGAGGAAGCCGCCTGCAGTAGCTGTAACTACAGTGCCAAGCATCATAGGCAGAAGTACGAGACCTGAGTTCGTTGCGTTTCCTCCGAGAACACCTTGAATGAAGATCGGTATATAGACAGATGCCGTAATGAAGGCTGCTCCGCTTAACATGGCGATCGCATTGCTTGCCGAATAGAGGCGATCCCGGAACATCCGGAAGGAGATAATCGGCTCCTCTGCCCGCGTCTCCGCATAGAGGAAAATTACTGCGAGAAGAGCAAATCCAGTAAATAAGCTAATGATCTGAACGGAGTTCCACGCAAATTGCTTACCGCCAAGCTCCATGGCAAACATTAAGCAGACGATGGCACCTACAAGCGAGAATGCGCCGGCCCAGTCGATACGCTGTTTAGCATGCTGGAGGGATTCCTTATAGAAAATGGCGATCATCAGGAAGGAAACCAGTCCTAGTGGTAAATTAATATAGAAAATCCATTCCCATTTGATATAGTCCGTCATATAAGCGCCAAGGAGCGGCCCGAAGATGCTGGACATACCGAACACGGCTCCAAACAATCCCATTAGCTTGCCTCTGCTTTCCGGTTTAACGGCATCGAACATGATTGTGAAAGCGATGGGAACCAAAGCACCGCCGCCAATGCCTTGTATAGCCCGGTACAAGCTTAACTGTACGATTGAGGTGGCTGTTCCACAAAGAGCAGATCCTAACATAAACATTAAGATACCAAAGATGAAAAAACGCTTACGTCCATACATATCCGATAATTTACCAAAAATCGGCATTCCTGCCATTTCAGCGACCATGTAAGCCGATGTAACCCAAACGAATTTATCGAGTCCACCGAGGTCTGCGATAATGGAGCCCATGGCGGTTGCGACGATGGTATTGTCCATCGAAGCCATTAGAATGGCTAGCAGTAATCCGGCTATAACAATGCCGGTTTGATTCGTTGATTTCGTCATGTGATCATTTCCCTTCTTTACTCATTCATTTGTATAAACCGATTATAAACAAATAACCCTGACAAGAGTCTGTCAGGGTTGAAACCGAGTGTGGAAAAGAATTGTGGAAAAGAATGTTTTGTAGAAGTAGTCTATGAAATCGTCTTACGCTTCGGAAAGAGCACCAGGTAAAGGGATAAATGAATAGATTGCAAAAATAAATAGATCGGTATGGAATAAACGAGCTGATACCCATGCTTGTAATGAAAAATACCAACAAGTACGCTAAACCACTCGACACCTATGCCCATAGACGTCCAGAGTAAGATGTAGGGTATCGTGTAAAAACCGCGTACACCCCATTTTTCGTAAAAATAAATAAATATATAACCAAATGGTGCATACATCAAATAGGAGAAAATATCAAACAGCTGATAACGGGATTCGTCACCCACATCGTAGAAATCAAAGGGCGGGACGGCAATGGTATGATCAAACATAAGACCAAAAACGACCCCAATCAACAAATTAAACAAGCTCTGTGTTAAGGTAAACTTTTTCGGTAATAGCCAAATAGCAAGGGTCCCTATGACAATCATCGCAATGACGAACCATTCATTTCCGTTAAATCTATTATCGTAAATGATTACGTCGTTCATAGAGATCGCTCCTTTTGCTGTAGATGTTTTAACATACGGCCGATCCAATAAGTGAGAACCATCATTGATACAATGAGTAAGCACTCATAGAAAATGTTCCACCTCTCATAGGTTATTGCACCATTGAATCTTAGGAATTGGCCTATGCACATGATAAAAGAGAATGTATACAGAGATATGCCTATTTTTGTGCTTCGTTTCAATGTGGTCAGATAGACATTAGCAAAAGTGAGAAGGGTTATTGAAAAGGTGAAGTCCCTATGTAAAATAACCGAAAGGAATTCAGGTACCTTTTTGCTCAGATGGAAAACTCCTACAGTGTCACTTAAGATCGTTAATTTGTTAATGTCCACGATAGCCAAGAGCATGTACAGAAGCACGTTCGTAACGACAGACAACTTATTGGGCAGAAAGGCAAATAAATGGATACTAAACCAAACAAAAAGCAGGCAAATGACTAGAATCAAGGCAGGGCTCCTTTGCGACAAAATAGTCGAATAGTGTAAAAAGACGCAATTCAGTATCGACTCCTATTTTTACCTTTATTGCGTTGTTTAAACCATCTATTAGGAGGGAGCAGTTGACCTCTAAGTAAACAAAAAAAGATTACCTTTAACCCTTCCTTTCTTGGCCAGGTGGTTGGCAATCTTTTCAGTTCGGGCAAAATCCCGGAGTCTTAGCGTATAACTGCTTCGTGAAGCGGGGATCCAGCTTGGCAAGTTCATTAAAATAGTTGCTAATCGAGTGATTAGCGGAGACGGAACCTCCTTGAAAAGTTAATTCAACTCCCTTTTTTACATGAATATAGTGATAAACCTGATCCGTTCGAGGAGATTTATAAATGAAGGGCGGAAGTAAGGGGACGACGTCGTTGGTATTATAGATCCGATAGTGAGGCCCGGTCCTGCGGTCGAAAAGACTAGCGAATGCCTGATTTCCAACACGCGGTGAAGCATAGGTATATACGGAAGGATTTTGAAATTTCGTGTTTGTGGAAATATCGGCCGCGCATAAAGCAGCGAGAGCTCCTCCAAGACTGTGGCCTGTGATGTATAGCGTTTTCTCCGTAGAAAGTTTGTTTAGTGTTGTCACAATCGATTTGCGGGCTGATCGGTAGATGTCGAGAAATCCCTCGTGTACGAGGCACTGCTCTTTTGAGTAAGGAAACTGGGTTTGCCTAGCAATGGCATCGGAAATCCAATCGGAAGTCGTATGCGTGCCTCGAAATACGATAACAATTTGTCGATCAGATTCGGCAATAAAGCCGAAAAACCTTTTTTTACTCAGGATGGAAGTCGCCTTGAAGGAGGAAACCATCCGGTAATTGTTTGGCAAGATAACGCTTTCGGGACCATTTTCAAATTGGCCATAGCTTTGGCTGCACATAGCTGCTAGAAAGATAGCCGTCCGTGTATCTAATGAGTTGCTGAGCATAAGTCCATTCCTCCATACACACAGGATGCCGTTTCCCTATATATATGAAAAGATTGGACACCTGTCCTCGGACAATGGCCTATTTTCTAGAAGGCATTCAGCTGGCAGACCCTATCAGGTATAATAGGCGAAGGAAGGTGGGGATACATGTGTTAAAACGCTTTTTTTCGTATTATCGGCCCTATAAGCACTTATTTATTTTGGATTTTACCTGTGCGGTTGTGGCTGGGCTACTAGAACTGGGTTTCCCGCTTGCTGTTAATCAGGTCGTTGATAAATTGCTTCCTGCCGGGAATTGGAATTGGATTCTTTGGGCTTGCGCGGGTTTGCTTGCTGTCTACGGACTCAACACGGTGCTAAATTTCATAGTCACGTATTGGGGGCATAAGCTAGGGATTAATATCGAGACGGATATGCGAAAAAAGATGTTCGATCATCTGCAGAAGCTCTCATTTCGGTTCTATGACAATAACAAAACGGGTCAATTGATGTCCCGAATGGCAAACGATCTGCTTGAAATAGGTGAAGTTGCGCATCATGGTCCAGAGGACTTGTTCATTGCGGTTATGACGCTGATCGGTGCACTTCTGCTTATGCTTCATATTAATATGAAGTTAGCGCTCTTAACCTTCGTTATCGTCCCATTTTTGCTATGGATAGCGGTGTATTTTAATCAAAAAATGACTAAGACGTTCCGTCGAATGATGGGCGATCTCGCCGATATTAACGCAAGAGTCGAAGATAATATTGGAGGGATTCGTGTCGTTCAAGCTTTTGCAAATGAGTCCTATGAGAAGAAGCTGTTTGAAGATAACAATGGACGGTTCCGGCTGACAAAGCTGCTGTCCTATAAAATTATGGCGTGGAATGTCTCGCTGAGTTATATTTTGATGCGTTTGGTAACGGTTTTCGTCCTTATTTGCGGCACTTGGTTCGTAATCGACAAGCAGATTACCTATGGTGAATTTATTGCTTTCGTTCTCTTAACGAATGTTTTTCTGGGCCCTATTCAGAAAATTAATAATGTCATTGAAAGCTACCCAAAGGGAATTGCCGGCTTTAAACGGTATGTGGAAGTCATTGATACGGAGCCTGAGGTATCTGATCAGCCGAATGCTGTGAAGGTTAGTCATCTCGAAGGTCAAATTACGTTCGACTCGGTGTCATTCGGCTACGGGGATGAAGCCCGTGTATTGAATGAGATCAGCTTATCCATTCGCGCAGGAGAAACCGTTGCTTTCGTGGGACCATCGGGCGCTGGAAAGACCACGATCTGCAGCTTGCTGCCCCGATTCTACGATGTGAGCGCGGGCAGCATTTCCATTGATGACCTCGATATTCGCGGCATCCAGTTGGAGTCGCTGCGCCGTCAGATCGGCATCGTGCAGCAGGATGTGTTCCTGTTCTCCGGCACGTTGCGGGAGAACATTGCGTACGGCAAGCTTGGCGCGACGGATGAGGAAATCTGGGAAGCTGCGCGGCGCGCGCAGCTGGCGGGTTATATCCAGACGCAGCCGAAGGGGCTGGATACGGTTGTCGGAGAGCGCGGCGTCAAGCTCTCTGGCGGTCAGAAGCAGCGCCTCGCGATCGCGCGGATGTTCTTGAAGAATCCGCCGATTCTCATCCTCGATGAGGCGACGTCGGCGCTCGACACGGAGACAGAGGCGGCGATTCAGCAGTCGCTAGCCGAGTTGTCGCGTGGCCGCACGACGCTAGTCATTGCTCACCGGCTGGCGACGATCAAGAATGCCGATCGTATCGTCGTCGTGACGGCGCAAGGCATTACCGAGCAGGGCGGACACGAGGAGCTTATCGCTGTGGGCGGTGTTTACAGCCGCCTGCACCAAGCGCAGTTCAGCTCTTAAGCCGGGTTGCAGCGAGCTAGCTTTGGCTAGTTTCGTTGCGGCCTCTTTTTATTTCCAAGTATAGGATAGATCTTCCAAATGAATCGTGATAAACTATGAAAATAGTTATCTACCATCGGTGAATAATAGAACGAGGTGACAATAGTTGAAGTCGATATTTCGGTGGCTGTTGCTTGGCTTATTTACACTCGTGTGCATTTTCTTTCTAAGCAATATCCGTAATGCCTTCTTATCTGCGCAGCCAGATCAGATTCGGGTCGCAATAGGTCCGGATACGAGCATCCAGAAAATAAGTGAGCAGCTGCCTGGCAGTCAAGTTCTAAATGAAAAAGCGGGCATACTGTCTGTTCCTTATGGAAAGTCGTGGGACTATATCGGAAAGACATTGTCGATCAAAGGCATATTTCGTGCGACCACTGTGCCTCTCGAGCATCCCATTATTTCCTGGCGTTATTACGGTTATTCGCTGAAAGAGCAAATCATAGGATTCGCACAGGGGGATTTAGGTAAATTCCGCAGTCCTTTCAATAGGAAAGAGGTTGCTGTTCTTGGGGAACTCCCCAACATGCTTCTTCGTACATGCACTTATTTCATTCCTGGTTTATTGCTCGCGATTGTGCTTAGTGTGCTATTTGCGATGATAGCCTCCATGTTCCGCCGATTAGGTGCCTTGATGGATGGTGCGCATGGCCTGCTTGTCGGCTTGCCTGATTTTTTCTTAATCGTTCTCATCCAATTGGGGGCGATCTATGCGACGAAATATTTGGGGCATTTTGTGCTGCTTATTGTTCAAGTCGGCGATAAAACGCCGTTCCTCATCCCGTTTCTCACGATCGCACTGATTCCCTCGGTCACCATCTACGGCACCCTTCGCATTGCGATTGCGCGTGAGCTTGGGCAGGATTATGTCGTTACCGCATTAGCCAAAGGATTAACCCGCAGAGAGGTGCTCGTTTCTCACGTTATGCGAAATGTAATGCCTGATTTGCTGGCAATCTTACCCAAAGCGACCACACTGGCACTCGTCAGTATGGCTGTTGCAGAAGCAATCTGCGGAATCTCAGGTTTGGGAGGCTTTATTGTATCCCCAGCTTTACAGAGTGTTTCTTCTATGTCGGCTATCTGTATGGCGCTTGCACTAGTCGCTATGGCTTTTCATGTGTTCTACGCACTCTTGCGTAGGAAGTTTATTGTTCGTACAGGGGAGGCGGTTTGAAGATGATGAAACGCTCCTCAACGGCTTACTACTGTTCGATTGCACTCATCGTGCTCATTCTGCTTGTGATGATATTCGGCTCATGGCTGGCGCCCCATGGGATTACGCCGGATGACAAGATTAATATGATCCAATATCAAGAAGACGGTAAAACGAGATACAGCATACCGCCATATGCGCCGAACAGCACCTTCTTGCTGGGCACCGATCATAGGGGTTTTGATGTGCTGAGCTTATTGCTGAATGGGTTGAAATATACATTGGGTACGGCGTTAGCGTTAACCTTGTTTCGCTTTGTTTTTGCTCTCCCATGGGGATTGTGGAGCGGAACCACAGGCAAGGGATGGGGCATTCTTCGCTCCATGCAGTGGGTCGTTTCCTCGATGCCTGCCTTTGTCTTCTTGTTCCCGCCTTTAGCAGGCATGTACTTTGGGCTGCGGCTTGATCAGGGGCTGAAGGCAGACCCGCATTACCAGCTGCTGTTCACGGTTACTTTTGTCAGCCTAGTCACATTCATTGGGATATTCCCTTTAGCCCATCAGGTGGCAGATCGGACACGTTATTATAATGAACGGCTATTTATTGAAGCGTCCCGTTTGATGGGCGGTTCTTTCTTCCACCGAACGATGCGACATTTGGTTCCCTGTATGAGAAATGAAATGTTGTTCATCTTCCTAAGCGAATTCATGCAGGTGCTCTTCTTGTTAGGGCAGTTAGCTGTATTTAACATTGTACTTGGCGGCATTGAGACCATTGGTGATAGCGATGCTGGCTATTCCATCGCCATTACCACATCGGGTGAATGGTTATCGCTAATCGCCTATGGCTCAAGGTACATTCGATTGCATCCATGGATTATTCTGAGTGCAGGTACCAGCTTCGCAGGACTATTCCTAGCGCTGCAGTTTTTCTTGAATCAGCTCAAACGCCGCTACGGCAGTGAACGTCAATTGATGTGAAGTAGAAAAGGTCGGGGTTCCATCCTAAGGATGGGCTCCCGACCTTTTTCCATGCGAATTATTGTAATGAGCTGAGTCGAATGTCCAATCTAGCAGCTACGCAGGCATTATTCTATTTTTTATTAAAACGTAAATTAAATGTTACTATAACACATAATATGTGTTAAAATAATAAAATCATAAGGAGGGTACCTAACGTGGAGGACAAAAATGATAAAACCAAAAGACTCTCTGTGTACTTACCGGAGAAAGTAAAGTCGGATCTCGAGCAAATGGCTGACGAAACGGGTCTGTCGATGACACAACTAATTGTGATGGCCACGCATGGCTTGCTAGCCAATTACTCCGCACAGGGAGGCGCTATTTTTGCTGATTTATTGGCAGCCAGACAGCGGATTATCCACGAAGTGAAGGATAAGCATCAGCTTTTAAACGAGGAAAAAGTAAAAATGCAAGACTACTACGGCGCCCGAGCGGAAGAGTATGAACGGATTTACCACCGGGAGGATGCTGAATTCCAACAAGAGCTTGCCCTTCTGGCCGAAATGATTAGGAAGCAGGTGGAAGGTCGCAACGTTCTTGAAGTAGCCTGCGGGACCGGGTATTGGACCGAAATTGCTGCGAATACGGCTAAGCACATCTTAGGTGTTGATATTCGTCCTGAAGTGCTCCAAATTGCTAGATCGAAGCCTTGGCCAGCTTCCAATGCAGTATTTGTTCAGGGGGATGCGTACCAGCTCTCCGAAATGACTGGGGCATTCGACTTTGGTCTTGCCAACTTCTGGTTTTCGCATATTCCGAAGAATCGGATCGAGTCATTTTTGCAGAGTTTCCACCAACGTCTAGGCACAGGTGCCCGCGTCTTTATCGCTGATAATGTTTATGTACCTGGAAGAGGCGGAGAGCTGATAACGAATGAACATAGTGAGGATACCTACAAAAGACGCGAACTAGCTGACGGATCCATGCATGAAATTATCAAAAACTACTACTCGTATGAAGAACTGAACGATATTTTTAAGCCTCTATCGCAGCATTTACGCATATTTGTGGGAAGCAACTTCTGGTATGTTAGCTACACAGTTGCTTAAAGAGTATTAGGTGAAATATTCCATGTCTATCTTTCGCAAATAGAGAACTTGTCGGAACCGAAGATATTGCTCTTTTCGCGCCAGTTGGTAGCACTTTTCTATGGGATTCCATTTCAGGCTTGAATCGCAGACGTTGCTAGAAGCTTATATGATAGTGTAGATCGCTTATTGGTGGCAATTGATCGAGATAAACATTAGAAAAGCTTAGTCAAGGCCCTGCGGCGGCTTTCTGACTAAGCTTTTTCCATATGATTATTTATTATTTTTATTTTCATTTTGTCGTTTTTTCATGACATTATTCACTAAGTTTTGAGTTGCGTCTTGTGTGGATTCAGCTACGTTTTCAATGGCGTTCTGTACATAATTCGTTGCGGATTGAACCCCGTTTTTAAAAATACTCGTTTTGTTTACATCAACGTTATTCGTATTGTCAGACATCGTTCATACCTCCAATGATAGTCTTGAGAGACAGTCGATTGATTCATTATGCTTTCTCACATCTGGTAGACATACTCCAAAAGTTGATTTTAGAGTTAGTTTTCATGAGGTAGATGAGCTATAGCGGTTAGCGATGTTGTATTTTATACAACAATTCACACGCCAAAAGGCTATTATGCACCCTGAAGTTGCATTTTGTGCAACATTTCGAGCCCATTTGTAGCGAAATGGCCAATATTGGACCAATTGTTGTACATTATGCAACAACGAGGGGAGAGAGGCGAGATTTAGGCAGCAATTGTTGCACTTATTACAACAATCGACGGTCTCCTAGATGTAATATGTGAACTCTCGTTTGACATTACCTATTGATCTTATCGTCTTCCGTAGTCTCGTTTAACTCTTGCTCTGCATCCATATCAGCTGCAGCATCGAAGACATTTTCCTTTGGCACCTGAGTCATATCTTCCTTTTGCTGTACCCAATAACCGACGTTCCGGTACCAGTACTGAAACGAATCATCCAATTGTTGCTCTCGGTTGCGATCCTCGTTAACATCGGAATCAACTTCTAACCCCTCCCCGAGAAACACGTCATTACGAATCTGTTTTTGATTGATATCATCAGATGTATTCACGTTGAATTTCCCTCCTTGTATGGATTAATCTGCATAGATAGGGATCGATTTATTCAATTGTTATTGAACTCTTAATGTCCAGAAGTAAATTTAAGGCCGAGAACGCCAACTAAGATCAGAATCATGAACAAGATCCTTGTTAAACTAATGGGTTCATCTAGAAAAAGGGTGCCGATAATAATCGCACCGACAGCGCCAATTCCGGTCCAAGCCGCGTATGCCGTGCCGATGGGAAGAGTTTTTGTTGCTACCGCTAAAAAATAGAAACTCACAATCATCCCTGCGATCGTGACGAGGGAAGGAACTAAACGTGTAAAACCATTCGAAAATTTCAACGAGATCGCCCATAGTACCTCAAATACACCTGCAATAACGAGATATAACCATGCCATGATGAGTCACTCCTCCTAAATTTCTTATACGTACCTATTATGCCGCAAAAAAAAGAAAAAGCCTGGAAGTTATATCGCTAAAGCGATATGACTCCCGGGCTTTTTCCCCTCCGTGACACAGCGTATTCGCTGCGTGTTTTCCCTTGGACCAGTCTGGCGATGAACGCCACGGAACCCTAGAAAACGACATGCCGTTATTATAGAATGGCTGACATGCGATGTCAAGTTACAAGAATTAGCATGTTGGGATAACTACTCTTGCTCGCTTCTCAGTACTCGCTTGTAGATCTCAATGGCCATAGCTCTCGACTACTTCAAATCAACAATGGCGTGAGGCTGAGGGAGATGGATCGTCTTATCACTCAATCCAGCTAACTGTGGCAGCCATCTGCGAATGTACTGTCCACTTGGATCGTAGGTGACCGGCTGCGTGACCGGATTCATGATGCGGAAGTAGACCAAGAACCTACTGTGTCCTTTCACGTTAGGCGAGCAATATTTTCGCTATAAGCTAAACGATTACGATAATACACTTAACCGCGGCGGCTGGCTCTGGTGCGCAGGAACATAGCGGTAATCATTCGCAGGATGTCTCCGAAATGAATAAAAGCCCTGAAAGCTGCTCATTCGAGCGGGGCTTGTCTGGGCTTTATTCATGAATCGTACAGTAATTTACTTGGATTCAGCAGTTAATTGGTTGTAGATATCATCCCACAGAACACGTCGGGCTGATACATACCGCTTCGCGTAATAAGATTGGCTAAGTTTGTTTTTCACGATACCTTCATTGGATGCAGAGTGAACGAATTCACCATCTCCAAGGTAGATACCTACGTGAGAAATACCTTTGCCGCCGCTAGTGTCAAAAAACACAAGATCACCTTTGCGAAGATCCTTTTTGTCAATCCAGTAGCCTTCTTTATTCTGAGATGCTGAGCTATGCGGAAGGTCAATGCCGAATTTGTCGAAAACGTATGCGGTGAACCCAGAGCAATCAAAGCCTCTAGTTGTCGTTCCCGCATCTCTGTACGGAATTCCGAGCAATCCGTCAACCGTTTCATCCAAAGTGGATTGTGACGCAGACACACTTCCTAAACCTACACTCAAAAACAAAACAAGACTAAAAACAAGAGCAACAATCTTTCTCAACTGCTTGTCTCCTTCCGGTGCCTACGAGGTTAGCTGGAGGGTTCGGTTGAAGGTTCCCTATGATCCCTGTCTTGCAAGATCAATTCACCCGGTGTGGTTCCCCCGTTTCCCCAAGAAATGAGGAATTCGGCATGAAATATTTGGTTTTTTGATGCTAGTCCTTGTAATTCGTCATAAATATTTAAAATCCTCCTTTTCTATGAGTCTACTCATTAAAATATGCAAGTTTATTAGGGAAATAAACAAAAAAAAGCCCCTTTTGCAAGGGGGGAGAAGAAAATGTGCTAATATCAGCTTATTTATATGCACTTAGCCGTTCATTTTGGCAGATAGAAGCTGATATTGGGAAGTTATGGCCCACATTTGGAAGAAAATGTGGAATAGCGGGAAGAGCTGATAAATGATTAGCGCTACCAGACCTGCCCATATGTAAGTTGCTGTGACTGTGACCCCTGCCAATAGTCCCGAGGCAAGTAGGAGGATGAGCGCAAGCCCGATAATAGGAAGCAAACTGCGAACGAAAGTGATAACTGTGGACAAAATGCCAAGTTTGGCTGCGATCGCGAACTGCACATACATAAAGAGCAGATGTAAGAGAAAGCCATAGACCAGCAAGCCCAGAAGCCAAGGCAGCAATTGGAGGGCTGCTTGCTCATATGATGTGGTATGTGCGAATTGCCTCTGCGCCTTGGGAAACAGCCAAATGAGCGGCAGCAGGGAGAGCGAGATTCGGACGACATATGCGATTAGGAATGGGAGCATGAGCTCCTTGATACCTCGGAAAAAGCGGTAGCCGGCATTTTGCTGGGAATGGGTCAGCGAATAGTAGACGCCGCTATTCAACATGGGGGTGAGCAGCATGCGCATAACAAGTAGAGCAGCCAGCCACCAGAGATAAGGATGGGTAAGATCGGTTTTGACCAGTTGGAACTGCCCTTCTGCTAGAAATAGCTGCAGCGCTTGCTTCGGCTGATCGCCACCTGGATAGCGGTGCATGAGAGGGACGAGAACACCCTGTACAAGCTTATACAGCAGGATGCCCCAGCCCATCTGATACAGGAACAAGACGATCGTGGCGAAAGGTTGCCGTAATGCCGCCCTGAAGCCAGACTTGATATAAGTTGCCACAGTTGTCCCTCCTAAGAGTTTTCCGTAGGAAAACTTTCTTCGTAAGCATTAGCTGAGTTTTGCTTTAGCAAAACTGGCATCGTAAGCATTGGATAAGCCTAGCCGCTTACCAAGCGACCCAGCCGAAAATGGCTTGCAGGAATTGAATGATACCGAGATTCCAGCGGATTTTCCACTTCGTATCCACTTGGGTTTGCATAAAATTATTAATATGTTTATTTTCCAGCACGAGCGAGTAGTTAGGATCAATTCGAACCCAGTCTACAGGAGTCTTGTGGGTAAGTTTGAACTCGATACTGCTTTCTTTACCATCCCACGTTTTATCCAGCACAGTGCCATCTGAGAAATGGAATTGGATTGGCACCTCGGGCGAATTGCCGCCTTTTTTGGAGATGAGAACAGTACTTTCGTAGGACTCTGCCCCTTTGCTGCCCACGGATTTGACGCGAATGCTCTCCACGGTGTAATCCATCATCATGGCGCCGTAAACATATTGATTGAAGAAATCATCCCACTTCGTTTTGGTCACTTCTTCGACAACGTTCTGGAAGTCCTTCGTAGAAGGATGTTTAAATTCCCAACGTAGGAAGTAAGTGCGCATAATTTTGTCCATCGTTTTGGTGCCAACCTGCTTCTCAATGGCTTTAAGTACGAGCTTGCCTCGTGTGTACACATTCTCTGCGTATTGATCATGTCCCGCATAAGCCCACGAGTTCTGATTCAGGGTGTGTGGAGAGGTAATAAAGCTGGATTCGACAGGTAAATTAGGGGATACCCCGTACTCCGATTCCATGACCTTGTCCTCCGCATAGGAGGTAAAGCCCTCATCCAGCCAAGCTTCTTCGAATTCATTGCTTGCTACCATTCCATAGAAGAACTGATGTCCAATCTCATGAACAACGACACGTTCTAGCTCTAGATCAGGTTTCTTGTCGCTAGCATCCCACGACGTTACCAAAGTCGGATATTCCATACCGCCTACACCGTTGCCTCCTGGGGGAGGTACGACAATCGAAAGGGTCGAATAGGGGTACGGTCCGTACCATTGGCTGTAGCGGGAAAGTGCCTTTTTGGCGGCATACATATAGCGGTCCTTCAAGTCCTGATGATTGGGATCGAGATAGAGCTTAATCTTGACCCCGGGTATTTGTGCGGTCGAGTAGGGTTCTTCCACATAAACGAAATGAGGCGATGCCGACCAAGCGAAGTCATGCACATCATCGGCATAAAATTGGTACGTCTTCATCCCGTTGTCGGTCACAGCGGGCTTAACCGGGAAACCGGTAGCTGCTACGATGTAGTTCGCTGGCACTTGAATTTTCACGTCATACATCCCGAAATCGGCATAAAATTCCGAATTTCCATGGTACTGGTGGAGATTCCACCCCGGCTCCGTACGTCCTCTTGTGCCAACACGCTCATAGGCAGCAACTTTAGGGAACCATTGTCCGGCCATGACGAAGTCATCCACATAGCCCATTCTTGCGAAGGCGGATGGCAGCTTGACGAGGAATTCCGTCTTGATCGTAACCTGCTCCCCGGCACCTACCGGTTTAGGCAGCGGGATTTTGAGCAGCGTTTGATCGTCCTTGTTGCCGTCATCGGGCTGCACGAACGCCATGCGCATAGTGAGATCCTCACCGTCAACCGTTTTCACAGAAAGCAACTTCATGCTGCCACTGCTGTCTGCCTTGGCCTCATCTTCACGCAGCTTACCACCTGATTCGCGCATAAACGTCGTTTTCTTTGAGGCAAAAGCATTGGGATACAAATGGAGGTAAAGCTCTTGTACAGGAACGGTTCCTGGATTTTCCCAAGTCAACGTTTGCTGTCCATTGAGCTGCCTCGTTTCGGGCGTGTAAGTAACGCTCATGTGATACTCCGCAATACGATAGCTAAGCGCTGTTGGCGCTTGCTTCTCTAATGGCTTACCGTTATCTGCAGGCTGCATGTCCGGCGCAGGAGCAGACTTTTCATCCTTAGAGACGACTGGAACGGCCAATTTACTTGCAGATGGGAGCAAATTTTCAGACAGCAGGACAGTGCCTGCTGCAAGGAGCATGACAACGAACCATTGAACCTTGCGGTTTTTGAATAGAACACTCATGATATCCACCCCGCCTAAACAAGCATCTACAGCATGTATATGTAGACAACCTAGGGAATATTTCTGAGGTTGGAAAAGAATTGTTAGAAGGAGGGGGAACGAAGTGGCTAAACAAGGAGTCTATAAGGTATAAGGGGTGTGGAAATTGATGAATAAATTTAGAAAAGTGATCGTTGTTTTGAGCTGTTTCGTTGGTCTGATTGTTCTCATCACTGTGCTTTCTCAATTTTCATGGTTTCCTAAAGCAGTTAACGTACAATCTCCGGAACAGGTTACGCCGGCCGCGGAGCTTGATAAGGCCAAGGTAAGCCCGCTTTTTCAAAGTGGCAGCTATCAATTGCAGGGTGAGAAAGGAAAGATCGGCCTCCTGAGTCCAGGTGGTTATAAGGTCAATACGCCTAACAAGTATATGTGGCACATATGGAAACAAGGCGAGCCTTTGCAAGGGAAGAAATTCCGCGTTGAAGCAGTAAGTGTTGCAACCGGAGAGAAACAGCAAGTGCTCCTGCTGAACGGAGCCTTGGTCGAGGAAATGAATTGGCCGGGAATGGCACCGATCAATGGAGCGGATGCGGGGTTCCCCGTGCTGATGAGGTTTGATGATCCGGGATTGTGGCGTTTGGATGCTTTTATAGATGAAAGAGCCGTCGGAAGTATCACGGTAGAAGTGAAGTAGCGGAGCTGCAACCAGCAAACCGACTCCAAGAGCGCCACCAACAGCAACCAGCCCTTGTTCTGGAGGGTGACTTTAGCTACAATGAGAGCAAAGCGTCATTTTAACATTACGAAGACTGGAAGGTGCCCTCATGGAAGCGGATAAAAAGAAGCTGGCCTTAAATATAGTAAGTTCTAAAGTGAACCATAAAGGATTCGGTGCCGGAGCAATCGACTTAAGCAACGTATCTGGTGTCATTATTGACGGGGATGAAGCCTATCTAGACGAAGGTACTCTTCATGCCAAAAGCAAGATCGAAAAAGGCATCAAATTCTCAACGAACAAAGAAGACGTGCCTAATGGCCGTAAAGCTTGGATCGTTTGGGTAGCGGTAGACCGTACGGAAGAAGGAGCCTACTACGCTGGAATGACAGCTTGCGAAATGTTAATCGACACCGAAGCTCGCAAAGGATGGAAAATTCTGGCGGAGCACGTAAACAAGATGGATGCTGCAATGAAACGTAAATTCATCTTCGACGGCTTGGATGACAAGGAGCGGGCACTGCTCAAAAATCAGCTAATCGGGCACAACGAAGAGTGGTGGAATCGCTCGGATCAAGCATTGAAAGATGCACTTTCCTAAGCGATCCAACGCAAAAACCGAGATTATGAACATTATGTGTCATCCATTGTTACGATTGGGTGAACCGAGTATACTAGACCCTAGTGTATGTTACCTCATATACTAGGACAGCAAAAAGGCAGACTAAGACGCGCTTAGTTCTGCCTTTTTGTGTTCTCTGGAAACGGGCGGATCAGTCGTTCCACCAGCGTTTGATATCATTCCACCAAGAGCCGTTTTGACCTTTGGGTGTGCCCTTTGGATCATTGTTCGTAGCTGGCTTCGCGGGTTTGCCTGTACAGTATGTTGTCGGCTCCGTGCCAACCAGGAATGCCTCCATATGTGAGTTCGGACAGTCTTCATTGGACAGCTTGCCGCTCACCGGATCAATATAGACACTGCTTACCCCTTCAGGAATCGGGAACAGCTTAGGCGGTATCGCCTCTAAGGTTTGTTCCGTGAATTCCGCGAAAATAGGTGAAGCCAAATGAGACTCAACCGTGGAAATATCCCTGCTCTTGTCATAGCCGACCCATACGGCGGTCGCGAGCTCAGGTGTGAAGCCAACCAGCCATGCATCGGTGTCTGTCGTACCGGTTTTGCCGGCTATCGGACGCTTAATCGTACTGGCTACGCGATTGCCGGTGCCGCCCTCTTCGAACACGCTCTCCATTAGATTCGTCATCACATAGGCGACAGCCGGATCAAGCACAGGCTCCGCTTTCGGGGTCGCTTCATATAAAATTTTACCGTTCGCATCCTCTATACGCACAATCGCCGTCGTCTCCTGATGAACACCTTGATTCGCAATTGTACCGAACGCGGACGCCATCTCGAGAGGGCTTACTGGGAAGGAACCCAGAGCCAGTGACGGCAGCGGCTTCATCGGAGAGGCAATACCCAACTTCCGGGCCAGGTCGATAACCTTCGCAGGACCGACATCCAGAATCGTATGCACCGCATAGATGTTGTCCGACTTCGAAATCGCCTGCCGCATATCAATATTCGCATTCGCATACTGATCGTTGAAGTTGCGGGGGGTGTACCGACGGCCTTCATCGTAAGTGAACACCGTCGGCTCACTTTTTACCTGCGTCACAGGTGTATAACCATTTTGCAAAGCAACCATATAAACAATGGGTTTAAAAGAGGACCCCGGCTGTCTCGTATTCGAGAGTACGCGGTTGAACTGATTCTCGGAATAGTCGCGACCGCCGACCATCGCTTTAATTTCTCCTGTCCTAGGGTCGATTGCCACTAGAGCGGCTTGAAGGTCTGTTTTACCCGTGAGCTGCTTGGTAATAACACTCTCAGCGATTTGCTGCGCATTTTTATCGAGCGTCGTGTAAATGCGAATGCCGCCTTCATCGAATTGCTCCTCGGGTATGCCCAGCTTATCCGTTGCCAGTGCCCGCACATAATCTCGGAAGTAGGGGGCTGCGGCTGGTTTTTTCTTCGTAAGCGGCTGGATCGTCAGCTTCTCTTTGCCTGCGGCGTCAGCGGCGCTTTGTGTAATGAAGCCACCGCGCACCATCGTTTGCAGGACCACCTTTTGCCGATCCATAGCATTCTTCAGATCATAATACGGTGAGTAGTAACGAGGTCCTTTAGGGACACCGGCGATCATCGCGCTTTCCGCCAACGTTAATTCACTGGCATGCTTGCCGAAGAAAAGCTCGGAAGCCGTTTCGATCCCATACGTCGAATGACCATAGTAGATTTGATTCAAATAATTCGTCAGAATTTCATCCTTCGTCAGCTGCATCTCCATTTGGATAGCGAACACGGTTTCCTTGATTTTGCGCGACCAAGTCCGGTCATGATTTAAATATAAATTCCGAGCTAATTGCTGAGTTATCGTGCCTGCACCTTGCACCTTAGCCATGGCTTGTACATTGACAACAGCGGCCCTGGCCACAGCCTTCACATCCACGCCGAAATGATCATAGAAATGCTGATCCTCCACAGCGAGCGTTGCTTTAATGAGATAAGGCGATATTTCGCCCAGTGAGACGACCTGTCGATTTTGCCCGGAATAAAAGGTGTCAATCAGTTCACCATGGGTATCGTACATTTGGGAGGTTTGCAGCATTTTGGTGACGGGCAGTGTTTGAGCACGCAAATAGACCAGACAGCCAGCGGCAACGATGAGGAGCAGGACGCAGGAAGTGAATAGGAATGAGAACATCTTTTTGATACGACGCATCCAGCGCATAGACGCAGGTACCTCTTTATCCCTAGGTGCTTGTGGTGTGCCTGTGGATGGCTGACGATGGTTCTCGTTCTCGGACATCTCTTCTTACCTCCTTTCTCCATGCTCTAAAGCCTTATTACCCAGTATGGAAAAGCATGGCAGTCCGTATTCAACGAATTGTAAATATTTTTTGTTAAATGGTGAAAAAACCTAGGAAAATATTGCATTTTGGGGGCAATGAACTATAATACAATTTGTGCGTTGATAAAGGATAAGTTCGTAACTTAACTTGCTTCGCATCAACCTTGATAAGCTCACACGTCCAAATGGACGGAGTAAGCCGTTATCCTTGGTATAAAATGACTGGAAATAACAGCGCCGCTTCGCATGACTTTTTGGGCTGGTGGAACACTGTTAGAGATAACGAATGTCAGGATTTATTCATTCCAATATAGCAGCGAAAGAAGGTATAAACATGGAACTGTGGTACACAGAGAAACAAACGGATAGCTTCGGCATTACAGCTAAAGTAAAAGAGACATACGTAAGAGAGCAAACGGACTTCCAAGACCTTTCAATGATCGAAACCGAAGAATGGGGAACCATGCTTACCCTGGACGGTATGGTTATGACAACGGTAAGAGACGAATTCGTTTATCATGAAATGGTTGCGCATCCTGCACTTGTTACCCACCCGAACCCAGAGTACGTGCTTGTAGTAGGCGGCGGCGACGGCGGAGTAATCCGTGAAATCATGAAGCACCCGAAGGTGAAAAAGGCTGTTCTTGTTGATATCGACGGTAAAGTAATTGAGTACTCCAAAAAGTACCTGCCAACCATTGCCGGCGAATTAGATAACCCTCGTGTAGAAGTTATTGTTAACGATGGCTATATGCACATTCACGATCACAAAAACACTTACGACGTTATCATGGTCGATTCCACTGAACCTGTTGGTCCAGCGGTCGAGCTGTTCTCCAAGGGCTTCTACCAAGGTATCTTTGATGCGTTAAAAGAAGACGGGATCTTCGTTGCACAAACGGATAACCCTTGGTTCAAAGCCGACCTGATCCAAACGGTTAACCGTGATGTCAAAGAAATCTTCCCAATCGTTCGTGTGTACAGCGCGAACATTCCTACGTACCCAAGCGGTCTATGGACCTTCACGATGGGCAGCAAAAAGCACGATCCACTGCAAGTGGAGGAAGCGGCAATTCCGGAATTCCCAACGAAGTACTACACACCACGCCTACATAGAGCGGCATTCGTGCTTCCTAAATTTGTAGAAGATTTGATTAAATAATGAAATTGAACCGCCGGTTGTTTCTGTGCTTGTCACGGGAACGCTGGCGGTTTTTGTTTTGGCGGCTCTAGGTGGCGCGTCATCTTTGTATCTGGTGCTAACTGTCTTTTCTGTTCCAACTCTTACTGTCGCCGTCGCCATGCTCGGCGTCAGGTGTTCCAACCCACACTGTCACCATCGCTCGTGTCCGGCCTCAGGTGTTCCAACTCCCACTGTCTCAGTCGCCATGCTCGGCAGTCCCATATTCCCAGCTCTACGCCCCTGGTTTGCCCCTCAGCTAACTTACCTGCATTTTGTGCATCAAATTGGTTCGAAAATCCTTTTTTCAGCCATTTAGCTGCAAAAAGTACATTAAATTTCAGCGAAAGGAGCCCGAAACGTAAAAATGGCTCAAATTTGATGTAGGAAATGCATCTTCTCACATCAATTCCAACCATTTTGTCAAAAAGCCTGCACAAAATTCATCTAATCCATTTTCTCAGGAACTAGTGGGTTCTAATTTCCCAAACTTACATAGTAGCGAATTCGATGATAACCCCGCTATGTGTGCTGATCTCCCGTAATACATTGAATTTAGCGATCCTTTCATATAAACTAATACCTAACTTGCCTTATTTGACATAAGGTGCAAACAGGTATTGCAGAATAGGAGAATAACGGACCATGACGGCTAAGCAACGCGTGCGGATCCGAATTGAAAGTCGAAGCGGGAGTGAGACAACCGTGCAGAAGGCGCGCGGGGATCTTTATCGTAAAGGCAATCACACGTACATCCGCTATGAAGAAGAACCGAACGAGCTTGGACGAACAGTGACGCTCATTAAGCTGGAAGACAATCAGATACGAATCGTCCGCCAAGGAGACGTGCAAGCTGAGCAGACATTTCTGCCCGGTGAGAAGAGGATTGGTTTTTATCAAACACCTCAAGGTAGATTGGAACTCGAAATCGAGACACATGAGCTGACCTCGGAAGCCGTGCATGGCATCGGTATCACAAGGTGGAGCTATGATTTATATGCATCAGGCACTCATGCGGGAACATACAGGATCAAGTTGTTAATTCAGGAGGAGTAAGACGAATGGATGTACTAAACGAAGTCAAAGCCATAGTTAAACAAGCCATAATAGAAGCAGTTACTGCTGCAGGTATCGTGGACGCGGCGCAAATACCGGAGATTATTCTAGAGGTCCCGAAAGAAAAAACGCACGGGGATTTCGCAACGAATATCGCGATGCAGCTAACCCGAATTGCTAAGCAGAACCCAAGGCAAATTGCCGAGCAAATTATCGCTAACCTGCAAAAGGATAAAGCCAATATCGCGGAAGCGGAAATTGCGGGGCCTGGTTTTATTAATTTTAAAATGAACAAAGTGTACCTATACCCGGTTATTGAAAATGTTCAAAAAATGGGTGATCGGTACGGTGCGACGAATGTCGGCCAAGGGCTTAAAGTGCAAGTGGAGTTCGTAAGCGCGAATCCAACGGGTTCTTTGCATTTGGGACATGCTCGTGGAGCGGCAGTGGGAGACGTGCTGTGCAACGTGCTCGATCTCGCTGGATACGACGTATCCCGAGAGTACTACATCAATGATGCCGGCAACCAAGTGGTCAATTTGGCCAAATCAATCGAAGCCCGCTATTTGCAGGCGCTCGGGCAAGAAGCAGAGATGCCGGAAGACGGATACTTCGGTGAAGATATCAAAGGCTTTGCAGCTGATCTTGCTGCGGAAGAAGGGGATCGCCTTCTAAGCTTGCCAGAAGATGAGCGTCGTGCTTATTTCCGCACCTATGGACTGAAAAAAGAACTCGATAAAATCAAACGCGATTTGGGTCGTTTTGGTGTTCATTTCGACAACTGGTTCTCCGAGACGTCGATTTATGAAGATAACCTCATTCCACCCGTTCTCCAAGAGCTGCGGGATAATGGGCACATATATGAAGAAGAAGGCGCGACTTGGTTAAACACAACACCACTGGGTGACGACAAGAATCGCGTTCTGATCAAGAATGACGGTTCCTTTACGTACCTTACTCCGGATATTGCCTACCATCGCAATAAATTTGGGCGTGGCTTTGATCGTTTGATTAATATTTGGGGCGCGGATCATCACGGCTACATTCCACGGATGAAAGCGGCAATGACGGCGCTTGGTTTTGAATCGGATCGCCTCGTTGTGCTAATTGCCCAAATGGTGAGCCTTTTCCAAAATGGGGAAAAGGTGAAAATGTCCAAACGGACTGGCAAAGCCGTCACGATGGAAGATCTCATGGACGAAGTCGGCGTAGACCCGATTCGTTATTTCTTCGCGATGCGCAGCATGGACTCGCATTTGGACTTTGACATGGACTTGGCGGTTTCTCAGTCTAATGAGAACCCTGTGTTCTATGTGCAGTACGCACATGCACGGATTTGCAGCATTTTCCGTCAGGCGGAAGAGCAGAACATCCAGGTGCTGCCGCTTGCGCAGGTAGACCTTACCCAGCTTACGTCGGAAGCTGAGTTTGACTTGCTGCGCAAGATGGGCGAGCTTCCGGAGGAAATCGCCATTGCGGCCGATCAATATGCGCCGCATCGGCTTATCCGCTATGTTTATGAACTGGCGAGCCAGTTCCATAGCTATTATAGAGGCCACTATGTCATCACGGATGACGCGGCCTTGACCCAGGCACGCCTCGCCTTGCTCAGCGCGCTTCGCATTACCTTAGCCAACACGCTTCGCGTTGTTGGCGTATCCGCCCCAGAGCGGATGTAACATCCGCTCTACAAACTGAAGGGACGATCCGTATGTCTACTATGACATGAGAGATCGTCCCTTTTTTGTTAATACCAGAAGTATAAGTCTGGTGGACTATAACTTGTTGAGCATCTACTTTGACAAACGTTTCGCACCACGAAGACGTTTATCCCGCCATTTTAGAGTGTGAACACACCCTAGCGCATTTTTTCTAATTTGTTTTAAGTCCTTTTATTCTTAGCATGCGAGTGGAATTGTTGTGAAATGTACAACAATATCCCTAATATTTCGCTCTAAGTCGAGAATTGTTGTATTCCGTGCAACAAAATAGCTGTATTTCGCCCGAAATGGCCATTTCTGGGCGAATATGTTGTATTTTGTGCAATATTAGCAGGATTAACCTAGTTTATGATGACTAAAGTTGCACTTTGTACAACTTTATATCATCTGCAGAATGTGCCGGCGGGTTTGCTCCCGCACTTGCTTCTGCACTCGCTCTCGCTCTTCGCACTGCTCTCGCTCTCGCACTTCGCACTTGCTCTTCGCTCTCGCTCCCGCCTCAAACCTGCCGCGCCGCTCGGATCGCGCGTCGAGCGTTCAAATGCCCGGGCTTCCAGCGCGTGCTATCTCGCTTGCTGAGACCGGTCGTGCAGCGACGCAGCGCATTTTTAATCTGCAGCGGCGACATCGGCTTGATCGATAACATCAAAGCGATGACGCCGCTGACATGAGCGGTGGCCATCGAAGTGCCACTTAGCTCGTTGTATTTGCCGTTAAGCCAGGACGAGTAGACTCGCTCGCCTGGTGCGTAAATATCAATTTGCTTTCCGCGGTTGCTGAAGGGGGCGATTTTGCCTAGCCGCGTTGTGGCTCCAACGGAGACAACCTGGGGGAAGCGGGCGGGGTAATCGACCGTTTTCTTTTTACCGTCATTGCCGGATGAAGCCACGATGACTTTACCTCTGTAGTACGCATTCAAGACTGCTTGCTCGAGAGAACGGTTGTATGTTTTCATACCGAAGCTCATATTGATAATATCGAGGTCGTTATGAACACACCAATCGATGCCCGCAATAATGTCCGAGACATAAGCGCTTCCTGCGTAGTCAAATGCTTTTACCGGATGAACGATAGCTCTAGGAGCAACACCGACAATCCCTGTATGGCGGCCAGCTGCCGCGATCGTTCCGGCGATATGCGTGCCATGCCCATTGTCATCAAAGGGCAGCATACTGCGGTTTAGTAAATTGATGCCCCGTGATATCGAATTGCGTAAGTCAGGATGATTGTAATCGATTCCGGTATCAATGACGCCGATCCTAATATTCTGACCTACCGATCTGTTCCAGACTTCAGGTGCGCCTACTTGATCGATGCCCCAAGGTATCGTGTGATAGCCCGATAAATTGCTTGATCGTCTGGAGGTAGTTTTGTTGCTCATCGCTTGGTGAACGGATATCTTGGTATCCTCTTCGATGATTGGCACACCGGAGATGCCTCTGAGCTTAGTGTCGGGACGAAGCGTGCAGGAGAAGGCGTGAATGATACTTAGGTCGCGAACCTTGGAGAGGTTTACGAACTGAGATTTCATTCGTTTCAGCGCTGATTTGCATGCGTAGTAGTCCTTAGCCGATGAGAAATGGATGATATGCTTCTTGCCAGAACGCTTGGTGAGACCGATTTCCTCATGAAGCAAATGAAGAAAGGTGGCTATATCCATCGTGCCATCCCCCCATGACAGCTTAGAATCGAATCTCCCCTATCTTATGTACAGGTCACCCCGTATGACCGTGTTCTCGCCTTTATAGAAATAAATGGGTGCGAAGCCGTGTCAGATGCGTAGGTTTTACATAGGATAAATAGAGAGGCGCGGGCAGGAGTGTCTCTTTCTCAGGTAGTGGAACGGCTGTGATTCATTCACACCGCTTCCTTAGGATACAGTCACAAGCGGAGGGGGACCTTCGCTTGTATTCATTTTAGGGGGAACGCTTTCTTCCTTACGACGGGGTGTATAAGGCATCTGCTTGAAAGGTTTCTAAGTTGAAAAGAAAGTATAAATTTTATACGCTTGCTCCGTATTAACCTTGACAAACACGCTCGTCCTCAGGACGACGAAAATAGTTTATCCTTGGATAGTTGCATTTTTAGAAAAAATAGGTTTTACTTAATGAAGATATTGGATAAGGTAGATAGAAGAACTGAAGATACGATCACGATCGAAAAGGATGTGCCTTAGATGAGTAGCGAATACACACTCAAAATCACCACAGAGCAAGCACGCGAAATGCCCATGGTGGATTTGGCGTTTGAATTACTGAAGTCGGCGAATACGCCGTTTTACTATCGTGACCTGATGGCTGAAATTGCTAAAATAAAAGGGCTGTCCGAGCAGCATGTTATGCAAGTGATTGCCCAACTATATACGGAAATCAACATCGATGGACGTTTTGCTTGCGTGGGTACGAACCTATGGGGGTTGAAACGCTGGTATCCTGTCGAGAAATCAGACGATGCGGTTGGTAACGCGAAGCGTCCAAGAATCATTAACGACGAAGATGACGATCTGGATGAAGACATCTACGCGGAGGAAGAAGATACATACGCAGAAGAAGATGAATACGATACATTTGGTACCGAAACCGAAGAGGAAGAAGCGGAAGAGGATACTGAATTCTTCGAAGATGAAGAGATCGAAGAGGATCTTGGCGAAGCGGGTATTGAAGAATCAGACGAAGATAGTGATGACGATTTAGATGAGGATTCCGATGAGGATGACGAGGAAGACGATTTGGATGAAGAGGCTGAAGACGACAAATAACTTGTCTTGACAGTCCCTATCTGTTCAGAGTAAACTATTGCATGGGCTTTAAAAGAATCTTAACAATTCGCTCAAGCGTTCAAAAAGTGCCCCGTCACTACGGGTGTCACTTTTTTTGTTTTTTTTAGTGTTTTTTTTGTGTTTTTTCACTTTATTTTCATGAAAACCCCTATTTAGCAGAAGCTAATGCTTACAAAGTCATTTTTCTGGCAAAAGATAAGCTTATGCCTTACGTCGTAAGTTTCTTAGTAGATAAGAAAGTATAAGTTTTATACTTTTGCTTCGCATCTACCTTGACAAACGCGCTCGTCCTTGAAGGACGACGGAGTCGTTTATCCTTGTATTACCAACCATACTAAAACTCTAGGAGGCGTACATAGTGACAAAATACATTTTCGTTACGGGAGGCGTAGTTTCATCCCTTGGCAAAGGAATTACAGCAGCGTCCTTAGGGAGATTGCTCAAAAACAGAGGTTTAAAAGTTACGATTCAAAAGTTTGACCCTTACATTAACGTGGATCCGGGAACGATGAGTCCTTACCAGCACGGTGAAGTGTTCGTAACCGACGATGGGGCAGAAACGGATCTGGACTTAGGTCATTATGAGCGTTTTATTGATATTAATCTTTCCAAAAGTTCCAACGTAACCTCAGGCAAAGTTTACTCCTCCGTTATTACTAAAGAGCGCAGGGGCGAATATCTGGGTGGTACGGTACAAGTGATCCCGCATATTACGAACGAAATCAAAGAACGTGTGATTCGCGCTGGTCGTGAAGCGGGGTCCGATGTTGTAATTACCGAAATTGGTGGTACGGTAGGAGATATCGAAAGCTTGCCGTTCCTGGAAGCTATTCGTCAAATGAAAAATGATATCGGCCGCGAGAATGTCATGTATATTCACGTTACGCTGATTCCTTATATTAAAGCAGCTGGTGAAGTGAAGACGAAACCTACGCAGCACAGTGTAAAAGAACTGCGCGGGCTAGGGATTCAACCTCACGTTATCGTTTGCCGTACGGAACATTCCTTAACGGAAGATATGAAGCGTAAGTTAGCTTTATTCTGTGATATCGATCCTGCAGCTGTCATTGAGTGTAAGGATGCAGAAACCTTATACGAAGTTCCGATGATGCTTCGCGAGCAAGGGCTTGACGATTATGTTGTCAATCACCTGAAACTGCGTACGAACGAGCCGGATATGAAGGAATGGGAAAGCCTTGTTCGTAAAGTTAAATCATTGACGAAGAAGACCGAAATTGCGATCGTAGGGAAATACGTTGCGCTGCATGACGCTTACCTAAGTATTGTTGAAGCACTAGGTCATGCCGGCATCGATAATGACTCTGAAATTAATATTCGTTGGGTGAATGCAGAAGAAATTTTTGAGCATAACGTCCATCAGCTTCTTTCAGGTGTTCAAGGTATTCTTGTACCTGGTGGATTCGGTGATCGTGGGATTGAAGGTAAAGTGGAAGCGATCCGCTATGCCCGTGAAAAGGAGATTCCATTCTTCGGAATTTGCTTAGGTATGCAGGTTGCTGTTATTGAATATGCGCGTTCCGTTACAGGATTGGACGGCGCGAACAGCTCCGAGATTAATCCTACAACGCCTTATCCGGTCATCGATCTACTTCCAGAACAGAAGGATATCGAGAATTTAGGCGGTACAATGCGTCTTGGTTTATATCCTTGTAAAGTTGTTCCGGGCTCTCTTGCTGAGCAGTGTTACAATGATGAGCTTATCTATGAGAGACATCGTCACCGGTATGAATTTAACAATGAATACCGCGAATTGATTGAATCTGCCGGTTTGCGCATTTCCGGTACGTCACCGGACGGTCGATTGGTTGAGATGGTCGAGCTTCCTGGTCACCCTTGGTTCCTAGCTGTTCAATTCCATCCGGAATTTACATCGCGTCCGAATCGTCCGCAGCCTCTTTTCCGTGAATTCGTTAAAGCCGCTCAGTTGATCGCTCGATAATTCTTGCTATAGCGGTTGTCCCTCCAGATAACCAACTTATTTGTAAAACTTTTCAATTAGTTCTGTTCCCTCAGAAGGAAATCGAAAATGAATAGCGAATACCTTTAGAAACATATACATGGGAATTTGTTATTCGTTTTCGGGAGGGAAATAGGCTGATGAAGAAAAAGGTATTGATTGTCGACGATCAAAATGGAATTCGCGTACTACTCATGGAGGTATTCAGTAACGAAGGGTACGATACCTATCAGGCCTCGAATGGCAAGTTGGCCTTGGAAATCGTGAGAAATTCTTCGCCTGATCTTATTCTACTGGATATGAAAATTCCTGGCATGGACGGTCTGGATATTTTGAAACATGTTAAAGCCATTGATGCATCGATCAAAGTCATTATGATGACAGCTTACGGCGAACTCGATATGATTAAAGAAGCAACGGATTTGGGTGCGATTATGCACTTTACCAAGCCTTTTGATATTGATGAATTGCGTATGGCGGTCAATATGCAGCTTAATAATGAATCTAGCAGCGGTTTTGCAGTGGGATCCTAGTCATAGGGTCTTTTTTGTTGTCGAAATACGAGGGCTTGGTTATCATTTGAAAAGTTATGTGCTATAATAACTCAGGTATGACAAAGAGCGGTATGCGCATCTACTATAGGTTCTAGGAGGAAGAGAAACATGGCATTGGTTTCAATGAATGAATTTTTACCTAAAGCAAAAGCGAACAAATTCGCGGTGGGTCAATTTAATATGAACAACCTTGAATTCGCTCAAGCGATTGTGGAAGCTGCAATCGAATTGAAATCCCCGTTCATTTATGGTGTAAGCGAAGGCGCACTAAAATATATGGGCATCGAGTTTACAGTAGCAATTGCTGAAGCTGCAGCTAAAAAATCCGGTCTGCCGATTGCTCTACACTTAGATCATGGCAGTTCCTTTGAAGTAGCAATGAAATGTATCCGTGCAGGATTCAGCTCAGTTATGTTCGATGGTTCCCACTATTCTTTCGAAGAAAACATTCGTTTGACGAAAGAAGTCGTAAAAGCTGCTCGTGCAATGGGCGTATCCGTTGAGGGTGAGCTTGGAACAATTGGCGGCGTTGAGGACGACATCTCTGTTGATGAAGAGCACGCTAACCTTGCAAAACCAGAAGAAGCTATCCGTTTCTATGAAGAAACAGGTGTTGACTGTCTGGCTATCGCTGTAGGTACTGCACATGGTATGTACGCAGGCGAGCCTAACATTCACTTTGATATTATTGAAGCAGTTTCCAAAGCAATTCCAGTTCCTGTTGTTCTTCACGGTGGATCCGGCGTTCCTGACGAAATGATTCGTAAATCTATCGCAGCAGGCGTTGGCAAAATCAACGTTAACACAGAGAATCAAGTGGCATGCACAGAAAGCATCCGCGCGGCTCTGAACAAAGATGCTAAAATTTATGATCCTCGTAAATATCTCACCCCGGCTCGTAATGCTATGATCGAAGTAGTAAAATCCAAAATTCAATTGTTCGGAAGCAGCAACCAAGCTTAATTCCAATTGTATAGTCAGGGTAGGAAATGCAGTAGGGCACAGACGGAAGATAGACGAAAGAATATCGTCCGTCTGTGTCATTGCGTGCGTTTCCTTCTTCTATTTTTTTGCGCTTATGTTCTCTGAGAGAACCATAGCTATTTTAGTTTGTGAAGCCGCTTTTTTAGTAGATAAGAAAGTATAGTTTTATACTTTTGCTTCGCATCTACCTTGACAAACGCGCTCGTCCCTGAAGGACGACGGAGTCGTTTATCCTTGTATGGATTTATAAGAAATTATTAAATTTATATGCTCGTTCACTTGATTTTGACGATTGCTAGTCTTAAAGGACGCAGTGGAGTCGAATATCTTTGGTAAAGTTTGTGTTGGGATAGGTTGCATTTGTTTGCTTTGATTTACTGCTTAGTAAGTAGGCACCTGGTTTAGGGGGAGAATCATGTTGGAAAAATTAATGGTGGTCGGGGGACGTCCACTACGGGGAACAGTTCAAATTAGCGGGGCTAAGAATAGTGCAGTTGCACTCATTCCAGCCGCAATTCTTGCTGAAACATCGGTTACTTTGGATAATCTGCCTCATCTGAGTGATGTGGCTATATATACAGAAATTTTAACGGATCTAGGGGCTTCCATAGACTGGAACGAAGATCGGATGACGATTGACCCAAGTCGAATGAAGTCACTTCCGATGCCAAATGGCAAAGTAAAGAAGCTCAGAGCATCCTACTATTTAATGGGAGCGCTGCTCGGGAGATTTGGAGAGGCGACGATTGGTCTGCCGGGTGGTTGCAACTTCGAACCGCGTCCGATTGATTTGCATATTAAAGGTTTTGAAGCTTTAGGTGCCGAGGTTAGCAATGAGAATGGCGCATTAAAGATACGCGCCAAGGAACTTCGCGGTGCCAAAATATACTTAGATATGGCGAGTGTCGGAGCAACGATTAACATCATGTTGGCTGCCTCGCGAGCTAAAGGCGTTACGATTATCGAAAATGCGGCCAAAGAGCCTGAAATCATAGATGTGGCAACACTTTTAAACTCAATGGGTGCCAAAATTAAGGGCGCTGGAACAGAGACCATTCGTATCGAAGGCGTAACGGAGATGCACGGTTGCCGACATTCCATTATTCCTGACCGTATTCAAGCAGGTACGTATATGATTGCTGCAGCGGCTACACGCGGCGATGTGACGGTCGACAATGTCATTCCTAAACATATGGAGGCTTTGACGGCAAAGCTTCAGGAAATGGGCGTACATATTTACGAAATGGATGAGTCCATTCGTGTTGTCGGTCAGCCTGAATACGAAAGTGTTGATGTGAAAGCTTTAATTTACCCTGGGTTTGCGACGGATCTACAATCTCCGATGGCGAGCTTACTTTGCCAAGCTAAAGGAGTTAGCATATTAACGGACCACGTTTATAGTAATCGTTTCAAACATATTCCTGAGCTAGTGCGTATGGGGGCAAAGATGAAAGTCGAAGGACGCTCAGCCATCATTGAGGGCTCACAGCTTAGTTCTGCCAAAGTGAGAGCAACGGATTTGAGAGCAGGAGCTTCTCTTGTGCTTGCGGGCCTTAGCGTAAGAACAGGTGGCATCACAGAAGTATCCGGGGTTGAGTTTATTGATCGTGGTTATGAGAACTTGGTATTCAACTTATCTTCACTGGGCGCAGAGGTTTGGCGCGAGAGCGAGGAATAAAGTACCAAGTAACAGGCAATGCTAGAATCCAATTGAAAATTTAATAGTTTGGTGGTTGAAACATGAGCATGCAGCTTGCTGAGCTTGAAGTACTCAAGCTTACTGAATTATATAAACTAGCTAAGAAACATCAGATCCAATACTACGGTACGCTGAAGAAAAAAGAACTCATCTTTGCAATTTTACGTGCACAAGCTGCTGAGAGTGGTCTAATGTTCATGCAAGGTGTTCTCGAGATCCTTCAGGAAGGCTTTGGATTCTTACGTCCAATTAATTACCTTCCAAGCTCGGAGGACATTTATATTTCGGCTTCCCAGATTCGCAAATTCGATTTGCGATCGGGGGACATTGTATCGGGTAAGTGCCGTCCGCCCAAAGAAAATGAGCGATATTTCGGGCTTCTTCAAGTTGAAGCGGTGAATGGAGAGAAACCGGAAACGGCAGCAGAGCGACTTCATTTCCCTGCATTGACACCTCTTTATCCAGACACACGGATAACGCTTGAAACTGAGCCTAACAAGATTTCCATGCGTATCATGGATTTGCTTGCCCCTGTTGGATTAGGTCAACGCGGCCTGATCGTAGCCCCTCCTAAAGCAGGAAAAACATTGCTGCTGAAAGAAATAGCCAACAGTATTTCTACGAATTATCCAGAAATCGAACTCTTCGTTCTGCTTATCGATGAGCGTCCGGAGGAAGTTACCGATATGCAGCGTTCCGTCAAAGGTGAAGTAGTTGCTTCCACCTTCGATGAGCTTCCCGAAAATCATATTAAAGTCGCAGAGCTAGTTCTAGAACGCGCGATGCGTCTAGTTGAACATAAGAAAGATGTTGTCATTCTCATGGACAGTATTACTCGGTTGGCTAGAGCCTATAACCTTGTGGTTCCTGCTTCTGGCCGGACGTTAACGGGTGGTATAGACCCTGCTGCCTTTCATCGGCCTAAACGTTTCTTCGGGGCCGCCCGTAATATTGAAGAAGGCGGCAGCTTAACAATTCTTGCTACTGCACTCGTAGAAACAGGCTCACGTATGGATGACGTCATTTATGAAGAGTTTAAAGGTACAGGTAATTTAGAACTTCATCTGGATCGTAAAATGGCTGAACGCCGTATCTTCCCTGCGATTGATATTCGCAAGTCAGGAACTCGCCGCGAAGAAGCACTTCTAGGTAAAGATGAGCTCGAGAAGGTATGGGCGCTTCGCAGAGGGATGAACGATTCGCATGAATATACAGAATCCTTCATTAAGAAGCTTGCCGATACGAAGACTAATCAAGAGTTTTTGGACTCTCTGGCTTCCCCTTCAGCAGGATCAACTGGGGTTAACAAAGGTAAAGTTAAGAATTCAGCTTCCTAAGCCTCAAGCTACATTTTATTGGTCATATATCGTGTGAGATAACAACTTAATCGGTTTCGATTCATCCTGACAAACACGGTCGTCCTTAAGGACGACTTAAGTCGTTTATCCGTGACGCATAAAGAGGAGTACCGTTATGAACTTGGTTTATTCAGATTTAGAAGGAAACGTTTTTGACCATCCTGATTTCTTGGCTCTTGGCCGAAACGCTGAAATGATAACAGAAATTTTGGAAGATGAGTTAATTCCACTGCCTGAGGGATCTACACTAGTCAGTTTGCCGTTTACACGTCCGGTAGGCATTGATGCCGCAACAGGCGATATGAAGCTGGTTGAGGGGGATTATCATGCCGTAGGGGCCTTGCTGCCGCAAGGCTTCACAAGGCTGCTGCTCCCTGGTTATGTGAAATCGGACAAGTCTAAAGCACTGCCCCTTTTCGGATATACGGCTGTCGTTTGGAAAGATGATGGTTTCTATGTAGCCGCCCGTTTGACAGATAATCCTTATTACTGGAATCCCGTTCATTGTGATCCGACTGAGCTTGAGGTAGAGGTCAAACGACTGGTTGCGAAGTATCCGGATAATCGGTTATATGCGCATTTGTCCAACTGTGCACTGGGTTATGAGTGTCTGACAGCTTCGAATACGTTCCTTCAACGTTGGGAGGGTGCCGTTCCGGTCTCCTATTCCTGCAACGCGGGATGCTTCGGCTGTATTTCCGAACAACCGGATGAGAGTGGCTTCGTAGCGCCTCAGACTCGTATGAACTTCAAGCCTAAGGTCGAAGAAATCACTCAGATCATGCTCGAACATCTGCGTACGCCTGAGAGTATCATCTCCTTCGGGCAGGGCTGTGAAGGGGAACCAAGCACGCAAGCCGTGATTATTATCGATGCCATCAAGCAAGTGCGTGAGCAAACGAAGATGGGCTATATTAACATCAACACCAATGCAGGTCTCACGGATCATATCCGCGGCATTGTTGATGCTGGGCTTGATCTCATGCGGGTTAGTACGATTAGCGCGCTGGATGATCACTACAACGCCTACTATAAGCCAAGAGCTTATACGCTCAAGAATGTTGAGAAGTCTCTCCGTTACGCCACGGATAAAGGAGTCATAACTTCGATCAACTATCTCGTATTCCCTGGTGTAACCGATCGAGAAGAAGAGATCGAAGCGATGATCGAATTCGTGCGAAGAACGGGATTGAAATTGATTCAATTGCGCAACCTGAATATTGATCCAGAGAGTTACCTCGGCATTATCCCCAAAGCAAGAGGTGAACTGCTTGGGATGAAGCAAATGATTGAGATTTTCGAGCAAGAACTTCCTGATGTTGTGCTGGGTTCCTACTCGCATACTCCGAAGTTCTATACAAGTGATCGAAATGCCACTACGGTGCTCTAAAAGAAGTCATTTACAGTCTTTTTTCCATTGCATCAAATCTCCCGAATATGATACAATGCATAAGTACGTCCATTAACTCTGTTTCAGCAAATGATTCAGGGCGGAAAGAGGTGAACCATCATGAAAGCAGGTATTCATCCTACTTATCATGCAACCACAGTGACTTGCGCTTGTGGTAACGTGTTCGAAACGGGTTCAATTAAGCAAAATCTTCGTGTTGAGATCTGCTCCAATTGCCATCCTTTCTACACAGGTAAACAAAAGTTTATCGATGTAGGCGGCCGTGTCGACAAATTCAAAAAGAAATACGGAATCTAATTGGCATCAATTACTTTGCTGCCAATCAGCATAAGACAACCTCCCTTGGTCATCCTAAGCTTAGGCTTAGAGTCCAATGGGAGGTGTTTTTATGTTTAGGGATCTGCTTCGGTTTACGGTTGCCATCTTACTCATCACAAGCTTAGTTGGCTGTGGAATTAATTCAGGTAACAAGAACCCACTGTCCGAGAATCCGAATTATAAAGCACAACATTACAAGCAAGACGGGTACTTGGGGCTTACCAGTGTCAATCCGAACGACCCCCTTAACCCTACGTATCATCATTACGAGGATGATTCGAATTTAATGAAGGCCGTGCTCTCACAGCTGCAAGGTATTGAGAAAACGAATATCACCATTAACGGACCGAACGCTAAAGTGAAAATAAAACCAAGACCATCCTTGACGCCTGCACAAGTGGAAGAGCTTCGCTCACAAGCTCAAATGGCACTAAACACCAATATGCCACGCTATAATGTGACCGTAAAAATGGTTCCCTAACAGGTAGATTTTCCCCTCGGTTGCTATTTGCAATTGAATCAGCTATACTATTTTTACCGTGCTAGATGGGGAGGTAGCGGTGCCCTGTAACTCGCAATCCGCTGTAGCGAGGTTGAATTCCTGTTAGCGGTACTGTGATGTGAGGTCTGGCTTTTACACGTGGTGTTGAGAGTCGGGTCCTTCGCAATGAATGCTCATGAACCCGGTCAGGTCTGGAAGGAAGCAGCCGTAAGTGAGATGTTTCATGTGCCGAGGGGTTGCCTGATTTGAGCCAACGGTAAGAGTTCGCTTGTATCACTTTATCAATAACAGGTGCACGGTTTTACTTAATAAATGTGAACTTTCATAATGACATCTAACAAAACGCCAGTAACTAGGGCGTTTTTTCTTTTTTTCAAGGGAAGGAAAATTCTTGCTCTAGAGAGAATGGTTATAACATGTAGATTCATGTGAACGATTGCGCATTTTGCGATTCAATAGAGAGAAAGTGAAGGTGTTGCTGAAATGTCCATTCATGACCCTCAAGATTACATGGTATCCATCGATGAAATGCGGAAGCTATTCAATCATAGCATACAAACGGGTATGCTCGTTGTGGATGAGGACGGTAAGATCATTTTAGCGACAGATCAAGTGTTGAAATACTCGGGTTATTCAGCGGAGGAAATAACGCATATCTCATTCCCTCAGCTTTTTAAAGTGAGGGCATCTTTGCGTGAGCTGTACGAATTTTACTTTAAGAACGATTCCAGTCCTGGGGAATGGCCGCATGGATTTTTAATAGGTAAGAATGGCGAAACGATGTTTTATCAATTCTCGATGTTGAAGCTTATGCGCGGCGATAAGTATATGTATCTCTTGACCATGAAGCATCAGGATAGCTCGCAATTAAGCTTGCTGCAGCGGTTCTCGGACGCTTTTTTGAAAGATATTAATTTAGGTGTGTTATTGATTAGTGTGAGTTTTACGCTTGTTGACGTCAGTGATCGAGCATGTCAGATTCTAGGAATGGATAGGGAGCATATTCTTAATAAGTCGTTAGATGAGATTTTTGCTACGATTCCGAGTCAGCATAAGCTTGTCCAACGAACGATTTTGAATGGTGCTGTAGTCCGCAATCATGCGGTTTCATGGACGAATAATGAAGAGCGGTTTGAGCTGCTGCTGGATTCTAATGTGCTCAAAGATAATCAAGGTAACATTGTAGGGGCTTATGTCATCTTCAAGGATGTCACGAATATGCGCTCGCTGGAAGAAATGGTTCAAAGAAGCGACAGGCTTGCTATGATTGGACAAATTGCTGCTGGCACAGCTCATGAAATTCGAAATCCGCTAACTTCAATCAAAGGCTTTCTTCAGGTGCTTCGGCGCACTTTTGAAGTGAAAGGGATGGAGAGAGAACAGAGCTTCACGGTAGTCATGTTGGAGGAAATCAATCGGATCAACGAGTTGGTTAATGAATTTCTGCTGCTAAGTAAGCCCAAGCATGTTTCTTATGAGAGGATCGATGTGACCGAAGTGCTGCGAGGGATTTTGCCTATTATCAATAATGAAGCTATTCTTTACGATGTGAATCTTCAGTATGAGGCGTCATACCATTTGCCGGAAGTGATTGCTGATAAAGAGCTGCTCAAGCAGGTATTCTTAAATGTTTGTAAAAATGGCATCGAGGCTATGTCGGATGGAGGGGTTTTAACGATTTCAGAGAAAGTAGACACGGTAGAACGAAATGTCTGCATTGACATTCATGACACAGGTTCGGGCATACCGATGTTCGTCATTGACAAAATTTTTGATCCATTCTTCACAACCAAGGATACGGGAACCGGGTTAGGTCTTTCGGTGTGCCAGCGAATTATTCACGATATGGGAGGGACGATACGTGTATCTTCCAAGGGCTATGGAACGACATTTACGATATCGATTCCTTATACTTGATCGTCTATTTCATCCCTAGGTGCGTTATAGTATAATGGATTTAGTCATTCCATGCAGGGATTATTGGAGAGGAACACTATGGCACATATTGCTCTGTACCGAACGTGGAGGTCTCAGACGTTTCGTGAAGTTGTCGGTCAGAAACATATCACGCAGACGCTGCAGAATTCTTTGCGAGAAAATCGCCTTACTCACGCTTATTTGTTCAACGGACCTCGAGGAACAGGTAAGACCAGTACGGCCAAAATATTAGCTAAAGCAATCAACTGCTTAAACGGTCCGTCAGAAGAGCCTTGCAACGCTTGTTCAGCATGTGAACGAATCACCGAAGGTGCTGTCATGGACGTTGTCGAAATCGATGCTGCCTCCAATCGCGGTGTAGAAGAAATTCGAGATATTCGTGATAAAGTGAAGTATGCCCCAACAGAAGTAAGGCAGAAGGTGTACATCATTGATGAAGTGCACATGCTTACGACTGAAGCTTTTAATGCCCTTTTGAAGACGCTCGAGGAGCCTCCGGCGCATGTCATGTTTATTTTGGCAACAACAGAACCGCATAAGATACCGGCTACGATTATTTCCCGCTGTCAACGCTTTGACTTTCGGAGAGTGTCGATGGAAGATCAGGTTCAGCGGCTGCAGTATATTTGTGATCAGGAGCAGATCTCGGTTAGCGAGGAAGCTCTCCATTATATAGCGAGACTATCAGATGGCGGGATGCGCGATGCGCTCAGTCTGCTGGATCAGGCCGCGTCATTTGCGACAGGTGAGGTTCAGCTCTCAGACATTTTGTCCATCACCGGTGGTGTCGCTTCTGATCAATTCAAGAAGCTCGTTCTTTACATCAAAGAGAAGAATCTTGGAGCTGCGCTTGAGCTCATCGATACTTTCATGCAGGAAGGCAAGAGCGCTGACAAATGTATTGAAAATTTGATTAATTACTTCCGTGATTTACTTATGGTTCGCATGGTGCCGAATTCACCTGTCATTACAGAACGTGTTTTTGATATGGGTGACCTTAGGGAAGTGGCGAATCACTTCTCACCGAGTGAAATGATGGCTATGATTGAGACGTTGAATCATTACCAAAGCGAAATGAAATACTCTGTACAACCTCAAACCCTGCTAGAAATATCCATTATGAAAATTAGCGGCGGTCACAGAGGGGCAGAGAGCAGTTCGTCTGTTGGTATCCCTGCTGAAGCAGGAGGACGTGTGCCTCAAGGTAATCTTTTTGCCCAAATGACTCAAAAACTTCAACAACTTGAAGAACAGATAACTTCACTGGTAAAATCGGGAGTAACGGGTGCAGCAGCCGATTCCAATGCGAGGCAAGCAGCCTCTGCCAAAGTGCCGGTGGCCTCAGTTCCTTCGAAGAAATCAGGTATCAAGCTCGATGGTTACTTGAAAGCCGCGGAGAGTCCAGAAACCAAAGCTGCTCTCATGAAGTGGAGTCAAGTATTAGGCGATGTCAAAGAAAAGAAGATTACCGTACATGCTTGGTTCGTTAATGGTGATCTGGTGTCTATGCTTGATGATGTCGTACTCGTTGCTTTCAAGAATGAAATGCATCGCAATACAACGGAAAAGCCAGAAAACAAAGTCATTATTGAGCAAGTGCTTACTTCGGTGCTTGGCAAGCCAATGCGTTTACTTACGATTATGCGTAAAGAATGGGACGACGCTAAGAATGATGCGGCTAGCAGCGCTCCAGAAGTGATGGAGTTAGTGGCTGATGGCGAAGGTAACGGTGCTGCTGTCAAAGAAGAATGGATTTCGGAAGCGATCCAATTATTTGGAGAAGAGCTAGTGACAATTAAAGAAGACTAAATATAAAGGAGCTATCCACGATGAATAACATGAACCAAATGATGAAACAAGTGAAGAAAATGCAAGAGCAAATGATGAAAGCCCAAGAAGAACTAGGTACGAAAATGATCGAAGGTACAGCAGGCGGCGGTGTTGTCACTTGTATCATCAACGGACACAAAAAAGTACAAAGCATCACAATTAAGCCTGAAGCTGTTGATCCGGATGATGTTGAAATGCTGCAAGATCTCGTACTTACGGCAGTAAATGACGCAATGTCCAAAGCCGAAGAAATTGCTAACAAAGATATGGGCAAATTCACAGGCGGTATGAATATCCCTGGATTGTTCTAAGACAACCGAGTGTAACGATTCTGAATGATGAAGGAGTCTTCCTTTGTATTACCCCGAACCGATAGCCAAGTTAATCGATGCCTTCTCCCGTCTGCCGGGGGTAGGTCCCAAAACGGCAGGTCGCCTAGCTTTTCACGTCCTTCGCATGAAAGAAGAAGACGTGATTGACTTCGCGAAGGCGCTTGTCAATGTGAAACGGAACCTTCACTATTGTTCCGTCTGTTGTAACATTACAGACGTTGATCCCTGCCGCATCTGTCAAGATAAGAGCAGGGACGGTTCCGTCATTTGTGTCGTACAAGAACCTAAGGATTTGGTCGCTTTGGAACGTACCAAAGAATTCGAAGGGTATTATCACGTGCTGCATGGTGCGATTTCCCCGATGGAAGGGATTGGACCGGATCAAATTCATATTGCGGAATTACTCAAACGTTTGGGTGATGAAACGGTGCAGGAATTGATTCTGGCTACAAATCCTAATATTGAAGGAGAAGCTACTGCCATGTACTTGTCCAGGTTAATTAAGCCATTCGGTCTTCGAGTTACGCGAATCGCGCATGGACTGCCAGTGGGCGGAGATTTGGAATATGCGGACGAAGTGACTCTGACCAAAGCCATGGAAGGGCGCAGGGAATTATAAAATAAGCTGGCATGATAATCAGGGAGCTGCAAAGCTCTCTTTTTTTCTGCCCAAAAAGTATACTTGAAGTTCTAAAAACTCCTTTTCTCCCATATGGATAAATCAATCCGGTTATATGAGGAATGGAGGTATGCTTGTGCGACCAGCGCTATTAGGAAAGTATGGGATGAAAAACCCAAAGACGAAAACCGTTCAAGAAGAACTGAAAAAGGACAAGCAGATGCTGATCCAAGAGATCCGTACGGCTCATGAGACTTGGGTGGCAGCTCAAGCGCATTTTGAATTTGCTTTGGACAAGGATCAAATTGATTATGCCATCTATGCGATGGAAGCTGCAGAAAAAAGATTTGAAATGCTCATTAAACAAGCCAAAAAGCTAGGGGTAAGTCTAATTGACAGTGACCGGTTAATGGAGGTGAAATAGGTGTATCTTAAATATGTCATATGGGGGGTGCTCATACTCTCATCTCTTTTGCTAGTGTTCCTAATATTTCGTAGTCGCGGCGGAGGAAGGGTATTATCTGGACTGGGGCTGAATGTTGTTGTTGCAGCATTTCTCTTATATTCATTGAACTTATTGAGTACTTATACACAATTTGAACTCCCTATAAATACAGTCACTCTGGGGACAGTTACTGTTCTAGGGATTCCTGGGATCTTACTTCTTGTCGGTTTAAAATTGACTTTGCTCTAGATGGAAGAACATTCAAGTAAATCATGTGTTGACTCCGTTGCAGCATCTGTGGTATCTTATAAAAGTTGCCGCTGAGACATGCGGGGATAAAGAAGTAACTTGAGAAAAACAAGTTGCAAATGAATTGTTAGTGTGTTATATTGGTCTTCCGGCTTTCGAAAGAGAGTAGGACGAACTGTACGATTGATCTTTGAAAACTGAACAACGAGTGAGTAAGCACGAACGAGAAATCGTTCAAAAAAGAGATTGCAAAATCTCGCTAGCAACGCAAATGAGCAATTAAGCTTTCAAATAGTTTACCTATTATGGAGAGTTTGATCCTGGCTCAGGACGAACGCTGGCGGCGTGCCTAATACATGCAAGTCGAGCGGACTTATCCTTCGGGATAAGTTAGCGGCGGACGGGTGAGTAACACGTAGGTAACCTGCCTATAAGACTGGGATAACTATCGGAAACGATAGCTAAGACCGGATAACTGGTTTTCTCGCATGAGAGAATTATGAAACACGG
>NZ_AP036016.1:6212500-8052500 GCF_055396115.1 Paenibacillus sp. WG02 | reverse complement strand
AGGACCTCGATATGGGGTTAGTTCGGTAGGCGAAGTGATCTGGAAAGGTCCGGCATAGAAGGTAAAAGCCCTGTAGCTTAAATCGAACGAAACCCCTAGAGGTATCCTGAGTACGGCGGGTCACGTGAAACCCCGTCGGAATCCGGCAGGACCATCTGCCAAGGCTAAATACTCCCTAGTGACCGATAGTGAAGCAGTACCGTGAGGGAAAGGTGAAAAGCACCGCGGAAGCGGAGTGAAAAAGAACCTGAAACCGTGTGCTTACAAAAAGTCAGAGCACTCTTTATGTGTGATGGCGTGCCTTTTGTAGAATGAACCGGCGAGTTACGTTCCCGTGCGAGGTTAAGTTGAAAAGACGGAGCCGCAGCGAAAGCGAGTCTGAATAGGGCGCTTTAGTACGTGGACGTAGACCCGAAACCGTGTGATCTACCCCTGTCCAGGGTGAAGGTGAGGTAACACTCACTGGAGGCCCGAACCCACGCATGTTGAAAAATGCGGGGATGAGGTGGGGGTAGCGGAGAAATTCCAATCGAACTCGGAGATAGCTGGTTCTCCCCGAAATAGCTTTAGGGCTAGCCTCGGATGTTGAGTTGTGGAGGTAAAGCACTGATTGGGTGCGGGGCCCGCCAAGGGTTACCAAGTCCAGTCAAACTCTGAATGCCACAAACTTAAATCCGGGAGTCAGACAGTGAGTGCTAAGATCCATTGTCAAAAGGGAAACAGCCCAGACCATCAGCTAAGGTCCCCAAGTGTGTGTTAAGTGGGAAAGGATGTGGAGTTGCACAGACAACCAGGATGTTGGCTTAGAAGCAGCCACCATTGAAAGAGTGCGTAATAGCTCACTGGTCGAGTGACTCTGCGCCGAAAATGTAACGGGGCTAAACACGCCACCGAAGCTATGGCTTGCACTATGTGCATGGGTAGGGGAGCGTTGTATGTACGTTGAATTCTGACCGTAAGGACAGGTGGAGCGCATACAAGTGAGAATGCCGGTATAAGTAACGAAAAGATCAGTGAGAATCTGATCCGCCGAAAACCTAAGGGTTCCTGAGGAAGGCTCGTCCGCTCAGGGTAAGTCGGGACCTAAGGCGAGGCCGAAAGGCGTAGTCGATGGACAACAGGTGGAAATTCCTGTACCACCGTAGCCGTTATGAGCGATGGAGTGACGCAGAAGGATAGTGACGCGAGCTGATGGATGCTCGTCCAAGCAGTGAGGCTGGTTAGTAGGCAAATCCGCTAACCGTTAAGGCTGGGCTGTGATGGGGAGGGAAACTTTAAGTACCGAAGGTCATGAGTTCACACTGCCAAGAAAAGCTTCTAGCCAGGCGAAGGTGCCCGTACCGCAAACCGACACAGGTGGGTGAGAAGAGAATTCTAAGGCGCGCGGAAGAACTCTCGTTAAGGAACTCGGCAAAATGACCCCGTAACTTCGGGAGAAGGGGTGCCTCGGTAGGGTGAATAGCCCGAGGGGGCCGCAGTGAAAAGGCCCAAGCGACTGTTTAGCAAAAACACAGGTCTGTGCGAAGCCGCAAGGCGAAGTATACGGGCTGACGCCTGCCCGGTGCTGGAAGGTTAAGAGGAGTGGTTAGGGGTTAAACCCGAAGCTATGAATTGAAGCCCCAGTAAACGGCGGCCGTAACTATAACGGTCCTAAGGTAGCGAAATTCCTTGTCAGGTAAATTCTGACCCGCACGAATGGCGTAACGACTTGGGCGCTGTCTCAACGAGAGATCCGGTGAAATTTTAATACCTGTGAAGATGCAGGTTACCCGCGACAAGACGGAAAGACCCCATGGAGCTTTACTGCAGCTTGATATTGGACTTTGGTACGATCTGTACAGGATAGGTGGGAGCCTTTGAAGCCTGAGCGCCAGCTTGGGTGGAGGCGCCGTTGGGATACCACCCTGATCGTATCGGAGTTCTAACCTGGTACCGTAATCCGGTATGGGGACAGTGTCAGGTGGGCAGTTTGACTGGGGCGGTCGCCTCCTAAAATGTAACGGAGGCGTTTAAAGGTTCCCTCAGAATGGTTGGAAATCATTCGCAGAGTGCAAAGGCATAAGGGAGCTTGACTGCGAGACCTACAAGTCGAGCAGGGACGAAAGTCGGACTTAGTGATCCGGTGGTACCGAATGGAAGGGCCATCGCTCAACGGATAAAAGCTACCCTGGGGATAACAGGCTTATCTCCCCCAAGAGTCCACATCGACGGGGAGGTTTGGCACCTCGATGTCGGCTCATCGCATCCTGGGGCTGAAGTAGGTCCCAAGGGTTGGGCTGTTCGCCCATTAAAGCGGTACGCGAGCTGGGTTCAGAACGTCGTGAGACAGTTCGGTCCCTATCTGTCGCGGGCGTAGGAAATTTGAGAGGAGCTGTCCTTAGTACGAGAGGACCGGGATGGACGTACCGCTGGTGTACCAGTTGTCTCGCCAGAGGCATCGCTGGGTAGCTATGTACGGAGGGGATAAGCGCTGAAAGCATCTAAGCGCGAAGCCCCCCTCAAGATGAGATTTCCCAGTATGTAAGACCCCTTGTAGACGACGAGGTTGATAGGTTCGAGGTGGAAGTGCAGCAATGCATGCAGCTGACGAATACTAATCGGTCGAGGGCTTAACCAATTCCCAACCAAGTGAAGATAAGCTTTGTAGTGAATTCCGAATACTTGATTGGGGCCCAGAAAACCTAAGCAATTCAAACCTTTACGCAAGTTTCGTATCTAGTTTTCAAGGCGCAAACCACGCTTTGACTGTTTGGTGATGATGGCGGAGGGGACCCACGCGTTCCCATCTCGAACACGACCGTTAAGCCCTCCAGCGTCGATGGTACTTGAACCGCAGGGTTCTGGGAGAGTAGAACGTTGCCAAGCACACTGAAGAACCTTATGAGGAGAATTCCTCATAAGGTTTTTTGCTGTTTAACGGGAGAACCTCCCGTTAAATACGCCATTTCCGCAGACAAGTTAACACTAACAGGAAAACCTTCAGCTAATTATGCTTATTTCGCCGAAAGTCTAAGAAAACGCCAAATTACATGGAGCTTTTCCCGTTAACCACACATTTCTCCCTATCGCACTCCAAATTAGCAGGAGGCTTTCCTGTTAATTGAAAATGCCCATTCGAGTAGATGCATGGTACTAAGTAAAATCCGCACGCGTCAGAATATACCCGATCATTTGCTCCTGCCCCTCATGAAGAGCCTTTTTGAGAGAAATCTCAAGAAGGCTTTTTTGTTTTTATTTCGAATAAAACTGTAGGTAAGGTCAACAATAGTAAGGTTCACTTTTGGATATCGGATCATTAAGGATTGGATTTTAAGAGCAGTACTTGTCAAAAAGAAAGGAAATGATTATAATCTAGTTAAGGTCAAAGAAAGTCAAAGTCAATTTACTTCTGGCAATCTGGGAGGACGAATTGATGCGCAACGTATCAGAAATTATTGAGCAGTATTTAAAACATGTCTTGCAGCAGAGTTCCGAAGGGGCCATTGAGATTCAACGCAATGATCTAGCTGATCAGTTCCAATGTGTGCCTTCCCAAATTAATTATGTGATCAGTACAAGGTTTACCTTGGAAAAAGGTTACATTGTGGAAAGCAAGCGCGGCGGTGGTGGATACATACGTATCCAAAAAATCGAGCTCAAGAGTCACGGGTCCATTTTAGACCACATTTTTCGCACGATTCATACGCACATTGATCAAGTCACTTCAGAAGGACTCGTATACCAACTGCAGGAAGGCCATTATATTTCAACACGAGAAGCTAACCTGATTCGGGCCGCAATTTCGAGAGATGTGTTGACCTTCAAGCTCCCGCTGCGCGATGAAATTCGGGCTAAGATTCTTAAAGCAATGCTGATATCCTTGCTTAGCAGATGAGGAGGCATATGAAATGATTTGTCAGGAATGCGGGAAACGACCGGCGACTCTTCATTTTACAAAGATTGTGAATGGAGACAAGAACGAGTTCCACATTTGTGAGAATTGCGCTCGTGAAAAGGGCGAAATGATTCCAGGAACATCCAACGGATTTTCGATTCACAATCTGTTATCAGGATTACTTGATTTCGAACCATCATCGCTATCCGCTGCAAAGTCTCAGGCGATCCGTTGTGAGAACTGTGGCCTTACGTATTCTCAGTTTAGTAAATTAGGACGTTTTGGTTGCGGATCTTGCTATCAAAGCTTTTCAGAAAAGTTAGATCCTCTCTTCAAAAGAGTGCATGGAAATATCGTTCACGTTGGGAAAGTGCCTAAGCGAAGTGGTGGCATCATCCAATGTAAACGGGAAATTGATACGCTCAAGAAGGATATGATGACCTGTATCGAACAAGAAGAGTTCGAACAGGCTGCAAAGATTCGTGATCAAATTCGTGAAATTGAGAAGAAAATTGCGGGTATGTGAGTTTGTAAGGAGGTGTGAATCCAGTGACATCACAGCGGTTTACAGCAGATGCATTAAGCGAATGGATGAAGGGCGAAGGGCCTGAGTCGGATATCGTCATCAGTAGTCGGATCCGCATTGCTCGCAACCTTAGGGACTACCCTTATCCCATGCTAGCGACAAATCAACAATCACAAGAAGTGCTGGATCATTTGTCCGGTGTGCTTGAAAATGATGAGTTGGAGACGATAAGCAATTTTTCGCTCATTCCGTTATCCGATCTCAATGAGCTTGAACGAATGGTTCTAGTAGAAAAGCATTTAATTAGTCCTAATTTAGCTAACGAGTCCAGGAATGGCGCCGTTATTTTAAGCGAAAATGAATCCATCAGTATTATGATCAACGAAGAGGATCATCTTCGCATACAATGTTTATGTCCCGGTTTTCAGATTAAAGAAGTATGGGATTTGGCGAACCAAATCGATGATATTTTTGAAACACAGCTGGATTATGGGTATGACGAAAAAAGGGGCTACTTAACAAGCTGCCCTACGAATGTCGGTACCGGGATCCGCGCTTCGGTGATGATGCATTTACCGGCGCTAGTGCTAAGCCAACAAATTAATCGGATTTTATCAGCTGTTACGCAAGTTGGGTTGACAGTTAGAGGATTATACGGGGAAGGCAGCGAAGCTTTAGGAAATCTGTTTCAAATATCGAATCAAATTACGCTTGGCCAATCCGAAGATGAGATTATTGATAATTTACACAGTGTAGCACGGCAAATTATAGAGCATGAACGTGCTGCGAGACATAAGCTGATTCAAGAGTCCCGAATGCGGATAATAGATCGTGTGAACCGTTCATTAGGTATTTTGTCATATGCGGGAATCATGGATTCGAAGGAAGCCGCGCAGCGTTTATCAGATGTGAGACTTGGCATTGATCTTGGAATAATCAACAACGTTTCATCGAATGTTTTGAATGAGCTGTTGGTGATGACGCAGCCTGGTTTTCTTCAACAATATGCCGGTGAGAAATTGAATGCCGAAGAGCGAGATATACGCAGGGCAGAGTTGATACGCGAAAGATTTGGTAGGGTTTAAGAAAGATAAGATTCATCCTTTAGGATTTCCATAGATATACTAATTTTGGAGGTGTTCTCTATGATGTTTGGAAGATTTACGGAACGTGCGCAGAAGGTTCTCTCTCTTGCTCAAGAAGAAGCTGTTCGTTTAGGGCATAACAATATTGGTACGGAACACATTTTACTTGGTCTAATTCGTGAAGGGGAAGGTATTGCCGCTAAAGCGCTCGTTGCTTTGGGCTTAGGTCTTGAGAAAATTCAAGACGAAGTGGAGTCACTGATTGGCAGAGGACAAGAGCAGCCTACCAACATTGCGTATACACCTAGAGCGAAGAAGGTCATTGAGCTTTCGATGGATGAAGCGAGAAAATTAGGTCACACGTACGTGGGGACTGAACATATTTTACTCGGGCTTATTCGCGAAGGAGAAGGTGTTGCGGCAAGAGTCCTTAATAACTTAGGTGTCTCTTTGAATAAAGCACGTCAACAAGTCCTTCAATTGCTTGGAAGCAGCGAGACCGTGTCACCAAGTCATGGTAGTAATCCGAATGTGAACACGCCTACATTGGATGGTTTAGCACGCGATTTGACGGCGTATGCCAAAGAAGGTCATTTGGATCCAGTGATTGGGCGCAGCAAAGAAATTGAGCGTGTTATTCAAGTGTTAAGCCGCAGAACGAAGAACAATCCGGTACTGATCGGTGAGCCAGGTGTTGGTAAAACAGCGATTGCGGAAGGTCTTGCACAGAAAATTATAAACAATGAAATTCCCGAAACGTTGAAGGATAAAAGGGTAATGACCCTCGATATGGGATCTGTTGTAGCAGGGACTAAGTATCGCGGCGAGTTTGAAGACCGTCTCAAAAAGATCATGGACGAAATTCGTCAAGCCGGAAATATCGTACTATTCATTGATGAGCTTCACACATTGATTGGTGCTGGCGGAGCTGAAGGTGCAATTGATGCCTCCAACATCCTTAAACCGGCACTAGCTAGAGGCGAGCTGCAATGTATTGGTGCTACAACGTTGGATGAATATCGTAAGTATATTGAAAAAGATGCCGCATTAGAGCGTCGTTTCCAACCGATTACAGTAGATCAACCATCACCTGAAGAAGCAATTCAAATTCTTTATGGACTTCGTGATCGCTATGAAGCTCATCACCGTGTGAAAATTACGGATGCTGCGATCCAAGAAGCTGTTAAGCTTTCTGATCGTTACATTACGGATCGTTTCTTACCAGATAAAGCAATCGATTTGATCGATGAGGCGAGCTCCAAAGTAAGACTACGTTCTTACACAACGCCACCTTCATTGAAACAGCTTGAGAGCAAGCTGGATAACATCCGTAAGGAGAAAGATGCAGCGGTTCAAAGTCAAGAATTCGAGAAAGCAGCTGGACTTCGTGATACGGAGCAGAAGCTTCGCGAAGAGCTGGATACAACGAAGAATGATTGGAAAGAGAAGCAAGGTCGTTTGGACACAGAAGTAACACCAGATGATATCGCGCAAATTGTGGCGAGCTGGACAGGAATTCCGGTAAGTAAACTTGCTGAAGAAGAAACAGAGCGTCTGCTCAAAATGGAAGATATTCTTCATGAGCGTGTCATTGGCCAAGAAGAAGCTGTTAAAGCGGTAAGCCGTGCAATTCGCCGCGCTAGAGCAGGTCTGAAAGATCCGAAGCGTCCAATGGGCTCTTTCATATTCCTCGGACCAACGGGTGTTGGTAAAACCGAATTAGCACGTGCATTAGCAGAATCTCTATTCGGTGATGATAACGCTGTAGTCCGAATTGATATGTCGGAATACATGGAGAAGCACTCGACTTCCAGATTAGTAGGGGCGCCTCCGGGTTACGTTGGATACGAAGAGGGCGGTCAACTTACCGAGAAAGTTCGCCGTAAGCCATACTCGGTTGTACTGCTCGATGAGATCGAGAAAGCACATCCAGAAGTGTTCAACATTCTATTGCAAGTGCTGGAAGATGGTCGTTTAACAGATTCCAAAGGACGCACGGTTGATTTCCGCAACACATTGATTATTATGACATCCAATGTTGGCGCGGATATGATTAAGAAAAATTCTTCGCTTGGCTTTACGGCTGCTGTTGATGCAGGTAGAGATTACACCAATATGAAGGATAAAGTAATGGGCGAGCTCAAGAAAAGCTTCCGTCCCGAGTTTCTTAACCGTATCGATGAAATTATCGTGTTCCACTCCTTGGATGAAGCACATATCGCACAAATTGTCAGCCTGATGGCCGATGATCTACGCAAACGCTTGAAAGAGCAAGAGGTTGATTTCTTGCTAACAGACAAAGCAAAGGTATTCCTTGCCAAAGAAGGATTCGATCCGACTTACGGAGCGAGACCGCTGCGCAGAGCGATTCAGAAGCATATCGAGGATCGCTTGTCTGAGGAACTGCTCAGAGGCAATATTGCCAAAGGTGACTCTTTAACCATTGATGAGAAAGATGGCGAACTTGTCGTCCTGAAGGGCGAAGGCGTAGCCGCGAAATAATGAAAGCAAAGAAGCATTTTGCTCCATCCTACCTAGGGTGCAGCAAAATGCTTTTTATTTTTCCCCATCAAATGAGCCATTCGACATTATTCAGTAGCCGATAATAGCTCATTTGCTACTTTGAACGTAATAAAGTTTGTTAAAATAAATAATGTATCTCAAACAAACGGTATTATCCATGTTGATAAATATGTAAGAAATACATAAAAAAATGTATGATAGAACGGTGGATGCAGAAATAAAGGAAACCTTTGAAGAACTATTTGATTAATTGGGGAAGTGAATCTTAACTATGAAAAAGAAAACCATTTATAAATGTACCAGTTGTGGTCAAGAGCATCCAAAATGGCAAGGTTCGTGCAGTAGTTGTCGTGAGTGGAATACCCTTGAAGAAGATGATGTAATAAACGCTCCTAGTGGTGGTCAGAAGGGCATAAACAAAAAGAAGAATGTTATCATAAACCGTCTTACAGATACCGTATCCCAAAACAGTGATAGGATTGTTACCAAGTACAATGAATTTAATCGTGTAATGGGTGGAGGAATCGTTAAAGATTCTGTTACGATTATTACGGCTGTTCCAGGTGCGGGAAAATCCACACTCTTATTGCAAATATCAGATGATGTGGCAAAGCAAGGATTGAAAGTGCTGTATGCTTCAGGTGAAGAAAGTGATAGTCAGATAAAGAGAAGAGCAGAGCGAGTCTTGCAAGATATTCAAAAAAACGTTTGGGTTTATTCTGATAATAGTTTGAATAATGTCTTAGGTTGTATTGACCAAGTAGACCCTGACCTCATTATTATTGATAGTATTCAAACTTTTGTATTAGAAGAATATCCGCAAAGACCTGGCTCACCCACGCAGACGATGGAATGCGCGAATACTCTTTTAAAGGTCGCAAAAGATGCACAAAGACCAAGAGCCATTATAATGGTTGGGCAGATGACCAAAGATAACGAATTAGCTGGATTAAGAGCATTAGAACACTTGGTAGATGCTGTTCTTGTTCTTGAGGGGGAAGAAGGCGAGGAGCTAAAACAGCTATTTTCGACTAAAAATCGCTACGCCAGCACAGGAGAGCTTGGATTTTTCACAATGGGTGAGCAAGGATTGACACCTATTGATAATCCCTCAGAGTTCTTTATGACACAAAGAGACGAGAATGATGTAGTTAGTGGAAGTGCATTAACAGTCGTTAAAGAAGGCACAAGACCCATCATTTTGGAAATAGAAAGTTTGGTATCAACCACGTTCATGCCATACCCAAGCCGGATTGCTGAATGTTTAAAAAAGGACCATGTGAATACACTTATCAGCATCATGGAGCAAAGAGCCAATATCCCTCTTCATGATAAGAACGTGGTTGTTAAAACGACAGGCGGTATTCGTTTAAAAGAACAATCATCAAATTTAGCCGCGATAATGAGCATTGTATCTTCCTGCAAGAATCAAGGTATCCCAAATGATACTGTATTTATCGCAGATATTGGATTAACGGGTGAATTAAAAAAAGTACCTACGTTAGAACTAAGAATTAGAGAACTTGAAAGAATGGGTTTCAAACGTGTCTATGTTGCGCTCAATGGATTGAAAAGCACAACTACGTTTTCTACAATAAAGGTAATCCCATGTAAGACATTGAGCCAAGTCATCCACTCTGTATTTGGCACTTCTTCTAAAGGCAAAGAGGAGAAGGCACCTTGGGATGAGGAAGATAATTAGACAACAGCTATTGTTGAGCGTAATAGACTTCAAGTTAAACGGAGTGTGACCTACATAAAAAAGTTACACATATCGACTCCTGCCAATTTAAGTATTTAGATTGAATGATAAAGTTTCGAACTTAGTAATAAACTAAACTGGTTATCCTAAGAAAATTAGAACTGTTCTTTCGTTATATACAACTTCTTTTAAAGAAATGAATTTTCCGTTATACTTAGTTGTAAGGATTTAGCAATTTGACTCTATCCAGTCATACAATTCGGATTAAGGGTGTTAAGTTGGATCAAAGCAGCATGAATTTCGAATCTGAAATGTATTATATACGTAGAAGGATGGATACATCCGCCTAGTATGGAGATTATCGGAGTGAACACGGTAGCAGAGGCATTGAAAGCGGCACTGGGTTAACTCGTGGTCATTCAACCTGCAAGCCTTCAGGAGGAAAATGATGAGCAAAGAAGAGATAAAGCGAGACGTCATGAGCCAATTGCTGCAAATGGTAGCACCTGGTACACCGTTCCGTGATGGGTTAGAGAATGTCCTACGCGCCAAAACGGGTGGACTTATTGTAGTTGGATATAGTGCGGAAGTAATGGAAATCGTGGATGGCGGTTTTTCCATAGATTGTGACTTTTCTCCCAATTATTTATATGAGCTTGCCAAAATGGATGGCGCGATTATCCTTAGTGAGGATATCAAACGCATCCTATATGCGAACACACAATTAATCCCTGATTCCTCGATCTCATCCTCGGAGACGGGAATTAGGCATAGGACAGCCGAACGAGTTGCGAAGCAAACAAATAAATTGGTTGTTTCGATTTCACAGCGGCGTAATGTAATAACGCTTTATCAAGGTAATTTGCGTTACGCGTTGAAGGATATTGGTGTCATCCTGACCAAGGCGAATCAAGCGATCCAGACGTTGGAGCGTTACAAAGTCGTGCTGGATCAGTCGCTGACCAATCTAAGCGCATCCGAATTTGAGGAATTGGTTACCCTGCACGATGTTACCAATGTCATTGCCCGGTTTGAGATGGTGCTGCGTATTAAAGCAGAGATTAATCGATACATTAATGAGCTCGGGAATGAAGGCCGCCTTATTAGCATGCAGCTGGAAGAACTTGTTGGGAATGCGGAACTTGAAGCGCGTTTGATCGTAAAAGATTATGTACGTGATTTATCGGAAGACCGCGTCAAAGAAATGCAAGCAGGCTTAAAGCGGTTATCCTCGGATGAACTGCTGGAGCCCCACCAAATCATCCGATTGCTTGGATATCCGCATACGAATTCTATTGCTGAAGAACCGGTTTCTCCTCGAGGGTTCCGAATTTTAGGCAAAATTCCGCGGCTGCCATCTATTATTATTGCGAATCTGGTCGAAAAGTTTGGTTATTTGCCTCACATGATGATGGCGACAATTGAAGAATTAGATGAAGTTGACGGTATTGGCGAAGTGAGAGCCCGAGCCATTAAGGAAGGTCTCAAAAGAATTCAAGAACAAGTGTTCATTGACAGACATATTTAAACTAGATACAATCATAAAGTATCATTGTTGAGGTTTTGTTAAGTCAAGGCAGTTTTATTGGTCGAGGTTTTATTAAGTCGAGATTAGGGTATAGTAAATCCAGAGGTGGACAAAAACATATGTTAACGAAATCAATTCCCAGTCTTTTTACAGTAGGGAACTTATTCCTAGGTGTTCTGTCAATTATTCTTGCTTTCAGTGGTGAACATGGAATTGCAGCAGTACTTGTCATTGTCGCTATGTTGCTTGATGGACTTGACGGTCGTGTAGCCAGAGCTTTGAACGCGCAGAGTGAGTTCGGTAAAGAGTTAGATTCGCTGTCCGATGTCATTTCATTCGGTGTAGCACCAGCCTTTATCATGTATGTGGTTGCATTTAATGATCCGAATGTGATTAGTCCGGCATTTGCTTGGATTGTTACAGCGATCTTCCCGATTTGTGGAGCGCTCCGTTTAGCTCGTTTCAATGTCGTTGCTGGTACGCCTGGCTATTTCATCGGTCTTCCGATTCCAGCCGCAGGCGGTGTTCTTTGTACACTAGCGTTGTTTGTGAACGAAATTAATGTATATGTGTTGTTGGTAAGTACGATCCTGTTATCTTACTTGATGGTAAGTACAGTAAAGTATCCGAACTTCAAGAAAGCCGGTATTCCTAAAGCAGCTATTTGGATAACGCCAATTATTGTTGCCGTAGCAATTTTGATTGCTATCAAATGGCCGGAGTCGATTTCTAAAATGATTTTCGTACCTCTATTAGCCTACGCGCTATATGGCCTAAAAAAAAACGTTGATGGGTTCTTCATCCGTCTCCGGAGAAAGAACAAAAGACGCGGCATGGACGACACGAATTCAGTGAAATCGGACGTTTAACACAGGCTTCGAAAATAAAAAGCATTTATTTTCTTCTGATGATTCAGAGAGAAAATAAATGCTTTTTTTTCGTCTTCATGACATGTTGAAAAGTCCCAGTGTTGTGCATTTCTTCGATTCGTTCTCAACGACTTGCTCCAAATTAACGTCTAGGATGTTACTAAGTGCAGACATATAGAAGAGATTTCTACCTAGTTCCGTACTTACGACCTCGATGCATTGTTCACATAAGTGACCAGATACATGAGTGCCGAGCACTTCCTTGGCCTCATCCAAAGTCATCTCAGGATGATACTCTTGCTTGGCTGCATGAACCTGAATACATCCACATTCCGTAATAGATTTCACCACAGAACGATTAGTAGCTGCACCAGACTGTTGGAATTTGGATAAGACGTCAAGCAGACTTCGGTGACGGAGTAACAATTCAGATACTTGATCCTGAAACTGCTTTAAAGTCAAGGAGCTCATTCCATCCACCTCGGGTGTGTTGGTAACTTCCAATTTCATTATAAAGGAAGCCCTCTAATATTTCAATTTTCCATGTAAAGAAGTGATTAACGTTGGAGAAATTGGAACATAATTGTAATAAGGCTTAAAACAAGTTTGATTTAGGGGGTGAATCTGTGATGAGAAAATGGGTACAAATCATTTTGGCCATCATGGGTGGTAGTTTAGGTTATAGTTGGAGTGATTCGATCCTTCGAAAGACATTGCTAATGAGTGATGCGGGACAAGTTATTTGGATTAATAGTTTATGCGCAGTAGGTATGTTCTTCCTTTCGTCATGGGTTGCAAGTCAAGGAATGAAACTGCTTATGAGAGGCGAAAAGAATGTAGCGGATATCCCGGTGTCCGATTTACTCTCAGGTACATTAGGTTTAGTCATTGGACTGCTTATATCGGTATTGGTGTTCCCTGTCTTAGAGCAAGCGAAATGGGCTAGTCCCTTTTTACCGTTCATTGTCTCTGCGGTATTAGCTGTAATGGGTTTCCGTATCGGTTACAGCAAGAGGGAAGAGTTGGTTCAGATCATTGCTAAGAGCCGATCCACAGGCCCGGAGAAGCAGACGCACCGTCCTTATGAGGAGCATAAGATTCTCGACACGAGTGTCATTATTGATGGCAGGATCGCTGATATTTGCAAAACGGGATTCATTGAGGGAACTCTCGTTATTCCGGAATTTGTCTTGGAAGAGCTGCAGCACATTGCGGACTCGTCGGATTTACTCAAACGGAATCGCGGTCGGCGCGGTCTGGACATTTTGAACAAAATCCAAAAGGAACTTGAAGTGAAAGTGCTTATTTACGAAGGAGATTTCGAGGAAATATCTGAAGTGGACAGCAAGCTGGTCCGGCTCGCCAAAGTACTGCAAGGCAAAGTGATTACGAATGATTTTAATCTAAACAAAGTATGTGAATTGCAAGGTGTTTCGGTGCTCAATATCAACGACCTCGCGAATGCAGTGAAGCCTGTTGTCCTACCGGGTGAAGAAATCATAGTTCAAGTCATTAAGGATGGCAAGGAGCATGGACAAGGTGTAGCTTATCTGGACGACGGTACGATGATTGTGGTGGAAGGCGGGCGCGAATTCATCGGGATGACACTCGAAGTGATGGTCACAAGTGTTCTGCAGACGTCGGCGGGACGTATGATTTTCGCGAAACCGAAACTATTGGAAAAAGCACAGTAAAACCAGTATGATAAGGAGATGTAACATAGCTCTTACTAGGTCGTTTATCCTTGGGTCTATGCTTACGAAGAAAGCTTTCTTTCAGAAAGCACTTAGTTGGAGGACTTATGGGGAAGCTAGGAGTTATCATCGTGGCAGCGGGCAAGGGCTCGCGAATGGGAACGGCTGAAAGTAAACAATACTTACAACTGGGACACAAGCCAATTCTGGTACATACCTTGCAATTATTTCAAAACATACATGAAGTGGATGAAATTATTCTCGTTGTTGGGGGAACGGATGTAGATCGCTGTAGAGGCTATGTACAGGACTACGCTCTATCCAAGGTCACTCGTGTGCTAGCGGGAGGCGCTGAACGTCAAGATTCCGTTAGATGGGGTCTGGACTCCTTACAGAAGGATACAACGTGGGTACTCGTTCATGACGGTGTTAGGCCTTTCGTGAAAAAAGAACATGTGTTCGATTGCCTTATGAAAGCGCAAGAACAGGATGCAGCTGTACTGGCCGTACCTGTTAAGGACACGATCAAAATCGTAGATACCGAGAAACGAATTCAATCTACACCGGATAGACGAAGCTTGTGGGCGATCCAAACGCCGCAAGCTTTTCGGTTTTCTCTTCTACAGGAAGCGCATGAACGAGCTCTTCAGGATGATTTCATGGGGACAGATGATGCAATGCTGGTGGAACGGATAGGAACGACGGTGCATGTGGTCGAAGGGGACTATTATAATATTAAGATTACGACACCGGAAGATTTGCCATGGGCAGAATGGATATTACATAACGTAAGGGGAGAGGGACAGCTATGATTCGCGTAGGACAAGGATTTGATGTTCATCAATTGGTGGAAGGCCGCAAGTGCATTATTGGAGGCGTGACGATTCCTTATGAAAAAGGGCTGCTCGGGCACTCTGATGCCGATGTGCTGCTGCACGCTATTAGCGATGCTATTCTGGGTGCGCTAGGTTTAGGCGATATCGGGAAGCATTTCCCGGATACAGCTGCGGAGTTCAAGGATGCGGATAGTCTAGTACTGCTGAAGCATGTTTGGCAGCTGGCTAAAGACAGAGGGTATCGTCTTGGGAATATAGATTCCACCATTATTGCCCAGAAGCCAAAGATGGCGCCTTACATTCCGCAAATGGCAGAAATTATTGCAGCTGCGCTTGATGCTAAGCTGGATCAAATAAATGTAAAAGCGACGACAACGGAACAGCTTGGTTTCACGGGTCGAGGCGAAGGAATTGCTGCGCAATCGGTTGTTTGTTTAATTCGAGATGTGCTAGAATAGCAGGTAATATTGGGGAGAAGAGGGACACACATGAATCAGCCTTTACGTGTGCGTTATGCACCTAGTCCGACTGGACATTTACATATTGGCGGTGCTCGTACAGCACTGTTTGATTATTTATTGGCGCGTCGCCATGGCGGTGCGTTCGTTGTTCGTTTTGAAGACACGGATCAAACTCGTCACAAAGAATCCGGAATTGAAGATCAGTTGAACGGTCTTAGATGGCTTGGCTTAGAGTGGGACGAGAGCGTAGATATCGGAGGTCCTTACGGTCCTTATCGTCAGATGGAGCGACTGGATATTTATCAGACGTATCTCGATCAATTGGTTCAGAGCGGCCATGCGTACCATTGCTATTGCTCGGAAGCCGATTTGGAGCAGGAGCGGGCAGAGCAAGAAGCACGCGGAGAAATGGGTGGTTATTCAGGGAAATGCCGTAACTTAACAACTGAGCAGATTGCTGCTTATCAAGCTGAAGGACGTAAGCCTTCCATTCGTTTCCGTGTTCCAGAAGACCGGATTATCGGCTTCGAGGACAAGGTGCGCGAGCGTGTTGAATTTGAATCCAATGGGATTGGCGATTTCATCATTGCACGTACGGATGGCATTCCAACCTATAACTTTGCTGTCATTGTGGACGATCATTTGATGAAAATCAATCTGGTTATTCGCGGTGAGGAGCATCTGTCCAATACACCAAGACAAATTCTCATGTACGAAGCACTGGGACTTCCTGTGCCTGACTTTGCTCATTTGGCGCTTATTTTAAATCCTGATCGTAAAAAAATGAGTAAACGGGATGAATCCATCATTCAGTTTATCGAACAGTACAAAGAGCTAGGCTATTTGCCTGAAGCTGTTGTTAACTTCATTGCCCTGCTCGGTTGGTCTCCTGGCGGCGAAGAGGAAATGTTCACGAAGGAAGAACTTATTGCCCAGTTTGACCTGGATCGCGTATCCAAGAGTCCGGCTGTGTTTGATATGGATAAATTGAATTGGATGAACAATGCTTATTTGAAAAAGGCGCCTCTCTCCCGAGTGGTCGAGTTATGCGTGCCTCATCTGCAAAAGGCTGGGTACATCCAAGGTGATTTGGATACGGCAGCTCAAGAGTGGGTAACGGCTCTCGTAGGCCTCAATCAAGAGAGAATGCGTTTCGCGGCTGAGATCGTCGAACTATCTAGTATCTTCTTCAAAGAAGAGCTGGTTATCGACGAGGAAACTTCGGCTGTATTGAAAGAGGAGCATGTGCCTGTTGTGCTAGCTAGCTTCCTCACGCAAGTCGAACAAGCGGAAGACTTCACCGTAGAAGCTATCCCTGCTTTGCTTAAGCAAGTGCAGAAGGATACGGGCTTCAAAGGGAAACAATTGTTTATGTCGATTCGTTCTGCGCTAACAGGACAAGTGCACGGACCTGATTTAAATGTGTCTCTTTACTTACTTGGCAAAGAAAAAGTTGCCTCTCGTCTAAGGAACTTATTGTAATGCGGGTTTCTTTTCGCTATACTTAGTTCAATATCGAATGCAATGATCAGGAGAGTACGTTTAACTAGGGATTTATCAGAGAGGATAATCGAAGCCGCGAGGCTTTGGCTGTGAGTTATCCAATTCCTGTAATCGGAAATGCACCTGGGAGCTGCCGCGCCGAATACTCGTGAGAGTAGGGTAGGCGCAGCCGGAATACCCACGTTACGGGAACCTAAGTTGGGAGACTTCCGAGTCACCAAGCAGAGTGGAACCGCGATAATACGCCTCTGCAGCCATATGGCTGCAGGGGCTTTTTTGTTTTAGAAGAATCCTTGTAATGATTTCTACGAAGAAGGTGAGAACATGTGGGCAACGATCAAATCTGATATATCCGCCGTATTCGATAACGACCCGGCTGCACGCAGCTGGTTTGAGGTTGTTTTTACGTATTCTGGGCTTCATGCGATTTGGTCTCATCGAATCGGCCATTGGTTTTACAAGCGGGGGATGTATACGATCGCTCGTATTGTTTCGCAGTGGAGCCGGTTCATGACAGGGATTGAGATTCATCCGGGTGCAACGATAGGGAAAAGACTGTTTATTGATCATGGCATGGGTGTTGTTATCGGAGAAACCTGTGAGATCGGTGACGATGTCATCCTATACCAAGGCGTAACCTTAGGGGGCACGGGGAAAGAAAAAGGTAAGAGACATCCAACTATTGGCAATAATGTAGTTATTGGCTCTGGTGCCAAAATTCTCGGTTCTTTCCTTGTAGGTGAAAATTCACGTATTGGTTCTAATGCGGTAGTCATTCAGGAAGTTCCTTCAAATAGTACCGTAGTCACGATCCCTGCTAAACTTGTGAAGCGGGACGGGGTTCGTGTTAATCGTTTGGACCATGGGAACTTACCTGATCCTATTGTTGATATATTTCAGGAGTTACAGAATCAGATTAACGATTTAAAACAACAACTTGCACAAGAACGCCTTAAGAATGGAGAAACGAGAGAACATGACACTCAGAGTGTATAATACGCTAACACGGAAAAAAGAAGAATTCGTTCCAATTGAACCAGGCAAAGTGAAAATGTACGTTTGCGGACCTACTGTGTATAACTATATCCATATTGGTAACGGCAGACCGGTTATTTTCTTCGATGTTGTACGTCGCTATTTGGAATCTCAGAAATATGAAGTGACCTATATTACGAACTTTACCGATGTGGATGATAAAATGATTCGTAAAGCCGAGGAGTTGGCTGTTACCGTTCCAGAGCTTGCCGAAACATTCATTCAAGCTTTTTTGGAGGACGTCAAAACGCTTGGCGTTCACGACGCTACCTTGAATCCGCGTGTGACGGAGAATATCCAAGAAATTATTGATTTCATAGCTGCTCTCGTTGAGAAAGATTTCGCGTACGAAGCCCGCGGTGATGTGTATTACCGAACAAGCAAATTTGCTGATTATGGTAAGCTGTCCAACCAAAATCTGGAAGAGCTCCAATACGGTATCCGTATTGAAGTAGACGATCGCAAAGAGAGTCCTCAGGATTTTGTACTTTGGAAAGCGGCCAAACCGGGCGAGATTTATTGGGATAGTCCATGGGGCCAAGGGCGTCCAGGCTGGCATATCGAATGCTCCGCCATGGTGCGCAAATATTTGGGTGAAACGATTGATATACACGGCGGCGGACAAGATTTGACCTTCCCGCATCATGAGTGTGAAATCGCTCAGACGGAAGCTGTAACGGGGCATCCGATGGCCAATTATTGGCTGCACAATGCTTTCCTGAACATCGACAATGAGAAAATGTCAAAGTCGCTTGGCAATGGGATTCTTATTCGTGATCTCGTTAAACAAATCAAGCCGCAAGTATTCCGTTTCTTCATGTTGTCCGCGCACTACCGCAATCCGCTGAATTTCAGCGATGAGAGCTTGAAACAAGCCTCTAATGCGTTAGAACGGATCCAGAATGCTTATGACAACTTGAAACACCGACTTACTACTGCTTCTGCGACCAGCGAAATTGAATCAGCGCTTACGGATCGCTTGGCTGCGATTGCTAGCCAGTTTGATGATAAGATGAACGACGATTTCAATACGCCGGATGCTATTACAGCGGTTTTCGACCTTGTTGCTGAAGCGAACCTTTACCTGCAACAGGAGCGGGTAAACGCAGCCGCGCTGCAGCTCTTCTTGGATCAGCTGCAAGCGTTCGATCAAACCTTAGGGATTCTTTCGCAGCAAACGGATGAGCTGTTAGATGAAGAGATCGAGCAGTTGATTATCGAACGGACGGAATCGCGTAAGTCGAAGAACTGGGCCCGCGCGGATGAAATTCGTGACCTGCTCACAGAGAAAGGGATATTCCTTGAGGATACACCACAGGGAATACGCTGGCGCCGTAAATGAGCGAGTCCTTCCATGATGCTGCGAACCTTTTTGTTTTCCCGCCATCTAAAAGTCCCCATTTATTAAATCCGCTTGTATTAGCGTATATAGGGGATGCTGTGTATGAAGTGTACATCAGACAATATGTCATTTCTGGAGCTAACCATCGGCCAAACCATTTGCACAAAGCATCAACGGGATATGTCTCAGCCAAAGCGCAATCCAAATTGTTGGAAGCTTTGATGCCGATGCTATCAGAAGAAGAAGTTGACATGGTAAAGCGGGGGCGCAATGCCAAATCGGGAACTACAGCCAAAAACGCGGAAGTGCTTGAATACCGGCACAGCACCGCGTTTGAGTGCTTAATCGGATATTTGTACTATAAACAATCTTTTGAGAGATTGAAGGAAATATTAGACTTTGCGATTGCTTACAAGCAGAACAAGTAGCTTAAGCTAAAGATGATTAAAATGTTCAAGCAAAACTTTTAGGAGGAACAGGAATGGATGAAGAATATATCGGCGGGAAGCACTCCGTTCTGGAGGCGCTTCGTGCAGGTCGGACGATTAATAAAATATGGATCGCAGAGAGTGCTCAGAAGCAATTCGCAGGTCCTATTGTAGCGGAAGCCAAAAATGTTGGCATTATCGTTCAGTTTACGGACAAGCGCAAGCTGGACCAGATGGCCGAAGGACTACAACACCAAGGGGTTGTAGCGCAAGTAGCTGCCTATGAGTATGTCGAAGTGGAAGATATTCTAGCTAAGGCTAAAGAGCTTGGGCAGGAACCATTTGTCTTGATTTTGGATGAGATCGAGGATCCGCATAATTTGGGTTCAATTCTGCGAACAGCTGATTGCACAGGTGTCCATGGCGTCATTATCCCCAAGCGGCGTTCCGTTGGACTTACGGCGACTGTTTCCAAGACCTCAAGCTGGGGCTGTTGAATACGTTCCCGTTGCACGTGTGACGAATATTGCGCAGACTATCGAGAAGTTGAAAGAACAGGGAGTCTGGGTCGCTGGAACAGATGTAACCGCTGCTCAAGATGTGTATAAAGCCAACTTTAGCATGCCAATAGCACTCGTTATTGGTAATGAAGGTAAAGGTGTAGGCCGATTAATTAAAGAGAAATGTGACTTCTTAGTTAAGCTTCCGATGGCGGGACATGTGAATTCTTTGAATGCGTCCGTTGCCGCGGGTGTATTGATGTACGAAGTGGTTAGACAGCGTAATAAGAGTTAAATGAAATGGAACAGTTTCTGATTGTTGATGGCTACAATATTATTGGCGCTTGGCCTGAGCTGAGTAAGCTGAAAGACACAGATCTGGAGGGCGCTCGTGATCAGTTAATTCATATGCTGGCGGAGTATCAATCCTACTCGGGTATGAAGGTGTACCTTGTTTTTGATGCCTATATGGTACCAGGACTTGGGAAGAAGTATGTACAGAGTAAGCTTATAGTACTCTACACCAAAGAGAAGGAAACGGCAGATGAACGGATCGAACGCTTGGTCACGAATTTGATGGGAAGGCGTAAGCAGATCTATGTAGCCACTTCGGATATGATTGAGCAGCATGTCATTTTCGGTAAAGGAGCTCTTCGGATGCCCGCTGGTGAACTGCTAGTCAAAATCAAACAGAATCGCAAGGAAGTGCGAGAACGTATTCATTCTGAAACTTCATCCAAGCGTAATCCGTTCGAAGGTAAACTGAGCCGTGAGCTCAAAGAGCAGTTCGAACGGTGGCGAAGAGGAGAGTGAATCCTCCAAATGCTAGAAATGGTGCGGTTCACCGTTGACGGTGTGAGTTTTCTTCATGTATACTTAACCTAAACTTTTATAGTGAATCTGGGTAGTCCTGCAGGCCGGAGGGATTGTTGGTGAGTGTCGACCTCAAAGAACTGAGAATGTATGATTATGACCTCAAGCCAGATGAAGACATCGTCGAAGCAGTTCGTGAAGGCAGTAGCGAAGCATTGGAATACCTTATCAATAAATATAAGAATTTCGTACGTGCCAAAGCACGTTCTTATTTTTTGATAGGTGCAGACCGTGAAGACATTGTGCAGGAAGGTATGATAGGTTTATATAAATCTATTCGCGACTTCCGAGGAGACAAGCTTGCTTCATTCAAAGCCTTTGCTGAACTGTGCATTACGCGACAGATCATCACGGCGATCAAAACAGCAACGCGTCAGAAGCACATTCCTCTTAATTCCTACGTGTCATTGGACAAGCCTATCTATGATGAAGATTCTGATCGTACGCTGCTTGACGTTATTAGCGGTTCCCGGGTTACAGATCCTGAGGAGCTTGTAATCAATCAAGAAGAGTTTACGGGCCTTGAAGATAAAATGGGAGAGATATTAAGTGACCTAGAGCGCAGGGTATTGATGCTCTATCTCGATGGCAGATCGTATCAAGAAATTGCTGTTGATCTCGATCGTCATGTGAAGTCTATTGATAATGCTCTTCAACGTGTTAAACGCAAACTTGAACGTTATCTAGAAGTCCGAGATTTGTAGGAAGTACCCGCGCCGCTTAAGCAGTGCGGGTGTTTTTCTTTTAGGAGAATGTTTAACTATTGTCTAGAGAGTCTATACTGATGATACTCTCGCATTTATGAGACTTCTGCCTTGACACCCTATTACGGGTTGTGATAAAGTATTTCAGGTAGCCCTAAAAGTCGCTTTCTTTTTGACGCGCTTAGAAGGGCTTTAATTAGAAAGTGTCTGTAGGAGGTGTACATCATGCGGGTCATCATCACATTAGCGTGCACAAATTGCAAACAAAGAAACTATGCATCCACTAAAAATAAGCGCAACAATCCCGACCGTATTGAGTTGAAGAAATATTGCAAATTTTGCAATGAACATACTGCTCATCGCGAGACTAGGTAGTTCTTTGGAGGTGTAGTTTGTGGCGTTCTTGGCTAGAATGAGACAAAGCTTCGGATCCACTTTTTCCTTCTTCACCGACAGTTGGTCAGAACTCAAAAAGGTCAAGTGGCCAAGTCGCAAAGAGATGACAACCTATACGCTTGTTGTATTAGGTACTGTAGCTTTTGTTGCTATCTATTTTTTTGTGCTGGATCTAGGAATTTCTGAGTTGCTGCGCCTTGTTTTTAAATAAACAGGACTATAGGTGAATTTATTCATGGAAAAAAGATGGTACGTCGTACATACCTATTCAGGGTATGAGAACAAAGTGAAAGCCAATTTAGAGAAACGCGTTGAATCTATGGAAATGACGGACAAGATCTTCCGTGTGCTTGTGCCTATGGAAGAAGAACTGGTAAACAAAGACGGCAAGAAAAAAGTCGTCATGCGTAAAGTTTATCCAGGTTATGTCCTCGTAGAAATGATTCAAACAGATGACTCTTGGTATGTCGTGCGTAATACGCCAGGAGTAACTGGATTCGTAGGTTCTACAGGATCCGGCTCTAAACCGACTGCATTATTACCTGAGGAAGTTGAATCTATCCTGAAGCATATGGGTATGGAAGAACCGAAGGAGAAAATCGACTTCGAACTCAAAGAAACCGTACGCGTCAAGGTGGGACCTTTCGCAAACTTTGTCGGCTCTGTTGAAGAAATTGTTGCTGACAAGGGTAAACTTAAGGTACATGTCAACATGTTTGGTAGAGAAACCCCGCTTGAGCTCGATTTCGACCAAGTGGAAAAGCTATAAAACAAGAAAACCAAGGGTTTCTACCAGGTCTATTCCTCGGGATAGACCTTCGTTAGTGGGATGGCAATGAGATCCCATATTAAAAGCAAGGAGGTGTCTATCATGGCAAAAAAGGTTATTAAAATCGTGAAGCTTCAAGTTCAAGCTGCGAAAGCAAATCCAGCACCACCGATCGGTCCAGCATTGGGTCAAGCAGGTGTGAACATCATGGCATTCTGTAAAGAGTTTAACGCTCGTACTGCTGATCAAGTTGGTCTTATCATTCCGGTTGAAATCACAGTATTCGAGGATCGCTCCTTTACATTCATCACTAAAACGCCTCCGGCTGCAGTTCTTCTTCGCGTCGTTGCTGGTATCGAAAAAGGATCCGGTGAACCAAACAAAAAGAAAGTTGCAACTGTGAAACGCGCAAAAGTTCGCGAAATCGCTGAACAAAAAATGCCTGACCTAAATGCTGCATCCGTTGAGGCTGCAATGCGTATGGTTGAAGGTACTGCTCGCAGCATGGGAATCACTATCGAAGATTAATTCCGCAAGGAATGCGGTTAAACGGTAAGCACTTGCTTTCGAAGTGAGTTTTCTACGAAAACTCTTCAGCCGCTCGGTGGGAGGATTATCCGCTAATACCACTAAGGAGGAAATTTAAATGCCTAAACACGGTAAAAAATACCGCGAAGTATCTCAGCTTGTAAATGCTGAAACTTTGTATGATCCGTCAGAAGCAATCGAGCTTGTTAAGAAAACAGCTCCTGCTAAATTTGATGAAACTGTAGATGTTGCAGTTCGTCTGGGTGTTGACCCAAGAAAACAAGATCAGGCTGTTCGTGGTGTCGTTGTACTTCCACACGGTACTGGTAAAACGAAACGTGTACTTGTATTTGCTAAAGGCGAGAAAGCGAAAGAAGCTGAAGCAGCTGGTGCAGATTTTGTTGGTGATGCTGATATGATCAACAAAATTCAACAAGGTTGGTTCGAATTTGACGTTTGCGTAGCTACTCCGGACATGATGAGCGAAGTTGGTAAACTGGGTCGTATCCTCGGGGGTAAAGGTTTAATGCCAAACCCTAAAGCAGGAACAGTTACTTTCGACGTTACTAAAGCTGTTCAAGAGATCAAAGCAGGTAAAATCGAGTACCGTCTTGACAAAGCAGGCCAAATCCATGCTCCACTTGGCAAAGTATCTTTCGATGCTGATAAGTTGAACGAAAACTTCAAAGCATTGGTTGATGCACTTGTAAGAGCGAAACCAGCAGCTGCTAAAGGTGTTTACCTGAAAAACATTGCTGTATCCTCCACAATGGGTCCAAGCGTTCGTGTGAACCTGCAATCCTTCAGATAAGTAAAAGCTACCAGTTGACTTCGGTTGCTGGGCGTGATACTCTATCAAAGGTCATAAAAATGAATATGCAAACCGTAGACAGTAGGTGCCAACGTGCTTAATTTCCTACCGAGGTGTTATGATATATATTGCGATTTCTTTGTACATCAGGGAAAAAGTGAACACATCATGCCTTCGTAGCGTCTACGAAGGCATTTCTTATTTTAGATAAGGAATGCTGATGCTCCTACTGTTTGCGATCTTGAAAGATAAATGCATAAGAAGTGAGGTGTACTATGGCAAACGCGAAAATTCTTGCACAGAAAGAACAGGCAGTAGCTGAAGTAACTGAAAAGTTTAAAGCTAGTGCTTCTACAATCATAGCAGACTACCGCGGTTTGAACGTAGCTCAAGTAACGCAGCTGCGCAAAACCTTGCGCGAAGCTGGAATTGAATTCGTAGTTCTGAAGAACTCGTTGGCTAGACGCGCATCGGCAAATGCTGAATTAAGCGCATTGGATGAGTACCTAACAGGTCCAACTGCTATTGCTTTCAGCAATGACGATCTAGTCGCTCCAGCGAAAATTTTGACTGAATTTGCGAAAAAGAATGATCAATTGAGCGTAAAAGGCGGCGTGGTCGAAGGCCGCGTAGTTGGATCCCAAGAAATCAAAGCACTTGCAGAACTTCCGTCCAGAGATGGTCTTCTCTCCATGTTGCTTAGCGTTCTTCAAGCTCCAGTTCGTAACTTTGCACTTGCTGTTAAAGCAGTTGCTGAGAAAAAAGAAGCTGAAGGTCAAGCTTAATTTTGTTTTACAACAACAACCACAAAATATATGAATGATAATGGAGGTTTAACCATGAGCAACAATGCAACGATCCTAGAAGCAATCAAAGGCATGACAATCTTGGAATTGAACGACCTGGTTAAAGCAATTGAAGAAGAGTTTGGCGTAACAGCAGCAGCTCCAGTAGCAGCTGGCGGTGGCGCAGCAGTAGCAGTTGAAGAAGCTCAAACTGAGTTTGACGTTATCTTGACTAGCGCTGGCGCATCCAAAATCAACGTAATTAAAGTAGTTCGCGAAATCACAGGTCTTGGCCTGAAAGAAGCGAAAGACTTGGTTGATGGCGCTCCTAAAGCAGTTAAAGAAAAAGTTAGCTCCGAAGAAGCAGAAGCTGTTAAAGCTAAGCTTACTGAAGCTGGCGCTTCCGTAGAAGTTAAGTAATCTTTCAATAGGAAACCTCTTGAAGCTTGACTTCAAGAGGTTTTTTTAACCGTTATAAGATGAGGTTTTTACCCTTAGGAAAGCCTTAGGAACGCTCTCGTTATTTGATTTTCCTAAAGGTAAAAGTGGAGGAGGAATTCATAACGTGTCAGAGCATTACTATACGGAGCGACCGACGGTTAAACGAGATGTTCAGACTACGCAAGAAGTCTTGCGTGGCAAGACATATACGTTCCTGACGGACGCGGGAGTCTTTTCGAAAAAAGGTGTCGATTATGGAAGTAAACATTTAATTGAAACCATGCAATTGCGCGAGGATGCTAAGGTTCTTGATGTAGGGTGTGGGTACGGTCCAATCGGGCTAAGCGCTGCTGTGATGTGTCCGAAGGGGCATGTGACAATGGTTGATATCAATGAGAGAGCGGTCGAGCTTTCTGCTGATAATGCGAAGCGTAACGGAATTGCGAATGTGACCATCCTTCAAAGTGATCTTTTGGAACAAGTAAAAGAGCAGAGATTTGATGCTGTTCTAACTAATCCACCGATTCGTGCCGGCAAGGAAGTTGTTCATCGCATTTTTTCAGATGCTTATGATTGCTTAGTTGAGGGCGGGGCTATCTGGGTTGTTATTCAAAAAAAGCAAGGTGCTCCATCGGCAATGAAAAAACTCGAGTCTATTTACAGCGAAGTGACTGAGGTTTCCAAAGATAAAGGGTACAAAATTCTCAAGGCTACGAAGTAGTGGCGGTGGATGAGATTTGGTTTTAAGTCTTAACTGTCAATCTAGGGAAATTGTTTGACTTGACATTTCACATGTGGTATTATTAAAAAATGTCAGTATTAAGATGGGACACATGTCTTTAGTTAACAAAAATGTCAAGTATTTTTTTCTTCCAGAATGAATAAAATTTGAACGAGTAACGTATAATGTTTGAATTTTAGGAAACTCTAACAGGATGGGAAGAAATATTTGGAAAAGTCTTATTGATTTCAGGGAAAAACCTTCCTTCATACAGTCGCTTAATTCGGACGGGCTCCACTAATGGAGGCGTCCTGAGTGTACGTCGGTAGAAGTTTTTCTTCTTCTTTTTATTTATTGAGTAGAGTTGAGGGGTGAATGAAAGTTGGCGGGACATCTTGTTCAATTTGGACGACGTAAACGCAGGACTTATGCACGAATTAATGAGGTGCTGGGCATTCCAAACCTGATTGAAATCCAGCAAAAATCGTATGAGTGGTTTTTGGAAGAAGGACTTCGCGAGATGTTTCAGGATATCTCTCCGATCCAGGATTTTACAGGTAACCTAGTACTGGAGTTTATTGACTATAGCTTAGGTGATCCTAAGTATTCGGTTGATGAATCCAAAGAACGCGACGTAACCTATGCGGCGCCGTTAAGAGTCAAAGTCCGTTTGATTAATAAGGAAACCGGCGAGGTCAAAGAACAAGAAGTGTTCATGGGTGATTTCCCTATTATGACTGACACGGGAACGTTCATTATTAACGGTGCGGAGCGTGTAATCGTCTCCCAGCTCGTTCGTTCACCCAGTGTTTATTATAGCACGAAAGTGGATAAAAACGGCAAAAAAACATATACCGCAACCGTCATTCCGAACCGTGGAGCTTGGTTGGAGCTTGAGACTGATGCGAAAGATATCATCTATGTTCGTATCGACCGTACGCGTAAAATTCCAGTAACTGTTCTTCTTCGTTCCTTAGGATTTGGTACGGATGCTGAGATTTTGGATTTGCTCGGTGATAATGAATACATCCGTAATACGCTCGATAAAGATAACACGGATTCTACGGAAAAAGCGTTAATCGAAATCTATGAGCGTCTTCGTCCGGGTGAGCCTCCTACGTTAGATAATGCTAGAAGCTTGATCGTTGCTCGTTTCTTTGATCCGAAGCGTTACGATTTGGCTAATGTAGGTCGCTACAAAATTAACAAGAAACTTCACATCAAAAACAGATTGTTCAATCAACGTTTGGCTGAAACACTGGTGGACTCCGAGACTGGAGAAATCATTGCAGAAGCTGGTCAATTACTTGATCGTCGTGTGTTAGATGAAATCCTTCCTTTTATTGAAAAAGGTGCAGGATATAAAGAATTTACAATTCCAAAAGGTGTAACGGGCGCAGATACGATTCCAGTTCAGTGCATCAACGTTTATTCACCAACAGAAGAGGGCAAGGTCGTTAAAGTTATCTCTAACGGTGTTATTGACAAAACTGTCAAAAACATCACGCCTGCCGATATTATTTCATCCATAAACTACTTCATCAATTTGCTTCACGGTATCGGAAATACGGATGATATTGACCACTTAGGTAACCGTAGACTTCGTTCTGTAGGTGAATTGCTGCAAAATCAATTCCGTATTGGTCTTTCCCGTATGGAACGTGTTGTTCGTGAGCGTATGTCAATTCAAGATGCGAATGTGATTACACCGCAAGCCTTAATCAACATTCGTCCTGTTATCGCATCAATCAAAGAGTTCTTCGGTAGCTCCCAGCTTTCTCAGTTTATGGACCAAACGAATCCACTTGCTGAATTGACGCACAAAAGACGTCTTTCTGCACTCGGACCCGGCGGTTTGACGAGAGAGCGCGCAGGTATGGAAGTTCGTGACGTGCATCACTCTCACTATGGCCGTATGTGTCCAATTGAGACGCCAGAGGGACCGAACATTGGTTTGATCAACTCCTTGTCTACGTTTGCCCGTATTAATGAGTATGGCTTCATTGAGGCGCCGTATCGTTGGGTAGATCCGAAGTCAGGACTTGTAACCGACCAAATCGCATACCTGACAGCAGACGAAGAGGATAACTATGTTATCGCTCAGGCGAATGCACAATTGACGGAAGATAATAAATTCGTTGAAGATGCTATTATCGTTCGCTATAAGGATGACAACTTAACACTTCCGGTTGAACGTGTCGATTACATGGACGTTTCTCCGAAGCAAGTTGTTTCCGTGGCAACGGCGTTAATTCCGTTCCTTGAAAACGATGACTCCAACCGTGCGCTTATGGGTTCAAACATGCAGCGTCAAGCGGTTCCGCTTTTGATCCCGAAAGCACCTCTTGTAGGTACGGGTATGGAGCATAAGGTTGCTAAAGACTCAGGAGTATGTATTGTCTCCAAATTCGATGGAATTATTGAGAAAGCTGCTGCGAATGAAATTTGGCTGCGTCGCCAAGAAATGGTTGATGGCAAGCTGGTTAGCGGCAACATCGTCAAATATAAGCTCCACAAATTTATGCGTTCTAACCAAGGTACGTGCATCAATCAACGTCCTATTGTCAAAAAAGGTCAATTGGTTAAAACGGGCGATATTCTTGCAGACGGACCTTCAACAGAACAAGGTGAATTGGCGCTTGGACGTAACGTTGTCGTAGCCTTCATGACTTGGGAAGGTTACAACTACGAGGATGCGATCTTGCTTAGCCAAAAGCTTGTGAAAGAGGATGTATACACTTCTATTCACATCGAGGAATACGAGTCCGAAGCTCGTGATACGAAGCTGGGACCTGAAGAAATCACACGTGATATCCCGAATGTTGGGGAAGATGCACTGAAAAATCTTGATGAGCGCGGTATTATCCGTGTCGGTGCCGAAATCGGCGCAGGCGATATCCTTGTTGGTAAAGTAACGCCGAAAGGTGTAACGGAGCTAACAGCGGAAGAAAGATTGCTGCATGCGATCTTCGGTGAGAAGGCTCGTGAGGTTCGTGATACATCCCTTCGCGTACCGCATGGTACAGACGGTATCGTTGTTGATGTGAAAGTATTTACTCGTGAGAACGGCGATGAGCTGCCTCCTGGTGTGAACCAACTCGTTCGTGTCTATATCGCACAAAAACGGAAAATTTCCGAAGGCGATAAAATGGCGGGACGTCACGGTAACAAAGGGGTTGTAGCACGTATTCTTCCAGAAGAAGATATGCCTTTCCTTCCAGATGGTACTCCGGTTGAAGTTGTATTGAATCCACTAGGGGTTCCTTCACGGATGAACATCGGTCAAGTTCTTGAAGTTCACTTAGGTATGGCTTCCAAGTACCTAGGTATCCATGCTGCAACGCCAGTATTCGATGGAGCGCGTGAGTATGACGTGTTCGATGCGATGGAAGAAGCAGGTATGCAGCGTAGCGGTAAAACGATTCTGTACGATGGTCGTACTGGGGAATCGTTTGAACGTGAAGTAACCGTCGGCGTCATGTACATGATTAAACTGGCGCACATGGTTGATGATAAAATCCATGCCCGTTCAACAGGACCTTACTCCCTTGTTACTCAGCAGCCGCTGGGTGGTAAAGCGCAGTTTGGTGGACAACGTTTCGGGGAGATGGAGGTATGGGCACTCGAGGCTTATGGAGCTGCTTATACATTACAAGAAATTCTTACCGTGAAGTCCGATGACGTTGTAGGCCGTGTGAAAACATATGAGTCTATCGTTAAAGGCGAGAATGTTCCAGAGCCAGGTGTTCCTGAATCATTCAAAGTTTTGATCAAAGAGCTTCAAAGCTTAGGTATGGATGTTAAAATCCTCTCCGGCGACGAAGAAGAGATCGAAATGAGAGAAGCCGACGATGACGACGAAGTCACTAGCGATAAATTAAACCTAAACTTAGAGGGCTCTGAATTAGGAGTCAACGAATAAAGAACACCACAATAGATCGAGAACGATTCACTGCATAGTGGGTTTAAATTCTTAAAGGAGGGTTGCTCCTTGATGGACGTTAACAACTTCGAGTTTATGAAAATCGGCTTGGCATCACCCGATAAAATTCGCTCTTGGTCCCGTGGGGAAGTAAAGAAGCCGGAAACGATTAACTACAGAACCTTAAAGCCTGAGAAAGAAGGTCTTTTCTGCGAAAAGATCTTCGGGCCTACCAAAGATTGGGAATGTCATTGCGGTAAATACAAACGAGTTCGTTATAAAGGCGTAGTTTGTGACCGTTGTGGCGTTGAAGTAACACGTCAAAAGGTACGTCGTGAGCGCATGGGTCATATTGAACTTGCCGCTCCGGTATCTCACATTTGGTACTTCAAAGGTATTCCAAGCCGTATGGGGCTTGCGTTAGATATGTCTCCAAGATCATTGGAGGAAATTATCTACTTCGCTTCCTATGTGGTAACAGATCCAGGGGATACACCTTTGGAGAAGAAACAACTTCTTTCCGAGAAAGAATACCGCAGCTATCGCGAGAAGTACGGTTATGCTTTCCAAGCGGGAATGGGTGCGGAAGCCGTTAAGAAACTTCTGATCGATATTGATATCGAGCGTGAAGTAGATACACTCAAAGAAGAACTCAAAACAGCGCAAGGTCAACGCCGTAATCGTGCGATTAAGCGTTTGGAAGTTATGGAAGCTTTCCGTAACTCGAAGAATTTACCAGGTTGGATGGTTCTGGATGTACTTCCTGTCATCCCTCCGGAGCTTCGTCCGATGGTACAGCTCGATGGTGGTCGCTTCGCGACTTCTGACTTGAATGATCTGTATCGTCGCGTGATCAACCGTAACAACCGTTTGAAAAGATTGCTCGACCTAGGCGCTCCGGATATCATTGTTCAAAATGAGAAGCGGATGCTGCAAGAAGCGGTTGATGCGCTTATCGACAACGGTCGTCGCGGCCGTCCGGTAACAGGTCCTGGTAACCGTCCTTTGAAATCCCTCAGCCACATGCTGAAGGGTAAACAAGGTCGTTTCCGTCAAAACTTGCTCGGTAAACGTGTTGACTACTCCGGTCGTTCCGTTATCGTTGTAGGTCCTAACCTGAAGATGTACCAATGTGGTCTTCCGAAGGAAATGGCTCTTGAGCTGTTCAAGCCTTTCGTGATGAAAGAGCTTGTGAATAAAGGTTTGGCCCATAACATCAAAAGTGCAAAACGTAAAGTTGAGCGTGTAAGTCCAGATGTTTGGGATGTTCTTGAAGAAGTCATTAAGGAGCACCCGGTTCTTCTGAACCGTGCCCCTACGCTGCATAGACTTGGTATCCAAGCGTTCGAACCGATTCTGGTAGAAGGCCGCGCTATTAAACTTCATCCGCTCGTTTGTACAGCTTACAACGCTGACTTCGACGGTGACCAAATGGCCGTTCACGTACCATTGTCCTCTGAAGCTCAAGCCGAAGCTCGTTTGCTCATGCTGGCGTCAGGCAACATCTTGAATCCGAAAGACGGTAAGCCTGTTGTTACGCCTTCACAGGATATGGTTCTGGGAAGCTTCTATTTAACAACAGACAACAAATTCGCTAAAGGTGCTGGTTCTATTATTAGAACGGTACATGAAGCAGTTTCTTCTTACCAATCGGGCAAAATGGCTCTGCACGCACGGGTTGCTATTCCTGCAAGAGCATTGAACAAAGTTAGTTTCACTGAGAAACAACAAAATGCAATCTTGATCACGACGATCGGTAAAATCATTATGAATGAGATTTTCCCTAGCGACTTCCCATTCATTAATGAACCAACCAAAACGAACCTACTTAGCGGGATTCCTGATTCTCACTTTGTTTTCGAAAAAGGTGCTGATCTTAGAGCTATTATGTTGGAGCGCGATGAGAACAAAGCGGTAGGTAAAGAATATCTCGGTTCTATCATTGCTGAGTGTTTCCGTAAATACCACACAACTCAAACGTCCATGATCCTTGATAAAATTAAAGAGCTTGGATTCACGTACTCCACCAAAGCGGGTATTACCGTAGCTGTCTCAGACGTTGTCGTTCCTACTGAAAAAGTAGCCATTCTCAAAGAATGTGAAGAGAAAGTACGTGTAGTTACGAACCAATACCGTCGTGGTTTGATTACAGATGAAGAGCGTTATGACCGTGTTATTGCGATCTGGAGTAAAGCGAAGGATGAAATCACAGATATTTTGATGAAATCCCTTGATAAATATAACTCTATTAGCATGATGGTTGAATCCAAAGCACGGGGTAATAAATCACAGATTACACAGCTTGGCGGTATGCGTGGTTTGATGGCGAATCCATCCGGTAAAATTATGGAGTTGCCAATTAAATCGAACTTCCGTGAAGGCTTGACCATCTTGGAGTACTTTATTTCCACGCACGGAGCGCGTAAAGGTCTTGCCGATACGGCGTTGCGTACAGCTGACTCCGGTTACTTGACTCGTCGTCTCGTTGACGTTGCACAAGATGTAATTGTTCGTGAAGATGATTGTGGAACAGATAAAGGCTTCATGGTTAGCAAAATTCAAGATGGTAAAGAGGTTATTGAAGATCTCTATGACCGTATTGAGGGTCGTTATGCTTATGAAACCCTTCGTCATCCGAAAACGGGTGAAGTCATTGTTCAACGCAATGAGCTCATCGAATCGGGTATTGCTGACACAATTATTGAAGCAGGTATCGAGAAGCTTCAAATTCGTTCTGTTCTTAGCTGCCGCACCAATCATGGTGTTTGTAAAAAATGTTACGGTCGTAACTTAGCTACTGGTCAATTTGTTGAGGTTGGGGAAGCAGTTGGTATTATTGCTGCTCAATCCATTGGTGAGCCAGGAACACAGCTGACGATGCGTACGTTCCATACCGGTGGTGTTGCCGGAGATGATATTACGCAAGGTTTGCCGCGTATTCAAGAGCTCTTCGAAGCTCGGAATCCGAAAGGTCAAGCGATCATTTCCGAAATCGATGGTACAGTCAAAGAAATCCGTGAAGCTAAGGACCGTCGTGAGATCGAAGTCCAAGGGGAAGCGGAATCCAAAGTCTATGCTGTTCCTTACGGATCACGTGTACGTGTTTCATTGAATCAACAAGTGGAAGCTGGAGACGAGTTGACTGACGGTTCTATCGATCCGAAAGAAATGCTCCGTATCAAAGGTATCCGCGGCGTGCAGAACTACATTCTGCAAGAGGTTCAACGCGTTTATCGTAACCAAGGGGTAGAAATTAACGATAAACATATCGAAGTTATGGTTCGCCAAATGTTACGGAAAATCCGTATCGTTGACGCTGGAGATACAACGCTTCTACCTGGTTCCTTCGTAGACATTCATGAATATGAAGCAGCCAACAAAGTAGCCTTGTTCGCTGGCAGTGAGCCTGCTGTTGCGAGACCAATCTTGCTCGGTATTACTAAAGCGTCCCTAGAGACTGATTCCTTCCTATCTGCAGCGTCTTTCCAAGAAACAACACGTGTCTTGACTGATGCAGCGATTAAAGGCAAGGTTGACCAATTACTTGGTCTTAAGGAGAACGTTATTATCGGTAAACTTATTCCTGCAGGTACAGGTATGCCTCGTTACCGGAACATCCGTATTACGGATCCGAACGAAGTACTTGTACAAGACGAAGACCTTGAAAAAGAGACTGTCGCTGTTGAATAGATTTGCGGTGTAATCATGAGGGATAGCCACTTTATTATGAAGTGTGCTGTCCCTTTTGATTTACTTTTGTTAATCTAGTAAGAATAATAAAATATAAGAAGTTATTCCTTGACACCCGAAGTTCAAAATGCTAATATATCGTAGTGTGCCTAAGTCGATATTCTTTCCTTTCTTTGAAGGGGGTGCCTTATGTCTTATGATAAAGTCAAACAGGCGAAGAGTATTAGTGTAGGTACGAAGAAAGTTACAAAAATAGTCGAACAAGGTAAGGCAGTCGAAGTTTTTGTTTCCAAAGATGCAGATCCGCGATTGACGATAAATCTGGTAACTCTTTGTACGCAGAAGGGTGTACCTGTTACCTATGTGGATTCTATGAAGATGCTAGGTAAAGCATGTGGAATTGAAGTTGGAGCTGCGGTAGCAGCTGTTGTAAATGAATAAACGCTAAAGACGTTTTTGTTAGTGGTTATAGCCTACATTAGTACTAGTGACTTTTTGCAGCTATCCATGGCAAGGACTTTCTCTTTGCTCATTTATGACTCGCCTGGATCTGTGGGCTTGCAAGAAGAACATCATGTTATGAATGTAGGGAGGAGGTGGCGATATGCCAACAATTAACCAACTAGTACGTAAAGGTCGTCAAGCGAAGGTGGATAAGTCTAAATCACCAGCTTTGCAAAAAGGTTTTAACGCTTTGAAAAGAGAAGCAACGGATTTGAGTGCACCTCAAAAACGTGGTGTCTGCACGCGTGTAGGTACTATGACTCCTAAGAAGCCTAACTCCGCACTTCGTAAATATGCACGTGTTCGTTTAACGAACCGCGTAGAGGTGACAGCTTACATTCCAGGTATCGGTCACAACCTGCAAGAACACAGCGTTGTATTGATCCGTGGAGGTAGAATTAAAGATCTTCCAGGGGTACGTTATCACATCGTGCGTGGCGCGCTGGATACTTCCGGTGTTAACAACCGTAAGCAATCCCGTTCCAAATACGGTACAAAACGTCCGAAAGTTAAAAAATAAGAGATAATAATCAGGGATGATTCTTATAAGAAAGGGGGATAACTATGCCTCGTAAAGGTCCAGTTACTCGCAGAGACGTATTGCCAGATCCAATTTATAATAGCAAACTAGTTACTCGTCTTATCAATCGCATTATGGTTGATGGAAAAAGAGGGGTAGCACAAACCATTCTATACAACGCTTTTAACCTCGTGAAAGATCGTACAGGTAAAGAGCCGATGGAAGTGTTTGAAGCTGCTATCAAAAATATTATGCCAGTACTAGAAGTTAAAGCTCGCCGTGTTGGTGGAGCAAACTATCAAGTGCCTATCGAAGTAAGACCTGATCGTCGTTCGACATTAGGCTTGCGTTGGTTGGTAAACTACTCACGTCTACGTGGTGAGAAGACGATGGAAGAAAGATTGGCTTATGAAATCATCGATGCTAGCAACAGCACAGGCTCTTCCGTTAAGAAACGTGAAGATACACACAAAATGGCTGAAGCTAATAAAGCATTCGCTCACTATCGTTGGTAGAATTCTAAATTAATATCAGAAAGGAGACATAACGACCTATGGCTAGAGAGTTCTCCTTAAAAAACACACGTAATATCGGGATCATGGCTCATATCGATGCTGGTAAAACGACTACAACAGAGCGCATTCTGTACTATACTGGTAAAGTTCACAAAATCGGAGAAGTGCACGAAGGTGCAGCTACGATGGACTGGATGGAACAGGAACAAGAGCGCGGAATCACGATTACTTCCGCCGCTACAACTGCGCAATGGGAAGGTCACCGCATCAATATTATTGATACCCCGGGACACGTTGACTTTACCGTTGAGGTAGAGCGTTCCCTTCGTGTGTTGGATGGAGCAGTTGGTGTATTTAGTGCGAAAGAGGGCGTTGAGCCTCAATCGGAAACAGTTTGGAGACAAGCTGATAAATACAACGTTCCACGTATTGCTTACGTAAACAAAATGGACATCATCGGTGCAGACTTCTTGCAAGTTGTTGAATCGATGCGTCAAAAGCTTGGTGCAAATGCAGTAGCTATTCAACTTCCAATCGGTGCTGAGAATGAATTCAAAGGTATCATTGACTTGGTTGATGAAGTTGCTTATATGTACAAAGACGATCTTGGTAAGGATATCGAGAAAATCGAGATTCCTGCTGAGTTCAAAGATCAAGTTGCAGAACTTCGTTTGGAATTGATTGAGAAAGTTGCTGAGCTCGATGAAGAGCTTACAATGAAGTATCTTGAAGGCGAAGAAATCTCTGTTGACGAAATCAAAGCAGCTCTACGTAAAGGTGTCTGTGAAGTGAAAATCTTCCCAGTTATCGTAGGGTCTTCTTACAGAAACAAAGGTGTTCAATTGATGTTGGATGCGGTAATTAATTACCTGCCATCACCACTTGATGTACCTGACATTAAAGGTGTACTTGACGACGGTACTGAAGTGGTTCGTAAGTCTGCTGATGATCAACCTTTCTCAGCGCTTGCATTTAAAATCATGACAGATCCTTTCGTTGGTCGTCTTACGTTCTTCCGTGTTTACTCTGGTACCTTGAACTCCGGTTCCTACGTTGTTAACGCAACGAAAGGCAAACGTGAGCGCGTTGGTCGTATCCTGCAAATGCATGCGAACAGCCGTCAAGAGATCAGCATTGTATACGCTGGTGACATCGCCGCGGCCGTTGGATTGAAAGATACAACGACTGGTGATACACTTTGTGATGAGAAAAATCCAGTTATTCTTGAGAAAATGGTCTTCCCTGAACCGGTTATCCAGCTTGCTGTTGAACCGAAGACGAAAGCCGACCAAGATAAAATGGGTATCGCATTGCAAAAGCTTGCTGAAGAAGATCCGACTTTCCGTGCTTCTACAGACGAAGAAACAGGACAAACGATCATCGCTGGTATGGGTGAGCTTCACCTTGAAATCCTCGTTGACCGTATGCTTCGCGAGTTCAAAGTAGAAACCAATGTAGGTAAACCACAAGTTGCTTATCGTGAAACGTTCCGTGCAGCAGCTAAAGTTGAGGGTAAATTCGTTCGTCAATCCGGTGGTCGTGGTCAATACGGACATTGTTGGGTTGAGTTTGAACCTCAAGAAGCTGGTACAGGTTTCATTTTCGAAAGCAAAGTAGTGGGCGGATCTATTCCAAGAGAATATATCGCACCTATTCAAGCTGGTATCGAAGAGTCCATGAAAAACGGTGTAATCGCAGGATTCCCGCTCGTGGATATCAAAGCTACAGTTGTCGATGGATCTTACCATGATGTTGACTCCAATGAAATGGCGTTCAAAATCGCGGGTTCCATGGCACTTAAAGCAGCTAAAGAAAAATGTAAACCGGTTCTTCTTGAGCCAATCATGAAGGTTGAAGTTACTGTACCAGAAGAGTACATGGGCGATGTTATGGGTGACCTTAACTCCCGTCGTGGACGCATTGAAGGTATGGATAACCGTCATGGCGCGCAAATCATCCGTGCTAAGGTGCCTTTGTCCGAAATGTTTGGATATTCCACAACACTTCGTTCGAGAACACAAGGCCGTGGTGTTTACTCCATGGAACTTTCACATTATGAAGAAGTACCTAAGTCCATTGCAGAAGAAATTATTGCAAAAGGCAAAGGCGCTTAATATAAAACTATTAGTCACTCTAAGGAGGAATCGTTTAAAATGGCAAAGGCTAAATTTGAACGTAACAAACCGCATGTTAACATCGGTACTATCGGTCACGTTGACCATGGTAAAACAACTTTGACAGCTGCTATTACAACTGTATTGTCCAAAAGATACGGTGGAGCTGCAGTAGCATTCGACCAAATCGATAAAGCACCAGAAGAGCGCGAGCGCGGTATCACAATCTCCACAGCTCACGTTGAGTACGAAACACCTAACCGTCACTACGCACACGTTGACTGCCCAGGACATGCTGACTATGTTAAAAACATGATCACTGGTGCTGCTCAAATGGACGGAGCGATCTTGGTTGTATCCGCAGCTGACGGCCCTATGCCGCAAACTCGTGAGCACATCCTTCTTTCCCGTCAAGTAGGCGTACCTTACATCGTAGTATTCCTTAACAAATGTGATATGGTTGAAGACGAAGAGTTGCTTGAATTGGTTGAGATGGAAGTTCGCGACCTTCTTAACGAATATGAGTTCCCAGGCGATGATACTCCAATCATCCGTGGTGCAGCTCGTGAAGCTCTTCAAAACCCAGATGGTCCTTGGGCTGACAAAATCATCGAGTTGTTCGAGCAAGTTGATACTTACATCCCAACTCCTGAGCGTCAAACTGACAAGCCTTTCCTTATGCCAGTTGAGGATGTATTCTCAATCACTGGTCGTGGAACAGTTGCAACTGGTCGTGTTGAGCGTGGTACTGTTAAAGTACAAGAAGAAGTTGAAATCGTTGGTATCGCTGAAGAAACTCGTAAATGCATCGTAACTGGTGTAGAGATGTTCCGTAAATTGCTTGATTCCGCTCAAGCTGGTGACAACATTGGAGCATTGCTTCGTGGTGTAGACCGTAAAGATATCGAGCGTGGACAAGTTCTTGCGAAACCAGGTTCAGTTAAACCACACACGAACTTCACAGCACAAATCTACGTTCTAACTAAAGAAGAGGGTGGCCGTCATAAGCCTTTCTTCACAGGTTACCGTCCACAGTTCTACTTCCGTACAACTGACGTAACGGGTATCATCTCCCTTCCAGAAGGTACAGAGATGGTTATGCCTGGTGATAACATCACAGTTACTGTTGAACTGATCAACCCAATCGCAATCGAAGAAGGAACACGTTTCGCGATTCGTGAAGGCGGACGTACAGTTGGTGCGGGCGCGGTTGCAACAATTCAAAAGTAATACCTATATATAGAAGAAACACTCATCGTTTAGGCGATGGGTGTTTTTTTTATGCATATGCCTAAAATTTCGCTTGCTTTTCGTTTTCAAATTTTATATAATATAAAACGTTGGTCTGTGACGTTGCGATGATGCGAAAGGTTGCCGACACACCTGGCCCCTTTGCCATGGGGAAGGATGTTGGAGAATTTTCGCGGAGTATGTCCGATACTAAATTGGGCGATAGAAGGAGGGACTTATATGGCAAAGCAAAAAATTCGTATCCGTTTGAAAGCTTATGATCACAGAATTATTGATCAATCAGCTGAGAAAATCGTGGAAACTGCCAAGCGTTCCGGTGCAGGTGTATCCGGTCCGATTCCGCTTCCGACAGAGAAGCAAATCATCACGATTCTTCGTGCGGTGCACAAGTACAAGGATTCGCGTGAGCAATTCGAAATGCGTACGCATAAGCGTCTTATCGATATTGTGAATCCAACACCACAAACAGTTGATGCTTTGATGCGTCTAGACTTACCGTCTGGCGTTGACATCGAGATCAAACTGTAAAACAACTATAGAATGAACGTTTAGGAAGGAAATGAGGTGTCAACGATGAAAGGTATCTTAGGAAAAAAACTTGGGATGACACAGTTGTTTACTCCGGAGGGTAATGTAGTTCCGGTAACTGTCATTCAAGCGGGACCATGTGTGGTACTGCAAAAGAAAGATGTGGATAACGACGGATATGAGTCGATCCAAATCGGTTTTGATGATGTTAAAGCTAGCAGAATCATTAAACCAGAGCTTGGCCATGCGAAAAAAGCAGGGGCAACGCCTAAGCGCTACGTTAAAGAAATTCGTGGCATTCAGTTGGGTGACTATGAAGTTGGTCAAGAGCTGAAAGCAGATCTGTTTACAGAGGGCGAATTCGTTGATGTAACGGGTACTTCCAAAGGTAAAGGTTTCCAAGGTAACATCAAAAGACATAACCAATCCACAGGCCCGATGGCTCACGGATCACGTTATCACCGCGGACCAGGTTCCATGGGTTCCATTCAAGCAAACCGCGTTCCTAAAGGTAAGAAATTGCCAGGGCACATGGGTAACGAAACAGTAACATTGCAAAACCTTCAAATCATTAAAGTAGATGCTGAGCGTAATGTATTGCTAGTTAAAGGTTCCATTCCGGGTCCTAAGAACAGCTACGTTAGCGTGAAGTCTGCTGTGAAAAAGTAAGAAAGGAGGAAGACAGATGCCAAAAGTAGCTTTATATAATGTAACAGGTGCTCAGGTAGGAGAAGTTGAACTGTCTGACGTTGTTTTCGGAATTGAGCCTCACGTTCACGCGATTCACGAAGCTGTTCTTTTGCAACAAGCAGCTGTGCGTCAAGGGACACACAAAACAAAAGGTCGTTCGGAAGTTCGCGGCGGTGGTCGTAAACCTTGGAAACAAAAAGGTACAGGTCGTGCGCGTCAAGGTAGTATTCGTGCTCCACAGTGGAAAGGCGGCGGTACCGTATTCGGACCGACACCTCGCAGCTATGGTTTCAAATTACCTAGAAAAGTTCGTCGCTTAGCGATCAAATCCGCTTTGTCCTCGAAACTTATCGATAACAACTTGATCGTATTGGATCAGCTTCAATTGAACGCTCCAAAAACGAAAGACTTCGTAGCTATTTTGAACAACCTGAAAGTAGATCGTAAAGTATTAGTTGTAGGCGTTGCTAACGACTCCAATGTTGCTTTATCAGCTCGTAATATTCCAGGTGTGAAATTTGTTGCTGCTGATGGAGTTAATGTTCTTGATGTCATGTTGTATGACAAATTGATCATTACACAAGAAGCTGTACAGAAAGTTGAGGAGGTGCTTGCACAATGAAAAATCCACGCGACATTATCAAGCGCCCGATCATCACTGAGCGTACAAGCGACCTAATGGCTAACAAAAAGTATGTTTTTGAAGTGGATCTTCGCGCTAACAAAACAGAAATTAAACAAGCTATTGAAGCTATTTTCAAAGTAAAAGTTACAAATGTAAACACATTGAGAATGCCAGCTAAGCCTAAACGTTATGGCAAACACTCCGGTTACACTTCCATCTGGAAGAAAGCTATTGTGTCCCTAAGCGCAGAAAGCAAAGAATTGGAATTCTTTGAATCAGTATAAACCCTATCTCTTAAAGTAAGGAGGAAATCAGAGTGCCAATTAAAAAATATAAACCAACCTCACCAGCTCGACGTGCGATGTCGGTTTCTACTTTTGAAGAAATCACAACATCAACACCGGAGAAATCCTTGCTTGCTCCTCTGTTCAAGCATGCTGGTCGTAACAACCAAGGTAAAATTACGGTTCGTCACCATGGTGGTGGACACAAACGTAAATACCGTATTATCGATTTCAAACGTACTAAAGATGGAATACCAGGACGCGTTGCTACAGTTGAGTACGATCCTAACCGTTCCGCGAACATCGCATTGATTCATTATGCTGATGGCGAGAAAAAATACATCATCGCTCCTAAAGGCCTTAAAGTGGACGATCGTATCGTTTCTGGACCACAAGCAGATATCAAAGTAGGTAACGCTCTTCCATTGGAAAACATTCCAGTTGGTACAGTTATCCACAACATCGAGTTGAAGCCTGGTAAAGGTGCACAACTAGTGCGCGCTGCCGGTACGGAAGCTCAACTTCTTGGTAAAGAAGAAACTTACGTAACCATTCGCCTTTCATCTGGTGAAGTTCGTAAAGTCCTTAAAGTTTGCCGCGCAACAATCGGTTCTGTTGGTAACGAGGATCACGAGCTAGTGAAAATCGGTAAAGCAGGACGTAATCGTTGGAAAGGCAATCGTCCACAAGTTCGTGGGGTTGTTATGAACCCGAATGATCACCCACACGGTGGTGGTGAAGGACGCGCACCAATCGGACGTAAATCACCTATGTCACCATGGGGTAAACCGACGCTTGGTTTCAAAACTCGTAAAAAAGGCAAAGCATCCGATAAATACATTGTACGTCGCCGTACGAAGTAATCACGATAAAGTGAATCGAATAAATGTTTCGATTTATCACGGATATATGAATTCTCTTGAGGTTCAAGGAAGGGAGGAACACCCATGGGTCGCAGCTTAAAGAAGGGTCCATTTATTGATGGATACTTACTGAAAAAAGTAGAAGACTTGAACACTTCCAGCAAAAAACTGGTTATCAAAACGTGGTCCCGTCGTTCTACGATTTACCCGCAATTCGTTGGTCACACTTTCGGAGTATATGATGGAAGAAAACACGTGCCTGTGTATGTAACCGAAGATATGGTTGGACACAAGCTTGGTGAATTTGCACCAACTCGTACTTACAAAGGTCATGATGACGACAAGAAAACCGGAAAACGTTAATTTCATTTTTAACCGAGAGGAGGTACTACCATGCAAGCTAAAGCAATATTGAACCACGCTCGGATTGCTCCTCGTAAAGCAAAGCTAGTTGTTGACTTGATTCGGGGAAAAGCGGTAGGCGAAGCGATTGCAATTCTGCGTCACACACCTAAAGCAGTTTCTCCAATCCTGGAGAAACTATTGAATTCCGCAATTGCCAATGCAGAGCATAACTATTCATTAGATCCTAATAAATTAGTGGTATCTGAGACGTTTGTTAACCAAGGACCTACAATGAAAAGGTTCCAACAACGTGCAATGGGCCGCGCTAGCGCGATCAAAAAACGTACCAGCCACATCACAATCGTGGTATCTGAAAAATAAGGAGGGATAACGTGTGGGTCAGAAAGTAAACCCGGTAGGCTTTAGAATTGGTATTATTCGTGATTGGGAGTCCAAATGGTTCGCAGAGAAAGATTTCGGAACTCTGTTGCTTGAAGACGTCAAAATCCGCGAATACTTAAAAAATAAACTTAAAGACTCAGCAGTTTCCCATATCGATATCGAGCGCGCGGCTAACCGTGTGAACGTTACGATTCATACTGCTAAACCAGGAATGGTTATTGGTAAAGGCGGAGCTGAAGTTGAAGTTATTCGCAACTACATCGCTGGTATGTCCAATAAAAAAGTTCACATCAACATTTCTGAAATCAAAAGCCCAGATCTTGATGCAATTCTCGTAGCTGAAGCTATCGCACTTCAATTGGAACGTCGTGTTTCATTCCGTCGTGCTATGAAACAAGCTATGCAAAGAACAATGAGATCCGGCGCTAAAGGTATTAAAGTAGCAACTAGCGGACGTCTTGGCGGTGCTGAGATTGCTCGTACGGAAGGATATAGCGAAGGAACAGTTCCACTTCATACGCTTCGTGCGGATATCGACTATGGTACTGCTGAAGCAGCCACTACTTATGGACGTATCGGTGTAAAAGTATGGATTTATCGTGGAGAAGTGCTTCCGCCAGCTAAGAAAAAGGCTCAGCCGGAAGGAGGAATTTAAATCATGTTAGTACCTAAACGTGTAAAACACCGTAAAGAACACCGCGGTAACATGAAAGGTCGCGCTAAAGGCGGAACGGAAGTAGCTTTTGGCGAATATGGTCTGCAAGCGGTAGAACCGGCTTGGGTATCCAACCGTCAAATCGAAGCAGCACGTATTGCCATGACACGTTACATCAAACGTGGCGGTAAAGTTTGGATTAAAATCTTCCCAGCTAAACCAGTTACACAAAAACCGCTTGAAGTCCGTATGGGTAGTGGTAAAGGTAACGTGGAGAAATGGGTAGCAGTAGTAAAACCGGGTAAAATTTTGTTTGAACTTGCTGGTGTAAGTGAAGAGGTCGCTCGTGAAGCGATGCGTCTTGCTGCTCACAAGCTTCCAATCAAAACGAAATTCGTGAAAAGAGAAGAAGTAGGCGGTGAAGCAAATGAAGGGTAGTGAATTCCGGAACTTAACCACTGCTGAAATTGAGCAAAAAGTTAATGGTTTTAAAGAAGAACTCTTTAACCTCCGTTTTCAACTAGCTACTGGTCAATTGGACAACCCGACTCAAATTCGTGATTTGCGTAAAGAGATCGCTCGTGCCAAGACTATTTTGCGTGAAAGAGAATTGGGGATTGGGTAACCAAATCTAGAAGGGAGGGTTCCTTAGATGGCTGAACGTAACGATCGTAAGGTACTGATCGGTAAAGTTGTCAGCGATAAAATGGATAAAACCATTGTTGTTGCTGTCGAAACTTACAAAAAACATGATCTCTATCACAAGAGAATCAAATATACGAAAAAGTTTAAAGCGCATGACGAAAACAACCAAGCTAAAATCGGTGACACTGTGAAAATCAGTGAAACTAGACCATTATCCAAAGATAAAAGCTGGAGACTGGTTGAAATTACTGAAGTTGGCGTTGTTATCTAATAATCGAGACATGAACCCCGAAAGGAGGGAATACGATGATTCAACCATTTACTCGTTTGGCTGTCGCTGACAACTCAGGTGCGAAACAATTAATGTGTATCCGCGTTTTGGGTGGTACTGGTCGTCGCGTTGGTCACATAGGTGATTTGATCGTCTGTTCAGTAAAAGAAGCAACACCAGGTGGCGTTGTCAAAAAAGGTGACGTTGTTAAAGCAGTTATCGTTCGTACGAAGAGCGGTGCTCGCCGTAAAGACGGATCATATATCTCATTCGATGAGAATGCGGCTGTTATCGTGAAAGAAGATAAAAGTCCACGTGGTACACGTATCTTTGGACCAGTTGCACGCGAACTTCGTGACAGAGACTTCATGAAGATCGTATCCTTGGCTCCAGAAGTTATCTAAGAACAGTTACGATGTTTGTTTTCCTAACGGGAAACCTCAGGAGGTGTAGAAGCTAATGCCAAGATTAAAAAAGAGATTAGAATCTCATAACAATAAACTGCACGTGAAAAAAGACGATACGGTTTTTGTAATCACTGGTAAAGACAAAGGTAAGAAGGGTCGCGTTATCGCTGCTTATCCTCGTCAAAACCGTGTGCTTGTAGAAGGTGTAAACATGGTTAAGAAACATGCGAAACCATCTCAACAAAATCCACAAGGCGGTATCTTGAATCAAGAAGCTGCAATCCACGTTTCTAACGTGATGCTAATTGATCCTAAGAGCGGCAAACCTACTCGCGTAGGATACAAAGTATTGGATAACGGAACGAAAGTTCGTATCGCGAAAAAATCCGGCGAAGTTATCGACTAATACAAACAAGCATGGAAAGGAGGCAAATGAGTCATGGCAGTAAGAATGAAAGATCGTTACTTGAACGAAATTACTCCAGCGTTAATTCAGAAGTTTAACTACACAACAGTCATGCAAGTTCCTAAAATCGAGAAAATCGTTATCAACATGGGTGTTGGTGAGGCTGTATCGAACTCCAAAGTACTTGACACTGCTGTAGAAGATCTTCAAAAAATTGCTGGTCAAAAACCAGTTGTAACAAAATCCAAAAAAGCGATCGCGGGTTTCAAACTTCGTGAAAATATGCCAATCGGCGTGAAAGTAACTCTTCGCGGCGAACGCATGTATCATTTCTTGGATAAACTTTTCAACGTATCACTTCCACGTGTACGTGACTTCCGTGGTATTTCCAACAAGGCTTTTGACGGCCGTGGAAACTACACACTTGGTCTGAAAGAACAACTCATTTTCCCAGAGATTGAGTATGATAAAGTTGATAAAGTTCGTGGTATGGATATTGTTATCGTTACAACGGCTAAGTCCGACGAGGAAGCTCGCGAGCTTTTAACACAACTCGGAGCGCCTTTCGTTAAATAGGTTACCAGTCGTACCTATCAGGAGGTGTTATATTAAGTGGCAAAAACTTCGATGAAAGTCAAACAGCAACGTACCCCGAAGTTTAAAGTGCAAGCATACACACGTTGTGAGCGCTGCGGACGTCCGCATTCAGTGCTTCGCAAGTTCAAAATTTGTCGGATTTGTTTCCGCGAATTAGCACACAAAGGTCAGATTCCTGGCGTTAAAAAAGCAAGCTGGTAATCACCCTATTTTCGGGAAGGAGGTTTACACAAAATGGTCATGTCAGATCCAATTGCAGATATGCTAACTCGCATTCGTAATGCGAATATCGTACGTCATGAAACAGTTGAAATTCCTGCATCAAAAGTGAAGAGGGAAATCGCTGAAATCCTTAAAAAAGAAGGATTTATCCGTGACGCTGAGTACGTTGAAGATAGCAAACAAGGTATCATCCGTTTGTTCCTGAAATACGGTTCAAACAATGAACGTGTTATCTCCGGTTTGAAAAGAATTAGCAAACCAGGTCTACGCGTTTATACTAAATCACAAGAAATCCCTCGTGTATTGGGCGGATTAGGGATTGCCATCATCTCCACATCTAAAGGAGTTATGACGGATAAAGATGCTCGTCAATCCAAAGCTGGCGGAGAGGTTATCTGCTACGTTTGGTAATACAATTGTAATTGAATGGAGGTGCAAACATGTCTCGTATTGGTCGTAAGCCAATCACCATTCCAAGTGGTGTAAATGTAACACTAGACAATACTCAAATCACGGTTAAAGGCCCTAAAGGTTCTTTGTCCCGTGAACTTCATAAAGATATGAAAGTAAATGTTCTAGAAAACGAGATTTCCGTTGAGCGTCCTTCCGATAACAAGCTCCACCGTTCCCTGCATGGTACAACACGTAGTGTTGTTGCCAACATGGTAAGTGGCGTAACGGAAGGTTTCACGAAATCTTTGGATCTAGTTGGCGTTGGTTACCGTGCTAACAAGAGCGGTGACAAATTGGTTCTCAACGTTGGGTACTCCCATCCAGTTGAAATCAATCCTGAAAACGGAATTGAGTTCGATGTTCCTACGAACACGAAGATCATCGTTAAAGGTATTGATAAAGAATTAGTAGGCGCTATGGCAGCTAAAGTTCGTTCCGTACGTGAACCAGAGCCGTATAAAGGTAAAGGTATCAAGTATGAAGGCGAACGCATTCTTCGTAAAGAAGGTAAAGCTGGTAAGAAGAAATAAGATCGTTAGATCGCGGGTAATAGCTAAGAGTTTTCTTGTGAAAACTTGCTACGTAAGCATAAGCCTCGCATCATAAGATGATGAAAGGAGTGTAAGTATAGATGATTACTAAAAGCGATAAAAATAAAGCTCGTTTGAAAAGACATCTTCGTGTTCGTAAGAAAATCGAAGGTACTACTGTTCGTCCGCGCTTGAACATATTCCGCTCTTCCAAGCACATGTATGCTCAACTTATCGATGATACAACGGGTGTTACAATCGTTGCTGCATCGACTCAAGATAAAGAACTGAAAAGTGATATTGGTAATGGCGGTAACGTTGAAGCTGCTCGTAAAGTTGGCGCATTAATCGCTCAACGCGCGAAAGAAAAAGGTTTAGACAAAGTGGTTTTTGACCGCGGTGGATACCTTTATCATGGACGTGTTCAAGCATTAGCTGACGCAGCTCGTGAAGCTGGACTTGAATTCTAGGAAAAACATATATAAGGAGGTAAAAGACTTGCGTGTAGATCCTAATACTTTAGAGCTAACAGAAAAAGTTGTTAATATTAATCGCGTAGCTAAAGTAGTAAAAGGCGGACGTCGTTTCAGCTTCAGCGCACTTGTTGTCGTTGGCGATGGCAATGGCTGGGTTGGCGCAGGAATCGGTAAAGCTTCCGAAGTTCCTGATGCAATCCGCAAAGGTATTGAAGATGCGAAAAAGAACTTGATTCATGTTCCTATCGTAGGCACTTCGATTCCTCACCTTGTAACAGGTAAGTTTGGTGCAGGACGCGTTCTGCTAAAACCAGCTTCCCAAGGTACAGGAGTTATCGCAGGCGGACCAGTTCGTGCAGTTCTTGAACTTGCTGGTATCGGCGATATCTTGACAAAATCCCTTGGTTCATCGAACTCCATGAACATGGTTAACGCTACGCTTGAAGGCTTAAGCCGCTTGAAAAAAGCGGAAGAAGTTGCAAAGCTTCGTGGTAAAACAGTTCAAGAGCTATTAGGTTAGGAGGGGTAAACATGGCGAAACAATTACAAATTACCCTAAAACGCAGCCTGATTGGCCGCCCTGAAACACAACGCGTTACTGTGAAAACACTTGGTCTTCGCAAGATGCACCAAACTGTTCTTCATCAAGATAATGCTGCGATCAGAGGCATGGTTAATCAAGTGAGCCATTTGGTAGAAGTTAAAGAAATCGAAGCATAGTAGCAAGATATTAAGATCTAGAGGAGGTGTGCAACGATGAAGTTACATGAGCTAAGTTCTGCTACTGGTTCTCGTCACACTCGTAAACGTGTTGGCCGTGGTACAAGTAGCGGCATGGGTAAAACATCAACTCGCGGACATAAAGGTCAGAACGCACGTTCCGGTGGAGGCGTTCGTCCTGGATTCGAGGGTGGACAAAACCCGTTATACCGTCGTTTACCTAAACGTGGTTTCACGAATCGTTTCCGTACGGAATACGCAATCGTAAACCTTGAAGATTTGAACAATTTCGCAGCTGGTACCGAAGTTACTCCACAAGTATTAATGGAGACTGGTATTGTTAAAGCTCCTAAAGATGGTATCAAGATTTTAGGAAACGGTGAAATCACAGTAAAATTAACCGTTAAAGCGAATAAGTTCTCTCAATCAGCAATTGAGAAAATCCAAGCTGCCGGCGGTCAAACCGAGGTGATTTAATGTTTAATACCATAGCCAACATCTTCAAAGTAGAAGATTTACGCAGAAGAATTTTATTTACGCTCATCTTGCTAATCGTCTACCGCTTAGGTGCCTTTATTCCAGTGCCTAACATAAATACGGCTGTCCTGAAACTTCAAGACCAAGCGAATCAGAGTGATGTCTTTGGTTTGCTTAACACGTTTTCAGGTGGTGCGCTCTTCCAATTCTCTCTCTTCGCGATGGGAATTACGCCTTACATCACGGCTTCTATCATAGTTCAGCTTTTGTCCATGGATGTTATTCCACGCTTTGCGCAATGGGCAAAAGAAGGTGATGTTGGAAGAAAGAAAATGACACAAGTTACTCGTTACGGTACGATTATTCTAGGTGTGATTCAAGCCTTTGGACTTTCAATAGGGTTTAACCGTTTGTATAGCGGTCTCGTTATTGATCCAGGTGTTGCAACCTTTGCTCTAATCGCTCTCGTATTGACAGCTGGAACAGCTTTCTTGATGTGGCTCGGTGAGCAAATCACGGAATATGGGATTGGAAACGGTATTTCCATTATCATCTTTGCAGGTATCGTCGCGGCGATTCCTACAAGCATACAGCAAATTTACAAATCACTTTTTGCGACCGAAGGAGCTTTGTTCCTGAATATCGTGAAACTGATCATTATTGCTTTGGTTGTTATACTGATTATTGCCGGGGTCATATTCGTGCAGCAAGGTGTCCGTAAGATACCTGTACAATATGCGAAACGGGTAGTTGGTCGTAAAATGTATGGTGGTCAAACCACTCACATTCCTCTTAAAGTGAATGCGGCTGGTGTAATCCCTGTAATCTTTGCACTATCGTTATTGATGTTCCCTCCTACCATTGCAAGTTACTGGAGAGGTAATGTTGTTGCAGAATGGATAATTAACAATTTAAGTATTAACCAAACTGCTCCATTAGCGATTGTACTTTATGTACTGCTGATTATTGGATTCACATACTTTTATACCTTCGTACAAATTAATCCAGTCCAAATGGCTGACCAGATGAAGAAAAATGGTGGCTATATACCAGGTATTAGACCCGGTAAGACAACATCGACTTATCTGACTCGCGTAATGACTAGAATTACTCTTTCTGGAGCTTTGTTTCTCTCAGCGATCTCAATTCTTCCAATGCTTTTTGGAGGACTTGCCGGTTTGCCTAGTTCGGTTCGGATTGGTGGTACATCTTTACTTATCGTAGTAGGCGTTGGTCTTGAGACGATGAAACAAATCGAGAGCCAATTGATTAAGCGTCATTACAAAGGATTTATCAATAAATAGCTAATAGGTTCTGATGGGGCAATATCTGCGACATCGGCACCTATTGTGCTGTTCGTAATGCCGAGTGCGATGGGAGGTTTTAAGTGTGAACGTAATTTTTATGGGGCCTCCTGGTGCAGGCAAAGGCACGCAAGCTGAAAAGATCGTTAACGAATTTCAAATTCCTCATATCTCAACTGGAGATGCTTTTCGCTTGGCGATGAGTCAAGGTACACCACTTGGTGTTGAAGCCAAAGGTTATGTGGATAAGGGACTACTGGTTCCAGATGAAATAACGAACGGTATTGTGAGAGAGCGTCTTGCCCAACCGGATTGCGATAAAGGATTTTTGCTTGACGGGTTCCCTAGAACAGTTGCTCAAGCAGATGCGTTATCTGAAATCGTAGATTCATTAGGTAAGAAGATTGAGGTTGTTATCAATCTTTCCGTTGATCGCAGTTTCTTACTTGCAAGACTAACTGGCCGAAGAATTTGTAAATCCTGTGGGTCTACGTATCATGTAATCTTCAACCCACCAAAGCAAGAAGGCGTATGCGATAAATGTTCGGGTGAGTTGTACCAACGATCTGATGATACGGAAGAGAAAGTCGGAACTCGTTTGGATGAATACATCAATAAAACGGCTCCGCTGCTGGATTACTACCAAAAGAGGGAATTATTGCGTGAGGTTAACGGGGAACAAGACATTCATGCGGTAACCGAACAAATTAGCTCACTGCTACGAGGTCTAGCGTAATGATCATTTGTAAGTCCGAGGTTGAACTAGACCTAATGCGAGAAGCTGGTCGTATCGTAGCCGAAACGCACCGCTTATTGGCAAGGGCGATTCGTCCGAACATTACAACGAAAGAACTTGATCAGATCGCAGAGGAATTCATTCGCAGTCAGGGAGCGATTCCATCTTTTAAAGGCTACAACGGTTTTCCTGGAAGCATTTGTGCTTCAGTCAACGAAGAATTAGTTCATGGTATTCCTGGTCCTAGAAAGCTGGCTGAGGGCGATATTATCAGTATAGATATTGGTGCTCAGTATAAAGGTTATCATGGAGATTCTGCTTGGACGTATCCTGTCGGTGAAATTTCTGAAACAGCTAGGCGTTTGTTAGCTGTAACAGAACAATCACTTTATCGAGGCATAGCAGAAGCTAAACCAGATGCTAGACTCTACACGTTGTCGCATGCAATCCAAACTTGTATTGAAGACGCAGGCTTCTCCGTGGTTATAGAGTATGTCGGTCACGGTATCGGAACGGATCTTCACGAAGAGCCACAAATTCCGAATTATGGTGTACCTGACAAAGGTCCTCGTCTCAAACCAGGCATGGTCCTAGCCATTGAACCGATGGTGGTCGTTGGCGAAAGATTTGTCCAAACACTCGAAGACGATTGGACTGTAGTCACAGCGGATCGAACCCTATGTGCTCATTTTGAACATACGATTGCAATTACGGCAGCCGGTTATGAAATATTAACTTTGCCTAGATCGTAGGTGATGATGAATGGATAGCATGATTCCGAAGGTGGGTCAAATCGTAAAGGTGCTTCGCGGTCGAGATCCCGGAGAATATGCGGTCGTGATTGGAATTGTCGATCATCGCTTTGTCTGGCTTGCCGACGGTGATCATCGCAAATTCGATCAACCGAAGAAGAAGAACCTGAATCATCTTCAGTTACAAGAAACGATTAGCAGTGAAGTGGAGTCAAGCATTAGGGAAACAGGTCGTGTTACTAATGGAAAGTTGCGCTTCGCAATTGCCAAATTCGTTGAACTTATGCAAGATGAAGCACAAGAGAAAGGAGAATGACTGTGGCCAAAGAAGATGTAATTGAAGTAGAAGGTACAGTGATTGAACCTCTTCCGAATGCAATGTTTAAGGTTGAATTGGAAAATGGTCATAAAATCCTAGCCCATGTATCCGGTAAAATCAGAATGCACTTTATCCGCATTTTGCCTGGAGATAAGGTTACCGTAGAATTATCGCCTTATGATTTAACGAGAGGCCGTATAACCTACCGTTTTAAATAAATGTTCGGCTTACATGTAAGTTACTCTCTCAAGGCGTATGCTTACGAAGCAAGTTTTCTAACCGAAAACGCAACATGGTTGCTTACGATGATAAGGAGGGCTTAAAAATGAAAGTTAGACCGTCAGTAAAACCGATTTGCGAAAAATGCAAAGTTATTCGCCGTAAAGGTAATATCATGGTTATTTGTGAAAATCCTAAGCACAAACAAAAACAAGGTTAAAAGGAGGTGCAATCTGTAGATGGCACGTTTAGCTGGAGTTGACTTACCTCGTGACAAACGAGTTGTAATCGCGTTGACTTACATTTTCGGTATCGGCACTACAACTGCTCAGAAAATCATTGCTTCCACAGGTATCGACGCTAGTACTCGCGTTCGTGACTTGACTGAAGATGAAGTGAGCAAGATCCGTGATGTAATTGACAAAACCCTAAAAGTAGAAGGCGACCTTCGCCGCGAAATTTCCCTAAACATCAAACGTCTAATCGAAATCGGATCCTACCGTGGTCTTCGTCACCGCCGTGGTCTTCCTGTTCGTGGACAACGTACTAAAACTAATGCTCGTACACGTAAAGGTCCTCGTCGTACAGTAGCTAATAAGAAGAAATAATAAAGGGGGTTAGAGCTAATGGCAAAACCTAAAAAAGTCGTCCGTACGAAACGTCGTGACCGGAAAAATATTGAGAGCGGTGTAGCACACATCCGTTCAACATTTAACAACACGATCGTAACGATCACGGATCCGCATGGTAACGCAATTTCTTGGGCAAGTTCAGGAAACCTTGGATTCAAAGGTTCCCGTAAAAGTACTCCTTTCGCGGCGCAAATGGCAGCTGAAAAAGCAGCTAAAGCAGCTATGGAGCACGGCTTGAAAACTGTTGAAGTAATGGTTAAAGGTCCAGGAGCTGGCCGCGAAGCAGCAATTCGTTCTTTGCAAGCAGCTTGGTCTTGAAGTAAACCTGATTAAAGACGTGACTCCGGTTCCTCATAATGGCTGCCGTCCTCCAAAACGTCGTCGCGTATAATTCAGGATCACTTTGTAGTATAATTATTCCAAAATCGTGAATAATGGTTTGAAGGATAGGAATACTATGAAATTTTCAGGCGAAGTATCCAGAGGGAAACGACGTATTGAATGGAGGGTACATTTCATGATCGAAATCGAAAAGCCAAAAATAGAAACCGTAGCATTAAGTGAAGATGGCGCTTATGGTAGATTTATCATCGAGCCGTTGGAGCGTGGCTATGGTACAACCTTAGGTAACTCACTACGTCGTATCTTACTGTCCTCTTTACCGGGGGCAGCAGTAACCTCTGTCCAAATCGATGGCGTTTTGCATGAGTTTTCAACGATTCCTGGCGTGCTTGAGGATGTAACGGAAATTATCCTCAACTTAAAAGGCTTATCGTTGAAAATTCACTCCGATGAGGAGAAAGTGCTTGAAATTGATGCAGAAGGAGAAGGTAATATTACCGCGGCTGATATCCGTGGTGATAGCGATGTGGAGATTCTTAACCCGGATTTGCATATTGCAACCTTGTCTCCCGACGCACGTCTTCACATGAGGATTCATGCGGGCAGAGGACGCGGTTACGTCCAATCGGACAAAAATAAGCATGAAGAACAACCAATTGGTGTGATTCCAATTGATTCGATCTACACGCCTATTACCCGAGTAAACTATTCTATTGAGAATACTCGCGTCGGCCAAGTGACTAACTATGATAAGTTGACCCTCGAAGTGTGGACTGATGGAAGTATTCGACCAGAAGAAGCAGTGAGCTTGGGTGCCAAAATCTTAACTGAACATCTTAACTTGTTCGTCGGTTTGACGGATGAAGCGAAAGATGCTGAGATTATGGTAGAGAAAGAAGAAGATAAGAAAGAGAAAGTTCTAGAGATGACTATCGAGGAACTTGATCTATCTGTTCGTTCTTACAACTGTCTCAAGCGTGCAGGGATTAACACCGTACAAGAACTGATTACCAAAACAGAAGAAGACATGATGAAAGTTCGGAACTTAGGCCGCAAATCACTTGAAGAAGTTCAAGAGAAGCTCGAAGAGCTGGGTTTGGGTCTACGTACTGAGGAATAATCTTGTCAGAAGGAGGTTAATTCAATGAACTACAGAAAGTTGAACCGCGATTCCAGTAATCGTAAAGCATTATTCCGTGATCTGGTTACAGATCTGTTCATACATGAACGCATCCAAACTACAGAAGCAAAAGCAAAAGAAATTCGTTCCATCGCTGAGAAGTTAATCACTCTTGCGAAGCGCGGAGATCTTCATGCACGCCGTCAGGTTGCTGCTTTTGTTCGTAGAGAAGCTGCAGACGAGAATCAAGATGCGATTCAAAAACTGTTCTCTGATTTGGCTACTCGTTACTCCGAGCGTCCAGGTGGATACACTCGTATCCTTAAACTGGGACCACGCCGCGGTGACGCAGCACCAATGGTTTACCTAGAGCTAGTAGATCGCGCATAAAGACGGATGGGAAAGGGTGGACGGAATCGCTAGATTCTGGTGAAGCCCTTTTTTTGCAGTCTTAGCACGCTCTCTAGAAGTGAATTTAGCTAAGGCTAATCACTAAAGATAGGAAGGATGACTCATGGAGGATCAAGCCTTGAGAAATCTACGTTTTACCATAAGTTACGATGGAACGGCTTATTCAGGTTTTCAGATTCAGCCTAAAGCAGATACGATTCAATACCGTTTAGAGCAGGCTGTTTTCATGTTGACTGGTGAGAGGGTGAAAGTCATCTCATCCGGGCGTACAGATGCCGGTGTACACGCGAAAGCCCAAGTTATTAATTTCAGTACGAACTCTAAGATACCAGTGGAACGTTGGTGTTTAGCTCTCAATGCTAGACTCCCCAGAGATATTGTCGCACATACCGCGGAAGAAGTCCTTCCTTCCTTTCATTCTCGCAAAGCCGCGAAACGCAAAACATATTGCTTTTCAATTCGCTCGGCGCGCTTCCCTGATGTCTTTCACCGCAACTATGAATACCATCATCCTACGCATTTGAATGTGGAAGCCATGAGAGAGGCGCTCCCTTGCTTGCTAGGTGAGCATGATTTTACTTCGTTTTGTACGGTGAGAACAGATAAGGAAGTAAAGGTGAGAACCCTCTACGAGGTTCGTCTGGAGACGGAAGCTGACGAGTTATCTACGACGGGGAACATTGCCCGGATCCGGTTAATCGTAACGGGTAATGGTTTCCTTTATAACATGGTTAGGATCATTGCAGGAACGCTGATTCAGATTGGAGAAGGTAAGAGACCTAGCAGTGATATGCAGCGGATTCTCGAAGCTAGAGACCGATCTCAGGCGGGTCCTACGGCCGAAGCTATGGGTTTAACGTTATGGAGAGTCGACTATTAAATAGCCTAAAACACTACTTGCTTCTTACGGATGTTTCGTGTAAAATATAACTTGGCGTTTCGTGATCGGCTACCCCACAGCCCCTGATCACAAATGGCCGTCAACCATCCATCATTTATGTAAAATAAAAATAATAATTATGTATTGAGATATATTTCTAGGAGGATTAAGCATGCGCACCACATATATGGCTAAGCCAAATGAAGTTGAGCGTAAATGGTACATTGTTGACGCTGCAGGCCAAACACTTGGCCGTCTTGCAAGTGAAGTTGCTAGCATTATCCGCGGTAAGCACAAACCGGAGTTCACTCCACACGTAGATACTGGCGATTTCGTTGTTGTTATCAATGCTTCCCAAATTAAGCTAACAGGTAAGAAAATGCAAAACAAAATGTACTACCGTCACTCTTTATACCAAGGTGGTTTAAAAGTGACTTCTGCTCAGGATTTGCTGAACAGCAAACCTGATCGCATGATCGAGTTTGCCGTACACGGTATGCTTCCTAAGAACCGTCTTGGCGACAGCTTGAAAACAAAGCTTAAAGTCTACGGTGGAGCAGAGCACCCGCACCAAGCACAACTACCAGAAGTCTGGAATCTTCGCGGTTAATATAAGGAGGAACGTTTCGTGGCACAAGTTCAATATTATGGAACGGGTCGTCGTAAACACTCGGTAGCGCGCGTGCGCTTAGTACCGGGTGAAGGACGCATCATTATCAATAAACGTGATCTAGATGAGTATTTCGGTCTAGAAACGTTGAAACTGATCGTTAAACAACCATTGACATTAACTGAGACTGTCGGTAAATACGATGTTCTAGTTCTTGCAAATGGTGGTGGAATCAGCGGACAAGCTGGAGCAATTCGTCACGGTATTTCCCGTGCATTGTTGAAAGCTGATCCGGAATACCGTGGATCCCTGAAAAAAGCAGGATTCTTAACACGTGATTCCCGTATGAAAGAGCGTAAAAAATATGGATTGAAAGCCGCTCGTCGCGCTCCTCAATTCTCCAAACGTTAAGATCTTGCGCCTATGGCGCTCAGAAAAACCTTTTCAGTATTCACTGGAAAGGTTTTTTTCTTTAATCAATACACGGTTTTACTTGTTTTGTTGAAAAGTATTCTCAATTCGACGTGCGGGAAAGCGATTTTGTAAAGAATAGTTAGAAAATCAGCGAAGTTAATACCAAAATGATAAAAAGCCATTGACAGAAGAAAGATCTCAGTTATAATTGACTTATAAATCATACGATATCACTCGGAATTAAATAAGCGGAGGTAATATTATGAATCTTTTTGAAAAAGAAGCGTTTGTTACGAAAGCTGCTGAAGAATTTGAAAATCAATCAGCGCAAGCAGTTTTGAAATTAGCGGTTGAAACATATGCTAGCTTGACGTTGGCGTGCAGTTTCGGTGCTGAGGACGTTGTGCTCGTTGACATGCTCCAAAAGATTAGTCCAAACGTAGATATTTTTTACTTGGATACAAACGTGCATTTCCCAGAAACTTATGAAACGAGAGATCGCCTAGAACAGCATTATGGCACTAAATTCGTACAGGTATTGCCAAAGCTTACGCTTGATGAGCAGGCTGAGAAATTTGGCGATGAGCTATGGAAAAGCGATGCAAACCAATGCTGCAACATTCGTAAAGTGGATCCACTAACGGACGTTCTTAAAAACTATGACGCATGGATCACAGGAATTCGCCGCGACCAAGCGCCTACTCGTGCAAATGCGAAAAAAGTGGAATACGATGTGAAATTCGGTCTTATTAAGTTTAATCCACTTGCAAGTTGGACTTCCGAAGATGTATGGAATTACATTCGCGAGAACGATGTCATTTACAACCCGCTGCATGACCGCAATTACCCAAGTATAGGCTGCACACACTGCACACGCCAAGTGGCAGAAGGTGAAGATCCGCGTGCTGGTCGTTGGGCAAACATCGAGAAAACGGAATGCGGACTTCATAAATAAGAAGCGAAATGATGGAGGTGCTAGTAAATGCCTACGATCAAACCGCATGGCGGCGAATTAATCAATCGATTGGTTCCCGCAGAACAAAGAGAAGACTGCTCAAACGCGCGGCGTCTTTGAAACAAATCCGGGTAAATTCTTGGACGATTTCTGATCTGGATCTTATTGCAGTAGGAGCTTTCTCACCGCTTACCGGTTTTATGGATGAGGAAAACTACAACTCTGTAGTTGAAACGATGCGTCTGACGCATGGAACAGTTTGGAGCATTCCAATTACGCTGTCCATTGCTCCTGATGTTGCAGCTACCATCACGATCGGAGAGCAAGTAGCGCTTGTTGGCGATGAGGATAACATTGTTTATGCCATTTTAGACACTACAAGTATCTACAAAGTTGATCAAACGAATGAAGCAGTTAAAGTCTTCAAAACGGATGACATGGCTCACCCAGGCGTAGATAAACTCTTCTCGCGTTCTTCTACGAATATTGGAGGACCTATCCAACTGCTTGACCGTCCTAAGCCGAAGAAATTTGAAGATTTCTACTTCGATCCTTCGGAAACTCGTTGTATTTTCGATGAAAAAGGGTGGAGAACGGTCGTTGGTTTTCAAACACGTAATCCGGTTCACCGAGCTCACGAATACATTCAAAAGTCGGCCATGGAAATCGTGGATGCCCTTTTCCTTAATCCGCTTGTTGGTGAGACGAAATCCGATGATATATCTGCAGATGTACGTATGAAAAGTTACTTGGTACTGCTTGAGAACTACTATCCGAAGGATCGGATTTTCTTAGGTGTATATCCGGCTGCTATGCGTTATGCAGGTCCTCGTGAGGCGATTTTGCACGCTATTGTGCGTAGGAACTATGGTTGTACGCATTTCATCGTAGGACGCGACCACGCGGGTGTTGGCGATTATTACGGCACATATGAAGCACAAGAAATTTTCAGTAATTTTACTGCAGAAGAAATCGGGATTACTCCATTGTTCTTTGAACACAGTTTCTTTTGTACCAAATGTGGCAATATGGCATCTAGTAAAACTTGTCCACATGATAAGTCCCACCATATGCATCTCTCCGGCACGAAGGTTCGTGGATTGCTTAGAGACGGTCAATGCCCGCCTCCTGAGTTTACTCGTCCTGAAGTTGCACAGGTTCTTATTGAAGGTCTAAGAGACCCTGAATATCAAGTTTAAGTAAGGTATATTTGTCCACCCTGTCCCATATAGATGTTACAGAGTCTATGGGGAACAGAGGTGGATTTTTTTATGCGTAAAAGGAAGAAGAGGCTGGTCGTTTGGCTAACTTTTAACAGTAGTCTTAAGCTTGTTCTCTCGACCTTGCTGGTTGGACTTGTCGTTTTCATCTATGCCTATGAGCTGCCGGCAACGAGTACCTGGTCGGATTGGACTTTACCTTTGTCAGGTAAAACAATTGCTCTGGATGCTGGTCATGGTGGACCTGATGGTGGAGCTGCCAGTAAGGAAGGAGTTGTTGAGAAAGATATCAATTTAGCGATCACACTTCATATTCGCGATTATTTGCAGCAGGCGGGTGCGATAGTCATTATGACAAGGGAAACGGATACCGACTTGGCTGAATCCGGCACGAAGGGATATAGCAAAAGAAAGACGCAAGATCTCCATAACCGAGCCGATCTCATCAATGAGAATAATGCGGATATGTTTCTTAGTGTGCATTTAAACAGCATACCTTCTCAGAAATGGAGAGGCGCACAAACATTCTATTATCCGAATAATCCGAATAACCCTAATTTAGCCGCACTCATTCAATCGGAGTTAAAGAAGAACTTAGAGAATACGGATCGTGTTGCCAAACCGGCGGACAAGAGTGTTTACTTATTGAAAACGTTGAAAATTCCGAGCGCACTTGTAGAAGTGGGTTTCCTATCAAATCCAGAAGAAGCAAGACTGCTTGCAAATGAGAAATATCAGAAGATGGTGGCAGCATCTGTCTATCAAGGGATCTTAAGATTTTATGCGGGGGAAAAAGTGGGTTCTTAATCAAAATGTGTTATAATTAAGGCCACAATTACAATGTCCGAATAAAGGTATGGTGTGGCTATGATAAATAAAGAACAACTATTAGAAGCATTACAACCTCTTGTGGAACCTCATTACAATAAAAGCGTTGTGGAACTTAATTTAGTTAGAGATATCATGTTTAATGATAATAATGTATCTTTAAGCTTAATTGTCACGACCGAGGATGAGGCGTTCAAAGAGAAAGCAAAGGTTTATATTCAGCAAACTTTAGAAAAATTGGGTATAGCGCAAGTACATATTCGTTTCAGACTCATGACTGATTATGAGCGTAATCAAATTAAGGATGCGGTTCAACCGGCTGCAGAGAAGAAAACTCAACCTATTCAACCACCAATCGAACAACCTATTTTGGGAGAAGCCTCTACAGTTGAGTTTATAGCTGTTGCAAGTGGCAAGGGTGGTGTGGGTAAATCAACTGTGACTGTTAACTTAGCCGTTGCCTTAGCCCGCCAAGGGAAAAAAGTTGGAATTATCGATGCGGATATCTACGGTTTCAGTATTCCGGATATGATGGGTATCGAAGAACAACCGAAGCTTGTCGATAATGTCATTATGCCAGTTGAGAAATTTGGTGTAAAAGTAATCTCTATGGGCTTCTTTGTTCAAGATAACGCGCCTGTCGTTTGGCGTGGTCCTATGCTAGGGAAAATGCTTCGCAATTTCTTTAATGAAGTTAATTGGGGAGATGTTGAATACATCCTTCTGGATCTTCCTCCGGGAACGGGAGATGTAGCGCTAGATGTACATCAGCTCATCCCGCAAAGTAAAGAAGTGATTGTGACAACACCGCATGCCACAGCGGCTTTTGTAGCTGCTAGAGCAGGTGCGATGGCCATTCAAACTAACCATGAAATTCTAGGTATTGTCGAGAACATGTCCTATTATGAATGTAAAGATGGCAGCATAGATTACGTATTCGGTAAGGGCGGCGGTGCTAGACTTGCGGACGATTTGCATAGTGAATTATTAGCGCAGATTCCGCTTGGAGCACCCGACAATCATGTTTCGGAAATCGATTATTCACCATCTGTTTACAAGTCAGACTCAAAAGCTGGACAAATCTATTTGGACATGGCTGCGAGCATCATTACTAAATTGGAAAAATAGATATAAAAGGGCATACGGAGAAATCCGTGTGCCCTTTTAATTTCATATTTAAGAATCGGAAGAGCTGGAGTCATCCTTTTTCTTTCCGCTGTCTTGCTTTTGGGAGTCTCCCGAATCACTTTTCTGATCTTTCTTTTTGTCTCCTCCACTGCTATCTCCGCCGCTATCTGATTTACCACCGCTATCTCCGCCCTTTTGTTGAGCACTTTTAGCCGTAGGCATCTGATCGGGCTTACTTTGTTGTGCTATGGCTGCCTTAAGAAGGTCAACCATATGTGCACGGAATAAAGGACTCTGGATCGATTCTTCCATGACTGTCATCATTTGCTGGCGGTATGCGGCAGTTTTCATAACATCCAGCATCATCTTTTCATATTCAGGGTTTTTCATAACATCAACGAGTGATTTTTGATATTGCGGGTCTTTTAAAAGCTCTTTGAACATCTGTTTGGTCTCTGTGTGGATTGACTTAGCAAAATCACCGGCAAATTTAGGGTCTTTCATCATATCCGTGAGGAACGCGTTATTCTCTTTTGCTGTGAGTACATCCTTAACTGCCATCTGCAGCTGCAAAGATTCATTTGCAGACAAAAGTTTGATTTGAGATTGTCCAGCTACACCGGTGGCGCCAACATCACCATTCATTATGCTGCGGTTAGCTGCACTGATTGCTTTCTTCCCATCCTCTGACTTCAAGATATCAAGAATCATGGTCTTTTGTTCTTTATACGTGTTAGCTTGAGATTGACCTTGACCTTTTGATGAACTATCTGATCCACACGAAGCGAGAAGTAAAGCGATAGAAATGAGTGGTAGGACTTGCAGCTTTCTCAGATTTGTTATGGACATAAAAGCATGCTCCCTTCCCTAGCTTAATAGTTGTTAGTATGTGTGGTTCGGGATAGATTATAAGGGCTATTCATTGGCTTTTTATCGTAAACGTTGGTACAATTAACAATTAGAGTTGAAGTATGGAGGTAATTGATCTTGACGCTGCGGAAGTGGTTTCACTTATTTTGGACAACACTGCTATTAGGAATGATTGTATCTATAGGGATTGGACTCATCTTACAATATTCCGACAAAGAATTTTCAGTTATGGGGCTCTCGGCAGTAGGATTTAACGTTTTAAATATGCTGCTTGGTGGTGCGACAATAAGCGTTCTGAGCCAAATGGGCTTTTTTGCCTATCTGATAGTCAGGTTTATTGCTGCGGGAATCATCCGATCCAAGACGGTATGGGATCTTCTGCAATTGGCTGTCGTCATTGTTGTCTTGTTTGACCTCGTTTACTTGAGAATGACTAATTTTGAGGGTACAGGATCCGTTTTGAGTTACACTGTTTTGCCAGTAATCATATTGGTAATTTCCATAGCAGTTGCTTATTGGAAGGTAAAGATGACGAATCGGAATGCGTTTATCCCAACGCTGTTCTTTATGTGCGCTGTTTCGGTTCTTGAAGCCGTACCTGCATTAAAGCTAGATAATGCAGCTTCGAGTCTTTTTATGTTGGCTCCGTTGCTTGTTTGTAATGCATGGCAAATTTTGATTCTACATAAAATATTGGATAACAAAAAGAGCTAATATAATTAGCTCTTTTTTGAATCTGAGATCAGCTCATTAATTAATATGTTTCATTGCTTGGTCTTCAACTGGTTTGGTCTCCACCTGGGTTTGTTTGATTAGCTCACTAACCGTAACGAATTCGTATCCTTTAGCTCTTAACTGCTCAATGATAACTGGTAAGGCCTCGTGTGTTTGTTGAGACGAATCGCTTGCATGCAGTAGCACAATATCGCCTGGATGCGCTTTGGTTACTACACGGTTAATGATGGTATCAACACCTTTGTTTAACCAGTCTTGAGAGTCAGTGTCCCATTGGATAACCGAATATCCCAAATCATCAGCAATTCGAAGCACTCGTTTGTCAAAGTCACCGTTAGGAAGGCGGATTAGGTTTGGTTCTTTTCCGATCAATTCCGTTAAAATGCCATGGGCTGTAGTAATTTGTTTGCGTATTTCTTCATCACTTAGCGTACTATAATTATCGTGTTTGTTGCCATGGCTTCCAATTTCGAAACCATCCTTTTTGATATGTTCCACAATCTCTGGGTGGCTTTTGCTCCACGGAGAGGATAGGAAGAAGGTTGCATTCTTCACACCTTTTTCCTTGAGAATATTCAAAATAGGTTCTGCACGCTTCTCGCCCCATGAAATATCAAAGGTCAGAGCAATGACCTTTCTTTCGGTCTGCACGCTATAGATAGCGGAGGGCTCTGCATTGGAAAATACGGAAACATTGCTTTGTTCCGAATAAACAATAGCAGCAGCGAACACAATGGCAAGCGCGATAAATACATATTGTTTAAACTTACGAGCATTTACAACGAAAAAGTAGTTCATGAATAGCTTGTACCTCCTCTAAGCCTTACATACGGGCAAGGCTTGTATACTCTTTTGTAAATAATGTATGCTCGTACACAGTACTTATGCTTCCGAAATTGGAGGGAACCAAAATGAGATTTCGACCATTGTTCCAACATTTTAAAGAAATGAAACATTACTTCATCGTTGTCGTTTTAGTTTTTGGGTTTAGTCTTTATCTAGGTTGGGCGAATTCAGCGCAATTTTCACACTTTTTAGAAGGTCAGATGCAAGGGCTTAAATCATTAAGCCAATCCCTAAGTAATAAGGAAAATCCCCAACTATGGTTTTTTATCTTCATCTTTCTAAATAATGCAATTAAGTCTGTGGTAATTATCTTTCTTGGTCTATTACTTGGCGTTCTGCCACTCTTTATGTTGATTGCTAACGGGATGATACTCGGATATGTACTTTCCTTACAAACGCATGAAAGCACTCTGTCCATTGTTCTGAGGGGAATTCTTCCGCATGGTATCATAGAGATTCCGGTCATTTTAATTGCCTGTGCATATGGACTTAAATTAGGTATGTTAGTTTGGAAGTCGGGAGCACAGATCTTTGTACCTGATAAATATAAAACAGCTCGTGCGGAGCTTATTAAAACACTCCATCTAACAAAGCCGTTAATCGTATCTATCGTAATTCTGCTGCTCTTTGCTGCAATTATTGAAAGTACACTTACCTACTGGTTGGTGCATCTGTAAAATATTTTCAAAAGTATTGTCATAAAAATGGCAAAATCTGAGCATAACAGTAAAACGGTAAGGAGAGCGGATCGGATAAGGGTCGGCTCTCTCTTTCAATCAAACTGTAAGTGCCATAAATCTCTACAGTCGAGAGGGGTTTGGATGGATGTATGCTCGGATTCTTGTTCAATGATCGGGAATGCAGAGAGTTGGATTATGTACTTCGTAAAGAATTAGATGAAATGTTGTTCGATTTAAATGACAAAAGAATTGATCAAGAGATTAAAGGGGCCATAGAATCCAGATATAAAGTGATCTTCCGGATGTATGCTCGCATAGCGACGCCAAAGGAAATATCAAAGTATGCAAGAAACCGTAATTATCAAGCACAAAAAAAATAGAGGGTAAGTGCTTGACTTACCCTCTCATCCTATGGTATTTTATAACTCGCCCCTTCGAAAAGAAGGATAACAAGTTGTTTGTGAAGATGAGGTTTTAATATTTCTTCAAAAAAATACTTGCAATCATCTAGGTCGATGTGGTATATTAAAAAAGTCGCCGCTAAACGGATGGCGAAGAAATAAGAGAGAATATTGATCTTTGAAAACTGAACAACGAGTGAGTAAGCACGAACGAGAAATCGTTCAAAAAAGAGATTGCAAAATCTCGCTAGCAACGCAAATGAGCAATTAAGCTTTCAAATAGTTTTACTATTATGGAGAGTTTGATCCTGGCTCAGGACGAACGCTGGCGGCGTGCCTAATACATGCAAGTCGAGCGGGTTTATCCTTCGGGATAAGCTAGCGGCGGACGGGTGAGTAACACGTAGGTAACCTGCCTATAAGATCGGGATAACTATCGGAAACGATAGCTAAGACCGGATAATTGGTTTTCTCGCATGAGAGAATTATGAAACACGGAGCAATCTGTGGCTTATAGATGGGCCTGCGGCGCATTAGCTAGTTGGTAGGGTAACGGCCTACCAAGGCGACGATGCGTAGCCGACCTGAGAGGGTGAACGGCCACACTGGGACTGAGACACGGCCCAGACTCCTACGGGAGGCAGCAGTAGGGAATCTTCCGCAATGGACGCAAGTCTGACGGAGCAACGCCGCGTGAGTGATGAAGGTTTTCGGATCGTAAAGCTCTGTTGCCCTAGACGAACAGCAAGGAGAGTAACTGCTCTTTGTGTGACGGTATAGGAGAAGAAAGCCCCGGCTAACTACGTGCCAGCAGCCGCGGTAATACGTAGGGGGCAAGCGTTGTCCGGAATTATTGGGCGTAAAGCGCGCGCAGGCGGTCAATTAAGTTGGGTGTTTAAGCCCGGGGCTCAACCCCGGTTCGCATCCAAAACTGGTTGACTTGAGTGTAGGAGAGGAAAGTGGAATTCCACGTGTAGCGGTGAAATGCGTAGAGATGTGGAGGAACACCAGTGGCGAAGGCGACTTTCTGGCCTATAACTGACGCTGAGGCGCGAAAGCGTGGGGAGCAAACAGGATTAGATACCCTGGTAGTCCACGCCGTAAACGATGCATACTAGGTGTTGGGGATTCGATTCCTCGGTGCCGAAGTTAACACAGTAAGTATGCCGCCTGGGGAGTACGCTCGCAAGAGTGAAACTCAAAGGAATTGACGGGGACCCGCACAAGCAGTGGAGTATGTGGTTTAATTCGAAGCAACGCGAAGAACCTTACCAGGTCTTGACATCCCGGTGTAACGCCTAGAGATAGGCGCCCTCTTCGGAGCACTGGAGACAGGTGGTGCATGGTTGTCGTCAGCTCGTGTCGTGAGATGTTGGGTTAAGTCCCGCAACGAGCGCAACCCTTGATCTTAGTTGCCAGCACTTTGGGTGGGCACTCTAAGATGACTGCCGGTGACAAACCGGAGGAAGGTGGGGATGACGTCAAATCATCATGCCCCTTATGACCTGGGCTACACACGTACTACAATGGTCGGTACAACGGGAAGCGAAGCCGCGAGGTGGAGCCAATCCTTAAAAGCCGATCTCAGTTCGGATTGCAGGCTGCAACTCGCCTGCATGAAGTCGGAATTGCTAGTAATCGCGGATCAGCATGCCGCGGTGAATACGTTCCCGGGTCTTGTACACACCGCCCGTCACACCACGAGAGTTTACAACACCCGAAGTCGGTGGGGTAACCCGCAAGGGAGCCAGCCGCCGAAGGTGGGGTAGATGATTGGGGTGAAGTCGTAACAAGGTAGCCGTATCGGAAGGTGCGGCTGGATCACCTCCTTTCTATGGAGACTCGGATCTGATAGATCCAGTCAAGTGCGAAAGCACAAAACAGCTTACTCACTCGTGTTCAGTTTTGAAAGAGCAAGCCTCTTTCTGCAGGATGGTTAACACCATGTTGCACTCGTTTGGTGATGATGGCGGAGGGGACCCACGCGTTCCCATCTCGAACACGACCGTTAAGCCCTCCAGCGTCGATGGTACTTGAACCGCAGGGTTCTGGGAGAGTAGAACGTTGCCAAGCGAGCCCACGTCAAGCTTTCGAAGAAAGCTTTCTTCGAAAGCTTGTAGGTGGGTTTTTATTTTGGGAAGTTTCCCGAAAAGGTAACATTATAAGGGCCCTTAGCTCAGCTGGTTAGAGCGCACCCCTGATAAGGGTGAGGTCGGTGGTTCGAGTCCACTAGGGCCCACCATTTAACTTCATAGAGAAGTCCAGTATCGGGGTCCCCGAAAAGTAATCGGAATCCACCTCGAAGCCACACTTCACTTTTTGGGGTGAATTTATGGGGCCATAGCTCAGCTGGGAGAGCGCCTGCCTTGCAAGCAGGAGGTCAGCGGTTCGATCCCGCTTGGCTCCACCAAAACAACATTTCAATACAGAAATTTCCAAGAAATTTCGACTTGAAATGAGCTAATAAGATGTGATAAGATAACTTTCGCCGCTGAAATAGGGCAAAGAATACGAATCACAGAAACAAGTTGTTCCTTGAAAACTAGATAACGAAACAAAACGTAAAGTAAGAACTTAGGTAGCATGATCTTTGGATCTTGCGAAATTTTCAAATGTTTTTTCTGGTTAAGCTAGAAAGAGCACACGGAGGATGCCTAGGCACTAGGAGCCGAAGAAGGACGTGGCGAACGACGAAATGCCTCGGGGAGCCGTAAGCAGGCTTTGATCCGGGGATGTCCGAATGGGGGAACCCAGCTGTGGTAATGCGCAGTTACCATGCAGTGAATACATAGCTGCATTGGAGGCATACCCAGGGAACTGAAACATCTAAGTACCTGGAGGAAAAGAAAACAAAAGTGATTCCGTCAGTAGCGGCGAGCGAAAGCGGAATAGCCCAAACCAAGGAGCTTGCTCCTTGGGGTTGTAGGACCTCGATATGGGGTTAGTTCGGTAGGCGAAGAGATCTGGAAAGGTCCGGCATAGAAGGTAAAAGCCCTGTAGCTTAAATCGAACGAAACCCTTAGAGGTATCCTGAGTACGGCGGGTCACGTGAAACCCCGTCGGAATCCGGCAGGACCATCTGCCAAGGCTAAATACTCCCTAGTGACCGATAGTGAAGCAGTACCGTGAGGGAAAGGTGAAAAGCACCGCGGAAGCGGAGTGAAAAAGAACCTGAAACCGTGTGCTTACAAAAAGTCAGAGCACTCTATATGTGTGATGGCGTGCCTTTTGTAGAATGAACCGGCGAGTTACGTTCCCGTGCGAGGTTAAGCTGAAAAGGCGGAGCCGCAGCGAAAGCGAGTCTGAATAGGGCGCTTGAGTACGTGGACGTAGACCCGAAACCGTGTGATCTACCCCTGTCCAGGGTGAAGGTGAGGTAACACTCACTGGAGGCCCGAACCCACGCATGTTGAAAAATGCGGGGATGAGGTGGGGGTAGCGGAGAAATTCCAATCGAACTCGGAGATAGCTGGTTCTCCCCGAAATAGCTTTAGGGCTAGCCTCGGATGTTGAGTTGTGGAGGTAAAGCACTGATTGGGTGCGGGGCCCGCCAAGGGTTACCAAGTCCAGTCAAACTCTGAATGCCACAAACTTAAATCCGGGAGTCAGACAGTGAGTGCTAAGATCCATTGTCAAAAGGGAAACAGCCCAGACCATCAGCTAAGGTCCCCAAGTGTGTGTTAAGTGGGAAAGGATGTGGAGTTGCACAGACAACCAGGATGTTGGCTTAGAAGCAGCCACCATTGAAAGAGTGCGTAATAGCTCACTGGTCGAGTGACTCTGCGCCGAAAATGTAACGGGGCTAAACACGCCACCGAAGCTATGGCTTGCACGTATGTGCATGGGTAGGGGAGCGTTGTATGTACGTTGAATTCTGACCGTAAGGACAGGTGGAGCGCATACAAGTGAGAATGCCGGTATAAGTAACGAAAAGATCAGTGAGAATCTGATCCGCCGAAAACCTAAGGGTTCCTGAGGAAGGCTCGTCCGCTCAGGGTAAGTCGGGACCTAAGGCGAGGCCGAAAGGCGTAGTCGATGGACAACAGGTGGAAATTCCTGTACCACCGTAGCCGTTATGAGCGATGGAGTGACGCAGAAGGATAGTGACGCGAGCTGATGGATGCTCGTCCAAGCAGTGAGGCTGGTTAGTAGGCAAATCCGCTAACCGTAAGGCTGGGCTGTGATGGGGAGGGAAACTTTAAGTACCGAAGGTCATGAGTTCACACTGCCAAGAAAAGCTTCTAGCCAGGCGAAGGTGCCCGTACCGCAAACCGACACAGGTGGGTGAGAAGAGAATTCTAAGGCGCGCGGAAGAACTCTCGTTAAGGAACTCGGCAAAATGACCCCGTAACTTCGGGAGAAGGGGTGCCTCGGTAGGGTGAATAGCCCGAGGGGGCCGCAGTGAAAAGGCCCAAGCGACTGTTTAGCAAAAACACAGGTCTGTGCGAAGCCGCAAGGCGAAGTATACGGGCTGACGCCTGCCCGGTGCTGGAAGGTTAAGAGGAGTGGTTAGGGGCAACCCGAAGCTATGAATTGAAGCCCCAGTAAACGGCGGCCGTAACTATAACGGTCCTAAGGTAGCGAAATTCCTTGTCAGGTAAATTCTGACCCGCACGAATGGCGTAACGACTTGGGCGCTGTCTCAACGAGAGATCCGGTGAAATTTTAATACCTGTGAAGATGCAGGTTACCCGCGACAAGACGGAAAGACCCCATGGAGCTTTACTGCAGCTTGATATTGGACTTTGGTACGATCTGTACAGGATAGGTGGGAGCCTTTGAAGCCTGAGCGCCAGCTTGGGTGGAGGCGCCGTTGGGATACCACCCTGATCGTATCGGAGTTCTAACCTGGTACCGTGAACCGGTATGGGGACAGTGTCAGGTGGGCAGTTTGACTGGGGCGGTCGCCTCCTAAAATGTAACGGAGGCGTTTAAAGGTTCCCTCAGAATGGTTGGAAATCATTCGCAGAGTGCAAAGGCATAAGGGAGCTTGACTGCGAGACCTACAAGTCGAGCAGGGACGAAAGTCGGACTTAGTGATCCGGTGGTACCGAATGGAAGGGCCATCGCTCAACGGATAAAAGCTACCCTGGGGATAACAGGCTTATCTCCCCCAAGAGTCCACATCGACGGGGAGGTTTGGCACCTCGATGTCGGCTCATCGCATCCTGGGGCTGAAGTAGGTCCCAAGGGTTGGGCTGTTCGCCCATTAAAGCGGTACGCGAGCTGGGTTCAGAACGTCGTGAGACAGTTCGGTCCCTATCTGTCGCGGGCGTAGGAAATTTGAGAGGAGCTGTCCTTAGTACGAGAGGACCGGGATGGACGTACCGCTGGTGTACCAGTTGTCTCGCCAGAGGCATCGCTGGGTAGCTATGTACGGAGGGGATAAGCGCTGAAAGCATCTAAGCGCGAAGCCCCCCTCAAGATGAGATTTCCCAGTATGTAAGACCCCTTGTAGACGACGAGGTTGATAGGTTCGAGGTGGAAGTGCAGCAATGCATGCAGCTGACGAATACTAATCGGTCGAGGGCTTAACCAAATATAGGGATCTTTGACGAAAGTCAAAGTCTCTCTGCCTAAACCCTGAATATTACTTTACGCAAGTTTCGTATCTAGTTTTCAAGGCGCAAACACGCTTTGACTGTTTGGTGATGATGGCGGAGGGGACCCACGCGTTCCCATCTCGAACACGACCGTTAAGCCCTCCAGCGTCGATGGTACTTGAACCGCAGGGTTCTGGGAGAGTAGAACGTTGCCAAGCAGTTTTCCCTGATAGCTCAGTTGGTAGAGCACTCGACTGTTAATCGAGTTGTCACAGGTTCGAGTCCTGTTCGGGGAGCCATTGCTTCCATAGCTCAGTCGGTAGAGTGCATCCATGGTAAGGATGAGGTCACCGGTTCGATTCCGGTTGGAAGCTCCAGTAATTTATTAGTAAGGCCCGTTGGTCAAGTGGTTAAGACACCTCCCTTTCACGGAGGTAACAGGGGTTCGAGTCCCCTACGGGTCACCATTAATTTTCTAATTCTTTCCCATGGAGGCTTAGCTCAGCTGGGAGAGCATCTGCCTTACAAGCAGAGGGTCGGCGGTTCGATCCCGTCAGCCTCCACCATTAACTTCATATGCCGTTGTAGCTCAACTGGTAGAGCAACTGACTTGTAATCAGTAGGTTGGGGGTTCAAGTCCTCTCGACGGCATGTCTTCGATGGGGATTAGCCAAGCGGTAAGGCAACGGACTTTGACTCCGTCATGCCAAGGTTCAAATCCTTGATCCCCAGTTCTTCATATGAGTCATTAGCTCAGTTGGTAGAGCACCTGACTTTTAATCAGGGTGTCGTAGGTTCGAATCCTACATGACTCACCATATATATGGATCTTTGGTCGTAGACCAAAGTCTCTCAGATTGCCTTATTTACAGCATGCGCGTATGGCGGAATTGGCAGACGCACTAGACTTAGGATCTAGCGGGTGACCGTGGGGGTTCAAGTCCCTCTACGCGCATTAAATCCTCAGCAGTATTCATACTCCTGAGGTACCCATGCGGAAGTGGCTCAGCGGTAGAGCATCGCCTTGCCAAGGCGAGGGTCGCGGGTTCGATCCCCGTCTTCCGCTCCATTTTATTAAGCGCCCTTAGCTCAGCTGGATAGAGTATTTGACTACGAATCAAAAGGTCGGGAGTTCGAATCTCTCAGGGCGCGCCATTTTTCATATGTATAACCGTATCGGGACGTAGCTCAGCTTGGTAGAGCACCTGCTTTGGGAGCAGGGGGTCGCATGTTCAAATCGTGTCGTCCCGATAGACACGCGGGCGTAGTTTAATGGTAGAACTTCAGCCTTCCAAGCTGATCGCGCGGGTTCGATTCCCGCCGCCCGCTTTAGAGAAAAAGATCACCTTCGGGTGGTCTTTTTCGTTTGAACGGGAAAGGAAGAGAAGCCGTATGGGTTCGACCGTCCGTGAAGACATCATAGAATATACCCAAGTAGGACGCGCGTCCAAATATACCGCTAGCCGCTTCCGTAGGAAGCATTTTAAATAAGTATTTGGAGTATTCCCGCCGCCCGCTTAACAGAAAAAGAGACCACCTTAGGGTGGTTTTTTTTGTTTTAACGGTGAAAAGGAGAGTATCCTCAAGAGTTCGACCGTCCGTGAATACATCATAGAATATACGCAAGTAAGACGCGCGTCCCAATATACCACTAACTACTTCCAGAGGAAATATTTTGAGTAGAGTATTTGGAGTATTCCCATCACCTGCTTCACAAGTTACAAAAACTGAAAGCCTTGATAAAGGCTTTTTTTGCTTTCTATAACTTCCTTTATGCCTAATACTGCGATTAATGATCGCCATTGTTGAGTGTTTGCTGACAAATTATTTTAGGAGGAATCTTTGAGATGGCTGAGAATTGACGATATGCATGTTTTGATCTCCCCTTATTTGCAACTGGTCAATCCAATATTCAGAGTGAGTTAATAGGCTGCTGCTCGAGGTTCAAATTCGGCTTTATTTACATATTCTTAATAAATAGATGAAATTAGATACAAAAAGGAATCCAAAATTTATTTGTGGTTATATAGCAGGAGGAATCTTATATGACCAGCCAGCAAGTTAACCTACTAGCACAAGCATTTAAAGTAAAGATTAAGCATATGCGAATTATTAAGTCAGGTGTTTACCGTTTGATATCCACCGATGGAAAACAACATTGTCTGAAGAAGATGAGCTATAGCTTACGACGATTGCGCTGGATGGATCAAGTGTTGAGGAGGATTCGGCGCAAGGGTTTTTCCAACATTGCCTGGCGGAATCCGTTTGAGCGTTCAGGAAGACATCTTTATGCCAGACGAGCGCGCGGAGGAACCCCATACATTCTTACCTCTTGGATCAATGGACGGTCACCTTCATCCACATCGCAAAGAGAAATTAAAGCCTGTGCTGCATCTTTAGCCCGATTTCACCTTGCTGGTCGCAAAGCATTACTTCCCCGATCAGGTGCCCTCAATATGCTGCGAAAATGGCCTTCCCTTTTACAAGCACGCGAAGTGTTATTGAAAAAACAAATAAATAAAGCAAAGCGAAATGGTCACGGCAGTCCGTTGGATCGTTTGCTGCAAGTACACGGGGATAGCCTTCTCCAGAGATCGCAGGAAGCTCTGCGTGTACTCAGACGCAGCAATTACAAAGCAATGTGTAAGGAAGCCGTGGATAGCGGGGCCTTGTGTCATGGAGATAGTGGACCGAAAAATTTTGTTCTTACCCGCAGTGGAACGTATATGATCGATTTTGAAACACTGCGTTTTGACTTGCGGGCATATGATCTTTATCGAATGATTCGTCTTTCCTGCAAGAACAAAGGATGGAAATTATCAACGGCACGTTCCGTACTGGATGGATACCAAAGCGTTTCTAAGCTTGAACGTTCAGACATCGAGTTGATCATGGTCTGGCTCCAATTTCCGAACAAAGCTTTTAAGCTGCTCTCCCGCTACGATCGATCGAAAGCCGAGGGCAGACGAAAAATCGAAAAAGATCTAGAAAAAGTGATTGCTGACGAACGGCATATCATCTCATTCCTCCATAAGCTGAGCCAATATGTTTAAAAGGGTTGATTGTGATGAGAATTTGGGTCATGACGAATGAATATGAAGGTAATATTGTTGGCGGGCTTGGCATCGTCGCAATAAATCTTTCAAAGGCGTTGGCCAAAAGGAACGGGATACTCCTAACTATTATTTGCAAGGGCGCTAGTCGTGAAGTGACCGTTGATAGCGATGGCTCGATAAGGGTCATTCGATTTCCCAGTAGTTCGAAGTATCATTCGGTTAGCAGGCAAAAATTTAATGCTGTACCGATTGCCAGATGGTTGCAAGCACATGGGTTTGCAAGTCCGAACTTGATCCATATTCATAGTTTGCAGTGTGATGAACTCGCTAAGCATTACAAACACAAATTTCGTATTCCGATCATATATACATGCCACTCCCTAATCGTATTGGAGAAAAGACTGAGAGGCCGGACGAATATGGCGGCGCGTCAAAAAAAACTGATTCGTATCGCAAATGCCATTACGGTACCCAGTCGGTGGCAAAAAAAGAAAAACAGGCAATATTACCCCTTTTATAAGGGACAAATCAAGGTGATTCAAAATGCCGTGTCAATGAAAAATGAGATTAACAAACCGGCATTCAATCCTTACCATTTGTTGTATGTCGGACGTTTGACTGCAATGAAAGGGGTTAAAGAGTTGCTACACGCTATTTCACTGCTAAAAAAAAGCAATCATCATGTCAAGCTAGATATTGTAGGGAAAGGATCTAGAGCTTACACGATTAAATTAAAAAAAATTGCTCATAAACTGAATATCAATAAGAATGTCAAGTGGATTGGGCAGCTCAAACCGATGGCCGTTCAAAGATTATATTCTTCCTACGGAGCTGTTATTGTTCCAAGTCGCCATGAGTCTTTCGGTTTAGTCGCATTGGAAGCAATGGCCAATGGGGCCCCGCTTGTGTCAACCCGGAATGGTGGCCTCCACAGCTTTGTGAATAAGAATAACGCAAGTGTCATTCGAACAGTAACAGCGTCAAATATCGCTTCAAGTGTCAGAGAGATATGGAGAAATCCTGAATTGACCATCAGTCGTGTTAGAGTGGCCAAGGATACAGCGCATCGGTACGGCTGGTCAAAAATATCAAATCAGTACTTTTCGTTATTCTCCAGGTATGCAAAAGGGAGGAGGATTAATGTTGCCAGTACGTCACTGGAAATTGAAAAAGATATGGAAAACGAAGCGCCAAGGCCAAGTATGGATCGTCCAGAATACCTTGGGGAGGCGCGGCTACTTTAAATTTTCAAATAGGAATCAGTGGTATTTTTCGGGGCCAATGATCGCTAATGAATATATCGCATCAACACTAGCACAACGTCTTGGGTTCCCTGTCGGCAAGCTCCAATTAGCAAAAGTCTCCGGACCCGATGGTAATCTGCAAACAGGAGTAGTTTCCAAACAGGTAATGGCCAAGGAGGTCATAACGTGGAGAAAGGCAGGAAAACACGTACATTTAAATCCATCCAAATATATAAAGCGGCTTGGATTGATGAGGCACCTGATCGTTTTTGATGCGTGGATTGCCAATATAGATCGAGACTGCAGGGAAAAATCTCATACTATACCGAAAAGCAAATGGTGAAAAATATAATTGGTATTTGATCGACCATGGACATACCCTTTACGGATCACCGAGAAAATGGAAGAAAAGAGCATGGAACGCTCCTTTTTGGAAAAACATACGGAAATTCTATCACACTCCCAGGGGCCTTCTGCGGCTACAATCCTCATGGGCAGTCTTAGAACCGATGGTTCAAAAAATAGAACAGCTAACCGACGCGGATATAGAAGCTGCTCTGGACAGTGTACCAAAAGGGTATCTTAGCCCTAATAAGCGCCAGTTTATTAAACGGCTTCTACTTACACGAAAAAAACAATTGCGCAGTATGATCAAACGTTGGCTCGCTAGTAACGGGCTGAAGGAATACAACAAGTAAGCGTGATCATGAAAGGCGCTAACACTTCGTTAGTGTCTTTTTTCTTTCGACCTTCTTATGAGGTCATTTTTCAAAGAAAAAAAGAGGGCAACGGTAAAAGAGGATTCAGTGGAAATTCTTTTAACATGCTGTATAGCCAAGTAGTGATACATAAATTACCACGCTCAGGCGTGGCTTTTTTTTATTTTAATACTATGTGCAGAGGGCGGATTGTGGTAAAATATTCTGAAATGAGTTTTTATAGCATCTAGCTTTTGTAGAGAGAAGCATTAATGCAACATAGTGAATAGATGAGGTGGAGAGTTATGTTAGAGAATGATATTGTCCTACAGAAGCAAGCAACGAATAACCTGCTGCGCAGGGACGTACGCTTCTTGGGCCACATACTAGGTGAAGTTCTGGTTCATCAAGGCGGTAATGATCTGCTTGATGTTGTCGAGAGAATTCGTGAGATGAGTAAGTCTTTAAGAGCACACTATGTCATCGAGATATATGATGAATTCAAGAAAACGATCTCCTCCTTGGATCCGGAGATTCGTCATCAAGTAATTCGTGCATTCGCTATTTACTTCCAACTTGTTAATATTGCTGAGCAGAACCATCGGATCCGTCGTAAAAGAGATTACGAGCGTTCCTCCGGTGAGTCCGTACAGCCAGGTTCCATAGAGAGTATTGTTCAAGAGTTAAAGAATAATCATATTCCATACGCAGAAGTTCAAGAAATTCTGAAAGCTATCTCTTTGGAACTAGTAATGACAGCTCATCCGACAGAAGCGATGCGTAGAGCTGTGCTTGATATTAATCTGCGTATTTCGGAAGATATGATGAAACTCGATAATCCTATGCTGACATATCGCGAGCGTGAGCAATTGCGTGAGAAGCTGCTTGGAGAGGTTCTTAATCTTTGGCAAACGGACGAGCTTCGTGATCGGAAACCAACGGTTATTGATGAAGTTCGCAATGGTTTGTATTATTTTGACGAAACTTTGTTTGATGTACTTCCAGAGATCTATCATGAGCTTGAGCGTTGTTTAAATAAATATTACCCGCAAGACTCTTGGCATGTGCCGTCTTTCTTGAAATTCGGTTCATGGATTGGTGGGGACCGTGACGGTAACCCGTCAGTTAGAGCCAATGTGACTTGGGAAACATTAGGTTTGCATCGTCAACTGGCTTTGCAAAAGTATGAAGAAGTTCTCAAAGAAACGCTCGAGAACATGAGCTTCAGTAATAGCATTGTGAACGTAAGCAATGATCTCATAGAATCTATTCAATGCGACCGTGAAGCAATGGGCAATATCCAGGACGTTTGGCGTAATGAGAAAGAGCCATATCGCATCAAAACGACTTATATGATTGAGAAGGTTCATAACACGGGCAATCCGAATGTTCCTACAAGCCAGAAATACAACAGCCCGGAAGAGTTTATTAGTGATTTGAAAATCATCGAGGCTAGCTTGAGGATGCATTTTGCTGACTATGTAGCTGATAAATATATTAAAAAGCTTATTCGTCAGGTTGAGCTGTTCGGCTTCCACTTGGCTGCTTTGGATATCAGACAGCACAGTAAAGAGCATGAGAATGCGATGACTGAGGTTTTGGCGAAAATGGGCATCACAAGTAATTACAGTAAGTTATCGGAAGAGGAGAAAATCAGTCTCTTAACGGATGTACTGAATGACCCAAGACCGATTACATCTACGTATTTGGATTACTCGGAAAGTACACAGGAGTGTTTAGATGTTTATCGCACTGTTGGCAAAGCTCAGAAGGAATTCGGTCGCAACTGTATTAACAGCTATCTCATCAGTATGACGCAAGGAGCAAGTGATCTCTTGGAGGTTGTTGTCTTTGCGAAAGAGGCTGGATTATATCGCAAAGAGAGTGATGGCAGCGTGACGAGTACGCTTCAGTCTGTACCTCTTTTTGAGACGATTGATGACCTGCATGCGGCTCCTGGCATTATGAGCACGTTGTTAGCGATCCCTGCTTACAAAGCTAGCCTTGACCCTGAGACACAACTGCATGAGATTATGCTGGGATACTCTGACAGCAATAAAGACGGCGGTGTGATTACAGCGAACTGGGAGCTTCGTATGGCGCTCCAGGATATCACAGAAGCTGCTAAACAATACGGCGTTAAGCTTAAGTTTTTCCATGGCCGTGGCGGAGCACTTGGTCGTGGCGGTATGCCGCTTAACCGCAGCATTCTGGCACAGCCGGTTGAAACGCTTGGTGGCGGCATTAAGATAACAGAGCAAGGTGAAGTATTATCTTCTCGTTACTCCTTGCAAGGCATTGCATACCGCAGCTTGGAGCAAGCGACGTTTGCGTTAATTACGGCATCCAAATTATCACGTTCCCCGCAAAGAAATCCACTGGAAGACAAGTGGGAGAACATTATGCGTGGTATTTCGGAACAAGCTCAGACGAAGTATCAGGATCTCATTTTCCGAGATGAAGACTTCTTAACGTTCTTTAAAGAATCCACACCGCTTCCTGAGATTGGGGAGCTGAATATCGGTTCACGTCCATCCAAGCGTAAAAACAGCGATAAATTCGAAGATTTGCGCGCGATTCCTTGGGTATTCTCTTGGACCCAGACGAGATATTTGCTTCCGGCTTGGTACGCGGCGGGCACGGGTCTCCAAAGCTTTTATCAAGGAAATGCGGCGAACTTAGAAACTTTGAAAGAAATGTACGAGAATTGGTCTTTCTTCCAGACGATGATTGATAATTTACAAATGGCTCTTGCCAAGGCAGACCTTCAAATTGCTAAGGAATACGGCAACCTAGTGAAAGAATCAGCAATTGCAGAGCGTATCTTCAATCTCATCAGGGAAGAATATGAACTGACTTCGTCCATCATTTTACAAATTACGGGTCAGCAAGAGATTTTGGATAATGTTCCTGTTATTCAGGAGTCCATCCGTCTGCGTAATCCCTATGTAGATCCGCTGAGCTATATGCAGGTAGAGCTGCTTACTGAGCTTCGTGCACTACGTGAGAACAACGAGGATGATGCTATCCTGCTTCGTGAAGTGCTGCTTACGATTAACGGAATAGCCGCTGGGCTTAGAAATACGGGCTGATAAAACTTAGAGCGCAGAAGTAAGATACAGGATGATAAAGTCGGGGGCCACGTATCACGTAGGCAGCTCGACTTTTCCTGTCCTTAAACGAAATGCCCATAGACGGGAGTTGTGCATCAACATGGGGCGATGGTTAGCAATGGTTCTAGTCATCATCGGGGCGTCAAGCTACGGCTTGCTTTCCTCTTTTATCAAGATGGCCTATGATCAAGGATTTACAGATGGGCAAATTACACCGGCACAAATGACGATGGGAACTTTATTTGTATGGGTGTTGATTCTTTTTCACAAAAAATCATGGGTCAATCCCTTTAAAGGTCCTTGGATTAAGCTCGGTTTGATAGGTATCTTTGGATTGGCTTTAACGACAGTCTTTTACAATATTGCTTTAAAAGAGTTGAATGCTTCTTTATCGATTATTCTTCTGTTTCAGTTCACATGGATGACCATTGCGATGGATTGTATCGTGAAACGAAGACTTCCAAAAAAGGCGGAAAGCTTAGCCATTATCTTAATATTGGTTGGGACGTTGCTTGCCGTAAATGTGTTTGAGACGAACTGGGAACAATTTAGTTTACTAGGAATTTTGTATGGATTGTTGTCGGCTCTGACATACAGTATATTCCTCTTTTTCACTGGACAAGTGGTTAGTGCCCTTCCTCCTCTTATGAATTCGGCTATTATGCTTACCGCGGCGATGCCTGTGATGTATATTCTGTATCCACCGACGGTATTTGTACACGAGAATGGGAGTACACTGCTGTTATGGGGACTTTTGTTGGGTTTCTTGGGGCAGGTTGTGCCTACAGTGTCGTTTAATATCGGAATTCCGCGAATCGGTAGTACGCTTGCCGCTATGCTTGGATCGGTGGAACTGCCAGTAGCCGTTATTGCTGCTTACCTACTTATAGGAGAGCCGGTAAATGGGTTACAATGGTTAGGGATGGGACTGATCATAGGAGGCATAATTATTTCTGAAAACAAATCATAATTTCTTACGTATGTATAGAAGAGAGACTTTAATCTACGATTAAAGGTCCCACAGCGTTTAGGGAATCGAATTGTCGAGAAGCCGGAGGAAATCGAATTGAACTTTGTAGAAGCACGTCTGGCTAAGGTGGCCAGGAATGGGGATCGGAATGCTTTTGCAGAGCTTGTAGAGCTCTATAAGGACAAGATCTTTCATTTGGCTTACCGTATGCTGAATAATAAGCAAGAAGCCGAGGATGCTGTGCAGGAGACGTTCTTGCGGGTGTATACTAATCTGCACCGATACGATGAGAATCAGAAGTTTTCGACTTGGATTTTCCGAATAGGGACGAATCTGTGTATCGATAAGCTGCGTCGAAGAAAGAACACCTACTCGCTTGACGCGGAGATGCCGGATGGAGAGGGCAATGATTATTATGCCATGCTTCCAAGTCATGAGGACACACCTGAGAAGCAAGTCATTGTGTCCGAAACCCAAGAACAGATACGCCGGGCCATTGAAACGTTACCTGAAAAATATAAATCCGTTGTGATTCTGAGATATCTGCACGATATGTCCTTGCAGGAGATAAGCGAAGTTCTTGACATGCCAGTTACAACGATCAAAACACGTGTACATCGAGGGCGGGAGTACTTACGTAAACGGTTAGAGCAGGAGGATCAAGTTGGCAGCACAAACCCTGTTCATATGTGAAACATATTTGAAATTCAAACGTATGGTATACCACAACATGCAAAAGTCTAAGAAAGGGGTGGCTGAATCATGAATTGTAAAGAAGCCCTCCCGCTCATACATGAATATCTCGACGGTGATCTGCAAGGATCCGATTCTCAGCGATTGAAGGAGCATTTGATATCCTGCCAAGCCTGTCATGCTCTGTTCAGACAATTGGAGAAAACGGACGCGATGGTTAGAATGCTGCCTCCCGTTAGAGTATCTGATACGTTAACTGCACAAATTATGAGCGGACTGCCTCCAGTGAAGAAGCGCAATTCCTGGATGGTCTTCATTCGCAGGCATCCTGCTGTATCGGTAGCTGTTGTTTTCGCTACGGTCATGTTCGGAAGCTTCATGTCCATGTGGAATGATGATACGAATTTGATGGTGAAGGGAAGTAACCTTCAGGATGTTGTGATTGAGGGTGATACAGTTACTGTACCGCAAGGGCATACGGTGAAAGGTGATCTCGTTGTTCAGCGGGGTAAACTGAAAGTTGAAGGCGATGTAACCGGAAACTTAACCGTTATTGATGGTTCTCTCAATTTAGCGTCAACCGCTCATATCTCTGGGCACGTCACACAAGTCAATGAAGCATTGAGCTGGGTCTGGTATAAATTAGGCGAGTACGTAGGAATGTTCTCGCATTAGCTTGAAACGTCTTCCAAATGGCTTTTTGCCAGAGGAGGGCGTTTTTTTTCTTCCTAAATATAATAAAATGAACCAAACTCGTTGTAATAACGTCTTGTGAAGAGAGAAAAATAGAAGTATAACTGGGTTTATGTTATGATTCTATTATAGAGAGATCACTGTGTTCAGTCGCTGGGGGAGAATAATAAATGGACTTACTCACGAGCATCTCGGCTAAGGATATCGTTGATATTCTGATCGTTAGCTATGTGATTTATAAACTGATCCTGTTGGTGCGTGGGACGAGGGCTATTCAACTTATGAAGGGTATCCTTGTGGTCGTCATTACATGGGTATTTAGTATTTGGTTTAAGCTCAGTACGCTGCAATGGATGATGAACCAGACCTTTACGTTCGGAGTTCTTGGGGTTATTATTATTTTTCAACCGGAGCTAAGGCGGGCATTGGAGCAGTTGGGCCGGGGAAGCTATTCAGCCGATCTTCTACGGAAGAGGATCAGGATGTGAATAAGCGGATTAGTGAAGTGATACGAGCTGCGAATTATTTGGCCAAAAGAAAGATAGGGGCCTTGATTGTTTTCGAGAAAGAGACCGGTCTGACCGATTATGTCGAGTCCGGTATTGCAATAGAGAGTAAGATCAGCGCGGAGCTGTTGATTAATATTTTCATACCGAATACGCCTCTTCACGATGGGGCTGTGATTATTCGCCAAGGCCAATTAATGGCTGCTGGTTGTTACTTGCCCTTGTCTGAGAATCCCTTTATCAGTAAAGAGCTTGGTACTCGGCATCGTGCGGCCATTGGGATGAGTGAGGTTTCAGATGGAATGTGTATCATTGTTTCGGAAGAGACCGGGCAAATCTCGCTGACAATGAATGGTCATATCGTACGGGACATCAAAGAAGAATCTTTGATTGCCAAATTGTTCGAAGAACTGAAGCCGAAGGCAAAAACAAAAGAGAAGAACCCTTTCTTGAAATGGAGGGGCCGTTCGAATGGATAAATGGTTACGCAATACGAATGTGGTGCGGATTGTTGCACTTGTTATAGGTATTTTGCTATGGGTTGTTGTTCACATGGAAGAAACCAATCTATCTGGAAATTCACCTCTCCGCGAACGGGAAGAAACCATAAATAATGTGGCCATTACGACAAAATATGACGAAACTCATTATCACATTTCGTCCATGGCTCCTGCCAACGTACAGGTTATTGTCAAAGGGAAGGAATCATCGGTTAAGAAAGTGACGACCAGTAATTCTTATCAAATTGAGCTCGACTTGACGCAAGTGGGTAAGGGAGATCATCAGGTAGCACTAAAACCGGTTGGCTTTCCTTCAGATGTAGATGTTCAAATTGTTCCTAGAACTGTCCATGTGGTTATCGAAGAGCTGCAGATGAAAGAAGTGCCCGTCGTCATTAATGTCAAAGGAACACCAGCAGCGGGTCTCAAAGCCGGACAGCCGATTGTGAAGCCAGCCAAGGTGTATATTACTGCGCAGACCAGCAAGCTGGATCAAATCGAGAATGTTCGCGGCGAGGTTTCGGTAGATAAGGCTCAGTCTGCCGTTACGAAGCAAGTGAGACTGCAAGCTTTTGATAAAGACGGCAAAGAAGTAACATTGAATATCAATCCTTCTGTGGTCGATGTCGAAGTGCCAATCACGAGCCCGTTCCAAACCATACCTTTACAAATGAAGATTAGTGGAGAACCGCCGAAAGGTTTCGCGATAGCGATGGTTACTCAAAATCCGGACAAGGTAACTGTCTACGGTACTCAAGATGTTGTTGATCGCCTAGAGTTTTATCAAGGGCCGCAGCTGAATGTTCAGGATCTGAATGAAACCAAGGAGTTTGCACTGGACATTCCCTTAAGGAATAAAGTAACTCAACTGGATCCTGCCAAAGTTACGGTTCACGTGGAAATTGTTCCTTCCATTACGAAGGCTTTGGAAAATGTACCGATCACGATTATTGGTCAAAACGAAAATTATAATACGAAAGTCACACTGCCGGAGACGGCTAAGCTAAACATTACGGTAGAGGGCGCTCCTGCACTGATTGATCAATTGAAAGTGCAGGATGTACAGGCGATCCTGGACGTTAGTAATTTGCCGCCAGGCAAGCATGAGCTGAAGGTGACATTAAATCTGCCGACTTATGTGAAGCTGGCTATGCCTCAAGAAGTAAAGGCAACTGTAGAAATCAGCGAGAAAGCACCAAAGTAACAAATCCATAATGGGTTGTAGAAAAAGAGGAGAATATAAACATGGGGAAATATTTTGGTACAGATGGTGTGCGAGGAGTCGCTAATGGCGAACTGACACCAGAATTAGCTTATAAAGTAGGCCGCTGCGGCGGTTATGTCTTAACGAGACAGGCCAAGCATCCGAAAGTCGTGATCGGGAGAGATACACGGATCTCGGGTCCCATGCTGGAAGCTTCACTCGTAGCAGGATTGCTATCGATTGGTGTTGAAGTTATTCGCATCGGTATTGTCAGCACACCGGCGGTAGCTTATTTAACGAAGAAGCTCGGAGCCGATGCGGGCGTTATGATTTCGGCTTCGCATAATCCGGTAGAGGATAATGGGATTAAGTTTTTTGGGGGCGACGGCTTCAAGCTGCTAGACGAGACAGAGCTTGAAATTGAGCAGCTGCTTGACGCGGCTGTAGATGAATTACCTCGGCCCATTGGCGGCGAGATTGGCACGGTTTCCGATGAGCCAGATGCGAAGTTCGCCTATCTGGCGTTCTTGAAGGAGACGGTATCCGAGTCTTTCGCTGGATACAAGGTCGTTCTGGACTGCGCGAATGGCTCAGCCTTCGAGCTGGCTCCTACAGTGTTCCGCGAGCTAGGAGCGGAAGTAATCACCATCGGCGCTGAGCCGAACGGTCGCAATATCAACGATCATTGCGGCTCCACGCATCCTGAGAAGCTTCGCGCAGAAGTGGTGAAACATGGCGCAGCCATTGGTCTTGCTTTTGACGGCGACGCGGATCGTCTGATCGCGATCGATGAGACTGGCGAGGAAGTCGACGGCGACTTCATCCTTAGCATTCTGGGAGATGCGCTGAATCGCACAGGGAAGCTGAACCACGGCACAATTGTGACGACGGTGATGGCGAACATTGGCTTTTTCAAAGGGATTGAAAAAGCGGGTCTTAAAGCTCTGCAAACCGCAGTAGGCGATCGCTACGTGATGGAAGAGATGCGTAAAGGCGGCTATAACTTAGGCGGAGAGCAGTCGGGGCATGTCATCTTCCTCGATTACATCCCGACCGGAGATGGGATTCTGACGGCTTTACAGCTGGTAAACACGATTGTCCAATCTGGGCGCAAGCTTAGTGAGTTAAAAGGAATTATGCGTAAATTCCCGCAGCTATTGGTTAATATTCGTGTTGCGGATAAAAGCAAGCTCAAGGACAACGCTGTGATTGAGGAAGCTATTCGTAAGGTGGAGGAAGAACTCGGAGATAACGGCCGCGTGCTGGTGCGACCTTCGGGAACGGAATCGTTAATTCGCGTTATGGCTGAAGGTCCTGACAAGGAGCAAGTTGAGGCTTATGTTCATGATATTGCTAAGGTTATCCAAGAGCAATTAGTATAAAGGGCAGGGACAAGTGGATCCCCCTTGGGTGCTTCTTGCTAATTGGGGGATTTTCCACGAAAAAATAAGTTGCGCGCTTGCGCTAAAATGAATATGATGTATTTGACTCAAGAAGGAAAGGCAGGGTTGAGGTTGATTAGCAACAAATAGCGCCAGAACTCGCAAGCGGGACGGAAATGTAGTGAGATTGCTACTACTTCGCAGGTGAGTTGACGAGGTGAAGGTGTTCGAAACATTCGGCGGGGACCTTCCGGCATGAGGAGTGCCGTTAAGTTGGAGAGCAAAAACGTTTGGGCGACCAGGCTGACAAGTATCCAACATCCATTTATCAATTATTTATAAACGTAATGATCGTCCTTATATATGGTTTATTTGATTTACCGTTTTTCTTGTCTAACTGATGGATTTTTAAATGATTATTAAACCAGGATCTTTGAAAAATAGCCCCTTTAGAAGAGGCTTATAAAACTATGGAGGTACTACTATGTGCGGAATTGTTGGTTATATTGGAAAGCGTAATTCTCAGGAAATTTTATTGGAAGGGCTCAAAAAGCTCGAATATAGAGGCTATGACTCTGCAGGTGTAGCTGTGTACACGGCTGATGGTTTACAAATTAAGAAGGCCAAAGGCCGCATCGCGAATCTTGAATCCAAGCTGGATGAGACTCCACTGAACGGAAGCGTTGGAATCGGACATACGCGTTGGGCAACACACGGAAAGCCTTCGGATGTAAACTCTCATCCTCATACGGATAATTCGATGAAGTTTTCGGTTGTGCACAACGGCATTATCGAAAATTACATTAGCCTCAAAGAAGAGCTGACTGCGAAAGGTCATAAATTTGTATCTGAGACAGATACCGAAGTTATTTCTCACTTAATCGCTGATTTGTACGATGGAGATATCCTTAAAGCCGTTCAAAAAGCGGTAAAGCATATGACAGGTGCGTTCGCGCTAGGCGTACTGACCGAATATGAACCTGATCGCCTTGTAGCTGTGCGCCAGGCTAGTCCTTTGATTATCGGTATTGGTGAAGGCGAGAACTTCATTGGTTCGGATATCCCTGCTATCCTTGAATATACACGGAATGTGTTTATTTTGAATGATGGCGAAATGGCGCTGTTAACGCGTGATGGTGTCGAATTAATGACTTTAGAGGGGAATTTTATTTCCAGGGAAATGTTTCATGTCGATTGGGACATAGTAACAGCTGAAAAAGCCGGATTTGATCACTTTATGTTGAAAGAAATCTATGACCAACCCAAAGCTTACCGCGACACAATGGGCAGCCGTATTTCCCCTGATGGTCTTGGCGTGACGTTGAACGAGCTTACGATTACACCTGAAGCGATTCGAAACATTAATCGTGTTCATATTGTTGCCTGTGGTACAGCCTATCATGCGGGTATGGTTGGTAAGTATGTCATTGAGAAGTTGGCGCGCATTCCGGTGGAAACGGATGTTGCCTCTGAATATCGTTATCGTTCACCGATAATCACGAAGGATACGCTTGTCATCGTAGTTAGCCAGTCTGGCGAGACCGCGGATACGCTTGCTGCACTTCGTGAAGCTAAACGTTGTGGTGCACATGTATTGGCCATCACAAATGTGGTAGGTAGTTCAGTAGCACGTGAAGCTGATGATGTGATCACAACTTGGGCAGGACTTGAAATTGCAGTTGCGTCTACGAAAGGATATACATCGCAGTTAATTGCTTTCTATCTGCTCGGGTTGCACCTGGCTCAAACGCTAGGAACTCAAACGTCCGAAGAGATTAAAGAAGCGGTTAAAGCATTGAAAGAGCTGCCGGCTCAAGTAGAAGAAATTTTGGCGCAAGCAGAAGCCATTAAAGTAGTCGCTGAGGAGATGGCTAAGCATGATAATCTCTTCTTCATCGGAAGAGGCTTGGATTATGCTGTAGCTATGGAAGGCTCTTTGAAGCTGAAAGAGATTTCTTACATTCATTCGGAAGCTTATGCCGCAGGTGAATTGAAGCACGGTACACTAGCGCTAATCGAGGATGGCGTTCCGGTGATTGCGTTGGCTACTCAGCATGAGCTGCTTGAGAAAACGGTAAGCAATATTAAAGAAGTGAAAGCGCGCGGCGCAAATGTACTTGGGATTGCTGTAAAAGGTGAGCTGGAGCTGCAGAAGTCTGTAGACAGCACCTTCGTTATTCCGAAGACGCTGGATGTACTATCACCTGCGTTGGCGGTCATACCGTTGCAGTTGCTATCTTATTACGCGTCGTTGGCACGTGGCAATGATGTTGATAAGCCTCGTAATTTGGCGAAGAGTGTGACGGTTGAGTAATTGATGGGTAAAAGAAGAAGGCATTGTCCCTATGTAAAAAAGTTGGAAAGTAGTAAAGAATATTGGAAAGTAGTTAAGAAAGTCGGAGTGTAGTAAAAAATGTTGGAAAATGACCTCTGAGAGAAAAGTCCCGATGAAGAATAAACTCATCGGGACTTTCTTTTTTATATTGAAAGGAGACAAGTATGCTATCTTCCTTAGGTGATCGAATTAGGGTAATTCGGAAAACAAATCGATTAAATCAGAACGAATTTTCAAATTTAATTGGTATTTCTCAAGCGACACTTAGTGAGCTTGAAAAGGATAAATATAATCCGTCCATAGACACTATCTTATCTATTTACAGGGTTTTTAAAACTAATTTGAGTTGGCTAATTCTCGGTGAAACGGTTAAAGAAGAGAATAACGAACATACAATAGATTTGTTTCAAACAGTGATTAATGAAAAAGAACTGAAGTTAATTGAGCTATTCAACAAATTATCGGACAGTGATATGGATGAGATTATGCTTTTTATGGAGTTAAAGATTGGGAGATATCACAAATAACTATCGCTACATAATGTTGAGCTACTTAGGCAACGCGCGATTCGCTCGGCGGCCCACTCTACAAAGGGGCAGTAAGTACAGTTTACTATTTAACGAAAATATCATTATCGGCGCAAACGATCACGTCCAATGGTAGCATCAGATTATAAATCGGAATGATGTTGTAACACCAATCGGATTTATTCGTATATTCAGTAAGCTCATGGAGATGACTCCCAGCCAATACCGAGAGAAATAGGAATTGCTCTAGTCCTTATGGAAGATTATGCTATATAAATATGGTCGAAAACGTTTCTGGAGGGGATAGGAAAATGAATCCAAGTAAGCGACAGAATGAACGGTTGACTCCGCTGCTTAAGAGCGTCATGGAAAAGGGACCGGCTGTGCCTGTACCGTTGTGCGGGATTGGGCCTTCCCTTTGTTAAGGCAGTCAAGGGTCCATACTCGTATATACCGGTTATACCTACTGGGGGTGTAACCCTAGATAATGTAAGCGTGTTTATAGAGGTTGGTTCAGATGCTGTAGGGCTTGGTGGCACTCTTGTTCGACAAGATGCGATTGAACAGGAGAACTACAGTCTTATTCGAGAGACCGCAGTCAAATTTGTGGGGGAAATCCGTAAAGCGAGATTGCAATATAAGACGGAAGAATAAGGATTTATTTGGTGCAAGCTGCCGGCATTACGCTGGCAGCTTTTTGCATACAAAAAAGGATTCTTCGGGATATGTGGCGAGCTTTCTTTAGATTTGATAACGAATGTAGACCAAATTCGAAACCAATTGGGTAACAGTAATGACATTATCGTCCGTGAATTTGAAATCGCACGAACAATACAATCTGTTGCCATTTATATATTTGTATCGGATCGATCAGCCCATCATTGAGTCTTTTCGACAATTAATCCTTATCGAATCGGACCGCGTGGCCTTTCATTACATGCGTCCCGACCCCTATTTGTGTAGCTACATCTGCTACATGCCTCTTATCGCTGAATGACCGCTTTAAGAAATTCACGGGTTCTGTCGTTTTGCGGATTGGTGAAAATATCTTCCGGTTTGCCCTCTTCGATAATACGGCCTTCTGCCATTACTACAACACGGTCGGCCACTTCCCGGGCAAAATTCATCTCATGGGTAACGACAATCATCGTCATCCCTTCCTTGGCCAACTCCTTCATAACGGATAAGACCTCTCCGACAAGCTCAGGGTCCAGGGCGGATGTAGGTTCATCGAATAACATGATTTTAGGCTGCATCGCCAAAGCTCGGGCAATCGCGATTCGCTGTTGCTGCCCGCCCGACAACTGCTCCGGATATCGATCCTTCTTATCAATGAGCCCCACCTTCGCAAGCAGGGTCTCCACGATTTCCTTTACCTGCTGCTGATTCAACTTACGTACATGACGGGGACCCAAGGCAATGTTTTGAAAAACGGTCAAATGGGGAAATAAATTAAAAGATTGAAAAACCATGCCAACCTCGGTTCCAATCTTCCGTGAAACGGGTTTTTTAGTGGCCATAACCGGTTGGCCATTCATGCAAATCTCGCCGGAATCAATTGTCTCCAAATGGTTGATGCAGCGGAGCATGGTGCTCTTGCCCGAGCCACTTGGACCGATGACCACCACGACTTCCCCTTTTTCGACTTGAAGCGATACATCGTGAAGAATTTTAAGCGAACCGAACGATTTGTTGAGATGTTGAAGTGTGATCATTTAATATAAATTCTCCTTTCCATCCATGTTACGAACATGGAGAGCGGATAACAGATGATAAAATACACAAGCGATATGAAAAGTAATATTTCAAAAGGCTTGCCGGACACATTCATAATCGCTTTTCCCTCATGCAATAACTCCGCATATCCGACGACAGAGGCTACGGAAGTATCTTTGATAAGCGTAATATAAAATCCGATCAACGGCGGCAAGGAAACTTTCAAAGTTTGGGGCAATATGACTCTAAACATCAGTAGAAAATAAGAAAAACCAAGAGCCTTTGCGGCCTCGAACTGTCCCTTGGGGATGGAATCGATTCCGGCCCTTATGATTTCGGCTATATAGGCGCCGGTATATAAAGTAAACACTAATGCGGTTGCCTCGAATAGGTTGATGTTCACTCCGATATAAGATAACCCGAAATAAAACATGAATAATTGAATGAGCAGCGGCGAACCACGAAATAATTGAACATACGCCGTAAGCAGCACCTTTAACCAGTTGATCTGGCTCGTTCTGGCCATACTGATCATGATTCCCGTCAAAGTCCCTAAGAGGATCGCTGTAAATGAAAGCTTGCAAGTTACTACGAATCCGCTCCACAAAAGATACCGGTACTCGTAGATTACACTCAAATCCATGGTTGTCACCTTACTTCGCGTTTGATATAAACAATCGGCGGTTAATCCAATTGAAAATGGTAGAAACTATAAAATACAGCACATAATAAAGTCCGGTTACGAAAACGAATATCTCCAATGTCCGGAACGTTTGACCGTTTAAAATCAACGCGCGGTCGGTAAGCTCTTTAACGTCAAGAATCGCGAGCAGGCTGGTATTGAAGATAACCATAATAAATTGATTTGCGGAGACCGGAAAAATATGTTTGAAGGCTTGCGGAAAGATGATAAATCTGAACATTTGAGTGTAGGTAAGCCCTATAGCTTTGCTTGCTTCCCATTGCCCTTTGTGGATAGATTGAATCCCCGCCCTTATGATCTCCGACATATACGCCGAGTTGTTTATGGTCAAGGCAATAATTCCGGCTTGGATAGGCGTAAAGTGGATGCCGAACTGGGGAAGACCGAAATAGATCAAAAAGATTTGGACCAGAGCGGGCGTATTTCGGATTAGCTCCACATACATTGTCGAGACTGCATATAGTGGGTAGATTCGCTTGTTAAACCGGCAAACCGCCAGCATAACACCAATCACAAAAGACAGAAAAAAAACGAGTACAGTCAGCCACAAGGTCATGAGAGCCCCGCCTGCAAAATAACCCCAGTTCCGGAAGGGGGTCGACCAGTCAAATATCATTCGTTTGCCTCCTTACAATAAGAGGCCCGCCTTGTTTTACAGCAGACCTCCTCATCTTCATCGTTATTTAATACTGCGGATTTAGCATATAAGGAGGATTAATGCCGAACCACTTCGTATAAAGACTTTTATTCGTTCCCTGATTATTAATCTGGAATACGAAGAAGTTCAAGTAATTCAACCATTCCTGGTCGCCTTTACGTACTGCTATACCTTGATAAAGCGGAGCTATAAGCGGGTCGCCCGCCACTTTCAGTTCGGGATAAAGCTTGGCTTGGTAAGCCAGGAAACTTTCGTCCTCGACAAACGCATCCGCTTGACCGTTTTTGACGGCAAGCACACATTCCGCGGAATTGGAGAAATACGAAAGCTGTGCCTTCGGGGCAAGTTCGGTGACGGCCTGGTTGGTGGAACCCTTTACAACAGCGACCTTTTTATCATTAAGATCTTGAACTTTCTGAATGGCGCTGTCTTTCTTGACCAGCATTTTCTCGCTGGCAGCCGAGTAGGGCGCAGACACATTAATCTTTTGCAAGCGTTCGTAGGTTCGCGAAAAACTGCCTATAACTGCATCCACTTTCCCAGTTTCGATAGCCGGGATTCGCGCAGAGGAATCGAGATCGATGATTTCAAGCTCGGCGTTCAGGGATTTTGCCAATTCTTTGGCAATGTCTACATCGTAGCCTTGCGGGTTATTTTTATCGTCTTTAAACCCGAAAGGCGGGTAGGAGAGAATGACCCCGACTTTCAGTTTTTTGGATTGAACGACCTTCGTCAGAAACGAGCTTTCCATCTTACTGGAGTTTCCCGGCGTTGAGCATCCTGTTATGGCAAGAACAAGCACCAGCGCTATGAATAGCAGACCATAAACATTTCTTTTTTTCATACAAAGACCCCTTTCGATTAAAATAATATTTGCAACAGGTTTCCATGCCCAGGCCCGGTGTATCCGGGATAACGATTTGGCTGTTTGCAAAAGACAGCTGGCTCGTTAGAACTTCATTCATTCTTTCTGACAACGCTTTCAAAATCCGCATACGATTCATCACATCACTATTTTCATCCTCTTGCCTCCTTGATGGATAAATTTCGGCGCATTATTTGGGATAGCGCTTTATGAGCCCATAGTATCATCACACTTTTAATATTGTCAACAATAACAATAACAATTATGCCAAATCTTATTTGTTGCAGGTTGAAGACCCAAAAAAAAGAGCCTCGTCAACGAGACGAGGAGCACCCCTTAGAATGGTATGAGAGAAGGGTCGGCCTCTCCGGTTTATACATCAGTACCACCGAGAATGTTAATCCCAAGCATATGACGTGCAATTTTGGCAACTTGGTCAGATTTCCCGACGAAATAATACAGTTGGGAATGATCCGATTGAACAGAAAAATCTTTACTGTTCATAGAAGGGGCATGGTATTCCAATTCCCCGAAGCCGCCCATCTTTTCTCCATCGTAGAAAAACTGCATGCAGGAACCGGTATAATGCGGTCTGACTTTCCGGATAATCGGGATATGAGGCAGATGGGTTTACCTGGAACTGTCTTACGATTAAACAGGAAGTTTCCTGACTTAATCTTCGGTAATAACCGAATCTTCCGGTACTTTGCAGAGTATGATACGACAGCTTGAAGCTGCTGCCGCCTTCAAACGGGAAGCTTGCATAGTGGGACTGACGATTTATCCGGATCTCCTCTTGTTCCCGGTACATCACAAGCGGTTCGGAATCACCCAGCACAGGAACCAAAACCGTGCCGCCGGGAGGGACCTGCAGGATCGACCATAGGTTGAATTCGGGTAACGGCGAATCCGGCACATGCTCCGTCTCGGGAAGGAGCTGTAAGCGCGTTTCGCATTGATATCCGATGTAGGGAATTTGTGCCAGCTCACGGTACTCGTCGGAATCAATCATTAGAAAAGGATTGGCAATCAGGCTGTATTCCTTCGTCAGGCTAAGCGGAACATTGGTTTGATCCGGCCAATGGGTCAAAATGCTGGTTTGTCGGGTACGTACCGTCCCGGCTTTATCCGAAGGGATAAAACGATAGGAGCCGGGATCGAGCTGCGCAGGAATATCATAATTACCCGATGCATCCGCGAAAAAATCCATCTCGGGACTGATCCAGGTGCGGTCTCCTCCGACATTCCATGAGTCTTCTTCCAAGGCGTGAATATCGGTCCATACCGCGGATTCCTTACTGTTAGCCGGTACGAGGCGGATCAGGCGGGAACCTCTCTCCAAAATGATGGCGTGACCGCCTTGCGTATCTTTCAACAAACGATGGTTCTGGTTTAAAGTAGTTAATTGTCGAAGCAATGAGTCGCTCAATCGATTCTCTCCCTGTTATAAAATTGATCGTGTATCGTTCCAGTCATGAACCTTTACGTGTCCCGAGGATTGCCGCAATCACAATAACCGGGAAAGTAGCGGCATCTAATTGTCAACAAAATTGTCGACAATTAGATGCCGCTATTATACTTTAGAAATATGGTTTTTAAAAGATATTTTCATAGTATGCAGCCAGCACGAGGAATGATGCGAAGAATATACCTTTTGCCGATGAATGAATAAAGTCAGGGTCGTAACTAAAGAGGATGATTTAAAGTGCATTTATTGTTAACAATATTGTTGACAATAATAATGAAATTAAATTATACTGTCTTTCAAGCGGGCTCCGAGTTCGAGTGATCGTGGTATCCTCTATGGCTGGTTCGACCGTACGTTTCATGTGTACTTGTAAGCGATACCAAGAAGTTGAAAGGGGTGATCGTTTCCGGCATGATAGAACAATAATTTGATGGGTGTATCGGAAGAATAGTATGAAAATCTAATTTTGGTTTGCAGTTTAAGGGGAGGTTTAGAATAATGAAGATCTGTTCGAAAAAGTTGACGGTAGTGGCTGGTTTGGTTCTCACATCACTTCTTACAGCTTGTTCAAGCGGTGAAGATATGGCTCGTACCGACAGTGTCAATAAATCGAAGACTTTGAAATTTATGGTTACTACAGAGAATTACAGCGGCAGACTCAAAGAGTTCATATCGAATTATGAAGCCAAGAGCGGCAACCGCGTAGATGTTCAATTGTTTCCGGCAACGGAATTCGAGAATATGCTGAAGGTCAAAATGATGTCCGATGAAGGACCCGATTTGTTTGTTACCGACGATATCGCCATGTCGCAATTCCAAGTCTCGAAAGCATGGTTTGAGGATCTTTCCGGAGAGCCCTGGACAAGCCGGCTGTCGGAAGGCGGCAAAAAAATTATTCAATGGAACGATGGCCGAATAACCGGATTGCCCATTACGAATCCGGGAGGCATGGGGATCTTGTATAACAAAGCGATTTTCAAAAAGCTCGGGCTCGAGGTACCGACGACTTGGGTCGATTTTTTGAAGATCTGCGAAAAGATCAAGCAAGAGGGCATCGTTCCTGTCAACATCCAACTGGCCAACGGGAGCGAGTTCGGTACGACGCATATGATGCACCAGCTATTTGCAAACGCCGGGCTAAACCGAGGCAAAGAAGCCGACCGGTTCTGGCAAGATATGAACACGCACAAGATCAATGTAACGGAAGTGAAGGAGTACGAGCAGTCGTTGAATCAAATGGTGGAATTAAAAGAGAAGGGTTACATCAATGAGGATTTTATTTCAACTACGTTTGAGATGACCCAGGAAAAATTGGGAACCGGCAAAGTGGCCATGCACCCGCCGGCGATTTTATACTTGAACCGCTGCTTAAGAAATATCCAGATATGGAACTAGGTTTCTTCTCCATGCCGTTCGGCAATACGCCGGGTGCCATTTCACTCTACGCGGGGGTGGGGATCTCGGTTAACACAAAAGCTGCGCACAAGGAAGAAGCGCTGGAGCTGATCCGATTGTTCGCTTCCAAGGAGCAGCAAGAAATATACTTACAGAAGTCGCCGGGTATATCCGTCTTCTCCGATGTGAATGCTAAGCAGAATATGATCAGTGGAGATTTACAGCGTTATATGGATAATGGGAAAGCTTTTATGGGGATGTTCGGAAAGTATGAAGCCTGGAACGATATGGATGCCCGAAAAATCATGCAGGAAATGATGCTAGGCGGGAAAAAACCTGCGCAAGTGTTGAAGGAACTGAATTCCAAGATGGAAATAGTGGCCAAAGGGAAAAAGCTTCCGGGGTGGAGCCAGTGAAAGCTCAACGGTTAGGAATGGAGGGAGACTTACATGTCTGGCGTTGTTGAAGAGAAAGCAAGACGTCCGATGCGCAAATGAAGATCTCCCTTGTACTACCCCATCATGTTTGTCGTTCCCGCGTTGGTCATCTATGTTGTGTTTTTCATTTATCCGACCATCCTGGGTTTCTATTATTCTTTCACCGATTGGAATGCGGCAGGCGAAAAAATCCGATTTGTCGGCTTGACTCAATTCATCGAAGTCATTCGAAATCCGGACTTCGCTGTTGCATTGAAAAATACATTCCTATATGCAACGGTAACGACGATCGGCAAAAATGTCATTCCGCTGGTACTGGCCGTGCTGCTGACAATGGGGATGAGGTCGCGAAATGCATTGCGAGCCGTCTATTTTTCGCCTGCTATTCTCAATATCGTGGCGGTTGGCCTTATTTTCCAAGGGTTATTGAATCCTCATACTGGATTTGTCAATAATCTATTGCGTTCATTGAATCTTGACTTTTTGGCATTCGGTTGGATCGGGGACCCGTCTTTATCCATATATGCAGCCTGTTTAATGGAGATATGGCGTGCGTCCGGGATTACGATGGCCATTTATATCGCCGGTATCCAGAACATTCCGACCGATTATTATGAAGCGGCAGATATTGACGGGGCATCCGTTTGGTCGAAATTCATGCATGTGACGCTGCCGCTGCTGATGCCGGCCATTACGATCAATGTGCTTCTGTCGGTCATCTACGGCACCCGCATGTTTGAAGGCGTGTATTTCCTGACTCAGGGCGGCCCCGGTAATTCATCCGAGGTATTGATGACGCTTGTCTATAAGTATATGGGACAAGGCCTTTACGGTTATAGCACCGCATTGAACTTGATATTGGTGCTTCTTATTGTCATGATTTCGATGCCGTTACTCTCTTATATGAAGAAAAGGGAGGTAGAGGGATGATTGAACGGCGGCGAAAACGATGGATCCGATTAGCGGAGTTGTGTTTGTGGGGCATGAGTGCCGTCATCCTCATTCCCTACTTGATGGTTGTGTTGACATCGCTCAAAAGCAGCAAGGAGGCGGGTCTTTTTCGGCTCGCTCTCCCTTCAGATATTCATTTTTTCGATAACTACCGTGTCGTATTTGAGCGAGGGTACGTACTTCAAGGCTTTCTTAACAGTACATTCGTAACGGTAGGTTCAGTCGTCATTGTGTTAATTTGCTCTGCGCTTCTAAGCTTTTATATCGCCAGGGTGCGAAACCGGATATCCGGAGCACTTTACCGATTTTTCTTGCTTGGCATGGTTGCGCCGATTAGTCTAGTCACCACATTCAATGTTCTAAAAACGTTGAACATCCTGAATACGAGAACGGGGATTATCCTGATATTTGCGGGTATCTTGATTCCGTTCGCAATGTTTATTTACGTCGGTTTTGTCAGGACAATTCCGAGAGAAATGGACGAGGCGGCAACGATTGACGGATGCGGACCGTACCGCATGTTTGCCGTCATCATTTTTCCGCTCATGAAACCGATAACCTTTACGGCGGCAATACTGGTGTTCATGAACGTTTGGAACGATTCGCAAATCCCGCTGTTTTTTTTGAACGACAATCAATATTGGACCATGCCTTTGAATATCTATCGATTTTACGGCTATTTCAGCACGGATTGGAACTATATTTTCGGAAATATTTTTCTAACGGCCCTGCCGGTATTCATTATTTATCTGCTCGGGCAGCGTTTTATGATCGAAGGAATGACGAGCGGAGCGGTAAAAGGATGAGGAGGAGGAAATAGAATGCGTATACTTGCGATTGGCGCCCATCCGGACGATGTGGAGATTTTGTGCGGAGGGACGCTCGCCAAATATGCGGCACGAGGGGATCATGTGACCATCTTGATCGCAACGAACGGCAATGTCGGATCTCCTGTCTTGTCAAAGGAAGAAATCGCCGCCGTTCGCCGAAAGGAAGCGGAAACTTCGGCGGCTTGCATTGGAGCGGATTTGATTTGGATGGGGGTTGACGATGAATTTCTGTTCCATGACCGGGAGACGCGAATGGCTTTTATCAATGCCATTCGCAAGGCGTCGCCCGACGTTATGTTCGTGCACGGGAACAATGATTATCATCCCGATCACCGAATATGCGGCGAAATTGCCATAGATTGCAGAATTCCGGTTACCGTACCGCTTATCGAAACGGAATATCCACCTATGCCCCGAATTCCGCATGTTTTTGTGATGGACAACTTGGGCGGGGTAGGATTCGAGCCCGAATTTTATGTGGATGTAACGGACGTTTACGAAATGAAAAGCCGCATGATTCGTTCACATGCGAGTCAGGATCAATGGCTGAACTATCAATACGGTATGGATTACGTCGAATTCGTGTCCAAGACGAGTGCGGTTAGAGGAATGGTAATCGGAGTGCGTCATGCAGAAGCATTCCGGAGCCTTCCCATGTACCCGGTCATGGGAGGCGCGACTTTGTTGCCTTAAAGCCGGCGATCGATGACCAGGACAAATCAAAAGCGCCCTCTGATCACTCAGGGGGCGCTTTTGGCTAGTAAATATGCTTTCTCAAGACGGGTTCAATGATCGCCCAATCTTTGGTCTTAATGGCGTTCAACAATTCGCGATGCTCTTCAATAAGCAGAGAGAAGTCGTTCTGTTGATGCATATGGGAATTGTTCATGAAATGAAAAACGATTCGGGATGAGACTCCCGACCAAAGTGAAATCAGATAGGGCTCTTCAGTCAAGGAAACCAGGTATTCATGAAATTGCAAGTCTTTCTTAACGATTGAGCTCATGTCCATTTTTTGACAAGATTCGATCAATTCGTTCAGGATTTTTTCCAAATCCTCAAAATGGATATTGTTAAGACGGGGAATAACAGTCTGGATGCAGTACGATTCCAACAAGATGCGAAGCGGGTTAAGCAATCGATCGACTTCTCCCTTTTCTACGTTCGCGACAGTGGTTTCACGATGAGTTTGTGTGACAAGCAGACCTTCGCGCTCGAGAAGTAAAATCGCTTCACGGATGGGGCCGCGGCTTACGCCCATATCTTTGGATAGGTCCTGCTCGCGCAAACGCTGGCCGGGCTTCAGTTGGCCGCCGATCACGGCATCCTTGATGTCCTGATAGATTTGATTGCGCAGGGTATCCGTTTTTTTTATTGAAAACCGGAATTCGGAACTCATTATTGATCCTCCACTCTTTAATAACTCCAATTATAGATTACAATAACGAATAAAACAACTAACGTCAACGATTACAAAAAAAAATAAACAATGAATGTTATTGTTGACAATTACAAAGTTCTGAAATAATCTAGAGATGAACAAACGCACACAGTTCATTATCTAAAGGAGCGCGATTATGAAAATTATCGATGTTATCACAACACCTGTATTAATTCCCTTCAAGAAGCCTGCAAAGTGGTCCGGAGGCACGCGCCGAAATGCACCTGCACTTATCATTCAGCTAAAAACAGATGAGGGTTTGATCGGATACGGCGAATGTGTCGGTCCGACGATTCCGACGATTCAAACCGTAATCGAGAAAGAATTCAAGCCTTTTCTCATCGGGAAAGACCCCATGCAAACCGAGTTGATTTTGCATCAGTTGGAAGAATACATTCTGAATTGGTCCCAAATCGGTTATTATGCAATGGCAGGCATCGATATCGCGCTGCTCGATCTCAAAGCCAAAATATTGAACACGCCGTTATATAATCTTCTTGGCGGACTGTACCGGAAAGATGTCCGTTTCTCAGGTTACTTGTTCATAGACGATCCGCTCGTGAATGCGAAGGAAGCGGAGGAACTGGTGGCCAAAGGTTACGACGAGATTAAGATCAAAGTCGGCCGGGAAGTCGACTACGATACGCAGCGCATCAAGGAAATTCGCCGGGCTGTCGGTCCGAAAGTGAAATTGAGAATCGATGCGAATCAAATTTGGAGCGTGCCTACGGCCATTCGGGCAATCAACCAGATGGCGGTTTACGACCTGCAGCTGGTCGAGCAGCCGGTGCCTTATTACGATATCGACGGGATGGCAGCAGTCAGCCGGGCGGTACCGGTTCCCATTACGGCGGACGAATCCTGCACGACCTTCGATTCGGCGCTCAAGCTGATCGAGAAAGGCGCCGTATCCGCGTTCACCGTATATCCGTCAGAGGCGGGCGGCCTTCTGAAAGCGAAGCAAATTGTCGATCTTGCCAACAACTACGGAATATGGTGCGTGACGGGATCATGGGCGGAAACGGGTATCGCGACAATGGCGAATGCCCATCTGATTGCTTCCTCCCGCAACTTCGTATTTGCCAGCGATACGCACTATGAATGGTATGCATCGGATGTTCTACAGAATAAGCTCAATATCGCGAACGGCAAATTGTCGATGACCGATAAGCCCGGTCTTGGCGTCGAGCTTGCCCGGACTTTGGCGGACTGGCCAAAGAAGAGATCAGAGAAATGGTGTTTTATGATGACGAGTCGGCAGCCGCGTATCAGCCGCGTATCGGCATGATTCTTTAATTACCGGTAAAGCTGCGGTTTACGGCAGAGCACCTGCCACATTGAAAGGAGGCTGCAAGATGACAAAAACCATGCAAGCGCTTGTATGGCACGGTGTCGGGGATTTGCGGAGCGAGGAAGTCACGGTCCCCCGCATCGGAGCGAAAGAAGTATTGGTTAAAGTACGGTACGCGGGTATTTGCGCAACCGATCAGGAAATTTTCAACGGACAATATCCGTATCCCGCACCGTACATTCCTGGCCACGAAATTACGGGCACGATCGAGGAGATCGGGGAAGGCGTCGAGCAGCTGCAAGTCGGGGCCGGGTCGTCATTGACCCGGCCATCCCTTGCGAGACATGCAGATTTTGCCGAAACGGACGCTCGGAATTTTGTCAACATTATCGCGAGCTCGGTATAAACGAAAACGGGGGTTGGGCACAGTTCGTTAAGGCGCCTGCTAGATGCGTATACCCGATCCCGGTTACGCTCAGCGATAAATCCGCGGCTGTCATCGAGCCCTTGGTATGTCCGTTCGGTGCGGTTCATGCGGCCGGCGTCGAAACGGGGGATCATGTGCTCGTGATCGGCGACGGACCGGCCGCGATGTATTTCGTGCAAATTGCCCGATTGATGGGTGCGGCGTCCGTATCGGTTTCCTATAAATTGGACTCCCGCATCACAGGATTGCTAAAATGCGGTGCCAAGTACCTTGCCAAAAGCGAGCGCATTCATGAGCTGGTCGATACGAAAGCTTATCAGGCGCACGGAGGCTTTGATCTGGTTATTGACGCCGTGGGGTATTCGGAAACGATAAGACAAGCCATCGGAATGGTTCGAATCGGCGGAAGAATTATTTTATATGGACTGAAGGAAGCTGAATCGGACGCCTTCCCTCATAAGGAAATTATTTTGAAAAATCTGACGCTGTACGGCCGGACAAATGCGCCTGCACTCTGGGGCAAAGTGATTGAATGTATTGAAAACGGTTTTTTGGAAATTGATTTCATTCCCGATCAAGAGGTTAACCCGCAGGAGGTAGCGGAGCTGCTCTCGAAACCGCAATGGCCGTGGGTAAAGTGCATCGTGAAGTGGAGCGAATAAAAGGAGGGGCTCTAATGAAAAGAAACGTACGTCTGGGTAAAATGCTTGCATCGTCACTGATTCTGCTCCTGCTTGCCGCATGCGGAGACGGCTCTGCATCTTCCGATAAGGATAAACCTTTTGCCGGCAAAGAACTAAACGTCTTGTCCTGGGAAGGGTATCAGGAGCCGGAATGGGTTAAACCTTTCCAGAAGCAGCATGGCGTTAAGGTCAATGTCACCTACGCGGGAAGCGTTGACGAGATGTTTTCGAAAGCGGCTTCCGGCTCGCTCCATTACGATTTGATCTTTATGGATGGGGGCTCCGTTACACGGTACAACAAAATGAAGCTGATTCAGCCCATCGACGTCGCCAAATTGAAGCATTACAACGAACTCATCTCGAACATGAAGAGCATCAATGACAAACACATCGTGTCGGGCGGACAAACTTATTCGATTCCGTTTGCCTGGGGTTCGCTTCCTCTGGCCGTCAATAAGGATAAAGTCAAAGAACCCGTCACCTCGTGGTCCGCCCTATGGGATAGCAAATATAAAGGGAAAATCGCCACCATCGACGATGCAAACAATCAGGTTGCGACTACCGCGCTTCTGCTTGGTTATCCCGATCCCTATAACCTCACGGAGGAACAGATGGCTGAAGTGAAGAAGAAGCTGGTTGAGCAAAAGCCGCTGGTCCGTTCCTATTATTCCGGTTTCGAAGACGGCAAAAACCTGATGGCGAGCGGAGAAGCTTGGATCCTGTTTACGCAGGGGCCGACGATGGTAACCGATCTTAACGACCAGGGCATGAACGTGGAAGAAGTCATTCCGAAGGAAGGGGCGCTTGTATGGATCGATAATGCCACAATCGGGGCGAAAACGGAAAACCCGGAACTTGTTTATAGCTATATCGACTATTTAATCTCTTCCGAGGTACAAGCCCAATTGATCAAGAAAACCGGCTACGGCGGGGTCAACGGCAATTCCGTTCAAATATTGACGAAAGAAGAGGCGAGGAAGTCCCATATGGACGATCCGTCCTATTTTGACAAATTGGTTTATGTTTCGTTCCCCGAGAGCTTTGAAAAACGCATCAAGCTGTGGAATGAAGTAAGGGCACAATAGAACGTTGCATGATAAAGACTACGATCAGATCCTTACAAGGAAGGTAAGTTATATGGACAACACACAGCAGGTTGTAATGGAGTTGGCAGGTGTAAATAAACAGTATGGAACCTACACTGCAATTAAGAATCTAGACTTGTCGATTCGCAAAGGAGAGTTCTTCTCCATTGTCGGACCGAGCGGCTGCGGGAAAACGACCATACTCAAAATGATCGCAGGTTTCGAATATCCGACCTCAGGGTCGATAAGGATTGCCGGCAGGTCATCGGACAAGCTGCCCCCTCACAAGAGAAATGTCAATACCGTATTTCAAAATTACGCTTTGTTTCCGCATATGAACATCTATGATAACGTGGCTTATCCGCTTCGGATCAAGAAAACGGATAAGGCCGCCATACAAAAGTCCGTTATGGAGCATCTGGACATGGTGGGGATGTCTCAGCATGCTCACAAGGCGCCTCAGCAGCTCAGCGGGGGGCAGAAGCAGCGGATCGCACTTGCCCGTGCCATGATTTCCAAGCCTGATATCCTACTTTTGGACGAACCTCTGTCGGCCCTAGATTTTCATCTTCGTCAGGATATGCAACGCGTGTTGAAACAATTGCAACGTGAAAGCGGTATCACGTTTGTGTATATTACCCATGACCAAGGAGAAGCGCTTAGTTTGTCGGATCGTATCGCCGTAATGAATCAAGGTATCCTTCAACAAGTAGACACCCCTACGGTTATCTATCAGAAGCCCGCTACGAAATTCGTTGCAGGCTTCATCGGAAAGACGAATATTTTGAAGGGCGCGTTCGACGAAAATCGGATTTTTGTCATATCCTCCGGGAACGGGAAGGCCTGCTTGAGCATACGAGACGAAGGATTCTTCCAAGCGGGAAATGAATTCTATATATCGATACGGCCAGATAAGATCAGGTTCTCGAAAAAGGACGATAGCTACGACAACTGCATTCGAAGTACTTCCATCGTCGATCTGGCGTATTACGGCTCGGAAAGGGAAATCCTCCTGAACACGGAAGAGTTTGGGGCGCTGCTCGTGAAGGTCCACGAACATGAATCGGCAGACTTGACAGTCGGGGAGAAAACAGACATTTATTTCCGTTCCAAAGACGTCATTTCCATACCGATAAGCGGAGCCGCCTATGAATAACAAAAATATCGTTACCGGCTTGACCTTCTTGTGGGTAGCGCTCTTCATACTTATTCCGATCGGCATTATGATTGCATACAGCTTCTGGTATGTGGAGGATTTCAAGATCGTCAAGGAGATTACGTTCCGGAACTATGAAGAAGTGATTTCGAATGGAACTTACCTTTCTATTTTATGGAAGACGATCAAATTGGCCGCACTAATGGGGCTGTTAGCCACCCTTATCAGTTATCCTCTGGCTATTTTCGTTCATTTTCATGGGGGAAAACACAAGGAGTTTCTGTATCTTGCGGTTCTTGCGCCACTTCTTGTGGGATATTTGATCCGGGTTTACGCTTGGAGATCGATATTGGGCGAAAAGGGCGTCATTAATTCCGTCCTGACCATGACGGGGATATTGTCCGAGCCTACCGATAAGCTGCTGTTCAACAATTTCTCGGTTGTCGTTACGATGTTGTGCATTGCCATACCGTTCACTTTTATACCCATCTACAACGCGCTCGAGAAAATCCCTGCCTACCTGTTGAATGCGGCGGCGGATCTCGGTGCGAATGCGCGGCAAACGTTCCTGACCGTGCTGCTTCCGCTCAGCCTTCCCGGTATGGTAACTGGTTTTATGTTTGCCTTCATTTCGGCATTGGGGGATTACATGACACCGTCACTCGTTGGCGGCACTTCCGGAATCCTGATCGGGAATTTTATTCAATCCCAGTTCGGCAACAGCTTCAACTGGCCGCTCGGTTCCGCCCTTGCCATCGTGATTCTGATGATCACCCTTATTGTTATCGCCGTATCCCAGAAACTTGGCGATGTTAAGGGCGTCATCGAGGAAGGGTAGGGAGACGACATGAAAATAGGGAAGCTCTTGTTTGTCGCATTCGTTTGTCTTGCATTTTTCTTTATGTATTTCCCCATAGCGGTAATCGTCCTGTTTTCCTTTAACTCGGGTAAAATACCGGCGTTTCCGATCGATGGCTTTACCTTGCACTGGTATGCAGAGCTCTTCCGGGAGCCGAAGCTGTGGCTTGCCGCCAAGAACAGCTTGTTGGTAAGCATTCCGTCGGTCATCGTCAGTACCGTTTTCGGAACGATGGCGGCATTCCTGTTCCAACGCCATAAATTTCCCGGACAAGGCTTCTTGCAAATGGCGATACTGATGCCTTATGTACTTCCCGGCATTTTGACGGGCATTTCCCTTACCTTGCTGTTCAAATTGCTGAATGTGCCATCGACGCTATTAACCGTTATCGTGGGTCATACCGTTCTGATTACGCCTTTGATCATGATTATGACGATGAATCGTTTGAAGCGTTTTGACAGATCTATAGAGCTGGCATCCATGGATCTTGGTGCAAGCCCTTTTATGACGTTCTTTCGAATCACGCTGCCGAATATCAAAGGAGCGATTATCGGCGGCATGTTGCTCGGCTTGACTGTCTCCTTCGACGAGGTGATTGTGACCTTCTTCCTGATCGGTACCGACAATACATTGCCGATGCAGATTTGGTCCATGATTCGTTACGGTTTTTCGCCGCAGATCAACGCCATTTATTCCATCATCATCATCGTTACGTTGTTTTTTGTGTTCTTCACGAATCGGAATAGCGCGAAGAACAAGTAGGTGGACATGTTTATACCGGCGAATACGCTTCAAAGGTTAACGTCACTTTGTGGGGATATTTTATAGGGGAGGAAATCGAGGATGACAGGAAAGACAGTATATTTTGGCGAAAAAGCGACCAAGGTCAAATGCGTTGCATTCGATAAAGACGGGACGCTGTTCGATGCGTTCGGGTTCTGGCGCTATATCGATAATCTGCGAAAAGAAGAGTTCGTTTCCCAGGTCGGGCTCGAACATCAGCAGGCATGGAGCAGTCTGATGGGAATGACCGAAGAATCGATCGATCATCAGGGCGTTCTTGCAGTCGCCTCCACGCAGGAAGAAATCACGATGACAGCCGGCCTTATCTACCAGTTGAAGGGCTGGCCGTGGATCCGGTGCAAGCAGTTGGCGGCGGATATTTTCAGAGAGGCCGATGCGAAGCTGGAGATCGATAAAGCTTTTAACCGGGTGGAAGGGGCTCCGGACATTTTTCATACGTTAAGAGAGGCGGGCATCCATACCGGCATTCTGACTTCTGATGCTTTAGCCCGTACGGAAGATTGCATGCGCCTCCTGGATATTGTGGAGCACCTGGAATTTGTCATTACGCCCGAAAAAGTCAAGAACGGGAAGCCTTCTCCCGATATGGTTCATATAGCGTGCGAAATTCTGGGCATCCAGCCGTCCGAAATGGCCGTCGTCGGCGATTCTTTGGTCGACTTGAGAATGGCAAAAGCCGCAGGAAGCTTGGCGGTCGGCATCATTACCTATGATGGTTCCTCCGAGGTACTTGCACCTGAAGCGGATATCCTCATCCGTTCGCTTACGGAAATTCGGGTTGACTTTTCCTAATATTTAATCGAAATCGGATGTGGTAGATTTGTCGAACGGGAACAAATTGACGGTTGCAGTCGGTTCATATGGAGCAGGGGAGCAGGAAGCGATACATTTTTATCGATTTGATAAGATCCGAGGGACGCTGGGGCAGCTTGGGGGATTTGCAGGAATTGAGAATCCGTCGTTCCTTGCTATTGGCAAAGATGCGAGTCATCTGTATGCAGTAAGCGAGACCGATGGTACCGGAGAGGTTGTATCTGTGACAGCTGACGTCTCAGGCAGGATGATTTCCGAGCTGAATCGCCAACCAACATACGGGGCGTTTCCTTGTAATCTGACCGTCGATCCGTCGGGCAAATGGTTATTGTCGGTCAATTATGAGGGGGGCAGCGTATGCGTTTACCCTATTGAAAAGGATGGGCGGATAGGCCGTCTTTCCGATCAAGTGCATCATGCCGGAAGAAGCGTTAATCCGGCAAGACAAGGCTCGCCTCACCCTCATTCCATCATTGCGGTTCCCTCTACATCATTTTATTTGGTATCGGACTTGGGGACGGAGCACATTTATACCTATCGTCTTGATGGCAAAATTGGGAAATTGGAGCTTATTTGCAGGACAAGAGCGGAACCGGGGGCAGGGCCTAGGCATTTGGCCGTACATCCAACGAAACCATGGATTTATTCGATAGAGGAATTAAGCTCGACCGTTACCGTGTACGAATTTGAGATGCAGACTGGGCAGCTGAGGCCGATCCAAACGATCACCACTTTGCCAGGTGACTTTACAGAGGAAAATACTTGCGCCGAAATTGCGGTATCTTCGGACGGAAGATTTGTTTACGGCTCCAATCGGGGACATAATAGCATCGCAAGTTACAAGATTGACGAGGAAGGCAGATTGGCCTTATTGGGACATACCGCAACAAACGGGGAAACGCCCAGACATTTTGCGCTTGTTCCCGGAGGGAAATGGTTGATAGCCGCCAATCAAGACTCCGATTCGATCATCGTCATGAAAATCAATTCCAGCGGAGTTCCGGAGTTGACGGGACAGCAATATGTTGTAGAGAAACCAAGTTGCATACAAATAATTGAAACAAGTTCATGGTTAACTGATGCACCGCCTAAGCCCGGACGGTCGACGAATTAATTAAAAAAAGCGAAGGAAATGGGTATACCCGGACTCGCTGTATATTTATGTAGCAAATGAATAATTATCAAAATTCGCTTTAAAATTTTCCTAACGAATTCTGCAACAAACGGCAATTTCTGCCGCGGTACTCTTTAAATTCTTATCAATTCTGCAACAACAAAAACGGAGCCACGCAGGTTTGCGGGCTCCGTTTTCTAATTAATTCTGGAATATCACACATGCTGCACAGGATTGGCACGATGTGCTGAACTTGAATTTGAATGCTACTTTCTTCCTTTGCCAGCTAGTAGGGCGCCATATGATCGAGCGCGGCAGCGGCAAAATCATTAATATCGCTTCAATGTTGACCTATCAAGGAGGCATTAACGTTCCTGGGTATACGGCATCCAAGCATGCCATTGCAGGCGTTACGAAAGCGCTGGCGAATGAATGGGCAAGTAAAGGCATTAATGTTAATGCTATCGCACCAGGCTATATGTCGACGGATAATACAGCTGTGATTCGCGCTGATGTTGAACGTAACGCTTCCATTCTCGCTAGAATTCCTGCTGCACGATGGGGAACTACGGAGGATTTGCAAGGCGCTGCGATCTTCTTAGCATCGAATGCTTCTGATTATATGAACGGACACGTGCTGTGTGTTGACGGCGGATGGATGGCGAGATAATATGGCGAATGCGATACGATTGCCACATCTTTTTGGAGTGCAGATGGTAAGCCTATTTCCGCTGAAGAGTTTTTACGCAACTTATATGGAGCACTTCCAGATTTTTAAAAGTGAAGATGAATTACGTGAAATTTGGTCAAATCCTTTAACTAGAAAAGCGTTTCTAGAGAAGCTCGCTGATGCAGGCTATGGAAAAGATGAATTAACAGCGTTACAAAGCTTAATTAAGGCTGAAAGAAGCGATCTGTTTGACGTACTTGAATATATATCATATGCTATAAAACCTATTTCAAGAGAAGAACGAGTTGCCCGAGCCAAGCCCAGTATTTTTAAGAATTTAGATGATAAAGAAAGAGATTTTCTAGAGTTTGTACTCTCCAAGTACGTTGAAACTGGATTTGAAGAACTTGATCAAGAAAAGTTACCACGCCTGTTAGAATTGAAATATCATTCAATTTCGGATGCAGTGCAAGTCCTCGGTGGTGTTAGCAAGATACAAACAACATTTATGTCTTTTCAGAAGAGTTTATATGAAGAAGAAGCATCATAGTTTATAACATTATTAATACAAGAAGAAGGACAAAAACTAATGACATAAGAGTTTTAACTGGGGACACGTGGTGATGAATTGTGGTGTTTTTCACTTCATCATTGCGTACTATTTAGCGAAGGAACTGTTGATAAACACACTTAAAGGAATTATAGGTTAATAATGCACTGAAATATCGTTTTCAGGGGGGGAATAGATGACTTGGAATAGTTTTATTAATAATTTTTTCTCTGTTCAAATATTAGTAGCTATTATCTCATCTAGTGTTATTGGAGCTTTCATCTCCTCTTTAGTGATAAAGTTAAACAATGATCGAAATTTGAAGTTGAAGTATATCACCGAAGAGAGACAAAAATGGAGAGAGCAGATAAAAGATAAGGTCAGTCTAATAATTTCTGATTCATATTCAAATAATAATGAGTTGTTAAAAATCGCAACATCATTGCAACTAAGTCTAAACCCAAATGATCCAAATGATCAGAAAATTACTCTATGTCTTGATCAAATTCTTCAAGATCCATCCAATTCGACTGAAAAACTACGACTTAGAAAAATGATTGTTCAGTTACTTAAACATGATTGGGATAGGGCAAAAAGAGAAGCAACAACATGTAAAATACCTTTTAAGTATCCTAAAAGAAAGTTAGAATAACATTGGTAATTTCTCATTTCTGTTCACTGTTAGATTAGGAAGGCAAATATGAATACGATGAAGTAACAGTGGAAATAAGAAGTCCCTCTGCATTTGATGCAAAGGGACCTTTTGTTCGTTCTTGATTGGAAACAGATAAAGGGATTTATTTCCATGCAGATTCAGTGACGTAAAAAATTCTCCGGAATTTTTATATAGATCAGCGTGCCCATCCTAGCCCGCCACTGTTTTCTTTATAGAACCAGTCTAAAACTTGAAATTAGAAGGATGAAGATTTTCGAATTCAAGTACGGCGTGGGATCAACAACTCGAGCCAATAACAGTTGATGGTAGAATATTTGGATTCATTTTGAAGGAAATCATGAGTATCTCGCGAGTTATGAACACATCAATAGAAAAAGAAGTGATTTTGATGAACCTAAAACTCACCTAACTGCAGTTGCTTTTTTTAATCTCACTAAATATCGTAATTTCGATATATTATATCAATCCAGTATACTTATATTGGTTTATGCTCATAATAGAGACATAATATGATAAATGAGGTGAAGTATGAACGATCAAATGCTTAATGCACTTGTGACATCAAAAGGAATTCTGTTTCAAGGAAAGTATTATAGCTGTGAAAGGGCAATACGAGAAAGATGGTTTGAACTCGCTCACATATACGGTGAATGGACAGTTCAAGTTGCTTCAAATGATTATGAGGCCATTTATCTTCCTCTAGGTGATGGAAGGGAAGTGTGTCGTATCATCATTGAACAAGAGTACGAAGGTTCAAAATTGGAACGATATTTTCTTAGTATCCAGGCACTCAAGAAGGAATGGAAAACCTCTCAAAAACGGAGAAGGCAGAGAACTATAAGATCATTACATAAGCTTGAAACAAAGAAGAATTCAATTTTTGGCATAGAGGCGGAAGTAGACTAATAGTTTAGGAGGCATTCGACATGCAAGAAATGCTAAATGAGGTTACAAAAATATTAGGTACTCTTCAATCGAACATAGAAAGACAGAAGAAGTACTATGATTACCCTTTTACACAGAGCTGTGATCTTTTTTACAAATTAATTTTGTTACAACAGAAGATGGAAACTTGGAACCAGTGTAAGTCTTTAATAGAGAAGTATAAGAAGTCTCGTATGGGGCCTATCATGAAAAGAAGAAGTGAAGATTTTGAGAGCAGTTTCATTCTGTAACTTTCCCTCTCATTTACGAACAAATGTTCGTTTTACGCCCTATTTATATAATGCAAAATGGGGTGAGAACTTTTCCCTGAGTTAAAATATCGAGGGTTATATAATCAGCTGGACAAGGATTTCGTTTAGTTCTAGCTATTTAAATGCTCCCGACAAATTTTATGATACTCAATTCTTTCGTATCCAAAACCATAGATATGAGATAGTTTATTTCCATTTTATCATTTTTTCAATTTGTGACTCATTCTTAATTTGTTGGCTTATGCGTGCTAGTAGCAAGCTCGCAAATATATTTAAAACAAAAAAAGAAAAAAAAGGAAATTCAATGTTTTCTGTCGAATCAAGATGGTTATTATTACATCGTCTAGCGGAGGACAAAGTCATGGATCATGCGATAAACTTTGCCAAGTCATTATATAATCAGAATCGGCTTGTGCCTTTTATCGGAGCGGGATTATCTTATCCATTTAACATACCAACTTGGGGGGACATGATTCTGGAATTATCTGAGGAACGTGTAGACCTATCCTTAAGAGAAGCGATTAAATTTGAAATTGTAAAACGCAAAGATTATTGGGCTGCTATAGAAGGCCTATTAAAATACGGCGAGATGACCGAATTCGAGCTTCAGCAAGCAATTGTCTCATTAATGGAGAGGAAAAAGCGCAATAAAAATGCCGTGGTTGACCATAACTACTTGGATATTGGTGAAATGAATTTCAAAATTCATCTGACGACCAATTATGATTACTTAATCCATGAATTCATCCAAGGTGACTGTCATATGCCGTTAATGCTAAGCAACTGTAACCTAAGTACACAGGAAATTATCACCGACCCAAAAAAACGGATCTTTCATCTTCATGGCCACATGTCAGATACAGGAACCATTGTAATCAGTAATCAAAAATATAATGAGTTGTATGCCATGGAAAAGTACAGACAGCTATTTGGACACTTTTGTGGTAGCTATACGTTCTTGTTCATAGGCTTTTCATTTGATGATTACTACATCAAAGACTTGATTAAAAAGTACAGGGAATTCTTTAATGCCAAACATTTTATAATTCTTGACCGACCGGGGCCTTCATTAATCGAAACGCTAAAAAAGGATTATTTCTTGGAAGTACTCTCTTACGACAGCACAACTGAGGGCCATGCTGGTGGAATACGGAGAATACTTCATGAGCTGCGTTCGGGCAGCGAGGTAGAAATAAATACAGAAGACATGAACGAATTTTTACTTCCCCCTGAAGCAAATAAAGAGCAACTCGAATTACTCGAAAGCCACCTGTTTGCGAAGAAATTAAAATTGGAAAATATCGATCCAACGATTTTAGATATGAGTAAAGAATTTTACTATTATGCCGATACTTATATCCGAAGATTAAGAAAGAAAAGGCTGAGCGAAGAATTAATCCAGACGATCCTTACAATTTGTTTTATGAGATATAAAGATCTGCGGGCGGAATTTTTAATCCACAATGACAGCAAACGTTTCGTAAACGAAGTTCATGAAGCTTTCGGCAACATAGATTATGGACGAATCAAGCAATATTTAGAGAAGGTTTCACCATTAGCTCTTGAGAATAAAGGATTTGCTCATATTCTCGCCGACGATGAAATAAAGGATGTTTGGTGGGGAAACAACAGAATTACTGGAGATGAAGATAATGGACCCAACTCTAAAACTTCCTGATCAGATCAAGCTGCTATTTGATAATGAATATTTGGATACATTCACAGTTTTAACGTTATTATCCGCGTTCTCTTCAAAAAAAGCGGGTATTCCACTGCGTCAATTAATTTTTTATTATAGTTTGGTGCTAAGCGAAGATGGACGCGATCATTCCGATACATCTTCGAATATTTATTTTAAGATTGAAAAGAAAATGAAATCCTTAATTATCCGCTTGCATAGTTTAGGTGTTATTGAACCTTCCTGTAGGGCCTAAAAAATGGTCTTTGTCAAAAAAGGAGCGCCTCGGTATGATGGGTTTGTCCACGGGTTTGAAACCCAACACCATCAAGGAGGCGCTCTTATTATGAAGTTTAAGCAATCAGACGAACAAAATCAACGAATAGAACGAATTACTCCATCTCACTTAGTAATTGGCATCGATATAGCGAAGGATGCACATGTCGCACAAGCAACGAACTTTCGCGGAATTGTTCTTTCTAAACGACATCTTACGTTTACCAACAGCAAGGAAGGGTTTGAAAGGTTTGGACGTTGGATTAATGAGTTGCAGCAGAATCACCGTTTGAACAACATAATAATTGGAATGGAACCGACGGGGCACTATTGGTTTAATTTAGCGAATTGGCTGGTAGAACAGGGGTTAAGCGTTGTTCTGGTGAACCCTGTTACGACGAAAAGAAACAAGGAGAATAGAGATAATTCTCCTTCTAAAAATGATCCGAAGGACGCTCTAGTCATCGCGGATGTTGTTAGTAGGGGGTATTACTCTGAATACACAAAGCAATCGCATTATTTTGAAAGGATGCGCGTTATCATGAGTGATCGAGAGTTTTGGGTAGCGAATAGCATACGGCTTCAGAACCGAATCATTCGCTGGTTGGATATTCGTTTTCCCGAATATACGTTAGTGTTTTCAGATTGGACCTGCAAGCGATCCTTGGCGACGCTTTATGAATTCCCTGTTCCAGCAGACTTACATGGGGTGACTACAGCAGAAGTCATAGCAAGCTGGAGAAAGCACATGAAACGAGCTGGCGGAACTACAGGGCTAGAGAAGGCTGCACAGCTCATCGCTTCTGCAGCTAGAAGCATAGGAGAAATTGTAGCTACCCACGAAGCTAAACAGGATTTGCGCCGGCTACTCGATGAGTATTGCCGCATAATCGAGATTCTAGAGATGATTGAGCAAGAAATCTTGGTGCTCCTGGACAAGATACCTTTGGCTCAACAACTTCGCTCCATTCAAGGTCTTGGACCCATCTTCATTGCGGCAATCCTTTCCGGTGCAGGTGATCTAAGCCTCTATTCCCATGGACGACAATTACTGAGAAGAGCAGGCCTGAACCTAGCTGAGAGTATGTCAGGGAAACGGAAGGGGCAGATCGTACTTTCTAAACGTGGAGATGCAACGCTGCGAAAGTATTTGTATTTAGCGACCTTACGTCTTATTGGGAACAATCCGTTATTTCGGAAGTGGCATGAACATAACGTACAGGTAAGGCACATGAAAAAGTACCGTTCTATGTTTAAATTAATTGGTAAGCTAGCACGTATTCTGGTTGGTCTAGCTCAACGAGGAGAGTCTTTTTCTACTGACAAAGCGGTTATACATGACTGTGTAGCTTAAAGTAAATCTATATACGTAGGTTGGTTCATTCGCAGGATTACAAAGAAAGCACGGAGTACCGATTACCCGTTACTTAAGGGCACAGACCCGCATATTGAACTTGATCGGCCTCCACCCCTTGGACAGGTGTAACGAAGGAAGGTAAGGGCATAGACCCGTTGAGATCTGGGAGGGTGAACCCCCGAGGGCATTGTGGAGAAAGCGTGCAGTAATTGGAATAATGAGGAAGTTAAGACTTATCCTCTATTTAAGTATGCCTTCATGGCCGTTCGGTGATGTCACTACCACTACTATGCCGTTATATCCTTTTTACCAAGAGGGTGTAATCCTGCGAATGAGCGAGTAAACGTGAGAAAATCCCTTAATACCGAGGGAAGTAACAGGTAGCAAAGAGGTAACTTGTAAAATCAAAGAAACGGGCAAACAACTAATAGGCTCGCTTGAATCATCGTATTTTACCGAGCTGTGCGAAAGAGCCGGCAAGATCATCGCGGAAGTTCCATTTTCGCCAACGATGGAGAAGCAAATTTTTGGAGGGTACAATGGGTCATCGAATAAAAATAAATAAACTTATTGTTCAGGGTGATGAGTATCAGCGCACCTTTTTATTCTCAGAAGGATTAAATATCATCTCTGGTGATGCCTTCACAGGAAAGTCTTTAATTCTCAAGTGTATCAACTACTGTCTAGGAGACTCCGAGATTATACCGTCCAATGTCCAGCGGGAGCTATTTGCCTATTGCGACCGTGTATATTTGGAGTTAAATATTGATGAAAAGACATTTACTTTGTTGCGGGATTTGAAATCACAACCGAACCAAATTCATACGTTTTTTTGCAGGTTTGATGAGATCCACTCTTTTATTCCAAAAATAATCACGGTTTCCGATTTTCCAAAATTCATGTTTGAAATTTTGGAAATACCCGAACTGCACCGTATTAAATATAAAGCGCATGATACAAAGAAAACAACCGAATCCATTTCATTTCGGGACATTATGCGTTATGTATATATTTCGCAGGATGAGCTTGGCACCAAAAACTTTTTAAAAAATGAAAACTTCTTTGTTCGCCCCAAAAATAAGTCTGCTTTTCAGCTCATGCTGCATCTTGTAACTCCAGATTATGATTCCATCGTGCATCAGATTGTTGAAAACCAGAACCGAATTCAAGACATAAAAAAAGAAATATCAGGATTGACGCAGTATTTAATTGAGCGCAATGCGGACAACAAGATGGAAAAGGATCTAGAACTGCTTCAGGTTCGCAATAACGCAAAGGATATGTTGACCAGAAAAAAAGAACTACTGAAGGAAGTCCAGGACGAAAAACAAAAGCAAAACAGTCTTTATGACAGCGTGCAAGAAAAGACTAAATCCATTTATAAAGAAATTCGATTTAACGAAGATATGCTTCGCGATGCAAGGTTTTCATGGGTTAACAAAAGTTCTCTTCTTGAAGAATACAAAAAAGAAAAACAAGAATTAAGCGCTACTAAAGAAGCCATGTATAAAGTTCATATGGATCATCAGGAGCATGTATGCCCGCTCTGTTCGTCATCAATTACGATGGAAGTACCGTCAATGTCTGTCGACGCCATAGAACATGTCATAAAGCAATTGAACACTAAAATACGTAATATTGAGCACTCGATACAAACCAATGAGCTTGAAATAAAAAATAAAGAAGAAAAGTTAAAAGAGTTGTTTGAACAACAAGATATTTACGATCGTGTATTAAAAGAATTCTCCAAAAAAACAGAACTGCCCTACCTATCGGAACTTGAAGCCATTAATACATACATAAAAACAATTCAAGAAAAGGAATATGTGCTTGTTGAAATTCAAAGGGTATATAAAAAAATTGAAGAAAAGGAATTTGAAATTGCAAGTATCACTAAAATACTGGACATCTTAAAGGAAAAAGAGAAAACCTTAAAAGTGGGGGACAAATACGAACAAAACGTACTTGAGTTTTTGGATGATAAATACCGCGATGGTTTAAATAAATTTCAATTTAAAGCAGATCCGTCAGACAGCATGATAGATCGAAAAAATTACTCACCATTGTACGCGGATGCTAGTGTTTTTGAGCATGAAAGCGGCGGATTATTAATGTGCATTCAGATCGCTTATATCGGATCGATCGTGAAGAGAAAAACGCTGGACCCGAACGTTAATCATCCTGGATTTTTAATGTTTGACACACTCAGCAAATATTTGGGCACTTATAAAGCCATCGATGAAAGTGAGCGTCTCGATCCGCTGAGTTATAAAGCTATTTATCAGTATCTAATTGAGCTCGCAGAAGATTTTCAAATATTTGCAGTGGATAACACGCCACCTGAATTCGCAGACGATTATGTAAAATTTACTTTCGCTCGTGCGCAGGGAACAGACGACCTACAGGGATTTATTGATATGAGTAAGAATGAGCTGAAAAATATCGAAGAGTAATCCCTATCGATTATGGAATAAGGAGCCGTGAACTGTCCAGAGCTATTTTGGCTTTCCAGATTATTGCGAATCCTTCCTTTTTAACAAATATGTTCTTTAATAAGTTCCCCTTAATTACAGAATAACGATTAGCTTCAATAATTGTGGATTTAAAGCAAAAGTACAAAAGGGGTTCTTATATGCCTAAGATATCAATGAAGGTTTTTTTGAGTAGTGCTAAAAATACAAGTGACAATATTAAAGCTGTGTTACTAGATTTAGATGATGAATATGAATTGTCCTACCATGGTACTATTGAAAGGGCACACCTAGTAAGAAAGAAAATGAGTATTCGAAATCAATATGATAAGTATGGCCACTTTATCATTAAAGAAGGAAAAGTGTACTTTTCTGAAAGGATTACATATGGTCGGGCTTCAAAAATTGCCAAAAACATAAATCTACATAAGCTGTATAAATCATTATCGGGTAAAGAAGAGATTTTTGACCGCAAAGCAAAGTTATTGAACTTGCATGATACTCAATTAATTATTAATCACTTAATTGTTAGAGATCCTACGCAACAGAAGTTAAAGGAGATACATATTCATTCCTTGAAAAATATCAAGGACCTAGAAATAAGTTTTAATGATGAAAAAAGATTAACAGCAATTATGGGGAGCAACGGGACTGGAAAGTCAACGATACTGCACGCTCTTGCTTGTTGTTACAAACCATTAAGACGGATGAAAACTGAAGACTATCATTTCAGCTTTTTTTTCACCCCAACAAACGATTCCCCATGGACAGGCAGTGCTCTATCAATTGTTTCTGAGGAGAGGACTCAAAACAATGTACACCTTATTACAAAAAAATTTACGAAGCCAAGGGATAGGTGGGTGCCTAAATATAACACAAGACCGGCAAGATATGTGATATATATTGGTATTGTTTCAAGTGTTCCGTCTATTGAGTTAGAAAAAAGTAAAAACTCAATTAATTATTCAACAATCCCTATGTCTGATGAGGTTTCAAATGTAGTCAAAATAAAAGCAAGCTATATTCTTAACAGAGATTATAGCTCTTATAATCTTCATGAAACTAAAAAATCGACTTATATTGGTGTTGAATTAGGTAAAATTAAATACTCTGCATTAAGCATGTCAGCTGGAGAACAAAGAGTGTTTAAAATAATAGCTGAGATATTAAAGGCTCCTAAATATTCATTACTTTTAATTGATGAAATTGATTTGCTTCTTCATCCAGAGGCACTAAAAAAGTTAATATTAGTTCTTAATGAATTAGCTGACCAGAAGAAATTGCAAGTAATTTTTACTACTCATTCTCCTGTAGTAATTGAATTAAATGAAACGATAAATATCAAGCATATTTTTAACACCGCAGAAAAAACTCTCTGTTTCAATGAGACGAAACCCGAAGCCGTCTTTAGATTAACGGGCCAAAGGGAATACGTACTTGAAGTTTTTGTGGAAGATGATTTGTCAAAAGCAATTGTTGAGTACATGTGCGAATTGATGGACATTAAACCCTATGTCAGTGTGAAAATGTATGGAGCAGCAATTAACTGTTTTACTCTAGTTGGCGGTATGTTGTTACAAGGTGAGAAGGACATTGATAAGAGTATTTTAGTACTTGACGGTGACGTGTATACAGCCGTCGCAGAGAAGGAAAAACATTTGAATAAGGTTATTACAGGAAATACTCATGAACATAAAAAGAAACGAGAACAAGCTCTTTCACAGATATATCAATTTAATTTGCCCGATGAATACTCCCCAGAAAAGTATATTTGGTCATTAATTAGGGGGATTGAACTCCCATCTGATTCTAATACGAGGAAAATAAAAGAAACATGTATGAGTATAAATATGGTATCAGATAGTCATGAATACGTGAATGAAATTATTAAATCACTTGGGTATGGTAGGGAAATTGGTTTGTATAAAGTAATCAAAGCAGCATCTGAATCGGCGTTTTGGGAGGAGTATATTGAGCCAGTGAGCCAGTGGCTTATGTCAAAAAAGAGTTTGATTGTTGAAACTGCGTCAGTAATAAAATGAAATTTTTGGCGAAAGTAATTTGTTTAAGAAGGTATTTAGTGAAGGCAAGCGTATATGGGCTTGGTCTTATTCAAACACACTTGTTCGAAACGTAGGGGAAAGGTCGTTGCTCTGCATTGTTCTTGATGTAATAGATTATGCCAATTTAAAATATCAAAGCGAAACATTCTAGGGGACATACATAATGCGAATGAACCTATGCAATCAAATTCATTAAGAATAAACATACAATGAGGAGATTATCGAAGCAGCCTTAGTTATGAGATAGTTCATCGCTCGAAATTTTGGCTAATCGATAATTCATATTTCTTCTGAATTTATGTAGTGAGACAAAAACGCTACGTTTATGAAAGATTGATGTCCTGCCAGCTACTCCTCCCAGGCCAGGATGTAGTTAACTTTTCCCCAATGGCCATACTTCTGCCCCAGTGGCTTCGTTACTGTCATCCACCGGTCTGACCTTCTTCGGGTCAGACCGGTGGATGACTCAACGCCAAATATGGCTCCTCAGGATGACTCTTCACTTCTTCTACAATAGATGCATAGTGTTCTGTGAAAATAAAGTTTTATACAAGCTGTGGCTTTAAGCCACAGTGTAATCATGAGCGTCTAGTCGTTTTTAACAGATGCAAAGTATATTGCTGAGGGAGGGAGAAAGATGGGTTGGAAACTCTCACAAGAGGAATTCTGCGTATTGAACAAATACATGGGATCGGGTGATTTCTATAACACGAATGTGTTGTTCTTCGGAAACGAGGAGGGACTTGGAGGCAAGGAGCTGGAGGCCAATCTCGTAGCAAGAACGACAGCGTTCGGAGAGTGGGACTTGGAAGGGAACATCGTCTCGTCGCTGAATGGGAGAACGAGGGAAAAAGGGTACTGGGAGCCGAACGCGGCTGATGGCGGAGACAAGGTGCACGCCCGTCTCTACGAGCAAGGGCTCGTTGGGAATCCGAACCGAAAGCCGTTCATCGATGGGTATTTTCTGCCCATGGCCGCTAGAATTTGCCTTGCGCTTGAGAGGCCGAAGCTTGATCCAGCCTATTGGTTCAAGCCGAAAGGTGAGTATTTTGAGGGCCGTGTCAACACCATCGACGAATACATCGAGAATTACTTGTTTCGAAAACGGGAGGAAGGGATGAGCACCGCTCTGAGTGATTGGCGTCCTCTGCCTCGTGTGAAGGAAAACACGAGGCCACTCGAATATGAATACATCGATTGGAAAAAGTACATAAGGGCGTTCAACAACCCGTTCGGAAAGAAGGATATCTCGGATTCGTTTGCCTCATATTCGGGAGCATCAATGGAGAGAGCGGGCATGTTCGCGGATATGATGCGCGTGTCGAAAATCAAAACCGTAATAGGGTTCGGAGATATTTCGGCGAAGGCAAAAATGCTGTCAAAGCTGTATCCAGACATTAAATTCGGAGGCGTCAATTCGGTTTCATTTCCAAGTACAAAAACGCTTGAAGGAAATATCGAGCTGGACGAAAGAGACGTTAAAGTTTTACTTCTTCCGTTTCCAGATCCAAGAAGTCGTACATGGAGGAACTTACCGAAATATGAACGATATTCGACGATGCTCTCGCTTTTCGCGGAGGTGATGGAAAAGAAGATTGTGCCTCATTATCAACGATGAAGCAAAAGGACGCCTCTTGACTCAGGTCAGGACTCACTTGTCGATTCGACTTTCGTAACAATAGCATCAAGACAAGCAGGCTGCCTTCTGATAAGACTTCTTCTATGGGATCTTCTCAGATACACTCTCAGTTTACTTCAACAACTAACACATCGAAGCTTGTGGTATTGTTATCGGTAAGTGCATTAATCAACTTGAAGGATATTGAAGAAGTGTTGCCACCGCCATTCGACCTTCAAGAAATAAAAGTTGATGACCCAAGGATTAATCGAATTCTATACCGAGAAGATGTTCTATCGATTCAGAGGTGGTTTAAATATACTATTGAATCACTTTTTCAAAGTGGCCGCTATACTGAGATACTTTTATTTTATAGTGGACCTGCAGGACTGGCAGTTGAAATTGGGCGGAGTATTAATCCAAGCCTGTGGCCTGGGGTCTTTTTGTATCATTTCAATATTCGTAATACTCCAAGATACCAACTGGCATTTAGTGTATAATTAATTTATCCGAAATTGTTAGCCTGCCTACTATAAAAGTTATTTTATTGGGAGTGTTTTATTTGAAGAGTTTTGAAAATGATGTTTTAAAGTATCTTAGCAAACTAGAAGAACTCACAAACGATTTTCTTGGAATCGATATTAAATATGTAGCATCGAAAAATAAAAGAGGGGCCGTTGATGTAAAAACTGAAACTAGATTGCCTCTGAAAGCACCGGGACTTACAGAAGAACTAACCTCTAAAATACTGGGTGCCATTTCTACTGAGATGAAGCGGGCAGTTAATGTTAAGGGAGAGTTAGACTATAATTTATTTCGTACCTTAACTGAAGATATATCGTTATCTCTAGTTTTCTCCACCTACTTTAGAAGTAGAACTCAACAAAAATACAACATACAGAAGTTTGCAGATAGTATAAAAGAAATCGGTTCAAAGACTTATGAAAATCAACCAGCGAATATTGGAGTAATATTCTGCCCAGATGCAGCTTCAATTGTTGAGTTAAAACAATGTGACTTAGAATATATCGAATTGGCGAAGAAAAGGACCGTGCATGAATTTTTTCTTTCTGAAAAACCCTTTTTGAAATTAATTGATAGCCAATCGCTAATGATAGTAATTGATAAAAAATTTGAAGTCTTTGCAATAATTCGGAAGAAGAGTGGTAAAACAAGCTTATGTGATATTTTCGAAAATATGTATAATCAATGTACTATAAATGATGTGAAGATGAAGGTATTAAAGAGTTTCGTTGAGGAAACTTCAATTAACAAAGGCAAAATACCTCCGGATAGTCCTCAATATGAAGTTTATACTTTTATAGAAGAAGCGTTAACTAAAAGAATAAATACAATTCCTTCGAAAGTTTACCCAAAATTTATCTATATTGCGGTGACCGATAAAAAGGTGAATTATTTCACTTCTAACAAGTTTATTATTTCTCACCAGGAAGGAAAATGGAAGATCAGGCAGTATCATTTGCTTACTGCTTGTATAATGAGATTTATTTTTGTCAATATGCTTCATTATTTAGTGAAAATTAAGTTGTCTGACTTTGAAGTATTAATGAATTCAATTACAGATGGTGTCACAAAACTGACATCGATAATCAAAGGGATTTCTAGTAGTCACAATAGCTCAATATTTATTATGTTAGCGAATGAATTACTAACAAGTGAACTATCAATTACCCAAACCAGAAAGTTAATGGAGACCCCTCTATTTAACTCTAATAATGTTGAAAGAAACTTTATTAAAGTAGCTCAAAACGGTGGTAATTCCTTAAACATTCTTAATATTGATAAATACCTTATGAACTCAATAGCAACTGTAGATGGTGCTGTTGTATTGGACTCTAATCTTAATATTTTAAGCTACGGTGAAATTGTTAATGTTCCAAAAGAAAAAAAATACCCTGATACGTTTGGTTCAGGAACAAAAGCGACCAGGGCAACTTCTGAGCACGGAATTGCAATTAAAATTTCAGAAGATGGTGATATTAAATTATTCCAAAACGAAAAACTCTTATTACAGGTCTAAGGTTTCCTATGTAAGTAGCTGTTATTTGGGAACTAACATTAAAGTAAGTACCAGGTACTTACTTTAATGTAATCTTATGTTGAGTTTACTTTTCTCACGAACCAACTATAAAAAGTAGCTTGGGCTCGTTGGTCAGTATGCATATACTCTTTGCGAAATCATTCTTTAACTAATCGAAAAAATAAATCTACATATTATGATTTTTATAGTAATATATTCAAATCGCGAAGCATGCTTCTAAAAGCCCCGTCAGGCATGCGAGGCTTTTTAGTTGTTTATCTAATGCTAAGGAACATGTCCCTTACACGATTGATGTAGCAATTAAGTCGCATATTATTTTCAACTCTAACCAGATCACATATAATAACAAGTTCATCTTCATACTAGAGCCATAACAATGACCCCCTCCGGGAACCCTTATGGCTTTTAATTAGTCAGCGTCCCATCTCTATTCAAGGTCCTCAGTTTGCATAATTAGTGCACTATTCAACTTTGATCTTATTTCCTGTCCTTTCCAACTTTTTTAATAAACCTCAAAAGATTGAGTCAAACGTACTTTCCGACATTTATATATTCGGTGTTTTTTTTAAGCTGCGAAAACTCAATAAATTCAACAAAATCACTTTCCATTTTTTTTGCTAAGGGACAGCATATTAACTCATTACAATAAAGTATTGTTCTATGAAAATTACTACTTGTCTACACTAGAGGTTTTTCATTCAGTGACCCGATCAATAATGTGTTCGGGTCACTTATTATTTAATTGGATGTGAAAAAATGATAAATATTGGACCCAATATTCGTAGATTACGAAAATTAAATAATATGAATCAAGTGGAGTTCTCGAGTAGAATAGGCATTTCTCAAGGGAATTTAAGTGAGATTGAACAAGGGAATTGTAATCCATATTTTGACACCTTATTAGCAATAAAGAAACAATTTAATTGCAATATTGATGATTTAATAATTATTGAGAATGATTTATTTAAATCAAATAATTCTTCTATTTTAAATTTGATATAGTCCCGGTGAGCTAGTAAAGTCATTGGGACTATTTTTTTTAGTGTAGATAAAAGAACCGTCATTAAGACGGGCAGGATAGTGGAATGACTTTACTTTGATTCGCCTAAACTATAAGTTTGATTTAACCGAACTACACAAATTGAAATTAAAAGGAGTATACAAATGGGCGATGGCAAAAAAGAAAAAATTTATTATCAAAGAAGTACTGAAGAATTAAAGATGAAGAGCATTAGAGCTCAGAAACTGGTTCAAGAATTTAACAGGAGTGATTTTGAAGAATTTGAAAAGAAAGAAAATATTATTCGGGAATTGTTTGGAAGTGTAGGAGAAGGGCTTAGCATCGAGCACAACTTTCATTGCGATTTAGGTTACAACATACACGTAGGAAATAACTTTTATGCAGGATATAACTGTACGATTTTAGACATGGCAGAGGTAAGAATTGGTGATGATTGTATGATAGCTCCTAATGTTGGGATCTACACCGCTGGTCATTCTGTAGAACCAAAGGATAGAAATAAAAGTGGTTATGGGATACCGATAACTATAGGAAACAATGTATGGATTGGCGGGAGTTGTGTAATCTTACCTGGTGTAAATATTGGAGATAATTCCATTGTAGCTGCAGGTTCAGTTGTCACGAAGGACGTGCCTGCAAATACAATAGTCGCGGGTAATCCAGCAAAAATATTAAGACAAATAACCGAGTAATATGTAAGGTGATAACGTTGTTCTTGCGATTTCTATCAAGCCTCTGAAACTAAAAAATCTAATCAAACTTTAATATTTCTAAGATTTATGATATCTTTAGGCTATTAAGCTCAGGAACGGCATATTAATTAAATTTGAGTATTTTTAAGAGGTATGATGAATTATGGATAATCTAGAATTAGGTAAAACAATCGCAAAATTTCGCAAAAACAAGAATTATACGATTAAACAGGTATCAGAAATAACGAATGTAACCTCATCAATGTTAAGCCAAATTGAAAGGGGACTTTCCAGTCCGTCACTGAATACTCTGCGCATGATTGCCGATGCGTTAGAAGTTCCTTTATTTAGTTTGTTTACCGAATTTGTGCAAACTAAAGATTTAATTACCAGAGCTAATTCCAGAAAAAAAATCATATTTCCATCGAACAATTGGGAATATTCATTATTGTCTCCGGATTTAAGTGGCTCAATTGAGATGGTTTTAATGAAATTACCTCCTGAATCCCAGTCTGCCGAAAAACCTATGAGTCACATTGGTGAAGAAGTAGCGTATGTATTGGCGGGTGAGGTAGTATTATTTATTGGGGACGATGTGGAGACTTTATATCATGGAGACAGTGTAAAAATACCACCTGGAATAGAACATAAGTGGGAAAATAGATCGGATAAAGAAGCAACCGTAATTTTTGCTATTACTCCTCCGACATTTTAGAAAACAAATTATAATCATAGACCGTTTCTGTATTTGCAAGTGTATTGCACACTAGTAAATACAGAAACGGTTTTTTTTACCAAAAAAACGATTATATTAAGCTTGAATTAATAAATTAAAAATGCTAATATTCATTTATAGTTAATTTATTAAATATGATTTAACTTTTTTGAGTCTCCGTTAGAATATCATCAACAATGGAGGTGCACATATATTAATATACTGCAAATAGAATTGCAATTAGATATTAAAGGGAATGTTATTTCAAAACAAGGAGATGAAATTTTTATGAAAAAAACAATTATGACTGATAAAGCTCCCTCTGCTATTGGTCCATATTCGCAAGCGATTGTAAGCGCTTCACGATTGTATGTATCTGGGCAACTTGGAATTAATCCGCAGACAGGTGAAATGAATGATGACTTTGCATTACAGGCAAAACAAGTGATGGAGAACATCTCCGCAATTTTGAACGAAGCAGGATACGTTTTCGAGGACATTGTAAAAACGACTATTTTTATGACTGATCTTGCCAACTTTACTTGTCTGAATGAAATCTACGGCTCTTATTTCAAGTCTAGCAAACCCGCTCGTTCCTGCATCCAGGTTGCAGGTCTTCCTAAGGGAGGCAAAGTAGAAATAGAATTAATCGCAGAAAAATAAATTGAAAATCACCCCAAATCACCTTTTGGATTTAAAATTTGTCCATTTTAGTACGGAGGTAAACATGACTAACAACATTGCTGGAAAAACAGTCGAAGAATGGAAAAATGAATTACCGGATCTACAGAAAATCATTGATACTCAGGAAGTTTTCTGGGTAAACCCGCAGCTTGAGAGTTGCAGCAACCGAATTATTAACACGGAATTAGGGATAGCTAGTATCGAAGATGCGGAACAACGACTGCTTCGCTTCGCGCCCTATTTAGCAAAAGTATTCCCGGAGACCAAGGAAAAAAACGGAATCATCGAATCTGAATTAGTCAACATCCCTAAAATGCAGCAGAAGTTATCAGAAATGTTCAATCAGGAAATAGCGGGAAATTTATATCTTAAATGTGACAGTCACCTGCCCATCTCTGGTTCTGTAAAGGCTCGTGGAGGAATTTACGAAATATTAAAAGTGGCCGAAGAGATAGCCTTTAAACATGGCATGCTGTCAATAACCGATGACTACTCCATTCTGGCAGATGAAAAATTTCGGACTCTCTTTTCGAATTATTCGATTGTGGTCGGATCAACCGGTAATCTAGGTCTTAGTATTGGTATTATGAGTGCCCAATTAGGTTTCAAAGTTATTGTGCATATGTCTACTGACGCTAAACAATGGAAAAAAGATTTATTACGGCAAAAAGGTGCTATCGTAGTTGAGCACAATAGCGACTATGGGAAAGCAGTAGAGGCTGGCAGACAACAATCCCAGGAAGATCCCAATAGCCACTTCGTTGATGATGAAAATTCTTCAACGTTATTCCTTGGTTATGCCGTAGCAGCTAAGCGGCTCCAAAAGCAACTAAATGACATGAAGATTCCAGTCGATCAGGATCATCCGCTTTTCGTCTATCTACCTTGCGGTGTAGGCGGCGCTCCTGGCGGAATTACTTTCGGATTGCGGACAGTATTTGGAGACAATGTCCATTGCTTTTATGCAGAGCCAACCCATTCACCGGCAATGTTGCTAGGTTTAATGACACGTAAGCATAGCGAGGTATCAGCTCAGGAATTTGGAGTTGATAATATTACAGCAGCAGATGGACTTGCCGTAGGGAGACCATCAGGCTTTGTGGGCAAAGCACTAGAGAAAGATATTAGTGGTGTCTTTACGATTCAAGACGACTGTCTCTATCGAATCCTTAGAAAGCTAGCCGATTCAGAAGGAATATTCTTAGAACCATCGGCAGTTGCAGGATTTATCGGACCAGTTCAACTGAACGCTTCTTCCATGGGAAAAGATTATTTGAAAAATAATCACCTTGAACAGAAGATGCGAAATGCCACTCACATTCTTTGGGCTACTGGCGGCGGCATGGTTCCAAAAGATGTCATGGATGATTTCTACCGTAAAGGTGCAAACAGCTAATATACTTTATAGTATAGGGAGAGGTTAAGACAATGGAAACTGGAACAATGATGATGCTGGTATTAGTCGCATCTATAGCAATTCTCATCTTTCTCATTCTTCGAGTTAAATTACATCCCTTTCTATCCTTAATATTAGTGTGTATATTTGTGGGAGTTGCTACAGGTATGCCTCTTCCTAAGATTGCTACTTCCATTGAAAACGGAATGGCTGGAACGTTAGGTTTTCTGGCCACCGTTATCGGTTTTGGTACGATTTTAGGCAAAATGTTGGAAGTATCTGGCGGCGCAGAGCGTCTTGCACGAACATTATTAGAAACAATGGGAGAAAAAAGAGCTCCTTGGGCGATGACAATTGTCGGCTTAATTTGCGGAATTCCCGTATTTTTTGAAGTAGGATTTGTTTTACTTTTTCCATTGGTTTTCATCGTTGCCAAACAAGCTAAGATGTCGTTACTCCGTATTGGAATTCCTTTGGCAGTATCGCTGATGGTCGTTCACTCGATGGTCCCTCCACATCCGGCAGCGTTTGCAATTACTACAAGTTTGGGGGCTGATGTAGGTAAGGTCATTCTGTTTGCTCTTCTTGTGGGAACTCCTACTGCCATTTTAGCTGGTCCAATTTGGGCCAAGTTTATCAGTAAGAAGTGCAAGACTGGGGTATTAATAGAATCGGAAGAGACCGCTGCAACACCAACTGAGAATCTTCCAGGTTTCGGCATTACCCTATTTACAATCCTATTGCCCCTAATCATTATGGTAGGAAAAACGATTAGTACATTGTTTCTCGCAAAAGATTCTGCGTTATTGCCTATTGTAACTTTCTTAGGCAATCCAATTATAGCACTTCTCATTTCGGTATTTGTGGCTTATTATACGTTAGGCCTTTCTCGTGGTTTAAACATGAAAAACTTGTTATCGCTTACAGAACAATGCTTTGGACCGATTGCCGGCATCTTGCTGATTATTGGTGGCGGTGGAGCATTTAATGCCATCTTAGTTGACAGTGGGGTAGGTACTGAATTGTCTAAGATTTTGATGTCACTAAATATGAACCCAATTATTCTCGCTTGGCTAATAGCTTGGCTCATGCACCTTGCTATCGGTTCCGCCACGGTGGCCATGATTAGTACTGCAGGCATGGTGGCACCTATGCTGGCTGCTTATCCTGGTGTGAGTCCGGAAATTATCGTTCTTGCCATTGGTTCCGGAGCGATTGGCTGGTGTCATGTCAACGATTCGAGTTTTTGGTTTGTAAAAGAATATTTAGGATTATCGTTACCGGATATGTTTAAGAGCTTCACTGCGGCCTGCCTTATTGCATCATTTGTTTCTCTAGGTGGTATATTAATTTTATCTCTATTCGTTTAATAAAATATTATTAATACACCATCCTCGCCATTCGTCATGGAGAGATACAGAAGTAAAAAGGTACTTAAATTACATGCTTCCAACGACATGTAATTAAAGTACCTTTTTCATTTCTAGCTACTTGCGAAATGGGGTCTTAATTTCGAAGTAGCAAAGATATGGATCATCGTTTTTGGATCTATTACAGTTACTCATTTAAGACTTTTTTCTGATCGGGATGTTCTACAAAACCCAGCCAGCACCACCTTTTTGTCGCGGTAAACACTTGACCAGCTAGATTTCCTGTATATTTGGATTTAGGTATCTGAATTTCAAATATAAATCATCATGATTCTGTATTATACATGATACGTCGAATGTAGTAGTATGAACGAGCGGACAAGAAATAATGAACACATTACACTACAAGGTGAGCAATTACTTGCAAGAAGTTTTCGGGTTTTAAGCAGGTTTGATAGGATCGTCACAACCGTGTTTATCAGACGCAAAGACGCTTTAATCACCCCCGCCTTGTCAGCCTTCTTATCGGAGTGTTAAGTAAAATAATAATAATTAAATATTATTTTCATTTGGAATTAATAAATCATACCTATAATAAAAACCAACCCCCCTTTAATATATAATTTAGACCCTCAGGCCGTTGCTGAGGGTCTCTTTTTGTTAATTAAACTAACAACACATAAGCGGTTCAAAATCCGTTTCATAATCAATGCCTCAAACGCATGAATACGCAACTTACATGTTTGAGGCCATGGAAACAAATAAGCCGTTCAAAATCGGCGGAAATGTGATGATCTAATCGAAGCTCATAGTGACTGGTTGCCAAAGTTTGTGTAAACTAGAAGAAATGTGAACGGAACAAGAGGGAACTTCACCTATGAAGGTGGTCATCGCTATCGATTCTTTTAAGGGCAGCGTTTCATCGATGGAAGGAAGCAACGAGATCGAGCTAGGCATTAAAGAGGTGTACCCTAATGCGGAGATTGCAAGTTTCCCGATAGCCGATGGCGGTGAAGGAACAGTGAAAGCAGCGGGAAATCAGCGAAAGTAAAATACCGATCACTCCTGATCCGCAGAGGGGTAGGTATATTTGCATAATAGAAAGGGAGAGGGAAAAACCGTTATGGCGAAATATAAGGTGGTATTAACCAAAGAAACATGGCCTGCTGCCATGGAAAGAATTGAACAACATTGTGAGGTAAAGGTTTGGAAGGAAACTGAACCGATCCCACGGGCAATATTACTCGAATGGTTAGAGGATGCGGAGGGTTTATTCAGCACAGGTGATGTACAAGTAAATGACGATTTGTTGGCTAATGCTCCTCAATTAAAAGTTGTAGCACAGTCATCGGTAGGGTACGACAATGTGGATATCGATGCCTGCACGAGGAATGGAATCCCCTTTGGGAATACGCCTGGCGTGCTTGTCGAAACAACGGCAGATCTAGCCTTTGCGTTACTTCTGAGCGCAGCTCGTCGGATTCATGAATGTTGGGATTTCGTCAAATCAGGCCATTGGGCAAGTACGAATAACATTCCTTTCGGTGTAGATTTGTATGGGAAAACTCTCGGTATCGTAGGCATGGGGGATATTGGCTGCGCCGTAGCTAGGAGAGCAAAGGCGTGCGGGCTGAACATTATTTACTATAATCGTACAAGGCGTACGGATGATCAGCTGCTCGAAGCGAGATATGTCGGCTTTAGAGACTTGCTGCAAGAATCCGACTTTATCATTACCCTCGTTCCTTTATCCAAACAAAGCCGAGGAATGTTTGGAGCTGAAGAGTTTGCGCAGATGAAGCCTTCGGCCTATTTTATCAATGCGGCACGCGGGTCTATCGTGAATACCGAAGCCCTTTATGAAGCATTGAAAAGTAAACAAATCGCATATGCCGCATTGGATGTGACCGATCCAGAACCCATTGCGGGAGACCATCCGTTACTCAGCCTTCCGAATATCTTAATAACCCCGCATGTAGGTAGTGCAACATACGAGACGAGAAATCGCATGGCACATTTAGCTGTGGATAATTTATTGGCAGGTCTGGATAGAAAACCGCTTCCCACTTGTGTGAATCCAACCGTTAATTATTTGAAGTAAGCTCTTTAAATCTAATGGCTTCGCCTTTTAAACGAGGGCGAAGTTTTTTGCATTGTTTTTCATGCATAACTAGAAAGAAAAAAATGGATACTATGGTTAAAGGTGATAAGTATGGATTTACCGGATTCCGTTGATCTTTTCGAAGAATCGTTGAAAAGTCTGCTCCATAATTGCTCGGACCTTATCGTCAAACATGCGAATGATGACCTTAATCTCATTTATTTCTGTGATTTAGTTGACGCAAGTCTCGTTAACAATCAACTACTCAGCTCCCTACAGCAAATCCGGCTAGAACCATTCTCGATGGAGGGACTTGCTCAATCAATCCCTATTGGCCAGACCGACCTTACTTGTGAAATGGAGCAAGTCATTATCTTGCTGCTGCGCGGTTGGACAGTGGTATATAAAGTTGGACATTCAGATGCCATTCTGGTCAATACATCTAAACAGCCAAAACGATCTCCATCCATAGCCGAAATCGAAACGAATGTGATCGGGCCTCAAATCGGATTCACCGAATCATTGGAAACGAATCTGGGTATCGTTCGCAGCTATATTGCTCATGAAGACCTGTGTAATGAATCCTTTGAAATTGGTGAAAAAACAAGAACTCAGGTGCAATTGCTTTACTTGAAAGATGTCGCAGAAGAGCAAACGGTCAATACGCTGCGTCAACGTATTTCGGAATTAGAGATAGACGGCGTCATCGCGAGCACCCTTCTGGTACAGCTTATTGAAGATAATTCTTTGTCGATTTTTCCTCAAATGATTTTAACCGAACGACCCGATCGTGTTAGCTTTAGCTTATTGGAGGGTAAAGTCGTCCTGCTTGTTAATGGCAGCAATTTTGCAATTGTAGGACCGAGTACATTCCTTGATTTTTTCAAATCACCGGAAGATCACTATCTGCATTGGAATATTGCGATGTTCATAAGAGGATTGAGGTTCTTGGCCATCTTCATCTCCATCTTGCTGACCCCAGCATATGTGGCTGCCTTAACGTTTCATTATGAGATCATTCCTCCTAGTCTGCTCGTTCCGCTAGCCCAGTCGCGTTCCAAAGTGCCGTTTCCACCTTTGTTTGAATCGTTATTTCTAGAAATTACGATCGAGCTTCTACGTGAAGCCGGGGCTAGACTACCGACCAAGGTTGGACAAACGATGGGCATCGTGGGAGGTATTGTTATCGGACAAGCGGCGGTTCAGGCCGGCTTTACGAGCAACATCTTAATTATGATTGTCGCCTTGGCTGCTCTGTCTTCCTTTACCACACCCATATACTTAATGGGCATTAGTATCCGATTTGTTCGTTTTCCGATGATTATTGCTGCGGGCATTTGGGGTGGGATCGGCATTGTGTTCACGATTTGTTTATTACTCATGCATCTATTACGTCAAACGAGTCTTGGACATCCGTATATGCATCCGATCTTTCCTCCGCGATGGAGGGATTTGATAGATACGGTCATTCGACTTCCTTTTCCATTTCTCTCCGCTCGTTCTACCTATACGCGCACGCCGAATAAGCAGAGATTCAATAAGAATCAAGCGAAGCAGAAAAAAGACATCGACGAGTAGACGGGTGATGACCAAAATGGAGATCTCGGATAAACCGAGGAAAGGTTTAATGTTTCAAGCGTTCCTACTTGTTTTTATAATTAGTAAAGCCCAATTGGGGGTGGGCGTGCTCGGATTCCAGCGAGTTATTTTTAAATCAGCGGGTCATGATGCTTGGATTTCGGTCGTTGTGGCCGGTTTAGCCGCACATCTTTCCATTTGGTTGATGATTCGCACGCTAGCGCATTATGATTCTGCGGACTTGTTCGGAATTCATTATGCGCTATTCGGAAAATGGGTAGGGCGGATTCTTAGCCTCCTGTTTATGACGTATTTCGCGTTCTACGTCTTGACAATCTCCCGTACGTATATTGAAACTGTTCAGTCGTGGATATTTCCTGATTTCCCGATTTGGCTCCTCATGCTGCTTCTCATTACGCTAATTGCTTATGGTATGACTGGTGGAATTCGAGTAATTATTGGCATGTGCCTGTTTGGTTTTGGATGTTGGATCCTGACCACGCTATTTTTTTATGCGGCGATAAAGCATGCTCAGTGGAGTTTTTTACTTCCGATTATGGAAGCCACGCCTTCCCGGGTGTTACAAGGTGCGAGTAAGATGCCGCTGACGCTTGCTGGGTTCGAGGTTATTTACTTTCTTTATCCGTTCATTCGAGATCAACAAAACATTCATCGTTACGCTCAAATAGGCGTTCTTCTTAGCAACCTGTTTTATTTGTTCGTCATGGTTATTTCAATCGTCTATTATAGTCAAAATCAGATGCCAAAAACGATTTGGGCTACTTTTAGCTTTTTGAAAATCATCCGATTTCCGTTTCTGGAACGATTCGAATACATTGCGATTCCGCTCTGGATGCTTATCCTAGTTTGCAATTTAATGTTATTCACATGGGTCATCCTACGTGGAATGAAGCGTGTTTTTCAGCAAAATCAAAAACGGACGTTAGCCGTATTCTGTGTCATTCTGTTCGCATGCTCCTTTCTGTTCCAAAAACACGGACAAATATATAAAATGAACTCTATCTTGAACTCCGTGTCGATTTATGTGATCTTTCTTTATCCACCCCTTCTTTTTCTGTTGGTGAAAACCGTACATGCCATTAAAAAAAGAACCGTTAATCGATAAGATTACTCTCGGGGAGTGAAATGCGTGAGAAGACCGCTTTGTCTATCTCTATTGCTCGGCACAGTCGTTTTGTTCTCGGGATGTGTCAAACCATTCATATTAGAGAATTTGGCGCTTAGCATTATTATCGGATATGACTCTCTTGAGAAAGAACGTATTCTTACAACATCGGTCTTGCAAAAAATCGATCCGAGCGCCAAAGAAAAGACGCAGGTTGTAGCCAGCACGGCTTACACCAGTAAAGGATCGCGCATTTCTTCGAATCGAGAACTTAGCAAATATTTGGTTGGCGGGCAGGTGAGGGTCGTCATGTATGGCAAAAAGCTCGCCTCCAAAGGGATCATCGATATGGTTGATACCTTGTCCCGTGACCCAACGCTCGGCGATATGATTTACCTTTGCGTTAGCGATGAGAAAGCTTCACATATTTTAACGCATCGCTATCGGGAAATATCGAATATTGGCATGTATCTCTATGAAAATTTAAGACAAAATTCGGAGAGAGAGGAGCTTCCTTCCCCAACACTCCAAGATTTTCTTCGTGATTATTATAGTGAAGGCAAAGATCCCGTCGTTCCGTTGCTCAAACGAAGGGGCAATGAGGTTTATATCAAAGGACTGGCTTTGTTTCATGATGATCGCATGGTTCACGAAGCTTTGCCGCGGCAAGGATTTCTGCTCAAAGTACTACTCAATACGCAGAAGGAGGGAAATTTCGAACTCGTAGCAGGCGCCGAACCTTTAGCGAAGTACATGAAGCATCCAGATAAAGAGGTTAAAATTGTGTTCACCACTGCGAAAAGCAGCAGTAAAATTAAGCTTCTTGACTCGAAAGTACCAGAATTTATGGTGTCGGTGTCCATGCAAGGGGATCTTCAAGAAATTTCGACTCCTTATTCTTTAGATACGCCCGAGGCGATATCGGCCTTAGAGAAAGAAATTGGGAAAAAACTGAAGGAGGAAATAGAAAGATTCATCGCGAGTTTGCAATCGAATGAATCTGATGCTGTCGGGTTCGGTGAGGTTTATCGGAGTCATACAAGAGACTCAAAGCTAACCAAAGTAAAGTGGCACCCCATGTTTAGAGAAGCAAAAATCAACGTTCGCGTAAATTTCACATTGAGACATACCGGTGCGATTGAATGAAGGATCAGAAAGCAAAAGCTGCCATGGGCTTAGTCCATGGCAGCTTTATTGCTTTGTCCGTCAGTCCACCAGTGTTTCCCCGTGTTTCAGCAGTTTAAGACGACTGGAGTCGAGCTCCCTTCGCTGCCAATCGGCCAACAACCGGTCAAGTGCTTCCTGCGGCGTATCATCGGCTAGCCGGAAAGCGCCATAATGCATCGGTATGAACGTCTCGGCGCCAACATCGAGGAATGCCTGAATCGCCTCCTCCGGTGTAACGTGCTGCATACCCATAAACCACTCTGGCTCGTAAGCGCCGATTGGCATGAGTGCATAGCGTATACCCGGAAACTTCGCTCCGATGTCGCGGAAGCCTGGGAAATATCCGCTGTCTCCCGCAAAATAAATGGCACTGTTCTTCTCCGCGCCGTCTACTGAATGCTCATCTGATCGCTTGATCAACCAGCCTCCCCAAAGCGAGCTGTTCGTATCCGTCAATGTGCGCCGAGTCCAGTGCTGCGCTGGAACGAAATGAAACTCCAACGGCCCGACCGTCATCTTCCCCCACCAAGGCAGCTCGTGGACCGTACTCAGCCCAAGTCGCCTCACCTTCATGCCGAGTCCTTCTGGTACTAGGGCGACAGGCGTTCCTTTCAGCTTGCGCAATGATCCGACGTGCAGGTGATCGAAATGCGAATGAGACAGCAAAACGACATCAACCGGCGGTATTTCATCGAGTGTAAGCCCTGGCGCCTCCAGTCTGCGGGCAAGGCCCATCCGGCCGCCCAGACCGGATCCGTAATGATCGTCAAGCCCGCCATCTGCAGCAGGAAAGTCGAATGTCCAATCCAAGTGATCGTTGTTTCGCTGCGGTTATTCATGAGCAGTTCTTGCTGCTTATGCTCCGCTTGGCCGATACGAAAAGTGAGATCCTTGACTTTCCCTTTCCGTTCTTGCTGCCATCGACGAATTTCCTTCCAGGTTTTCACTTTCGCGGCGGGATCCATATTGCTATAACGTTTGCGTGCCATAAATCGCTGCTCCCCTCACAAAGCCACCATAAGTCCTTTGAAATAATATCTCCATACCTATTAAGATGTAGAATCTTATCGCTTTTGTCAATTTTTAGTTGGTGTGATCTATCTCACATACCAGAATGTTTTTTCGAAATATAATGAAGACAGAAAAGAACAAAAGGAGATGGTTCAAATGATGAAATGGTTAAGAGGAAATCGTTACGCGGCGATGATGTTGACGATTATTCGTTTGTATGTGGGTTGGCAGTGGATGACAGCGGGATGGCATAAAATCGCCGGGGCAAAGCCATTTGACGCAGCGGGTTATCTGAAAGGCGCAATTGCGAAACCAGTCCTTGAATCGGGAACTACGGATATGGTTTACGCGAATTATGTAGCTTTCTTAAAAAGCTTTGCCCTCCCCAATGTGGGCATCTTCAATACGATAGTTCCTTGGGGAGAATTGTTAGTTGGTTTGGGTCTGATTCTTGGCGCACTGACGACTACAGCCATATTCTTTGGATTATTAATGAACTTTATGTATATGTTCGCTGGAACGGTTAGCAGCAATCCATGGTTAGTGCTTCTTGGATTCTTTATCATCGCCGCAGGCGCTAACGCAGGCAAGTTCGGCGTCGATCATCTGATCCTTCCTTATCTTCACAAATGGTTTGATAAATTAATCGATAGACTCCATTTGAAGCCAAAATATAAATAAATGGGAACTTTGGAGCGGGTAATTTACAAAGGATGTTCATATATGCGAAAAGAACCTACTCTTTGACTCAGTTCGCTGAAGAAGAGTAGGTGTTTTTTTCTCACTACAAAACGGGATAGAGGGAGAGTGATGGTGATGCTTACAGGCGTCATTTTGGCTGGTGGAGCAAACCGTCGAATGAATGGGGAACTGAAAGCATTACTTCCATTTGGTGGACAGCCTCTTATTGTTCGCCAAGTGGATCGGATGAGGATATTGTGTGATGAAATCATTGTCGTAACCAACGATCCCAAATCGTTTCTTCCAATTCTGGATCGTTCGGTACGGATCATTACGGATTTTCACACTGGCTATGGACCGCTTGGGGGCATGCATGCGGGATTGTCGTTAGCGAAGCATTCATCGGTCTGGGTTGTTGGTTGTGATATGCCCTTTATTTCGTACAAAGCCGCCGAACTTTTGTGGAACAGCAAGCGGGAAGGGATTGAGGCTGTCATTCCTCTTGTATCGGGTAGATTAATTCCCCTACATGGGATTTATGATCGAGAATGCAAGACTAAGATTCTTCCTCTGCTCAAAAAAGGCGAAACTCGGGTTTCTGCTTTACTTGGACATATTTTCTGGAGTGAGTTAGGAGACGAATATTTGCAGAAGAATGGTGTCGATCTGAAGTTCATTTCGAGTATCAAGACCTTGGAAGATTATGAGGCTTTCAAAAACACCGTGAAGACGGGGATTTAAGGAATTGTACCCTTTTTTCATATACGGAATGTGACATAAATCATAGTGACCCCTGGAGAATGCTCCTAGAATGAGGATAGCTAGATTTTAAATTGGAGGTGGGTCTGATATGAGTATTAGAAAGTTAAGCAATGAGCAGCCCGAACAAATGAGAATAAACAAGGCGGAGCAAGAACCCGTATTGAAAGGCACATTTGCCTCGGTCATGCTGCTTGGAGCTTTTTTGGCCATAACCTGGGTCGCCGTATTTCTATTATTTCTATACAGACAGTAGTTCATTTTACGATTAGAAAAGGGTGGTTTAAGCCATGCATATTCATAAACTTGAGAAAATTTGGCTAACGATTGGCATCAGCATGCTGTTCGTATTCCTTGGCGTTTTGGGTGTTTCTGCGTTTGCCATGGGGGTAAAACCGCCAAGTGAGCACCATCATCGGATTGATCCTGCGAAAGTAACAGAGACTGCCCCTTTTGACAAACCAGGATTGTATAAGACCGGAGAAAAAGAATACGAAGCGGTGATGACCGCTTTTACATTCGGATATGCCCCAGACAAGATGGAAGTTCCTGTTGGTGCAACGATTAAGTTCGTAGTCACGAGCCAGGATGTCGTTCACGGCTTCGAAATACCAGGGACGAACGTAAATATGATGATAGTTCCAGGCGAAATCAGCCAAGTGACGCATACGTTTACGAAACCAGGCGAGTACCTAATTTTGTGCAACGAATATTGCGGTGGAGCGCATGAATATATGAAAACGACGATTATCGTGAAATGACGGGAAGAAGCACAGAAGGGTGGAAGTCTGCATGAAGAAAGGGCAGTTGGAATTGTTTGAAAATAAATTCGATCTCAAAGACGGGAAGCTGGTCGTTGCACACATCATCGTGGCTTTCGTTGCACTGCTCATCGGAGGGATCGCGGGGCTGCTGCAAACATTAGTGAAGAGCGGGACGGTCAAGCTGCCGTACGGCATCGGTTATTATGAACTGCTGACTGCGCATGGCGTATTAATGGCGATCGTATTTACGACCTATTTCATTATAGGCTTTCTATACTCAGGTATTTCATACACGTTAGGTGGAAAGCTGCTTCCGATTGTTCATCGCATGGGATGGCTTGGATTTGCTTTCATGACGGTGGGAACAGCCCTCGGGGTAGCAATGGTTTTGACAGGAAAAGCGAGCGTCTTGTATACGTTCTATGCGCCCATGAAAGCTTCGCCTTACTTTTACATCGGATTAGCCCTATTGGTGGTAGGGAGCTGGATTAGCGGGTGGGGCATCTTCTATCAACTGAAGTATTGGAAAAAGACGCATCAAGGCAAGATCTCTCCGTTGTTTGCATTCATGGCGGTCATCACGTTCCTTATGTGGCAAATTGCTACCATTGGGGTTGCTGCCGAGGTGCTGATTCAGCTCATTCCATGGTCTTTCGGATGGGTGGAAACGATTAACGTAATGCTCAGCCGTACCCTGTTCTGGTACTTCGGCCATCCGCTCGTGTATTTCTGGTTAATGCCTGCGTACATGTGCTGGTATGTCATTATTCCGAAAATTATCGGAGGCAAAATCTACAGTGACGCTCTCGCCAGATTATCCTTTGTCCTCCTCCTGTTATTTTCCATTCCTGTTGGCTTTCATCATCAATTGATGGAGCCGGGCATTAGCTCATTCTGGAAGTACCTGCAGGTAGTCTTGACCTTCATGGTGGTCGTTCCGTCACTGATGACCGCTTTCTCTTTATTTGCAACTTTTGAGATCAATGGTCGTGCCAAAGGAGCTACAGGTCTGTTCGGTTGGATAAAAGTCATGCCATGGAAAGATGTGCGATTCTTCGCGCCATTCCTGGGTATGCTGATCTTTATTCCAGCTGGCGCAGGCGGATTAATCAATGCAAGTAATCAAATGAATGCAGTGGTTCATAATACGTTATGGGTAACAGGGCACTTTCATTTGACCGTTGCGACGAGTGTAGCGCTCACGTTCTTCGGAATTACGTACTGGCTGCTTCCAGCCGTAACGGGCCGTGTGCTGACTAAGCGCATGAACAAGCTTGGGATTATTCAAACGATCATTTGGTGTGTGGGCATGTTCTTTATGTCAGGTGCGATGCATCTCGTCGGACTATTCGGTGCACCTCGAAGAACGGCATTCACGACCTATGAGGGAAACGTGGATGCGGCAGGCTGGATGCCCTACTATGTATTCATGGCTATTGGCGGCACAATATTATTCATTGGCGTATTGTTGATGGTGTACAATGTCTTCGCCCTGCTTCGGGCGCCAAAAGGTGTGACAGAGTATCCAATCGGCGAAGCGATGGAACAAGCAGAAGCGACTCCGGCCTACTTGGATCGTTGGAGTGTGTGGATTAGCTTGTCGGTGGCGCTGATATTGATTGCTTATACAGTACCGTTAATGGATATGATTATGCATCCAGGCGTCGGTTCCAAAGGATTTGTCACTTGGTAAAAGGAGAGAAGCACCGAACTTTATGTGAAGTAAAGCTGGTGCTTTTTCACAATGAAGTGAGGCTGGAAAATAGGGACCTGGAGGGGTAACAATGTTTCTAGATGTTCGAGTGTTCGACGGACAGGTGAATGTAACGCCTAGGGGCAAAATTTATGTGGATGAAGCAACGATCATAAGGGAGAAGCTGTTTCCCTATTTGGACAAGGGATGTAAGCAATTTGTTTTTCATTTATGTCATGTGGATTATATCGATAGTTCCGGACTTGGCGTACTGGTTGCGCTTCAGAAGAAAGCTCATCTTAGCGGCGGAGGGGTGGTCATTCAAGGTCTACAGGGTGATGTCAAAGAACTGTTCGAGCTGACTCGTTTAACGAATGTTTTTGAGATTCACCCCTGATTTAGCCATATTTACATGTGAAACAAGTCGCTGACCTGGAGGTGATAGCATACATGAAAGATAAGCTGCGGCTTTATGCACGTGTTTTTAACAAAGTTATGGAATCCATCATGATTACAGATTCTGGAGGTATTATCCTTTCGGTCAATCCTGCGTTTACAACGACAACCGGCTATACGGAGGAAGAAGTGGTGGGTCAAACGCCGCGTATTTTGTACTCCGGTAAACAAAAACCTGAGTTTTATATTCATATGTGGGCAACGATTCATGAAACGGGTGGTTGGAAGGGCGAGATCTGGAACCGACGGAAGAATGGGGAGCTGTATCTCGAATGGCTGACGATAAGTGCAGTGAGGGATAAGCGGGGCAAAATAACCAATTATGTAGGCATTTTCATGGATATAACGGAGCGCAAGAAGTCTGAGAAGAAACTGCAGCTGCACGCCAGAGTCTTCGAAACAGCGAGTGAAGGGATTATGATTACGGATACGAAAGGAACGATATTATCAGTCAATCCGGCATTTTCCGAAACAACTGGCTTTACGGAAGCTGAGGCTTTAGGTCGAACCCCGCGCATGCTGCATTCTGGCGTGCAGGATGCCGAATTTTATATTCAAATGTGGGCATCGATTCATGAAAGAGGCAGCTGGCAGGGCGAGGTCTGGAATAAGCGAAAGAATGGGGAAATCTACCCGGAATGGCTGACGATTAATACCGTTAGGAATGAGAATGGCAAAATCTCCAATTATGTCGGGGTTTTCACGGATATTACAGAACGTAAACTGTCGGAAGAGAACTTAAAATATTTGGCTCATTACGATGTATTGACCGGGCTCCCGAATCGATTTTTATTTCATGACCGACTGAGTCATGCCATCACGCAGGCCAATCGGCAGGGCCACTGGGCTGCCCTGATGTTTATTGATCTCGACCATTTCAAACTGATTAACGATACATTGGGACATGCAGTTGGAGATCAACTGCTCCAGAACGCCAGCAAACGGCTGGAGAGCTGCGTTCGAACCAGCGATACGGTATCACGACTGGGCGGCGATGAATTTACGGTCATTCTACCCTACATTGATGAAACCGAAGATGCGCTTCTTGTAGCGCAGAAAATACTGGAAGAGCTGGCTCAACCTTTCTTCCTAGCCGAACAGGAGCTGTTTATAACGGCCAGCATTGGAATCAGCATTTATCCCTTGCATGGAGAAGATAGTGAAACCTTGATCAAACAAGCCGATTCGGCCATGTATCGAGCCAAGGAACAGTCCAACAATTATCAGCTGTACACTTCAAATATGAACGCAACCTTCTACCGGAAAATGAAACTGGAAAACGGGCTGCGAAAAGCAATGGAGAAAGATCAATTAAGAATTGTGTACCAGCCGCAAATGGACATTCGAACGGGCAGGATCAACGGCATAGAAGCCTTGCTTCGCTGGCAGCATCCCGAGATGGGAATGGTTTCGCCGAATGAATTTATTCAGATCGTAGAAGAAAATGGACAAATTGTCGAAATCGGAGAATGGGTGCTGCGCAAGGTTTGTGAGCAGAACAAGGCCTGGCAATCCGCAGGCTATCCTCCCTTGAAATGTGCCATCAATCTGTCGCCCCGACAGTTCAAGAATAAGAATTTGATTGAAACGGTCAAGCAAATATTGAAGGAAACGGAGCTGGATCCGAGTTATCTTTGCTTCGAAATTACGGAAAACATCAGCATACACCAAATTGAGTCGGTACTGACGGTTCTGCATGATTTTAAAGAGATCGGGTTGGAGTTAGCCATTGATGATTTTGGCAAGGGACATTCCGCTTTAAGTTATTTGAAAAAGTATCCCATTGATACATTGAAAATTGATAAATGCTTCGTTCAGGGTATTGAGATGGATCGAGGGAACGCATCGATTGCCAAGGCTATGATTGATATGGCTCACGGTTTGGGGCTCCGAGTGATTGCCGAGGGCGTGGAAACGGAAGATCAGTTGGCTTTTCTCAAGGATCTCCAGTGTGATTCTATACAAGGATTTTGGTTAAGTCGACCGCTGCCTCCTGAAAGGATTGAATCCTTTTTCGGGTGACGAGCTTATCTTTGGATAGATGGTTACCAATGTTGTATTTCCTACAACAATTCACACGCTGAAGGGCTATTTTGCAACTTGAAGTTGCAGTTTGTACAACATTTTGGGCCCATTTCTTACGAAATGGCCTGTTTAGGACCAAATTGTTGTACAAGATGCAACAACGAAGGGAGAGAGGCGAGATTTGGGCAGCAATTGTTGCACTTTTTACAACATCACTCATTCAACAGAGAATAGGGATACATTCATCCGGGAACTCAAGTTAGCATATGCGGCGACGATTGATTCCGATTTAAGACACTTCCATCTAGAGCTTGATTGGATGAATGAATCGACGGACGGCATAACCGGTTATTTGATGGCTGACGAAGGTTGATCAAGCATACGATTAAAAGCCTTCCTACATGCTTCAGCAGTGCATGTAGGAAGGCTATTTCCAAGGACAGAGACCGATTTCATCTCACTTTGAAGATTTCAATTTGTTTCTTTAAACTTGCGGATTGATCTCTCAATACATCGGAGGATGCAGCGATTTCCTCCATCACGGCCGTCTGTTCCTGTGTTGAAGCGAATACGCCTTTCGCGCCTAAAGAGATTTTGGCAGCAATGTCGGTGACATCTCGAGCTTCATTTAAAGTGAGCTGTACTTGATCAGCTTGGCTTGCGACCATGGATGCAATATGATCCACGAGTTGATCGACCTGATTAGCTTCACCGACAATACTTTGAAGCGCTGAAGCGGTTGTCTCCCCATTCGCGGCTTCTTTATTAACCATTTCGAATTGTTGTGTAATTTTGAAGACGACATTCTTGACCTCAGACTGAATTTGATCGATAAGCTGGTTAATGTCATGAACCGCCTGCGAACTTTGTTCGGCAAGTTTCTTCACTTCACCCGCCACTACGGCAAAGCCTTTGCCGTGTTCGCCGGCTCTCGCGGCCTCAATGGAAGCGTTCAAGGCTAATAAATGCGTTTGATTGGCGAATTCACCAACAACGCTCGAAATATCGCTGATTTGCTTCGCATTGCTTTCCAGAAGCCGCACGGTATGTATAGATTCTTGATTAGAAATTGCAAGGCTTTGCATCCCATTAACTAAAGACTGAATCACTCTTGCACTATCCTTAATGGTAATAATCATTTGTGTCGTTAAATGCCGGGCTTCATGGGCTTCTTTATTAATCGCATCCGTGGTTCTCATGATTTGTTCGACGGACATAAACATGGTTTCGGAGGATTTCGATTGCTGTTCAGCTCCATGGGAGATGTCTTCAATCGTCGTTGTTATCAGTTCCACATGAGCTGCTGCATGTCCAATCGCTGATCTCAATTCATCCACATGCATATCGGTTCCTATGAAGTTGACTGAAATTCCATCAATGATTTCTCTTAAATTTCCGATCATCAGCGAGAAAGAAAGGCTGAGTGCTCTTAATTCATCATCCGATTTACTTGGAGTAATCGTAATTTGCAAATTCCCTGCGGAAGCTTCATTAGCTGCGTCTGTAAGCTGAAGTAGGGGTTTAATGAACCATTTTGCCGCAATCCATCCCAGAAATCCTGTCCAGAATATACCCAAAGAAAGGGTGATCCAGATGAACAGCCAATCCGGCATGTAATCTTTAAATAAACCTTGCAGGGTAAAAATAAAAAAAGCACTTGTCCCATAGGTTACAGTGGATACTAACGTGATGCCAAGTACCATTTTCTTGACTATGCTCAATTTAAATTTCTTCATCTTCGTCAGTCCCCATTCTGCCTTTTTCTGTGATGATTTCTTCCAATAAGTACTTTCCAAAAATATAGCAGAGTCTTGAAAACGTAGATGTGATGTTTCTCACAGCGATAATCGGCAAAGCATTTATACTAGAGATAGAAGCAAAAGACGTATGTTGGAGGGATGAATATGGCACCACTTTCAATAACCTGTATGTTGGGAATAGCCTCATCCAACCCAGATGAACTTGATTTTGCCACGGATCGTCTGAAGGAAGAGCATAACCAATTAAGACAGCAGCTAAAGGCTCTCGAACATAGCGCTAAGGAAGTGAGCCTGCTGGATGATCCTGCGGAGGGCGTTCAGGTCTTGCAGCAACTAAGGCAGCAAACCGCTGATTTTGTGGAGGCACTGGAGCGCCACGCGGAATGGGAGGACCAGGAGTTGTTTCCCTTTCTGCTTGACTATTTTCATCGACAATCGGCTCCATCGATCACTCCCTCCTTTTGGGTACTGGAAAAGGATCACCAGCTGGCGATTTCATTTATCCAGACCTTCAATGAAACCATCATCGATTTAACGCCAATTGTCATCAAAAAACAGCTGATTGAGGCTGCGGCACATCTCATACAGGCCTGTTTAATCTTAAATGATCACTTTACGATGGAAGAACAGCTCGTAATTCCTTTAACGGAGAAAGTGCTTACGGACCTTGAATCCTTCTTTTCCTAGTTAAATGGACCATTTCAATCGGAATGCTACATGCGGCAAATCTCTTTCGGACAGTTTTCGCAGTGGCATACATCGCGGAGATAGGTTAAATCCTTAATCACGATATGGCCATTTTGAATCTCAAGCGCATCTTCCTTCTTCATATCACTCAACATCCGATTGACACTTTCCCGTGTAGCTCCTATCATATCGGCCATTTCTGTATGATTGATCTTGTAATTGATCAGCGTATGTTCACCGTTTGGAACGCCATACGAATTACTAAGTCTGATAAGTAACGAACAGAGTGCGCCTGGTTTTCCGTACATCATCAAATCACGGAACTTCGTTTCGGTCATGCGGTGCATAAGCCCCATCCATTTCATAAACTCGATGGCCAAATCCCCATGCTGCCAAAGTAAGACTTCGAGGTCTTTTCGTTGAATGACCCCGATCTCACAATCTTCTGTTACTTCTGCACTATAGCTTTGTACAGAGTTCTGAAAGGGATCGATCTGACCGAACAAATCACCAGTCTGATGCAGAGATAGGATAAAGCTTTTACCCGTTTCCGACAGCTTGGTGATACGCACTCCGCCTTTCATTACGTAGTACAATTTATCCGCGACATCACCTTCCCAGAACAGATAATCACCTTTCTCCGCATGTTTCACATACATAATGCTTTGTAATTTATGGAAATTTTCTTCGGAAAAAAAGGCGAAAATACCTTTAACAGCCATCTGTACCAACTCCTCAACGTTTCTTTGTTATCTCTATCTTAACGGGTTCAGATGGTTTTGTTTATCGGGAGTTCTGCTGATCTTTTGGGGGAAAACTCCCTATATGGTGTGAGATAAATCACAAGTTAATCCCTTACTTTCCTGATGACTCCTGAGGTAATTTGCAGGTGAATTCGCGCAATGTCCTGATTGCGAAATCAGGGTTTTCCCTGACATACAAGATGAGTGGAAACGTCTACAATGTTAATTAAAATAAATCGGCTCTGGTGCGTAAGGAAATGGAGGTGGCCTATATGGCTCATGGGGATGCAAACATCATAGAAGAGCTGGAGCGTTTGCGAAGCCTAACGTCAAGCGATTTTATCGCACTGGCGCCATTGCATGACAAAGCCGAGCGCATTCGTTGGAAGTATGCTTCAGGCAGCAGGAATGAGCGCTATCAGCAAATGGTGATTAAATCAGGCCAAGGATTAGCGGGTTCCGTCCTGCGCCTAGGCAGATGGGTGAAGCTCGATGACTCGCATCCTGACTCCGATCAAGTGCGACGAAGTTGTCCTGTCCTACTTGCCGAGCAATTGCAGACAGCAGCTGTATTTCCAATTTTAACGGATTCCGATAATCTCTTGATAAAAGGCTTGCTGTTCATTGGCAAAAGAACACAGCCCAGATATACGGAGGCCGAGCTCCTTGTCGTTCAGGAAGGTCTTCCTACGCTGGCTTGGTATCTGAAGGAGAATACAGGGGAAATAGCAAAATGAGTTCCATTATTGGAATTCATTTTATTTGTTATTAGTAATACAATAGGAGTAATGATAGGGTAGTTCTAGCCGATTTATTGGAGGATGGGTATGCCGAAAATTCTGGTAGTTGATGATCATGCCGTAGTCAGGTCGGGATTAATGAGCCTGCTGAATGGTAAGCACAGCATGGAAGTTATCGGAGAGGCTGCCGATGGACAAGAAGGTATTCAAGCAGCCCAATTGCTGAAGCCGGATGTCGTATTAATGGATTTGAACATGCCCCATGGCATGGATGGACTTACAGCAACAACAGAATTGAAGCGTCTGATGCCGGATTTGGCGGTGCTGGTTCTGACCATGCATGACGATGACGAATACCTGTTTAGGGCGATTCACGCCGGCGCCTCAGGGTATATATTGAAAAGCGCTCCGCATGAGGAGCTGTTGACAGCTATCCGCTCCGTTGCATCAGGAAACGCCTATTTGTATCCTACAGCAACCAAAAGGCTGATGAGTGAATATATAGAACGCTTGAAGCATGGAGAAAATATAGGTCCTTACGAATCCCTTTCGGAACGTGAGAAGGAAGTTCTGTCTCTGATTGCCAAAGGATTTTCCAATAAAGAGATTGCCGAACAGTTGATTATTAGCGTAAAAACGGTTGAATCGCATAAAAGCAACGTAATGGAGAAGCTAGGGCTCAAAACGAGACCAGAGTTGGTCAAGTTTGCGGTGAAGAAAGGATTGTTGAATTTTGAGTAAGGATGAAAACAGGGAGTATCCGGAAGTGATTGGTGAAAATGTAACCGAGCTTATAGCCCACATGGATGAGTATATTACTGACTCTTTGTTTCAAGCTGATTTGAAACAGTCTCTCAAGCAGTTGTCCAATGTAAAGTTCGCTCTAGATGAATCTTCCATTGTTGCCGTGACGGATCATAAAGGGAGAATTCAATACGTCAACGATAAGTTTTGCGAAATCTCCCAATATACACGTGCTGAGCTTCTCGGGCAAGACCACCGGATTATTAACTCGGGCTATCATCGGAAGGACTTCATGACCCTCTTGTGGCAAACGATCTCCTCTGGCAAGGTGTGGCGCGGAGAGATCAAAAATAAAGCAAAAAGTGGCGGATTCTACTGGGTAGATACGACGATTGTGCCATTCGTAGATGAGCAAGGACAACCCTACCAGTATCTTGCGATTCGTAACGAAGTGACGCAATTAAAGCGTGTCGAAGAGGAACTGCAGCTTATGATGTCGCAGGTGATGCAAATTCAGGAGGAAGAACGAAGAAAATTTTCTCGTGAGCTGCATGACGGTATCGGACAGAGTCTGTTTTCCCTGTTGATTCAGATGGATAGAGTGATCGGGGAAAGTGAAAAGTCTGAAATATCCGGGCTTCGGCATGTGGTTTCCGGAATCATTGAAGAAGTTCGTAATTTGGCGTGGGAAATCCGTCCGTCTGTTCTGGATGATTTGGGTGTAGTGCCGGCCATTCGAACCTATATAGAAAATTACACGGGGCATTACGGTATACGGGTCTTATTGGATAGCAATTTGCGTAAGCGATTGGGAGCGTTGGAGGAAACGACCATATACCGCGTTATACAGGAGGCTCTTACCAACGTGGCCAAATATGCCGATGTATCAGAAGCTAACGTGTTCGTTCATGATAAAGAATCGTTTGTTGAAGTACGCATCGAAGATCGGGGAAAAGGTTTTGTTCGCAGTGGTGGCTCCAAAGGAGTGGGGCTGTTCAGTATGGAGGAAAGAGCCAAGAGCATTGGCGGTCAAATCACTATTCATTCTGAAATGGAAAAAGGGACGACAATCACCTTGATTGTTCCGAAAAGGTGAATCATACATCCCTGCGGAGTGCTGAGCTCATTAACTATGCTGGAGCCACATCTAGCGAGAAGATGATTGTAAATGTAACGAAGTAGGTTATTGAAGAGGCTCACCCAACTCATCTAAGAGATGAGTTGGGTGAGCCTCTTGTGCGCTTGGGCAGAGCAATTGACTAAGGCGTGTGATTCACTGGATAGCTCCCACAGCAGCAGTGGAAAAGCTCTGCGAATCTCTAGCAAAAGAACTATGATTAATTTCATTTGTACATTTTGTTTAATGCTTTACAAAAGTGACGTCGTTTGTTTTAATTGGAACTAATAGGAAGCAGTGAGTAGATTACACGAACGGATCGATAGTAAAGGAGGGATCTTATGAGTAAATTTCTACCTATACTTGTCTATATCCGAAACCGATCTAACTCTTTATTCCTGCGGCTTGTCGCAGGATTTTTGTGTATCATACTGATACTTGTCTCCCTCACGATCTATTCCATTTCTGTCTCTAAGCTGAACGTCCGGAAGGAAATTGTTCAATACAACACCCTCATGCTCAATAGTACGATGGAGAGTTACGAGAAGCATATTGAAATGGTCAATAAACAAATGCACTTGTATCTCTACAGCGAAGAAGTCCAACGTTTTCAATATACTCCCCAATATATTAATTATCCCATTCTGCAAAGGGAGATCAATTCATGGGTGTCCAATTCCTATTTATTCATCGAAAATATCGTCTTGTATACAAAGCACGATGAACTTATTCTGGAGAAAGGCACGAGTACCGACGCGCAAACGATGTTCAATGTCTTCCAAGTCAGCAAGGAATATCCGCTGAATTTCTGGCGGCAGCAATTCGACGAAAACTACAGCAGCCGAATTTTACCTTCTGCCGGTTTCTACAATGAGAGCTTTGGACACAGGGAATCAAATGGCGAGTTGATCCCGATTATATATAAAGCCAAGGGGAACAGCGGTTTGATGATCGTTGTTTTTCTCAATGCGGATAAAATGTTCAAGGCATTTCGCGTAGCTCCGAGCGATGACTTTATTATGTATAATGATCAAGGGCAAACCATGTTTAATCGTGGGGAGCAGGAATCATTTATAAGTTTAAGTGATTTGCAGAAGAATGATAACAAAGAACTAATTGTAAACGGCAAATATTATTTCCATGCAACTGGCAAAGTGAGCGGATTTACCTACGTTCACCGTGTTCCGGTAGAAAAAATTGCTTCGCAAACGCGTCTGAATCTTTCACTTGTCGCCATATTAGTGCTCTCGATCACGTTGAGCGTTATCGCTGCGTTCCTCATCGCCGCACGCATTAACAATCCGTTACAAAAGGTGATTAGATCAACTCAAAAAGGCAGACCATTCCGGTCGAATATAAGAGAGTTCGATATCATTAGCTCTCAACTTTACGATAAGCAAAAAACAGATCAACAGCTAGCGCTGTTCAACCATCTGAAAGCGATTCGACATAACGAAGCAGCTGCGGTCATACTTGATTTTACAGAGAAAAATTTTGTTTTTGTTCTTTCTCATGTGGTGGGCAAGAAGAATTATGCTTGGGAGCATGTGTCCTTCCAGAAATGGCTGTATTACATCAAAGTGTTTATTGAAAATGAGATGAACCAGGTATTTCCAGATTCAATGACTTTCCAAATCGAACAAAATCAGATTCTGAGTCTTGTGTTCATTGAGCAAATGGGTGATCTGGAGGATTTGCTTGAAAGGATGAAAGCAACTTTTGGACAAGATAGCGATTACGGAAACATAACCATGGCCGTTACCTCGCTTTTCAGTCATTCGAAGCATATTGCAGATGCCTATCAGGAGGCTCAAGGAGTGCTTGGCAAGCGCAAGCTGATTGACGAAGTACAAATTGTTACAGCAGGGCATGTGTCACGGCAACTTAGCGGATTTACAACCAATCAGGAAAAAGAATTCAGTGTGAATCTGCGAGAAGGCAACGTCGAGCAATTGGAAGCGTTTATGGCGCGGTTTTATGCAAAATGGGATAGAAATGAGCTAACGGCTGAATCGTTAACTGGCTTTGCCGAAATGCTGCTGAGTAAAGTTAAAAATGAAGTCTCCTTCATATTGGATGGGGTCGAGGACGACGGAATGCAAGCCGCGTTGCAACTTATAAACGAAAAGATTCAGCAGTGTGTCACCATCCTCGAAGTGGAGAAGCTGCTGCAGGAAGGGGTGACGTTTGCCGCCAAAGCAGTCAGGGAGAGGAAACAACGAGCCGAGCAGAAAGATCCGGTCACCTGCTTCGTTATGGATTACGTAAACGAGCATTACGCCGAAGACTTGTATTTGGATGTACTGGCACAAAAGCTGAATTTGAGCGGCGGCTATTTATCCTCGTATTTTAAAGAAAAAACCGGCATGAATATCGTGGACTATATCAATGAAATCAGGATTAACAAGGCTACGGATCTTCTGGAAAAAAATCGGTTGAAAATTCACGATGTTGCAGAAGCGGTCGGTTATCGAAATAATACTTCGTTTAATCGGATGTTCAAAAAATATACCGGCGTCACGCCAACTGAATTCCGCAAAAACTCAAATATCCCTTCCTAGAGAAAGCTTTGCACCCGCAGAGCTTTCTTCTTTTTTTAAACATTTTCATGAAACGTGATATTATCTTCCGTTTTCCGAAGAAAGTTGAAGGCGCATTGGCTTTCGTTAATTTACGGACAGGTGGGACTTTTTTATGATGGTGACAGCACAGGAAGTGCTAGCTCCTGCTGTTTCACTACATTTTTTGCAGAATCTTAAAAGGATAGATGGGGGGGAGAGCAACGTACCAAAGCAGATTCAAGTTGGGAATCTAATCCTGGAAGAGGTGTAAGTTATTGGTCTGTGTTGTGGTAAAAAGAAGAATTTCATTAATGCTAGTTATGCTCCTATTCGTTAGTTTGATTACAAGCGCTTTCGTGAATCAGACTGCCTTCGGAGCAGAGCCGTCCAACCAAGAGATGCTAACGAACGGCGGATTTGAGGACATTCAGAATGGGTTCCCAGTGGGCTGGCAGCCCACCGTGCCCGCGCAAGCATCGCATATTACCTCGGTTACTTCTACGGTGTATGAAGGAACCAAGAGCTTGAAGCTTGATGATGATGGCGTCGGCGGAAAGCCGGGAAGTCGGCGTGAAAACAGCGAGCATCCCGATTCGTAGTTAGTTTCGTCTCCAAGTTTGGCAAGGAGGATGTGTTGAGAAGCCCTCATTGCCCTAATAACATGACGTCCTAGGCAGATCCACTGCCTGTTTGATAGGAAACGTTTTTCAGGAAGTTAAACTTTTTTTCATGTAACCGAATAAAGTTGATGTTTTCATGGCATTCATTTATTTACCTAGCAGCTGCCTTTACTTATGATGATGGAGTCAAACATATAAATTGAATTGGCATACAGAAAGGGGTTACCAAATGAAACATGTAAAGAAAAGCAGTTTTGCCATCACCATGATCTTATCTTCCATTCTGATTGTCACGGGGTGCAGCAGCAATACCGATACGAAATCGGTAACAAAAGACAATCAACCAAGTACGGCTTCACCTTCTTCCCCATCAGCCAAGCTACCGGAACCGGCTACGATCCGTGTATTTACGGAAAATTCGACGTCATGGCCGCCCAAACCGGATTGGGGCGTATGGAAGTGGGTGAAGGAAGAGACGAATATTACCGTAAAGCAGGAATTGGCGTCAGGTCCTGAGTCGCTGTCGCTTTCCGTTTCATCGGGAGACATGCCGGATGTATTATCCGTCTTCCCGGGAGAAGTTCAGAAGTTTGGACCGCAGGGGGCGTTCTTGGATTTATCTAAGCATCTGGATAAAATGCCTAATGTGAAAGCCTACCTAAAGGCGAACCCGGAAATCCGCGAGCGGATTACGATGCCGAACGGAGAAATTTACAGCATCATTAACGACGGAGCGGGTGCGGGCAGCCAAATGGTGTGGTTTTACCGCGAAGATATTTTCAAAAAACACAATCTGCAGGTACCGAAGACGTGGGATGAGCTTTACGAAACATCGAAGAAACTGAAAGGGCTGTATCCAGATAGCTATCCGTTCGTCTTCCGCCATGGCGTTGGCACGTTGGACACGTTCGGTCCATCCTTCGGATTCTACCCCGGCTTATATCAGGATCCAAAAACAGGGAAAATGGACTACGGCGTGAAACAGCCTGCAGCCAAAACAATGATTGAGAATTTAAATAAATTCAATAAAGAAAAGTTAATCCCGCCTGACTGGCTCACGATGGACTATAAAGCATGGACACAATTCATGACAACGAATAAATCATTCATCACCGTTCAATTTATCGGACAGATTGAAATTATGAACAACCAGCTGAAAGAAGGTAATCTGAAGTTTATGGCACCACCCATTGGTGTCGGTACGCAGCCGTATCTCCCAAGAGGCGGCACCGAGGAATATGGATTTGCGGTTGCCTCCAAGACCCAGAAACTTGATGCTGCCCTTCGTTATCTGGATTACATCTATTCAGAGAAAGGCAAGGAAATCCAAAGCTGGGGCAAGGAAGGCGAAACCTATACCACCCAAGGGGGTAAACGGAAGTTCAAGGATCTGTACAAAGAAGCCAACGATTTACGCCGGGAATCAGGTATTCAAACAGCGGGCACGTATGGATGGTTTGACTTTAATGCATGGCTGTCCCTTGTCAAAGAAAGTGAGCAATTCTCCTATCAGGAAGCTCCTAAATATCGATTCCCTACGTACAACAGGCTGCCTGTTCTGACACAGGAAGAAGCGGCTTCGGTCGCTGTTTCTAATGATCAATTGTACAAATTTTACACAACGTCTATAAGTAAATTTATTTTGGGTGATACGCCGATGACCGAGTGGGATAAATTCACCCAAGATCTGGACAAATACGACTTGAAGAAACTTCTCACTACGTATCAGACCGCATTGGACCGACAAAAAGCGAATGCAAGTAAATAATGAATGAAGGAAACCTGCTGGGCAATGCGTCGCATGTAACGTATTGCCCAGCAGAATCTTAAGGAGGAGACGAGGCTTTGAATCAAACAATCATCAAGAGATTCATGCGGGACCGTATTTACTTTCTGCTGCTCGCTCCGGCATTGCTCTACTATATTTTGTTTAGATATGTGCCGATGTTTGGAATCATCGTGTCCTTCAAGGACTATAATTTGTTCAAAGGCGTGTGGGCAAGCGAATGGGTGGGGCTTAAGTATTACCGGATGTTTCTCGCCAATCCTGACGCAAATGTAATCATTAAAAACACAGTTCTACTAGGGATCTACAGGTTGCTATTCGGGTTCCCGGCGCCGATTATTCTGGCCGTGCTGTTCAATGAAATGCGCTTTAAAAAATATAAACGATTCGTGCAATCGGTTAGCTACATGCCGTATTTTTTGTCGACCGTTGTCGTTTCCAGCATCATGATCATGCTGCTGTCACCGAGCACCGGTTGGATTAATGGCTTCATCCAATCACTTGGATTTGAGCCTATCAACTTTCTCCAGAAACCTGAATGGTTTCGGACCATCTACGTCAGCTCGGATATATGGCAATCGGCTGGGTTTGGTACCATCATTTATTTGGCTGCCTTGGCCTCAGTTGATCCTCATTTGTATGAAGCAGCCGAAATCGACGGAGCAGGTAGATGGAATAAAATGGTGCATGTAACGCTGCCCTCTCTTGTGCCGGCGATGGTTATTATCTTCATCCTGCAGATTGGGTCAGTCCTCGAACTAGCCTTCGACAAAGCGTTCCTGCTGGGCAATCCGGCTACCTTCGAAACGTCGGATATCATCTCGACTTATGTATACCGGATGGGCATCATTCAAGGGAGCTTTAGTTATGCTACCGCCATCCATTTGGCAATGGGCGTCGTCGCATTTCTATTCGTCTATTCGACGAACCGGATCGCCCGAAGAGTAGGGGAAACCAGCTTATGGTAAGGAGGAAGAGAATTGTATAGGCGTATAGGCGTGTTCGATATTGTTAACGTTCTGCTGCTGGGGATCGTCGCGTTTACAGCGCTGTTTCCCTTCATCCATATGGCGTCAGTGGCGATAAGTTCGCCGGAGCACGTGGTCAGAAATGAAGTCGGTCTTTGGCCGAAAGGGTTTCAAATAGACACAATCAAAGCGGTGATAAGCGATAACCGCTTGTGGGTCGGCTATAAAAACACGCTAATCTATGTGGTGTTGGGAACGGCCATATCGCTGCTGATGACAGTGACAGGCGCCTATTCCTTGTCGCGAAAATCGCTTTTGTTTGGAAAACCAATTATGCTGCTCATTGTGTTCACGATCATGTTTAACGGAGGATTGATACCTTTCTATCTCGTTGCCCGTGAATACGGTTTAATGAATACGATCTGGGCAATGGTGCTTCCCAATGCAATCAATACGTATAACTTGATCATTATGCGTACTTTTTTTCAAGGACTCCCGAAAGAAATTGAGGAGTCCGGCAGAATTGACGGATTATCGGACTTTGGTATATTGTCACATATCGTCATCCCTTTATCGAAACCGGTATTAATGACGATCGGGCTGTTCTATGCGGTTGAAATCTGGAATTCTTTTACCACTGCGCTTATTTTTCTAAGAGATGCAAGTATGCATCCTCTCCAGCTTATCATTCGGAATATGGTTATCGTCGGTCAAGTCGGTGATATCGTGGAGTCTTCAACTGCAAGCGGCCATAAGGTTGTACTAGAATCGCTGAGATATGCTGTCATTCTTATAGGAGCTCTGCCGATTATCATCGTGTATCCGTTCATTCAGAAATACTTTGAGAAGGGCGCATTAATCGGGTCCGTAAAGGGGTAATTTGGATGAAAGAACAGAGGTTAGCGTGATTTGCTTATCTAGCTAGGAGTTGCTGCAGTGGCATATTTCTCATTAATTTTAGCGGTAGTCATATGGGGTTTGTCTTATATATTCATGAAGGATGGGACGGCTCAGTATCCGAAGGATTTGTTTCAATTATGGCGATATGTGCTTGTTAGCGCGATCTACGTCATTATTTTCTACAAATCGATCAGGAGTATCAATGCGAAATTGTGGGTAACTGGCTTGTTCAAACTGGGGCTGGCTAACTTCGTACTCAGCTTTTTTTCCATATATGCGGTACAATATACGACTCCGACGAGGATCGTCATGATCAATAGCCTGATCGTTGGCGTTGTTCCCTTATTGCAATATATTCACTATAAGACACAGATTAGTCTGAACGAGAAAATGGCAATAGGTATATCCTTGCTAGCGATCACTTTTTTGCTTGAGCCATATAAGATGACTTTTCAGATCGGAGACGTGCTAGGCCTAGTTGGTATGCTTGGGTATGCCTATACAATTGTAATCATGAGTCGGTTATTGCAAAAGGAACAGACTTCGGTCATTCAGGTTTCCTTTCTTACCGTAGCGGGTTCGGCATTCTATTTTGGTTTGGTAGCCTTGTATTACGGACTGTTCCATTTCGAATGGCTCGCTGCGCAAATAATACCTACAGATGTCCATACAATTGCAGCCATTGCGTATATGATCGTCATCGTGTCCATATTTTCCAACCTGTTGCAATCGTTTGGTCAGAGAAAAGTGTCATCGGTCGTCGTAGCGATTGTGTTTTGTCTGGAGCCTGTTATTACAGCTGTTTTTGATTATGTACTGCTGGGCAATGTCCCTTCAACAGGCATCATCATTTGCGGAGTTCTGCTGGTTCTGGCGACCATTACGGCTTCGATGAAAAAGGTGCGAGCGGAGACGTCAGTGGATTCAGGCTGGTAGACTTTAGCTTTGGAACTGTAAAAAAGATCGCTCTTTCACTTTATGAATCATAAAGGGGATACAATCATGGCGTATGTATTATCGCAATTGAACCAAACGGGTGTACCGCCACTTTTGCAAGGGATTGAGAGTTATGAACAATGGACGGAGAAACTGTCTGATATTCGCAGGACCTGGCTTGATTATATTGGCGAACTGCCTGCAAGGGTACCTATCCGGCTACAAGTTAACTCTCAAAGCAAAGAATCGAGCCATACTCGGTTACATGTCGAATACGATACCGTTTATGGTGATACCATAACTGCCTACATATTAGTTCCAAATGAAGAATCCCATCGTCCAGGAAAATTAGGTTACCCTGCTGTTATTGCGCTGCATCCAACGCAAGAACTGGGGAAAGACAATATTGCTCTGTCCACAGGGAGCAAAAATCGCATGTATGCACTTGAACTCGTTGAGCGCGGTTATGTGGTGCTTGTCCCTGATGCGCTGACTGCTGGTGAACGGATTTATCCGGGCAAAGCGGCATTTGATAGCGAACCTTTTTATGAACAGCATCCAGGATGGTCAACAGTAGCCAAGAATTTAACAGACCACATGCAGAGCATTGATGTTTTATGCTCATTGGATGTTGTGAATCCACTTGCAATCGGAGCGATCGGACATTCTTTTGGCGCTTACAACGCTTATTTTCTGGCAGGTATGGATGATCGGATTAAGGCTGTTGTATCCAGCTGCGGCTTTAGCCCCTTTACTGGGGATTCGTACCCAGAGCATTGGACCTATCGGAATTACCCCTACACGCACATTCCCAAAATTTTAGCAGATTTACAACAGGATCAGGTCCCCTTTGATTTTCATGAAATTGTGGCTTTAATCGCTCCTACACCTTTTTTCAGCTACGCAGGTCAGGATGATCATATTTTTCCTCATTGGAAATCTGTTGGGGAAGGGATGTTGGAGCTTTCAAGGCTGTACCGATGGTTAGGTAAAGAAGATAATTTCAAGTCGTTAATCGGTGCAGGAGGGCATGATTTTCCTGAGGAAATACGCATGCTGTCTTATTTATTTTTAGATCAATGGTTGAAGAAGGGCTAAGAGCTACAGTTTCGTTGTGCAACCGACTAGGTGGAGAGTGATCTTTCTATTGTTCCATTCGAAGCTTCGAGCGTTTCTGTTGTTCTTCTCTATATTGACGGGGGGATAACCCAAAATGCATGCGAAATTGTCGATGGAAGTACGTATAGTTATTAAAACCGCTTGATTTAGCGACAGAGTCAAGTGACATTGCGCTGAAACGAATGCGTTCACATGCGACGGCAAGGCGGACTTCAATGGCATAACTCATGATGGATTGACCGAAATTGGTTTTAAACAAGTTCACAGCTCTGGAGATACTAATTCCCGCATGTTTGGCAATTTGCTCCAAGGTGAGAGCTCCTGTCGCATGCTGATCGATGAATTTTTTAATTCGATAGGCAATGTAGGATGGACTTAACGTTTTTCCCATACCGGCAATTTCATGCAGGCGCTGTAAGGTCAAGCAAAAGACGCGCAGCTTATAATCTGTCAGCTCTTCGATGGTGTCATTCATCCGCAATGTTTCCTTCGCCAACTGATTCCACAATTTCAGAAGATCGTCGTCGAGAGGGATGTTTGTCTTTTGCGGAGGCGAGAAATTGTCCCACCACTGGTCAATCCATGTTCCATTGCAAATCACATAGTAATCGATGCTGTTGTCTTTCAAGATGAGCTCGTACTTTTCACCTGGACGAAACATAAGTAGGTCTCCAGGATCAATCACGACAAATTCGTTATCAACGAGCGCTTCACAGCTACCACTTGTCTGCAGCCGGATGATGTATGTGTTTAATAACTCACACGGATTTCGAAAACGCTTCTTATGGTGCGCCATGCCTACATACAGCGTTTCAGCTTGCAATTCATCCTCGCGTCCATGCAGCACACCGGCTTCCTCCTTTGACTCGAGCAAATCGTTCATGTTTTGGTTCTATTAGGTAATTATACAAACTTTCTAGGCAATTGTACGCAAATATTTCCATACACAAACGTGACCGCCCTTGAACAGGGCGGTTGTTGTATATTCTAGTTTTATTTAGGTTACTCGAAATAAATCGCTTTCCCTGTCCTCGAAGACTCATATATAGCTTCTAATATTTGTGTGACAACAAACGCTTGCTCCGGTTTTACCAACGGCTCGGTATTATGAAGGATACATTCGAGCCACAGCCGCGCTTCCATGTCGCTTGCACTCTCTGCGCTGCCTTCAAAAAAAGCAACTCCGCCTGCACTCAAATCGATGGTTGTCGCATTCATTCTGCCCAGCTTTTCGCTGTTAATGCGGAGTCCGTCACGCATGTCCGCTCCGCCTTCCGTACCGCAAAGCGTCGTTTTTGCCTCTACTGTATCCAGTGTGTTAAGTGCCCAACTGGCTTCGAGTATAACGGTCGCACCGTTCTGCATCGTTATGAAGCCGAAAGCGGAATCCTCCACCGTAAATTTTTTCGGGTCCCACGGTCCCCATATATTTGCTGCGTTTTCTTTGCGGCTAAGCTTGTGATAAGCCCTGCCCAAAACACATTTTGGTGCGTAATTGTTCATCATCCGAAGTGTTAAATCCAACGCATGGCTGCCGATATCAATGAGCGGGCCACCACCCTGCTTCTCTTGATCTAGAAAGACACCCCAGGTTGGAACAGCGCGTCTACGTATCGCATGAGCTTTGGCAAAATAGATGTCGCCGAGCTCGCCGTTATCGCAAATTTGTTGCAAATAACGGCTGTCTGGCCGGAAATTATTCTGATAGCCAATCGAGAGCTTCTTGCCGGTACGTTTGGCGGCGTCCACCATGGCTTGTGCTTCTGCGGCAGTTTTAGCCATCGGTTTCTCACACATGACATGCTTGCCTGACTCCATGGCCGCAATAGAGATCTCCGCATGTGAATCGTTAGGCGTACATACATAGATGACATCGATGGAGGCATCCTTAAGAACCTCTTTATAATCTGAAAATGCTCTTGCGTCAATCGAACCGTATGCTGCCGCTGCTTTTTCTGCTTTTTCGACAATAATATCGCAGAAGGCGACCATTTCTAGTTCCTTCAGCTTGGACAGTGAAGGGAAATATTTCTCGAACGCAATGCCTCCACAACCAATAATTGCACCTTTGAGTTTTTTCGTCATCTTAATCGACCTCCGTAAACCTATAATTTTGGCGCAGCCAATCCATACTTATCTTTACACTTTCTAACGCAGGTAGGTCACAATCGTCTTGTTCGACGATGAGCCATTCAGTTCCCGCTGACTCTGCTGCTGCGATAATCGCCGGTAAATTCATTTCGCCGCGCCCCAGTTCCAACGTTTGATAAGTGCCATCGGCGAACTTGCGAATATCCTTCAAATGAATTAAAGGTACGCGTCCGGCATATTTTTCGAGGTAAGCAATAGGGTCGCAGCCAGCTTTATGTACCCAACAAACATCGAGCTCACTTTTCATATCGTTTGGGGATGTACATCCAAAAAATGCATCAAACCAAATCTGATCCCCATAAGCTTCGGTAAATTCAACGTAGTGATTATGAAAGCCAAATGCGATGCCTTTGCTCGCGAATTGCTTGCTGCACTCGACAAAAAAAGCAACAGTTTCAGGAAGCGCCTGCCGTTGTTCTTGATTGATTCCTGGACAGACGACATAACGGCTGCCAATGGCAACATTCATGGCAATTTCTTCTTCCAAATGGTTCCGCAGTCGTTCCATGTTTACATGGCTGCCGATGGCTTTTAGTGACAAGTCTCTAAGCAGCGTCTTTAACTGCTCTGGGCTAAAATCGTAATAACCTGCAAACTCCACACCCTCATAACCAAACTCGGCCACCTTTTGCAAAGCCGTTGCGGCGTCATGCGCCATTTCATCACGAAGTGTGTATAATTGCAGGCCAATTCCCATTTTCCTCACGAAAGGTTACCTCCCATTTCAGACAAATTGTTCATTTCTGATTCATTATAAGATGAACGATCTCGCCATGAAATGAAGGATGTCATTGAAACATGAACAATATGATTAAGTTTTTCAGTAAATAAATTCCCTTAGGGGCTCAGAAAACAAAAAAAATGAGGGGGCAAGGTTATTCTTGCCTTCTCATTTTTTTGTTTTCTGTCGATTTGCAAAGGAAAGCCACCCGACCTCTAGCTAGCGGAACGTCGATGTCTTATTTCGGGAAATCTGTGCATGAAATTGAATGAGAGGAACGTGAATGCTCTATTTGATCAATAGGAACGTTCCGGAGGCGAAAAACCGCGAATAACGCATCGACGTTCCTCTTCCTCGTGATTTCGGGGGTTTTTATCCAAATAGCACATCGACGTTCCCTCTCAGCAAATTCTGGTTACCATAGTATAGTAAAGTAAAGGGTCAAGAGGCATAACTTCCAAAAATGGCTTTTGGGACAGCCCCATCCGTGCGCCTTACCAAGCTGTCACAACATATCTAAGTTCTACCCTCTAAGGCTATTAAGTTTGATGCCTACGATAGTCGCCTGGCGTTACGCCTGCGTGCTTCTTGAACGTTCTATTGAAGTGACTTATATGATTATAGCCCACACGGGTTGCAATCTCGGTCACATTGAGGTCCGTTCCCCCCAGAAGCTCCATGGATGCCTGAATACGAATGGCTGATAAGAGCTCGATATACGATTTGCCCCGCACCAGTTTCAGCATATTGCTGAAATATGATGGAGCCATCAATGCTTTTGCAGAAACCTCTTCCAAATGGAGATCTTCATTGTAATGCGTTTCCATATATCCAATAGCCTCATAGAAGGCTTCTCGGTGATGTGCCACCCTGTTGCGCTCGTGTTGACTTTGCGTTTGTGAATAGCGTTTATACTGCCTGCCGGTAATGACGAGAAGCCTCAGGAGCTCGGCCTTGATCGCTAACCGGTAGCCTTCTTCTTGTTCCTCCCATTCGGTGAGAATGACGTTCAGCAGGTTCTCGACAACGGTTTGTGTAGGGGGAGGGAACGACATTTTGGGCAAAAGATCGGCTTCGGAAATGAGGGGTCTGATATAGGCGAAATCGACGAACGTCTGCATTTGCGCCAGATCCTGAAAGCTTTCATTAATCGCATGGGGCATGAAATCGACCTGTATCATCTCAAAATCCATCGAATCACGGGGTTCCAAGCGATGCTCTTGAAAGGGCGGGATCGAGAAGAGATCACCTTTGGTCAACACATATTGCCTGCCTGCTGCCCAATGAAGACAACTGCCGGACATCATGTAGCACAGCTGCAGGTGCTCGTGAGCGTGTTGAAATCGATTCATATTCTGTGGTGTTCGAATTTCGATTTTAAAAGGAAACTGCTCGTCGAGTAACCCTTTGTAGACATAGATCGGATAATCAGACATACTTGACCTCCACTAAATTCATCCGTAACTCATTAGCTAAAGATAATGGTACACAGATTCGAGGAATTGTGCAAAAGAAACATGGAAAAGGGAAAGCGTTAGCTGAACTTCGCTGTAATAATAGAAGGAAGTTAAGTTACCCACTAGATTTGGGAGGAAATGGGTATAGCCGTATGAAGCATCTGGCATTTAGCACGCTCCCCTGCGAGGGCTGGTCTTTGGCGGAAATGATTACGTTTGCCAAGGCATGCGGTTTTAGCGGAATGGAGCTGAGGGAAGGGCCCACATGGGGCATAACCACCGAAATGGCGCAGGATGAGCGGAAAGTGGCGATTCGGAAATTCGAGGAAGCGGGCATCCGAATCACCAATATTGGTTCAAGTGTATGTTTTACAGGCCAAAGAGGGGATACCGAGCAATTCGATAATTTTAAAAAGGTTGTTTCGCTCGCTCGTGATTTGAAGGCTGGCGGAGTGCGGATTTTCCTTGGCTACTTCAATAACCGCAGAGACAATCCGGTTCCTGCTATTCCATATCCTGAAATCATAGCCCAGATTAAGCAAGCTTGCGATTATGCGGCCTCTTACGGTGTGCAGGTATGGATCGAGACACATAATGAATTCGCCACTGGCCGTTCGCTTCGCAAGCTGCTGGATGATGTAGACAGAGCGAATTGCGCGGTTATCTATGATATTATCCATCCGCTGGAAGAAGGAGAGACGCCAGTGGAGACCATTGCGTTACTTGGCTCGCAGTGCGTTCATGTACATGTCAAAGACGGCGTCCCTTTTGAAGATCCGCTGGAGTCGAGCTGGATGTACACCAAGGTCGGCGAGGGGCAGGTGCCGATTGCTTCCATTGTGGATCAGCTTGAGCAAATGGGATACAACGGCTTTTACTCCTTGGAGTGGGAAACCAAATGGCGCAAGGAGCTGCAAGTTCCCGGTATGGAGCCAGCAACTATTTTTCCTGCGTATGTTGAATTTATGCGTGAATTATTTCAAAGCCTAATGAAATGAGGGTTAAGCCTATGAAAACATTAATTACGATCGCTGACGCTGGATTACGTGAATTGTTTTGGCAGGAGCACACTCTGAATAAGCTTTCGAGCTTTTCGGAGGTTGATTTTATTCCCTTGAATGAGAAATTTACAAGCGAGGACCTATCGGAACGAATTGGTTCATATGATGCCTGTATCACTTCATGGGGCTCGCCTCGCTTTACCCCGGAAGTGCTCGCACGCGCGGAGAGATTGAAGTTTATCGGCCATGGAGCAGGGAGTGTAGCATCAATCGTCAAAGAGGATGTGTTCGATACTTCGATTGCCGTAACATCGGCCAATAGAGTGCTCGCCCTCTCGACTGCAGAGTGTGCAATTTCACTGATGTTTGCCGGGGCGTGGGACTTAGCTGGGTACAGCGCTCGGCTTAAAGAGGGGCAGTGGAGCAATAACAACCGCGATACGATTCTTGGCGTGACGCGAAGAGTGATCGGCCTAGTCGGCTACGGGGAAATCTCCAAGCAGGTGATCCGGATGCTCCAGCCTTTTAACACGAGAATCTTGCTGCACTCTAGTTATTGTACAAAGGAGGAAGCGGCTGCGCAGGGCGTCGAGCTCTGTGGTTTGAATGAACTGTTCGAGCTCAGCGACATTGTCTCGTTGCACAATACGTGGACGCCTCGTACGCAAGGGATGATCGGCGCGGAACAGATAAGACTGCTGCGCGACGGGGCGCTCTTCATTAATACGGCTCGCGGGCCTATTGTGAAAGAAGAGGCGCTCTTGGAAGAACTGAGCAAAGGCAGGATACATGCAGCCCTTGATGTTTACGACATGGAGCCCATGCCAGCCGATCATATGCTGCAGGCGATGCCGAACGTGTTATGCTTGCCGCACATTGGCGGGTTCCATGGAATATTGAAGCGCGAGCTCTGTGATTTCATCGTCGATGAGCTGCACCGATTCGTGAAAGGTGAGGATTTGCTCGGCAAAGTTACGTTGGATCAGTACCGCAGATTGACGCCGTGGTAGAGGTATCTCGTAGAAAAATTGTATAATCAAATGGACAATTTCAAACGAGGAGTGTAGCGATGAACGCAATAGAAACACGGATTCATTCGTTGAAACAGTATGTGCCAGAGTTAACGGCACCAACCGATCTGGAAGATTTTTGGGATCGTGTCTCCCGGGAAGCAGCAGAATCCGTGAGATATTCGATTGAGCCGGTCGCCTCCCCGTTCCTACAGGCGGAAGTTTACAAAGTTGTATTGGAGGGGGCGGCCAATACGCTGGTTCACGCTTGGTATATGCTGCCTTCCGTCCAGCTGCATCATCCACTTCCCTGTATCGTAACCTTTCACGGTTATTCCGGTTCCAAAGGTCAGCCGGAGGATCACGCTGCTTGGCTGCTTATGGGGTATGCTGTTCTCGCCATCGACGTTCGGGGGCAAGGGGGGGAGACTGGCAACGGGCTGCCGCAAGCATACGGCATGACCAAAGGATGGGTGACACAGGGGATTCTCGATCCGGAGAGTTCCTATTACCGGGCAGTAGCTATTGATGGCTTGCGTGCTGTACGGTGCGCGATGGCAATGCCGGAGATAGACTCCGAGAGGGTGTTTGTTTTTGGCGGCAGCCAGGGAGGCGGTCTGGCACTGCTTGTATCCGCCTTGGAGCCTAAGCTACGGGCTGTAATCGCTCATGTACCGAATATGTGCCACATGGATCTGGGGATACTGCAATCGGTCAGTTCACTCACCGAAGCTGCGGAATTCGTAACTCGCTTCCCGGACCGCCTTGACGAGGTGCTGCGGACGCTTAGTTATTTCGACATCATGAATTTGGCCCATCGCATTACGCTGCCCGTGCATGTGACGGTAGGACTGAAGGACACGACCTGCTTACCCGATGCGATCTTCGCCGCCTATAATCGGATCGCATCAGTTAACAAAACGATCGAGGTTCACCCGTTCATGGGGCATGCGCTGCCCCCGGGATTTCACGCTGCGGGACATGCCTTTTTCTCACAGTGGCTGTAAGAGCTGGACAAGGGGGAGCAGCAGCCTAGTAGTGATCTTTAGCTAACCATTACTAGGCTGTAGGCTCGTTTTTCATAAAGCTTTTAGCTAAATTCTCGACATTTAAATCTCTTGTATTGCTTTCATTGTCTCTTAAAATCTGAATCCAATACTGCTCCCCCGGTTTATATGCTCTGAAAATAGCCTGTTCTTTATTTTCAATACGAACATCGTGACCGCAGTCTATTAAACATTGTTGAAAATCAGATAAGGTAGGTTTTTGATTTTCTTCTAAGAATATAAGCCCTCTTAAAAGTTGGATGCTATCCTTGTGGATAACTTTAAAGTGAATAATGTGTTCTTTTTTCATAGATAAGCACTTCCTCTACAACAATTCTCAGCTATTATAGACATATGGTAGCTTTTTTTGTTGTTGGGAGCAGTGATTTTTGTTATAGCTTTTCATATGAAATGGTGTTGGATTTATTTAGAATCGTTCATTAAGTCTCTGCCAACAGAGCGCGCGTTCGACAATCTCATCTGGGGCATGGTCGGAATCCCCATATTGACCATCGTCTTCGTTTTTATTTATCGGGGCTATGCCAGAAAGCGAACGAATGCCGTTGCTACCATGGCCTAATAAATTGTAATAAAGAGGATCCACATGGGATCCTCTTTTTGTTCGTTTGACGGAGAAATTTTGGTGTATAGGTTATCCCTAATCTGGAAAAATTAATGCGGATATGTAAATTTGGGGGGGCTTTTCAGGTGAGCAAGACAGACAATCAGTTATCTGTTTTCTCTTTAGGCGGGATCAACGAAATTGGTAAAAATATGTATGTGGTGCAATACGCAGATGATATTATTGTCATTGATTGCGGCTCGAAGTTTCCGGATGAAAGCTTGCTCGGAATTGACTTAATCGTTCCGGATATTACCTATTTGCTCGAAAATAGCGATAAAGTCCGCGCACTGATTATTACGCATGGACATGAAGATCATATCGGGGGCATTCCATATATAAGAAGACAATTGAACATGCCGATTTATGCAACTCGGCTTACGCTAGGGCTAATTGAAGGCAAGTTGAGAGAGTCTGGACTGCTTGCAGATACCCAATTTATTGAGATTGACTCCGATTCGAGCATTGAGCTTGGACAAATCACGTCTACTTTTTTCAAAACAAACCATAGTATCCCTGATTGCTTAGGGGTTGTTTTTCATACACCAGAAGGAACGGTCGTACATACGGGAGATTTCAAATTTGATTTAACACCAGTTGGCAATCAATACCCTGATATTCATAAAATGGCGGAGATTGGGAAAAACGGTATTCTACTTCTTTTATCAGAAAGCACGAATGCCGAGCGCCCTGGCTACACACCTTCAGAAAGTCTTGTAGGCAAGCATATTGAGGATGCCTTCCATAAAGCGAAGCAAAAAGTGTTTATAGCCACATTTGCCTCTAATGTTCATAGGCTTCAGCAAGTCGTAGATGCTGCTCAGGCAACGAATCGGAAATTAGCCTTACTAGGACGCAGTATGGTCAATGTTGTGAGAATTGCTTCCGAGCTCGGCTATCTAACGGTCCCTGATGGGATGCTGGTGGAAGCGGGAGAAGTCAATCGGATGGCTTCCGATCAGATCGCGATCTTATGCACCGGTAGTCAGGGAGAGCCGATGGCTGCCTTATCGCGATTGTCCCGTTCGAATTATCGTCAGGTAGAAATCATGCGTGGAGACACCGTTATTCTGTCCTCATCCCCGATCCCGGGAAATGAACGCAATGTATCGCGGACTGTCGATAATTTATTTAGCCTAGGGGCTGAAGTGATTTATGGTTCGAGCTCAGCTACTGGGATGCACGTATCCGGGCACGGGAGCCAAGAAGAACTGAAGTTAATGCTCACGCTGATGAAGCCGAAGTATTTTATTCCGATTCATGGTGAGTTTAGAATGCTTCATCAGCACCGTATTTTGGCGGAAGGCGTTGGCGTGGACCCGGCTAACATCTACATTTTGAATAATGGCGATGTCGTGGATATTAAGAATGAAGTGGCAACTCAGAGCCGCAAAGTGTACGCGGGGAATACCTTAGTCGATGGATTAGGGGATGTTGGCAATATTGTTCTGCGTGACCGTAAACAACTGGCCGAGGATGGTATCTTGATCGTGGTCCTCCTGCTTAGCAAAAGTGACGGTAAAATTTTGTCAGGTCCGGATATCATCTCCCGCGGGTTTGTCTATGTTCGAGAGTCGGAAGACCTGATGGATCAAGCGAATATGCTAGCAACAGAAACGATAAACAGGCTTCAAAGAGAAAACGTGAATCAATGGAATGTGCTTAAAACGAATGTAAAAGAAGCGCTAGGAAAACTCTTTTATGAAAAAACGGGCAGGAGACCCGTTATTCTCACCATACTCACGGAAATCTAGCACAAAGTAAGCACCAAACAGCGGATCCCTTCGGTTTGAGGTCGATTCCGCTTTTTGCTTTAGAGGGGGACTCAAATGATCCATTATTGGCTTGTACTACTCACTATTGCCGTCGCAGTCGCCTACATCGCGGACAAGATGAAACAACCGTATCCAACTTTGCTGGTTATTGCCGGGCTATTGTTGGGGGTCATACCGATTCATGCTTTGGATGAAATCAAAACATATGTCGCATCGGATCATGTCTTTCAAACAGCAGTCATTCTGATCTTTCTGTCAGCTTTAATAGGGGATGCGGCCCTTAAGCTGCATGTTCAAGAATTAAAAGCGAATAAACGACCGATTCTCTTACTCTCATTGTTAGGAACTTTCATTACCTTTGTGCTAATCGCAGGACTTTGTAACGCTTTGTTAGGCCTTTCTTTGCAAAAGTCCTTGGTGTTCGGTGCTCTAATGGCCGCGACAGACCCAGTATCGGTGCTAAGTATTTTTAAAGCCATGGGATTAAATGAAAAGTTGTCCACGATTGTTGAAGGCGAAAGTTTGGCCAATGATGGTGTAGCCGTTGTTTTATTCAAGATTGCAGCAGTTACAACGGTTCTCAGTGCTTCGGGGATCATGGAAGGTGCTGTGGAATTCGTGAAAGTTGTCCTCGGCGGCATCATTATCGGTATGGTCGGAGGATTCATTGCCTCCAAAATTACTTCGAAAATCGATAATTATTTGGTTGAAATAGGACTTTCCATCGTTCTTTTCTATGGTGTTTTTGAAATGGCAGAGATGTTTCACCTCTCTGGGGTGATTTCCGTCGTATTCGCGGGTCTAATATTGGGGACATATGGGAAAAAGATTGGGATGTCCGACCTTACACTCGATAAGATGGACTCCTTCTGGGAAGTGATTGCTTTTATAGCCAATGCGTTAATTTTCCTTATGGTAGGGCTAGAAATTTCAAATATAAATTTTACGGATAAATGGTTGGAGATTGGCGGGAGCATTCTGATTGTTGTAGCTGCCAGGTTCATTGCTGTCTACGTTAGTCTGCTTATGGATCGTTCTATCCCTAGTTCGTGGAAGCCTATTATCGCTTGGGGCGGTTTGAAGGGTTCCTTATCCATTGCATTGATCCTGAGTTTGTCTCCGTCCTTTGAAGGCCGTGACTTATTGCTAGCCATGACCTTCAGCAATGTGGTCTTTTCTCTTTTGATTCAGGGCACTACGGTTAGCAAATTGGTGTCTAAATTGAAAGTTAGCTAGCGCTGCCCTCTTTTGCTAGAAGCACGAGCTGCAGCAACGCCAAGGAGAGGGAAGCCACGCTGGAGGTATTGTTGCCGGAGAAATAAGCGCATGCCGCCTAAATGGCGCATGCGCTTATTATTTGTCAATATCTAGATAGGCAGCAGAAGCACTTTGCCCGAAGTCATATTGGCCGTATACTGCTGGATGGCATCAACGGTTTGACTCATCGGGAAGTTTTGGCTAATCTCGGTTTGGATATGTGATCCGATTGATTTTTTCATCGAGCTCTGCAGGGCGAGAAGTTCAAAAATCGATTGTGTTTTCACCCAATCGGATGCCCAGAATCCGGCGATACGTTTCCGGCGAAAAACAAGATCATCCGCGTTGATTGTTGTCGTTTTTCCGCCTAGAAGGCCGTATTGGAAAATGGTAGCGCCATCAGGGAGAGCCGATAGCACGGGGCCCGTTAAGTCGCCTCCTACGGCATCAAAGCACACGGTAGCTCCAAGCTCATGCGTCTTGCGCTTTAAGTCCTCCGCGAAGGTAGCTGAGCTGCTGTTGACGATATGCTGTCCGCCAATTTCTCTCAGCAGCAGTTCTTGTTCTTCCTTGCGAACAACACTAATCACAGGAATACCATGCTCTTGGCCGAGCTTCACAAGAATTCTGCCAAGGGCGCTCGCACCGGCTGTTTGAACGATGGCTTTGGATTTATGCTGCTTGGCTATCTTCACCATGGCCATGGCACTTGCCGGATTGACGAAGAAGACAGCACCCTGTTCATCGGACACATGATCTGGCAGCACCATGCAGGTCATTGCACTCGCTTTCGTATAGGGCGCCCAGGAGCCGTAAACTTCGGATACGAAGGCGACACGCTTCCCTTTTAACATACGTGCGACAAGGCTGTTGCCTGTAGCGACAACCGTTCCGCATCCTTCCATGCCGCCAACCGAAGGCAGCTCTCGTTGCATGCCATACTGTCCGTGCAGAAATAATAAGTCGGCGGGATTAATGGAGGCGGCATGTACTTTAATCAGCACCTCACCGCTGTTTATGTCAGGAATGGCAGTCTCGCCAAATTCAATCCCTGAGATCCCTCCATACTCCTTGATCATAACGGCATTCATTATCTTCGTCATGCGAGTAAACCCACCTTATCTATTTGCGTATAATGTTCTCTAATGATTATATATGACTGCTGCAAAAGTGGGAATATTTACAACTGCTTGATAAATCCATGAGCGATATTGAGATCCGATGGCATGAATTTGGTTGCGCCCGATTTGATCAAGCCAGCAAGAACGACACAATTAGAGGCAATGGCCCCGCGCATCCATTTGGGATCGAAGGGAGAGTTAGCTTCTAGGGTTTGGAGGTCCTGAGCTGCCAATTGTCTGGTTAGTAGAGTGAAATCACTTCTATGGCAATACAGATCATCCTCAAGCTCGATCTGGAAATGACGCAAATACGTTTTCTCACCGCCCGTATAGGCAAACTGCTCTAAGGAAGCCGGCAATCGGCAGGAAAGCCATTTGATACAAGTGGCAATCTGTCTTTGATCTGGAGGTCCAAGCAAGTTGAATTGTTGGTTAAGATCCGAAATGCCGAAAGGAATCAGATAAGGAGCTTCGCTTTCACTTGTGATAACTTGGATGCTGCCTCCCCCGGCATTGATGACATCAAGGTCACTGGGGATATCCGATTCGGCTATCGCTTTCTTCAGCAAGTCAGCCTCTTCTTTTTGACTAATGGTTCTGTAAGCAATCCTCAAATTCCTACAAACTTCCTGCATATGTTCGGACAAATGAGGTGATCTTCGCATCGCTTCTGTACCAATAGCTTCGATGTCTCCTTGGCCAAGGCCTTCGATAAAGGAACACTGCGTAGAAAGCAAAGACTTTAAAGTACCTTCAATAGACGGCAGGTCCACCCCGCTCTCCAGAAGCTCCCATGTTAGAACATCCACTTGCTCAATATGATCGTTTGATTTCCTGAACACTTTGGCGCTATGACTTCCTAAATCCAAAATTAATTTATTACTGTGCATAAGATCTCACCCATTTGTTCCATAGTTTGGTTATCCCCTAGCGTGGTCTCAGAAGTCCAATACTAAAGGATCAATGATTTCTATGTCAACCAATTTTTGCTAAAAATTAGTAAAAGTTTGTATAAAGATCTAGTTTCAACAAATTGCATTGTTTTACGACACAGCGGGAATGAAATCATAGGGGGTAGGGGGAATAGATGCAAGGATTTGCTGTTTACATTGGATTTTTTGAAGAGCTTGTTTGTGAAGGTTGAGGCGAAGCAAGATGAAGCCAGAATGAATACTTTTGTGTGCTAAGAGGTGTCCTAAATCGTAGCTAGCTTTTCACCCTATCAACGACAAATAAGAGCCTCTAAAGGCTCTTATTCAGCTCCAATAGCTACTTTATGCGCAAATAGAAAGCTCCAAAAGGCGCTTGTTTCTCCTTTAGGAACATCCCATCGTCACATGACAAATTTATAGCCTACGCCCCACACGGTTTTTATGTATTTTGGTTCTTTGGGATTAACTTCAATTTTTCTGCGCAAATTCGTAATATGAACGTCAATGGCACGGTCGTTTATGTAGGAATCGAAACCACGTAAGGCATTTATGAGATCTTCTCGGCGGTAAACGCGTTCGGGGTGCTCGTACAGCAGCCGGATAAGCTCGAATTCGGAAAACGTCATTTCGATAGACTCGCCTCGAACATAGAGCGTTCTTTTTTCCAAATTAATGTTTAAATCCGTGGTTGGTACGGTAACTTCATGATCGGCCTGAAGTTTTGGCGTCTCGGTAGGGTGTCCCAGTTTGAAACGACGTAAAAGGGCTTGTATTCTGGCTTTCATCTCATGCATGCTGAATGGTTTGACTAAGTAATCGTCAGCACCTACAGTGAATGCTTCAATCTTTTCGCTCACTCTGGAGTCAGATGAAATGATAATAATGGGCACAGGCGTTATGTTCCGTAGGGAAGTACACAGCTCAATTCCTTCAAAGTCAGGAAGATTAAGATCGAGAAGAATGAGATCCGGTTCGAATTCATGCAAGGCTGCAAGGCCTTCCTGACCGTTGTGGGACCTAAGGACTAGGAAGTCTTCCTCCTTCAGATACATACAAATCATTTCACCGATAATATCATCGTCCTCAATTAGTAGAACTCTGTCCATTAGAAACTCCCCCAAACTAAGCTAAATTTTCCAATTCAAAAATTCGTGAAATGAACAGAGGGAATGCACACGCTAACACTTTACTCATTAATTCTATTATACGGTGTCGAAATTTAAGAGTAAACCGCTATCATTGACATTTTAAGAGAAATTGTTAGTAAATTATTAGCGAAATTAGAAGGGGGAATTCATACCATTTATGCAAGTAACCTAATAAGTGGAAAGTATAATAGAGATAATGCGTATTTTATTGCTTGTAAGGGTGGTGGGGAAATGGGTCTTTTGGACGGGTATGGTGTTCTAGTTGTAAGTGAATCAAGTGAATTAAGATCAGAAGTAGGAGCCTTAATCGAGAAAGATACACAATTCGTAATGACAGGTATGGCGAAGCACGGAAATACTGTCCTTGATTGCATCTTGGCTAGTAAACCGGATTTGGTCATCATTGATTTAGATATGGCTAACTCAGATGGACTAATTGCACTTCATCTTATTATGAATCATAGTCCTATTCCTGTTGTAGTACTTAGTACGCATACACCCGAAGGTTCTATGAAGACCATTCAAGCGATGCGTTTAGGTGCGGCAGATTATTTTCATAAAGAAATGTTAACCCAGGAATTGACGAATAAAATTGCGACCTCTTATTTTCTAGAACGATGCAAAATGGCTATTCAAAACGGGATTCAAGGCATATATGACTCTCACTTTTTTTCAACAGGAATTGCAGAAACCGTGCTTTCTGCCCCACAGCCACATAGACAAGATCAGTTCCAAAGGCGGATGGACATCGAGTTTCACTTGCGAAGAGCGATTAACAATAAGGAATTCCATCTTGTTTATCAACCAGTGGTTGATGTATATACGAATCGAATTGTAGGACTTGAGAGCCTGATACGTTGGCATAATCCTACTTTGGGTCATGTGCCTCCATCTGATTTTATCCCTATAGCCGAGGAAAGCGGTCTTATTCATGAAATTGGGGAATGGGTACTGAAGGAAGCCTGCATGCAGAACAAGCGGTGGCAGGAGGCGGGCCTTTCCAAGGTGTTTGTTGCGGTTAATCTGTCCAGGCGACAGTTCAATGATAGCCGACTTAGCCGGATGATTCAGACTATTTTGGAGAAAACAGGCTTACAGCCCAAGTACTTGGAGCTCGAAATTACCGAAAGTATGAGTATGCAGGTTGAGCTGGCCGCCGATGCGCTTCGTCAGCTGAAGAAGCTAGGTGTTCGCGTCGCAATGGATGATTTTGGAACCGGGTATAGCTCACTCGGGTATCTCAGAGATTTTCCCATTGATAAATTGAAAATTGACCAATCCTTTATTAAGGGATTGATACATAAACAAGTGAATGCGGTAATAGTAAACACGATGGTTACGATGGCAAGAAATTTGAATCTTCTCGTTGTAGCGGAAGGTGTAGAGACAGAGGAGGAGCTTCAAGTACTGCAGGAGTGCGGCTGCAGGCTGGTACAAGGCTATTATTTCAGCCAGCCGGTCAAGGCGAAGCGCATAGAGGAAATGCTGCATCTAGAAACCAAACAAACAGGATAGCGTGATTATCCTACATTCTAAGTCGATATAGGCTGGTGATTACTCTGCTTCACGCTTTGATTACCAATTTTGCTATTATAACGATTTTTGTATTATTCGTGGAACAGCTTTCCATCACGATGAAACTGAATCAGAAGCCTGCCTGGCTCTATAAGGTTTTCATTGGGCTTTCATACGGAATGTTAGTTTTTGTCCTCTTACACTTCAGTGTCCACGTTGATGATCGCGTTATTATTAACTTTCGCGGAGTAGCCTTACTGCTTTCTATTTATCTAGGAGGATTCATCTCCTTAAGTATTACATTCGTATGCTTATGGATAGGGCGCTACATCTTTGAAGGTAACATAGAAATACCGCAGCTGATATTTGGAGTGATAGCTGTCACGGGGACTAGTTTTATATTTGCAAAAACGCGTTCATATTGGCTTAAATGGTTATTTGGAGGAGTCATTTTCTACCCGTCCTATTATACGATGATATGGTTTGTTTATCGAACACCGCTTGATATCTTTTACAGATATATTATCATTCAGCTGCTTTGTTTGTTTTTTGTTGCTTGTTTTCTGCGATATTTAGTCCGTGCTCGTGAGTATAAACAGCAGATCTATCAAGTGGAACAGGAACTAATCGATATGCTGCGCTTTCAGGCAGGCTTTACGTTTAAACTCCATAAACACCGGGATCAATACGTTTACGTCTTATTTGAAGGACAGCTGGTCTATCATCTTGGTCTGAGACCGAGCTTATTCATCGGCAAGAAATTGGACGAAATTCATGTATTAAGTGAAGAGTCCAAACAATTCGTAAAGCAGCATTATGATAAAGCTTGGCAGGGTGAACGAGTTTCGTATGAATACGATTGCAGCGGATCTACGATTCTTGTTAACTTACAACCCATTTATAAGTATGGTTCCGTCAATGAAGTGATTGGATCTGCCATGGACGTGACCGAACATCGTGCAGCGCAGAGCAAAGCGAGAGTCAGAGATGAGCAATATCGGACGTTAGTGGAAAATTCGGAGGACTTTATTTTCAGATTTCGCCTGGACGGAAGCATCTCCTCTACGAACTACAAAATGTATCAGACCTTTCAGCTAGAGTATGAGCAAGTAAGGGGACAGCAATTAACGGACCTTGTCCGGATGGATGACACTGAGAAGTGGCAGCGGATATTCGAACAAACGATTGAGAGGAAGAAAACGCAGCAATTTGCGATTAACTTCCTGCTTCCGGATGGCAGTCAGCATACGTATAACGTCACCTTGTCCCCTTTATTCAATGAGAATAAAACAGAGATCACCGCTGTCACCGGTACGGTACATGATATAACCGACTTGAAGAAGCGGGAAGAAGCGGATGAGTCGAACAGGGCGAAGAGTAAGTTTCTAGCTAGGATGAGTCATGAAATACGTACGCCTCTTAACGGAATTATTGGACTTTCTTTACTTTTACAACGAACAGAATTGACGACGATTCAGAAGGAATATTTGGACAAAATTGAGTGTTCCTCCAATGTCCTGCTTACGACGATTAACGATATTCTTGATTTCTCAAAAATTGAAGCGGGTAAAATGACCTTAGAGATGGTGGAGTTCTCATTAGAACAGTCCCTCCAAAAGGTTGCCGATCTAGTCAGCGTATCTATAGGTAAGAAGCGAATCGAGATCATGCTGGATACTCCAGCAGATTTACCGGATATCGTTAGCGGAGATTCCTTTCGTCTTGAACAAGTACTCATTAATTTATCTAATAATGCGATTAAATTTACCAAGCAAGGCTATATTCGATTAAAAGTTCGGGTCGAGAAATACGTGGACGAAGGGGTCGTTGTTTCTTTTGCAATGGAAGACTCTGGAATTGGTATTTCAAAAGAGCAGCTATCGCAGCTGTTCTTACCGTTCTCGCAAGCAGATACATCCATAAGCCGCAAATATGGCGGTACCGGTTTAGGACTTGTCATTTGTCAGCATTTGGTGCAGTCAATGGGGGGCGTTTTGCAGGTGGATTCGGTCCTTGGGGAAGGCAGCCGCTTTTATTTTAGCCTGATGTTTGGCACAAAAGGGGATGCAGGGAAAGAAGCGAAGAGCCTGGACCAGCACGCTGGGTTGCCGCAGGGGAATAACCGTGTGCTTTTAGCTGAAGATCATCCAGTTGTTGCGCAGCATATCTCGGAGCTCTTTGTTTCCTTTCAATATCACGTGGATACGGTTTCATCTTCATCCGATTTGTTTGCTTCTTTGGATCAGGACAGCATGACCAAGTCTGCAAATGATTATTTATTTCTGGATATGCAAATGGATCAAATGCAGCATCCCGCCACTTGGCGCCATGTTTTAGATTCGATAGATCGCTCGCAGACGAAAGTGATTGCGTTTACAACACTTGAAGGCAGAGAGGAAATGTCCGAATTGCCCGAGGAGCTGAAAGCGGATGAAGTTATTGTTAAGCCTGTCAGCAGGTTGACCTTGCGGAAAAATTTGCAAGCTTTGAATCAACGTAGACTGGAAGCATCGCAAGCCATTGCACCCAATTCCATTGAAGTAAGCAACTCGTCGTCCATGTCCAAAGGTAGTATTTTAGTTGCTGAGGATAATGAAATTAATCAAATGGTGATTATTGGCCTTCTTGAGCAATTAGGTTACCAAGCGGTTATCGCGCAGAATGGCTATGAGGTCCTGGAACTTGTTGATCAGCAGGAATGGAAGCTTATTCTAATGGATATTCATATGCCTGAGATGGATGGCTATGAGGCAACACAGCGGCTGAGGAAGCTCAAACTGATGAATAAGATCCCGATCATTGCCCTTACAGCAGATGTCATGATGCAGGACCTGGAAGCTCTTAAATTGGGGCTGAATGACATCCTCATTAAACCAGTTAATGAAAAGCAGCTTTCCGATATGCTGGAGAAGTGGATAAATCCGAATTGGTTATTTGAAATCGAGGGTGTAGATACCACGCAAATCATGCGAAATATCGATCATAAAATACATATTTTTCAATATATGATGGAGAAATTTAAGCTGGATTACTGTAACTTCTCAGAGCGAGTTTATCCGGTTATCATCCACCAGGAGAATGCGACTGCACGCAGAATGGTTCATACGCTTAAAGGTATAGCTGCCAATTTCTACGCGGAGCCGTTGTTAACGGCGGTTCTGGCTTTGGAAAAAAAGATGGAAAACGAAATCAATTTGGATGCCTGTCATGAGGGAATTATACGCATTCAGATTGAGATTAATCGGATACTTGGTGTAAAGTAAGATGCCCCGCAAACGAATTACCGGAGTCGTTAGAAGATTGGTTGTAACGTTGGGGGACTGCCGCGGCAGCTTTTCTTTTTTGAGGAGGAAAAAAATCATATAATTGGTATTAGAAGATTTATTGTGAAAAGGCAGGTGTACGATATGAAAACAATAAAGGTTTATCATTACGATGCATTTAGTCATATTCCTAACATGGGTAACCCTGCGGGCGTCGTATTGGATGGCGAAAAGCTTACTGACGATGACATGCAAAAAATAGCAGAACAAGTTGGTTTTAATGAAACAGCTTTCCCACTTAAGTCCGAAAATGCTGATCTCAAGATTCGATTCTTTACACCTGGTCATGAAATGAACCTCTGTGGTCACGCTACAATGGCAACCATTTATGCATTGAAAACAAAAGGGCTGCTTGGAGATCAAACAAAATTGACGATTGAAACAAGAGCGGGTGTATTATCGATTAGACTTGACTCACAACTGAATAAAGGGATTTACATAACGATGCAGCAAGCCCCTCCGCAATTTCAAGACTTCAATGGTTCACTGAAAGATTTGGCATCTGCCATGGGGATTCAAGAAGAAGATATCGAAACCAATCTACCAACACTGTATGGAAGCACTGGCATATGGACGTTGTTAGTCCCGATTAAAAACCTTAGTGCTTTCAGAGCAATGAAACCGAATAATAAGCACTTTCCAGAGGTATTACAAGATATGCCGAAGGCCTCGGTACATCCTTTCTGCTTAGAAACATACGATAAGAATGCGCACATGCATGCTCGACATTTTTCATCTCCCTATTCAGGTACGATTGAGGACCCGGTTACTGGCACCGCTTCAGGTGTAATGGGGGCTTATTATGCCAAATATATGAACGAGGAAGCTGACTATCCACTAAATCTTTTGATTGAGCAAGGCCATGAAATGGGCAGGGATGGCAGAATTCACGTAACAGTAACACGAAACAATGATAGGTATGGCATAGAGGTTAAGGGTACCGCTGTTCATGTTAAAGATTTCGAGGTTTCCATATAATACGGCGGCTTACAGATATATCGACAATAGCATTGTTAAAGAAGAAGGGACATGACTGTCCAAGGTCTGGAATGAAAAGCGCTCCATTGAGTAATAATAACTTGAAGTGTATTTTGTTATGGATAACGGAGGGATTTCATTGGATCAAAAGGAATTGCATAAGAAGCTTGGACGTCCAGTTAGTTGGGCCATAACCTCGAATCTGGAAGAGAACGCGGATAACGCTATCTCGAATCATGTGGACCAGACAGATGAAGAAGTTCCGTCAAATTATCAGGCCATGGGTGAGAGCTATAGCGATACGACTAACTTTGAAGTTAACAAAACGCCTGGCAGATTGAATTAGAATGACAAATAGGAGGAGTCATGTTGAGAGTTTTCAATATGGCTTTTTTTAATAGATTAATTTATATGTTTTGGGTAGGACGTAAGGCGAAAGGCGAAAGCTTGCCCCTATTTAGCATGGTTTGCTATGGATTTTGCTGAGTTGAGTGAGATTCTCGATACATGCATAATCATTCGGTGATTGACTATATTTTCCCGGGTTACTGTTTTCTGGTTTATGAGAGAAATGGAGAATTAGGTAGGCATAAAATGGTATAATAAGGATATTAACGTGAAGGAGGTCAAATATGAAAGATACTTCCTACAACCCTTTTAATGACAAGACTCTGCATCAAACTGAGAAACTAAGCAATGAGGTTGCCACTGAAGAAAGGGCACCTTTTAACGAAGCGATTAAGCATGGCGATATCGTTCAAGGCTTTCAATCACCTAAACGACTCGAGCAATTTCCAAAGTGGTACCAGAATCCTCGGAGAATTTACGCGACGATTTCTGTGCTCGTTTTTGCATCGTTTATCATATATCAAATTGTCCAAAATATTGTTGAGATAGCCACGGGAAAATAGCTTTGGAATATCACTTACAACGTTGAGCGCCTTATCCGACAATCGGTGGGGCGCTTTGTTGCGCGTTGGACAATTTGCTAATGAGGGAAAATTTGTAACTTTCATGCAGAACTTACGTCTAATTATCGAAAGGAGATGATTAGTTTGACCAAATGGTTAACCTTGCTGCTGGCCGCAGCAATAGGTGCCCTATCCGGACCGCAGCTCTCTAAGGCTGAGCAGGAGCTCGCTACGCCAGGTGCCATGCCTTATGTAACCTTGTTGGACGAGTTTACGCTATATGCAAGCAATAACACAAGATCGGATGAGGTCATCGGCTCGCTTAGCGCCTTCCAGTCTGTCCACCTAGCTCCGATTGAGAGCAGCACTCTGCTGGGCATCACTCGTATGGATAAAGTGCCTGTTATGACATGGCTTGGTGTAGCATGGATTAATTTGAAGGAAGGCGCGTACAAATACGGACAAATGGAGCTTCAGGAGCAAAAGCTGACTTTACTTGAACAGGAAACAGACCTGTATGACTCTGCGTCAACGATGAAGAAGACCGAGTACAAGCTCTCTCCGCAAACGGTTCAGGCGATTGCCTCGATCTCTGTGTGCGACCCGTATACGCCGTGCTACTCCAATGATAAGTGGTATTTAATTAAAACCTCGTGGCTTGGAGACAAGTGGATTCGCCCGTATCATTATGCAGAAAAATACAAAGGTGCTCCGGTTGAAGGAATGATATCGATTGAACAGGAAACTGAGGTTTATATGCTGCCTTTCGAGAAACCGTTGACTGACGAGCCGAAGCTGCCCCCTCAGATCGTGAAGCCTATCGAGAAGTATAACCAGCAAGCGCGAATGGTTCCACCAAGCATCTGGTATAGGGTCGATACAGCGAAAGGACAAAGATGGATACATGCAGATGATTCCCATGGACTTGGGTTTGAGGGTGTAGAGAAGGTCGACCTTAAGCTGGACATTCCTGTCCCATTTCACTATTACAAATTACCATTCCCTTATAGCGTCGAATTACCTGAGCTTCAGCAGCCGCAAACTGTTCATGCGATTGGAAAATTACACGGTTGGTACTTTGTTGTATCGGACGGTTCTGGTAAGTGGATCAACCTAGCCAAAGAAATCTCATCCCACTTGACCGGTGACTTCGATAACGATGCCAAGTTCGGGGTAAAGCTGAGTGATGTTAGTCTTGAACTGACTGCTGCATCCATTGCACTGGACACACCGTATATGGACGCTTCATTGACAACGCATGTGCTTACCTTCACCCCGCAAACCGTCACCGCTTCACGCGAATGGAAGTCTCCAAACGGTGAAAAGTGGTATTACATTCATACTTGGCAAGGAGCCAAATGGGTACGGCTTTAGCTAAAGATAATCCATGCGATGACCTAGGAGGATCTATTTTGACATTACATAGCGTAGGTAAAATTAGTGAAATAACCCGATATCCTGTAAAGTCATTTGCGGGTGAAAGTTTGCAGGCTAGCTGTATGGAGAAAAGTGGTTTATACGGCGATCGCTATTTTGCCTTTATTGATGAAACAAAAGAGGGATGGGATAGCTTTATCACGGCTAGAGAGTTCCCTAACATGCTTGCTTATAAGGCGAGAATCATCGGAGAGGATCATGAAGATGAGCTGCCTGAGTTAGTAGTCACATCGCCAGATGGACGGATTTTTAACTGGAATGAAGAATTATTAGATGAAATCCAAAGATATTCCCCAAAAAGGGTGTCTATGAAGTACTACAAAACGCAGAACGCTGATCTGATGGCTGTCGATTCAGGGAGTATCTTAATCGTTACGGACACTACTTTACGCAAGCTTGAAGAGATATGGGGAAAGAGATTGGATCGTAGACGCTTTAGAGCAAACCTAGTCGTGACATTAGATGAAAACTCCAGTAATGAAGGTAATTGGATAGGTAAGCGAATACGGATAGGCAGTACTGAATTACAAATTGATAGTTATTGTGAGCGTTGTTCAATGACTACAATCGATCCAGATACACTCGAACGCGATGTTTCTCTGTTGAAGAAAATTAACGAGGAGATGAATTTAAATTTTGGAGTGTATGCCTCTGTCATAAAGACAGGACCCATTCATGTTGGTGAGAGGGTATATTTAGTAGATTAGCCTCATGAATTAAAAAGGTCCGGAACATATAGATGAAACTCCCATATGTATTCCGGACCTAGAATCTTCCTACATCCAATTTCTCTAATTTTTTGGTTTGTGGCTAGCAAACAGCATCAATCCGAATGAGATAATGATTATGGCTCCTGCCCAGTACCATGCAAGGGTTTGATCACCAGATTCAACAGCAATATAGATGGCGGTAGGCAACGTTTGGGTTTTGTGAGGGATGTTGCCAGCTATCATCAGCGTTGCGCCAAATTCTCCCAGACCTCGAGCGAAGCCAAGAATGTAAGCTGTTGTAACAGAGCGCCATGCCAAAGGTAAGGTTATATAGCGTAGAACTTGCCACTCGGTTGCTCCCGTTGATCTCCCCGCGTCCTCCAGATCTTTGTTAACCGAGGAAAACCCGGTTTTCATCGTTTGATAGACTAATGGAAAAGCCACCACGATCGAAGCGATAACGGCGGCCCCCCATGTAAATATGATCGACTGATTGAAGAAGCTTTCCATGAGGTACCCAATCCAACTCTTTTTACCCAGCAGGACCAGCAAAATGAAGCCGACGACTGTCGGAGGCAGTACCAAAGGCAGAAGAAAAGTAGTTTCTAACAATGTTTTTCCGCGAAAGTTCCGCCGCGACATTCCCCAAGCTGCTAATCCACCAATCAAAAGAACAAAAACGCTGGATACGACGGCAACCTTTAATGAAAGGATTATCGGATAAGCAAATTCTGTCCAATTAATCTGTTTCATCATCATTTTGGTATAGAGAATCCGTATTTCACAAACACATCTTGGGCTTCTTTACTTTGGAGATATGTGTAGAAGTCAGCGGTTTCTTTGCTGTGTTTGGTTGCTTTTACAATACCGGCAGGATATTCAATGGGCGTGTACGTTTTTGGATCAACACTAAAAGCTGCTTTTACATTTTTTGAAGTCAACGCATCGGTCTTATAAACAAAGCCGGCTTCAGCATTCCCAGACTCCACATAGGTAAGTACTTGGCGTACATCCTTGCCCTGTACGATTTTGGCTTGAAGCGGGTCCCAAAGTTTCGCATTAGTCAGTGCCTCTTTGGCATAGCTGCCAGCAGGGACGGTCTGTGGTTCTCCGACGGCTAAGTGCTTGATCGTTTCGTTTGTTAAATCTTCTATTTTTTGTACAGTCACTTTACCATCAGCTGGAACGACGAGAACTAATTCATTAATTAGCAAGCTTTTTTGCTGAGTTGAATCAATCAATTGCTTGTCGACTAAGGTTTTCATATTTTTAGTTGCTGCCGAAAAGAATAAATCTACAGGAGCTCCTTGTTCGATTTGCTGTTGCAGAGCCCCTGAAGCTCCGAAGTTAAAATTGAGTTTAATTTGTTTGTTTTTGTTCTCGTAATTCGTTTGAATCTCTTTGAAGGCATCGGTTAAGCTTGCGGCTGCAGAAATCGTTAATTCTACTTTCTCAGTGGGAACTGAAGTAGGTGTTGCTGTTGCTTGAGCGGATTGAGTTGGTGTTGTGCTTGCTGCGGATTGTTCCTTTTGACTCGAACACCCTGTGATAATCATTGCCGATATAACGAAACATGATAAAACATAACTAAACATTCTTGATTTTAACATTATGTACCCTCCAATTTTAAGTTTATATCTATTTGATTATAAATAGAATAGTATATTTATTGATCATTATATAAAACCATATTTAATTAGTAAACAACGGGATTGAAATACCCTATTTATCCGCTTATGATAGATGATAATGAAAAACATGCTTTTGGAGGTTTACCATGACAGCCGACGTTTCCTATACAACGGAAGAGATATCTAAACTTTTGAAAATCTCCAAGCTAACCGTCTATGATTTAATTAAAAAAGGGGATCTGCCTGCCTACCGTGTCGGAAAGCAAATGCGGGTAGACGCTTCTGATCTCGAAGCATATAAAACACGTACGAAAGGAGGTATGGCCTCTACTCCCAAAAAGGAGCTAGCCGAACCTTCCGTACAGCAGCAAGTTCATGCTCAGGCTGCCTCATCTTCGAAACAATCTCTTGTTATAACTGGACAAGACGTTAGCTTGGACATTTTAGCCAAGCATATGGAGAGAAATTTACCCAATTACAGACCGCTTCGTTCTTACGTAGGAAGTCTGGATAGTTTAATTTCGATGTATAAAGGTGAATCTGATATTGTCAGCACCCATTTGCTGGACGGTGACACAGGTGAATATAACATTCCCTATATCCGAAAATTGCTGACGGGTTCTTCCTATCTGGTTATGAATCTCGTTTCACGATCGGCTGGCCTATACGTTAAGCAAGGAAATCCTAAACAGATCTACGGATGGGCTGACCTCAAGAAGCCTGGCCTTCAACTGGTCAATCGTGAAAAAGGTTCCGGCGCACGCGTTCTTCTCGATGAGCAGCTCCGCCTTCATGGAATTCCACATCAGCTGCTAAGCGGTTATGAGCAGGAGGAATCGAATCACATGGGCGTGGCTGGTAAAGTCGCCACGGGTGAAGCGGATTTCGGAGTTGGGATTGAGAGAGCAGCCTATATGGTTGGCGGCGTGGAGTTCATTCCACTTATTCAAGAACGATATGACCTTGTCATGTTAAAAAAACCGGAAAACCTGGAATGGATTGAACGACTTAAGCAGGTCTTACAATCCGAATCCTTCCATAATGAGCTGCGTCCAATTCAAGGCTATGACTTATCGCAGACTGGGCGCATTTTATTCGAGACTTAATATGTCAGAACTGTAGTATTTTAAAACATGCTAATTCACTAAACCACAAGTGAATTGGCATGTTTTTTGGTTTTTAATCGATTTGGTGTCAGAGGAGGAGGAATTCCGTCTAAGGAACAAGGGGAGATCTTTGCACTACGATGGTCTGACATCGACATGGAAAAATGTGTAATTAAAGTTAGGCGAAATTTAGTGATCTAGATACAGCCCTACGCGAAGCTGAGGAAAAGCAAAAAGAGTATGAAAAAAGAAAATATGAAAAATAGCAAGATTAAGCACCCACGCGGAGTGCTTTTTATTGCTCATCGAATGTGCGTTCTGTTTCTACAAATGGCTAGGAAGTGGCAATGTGGGCTTTGAATGATGTATTGAAGGTGAATTAGATGAATAGATTTTGAAGTAAAGAGATTAGGTACTAATAAACTAATTCACTATTCAGGAGAGTGTAACTATGGAAACAGGTCTGAACGTAAGAAAAGGATCGACTTTAACCAAAGGGATCAAATATGGAGTTGGTGGAGTTGCAATATTACTATTAATTTTGACTTCGTTTAGTACAGTGGAAAACGGTCATGTTGGATTCAGAAAAACATTAGGTAGTGTTAGCTCAACAGTACTGGAGCCAGGTCCTCATTGGAAGTGGCCGTTCATCTCAAGCATTGTTGAAGTCAATACTCAAGTAGCTAAATCGGAAGCAGATGCAGCGGCGTCTTCCAAAGACTTGCAACCTGTTCATAGTCATGTAGCTGTTAACTTTACAATTCCTAAAGGGGTGGCTTACAAGTTACTCCATGATGTTGGTTTAGATTTCGACGCCAAAGTAATCAATCCTCACGTGCAAGAGATATTTAAAGAAGTTACAGCTAAGTACAGCGCAGAGGAGCTAATCTCTAAGCGTGAACGTGTAGCTTTAGAGACAAATGAATTATTGAAGAAAGCTTTAGAGGCTTACAACATCCAAGTAGGGGATATCTCTATTGTTAACTTTACATTCTCTGATGCATTTAATCAGTCTATTGAGCAGAAACAAATTGCTGCTCAAAATGCAATGAAAGCCCAGAACGATCTAGATAAAGCTAAGATCGACGCTCAACAAAATGTAGTAAAAGCAGAAGCAGACGCTACAGCAGCGAAAGCTAAAGCGGATGCTGATCTATATGTAGCTCAACAAAAAGCAAAGGGTAACCTAGAGCTTGCTAAGTCAATAACTGCTGACTTGGTTGATTATAAATTCCTTGAGGCTTGGAAGGGCGATGTGCCTGATGCTTGGGGTAACGGTTCTTTGATTAACATGTTACCGAGCAAAACTCCAATACCTACAGAAACTAAGAAGTAATCTAATAAGTGGAGAGTCATAGAAAAACCACTAGCGGGGGCTAAATGCTATAACCCTGTTCGAGCAACGCTATTGTACAATAATATAAAAAGCTTACCTAATCGCAAGAAAGCGATTAGATAAGCTTTTTAGGTTAGTTTAAAATACTTTCGTCGTCCAAGATTCACAGTTCCATGTTTCTGTTACGACATCACGGTAGAAATCCGGTTCATGGGAAATCAGCAGGATGCTGCCTTTGTACGCCTGGAGAGCACGTTTCAGTTCATCCTTCGCATCGACATCCAAGTGGTTCGTCGGCTCATCGAGCACGAGCAGGTTCGTCTCGCGGTTGATCAGCTTGCAAAGCCTAACCTTAGCTTTCTCACCACCGCTGAGTACCACAACTTTACTCTCGATATGCTTGGTTGTAAGCCCGCATTTGGCTAACGCCGCGCGTACTTCGAATTGTGAGAACGAGGGGAACTCATTCCACACTTCCTCAATACAGGTATTGTTATTGGAATCCTTGATCTCTTGTTGGAAATAACCAATTTGGAGGTTATCTCCCTTTTGTACAGATCCGGAAAGTGACTTGATTTCGCCTAAAATACTGCGCAACAAGGTCGTTTTACCGATACCGTTCGCGCCTACAAGCGCGATCTTCTGACCGCGTTCCATGCGAAGGTTGAGCGGTCTGGATAAAGGATCCTCGTAACCGATGACGAGATCAGTCGCTTCAAAAATCAGCTTACCAGCCGTTCTCCCCTCCTTGAAATTAAACTGCGGCTTCGGTTTTTCTCTGCCCAACTCGATGACTTCCATCTTGTCCAGCTTCTTTTGCCGGGACATCGCCATATTCCGCGTCGCGACACTCGCTTTGTTACGGGCAACGAAGTCCTTCAGTTCGGAAATTTCCTGCTGCTGACGCTTATACGCGGATTCAAGCTGCGACTTTCTCATTTCGTGAACCTGCTGGAAATGCTCGTAATCGCCAACATAGCGGTTTAACGCTTGATTTTCCATGTGATAAATCAGGTTGATAACGCTGTTAAGGAACGGAATATCATGTGAGATGAGAATGAAGGCATTCTCGTACTCTTGCAGATATCGTTTCAACCATTCGATATGCTGTTCATCGAGATAGTTGGTCGGCTCATCGAGAAGCAGAATGTCTGGTTTTTCAAGCAGAAGCTTCGCAAGCAATACCTTCGTACGCTGCCCACCGCTTAAATCATTGACGTCCTTGTCCAGTCCAATATCCGTAAGGCCCAGTCCTCGGGCGGTTTCTTCGATCTTGGCATCGATCATGTAGAAATCTTGATTCGTCAATGTATCTTGAATCGTTCCAACATCTTCAAGCATTTGCTCAAGCTCTTCTGGTGTTACATCGCCCATCTTGGCGTACATATCGTTCATTTCCTGTTCCATATCGAACAGATATTGAAAGGCTCCCTTTAAGATATCGCGGATCGAAAGGCCCTTGTTCAGTACAGCATGTTGATCCAGGTAACCAACGCGCATACGCTTGGACCATTCGACTTTGCCGTCATCCGGCTGGAGCTTACCTGTAATGATATTCATGAAGGTGGACTTCCCTTCACCGTTAGCGCCGATGAGTCCGATGTGCTCGCCCTTGAGTAGGCGGAAGGATACATCGTTGAAGATGGCGCGGTCTCCAAAGCCGTGACTTAATCGTTCTACGTTTAATATGCTCATGAATGACACCTTTTCTTTTGATCTATTCTTACTTTATTCCTATTTTATTATAAACGATAGGTAACGAACAACACCAAAAAAGACCATCCCCACTTAGAGCAGCCAGACGTCGCAAAAATTGTTGCTATGGTTACATATTCCTTCATAGGTTACCTAACATTGGGGAAAATAACATTGCCCTGTTTCATCTCCTCATTAGGATGAGGCATTGACATACCTTCACTTTCAATTTGCTTACATATTCTACAACTTCAAGTACAGGGAGATAGAAGACAATGACGACATTATCTTGCAAGTGTGGTTTCACAGTAGAAGAGATAAACAGGTACAAAGCAGAAGCAAAGATGTGGTACCATACGATTCATGAACATGCCGAAATGTTAAAAGACATGTCCGTGGAGCAGCTTGAAGAAAAGCTGAAGGGGAAGGACAAGCAAAATGGAGGTAAATCGACGATCCAACAAGAGGTGTTATTCTCTGTGAGTCCGAATCGCATCTACGAGGCATTGACCGATGCGACACTGTTTAGTGAAGTGATGGGAGGCTCTCCGACAGAAACGTCGACCGAATCCAGCGGCACCTTTTCCTGCTTCGGAGGGATGGTCGTAGGGAAGAATATAGAGCTAAGGCCAAATAAGCGAATTATTCAGGCTTGGCGTATCAAGGATTGGGAAGAGGGCGTATATTCCCTAGTGAAGTTCGAGCTGGAGGAACAAGAGGATGGAACTCGCTTAACCTTGAGCCATACAGGATTTCCTGAGGACCAAAGTGAACATTTGTCTAAAGGCTGGCATATCAACTACTGGGAACCGCTAAAACAATTCTTCGCCTAACACAAAAAACGTTATTCGTTCACTTGAACGATAACGTTTTTTATGTCCACATAAGAAAGTATAAGTTTTCGGTTCCCGAGAACCGCTTTCTTATTAGGTCGCTCGCTTTGAATTGCCTCGATAGAGGTTTTCTCACCTTGGGCTGCTATCCCTAATGACATAGCCTTGTCCTAGTTCAATCTCTGTGAAACCCGCCATATGGCGTGCTTGAAATGCGATTGGCTTATTTCTGCCTATAATAATGATATTTAGGATATCGGCGGCACCCTCGGATGGCAGGGCAAATGATTTGATGTAAGCATATTCCTCGCTAAGCGTCGTATGAATGGCGTTTAGAAGCGGATCATTCTCACCTTTGCCCATCAGATTCATGATGATAGATCCTTGCGAATCGAGCTTTTCCCTCGTTATCCTGAAAAATTCCCTAGATATTAAATGCAGAGGAGTACCCTTCTCCGTGAAGGCGTCTAAAAGAATATAATCGTAGGCCTGCGGTTCTTCACTCCCGAGAATTTGGCGTCCATCACCGACGATCACATTATCCTTGCAGTATCCAAAAAACCTCTTGCTTAACTCCACGACTTTATCATCGAGCTCTGCGACTTTAAATCGTTTCTCCGAATAATGCCCTGCAATCGTTCCAATTCCATGCCCAATTACAAATACATCCTCGAATGATGGGGAGTTGAAATCCATTAAATGGATAATCGCCCGTGGATATTCAAATAGGATTCGTTCGGGATTATTCAAATCCATCGCACCTTGTATAGCCTTATTGGAAAACTCCAATACTCGGAAGTTTCCTTTCTTACCATATAACTCCGGCGTGTCGTATACGGTTATCTCGTGATTATTGCTGACCTCTTTAAACAGTAAATTCAAGTCCTGCAGCTCCTTTTTTTAAAAGAAAATGTATGAATTATTTAAGCAATATGGTAATTTGATCAAACAAGGAGGATGCCATGAAAACAGCGAGAATGTTCTCCATACTGATCTATTTATTGAAGAAAAAATTAGTTTCTGCTGATGAATTAGCTAATGAATTTGAAGTAAGTAAAAGAACGATCTATAGAGATATGGATGCTTTATCAGCAATCGGAATCCCTATTATTTCGTATCTAGGAAAAAATGGCGGTTTCACATTAATCGATAACTATCAACTTGATAAATTTACGTTTAACGAAGAAGAAAAGAAATTTTTATTAGAAGGTCTAACTTTAAAAAGTGAGTTATTTGATAATCATCAATTAACCGTTTTACAAAGAAAAATAGAGCTATTGAAAGAAAATAAGGAAGAATTTCATTCTAATATTACAATAACATCATCTACATTACACCGAGAAACGATTGAAGAAGAAACAAAAGTGAAGATAAAAAAAGTACTCTCTATCATTGATGAGGGGAATAAAATTTGTATTCATTATGTGTCACAAACAGCGAATATATCTAGTAGAATTATTCAACCTTTGAAATTAAATTTTATGAATGGTAGTTGGTACTTGGAAGCCTTCTGTGAAACCAAAAAAGGTTTGAGATTATTTAAATTGACTAGGATAAGAAAGATGGAAGTCATAGATGACAAGACTAGAACTGCTTATACGGAGGCAAATGAGTACTTGACTACTAAGTCCGTTAAAGTAGAGGAGATTATATTACTTTTTTCAAAAAGTGAACTTGGTAAGTTATACGATTTTTTTACGGAAGATGAAATATCGGTACTTGGAGATGGGAGCTTAAAGGTAATCTTTCATTATGACAGCACTAAAAATATATTGCCATTCCTACTCATGTTTGGCAGGCATGTAAAGATATTATCTCCACAATGGCTTAGAAATGAATATCAGAATGAAATTAAATTTATTTATGAAAACTGACAGACTGTTGTCATACTTTGAATGTTATATTTTCTATATTAAAACTAGTAGGAGGAAATATACATGCATGCAGCAGTTACTGAAAAGCTTATTTATGGTAAAAGAATAAGAACAAATAATCAAAATACAGACAAAATACTTAGTTTGTGGGAAGAGTTTCTTCGTTTAGATGTAAAAGGTGATATATACGCTGTTTATCATAATTATTCAAGTGATTTTACAGGTGATTATGATTTGCATATTGGTTCTGAAGAACAATTTACGGATGAAAGTAGTGTCATCATTCTAGCAGGAAACTACCATGTTGTAGAGGTAGATAATACCGATCCACAGGGAGTCTTTCATGCTTGGGTGGATATCTGGAAAAGTGATATTAGAAGAGCATATAAAACTGATTTTGAATTTTATTCTCAGGATGGCAGTATAAAGATATTTCTATCAGTTGAATAATGAATCGTAAAAAGATCCACAACAATGAGTTGTGGATCTTTTCTATTTTTTTGACAACAAATTATCGATTGCGTTGTAACAACAAAAATCCGCTAACACTTGACGTTTTTCTCTGGAACACGATTTTAAAACCAATGTCATGGTCTAATAAGCAGTTTAAGGCATTGATAAGCAATCCATTAGGTACCAGCGTAAACCTACAAGGTTGAGCACTGCCAATAACACGAGCAGCAATAATTCTGCGTGCTGAACCAGGGACTAGAGGGTTTCTTGTCCAACTAATCAATACTAGATCAGGCTGTAAAACAGCTTTTGCACGAGCCATTCCGATCACCTCGCTTCTATATTAGATTCTCTATATAAAATGCAAAGTAGATTCATAATGTGCTAAACAAAAGGCGGAGTAATGAACACAGGAATGAATGATAAAAAAGACCTCTCAGCTGCCGATTACGGCGTGTGAGGTCTGGGTTTAGTGCTGAGAAGACCGTTTCCGAGGAAAACAGCCGGAGTCGCTATCCTTGCGTTACTCGTCGACCATACTCGGCTTTGCGATAGTCCTTCGGCACGATGCCTTTGCTTTCCCGAAAAATGCGGGAAAATGTCTTATACGAACCGTACCCGACCTCCAAGGCAATCTCCGTCACGCTCATGTCGGTGGATACAAGCAAGCTGCACGCATGGCGCAGTCGCAGATCGTGCAGGAAATGAACGAACGTTTGGCCGGTCGTTTGTTTAATGACCTCGCTGATGCGGGATACACTCATAGTGAATCGTGTCGCGAGGTCAGATAAAGCTAGATCCTCTTGGTAGTTGCGGTGGATGTAGTGAATGATTGGCCACACGGAAGGGCTCGTTTTCGTCCCTGAGAGCGGCGAGATGGCCGTAACTTCAGCCTGCCCCGCTTGTTTCCAACGATAACGATCGAACCGAACTAGGATTTCCTTCAGTCTCGCTTTCAGCAGCGTCTGCCTGTAGCGTTCGTTCGCGTTGTATTCTTTGTACATATCTTCAATGAGAGCACTCATTTGCTGTTGATCTTGCCCACTTAGTTGGACATAGCCCGGCAGGGTATTGGTATCATTAAACAGGCCGGACAAGCCTTGGTCGTTCCCGGGCTCCATAAGCAGGTCCATACTGAACGAGCAGTTGAAAAGGACTAAATGCTCCCCCGGATCTGTGAAAATTTCATGCACCTGATAAGGCAGTACGAACGTAAAAGTGCCTGGTGTCATCGGATGTTTCACATCATTTATGGTTTCTGCTCCCCGGCCATGGACGACATAAGAAAACTCTAGGTAATCATGGCGATGTGCCCGAAAACCACGTTCAAGCGTATTCCTGCTGAGGTGGAAAGGGAAGGACGATTCCATATTGGGATACGTTTTTAGATAATCGGGAAAGTACGTCATAATGAGGCTGATCTCCTTCGAAAAAATGGGACGTTTTCCGAAATAACGGTACGACTTCTTGCTGCACTTATTTTAACATAAAAGGAGATCGAACAGGATGTGCATATGAGGAGGAACGAACAGTGGAAAGCGTTAACAAAATTAGAGTAGGTATTATTGGAGCGGGGAATATCGGCGGGGTTCACATTCGTGAATTTTCGAAGTTAGGCAATTTATGTGAAATTACGGCGATTACGGATGCCTATCTGCCACTCGCGGAAGCGCGCGCACAGGAACACGGTATTGCTTACGTGCCAGCTACCCCTGAAGAACTTATACAAAGTGCGAATGTAGACGCTGTTATTATCGGCGTGCCCAATATGCACCATGCTTCGCTTGCTGTACAAGCGATTGAAGCAGGCAAGCATGTGCTGATCGAGAAGCCAATGGGTATTAATGCGGAAGCGGCCAAACAAATTTACAAGGCTAGTCAAGCATCGGATAAAGTTGTCATGATCGGTCACCAAATGCGCTGGGAATCCGTACCTCTTCAGATTAAGGAGCAGGTCGATGCCGGTGAGTTGGGCAAAATTTATACAGCGAAAACCGGTTGGTTCCGACGCAAGGGTATTCCCGGTTGGGGTACTTGGTTTACGAAAATGGAGGAGTCAGGCGGGGGCCCGCTGATTGATATTGGCGTTCATATGCTGGATCTTGCCCTCTACTTGATGGGGAATCCGAAACCTGTGTCAGTATCAGGCGCTACGTATGCCGAATTCGGGCCTCGCCGCAAAGGTATCGGAACATGGGGTACGCCGAACTGGAACGGTACGTACGACGTTGAAGATTTGGCTACTGCTTTGATTCGCATGGAAGATGGCAGCACGCTGACGCTGGAAGTAAGCTGGGCTGTGCATATGGATACGGACAATACACCGTTCGTTCATCTGATGGGAACAGAGGGCGGAGCGAGCTATCGCGGAGCTAACGGTAAGCTGTTAACGGAGAAGTTTAACAAAGCGATCGAGACCGATCTGAATAAACCGGATGATGATGAGGGTGAACGTCTGCGCCTCAGCCGGCATTTCCTAGATTGCATTCGCGAAGGCAAACAACCGATTACATCGGCACTCTCCGGTTATACGAACAATTTAATTCTCGATGCCATTTACGAATCTTCACGAACTGGGAATGAAGTGAAGCTGAACTGGAACGAATAACATTACACTTGGAGGGATAATCATGCTAAGAGGATTAACGGGGGCTGGACTCGGCAAGCTTGAAAGTAATGAACAATTCATCGAGTTGGCGGCAAAATATGGCTTCGGGGCCGTCGACATCGACGCGCTTGGTCTAGTAGAGAGCTACAGCGTAGATGGGGCACGTGAGCTGCTCAATAAACATGGCCTCGTCATTGGTTCCATCGGCTTGCCGGTTGAATGGCGAGGGACGGAAGAGACGTTCCGTGCAGACTTGCCGAAGCTGACACAGGCAGCAGCCGCTGCTGCTGCGCTTGGATGTACGAGCTGCTGCACGTATGTGTTACCTTCAACAGATTTGGGCGCTGCGCATTTCATGGCGTTAGCCACACGCAGACTGCGTACTTGTGCTCAAATCCTAGGTGCCTACGGCATCCGTCTTGGACTAGAATTCGTGGGGCCGCATCATCTGCGAACCCATTGGAAGCATCCATTCATCTGGACGCTGGATGAGACCTTAGATTGGATCGACGCCATTGGCGAGAGCAACGTTGGTTTATTGTTCGATTCGTACCATTGGTACACGAACGGGCTAACAGTGGCCGATATTGAGAAGCTACGCGCCGAGCAGATCGTGCATGTCCATATCAACGACGCACCTGATGTTCCCGTGGAGGAAGTGTTGGATAACGCACGGTTGTATCCAGGTGAGGGTGTAATCGACTTGGCAGGCTTCCTGCAAGGGTTGCAGCGTATTGGTTATAAGGGGGCTATCTCTCAGGAAATATTGACGGCAACGCCGCCGACAGAAACCCCCGAGAGCTTGGTTCAACGTTCCAAAGCTGGCTTCGACAAAGTGTATGCGGCAGCTGGAATTTGATTTTGTAACATAGAGGTAATGGTTTTTGAGATGGGCTCGCCTTGAGTGGGGATGGCATAGACGTGGGAAGAAGCTTGCTGACGCAAGTGTCCACGGCCACCTTCAAGGCGTGCCCTCTTTCATTTTTATGCCAAGAAAAAATTATTCGACAAAGGTTCCTAAAATCCCACCCTACGGAATGACAACCTTTTTACCCATTTTCTTATACTATTTTCTTGTCCATAGACACAACACATCACGAATTTAAAGGAGATTCAAAGGGGAAATGGAACAAGAAGACTATATCGCAGAGGCAACCTTCCATGCTAACATTTCATACCTCATTCAAGCCCAAACGAAAAAGCAAGCCTTAGAACAGGTTGCATACGAATTAGACCAAACCAACATCCAGCTTAATGAAATTACGTTAGAAAATGAACTAGGGGACTCCCACGTTTTTACGGTTCAAGAAGTTGAAAAAATGGACTGGTATGATGTAAATCATACAGAGTGCTGTAACCAATTTAGGGTGTTTGGTCGTATGCAGCTGCTTATTACTCTGCGGAGACAGAGTGACACTATGAAAGATGTGGAACAATCAACCTACCATTTGTCTCAGTCACTTGTATACGGTAAACCAGTTTTGACAATATCAGAAGGCTATAAGCACATATTTTTAACCGTTTCACAACATAAAATGGAGTGGAAAACTAAGCTTCAGGAAACGGAAAAAGAAAAGGAAACAGAAACGATTCTTTTGAGTAAACTTGCCTAAGAATAAATGAAAGAGAGGATACGATCATGCAAATCAAAAAGAAAAACGACATTGGAGAGATTTTGGACAATTTTTCATCGTTTGCGAAATGGGACCCTTCAGGAGAGAAACTCTACCTCGTATTTGCTGACAACAAACGCGGAGGGCAATGGACTTTGATGAACTACTCAGATGATCGTTTCAGCGTTCATGGACTTGGCCAAGACTATGTAGATGAGAAAGAATCGTTCTTTGAAGAACGCAACAGCGTTGTATCATTTCTATGGGATAATCGTGCGGCCCTCAAAGCTGCCGTCAAACCGACAACCTAGCATTTGGTTGCTAGAATTAGAGACAAGCAAGGAAGGCAAGGAACCTATGGATTAGGTGCCGAGCCTTCTTTCTTTTTGTCCCGATACTGGCCAGGGGTTAAGCCTTCTTGCTTGCGGAACGAACGGATGAAGTTCTGGGAATTGTTATAGCGCAGCTTGGACGAGATATCTTTGATTGGCATATCGGTTTCGGACAGCCATTTCTTAGCCATATTGAACCGGTAGGTCGATAAGTAGTCACTGAAGGAACAGTTCGTTTCTTTGCGGAAAATACTGCTCAAATAATTCGAGTTATAATGCAGCCGGGAGGCGCATTCTTCAAGCGTAAGGTCGGTATCGTAATAGTGCTGCACAAGATCAATAATCTTCTCGGAAATGTTGTGGTACTGGGCATCCTGCCGGTCGCGATAAATGCGAATCAGCGGGTGTATGACCTCTGTCCAGAACCAGTCCTCGATTTCGGCTGTCATATGCAAATTGAGAAGCTCCTCGAAGAGAGACCCTTTGTTCGGATGAATCTGATTCAAGCCGATTCCGGATTCCTGCATCACCATGAGCAGGTTATTGAGCAGCCGTGCCAATGGAATTTGATATTCCTGCGGTGTCAGCGGAGCTGCGAATACCGCTTGCAGCAGCTGCTTCAGCAGCTCTTTGGACTTATCCTTTTCGGCTAGCTTGATCGCATCAATCAATTCATTCTCGATGGGTTTCGGATAGTTTAAATTCAAGTAATGCTTCCCTGAGTTAATATTTTCATATTGAATGATGATGCCCTCACCCAGCTTGATGCGATGCTTCAAAGCCTCCAGACCTTCCCGATAGGCAATCGCCATCTGTGAGAAAGCATGAATCGGGAGGCTCATCCCGATGCTGACGTGGAGATTCAGGAAGCTATAGATATGCTGCTGCATCTGCTCGGTTAATGCATATACGGTATTGCGAAAGGCAGCTGCTTCGCTATCGGCACTACCAATCAAGGTGACTACGGTTTGGTCAATAATGATGGGAGCGAGACGCTGCTGCGAAGGAATCAGCTCCTCGATCATATTGTGCACAGCGAAGAGCAGCAGCTCTATATCCCGTTTTTCGTAACGCGTATTGTCGATAGAATCGATCTGCATCGTGATCACAGACATCGTTTTCCACTCTTCAATGTGCTTGTTATAGCCGAATTGCGCCAATTTCTCCAGCAGCTCGCTCTGTTTGAAATGCCCTTGGAAAGCTTTGATTAAGAAAAACGTTCGTACCTGGCCGATATGCTGGTGGACTTCTCTTTCCAGTTGAGACTTCGATTGGAACAAGGTATGGACATGCTCGCTGATCATTTGGAACTCGTTGGCCTTTCGCTTCTGATTCACGGACACAAGCCCCCCGATTTGGTTCAAAAGAAGCTGGATCGGCGAATACATTTTGCGCGAACCTAGCCAAGCTAAGACCATGGAGAGGAGCAGCATCAGGACGCATACATAGATCGTATAGGTACCGATTTTACTTGATTCCTTCGTCAAGCTGTCGATAGAGGTTAAGGATAAATAGGTCCAGTTGTTGAGGTTTGAACGCAGAAAGCTGACGGAATAAGGCTTCTCGTTAATATTCGCTGAGAACTGGCCCATTGGCGCCTCTAACTGCTTCAAATCTGTAAGCCCTGCTTCGGTGATGGATTTGCCGATGAGGCTTGAATCCGGATGCATGAGAATCCGATTCTGTTCATCCATAATCAAGATGTCATCCAGATGCTCGGTATCACTTTGGATCAAATCCTGCAGACTGCAGGCAGGAATGTTAGCCAGAGCCAAGCCGTATTTCTCCAGACCGGTAGTGGGCAGCTTTTTAACCAGAGAAATACTGTAGTCACAGGTAACGCTTCGCGCGTTTTCTTCGGTGAAAAACCACTTGGATGGATTAAGCGTCCAAACGCTGTTCTCCTGTGTATTCATCAGGGTCATAAGCTTATCGTAATAAGGGTAGCTGTCATAGCGGTACAAGCCCGAATTCTTAATCATCCAGTTTTCCCTGGCATTAATCAGGATGACATCTTCCAGCTTGGTATCAAAGGATTGCATATATCGAATTTCGCTGCGCAGGTCATCATACATCATGAAATCGTTTACAGTTAGCGGCATATCCATCGCCTTTTTGAGCACGGTAGAGTTGATGACCTGATTAAGTGTATGGTTGACAGTCGTTAATTTCTGCTCTACATTGGAGTTGATTTGGGTGATTAACTGCATTTTACCTTCGTTGACATTCTTTTGAATTTCACTCGACGAGGTGACGAAGGCGAAAGCGCCGATGAAGATAACCGGCAGCGTGCTGAGCAGGAACCCGAATATGGTCATTTTGCTAAGAAAACTTAAAGAGCGCATCGCATCCAACACCTATCTATCTTGAGGATGATCATTCAGCTATCTATGTATTGTAGTCAAGACAGGCGTTAAGAGCAATAATCATCTAAGTGACGGATAATCATTTTCTCTGATTTTGACTATAAAACACTGCTGCTATAAGGGGGAAGCTCTCATGAGAACAAGTTTACATGGCAAGGGTTTTAAGCTTTTTGGTCTCCTTTTGATAGGGCTGTTGATGGCTGCTTTGATCAGTGCTTGTCAGATAAATAGCTCGAAAAAGACAGAGGATGTGAACGGCAATCGTCCCGTTATATCGATTATGGCGCCGCTGCATTTTCCGCATCCGCCCATCCCTGAATTGGTTCAGGAAATCGAGAATCGCACACAAACTAAGCTGGATCTGAACTGGGTTCCGGACGGAATTTATACCGATAAAATGAACACCGCGCTCACCACAAACTCATTGAAAAAAGCAACCTATGTGAAATATACGGACTATATGCTGATGAAAAATTCGATCCGTTCCGGCGCATTTTGGGATATCGGACCTTACTTGGCGGCGTACCCGAATCTGAAACAGCTGAACAAGGAGATTTTGGGACAGGCAGCTGTCGATGGCAAAATCTATGGCTTGTACACCGAGCGGCCCTCCTCTCGGCAGGGCATTATTATTCGTGAGGATTGGCTGAACAATCTGAAGCTGGCTAAGCCGACGAATCTAGATGAGCTGTATCAGGTATTGAAAGCTTTCACGTTCGGTGATCCTGATCTGAATGGGAAGGCAGATACCATCGGTCTGACGGACCGGAATGATTTGGTTTTTGGTGCGTTCAAAACGATCAGCTCTTATTTCGGTACTCCGAATAACTGGGGTACTGATGGCGCTGGAAAGCTAGTCCCTGAGTTCGAAACCCAGGCCTACGTGGACACGATGAACTATATGAAGAAACTGTATGACGAGAAGCTGATCAATGCGGATTTCGCAGTCACCAGTAAGGAAGTTCAGCGTGATAAACTCATTCGCGGCATTGCGGGCGTCTATATTGGCAGCATGCAGGATGTGCAGCGTCTTTCGGATGAAGCTCAGCTCATTAACCCGAAGGCGAAGCTTACGCTCGTGAACCATATCGAAGGCCCAATGGGTTTTAAAATTTGGTCGATTCCCAATTATAGTGCGCTCTACCTGTTCTCGAAAAAAGCGATTCGCACCGAAGCGGAATTGAAGCAGGTCCTTCAATTTTTTGATCGTTCGATGGATAAAGATGTCGCCAACTTGATGAAGTACGGGCTGGAGGGACGTCATTACACAGCCAAAGGAGATCAAGTTCAACTCTCGGAAGAGACCTCGAAGCTCCGTGTGAATGAGGTGAATGCGCTGTATGCACTCATGATTGCTGATCTGAACAATCCAAAGGTCATGCGCGTCTCGGAGAGCGAGTCCTTGTCGCAGCTCGCGGACCGACTGAGTTTGGACAACGAGAAAAACGTCGTCAAAGACCCGACTGTTGGTCTGGAGTCGAAGACCTACGACGAGCGAGGCATCGAATTGTACAAAATTGTATCTGACGCTACGTACAATTACATTTTGGGGAAACTGGATAAAGCCGCATTCCAGCAAGAGATTGAGCGCTGGAAGCGAAATGGCGGCAGCCAGATGATAAGAGAGTACAATGAGGCTTATGGGAAGCGAGGTTGAGATAAGGAAACCGCTGGCGCAGGTGCGCGGCGGTTTTTTTTCTTTTTTGTGAGTTGGTGGAGGAGCTGAGCAGCTACGGGAGAGGCCCGTCTAGGCTGGAACGATGATTTTCATCGTTAAAGTTGCTTATGAGCGCGCGTGAGTGAGTGTAGCGATGAAAAACATCGCTACAGCATCAGGAAGAGTGCCTAACTGGTTAAAGTGCGAGCTGAGACGATGATTTTCATCGTTAAAGTCGCGTATGAGCGCGTACGAGTAAGTGTAGCGATGAAAAACATCGCTAAAGTAGCAGGAAGAGTGCCTAACTGGTTAAAGTGCATGCTGGGACGATGATTTTCATCGTTAAAGTCGCGTGTTGGTGCGCGAGTAAGTGTAGCGATGAAAATCATCGCTACAGTGGCGGGAAGAGTGCCTAACTGGTTAAAGTGCGAGCTGAGACGATGATTTTCATCGTTAAAGTCGCGTATGAGCGCGTACGAGTAAGTGTAGCGATGAAAAACATCGCTAAAGTAGCAGGAAGAGTGCCTAACTGGTTAAAGTGCGAGCTGAGACGATGTTTTTCATCGTTAAAGTAGCTTATGAGCGCGTACGAGTAAGTATAGCGATGAAAAACATCGCTACAGTGGCGGGAAGGGACGATAATCATCTCCCCGACCGATAATCTTCATCTCACATTTTTACTGTGTGGGGCTTAACTGAGCAAATGATTATTTCGGTACCTCCCTGCGGCCGTGTAGTGTGGAATTTGTAGCACACAACAATTTCGCGGAGGTCTAACCAATATGAAGAGAAAATTAGTCTCGATTCCACTTAGCGTTCTGCTCGTTTCCAGCTTTGCGCTGGCAGCTTGTTCAGACGGGGGGAAGTCAACTCCTGCAGCTACGACTGGTGTGGTGGAGTCGCCTAAAGCAACGGCAGACAACAAACCGACGGCGATCACGATTATGGCACCGCTGAACACAGCGCAAACGCCGCCCGATACGATTATTAAAGAACTCGAAAAGTTAACGAACACGAAGTTAACGTATCAATTTTTCCCGGCTGATACGTATGAGGAGAAGCTGAATACAACGTTTGCTACAGGGGCACTGCCGCAAGTCACTTACCTGAAAAATCAGGCGACATTTATTCAGATGAAATCGGCCATTCGTGACGGACAATTCTGGGAAATTGGTCCTTTGCTGAAGGACTTCCCGAACCTGAGTAAATTGAAGTCTACAACCAATGATAATACGAAAGTGGATGGCAAGCTTTACACGCTATATCGCGGTGTAGATATTGCCCGTCAAGGCCTCATCTATCGGAAAGATTGGGCGGATAAGCTGGGACTGAAGCCACCTGCAACAACCGAAGATTTGTATGCCATGATGAAGGCGTTCACTGAAAATGATCCTGACGGCAACGGCAAAAAGGATACTATCGGCTTAACGGATCGCAACGATCTCATTTACGGATCATTCAAAACCGTTGCCACTTGGTTCGGTGTACCGAACAATTGGGGCATTAAAGATGGCAAGCTGCAGCCTGAGTTCATGTTTCCCGAATATGTAGCGACAATGGATTACTACAAGAAGCTGCGTGATGGTGGACTTATCAACAAGGACTTCGCGGCTACAAGTAAAACGGATCAACAGAAGCTGTTCACCAATGGAACAGCGGGTATGTATATCGGTGCCATGACAGATGTTGCATCTCTCAATAAAGATCTGATCAAAAATGTGCCTACAGCAGTAGTAGATGTACACAGTATGGTTGCTGGGCCAAGCGGTAAATTCGCAGCATGGGCTCTTCCTGGCTATGCGAACGTCGTTCTGTTCCCGAAATCCGCTACGAAAACAGAAGCTGAGCTAAAGAAAGTCTTGGCGTTCTTTGACAAAATGATGACGCCTGAAGTTGCCAACCTTGCAAACTGGGGCATTAAAGATGCTAACTACAGCGTAATCGACAACAAAGCAAAGAAGCTGGATGAAGAAAAGTGGACACGCGAAGTTAAGCCTTTCACGGACGCGGCCATTGGTGATGAAGATACGTCCGGCAGATACTTGGGTATTCCTACGATTCCTGCTCAAGGTAAGGCAGATGAACTCAAGATTGCCAACCTGCAGTTCGCTGTGCAGGATCCGGTAGCTGCTCTGGATTCGAAAACGAACCAGGAGAAGGGCGCTCAACTTCAAGATGTGATTAAAGATGCAACGAACAAATATATCTATGGCACGATTGATAAGGCTGGTTTTGATAAGGCTATTGAAGATTGGAAGAGTCGTGGAGGCAGCAAAATTATCGAGGAATACAACGCTGTTTATAAAAAATAATGAGATAGTCGTGAAGCATGCAGATTGAAGGCGGGGAAGGCTGCTGTTCATGCAGCAGTCTTCTCGTAATGAATGAATCGCCCGGAAAGGAAGAAGTCGTATGCAGGAAGTGAATGTAGCACAACGTGTGGTGGCTAGGAAACAAAGCAGTGAGCTGGGTAGACGACTCTGGAAAAACAAATGGATCTACGTCATGCTGCTGCCGGGAGTCTTATACTTTCTCGTTTTTAAATATATTCCCATGTACGGATTGATCATTTCGTTTCAGAATTATAAACCGTTTAAGGGGATTAGTGGAAGCGAATGGGTTGGTTTTGAGCATTTTCGGCGGTTGTTTACAGAGCCCGATTTCTTAATTATTTTAAGCAATACATTAATCTTATTTGTCATGAATCTCTTGTTTTATTTCCCGATTCCGATTCTTCTGGCGCTCATGCTGAATGAGGTCAAAGGGGATCTTTTCAAAAAAGTATTTCAAACGATCGTTTATCTGCCACACTTTATGTCCTGGGTTATTATCGTCTCGATCAGTTTCGTTATGCTGACGATGGATGGCGGTATTATCAACGATATTATAGAGTTTTTCGGATTTGAAAAGATCAATTTCTTGTTAGCCCCGGAATGGTTTAGACCGATCTATATTCTTCAAGTTATTTGGCGTGAAGCGGGTTGGGGCACGATTATTTATCTGGCGGCGATTGCTTCCATTGATCCTCAGTTGTATGAGGCTGCGCGTATGGATGGTGCAGGACGGATTAGACAAATGTGGCATATTACATTGCCCGCTATTCGAAGTGTCATCATTGTTTTGTTAATTTTGAAAATTGGTGCGGTTCTCGAACTCGGTTTTGAACATGTCTACTTGCTTCTCAACTCCATGAACCGAAATGTTGCGGAGATCATTGATACTTATGTATATACAGCAGGGTTAAAACAAGGGCAGTTCAGTTACAGCGCTGCTATCGGATTGTTCAAATCGTTTATTGGACTTGTGTTGGTTATGTTAGTTAACCGAATTGCCAAGAAGATGGGCGAAGAGGGCGTTTATTAAATGCTTACGAAGTAAGTTTTGCTAACGCAAAACTCTAAGGAGGTTACACCATGGTTGAAGATACTACGCTAGGCGGCAGAATGTTTGGCATCATCAATTATTTGTTGCTAACGATCATTGGTCTCATTACGCTTATCCCCTTTGTACACGTTGTAGCGGGTTCGTTTACGACCAGTGCGGAAATGGCCGCCAAGAAATTTGTCATCATCCCGACGGACTGGAGCATAGAGGCCTATCGATTCATTTTCTCGACGAATACGATTTTTAAAGCCATGGGCGTTTCGATTGGTACCACGCTTGCGGGAACGATCATCAGTATGTTTATCACAGCTCTGATGGCCTATGGTTTGTCCCGTAAAGACGTGGATGGAAGAAAAGTCATTATGTTTCTTGTCGTATTTACGATGTTGTTTCACGGCGGCTTGGTTCCGACCTTCTTGGTTGTGAAGGAACTGGGGATGATCGACAGCTACGCGTCGTTGATTCTACCTTCTGCGATTAGTGCCTTTAATTTAATTATTTTGAAAAACTTCTTTCAAAACATCCCAGAGGGACTCGAAGAATCTGCCAAGATCGATGGCTGCAGTGACTTTGGTATCTTGTTCCGAATTGTGCTGCCTCTATCGATGCCGGCTATCGCAACAATCTCGTTATTTTACGCCGTGACGTACTGGAACACTTACCTCAGCGCGATTCTTTACTTGAATGAGAGTGCGAAGTGGCCGATTCAAGTCCTCCTCAGACAAATTGTCGTGCTTGCGAGCGGGATGGATGTCAGTGCGGATTTGGATAGTGTCACACCGCCTCCTGCACAATCGATTAAGATGGCCGTTATCGTCGTTGCGACTTTACCAATCTTGTGTGTGTATCCGTTCTTGCAAAAGCACTTTGCTAAAGGGGCTATGATCGGCTCCATTAAGGGATAAGGAAGGGATTTCAATTAATCCGAAAATCTATTTTGATTATAGAGAGGAAATTTATTATGACTCATCATTTTGTAAAATCACCGATCGAATGGGCAAAAGCTGCCTGCGATTCAATTATGAGCACGTACACGCCAATGGAGCTGCCGCCTGCCGGGCGCTGGCATTATCATCAAGGTGTATTTTTATGCGGCATGGAAATGCTGTGGGAAGCTGAACAAGATGACCGCTATGACGCCTACATTCAGGCGTATGTGGATGGTTTGATCGACGAACGAGGCAATCTCTATTTTGCGCGGGATGAGCTGGATGCCGTTCAAGCTGGCCTTTTGTTGTTCCGATTGGAAAAACAGACAGGACACAGCAAATACCGAATCGCTGCGGATAAGCTGAGAAGTTTGTTGAACACGCTGAATCTTACTTCAGAGGGCGGTTACTGGCATAAAGACAAGTATGCATTCAACATGTGGTTGGACGGTTTGTATATGGCGGGTGTCTTCTCATTGAAATATGCGAATGCTTACGGAGATATTGCATTGCGTTCCACAGTGCTGCATCAAGAGAAACTAATGCGCAAATATATGAAAGATGAAGAGACAGGGCTGTTGTACCATGCGTGGGACGAAAGCCGCAAGATGCCATGGGCGAATGCCGAAACAGGCTGCTCACCGGAATTTTGGGGCCGCTCACTCGGCTGGTATGGCCTAGCAGTTACACAATTCCTTGATGAGCTCCCAGCGGATGAACCAGGGCGCGAAGAGTTAGTTAACTCTCTGCGTGATTTCGTTCATGCTTTGATTCGTTATCAGGATGCAGAGAGCGGACTTTGGTATCAAATCGTTGACAAGGGTGATCAGCCCGATAACTGGCTTGAGACATCCTGTACGAATCTGTTCGTATACACGATTGCCAAAGCGATTAAGCACGGAGTCGTTGGCCAAGAATGTGTGGATGCAGCCGTGAAGGGATATGAAGGACTGATTCGAACGCTGAAGTTCGACGAGCAGGAGCGGGTGATACTACCGCTGATCTGTATCGGAACGTCAGCAGGCGATTATGAGAACTATGTGACTCGACCGACTAGTGAGAACGACCTTCATGGAGTGGGCACATTCGTGATGGCGTGTGTAGAAGTGGAATCGCTTATCAGGCATTCGACATATGTGCAGTAGATAAATCAATAATCAATTCGTAACTGGACGTCCATCAGGACGTCCTTTTCATATTTCTTATGTAAGATCAATAATAATTAAGAAATCCCGAGTTAACCAATCTATGATAAAATAAAACCTAAATAATAGAAATACGCATAGATTTTAGAGTTTGCTAGGGAGCTGATATGTCGATGGTCGAGCCGCATTTTGCGCTGAATCAAGAAGTACGCCTTCATTATCTTGTTTCTTCAACCAGTACGGCGAACACGCCGTTAGTTTATATTCCCGGCATGCTGGGATCTGCAGAAGAGTTCTTTTTTTCAGCTTTTGACGACAGGGAATGTACAGCTATCAGCCTCAGGGGGCGCGGGAAAAGTGATTCTCCGAAGACCGGATATACGTTTAACGATCATGTGGCCGATATTGAGGCCGTGGTATCCCAGAAACATACAGATTCGGATCGCTTCGTTTTGATGGCTTTTTCCAGAGGGGCTGCTTATGCGATGGGCTTTGCTAGTCAGAGACCAGAACGGCTGAAAGGATTAATCATTTGCGATTTTCCTGCGCAGTACCCTGTGTTTAGCACAGAATGGCTTGAACGATGTTTATCTAATCCTCACACCAATTCCGACGTGGTACAAGCTATATTTGATGAAACGGAAGAAGTTGATCTGTGGGACCAGCTTAAGGCAATCGAGTGCCCTGTTTTAGTTATCCGCGGTGGAAATGAGGGCTCTTTCTTAAGTGAAGCAGATGCGATGCGCTATCAAAAACATCTTAAACACGTGGAGATCGTCGTCTTTGAGGATTCCGGCCATGCCCTGTGGGAACCGGATGAGGCCCGTTTTCGACAAACAATTCAACATTTTCTAGAGCAAATAGATGGCCATAAATAGATGGATTTACAGGAGCTCGCCATCAGGGGGTACAGGATATGAAAAGAACATTGGCCGTAAGCGATATACATGGCTGTGTGGATGAATTCAAGCAATTACTGGATAAAGTAAATTATAATGCCGTAGAAGACCAGCTCGTGTTGCTTGGTGATTACGTGGATCGAGGGCCGCAAAGTCGGGAAACCGTAGAATTCGTCATGCATTTGGTGCGAGAAAAGGGAGCGATTGCGCTCAAAGGAAATCATGACCAACGTTTCGTGGATGTTCTGGGGGACGTCGACGCACTGACGGAAATGAAATTTTTTGAACATGGTGGTATCCAAACTTTCAAAAGCTTCTGCGGGACCGAGGATCTTGATTTGAAGCAATCGAAGGAACGAATCCGAGCAAAGTTCAGCGATCATATTTCATTTTTAAATAATCTTCCGTATTATCACGAGGACGAGACTCACATTTATGTTCATGCTGGGCTTAACCCTACATTTTCGGATTGGAAAACCCAACCAGAAAGGGACTTTTTGTGGATTCGTGCTCCTTTTGTTCAGCAGCGAACCGTCGTGAAAAAAATAGTCGTTTTTGGGCATACGCCGGCTAAGGATATTCATGGGAAAGCAGATGTTTGGTTCGATCGTGATAAAATCGGCATCGATGGCGGCTGTGCATACGGCTTGCAAATCAATTGCTTGGAAATCAAGGGCAGGAATCAGTACAAAACCTTTTCGGTTGCTTCCAAAGGGAGTTGGAAATCATAAATGCGATGATATCGCGCACTCCATTAGCAAGAAAGATCAAGAATCGTTATTTTAAATAGCTTACACTGTGTTTAGAGTGCTGGAGGGGGCAATCGATGGACACCGATTACTTTGTGCAGATTCAGAAGACTTTGGATTATATTGAAGATCACCTATCCGAGCCTTTATCTGTTGCTTGTTTAGCTCAAGTTGCTTGTTTCTCTGACTTCCATTTTCATAGAGTCTTTCAAACCATGGTGGGAGAAGCTGTGATGGAGTATGTTCGGAAAAGAAGATTAGCGAGTGCGGCCTATCAGATCGCACATACGGAGAAGAAATTAATCGATATTGCCCTCGACAATGGGTTCCAGTCCCACGAGAATTTCACTCGAGCATTTAAAAAAGTTTTTGAACGTACGCCGCTTGCGTACCGTAAACAAGGTATTTTGACGCCAGTTTATGCGAAAGCGAATGTGCTGCAAAGAAAATTCAACCCAAAGCGGAGAGACTTTGAGCTACGCTCAAAGATCCCTATATTAGGAGGAATTCGAATGGAATATCAATTGAAGACGAAGCCTGCTTTTAAACTGATTGGCTATGAACTGAAAACGTCCTGCAAAGAGGGAAGAAACCATCGTGAAATCCCTGCATTCTGGGGCTCATATCTACAAGAGGGCAAGGGGAATCGCATTCCCAACCGTGTGCATGCAGATTCACAAGTTGAGCTGGGTATTTGTACGGATTTCAACATGGAGACTGGGGATTTAAGTTATATCATCGGAATGGAGGCCACTGGTTTTGAAGGTGTGCCAGCCGATTTGGTGAGCCGTGAATTTCCAGAGGCAAGGTATGTGGTGTTTACGACACCTAAGGTCCCTCAAGATCAATTCGTTGCATCCATTCAGAGCACGTGGAAATCCATTTTCGAAGAATGGTTTCCTCATTCTGGCTATGAGCATGCAGGCGGTGCGGAGTTCGAACTGTACGATGAACGCTGTAACCCATCCAAATATGAGCTCATCCAAATGGACATTTATATCCCGATTAAGGAAAAATAGCTGCATGCTTGTAACAAATGGGAATCATTTGTAATCCAAATGACATCTGGTTTTCATCTGGCTTTAAGGTTCGGGCCCTATACTGAAATTCGACCCCCTTTTTAAATATATATACTTGATGACCCGCAGCCCGTTGCTGTGGGTCTCTTTTTTTGCGTCTTTAGGAAAATGAACCTAGTATAAAAAAGGTGACAGGGCAATTGTTAAGAAAAGACAGCAGAGCAAAACGTGTCTATTTGCAAGCAAGCAGCGGCAGGATACGATGATATCGCCGGCACAACAGCAGGCTCACATTTGGAAAGGGTGAACACAACATGGAGGAAAGAGTGACCGGCTTAACTAAGAAGCTAAGTCAGCAGAAGCCAATTCCAACCAAGCCGATTCCGTCCACATTCCGAGGCCGCTTGATACGGGATCGACATTTGTATCTGATGCTTCTGCCTGTGATTGGATTTTATCTGTTGTTTAAATATGCTCCGATGGTCGGCGAGATGATTGCCTTCAAGGACTACCGATTCGCCGACGGCATCTTCGGCAGCAAGTGGGTAGGGCTGAAACACTTCACTAGCTTGTTCCAAAGCATCGATTTCTGGAGAGTGCTAAGAAACACGCTGCTGCTCAATGTGTATAGCCTTGTTTTTGGATTTCCGATACCCATACTACTCGCGCTTCTGCTTAATGAGGTACGCAAGGAATGGTATAAAAGAACCGTTCAAAATCTGCTCTACTTGCCCCATTTTATCTCATGGGTTGTGCTTGGGGGCATCTTCATTGCTATGCTTTCTCCAAGCACGGGTGTTGTCAATTTGGTGCTGACGAAGGTGTTTGGCATCGAGCCCATTTATTTCATGGCTAGCTCCGGCTGGTGGCCTGTGGCTTACACCTTATCAGGCATATGGAGGGAAGCGGGCTGGGGCACGATTCTTTATCTGGCTGCAATGGCCTCGATTGATCCGCAGCTGTATGAAGCGGCCAAGATGGACGGCGCATCGAAGCTGCGTCAGATTTTGCATATTACATTGCCTGGCATTCGCAGTACAATCGCTATTCTGCTTGTTCTTCGCATGGGGCATATGATGGATGTGGGGCTTGAGCAGACACTGGTGCTGCAGAATATGTCCGTCTTGGATGTTGCGGATGTAATTAGTACCTATGTGTACCGTGTCGGTTTGCAGAATATGAACTACAGCTATACGACGGCCTTAGGGTTGTTCCAATCCGCAGTTGGGTTGATACTGGTCGTAGGCGTAAACAGATTGACTCGAGCGTTCGGAGAACGGGGGTTATGGTAAGCGATGCAAAGTTTATACAGAAAACAATCCCTTTTATCCCGACTAGGGACGTCAGCTAATTATGCGATACTCGGCTTTCTTTCGTTAATTGCCTTATACCCGTTCTGGTATGAGGTTGTATCGTCCTTCAGCAGCAGCAGGGCTATTACAGCCGGTGAGGTGACTTTGTGGCCGGTCGAATTCAATGCGGAGGCCTATAAGCGTCTTTTCCAGGATGGGCAGCTCTTTATAGCGATGTGGAATACCGTGCTGGTAACCATAGTCGGCACAGCGCTCAATATGACACTTACTTTGCTGGCTGCATATCCGCTTTCCAGACGAAGACTGATGGGGCGTAATGGGCTGCTCATTTTCATCACCTTCACCATGCTGTTCGTTTCGGGCGTAATCCCGAATTTTATATTAGTTAAATTATTAGGACTCATGGATACCTATTGGGCGTTGTGGCTTCCCTCATTAATCAGTACATACAACATGTTTGTGATGAAAACGTTCATGGAAGGCTTGCCGGAGGAAGTGGAGGAATCAGCGTCCATCGACGGCGCTGGGGACTGGCGAATTCTGCTTCAAATCATTGTCCCATTATGCAAACCGATCATAGCGGCCATCTCACTCTTTTATGCGGTAGGCTGGTGGAATTCATACTTCAATGTATTGCTCTACGTTACCAAAACAACCAAGCAAACCTTAACGCTTAAGCTCTATCAAATGATCCTGCAGGTGGATCAGAATCTACTTGATCATGCATCCGGTAGCGAGGGTGTTGCGGAGATGACGCTCACTCCCGAAGGGATTAAAGCAGCGGCGATTGTCATTGCAGTCACGCCCATTCTGATCGTGTACCCGTTCTTGCAGAAGCATTTTGTCAAAGGCGTCTTGATTGGATCGGTCAAAGGCTGATATCTCGGGGCGAATAGTCCTTGATATATACCACACAATATTTAGGGGGATGGAACCATTGAAAATGACTAAACATGCGTGGAAACCAGTTCTTGCAGCAAGTATGTCTTTAGCAGTACTAGCCGCTTGCAGTACGAATACGACTACAGAGGGTGGCAGTTCAGCAAAGCCTCAAGGAAGTGCAGCTGCTACAGCAACAGCGGCCGGTCCGAAGAAAGAGATCAGTATTTCCGCTTTTGATCGTGGAACAGTAGCCGCTGAGGAAGGCAGCTACGAGAGCAACCGTTGGACAAAGTTTATAAATGAAAATTCGCCGGCCAAGGTGACCTGGGTGCCAGTACCTCGGGCACAGGCTCAACAAAAGCTCAGTACTCTGGTGGCTTCCGGAAGCGCACCTGATCTCATTTGGGAATATGACCGCAACTATATTGCGCAACTGGCCAACCAAGGTGCTATACAACCGGTAGACGGTTTCATCGAGAAATATAGCACGACTATGAAAAAGTATCTGCAGGAGCATCCTGAGCTCAAATCAGCGTCAACGATTAACGGCAAAATGTATGCGGTCACTAGCAGTCGAAGCATAGATGGAATTGCCAACCATGGGATGTGGATTCGTCAGGATTGGTTGGATAAGCTGGGCCTGAAGGCGCCGACGACAACGGAAGAATTGATCGAGGTAGCGAAGAAATTTAAGGAAGCAGATCCGGACGGTAATGGTAAAGCAGATACAGTGCCTATTGTGTTTAATGGCAACGCTGTGCAAATCATTCGAGCTCTCTTTTTCGTGAATGAGAATCAATGGTACTTGGAAGAGGGTAAGCTCAAATTTGGCAGAACGTTGGATCGTTACAAGGATTCCATTGCTTATCAGAAATTATTATTCGATCAAGGCTTGCTGGATAAGGAATATATCACGGATAGCAACTTCCAACGTGCGCGTCAAATGTGGACGACTGGCAAAGCAGGTATTTATTTTGGTTCATGGAATATGCAGAACGAATATATGGATCTTAAGAAAAATGTCGCCGATGCCAAGATGGTTCCTTTAGAGCCAGTGGCCAGTAAGTATGGGAAAAATGGTTTATATCAAGAGCTTCCGGCGAGTATTCTGGTAGCCTTTAACAGTAAAATGAAAGAAGACAAAATCGAATCCGCTGTTAAATTCCTCGACTGGATGATGGATAAAGGGGATATGGCGATGAAATACGGCGAGGAAAATGTCCATTACAAGCTAATTGACGGTAAAATCCCGCAAGTCATCGATGCTGACAAATCTCGTAAAGAAGTATCCTACGCAGGTGAGTATGCGATTGTAACTGATTTTAGTCTGAAATCCGACTGGTTTCCGACCATGGCTGCCCAAGATCCGCTCTCCCAGGAATATGCCAAATTGAAGTCACAGTCATTGGATGTAGCACTCAAAAACAAATACCGCAGAGACATAGCTTTTAGCCCAGATATTCCGGAAGTAAGCCAACTGATCGCCACGTTCCATCCGATCGCTACGCAAATCGAGGTGAAAGCCGTAACTGGAGGCGGTGCATTAACCCCAGAGGCTGCTATGGAAGAGTCACGTAAAGAGTGGAAGCGTCTTGGTGGAGATAATGTTGAGAAGCTTGCACAAGAGTGGTATGAGAAAAATAAAGAGTTCTTGAAATAATCAGAGCGTGAAGGATGGAATGCTCCGTATGAGTTTAAATGAGACCATGCTAGATCACAAACAACTTTTGATAAAGGCAATCACAGCCAAAGAAAGTGAGTATGATTCTCTTGTTTGTATGCTTCGTCGGCCCTTTCATAGTCCGGGGTACCATACTACGCTAACGGCGAAAGATCACCCGACAACCCATCCGACCTATCAATCGCTGCTCTATGCAGTTGGCTTGCTAAATACGGAAATGAAGGAATACGAACAGAGAGCCTGTGATATCATTGGCCGCCTGCTATCTTTGCAGGATTGTAATCCGCTAAGTGATACTTATGGGATATGGCCTTGGTTTTATGAAGAGCCGCTTACACAGATGGCTCCTCCTGATTGGAACTGGGCGGACTTTTGCGGCAAGGAACTGCTTCTTGCGGTGCTGCGTCACGGTCATAAGCTGCCTGAAGCGCTTAAAGATCAGATCCGAGAATCGGTAAGCTTTGCATGCGACGCAATTATCAGACGGAATGTAGGACCGAACTATACGAATATTGCGATTATGGGGGCATTTGTGACCTTAATCGCCGGTGAGCTGTATGAACGGAAGGATTATGCGGATTATGGGCTGGAAAGGTTGGAGAAGCTGCAGCAATATACAGCAAATTTAGGGACCTTCCAGGAATTCAACAGTCCTACCTATTCGGTCATTGCTATTGTGGAGCTGTCTAAAATTGGTGAGTATTCCCTCAACTCTCGTGCGAAGGACATAACCGCTGAATTGCTAGATATGGTCTGGCGAATGGTGGTGGAGCATTATCATCCGGGTCTCCCAGCAATGGGCCGGTCCGCACAGTCGCAGTTATAGTACGTTACTGACGAATAAGACTAAATCCTTCCTGCAAGTGGCTACCGATAACAAGTTGGTTTTCTTTACATCCGAGGATTTGGAATATGATACAGAGTGGTACGGCAGTGGAATCCAATGTCCAAAACAATATGTTGAGCAATTTACCCGTGTAGAAGTACGTGATCTTAGGCAGCCTTATTATCGCAATGAGGAAACCGGATTCGTGAAATGGGCGGATACTTACATCACGCCGCAGTATGCGATCGGAGTGTTTAGGAAAGAGATCATGTGGAATCAAACCAGAGGGATGGTTGCTTATTTCGATAATGGCGGGCAGCCGACCTATCTGCAAATGCGCTGCTTACACGATGGGTACGATTATTGCTCGGCTGTTCTCAGCGTTGCAGCGAGCCGCAGCCATCTGTTGTTAGGCGTAAACTTTCTGACGAACGGCGGGGATACACACCCAAATTTGGATCGCATTCAAGGCCGTATAGAGGCAACGGATTTCCGGATTCGAATGGAATTTGGCGGTTGCTTGGAGCTTATGAGCGTTGAGCAGGAAGGCACTGTGGCACAGGTGCAGATCAATGGACTGCCGCTTCGTTTCGAAAGTTTATATGCTGCCTTTGAGGGTACTGAAGAGAATCAACTGCGCTGCGGCGACAAAAACGTATCCTCCGCTGCTCCCGGTTGGAACTGGGAATGGAGCAAACAGGGGGACACATATGGACTGGATCTGGTTATTTACGCTGGCGAGCGGCAAACAATAGACTTCCAAGCTATGGACAAAGCTGCGTTTTTATTCTCGTTAGCTATTGGTGACACAGTGAAGGAAAAGCCGCTAATAGTCATTGAAGAAGAAGCGGAGCAAGTGACAGTAAGGCAGGCTGACAATCGTGCGGACGGCTCAAAGCAGCAACTGGCGATCTCCTTGAAGCCGAATGACAAGCATCCGAACTAGGGATTGCAGAAAAAGAAGGATCTCGCCAATTACATGGCGAGCTCCTTCTTTTTTACAATTAATTCAGAGAGCAGCATTAGCACTAGCCCCTGTCCATAAAGCGTGGGATAACAAGGAATTGTGTTATAAGCTTCAATCGTTGGCATAACAGGTGTTCCTCCTGATACGCCGGTTACTTCCCCGGTAGGCAGAATTTTTGATAGAATAGCTTCAACGGCGCGATAGGCTGCTTCCTTGCTGGATGGGTCGAGCAAACCGCGTTTCACGGCTAGTAGAATGCCGCAAGCGATACCCGCGCTGCCTGAAGTCTCCGGATAGTAATCAGGCTGATCCATGACAGTGGCCCATAGGCCATCTGGCTGTTGATAGCGAATGAGCCCTTGCATCATAGAACTGTAGCGCTCTAAAGTTTCTTCTGGCACATGGGTGAGGCCTTCTATTTCTTGCAGGATCATCGGCGTTGCGACTGCGATCCATGCGTTAGCTCTCGTCCAGCGCGCAGATGACATATGATCCTGCGCGATGCAGTTCCAACCGTGGAACAGTACGCCCGTATTGTCATCCTGAAGCAGTCGCAAATGGAGGTCAAGCTGGTTGACAGCTTCCTTGGCATAGGCGGTTTCACCGGTAAGGCGAGCGAGGCGCGCTAGGAACAGATCAGCCATGAAGATCGTGTCTGCCCATACCTGCTCGGGGAAGCTGGCATTTTCAGTAACAGTATGCTCAAATGCGCCTTCCCTTGTACGAGGAGCTTCGGTTAGCATCCACTTCCCGATGCGCTCGGCAGTTTTCAGAAAGACGGGGTCCTTCGTGTGACCGTAAAGAGCAGGAAATATGGCGAAGGGAGCCATGGAGTTAATGACCTTCAGATGCTCCGATTTATGCATGTTTTGGCGGGCCCATGAGGTCAGATGATTCAGGATCTCCGGATTTTGCGTGCTTTCATAATAGGCAAGTGCCGATATGACGCCGACGCCGGGCACCCAATCCCAATGATGAATATCCAAGCCCCAATTTCCCGTATGATCAGATAGCATGTAACCATAAATTTGGCTCGCGGTTTGTTCGAGATAAGCAGATGCAAGTGTAGTTGGCATTGTCGTATTCCTCCAAGAGAAGTAGTGGCATACGCTCACTATACTATGCAGGATGACCATGAAGCTTGGCGTATTCTCTTATTGACTTGGGGTATTGTCTACGAATTAGATGCGAAGGAAGTGAAGAACTGTGAGCGGGGCGAAATCGGAAAACTTGGAACTGGTGGAGCAGCCTGATGCCATAGGAGCGGCAATAGACGAGTGGACGAATCAGACACTTTCCACCTTTCCCGTTCATTGCTTGTATCGAACAACGAGCTTGTACCAGCGCAGTTTCCATTCGCATAGCGGATTCGAAATTTATTTATGCATACAAGGCAGTGGCAAATACATCGCCGGTGAGAGGATTCATACATTAGGACCGGGAAATTTCACGGTCGTACGGCCTATGGCCATGCATAGATCACGCCCGGATATAGATGTGCCCTTTCATCGCTATGTTCTTGCCGTGGAGAAAAGCTATCTAGAAGGGCTGTACGAGCGAGATGGGCAAATAGCCGCTTGGATCGAGCAGTGGCTTCCAGAGATGGGCAGCGACTCCCTTCATGTCCAATTAAATGCCCGCCAATTGCTGGGCTTGCAGGAAACGCTTAGTCAACTGGAGCGGGAAATCAGGGAGCAGCAGCCGGGATATCCCCTTGCTGTGAAAGGGCTCCTGCTGCATATGTTTACTCAGTTAGGCCGATATCAGACGGATATAGGCGTTGTTCAGCAGGGATCGGGAGACCGGAAGAGGGTTGTCGAAAGCATACTGAGCTATATGATGGAGCACTACCAGGAGTCCTTGCGTATAGAGGATTTGTGCGGACAGTTTCACCTTTCACGATCGTATCTTTGTAGAATTTTCAAACAGGATACAGGGGTCTCCGTCAATGAGTTTCTAATTGCCTATCGTATCAACAAAGCGAAGGAGTTCTTACAAGGGAGCGATCTGCCCATTACGGAAGTTGCAGCTTCTGTAGGTTTTCAGGATATTTCCCACTTTTGCCATACGTTCAAGCGATTGACGGAGTTGACACCAAGTGGTTATCGAAACCTATACCATTCAATTTAATTCGTACATCAACCGGCATGCTAGGCAAGAGAGTTCTCTTGTCTGGGCATGTTTTTTTTCATTTGGGGAAGTGACCTATTGGCGGATCAAGTTACATCTTTTAAGACAGTACTATTGAGGCTGTTGAATTGCACTCTTACAGCGATGGATCGAAAGAAATGCCACGTCCGACAAAAACTGTCTATTGTGATTTCAAGCGCATTTGATAAGGTTAATCTCATCATACGATGGAACCCAAGATTTGAGTGGAGGTGAGAGGAAGTGTGACGAGCGTTGCATGCAAACACGCTCTAATCAGGCTATTCATTAGGGAGAAGGGAGTTCTGTGATGCTTAAAAAAGTATGTCTCATCATCTTCGCAATGTTATTGTTTATTCAATCCATAGGTATGGCATCGACTGATGTACCTATCGCGCATGCGGCCGAGTCGGATGTACCAAAGCTGCTAAGTGATAATACATTAGGCCAGTTGTTTCCGGAAAATACACCGGTCATTGATACCGGAGCCATATATGATTGGCAGCAGGAAGGAATATATGCTACGAATGGCGGGCTTTTAGCTGCAGATCCTGGCAAAGCGGCCAAAATGACAGACGGTTCTGTAAGCGTTGTCACATCGACCTACAGTCAATTAGGAGCAGCTCACGGAACGCTGGTCTATGACCTGCAAGCCGTATACCGGGTATCCGCCTTGCAGGTTTGGTCCGAATTCTCGGGAACAAGCGGCTTGAAGCAGGTCGAGATTTATGCAAGCATCGACGGTGCGAATTACAACCGCGTTGCAGATACCGAAAGTACATACGGGGATGACGCAGGCATCGTTCCTGTGACCAGCAGCATCAAACCTGCCCCATATGCCCGATATGTAAAGGTCATCCTGCACAAAAATCCGGCTAAGCTCACGATGAGCATAGGAGAAGTGGCAATATGGGGCGACGCTGCGGAAGCGCCGGCGATTCTAAGCAATAACCAGTTAAAAGCTGGTGGTTACTATGCCACAGGGATGCCAAAGCTGGATACAAAGGCAACCTATAAATGGAGCGCCGAACAGCCTTTTGTGACGCAAACTGGTTTAATGACGAGCGACAATGAAGCCGGCGCTAAGAATGATGGGAGCGTCAGCGGCTTGCCTGATCTAATTGACGGTTCGAGCACGGAGGAAACGGCAGATACGACAGCCAGTATGGCCGCAGGCTCCCAAGGGAAATACGGAACGGTAACTTTTACATTAAATGATGTGTATCAGATCGGGAATATCGATGTGTGGTCCAAAGCGGAGAGCGGTAATTTCATGGACGGCTATGAGGTTTTGCTGAGCGTCGATAACATCAACTATTTCTCAAGCGGATACACTGCCAATCCTAACAGCCGATATACAAATAGCATGGTTAATACGCCTTCCTACGGCATCCCCGGCAAACATGCGAAATATGTAAGAATCGTCATGCATAATGCCAACGACTCCGACCGACTGATTGCCGGAGAGATCGCAATCTGGGGCTGGAAGCTGTATGATGTGACGCTTGCCAAGAAAGATAACCCGGATCAGGTCGAATTCACGACCTATGTGAAAAATTACAACACGCTATATCTGGATTGGTCTGCGTATAATTCCGTAGTCAATAAGGTCAATAAATACAGCATCTACATTCAGAAGAGCGACTTTACGACAACAAACGGGCTACCCGCTCATGTGACGGCCAATAACGGATCGGTTGAACAGAAGGGGAAGTTTCTGCTTGTTTCTTCTTTGGAGCCTGAGACGACTTATTACATCGCAGTAACTCCGACGAGTGCCGCCTCGGGCGAACGCAAGGATGTTAGCGCGGTCAAAATCACGACACCTAGCGTTCTCGGCGGGGAGAAGGTCGGGGACATCTTCGCTATTAACGATACGCCTTATGGCGGAGGCAATTATGTGCAGCACGGGAGCAAAGAGGATGAGAACATCATCCGCAAGCTTATTCTGACGAGAGGCATCGAAGGGATTAACTTCAACCGTTGGTGGATTCATGATTCTTGGGTCAAAACGTTCTCTAATAAATACGGGGTTGGGTTCCATACGTTCTACCACGGGCCACAAGATGTTCCGATGGAAAACAAACAAGGAACCTGGTCCTTCTCCACGGTTAATGAGCCTGACTTAAAGGGCACAAATCCTTCTGCACTGGCCATGCAATTTAAGCAAAACCACGAGAGCTTGAAGGCGGTGGATAGCCGAAACTTACTGGTCGAGCCTGCTCTTGGCGGAACTGAACCAGCAAGTATGACTTGGCTTGAGAACTTATATAAATCAGATGGGCAAAATGGGGCTTTAGTGAAAACCTATTTTGACGTGCTTGATGTACACCCCTATGTGAAAAACCATGAAGGCAGCTTGCCTGGACTCATTCCAGGTGCGCCGGAAATGCTGATTAAGAAAATTGAAGATATCCAGGCGCTGAAAGCCAAATATGGCGATCAGGAGAAGCCGATTATCTTCACTGAGCTAGGATGGAGCACCTATACTGGAAGCAGTTATCTTCGTCCGGTGAATCTGATCACACAGCGCAACTATTTGGCTAGAGCTTATATGCATGCGATTGCTGGCGGGATTAAGAGAATGCACTGGTACGATTTCCAAGATGACGGACTCGATGCGACCAATCTAGAACATAATCTGGGACTCATCGACTGGAACGGCATCCCGAAGCCAAGCTATTATGCTTACTATACGATGTCTAAGGTACTGAAAGACGCCAAATACGTAAGGGCTCAGCCGAATGTCGAGCATCCGTACTATGGTTATGAATATTGGCATGAAGGGAAAAATCAGTATATCACATCGCTTTGGGCGGCGGATGAATCTACCAAAACAGCAACCTTCAAAACGAAGGACGCCGGGCTTACCGTTGTAGGTATTGACGGAAGCTATACCTATTTGCCGGTCAGCGATGGTAGCGCAAGCTTAACGATTAATGGCGCACCTGTGTTTATTTACTCCAGCACGGGCGTTGAGATTTCGTCCATTGATGATTCCTTTGTGTTAAAGACTCCCTCGGTGGATGTTAGACGTGGAGAGGTTATCCACGCTGCGATCAACCGATTCGGGATGGGTGCGGAGCTGGACGGAAGGTTGGAGCTAATTGGTCCATCCGATGAATGGAAGCTGGAAGGTGACGTAAACTTTACAGCGGGAACGACGGCCATTCCGATTACTATTCCCGTTCCGCTTAACGCGGAAGAGAAAGTCCAGGAGCTTACGCTCCAAGTCATCTCGGGCACATCGCTTGTTGCGTCCATGAAATTAAAGGCTAATGTACTGGAGACGATCAAAGTCCGCATGGCGCCTGAGATTGCTGTACCCGGGCAATGGGATCAATGGAATGCGGCAATTTATGTGGAGAATGCGACTGAGGACAAGGAGCTTAGCGGCGCTATAAGCGTTACCGAGGCTGTATATTTGGTCTTAGGACAAAGCGGCCCGATTGCTTTCAATGGTCTCTTACCCAGGGAAATTAAGAAAATAACGATTCCGATCACCGAGCTTCCGGAAAAGGCGAGAGCCAAGCTAAAACTCATGGTTGAGTTGGATAGCGGATTTACGAAGATCGTGGAGAGACCGTTTAACTTTATTGCAGCTGTGAACGACCAGACGGCGCCGATCATAGATGGCAAGCTGTTAGAGGCAAGCTGGCATAATGGCATGCCTATCGTCATCAACCGAGCGGATCAAAATAAGAACATCGCCAATTGGGGCGGTGAGCAGGATTTAAGCGGCAAAGGCTATCTGAAGTGGGACCGCAATCATCTCTACTTCGGTATGGAAGTTCAAGATAATATCCATGTTCAAAAAGGAACTGGCGGCGACATGTGGCAGGGGGATAGCATACAGTTCTCTATTGATACGGGAAGAGTTAACGGCATCGGCAGCGCGGAAAACAACGAGTTCGGTATCGCGCTAGGAGAACAAGGCCCGATGGTCTGGAGATGGTTGTCAGCTAACGGTAAACCGACAGGAGAAATGACGACTGTGCAAGCGGTGGTTAATCGCAGCGACATCGCCACCACCTATGAGCTCGCGATTCCGTGGTCGGAGCTGCTGCCTGAAGGCCAATCGCCACAGGACAAAGACATCTTCGGGTTTTCCATGCTGATTAATGAGAATGACGGAACTACTCGACGCGGTTGGCTTGAATATATGAGCGGGATTGGTTCCAGCAAAAATACGCAGTTGTTTGAAGATTTGATTTTCACCGAAATCGCTGCGCCCGAAGTGCGAGTAACAGGAGTTACGCTGGACCAAATGACGGCATCATTGAATCTGGGAGAAACGGCCGTCCTGAATGCGACGCTCCTTCCAGGCGACTCAACCAACAAACAAGTTCGCTTTACATCGAGTGATCCAGCGGTGGCAACCGTTGTGCAAGGGGTCTATGGTCTGCAAGCAACCGTCACTGGTCTGTCAGCGGGTACGGCAACGATTACTGTGACGACAGACGATGGTGGCTATACGGCAATAAGTACGGTGACAATCAAGGCACCTGTAACAGACGGCGATGTGCAAGTAACAGGGGTTACAATGAACCGCTCGACCGTAACTTTGAAAGAGGGTCAAGCGATATCCCTGAACGCAAAGGTCCAACCAAGCAATTCAAGTAACAGGAAGGTCCGCTTCACATCGAGCAATCCGGCGATTGTAAGTGTTGCTCAAGAGGTCGACAAGCTGCATGCAACTATTACTGGAGTGTCAGAAGGTACAGCGACGATTACCGTGACGACAGACGATGGCAGTTATACGGCGAGCAGTATAGTAACCGTCAAGGCACGTTCAAAAGGTGATGACATGCCTTCTGAAGCGGCCGCCGACGAAGCTGTTCCGATCCTGTACGCCACATTCCAGAGAGGAGCTTTGCCATGAGATTTATGAAAAAGAGCTGTGCTCTTGTCGTTGCATTTGCTTTTCTGCTCGGTTTGGTTTTCGTTGCTATTCCTTTGGAAAGTCAACCTGTTCAAGCGGCAAACGGCGAGAAGGTACTAAGTGGAAATGTGATCGGAGGGACACTCTTCCCTGAGGGTACAGCGGCTATGGCTACCGGAGCGTCCTATACCTGGTTGACAGAAGGGATCCATGCGACGGATCCGGCTCTGATCGCTTCGGATGACACCAGTGGGCCGGATATGACGGATGGCAGTAACGGTCCAGACGATAACACGAGCAGCACAACAGGGAGCGCGGAAGGCTCTGCTGCATATGGAACGCTTATATACGACTTGAAATCCGTCTATAAGGTATCATCGGTGAAGGTATGGGCGGACACGGACAATAACAGTCATATGAGGAATTTCGAGGTATATGCCAGCTTCGACGGAGTGACTTACAATCGGGTCGGGGCAATGGACAATGCGAATCCACCAGACTCGGGTTTTGCCCCCGTTACGCTTGCCGTCAAGCCTGTCGTTTATGCGCAATATATCAAAGTCATTATGCACAAGGATCCGGCAAAGCAAGTCATGAGGCTAGGTGAAGTGGCCGTATATGGCGATACTCTGGAGCCGATGGCTATTTTGAGCAATAACTATTTAAGGTCTTCCGGCTATTATTATAATACGTCCCTTCCCAAGATTGCGACTGGCGCATCCTACGAGTGGTTGACCGACTACCCGTTCATTACAGATGGAGATTTAATCAAATACGATAACGATAGCTCCAAGAATGATACCGTAGGGGGAGCACCGGACTTAATCGACGGTTCCAGCAAAGAATCCGACGCTGCTTCTACGACCAATTCGATTTGGGGTTCGAAAGGGAAGTTCGGCACGGTTGTTTTCAACTTGAACGATGTGTATCAAATCGGAAAAATCGATGTATGGACATTGGCATCAGGTGGTAACAAGTTCATGGACGGGTATGAGGTTCTCGTTAGTACCGACGGTGTGAACTATACGTCTCTCGGTTATACGCCTAATGCGAGCAGCCGCACAGCGAACGTGATCGTGAATACGCCGGGCTACGGTGTTCCAGGCAAGCCTGCGAAATACGTCAAAATTATTATGCATAATGCGAATAATTCGGAGATCTTAACGGTCGGAGAAGTGGCGATCTGGGGCTGGAAGCTGTACGACCCTGCGCTTCCGAAGAAGTCGACGCCGGATCAAGTTGAGTTTACTGCGGAGCTCAAAAATTACAGCACGCTATATCTGGACTGGTCCAGCTATAACAGCGTCGTCAATAATGTAACCAAATACGGCGTTTATATCGAGACATCTCCTTTTGCGAGTACGGCAGGGTTGACGCCGAAATTCGTGGCTGAGGCCAAGTCCCTTGAGCAGGTCGGCAAATACTTATCGTATTTCGCTCTGAAGCCGGAGACCACCTATTATGTAGCCGTAACTCCCTTCCATTCGACCGGTGGAGAGAGGAAAGATGTTGAGACGTTGAAAATTACTACGCCATCTGTTCTTGGCGGGGAGAAGGTCGGAGATATATTTGCCATCAACGATGCTCCTTACGGTGGAGGAAACTATGTGCACCATGGCGAGACGGAAGATGTGTTCCTGATGACAAAATTGCGTCTTCTTAGAGATCTTGGAGGAATCAATAAGAACAGATGGTGGGATCACAGCAGCGCGATGAAGACGTTGTACGGCAAAAGCGGACTAAATTTCCACTACTTTTATCATGGCCCAAGCTATGTTCAGTCTGATAATAATGGGGGAGCCTATACGTTCTCAACTTATAATGAACCTGATCTTGCCAAAAGAGATCCGGCTGCTGCAGCGGCCGCCCTCAAGGCAAATCATGACAGCTTGAAAGCGGTCAGCAGCAAGAGCTTGCTTGTAGAGCCTGCTCTCGCCGGCCTGGATCGTTTAAAAGCGGATGAGGGCTTGAACTGGCTGGATGCCTTGTATAATTCCGATGGACAGAATGGCGCCTTTGTGAAAACGTATTTCGATGTCATGGATGTCCATCCTTACGTCAAATATGAGTATCCTGCTGTTCCAGGTCTGGAACAAGGCGCACCAGAAAAGCTTCTCCAATCGTTCCAGGAACTGAAAACCGTCATGGCCAGCCATGGTGATGGAGAAAAGCCAATCGTAGTTACCGAGCTAGGCTGGAGCACCTATACAGGCGGAAGCTACTTAAAAACGGTGGATCGATCGACCCAAAGAAATTATTTGGCCAGAGCATACATGCACGCCATCGCAAACGGAATCCGAACGATGCACTGGTATGATTTTGCCGATGACGGTACGGAGACCAACAATTTGGAGCATAACCTCGGTCTGATCGACTGGAACGGTAAACCGAAGGAGAGCTACTATGGTTACTACACGTTGATTAGGGTGCTTAAGGATTCGAAGTATTTGGGTACTGTATCAAATATAGCCAATCCCTATTATGGTTATCAATTCTGGGATGAGAATAAGAACCAGTACATCACATCTTTATGGGATGCTAGCTGGAAAACGACAAGCAGCTCTTCCAGAACGGCCCAAATTGCGACATCTGATCCCGGTGTAACGATTGTTGGAATAGATGGGAGCTTCAAATATATTGCTGCAGTATCAGGAGTTGTAAGCGTACCTCTGACTGGAGCACCAGTGTTTATCTACTCCCTTGCCGGCGTTACTGTAAATACCATCAACTGATAGGAAGACCAGATTTTCCCTCCCGGACAGCCGTGTTAATGGTACAATAGAAAACAAAACAATGCGCCGAAGCGGAGGTCCATCATGAGAACCAGCATATCCGGAAAAGCCATGATGATATATGGTATCGTATTCCTCTTCATCATCACCCTGACCTTCTGGTTGTCCTATACTGGCACCGTGGGCAGGCTGCAGAAGGACTTACAGGATGCTAATCTTGCACTGCTGAAGCAGGTTGATTCCAAGATCGAGGCTGCCTTTCGCCAGACGGAGAAGGATCTGCTCTCCATGGCGGAAGGGCTGGAATTTGTTTATTTTATGAATAACAGCTACAGTGATGACGGTCACAGGTATAGCATTTACTATACATTGACAAACAGATTGAGGGAATTTATTTCAAATAATCCGAATTATTCCTCAGTCTTTGCGTATTCACATATCAGTGGCGACTTAATGACAGAGGAAACCTATTTAAAGCAAGCTTCGTCAGAGTTCAATTGGTTGGCCCAGTACCTGGATATGCCTGAATATTTTAAGTGGCTATCGACTCAGAAGGTATGGGATGGTCATGAGACCCAAGATGTGATTACCTTGGTCCGCAGCTTTCCTAGCCTTAGCAGTCCTGGCTTCAGGAAGGGTCTAATGGCTATTAGCATCAAAGAGGCTCAGTTGTCTCAGATGATTAAAGCGATCTACGAGGATGGGCACGCTGGTCAATTTTTCATTCTGGATGCGGAAGGGAATGTCGTCACTCATGACGATAAGAACCAGCTTTACCGCAACATGAAGTCGCTGCCATATATACATACGATCTTAATGGATCCTGACAGCGGCTCTTTCAATGTGAAGCTGGACGGGATTCAGGAGTCAGTTTTTTACCGGACGAGCGGATACACAGGTTGGAAATTTGTCAGCATAATGCCGGAGTCCACCGTATTTGAGCCGATCAAGGTTACACGCAACCTGCTGCTCACATTTGCCGTCGTGATGTTCTTTTTGGCATTGGCTGCATTATTTTATGTGAACCGCTGGACCTTTAAGCCGCTGGATCGTTTGGCAGGTAAGCTGTCCGGCGTGAACAAGCGTAGAGGACAGGGAGCAGAGAGTATAGGACTCAGAAACCTGGAGCATATATTCGATGAGATGGTTACAGACCGTGAGCACTTGGAACAGCATGTCAGGGATTCGAAGCCTATGCTCAAGTGGAAGATCATGATGGATGTATTGAACGGCAACCGTTCCGATTTCCATGCGATGTATCATCATTTGGAATTTTTAGGGATTCACATGTATTCGGAGCGCTTTATCGTTTGTACGGCTGAGATTGGCAAGGAAGGAGAACAGCTGAATCCGCGGGACGAAACGTTGTACACCTATATGTTCTGCAATGTCGCGGAGGAGCTGATCCGAACTGAACATGCGGGTTTGGCCATTGATTTGGGTGGTGGCCGGGCGGCTGTTCTTCTCAGCTTTGCAGAAGGTGATTCGGAGCAAAATCATTTGAGAACATTAGTCATACTTGAACTCATCCTTGATATCATGAAGAGGCAGTTTGGCTTAACGGTAACTGTCGGAGTCGGCAAATGCCGCATGGAGATGAAAGAGATACCGAACTCCTTCGATGAGTCGCAGAAGGCGCTTCATTATAAGATGATCTTTGGTAAGCATTCGGTCATATCGGTAGACGACTTGCAGCCGCCGGATCGACAGGATTATTACAAACTTAGCCGGATGATCGATCCGGTGATGGAAGCCATGAGGCAAACAGATCGCGTCAAGATGCTAACGTACTTATCGGATGCATTCCGTGAAGCGGTTGTGAGCAATCTTCCTCCGGAGCTGATCAGGCAGCTATGCTACGACCTTGTGATGAAATCTTTGCAAACCGTCAAAGCCATTGGGATTGAGCCGGAAATATCGATGGGTCCCCTGAGCAGCTTTTATGACCGGATCGGGAAGTGTGAGAACTGGAAGGATGCGGAACGGCTAGTCGGAGATACTCTCGAGGGCTTGGCTTCACAAATTGAGGAAAAGCGCAATTCACGTGGGAAAAATGAGACGATCGAGCGAATGCTGGACTATATCCAAGAGCATTATCAGGAGTATGATCTGTCCTTAGATCGGTTGGCCGAAATGTTTCATCTCACTCCGCCTTACATCAGCCGATTGTTTAAGGATCACACGGAAAGCAATTTTATCGATTACATGATCGAGATTCGCATTAAAGCGGCTATGGAGCTTTTGAAAGATAAGTCCATCAAAGTTAACGACGTTTCGGGAGCGGTCGGATATGCAAATACGAGAAGCTTCCTACGCACCTTCAAAAAATATACAGGCTTAACGCCAACGGAGTATCGGGAACACATGTCGAAGCCTATTCCGTCGTAAATTACAAAAACGGGTATCACCTGCCATCTGGCTGGGATACCCGTTTGCTTATGCGCGTTTGGATCGTCTTAGCACAACAATTAATGCCAGGAGGAGAAAGATAAGCGGTAATGCCGCGGTGCTCATACCTTGACCTGATCGGACATGAGTTAGCATGGCGCCAGCCATTATAACTACAATAATCCCAGCGGAGAAGAATGCAATGCGCGGATTCCAGAAGCCGATAACCAGTCCGATTCCTGCTAATAATTCAATAACTCCAACGACATACATGGCGTTTAAACCATACCCGTAGGTTTCTGTAAAAGCTTCCACCTGCATGGGATTTGTGGATAATTTCATAAAGCCAAACATTAGAAACGCGACTGCCAGCACACCTTGAAATATGCGAGTCGTCCATTTCATGTTAAAAAGAGACCGAAAGATAGCTGAGCGAACCGACTTCATAGCTGCGATGAATTACTTGGACGGGACGTTCCGGGTCACCGCTGCCCATTGTAATAAAGAGCGGAATGAAATGCTCTGGTCTTGGCACAGCCATGCGAGCATTCGGGGCTAAAGCAGCGTAGTCGAACAGCGCTTCCAGGTTCTGCGATTGCATGTTCTGGATGAGCCATTCGTCGAAATCAACAGCCCAAGCGTCTGGCTCTTTGGCATCCCAATTGAGAGCTCGCAAATTATGCACAGTAGCACCGCTTCCGATAATCAGGATATCCTCCTGATCGAGGCCGCGCAGCGCTTCGCCAATGCGATACTGCTCCGCAGGCGGCAAGTACGGATTGACAGACACTTGAATGACTGGGCATGCAGGTAGTGGGAACATCCGTAAAAGCGGAACCCATGAGCCGTGGTCAAGCCCGCGCTGTGAATCCAAATTCACAGGGATGCCTTTCGCCGTGAAACGGTCAGCGATCATTCGAGCCAGTTCCACATCCCCTTTGGCCGGATATTTGATTTGAAACAACTCATCCGGGAAGCCGCGGAAATCGTAGATCGTGTCATATACGTCATTGGTGGACGAGATAGTGAGTACCTCTGTTTCCCAATGAGCTGTGAAAATGACAATAGCTTTCGGGGAAAGCTTCTTGCCATAGTCGAGCAGGAATTGTGTGCAAGCTGTATCTTGAATAGCCATCATGGGAGATCCGTGTCCTACAAATATGGGTGAAATCACGATAAAAACACTCCTTTTTAAATTACTTAAATTCACTTAGTTACTTTATGTAACTGATACTACGCCAAATTTATAGTTTCGTCAAGTAACTAAATTACTTTTTGTAACCTTGTATATCCGTGTCCACTTACTCTATAATAAATAGACATATAGAGGTGATAAACATGGAACGAAACCTATTGTGTCCTCGTTTCGAGAAAGCTGTAGAAATCCTCAGCAAGCGCTGGACATCGCTTATCGTTTTTCAATTACTATCAGGCCCGCAGCGGTTCATAAATATCGATCAGGCACTTCCAAATTTGAGCGGCAAGGTGTTGTCGGAGCGATTGAAGGAGCTTGAGCATGAAGGTATTGTTAAGAGGGTAGTATTCCCAGAAAGTCCGGTTCGTATCGAATATTCACTTACGGATAAGGGGCAAGCGTTGGCTCCGATTTTCGGTGAAATTGCGAAGTGGTCACAAGAGTGGCTTCCAGTTCAGGAGTAGGGTAAAAAAGGTCATCCAACCTGTAGAAATTAGCAGGGGAGATGATCTTTTTTTTTGTGGAGGATCTGAGAGATTATGAAGTGAACGCGTGCAAATCCTGGAGTGCGCGTTGTAGTGTCGCGTGGTAGTAGTCGGCCTTTTCATGGATTGGAATCCATAGTTTATAAATGCAGATATGGGATTGTTGACTGAATCCACACATTTGGATGGATGATGTTGTAAGTCTGAATCCGCACTCATGGTTGAATGATGTTGTAGGGCTGAAACTACACTCTTGGTTGGATGATGTTGTATTTTGTGCAACAATTGTTGCCTCTACTCCGCCTTCTTCGCCTCATTGTTGTAAAAAATACAACTTTTTGGACCACATATAGGCTGTTTCTCCACAAATGAGTCAGAAATGTTGTATGGAATACAACTTCTACCTGCTATTTAGCCATTTGAGGTGAAATTTGTTGTATAAAATACAACATTGGTAAAGAATGAAAGGCGCTTACTCGAGATTGTGTGGTAGATGGAGATGTGTAAAGTGCTCACTTGCTAGAGTATGGAGAAATGGAGTTGTCTAAGTCTCACTTGATGTCTGTGGAGAATTGGAGAAGTGTAAGACGCTCACAATTGAGAGTGTGTTGGGAGATAGGGCTGTCTAAGATTCTCACTTGAATGTGTATGGGGGAATAGAGTTGCTGAAGAGCCAACATTCTTTTGCCAAGAATGATGCATTGGATTGAAAAAAAGCCGAGGGTCCGATGAACCGACGGCTTTTCGTGTTTGTTATTCGTGTTTCGTAGGATCGACCAATTCCAAAACGGATAAAGCATTTCCGCCTTCCTCGTCGTCCGATTCCACGAATCGTTTGAGCACGTTTAACTTGTTTTCCCAATAGCGTTCATAATAGGATAGCCAACGCTTCAACTCCATAAGCGGTTCCGCCTCCAGCCTGTATCGGGTCTCGCGGCCGACTTTGCGTTCTTTCACCAACCCGGCATCAGCCAAAATGCGAAGATGCTTGGACACCGCGGTGCGGCTCATCGGGAAATGACCGGAGATAACCGTGACGGGCATCTCTTGCTCGCCGAGCAGCTGCAACACCTGACGGCGGGTCGGATCGGCGATCGCTTGAAAGACGTCATGCTTCTGCGAGGGGACTGCCATCTTAAGCCTCGACGTGAGCAGCCAGTTTCTTCGCCAGGCCAACCCAGCCCATCGACATGGTCTCGCGAACCGCAGTGTGAGGTTGACCGAATTCTGTAACTTTGTCCGCATCCCAGCCGGAGTGGATGAGCGTAAATTCGGTTTTGCCTTCCAAATCGGTCAATTCAAAAGTCAGCGACCAATCCTTGCCCCATGCAAAAGTCAAACGGTTCGGCGGGTCGAGCTCGGTTACTTTACAAGGGGATTTGCCAAAAGGTCCTGCTTCCAAATGAAATTCATAGCCAACCTCTGGCTTGAAATCATTGGGCATGAGCCAAGCTGCGATGCCATCAGATGTCGCTACGGCATTCCAAACTTTTTGAATCGGCGCGTTAAAAACAAGTGTTTGCCTGATATCCGGCAATGTGCCTTGAGTCTGATTTTCCATAAATAAAAAGCCTCCAATGATTAATTTTTTAGGATTTTGTTTTTACTTTACTCTTATGACGTAAACGCAGGGCCGACAATTTATCGTCCACCGCGACATTGCTTACAAGACGATAGTCCGTTTTTTCATCCATCAACTTCCACAGAATGTCTCGGTTAATGTCGGTTTTCACCTTTGAGCTTTGCTTCGGATAAGTAATCCAGAACAGCCGTTCAAATGGGCAATTGCTTTAGGGGCCCACTCCTCCACCTCGGCGGCATTGTTAACAAATAGCTGAACGAAATCGTAGGTCCCATTCGGCTCCTCGTTATCCTCAATGCCAAGCTTGTAGCCTTCAGGTGCCTGAAGAACGAGGGCTCGTCCTTGTTTATAGCGCAGCTTTTTCAGCAGTTCCTCCTGCATTGTAAGTCAATCCTTCCCTTATTTCCTTTCTGTATTGTGCCCAAAAGATTAGGTTTTCCAAAGGCATTGCAATGTGAAACCAATTGGTTACATAACGGATTATACGAAACCTTTTGGTTTCATGTCAAGGGGGTTTTTAGGCAACAATTCTGCCTTCCTGTTTCTGTTCTTTTTTTCAACAGTTCTGAAATCATGGTATAGTTATGAAAAACAAGAGTGGAACAAAGGAGAACGATATGATACGTTTTGCTGTTATTGGAACCAATTGGATTACGGAAGAATTCATTCATGCTGCCCGCGAGACGGGGGAGTTCGTCTTAACTGCCGTATACTCGCGTACGGAGGAGAAAGCTGCGGAATTTGCTCAGAAATTTGAGGTTTCTCATATCTATACAAGCCTAGAAACGTTTGCACAAAGCAAGGAATTCGATGCGGTTTATATTGCTAGTCCGAACTCGCTTCACGCTGAATATGCGGTACTCTGTATGAATCATGGCAAGCATGTTATTTGCGAAAAGCCTGCGGCATCCAATACTGCTGAACTCTCAGCGATGATTAAGGCTGCACAAAATAATAAAGTGGTGTTCATGGAAGCCCTCAAGTCCACACTACTTCCTAATTTCAAGGCCATTCAAGATAATTTACATAAGCTGGGTAAAATTCGTCGTTATTTTGCGAGCTATTGCCAATATTCCTCCAGATATGATGCCTATAAGCAGGGGACGGTTCTGAATGCGTTCAATCCGATTTTTTCCAATGGCTCATTAATGGATTTAGGCGTTTATTGTATCTATCCGTTGGCGGTACTTTTTGGTGCTCCCGATCGTGTACAAGCAAGTGGAGTACTGCTGGAGTCAGGTGTAGATGGCGAGGGCAGCCTGCTTCTTAGCTACAAAGAGATGGATGCGGTTATCATGCACTCCAAAATATCGAGCTCCTATCTGCCTGCAGAAATTCAAGGCGAGGATGCGACGATGATTATCGATAAAATCAACACGCCTGAAAAAGTTGAAATCCGCTACCGAGATGGTTCGGTAGAAAACCTGACGCGGGAGCAAGCTGTGCGAACGATGCGCTATGAAGCGGAAGAATTTATTCGACTTATTAAAAGCGGAGCATTAGAGTCCACGACAAACTCACATGCGAATTCCAGCATTGCCATGGCTATTATGGATGAGGCTAGAAAGCAGATGGGGCTTGTTTTTCCTGCTGACCTTAAATCGGGACATCTCGAATAAGTAAGGTGGCTTTCCTACAGATGATCAAAGCGTGCCGATTCAACACTCTGCCACTAGCGAGAATGAATAACGATTTACCCGTCTTTTTAGGCAAGAGTGGCCGGCTATCAGGGTTGAGTAAGTTCGATACAGGCAAGTGAAGAAAAGTGTGATATCTATCTGCGAAGGTAAGTAAAGTTTGATAGGCGAGCGAAGTTGTAATTTGTACAACATTATGCAAGATAATCGGTATTATCGCGGCAATTGTTGCAAAAAATACAACATATTTTCCCGAAAGTGGCTCAATTGGGTGAAATGCGGGGAAAATGTTGCACAAAATACAACATCGGCAGCTTGTTGAGAAGAAACAGCCGAAATTGTTGTACTCTGTACAACTTCTGTCTATTTAGGCCGGGTAAAACACCCAACCCCCATAACGAGCTATCCCTATTCGCAGTAGCCTTACTTCTCCCGATACCATTCCTGAAATGTAAAAAAAGGTTGTCTCACTAGTAGCTAAAAGCTACCAATGGGACAACCTTTTTCTCATTCTATTCCAAAGACCCGGAAGGACGGCCGCTGCTCGTGATGATGGGCCTGCTTGCCACAGTTAGCGTACGTGCGGAACGCTTTCGAATCAAATGATACATAATGCCCGCGAGGAGCCATACGCCTCCCATCCATAAGGCGTCTTTGTCGAGCAAAGACAGTAGATAGCCAATGAAACCGGCTCCGATCAACGGCATAATGAGATAAAGGAACGTTTGCTTCGGCGAGCGCTGCTTATCTTTGATGTATTTTTGGGCGATAACGGAGATGTTTACAAAGAAGAAGGCCGTCAATGCCCCGAAATTCACGAATTTCACAGCATTGTCTAGCGATATGACAAGAGCGAGCAGAGAGACAACGCTGACGATAACGATGTTAGTGACTGGTGTGTTGAACTTAGGATGAAGGGCGCCGAACACCCGTTTAGGGAGTATGGAATCGCGCCCCATCACAAAGAGGAGACGAGAAACGCTAGTTACCGATGATAAGCCTTGGGTGAAAATGGCGAGTATAAGCACTGTGATGAATACAGAGCTAAGTGCGGCTCCGCCGACGAGCTTCACGATCTCGAAACCAGCCGAATCGGTATCGACGAAGGTTAGCTGTGGATAAACCAGCTGTGTCAGGAATGACGGCACCAAGTATAAAATGCTGGCTGTAATGATGATAATCATGATCGCCCGCGGAATCGTTTTCTCGGAGTTTTTGGTTTCTTCCGACATGGTTGTGACCGTGTCAAAGCCTAGAAAGGAGAAACAGATCATCGATGCTCCGGCAAGAATGGTGGAAAAAGGGACTTCGGTTTGCAGGAATGGCTGCAGCGGATGAACATCTCCGGTGATATTTCGGAATAGGAAAAAACAGAAGACGGCGATAAAAAGAATCTGAATCCAGACGAACAGCTTGCTGATATTTGCAGAAAACTTAATGCCAATAATATTTACGATGCCGAGGACGAAATTGAGCCCAATGATCCAGACATAAGCTGGAATGGACGGGAACTGTGCGTGAAGATAGATACCGAAGGTGAGGCAAGCGATAATGGGGGAGAAGAAGTAGTCAAGAAGCAGTGCCCAGCCGACCAGGAAACCCAAGTAGGGATGTATGCTTTTCTTCGTATAGGTGTAAGCGGAACCTGATGTAGGAAAAGATTTGGACATGACACCGTAGCTGTACGCGGTGAAGAAAATGGCAACGAAGGCAAGTAGATATGCTTGCGTCAGCATGCCATGCGCATTCTCATAAGCAATGCCATAGATGGAGAAATAGATCATAGGCGTCATCCATGCCAGCCCCATGTAAACGACTTGGGATAGGTTTAAAGATTTGCGCAGTGTGACTTCTGATTTCATGATGTTGACACTCCCTTATCCTTGTTTTCCAGTGATCGTACGGAGCGTATATGCAAAAAAGCCAAGGAGATATCTAAGAAACAGATATCCTCCCGGGCTTTTATCCCTCCGTGAACACAGGGTTAGCTGTGCGTTTTCTCTTGGTCCAGACCGAGACTTCTTTCGCTCGCGGAACCCTAGAAAACCATGTATGTGATGAATCATTACTTACCTATTAGTCAAAAAAAGGTCTTTTGCTTTCTTATGTTAGAATCCAATGATATGTGTAAGTTAATATAACACAAAGTTAATCATATGAGAAGTATTTTAGATAAAAACAGGAATGAATCTAGAAGTTATTGACACATACCATAAACGATGTTATGTTTAGTGACACAAACGAATACGATTGTTTACTAGGGTTCCGCCGGCATGACCGGGCTGGTCCGAGAGTAAACCGCTCTTGCACAAGAGCGCCACGGAAGGATAAAAACCTGGGAGATATCACCAAGACATTTGAGTCTTGTGATGTCTCCCTTTTTGTTTAACGACATGGCAAAGGAGATGGGTAGCATGGATAACATTTGGAGCAAGACAATAGGGCCAGGCGGCAAGTGGTCAGGAGCGGTTGGTAGAGGGAAGTTGATTCGTTTTACGGCGCTGGAGGCGGGTGCGAATGTGTCTATACAAGTGTTCCACGCGAGGGATCTTACAGAGCGCTACAATATGCCGGATACGCTGAAAGCCCAGCATACAGCCCATTTGACACGCGGTAACGTGCTGATGAGTGACAACGGCCGAGCGTTAGTGAGCATCGTGGAGGACAGTATCGGTTGGCATGATCCGCTTAGCGGATATATAAGCCGTGCGGCTACGGATGCCAAATACGGGACGACGAATTTTCAAGAGCAGCGCAATGAGTGGCTGCGGAGCGGGCAGGAGAACTTCGCGGTAGAGCTGGTACGTAATGGCCTTAGCATGCGCGATATGATGCCGGTTGTGAATTTATTTTCCAAAGTGTTTTGTGATGACAATGGGGATATGCATTTTAGTGCGACTCATTGCCCTGCGGGTGCAACGGTTACGCTGCGTACGGAATTAGATGCCTTGCTCGTCTTATCGAACACGCCGAACCCGCTAGACTCAAGATCAACTTATCCTTCTGTGCCTGTCAAAATGGAAGTGCTGACTGCATCGCCTGTGGGTGAAGATGATTATTGCTTGAATTACCGCCCGGAAAATCGCCGAGCTTTTGGAAATACATGGGAATATCACACGCTGTTAGGAGGAATTTAAATGGCTGTTTTTAATCGAGTAGAAAGCCCTCGCATCACCCGGGATGCCATCTATAGCGAAGTTATTCAAGCGGGAGACGGTTGGATGCGGGTTTTGAAGCCAGGGCAGGTGCTGCGCATTGTCGATCTGGAAGGGAACCAGGCGGCAGACACGTTGTTTTATGATGCAGAGAATCCGGAAGATCATTATAGTGCGGTTGCGACGATTACAGGTCAAAGCAACATTTATCTCAGCACAGGCTCGGTCCTCCGGGCAGAATCCGGTAAGGCATTGCTTGAAATCGTAGCCGACACTTGCGGGCGCCATGATACGGTCGGAGGTTCGTGCTCGGCTCAAAGCAACACGGTGCGTTACTCGCACGATAAGCTGTCGATGCATAATTGTCGGGATACGTTTATGTTACAGCTTGCTCAGCACGAAAGCGGAGCGTATACGAAGCGGGATTTGGCGCCGAATATTAACTTCTTTATGAATGTACCCGTCACACCGGATGGTGGACTGAAGTTCGATGATGGTGTTTCCGCTCCGGGCTGCTATGTAGAGGTCCAGTCGTTAGGCAGCTCTATGGTGCTTATCAGCAACTGTCCACAGCTTAATAATCCTTGTAATGCCTATAATCCGACGCCGATCCAGGTTCTTATTTGGGAGAAGTAAGTTCCTTTGCTTAAGAGGAGATAGATGGTCTACGAAATTCTAAGGGGTGTGGATACGATGTTTACTAAAGTGCTGATTGCTAATCGTGGCGCTATCGCTGTACGTATTGAGCGTACTTTACGCAAGCTCGGGGTTAAATCCGTTGCTGTATATACAGGGGCAGATCAAGATAGTTTACATGTGGATGGCGCGGATGAAGCTGTTCTGATCGGGGAAGGACCGGCGAAGGAAAGCTATTTGAATACAGAGCTGATTTTGAAAACAGCGCTGGAAACCGGTGCGCAAGCGATTCATCCCGGTTACGGCTTTCTAAGTGAAAATGCCGATTTCGCTCGTGCTTGCCGTGAGAATGGCATTGTATTCATCGGACCTACGCCGGAGCAAATGGAAATGTTTGGACTCAAGCATTCTGCGCGAGAAATTGCCGAAAGAGCCGGCGTACCGATGCTGCCCGGGACTCCATTGATTAAAGAGCTGGATGAAGCCATAGTTGAAGCTGCGCGTATTGGTTACCCTGTTATTCTTAAAAGCACAGCAGGCGGCGGCGGTATTGGGATGCGCGTTTGCGCTGATGAAGCAACACTAAGAGCCGCATATGATGGCGTTCGCCATTTGGCAGAGACGAATTTCAAAAACGGCGGCATGTTTCTCGAAAAATATATCGCGAGAGCTCGTCACGTTGAGGTACAAATTTTCGGTAATAACTACGGTGAAGTTGTTACATTAGGTGAGCGCGATTGTTCCATTCAGCGCCGTAATCAGAAGGTTATTGAAGAAAGTCCGGCTCCGAATCTGTCGGATGAAGTGCGTGAGGCGATGTTCGCCTCTGCGAAGCGTCTTGCTGCTGAAGTGGGCTATCGCAGTGCGGGTACCGTGGAATATCTTTATGATCCGGAGACGTGTGAGTTTTACTTCCTTGAGGTCAATACCAGACTTCAGGTTGAGCACGGTGTGACGGAAGAAGTGCTGGGTATTGATCTTGTCGAGTGGATGGTGCTTGAAGCGGCTAATGAGCTTACCAACATTCAATCGCTTATCCGTAAGCCGGTAGGGCACAGCATTCAAGCGCGGATTTATGCGGAGGACTGCCTCCAGCAGTTCCGTCCGAGTGCGGGGCAGCTGGATCGGGCGGTCTTTTCTGAAAAAGCAAGGAATGAGACATGGGTCAGGGATGGGTTGACAGTAACGACGCTATACGATCCGATGCTGGCTAAAATTATTGTCCACGGTGTAGACCGTTTGGACGCCATTCGTAAATTGATCGAAGCGTTAGCGGAAACGCGCATGTATGGAATTACAACGAATCTGCAGTATTTGCAGGCTCTTCTGCAAGAGAAAGATTGCGTAGACGGGAACGTCTTCACGCAATTGTTGAATACGTTCGAGCCCGTGGAACGGGCTCTGGAAGTTGTAGACGGCGGGATCCAAACCACCGTCCAGGACTTCCCGGGCCGCATCCGCCACTGGGACGTGGGTGTACCCCCTTGCGGACCGATGGATCCGCTATCGTTCCGCATCGGTAACAAGCTGCTTGGCAACAATGACGATGCCTGCGGATTGGAAATGACGCTGCGCGGAGGTTCATATAAATTCCGCAGCGACATGTGGTTCTGCGTAACTGGCGCAGATATGCAGGCGGAGCTGGATGGAACGGCTGTTGTAACGTATAAGCCGGTGTTGGCGGCTCGCGGTCAAGTGCTGAGCTTCGGCGAGGCCAAGGAAGGTATGCGCACTTATCTTCTTATCTGCGGCGGCTTGGATATGCCGAAAATTCTCGGCAGCTCATCTACGTTTACGCTAGGCGGCTTCGGTGGTCATGGCGGTCGAGCGCTGCGTACGGGAGATGTGCTGGGTGTGAAAGAAGGCGGAAGTCCAGTTCAAGAGGCGGCAGAGCTTGCTCTGGAGCATCGTCCTGTGATGACGCGAGAGTGGACGATCGGTGTGATCCCTGGACCCCATTGTACAGGTGAATTTTTGCATGCAGAATACTTGGATCAATTGACGGAAACGAGTTGGGAAGTTCATTTTAACTCCTCGAGGACAGGAGTTCGTTTGAAAGGGCCTGCGCCGCTATGGACGCGTGAAGATGGCGGGGAAGCGGGGCTTCATCCATCCAATATACACGATAATGCGTATGCGGTCGGTACGCTGGATTTGACGGGAGATATGCCTATTCTTCTTGGATCGGATGGCCCGAGTCTTGGCGGTTTTGTATGTCCAGTGACGACGGCTTCGGCTGAGTTTTGGAAGCTGGGGCAGCTTCATCCGGGTGATGCCATTCGATTCCATTTGCTGACACTCCCAGAGGCGGAAGCATTGCGTGATCAGCAGGAAAGTAATTTGCGTGCGATGGGTGAGGGGAATCTAGGACAGCTGGTACTTGTGCAGCTCCCTGCTACTAATGAGGAGATTACACCGGAATATCCGCGTCTTTTCCAAGAATCTGCTAATCGCAGATTTCCTATTACGATCCGCTGCTGCGGCGATCAGAATTTACTTGTTGAGTATGGCGAGCTTGAACTGGATTTGCTGCTGCGCTTCCAAGTGCAGGCTTTGATGCAAGCGATTATGGAAAGTGGCTCGATTCCAGTGCTGGATTTAACGCCAGGGATTCGTTCCTTGCAAATTCACATCGACCCTTCACAAATAACGGTAAGTGAAGCGTGTGAGAAAATTGTTGAGATTGACGCAGCTCTGCCTCCTTTGGAAGAGTTCCGCGTACCGTCGCGTATTGTTCGTTTGCCGCTTTCCTGGGATGACCCCGCGACACAGCTGGCGATTCAGCGTTATCAACAAGGGGTGCGTCCAGATGCGCCGTGGTGTCCGAGCAATCTGGAATTCATTCAACGCATTAATGGATTAGAGACAATTGATGATGTTAAAAAGATTGTTTATGACGCTAATTATTTGGTACTTGGATTAGGTGACGTGTATTTGGGGGCTCCTGTAGCTACGCCTGTCGACCCGCGTCATCGCCTAGTCACAACGAAATATAACCCTGCACGAACTTGGACACCTGAGAATGCCGTTGGTATCGGCGGTGCTTACATGTGTGTGTATGGAATGGAAGGTCCGGGCGGATATCAATTCGTAGGACGTACGATTCAGATGTGGAATCGTCTGCGCTCGACGGAAAGCTTCAAGGCGGGTAAACCTTGGTTGTTAAGGTTCTTTGATCAAATTCAATTCTACGAGGTCAGCGCAGAGGAATTGCTTCAACTACGTGAAGACTTCCCGAGAGGCAGATATGAAGCGGATATTCAAGAAACGACATTTGATTTAGGCGAATATTTGCAATTCTTAAGCTCAATCGAAGAGAGTGCGGAAACGTTCCGCAAGCAGCAGCAAATTGCTTTTAAAGAAGAGCGGGAAAGCTGGAAGGCGAAAGGGTTGGCGGAGTACGTATCCGAGCAGGAGACTGTCAATGAAGGACCAGAGGATGAGCTGCCGGCAGGAACTGTTGCTGTACGCGGTATTATGCCGGGAAGTGTGTGGAAACTTCTAGTTTCTCAGGGGGAACAAGTGAAGAAGGGTGATCAGCTGGCAATTCTGGAAAGTATGAAAATGGAGTTCCCGCAGCATGCGCCTTGTGATGGCTATGTTTCTATGATTGGGGTGAAGCCTGGAGATCAAGTTCATGCAGGTCAGTTGATTCTCGGTATTGCACAATCTGCTTAAGGAGAGAGGTGTCTGTAGATGACTGAAAGAATCGAAGTGGCAAAGGAATTAACTATCAAGTGGCTCCGGGATAAATATGAGAAGCAGGAGTTAACGCCGCAAGAAGTGATAGCAGCTATTGTGCAGCGCTCGTCGGATGATGTAGATATGAATATTTGGATTACACCGCCGACGATGGATATCATTCAGCCTTACTTGGAAAGATTAAAAACGGTTTCTATGGCTGATGCGCCGCTGTGGGGAATTCCTTTTGCGATCAAGGATAACATTGATCTGGCTGGGGTGCCGACGACAGCTGGCTGCGCGGAGTATGCGTATACGCCGGCGGAGCACTCAGGTGTCGTGGAGAGATTGATTGCCGCAGGAGCGATTCCGGTCGGCAAGACGAACTTGGACCAATTCGCGACGGGGCTTGTCGGCGCGAGAAGTCCTTACGGTGACGCGAATAACGCGCTTCGCCCGGAACTGATCAGCGGCGGCTCGAGCTCCGGCTCAGCCGTCTCGGTAGCTCGTGGCCAAGCGGCGTTCTCGCTTGGCACAGACACGGCAGGCTCGGGTCGCGTGCCTGCAGCTTTGAACCGATTGGTTGGCTATAAGCCGAGTTTCGGCGCCTGGCCAACCAAAGGGGTAGTGCCTGCCTGTGCGAGTTTAGACTGTGTAACCGTCTTCGCGCACAGCTTGGATGACGCGCTAGCCGTAGACGGCGTAGTGCGCGGGCTTCACGCGGATGACCCTTGGTCACGCAGTGTAACAAGGGAAGCCGCTAAGCTTCCGGCCAAAGTTTTTCTGCCGGAAGGTGAGTTGGGTTTTTATGGTCCTTATGCTTCGGAGTACCGCGCTGCGTGGAACGCAGCTGTTGAGAAATTAAAGGGATTAAGTGTTAAATTAAACATCCCGGTTGAATATATCGATGTTGCGTTGTTCGCTGAAGCGGCGGCAATACTGTATGAGGGCCCTTGGGTGGCCGAGCGTTGGGCAGCCTTGGGCGACTTTATTGAAGCGAACCCGGGGGTGGCTTACCCGGTGACGGAGAAAATTCTCCGCTCTGGTTCCGCTGCGGAGTATGATGCGGCATCCGTGTTCCACGCGATGCATAAGCTGCAGCAGTTCAAGCTGGAAGCTCGCAAACTGCTGAAGGCTGGGGTGCTTGTCATGCCTACCTGCGGGGGGACGTGGACGCGCGAGCAAGTGCTGGCTGATCCGATTAGTACGAATCGGGATATGGGGCGCTACACGAATCATTGCAATCTGCTTGATTTGTGCGGAGTTGCTGTGCCGGCGGGTGATGCGGCTCCGCAGACGCCTTTTGGCATCACGTTCTTCGCGCTCGCTGAAGAGGAGAGCTTGATCTGCGGCGCAGCCGAGCAGTTCGTAGCGGGTGATGTGGACGCCGAACTGGCATCGGCTGATGAAGGGATTGCGCCGCGTGCTGCAGGCTCGGCGGCGGATGAGGTTGCCGTGGCAGCGGCGCCGACGACGCTGGTCGCGGTCTGTGGCTTACACATGCGCGGCTACCCGCTGGAGAAGCAAATGCTAGGCTGTGGAGCACGGTTCATCCGGGAGGATGAGACCGCAGCGAAGTACAGCCTGGTGAAGCTGCCGACCACGCCGGCGAAGCCGGGGTTGGTAAGGCAGCAGCAGGGCGGCGCAGCCATCCTGCTGGAGGTTTGGGAGATGCCGCTGGAGGCATTCGGCGGCTTTGCGGCTGCGATCCCAGCTCCGCTGGGGATCGGGAAGGTTGAGCTCCGGGACGGCACGGAAGTCCCGGGCTTTGTTTGCGAAGCTTACGCGGCCGCGGGCGCGGAAGATGTAACAGCTTTGCGCACATGGCGCAAAGTGGTGCCGTTATAACAAAGAAGGGGCCGTCTCAAAAGTAGATAAATCTACTTGCGACAGCCCCTTATGGCCTACTGATCTTCTGGGAATTCGAATTGGTATTCAGAACGAAATTCATACTTCCATTGGATTTTTCCAATGGAATCGACTTTCAGGCTTCAAAATGCGTTCTTCTATTGGAATAAATCCAATGGAATTGATTTTTATGCTGCCGAACCTCAACTTCTATTGTATTTTCTCCAATGGAAGTTGCAGATAGACTGCAAAAATCATAAAATGAGTTTTCATTTTTCCAATTAAGACTTATAAGACAACCTCTTTTTATATGTGGCTATATGGCATTTTCGGAACAAGGATAGAGCCGATGAAGTAAAGCAGTATGACGGTTCCGAAGCTGCATAGTGCAGTAAAAGCAACGATTAGGCGAATGATGGTTGGATTAACTCCGAGCCATTCTGCGATTCCTCCGCAAAGGCCGGTTAATTTACTGTCTGTAGTGGATCTGAATAATTTGTTCATTGTATAAGTCTCCTCTCAAATGTAAGCATGTTGTATGTCTGCTTCGTTCTTATGTCTATATTGTAGCTTGTTCGAACTTCTACGAAAACGGACCGCCGACGGTTATGGAAGCTGTACTAAAGTCGGGGAAGCCCCACTACTTAAGAGGAGTTTAGGCATGGTCGATAATTCTTTTCGTTATGTAAGACCGCTCTGTTGTTTATCCCATGTTGTATTAACATCAACATTGTCGGAACTGTTTGCAGCTACGGCAATGTTCCAGTCGAGGATGCCGTCCGGAATGTCTTTCTTCTCGATTCACAAGGACTGAACGACGTGCTGGTCATCGAAGGGGCGCAACGGCCAATGACAGGTGAAGTGAAAAAAAGGATAATCCATAGCTCCATTAGAGCCGGATTATCCTTTTTTGTCTTTTTCCAATGCCGCCATTAGATAGTTCTTATGCTCTTTGCAACGGCTCAACTGAAGATTCAGCAATAGATTTGCTTCCTGCTCTGGATCGTCTGAAAGATAAGATCGTAATACCCACTGCAATTCCAACGCCAATCGCTCCGATCCAAGTCACAGACGCCAAAGATATTTGTCCAACTACAACGCCGCCAACGCCGGCACCGGCAGCCATAGCAAGCTGCATAACCGAGCTGTTCAGACTGAGCATAATACCTGATGATTCAGGAGCTAAGGTAACCAAATTATATTGTTGAGTAGGTCCGGACGACCAAGCTGCGAATGACCATAAGATAAGCAATGGAAATACAACACTTGGTGAGTGCGCGGCTAAAGTTAATAAAATAAGGGTTATAACATGTAACAGCATGCCCGATGTTAGCGTTCGACGAACTCCCCAGCGATCCGCGCTGTAGCCTCCGAGTTTGGAGCCAATCAGGCTGGCAATACCGAATGCAAACAAGGCGGTACTTAATGTTTTCTCGCCCATACCAGTAATCGTTAAAAGATAAGGCGAAATATACGTATAGGCAATGGAATAGCCGCCCAGCCAAAAGAAACTAACCAACAAGGCCATAGCTATTTTTGGGTTTTTCAAAAGAGCCAATTGTTTACGCAGCGGTATAGCCGCCTCTCCCTGTAGAGATGGAATTGTTAGGGCGATAACGACCATCGCAAGCAGACCCAGGGCGCCGATTCCGCCAAACACCATTTTCCAATCGTATGAAGCGGCAATCATTCTACCCAGCGGGACTCCGACGATCAAGGAGGCAGTGAAGCCCATGATGACAGTTGCGATCGCACTGGCCTGTCTACCTTGAGGGGCGATCATAGCCGCGATACTCAATGCGGTGACAACGACGACCCCGGCTCCAAGAGCCATCAAAACTCGAGCGCTAACGAACAGTCCGAATCCCGGCATGACAAAAGCCAAACCATTAGCGAGGACGAACAAACCAAGAGCATAAAGGAGCAGTTTACGCCGGTCCCGACCCGGAAGTTAAGGCCATGATGATCGGAGTGCCGATCGCGTAGATGAGTGAGAAAACAGTAATCAGTTGGCCGGCAGCCACCAATGAAATATCCATCGAGCTCGAAATTTTATCCAGAATTCCCGCTATAATGAATTCCGATGTTCCAACTAAAAAACTAAGAAGTGCTAAAATGTAAATTCTCCATGTTTTTGACATTTTGAAAACCTCTTTCATTTAAATTTTTATATTTCTAGATATATTGGAATATGGGGTAAAAAATAATACTTTGTCGCAGATGCGAGAATATATTTTTATGTTTCTAAATATGTCGAAATATAAAACAAAAAAATTAATCGAGCAAATAGGGTACGAATTTTTTGGCATTTTCCCAATTCACGCTGAAGTAAACGAACGTTCCTTTTTTTTGAGAGTCAAGCAGTCCGCAGTCTGTTAATTGTTTCAAATGATGAGACAGTGTGGATAACGCCACTGATTCCAAACGGTTTTCCAGTTCTGCGGGGCATAAATTACTTTCTTTGATCAGCATCTCAAAAATTTTGTAGCGAGTAGGTTCGCCTAACGCTTTATGAACTTTCACCGCTTGCTTGGCTTCCAAACTGACATCAACCATCGTAGATTGCTCCTTTCTGTTGTTTCTATATTCATCGAAATAAGGATAGCATGCCTCTGTAAAAAAGTAAATACCTGCGTGTTGCCCTGTACACCGCGCTGTGGGTTTATGTGCGAATAACTCAAATTTGTGATGATTCTTCACATAGCCTCCCTCTTTTCATCGATTAAAAAGGCTCTTTTTGCGGAAATTCTGCTTATTCCCACCCTCGTCTTTCAACCTGCTTTCTGACCTCTGATCTTTGTCCCTCTTTTTATCGACTCCAACTGACCTTATTAAACTTATCCACAAAGATACCCACAATATCAACATGTCCACAGAGCAGGTTGTGTATAATAAAACGGACATGCTATACACATATCCACAGGGCAACTTACCCACAGCCATTACGGCTTCTAAGATTGGAGAACTACTTCAGACGGATTCCATTTCGTGTGTTCTCGATATTCTTTTATATAGTCTTTTCTTATATGGCAAATAAGTGTATGGTATCTTAGGTGCAAGGTAACATTAACCATATCGTTGAAAGTTGTGGAGGTATTATGAAGAAAATTTTGAGCATTTATTTAACGGATCTTCGGAACTTGTGGAAAGTGCCCACGGGTCTTTTTCTTATGATTGCACTAGCTATTTTGCCGTCTGTATATGCTTGGATTAACCTAGAGGCGATGTGGGATCCTTATGCGAATACGTCTGGTATCAAAATTGCTGTAACAAGCAAAGACCAGGGGGCCGTTGTCCAAGAGAAAGCTATTAATATCGGTAATGAAGTTGTGGATAATTTGAAAAATAATCATTCCTTGGGTTGGACATTTGTGAACGAGCAGGAGGCTCTGGACGGTGTTGAAAAAGGGGATTATTACGCAAGTTTGATCATTCCGGACGATTTTTCGCGAAAAATAACAAGTATTGTGGATGGATCGATGGAAAAGCCGGAGATTTTATACACGGTAAATGAGAAAATCAATGCGGTTGCTCCCAAAATTACGAGTAAAGGCGCTTCCAGCGTGACTGCGCAAATCAGCGAAAATTTTATTAAAACGGTGAGCACGTCAATTTTAACGCGAATGAAAGCGTTGGGTATCGATTTGGAGAAAGAGCTTCCGACGATTCGGAATATGGAGTCAAGGATCTTTGAGTTGGAAAAGCGTATGCCGGAAATTACGGCTATGGGCGATAAAGCGCTTGAGATCGAGCAGAAGCTGCCCGAAATCAAGGAAAAGGGGCAGAAAATCGTCGAGCTCGAGAAACGGATTCCCGAAATGGATCGGGCTGGAGATACGGTTCTAAAGATTGAAGAGCGTTGGCCAAAGATTGAAGCTGCTGCGCAAGAAGTGCTGGTCATTCAACAAAAGCTGCCGGAAATCCAGAAGGCCGCTGATCGTATTGCAGAACTTGATCAGAACTTCGGCAAGGTCGAAGAGGCTCTCAACACAGCGATTGATAAATCACGCAAGGCGGACGAAATTGTTACCGCGGCCTTAAACACCCTGCCTAAAATAGAGGCTATTGCTGCGCAGGGTGGTGCATTTGCAACTCAATTGAGCAGCTTTCTACAAAATAATGATGCGGCGTTCCAAGCGCTTATCCCTGTCGTGAAGCAGAATTTGATATTGCTTCAGCAGACAGCGGATGCTGTAACTCAGCTTACTGGCTTGCTCCAGGATGCTAATCTTGACCCGCAGAAAGCTTTGGCTGCTATAGGTTTGCTCACGGATCGCCTTACTACGGGCGTGGCTGTCATCGACCGAACAGTCGATTTGCTTACACGCTTGAACACCTACTTGCCGAATGGTCCGCTTACCGATTCGATAAACCGTTTGAACAGTGTCAAATCCAATTTCAATAACCAACTTCAAACGTTAAGCAAGATCCAAGCGGCCATTCAGCGCGGGGAAAAGCCAGCGAAAGATCTTGTGGATAATTTGAACACGTTGTCCAAAGAGGCGAGCAGCGCAATAGGCAATATCTTGTCGCGTTACGATTCGGAAATTGTTCCGAACATCACCAAGGCACTGGGACAATTGAAGTCTATCGCCCAAAACTCAGCAACTGTGCTGCAGACATTGCAGTCCCAACTGCCGAACATCAAAGAGATCTTAGTGGACGCGCAGAGCGGCATTCATTTCGCGCAAGCTCAGCTCGATGTGCTGCAAAAGGATCTGCCGAATATTCACGCCAAGGTACATGAAGCGTCAACAACTCTTCAGACCAAAATGAACGAGTTCACCAACGCGATCAATGAAGCCGCGCCGTTCGTTCGTAATGATCTCCCCAAAGTCGAGCAAAAGCTGCATGAGGCAGCAAATTTTGTGCGCAATGATTTACCGGCGGCTGAGGATGAAATTCGCAAATTATCTGATCTGTACCAGACGAAATTTCCAGAGGTAGAGAGTGCTGTCCATCTAGCGGCCAACCTTGTGCGCAATGATCTGCCGGCCTTTGAGGCGGCTGTCCGCAAGGCCGCGGATCAAATCCGTAAGGTGGAAGGCGGGGGCAGTATCGAAGAGATTCTGCGACTGCTGCAGAATGATATTCAAAAGCAAAGCGATTTCCTCGCGAATCCTGTGTTGATTAAAGAGGATAGGCGTTTTCCCATTCCGAACTATGGGTCGGCGATGTCGCCCTTTTATACAACGCTTGCCTTGTGGGTAGGAGCTATGCTGCTTGTTTCGATGATGAGAGTGGATGTGGATAACCCGGACGGCCTGCTCAAGCCGCACCATGTCTACTTTGGACGTATGCTCATCTTCCTGACGGTTGGATGTCTCCAAGCCATCATCGTCACGCTCGGCGATATGTATCTTTTGGGCACATATGTTGTGGATAAGTTTTGGTTCATTATCTTTGCCATTCTCATCAGCAAAGTGTTCATAACCATCACGTACACACTAGTCTCCGTATTCGGGAACATAGGTAAAGGGATAGCGATCATTTTCCTTGTACTTCAGTTCTCCAGCTCCGGAGGCACTTTTCCGGTTAGTACAGCATCGCCTTTTTTCCAAAAGCTGAACCCGCTCGTGCCGTTCACTTATGCAGTAGGTGTCATGCGCGAGGCGGTTGGTGGTATGCTGCTCTCCGTGGTGCTTAAGGATGTGTTCTTCCTCTGCGTGTTCATTGCGATTTGCTATGTCATTGCTCTAGCACTGAAAAAGCCGCTCAGCGGCTATACTAAGAAAGTTGCGGAGAAGGCAAAGCAGACAAAGCTGATTTCTTGAAGAAAGTTATGTAGAATTTTGCAACAATTACCAACTGGGCGCGTCTTTAGTTATAAAGGCGGTGTTAGTATGAATAAGCTAATCATATGGATTGTTCTTCTTGTTTTTCTTTTTCCCGCAAATACCTATGCGCTATCCTGTGCGCAAATGCCATCGATGGATCAGGGTTATGACCGATATGACGGTGTATTGATAGGTCTTGTTGAGGGGGTTGTTCGCAAAAAGAGTAGTAATCAAATTCAAGTAACTGTCGTAAAAAGCTTTAAAGGTATTGAAGAACATACAATTAAAGTGGACGAGGACATCACATGGGGATCACTTAACGGGCCGAGTGAGAAGGGGGTGCACTATCTCTTTTTCCTAAAAAAGAATGGGAATGATTGGGTAAACCCGCTGTGCTCACCGTCCAAAAAGCTTGCTGACGCTTCCAAAGAGCTCGACTACTTGAAAGATAAAGAGATCCCGTTGAAAGAGGCTGAAGCTGCAAACGGATCTTTCATAGGAGACAATGCGTCCAAGCATTGGACTGTAATCGCCATCTTAGTTGGCTTGATTGGGGCTATCTTAGTTAGAATTCTACGTTATAAGAAGCGATCTAACAGAAATAAATAAGCATTCCCTTATCTCACTAGCCTTTCAGACTTGTGCATAGTCACAGGTCTTTTCTGTACATTTTCCCTTTTCGCAAAATAGAACTTAGACTTTGGTCTAGGTTTTTTCGCGACCTTTGGCTAACGAAAGACAGTACCTTAGTGCGTTAAGAAGTTGGGGGATCTCTTTTATAATGAAGATAACGTAAAGGAGAGCGAGGAATTGATGTGAAAAAAACTTCGTGGTGGTCATATATAATGGCATGCAGCGGCTTGCTATTGATCCCCCTAGTGGGTCTCATCTACATTCATTTGAATCAGGCGGACGGGGTGGCTTACAGCTTAGTTACTGATTTGGATCGGCAAATTCCGTTTATGAAGAGCTTCGTTATTCCTTATCTGTCTTGGTACGGGTTTCTGTTGGTTGGGTTTTTATATTTGGCTTATAAGGATCGCAGCATGTACTATAAAACACTTTTTCAGTTCATAATGGGTCTGCTCTTGTGTTACGGGGTATATGCTATATATCAGACGACTGTTCCTCGGCCGGAGCTAACCGGAAACGATTGGCTGCTGCGGATGGTACAGTGGGTGTATCGCTCAGATCAACCGTTTAACTGTTTTCCAAGTACACATGTGTTAACTTCGTATTTAATGATGAAAGCTTATTTAAGATCAACAGCTATATCTTGGCCCTATAAAATAATGGCTACGAGCATGTCATTGCTCATTATTGTATCGACGCTGTTCATGAAGCAGCATGTTCTACTGGACATTTTGGGGGCAGTCCTGGTTTCTGAAGGAGTTGTGTACGTCGTGGAACGTTTTAGAAATGGTTTGCTGAAAGAATCGGTGGCTGTGAATACGCAGCAGCGAAAGTTCGAAGGGGGACTTAGAAGATGAAACATAGGGACAAACTATTAATCCTGACAGGCAGCCTAGGGGACGGGCATAATAAAGCAGCGCAGGCGATTCTGGAAGCTGCACGGTTTTATAAACCGGATGTGGATGTGAAAGTGGTTGATTTCTTGGAGTGGACGCATCCTTACCTGCATTCAGTGGGCAAATACTGCTATATGCAGTGGGTGAAAAGTCTGCCATCGGTTTACGGGTATTTGTACCGCAAGACGCGAGAGGATAATACATTGTCTCATATGTTTAAAAAGATGAAATCGTTCAGCACCGATAGGATGCTGGAGCTGCTGCAAGAAGAGGAGCCGACGGAAGTGGTGTGTACCTTTCCAGGGGCTGCCGCGGCGATGTCGTATTTAAAATGTAACGGCTTGACCACGGTGCCAACTGTGACAGTGATGACCGATTATACGGATCACAGTTACTGGGTTCATCCCGGTACGGATCGTTATCTCGTTGGTGCTGAGCACGTGAAGCAATCGCTTCTGCGTTACCGGATTCCGGAGCAGCGTATTGTGGTGACGGGTATTCCGATTCGAATGCCTTTCACACAAACGTATGATCGCAATGAGCTCCGTGATAAGCATGGTTTACAGCGTGATATGCCTACCGTGTTGGTGATGGGCGGCGGGCATGGCTTGATCGGCAAGCAGTTCAAGTCTGTGCTGCAATCAGACGATTTGGCAGTGCCGGTGCAGTTTGTGTTCGTATGCGGACGCAATGAGAAGCTGAAGCAGCAGCTAGAGGAAGAGCTGGGCGGCGAGAAAACGCGTCATCGCGTGATGGTAACAGGCTTCGTGGATCATGTCCACGAGCTGATGGCTTTATCCGATCTGATCGTGACGAAGCCGGGAGGACTCACCGTATCCGAGGCGCTCGCGCTCGAGCTACCGATGATGCTGTACAAGCCGATACCTGGACAAGAGCAGGATAATGCGGCATTTCTTGTTGGTCTTGGAGCAGCAATTGAAGTGAAGAATGCGGGTGAGCTGAAAAGACAATTGCTTGAGGTTATCGCCAACCAGTCTTTGCTGGTGAAACTTAAGAAGAATGCTAAGCTTAGTCAGCAGAACCAAGATGCTCTTCACACGCTGAATGCGATATTGGATACTCACCATCATTTCATCCCTGCACTAGATGGCCTGCAGCTAGCCTATGCAAATGTGTGATAAGTTGGATCATCAACCATCGATGTAAAGTTAGCTTTGTTTTTGGAGCTCGTTTCTCCCTCTTTTTCCCCTTCGAAAAGCACCGTACTTTAGCTCAAATTGTACAGGTGCTTTTTTGTTGTCAAGTTTGGTGTCAATATGGGGAGGTGCAGATTTATTTTGAAATAAATCTGTGGATGGGGGGTTTGCTTGACATTTTATTTTTGTCAATTTAAGTGGGGAGCCCAGTGGAAATTGGCCGACATTTAATTGTCGCTACTACTTGCGACTCGCCGGTTGTGCCAAGGCTGGCACTACGGCTAGTACCGGGTCGAGCCCCTCGGCCGGCCCCCGGCGAGCCCCAGTGCCGGCCTCTCGGCCAGCGACCCTACCTTTCGCCCCGCGCTGCGACCTACGGGGGCTCATTAGCTATTTGGCCCTACTTGTCCTCATGCATTGTAACTACGATGTCTTGCTCATAATTTCCAAATTGCTTGCCGAATAAAGTAATGCCGCCGCAGTTTGTGGAGTCTTCTAAGGATGCAATTCGAAAATGGATGTCTTTTGCGAAAGAAATATGTAAGTCTTGGATGGTGACGTCAGAAATCTTCGTTCCGTCCAAGAAAGAGCCTTGCGGATTGACGGTGATGATTTTCAAAAGACCGTGCTGAGTGAAACCATTTCCCCACCAATCCGGGGATAGGACACCTCTTTGCTTGCCAAAATCCCCAGGACTCGTCCATTGACCTAGGAGAGTTTCGTTGATAAAGAAAGAAATATCGGATGGCCAATTCTCGTTAAATCCCGGGGCCTCAGAACAGATTTCAAAAGAAATTTCCATCGAGCGAAGCTTCTGATTGCTGTGAAAAAAGTTAGGGATTCTATATTCGACATAGCCACTCCCGAACCAAAGGATGCCTGCATGCACATGTTGGGGATCAGAAAAATATCTGGGGTCATCAATGACGCCGATGATTTGCGTAGGCGAAGCCAGACCGCACGTAGGTTTCACCTCAAAGGATGAGTATTGGCCAACCGGAATTGATATCGTATTCGTCGGATGTTCATACGGCTTCTTTGCTTTGAACTGAAGCATCGCTTGCTCGAGCTGCAGATAACATACTTTCTGTGTCCCGCGGACACCGGTCATACTTTCGGACGTCACAATTCCGGCTTGTTCTAGCTTCTGGATATGCTTAGTCACGATGGCAGATGAAATCTCCAGCCGCTGTGATAATTGTTTAATGTTCAAAGGTTCTTCACCCAGCAGCTCAATAATTTTCACGCGGGTTTCCGAAGAGAAACATTCTAAGAAGTACATATTTTTGGTAGAAACCTCAATTTGCATAGTGGAACCTCATTCTAATGTTTTTATTCATTGTATAACTTGTAAGTTAATTAAACAATGTTAAAACAGTGTTCGTACACATGTTTTGCTCAACTTGCACAGCATTGTTGTACTTTGTGAATCGTAGCAGGGCTACAGAAGCGTAATTCTCAACTCCGATCCCAGGCTAATGGCCGCTCCAATTGGTGCAGTTCGACTAATGGTTGCTCAAATGGCGCATATCAGACTATGAATATCCCTAACCAGCCGAATTGTTGTATTTCGTGCAACAATACGGCGGTTTTTTTGGACAAATTGGCTTTTTGTTGTACCGCGTACAACAATTTGATGCGAATCGCTCAGATATAGGTGTTTTGAGCTCAAATTGTTGTACGAAATACAACAATAGCAGGCCAAAGCGGCGTTAGCTAGAGATATTGTTGCACAAAATACAACTTGGACTGATATAAACTTGTGGATCCTCCAATCGGAGGGTACCCAACTGCTGCTGGATGCCCAACTGCTAGATGCCAAGTAAACTTGCCACGATTTGATGCATGTCTGGAAAGTGGTTGCTCGATACTGATTGTCCCCAACTAAACGATAAGGCATCAACCCATACCATTAAATCAAATTCTGCCAAGCACCTTCCTTCAACTCATAGTAACAGGCATATTTGTCGCGCGTTATGGATCGCAGGATGCCCTTTTCGACTAAACCGTATAGCCATTTGCGTGCTGTCCGAAAATTTACATCACAATGCAGGGTGATATCCTTAGGGCGAATTGGCTTCCCTAGGTTTATGGCTAACCTGAGGACTTCCTTTTCTTCTGGAGAAATAGAAGTGGTTGCTAAATTGCGGAGGAGATGAGGTCCGATGACCAGCTGCAGCAGCATCCGGCAGACCTCGGGCAGGTTCTGGATATCATCGAAGGAGAAATGAATCATGGTCCAACCCATTCCTGTGAGGAACGTATCTCGGTTCAGAGCGTAACTGAATTTCTCGCGGTCCATGTCTTTGATATGGCTTTGATAGCCATCGCACTCAATTCCAAAACGACCAAATGGAGTGAGGAACGCAAAGTCGAGGAATTGTGATTTGCGATTCCAGTCGAAGATCTCATATTCCGGATGCAGGTTGTCGAAGTTTCCGAATAGCGGCCACCACACCAGTTGGAGCAGCAACTTTTCCGCATAATTGTGTCCCCTCATTAAACGCCCCTTTCTTTCACCGCTTCTGCGAGCATGATGGTTTTCTATGAACGATTGATGTGCCTGTTCAAATGGCATTTGGCAATTGCCTCCTTATAAAAGAATAAAAAAACGCCCTTGCGCCACAGGGCTCAAGGACGTTCTTCGTCTAACGAAATTATAACATTAGCAGGTAGATAGTGGAATTGAAAATATTACCTTTCTCCCAACATTTTACAAGAATCACGCTCAATGAGTTCTCCATAGATGGAAACCTTCGCAGGGCTTCCGCCGAAGTCAATTTTGCGAATGAGAAAATCCACGGCTTCATAGCCGAGCTTTTCCCGCTGCACTTGGATCGTCGTTAGACGAGGCGCAATAAGTTGAGCCGCTTCAATGTCGCCAAACCCAACAACAGAAATATCCTCCGGTACCTTGTAGCCTTTGGATATTAGGATTTGAATGAAGGAAATCGCAATGCGATCATCTGCACAAAACCAAGCTGTCGGCATGGAAGTCATCGCATCGAGATGATCTGCTAACTGGGTGGGGGTGGAATTTAGCTCCTCCAGTGGTGAGGGATTGATGATATTGTGATTCATATCGATTGCCAGCTCTGCATCGGACATGGCATTTTGGTATCCGGACCAGCGTTCTTTGAAGCTCTTCGACTTACTGATCGCACCGATAAATCCAATCTGCTTGTGCCCTTTGTCGATAAGATGGGAGACGATTTTGTAAGCCTCTTCGGCATTCGCTGTCACAACGGCGTCAAGCTGTAAGCTATCGTAATAATGATCCACTGTGACGAGGGGAATTCCCAAGTCAAAAAGCATTCGAACATAGTTAAGGTGAAGGACACCAACTAGGAGCATGCCTTGAAAATCTATTTCATGATAAAGCTCCGGCAGGATGAGTTGATCCTCCATCTCTTGTGTAACACCGCAGATAATGGCGTTGTAGCCATGTTCTTTGGCTCTTTTTTCAATGGACCAGAACACTTCGTAGTAGAAAATTTTATTATTACGAATGTTTTCAGGGATTAAGACGAGCAGGTTCCCGCGTTTCTTTTTCGTTTTCGAATCTGTCCGGTAGTTCAACTGATTAGCTGCTTCAAAAATACGAAAGCGCAATTCTTCACTGACGCCAGCTTTATTATTAAGGGCCAAGGAGACGGCATTCTTGGAAATGCCCAACTTATCCGCGATGTCTTGCATGGAGGTTTTCGAGTTCATTTTATGTATGGCCCCTTGAGAAGTATGTAGATCCTATTTGTATTTTATATTTATAAAAGTATTTTGTAAAGTGATGTGAATTTACAAAATACTTTACACGAAAATATTGTCAATGTTGTTGTTTGGATCTTTTAGCTTCTTAAAATGAAATTCTCAAGATCATCTAGCTTTACAGATGAAAGCGGTCCTGAATTATCGAAATAAAGAATGGAAGAGGGATCAATTAGCCATTTGATTTCCCTGCGAACGAGCGACTGGCTGAAATGCTTCCAGTTGTCCAGCTTCCAAACATCCAAAGCGGAGCCTCTTGTCCGTATACGTTCTTGGTAGGCTTCCTCGCTTGGTAAATAGACAAAAACAGCCCTAACGCACACATCGTTAATCGTAGCGCCAACGTTTGAAAGCTCCTTTTCCAGCCAAAACGGATCAGCAAGTTCTTTGGTAAAAGGTCCGACTACAATGGCATCCAAGCCTAGTTCGAGATTCTCGAGTGCCGCGTCCATCGTTATGCGGTAGCCTAAATCGCGACAGAATTTCTTGTATGTGGGGGAATCCCGGTCGTTCGGGTCTTGTCCTGCAAGGGTCATGATCGCTTCAGCCGCGGGTCGGAGCAGCGTATCCATGTCCAGAAAAGCTCCGCCGTGTTTATGTGCCCATGCTTTGGCAAGTGTCGTTTTCCCTGCACCGGCAGGACCTATGAAAAATATGAGTTTTCGCATGCCTAACCTCCGAATAAAGTTTCCTTTTAAGGGGATTTGTACGAATATTGTAACATATGGGGCTTAAATCACATGAAATTCAGCAAACGTTCAGCTAATATTAAGGTTCTATTAAGGTTTAAGCCATATTTAGTTCACACTTATCATGTAAAATACATAGCACAGGGGGCTAAAAACCATACTGGAAGGAAAGATAGAGATGAAAAATAATAATAAAAATAAACCACTTGTCGGAAGTGGAAATAAAACAGCGGCCCTTTCTTTGTCAGCGTCTGGAACCCAAAATAAACAAGTTCATTTTTTGAACAAATCGATTCCACAAATGACTATCAATTCGGATAGTATTTCTTCAAATAAGACTAATGATTGGCCTACTCAAGGTTGGAAAACGTCTACGCCTGAGGCGCAGGGGATGAACTCGGCTGCACTGGCCAAGATGCTCGAGGTTTTTCGCGACCAGCAGGTACATAGTGTGGCGGTGATTCGTAACGGGCATTTGGTTGCGGAAGCCTATAATGAGAGTACTCAAGCAGACTTGCCGCAGGATGTGAAGTCCGTGACCAAAAGCGTGACGTCCGCATTGATCGGTATTGCGTTGTCTGAGCGTAAGCTGATCAGTCTGGATCAGAGGCTTGCTTCTTTTTTTCCTGAACTAGAAAGTGATCCATTGAAATCAAAGATCATGTTAAAGCATTTGCTTTCCATGACCTCGGGGCTAGCGTGGAACAATGAAAATGAACAATCCTCAACCGAAATGATGTACTCATCGGACTGGGTGCAATATGTTCTGAAATGTCCGGCTAAGAACCAGCCTGGTGCAATGTTTAATTACAGCAATGGTGATGCGCATCTTCTGTCTGCTGTATTGCAAAAGGTAACAGGTGAGTCCATGTTTGACTATGCCAAATCCCGCTTATTCGAACCGCTGGGGATAACAGATGTAAACTGGAATCATGATCCTGAGGGCTGTACGATTGGGGCTTGGGCTATGGCTTTAACGTTAAGAGACATGGCCAAAATTGGCTATCTGTATTTGAAGGAAGGCCAATGGGAAGATAAGACCATTATGCCGAAGCCATGGATCCGGGAGTCGGTGACTAAGCGCATATTCCTCAATTATAGTAATGGTACACAAGGTGGTTACGGCTATTATTGGTGGTCCAAGCCATTGGCTCAAGGGCTAGTCAGAGGAAGCAAAAAGCAACATGAAGTGTTCTATGCATCTGGTTCAGGCGGAAGACGCATATTTGTTGTTCCTGATCTGCAATTAGTCGTTGCAGCTACAGCGCATTCAGCGGATGTGGACATGCCGGAACTACTGCTGAACCATGTAGTTGGGGCTATTCGATCGGATAAGCCGATTTCAGAGAATTCGGAAGCTTTTGCTGGGTTGGGTCAAGCTATTGAGGCTTTTAAGATGGGATTAGAGTTGGCGTAAAAGTATATAGAAATAATGAAGGAGCTGCCGTGGCAGCTCCTTTTTGCTTTGTAAATTAAGTGAGTGTAAGTGTGTGAATGTGCAGGGATATTTTGGAATTAATTGAATTAATAATTAGGGAAGTAAATGAATTTTTTGAAATTACTTGAATTGAGGATTTCTTGTTAATTGAGATTTATAGATCCTTCTCACTAGGATTATAAAATCCGTTCTCTATAGATTCATACATTGTTCTTGATGTCCCTGAAGACATAACACAATTCGGAAAACTTATAGGAAAATAAAGTAAATATTATTAATGGAGTTGATCATTTTGTCAGTAAATATAACGTACAAAATATATACAATGTGTATGATACAAGATGGAACTAGAGTTTTACTAATGAATAGACCAGACAAACTAGGGTTTCCAGGATACATAGCACCGGGAGGTAAGGTTGATTTTCCAGAGAGTATAGTTAATGGGGCAATTCGGGAAGTAAGAGAAGAGACCGGCTTAATTATTAAAGATATTATTTATAAAGGTCTAGAAGAATTTTGCGAACCTGATAAAGGACTAAGATATATGGTATTTAATTATTTAGCTACTTCATTTGAGGGAGATATACTCGAGAATCCTCCAGAAGGTAAGCTATTGTGGGTAGAAATCGAAGAAGCATTAAAGTTACCTATGCAAGATTGGTTTAAGCGAAGATTTCCTTTGTTCTTTGAAAAGGGAACGTTTGAATTGAGTTTTGTATGGGATGAGAAAAGCAATGTAACATTAAAAGAGACTATTAAGAGCTATGGTGTGGGTAAATATAACCCAAGAAGTATTAACACTTTAGAGATGAACTGAATTATAATTAAGTTATTATAATTTAATTTGTAAGGAGTGGCTCACAAATGAGTGTAAAAGATGAAGTAATTAAATTGATTCAAGAATTACCTGACACTGCTACTACTGAAGATATATTATATAAGCTATATGTAAGAGCAAGAATCGAAGAAGGTATTAAGGAATTAGATGAGGGAAAAGGGTTGTCTCATGAAGATGCTATGGATGAAATATCCAAATGGCTCAATTAATTTGGTCTCCTAGATCACTATCTGATCTACAAATAATACACGAATATATTCAGCAGGATTCACGTGAACGAGCTCGAGATTTTATTAACGAATTAATCAGAGCAACTTTGAATATTCCTGAGTTTCCACTCGCTGGGAGAATTGTATCCGAATTTAAAGATAGTAAAACCAGAGAGAAAATTTATAAAAATTACCGAATTATATACAGGTTATACGGAGAAAATGTAGAGTTAATCGCAATTTTACATCAGGCTAGAAGATTGAATAAACAAGAATTTTAAAGACATCATTGTGAGTAATATCAGGATGTCTTTTTATTTTGCAGGTAGACAAAGGTATGCAGCAGAAAACACCATCCTTACGCATTAATTGATGTCTCCTTATCTGCAGTTGCAGAGTTCAGTTTTTTTGATAACAGAGGATATTGTAAGCAGTCTAGATAGATTAAGTGATGATTATTATTTGGCAACTCAGGGGATTTACGGGGATAAGGATGAGGTAGTTCAAGAAGCGCTTGAATTTTTAAAGCAATATGACATATATTTTGAAGATAATCTTACATAATATGAGGTGGAACTATGTTTGACGAATTCACAAAGAAACGATTAGAAAACATTTTACAGGCATATATTGAGAAGAAGATACCCAAACATTTAAACAATCAGATTCGGATGGTGTATAAATTTAGAGGGAACAATGTGACACTCATTGAGGAAAGAGAACCCTATATCGGTACAGAATGGACGCAATATGATATTGCGCAGTTCAGATTAGAATCAAATGTATGGAAGGTCTATTGGACAGACAGCAGGGATAAGTGGCACTGGGTTGATCATATCGATCCCGATAGTAATTTTGAAAAACAACTACAATTAGTTGATCAGGACAATACAGGAGTGTTTTGGGGATAGAGCATTTAATAGAACCGAGGTAAACCATGAGGAGAATAATTTGTCTTATTCTTTCTGTATTTGTACTATCAGCCTGTAATACATACACACTTCAAGACGCAAAGAATAATGGGGATATTATTTTAGGTCATCTGGGGCCAATGAACTCTGAAAAAATTGATTCTTTTGTTGCTGATTTTGAAAAACAGAAAGCATCTAAACTTAGGATTACTAGTTACACAGACGAAGGGGATCCAATATTAAGTGATCTCTACTATGAAGGGAAGCAAATTAACTATACATTCGATAACTCAAGAGATAAACATGGTGGAAACCAAAAAGGGAAAGATAAAACATCGTGCAATAAAATTGAGAAGAGAAGTGTAACAAGAGAAGACAGTACAAAAGGAATAGAATATATCTTAACGGATTGTAAGGAGATTATTGGTTTTCATTCGGGCGATAAAAATGAAATTTTCTTAATGTTTAAAGATCAGTAATTGTCTTGGTCTGCTCCTCTCAAGCCCTCTTTTAGGGCTTTTTTTTGTTCCCGAGGCCGGATGTAGTAATATAGGAAGAACAGCAAGAAGAAGGGGAGTTTATTTGTGGGTATAAGAAGTTTTACGGATTATCAATTGAGCGAGGATATCATTCGCGCCCTGCACAGCCTTGGATACGAGCAGCCGACTGATGTGCAGAACGAAGTGATTCCTATCGCGCTTCAGGAGAAGGATCTCACCGTTAAGTCACGTACGGGAAGCGGGAAGACGGCGGCATTCGGCATACCGATTTGTGAATTGGTGGAGTGGGAAGAGAATAGGCCGCAGGCGTTGATTTTGACACCGACGAGAGAACTGGCCGACCAAGTGAAGCAGGATATCACGAATATCGGGAGATTCAAGCGGATTAAAGCGGTGGCTCTTTATGGGAAGCAGCCATTTGCCAAGCAGAAGATTGAACTGCACCAGAAGTGCCATGTGGTTGTTGGGACGCCGGGCCGCGTGCTGGACCATATTCAGAAAGGGACGCTGGATTTGGAGCGACTGAAGTATCTAGTCATCGATGAAGCGGATGAGATGCTTCGGATGGGCTTCATTGAGCAGGTAGGAGCGATTATTGATGAGCTGCCAACGGATCGGATGACGATGTTATTTTCGGCGACACTCCCGAATGATGTGGAACAATTATGCCATCAATACATGCATCACCCTATCGATATCGAGATTCAAACGCCGGAGGCATCCAAGGTTCAGATTGAGCATGCGATCATAACGGTTCGAGAAAACGATAAGTTTAATGTGCTTAAGGATGTCTTCGTGGTGGAGAATCCTGATAACTGCATCATTTTCTGCCGGACGCAAGAGCATGTCGACTACTTATATAGACAATTGGAGCAGCTAGATTATCCGTGCGATAAGATCCACGGGGGCATGGTGCAGGACGATCGGTTCCTGGTCATGAATGCTTTCAAAAGAGGGGAATTCCGTTTCTTAGTTGCCACGGATGTCGCGGCGCGAGGGATTGATGTGGAGGATATCACACATGTCATTAACTACGATCTTCCGCTTGAAAAAGAAAGCTATGTCCATCGAATCGGAAGAACGGGACGTGCGGGGAAGACGGGCAAGGCGATAACGTTTGTTACGCCAAATGAGGACAAGTTTCTAGCTGATATTGAAGGCTATCTGGGTTTTGAAATACCGAGAAAAGACGCTCCCGCGGCGGAAGAGGTTGCTCTTGGTCAACCGGCTTTTGATCAGAAAATGCAGGCCACACCTGTCATTAAGAGGGATAAAAGTGACCAACTGAACAAGGGAATTATGAAGCTCTATTTTAACGGTGGGAAAAAGAAAAAGATTCGAGCGGTAGACTTTGTGGGAACACTCGCCAAAATTGAAGGTGTGACGGCAGACGATATCGGTATTATTACGATTCAGGACAATGTGTCGTATGTGGATATTTTGAATGGTAAGGGCCCGCTGGTGCTCAAAATTATGAAGAATACGACGATTAAAGGCAAGCTGCTCAAGGTGCATGAAGCGAATAAGTAAGATCACGATCCGGTTAGCCTCTAGGGCTCATCGGATTTTTTGCCTTTTGTGGTTGACCACTGCCAGGCTGCGGTGCTAGAACGCACTCTCAGTATTCGCGCCAAGGGGAGGAGGGGGATTGGGAGGCCGAACCGGCAGTCTTTTCTCGGTCTATAGGAGCGAATGTTGTACAACGTACAACAATTTTGGACGTTTCACTGTCCACAAGCTGAAGATGTTGTATGCTGTACAACAATTCAACCGCATTTCCTTCAAAACAGCTGCTTTTGGAAGAAAATGTTGTATGTTCTGCAACAATCGCAGGGATAACGCGGATTACCCAGCTTAATGTTGTACAAAATACAATATTGCTTGCCAGAGCAGAATTGTTTTGATCAAATATGGCTTGGACCCCAAATGAGGGAGCCGACGATCTATTTACTTGATAATGGTTAAAATGTGCAACTTAACTTGCTTCGCATCAACCTAGACAAATGGCTCGTTTCTTTAGAACAGCGTAAGACATTTATCCTTGTATCCCGCCACATTTACATGCCCACAGGTTAAAATTTTACCCAAAGGGGTCAATTAATTGACTTACCGATCCTTCTCCACCAAGGTAGACTAGAGAAAACACGACATGGGGTGAATTTCATGGCTACCAAAATACATTCACAAGCAGGCACCATTCCATCCGTACAAGTGAAGCGGAAGCGGTCCATGCAGCAGGTGCGCGAGGATCTGGTCGGATACGCATTCGTCAGTCCCATGGTACTTGGATTATTTATTTTTACATTATTTCCAATTGTAGCGTCCTTTTTCCTCAGTTTTACGAATTGGAACTTTGTTGCCGGGTTTTCTAAAGTGAAATTTCTCGGCTTAGATAACTTTGTTAAGCTTTTGCATGACAGCGTTTTTCTTCTCTCACTCAAAAATAACCTGATTCTTATGATTGTAGTGCCGCTAACATTGATCTTTTCGCTCGTTCTGGCGGTCGTCATTGATAAGAAAATTCATTTTAAAGACCTATTTAAAGTCGTTTATTTCATTCCATATATCTCGAGTGTTGTTGCTGTAGCAATTGTGTTTCAGGTATTGTTCCACCCAACTTATGGACCGATTAATCAAATATTAATCGACTGGGGGGTAGCGAATCCGCCAAAATGGCTAGCTGATCCAGATTTCGCTTTATATTGTGTGATGGGTCTGATGATTTGGATCAGCATTGGGTATAACATGATTATCTTTATGGCCGGTTTGCAGTCGATTCCTAACGATCTGTACGAAGCCGCGGACATTGACGGAGCATCGAAGTTGAAGCAATTTTTCAGCATTACGGTGCCGCTCTTATCACCAACCACATTCTTCTTGCTCGTAACAGGCATTATCGGAACATTTAAAGCGTTCGACGTTATTTCCGTTCTCACCGGCGGTGGTCCAGCTAATTCCACCAGTGTAGTCGTCTATCGCTTGTATGAAACGGCTTTCGTAAATCTGCAATCTGGCTATGCCTCCGCGATGGCAATTGTGCTGCTGGTGTTTGTCCTTCTGATTACACTCGTACAGTGGTTTGGACAACGTAGATGGGTCAATTACTAGAGAAGAAGGAGGAGTAACCGATGGACAAGTTTAAAAATGTTAAGAAAACGCTGCTAACTATACTCATGTTTATCATAGGCATATTGTTCATGTCTCCCTTCTTATGGATGATATCCGCTTCCATGAAGCCGGAAGCAGATGTGTTCGTGTATCCCATTCAGTGGATTCCGAAACATTGGAATCTGATTGAAAATTATAAGGCAGTCTGGGAGACGAAGTTTTCCCTCTATTATTGGAATTCCATTAAGGTATCGGTGTTAACGACGGCGCTTTCCGTCCTGCTTTCCTCCATGGCAGCCTATGCTTTTTCGAAGATCAAGTTTCGCGGCCGTCATGTGCTCTTTGTTCTCGTTCTGGCGATTTATATGATTCCCAGTCAAGCGATTCTCGTTCCGCAGTTTCTATTGTTCCGCTGGATGGGCTTGTTCGACAGTCACTTTGGCTTAATTTTGCTAGGCTCCTTCAGTGTTCTCGGGACTTTCATGCTTCGCCAGTTCTATATGGGCATTCATGAGGAGTTTATCGAGTCGGCGCGAATGGATGGAGCGGGTCATGTTCGAATTTTCTTCTCAATCTGTACACCGCTTGTACGTCCGGCGATCGCTACTTATGCGATTCTGCGCTTTATCTGGACCTGGAACGATTACCAGAATCCGCTCATTTTCTTAAGAACGAAAGATCTATTCACACTGCCTCTAGGCATCAGATCCTTTGCAGATTTAAATGGAGAGTTCTACTCACTCATTATGGCTGCTTCTGTATCGGCAATCGTCCCTTTACTTATTATTTTCATCATTGGGCAAAAGCAAGTTATCGAGGGAATCTCGATGGGTGGGGTTAAAGGCTAAGTTAAAAGGTCAAAAAATGAGTGCATGAGGTTAAAATAGTGCCTCGTGTGCTCCAAACAAGTTTGTTACGATCGATCATGTAAAGGTTTTCAAAATAACGAATACAACTTGGAGGGGTTCCTATGAAAAAGAGTTTATTAGTACTAAGCGGTTTACTAGCTATCAGTACTGCACTTGCAGGCTGCGGTAAAAGCGAAACACCAGCAGCGGTTAAAGGCAACGATGCAACGGCAACGGCAACGGCAACGGCTAAGGCGCCAGTTACCATTAAGGTACAAGGCTGGTACACGGAAGCTCAAGGAAACTGGAACGCGACGGTTGAAGCTTATAATAAGACACACCCGAACGTGAAAGTTGTTTATGAAAGTATGTCCGAAAAAGGCGATTCCCAAGAAGGGATGAAGAAACTGGATCTATTAGCAGCTTCCGGCGATCAAATGGACGTTGTAATGTATTCAAGTGCACCCGACTTTGCACAACGCGTAGGAGCCGGTATTTTGGAGCCGCTTGATGAATACTTGAAGAAAGACAACATTGTTGTAAAAGATGAATATAAGCTTGATCCTGCTATAAACGGCAAATATTATGCGCTGCCAGGTAAAATGGCTGAATGGTTCGTTCTATTGAACAAAGATAAGTTGGATGAAGCGAAACTGCCGGTGCCAACAGAATGGACTTGGAATGATTATGCGGAGTATGCTAAGAAATTGACTAAGGGTGATGGTGCAGCCAAGCAATACGGTTCCTACTTCCACACGTGGAAAGAATACGCGGAATTGGCACTGAACAGCGACATGGACAACGCTTATCTGGTGAAACCTGACGGTACTCAGAATATCGATAATCCGAAGGTCCGTTTCTCCCTTGATTTACGTAACAAAATGGAGAATGTGGATAAAACATCCGTTCCTTATTTTGAAGTTGTTTCACAAAAAATGGCTTACCGTGACGTATTCTATAGCGGTAAAACAGCGATGTTAGCAACAGGTAACTGGATGGTAGGAGAACTGGCGTTGAATGCGAAATTTAAGACAGTATTTGCTCCATATCCGAAGTACGACGCGAAAGATGCGAACGGTCTAACGATCGGGGGCGCTGACTTTGTGGGTGTTGCAGCAAATTCTAAGAATAAGCAAGCGGCCTATGATTTTGTGAAATGGTATACGACAGAAGGAATTCAAACACAGGGTCTGTTCTTCTCTGGTTGGAAGAAAGCCGATATTGCGAAGAATGTAGATGCGATTCTCAAAAATGGTAAACCAGAACAAGTTGCAATGATCGATAGGGATTCTTTGCTGGCTACATTGAAAGTAAATAAACCAACAAAACTTGTTATTCCTCCGACATATGCCCTGCAGCAAGAGAAAGATTTCTTAACGCAAGTTGAGCTGTTTTTGACAGGCAAGCAGGATCTGGAGAAAACAATTCAAACGGCAAAAACAAAAATTGAAGATATCCGTAAGAGCAATGCCAAGTAGTTATTAACGAACGGTGCAACATTCCTGATATAATTGAAAGAGGAGGCCTAGGGCTCCTCTTTTTCCCATTTCATCGATTCATCCGAAAGGCAGGAGAATGCAGTGCCGAACTGGCTTCGTACTTTATCACTACGCAATAAATTGGTGCTGACAATTCTGATTTGTCTAGTTCTCCCTTCTCTTGTCTCCATGAACGTTTCCAGTCTGCTAACTAGAGATGCTGTGAGGTCGCAAGTGGCTGATAATTCCCAAGAATCGATGCGGATCGTCAATCAGATTGTAAACGGACAAATGAAAAATATGCTTTATGTGATGAATTTCATTCAATTTGATGAGGATCTGCAGCCTTCTATTCGGGAATTAGGCCGGGCCAATGACCAAACGGATAAAGGTGATGTTTTGGCGTATAAACAAACGATTATCAAGAGAATGACAACGGTTATCAACTCATTTGGTAATTTGTACGTCACACTGCTTTTGCCCAATGGTGAGTATGTAGCTTCGTATTCAACCTTTGCTTTTAACCCGAATGAATTTCTACAAAAAAGTTGGTTTAGCGATGTGGAGATGGCATCCGGTTATAATGTGAAATGGATAGGCGCTGAACCCAATTATAGTCAAGCAACCAATCAACCTTATTTATTGGCGGCAGCAAAACCGCTTCGTATCAATGGATTAACGTACGGTTATGTGGTTGTAGGAATGGAATTAAGCACAATCCAACAGTTATTTGATCAATATAAAAATAATGAATCGATGGTCATTGTTGACGGTGAGGGGCGTATTCTGGTCGATAAAGACTCCACCACCATCGGTCATCCGTTTCCTTACTATGATCAGCTTCCGGCGCAGGATGGATCTTCTTTTGTGAAGGTAGATGGGGAAGATTACATCTTGCTCAGTAGTCATGTGACACCGGAATGGAAGCTTGTGAACATGAGTCCTTATAAAAGCGCTGCTCAAAAAATTGAGTCGTTCCGAAAGACTGATTTTCTGATTCAGTTATTCTTTTTAATCCTATTTGCTGTAGCGCTCCTATATATGGTGCGTACGCTTACCAAACCAATTGCGCGGCTTGTCCAAACCGTAGTCCGCATCGAGTCCGGTCAACTAAGTGAGCGATCTAACATCAGCGGGGGCGATGAAGTAGGGCGGCTTGGCTATGTTTTCGACCGAATGATCGACCGCATTGAGTGGATGTTAGAAGAGAACCGCCGCGAACAAGAGTTAAAGCGAAAGGCAGAGCTAGCTATGCTGCAGGCGCAAATTAATCCGCATTTTCTATTTAATGTGCTCAATTCGATCCGTCTGAAAATCATGATGAAAGGTGACTCTGAGAATGCGGAGTTGATCAGTTCATTGTCATCACTGTTACGGATGACGATCAACCGCAACAACGAATACATTTCGCTGCATGAAGAGATTGAGATCAACGAACATTATATTCGACTGTTAAATTCTAGGCACGGTGATCGGGTACAACTGCAGATTTCTGCAGCTTCAGACACCCTTCTGTTTGAAATACCTCGGTTTTTATTACAACCGCTAATTGAGAACGCCTATATACATGGTCTTAAAAGTAAGGGAGGGGAAATCACCATTGCTTCGAGAATTTGTGAGGATGGGAGGCTGCAGGTGGAGGTTAGAGATTCGGGTGTCGGGATGCCCCCTGAACGTTTAGCTGCACTTCGCAATCATTTGGATATCGCTCCTGCCCATCAATCAGAAGAAACAAGCAGCCCATCTTTGTCAGGCATTGGTTTACACAATGTATTTGAACGACTTCGTTTAATATATGGTCATCGTTTCGATTATGAAATCGTAAGCGGTCCAGATCAGGGGACGCAGATTGTGCTGCGCTTTCCTCAATTAGCAGGAAAGGAGGGTTAACCATGTATTCCGTTATTATTGTGGATGATGATTTACCAGTGCTTGAATTTCTGAAGACTTCAATTCAGTGGGCAGAATTAGGGTATACGTTGACAGGCGCTTACGAGAATCCACTTGATGCGCTCGAAGCAGGACGCAAAGAAAAAACGGATGTGCTTATCAGCGATATTGGCATGCCTGGCATGAATGGACTGGAGCTCATTGGGCATCTGCGTGAGGTTCATCCTCATGTGAAGACAGTCATTCTATCTTGCCACGATGATTTTCACTTTGCGCAAACCGCGATGAAGCTGTCGGTGAGCGAATATATCTTGAAGGAAACGATGAATGTTAGCAACATTTCTGACGTGTTGGGAAGGTTGAAGGAACAATTGGACGCGGAGGTCCAACTATTGTCGAAGAGCCACAAGCTCGAGAAGGAGGTTTATCAACACCGCGGTGCGTCCAAGCGTCAATTTATCCGCAGTACCGTGAATGAGCCTTTGTTTGATGCTGTAGAGTGGACGCTGAAAGCTGAAGGATTCGGTATTCGACTTGGCAAACATGGCGTACTTCCGGTCTTTGGCTACGCGAATCGAGTGAAGGACGCAGTTAGTCGTTTTCAATCCAAGGATCTGTTTGAATACACCATCCAAAATATTGTGGAAGAACTGCTTGTCGATCAGAAGGAGACAGCACTTTTCACTTATGATACCGGGGAATTTGTTTTGTTGTTTCCACATTATTCGGAGCTTCATGTTAACAACAGCCAGAAAGTGGAGCAGACACTAAGGCAACTGCAAAGCAGCTTACAGCAATACTCGAAGCTTTCATTCACCTTTCTAACAGGAAGCCCTGTCAAAGATGCACGCTCATTGAAAGACCAATTGATTCGAATGGTTGAAGGGAAGAATCTGCGATTCTATTTGCCGGAGTCATCTATCATCAAATTGGGTCATGTCAGAGATGGCTTCGGGGACGGAGGGCTGCTGCTGGCACAGTACTCCGAAGCGCTGGATGAGTTTCGGAGTGTCGTTTTTGATGAGCGATTGGATATGATCGACGTATTTGTCTCGAAGTGGATTGATTTTATCCAATATAATCGGTTTCATCCAATGGAAGTAAAGGAATGGTTGCTGAAGATGATTCTCGACGTGCGGATGCGGCTCAAGTCGCTGCAGCATTATCAGTCAACCTTCTCCTCGGAGCTCTTGCATCATGATGTTCATGAGTTGTCGTCCCTCCGTGAGCTTGAGCTGTGGCTCAAGGATTACCTTCAGCAGGCTATTCAATGGGCAGGCAAGGTATATCGCGAGTCGCACAACCGTGAAATTCTGGAGTGTCAACGCTTCGTATATAATCATCTGCACATGAAAATATCCCTCGAAGACGCTGCTACTCATCTGCATTTGCATCCAAGCTATTTGAGTCGATTGTTCAAACGGGAAACCGGGGAGAATTTCATCGAATACGTCACGCGGCTGAAGATGGAAAAAGCGAAGGAGCTCTTGGAAATCACCGATAAGAGCGTTGAACAAATTTCGGATATGCTGGGCTACGAGAACAAGAATTATTTCGGTAAGCTGTTCAAAGCGCATACAGGGTTTGTGCCGAATGCCTATCGCGGACAAACGAAAGCGAATCAGTCGTCTTAACTAAGGTAACCCGAGTTTCTTGAGGGAACGTTTATGCTATTTGGACAGTAAACACCTAGAATCAAGGGGAAGAGGAACGTCGATCCGTTATTTGGACGAAAACACCCGAAATCAGGAGGAAGAGGATCGTGGATGCGTTATATTGTGTTTTTTGCCTCCGGATCATTCATAATGATCAATATAGCGTACTGACGTTCCTCTTAGTCTATTTATTGTACATATTTTCCGAAATAACGGATCGTCGTTCCAGTAACTAAAGATAGGGTGATACTATACAAAAATGAGGACAGTTGGGCAGGTATAATCTGCTGTTCAGCTGTCTTTTCAATTTCAGGAAAAATAAGGATGTCTCGAAATGTAAGCGTTTACAATCTAACTAAAGTGATATTGATGAACAATCCTGCTCAAGTGCAAGTGAAGATTGCATAGCTTGTTAATTAAACAATTGTACACCTGCACAAAATTCCTTATCTTTACAAAAAAATATCACTTTTTCCTTTTGAACCATGGTAAAATTTAGTGGCACTATTGGGCTTGTCTGTCCATAAAGACTTTGCTTATGAAGAAATTTTTTGACTCAGCAACGCTAAGGAGGAATTGTAATGAGTAGGCTAGCAGGATGGAAAGCAAAATTGTTTAAAACAACACTTGCCTTAACAATCGCGTTACCGTTTCAAGTATTGGCCACAAGCAGCTGGCAAGCTGTTATGGCGGAAGGACCAAGTGATCCGGCTCCATTCATTGAAGCCAAAGTTGTGAATGAAAATGCAGGAAAGAAAGTGCTTTTCGACAATACGCATGAACAAACGGCTGGAGCGGCTGATTGGGTTATTGATGGCGCCTTCTCCGATTTTGCCAATGCTTTAGCGAATAATGGTTATTATGTGAAAGAACTGCGCAAAACGACACCCATTACGTTGAGTGATTTGAGTGGTTACGATGTATTCGTCGTTGCGGAGTCGAACGTTCCTTATAAGACGAGCGAGCAGGCTGCTCTTGAGCAATATGTGCAGGGTGGCGGCAGTATCTTCTTCATCGGAGATCACTACAATGCAGACCGCAACAAGAACCGTTGGGACGGTTCGGAAGTATTCAATGGATACCGCAGAGGCGCGTGGACGAACCCAGCTAGCGGCATGAGCGCAGAGGAGACAGCTTCGTCGGCGATGCAGGATGTAGCTAGTTCGGATTGGTTGGCTACACAGTTCGGTTTGCGTTTCCGTTATAACGCTTTAGGGGATATTACGGCGAACCAAATTGTTGCGCCAGAGCAAGCTTTCGGGATTACCAGCGGTGTCTCGACAGTAGCTATGCATGCAGGTTCAACATTAGCCATTCTTGATCCGACTAAGGCAAAGGGAATTGTATACCTGCCACAAACGAGCGATGCTTGGGCGAATGCAGTTGATCAAGGTGTATATAACGGAGGCGGTATAGCCGAAGGTCCTTATGTGGCTGTTGCTAAATCGGGTGCAGGCAAGGCTGGATTTATCGGCGATTCCTCACCGGTTGAAGATGCGACACCGAAATATGTCCGCGAGGATACAGGTGCCAAGAAGACGACTTATGACGGCTTTAAAGAGCAGAATGATGGTGTGCTGCTTGTAAATATGGTGAACTGGCTCTCGAAGAAAGAAAGCTATACGAGCTTATCTCAGGTTAGCGGCTTGCAGTTGGATCAACCGACGGCACTTCTGCCCTTTGAAGATCCGGCTGCGTCAACGGAACCACAGCCAGAGCCGTGGGCTGCGCCAAACGCAGGCTACAAATGGTATGACCGCAGCACTTTTAAACCGGGCTCGTACGGCGGACCTACGGCAACAGCTAGCGCAACTTACAGCTTCGTGCATCAAGCAACACTACCCAATGCAGTGGACTTCCCAGTGCGGGTAGTTGTGGATAACCTGCCTGCGTCTACGACTGTAGCGGGGTTCAGTGTGGGTATCTATTTGGTCACCGGGGGCGCTCAAATTGCCATGATTCAAAATGCAGACGGCACATGGCCTACTGCATACGGGTACAGCTCCACGTTTAGCGTGACCTCAGATATTAACGGACATGCTACGAAAGATCTGAATGTTCGAATTAAGCCAGGAACGACGGCTGCGGCTAACTTAAGGCTGCGCCAAAACGGAACAAACTTGAAGACCGAAGGTGTTACGCTTGGCAACGTTCCGGCTGAACCGTTACCGGAAGAGCAGAATCCGATTCCGGCAAAGATCACCGTCGCTGAAGCGCGGGGTAAAGCTACAGGTACATTGGTGACTGTAGAGGGCGTTGTAACTACGGAACCGGGATCTTTTGGTGGGCAATCTTTCTATTTGCAGGATGCTACCGGCGGTATGTATGTGTTCCAGAGCTTGAGCGGATTCCATCTTGGAGATACCGTGAAGGTGACGGCATCGACAGCGCTATTTAACACAGAGTTCGAGCTAACGGATCCAGTGGAAATTGCCAAAACTGGGGTCTCTGCTGTGCCTACACCTGCAGCTGTATCTGCTGTAACTAGCGATAATCAAGGGCAGCTGGTCGAGCTCAGCAATGTAACTATCAACAATATCATTAGTGCTACACCGACTGGCTCTTTTGAATTTGATGCGGTTAGCGGAGCTGTAAGCAATCATGTTCGGGTCGATGCTCGGACTGGATTAACACAAAGTACGTTCCCGTATCAGGCAGGTCAAACCGTGAATGTCAAAGGTGTCGCTGCCATTTTCAAAGGTGTATTCCAGTTGAAACCAAGAGGATTGAACGACTTTACCAAAGTGGCTGATACATTGGCACCAGTGACGACAGCGGCATTGTCGGGTGCTCCAAATAGCGAAGGCTGGTTTAAAGAAGATGTGACGGTTACCTTGACAGCGGTGGATGAATCAGCCGGTGCGGTGGGGACCGAATACAGTATCAATGGTGGGACTGCAGCTACTTACGTAGCACCTATTGTTATTCAAGACGAAGGAACGAGTACGATTGGCTATTTCTCTACAGATGCTGCTGGGAATGTGGAAGCGGCGAAATCTTTGCAGGTGAAATTGGATAAAACAGCACCGGTTGCTGTTTTGACGGAGTCCGGTCACGCAGTAGCAGATGTGACAGATGCGGATACGTTAAGATTTGATTTGAACAGTACAGATGCACACTCCGGTGTGGGTGCACAGACATTGACTTTGGATGGTGCTGTGATTAACAGCGGTCAAACGATTGCCGCAGGAAGCCTAGCACTAGGAGCACATACGGTGCAATACAGTGTAGTGGATGTAGCAGGCAATTTGGTGCAATCGACACAAACTTTCAACGTGAGTGCGAGCGTTACATTCACTCAAGCTAGCCTTGCTGCTGACTCGGTGTCTCTGAAGCCAGGCGAAACAACGGCTACTCACCTTTCAGGCACATTAAGCAACGGAGCGCCTGCTGATCTTAGTAGTGCTGTAGTTGCTTACAACACAAGCAATGGAGCGGTAGCAACTGTAGATGCACAAGGTAAAGTTAGCGCTTTGGCTGAAGGTACTGCGCAAATTTCAGCTCTCGTTACCATGAATGGGAAAACAGTACAAACGAATGCTGTGACTATTACGGTTGTGAAGCCAAGCGTTACGTTCAGTCAAGCTACGCTTACTGCTGACTCGCAGTCTCTAAAGCCAGGCGAAACAACGGCTACTCACCTTTCAGGCACATTAAGCAACGGAGCGCCTGCTGATCTTAGTAGTGCTGTAGTTGCTTACAACACAAGCAATGGAGCGGTAGCAACTGTAGATGCACAAGGTAAAGTTAGCGCTTTGGCTGAAGGTACTGCGCAAATTACAGCTACCGTCACGCTGAATGGTAAAACCGTACAAACCAATGCTGTGACTATTACGGTTGTGAAGCCAAGCGTTACGTTCAGTCAAGCTACGCTTACTGCTGACTCGCAGTCTCTAAAGCCAGGCGAAACAACGGCTACTCACCTTTCAGGCACATTAAGCAACGGAGCGCCTGCTGATCTTAGTAGTGCTGTAGTTGCTTACAACACAAGCAATGGAGCGGTAGCAACTGTAGATGCACAAGGTAAAGTTAGCGCTTTGGCTGAAGGTACTGCACAAATTACAGCTACAGTCACCCTGAATGGTAAAACAGTACAAACCAACGCTGTGACTATTACGGTTGTAAAGCCGTTATCGGTTGGGGCACCTGGTAAGCCCGTTTTGTCAGATAACAGTGGCTATGCTACTGGATTAAAAGATGGCAACTACACCGTCACGATGAACATGTGGTGGGGGAATAACGGCTCCGTGTTCAAGCTGTACGAAAATGGCGTACTCATTAGTACGCAAACATTGAAAGACGCGTCTCCAGCAGCGCAAGTGGCTAAAGTAGATGTGAAAGGCAAAGCGAACGGCACTTACACGTATACGAGTGAACTTATTAATTCCTTCGGAACAACAGCTAGCAGCCCACTTGTGGTCAAAATTACAGACGCATTGCCAGGTAAACCGGTATTATCTCAAGATAATTGGGATGGAGATGGCAACTACAAGGTGACGATGAACATGTGGTGGGGTACCAACGCTACCGAGTATCGCCTATACGAAAATGGCATCTTGATCGATACCAAGACCTTGAACGCAGCTTCTCCAAATGCACAAAGCGCAGTGTCGACGATTGCCGGCAGAGCGATTGGCGTGTATGAATACCGCAGCGAGTTGGTCAATGCGGGTGGTGTCACTTCGAGTGACAAGATTACGGTGAAAGTAACGAAGTAAGAGATGAAGTGAGTGACGAGGTAAGTAACTGAGAGTGATGAAGTAAGTAACGAAGTAAGAGATGACGTTCTGGAAAAAGGGCCTTTAACAACTCCGGCTGGAGTTGTTGGAGGTTCTTTTTTCGTCCAGGTTAGGGGGACGGGAGACTGGTCTTGAGTCCAAGTGCCGCCCTATGCAGTAACGAATTTGCACTCTAGTAGCTTGTACGTACATTCCTGAAGCCTAAAGCTCCAAGCTCCGAATCCAAGGCCCAGTTGCCCGACTAAAGTAGTAGGCCCGCCAGTAGCCATGAATTCAAGTCAAGTGACCCAAGCCCAAGCCCAAGCCCAAGCCCAAGCCCAAGCCCAAGCCCAAGCCCAACCCCAACTCCAACCCCAACCCCAACCCCAACCCCAACCCCACGTGCCAAACTACCCCTCTAGTTATCAGAAATCGGTCGAGTCTACCGCAACAGATGCAGAAAGTGCAGTAAATTCTGAGTTATTTACCGATTTGAGTAGAAGAGATGCATTTAGTACATCAAATATCAGCGCTATAGCTGAAATTTGCTTTTATAGGCTGAATTAGCTGCACTTTTTGCATCAAAAGATGTTATTACTGTCGGCCGAGTTCCAGGATTCCCTATTATGATCCTCATCCTCATACTCACGCTCATCCCCGTCTAAATCTACATTTACATTTATTTACTTGCCCATCCTCATCGTCATCGTTATATCCCACCTCAACCCAACCTCAACCCAACCTCATACCCTTCCCTATCCCCAAATTCATCCTCATCTCCATTTTTCATCATCTTCCCGGGCACCTGCAGCCTCATTCCCTTTCCCAGACTACAAGTACAAAACAAGCTACTCCAAGTAATAAATCTACTCATGAGCTAATATTTGGCGAGGTACCCTGTAGTTTCTCCGCATGCTACTTTAGTGTAATTCCCAGCAGCTTTTTCCCAACCTCATCCCCTTCTCCATTTTTCATCTTCATCTGCCCAGAGCCAGCTAGTCTACAAAGTCCATGATCCCACGAGCGAGCTCGTATTGGACGACTCGTCCTCCTGCGGTTCGGCTTATTGGAGTTAGCCATCCTTTGGTGCGTAAGGATTGAAGAAGTCGCACGGCTGTTCGATGATTTATTGCGAAGTGTTCTTTAACATCTACGGGACGTATGGGTCTAGCTAACTGGTTGAGCAGTCGGATGACTTCTTTTTCGGCTAGGATGGCTCGGTTCGTAGGGGAGGGGGCAGACTGATAGCGGCTCAAAAGCATGCGGAGTAAGGTGATACATAGCTCAGGGCGATGAGCAACATCGTCGTAAGCGAACGAGACTACTCGAAAGCCAAGGGCTTGGAGGAAAATTTCTCGGTTTAATTCTTCGCAATATCGTTTGCGATCCATGTCCTGAACATGGGGGCCGAAGCCTTTGATTTCCCAAATGAACTTCACCTCACCAGGTAAATAGGCAAAATCTCCGAAGTACGAGCGTCCTCTCTAATCTAAAACTTCATATTCAGGGTGCAAATGATCAAAATGCCCGATTAGCGGAAACCAGACTTGTTCCAAAAAAAGGGCCTCCGCATGCTGGTGCCCGCGTTCAAGTCTTCCCTTGCGTTCACCTGATCTCTGGGAGATATGGGCGTTGAGAAAGGCCTGGTGCTTCTCATGAAAATGTGAACTACTCATATGTATAACTCCTCTTTTGTATAAATAAAAAAACGCCCCTCATTCATTAAAAAATGAATAGGGACGTTCTTCGTCGCGTTAGCACTCATTATAGTCGAAAGGCGAAAACGTGGCAATAACCACTCTGCACTCTGGTTTGTTATTGTGTTTTGCTTAGACTTGCTGGCATTTCATCTTTGGGCAATTTCCCCTTCGCTCGGCATTGTAAAAGTTACCTACTAGACAAAAACACATCTCGATGGTAGCGTAAATTTACTACGAAAGAAAGTTTGTGATGCGTGATGTCCAATCCTATTGCTTCCCAAGTGAGATTATCTTCAAGTCGTTCAAGCCGATTATGGATCGTGCTCGTGCTCGGTTCACTGGCTTCGTTCGGTCCGCTCTCGCTCGATATGTACTTACCCGCGCTGCCTGTGCTCGCGAATGATCTTCATACGACTACCTCGCTGGCACAAATGAGTTTAACCGCCTGCATGCTCGGGCTATCGATCGGTCAGCTCATCGCCGGTTCGGTAAGCGATGTGCGCGGAAGGCGAATGCCACTGCTGATCGGACTCGTTATTTATGCGATTTCCTCTGTCCTGTGCATGTTCTCGCCAACAATTTGGGTATTTCTGGGTCTGCGTTTCGTTCAAGGCATGGCTGGCGCAGCTGGTATCGTTATCTCCCGTGCGATTGTTCGTGATATGTATGAAGGTGTGGAGTTGACGAAATTTTTTGCCCTTCTAATGTTGGTTAATGGGTCTGCGCCTATACTTGCTCCCATCGTAGGTGGACAAATTTTGCAATTCACCTCGTGGCGTGGTGTATTTCTTGTTTTGAGCCTGATCGGTGTGGTTATGCTCTTTGCTACTGTGTTCGGCTTGAAGGAAACACACCCGCCAGAGCGTCGTTCCAAAGGTGGTCTCACCAATACACTTCGAACGTTCGGCGGCCTGCTCACAGACCGTATGTTTATGGGCTATGCGCTAACGCAAGGACTCGTTTTTGCTGGCATGTTCGCCTACATATCGGGTTCTCCTTTCGTGCTGCAAGATATTTTTGGCGTTTCCCCACAGATATTCAGTCTTTGCTTCGCGATTAACGGTCTGGGTGTTATCATTGCCGGTCAAATCACGGGTAAACTTGCAGGCAAAGTAAGCAACCCTCGATTGCTAGCTGGTGGGCTTGCCATTGCCGCTTTCGGCGGCTTGTTACTGCTCATTTCTACCCTTATCGGGGCAGGGTTATATGCGATTTTGGCGGCATTTTTCTTCATCGTTTCAAGCGTAGGACCGGTCTCTGTAGCAACCTCCTCGCTAGCTCTTCAAAATCAAGGGAAAACAGCAGGCAGCGCGGCAGCATTGTTAGGCTTGCTTTCTTTTATCATAGGAGGCCTAGTTGCTCCGTTGGTCGGTATTGGCGGCAGCCAAACCGCAGTTCCGTTAGGCATCATCATAGCCGTGATGGAAATAGGAGCGATCCTTTGTTTTATTTTACTCACCCGAAAAAAGGCTTAATAACAAAATCAAATAAGGTTGCCTCATTCGATCTTTTAAGACCGAAGGGCAACCTTTTTCATATAAAAAGGGGTTTAGATAATTGCTTTATTGAGGCTTTTGCAGCCCCGTTTTCAAACGATTACGCCATTTTACAAGTAGTAAAATAGCCACCGCAATACACAACCCAATCAAAGTGTAAATCAAAAACTTTTCAACCCACATAAAAATGATAAGCCACTGATCACCGAAAAGGTAACCAATTCCGAAAAATACAACCACCCATAAAGCTGAGCCTGTGAAGGAGAATAAAGCAAAAATTCGGTATGGAACACGGATGATGCCTACAAAATAAAAGATAAACTGTCTGATTCCCGGTATGAAATAACTGAAAAGAAGCAATTTGTTTCCGTATTTTGCGTAATATTCTCTAGATTTCTCCAGATGTGCGGGCTTCAAAAACAGAAACTTTCCATATCGTTCGATCAGAGGCGTGCCCAGTCTATATCCGATCCAATAGGTAATCGTCATGCCGATTATAGATCCGACCCAGGCCGCACCCATGGCTAAGAACCAACTAAGCACCCCTTTATAAGCTAAAAAACCCGTATACGTCATCGTTGTATTTCCCGGAGGAATCGGAAGCGCAATAGCGTCCAATGGCAGACCGATCAACAATACCCAATAGCCATATTGTGCAAATAATTGTTCAATTAGTCCCATAAACTTCATGACTGATGCTCTCCTTGTAACAAAAAACAGGGTATTTTTTATAGAAAATTTGCATGAATCTCTCTTAATTTGCGCAGAAATGAATCATCTTACATAAAATTATACCTGTTTTAAGTAAAGCTATGAACCGTCATAAAGTCAAGTTCTGGTCAGGACCTAAGTCTAGTTATCCGCAGGGGAAGGCTACGTAATCGCATCATTTCGGCTAGTATAATACACGCCATAAATAAAAAGTCGCATAAGCTTCCCATCCACTCCATCCTTCTGCAAGCTGCCTAATATGGGGAATAGTCGGTTTCTGCTCTAAACCAAGCACATGCTTCAGAGCATTGTGCAGGCCAACGTCAGCAATAGGGAAAGCAGCGGGGTTCCGCAAGCAGCGCATCAGGACATAATTGGCCGTCCACGGGCCGATACCGCGAATACTTAACAGCTCTTTCTCCATTTCTGCAAAATCGTTCCGCCTCAGCAGTTCCTCTTTAACAAGCAGCCCCTCCGCCATCAACTTGGCAACGCCGATTAAGTATTCAGCCTTTTTACCCGTGAACTGCAAGGCAGTCAAAGCATCAGGTGTGAGCTCGGCGATTCGCTCTGGTGTAGGAAATGCCCAATACGTTCGTCCTTCCCAGTCTAGCCTGGTGCCGAAGGCTTCGACAAGACGTTTTTTGAGCGTATAGGCAAAAGTCAGGTTGATTTGCTGTCCGATAATGCCCCAGCTCATCGCTTCGAATAGATCTGGAATCCCCATCACGCGCAGCCCATAAAAGTCTTGTGTGACTTGCTTCAACAGAGGATCACCCTTGGCCAACTCGTAGAACGGCGTAAGGTCGGTGCCGAGATCAAACCACTCCCACACATAACGAGCCACATTTTCACGGAGGGATGGGGTGAGGGAACCGCCCGGACTATGGATAAGTTGAATGCGCAGCCGCGAATTATCCTCACTGTTGACAGCGATTAGGACATGGTTATCCCCAACTGGAATCAGCTTGTAAATAGCCAAGTTATCCACATGGAATAGGCATTCATTGGTGGATCGGGATAGGTAACCGAGATTGTGCTCATATCGAAAAAGATCAGGAAGCGGCAGCGTAAGGGAGCTCGTCTGCTCGCTCCATTTTAGGATAGAAGGGTCAAAGGGGTGAAGATGTGGCATGTTAAGTTCTCCTCTAATCTGATAAAGTTGCTTCCTCTATTATCGCTGAAGGCGGCTTTCGTAATCTTGCTTTCTCATCTCTCTTCCCTTACAACAGCAGCATAGTTTGGTTATACTGAGCTAGTAGGGAAATGGAGCTGAGAGGAGCGGTAGTCATGCAAGAACGGTTTTGGAAAGCGATTGTTGCGAATGATGCGGCTTATGATGGTACGTTTTATTATGCAGTTACGACAACAGGGATCTTCTGCAGACCTTCCTGCAAATCAAGGTTGCCTAAGAAGGAGAATGTCCGGATTTTTGTGAACCGTCAAGCGGCTTTCTCAGAAAATTATCGTCCTTGCAAAAGGTGCAGGCCAGACGGCGTGAGACTTCCTGATGAGGAATGGGTGTCGCTTATGGCGTCTCACATCAAAGATCATTATTCCGAGCCGCTGACGTTGACAACATTGGCAGATCACTTTTATGCGAGCGTTTATCATCTGCAACGGACTTTCAAACGCGTACAGGGCGTCACGCCTCTAACCTATCTTCAACAAGTGCGCATCGAGGCGGCCAAACAGCTACTTTTAGACACGAATGCTCCTGTGAATGCGATTGGTGTTCAGGTGGGGATTCCGAATGCGGCACATTTTGCCACGATGTTTCAAAAAAAGACCGGTTTCTCGCCAACAGAATTCCGTCAAATAAAATCAATTTAAACATAACCGAGGAGGGTTCGAAGATGCAAACTAAACCAACCAAGTTGATCTACTGGGGAGTCGTTCGTTTATTGGGGAATAACTTTTTGATGGCGGCAACGGATGAGGGGCTTTGCTATTTACAATTTCATGATGCGGATCCTGCAGCTGGTGTAGATGAGGGTGCGTGGTCGGAATTAGCGAAATGGGCTCGCGCGCAGCTGCCTGAGCCTAACTGGGTAGAGGATGCAGAGAAGCTGCAGCCCTATATCCTTCAATTAGAGGAGTACTTGAAAGGACTACGCACGACATTTACATTGCCGTTGGATCTGCGTGGTACTAGTTTTCAGCAGGCGGTTTGGCGTGTGCTTCATGAGATCCCACATGGGGAAACGTTTAGTTATTCACAGGTAGCCCAAGAGCTGGAAAAATCAAGTGCAGTTAGGGCCGTAGGCACTGCCATTGGGGCTAACCCCGTGCTCATCGTGGTGCCGTGTCATCGTGTAGTGGGGAAGGATGGGTCATTAACTGGCTATCGGGGCGGACTTCGGAACAAGGAGAAGCTGTTGTTGCTGGAGCGAGCGGGAATGTGATTTAGAAATGGCAAATTTCATGGAAAATGGAAAAATCCATTGGAGTTATTCCAATGAAAGCGCAAAAGCTAAAGTCTAAAGAGAGATTACATTGTATTTGCTCCAATGCCAATTCAATCAGGATGCCTCCTCACCACGGGGGAAGCATGACTCCAAAATTTGATTGTATAGTCGTCGAGTGGGGTTGACCACCGCCATGCGGCGGTGCTACAACGCGCGCCCAGGATTCGCGAGTTCAGCAGCTTTGTGAAGGGTTATGATAAGCCGAATTGTTGTATTTCGTGCAACAATTCGGCGGTTTCTTTGGACAAATTGGCTTATTGTTGTACCGCGTACAACAATTTGGTGTGAATCGCTCGGAAATAGGGGTTTTGAGCTCAATTTGTTGTACGAAATACAACAATAGCAGGCCAAAGCGGCGTTAGGTAGAGATATTGTTGTACTAAATACAACTTTGAATGTCTTGAACATGTGGATTTTCAATCGACGGGTACCCAAATTAGTGGTGGATGCCCTACAGTGCTAGTTGCAAATAAAGTTGCTCAACGATGTATGTTAGACTAGATGTTTGCCTAATTGGAGCATGTCCAATGGGTCGATCCAATTATTGTATGTCGGTGGAGGTGAGTCTATGAAGATTGACGTAAACCAGAAGACGGCGAAGCAGCTGCTCACGAAAGCGAGCGGCTTTCTTAATGGTTACACTCACACGTTAAACCCTTACACCGGCTGCTCCTTCGCCTGTTCCTACTGCTACGTGAGGCAGATGCCGGTCGCGTTGTTCCGCAGTGATGCATGGGGAGAATGGGTCGATGTGAAAGAAAATGCGGCCGCGCTTCTAGCGAAGGAGCTCACCAAAGCGAAGAGCAAAGGGCCGGTAACGATCTTCATGTCATCGGCCACGGATCCCTACCAGCCGATCGAGCATAAGGAGCGACTCACTCGCTCGCTCCTTGAGGTGATGTCCGCGAATCCGCCGGACTTCTTGTTCGTTCAAACCCGCAGCCCGCTCGTGACACGGGATGCGGACCTATTAAAGCTGCTCGGCGAACGCGTAAGAGTCAGCATGACGGTCGAGACTGACCGCGAGGATATACGCCGAGCGTTCACGCCGTCCGCGCCGCCGATTCCGGCGCGTCTCACTGCCCTCCGCGAGCTCGCAGCTCGCGGCATTCCCGTGCAGGCCACGATAGCGCCAGCGCTGCCGAGCTCGGAGCATTTCGCCGAGCTGCTTGCGGGCATCGTGGATCGGGTGTGCATCGACGATTACTTCATGGGCGATGGCAGTGGGGGCAAGCGCACGGAACGCATCGGCGTGCGCGCGATCTATGACGTGCTGGAGCTGCCAGACTGGTACAGTCGGGATGCGTACGAGCGCGTGCGCGAACAGCTCCTGCGGCATTTCCCGCAGGAGCGTGTGTTTGTCAGCCAACAAGGCTTCCTGCCTTGATGGAAATGAACAAAGCCTCCTACGGGATTTCCCGTGGAGGCTATAAGTGCGTTAGTCCGCTTGCGCAAGCAGAGGCGTCAACCCTGATTGACTGCGCATGCGTTGTTTAAATTCTTTGGGCGAGCATTGGTTATGCCGCTTAAACAGCTTGTAGAACTGCGCCATATTCAGTATGCCTACTTCAAAGCTTACTTCCATTATGCTGAGGTCGCCTGTTAACAGGAGACGCTCGGCTTTTTTGATCCGCTTGTAATTAACGTAATCGACGAAGGATATCCCCATCACCTTTTTGAAATACTTAATAAAGTAATGATAGCTTAAATTGAGCACACTGCACATGTCTTCGACCGAAATCCGTTCGCTCAGATGCTCGTCGATAAAGTCTAGCGCCGGGCGCACGCGGGAAATACCGGAGTCCTCGGCAAGAGCCGAGAAATCTCTTTTGTCATTGCGCAGCATTAAAAGTAAGAGATTTTTGACAGCGGCACTGATCGCCAACTCGTACCCAATCTTGCGGGATTGCGACTCTTCATAAATCTGCATGATGAGGTTGTAAGCAGCTTGTTTGACAGCTGCATTGCTTTGAAACAGCTCATTAAATTGCTCAAGCGGATGAGTCAACTCTGAGAAACAGTGCAGGTAGGGCATGGTGCTTAGGTCAAAATGCTGCTTTAAATCAATCTGGAAAACGATCTGTCTCAAGGCATCCGCTGAATGCTTATATGTCCGATGGGGCTGGGAAGAGCCCAAGACCATGACATCTCCAGGCGCCATCACGGTATAATCGTGCTTCGTTTGGATGCCGAGTTGACCTTCTATGACCACAAGAAATTCAACTTGCATATGTGAATGCCAACGCCAAGGAGTAGGAGGCCCAAACTGCGGGGTGTCCGAACTCATTTCCCAAATTTTCAAAAAGAGCAAGGGGTTCTGATAAATGACTTCTTCATTAACGATCTCGGTAAAGGTGCTAGTGCTATGAATAGGGTCCATGGATAGGTATACCTCACTACTGTGAAAGACATTTTTGAATACGTAAAAAGTGGCGAAACGTAAGGTTTATCAGTATTGAGTATATCATTGTTTAGCAGGGAAGGACACTATTGAATAAGAATTAGGCAGGATCTTGCCTTTATTTTCGGCGAGGGAGTGACTATACTCAAAAGTATGAATGAATACGCTACCTTGGAGGGAATAAGAAGATGAGTCAGAAGCTTAGAGTAACGGTTTGGAACGAGTTCCGTCATGAAAAAGAAAACGAAGTCGTACGCACAGCATATCCAGATGGTATCCATACGGCGATTGGTGAAGGCTTAAGCGGAGCAGTTGATGTCACTTATGCGACATTAGATGATGCTGAACACGGCTTGTCCGAAGAAGTTTTGAATAACACAGATGTTCTCATTTGGTGGGGACATAAGGCACATAACGAAGTGCAAGATGAAATCGTTGACCGCGTTCAAAAACGCGTATGGCAAGGCATGGGGCTCATCGTGCTGCATTCCGGACACTTCTCTAAAGTGTTCAAAAAGCTGATGGGCACATCTTGTGACCTCAAATGGCGTGAAGCGGATGAGAAAGAACGTCTTTGGGTTGTTGCTCCGGGGCATCCAATCGTTGAAGGTATCGGCGAGTACATCGATCTTGAAGCAGAGGAAATGTACGGTGAGCACTTTGATATCCCTCAGCCGGACGAGCTGATTATGGTTTCTTGGTTCGAAGGCGGGGAAGTTTTCCGCAGCGGATGCACGTTCAACCGCGGCAACGGGAAGATTTTCTACTTCCGTCCTGGACACGAAACGTACCGTACGTACTACAATGAACAAATCCGCCGCGTTATCAGCAATGCGGTTCACTGGGCGGCACCATCTACACGTGAGTACCCGAAATACGGTAACCACAAGCCGCTTGAAGAAATTAAAGCAAAGGTCAAAGCTTAATTGCGATTAGATAGGAATGCTCCCGGTTTATCGGGGGCATTTTTTTTGCTTTGTGATGTTTTTAAGCGTATCGAGCAGCTGCCCCCATCTAAAAAGAAAAAAACCACCCTGTCGGATGGATATCCCCTGGATAGTCTTCTGCAGCTTCGCTTATTTTTTTATAAGATTCAGCTTAAGCGCCTGCTCCTCCGTCAAAATAAATTCCTCCTGAGGCCATATTTCCTCATCTTTATCTCTCCCGAAGAGACGAAGTATGTCTGACCAGACCCCTTTTTCCATAGCTTCCGAAGCTGAAATCATGATCTTCAATGCAAACACCTCCTGAGATTAGTTACTTGTATATCACCTAGCTCCACAATTAAATTAATGAGTTAGTATGGGATCCATATTCTTTTCTTTCATATGATGCTCTCCCCAGGCACACATAGCATCGAGAATGGGTTTGAATGACCAACCATAATCGGTTAAGGAGTAGACCACTTTCGGTGGCACTTGATCATAGCTTGTTCTTTTCACCATTCCGTCTTGTTCCAATTCGCGTAACTGTTGGGTAAGCATCTTCTGGGTAATGTCGGGCATTAGCCTTTTTAACTCGCTTGTTCGTTTGTCCCCTTTGTCCAAATGACACAAGATGACGACCTTCCATTTACCGCCGATCACATCAAGTGTGGCTTCAACTGGAACATTATAGGCCATAGTCGTATACCTCCTTTTGAAAAATAAGGGTACTATATAGTACCTATATACCTTAAATGTATCTATACTACTTCAATGCGCGTACTTATCAAAAAGTTTGTATACAAATATAATAGCACTCAGAGTCAAAGTGTTAAAGTGTACGGCCATTCACTTCAATTATAAACTAGGAGGATATCATGAGCCAATCATTCGCACAATCTGCTTCTATACAAAAAGAAACCTTAAATTTAAGGGAATGAGCGCAATGGTTCTAGTTGCCGTCTTACTCACTGGTAAGCAGAAGAAAGCACAAGCGATCAGGAATCGTTTCCCTGTTGCTTGTGCTTTTTTGTCCTCATGAAACTTTTGGCACGGTTGATTTATTCGTCTGCTTTCCTGGTTCGATGTAAAAGGATACGCCATCTCGCTGGTTCGCCGCACAAACAGTCATGCCATGATGGTCCATGATTTGTTTCACGATGGCGAGTCCGAGTCCGAATTGACCATCTCCGCCTGAGCGGAAAGGCTCAAAAAGGCTGTCCGCGATGGCTTGATCAAGAAGCGGGCCATCATTACTTATACAAAACTTAGACAAAGATGTTTGCCCTTTTACCGCATTCTCATTGTCGAGTGACTGGGATTTAACCACGATGCGGATACAGCTTTTGGCATAGCGGAGCTGGTTGTCGAGCATATTTTCCAAGGCGATTTTCCATTGTTCCTGATCACCGATTAGTGTGGTATGAGGAGCGAGATCCATCTCCCACTTGATTTCAGGACGACGATACCGCAGCCGTTCAACCACATCTTCAATGACAGAATTGATCTCAAAAGGCTGAAAAGGCTTCTCTCGGGATGTCAAATAGTTCAGCTTATTCAGCAACAGCAGGTCGCGAATCCGCTTCTCCAGCCGCTCGCCCTCTTTCATGATAACGCCAACGCTCTCATTGAGGGTTCCCTTCGGATAGACGCCGTCTTGAATAGATTGTGCATAGCTGCGAATCACCATCACAGGCGTCTTCAACTCGTGCGACGTATGCTGCAGGAAGAACTGCTGCGCCCGATCCTGGCGCACTAACCGCTGCCGCATGGATTCAATCGCTTTGGCTAGCCGCCCAATCTCATCCTTGCGGCTTGTTGAGATAGGCTCGTGCCAGTCACGTTCGGCCATCCGCCCGACATGGCGCTCCATCTGAACGAGTGGACGTGTGAAATAGCGAGCTATTCCCAGACAGGGGAGCCAACTAATGAAGATAAGTCCTACCATCAGCAGCATGAGCCGGCCAAACATCGTCATCACAAGATCGTTGCGATAGTTTCCCCAAGCATACGAAACAATGAAGTTGGGCTTAGCTAGATCACCTTCTTTGCGAATCACATAGAAGATACTTTTGTTCTCAATATTCCGCGTATATTTCTCTACGGGCAGCTGTTGTGCGAAGGCATCATGCTCCATAGCCTGCATGAAAGGCTCGCTAATGGTAGCGCTCGAAGCAAATGTTTGATTGCTGGCAGCAGTACCGCTTATCATGAAATGCTGAATCGCTGGTCCGCTCAATGTAGCTTGAAGAGGAGCAGTTGCCCGTATCTCCATAGTTGAATTAGGGAGGATGTTGTTTACTTCATTGAGGTCCATTTTCGGTACGACCAAAATGCGCTTGTCCATAGGTATGCCCTGTACAAAACTGGGAACCGGAAGTTGAATGATTGGCTCCGCGGGGATTGTCAAAGTCGTCGCTTTGCTGCTTTCCACACGAAGACCGCTCTGTGTATCGAGTAAAATATCATACAACTGCTCAGTGAAAAACCCCTTCAATGTCCAAGGAAGCAGAATGGCGAGCAGTGTGAAAATCAAAAGTGTTAAGGAAGCGAACGCCCCCCAGAGCTTAACCGCAAGAGGCCAATTTCCCAGACGCATTCTCATGCTTTCACCATCCTATATCCGTAACCATATACGGTTTCAAGTCGCAATTCCGGCAGCTTACGGCGTAATCTTCGCACCAAATCGTCGACGACGCGATCCGTACCGAAGTAATCGATGCCCCAGACAGCGGTAAGCACCTGCTGACGTTCAAGCACCTGTCCATGGTGATTCACCAGGTAAAGCAGCAGCTCGAATTCCTTCGATGTAAGCTCCGGGTTCGTTCCATCGGCGTCAGTCACAATGCGGCCTTGCTCATCGATCAGATAGGGGCCGACTGTTAGTTTCACGCGGCGTTCTTGCGCAGCTATCAAGGATCCATGGAGTCGGTCCCCATAGACGCGTTCAAGCAATTTACGTGTGCGAATCACGAGCTCCCGCGGTAAAAAAGGCTTGGCCAGATAGTCATCACTGCCTAGCTCCAGTCCAATAATTCGATCAATATCGGCATCTCGCGCGGAGATAAAAATAACAGGCTGCATCGGTTGATCCGCCTTGATTTCTCGCATTAGCTGATAACCATCAACGCCAGGCAGCATAATATCGAGGACCCACAAGTCCGGCCGCTCCGAGATTGCTTCTCGGGCTGAAGTTCCGTCGGGGAACGAGCGCACTTGCCACCCCTCTTTCTCTAAATATGCGGCTAGAACGCCTCTTAAATCCTCTTCATCTTCTACCAGATAGATGTGATACATGTGCCTAATCTCCTACTTTCCTGACTACATAGGGAAAAAGTGGAGCCGATCAGCTCAAAAAATGCGATCGGTTCCACTAGATTCAAATAACTAAACAACCTTTATTTCTCAGCGGGTGCTGGAATTTCTGTTTTCAATTTCTTCGTCAACTCGCGAAGATCTTCGGTTTGCTTCACATAATCCTTCAATAATTCAGGCAATAAGCTTTTAATCGCCGCGGAATCATCTGCTTCCACCGCTTCTGTTAATTTCTGCTGACGTTTGAAAGATTCGGGGATCTCCGCTTTCATTATATCACCAGCTACAACACCCTCAAGTGGAAGTGCTTGGGTAACCAGTTGTTTGATCATGATATCTTTTGTAGGCGGCGTTATTTCACCATCTGAATTGATGGTAACAGAAGGAAGGGCTGGGACGGCAGTAACGGAAGCTGGGAGCCCTTCCATTTGAAGCGCATCGCCTTCAGTCAGGACTTTCTCATCCGTTTTACCAGTCGCAGCATCTTTTTTAATGATCACTTTTTTAGCAAAAGTAGGCTTTGGAAATTCATTTTCTACCTGTTTGCGATCTTCCAGCGCCTTTTTCCAGTCGGATAAGGTTTCTGGTGCATAGGTACTGGCAAGCATTTTCCAGTAGTTTCGCTCATGCGATGGCTGCATCAGTAGACCTGCGCTAGCACTAGTCGCACGGAACATCATGACTGGTTTACTGCCTTCAGGTTGTGAGATTTGGACAGCGGCTTGGATCGTTTTCGTTTCTTTGGTCGTGTCTGCTGCGGATGCATTGACGGCTCCGAATGCGATAGTTGCGATTACGGCTAGCAGGCTAGTTTGAGCTGCGCGTTTTTTCCATTGTGTTTTCATTTTAGAAAACTCCTCTCGGTATATGTAGCTTGTAGGGGATGTTAGTCATTTCCCTTACACCCTTACTGTACCGAAAGATTATGGACATCCTATCGTAACATTGTGGGAAATTATGTGTAGAAGCTTGTGGATTGCGATAAACTGTTAAGACAGAGTATGAACATTTTGCTAGGAGGATTAGGATGAAAGAAATTGAACTAGGTCCGGAAGAGCAATTCACTGATTTACCCGCAGAAATTGAAATTGAAAACCAAAAGTACTGGATTTTGAAAAACGACGAACCGGATAGTTATCGTTTAGTGTCGCGCAAATGTCCGCATGCTGGGGGGTTGGTAGAGGCGGAAGGTGGGGAGCTGGTATGTCCCTTGCATGGTTGGGAATTCGATTCTCATACTGGCGTGTGTCTGAACGTGCCTTCAAAAAGTCTAACGGCGTATACCGTTATTGTAAAAGATGGGCTGCTTGTCGCCCAAATGTGATCGCATTTATTGTTTCCAAAGGAACTTCAGAATGCAATGAAGGATGTAAAAAAGAGCGAAATAAATAGCGAGAGAATGTTTGCCGGTTACATAAAGAGCTATGATGGCAACTACGAAAATAACGAGTTCGATGATAAATTGGAGAGGCTGAGAGACGGTTATTGAAGCTTTCGGTGAAACGAACATGCCCCATAGGATGGCTGCAAGCAGTGGAGTGCCAATGCCCAGAATGCCTTTGAGCAGCCACCCGCTGCCGACGTGAAATCCCCAATAGCAAAGGGAAGCAAGGATGCAAAGCTCTAACAGAAAACGTAAGCCCAAATTGGCTGCTTTCATCATGATCATCATGATAACAACACTCCCTTTCACAGATAAACTAAATATAATAACATATTAACTAATGGTATTAGTATGTGCAATCTTTTTTGGATTTTAAAAATACCACTGCAAAACGTTTTTTACGTTTCGAAGTGGTATTTGATTTTGTTACTTATTCAAGTGCAGCTTACGTGTGTTGAGCATGCCGCCCAGGCCAGTGGGATCTTGACTCACTTTATATTGGACGAAAGCTTCTGCAGCCTCCGAAGTTCGAATGCGCAATGGCTTCGGCTCCAGCTCCGTGACTAATTTAACCATCACCTCTGCAACCGATTCAGACGTTTGAGGCACCGTATTCCGCTTGGAGAAATTGTCCAAATACTGTGTGATAATTGGCTTATATTCATCCTCCAGAATGCCGCCTGTTTGTTGAACATGACCGAGGACGGTGCTGTTAAAATTAGTTGCGATCGCTCCGGGCTCAAGCAGCGTGACATCGATATTGAACGTAGGCTTATAATAGGTAGCCAAACTTTCTAATAAACCCTCAACAGCAAATTTAGCCGCGCAATAAATCTCATTAAAGGGTTGTCCGACTAGGCCGCCGACACTCGTTGTTGCAATCAGATGCCCAGCATCTGACTTGCGAAGAAGCGGAAGCCCTGCACGAATCGTATGCATAACCCCATACACATTCGTATCAAAAACGCTATGAATCTCCTCCATAGTCGCTTGCCCCAAGGCTCTCAAAAATCCAAAGCCTGCGTTGCAGAACAAAACGTCAAGGTGACCGTGGTTCTTTTCGATAACGGCAAATGCCTGTTCCATTGATTCAGGGCTGGTAACTTCCATTTCGATAAAATGAAGATTAGGCTGATGGCCGTATTTCTCTTGATCACGTTCCACGTTGCGTGTACCAGCGTAAACCGTCCAACCCATCTCAGAAAATTTCATTGCAGTCGCTAATCCTATGCCCGATGAGGCTCCGGTAATCGCAATAATTTTATTCATTGAAAACGCTCCTTGTGTGTTTAAATTTTAAACTGTTTAATAACTAAACAATATAACGATTAAACAAAATAGTCAAGATGAAAACAAAAAATCCCAACAGGACGTTGGGATTATAGAGGCAATTTTTCTAAAAGCTGTTTGAGTGAAGCCAATTCTTCCTTGGAATAGGGGGTGAATAGCTGTTCGATTTTGTTATTATACGCAGCTAAAATGTTAATTATCAGTTCATTTCCTTTATCCGTCATTTGCACGAGCTGACTTCTGCGACTAGTGGGATGCGGCTTGCGGATGACCAAACCCTGCAATTCCAATTTATCTAACAGCTGAGTGATAGCACCTCTAGTTAGCCCGAATTCATTGGAGATATCCACAGCGATGCATTCAGGGTGTTTGCGCAGAAACTCCATGACATACATCATAATCGGGGTAATGTGAAAGTGAGGCAGCACCTGCATCAAATAGGAGGAGATCACATTTTTAATTTCGCGAAATTTGGTCGTTATTAATTCTTGGTCATTTTCCATAAGAAGCCGCCCTTTTTTGTTTAGTTTCCATACATTATAACAAAAAAGTGACCCACAGCAACGGGCCGCGGGTCTAAGTATATTTTAAAGGGGGGTCGAACTTTATTATAGGCTTACTTCATTAAAACTAGATGAATCTCAGATTTCATTTTCATTACATTTTTGCAAATGGTAAAATAGAGCTAATGAACACATCTAAGAATAGTGTTGCTAGAGCGGAGGAACTATGTTTTGAAACATTATTCGATGCGATCGCATTTGACCCTAACTTTCGCTATTATGGCGATGATTCCGATTCTAATTCTAGGCAGTTTTCAAGTTTCTCAAATTACCCATATTACGCAGGAGTCCAATCAGAATCAGCGGCAGACAACCTATCGGCTGGGGGATGCCATCCAAGATTACATGTACTATCATCGAAATGCGGTTGAAACGTTAGCTGCTACAATTTCGGCGTCTGATGCTGCCTTTCGAACGCGCGAAAGCTTAACGCTGAAGCTGCAATCGCTGCAAGAAAATTTGGCAGGCTTCACGGGCATCTACGTTGTAGATCAAAACGGAATCATTAAAGCGACTCATACTGCTGCGAATAACTCACTCATTGGCGCCGATGTTAAGGATCGGGACTACACCAAACGTGTGCAAACCGCGCAAAAGACCATTATATCTTCCTTATTCCGGGGACCAGAAGGGTTGAATCAGCCGGCGGTCGCGATTGCTGTACCGATATATAAGGGAAATAAGCAAGCTGATGGCTTTGTACTCGCAGTGCTCGAACTGGCTCCGATTAAGGAGCTTGTTACCAAATATGATTACGGCAAAGAAGCGTATCCGGTTGTTCTGGATCATGCGGGTAAACCCATCTATCATCCGAATGCAGCGCTGACGGCATCCATGGCCGATTTATCGAAGGAGCCTGTTGCCGAAGATGCCCGAGTCCAGCGACAAGGGGAAGGTACTTACCAATTAAGCACCTCCACGCATAAAGAACAGATTACTTATAAAGTCATCCCCGAAATCGATTGGATCGTGTGGGTAAGCAAGTCCAAAGCCGCAGTTAATGCTGCTTTCATCGAATCTCTCCGTATCACGATATTGCTGCTGGTGTTCACCCTCATTTTGACAGTGCTGCTAGGTAGTTTTCTGGCAAAACGGCTGAATGGAACCATTCATGCCTTAGTTGGTTACACGCAGCGTCTTGCAGGAGGCACCTTCGCCAAACCGGATAGCAAAGTCGTTCCTCAAGGTTCACCTCTGGAACTGCAATTGCTGGCTGATCATTTCTTCCGGATGGCTGAGCAAATTAAGGAAAATCAAGGAGCGCTTCTGCAGCTCAACAGCGAGCTTGAGAATCGTGTCGAGGAACGGACCCAGCGGCTGCAGGACGAGCATGCGACCTTGAACGCCGTTCTGGAAAGCATGTCCGATGCGGTTGTCCTGATCGACGTGGAGCATAACGTTGTTTATGCTAATCATCGGATGGCCGAAAACTTCGCGATTCCGATGTCGGAGTTGGGGGATATGAATGAGGCGGCATTGTTTGAAAGGATTGCTCTTTTGCTGCCTGAACGTCAGGAAGAGCTCCAGAAGCTTACTGCTGAGCCTAGGATGCAGGGGGCTTTTACGGTGAAATCGGAGCAAGGCAAAGAGCGCTTTATGATGGTTTCGGCGTTTCAAGTGGCTAGAGAAGGGCGGGTTTTTGGCCGCGGTTATGTGTGGCGTGATATGACTAAGGAGCATGAAATCGATGCGCTTAAGAATGATCTGATTTCCCTTGCATCGCATGAATTTAAAACACCAATCACGAGTATTCGCGGCGGTGTTGAGACGCTTCTTCGCGTGGATGCTCAGTGGGAAGAAAGCTTCAAGCAGGAGCTGCTGGAGGGCATTCATGAAGACATCGGGCGCATTCAGGATCTGATCGATGAGTGGTTGGATATCTCGAAGATCGAATCGGGAGCTATGCGGATTAATCCGCAGCCGCTCCGGCTGGAAGCCGTTGTGGAGAGCGCAATGAGAAGGCTGCCGCAGCAAGCGAATTATGAGCATACCCAATTCGATGTGCAGCTGGACGAGGATATTCCTTTGGTCTACGCGGACAAGCTTCGCATGGAGCAAGTCCTCGTGAACTTGTTCACGAACGCAGTTCGATACAATGAGCAGCATCCGATCATTCGAATTACCGCTAAAGCGGATGAACGTTATGTTCATTTGGAAGTTCAAGATAATGGCATCGGGATATCTGCAGAGCATGTGGATAAAATATTTGACCGCTTCTACCGAGTGGATGTGTCATCCAGCCGTCAAACGGGTGGAACTGGACTCGGTCTTGCGATCTGCAAGGGGATCATGCAAGCGCACGGCGGAGAGATCCGCGTATCGAGCAAGCCTGGTGAGGGAAGCACATTTATCCTCTCCATACCGAGGTTTGAAGGGAAGGAGAGCTGATAATGAACAAGAAGAAGATTATGATCGTCGATGATGAGCCTAAAATCGTACGATTCGTTGCAGCGAACCTCAAATCGTTGGATTTCGAAACCTTGGCCTGCCAAAGCGGCGCTGAAGCGCTTGAGAAGGTTGAGGGATTTGATCCGGATTTGATTTTACTTGATCTGATGATGCCGGGCATGGACGGATTCGACGTGCTCAAAAGGCTGCGCTCCTACTCCAGCGTGCCAGTCATCATGCTGACAGCGCGGAGCAATGGGGCAGATAAAGTGCAAGGACTCAACCTAGGAGCGGACGATTATTTGACGAAGCCGTTCTCGTTAGACGAGCTATTCGCCCGTGTGAACGCCGTGCTTCGCCGGATGGATGGCCGAATGACAACGACAGTCACAACGAGCGAGATTACGCTCGGACCTGTGACCGCAAATCTAGCTCAGCGTCGAATTTGGCTGGGAGAAACAGAGGTTAAGTTTACGGAGACCGAGTATAACTTGTTTGCTCTGCTCTTGCAGCATGCGGGTAAAGTTATGACCCATGAGCAGCTGCTGAGCGAAATCTGGGGAAGTGAATACCGCGATGAAGTTGAATATTTGCGGGTCACCATAGCGAGAATTCGCCAGAAGATCAAGAGCCTTGCAGAGGGGCAGGAGACTGTGGAGATTATTGTAACCTACCCTGGCGTGGGTTATATGGCGAAGCATGGATGATACGAATGAAAGCAAGATCCTATTGAAAAGGCCCCTTGCCCGTTTTATCGGGTAAGGGGCTTTTGGTCTCGTAACACATGAAAAATAAGCTGAGAGAGCCGAAATGGGCTATTATTTTGTCGCTTTTACATATGTATCATTTTTCCTAATAGCAATAGATTTTTGCTGGTCAACACCAACTATTTTATATAATTTACTCCCTACTTCTGTGTCATTTGCCTCACCATTGTTATTAGGCATAGGACTTACTTTTTTTCTTATTTCACCTATTTCATCTCCAATATCCGTTGAGGGCACAGTTTCAGTAGATACACCATAAATAATATCGCCCCACATTATTTGAGAGGGATAAGAACCTTTTGAATGATTACAGGCAGTAAACAATGAAAGGATTATAAAAATACAAATCAAATGTTTCAACTTAAGTCACCTCAATTTGATTTATAGGTAATAACTATTTTTGCAGAAAACCATCCTTGAAAGTTACCAAAGGATGGCTTAATAATATATTATGGTTGGAATAATTTTGCATCTTTCATTTTTGGTTTACTTTTGAATTTCTCTAACTCGTTGGATATTTCATTGTTAAAAGTCAAAGGATCAATCTCATCCCTTACACCTTTGAAAATTTTCTTTTCCGTATTTTTTTCTTTTAGATTGTATTTTCCTTGGAGCATTCCAGTCAGGACATAGTAATCTTCATTTGCTACAGTGATATCACTATCATCTCTTGAAAGGAATACAAGAATATCCTCTCCTTTTTCAAAATTAGGATATCCCTCCGAAAACTTCATAACTGGAATGATAATACTCCAAGTGAGCGTCCTTCCAGGAGCTTCATCATAACTATCCGTAGTGGTTATGATGAGAATGTTGCTACAAAGGATCATGATTGCTCATGGAAATAGCGGCAGCTTAGGGCTTATTTTTCGTCCAGGGCTACCGCTGTTTCTCTTGTTGGGGGCTGTTGTGCTTTGCGTCAGCTGTAGTCTGCATCTGCGGCTTCAGTTCGAGCGGATTCCTTCAAATGCGTTCATTACCAAATGCTGCACATAGGAATCGTCTAACTTTCCACCGGTCACCAGCAAGCGATAGAAAATCGGCCCATAAATGAGATCGGTGCTTAGTTCAATATCGAGATTTTTTTTCAATTCCCCGCGTTGAACCCCCTGCTCCAGAATACTCCTGGCCTCAAGCCGGCGTGGATGGAAATATCGGGTCCGATAGGCCTCCGCTAATCCTGAATCAAACTGCCCCTCGCCTAATAACTCCTTAATGATTGTACCCTCCCGACTTGTCAAAAACCGGGCTAAATTCGTGGCGTGAATAAGAATATCATTGAATGCCGAGCCCGTGTCAGGCACGGGCAGTCTTGCCGATGCGGCAGATAGAAAACCATCCATCACCACTGCAGACTTATTAGGCCACCATTTATAAATCGTCGCTTTGCTAACCTTGGCGCGATCAGCAATTTTTTCAACTGTGACCGATCCAAAGCCATCTTCCAGCAATAAATCATAGGAAGCGGAAAGGATAGCCTTTTGCGTTTCAACATTACGTGGCCGCCCTCTTTTGACCTGCACCAGAATCATCCCTTTCGCCTATTTGAATAAAAACTGGAAAAATATAAACTGTACGTTCAGTATACTCAATACGAAACACAAAGTAAAAAAAATGAAATGGCTATTTACAAAACCGGACGTTCAGTATATGATTTAATCATCGATTAATGAACTATACGTTCAGTATTTAATTTATGAGTCAGAAGATTTATGCTTCCGCAACTTGGAAAATAACCACGAGGAGGAGGAACTGCAAAAGGAACAAGTAATGAAAGAGAGCTGCATCTCAAGTTGGATGATGATTGTTGGCAGTGACTTGCCCTTTAGCCCGCAAAACCAGATCATTCAATACATGAAAGAAAAGATAAATATAATGGTGACAATTCTTGGTCGTACCAGCTGCGTATGTTATCGATAATGAAGGGATAATCGTCACGGCGCTTGCAGAACAAGACTACAGAACAGGCATGGAGCCTTCCGGTGTATTGAACATCATTCGCTCCTTATAAATACAGAATAAATTCCAAATGTCGTGAAATAATGGATTAATTGACTACAAAATTATTACCAAATAAGGAGTGGTACCTATGACTGCTTCAAAAAAACAAGTAATCGAGAAAAATATTCCAACATGGTTAACCATGCTTGTGGCGACCGCATGCGGTATCATAGTAGCTAATCTTTATTATGCACAGCCTTTGGTGGGGTTAATTAGCTCTTCAATCGGGCTCTCTGCTAGCAGTGCTGGCTTGATCGTAACATTAACCCAGATTGGATACGTTTTCGGCTTGCTATTTATCGTACCTTTGGGAGATATTGTTGAAAACCGAAGGCTAGTAGTAGTATCGTTAATTCTCACAGCAGCTGCACTGATCGTCACAGCAATGACGAAAAACCCTATGCTTTTCTTAACGGCTTCCCTTTTTATTGGATTGGGGTCGGTCGCAACACAAGTGCTCGTACCTTTTGCATCATACCTTGCATCAGAATCTACACGGGGCCGCGTTGTTGGCAATGTCATGAGTGGTCTGTTACTTGGCATCATGCTCTCCCGTCCGTTATCGAGCCTGGTGGCTGACTTCTTTAGCTGGCATGCAATATTTGCCTTGTCAGCGACAGCTGTCATTGTCTTGGCGATCTTACTGTCAAAAGTGCTGCCAGCAAGAAAGCCAACGGCAAGCACGAACTATGTAGCGTTGCTTGGCTCAATGTGGCAGCTGCTGCGAACAACCCCGATCTTACGACGACGGGCTGCTTATCATGCGTGTGTGTTTGCGACTTTCAGCTTATTCTGGACAACTGTTCCATTATTATTATCTGGTCCCGTTTTTCATTTTTCTCAGAAGGCCATTGCATTGTACGCGCTTGTAGGAGTCGCAGGTGCGATAGCTGCGCCTGTGGCTGGTCGCTTAGCTGATCGGGGCTGGACTAGACCCGCCACAGGAATAGCTCTCGGTATTGTCATCGTTTCAGTGTTGTTGCCGCTGATAATTCAAACAAATTCCCCTGTCGGAGTAACAGTTTTAGTCATATCAGCTATTCTGTTGGACGCTGGAGTATCCGCAAATCTTGTATTGGGGCAACGCGCGATCTTCTCATTGGGTCCGGAAATTCGCAGCAGACTGAACGGGCTATTCATGGCTATTTTCTTTTTTGGTGGCGCCTTGGGATCTGCAATGAGTGGATGGGCATACGCATCAGGGGGATGGAGTGCAGCACTATGGATTGGAATAACTTTTCCGATCATTGCCCTGCTTTATTTCGCGACAGAGAAAAAGTAATTCTTTGAAGAGCAGTTATTTAAGTTAAACTTTAGCAGTCAGGAGAGTCTGATTGCTAATTTTTTTTGGAGTGATTCTGTGCTACAGAAAGCATGTATATGTATAAACGTACATTCCCAAAAATGCCGTTAGTTTCAAATATGACGGCACACACTCGGAGCCAGAAGGATGCTTATTAACCACAAATGTATGCTGAGAGAGCCGAAATGGGTTTTTCGGGACGCGACCCGCAGCCTATTAATAGAAGAAGCAGCGTGAGCGGAGTCAATATGGTCAGGAATGAATGGTTTTTAAGCAACATGGGAATTCACCTCGGATTTGTGGGATACGGATAAATAATAGAACGAGAGCACCTCATTCAAGGTACCCTCGGATCTCTTTATCTTTTTAATGTGAAGATTATTTGGCTAAAGTCAAAGTGACGCCAGTTGCCGTAGACCATTTGCCTACTGGAGCAACGGTATAAGAAGTGCCTGGAACGAGTTGAGCGTTATTAAGAAGAGCGAAAGTACCTACAGCGCCTTTACGTGAAGTCAGCGTGTATTCGGCCGTTAATACTGTACCATCAGTTGCGGTAAGTGTAACTCGGCGAGAGACAAAAATTTCATCCTTAGGATCTTGCGAAAGTGTAACAGCGATCGTCTTTGTATCAACCGCGGCAGCGGATTGGATAGTAAGCGGCGCGATTTCTTTGGCTGTAAAAGTTGGATTCGCGAGAGTAGCCCAGTCAGCCGAAACTGTATATTTGACGCCGGCTTTGAACGTTTCGCCGTTAGGTAGAATAAACTTAGGTGCTTGTCGACCATCAGTTGCTTGTGTGAATGGCAAGTAGTTCGCTGTCATTGCTCTACCACCCTCAGGGGTAATTTGCACTTGACGATTACGCATCGATGAAAGAATTTGATATGTTTTGCCGTTGTAGCTGTTGTTCTCGTCAACGATGAATGAGCCTGGGCGGCTTTTGCTGTAAGCTGCAATCACATAACCGTAATCAGCAACACCATCAGCCAAGTTGGATTCAACTTCAAACAAATCACTAGCCACCTGCGCTGTGGATTTTAGTGCGATTTTTTCCGTGCTCGCTGTGAAAGTACCAGCAGGCTTACCTTTATAAGTCAGCGTGTAAGTTGTCCCGGCTTTTTGGGTAGGAACTGGAACGATGTAGGTGGATTTGGAGCCTGTTTTTAACCGTGGAACATTACTGATCGCTAGGCCGTTGTCAAAAACAAAGTTTTTGGACGCTTGATCCAGTTCCAATTCTGCCGCCGGAATCGGTGCCGAGAAAGTAACTTGCAGGGTTATGGCATTCAAAGCTTGGAGCTTAGTCACTTGAATAGGCGCTAATTGCTGAGCTTCAAAAATAAGCAGAGCGGCTTGGCCGCGCGTCACTTGACTGCCTGTGATAGATGCAAAGCTTGGCAGCTTTTCAACGGCTGCTTTATCAACTTTCAACACGCTCGCAATCACGTCAGCAAGTTGATCGGAAGAGATGGATTGACCTCCCCGGAATTGTCCGGCTGTATCTTTCATGGCACCTAGAGTCTCAAGGGCAACTGCATAGGAATAGAACCAATCACCTTTCGTTACATCGTGAAAATGGTTGGCTGCAGCTGGGTCCATGCTCACATGAAGCGCTAATGCGACGATTTTGGCAACCTCTGCGCGAGTTACATTCTGATTCGGCTTAAAAGTGTTGTTCTCATAACCGGAAACTACTTGCTGCTGTGCTAATTGTTCAATCGCTGTTTGAACTTGAGTTGAGTTGGCAGAATCCGTGAAAGGATTAGCTGCTAATGCATTGAAAGGAAGAATTGCTGATAAACCTACGGTTGCTGTGATGGTTAATGCGGCTAAAGTCTTTTTGCTGTTTTTCATATATAACACTCCTATTCGTTGATGTTTGGATTGCTCTGCTGTTTGCATCGTGCTGTTGTCTACAAGAATTAGCTTACACGTCAGGGCATTACAATCGAATAAAAATTCCGTGCTGCACATTACAAAATCGTAAAAAATTTGATATGCTCACTTGAAAAGCAATACAAAAACGGCCTTACAGATGTAAAAGATTTGAGAGAGTGCTCAGATCTTTTACGGCTGTAAGGCCGTTATTCACTACTGTGGGAAAGTGCTAGCATTGACACGTATAAAAGGTAAATTTCAAAGCCTTAAACGCTAAGATCAGTAGGACTATTACTTTTAACCACGCTATGGGAAGAGGAGCCCGTAAGTCTTTGCGGGGGGAATACTTGGCGAACAGGAGCAATAATTAGTGCGGCCACCACAGCTTTGATGGCATCTCCTATTAAGAATGGATAACACGCTGCTGCCATGGCTTTGGCGAATGTATAGGTAGGTACTTTGTACATTAACCAAGGAACTCCGGCCAGATACAGAATAAGAGAGCCGAATACTTCAAGGACTAAGAAGGCGGCGATGTAACCCATGATGCCATTCATGCGAATACGAGGTAAAATAAGACCGATAAGCATAGCCGAAATTGGCCAAATCATAATGAAGCCTCCAGTAGGTCCGAGGACGACACCTAAACCGCCATTCCCGTGAAGCAGGGGAAATCCGATAGCTGTGAGGACAACAACGAGTGCCATACTAAGGAATCCATAGCGAGCTCCCAGAAGTCCGCCGGCAAGCATAACCGCCAGTGTTTGCAATGTAATAGGTACAGGTGTCAGAGGAAGAGAAATTTTCGCAAAGCTGAATAAAACGAGAATAGCGGCAAATAGTGCACTGAAAACAACGCCGCGAAGAGTGAGTTTCATATTGTTCATCGCTCCTGTTTCTGGTATTGTAAATGTATTGTCAACCGACTCGATATGTATTGGTTGACAATCAGATGATAGCACATCTTTTGTGAAAGTGAAAGGAACTTTTTACATATGACAAACAGAGAGATTTTAGCTTCTTTGGAGAAAGCCTCCGTTATCTATCGAACCGAATCGGGAGAAGGAAGGCAAGTGTGGTCCGATATCTCCATGGATATTCGTCAGGGTGAGTGGATTGTCGTCATAGGGCCAAATGGCAGCGGTAAAAGCACACTAGCCAGCGTACTACTGGGCTTAAGTCCGCTCTCCAGTGGGCAGTTCGTTCATAAACAAGACCAGAATAGGCTAACTCGCGGTGTGCTGCAAATACCGGACGCCCAGTTTGTTGGAGATACGGTTCAGGAAGAGCTGGACTACTTACCGCATGGGCAAAATTTAAGCACTGAAGCATGTAAAGCGTGGTACCTTGAAGTCTTGTCTGCCGTTGGATTGACGATCCCAATCGAGCGAACACTTAACACGTTATCCGGCGGGCAAAAGCAGTTGGTGAATCTCGCGGCAGCGCTTGCTGCTCATCCAACGATCCTTGTATTAGATGAGCCGACCGCTATGCTGGACCCTGCGGCAAGGAATGAAGTGCGCCAAGCGGTACGCGAAGCGCATAAGCAGGGGACGACGATTGTGTGGATTACTCATCGCTTGGAAGAGTTGGCGGATGCTACGCGAGTTGTTGGTTTTGGAGAGGGACGGATTACCTTTGATGGGGAGCCGAGAGCGTTTTTTTATGGGGAAGGGAGAGAATTATCGGTTATGACACCTTGTATGGCGTTAGGGTTTGATCCGCCTTTTGTGGTTAAGACAGCCATTGGTCTGCTGCAGCAAGGTTGTCAGCTTGATATCCTCCCGATAGAAATGGAAGAGCTGGCCAAGGCGGTGTCATCCTTATGCCCATAGCTCTGCAGGACATTCGGGTAAATGCTCCGGATGACCCTAACAATCAACTGCTGAAGGATATCAACTTCAACCTAACGGATGGATCAATAACCTTATTGATTGGTCATACAGGTTCTGGAAAATCAACATTGCTTCAGGTCCTGGCCGGAATTGTGGAACCAACCTCAGGAACAATTACCCTCGATGAGCAGCCATTGTGGTACAAGCGGAAAGTAGACCAAGCCCATCTTTTGCGTCTAGGTCTTATCTTTCAATTCCCCGAGCAGCAGCTGTTCGCACGCAGTGTACGCCAAGAATTCGCGTACTCTTTGCGTCCTTACCGGCTCGGGGCGGACGAACGCGAGCGCCGCATTCACGCCGCTTGCGCTGATCTCGATCCACGTGGCGTTATCGCCATGGATCGTTCGCCTTTCTCGTTGAGCGGCGGCGAGCAGCGCCGGCTCGCGCTGGCCACAACGTTCGCCACCGCGCCGGATTGGCTCCTCATGGATGAGCCAACTGCCGGCTTAGAGGCGGCAGCCGTCCGCGAATTGCTGCGCATCATTCGCGTTAGAGAGCGTGGCGGCTTCGTCATCGCCACGCACGACCTGGACACGTTCTTTCCGCTAGCGGACCGTGTCCTCGTTTTAGATCGCGGCGCGCTCGTCTTCGACGGCTCGCCGGCAGAGCTTTGCCGCGCGCCGGAGGTGCTGACGCGCGCGGGGGTCGGCCTCCCGAGCTGTGTGGAGGCCGCTATAGAGCTGGCGCGCTATGGCATCGCCATCGCGCCGGACCTCACGCCGGAGCTTGCCGCTCCGGCGATCGCAGAGGCGCTGCGCGAATGCGCCAGCGCCAGCCCTAGGCCGGCGCCGCAAGCGGCAGCGCCGGGCCCGCAGGCCACGCGCGAAGCTGGCGTGGCAGCGAAGCCGCCGCAGGCCGCATGGCTGCGGATCGATCCGCGCGCGAAGTGGCTGCTCTACCTGCTGCTCGTCATCGAGACGATGCAGCAGCAGCAGTGGAGCGGCCTCGCGGCATCCATGCTGCTCCTCAGCCTCGCGTTTCTCGGCCTCCCGCGATCCGTCCTTCGCGGCAGCATGAAGATCGCCCTGCCATTCCTGATCTTCATGTTCATTTCGATCCTTCTGGCAGGGCTGGACTGGTCAACCGCTGAAGGGCAGTTTCCGCTGGGTTTCTCGGCGGAGCGTGGCTGGAGCACGGCACTCACGTTAACACGTTTGTTTCTCGTCCTCATGGCAGGCTATTGGCTAGCCGTCACGACGCCTTATGGTCAGCTCGTGCAAGGGCTCAATTGGGCTTTGAAATATTTCCACAAAGTTAAGCTGCCAGTTGAATCGTTTTCTTTGGCCGTTTCCTTGATTTTCCGCTTCATTCCGCTTATCCTGCGGGAGTGGCAGCGGTTCTCAGCCATCGTCAGAGCCAGAGGCAAAGCATCAATTCGCCCGGGGGCTGTTCGTTCACGAGATATCCCGGCGCTGGTCGTCCCTTTGCTGCTCGCTATGTTTCATAAGGCTGAGCAAATGACCATTGCAATGGAACTGAAAAAAATCGACGGCAAACAGCTGCTGCTGAGGAAAAACACGTTACAGTGGCGAGGTATGGACAGCATCCTCGTTGCCATGGGCATTCTTTGTTTTACATTACTACTCTTCATGCAATTCTAAATTCAGGGGGCTGTCCCAAATGTAGATAAATCTACTTGAGGACAGCCCTTTAGGCCTATTCATCATCTTGGACATTCGAATCGGTATTCAAAACGAGATTCATACGGGCTGTCCCATAAGGCGTTCATCTTTAGGCTGCCTCTTCTTTTCACTGTTGTAATACATGGAAAACCTACCCTTAATTTGGTTTTTTTTCTGAAAAAGTTTAGTTTACATGGAAAAAAATCTCCCGTTATTTCTGATGTTTTCTCGAGGAATAGCGATTCTCCCAAAAATTAGAGGGAGGTTTTCCAGTTAGATGACCGTTTAGAACAGTTAACGTCAAATTAACTGGAGGAACTCCTGTTAGATTTCGCTCCGTATCGAAACAAAATAGAGGCTGCTCGCTAGGTTATTATCCTTTTGAGTCAGCCTCTTTACTCTGAGGCTTCGAAATTCGTGCTTCAATTGGAATTATCCAATGGAATTGACTTTTAGGCCGTCAAATCCCCACTTCCACTGGATTAATCCAATGGAAGTAGCAAGCAGACTACGAAATTCACAGTGTGGGAGCTGAATTTTGCAAAAATGACTTTGGGACAGCCCCTTGCTCTTCATCTTGCTCTTCCGCTTGAGTCTTGTCGCTCTTCCTCTTGAGTCTTTGTCGCTCGTCATCTTGTAACTTCTTGCTTCCACTCGCCGCTCCTCTTCCCGCCACTCTACGTATTCATCTTCGCCCGCCACGTCATGTTGAGACCAATCCCTCCGTATACTATACTTAAATCAAGAACAGAAATGGCGGTGACGAGATTGGAAACAGCGTACACAATTTACGAGCAGCAGATGTTGAAGAAGCTGAAACGCTGGGAAATCCGGCAGCAGAAGGCTCCCAACCTGATGGAGAGAGCCTCCAAATCTGTTCAAACCAGCATCAATAATTTGATTCCCGATAAGGTTCATAAAACGATCACCGCGACCGTCAAAGGGATCGTGCAAACGACCCTATTCGGTATGAATTACATCCCCAAAAACGACCCGATATACGGCGCTTCCTTAGCAGATAGCGATGCTAGAGCTGAGGAATTATTATCCTTATATAAAAAGATTGCCGCAGCAGAAGGAGCAGGTACGGGAGCGGGCGGGATCCTGCTAGGACTGGCGGATTTCCCGATTCTGATCGGCATTAAATTGAAATTCCTATTTGAGCTGGCGCATGCGTACGGCTACTCTACGAAAGATTACAGGGAGCGGTTGTTCATTCTCTATGTGTTTCAACTTGCTTTTTCCAGTCCGAATAAGAAGCCGGATCTTCTTCATACCATTAAGAATTGGCATACCATTTCGCATTCCTTCCCCCCGGCTGAGGACTACATGAATCTAGTGGATTGGCAGCAGCTGCAGCAGGAATATCGGGATACAATTGATTTTCGTAAAATGCTCCAGCTCGTTCCCGGCATCGGGGCGGTGGTGGGAGCTTGGGCGAACTTTGGTTTGCTGGAGGAGCTCGGCGTAGCAGGAATGAACTGTTTTCGATTACGCAGATTACATGATAAAGCGAAGAGCGGAGGCTTCGAATCCAAATAAAACGCTTATTGTTCAAAAATTGGTCAAATTTATAGTGATTTTCGATGAGAAATAACATATGATAGAAGAAAGAGTCGTCAACCGACTCTTCTTATAAAAGTATGTGATATTTTTCACATATATATGTGATTTATTTCACAAATCGGAGGAGAGGATTTCAATGAGCAAACCGAAAGTGGTTATTCTTGGCGCAGGTTACGGTGGTCTGGTCACAGCTATTAGGCTTCAGAAGCAGATGAAAGCAAGTGAGATGGATGTTACCTTGGTGAACAAACATGATTATCACTACATCACGACGCATCTGCATATGCCGGCTGCCGGTACCGATCATCACGATAATGCCCGTGTGGCGATTGCGGATTTAATTGATGAGCATAAGATTCATTTTGTGAAATCAACGGTAAGTCAAATTTTGCCTGAGGAAAAGAAGGTTGTGCTCGGGGATAGAGACCTCTCCTACGATTATTTGGTTATTGGGCTTGGGAGTGAGACCGAGACATTCGGTATTCCTGGGATGAATGAATATGCGATGTCGATTAAGAGCATTAATAGTGTGCGCTTTATTCGCCAGCATATTGAATATATGTTTGCCAAGTCAAAAATGGAGCCAAAGAGGAAAGAGTACCTCACCTTTGTGGTTGGGGGCGCCGGCTTCACTGGAACAGAGTTTGTGGGGGAATTGGCGGATCGGATCCCTGTGTTGAGCAGGACCTATGACGTCGACCCGTCCACTGTGCAAATTATAAATATCGAAGCCTCTCCATCGGCGCTGCCTCCCGGTTTGCCTGAAGATCTTGTCGAATACGGCATGGAAGTCATGCGCCGCAAAGGTGTTCAGTATAAATTATCCACACCGATTAAGGAATGCACACCAGATGGCGTTATTCTTGGCAATGGCGAGTTCATTCGAGCAGGCACCATTGTTTGGTCGGGAGGCATTCGCGGGAATTCCTTGTTACAGCAAGCGGGATTTGATGTTCAGAGGGGGAGGGTCAAAGTGGACGAGTGCTTGCGCTCCTACCAGTATCCGGATGTATTTATTACCGGTGATTGCTCCATTGTGATGAGCCCTGAGGGGACGCCTTACCCGGCGAATGCCCAGATTGCCGTTCAGCAAGGTTACAACGTAGCGAGAAATCTTCTATGTGCCGTTCGCGGCCGCGACCTTAAGCCCTTCGCTTACGATTTCAAAGGGACCGTGGCATCCTTGGGCAGAGGAGAGGCAGTCGGTCTTCTCAAAGTGAAGAAAGTCAAAGGGAAATTCGCCGCTCTCCTGAAAAAAGTCATCGATGCTCGCTATCTATACCTCATTGGCGGCATCCCGCTCATATGGAAAAAAATGATTTTCAAACAAAAAACAACAGCCCGCAATTATCACGTGCCGAATTAATTAAGAAGCAAAAACTGGATTGAGAAGATCAGAAATTAATCTGATTTTCTCTCCAGTTTTTTGCTTTACGCCAGAAATTAAGTTTTTTTGGGGCTAGGGAGAAGTCCAAGTTTCCCTCTAATTAGTATGGTTATCTATCGATTTTGCTGAGCTGAGTGAGATTGTGGAGGCATAATCATTCGGTAAGTGACTTTGTGTTTTTGCTGTAAATTGTTTGATTGTTCGTTGGTTTGTTTATGGGCAATGGGGGGAATTAGAAAATTATTGCTTCAACATATACATCCTGGGACTAAAATGCTGTGCATTAACCATTGCACACACTTGTTCGAGGACGGCGTAAGCCGTTCATTTTGTCATATATTTCTGTCATGTATTTCTAGTCTGAGCTTCTTTGGAAGTCAGCACGTCTTTTGTACTCACAGCCTCTTCCGCATTCGTCAGCACTTCTTTTCTCATAAACAAGCAAGCTATGAAAGCTGCGATAGCGAAAATGATGCCTATAGCGAAAATGTGTTGGAACGCCTCTGTAAATACCATTTTGATCTGCAGCAGTAAGTCATCTGAGAGCCCCTGTGGGATGCCTCCGTTTAGGATTGTCTGTGCAGTTCCTTCTGGGAATTGGTCCGACAATCCGGATAAACCGCTGGCGATATTTCTGGAAAGCAGGCTGCCGAAGATACTGAACCCTAGCGTGGTACCAATAGCCTGTAACAACTGCACGGTTGCAACCCCGACTCCGCTGTGTTCCTGTGCAACGGACTCCTGCACGATCAGATTGTCTGAACCGAATAGAACGCCGATCCCAAGTCCCAAAATGAAGAACGCCGCGATAATATAGATAACTGTTGTATCAACCTGTAAGCGTGATAGAAGGACATAGCTTACGATCGGGAAAATAAAAGATACGATAAAGAGATTCTTGTAGGCGATCTTCGTTATGAGATTACCGCAAAGAATACTAGCAGGAATCGCACCCGCCATGAAAGCTAGCGTCAAGTAACCAGACGCGGTTGGTGACATTCCCATGACATTCTGTGCGAAAAAAGGGAACCCAGACATGCCTCCCATGATGCCAAGCATCGTCAAGAAAACAATGCAGGACAAAACAACGACGGATCGATTTCTGAAGAGTACAAGCGGAATAATCGGCTCCTTAACCTTCGATTCGATTCGAATAAAGAGCATGGTAAGAGCTGCGAATAGCGTCAATAAGCCAATTATAACAGGGGAAGACCACGTATAGCCTTTGATGTCGATCAAGACCGGAGCCAGAAGAAGTGAGAGCATGGCAAGAACGAGTGTGAAGGCTCCTGCCCAGTCAATGGATTTTTTCTCGGTGTTGATCGTTTCACGTAAGCCTTTGGAAACGATAAAGGCAGCGATAAGTCCTATAGGAATGTTGATCAGAAAGATCCAATGCCAGCTCACATAGCTCACGAAATACCCGCCAATCGTAGGTCCGATCAGCTGTGGCAGTATCAATAACGGCCCGACAAGGCTCTGGACCTTGGCTCGCTGCTCCAGCGGAAATGTATCGCCAATGATGATCATGGCCAAAGGCATGAGTCCACCGGCACCGATTCCTTGAACGCCTCTTCCGATTAACAGTATGGTCATCGAATCAGCGAGTCCACTAATGATGGATCCGATCATAAATAAGGCCACACAGCTTAAATAAATCTTCTTGCGGCCATAAATATCGGCAAGCTTGCCGAAGATCGGCATGAACATCGTAATCGAGAGCATGTATATCCCTGCTACCCAGCCATAAAGTGTCATGCCGTGCAGATCGCGAATAATAGTAGGCAGAGCCGTCGATACAACCGTTTGATCCAACTCTGAGAATACCAGGCCTAGCAGCAGACCGATTAGAACTAACGTCTTGTTGTTTCCTTGCTTTTTCATCATTACACCTCATCTTTAATTAAATTCCTAAACGCTTCTCTAAGTATAGATCCACGAGGTGTTTCACTCATCCGACGCAAGCTTTAAAAAGTTCTCGGTCTAGCGATGTAGTTTTTAAACACTGGATGAACGCAAAAAAGCCCTTTCGGGCTTTCTGGTTTTGGATGTTTTCATAGTTGAAGCTGTTTCAATAAATCCATCCTATACTGTCTTGGTGTTACCCCAGTCCACTTCTTAAAAGCACTTTGAAAGGCACTTGGCTCTGAGAAGTGAAGAAGGTAAGCGACCTCTCCTATTTTATATTCCGGTTTAGCCAAATAACCCACAGCAAGCTCTCTTCGAGCTCGATTCAAGATATCTTGATAGGTTGTATTTTCGTGCTTTAACCTTGCCTGAATGCTTCTAACGCTCATTTTGAAAGCCAACGATGTCTCTTTTAAACTTGGAAAAGGCATCGGCATGTCCTTCATAATCCAATTGTATAATTGGTCGGAAAAAGTTCGACCTTGCATGAGTCTGTGTCTGGTTTCCTCCGCGATAGCCTCGAAGGTCCCTAATAGCTTGGAATCCGCTAATAAAATGGGATACTCCAGAATGTCCTTGCTTATTCGAATCGCATTCGAATCCTTACCAAACTGCGGCATGATCCCTAATACCGACGTATATGCGTCAATCTCCGTGGAGAGAGTATGAGTGAAATGCACCTCTTTTAAAGAAATGTTTCGGCAGCTTAGCCTTATCATTAAGTGGTACAAAGAGCTAGCCATATCCTCTATGCAGTGCCTGGATGGTTGCTTGTAAGGATGATTATAGGACAACCCGATGATAACGTCATTCTCCTCTATTTGCCAATTGATGTTGTACCCATTGCATACGATCACATTATATTTTTGAAAAGCGGCTAAGCCTTGAGCGATTGTTTTTGAATGAAGCATCACATATCCAAGAATCCCCAGATCGGAAACCTCTATGTTTTGTCCTTGATGTAATCCGAACATGTCATCCGATGTAATGGCAGCGGCAACTTCCGTCAAGCGTTCAAAATCCTCTTCCGACAACCGAGCCTCGGGGTCTTGAAAAATGGATTCATCTATATTTGCTTTTTTGAAAAATTCGTCTTTGTTATGTCCCTTGAACACAATGGCTTTGATAATTGGATAAACAAGGGATACAGATAACCCTGAGTAGTTTGGTAACAATCCCGCGACCTCCATTCTGCACATAAGAATAAGATTTTCGCATGTTTCATCATACTTTTCTAATTCCAAATGGCTTATTCTTACTTTATCTTAACACGCACAGTGATGAAAGATGAATAAACAGAGCCACGAGGAGGCAGGATCATGCGACCAAACATAGCCATTATTAACGGACATCCTTATGCCAAGAGCTACTGCACAGCGTTATCGGAGGCCTACAAGAAGGGTGCAATTGCTAGCGGCTCGGAGGTACGCAGCATTCATATAGGCGATTTGACTTTTGAACCGAATTTGAAATACGGCTACCATCAACGGCTGGAGTTAGAAGAGGATTTGCTTGCGGCTCAAGAGACGATCCGTTGGGCGGATCACCTGGTGTTCGTCTATCCGATATGGTGGGGGACAGTCCCAGCGATCCTTAAGGGGTTCATCGATCGTGTATTTCTGCCTGGCTTCGCCTATCGGTATCGTCCAAATTCCATGTTCTGGGACAAATTGTTGAGTGGGAAGTCTGCCCGTCTCATCGTAACCATGGATACGCCTTCTTGGTACTATCGTTGGGTGTACAAACAAGCAGGGCATCATGTCATGAAGCGTGGGACCTTGCAATTCAGTGGAGTCAATCCCGTCAAGATTACAGAAATAGCTCCCGTTAAGTCTTCAACAGATAAGCAGCGTGAAAAGTGGCTGGCAGATGTTGAAAAGTTAGGTTTGAAGCGTTCGTAGAATGGGCTCACGAATCAATCGTATTAAATTTCAAATTCCCGCTATTTCTAATATTCACCTTTACATTTAATATGATCTTGAGCCGTGGATACCACGATTCTCTCCATTGTTTTAGTTGATCATGCGACAGATCATTACGGAAATATTGTCCGTAACCAAATAAATCAGACTGATTTTCCTGCAGCTTGTCAAGCATCGCTTTAGCTCTTTTATTCAACAAGTTTGTGAGTTCTTCCTTAATCTGTTCTTTACGGGGGTTACCCTTCGTCTCCAAAAGCATGCCAACGACCTTCATATCCGTTTCTACTTGCGGTGTATCGCCATCCCAATGATGACGATGCTTAAAATCCACGTCGATGATAAGAACAGTGGCATGCTCCATTACTTCTACATTGGCCCCCTGAAAATCACCTTTCATAACGTTGTATATGAGCGTATCATCCGAAGAAATCGTTCCAACCATGACGCCCCGACTCATAATGGCGGAACCATCTAACTTAAACATTGTACGCTCTCCAGATTTAATGATAGGAAGTGCATAATCTTCCGTATGTGAAAAGCCCCCTCGAAATGCTTCCCATAAATACACAATAGACGTATTGGGGGTCCAGCCAGCCAGCTTGTTGAAATAATCATAGCTCGCAGTGCCCCCCTCCGCTCCGCCTTGCTCTTTTTTGTTCAACAGTTCGATAAAATCACCTCTATACACAGAAACCAGCGATTTAGGTGCAATGTCATGAGACCTTATAGCATATTCAAGCACTTCTTTTATACCAACCTTAGCGGTTTTTTCATCAATCATAAGAAGTTTGAGATGCAGTAAATCAATACTACTTTCTACATTTCCACGTATCCGATCCAAGGCTTCACTAATGGTTGAGGCTTCCCCCGTTAATATTCGTGGTGTCGTATTTGAGGAATTAGGTTGTGGCACTCGAAGCCCCACTTTATACGTTTTGGCATCTGTTTGACTAATAGCCATCGCCACAGGTAGTATCCTTTTATTAATATCCTTATTGTCCCAACAGCCTGATAACAGGGATATGGCTAGGAGTGCTAGAACTGAACGCAATATGTATATCATCCTTGGTTAACTCGCCTCCTTTGCAGCGCGCCAATAATCCCAATTACGACCGGAAAGACAAAGATACTATAAGCTCGTAGCCCAGTATCCAGCCAAAGTAGGTGTTCGGTTTCAGACCAACCCGGAATCAGTGAACTTAGCATGTAGGCCATGATTGTAACAATTACACTCAACCATTTATTGGATAAGGGTACTACAATGTTTCGAAACATCTCAGCTATGATCCAAATTAAAACCGCACTATAGAGAACTAGAAAAGCAATCGTAGAAGTTGTGTAAAACAGCGTCATTCTCTCGAATATGGACCAGCTCATATCGATCGTATCCATCCCCGTGTGAAGAGGGAATTGGAATTGAATGACAGTCTCTTGTCCGAAAATGAGAAGGGGGATATAAACGGAAGCCAAATATAAAGGAAACAAGCCAGCCATCAAAAGTATAAATACCTTGCGGCTGCGCGCGACATTTCGAAAAAAAGGGTGAATCATACCCAAAAATAAAAACCCGGAAAAAGCAAAAAAACTGGAATAATAAGCAGGATGCTTCAAAAAATCAAAGTTCGTGTTCCAAATTGGGGATGCATTACGTATATCGAAATTTGATATGGAGCTGCTGAGTGCTGCAAAAATCCAAGGTATGAACAAAACGGAGATAATAACACTTGTTCGGAGCACAGTCTTGATGCCATACCAGGCTGCAAACAAGCCCAAGAAGATAAAACAGAGTAAGGCCACTATCGGCGTTTTTGGTAAAAATACGATGGTCATCATTTCCGAATATACCCTAGAAATTAATACTAGAGTCGCGAGAAAATATAACATAATTGGAATTAGAAGGATTCTTGATATCCAGGGCCCCAATACTTGTTTACAAATCTGAACGATCGTCATGTTAGGGAAAGATGACAGTCCTCTTAGATAGATCCACATCATGACTGCTTCAAATAGGCAGCCTATCAGGATAGCTTCCCAATGGCCTTTGCTTGTCGATTCAAATATTTTCTCAGGATATAAGAAAAATATCAGCCCGAAATGTAAAATGATGAATGTCAGATAGACGGATATTTTATTAACCATCCTGGGGACCTTCCTTTACATTTACATTGATGTAAGCGACCCCAAATGTCGAGATAGAGGCCATATAGATGGACAGCCAAATGAGTCCGCCAATCGTACCGAGAACACCAAAAATAGCACTAAACACAATCAAAACATATTTAGATAATCGAATAAATAGCCCATTTTGTACCCCGTTTAATGTAAAATTCGCTAAAGCCGAAGCTGCTAAAACAATAATGAATAGATTACTAACCAATTTGGCGCTTACAACGGCTTGCCCAAGAATAATTCCACCCACTGTCGTTATCGAAGGACCGATACTCTTGGGAAGACGAACACTGGCTTCAATCAGCATCTCAAGAATAATTAACATAAATATGACTTCCAAAAAGGCCGGATAGGGTACCCCTTCACGACTCTGGGCAACAGACAAGGCTAGCTGAATTCTCAATACCTCTGGATTCACAGAGACCAATGATACATATATAGCAGGTAGGACTAAAGCGATAAACAAGCCGATAATCCGAAGCATCCGAAGGGTAATCATTGTGGCCTTGGGAAAGTTGCGATCGGATTTAACGCACCAGAGATCAGTAATGATAACTGGCAAAATAAAAGCGAACGGAAGTCCTTCGATAAACAGGATAACACGACCGTTTTTCAAATGGTCTGCTGCTTCTGCCGGTCGCTCAGAAGTTAGACAAGGGGAAATAAGACTGAAATTCCCCTCTCCCAATACCTTGATGATTTCTTGCAAATGATTAAATTCCTTTGCTTTATTTGCCTCAAGCTTCTTCATTAAGGAGGAAAGCAGCCTATGATTAACAGAGTCGGATAAATAAGCTAAGGTGGTGAGTTTTGGCTGTTTTGTTCCCATCAATAAAGTATTCATGGTTAGCGTAGGGGATCTTAGCTCATTGCGGATCAGCGCCATATTCGTGTCCAAATCCTCGTTAAATGCTCCGTAGGAAGACTCAACCACATTCTCATTTTGTGGAACATCTATCGCTCTCTTAATCATGGTTGGTACGGGCTTGATCACAAAATTTCTTATAGGGTTATCGAGTAAGTAAATAACTAAGTTACCTTCCAATAAGCTGTTCATCTGCTTGTCATAAGTAGCGTTAAATTGGCCATTCAATAGGCTTATTTGTTGTTGCCAATCACTGATTGGACTGGAATCCATCCAAGAAAATAATTGGTTCGTATGCGCTAAATTAACAAAGGGACGAAAATAACAAAAGACAACTTGCTGACCCAAAAGTTGCTTTCGTTGCATCACAAAATCACTATTTGATTCAAATTGACGTTTAATTTTGTCCATATCCGTTGTTTCTGTCAGATTCATGTTATATCACCTGAGGTTAGGTTTCCTTGCGAGACGGAAATTTATTCCTTGTATCATGACTGGGAAAAAGCCTGCCTTAGTAGCTCCGATTTTACATTAGGGATGATTGAACACTGAGAATCCAACCGGATTTTTGCTAGGCTAAGTGAGATTATGGTAATGTTTAGTTTTTCTTGAAATAACTCTTCATCCTACATGTATGCTATAATATAGTCATATAGTAGTACGTGAATGAGGAGGCCCTTCGGTGCGTAAAATCAAAAAACCACAGCTGCACGAAATCGTTGCACAAGAAATTATTGATTATATTCGGAATTCTGGTTTGCAAAAAGGGGACAAACTGCCCCACATCGAAGAAATCGTTCAAATGTTAGGCGTAAGCCGCACCTCGATTCGAGAGGCGCTGCGCTCGCTGGAAGCGATGGATTTTGTCAAAATCCAAAATGGTAAAGGCATTTATGTCGAAGATCCCTCTTCCTACCGATTTTCGATGAAAATTGATATAGAAGATGAAAAAACATTCATGATCCAAGCCTGTCAAGTTCGCAGGGCATTAGAAGGACTTGCTGTAGAACTTGCTACCGAGCATGCATCAGAAGAGCAAATCAGGCTCATGCATCAATTCTTGGATGAAATTCGCAATCACGAGGAAGTCATTGAAATTACGACTGTCGCAGATAGGAACTTCCACAAGACCATTTATGAAGCATCCGGAAACTTGGTGCTGCAAGGCATTATTTTATCGTTATCTTCTTTCTTTGAGAAGTTCTGGGCGCAGGCTCCACTTGGACAAGAGCGGCTTTTCGAAGATACCTTCCCTTTCCATCCTACCATTGCCCAAGCCATCGCCGACCGCGACAAAGTAAAAGCGATATCAACCTTTCATCAATTGATGGATGCTATCGAACTGGCTATTTTCAATGTCCCTGTTCAAGGAGAGCGCAAAGTATCTCGTTGATCAAATAAGTATATACAAAAAAGGGGCCTCCCTCAGTCATCTTTCATGACCATGGGACGGCTCCTTACTATTTTCTATATGACGCTCTGATGTTCAGCTCCAATCGAAGCAAACGCCTGCTTCAAATCATTGATGAGATCGACCGGCTCCTCAAGGCCTACATACAATCGAACGATTACCCGATTATCGGGCTGATTGGGCATGTACACTAAGCTCTCGAAGCCACCCCAGCTTATACCCTTGCGGAAGTACTGCAGTTGATTCGCCCAGTACCGCATGCGTTCCATCGGTATATGGGTTTCGAAGGAAAAGAGACTTCCACTACCCGACATTTGCGAACAATAAAGCTCATGCTGGGGATGGCTTTTCAAACCGGGATGGTTCATTTTTATGATAAAAGATTGGTTTTCCAAGTAATGGGCAACCTTAAATCCATTCTCTTGTAGTTTATGCATCCTGAGTGGCAATGTACGCAAACCTCTCATAAACAAGGAGGCGCTTTGCGGATGAAGGATACCGCCGAACAGCTGGAATTCCTCTCGGAACAGTTGATCTATATGTTGTTTTGCGCCAATCACGACCCCTCCGATCAAGTCGCTATGACCGGAAATATACTTAGTCATCGAGTGTACGACCATATCAATGCCATTAGACAGCGGACTTTGGAAGCATGGGCTAGCCCATGAACCGTCAATAATGGTTTTTGCTCCAATTTTTTTTGCAAGCGCTGCGATTTGCTCTAAATCCTGAAGTTCAAATAAAATGCTCGTCGGACTCTCCAAATAAATTAAGCGGGTGTTCGGACGTACGGCACCCAGAACTTGCATCATATCCTTACCATCAACAAAGGTAGTCTCAACTTGAAATTTCACCAGATATTCTTTCATAAGTCTTCTGGCTGGACCGTAGCAGCCATCCACGCACACGATATGGTCACCCGCTTGTACGGTTGACAAGATGGCAGCCGAAATCGCTGCCATACCTGAGGCAAAGCATCTCGCTTCCTCTCCGCCTTCCAGCTCTGCCAAACGCTCTTCCAATAGACGAACCGTCGGATTGTTGCCGCGAGTGTAAATCATACTACTCACTTCAAAGGCAAGCGCCTCTTCCAATTCTTCATGCGTTTCAAACGTGAACAAACTGTTCTGATAAATCGGATGCGTGACCGCACCGTAATGTCGCTCATCATGCACGTCATGCGTGACGATGGTCTTCTTGCTGTATGTCTGAATCTCTGGCATACTTTCCTCCACCTTCTCCTAAATGCTTCTATGATTCTATGTACGAATTAGCCTTTTTCGGCGCCTTGTGTTAATCCTTCAACAATGAATCGCTGACAAAACGCGAAAATAATAATCGTAGGAATAACAGATAGCACCGCTCCCGCAGACATGGGGCCCCAATCAATATTAAACTTCGTAATGAAGCCGTTCATAGCAACCGGAATCGTCTTGGCCGATTCTTTATCGATAAACATGATCGACATGAAGAGTTCATTCCAATTTTGTACAAAAGCAAAAATAAAAGTCGCTGCAACACCCGGCAGCATGACCGGCATAATAATACGGAACAACGCTGACAACCGCGTGCATCCATCAATCACAGCCGCTTCTTCCAAACTGGCAGGAATGCGTTGGAAAAAGCCGCGGAGCATAATCGTGCAGAATGGTATGAGTCCGGCTGTGTACAAAATAATGAGTGAATACAACTGATTCAGCAGGCCGAATTTCGACATCATGAGATACAACGGGGCGAACCCGACAAAAGCCGGTATCATCTGTGTCATGAAAAAGGCGAACATAATTTGAGGGCCACCCTTAAATTTATGACGAGCCAATACATAAGCACTGAGCGTCGTAATAAGAAGCACTGTGAATGCAGAAGCGAGAGAAACGATCAAACTATTAAAGATATAAATATGAAAATTGGAGATTTTGAAGATATTTATATAGTTTTCGAATGATATCGTTGACGGCCAATATTGCAGGGGCAGCTTAAAAATTTCTTTGGACGGCTTGAGTGAAGTGATGAAAATCCAGTAGAGCGGAAATAACATGACGATCAGCACAATGCCCAGAAACAACACTTTTCCAGGGAGACGTAACCATTTCATGATGGGATTCATCAGAAATCAGCTCCTTTCTCGGACTTGGTCGCCATCAAGTAAAACACGGTATACATGGCTAATAGAATAACCATAATGACCCCTGCCGCAGCAGCTTGACCGTAGTCGCCTCCGAACATAATTTTATCCATCATGAAAGTGGCCAAAATATGTGAAGAGCCCGCAGGTCCTCCATTGGTCATCGCATATATAATATCCGGGAAATTGAAAATCCAGATCACCCGCAGCAAAGTAGTAGCGATGATCGTCGGCATAATGTAAGGGATAGTCACGTACCAGAACTTCTGTGAACTGTTCGCCCCATCGATACCAGCGGATTCATAGAGATCAGCAGGGATCGACTGAAGCGCAGCAAGCAGCATGATAGCAAAGAACGCTACGCCGTACCAGACGTTAGCTGCAATCACAGAAGGCAACGCCCACTTAGGATCGGATAAAAAACCAATCCTTTCGGTAATGAGGCCCATCTTTAAAAGCAGATCGTTAATAACACCGATTTGGCCGTTTAACAGCCATCTCCAGATGATGCCGATCAGGAATCCAGACATAGCCCATGAGTAGAAGATTAGTCCTTGGTAGACACCTCTGCCTTTGAACGGTTTCTTCAAGACCAATGCCAAAATGAACCCTAAAGTAAACTGTAAGAAAAGAGAGATAAACACCCAAAAGAAGCTGTTGGACAGAGCTTTCAGAAAAGCAGGCTGGCCAAATATGAGAGTGAAATTGTCAAACCCAATAAAATGAATATCCGTTAAATCGAATAGTGTATATTTCTGGAACGCCATCCCAACACCCCGAAAGAAAGGGTAAAACGTAAATACAGAAACGACCAGTAGGGAAGGTTGCAAGCAGTAAAATATGAACTTGTTTACATTATCTTTCATCTTTGTCCTCCTCCCGTAAGTATCCAAAGAAAGGAGGGGTCCCTTTGATCCAGACCCCTCCAAAGCACCTTTGTCATCCGGGTTATTTTTTCTGAGTTGCTTTTTCATTTTTCCAGTAAGCGTCCCACTGCTCTAGAACTTTATCCAGCTGCATGCTGCCTAGGATCATCGCCTGATTGTTTTCAACTTGAAGCTTTTTAAATTGGCCATTACCTTGATAGTTTGTCGCATCTCTCATCATGAAGTAATCTTTGGAATTATTGTTCATATTGATAAAGGCTTGGTAGGCCCCAACTTTAAAGAATTCATCATCTTGCGCCGAAGTGTGAATCGGAATGAGTCCAATGCCCTTGGCGAACTTCAAGTTCTGCTCGGGGCTCGATAAGAATTCGATCAACTTCCAAGCTTCTTCTTTATGTTTGGTGTATGATGTCATTCCCCATCCTGCTGCGCCGACGAATCTTGGAGCTTTACCACTGGGTCCTAGTGGAATTGGCGCTGTCGCCCATGTTCCTTCTGCCATTTTCTCTTTCGTTACGGAGATAACTTCCGGATCGTTAATCAACATCGCGGTTACACCCGACACGAAGCTTTCCACTGTTTCCGCAAAAGCCCAGTTCGTTGAATCCTTTGGCGAAGCTTCTTGATAAATTTTCGTGAATAATTCCATGGCTTGTTTCGCTTCCGGCGAGGAGAAGATCGTTTGACCGTCCTTCAAGAACATGGAGTCGTTCGGATTAATTTTATCACCGACAAACGCTTGCATAATCATGAGGGAGAAGTTATCGCCCCCTGCTCCGCCACGATACGCATATCCGTAACGATTCTTGGCTGGGTCAGTGAGCGCTTTGCCCTTTTCATAGACCTCTTGCCACGTTTTCGGCGGGGTTAATCCTTTTTCTTTGAACCAGTCTTGACGATAGTACAATACTTTCTGGTACAGCCCGTAAGGTATGTAATATGGCTTGTTATCAATGTATTCAGCTGCCATTTTAGCACTGTCGTTCAACGTCTTGTAATTCTCCCACTTCGTTGTAAACGGTTTCAGATCTTCGATGAAATTATTTGTTACAAATTGTTTTGCGGTATTATCTCGAACCTCGAGAACATCCAAACTTTCTTTCGCTCCCAGCATAGCAGCGATCTTCGTATCCGCATTCTGAAGCGGCGGCGAGATTAACTCTACTTTAATGGTTGGATTTTGCTTCTCGAATTCGCCGAGCATGTTTTTGAGAAGCGTTGTTCTTTCAGGGCTGGTCAAACTCTCAATCATTTTTAGTGTAACGGTCGCATTTTTGTCTCCGCCCGCGTTTCCCGTCTTCTCATCCGACGAGCAGCCTGCCAGTATCCCTCCTGCTAACATGACAATGGTTAACCCAGTGATCGACATCTTCTTTACAATAACAGTCATACGTGTGACCTCCCTATAAATTTTCTTAGTTCGATTTAACTGTGTGTCTATATAGCTATATAGCTGTACAGCTATCATACAGCTAAATCTTAAAGTAGTTGTATTTTTCTGTCAAGCGTAAAAAAAGACGAATCCACCAGTGATGCTCAACCCGGGCTATTCGCCAAATGTTAAAAATCCACGATGTAATAAGAGAATGGAAGTAAATCAATGAATGGCAGGATTGTAAGCGTATTATTGAGTGAATGTAGTGGTTGGAGTTATCTTTTTAAGTTTATTCAATCCTTTACTATGCTGTAAGAAGAGAGTAGTATTCAACTCGTACGTTACAGTTGAATATTTCGCTTAATTTTCTTATTAGAAAAGCGGGGGAACCAAAAGTTTTATGGGGTGAGTAAAGGTGCTTACGTATGGCACCATTTAGGGCAGATTCTCGCGGCCCGAACCCGACAGCTAACCTCGTAAGCGACCGTGGGAAGGAGAACATGTGTATAAACACAAGGTCTATCCTTGTGTTTTTTTGCGTCCTAAAACACAAGAATACGTCAGATATTAGGTTTAATTGGGGGAACTATCACGAATGACAAGCGACTCATTGAAAAAAATTATGTTTGGCAAACCGCTTAAATCCAGCGAAATGGAATCCGAAAAAATGCCGGTTTGGAAAGGACTGCCGATCCTATCCTCGGATGCCTTATCGTCAGTTGCTTACGGGACTGAGCAGATTCTTTTAGAACTTGCGACTGTTGGGGTTGCCGCTTTTGCGTTCTCTTTGCCTATTGCGTTATCCATTATTGCTCTGATTATGCTGCTAGTTTTGAGCTATAGACAAGTGATAGAGGCCTATCCGCAAGGTGGCGGAGCGTATATGGTTTCCAAAGAAAACCTAGGTATGGTGTGGGGAAGGCTGACTGGTGTTTCGCTGCTCATTGACTATACACTTACCGTTGCCGTTTCGATCTCTGCCGGCGTGCAGGCGATTACGTCAGCGTTTCCATCAGCGGTGCCGTATATTGTTCCGATTACTTTAGTTCTTGTGTGGATCATGGTTTGGCTTAATTTACGTGGAACATCGGAATCAGGTACGATTTTCGCTATTCCAACGTACTTTTTTATATTTTGTATTTTACTGCTAGTGGGCAAAGGTATATACGATATGCTGACGGGTTCCATTAATATGCATCCTATAGTGTTTGCTCCGAGTTCAATGACAAGCTCATTGACGTTATTCGTCCTTTTAAAAGCATTTTCCTCGGGGTGTTCCGCCGTGACAGGGATCGAGGCCATCTCCGATGCCGTGCCACATTTCCGCACACCATCCGTTAAAAACGCGAAGCGCACGTTAGTTTCCTTAGGGACACTTTTGGCTATCGTGTTTGGAGGCGTAACGGTATTAGCTTTGGGTTATGGTATTGTACCTGATCCTAATGGCCATACATCCGTCTTATCGATGGTGACAGAGCAGGCTTTTGGTCGTGGGGCGATGTACTATGCAACTCAAATTGGTACCATGCTCATTCTGGTTTTGGCTGCAAATACTAGCTTCAACGGCTTTCCAATCTTAGCATCCATTATGGCACAGGATAAAAACTTTCCGCGTATGTTCTCGTTCCGAGGAGACCGACTTTCGTTCCACTATGGGATTATCACGCTTGGTGTGCTTGCCAGTATTCTTCTGATTGGTTTCAAAGGTAAGACAGATGCACTCATTCCTCTATATGCGATTGGCGTGTTTTTATCTTTTACACTTGCGCAAGGCGGCTTGGTTCGTAAATGGTTGAGAGAGCGAGTGAAAGGTTGGATCGGAAAGCTGCTCATCAATGGTTTAGGCGGGATCGTTTCTCTTGTTGTTTTGCTCATATTTTCCATAACTAAATTTGCCGAAGGTGCGTGGATTGTTATTATTATAACCCCGCTGCTGCTTTGGTTAATTACGAAAATTAGTCATCACTACGATGATGTAGCGAAGCAATTGCGTATTGATATAACGATTGAGCGGGTTTGCACGAAGGAGCCTTTGATTATTGTGCCTGTGGCGGGCATTCATCGGGTTGTGGCACAGTCCTTGAACTATGCGAAATCGTTGTCGCCAAACGTGATTGCCTTCTATGTATCGTTCTCAGATGAAGATGAAGAATTGATGCAGGAGAAGTGGGATAAATGGGATCCGGGCGTTCGATTGGTTATTTTTAAATCGCGTTATCGGACGATACTTAAGCCGCTTGCTGAATTTATTGAGAGAATTGACACACATGTTTCGGAAAAACAAAACATTATGGTCATTCTACCGCAATTTATGCCGAAAAAATGGTGGCATCGACTGCTCCATAACCAGTCTGCTGCACGCATTCGTTCGAAGCTGCAAGCAGATAAAGATATCGTCGTGGCGACGGTACCGTATCATTTGCACGAGTAGAAGTGTACAATAATAGGGAGAAACTGAACTGAGGTGAACCCGTTATGGCAAAGAAAAAATGGTCGTCTACTCCTGCTGTTACCAGCGTGCAAGATAAACCCACAACACTTAAGGATTTACTGCGCCCGGAAATACTTGAGGGACTCAAAGCGCAGGCTGATGCCATGAAAGCAGAGGAACAAGCGAAGAAAGATGCAGAGAGAGCAAAGGCGGAAGCTGCTCGCAAAGCAGAAGAAAAACGGCTTGAGAACGATTTTGGACATCTGCTGTCTAAAAGCAGTCTGGATTGGCGAAAGCACAAATGAGGGGGCGCACGATGTGCCTTCTCTTCCTTCTTCTCGTAATGATAGCGTTGTCATCCTGTGAGATGGGTAATAGAAAGTCAGCTCAAGGGACTGCTGAGGTAAGTGGTGCACCGACAGTGACAATGACACCAGCATCTATACCAACATCGACGACAATGGTGTCAAAAGAGACTCCGACGCCATCGGTGGCATCGGCATCAGCTCCAACAGCCATGGATACACCGCTGATTCCATCTTCGCCTCCAAGCGAACCCAGTTCATCGCCTAGTCCGGCTTTTTCGTCTTTGGAAAAGACCCTAATCGAGCGTTACGGAAACGCTAAACCAAAGAAATGGGGCGAAAATGTCCCAGGCGTTCGGACACATCTTACTACAAAGGAACAAGTGATTGCGCTGACTTTTGACGCATGTGGGGGGAAAGAGGGCAGTGGGTACGATGAGAAGCTGATCGACTATTTGATCAAGGAGAACATCCCGGCTACTTTATTTATGAATGCGAGATGGATAACGGCCAATAAAGACATATTTGCCAAATTAGCCGCAAACCCACTGTTCGAGATTGAAAATCATGGGACCGAGCATCGGCCCTTGTCTGTAAATGGCAAGTTGGCGTATGGCATCGCGGGAACCAAGAATGTGAACGAAGTTATTCATGAAGTGAAAGACAATGCTGACCAGATCGAGAAGCTGACTGGACGGCGTCCTGTATTTTTTCGCTCGGGCACAGCCTATTATGATGATGTTGCAGCAGGAGTTGTTCATGATTTAGGGTTTCAGTTGGCAGGTTACAACGTACTCGGAGACGCTGGAGCGACTTATAACACGGAACAGGTATACAATGCGCTGCTAAAAGCCCGAAGCGGTTCTATTGTATTAGCTCATATGAACCACCCGGAGAAAGATACGGCAGAAGGCATTATGAAAGCTATTCCTGAGCTTAAAAAAGAAGGCTACCGCTTCGTTCTTCTAGCTTCCTATACCTTAAACTAAGCGATAGCTGCAGCAGCTATCGTTTTTTCATTTCAAAAAATTCACAAGCCTCTCGATCATAGTACGTCAAATCACTAACACGAGTTTGTACGACAACTGTCGTTTCACTGAAACGTAAGACAACCGCATTCGAATCCACAATGTGATCATCTTTGAAAACACGGACGACAGCCTGTCTTTCAACTGCATCTTGAAAATCTGTATCCGTTACTAAGCGTTGATTTCTAGCCATCCTCGGCATTCCCCTAACTTGTTTAAAATAGTTCTTCTATTGTACCACAAGGTATCGATCAACCCGAATTCACATGATCCTCCGCCCAGCCTAGCATACAATGTAGCACCAAATTGGGCAGAGAGGATGCGTGATGTAGGATCGTGACGATGTTTTTGGTGTAGTAAGACCCCGTTCCGTCAACCGCACCTCGCCACCCTCTGGGTTCCTCCATAGGGTGGCGGGTTTTTCTTTCGCCAGCCGAATCCGCGAAATAAGAGTCTCCAAAGACTCTTATTTCCGTATAAACTTACCAAAAAGTAAAAATAGCAGTCCCTAGGACCTCTTATTTGCTCAGATTCTCTCGAATCCCAACAAATTCTACCTAATAAGAGTCCCTAGAACCTCTTATTTTCACTTGAAGTCCTCAAAATGCCCAAATAGCAGCCCCTAAGGCCTCTTATTTACTCAGAACCACCTCGTTTCTAAATTCAGCGATATCGCAAGACAAGTGCAGGAAGTATCTCCAATTTCCCATGCAATGAGCGGAAAACGTACGGGATCGGAGTTGCCTATTTTCCACTTCAAGCAGTAAGCTTACATACAGTGAACTCGAATGGAAGTTGGAACTCAAGACTATAAGAAGTTGGAGATGAGATAGATGGAAGCCAAGTTTTGTATGACCTGCGGTGCTACTATGGAGTCGCGCGATGTGGATGGCACGATAAGAAGAGCTTGTACCGCGTGCAGCTTTGTTCATTGGGGTAATTATAGCATCGGTGTAGGCGCACTCGTGATGAAGGATGAGAAGATGCTGCTTGTACGCAGGGCTCAGGAGCCAGGGAAAGGCCGATGGACCAACCCGGGCGGCTATATTGAGCAGCATGAGCTGATTCAAGATACGATTGAGCGCGAAGTGCTGGAGGAGAGCGGAGTCAAAGCGGTTGTAAATCGATTAGTAGCCGTGCGTGATTTGCCTAGAAGCATACACAATGTATACATTGCTTTTGAAATGGATTACATCAGCGGTGAGCCTCAGCCAGACGGCGTAGAGGTCGACGCAGCGGGATTTTACAGCTTGGCCGAGATGGAATCGATGAATGTGGCGGATTTTACACGCTGGCTCATTGATGTGGCTCTACATTCCAAATCGACGGGTCTAGTCGAGGATAAAGATCCAATCATTAAAATGGAAGGGTACGGATTGTACCGTGTCCCTAAAATATGACCCAGGCGATCAAGCTTCGGGGACATCACTTACTTTGTCTGCTAGGCTACAGAGGTATGGGATACTCCACAGAGTTTTGTGAGAATATGACCGCAGTCTACGAAAAGCTTCGGAAAGAACCCGAAACGATGATCCGCATTGTACTAGGACCTGACGATCTTTGCGCAGCTTTCCCGAAGGATCAAGAAGCGCATTGTGAAAATAGGACCGTCTATCAGCACGATGCAGAAATCGTCACCAAGCTTGGCTTGCAAGTGGAAATGGAGCTGAGCTGGTCGGAGATTTGTGGGCAAGTGGCCGACCGTGTGAAACCGGGCGACATTGGTCACCTATGTGCCACATGCCGCTGGGAGCCTTACGGTGTTTGTGCGGAAGGTGTACGATTGATCGGTGAGGGGGGCGATTTGCCGCCCGTCACTACCAAAAAAGAGGGCTAGCGTGTAGACGCAGCCCTCTTTTTTTTCATACAAAAACACTTACATCCGAAGCGTTCTCCAGCTTCTCCGCAGGAGAAGACAAAACATTTGCAACCATAAGCAGATCATCTACAGGTCGAAGGATGGATCTGAGGAGTCTGCTGTCTTTCATCTCCGGCTGCAGCCACATTTCGGCCTGATCTTGGTCGAGTATCGCCGGCATTCTGCGTTGATAAGGAGAGACGAGTGAGTTCGCTTCTGTCATCAGCATCATACACGTACGAAGCTCCTCTTCACCAGATGGAGCCCGCCAGACATCATACAGTCCCGCGATGCCGAAGGTGCCGCTGCGCATTTTGAACTTAATCCACTCTGTCTCTTTTCCCTCCGTCACGCTAATATAAAATCCACTGCAAGGAATGATACAGCGCTGCTTTCTGACGATACGCTCGAAGACGACATTGGTGAAGATCGAATCGCGGTCCCCGCATACGGCATCTTTTGCCCAGAACGGCATTAGACCCCAACGGAATTCATCCAGGATGCGTTCTCCCTTTTTATTGATCATCACAGCGGAAACAGATTCTGTCGGCCGCACCTCATAACGATTGGAGCTGTACGATAGCAGCCGATCAATGCGGAATTGTTTAACAAGCTCGTTGACATCAGCAAGAATAGATATGGAATGACACATTGTTTTACCACCTCATTTGGTTTTGGCTATTATTTGCCTATTCAACCAAATTCATGTATGAGGCTTAGAAAAAAAAGCTAGAAGCTTTAGAGCTCCTAGCAATGAATAAACTATTCGGAAATATGCGAATGAATGCGATTTTTCCCATTTCTTTTGGCGGTATACAAGCATTCATCAACAAGCTGGAACCAAGCTTTTTTCATCGTGTTGCGATTATAGCTAGCGAGTCCGATACTCATCGTTAACGGTTGATCCGGCATCTCAGGAATCTCGGTATTTCGGATGATTTCCATTAATTTTTCGCAAATATGTAAAACTTCCGCGTGTGATTTGCCTACAAACAGAACGGCGAATTCCTCACCGCCATAGCGAAAAGACATATCGTCAGGGCCGAGCGCGTCTTTTAGAATGGAGCCGATCGTTTTGAGAACCATGTCACCGACCCAATGCCCGTAGGTATCATTAATCTTTTTGAAATTATCAATATCGATAAGAGCTAGCTCAAGCGGCGTATCATGGGGCATATGCGAAATCAGATGATCGGTATGTTCTTGAAAAGAACGATGATTAAAGAGCTCGGTGAGCGCATCCACTTTGGAAAGGCGGTCAATCATCACATTTCGAATAAGGAGATCCTGTTCGCGAACGACGGAATCTTTTAACTCGGTAATGAGAACTAGCCCTTTATTCATAATGACAAAGCACACAAGTGCGGTTGAGGTGAGAACTGTAAAGGACACGATCACATCAGAAGTCATTAATGCATACCCTTGATATACCTGGCAAACTAGTAATGAAATGAAATATATAAGGCCTAAACTATAAGCGAAAATAATATATTTCTTTTGGAAATAGATTGAGGCTAAAATAATAGGGATACTAATTAATTCGTAGCTGTTCATCAGCTCGGGAATACAGAGAATAAAGATACAAACCATGGTCATGGTCCATATAATCATGATAAAATCGCTGTATCGTTTCAGAAAGTGAATAGCCAAATAACCGGCTCCCATTAGGGAGACTGCAGGCAGGCCGTAATGATTTGAACATGCATGAACTTGTTAAACCATTGCGAAGGCTGATCATACCTATTAAAAAAGAATCCAAGTAGAGCAACCACTTCGTAGAGTAATAGGATCCACCATAAAATATGTATAAGTTTTCGATTCCATATATGATCATTAGCGGGAAGCTGTTCCATGTAGTGGAGGCCACTTTCCTTTCGGTTTAGCAATTATTGGAAAAACGTTTTGTGCCTTATCAATCATTGTAAAGAATAATACCCCGTTTAGGCAAGCTGTTTACAAAGGGGAGTCTTTGTATTTTTTTGTAAATATCGATTAGGGTTATCAGGAGGGGCTATGGCAGCTCAAGGTTATGTACATGCATGGGAACATTATAAAGATGAGCTTACCTTGTTGGATAAAAAGCTTGAGCTTTTATATAAGCGTCGTCAAAAGCTGACGCCAGACCCGCAAACGGATTCGTTTCGCGGGATGTTCGTGTCCGAAGATGAGTTCATCCGCCTTATAGACGGGCAAAGTGGGGATGAGGAGCTGGATGGGGAAGAACTCGAGCTCTTGGCTGGTATTCAGAATTCGGAAGCGTTCATTGCCCTGCGACGTGAAGAAAGCCGCAAGGCAGGCGTGTTCTTGCCACTGTCGTATGTATCTTCTGTATTTGGGCTTTCGCTCGTGGAAGAGCGGTTCGTTATGCTGGGGCTCGCGGTAGAGCTAGATCGCAAATATGAACGCATCTTCGGCTTTCTGCAAGATGATCTGACCAGCAAAACGCCTAATATTAGTCTAGCGCTGCAAATTGCTTGCAGCAGTCCTGATGATATGCGGGCAGCGCGAACGACATTCATGGCGCCGGAGGGTAGACTGGCGCGCTATGTGCTTCACCGCGAAGCGCAGGAAATTAGCGGCCAGACGTTATTGTCGAGGCCGTTGCTTCTGGATAAGCGAATCATCTCATTCATGCTGGATTCGGGTGAAATGGACCCGAAGCTGAAGCCCGCTGTCCGGATGGTTTATCCCGATGACGAGCTGGCTCCTCTGCTCGTCCATGAGGATTTTCAGCAGCGGCTGCGAGGCTTCATCCTAGCTGCGCTCCAGGCTCCGGCGGCTGAGCGCAAACGGCTCGCATTCCACCTGTGGGGGAATGCGGGCGCAGGCAAGAAGCTGCAGGTGGCGCATCTCAGCGGCTTCTTCAATAAGCCGCTGCTGCTTGTTGATCTCGCTGATGTGCTTTTGCATGCAGCGAGTTTTGAAGATCAGCTGAACGCGATTGTTCGCGAAGCGATCCTGCACCAAGCCGTGCTGTGCTTCACACGGCTGGAAGCGCTCTATCCGGAGGAGCCGGATCTTGCGGCGCAGCGGCGACTCGGCTGGTTTCACGAGCTGCTGGACGGCTACGGCGGCATGGTCTTTCTGCTGGCCGGGCGGTTCAACCGGCTAACGTGGAAGCCCAAGGAGCGGCTGCTCCTTGAGCACGAACTGCAAGTGCCGGACGAAGGCGGGCGTGAGCGCCTTTGGACGGCATTCGCGCGCGAGCTCGGCGTGAGCGCGGACGTGGACTGGCGGGTGATGAGCGGGAAATTCCGCTTCACCCCTGGGCAAATTCGCCGCGCGCTGACGCTGGCGCGCGGGTACTCCGCCTGGCAGCGCGAGGCTGCGAGAGAGGGCTCCAGCGATGCGGCAGCGCTGGACGTGCTGAGGGCAGATGCGCTCTACAAGGCGTGCTACCAGCAGGTGCAGCACAAGCTCGAGCGCAAGGCGACGCGCATTGAGCCTCGCTATGGGTGGGGAGATGTCATCCTCCCGCCTGAGCAGAAGGATCAGCTCCGCAATGCGTGCAATCAAGTGAAATACCGTGGCGTTGTCTACAGCGACTGGGGTTTCGAGAAGAAGCTGGCCTACGGCAAGGGGCTAAGCATGCTGTTCGCCGGCCCGCCGGGCACAGGGAAGACGATGTCTGCACAGGTTGTCGCCGGTGAGCTTCAGCTGGAGCTCTACAAGGTCGACCTCTCGCAGGTAATCAGCAAATATATTGGTGAGACCGAGAAGAATTTGCATGAGATCTTCGAGGAAGCGCAGCTTAGCAATGCGGTTTTGTTCTTCGACGAAACCGATGCGCTATTCGGAAAGCGTTCGGAAGTCAAAGATTCGCATGATAAATATGCGAACATCGAAACTGCCTACCTGCTCCAGAAAATGGAGGAGTATCAGGGTATCACAGTGCTGGCAACGAATCTATTAAATAATATTGATGAAGCCTTCTTGAGGCGAATCAATTACGTCATTAAATTTCCTTTTCCAGATAGCGAATATCGTGAAAAGATTTGGTATTCCATGTTTCCGCCTGCCGCCCCGCTTAGCGATGATGTCGATTTCAAATATTTAGCGCAGCGCTACGAGATCGCCGGTGGGAATATCAAGAACGTCGTCCTTTCTTCAGCTTTCCTAGCAGCAGAGGCTGGCGAACCCATCCGGATGCTGCATATTATCAAATCGATTCGACACGAGCTTCAGAAATCAGGCAAAATCCTTGCCCGCCAGGAGTGGGAAGAGTACTAATCATAGAAGGTGGGTAATTACAAATAAATAATTTAATCCCTATAGTCATCCTAGTAATTTGCAATTATAATATAAAAAGGTACACATTATGACATAATCCTTACCATCTTCATTACATTACATAGGTATTTTGAGGCAGGAAGTGAGTCTTATTGGCGATTATTCTGTAATTGCAGATGTAAGCGCATCTTTAATCAAGCTTCTCAGAGAAAATATGACCCCTGATCCCATTCCTCAACCTGAGATGATTGGGCTTGCTTCGCCTGTCGATAAAGGGGATTTCTACTTATCTCTCTATTTGTACAACATCCGCGAAAGCGGTGATAATCGTCGTACCCACATGATTGCTAGAGGGACGAATGAAATTCAGTATCCGCCTATGGTTGTAGATCTTAGCTACTTACTGACGGTACAATCACCAGCAGAACTGCAATCCAGAGCGCTGGATGAGCATCGGATACTAGGAAGAGCGATGCAAGTGCTCTACGATCATTCTATACTTCGAGGTTCTATGACCCTCGGAACGCTAGCTGAGCAAGATGAAGAAGTTCGCATTGTCATGGAGCCTCTTAAAGGAGAAAGCATCCTGAATATGTGGAACTTCGCTGATACCCCGTACAGACTCTCTGTCAGCTATTCAGTTGGGCCTGTAAATATCGATTCAACCCGCATCAAGACAACCAAAAGAGTTTCGGAAACCGATTTTCGTATACAGGGTTAGGGGGATTAGGTTGTGGATCACATTCGCGTTTCGCAATTGAAAACCCGCGTATCTTTGGTTGTATGCGTCATCGATGCAATTACCTCACAAACTCCTCTTGGCAACACGACCACCGTTTATCTGGAAGGCACCCGTTCGAAAGCAATTCGTAAATCGAATGGTTCCTATATATTCAACGATTTACCGCCCGGTGATTACCGTCTTATGGTAAGCAACGAGCACTATTTTCAAGAACAAACTCTCATCACAGTAGGAACCGACAATTTTATAGAGGTTGTTCAGTTAAAGCCACTGCCTTCTTATCCTTTTTCGCAAGGAACAGGACTGATCCGAGTCATGCTGCAGGATGCTGCCGGAGCTCCTTTGAGGGATGCCCATTTGCAGGCGCTGATTCTCTCGGAAGAGTGTGCCCGTGCTCGAATTATGGCAGATCAAGCCGACAAGGGAGCACTTGAAGTAACACTGGGTTCGTTTACAGGTGTTATCGCAGTTGGAGATTCTTATTTGCTTCGAGGACGAGGCTCTAAAGCTGCCGAAGAGCAAATTCGAATTATCGAGGTATTGGAGCATCAAAAGCGTTTTCGTCTAGAGAAAAAGCTGACTAAAGGATTTACTAGAGGTGCTCTGCTGCTGCCCATCCAAGAAAGCCGTGCTACAGATAAAGGAGAGGCCGTTATTGCTTTTCGCGGCAATCGGATTCCGTCCTTTCAGACAGAGTTGGCTATTACATACGGCAAAGATCGGCGGCATATTTTGAAGGAAGTATTTGTAGCAGAAGGAACAACGACGAACCTTGGCATCATTCAACTCGCTTAACCCTAATTAGTAGAATGGACACGTCCATCTTCTATACAAAAATGACAAGCAGAAAGGAGAGAACTGGTTTCATGTCTGTGGCCGTATTGATTTGCAAGAAGTGCCATCTGACTGAACTGGGGAACAATGGCTGACTATTTATCACCTGGAGTCTATGTGGAAGAGTTTGACAGCGGGGCGCAACCGCTTGAAGGTGCAAGCACAAGTACGGCCGGGTTTATAGGGCTTGCGCAAAGAGGGGAAATTGAAGGTGTCCCTCAACTGGTTACGAGCGTAGCTGATTTCCATCGTTTATTCGGCAGCTACTTGTCCGAGAATGAATTCGGTGAGTATCGTTTCCTTTCTTATGCGGTTGAGCATTTCTATTTAAACGGAGGTTCTCGCTGTTATGTCATGCGCGTAGCGCCAACTGACGCTAAGGTAGCAACGAACAAAGCGGCAACGAACAAAGAATCCGCGATTCTTGAGATTACTTCCAAGAACCCGGGAACATGGGGTAACCAAGTTCGTATCGTGGTTGTTCCGTCAAGTAAAGCTAAGACGCAAATCTATGAAGTGCTGAGTGAGACCCAATATCGCGTGAAAAATAACGCTGGCTTCAATGTCGGCGATGTTGTTGCCTTCGAAGCCGCTGGCCAGAAGCAATACAACAAAGTTGTTTCTTCTCAAGACAACATTATTGAGCTTGCTGAAGCGCTTGATGGAGATGTTGTGGATAGCGGTCTGCTTCCATCCAAAGTGTTAACAACAAGTGAATTCACGTTGCATGTATTTTACGGCGATGAAGCAGAGACTTATGAGAAAGTGTCCCTGAATATCTCTGCAGCGAACCATATTGAGAAAATCGTTTCCCGTTCGAACATCATTACGGTGAAAGATCTGACAGATGGTAAGGATCTGGGTGCTGTTGCTCCGTTTGAAGTGCTTTCCGGTGAGGAAGAAACGGTTGGCAAATTCCAAATCGCTTTGTCTGGCGGAAGCAACGGTTCAATCGCGCAAGTAACGCCTGATATCTTCATGGGTGTAGACCGTGGACCTGGTAAACGTACAGGGATTCAGTCTTTCATCGACAACGATGTTGTTAGTATCATCGCGATTCCAGGTGTAACTGAACCTACGGTTCAATTATCTCTCGTAGCGCATTGCGAAAATCTGGGCAGCCGTTTTGCCGTTCTTGATATTCCGCGTGAGAAAACAAAAGTTGCCGATGTTATGACGCACCGTAACATTTTTGACAGCAGTTACGCAGCGATGTACAATCCGTGGCTTCAAGTGTTCGATCCATTAGACAAAAGAAATATTTACATACCGCCATCTGGCTCTGTTATCGGTATCTACTCCCGTTCCGACCAAACGCGTGGCGTTCAAAAAGCGCCTGCCAATGAAGTCGTTCGCGGTGCAGTTGGCCTTGATTGCCAATATAACAAAGGCGAGCAAGATATCCTGAACCCACAAGGCGTAAACTTGATTCGTGCTTTTGCCGGACAAGGTATTCGTGTATGGGGTGCTCGTACAACGTCGTCGAACGGCTTGTGGAAATATGTGAACGTAAGACGTTTGTTCATCTTCATTGAAGAGTCCATCAAGAACGGCACGAACTGGGTCGTATTCGAACCGAATGATGAACAGCTGTGGGCTCGTGTACAACGAACCATTGATGCGTTCTTAACTCGTGTCTGGAGAGACGGTGCCTTAATGGGCGGAAGTCCTTCCGAGGCGTTCTATATTAACATCGGACGCAGCACAATGACGCAGGATGATATCGACAACGGTCGATTGATCTGTGTGATCGGGGTAGCTCCGGTCAAACCTGCCGAGTTCGTTATCTTCCGCATTACTCAGAAAACAAGAGAAGAATAGTTGAAACGTTAGATATTTTTCATATTAGGAAAGGGGTATTATATGGCTGGCGAACGTAGGGATCCATACCGCAATTTTAGATTTAGAATTGAAGTAGAAGGTATTCAGCAAGCTGGTTTCAGCGAAATCTCTGGATTTGACGCATCCTTGTCGGTAATTGAGTACCGTGAAGGAAATGAAACCATTACGCCTCGGAAGCTTCCGGGACTTGCTAAATACGGCAACATCTCACTGAAGTGGGGTGTTACTGACTCCATGGACATGTATAACTGGATGTCGGAGTCGATTCAGGGGAAAGTTTCCCGCAAAACGGTCACGATCATCGCAATCAATGAAGAAGGCGCAGACGTAGCAACTTGGCTGGTTATTGAAGCATGGCCGTCCAAGTACTCGGCTCCAAGCTTCAAAGGTACAGGCAATGAAATTGCCATTGAGAGCCTAGAGCTTGCCCACGAAGGCATGACACGCACGAAGTAATCAAGGATAAACGACTCCGTCGTCCTGAAGGGACGAACGCGTTTGTCAAGGTTGATGCGAAGCTAAAGTATAAAACTTATACTTTGTCATCAACGAGCACTAGAGTAGGCGCCGGAGCGCGAAGTCTCCGGTTCCTAACTCTTCTTTTTTTCATAATGCTAAGGAGGTAACATCATGGCTTTCAAAACAGAATATGAATTCGAGCTGCCTAGAGGATATGTGGATGACAACGGTACGCTGCACAAAAGAGGCGTTATGCGGTTAGCAACAGCTGCGGATGAAATCCTACCCATGCGTGACCAACGTGTCCAGCAGAATCCCGGTTATTTAACGATTATCTTACTTACTCGTGTGATTACCAATCTAGGTGATTTGCGTGCGATTGATACACGTGTGGTAGAGAAGTTCTTCACAGCAGATCTAGCTTTCTTGCAAAATTTTTATCGTCAAATTAATGAAATGGAAGTGCCAAGAGTACACACGAGCTGTCCGAAATGTGAGCATGAGTTTGATGTGGACGTGTCTTTTTTGGACGAGATGGCGGGGGCATAACGGGTTATCCCATTGACAAGATCTATGAGGAAGCGGGCTTTATTGCTTACTACTTTCATTGGACGCATGATGAAATCATGTCAATGGAGCACCGGGAGCGCCGAACGTGGTGTGAGGAAATATCCCGCATCAACCGCAATCTGAATGACGATGGTAAAAAGCAGCCTGACAATCCGTTTGATGTGTTCGGTAAGAGGTGAGTAGCAAGTGAAACAGTCCAAAAAAGAGTCCAAAGTGCATAACGTAGGCGGCGCATTCCGGTTCGAGGTAGAGCTTGACGGACTGATTGTCGGCGGTTTTTCTGAGGTAACAGGCATGAAGTCTGAAACGGAAGTTAAGCCCTTATGGGAAGGCGGCGTGAACACGCACCCCCACTATATGATCGAACATACGAAGTATCCTAATATTGTGCTAAAAAGAGGCATTACCACTTCCAGCGAGCTCTGGGAATGGTACAATGGTGTCGCCCAAGGCAAAATAAAGCGTAAAAATGGCTCCATTATTTTACACAACCAAGCAGGCACGGAGATGTGCCGATGGAATTTTTTCAGTGCTTTTCCGTGAAATGGAACGGACCTGATTTGAATGCCAGCAGCGGTAACATAGCTATCGAGTCGATCGAGACTGGTGCATGCCGGTTTGAAAACTATTTTCAAAAAATAAGTGTGAGTTCAAAAACTTAGGGGGATTGTTTATGAAATCTCGACAATCGCATAAACCCCGAGTGAAGAGAACTAAGGGCATTTTGCAGATTTCTGCTGCTAGCAGTAATTCTGCAGGACGTGCAGCCAGGGAGTCCAAACAGTTTGCTTCCGGTATTATGGGCAAATATGGGTTTTGGCGCAACAACTATTTAGGTATGTTAGCTCTTATTTTTAAACAAAAAGGAATTCTCACGGATAAGAATTTATCGGCCTTAGCGGATTCGAACGATCAGTCGTGGGTTATCCAGCTGAAACTTCAGCTGCAAAGCTTGCTGCATCCCGAATCAGCACCGCTTATTACGAAAAAGCAAACGATTCGTCAGTTACAGCAGCTGATTGCGAATAGTGGTCACAGGCTTCCTTCACAATCAACTTTTGAAGAGGTTTTGGGTAACAATCAGGCGGTGCCGTCAAAGAAATCAGTTTCAATTAACTACGTTAACAAAGGCAATTCACCGTTAATTCAGCGATCTATTCGGCAGATTGCCGCTTCCATCGGGATGCTTTCACATGCCCAAAGCAGCAACCCGAATCAACAATCGCAATCGGTGAATGGACCTCAACATACAAAATTACATACGCAGCGCTCAATCGTGCATAGAGCTGCACCTATGGATAATCATGTGCAAGTAGTCAAACATGTGGATGCTCTTCGGCAATCATCGCAATGGATAGAGCAGTTCCAAGAAGGGAAACCAAGCGCTGGTTTGCCTGATGCCAATGTAGGTCATTCTGCAATTGCGTCTTCTGTGGTATCTACAAATGGGATGCAGCCTTCTTATCAGCATGCTGCCAAGCTCTATTTAAATGGTGTGTACCAAACACCAACGCTGCAAAAGGGAGTACGAAGGCTTCCGCAGTCTAATCACACCTACACCTTGCCTAAGCTTGGTGAGGGGCCTTTTTCGAATGCAGAAGCGCCTGCTTCTGTGCATTTTATTAGAAGCTTACTTGTCAGAAATATGGCTAGTTCTAGTGAGCAAGAGGATGCTTTGCTAATTGCGCTATTGTCGCCGATTGGTGAGTCAAAGAGTGATGGGAAACTAATTCGTAAGAAAGAAGCTTCAACTGCAAGAGGTTTTCTAGCTGCAAGTCAGCAACCATTAGCTATTAATGCCGCCCGATTGACTTCAACTTTGCCTTTTGCTATGCATGCTTCCACATCAAGGGGAGCCCGGCAGAGTGTGCCGCATGTTTGGCGTAAACGGGATGAGCAGGTAGAAGGTTTTGGACAAGAGAGATTAGCAGCTCAAGTGGTGCATCAAGAAGATGCCTCTACTTCGGTGAGAAGGCAAGATCAAGTACAAGATCAAATGCAAGATCAAATGCAAGATCAAGTGAAAGATCAAGTGCAAGGTCAAATGCGAGAAAAAGTAGAAGATCGAGTGCAAGTAAGAGTACAGGAACAAGTAGAAGAACTTGTACAAAAGCGAGAACAAGAACAGTTGCAAGAACGACTGCGAGTGCAAGAACAGGAAAAAACGCAGGATTGGGATCGAGTTCAAGAGAATGAGCAGATTCAAGTTCAAAATCAGGTTCGGAATCGAGCTCAGGATCATGTGCAGGATCAACCGGATCAAAAACAAGATAAATTAGATCAGGTACAGGATCAGGTAACGAGTCAAAATCGAAACCAAGATCAAGTATTGATTCTCCTGTCGCAAGATGAACATACGCACCAATTAGTGCAGCTAGAGACAAACGCTTCAGTGGGTCAGAAGCTTGGGCTGGGAACTGAGCAGCAGCCGATCTCGGAAGCGGTCTCCTATGAAAATTGGGAAACTCGTTCGAGCACGCGTGAAGGTAACAAGAGAAATCGAGGCTCCTCCATGATGGAACGCCTTATCAAGCTAGTTACTAAGCAAGTGGCTGAGCAAGGTATTGAAGCAGCTCCATTTGTAGAGGGGGCTTATCCTTCCCAGATACATAGAAAAGCAAGTGTAATGGAAAATGGACTAGAATCTGTTGTGAAAATTCAAAGCAACGAGAAATTGCTAAAGCAACTGGTCCAACGACAAAAACAAAGACAAAACTCTTCTAATGATTCATTTGTTAGGAGTACACATACAGTTCCACAAAAAAAATTACAGGTGATCTCCGATCATCTAACCATGACTACTCACATTCCAAGGATTATGCGCAGGGAGAATGTCGTGCAAAGTAATGCTGATAATTCCCTGGCCATCGCGAGATCAGCTGCGAATCCGAATGTGGAATCGAGGATGCGGTCACACTCTGATGCAATGCTACTTCAACCAAATAGGAGTACAAGAGCAGCTGCACAAGCTGATCTTGGCACTGATATTTATGCCAAAGCACAAGGGAAAGCGGGGAGTGCACAACTATCTTCCAATCCTAGTGCCAATAGAGTGATACACCAACCAGGAAGTCCCCGTGAGGGATACTTGGCTAGTCTGCAAGCCAGTTCTTTTTTACAAGATTCACAGCGTGTTCTTCGAGCTGCTTCGAAACCTGAAGAGCAAAATGAAACAAGCATGAAAATAGGTCCGAATTTCCCAATAGCTGCGAAGTCACCGAGACTTAGGGACCAAACATCAGATGCCTTGGGTGCTATGATGCCGCTTGAGGGATATCGAGCTAGCTTGCAAGCCAGCTCGCGAATTCTGCTGCAAGAGGTTGGGCGTGTATTTCGCAAGGTGGCAGGAACCGAAGTAAATAGTGAGCTAAGTAAGCAGCAATCTGCGACACAAGAGGAAGAAACATCAACTCCTGTACGAATCAAACGTTCAACTCCAACTTTAGCTTCTGAACTATCTGTAAAAGTGGCTGAATCCAGCGTCAAAAAAATGGGAGCTAAGCCGGAGGCTCGACGGATTTTTCGTACTCCTGTTGGGTCAGCGGGCTCGAGACAGTGGGAAGAGGGCAGGCAACAACGTGCAAGGGCGAATGAAGAAGGAGTAGAGGCTAATTCGCAGGGGGTCTTACCTTCCCAAAGTTTAGCTTCTGAGATAGCTACAAAAGTCGTTGAAAACAGCTTGAAGAAGATTGCCCCTAGTCTTACAGTGAATTCAGGTCAAATAGGCGTACAGCGCAGCATCTCACGAGATACTAAGTTATCAGAGCCGTCTTCCGTTCGTGCCATTTGGAGGCAAGTTGAAAATAGGCCGATAGGTGAGACTGGAACGAATATGGAGGCAGCAAGAGGAACCAATCGAGAAAGAGCTAGTGAAAAGGTTGGTAACAAAGCTAGCGGCAGATTTAGTAAAGAAGTTAGCAACAAAGTGAGTAATGACAGTGCAAGTAATGACAGTGCAGGTAATGAACAAGCAAATCATGCCCCACTGGAACTTGTTAGAGGAACTATAAATCGGTCCCCCGTGGATATGGTAAGAAGAACTGGCGGGCCGACGGGAATCGATCGAGTAAGAGAACAGCAAGCAGCGATACAAAGAAAGATCGATACCGAGGTAATGACGACGATTCGAACAGGGATAGGCGAGCCCAGACAATCGATGACTCAGATTGGGACGGGTGAAACGATAGCCCGACGAATGGAGAGTCGGACAAGCCCTGGAGAAGCCGGGCAAACAGCGGATATTCGCAGAGATACAAGAAAAATGAGTCAAACGATGGATTATCGAGCAGCAGGCGAAGAGGTTGCTGGGCAGACGACAAGTCAGACCGGCCGAGCCGTTTGGCGCAGGGCGCAAGTCGAGCATGTTCAGAGACAAGTCGTTGTCGATGACAGCGAGCGCGAGCTGCAGGGAAGGGATGGTTCGGAGAATCGACTGGAAGCCGGCAGCTTCCAGTCGGATTCAGCGGAACGAACCATCCGGGCTAGAGTGAGCGCGCTGGAAGAGGAGCGCGCTCAGGGGGTTGAATCTGCTGCCGCTTCGCGGGCAGCAGGAAGTGTAGGCGCGCATGCTGCGCGCGCGCCGAAAGCTCGCCAGCCCGTGAGCATGACACCGCGTGTCATGCCGCTGCTGGCGAGCAGCGCAGGAGCGCTTCGCGCTGCTCCTGCGGGTCTAACCCAGGCGGCTGCCATCGGCAGCGCAGCCGCAACAACTACAGCTGGCGCGCAGCGCAGCGCCAGCATGACCCACAGCAGCAGCGCAAGCTTGGCTGCTGCAGCAGTCAAGCCTCTGCCCACGCAAGTGCAGCGGCAATCGCTAGCCGGCGGCGTGTTTAACGCCGGCCAACCCCACCAAAGCGTGCAGCTGCACAGCAGCACGCCAACCGCGAGGCAAGATTTCCTAGCCTCGCAACAACCTCAACCCACGCTGGAGCACAAACAAACTCCAGCCGCAGAGATCAGCAGCGCGCTTGCGGAAGCGCCGCTGGAGATGGACTGGCTTCGCACCAAAGCAAGCGCAGACGAAGCACCAACCCCAGCAGCGCCGGTTCATCAGGCGGCGCCGGAGCTAAGTGCCGAGCAGCTGCAGGAGCTGATGAAACAGCTCCCGCAGCTGGACATAGCCAAAATCGCGGATAAAGTGTACCGCGAAATTGAAAAAAAGATGAAGTTCGAGCGGCAGCGCCGAGGCATCTAATTATTTTCGTCGTGAATCGTTAATAACGTTAAATATATAGATAATAGCAGAAAGGACAGACACCTATGGCGCTCAAGAAAGCAATGATTATCGTTCATAAGGGAAGCAAAACAGAAAATGTACAAGTGATGTTCAATCCGGGTGAGTATACCCTAGACACGAATAACAGCTATTCTTGGAAAACAGTGCCAGGTCTGTCCATGCCCATCGCTCAATTCGTGAGCGGAGGGACAACGACACTGTCCATGGATTTTTACTTTGACACCTATGAAAAAGGGACGGACGTCCGTCTGCTTACGAAGAAAATCTCAGGTCTCCTAGATGTTGAGAAGGAGATCCATGCACCGCCGCTTTGCCGGTTTGTTTGGGGGTCTCTGGACTTCAAGGGGGTAGTTGTGGCGGTTAATCAGCATTTCACGATGTTTCTGGAAACCGGAGTTCCGGTTCGTGCCAAGCTGAAAGTGACCTTTAAATCCACGCTGAGCAAGAAAGACCAGCTTAAGCAGATCCCCCTGGCATTCGTCCGACCGGACGAAGCTGAAAATGCTGAATCAAGGGGAACAGCTTTGGATGATTGCTGCAACTGAATACGAGGATCCAACCTTATGGCGGGAAATCGCCAAAGCTAATCAGATTGATAATCCTATGAAAGTCGCAACGGGACGCCGCATTTCAGTTCCGAGGCTGGATTAAGCCGATGGCGTTAGAATTAGAAACGAGCTCTTTTCCCTATGATGACTTGGCCAAGAAGTACAAAGATTTTTATGCGCCTTCCTATCTAATTAGCGTAGATGGAACGAAAATATCGGACACGATAGCCATTGATATTCTCCGAGTTGAAACGTCTATCGATGGAACCGCTGACTCCTTTTCGTTTCGTATTGCGAATGCGTACGATATTACAAATAATGAGTTCCAGTGGCTGTCTACGTTCTCTTTAGGCAAGGCCATTGAGATCAGCTTAGGTTATGTAGACAAAATGACCGCTGTATTTTCGGGACAGATTACATCCGTTGTTGTTGATTTCCCAGAAGAAGGTGCTCCTGGCCTCGTCGTACGGGGGATGGATATCTCTTATCTCATGATGAAAGGGACCAAGTCTCGTTCGTGGAATAAGAAGAAATATAGTGATGTTGTCGAGGAAATTGCCAAAACGTATGGCTTCAAAACGCATATTGATGCAACGACGACGGAGTTTCCTACGCTTTCGCAGAGTCAGATTAATGACTATCACTTTATTCAAAATTTAGCTAATTTGGTTAACTATGATTTCTTTGTTGTAGGGAAGAATTTATATTTCCGTAAGCCGCTCACGGCGATGACGGCCTTGATGACGCTAGAAATGGGGAAAACCCTCCGTAGTTTAATGATTGATATGAATTTAGCGGAACAAATCACGGGTGTAACCGTCAGGGCCTGGGATAATAAAGAGCTGAAAGTGATCGAAGGTAAATCGGCTAGCATTACGAAGCTGGGCTCTAATAGCAAGACGGGTAAGGATATCTTGGCATCTAAAGGTGATTTCGTCGAGCATATGTATACGAATGTGACCTCTGTGGAAGAAGCGAAAAGCTATGCGAATGCGATTCTGAATCGCCGAGCGATGAAGCTGATTAGCGGTAGCGGGGAATGTATTGGAATTCCTGAAATTCGCGCAGGGCGATATATCAAGCTAAGTGGTGTTGGGAAAACGTTTGACCAGACTTACTATATTACCGGAGCTACACACATTTATGACGATGAAGGCTATACAACTCGGTTTCAGCTGGGGGGAAATGCAGTCTAATGTTCAAAACTCCCGATATTACGATAGGTGGCGTGTCTGATTTTGCCAGTCAGAAATTTGGCGGCGTCATGGTCGCCATTGTAACGAATAACACCGATCCCGATAAAATGGGACGAGTGAAGCTCAAGCTGTCCATGCAGGAAACAGAGACCGAAACAGACTGGGTCCGCATCGCGACATTAATGGGCGGTAAGGAAATGGGCAGTCTTTTTATACCGGAGGTAGGGGATGAAGTTTTAGTCGCTTTCCATCTGGGAGAGCTGCGAATGCCTTTCGTCATCGGCACGCTCTGGAATCCGAAGAATAAGCCGCCTGCGCCCGCGGATAAAAATGATTTGCGCATGATTAAATCACGCTCCGGCCATGAACTTTCTTTCAACGATAAGAGTGGTGACGAGAGCATGAAGATTAAGACGAAAAAAGGCCAATTTATTGAGTTGAAGGATAAGGATGAGAGTATTTCGATCGCGGATTCAAGCGGGAATAACAAGATTATGATCAAGGGCGGCTCGGCGAATGAAATTTCGGTGGTGAGCCAAACCTCAAAGATCACCTTGAACGCCAAAGGCGAGGTCAGCATTGAGAGCACGAAGGAAATCAAAATCAAATCCACTCAAATTAGCATAGAAGCTTCTGCCACGATGGCTCTGAAGGCTGGGGCAACACTGGACCTGAAGTCCGATGGTATCATTAATATTAAAGGCAGTATGGTCAAAATCAATTAACGTGAGGAGCGTGACGAGGTGTCGGAAGCATTTTTGGGACGAGGCTGGAAATTCCCCATTCAGGTCGATCCTGCAACAGGGCGAATCCGAATGTCTGAGTATGAGGAAGACATCGAAGAAGCGATCCGCGTTATTTTGGGAACCACACAAGGGGAGCGGGTTATGCGCCCGAGTTTTGGCTGTGGTGTTCAGGAATTTATTTTCGGATTAACGGACGATACAACGCTTCATTTGCTCCAAAGTAATATTGAGGAAGCCATTCGGAACTGGGAACCTAGGGTTCACGAAGTCGATGTACAAGCCATTCCGGAAGCAGATGACCCTGCTAAAGTGATGATTCATATTTCTTATCAGGTACGTACGACGAATAACCTGTTTAACCAAGTCTATCCGTTTTATTTATTTGAAGGATCCAATTAGAGAGAGGCTGGCTGCGGAAGTGATGACGATACGTACAGAGAGGAGGTGGAGCTGTGCAACCTCCCAAAATTGATTCCAGAGATTTACCCGATCTGATCGCGCAAATGAAGGAAATGGCGCCGTATTATACACCAGAGTGGCGGTTCACGCCTGAAAATCCGGACCCGGGTTCCGCGCTGTTCTTGATGTTTGCTGATATGTTTCAGGACAATATCAAACGGTTAAATCGAGTGCCTACGAAAAATTTGATATCGTTCCTCAACATGTTCGATGTGACGCTGCTTCCGGCACGTCCTGCCCGAAGTTACTTGACGTTTGCACTGAACGAGGGTACGAAGGAGTCCGTGTTCATCTCGGCAGGCACACAAGTTGCCGCTGCAGCTGAAGAAGGAAGCATCTTGTATGAGACCGCTCGCAGCGCGCTATTGACTCCTGCACTGCTTACGGATGTGTACATGACGAGCCGCAAACAGGATATGATCATTCGCATTTCCGAAGAGTTCGTCACGGCATCCCGGCAAGGACATGCAGCGCCGACAGCGCTTTTCCGCTTGCAGGATGGCGACAATTTGCAGGAGCATGCCATTTATTTGGAGCACAGCTCTCTTTTCACCGTGTATCATACGGCGCGTATTGAAATCGAATTCCGTAACTCGAAGCGGCGTTTTGATGAACTTTCGATGTCCAGCCAACTGGCAGATCCCGAGTTAACCGAGTGGTTGTATGCCACAGAGGAAGGCTGGAAGGCTTTTGACCGCGTGGAGGCTAGAGGTAATCGGGTTATTTTATTGAAAGCAGTGGCGGGTGAGATTGCTCTGCGAGAAGTAAACGGGGCATCGGGACGTTGGATTCAGTGTCGCCTTAAACCTCTTGTGAGCGGTGGCAAAACACTGGCGGACAGCAGGTTGTCCATGGATAACATCTCATTTAAAACGGATTATGTTGATACACTGGAAACTGGTGGCATTCAGCCTGATCAGATGTTTTACAATGATATTGGTGCGGACCCGTCGGGGTTTTATCCGTTTGGTGATCAGTTTGCGCTTTATGGTTCTTTTTACATTGGGAGCCAGGAAGTTTTTACGAAAAAAGACGGCGATATTAAGCTGAGCTTTGGGCTTCAAGCCATTCAGAATCGGTTTCAGCCAGAGCTGACGGAACAAGTCGATTGGAAAATGGTGATGAAAAAATCCAAGTTCGATAAGCCGCCAGTTACGCACGTCACCGTTATGGAGGTTGCTTGGGAGTATTGGAATGGGGCAACTTGGTTGCGGCTGGATGTGGGGAAGGAAGCAGAGAAGTTGTTTTATTATCCGCAGGAGCAGAAGGTACGCAAAGAAATTCACTTCCGCTGTCCGGCTGATTTAGAGGCGACTTATGTGAACGGCAATGAGAACTGCTGGATCAGGGCTCGAATTTTGCACATTGAGAATGCGTATGTGGCGCAAGCGATCTATCTTTCACCTTGGGTGGATGATGTGTCCCTGACCTATCAGTATGATGATCGTCTCTACCCAGACCGCACGTTGTTTGGCGCTGAATAATACGGTGTTTGAGGATCGGACTCGGCATAGCCGTCAGTTGGAGGGTGGGTTTGAGCCCTTTCAACCGTTGGAGGGCCGTCATCCGGCCTTGCATCTTTCTTTTGACATACCGCCAGTAAAAGGTCCGATATCGATGTTCGTTTCAGTGAAACAGCAGCGTTTCTCGGAACAGGACATGCCGTTACTGGAATGGGAGTATTTGCGAGCTGGTTTGATGCCGGGAAGTCATTCTGAATGGGCAGCACTCAAGGTTATCGATGATACGAACGGTTTGACCCAGAGCGGTACCGTGCAATTCGTCGGTCCATCTGATTTTGCAGGAGCATCGTTGTTCGGTAAAGATGGTTATTGGATTCGTGCCGTTAATCGTGATGATAAATATGATGATAGTTCCGGTCGGGTACAAATTCCTATCATTCAAGGCCTGTATATGAACACGGTTCAGGTACTTCAGCAGGAGACGATTATCGGGGAAATTCCCGATTCCAAAGGTTTGGAAGAAACGGAATACCAGCTCAGCAGAAGCGGGATTGTCTCCGAAGAGGTATGGGTAGATGAGACGGAGTTTGTGACTGAAGAGGAAATCGCTGAATACGAACACGTCGGGGCTCCACTTATGGAGGTTACTCGGGATTCCGAAGGAAACTTACTTCAACTTTGGGTTCGTTGGACAGCGGTTCGTCAGATGGCAGATTCCGGCAATCGGGACCGTCACTATATGATTGATCGTACGTTTGGTCGTATTCGTGTAGGTGATGGTATCCATGGCATGAGGCCGCCAAAGGGTGGGTTGGAGCAGCTGAAGGTAACCTACCAAGTTACGTCTGGGCAAATTGGAAACGTAGCGGCGCGCCAGATTAATCAGATGCAGGACTCCATCGCGTTTGTCGGTGAGGTTTATAACCCAGAACCAGCGTCAGGCGGGTGCCAAGCCGAAAAGCTGGAGTCGGCCTTGCAGCGCGGTCCAGAAATGTTAAAGCATCGTGATCGAGCCGTATCGTCCAAAGATTACGAGTGGCTGGCACGTGAAGCTTATCCGAACATTGCAAAAGTCACGTGCATCCCTAATCGGAACGCCTATATGCATAAAGAAATCGGGGCGATGACTTTAGTTGTGCTACCAAAAGAAGGGCAGAAGGGAAGCTCCGCGTTTCCAGAACTGAAAAAGCAGGTAGAGAGGTATATTCTACAGCGGGCTTCCAGCCTTGTTGCTTTCCCGGAAAGGCTTCAAGTGATTGAGCCGGTCTATATGGAAATTTCTGTTTCGGCGATCGTAGCTGTGGAAGGAATGGACGCTGTTGTAGCTACCGAAATTCAGGCTTTGGAGAAGCTGAACCGCTTCCTTGATCCGCTAACCGGCAATTTCGACGGCAAAGGCTGGGCAATTGGTCAACAAATTCACCCCTCCGTTTTCTACGCGTTGTTGAAATCAATTCGAGTGATCAGTCATGTAGAGAGTCTTTACATGACCGTATACAAGATTGAGGACGGCGAGCGTACGGAACTCGACGTGAACCGCCTTCCGGCGCTCCCGCATGGGATCATCGTGAGCGGCAAGCACAAGGTGGTTGTGAATGCTTTGTAGTGAGGGTGTTGGGGATGGGGAGCACTGGAACCCCGGAACCCCTAGCAACATGGAAGTCAGTCTTGCTGACGAAAGGGTTCTGGCAAATAAGAGTCTTTAAAGACTGCTATTTTCCGTTTTTTACCTGGATTTGCTGAAATAGAAGCCTCTAGAGACTCTTATTTAAGCAATATCACATAAAAAGAGGGGATTTATCAGAAATTAGAGTCCTTAGAGACTGCTAATCGGTAACTCCAACGGAAAATAGCGAAAATAGGAGCCTTAAAAGACTTCTATTTTAGGGATGTTTTACATCGCTAAAGTAGGGATAAATTAGCTAGTTGGCGGGTTAGGGATGATTTTCATTGTTAAAGTAGCTGATCGGTGGTTGCTCGGTAGAGTCGAGCGACTTTAACGATGTTTTACATAGCTAAAGTAGGAATAATTGTGCTAGTTGGTGGGTTAGGGATGTTTTATATCGTTAAAGTAGCTGATTAGTGGATGCACGGGAGAGTGTGGAACTTTAACGATGTTTTACATAGCTAAAGTAGGAATAATTGGGCTAGTTGGCGGGTTAGCAATGTTTTATATCGTTAAAGTAGCTGATTAGTGGTTGCGAGGAAAGTCGAGCAACTTTAACGATGTTTTACATCGCTAAAGTAGTGGTGTTGGTGCGGGGTAGCAATTAATCGAAGGAGGTGAGCACAAGTGCTGCCAATACCTAATTTGGATGATCGTATGTTTGAACAGATGGTGCAGGAGGCTCGGAAGTCGATACCGAAGCTTTTTCCGGAGTGGACGGATGAGAATGAACATGACCCGGGGATTACGCTGCTGGAATTGATGTCATGGATGACAGAGATGCAGCAGTATTACTTAAACCGGGTGACGGAGCGCAGTGAGCGGAAGTTTCTGAAGCTGCTTGGGATTAGGCCTCGTGAAGCGGTATCTGCGGTTTGTGATGTGGCGTTTGCTGGTTTACAGCAGCAGCTTGTGCTCCCCAAGGGGACACCGCTGCAAGCGATGGACCAGCGGTTTGAGACCATAGAGACGGTGCATCTTGTGCCTTCCGAGCTTGAGAAAGTACTGGTCCGCACGGAGACGGCGGCTGGTGATTTTACATCCAACAATCAGGCTAAGATTGCTTATTATGCTTTTGGACCTGAAGCGCGTAAGGGCGCGCATTTGTATCTCGGTTTCGATAGAGCGCTGCCTGAGCAAATGGAGATCTCGATAGCCTTTAAGCTATTTGACCGCTATCCGGTAACGGTGGGTCACCGCGAAGATGGGACAACGCCGATGATTTCGTCTGCTAAGGTGGTGTGGACGTTCGCGGGTGCCGGGCAGCAGGGGCAAAGCGAAAGCTGGCTGCCGATTGAACAGATAAGTGACTCAACGGTTCATCTCTCACAAAGCGGCGAGCTCCGGTTTCGGATTACGTCGGAGATGAAGCCGATTGCTCTTTACCCTGCGGATGATCGCAGCCTATTCTGGATTTGCTGTACTCTCGAGGAGGACGGCTATGAGCTGTCACCGAAGATTGAGAAGGTTAGTCTCAATGCGGTGAAAGCGGCTGAGCAGGAAACTTTCAGCGAAGTTACTGCTTTTGACAGCTCAGGTGAGCCTGACCAGAGCTTCGAGGTAAGCTCGTATCTCGTTTACAACGGTCTGCACACTGTGCAGGTGCAGGATGAGCAAGGGCACTGGCGCGACTGGCACATCGTCGCGGAGCTCGAGGATTGCGAGCCGGATGATCGCTGCTGCCAGCTGCAGCAGGACTCGGCTCTGCGTACCACCCGTCTGCGCTTCGGCGACGGGGTGAACGGGCGTATCCCGCCGCAGGGCGCGCAGCGGATACGGCTCATTGCCTATACGGCCGAGTTCGACTATGGCCGTTTTGTCGGGGGCAGCAGAGGTCTGCCCGGGCAGACCTTTGAAATCAGCCGTGGCCGGATGTATAAGCCCAGCAGCATGCTGCTGCAGGTTGGTTACCGGCCACGCGGAGAGCGTGACGTCGTTTGGGACGACTGGCAGTCCGTGGATGACTTCGATAATTCGAAGTCCACGGACAGGCATTACGTCTACGACGCTGCGGCAGGGACGATCCGCTTCGGCAATAACGAAGCGGGTCTCACTCCGCCCAAGTCCGTGGAACCGAACATTCGGTTCCTGGCGCTGCAAGCGGGCGGAGGTGTGCGAGGCAACGTGAAGGATGGCCTCGTGACCGGCTTCACGAATACCAAAGGCGTGCGTGTGACGAATCCGTTCCCGGCGCGAGGCGGCCTCGAAGCGGAGACGCTCACGCAGGCGAAGCTTCGTGTGCGGCGCGAGCTCGACACGCCGACGCGGGCCGTGACTGGCGAGGACTACGAGGCGATCGCGAAGGCGACGCCGGGGCTGCGTGTCGCGCGTGTGAAGGCAATCCCGCTGTACAAGCTGGGCATGCGGGATTATCCGAAGGTCAAAGCACCCGCGCAGATGACCGTCGTGGTCGTCCCATACAGCGAGAGCGATAAGCCGAAAGCAGGCAAGGGCTTCTTGCAAACGATCAAGCAACATCTAGATCGGCATCGTCTTTTGACCACAGAACTACATGTAATTCCCGCCGAATACATTAAAATAACGGTTCACGCTGTCGTGGTGATGGAACCTAAGCACAAAGAGGAACAGCGTCGAATCATGCAAGAACTAAGGCTTTTGCTTCAGCCGATGGATCATGGGCAAGGCTCGGAAGGCTGGCGTTTTGGCCGGACCGTGTATAAAGGCGATATTTATGGCGTTATTTCCCGAATTAAAGGGGTTGTCTATGTGCAGGACATTTGGATAGATGCCGAGGGCACAGGCTTTCATAAGGATGGCGCTGGCGACATTCATATCCCGCCTTATGCCTTGGTTTATTCCGGTGATCATGAAGTGGAAACCATTAGTCAAACGGATTTATAAGTCCTTTTTAGGAAAAGAGGTGTCGAACGATGCAGGATGGGCAAACGTTTTTTTCCCTTAACAAACCGCTTGACTGGGAACAAGGATATGAAGCCAATATTCATATGCAAAGCGAAGGATTTTCGATTCAGCAGACAGAAAAATACAGCATTCATCGCATCGTTTGCACAGACGAGTTGGAAGGTATTCATCCTATTCAAGAGATGACTGTCGGGCCGGGTCGGAAGTTATTTTTGTTAGACGAGGCTTCGAATGTATGGATTTATGATGATGGAAGCCGCCATCGGGAGTCGTTATTTCGTCAGGGTCATCAGTTGTTTAGCTATCAAGCGATGCTGGCCTCTATGTCAGATCTTCTGGTGATCGCAGACGCTCACGTCGATAGCGAACGAAGACTTGCGGTTTATTCGATTTCCAATGGACAGACCATGTGGGCTATTCATGATTGGGAAGGGCTTGAATTGTTCCCTCTTTCGGTTAATACGAGATTAACAACGGCGAATTCGCTTTACGTGACGGTCCCGTTGGACATTGCGATTGGTATGAATGGAAGTCCTGAAGTCCCTAAGGGCGGCCGGATCGGCATTATACAGTGGAACGCGGCAGGGGAAGTGGTGCATGTGTATGAACATGAAACCCTCCGTCTAGAAGAAGCGGCTGGAATTACTGCACTTCGAGGGCGTTATTATTCCGCTGCTGCGGATGGTACATTAGTTCTATTGGATGCGCAGCTCAGAACGGTAACGGTGTTCCATGAGGATGGTCGGGAGCCGTTCCATTTTAAACTGGAGCAGGAAGGGCACTTTGCCGGAATTTCCATTGATACGAATCATAATCTTTATATAGGGGACAGCGGATACGCACAGCAAGAAGGAGTAACGGAGCGGTTTATTCTAAAGTTTCGCGAGAATGGCGAGCAGTTTGATAAAGTAACGAGCTTCCGAGGGCGAACGGATAAATTGCTGCATGATGGGCGCAATCGGTTGTATGTTTTTGATCGGATAAGCGGTCAGATTAGCCTGCTTGATCTTCGTGCCCGTACGATGCTGCTTGAGGGGACTCAGCTCCCGGAGGCCATCTATTTCTCGGCGGAGCTGGATACGACGGAGACGGAGACACAGTGGCATAAGATTCGTTTAGAAGCCGATATACCGGAGGAAACGCAGGTTCGTTTTTCCTATTTTACATCGGATGAAAGTGAAGGATTCATAGATGGCGAATACGTAAATTATACGGACTATTTGACGGATCCAGGCATTTCGATTCGAGATAAATTGGCTGCGACGCGTGACTTATGGTCGGAGTCCATTCTGAATCCGAAGGATGCTCTTCTGATGAATGCCAGAGGCCGTTATTTATGGTTCAAAATGGAGCTGATTGGCAGCGAGCAAAAATCACCTTTCATCCGAAAGCTTCGGGTCTATTTCCCGAGAACGTCATTGATTGCCTATTTGCCACCCATTTATCAACAGGACGAGGAGCATAGCCCTTTTCTGGAGCGGTTTTTGGCGATGTTCAGCACGTTCTTTGACGATATGGAGGATAAAATAGACCGTATTTCCTCTCACTTCGATCCGGATGCGGTATCCGGCACTTATCTGGAATGGTTAGGACGCTGGCTGGCTATCACGGATCATGAGGCATGGGGCGAGGCGAAGCTAAGATTGCTGATCAAACAGGCCCCTGAGCTTTACAAATTGCGGGGTACTCGCGAGGGCATGATGAACATGCTTAAGATTTACACAGGGTCTGAAGCGTTCTTGCTGGAGTATTTTCAGTTTAAACAAATGCAGGAGACGTCGGAGCTGCGGCAGCTTTTTGCCCAGTTATATGGGGATAATCCTTATTGCTTCTGCATTATGTTAAAGCCTGAATTCGTTCAGACCGACGCACAGCGGCTAACGATCGAGCAAATCATTGAAGACCAAAAACCAGCCTATACCGAAGGCAAATTAATCGTTCTACAACCGTGGATGTACGCGGACATGCATACCTATCTGGGCATTAATACTTACTTATCAGAGCCTACCTTGTTAACACTCGATCAGCATTCGTCGATGCCTTACAATACGGTGCTGATTGACGTAGATCTCGATAAACGAATGGATATACATACTCGCTTGGAATTGGATTCCGAAATCGAATAAACGAAATGAGTCTTGGAAGGTGAGGGGATACTTATGAAAAAAACACGCTATTACCCGTTTGAGCGCAATCGGTATTTCTATGGAAAATTGCTGACGGTAAGGGATTTCGAGTCCGAGCAAAAGTATTTCAACGATAAGCGCAGAATGATGAACCGTTTGCTGCATGGTTCTGGTGTACTTACAGGTCTGCAGGTTGTCGCGGTCGATGAAAAGTCAGTTTCTGTAGAGATGGGAGCTGCGATCGACGCGCTTGGCCGGGAAATTGTCGTGCCTTCTCCAATGACATTGAAGCTATCCATGATGGACGGTTTCAGCAATAACCAGTACGCGAAGAACGTATATCTATGTATTGCCTATGACGAAAAGGAGAAAGAACCCGTTCACGCGGTGGCTAATTCTTCTATTCGTTCTGACGAAATTAATGACTATAATCGTGTGCTGGAAAGCTATCGCTTATTTATCCGAGAGGATGCGCCTGATCCGGCAACACTGCCTTTGGCAAATCTGTCCGATCAGACGGTCGTTCTGTATCAAGATTCTCACGTGCGCGTGCTTCAAACAACACCTCGTTATGTGAATCCAGGTCAGCTGTTCGAAATGAAGCTGCGCTTCGAGAAGACTCTAAGGACCGGCAGACTGTCCTTTCAATATGAGCTGGCTGCTGAACGCGTAGAGGCAATTGAAGGAAAAATGGTTGTGTTCCAAGAGCCGCAGGATGGGCAAGAGAGCGAGTATGAAATGAAGGTGCTTTTGCGAGCGGATAGCACAGCGTCCGTGAAGGGCACGATTGGCGTGCAGGTGGATACGGCTGTACTGAAGCTGGATGACAGGCAGTTGGAGCTGCAGACACAAGCTGTTGGCGAACTGCAGATTATTGGCGAATCCGTGCGGGAACGGTTGATGTCGGATTTTGTGAAACAATCGTTGGAGGCTTCCTTAGAGGCTCCGTCGGAGCCATGTATTTATTTGGCTAAAATATGCCTTGTTCAAGTGGGGCCAACCTATGTTATTGAAAGTGTCGAGCAAGTGCCATTTGGCGAATACGTGTACAATTCTTCGGTCATGTACAGACTCAGCAAAGCGAATGAGTACCGCGAAGAAACATCGGGTCAGTTCGTAACGAAGTCCAAAGTGAAAACCTTGGCGCCAGGACAGCCTCCGGAATTCAAGGTTAACTTCAATAAAGCGATTAGCGAGCTTTCATTCGATTTAAGCATTCCAGCGGGCGGCGGTAGCGGCATTGCGGGCATGCTTAGCGGTGTCGTGGACATTCCGATTGAGCCTTTCACGAAGATTGCTGTGTCTCCATTCGGGAGAGCGACCAAAAGCTTCTTCTCCGGCGAAATCGCACACGGACTCGGCGAGGGCAACGTGCTGATCATCACAAGCTTGGAAGAGAGCAGCAGTGAAGCTTTCTCAGAAATGCTATCCAGCGGGGACCGCGTATACGGCGGAGCCTCCGATGTGTTCAAAGGCAGTGAGTTTGAACCCGATGCGCCAGAAGTGAAGATAGGCACCATTGCCTATCCACAAAAAGGCACGTTCCGCATTGGTGTGAAGGTACAGCAGAATTCTGAGCCAGGGAATGTACGTGTGCGTTGGTGGGCGTATAGCGCGGAAATGGCCAGTACTGCACTGGGGAATGTCAGTGGTGGCGCTGATTCATTAGACGAAGCGCTTTCGGCTATGAGAGAAGCTGCCTCGGCGGGCAGCGGGGCTGAGTAGTTGTTTACTGAGTAAACTATTCTCAAGACAGATAAAAGTAAGACGTGGGGAATTAACTCAACTGGGAGAGCGCTTTGCTGGCAGCGATGAGGTCAGGGGTTCGATCCCCCTAAGCTCCATACAGAAAAAAGCCTTTAAACACAAGGATTTTCGAGTGTTTGAAGGCTTTTTTGCATTCTTTTTTCTAATCGATTTGCGTCAGAAGATAGTTATCCAATCTGATATAACCCATATGCTTTCGCATCGGCATCCCTTCTGCTTGGCATTAGTCAACTCTACATGCTTCTTCGAGAGAATGAATGGGAAGTCTATGATCGATCGGTGAAGACATGACAATCAGGATCGTATAGGTTCCATACTTATCGCACTGATTGCCAAACTCTTCGAGAGCGCGTGTGGATTCGGTCACTACTTTTAATAAATAACTGTGTTCTCCGCTTATGCGGTGGCACTCGGCAACATTGGGAGATGCATGGACAAAATCAAGAAATGCCAGGCAGTCTCTAGTCCGAAACAACATATAGGCTGCCGCATGCTTCCCAATTTTTTCAGGAGAGATGACGGTGCGATACTCCTCGATAATTCCGTTTTCTTCCATTCTTCTAACTCGTTCCGTTACAGCAGGTTGGGACAAACCCACGCTTTTACCCAGCTCTGTCATTGAAATCCTTGCCTGATTTTGAAGATAGAAGAGGATTTGTTTGTCTACATGATCCACTTTGAATGTCCTCCTTTAAATTTAAGGTGTTTCAGATGAAACTGATTTAATTTATTTGTATAATCATCATAATTGATTGATTGTGATATGTAAAATGAATGATTTTAATTATATAATAACTTCACACCAATAAGATGTTCCATATATGAAAAGTTAGAGAGGATGGCTACCATTGAGCAAATACGATTTAAATAAGCTAGGTACAGAAGATTTTCAGGCACGAATTGATGAGGTCATTGATTGTGCAAGCTCGGCTTCGAATATGCGCAGGCGGCGCAATGGCACGGCTTGCTGGCCGCTATGGCGCAGCCCAATTACCAAATCTAAGTCTGGAGGGAACTCTCAATGAGCCTCTCCCACTCCAGCAAACATATAATCGCATTGGCCGCTATATGTTTGTCCGCGCTAATGTTCGGCCTCGAAATTTCCAGTGTGCCAGTGATACTGCCAACCCTGGAAAAGGTATTGCATGGCAATCTCAAGGATATGCAATGGATTATGAACGCCTACACCATTGCTAGTACGACAGTTCTGATGGCTGTTGGAACGCTGGCTGACCGGTATGGAAGGAGGCGTATTTTTATTATCAGCCTCGTCTTGTTCGGCATTACATCCTTGATTTGTGGCTTGGCACAAAGCACGTCAGTTCTGATCGTCAGCCGATTTATTCAAGGCGTGGGTGCTGGCGCGATGCTGATTTGCCAGATAGCAATTCTTTCACATCAGTTTCAGGAAGGAAAAGAACGCAGTAAAGCCTTTGGCGCATGGGGGATCGTGTTCGGTATCGGCCTCGGTTTTGGACCCATCATCGGCAGCATGATCGTGGCCGTTTCGAACTGGCATTGGGTTTTCCTAGTCCACGTCCCGCTGACCATCCTCACTTCGATCTTTGTCTTAGGCAGCGTGGAGGAGTCCAGCGATCCGCAGGCGAAAAAGCTGGACATTATCGGCATCGTCACGCTTTCGTTGACGGTTTTTGGGTTGGCATACTTTATCACGCAAGGGCCGGAACTCGGCTTTACCAGCATAGCCGCCATCAGCACCCTTGTTGCAACGGCAATATGTTTCATTATTTTTCTGTTTGCGGAAAAGCTCAGCACCCATCCGATGTTCGACTTTTCCGTATTCAGGATACGTAATTTTTCCGGCGCTCTCTTTGGCTCCGTCGGCATGAATTTCAGTTTCTGGCCGTTCATGATCTATCTGCCGATCTATTTCCAGAGCGGCCTTGGTTACGGCATCGTGGCAGCTGGGCTGTCTCTCTTGGCTTATACGCTGCCCACCCTGGTGATTCCGCCTCTGGCAGAGCGCCTTTCGCTCCGTTATCAGCCGCGCATAGTCATCCCATCGGGTCTGTTCATCATCGGCATAGGCTTCATTTTGATGAAATTTGGCAGCGGCGGCGATCACGCCAGCTGGTTGACCATGCTCCCCGGTTCCCTGTTGGCTGGTATTGGGCTTGGCTTAACCAACACGCCTGTGACCAACACGACCACCGGCTCGGTTCCGAGTACCCGTGCAGGCATGGCTTCCGGCATAGACACGAGTGCCAGATTAATCAGTCTAGCCATCAACATCGCCGTAATGGGATTCATCTTGCAGGAAGGCATCCTGTCTTATTTGAAGGGTGCACTTCCTGGGACTCTCGATGCCGTGCAATTGCGGTCTTTGGCCGAAAAAATAGCCGTCGGAAACACTTCATCTCTCAAGCAGGGTTTGCCAGCACTATCCTCTCTGGATGCGTCCGGAGCCGTCGTCCATTCCGCGCTTGTGCACGGCTTTGGCTTGGTGATGCTCTATGGCGGTATTGGCGTCTGGGTTTTGGCCGCGATCAGTTTTATGATATTTGGACCCAAGAAAGCATTGCCCTAAGGCTCGTTTCGCTGCAGTTCCTCTTTTACATATTGCATTAAAAGAATTTTGGATGATGAAGTATACTCCGTGTTGCGTAATTGCAGCAGGCCGACCGGGATGGATGAATCCTTGAGTTCGACGTGTATTTTCACGATATTCGGGGGTAACGCCGTGGAATCGAGAACGGCCCCTACGGAAGGAATTTGCTGAACGAACCCGGGAATAGCCGAGATTTGACTCACCGTATATAGAAAAGGAGCCTCGGTGTAATGGGAATATTGCTTAGATAACCGCAGGTAATACAAGCAGGTATTTCCTCCAACGATCATCGGATAGTTAAGTAGTTCTTCAAAGGGTATTATTCCGTTTCTTTCGGCCAAGGGATGGCTGATCGCTACAATAAAGGAGATATTCTCGTTATATAGCGGTTCGAAGCGAAAAGAAGAAAGATCGGTAGGCTCTCCGCATATGGCAAAGTCCAATTGATTCTGGAGTACCGCGCGTGACAGGGATTCGGTGTTCCCACTGACAAAGTGACACGATACTTTTGGTTTATGTTCCCGGAATCTTCGTAGTGAGTTGGGCAGCACATGCTCAATCATCGATTCTAGCCCTCCGACATGCAGGGAACCGATCTCCTCTCTTTGCAAAGCTCTCACTTGCTCAGTTACATGGTTCCAGTGCCCAATGAGCTTGTCAATTTCCGCGGCAAAAAGTTGTCCAGAGGCCGTTAACTCCGCATCCCATCCTCGCTTGAATAGCTGGATGCCCAATTCCTTTTCCAGCCGCTGGACTTGATTTGTAATCGTAGACTGAGCGTAATTCAATTTCACTGCTGCTTTGGTGAAGTTTCCTTCTTGAATAATGGTTTGAAACGTAGTTAGTTCCTTTAAGTCCATGGCTTATATCTCCATCGAATAAATTGAATTAATATATGATTTTATTCAATTATACAAATAAAGAAGTAGGAAGTACAATTAGGGTATCTTGCAGAAGGAGTGATATTTGAATGCCATTCATCAGAGTAAGCTACTTGGAAAATCACTATGGGACACAGCAACTGCCCATCATAAGCCGTGCGATTATGAGCGCTCTAATTCAGCATTTCAATGTGCCGGAAGACGATTACTTTCAAGTGTTCCATTCACACAAAGCAAGCGAGTTTTATTATAGTCGGAATTACTTAGACATAGAGCGAAGTGACGGGCTGCTCTATATTCAAATCACGCTCAAATCCGGAAGAAGCACCGAGCAGAAAATTAGCTTTTATGGAAAGTTAGCCGAACTATTATCAACTAAGCTTAACATGAGGAAAGAAGACGTATTCGTCGTGCTGGTCGACACGGAATTCGAGGACTGGACATTTGGTAACGGAGTCGCGCAAATGATCGAACGTCCAGACAACAAGAGGGAGGCATAAGAATGAAGCATCGGAAAATTGTATCAAACGTTCGTGAATCGTTTGGGGATATTGCCCCTACTTTCGTGCGCTATTCGGAAGAAGTGCTCTTCGAGGACGTTTGGAGAAGAGAACAATTATCGCTTCGGGAACGCAGTCTCCTTACGATATCAGCGCTAGTCGCCGGAGGACTTACAGGGCAACTTCCTTATCATCTCCGCTTAGCAAAAGAGAACGGTTTGACCGAAGAAGAACTGATCGAAGCGTTGACCCATCTCGCGTTTTACGCCGGATGGCCGCGCGCCGCTTCTGCAATTCAAGTTGCGAAGGATGTATTCGAGGAGAACACATAAAGACGGGAATGGCAGTGTAACTAACCACTGCGGTGGACAATAGAAAAAATAACAAGTGAGCTATCATCTCGTTTGCAAAAAAAGCACTCATCTACAAGACAAGGTCTTGTAGATGAGTGCTTCGTTTGCGCTTGGCAGCGCATTGACTAAGGAGTGAAAGTCTCCAGCACACCGCGAGGTGGCGGAAGTGCATAACTGACAGGCAGTGCGTAGTCCGTGAGGATGCGTGCGGAGGGTCTGAAGGTAAATCCCGGAACAGGCGGCTAAACCAAGTTGGCTAGCGAGATCGGATAACCCTGCACAAAAAGGGAATGTCCAATACCACCGTAGGTCTCGAAAGTTAAGAGGACTGGGTTCGGGGGAAAGTCGGTGACGTAACCCAAGGAGATCTTATCGTTTCCGCAAAGCGGTAATCTCTCAACAAGACCGTGACGGTTAAGATGAGAGGTATGAATGGTGAGAAGTCAGACGTAGGGATAGTAACGAAAAAGCTTGCCAGAAAGGCCGCAAAGGTAAGTGAATCGGCGTTTTTTTTTTATCGCCGATGCAAGCACTGACCCAAAAGGCAGAGACTTGTGTGAAGCCCGAAACCGTGGAAGAAGAGTAATTGAGGGAAGCCATGTGCCAGACAGGAGCCGGGGAGCCATGAAGTGCGAAGAGCGGGGAATGAACATAAGGAGAAGCCGTCTGGGGCGAGTACCGGCAGTGAAGCGGAGATTGCTGAAAGGCTACAAACCGTGAAACTGGGAGGGAAGGAGAACGAACATGGGGGAACAGGAGCAGGACAATGACTCACGTGAAGGAGTAAAGAAGCAAGAAGAACGAAAATGGTACAGTCTAATCGACAAGATATGGGCAAAACCAAACTTGGAGGATGCTTTTAAAGAGGTTAAGCGAAACCGGGGAGCGGCAGGGATCGATCAGGTGACTGTAAAGGCATTTGAATCAAAGTTGGAGCACCATCTAGAAGTGCTTCAGCAAGCGCTGAGAAGTAAGACGTATCGGTCAAAGCCGGTCAGACGTGTATATATTCCGAAAGCAGACGGTACGCAAAGACCATTGGGCATACCTACCGTGGGAGATCGAGTCGTGCAAGCGGCGGCAAAACGCATACTGGAACCAATCTTTGAAGCGAAATTTATGGACTGTAGCTATGGATTCCGACCGGGGAGAAGCGCTCATATGGCATTAGAGAAAATCCGCCAAGATCTAGAAGACGGATATCGCTATGTCATAGACGCTGATCTCAAATCGTACTTTGACACGATTCCCCACGAAAAACTTGTAGGGATTGTGAAAGAAACGATTGTTGACGGAAGTGTACTAGAGTTGCTAGAGAAATTCCTGAAAGCAGGTGTGCTAGAAGGCGGTAGTTTCCACATGAACGACCAAGGGACGCCTCAGGGAGGAGTTATTAGTCCATTATTAGCAAACATCTACCTCCATCCGCTAGATCGAGTGATGACGCAGCGAGGACATCGTCTAACAAGGTACGCAGATGACTGTGCGCCACGAATGCATGGCGCGTAAGAAAGCCAAAGCAATGCTGAACAAAAGATGAAGGCGGGCCCTTCGGAGTCGCTGTGCAGGCGGAGGCTTCAAACTACCTTAAGCTGCTGCGGTCAAAAGCCGTTGGTGGTGAGCGTTAAGGAAAAGGCAGAGCAAGACTCTGTCAGGTGAGTGTTACGGAGACGAACACAGGTCAATGGCTGATAAAGTGTCGAAAGCGTAGGGACGTCATCAAAACCAGGAGGGAGTCGTTGGCCTGGGATGAGTCTGGAGGAAACCTGTTTACTGTCCAGATGGTGACCGGCATGAAGGCGGCGTGAACGTAACACAGGCTTTTGTTCGGAACGTGGGAACCTACGACTCCGATGCGAATGGAAAAATCCAAGCGGAAATCCCGCAAGGATGAAAGTACAAATGCGGAGTATAGGGGCGGAATAGCCCGTAGTAGCGATGAACCCACTGAAAAGGTGGCGGAGCCAAGGGGCTGTGTTATCCAGTTTTGAAAACACGTCAACCGCGTAAGTGGGAGGAACAAATGGACAAAACAAAGTCGTATGAGATCTCAAAGCATACCGTATGGGAAGCTTATGAGCGAGTCAAAGCGAATAAGGGAGCAGCCGGAGTCGATGAAGAGTCGATTCAAAAGTTTGAGGAAAACCTGAAAGCCAACCTCTTTAAAATCTGGAACAGAATGTCCTCGGGAAGTTACTTTCCCCCACCAGTTAAGGCGGTAGAGATACCGAAGAAGAACGGCGGGGTAAGGATATTGGGGATTCCAACCGTCTCAGATCGTATCGCGCAAATGACAGTTAAGCTGATCTTTGAGCCGATGGTGGAACCTATATTTCACTCCGACTCTTATGGGTACAGACGGGAAAATCCGCGATTGATGCGGTTCGAGTAACAAGAACCAGATGTTGGAGATATGACTGGGTGTTGGAATTTGACATTAAGGGTCTATTCGACAACATCGATCATGGGTTGCTTATGAAGGCAGTAAAGAAACATACGGACTGTGCGTGGATCATTCTCTACATCGAAAGATGGCTAAGAGCTCCGTTCCAAATGAAGAATGGAGACATCGTAGAACGAACCTCCGGCACGCCGCAAGGCGGGGTCGTCAGTCCAGTACTTGCGAATCTGTTCATGCACTATACATTCGATAAATGGATGGGAATCGAGCATCCCAATAATCCGTGGGCAAGATATGCGGATGATGCAGTGATCCACTGTCGTACGAAAGAGGAAGCTGAACGGCTGCTTGAGCAACTCAAAGGACGGTTCACGCAATGTAAACTCGAACTGCATCCGGATAAAACGCGAATTGTGTATTGTAAAGATGATGACCGCAAAGGAGAGCATTCCGAAATTAAGTTCGACTTTCTGGGGTACACCTTTCGGCCAAGACGATCGAAGAATCGGTTTGGAAAACACTTCATCAACTTCACGCCAGCAGTGAGCAACAAGGCGTGCAAAGCGATGAGGCAAACGATTAGAGGATGGCGGATGCATTTGAAGCCGGACGTGGCCATTGATGACCTGTCGCGGATGTTCAATGCCTCGATTAGAGGGTGGATCAACTACTATGGACACTTCTGCAAGTCGCAATTATATCCCGTTTTACGCCATATGAACGAGGCACTCATCCATTGGGCAAGAAGGAAATACAAGAAACTGGAGAGGCACAAGACACGGGCGACAAATTGGATGGGACGACTGGCAAAAAATCTTCCTAAACTGTTTGCTCACTGGCAGATGGGAATACTGCCTACGACTGGATAATGGGAGCCGGATGAGCCGAGAGGTTCACGTCCGGTTCTGAGAGGGCCTGAGGGTGCGATTCCCTCGGGCTACTTACCTCGTGATCTGTTGCAAAACACAGAAAGGTGCGGAACGTGTGTTAAAGTCTGTCACCGGGTTACTTGAGAGAGAAATGGGACTGAAAGTTCATCCGGAGAAAACGAAAATTGTGAACAGCAAGAGGGAGTCATTTGAATTCCTTGGGCATGAATTCAAGCCGGGAAAAAGGATGACGCCAACTGCCAAAGCAATGACGAAATTTAAAGAACGGGTGAAGGAGATCACGAGAAGGAACCAAACGGTAGATGTACAAAGGTTGGTCAAGAAGGAGCTAAACCCGTATTTGCGGGGATGGGGCAGATATTTTGGAACAGGTGATGTAAGTAGTCGATTTCGGGACTTAGATGCTTGGATAAGAAGACGACTTCGCTCTGTGCAGTTACGTAGTTGGAAGAAAGTGAGAAAACTTCACCGTGAAATGCGAAAACGAGGATGGGATAACAAAGAGTTACCCGGTCTCCGAATGACAGCATGGAGAAGTTCCCACTCAACCTACGCCCAGTATGTGATGCCGAATAAATGGTTTGAAGAAATTGGTCTAAGTAGTTTGCTTGCAATTTACAAAGAACTTCATCCCCAACGGGGATAAACACTGGAGGAGCCGGATGCGTTGACCCGCACGTCCGGATCTGTGAGAGGCCCATGCAATTGCGCATGGGCCTACTCGATTTTGAACTACAAATTTTGATTTAAATTATTTATAGTAAGAAGTAGTTAAAGGTACAAAAATACCTGATTTATCGTTATTTTCATATGAATAAAAGACAGTAACTTCATTTAGTCCAGCCACATTAACTTCGATTGTTTTTAATCCATCATCTATCTTCACTGTGTCTTGTTTAAGTAAAACGCTATTTTTGTCTTGAATTTTTATTTCAACCTCTGAACCTATAGCAGCAACCTGTAAATAAAGTTTTTGATACTTCCCTTTCGGCTCTAATGTGAAATTTGATCCGGAAGATTCTGTATTCTTAATGACTTCACCATAATCCTTATTTTTATATTTGGTTAAATTCGGGTCTTTAATAGCTTGATAGAAAGTTTGAATAGCATTAACAGGAGTACCCTCGACTTTTTCTCCAAACAAAACACTGTTTGATGCAGCGTCGTAATCTACAGCTACGTTCAGTGAGCTTGCAATAGCCCTTGCAGGTAAATAAGTGCTTCCATCGTATGTAATTGGAGTTACAACATTCCCTTGAGCGTCTAGTAACTGAACTGTATTTCCGTTAACCTTTACTTTAATATCGTTGTTCAGATAAGCTTTAATTTCTTGCAAATTAGCTCCTGCGTAAACTCCACCTGCTGCACCAAGAATCATAGAAATCCCTACAATCGAAACTATTGTTTTTTTCATAAATATCTCTCCCTATCTCATTTTTTCCATACTTTTCCTTTCTAAATATATATGACAAATAAAGTAAACACAAGTCATGCCCAAATAAGTAACTTTTCACATTACAAAAGTGATTAGTAGAACAATTAATAGAAACGGGTAAACGTCAAATATCCCCCATCTTTCAAGATGGGGGATATTTGACGTTTACAGAGGAGCAGCATTTATATCTACCGTTAAAAGTCCCTGGCGGCGCATTAGGTGCTACGAACTGGCAACAAAGAACTGGAAAGTAAAGACAACGTTTGTTTGTATACCGCATGGGCCGATTGTACATCTCCTAAGTGTCCACCCATGTAAAGATGAATAACGCCATGGAGCGAGGCCCAGACGATACGTACAACGGATTCCGTGTCATACTGACCGGGAATTAGTCCTTGCTCTTGCGCATTGCTGATCACGGTCAATAACTGCCGCATGGCTGTTACGGTGCCATGCATGCTTTCCTCGTCCGGTTTGAAATCTGCAAAGGCTCCTCCGAACATCAGCTTATAATAGCTGGAGTAACGCTGCCCGAATTGCCAAAAGGTTTCGCCTAGATTCAGCAAATGCTGCGCCGGATCAGCTGCTTGCGGTGTTCCCTCGAATTCGTTAGCGAGAAGCTTACAACCTTCCAGATACAGCTGCTGAGCCAAGCCCTCTTTATTGACAAATAAGCTATAAATGATTTTTGTCGAGCAATCCATTTTCTGCGCTACTTTACGTACTGTAACTGCTTCTGGGCCCTCTTCTTGCAAGAGCGTTGCGGCAGCATCAACTACGAGTTTGCGGAGATTTTTAGTATTTTGTAAGCGAGCCTCTTGGTAGGTTTTCAGCACTCGTGTGTTCGTATTAAAGGAGTTATCCTGGTCGCTCATAATCATCTTCCTTCGGTTATCATGTTTTCGTCAGGAAACAAAGTTTCTTAATTTCTTATCAAAAATTTTATACAGTTGATGGGTAGTTGTCAATGAGATATGGGATGTTCCAAGATCGTATTGACAATCTTAAAAAGTGTGGTTACAATGAAATCAATCAGAAACACTGTTACCGAATATGCGATGACTCTTAATTTTTTGGGAATTGAGGATTCCTTTAACCATATGGTAACAGTGTTTCATTATTATAACATAGTATCTAAAAGGAGAGTAGCACTATGAAAATTCAAGGAAAATGGGCGCTCGTCACTGGAGCTTCTTCTGGTATTGGAGAGCAATTCGCGAGACAACTAGCCAAACAAGGCAGCCACTTGGTACTCGTGGCTCGATCGAAGGGCAAGCTTGAGAGCTTGGCATCAGAGCTAATGAAGATATATGGCATCAAAGCCGAGGTTATCGCTATGGATCTTGCGAAAGAGGGCGCACCCAGCGAGTTATATCGGCAATGTGAACTTTTGAATGTGGATATCGAACTGCTAATCAATAATGCAGGCTTTGCTACACATGGTTTGTTCGAGCAAGTGTCAGGTGAGCGTCAACATGAAGAAGTTATGCTCAATGTCGCTGCTGTTGTAGATATGACGCACTTGTTCTTGCCAAACATGTTGCGCAAAAACTCAGGAGCAGTTATTAATGTGGCTTCAACTGCCGGATTTCAACCGCTTCCCTTTATGGCAGTATATGGGGCGACGAAAGCTTTTGTCTTGTCGTTTACACAAGCATTATGGTGGGAAAATCGCGACCGCGGCGTGAAATTCTTCGCACTTTGTCCCGGTTCGACGGACACCAGTTTCTTTAATGTTGTAGGAACGGAAGAAGCCTCTGTCGGAAAGAAAGATACGCCGGAAAGAGTCGTAGAGGTTGCACTTCGTGCGTTGAAGGAAGGGAAAATATACGTCGTTCCGGGTGTGCAGAATTATATCGGGGCGCAGTTATCGCGATTCATAACTCGAAAGCAAGGTCTTCGACTTGTTGGAGGCATGCTTCGTCCACGCGGAGGATCCGGCAATAATAATAATAATAAGAATACAGGTAATCAATCTGATCTTGCAGGGAGGACAATTCGATGAAAGCTATACAACTGACAAACGGCTTCGGCTTTGAGGAATTAAACTTAACGGAACTCGACATACCAACGCCAGGCCCCCATGAGGTGCTGATCCGCATGAAGGCAGCTTCTCTCAATTATCGGGATCTAGTGATCCTCAGCGGATTAATGCCGATTGAAATCAAATTCCCCTTCATTCCATTATCAGACGGAGCGGGAGAAATTGTAGCCGTTGGCCAAGGAGTAACGAGGTTTCAGGTCGGAAATCGAGTTGCAGGTAATTTGCAACAGCGATTCATTGCCGGCAGTCCAAGAGCAGAAGTGTTAAGAGACAGTCTGGGTGGTCCGTTGAACGGAGTTGCGGCCGAGTATGTCGTTCTACATGAAGACGGAATCGTCCATATTCCCGATCACCTCACTTGGGAGGAGGCTGCCACCTTACCGATCGCGGCATTAACCGCATGGAGCATGCTAATCGAATACGGTGGATTGCAAGCGGGTGATACCGTGCTGCTGCAAGGAACAGGCGGTGTTTCCATCTTCGGGCTTCAATTTTCTCTTATGGCCGGAGCGCGAGCGATCATCACATCGAGCAGCAACGACAAGCTGGAACGAGCAAAAGCTCTCGGTGCATGGCAAACGATCAACTATTCGGAAGTTCCCGATTGGGATAAAGCAGTGTTAGAGCTGACTGGCGGCGTCGATCATGTTCTGGATGTTGGAGGAGCGGCAACGATGACTAAATCCATAAATGCGCTTCGCATTGGAGGGACCTTGAGTATGGTCGGGTTCTTATCGGGCTTGACCATTCCGGAATATGATGTCACGGGCATCTTGCAGAAAGCCGCGACTGTTCGCGGCAGCCAAGTCGGCAATCGGGATCACTTTGAAAAGATGAATCGAGCGATTGACCATCATCGATTACATCCCGTCATCGACCGTGTATTCCCTCTGGATCGAATTGGAGAAGCATTCGCGCTCTTGGCTGAAGGAAAGCAATATTTCGGTAAAATCGTAGTCCAAATTTAAATCTCACATAAAAGACACAGGAGGCACTCTAATGCCAAATACACAAGTTCGCTCCGTTAAATCTACTGAAGGCGTGAATCGTCCGAAAGGCTCACCGCGTAAAATAGTACGCAGATTTTTGTTATCACTACTTACGTTGCTCGTTCTCGGAGTGATCGTTTTCTTGCTTATTCCTTCACCGATCGAACCGGCAAAATGGTCCGCGCCGACGGCCCCCTCTTTTGAGGAAGCGGGCCCTTGGAAACAGAACAACAAACTCAGCTCTGCTCAGCTTGTTACTGATGCCCCTAAATCCCCGGAATTCATTACCTTCGATAAGGAAGGCCAGCTATACACAGGAGATTCTGACGGGAAAATTTACAAGGTTCCTTTCGATGCAGAGGGCAATCCACAAAAGGCCCAAGTGTTTGCAGACACCAAAGGAACGCCTAATGGGCTTATATTCGATGCCAATGGCAATTTGATCGTTACTGATGTCAAGAAGGGACTGCTATCTATAAACCCATCCGGGAGCATAGAGGTCTTGGCCGATCAAGTGGACGGCAAGCCAATCTATTTAGCTAACGAACTTGATATTGCCAAGGACGGCGCAATTTATTTCTCCGATACCTCGAACTATGGCAGCGTGACCTTCAAAGAAATTGCCGAGAACAAGCCGCATGGACGTTTGCTGAAGTATGATCCAAAGACCAAGCAGACGACTGTCCTGTTAGAAGGGCTTTATTTTGCAAACGGGGTTGCCTTGTCTGCGGATGAAGATTTTGTGCTTGTGGCGGAATCGTATCATTATCAGTTGACCAGATACTGGCTCAAGGGTCCAAAGAAAGGGACATCTGATATTTTTGTGGACAATCTCGCAGGCTTTCCAGACAACATTACGCGTGATGAGCAAGGTCATTTCTGGGTCGGTATCTTCACGACTCGCCTTTCCTTTGTAGATCAGATGCATAGCAACCCTTGGTTGGCCAGTACCATGGCCAAAATACCGCAGTCGCTGCTAAACGGTGCAAGCGCACCGGTGAAGCATGGTCTTGCTGTGGAGCTCAGCCCGCAGGGAGAGCTTATCGGAAGCTGGCACGATCCAGAAGGCACACTGTACGGCGTAACTACGGCTATAAAACATAACGGATATTTATATATAGGAACGGCACCAGGAGGTAGCCTGGGCGTTCATCGCGTGCTTTTAACAAAATAAAGTTGGAATCCGGGAGGGAACGAATCATTTTATATACTTAGCTACAAATTTAGTGATTAAAAGAGATGGCAGAAATAAAGCTACTATACAAAACAGCAGCAATACATTAATAAATGGCGATATCCTACCGTCGAAAAAGAAAGTATATGTCCACTTAAAACCGGTGAACAACAGAAAATATGTCAATATAAAGAAAATGGTTAATAGGATTTTCCTCATGTTTCTTAAGACCGCCCTTTTGTTTGTTGCTTAATTTAGTGCTGCTCCATTTGATAGTCAGCTAATTTCTCATTTAAATACATTTCAATTTTTTCAGGCTGGGTATCTAACGTAATTTTGAATAGGGGCTCAGGTTTAACATACTGCTCGTCTGAGGCCATTTTATCTTTCAAAAGTATAGATAAAGTTCCATCTTTCAGATTTAGTTTAATTGTTCTATAGTCGTAGCTAAGGCCTTTTTGGAGTAAATGAGGTAATGTATTTTCTCATCTCGACCCTTATTTTCATTCATTTTTCTTAAGTAAATCCCATTTTCTTTTGATTTAGTTTGCACCCATGTTTGTAGACTTGTATCAAGATCAGATCGTTCAATGTTCTTGGAAATTATTTGATCATTTGAACATCCAATCAATAGAAAAAGACAAATGGAACCGAAGATTCTGATCAAATTAGTCATAGATTCTCCCTTATGTTAGTCATACGAGAACGTCGATTAATTCCTCATCTGGTAGGCATGACTCCAAAATTCGATTTTAGAGTCGTTCAGCAGCCTCGTAAAGATAGATCGGCTATAGTGGCTACCAATGTTGTAAAATCTACAACAATTTACACGCCAAAAGGCTATTTTGCAGGTTGAAGTTGCAGTTTGTACAACATTTCTAACCCATTTGTCGCGAAATGGTCTGAATGGGGCTAAATTGTTGTACGCTATGCAACATCGAAGGAGATTGGCGGGATTTAGGCAGAAATTGTTGCACTTTTTACAACATCAATTCAACCGAGAATAAGGATTCATTCATCTGGCAACATCAAGTGAGAATATATGACGATGGGTTCCTTAGTGTTCTAGCATATTGACATACCCAGAATTTGTCAATGTAATCCAAAAGGCTCATGCAACTGCGCATGGGCCTCTTGGATTTTGTCGATATATGGGAATTATGGAGCTTTGGTTCCATATTTCTATAATGGGGCAGCGCTAAGGGGCAGTCCTTTTCTTGTGTTTCTTCGAATCCTATTTTACTTAACTTCGTTGGAGAGAGTGTGTGTATTTGATCATGACAAACGACCTTGAATTTGCAAACATCATTAAAGAATCGCTATTGAATCAGCGTTTTATTCATATTCGGTATTTCGATGGGATGGGCAATCATGAACTGACGTGGCTGGCGATTATGATTAATCAGCAACTCCGAAGTGTCAAAATAAGCCATACAGAAGGAATGGAATGGATTTCGCTGGACGATATACTTCACATCCGCTTTCAGTCTGACGGAACGCGATCTTGAATAATTTCTGTACTGGGCTCCGAGCGGGAAAGCAGTTGTCGCAGAGATTCCTCTGTGATGGCTGCTTTTTCTTTTTGCGAACGGCCCTCCAGCATCTTCTGTTCAAGGTCGAGCTGCTGCTTCTCCAATTCCTCCAGCTTGTTCAGCAACGTCGAATTCAACCCCCCCGCTCGCAACCACGTTGACGGCATTCGTGATTTGCCGTTACAAATACAATATCGACTCCCGGACAAGCCTCCTGCGCCAACTTAACCGCATCGATTCCCGATTGTTCCGGCAAGTGAATATCGAAAAATATGATGTCCGGCTGAAGCTTCGGCATTCGCTCAATAGCCTCTCCGCATTCCGAAACGAGCCGAACACGCCCGGAATATCCCGATAGCATTCGCTGAAGTTGGTATAGCGCCAGCGATTCGTCATCCACCAACATGAGCTTCATGTATTTCACAATCGAAATATATACGTAGATGACGGTGTGGGTTATTTTCACGCAATCGTACGCCTCTATTTTCCAAACAGCCTATCGTTTAAACCATGGAAGGTACGCAACCTGCCGCAAAGGCAGTCGGAACTTGTAGAGATTTTGTATAGTTCCTTTTGTTATGATCACAGATGTCGAATGGACATGGATTTTATCGAGATATTGGACAGGAGTGGGACGAGAATAAGAACGATCGTTTACTGATGCAGGTACAACATCCGTACCGGATTACCGACGTAAGAAGCAAAATAACTCAAGCGAGAGCAGGGTAGGAGTGAACAAAAGATGAAATTAAAAAATCAAAGAATGTTATCTGTTCTAATGGCAATCGTTATGGTATTAACGATGATGCCTTTTCATCCGTTAGAAGTAGGAGCAGCGGTAACACCAACACTTGATCTCGGTACTCCGGTTAGATCATCCGCAACAAACTATCAGCTGGCAAATGCTGCATTTGGAAGTACGGGTGTCGTTGATACAGACGGCGGATACTTTAAAGTAGCTGTAAATAATGGCTCAACTGCAGTTGGGACTGTTCCAAACAGTATTACCGAGTTGACTAATGGCATAACCATTAGCGGCATTGTTACTGACCAATCTACATCTACAAATAGAGTGTTCAATTTTTCAGGCGCTGCTACTTATGAAGACATTCGAGCTGCGATTCGAAATATGACATTTACACAAGCTGCAGGGCAAACCCAAAGTGTCACAGTCAATGTAACGCCAGGGGCGCCATTGTCCAATGGAAAAACATCTGTGCGTACCTACAATGGACGCTATTTTGCATATGTGGCAAGACAGACTACCATGACTTTTTATGATGCTGTGACTACTGCAACGAACAATAATGGACATCTCGTAGAGCCAGCAGCAGGCGATGCTGGTGCTGGAGAAATGTTGGCGATTGCCAGTATGTTTAAAGAATTTAAGAGTTCCTTTATGACAATTTCAGGAACCCAGTGGAACTTTATAAGCTTTATTGGCGCTACTAAAACTACATCACCTAGTTGGAGCACTTCTAATAATGATAGTCTGACACATTATGTATCGAACATCGGTCAGCATACAAATCTTGAGACCTCGAATTATAATGTGCCTAATGGACCCATCACCCATATTACACTTCTGCTAGACACCAATAATACTAAAGTAGGTTACTTAGGCGTAACTGATGTACACGGTAGCGGTACATTTAAAGATCCAGGAGTTATTGTTGAGTATAATCCCGGAGTCATTACCAACATCACGGCCACCAAAGATGTTCCAGGTTTTTCGGGCGGTGGGATCGATAGTGTAACAGCAGCCGTTTATAAGAGTGTAACAGCTTCCGTTTATAACGGCTCCAGCACAATAATGGCAACCCCTCGTGATGTAAATACGGTTATGACTGTTACACATGCAAACGGGAGCCCAGTTACAGGACTCAGAGCATTTGACCAAAGTGGCAACGAAATTACTGCTGGCGTAAACGGTTGGTATCCAAGCAACGGAAGCCCGATTGTATTTCTGCCTTTATTGCCGGGTGGAAAATACAAAGTAGCTGCTACATCGACATTCGATGCAAGTACAGTAACTCCAAGTACGGCTTCTGAGACACAAAGTATTACATTGCCAACAGTAGGCAATAACCTTACAACAGGACACGACCCTGCAAATGCCGGTAAAACATCCATTACCGTAAATCCATCCTCAACTTTGGCTAAATATGCTGTAGCCGATGAGAATGGCAATGTGGTAAGTGGTTGGAAAACAGGCACCGGTTCAGATGTAACTTTTGATAACCTTGATCCTAATACCCATTATCAAATTGTAGCGATTCCTGCCGATGCTGGCGGCAATCCTCCTGTATCGGGCGTGAGCGGTACACCAGTCTTAACGCCAGTTGCGCCAGTGGACGCAAGCAACATCTTGAGAATGCCATCAAGCACCGCCGGCAGCGACCTGATTCAAATTAACAATACTTCACCTACAGTCCAGTACGCCCTTGTAGATAAGAGTACAGGCAAATACGTTGATGTACACGGTAATCTGACTACTGAACCTGTTTGGATAATCGGAAATGGAAGCACATTAACCTTCCAACCTGTTGATGCTGCGAAAACTTATCAAGTCTTAGCCCGGCCAATACCGGCAGCAGGTGAGATTTCGCCGATGCCGACAAGCGGAACGGATGTACTTCCTTATAATACCGCAAACCTGTCTGGCGGAATGATGTATGAAGATACAACCTATCCTACACATGCAACAATCACTGTGGCTGGCGTTAAAGGCAGCGTAAGTCAATATACTGGAAAATATGCTGTCAACGGTGTACCTGTAGGGGTGTATCCGGCAAGTATTACGATTACGAACCCTGACAACGCAGCACTTAACGCAACATTTACGGCTACTGCTACCGTAGATGACCAAGGCAACGTCACATTTGGACCATTTACGACAAATCCTGGGACGCCTGTGGGAATGAGCGTTACAAGCGATGCAAAAGGAACCATTACTGTGCATCCTTCTGCTGCTGTATCACAGGTAGCCAGCGATATGGCAGCTGCTATCAATACGAATACTCTAGAGGCATTAAAAGCAGCACATGATGAATTTACTGTGCTCACACCGGAAGAACAGTTGCAAATAAGCAGGACAACGGTTGAGAATGTATCCAATGCGATATTAAAGTTGCTCCAGGCTTCATTAAAGATTAGCAGTGTCGTAAGCGGTGTTGCAAACCCTGCTGCCACAAGAAATCAATTGGATAATCAAAAGGGTATGCTGCTTACGCCTGCAGAAATTGCTCAAGTACTGAACGGTCAATCCTTGAATGTCACTCTTAATCTGAATGCAACGGATGTGTCTACTAGCACAACTCCAGGAGTATCAGCCGACAAAAGCTTAATTGAAACCCGCGTTGCCTCAAGTGCGGCTATCATTGGCTTTATGTATGATATTAACATTACCAAAAAAGTAGATGTACTAAACAGCAGCGGTGCAGTAATCACTCCAGGCGCTTCACAGCTTGTGCCTGTAGTGCCGGAGCCGATTAGTATTACACTGCCCATTCCAACAAGCCTGCTGGGTTATAAGTATTTCGCTATTGTAAGAGTTCACAATGGCGTTGCGGAATTCATACCAGCCTCTGTCAATGGAACAACCGTAACGTTCTCCTCAACCAAGTTTTCGACTTATGCTTTGGTTTACTCCAACCAAATGATATTTGCGGATAACTTGCCGGGTACAGGACCTTCACTGCCATCAACGGATGGCGGAAGTGGAGGCGGAGGTTTCATCAGCTCCACCGTCACGATTGATAACGTGACAGGCGGAAAAGTTACTGTAGACAATAGTACCGCTACATCAGGTACAAAAGTGACTATTACTGTTGCACCTGATGCCGGATATACACTGGACAAGTTAACGATTACTGATGATAAAGGTAATCTAATCAACTATACGGACAATGGCAATGGTACTTATACGTATGTCCAACCGAGTGGTTCAGTTAAGATTAACGCTACGTTCAAAGCTTTAGATAAGACACCAGCACCGGCTGCCGATACGGGAGTATCCAAGTTGCTCAATACAATGGAACATTTTGCATATTTAAGCGGGTATGAGGATGGAACCTTTAGGTCGGATGCCTCAGTAACCCGTGCTGAAGTCGCTCAGATGTTCTATAATCTTCTTAGAAATCAGGATGTAAATACTTCAGGAAAGCACTTTGCTGATGTACCTGAAAAGGCATGGTATGCAAAAGCTGTGAACACCTTAGCTAGCCTCGGTATTATTAACGACTATAAAGATGGCTCCTTCGCACCTAATAGAGCCATCACTCGCGCAGAGTTTACAATCATTGCAGTAAGCTTTTCGAATAAAGCTGCAGGCAATAAGAGCTTTACAGATGTATCGAACACCCATTGGGCCTATGCCAGCATAGCAACTTCAGCGGAATACGGATGGGTAAATGGCTATCAGGACGGTGCTTTTGAACCGGATAAAACCATCAGTCGCGCAGAGACTGCTACGATTGCAAACAGAATGCTCAATCGTCAGGCTGACAAGAAAGCCGTCGATGCGTCCACTAACATCAAAGTTTTCAAAGACCTTTCAAGCGGCTACTGGGCATACTATGACATCATGGAAGCAACCAATGCCCATCAATACAAAAAATCAAACGGTATGGAAATTTGGGTACCGTAACAAAGCGCCATTGATTAAGTAAGCACAAAACAAGAAAGCCCGCCAATGTTTTCATATGGCGGGCTTTCTTTACATTCTAGACTTTGTTATCCGATTGCGGCAGAAGGAATTCACGCTTTTCTTGTCGAAAATATGAACTCCAGCATTTGCCATCAGATGGTGGAGTTGCTCGGCAAAACGTTGGGAGTGACTCTTTATGATACGGATAAAAAACAAAACCGCTCTGAAATATGTTGCATCGTTCATCCTGTTTCTCTCCATACTTCTTGGAATCCGGTGGCTTTGGTTCAGGAATTTTTACTACGCCTGAACATCCTAGTGCGGTTCAAGGCGTGCTCGATCTGCGTGGCTGGGACTTCGTGAAATCCAATTCCATTACGCTGAATGGCGAGTGGGAGTTTTATCCGGAAGCGTTCATCAGACACGAAGACAAGGGCCGGGAATCTCTTGGCAAGCGTTATATTCAGGTTCCGGGAGATTGGCGAAGCGCTTTGCCATCCGGGTCAAAGTCATCTTTCGGATACGGGACATACCGGCTGCGCATTCTTGTCGATCCTTTGCCGCATCAGTCTTTCGAATTCTGGATTCAGGAAATTCAAGCCTCTTCAGTTGTTGAATTCAACGGTCAGATAGCAGGAATCGGCCAACCGACTGATCAATCGAAAACGTATACGCCCCGCCGGATTTCTTATACCCCGCTCTATAAGGGAAACGGAGTGAGTGAGATCGAGCTGCTTGTACGCGTTGCCAATTTCGAAGATCCGTTTAAAGGCGGCATTGTCAGGGACATCCGTTTCGGGTCGGATGCGGCCATCGATTCCGAACGCTGGAGCTCCATTGGCTTTCAGGTTGTAACATTCATGATACTGATGTTGCATGGCTTCTACGCATTGATGTTATACATGTTCAATCGGCAAAAATCGTTGCTCGTCTTCTTCATGCTGCTTCTGGTCTCCGGTCTTTCGATTGTGTCCGATAACGACAGCCTGCTGCTGGTAGGCATGCCTTTCATCAACTATGCATGGGCGCTGAAAATCAAGGTACTCTCGTATTTGTCTTTCTCCTTTTTTTTCCTATTACTGATTGGAATATTTGCCAAGCTCAAAACAAACACTGGATTGTTCCGTACGTACGTCGGCGTTTTCACTTTATATTGGGGGTTTGTGGCGGTCATGCCGCCACCGCTCATTTACTATTCGATCGATGCTAATGTATTCACGCTGATTAGCTGGTTCCCATGGGCCTGGATTGTCTATCTGGTCGGCAAAATGATAGCAAGAAATCAGCCTGGCGCCATTTTTCTGGTGCTTGCCGCCACGAGCATCTTATCCAACTCTGTCTGGGGAGCGTTTAATACTCGCTCGGAAGTAACGAGCGTCTACTACCCGGTTGACGTGCTGGCGGCTATTGTCTGTTTTTCTGCTTACTGGTTTAAGCAGTACTTCCGCAATTCCGAAGAAAACGCTAAGCTGAACGAGCAGTTAAGGATGGCAGACAAATTGAAGGACGATTTCCTAGCCAACACATCGCATGAATTGCGAAATCCGCTGCACGGGATACTGAATATGGCGCAAACGGTACTTGACAGCGAAAAACATGCGCTGAGCGATAAGAGCGCCAAAAATTTGGAGTTGATGATCATCGTCGGCCGGCGCATGTCGTTTATGTTAAATGACCTGCTCGATTTGACGCGTCTCAAGGAGGGTATCGTCCGCCTGCATCTGCAAAGTGTTCAGTTGCAAGCGGTCACTTCCGGCGTATTCGACATGGTTCGCTTCATGACCGAAGGTAAACCGATCCGTCTCATCAGCGAGATTCCAAACGAGTATCCCCCTGTGATGGCCGACGAAAACCGGCTCGTTCAAATTGTGTTCAATCTTGTTCACAATGCGGTCAAATTTACTAATGAAGGGACAATCACCATCCGGGCAGTCGTTAAGGGCGGGAAAGCGTACATTAGCGTTGCGGATACAGGCGCAGGCATGGACGCGGAAACGCTGCAAAGAATCTTTAAGCCCTACGAGCAAGGCGACACCGGCATGACGGCGGCTCCAGGCGGCGGCATCGGACTCGGGCTTGGCATTTGCAAGCAGCTCGTAGAGCTGCATGGCGAAGCGTTAGAGGTCATCTCTGCCCCCGGCGAAGGCACAGTATTCACGTTTTCATTGGCGCTGTCCGATTCGCTTTTCGTTCAACCGGAAATGGAAGCTGCGTCGATTCTATTGCCCGCTTATATGGAAACAGGCGCTGCCGGCTCGAACATTCAATACGGTAAAGATACGGAGACGCCAAGTTCCAGATCTACGGATAGACCGATCGTATTGGCTGTGGACGATGATCCGTTTAACCTGAAAGTATTGGAGGACATTTTAACTGCGAAAAGCTTCGATATCGTTGCGGTTACGAGCGGCAAAGAAGCGTTGTCTCAACTACATTCGAGAGTGTGGGATCTGGTTATTACCGACGTCATGATGCCTCACATGTCGGGATATGAGTTAACGCACGCGATCCGCGAGCGCTATTCGAGCTCGGAACTGCCCATTCTGCTTCTGACCGCACGCAACAAGTCTGAAGATATTGCCGCAGGATTTTTGGCAGGCGCCAACGATTACGTTGTAAAACCAGCGGATACGATGGAGTTGATAGCTCGGGTGAGGGCATTAACCGATGTGCACCGTTCGATGCGCGAACGGCTGCGTATGGAAGCAGCATGGCTGCAAGCGCAAATACAGCCGCATTTTTTATTCAACGCGCTCAATGCGATAGCGGCGCTCAGCGACATCAATCTGAACAGAATGCGCCTTCTGCTTGACGAGTTCGGAAATTATTTGCGATCCAGCTTCAACTTTCAAAATTCCGAGCAGCTTGTTCCGCTTGAACAGGAGCTTGCTCTCGTCCGTTCATATTTGTATATTGAGAATGAACGTTTCAACGGCAATTTGGATATTGTTTGGGAAATTGATGTAGGCATGAGGCTGAAGATTCCTCCGCTTTCTATCCAACCTCTCGTAGAAAACGCAGTACGGCATGGTATAACGAGGCGTTCGTCGGGAGGAAAGATACTTATTCAAATCACCGAATATGAAGACCGCTCAGAAGCAACCATTACCGATAACGGCGTTGGAATGGATGAAGAAACGGTGCAAGGACTATTGCGCACACGTTCGGGCAGCAGGCAGGGAGTCGGTCTGCTCAATATCGATCGGCGGCTGAAACAAATGTATGGGAATGGATTGCAAATTCAGAGTTATCCGGAGCAAGGTACTACCGTTTCTTTTGTCGTCCCGAAGTGAAGCGTGAGGAGTGTCAAGTTTAGCGTTTGCAGGCAGTTGGCTTGGAGGAGGCGAACGATGTGATTGCTTCCCTCCTCCGAGCCAAGTGTGCACCTCAAGCGCTACTTTGAATATGGCTCGATACGACAATAGCGAAGCATTGTTAGGGGCGCCGCGCAGCGGTATGGATAGTTACCAAGTTTCTGCTTCGATGTCCTCCTTCGTCACCTCATTGCGTCATTGGCAATTTATTTCTCGATTAATTCGAACCAGTCTACTAGCTTGTCGGTCAAGCCGATCTGCAGCTCTTTTGAAAACAGATGATTCAGCTTACGGAAGTGCCTCTCCGCTTCTTTGCGCCGTCCGCTTGCCGTATAAAGCTTCATCAGCGCAAGTCCGTTGTCTTCGTTATACGGATCCGCATCCTGAATCCGTTCGTACATTGCGAGCGCTTCCTCCAGCACTCCGGCTTTCTCATAGAATCGGGCTATCGAACTGGCGTGCTTATACCATAGCTTCCGTAGTCTTTCGCGTTCGGTCTCCGCCCACCCATAACCGTGCTCCTGAAAATAGTCCCCTTCATAAAGTTCAAGCAGCCGCAGCAGCTCGGAGTGACTGTCGGCCAAATTCCCTCCGCTCGCCTGCCGCAAACCGTTCTCCCATTCATCCACGTCAATCCGAATGCGGCTTGTGTCCAGCACGTAGCCTTCCTGAATAGTCAGATTGCGGATGGGGATATCGATGCCCATTTGCTTCAAGCACTGTCTGATGTGATAAATCGATGTGTACAGTTGACTCGTCGCTTGTTTCACGTCAAGTTCCGGCCATAGCAGCTCCAGAAGCGTTTCCTTGAGGACAATATTGCCGCGATGGTGCAGCAGATAAGCAAACAGCTCCTGCGTTTTTGTTGTTCGCCATTTCGGAATTTCCGAAGACCCGCTGCTGTTCTGAAAACGGAGAGACCGAAAACAGAGAACGCGGGAAGGCGCCGTTGACCGGATGTCTTCTTGTTTATGCAATCTTCTTTGCATCAGTCGCTTTATCGTATGATCCAAACGAGCTTGATGCAGCGGCTTAAGCAAATAATCGACCGCATTCAGTTCGAACGCTTGGATAGCATATTCGTTATATGCCGTTACAAACACAATATCGATTCCCGGGCAAGCCTCCTGTGCCAACTCCACTGCATCGATGCCCGACAGCTCCGGCAAGTGAATATCGAAAAATATGACGTCCGGCTGAAGTTCCGGCATTCGCGCAATAGCCTCCCGCGCATTCTGAAACGAGCCTACGACCGAAATCCCGGAATATCCCGATAGCATTCGTCGAATTTGATTTAGCACCAGCGCTTCGTCATCCACCAACATAATCTTCATGTATTTCACGCTCCATAAAAATGCATACATTGTTTTTCAGCGCCATTTGACCAGCTATACCCATACTATCGGGATTTTGGCAATGGATAATTAGTGCTTTTCCGAACAAGCCGTGTTGCTGCGGAAAAAGAGCGCTGTTATTCACTATATCATCATTAGGGTGCTGTTCCCACGAAATTTGGGAGTCCTGAAGAAGCTCACATATCGCTGCCATTGGTAGCCTCAACCGCTCGAAATCGCATATTTTAAAAATGAAATTAAATAGCCCATGCAACTGCGCATAGGCCTCTTTGATTTCTTCGTTTAATTATAACTATTCGATAAAGCAGCTGCCTCAGACTCCTTCAAGACCACTTTTTTCTCCTTCTTTCTACCAAAAGAGAAATAGTAAATCGCTAAAATAACCAGTTGCAATGCGGCAATAACGAAGCAGATATTACTGAAAATAAAGCCAGAAGAATAGCTGTAAAAGGGGTTCCAGTTTGGAACACCGCGGGATCCAAGATCAACGATTTTACTGTATACGCCGATAGCGATCCCTTGCGAAATGAAGTTGACCATCACGAGCATGCCCATCCCAACGCCAACTTGTTCCTTAGGCAAGGTTCTTGAAACCGAATTGGATATCGCAATGACGATGAAAGATTGCCCGACGTTGCCGAGAATCAGAAAGACAGCAATGAGCAGGGGAGAACCTCCGGTAAAAGTGGAGAGCAAAAGAAAACAAGCCAGCAGTAGGCTTGAAGCCACATATACGACGAATGAGTTGCCTTTTAGATCCGCGAGTCTACCGCCTTTACGTCCAAATACGGCCGAAGCCACGGCTGCAGGGACCATCGCGAAGCCAATCCAAAGGGATGGAAGCTTCTGAATGTCTGCTAATAGCAGAGGGCTGAGTACATAAAGTGAGCAGCAAGTACCATTGATGAGGAATGAAATGGTCAGTCCGAGTGTATACTTTTTATTTCGAAAGAGTTTTGGCGCAATAAAGGGCTCCCCAGCGGTGCAAATTCGAGCAATGAATAACCCTAAAGCGAGTAAGCCACCTAACAAAAGCCAGATTCCCTTCGTAACACTCAGCAATAATAAAGCGATTGTGATGGCTAACAGACTACCTCCAATCCAATCAAATTTCCCTGTTGTCCCCGGCTTTTCATTTCCTAAATACTTACGGTAAAAAGGGAGTGTCGCCAAAACTAGCAAGGGTACTGCAAATAACCAGCGCCAGTGTAATGTGCTAACGATTAAAGCCGCGACAACAGGCCCAAGTGCATTACCAAAAGCCAAACCTACCGCAGTCATGCCAAGTGCTGCACCTCTGCGTTCCGGAGCGAAATAACGCAAGGGGATGATCATCGCAATCGCGGGAATAACGGCAGCTTCCGGATGCTTGCAGACATCTGCCGACTAGCGCCATTCCGAATGTTTGTGAGGTTAGCCCGATGAGGGACCCGGCCGTAAATAATAGGAGTCCGAAGGTTACCAAATTTTTCAGCTTATAGCGGTCTGACAGCTTTCCGTAGGTGACTGCACCAATCGCGTAGATCAGAATGTAGGCAGATGAGAGCCAGCTGACCTGGGCAATCGTGAGAGAGAAGTCTTCACTAATCTTAGGCAAAACGATGTTGAACATGATGCCGCTCATCATGGATATAGTCAGGGTGAACATCAAAATACGCATTAATTTGTCGCTGGTTTGCTGTGGTTCTTGGATTTGGGTAGTCAAACGTGACCACATCCTTTTTTTAAAATTTGACTGTCAGTACTGACTGACATTTGGTCTGTAAAAAAACTAGGGTTGTAAGGCCCTAGCAAAAATCTTTACGCTCTCTTGAATAAATGGCTCCAATGAAATGGTTGAGTAGTTTTTATGACTATCGAGATCGTTCATGTATGCCCCGAAATTCATCATCATAAAGGAGAAGGCGTGCATCTCCGGATTCGTGGGAATCATTTTGCCCTTTTCAGACATTGTGATGAAATAATTCGTTAAGATTTCCAGCAACTGCAGAGGATGCTTATGTGTACGCTCGCGGAAGCCGGGCAGTTGACCCTCTTCTTTGAGACTGATCTGGATCAATTTGCGATTACGGTTCATAATCTCATGATAGGTTTTACTAACCAGAAGCAGATCCTTCTCTAGATCCCACACGAGCTTTTCACTAAACAGCTTCTTCATCTCTTCGGCATAATGATAGCGGTCAAATGCGGCTTCGAGGAGCTTCTGTTTACTGCCGAATTGGCGAAACAATGTTTTCTCACTAAGACCTGCTTCCGTGGCAATTTCAAGAGTAGTTACTCCATTGTAGCCTTTAGCCGCGATCAAATTGAGCGCCGCCAAGAGAAGTCTATCGCTGCTTCCAAGCTTGCTGCTGTCCATATGATCCCTCTTCCATAACAATGTCAGTGCTCACTGACATCATGATATGCTGGATAAGGAATAAAGTCAATACATGTATATCCTGTTATAAGAACTTTTCTGTAAAATCATGCTTGGTGATTTCAATGCTAATTCACATATTCAGCTTGCATGTCTCTTCTGGCCTGTAACGATAAGACGAAGCATAGAATGAGAACGAAGGCTGCGGCTGCGTAGGGATAATTAATGTTCATATCGAACAGAAAGCCTGCGACAACAGGTCCCGCGATATTCCCGAGACTTGTGAAAGCCGAGTTCAGGCCTGCCACATACCCTTGCTGCTCATGTGCCATTTTGGACATCTGAGTGCCGATTGCCGGTCGTAAAATATCAATGGATAAAAACACGATGAAAGTAACCGTGATAATCAAAAAGTAGCTGTTCACGAAAAGCGTTAACAATACGAACAGACCTGCAATGATCAAACAGAAGGAGATGACTCGCTTCTCTCCAAACCGATTCAATATCCATCCGAAAATGGTTACTTGCACGACAGCGCCAGCTATGGATCCGAACGTGATGATAATCGCGATGTCTTTCGGTGTGAAGCCGAATTTATGATCGACGAAAAGTCCGAATATCTGTTCATAATTCGACAGACCGAAGGACATAACAAACACAATGATCAAGCTCAAGAAGTAAGGCTCTCGGTAGGAATGCGCCAACTGTGTAATAAGACTTTGTTTCTTCATTAGGACAGGCGTGGAGTTTGTGAGTTTCTCTGCTGTTCTTGATTCAGGTAGAACAAGAAATGTAAGGACAGCAGCAATAGCGCCGGCCACCGCAGCCGAATAGAAGGGGACACGAATCCCGTATTCAGCTAGAAACCCTCCTATACCGGGACCAATTATAAACCCTGTTGTGATCGCCGCATTAATGAATCCCATACCTTGAGCTCTCTCTTCGACAGAGGTAACATCTGCTGCATAGGCCATCACAGCAGGCATAATGAGCGCGGCGCCGATTCCTCCAAGCATTCTAGAAACGAACATAAGAAGAGGAGTGCTGGCTGCTCCGAAGAGCCACTCTGAGAGGGCGAATAGAATCATGCCAGCCACAATAATCCTTTTCCGACCAAGAGAATCGGATAACCTGCCGGCTAAAGGTGAAAAGATAAGTTGAGTGAGTGAGAAAGAGGCAACCAGCAATCCCATCAGACTTCCGCTTATATGAAGCTCCGTCATATAGGTGGGCATAATGGGAACGACAAGACCGACGCCTGTAAAGACGAGAAATATATTAAATATGAGGAGCAGGACAGCTCCCCTGTTTCTTAGTAATAAAGGCATTCGAAAGCCCTCCAAAGTTTTGTGATGGGTTTAAAATAAATAATACTGAACGTTCGTTTTGTAAAAGTCCGAGGAAACCTATCTCGGTTCCCGTGCAATCCCGTGCAGAAAAACCTTCATTGCTGTTTTATACAAAGCTAGCGCATCCTCCAAATTGGTTCTTCGAGACATCTGACTAAGCCCAATAATCAAGCTTTCTAGAATAATAGCCAATCTTTCCACATCATTTTGTTTAAATTCATCGTTATCAATTCCTTGTTGGAACAACTTTTGGTTGAACGTAAGATGTCCAGCGATCATCGCCGTAATTCGTTCTTCGACTTCGGTGGCATTTTCCTGATTGCTGAAAAATTCATCAGCTGCTTTGGTAAGAGGATGGTTAAGGTCTTCGCGAACAAGCTGCTCTGCAAGTCCGTATAGTTTATCTGTTGTTGTTGGGTAGAGCGCCTCTTTTAGGCTCCATTTATGTTCCCATTCTCTCTCCCATTCATCAAGCAAATAGAGAAACAAGCCTTCCTTGCTCTTAAAATGATAGTAAATGTTCCCCTTGCTGCTCGCGGTTGCCTCCACAATATCTTCAATGGAAGTGGCTTTGTACCCTTTTTGAACAAATAGGGCTCTTGCGGCGTCGGCAACACGTTTTTTGGTCTGCTCACTTTGCAGCTGCTTTTTGTTCATATGATTCGACTCCGATTCAACTGATTATTAAAAACGACTTATTGAATTGAATGCATTAATAATACTGAACGTTCGTTCTGTATCTTAACAAAAAAAGCGGCATCAAGCAAGGGGAGTACCCCCTGTTTAGCCAAAAAAGCTAATGATCAGAATGCCGATCAAGATGAGAATGGAGCAAATAATTCTTAGTTGGCCTTGCTTTTCTTTGAGCACAACAATGCCCAGAATTGTTGCGAATACCGTGCCAATCTCACGAATGGGTGAGATATGGGCGACGGGGGCATATTTCATGGCGAATAAAAATAACAAATAAGATCCGGGGTTGAGGATCGCTCCCAGTAAAATGATCTTGGCGTTCAGTTTCCACTCGATCCGAAGTTGTTTAGAAGCGAGGACAATCGGCGTCAGTGCAGCCATGAACCCGATATTCGTAACCTCCAATAAAGCGATAGCTGAGACATGCTGAAGGTTGAAGCGATCAACAAAAATGTAACATGTCGTACATAGGCCGACACAAAGGGCCATAAGGAACGGCTTAACAGTTCCGGGCGATCCTTGTTTACGGGTGAAAATACCGCTAAGCCAAATGAAACCGAAGACCATGCAGAGCAGGCCTATCCAACCGTATATGGATAAGGATTCACGAAGGAACAAGACACTGCCGATGGGAATGAAGAGCGTGCTGGTGCCTCGCATAATCGGATACACCTGGGACAGGTCGCCCATATTGTAGGTACGTGCCAGCAACAGGGAGTAGACACTTTGCAAACAAGCAGATAAAAGTAAGAATCCGTAGGCTTTTAGAGATAAAGGGTTAAGCCATAGTTCTCTGATTAAATAAGGAAGAAGCCCGATTGTGGTCACCATCATGATGGACCATAGAAAGACGCTTTTATTCTGGCTTCTTTTGGTGAATAAGCTCCAGACTGCGTGCGTAAGACCTGAAGCTACGACTAGTAAAATTGAAACAATAAACAAGAGATCATCTCCAAACCTTGAGAGAAGTTAGACGTTGGGGATGTGTTCGGGTTGATCCATGATTACCGTACCGTCAGCCAGCCGCAGCCAGGATTCGAAAGAACGCTCGCCTTCGCGGAGTCGAATGATCCGGGCACCGCGGGGGAAGCCGTCTTTGCCATAGGTATTGTAGCCCGTTGCTCTTCCGTAGCAGAGACGTACGCCGTGAAGCTCACCCCAATAATCGTTGACGTGGTCGTGGCCGCAGAAGGTTCCGATGACATCGCCCATTTCGACCATAGCCGTAAACAAGCCCGAATTGACAGGAGGGCAGCAGACATGTTCAAACTTGTTGCCATAGCAGGTCTCATTGTCCCAGACTTGTTTATATTCCGGAAGCGGGATATGGAAGAAAGCCAGGGCAGGGTAATCTTGCGCCCCCATGCTCGATTGGAGCCTACGGGATTCCTCCCTGTACCAGTCGACCTGATTGCTGCGAATCCAATCATAGCCTTGGATATGCGGCAGCGCAGAGCGATCCCCGGAATCGAAGAAGTACAAAGCGGCAGCGGTCTGACCATCGGAACCCAAAATAGATAACGTATAGTTGCCGACGCCGTTCATTCCTTCTGGTCCTCGCTGCGCAACGGTATGGGAATGCTCCAGCACGGTATGCATGAGCTCATCTCTAGTGATGGTAGTTTCTGTATCGTGGTTGCCGAACACAACGGCCCATGGAATACCGCGAGATTCAGCCGTGTGAACGGCATCGCGAAATGCTTGATGCGGATGTTCGCAAACAGGCTCACCGGAAGCTCCGTACCCTGTATAAATGACGTCACCCGTAAATACGACAAGGTCAGGACGCTCAGCGTCTAGGACATCTTCCATTAGACGACGTGTTTGCTGATCCTCATCTCCACCATTTTCCCAATGTAAATCGGTGAACTGGACGATGGTAAAAGTTCGATCTTCGCGAAAGGCAAGCGGATGCTGCACGATAAATGTCCCCCTATAAGTTGTATTTTTGTAGTATTCATGTTGTTTCTTTGTGATATAATGTTGTTTGTTGGCTATTGTATCGCTGGTTTGCACGGCTGTCAATGAAGAAATTTTTTGATGAAAAGATTGAAAGCAAGAATGAAACCGTTTTCGAATGTAGTGCTCGTGGGGAGGTTTTTTTCGCAAAAAAGAGCGATTAAGCAAGAAATGCCGATATACGGTACGGAGTAACAACCGTATCTTTATAATCAAACAACCTATTAAATGTAAGTAAGAGGAGACTACATCATGTCTGATAAAAAGATTGATTTGCGGTGTTTGAATTCTTTGGCTAAAGTAATCGCTCATCGTGAACTGGATTCCCGTTATTTTCTTGAACGAGCAACAACATTCAGCAATGAGATTTTCTCTTTTCAGGTAGCCTATCGATCGGAGCAGCTTGTCAAAGGGATACGAGTCACAATCGAATCACCTCTTTCCGACTACATAACGGTGCGAAAAGTAGGATTAGTGCCAAGTGAATTAGCATGTTATGGCGATCATGATGATGATGTAATCAGTGATCAACCTGGACTGTATCCGGATCCGTTGATGCCATTGGATGTCCATGGTGAGGTCGCTTTACCTGGGAGCTGGAGCTCTTTATGGATAACGGTTGAGCTCAAGAATCAACATTTAGAGGGTGTGTATCCAATTGATGTGATTTTGCTGTCTGCTGATGGCAATCGGATGGGCTCAGAACGTATCGATTTACAAGTACTAAGCGGTTCTTTGCCCAAGCAAAAGTTGATTCGAACCGAATGGTTCCATACGGATTGTTTAGCGAATCATTACAATGTGAATGTCTTCAGCGAAGAGCATTGGACACTGATTGAGCAATATGTTCAAACGGCGGTCAAGCAAGGGATCAATATGATTTTAACGCCATTATTCACCCCTCCATTGGATACAGAAGTTGGCGGTGAGCGCACGACTGTGCAGTTGGTAGAAGTAGAGCGTGATGAGAATGGATACCGATTTGATTTTCGCTTACTGGAGAGATGGATAGCGCTTGGAGACCGCTGCGGGGTTCAATATTTTGAGTTTTCTCATTTATTTACGCAATGGGGGGCACAGTTTGCGCCTAAAATCATGGCTACGGAAAAGGGGCAGCTGAAACGAATATTTGGTTGGGAAACTGACGCAACAGGGGAAGAATACAGTCAGTTCCTAGAGGCGCTTTTACCTGAATTGGATCGGTTTATTAAAAAGCAGGGCATTCAGGATCGCGTATTTTTCCACGTTTCGGACGAACCGACCTTGGATAATTTGGAATCCTATCGGGCAGCAAGTAACCGGTTGAGCCAGTTCCTTCAAGGCTATCCTACGTTCGATGCGCTTTCGGACTATGAATTTTACGGGCATGGCCTTGTGAACACGCCAGTGGTTGCCAACAATCATATTGATGCCTTTATTAGCCGCGGCGTGGATAATCTGTGGACTTACTATTGCTGCGCGCAGTACAAAAAAGTATCGAATCGATTCTTTGCATTTCCTTCGGAGCGAAATCGGATCATTGGATTCCAGTTATATAAATTTGATATTCGAGGGTTTTTACATTGGGGTTATAATTTCTGGTATTCGCAATATGCGCGTAAAATGGTGAATCCATTCGTCCAAACGGATGCAGATCGAGCTTTTCCTTCTGGGGATGCCTTTCTTGTATATCCAGGAGAAGCGGGACCCATCGAATCTATTCGAATGGTTGTATTTTATGAAGCTTTGCAAGATGTAAGGGCGCTTGAAATGTTGGAAGGTTTGATTGGTCGCGAGAGAACGATTGCTTTAATTGAAGAAGATCTTGAAGTGCCATTAACCTTCAGCGATTATCCGCATGAACCTGACTGGATTATCAAGAAACGTGAGCAGATCAATCAACTTATTGCATCGCTGGCTAAAGGATAAGCCGATCCGTTGACATCGTAAGCGCCACCTTATAAACTGGATGAAAACAACAGGAAACATCACAATGTGGATATCATCGGTCAATAGCTGATGCTTACGATGTCAGTTTTCCTTACGGAAAACTCTTAGGAGGCCATTATGTCATTAACATACGAAGATCGCAGGATGACGATCCTGAACCATTTGGAGATGGAAGGGAAAGTGCAGGTGCATCACCTGTCCGAGATGCTTAATGTTTCGACGGAAACGGTGCGGCGGGATTTGGATCGGCTAGAGAAGGAAGGCAAGCTTCGCAAAGTGTACGGAGGCGCTGTCAAAATGCGCATCGAGCTGGTCGAACCACCTTTTCTTAGGCGGGCGCAAATGATGAAGCCGGAGAAAGCGGGCATCGGCAAGCTGGCTGCCTCTTTGGTCCAAGACGGCGAAACGATTATGCTGGATAACGGCACGACGACGATTGAAATTTTGCCTTACCTGAAGGATCGTACGAATGTAACCTTGATTACCCATTCTGTTCCGATTCTCAATCTGGCCATGGAAACGTTCCGGGGAAGAATTATTTTCGCAGGTGGAGAAATGAACGTGGAGTGCCAGGCCGCAACAGGCTCGTTAACGGATCAGTTTCTGGATCAATTTAAGGTGAACAAAGCGTTTATTTCTGTAGGAGGCATCTCACTCGCAGACGGCATTACCGACTTCCATTTGGCGGAAGCCATCATTTCGCGTAAAATGATGCAGCGCGCCGAGGAAGCCATTCTGGTAGCAGATCATTCCAAATTCGGAATGTCGACGTTCGCCAAAGTGTCAAAGCTCGAAGATATCTCGATGCTCATTACCGATCCGGGCTGCTCGAAGGAATGGATCGATACGATTGAGGCGCTCGGCATTGAAGTGCTGATCAGCGACTAATAGGAAAATCGCCACCGAACCGGCTCTCTTAGCGGTGAAAGGGCGATTTTTTCTTTGCAAATAAGGGTATTCTCAAAAAATGAGGATGATACAAAAAGAAGCGACGTCTATTCCTAAGAAAACAATACGATTGAATAATCGACGATATACGACATCAGCAGGCGTGAGATATGCTTCTTTCACAGGGCTAATCCGCTTCATGGCGGTAGCGCCGGACTACGAGATAAGGGGAGTGTTTCCATGAAAAGAAGATTTCAATTTAAAATGCTGCCGATCGCGGCAACCATTCTTACACTATCGCTTGCAACCGCTTGCGGAAATGCTGGATCTACAAAAGATGCTGCTAGCAGCACAGCGCCAGCGTCATCAGTTGCATCCGTTTCTAAAGATCCTGTGAAGGTAACATTGTGGACACCGATGAATCCGAATGCCAAAGCCGTCGTCAAAAGCTTGAACGAACTCCCTATGGTGAAAGAGTGGGCCAAGAAGACAAACGTAACGTTTGACTTCCAACATTCTTCTGGAAACACACCGCAAGATGATGTTCAGCAATACGGTGTAATGGTTGCTTCTAATAACCTGCCGGATTCGATGTTGTGGAATTGGAACAGTGTGCAGGGCGGAACATCCAAAATGTTCAAGGACGGCACGATTATTAAACTGAACGATTTAATTGAAAAGAATGCGCCGAATTTGAAGAAAATTATGGACGCTAACCCGCAGATCGCCAAACAGATCAAGGCGGATAACGGTGATATTTATGCGATGCCTCACTTGAAGGTAGGTCAATATGGCCAGTACAAAACTTTCAGCGGCATGGTCATTCGTCAGGATTGGCTGGATGAGCTCGGACTGAAATCGCCGGAAACGATTGATGAGTGGGAAACAGTGCTCAAAGCGTTCAAAGAGAAGAAAGGTGCTATTCCTTTCACATTGAACAAATCCTATCCGATGTCATTTGCTGACTTCGCAGGCGCATACGGTGTTACGGGCATGTCGACGATTGCGAATGCGAGCAGTTTCTATGTCGATAATGGCAAAGTGAAATTCGGACCTGCTCAGCCAGAGTTCAAGCAATATTTGACGACGATGCAAAAATGGTACAAGGAAGGTCTGATCGATCCGGACTTCGCTTCCAATGACTCCAAAACGATGGATGCCAAAGTAACTTCCGGCAAAGCTGGAGCTTTCTACGGTTTCATCGGCGGAAGCATCGGTACGTATACACCGGCACTGCAGAAGACAGACCCGAAAGCGAAGCTTTCTGCTGTCCAATATCCTGTTTTGAAAAAGGGCGACGAGCCTAAATTTGTACAAGCGTCATGGGAATACGACAACATCGGAACGGTCATTACGAGTGCGAATAAGCATGCAGCCGAAACGGTAAAAGCCTTGGACTATCTGTATAGCGAAGAAGGAGCAATGCTCAAAAACTTCGGTATCGAAGGTCAAACGTACACGAAAGTAGACGGTCAACCGAAGTACACGGACCTGATTTTGAAAAATCCTGATAACCTGCCGATCAGTCAAGCGATGGCTAAATATTTTATCGCCAACTACGGCTTCTCCGGTTTGGATGATGACCGTTACAACGATCAGTATTATCAATTGCCAGCACAAAAAGATGCCGTAAAACTATACGCGAAATATGCGAATAATGCCTACAAAGTGATGCTGCCGCCAGTGGTTCTGTCTACGGATGAAGCGAAGGAGTCTGCGAAAATCTTGAACGATGTGAGCACGCTGTTGACGGAGCAAATCACCAAAATTGTGATGGGTGCCGCAAAAGTGGAAGATTACGATAAAACGGTAGAACAAGTGAAGAAGATGAATATGGACCGTGCTGTGGAGATCTACCAAACGGCAACGGATCGTTACAACAAACGCTAAAGAGTTCGAGGGGAGCTTGCCTCCCCTTTTTTATCAAACAGGTAAGGAAGTGAGAACATGGCCCATTCCATTCGGGTTTTACTAGATGACATAAGAAAAAATCGCGCGATCTACCTGATGGTCCTGCCGGTTGTGCTGTACTTCTTCATTTTTAAATATTTCCCGATGTATGGCGCCGTTATCGCCTTCAAGGATTTTAGTCCTGCGAAAGGCATTTGGGGCAGCGATTGGGTAGGCTTTCAACATTTTAAAGATTTCTTTCAAAGCTATTATTTTATCCGCGTGCTGCGCAATACGTTTCTGATCAGCTTTTATAACTTGATATTCGGCTTTCCAGCACCGATTATTCTTGCGATCCTTTTGAATGAGCTTCGCCAGAAGTTTTTTAAATCGATTGTGCAGACGGTGTCCTATTTGCCGCATTTCATCTCGATTGTCGTCATTTCAGGGTTAATTATTGACTTCACGAACCGTGGAGGGATTGTAAACTCCATCATTATGTTCTTCGGCGGGCAAGATTCTGCGCTTATGAATAACGCCGAGAATTTCCGTACCATTTTCGTCAGCACGTCTGTTTGGCAAGAACTTGGTTGGTCATCCATCATTTATTTGGCCGCGCTTAGCGGGATTAATCCGGAGTTGTACGAAGCTGTTCGCGTTGATGGGGCAGGGAGATTTCGTCAAATCTGGAGTGTAACGCTTCCGGGACTCATTCCAACGATTATGATTTTGCTTATTCTTCGCATTGGCGGATTGATGGAGGTTGGCTTCGAGAAAGTCGTTCTGCTTTATAATCCAAATACGTATGAAACGGCGGATGTGATTTCATCCTTTGTTTATCGTGAAGGGCTGGCACAAGGGAATGATTATAGCTATACAACGGCTGTAGGGCTATTTCAATCCATGATCAACTTCATTTTACTTATTAGCGCTAACAGCATATCCCGCCGATTCTCGGGCAGCCGGTTGTGGTAGCCTACGCTTACGATGTCAGCTTTTCTTATGAAAAGCTCTCAGGAGGAACTAACGATGAAATTAAGCGCAACTGAGCGTCTATTCGATATCGGTAATGCGATTCTTATGATATTGCTTATCGTCTGTACGTTATACCCGTTCTACTATGTGTTCATGGCGTCCATCAGCGATTCCAATTTGCTAATCCAGCATTCGGGCTTGTTGTTGAAACCGCTGGGGTTTAATCTCGGTGCTTTTCAGAAAGTAATTGCGAATCCCAACATTTTGACCGGATATGGGAATACGCTGCTCATCTTGATTGTGGGTACGGCGGTTAATCTGTTTTTTACTACGCTTGGGGCCTACGCGCTGTCCAGAAAGTTCGTGATGCGGAAGTTCCTGATGATCTGTATCGTGTTTACGATGTATTTCAGCGGCGGATTGATTCCGACCTATTTGTTAATCAACAACTATCTGCACATGGGAAATAGCTACCTTGCACTCATCTTACCCGTGGCGATCAGTACATGGAACTTGATTATTATGCGAACTTCGTTCGAAGCGATCCCTGAGGGTTTGATGGAATCAGCTAAGATCGATGGCGCAGGTGAATGGCGCATTTTGTTCCAGATTGTAGTGCCGCTGTCCATGCCTGTTATTGCCGTAATGGTGCTTTATTATGGCGTAGCCCACTGGAATTCCTGGTTTAATGCGATGCTGTTTCTACACGATCGGGAGAAGTTCCCGCTGCAGCTGATTCTTCGAGAAATTCTGGTGCAGAACAGCACGGATTCGATGACCACGGGAACGGGGAATGCGAACGACACGCAAGCGATTGGGGAAAGCATTAAATACGCAACGATCATGGTGGCTACATTGCCGATTCTGATTGCCTATCCTTTTTTACAGAAATATTTTGTGAAAGGCGTCATGGTTGGCGCACTTAAAGAATAACGACCAAACCTGTTCTCTTTTGGATCTTCAAAAGGGGGCGGGATATTTGGTTTTTTCCACTTTCTGTGAGGGAATCACTAAAAATGATGATGATACAAAAATCGTAGATTGTACTTGCGCTGTTGAAGATGGGATAATACTGCATACAGCATGAGTAAGGGAGGACTTTTTTGTGAAGCGGAGCGTATTTTTATTTTGGCTTTACTCGAACTTAACCATTCTATGTATTCCCATCGTCATCACGATGTTGGTTCTTTTTCAGTCGCAGCATTTATTGAACTCGGAGGTCATTCGATCCAACAAAGCGCTGCTTAACCAGGTGAAGCAATCGCTGGACAATCAGTTCAAAGATATTAAGCGGATGGGTCTCCAGCTTTCCCTCGATCCTAAAGTCATTAAGTATGTTAATCAATCTGATTTCAACAGTACGCAAGTCAAAATCGATACACTGGATCTGATCACTTCACTTCGTTCGTATGCCGCCTCGAATGGGGATATTAACGATTTATATGTCTATATGAAAAAAGGGCATTTCGGGGTTACGACATCGACAATGAATCAAGATGAGCTCCTTTTCCAATTGCTCCATGCAGGAGATAAAGGCATCACCATGAAGCAGTGGAGCGACAGTATGGAGAAAATCTACTATGGAAATTTCCTTCAATTCGCTGACGATGACATGGTTTACATGCAGTCACTGCCGATTCAGAATGCCAGCGAAGCGCCGGCAACACTTGTTGTCATGCTGAACGCAGAGCGTTTGAAAGCAGCTATCTCAAATATCCAGATTGCCCAAGCTGGCAGTGTGTTGATACTCGATTCCACGAACAAAATGCTCATGGCTGCAGGTGATTCGGATCATGTCTCTGATATTAATTTCGAGCAGATCAACTCAGCGGAAGGGTCATTTAGTCAAAAATGGGGCAATGAAGAGGTAACGGTTTCTTACGTTTCTTCGGTTGAAAATGAATGGAAGTATGTGTCCATCGTTCCTACGAAAATTTATTCAGCGAAAGTAAGTCAATTGCGCAGCTGGATTTATGCGGGTTTATTTCTGTGTGTTTTTGTCGGTGGTCCGATGTCTATCTGGCTGACGCGAAGACATTATATGCCGATCCGCCGCATGGTGGATTTAGTTTCTCCGAAGGTGAAGTCCAATATCGAAGGGATTGGAAATGAATTCTCACTGCTCCAGTCCTTCATGTCGGAAAATGAAGCTTTGCAGGTTACGGCAAACCGAACCATCCAGAAGCAGCAAGATGTGCTGCGCAGCCATTTTCTGGCGCGACTGCTCAAAGGCAGAGTCGAGAGCGGTTCGGCACTCGCGCAATCGATGGAATCGTTTGACCTGCGGTTCGAGACGAACCGTTTTGCCGTCTTACTGTTTCATATCGGCGACTATGATGCTTTGTTTAATGATAATAGGTCGCGCGATGCGGAGTCGAAATTGCAGTATGTTTATTATATCGTGACGAACATTACGGAAGAGCTGATTCGCAGAAAACATACGGTGTACACGACCGAAGTGGACGGTATGATTGCTTTTCTAGTTAATATTCAGAATGACGATGAAGTTCGGACGAAGCAGGATTTAATTGAGATTGCGCAAGAGGCGCAGTTCATTATTCAGGGGAAATTTTATATTCAGCTGACGATAGGCATCAGTGATATCCATCCACTTTTGACCGGAATCCCCCAAGGATTCGATGAGGCGCTGGAGGCGCTTGAGTATAAATTCGTCATTGGTCCAAGCCAAATCATACCTTTTGATCGGATCAAACGACCGAAGAATGAGCTGTATTATCCGCTGGAAATGGAGCGGCAGCTGATCAATCATATTAGAACCGGGCAGTACGAGGAGGCCATGGAGGCCGTCAGTGAACTGATCGTAACGAATGTGTCGGACGGCACGTTGTCGCTGCAGCTCGGCAAGCTTCTCATGTTTGAACTGATTGGCACGATCTTGAAGGCTATTGAGCATTTGGATCAGGGTCCTAATGAACTGGCGGTTGAAAAGCATGCGCTCATTAAGCAATTGACCCAGTGCGAGTCTTTCGTGGAAATTGAAGATGAAATTTATAAGTTTTTGAAAACGGTCTGTGACTACGTCGATTCCAAGAAGAAAAGTCACAATACGAATCTGAAGGATCAAGTGCTGAGCTATATTGATGAGCATTTGGCGGATATGGATTTGAGCCTGACGTCGCTGTCTCTGAAGTTTGAAGTCAATGCGCCGTATTTATCGCGGTTCATCAAGGAGCAGTCTGGGGAAACATTTATTGATTACGTCAATAAACAGCGAGTCCAGCTGGCTAAGCAGCTGATGACGGAGACCGATGATACGATTACGGATATTACGCAGAAGGTCGGTTTCTCGAATAGTAATACCTTTATCAGGGTTTTTAAACGCTATGAGGGGATTACACCAGGGCAGTTCAGGAAAGGTGAATAAGGCAAGAATGAAAGTGCCATTTTGTGTGCTGTGACACAGAAAGTTGTCCGTTTATTGGGTATAATGAGTGAACCAACAAAAAACGACAGATTATTCTGGGAGCGTGTAAAGCATGAAATGGAAACTTAACATTGTGGTTTCGATAGCTGTTCTGGGCACTTTATTAAGTTCTGCGGCATATGCAGAGCCTAAGTATGATAAAGGTCCGAATCATTCGAGTACAGGTACAGGTACAGGTACAAGTACAAGTACAAGTTCTAAAGATCAAGTGGATGTGAAGCTGAAGGAGAAGAAGGAAAAGAAGGATTCTGAAGAACATGAATCGGTGACTTCATCTACCTACGGCTCTCATGGACATAAAGGGTATAAAGGTTTACAAAACGCATACGAGAACGTTAAAGATCGTCCTGCTGGTGCCGTCATTTCCAAGCTGCTGGAAAAGTACAATTTGCAGTTAAGTGATTCGACAAATATTAGCTCAATTCTCTCAGATGCCGTTATTGAGGCAGAGAATAGCGGGGATCTGGACACAGCGGCCGATATTCAGAAAGAAGTCGTTAAATCAGACTCAGCGAACCTGAGTGTATACAAAAAGCTAGGAGCACTGAATAGCAAAAAAGGGAAATTAGGTATCAAAGCCTACGTTAATGGCCTTGAACCAAACTTTGAGGTCCCGCCATTTATTAAGGATGGGAATACGTTAGTCCCTTTCCGAGCGATTGCTGAAGCCTTGCAGGCTACCGTGACTTGGAATCCAGAAGATAACTCGATTACCGTAGTGAAAGATGGTGTCACAGTGAAGCTTGTGATAGGTGTTCGTAAAGCCTTTGTGAATGGACAAGTCGTTGATCTAGAAGTGGCTGGAGAAGTCTTCAATGGGTCCACGATGGTGCCAGCACGCTTCATTAGTGAAGCGCTGAAAGCCAATGTGCAGTGGGAACCAGAATCCCAAAGCGTCGTGATTAACGAAGTTGTAGGACCAACGCCGGACCTAGGCGCGGCACTGAAGTAAACTACACGAGAACGCCCGCAAACCGTGACACAGGAGTGAAAACGCGAGAACGCCCGCAAACTTCGAGGTTTGCGGGCGTTTTTATGTGCGCCACGCATGGCGATTAACTAGGTGGTGAAAGTCCACTGTGGGGGTTTGTAGTTACCAACCACTAGCCAAGAGCAAGGGTGTCCATCGTAAGGTGGAATCTGAAGGAAGCTGGAGGCAAAAATTCCGACCCAAGGAACACGAACATTATCAGGCATAAGGTATGGGATGAGTTTGCATAACAAAACGAAGTCCAATAACTACACGGACATACCAATGTAAATGATGTGGGTACATGGAAGGAAAGTGAATCGTCTTACCGTGGGAGATCTCATGGACGTGAGAAGATCATTTCGAATCACGGTTGAAATAAGATTTATCATGAGAAGTCAGCAGAGGCCATAGTACCTGATGTAGTCGACGACATGAGGGAAGGGCTGAACCTTAGGAGGTGTTAGTCAATGAAAGTTACCAATACAGGAATAAAGGGCAGCCAACTTCGAGCAGAAGGCTCCAAGCAGAAAGATAATGCGGAACATGAAGGATATGCGGGAGTGCACAATCCTGAGAGGATAACTGAAACAGGCAACACCAACGCAAACGAGTCGAAGAAGGGACTGCTTGAGGAAATCGTTAGCAGAGACAACATGAACCAAGCGTTCAAAAAGGTCAAAGCGAATAAAGGCTCTCATGGTATCGACGGGATGAAAGTAGATGAACTTCTGCAATATCTCAAAGAGAACGGAGAGAACATCAGGCAGTCCATTCTGGACGGAAACTATCGTCCGAATGCCGTTCGAAGGGTAGAAATACCGAAAGAGAACGGAAAGAAAAGAAATCTAGGAATCCCGACCGTCGTGGACCGAGTTATCCAGCAGGCAATTGCCCAAATACTTACACCCATCTACGAGAAGCAGTTCTCAGAGAACAGTTTCGGATTCCGCCCCAAGCGGAGCACACACGATGCCATCAGGAGAAGCCAAAATAACATAGAGGAAGGATACAAATATGTAGTCGACATGGACCTAGAGAAATACTTTGACACGGTTAACCAAAATAAGCTCATCGAAGTGCTATCGAGAACCATCAAAGACGGGCGAGTCATTTCGCTCATACATAAGTATCTGAGAGCTGGCGTCATCGTGAAACATCACTTTGAGGAATCCGAAGTTGGCGTGCCGCAGGGCGGAAACTTAAGTCCAATACTGAGCAACATCATGCTAAACGAGCTGGATAAGGAGTTGGAAAGCCGCGATCATAAGTTTGTGCGATACGCGGACGACCTTCTCATCTTTTGCAAAAGTAGAAGGAGCGCCGAGCGGACACTAGAGAACATTCTTCCTTTCATCGAGAAGAAGTTATTTCTCAAAGTGAATCGGGAGAAAACGGTAGTGGACGAGGCGACGAGAGTCAAATTTCTTGGATTCTCATTCTATCCGCGAAATGGAGAAACAAGGGTCAGAATTCACACGAAATCCATTGCAAAGATGAAAGCTAAAATAAAGGAACTTACATCCAGAAGTAATGGAGTAGGAAATGAAGATCGTGTGGAGAAACTTAGACGCTACATAATGGGATGGGTCAACTATTTCAAAATAGCCGACATGAAGAAACTGCTCCAAACTACGGACGAATGGATGAGAAGGCGAATCCGCATGATCTACTGGAAACAATGGAAACGAGTGAAGACAAAGTTCGCAATGTTGCAATCACTCGGAATCCAGAAACAGAAAGCATGGGAGTACGCCAACACAAGAAAGAGCTATTGGAGAACCTCCAATAGCCCAATCCTCAACAAATCCCTCGGAAATAACACGATCAAAGGACTCGGATTCTTATTCTTTTCAGATTATTATCGACAAGTCACTGCGTAAACTTAGGAACCGCCGTATACCGAACGGTACGTACGGTGGTGTGGGAGGTCGGCTATTCAATTAATGGATAGCCTCCTACCCGATTATTAGAGGAAACGGAAGGGTGCGCAAGTTGAAAAATAGCCTTTTATACAGTTGAAGAGGAACGACGATACGCTATTTCGTGATAAATACGTTGAAAATGGGATTTGCGGAACGAGGATCCATTATTTAGTGAAAAAGTAAGATCCGGAGGCAAAAATAACGAAATAACGTCCTGTGGTTCCGCGTACCCTGGCATTTTAGTGGTTTTGACCAAAATAGCGTCTCCCAGTTCCGCGTACCCTGGCATTTTAGTGGTTTTGACCAAAATAGCGTCTCCTAGTTCCGCGTATCCTGGCATTCGAGTGGTGTTCGCCCTATTTCCGCTACAGTACAAGCGGCTGCTGTGTGGCATGATGCTTCGGCTTGAATTCACTTGGCGACAGGCCAGTCCAACGCCGGAACTGCCGCGAAAAGTGGCTGGCCGAATGGAAGCCGAGCTTCTCCGCAATGTCGGTCATCGGCAAATTGGTTGTGACGAGCAGCTCTTTGGCTAGGTTCAGCTTTTGCCGGCTGACATACTGACGCGGCGATAGTCCGTAGACTTTGGAGAAGAGCTTGCTGCATTGACTGCGGTTCAGGTTCAGCTCTTTCGCGACCCCCGCGACGGACGCCTCCTCGCATACACCGAGCGACAGCTTTTCTTCAATTGCGTGGGCGACATCAGCAGTGAACAAGGAGGCGTCTTTGTCCGTCGTTGGCTCATGTCTACTTAGTGAGTCGTGTTCGCGAATCAAGTTTAGCACGTCATGTATGATAAGCAGGGTGTAAGACTGTAGCAGCAGTTTGTCCTCGAAGCGCAGATAGTGTTGTTCTTGTTTCACGTCCTCCGTCCGATTGCGATGCATGATAGCCTCTAGTTCGCTTACGTAGAACTGAAGCTTGCTTTGCTCCGCAACCTGACGATGAATGTGCCGATAAGGAGTAGTCGATAGCAGGCTGCGTATTTCAGTATCATCGAGATCGAAATGCACATTAAAATAGCCGTAATGTGTGGTGGCGCTATTTAAGGATTGATGCCTCACGCCGGATTTGATCAGCAGCCAGTCTCCTTGCCTCATGGTGATGGATTCACGGTTCATTTCTTGCACAACTTCACCCTCCGAGCAGTAAAGCAGTTCAAACAAATGATGATGATGCCTAGGGTAGTTCCATCCAGGGGGCTGTAAGCCAAAGTGGCATCCTACAACTTGTAAAGTATTGATCATATTGGGAAAACGATACAAATCATCCATGAAGGGCTCCTTCCGTATGTCATCGCTGTATCTTCAATCATAACACTGAGTTGGCACGTTTGGTATAGAAAATGCTCCATTTGGAGATTGAGGATTAGGCGCATTTTCAGCGATGATTAGATCATTCATACATTATTGCATTCATCAGTCGGAGGGATAAACATGGCCAATTTACAAGCCCAAAATAAGCAGTTTCTTTTAGATGGAAAGCCTATTCAACTCATCTCTGGAGCCATCCATTATTTTCGCGTCGTGCCTGACTATTGGGAAGATCGTTTATTGAAGCTCAAAGCTTGCGGGTTTAATACCGTCGAGACGTATATGCCTTGGAATTTGCATGAGCCGGAGGAAAATGTTTTTAATTTCGCTGGCATTGCGGACGTAGAGCGATTCATTCGGCAGGCTGGCGAGCTGGGGCTGCATGTGATCTTGAGACCGAGCCCTTATATCTGTGCGGAGTGGGAGTTTGGCGGATTACCGGCATGGCTGTTGAAATATCCGGACATGAGGCTTCGCTGCATGGATCGGGCTTATTTGGAGAAAGTCGACCGATACTATGACGCGCTGATCCCGCTATTGGTCCCGCTGCTTAGCACAAATGGCGGACCCATCATCGCGATGCAGATTGAAAATGAATATGGCAGCTACGGCAATGACACAGCGTACTTAACGTATTTGCGGGATGGACTCATCAAACGCGGTGTAGATGTTATGCTGTTTACGTCTGACGGTCCGGAGGACGGCATGCTGCAGGGCGGGACGGTTCCAGGCACGCTGGCCACGGTGAACTTCGGTTCTAAGCCGGAGGAAGCTTTTGATAAGTTTCGCGAGTATCGTGTTGATGAGCCGCTCGTTTGCATGGAGTACTGGAACGGTTGGTTTGATCACTGGTTGAAGCCTCACCACACGCGTGATGCGGGCGATGTTGCGGACGTATTCGACCGTATGCTTCGCGCTGGCGCCTCAGTGAATTTCTACATGTTCCACGGTGGGACGAACTTTGGCTTCTACAACGGAGCGAACTATGGTGATAAATATGAAGCGACCATCACCAGCTACGACTATGATTCTCCTTTGTCCGAATGCGGAGATGAGACGGAGAAATATAGAGCTGTTCGTAGCGTCATCGCAGGTTATCTAGGCAAAGATGTGAAGGATTTCCCAGAATTACCTGGACCCATGAAGAAGAAAAGCTATGGTCGTATCACTTTGACTGAAAAAGCAGATATGCTTGACCATTTGCCGCTTCTCTCAGAGTCCGTGAAGCGCGTTTACCCGGAACCGATGGAGAAGCTCGGTCAAAGCTATGGATTCATCGTTTATTCCACGCACGTGTCGGGGCCGCGCACCGGTGAAAAGCTGCACCTGCAGGAGGTACATGACCGTGCGCAAGTCTTCTTGGATGGTGTCTATCAAGGTACGGTGGAAAGATGGGATGCGCGTCCACTCCCGATGGACATTCCCGCTCAAGGTGCGAAGCTGGACATTGTGGTCGAGAACATGGGGCGCGTCAATTATGGTCCAAAATTAAAGGACTATAAAGGCATTACAGAGGGTGTGCGAATGAACAATCAGTTCTTGTTTGATTGGACGATATATCCACTCCCACTGGACGATTTGTCGGCGATTCCATTTGGACGCTCCGCTGAGGTGAGTGAACGGAATGATCGCCCTGCCTTTTATCGAGGGGAATTCACCGTGGAAGAAGCGGGGGACACGTTCGTTCGTTTGGACAACTGGTCGAAAGGCGTAGTCTGGATTAACGGGTTTAACTTGGGCCGTTATTGGGAGAAAGGGCCGCAGCAAACTTTGTATCTGCCGGCGCCTTTACTGCGGACAGGACGCAATGAAATTATCGTATTTGAATTACATCATACAGAGAAGCCGGTCATTGAGCTGACGGATGCGCCGGATTTGGGATAACTTGTAATTGGAGGGATTGACAATGGCATCTACAATGGCAGTCAAAAGAGTCATCATTCTTGGCATAGATGGGGCGGGGGCATTCGTCAGCGAAGCGGATACGCCGTATATCGATGTGCTCCTCCTTGGCGGAGCCAGGACGGATCATGCGCAGACCGTATTTCCCTCCAATAGCGGGGAATGCTGGGGTTCTCTGCTGCATGGCGTAACGCCGGAGAAGCATGAGTCCCATTTGAATATTAAAATGGAACGGAACTACCCATCTGTCTCGGCAGCGCCTTCCTTATTTCAAATCATAAGTGAAGCCAGGCCTAACAGTAAGGTGGCTTCCTTCGTCTCATGGAAACCGATCCAGACCGGAATCATTGAAGAGAACGATGCGGTTTATAAATACGCTGCACCGGATGAAGAATTGATTCCTGCCATTGCCGCGTATATCCATAACAACCCGGATTTTGAGCTGCTGTTCGTTCAGTTGGATGATGTGGATGCTGCCGGCCATCGGCATGGGTATGGCACCGAGGAGTACTTAAAGGCGATCTCGCGTGCAGACAATCAAATCGGTGAGATCAGTAAAGCCATTCTAGATGCAGGAATGCTGGAAGACAGTCTGATTATTGTAACGACGGATCATGGCGGCGGGGGCTTAGATGCCTTCAATCATGGCAGCGATCATCCGAAGGACATGACGATTTTCTGGGGCTGCCGCGGTCCTGGCGTTCTCTCAGAGGCTGATTTAGCTGGCATGACTATCATGGACACGGCTGCCGTCGTGCTGTCTGCCCTAGGCCTGCAACTTCCCGATGATTGGGATGCCAAGCTTCCGAGCGGGTTGATGGCGCAGACGGGGCAGCGCTAAAGGATGACGCATGGCGACTGGGCTAGCCAGACGCCGAATGGGCAAAGAGCAATCGAGTCAGTGAAATGGAACCTCCAAATCCACCTGAAGTGGAAAGAGGCCACTGAAGAACTAGCCTTTTAGTTTAATTGGTGGTTCATTTACAGAAAAAAGAAGACATCCTCCTAAGTGGTCGATGTCTTCTTTCGCTGTTTTTGGCCTTTTGGGACTTTCAATTTTAATCATTTAGCTTCAAGATTCGTTTTAGATTCACCGCAAAAATCGCCATTGCTCCCTGAAGTTCCATACCTAATAGACCCGCGGAAGTGGCTACATCATACCCGTGTCTGTGCTTCAATTCACTGTTCTTCGCTTCAATTTTGTAGCGTTCTTTCGACTTCGCTTTGAAATCTTCACTCTCTTGAAATGCCATTTGGTCGGAATGTTCGTCGGACTTTATGCTGACGGAGTAGCTCTTTGACTTGGCTCCTTCCTTGTAACACCCTTCCCGAAGAGGACATCGCTTACATTTCGACACATCAAAATAATAGGTAGTCACTTGGTTCTTGCTGACACCTTTTTTCCCCTGCCTCGCTTTTCGCGTCGCCAAATGACCTGCTTTGCAAACATACAAACCTGCGTCTTTGTTAAACTCAAACTCCTCTTCTTTTTTCCGGTTTCCCTGGGTAACCACGGGATTCAGTTTGGCTATTAATTCAATATGGTTTGTATTGCTGTAGATGAGATTGTCCTTCTCCGAGTACGCCATGTCGCCGATCACTGTTCGGACATCCATGCCTGCCACTTTACTTTTTTCAATGAGTTCTTGTAGTTGCTTACCGTCGTTCTTTTCACCTGTTGTAACGATGGCTGCTGTAATAATTCGTTCCTCGGTCATGGCCAGATGTGTCTTGTACCCAAAAAAAGCGGAGTCCGCACTCTTGTGCCCAACCCGTGCGTCAACATCTTCTGAAATTCGAAGCTGCTCTACATCATCTAGAACGGTTTCCTTCAACATGTTGAGGGTCTCTTGAAGTTTGGGCACTAAAGCAATACCTAGCTCATTTTCTACGGTATGTATGAGTTTTTGGCAATAACTGATCTCATCTTTCAAATCTGCATTGGTATTTTTGGCTGGGAGCTTGCCCTTTAAGCTTTCATCTATCATATAGAGAGCTTTGCGCACCTTACGTGCCCGATCCTGCAAGATTTCTTGAGGAGACTTCTGGTTGTAACGCGCTTTGGTGTGGGTGGCATCAACAATAATAGCCTTGCTCTTAATAATTCCCTTTTCGGTGGCAAGTTGCACAGTTTTCTGAATGAGCAAATCCAGCAAATTCATGTCTTTCAAACGAAGTTTGCGAAATTTGGTCAAGGAACTAGGATCCATAACAGGGTCTTCTGGCGCCATTCCAAGAAAATATTTGAAGGACATATCGTAACGAGAACGGTCAACAATGTCCACATCGGACAAATCGAAAATAGCTTTCAACAACAAGTATTTAAACATTCGGATTGGATCAATGGCATTACGACCATTATCGAGACAGTAATTTACCTGAAGTTCTTCGTATATGAATGTAAAATCCACGAGTTCATTTATTTGTCGAAGCAAATTATCCTTAGGCACAATCAAATTATAGAGTTCAACATAAGGACTTAACAGCAAAGTTTGTTGTTTTTGGATCACTCGACTCACCCTTATTCCAATGATAATAAAAGTATACAAGAAAAAGGTGCAGTCTCCTCACATTTTTCGCGAGAATACTACACCTTTGTTTGGTTTTACTTTTTCAGTGGCCTCAGTGGAAATGGGGGTTTTTCTTTTTTTTTAGAGAGGCTCGGAATTCAATTTGGCATTAGGGAAATTTGGAATACTATCTATGTCTAGTTGCGGGTTAAGGGTATGTTCTTGTAGTGAATTTGTTTGGATTTTTTTGTGACGTCCGACTGGCAACGCGGGCTGGGTTGCAGGATTTACGTACCGTAATGATGTTTTTCATCACTAAAGTTTGAACGGGATAGAAATGTATTTCGTTAACGATATAAAACAACCTTAAATGAGTGGAATCAAGCTAATTAGCCCGGTTTCCGCGCCATAGTGATGTTTTTCATTGCTAAAGTGTGTGAGATAGGGGAATCTCCATATTTAACGATGATTAACATCGCTAAATACCTTGTAACTAGGTGTGACAACTTCCAGCACCTAACCTCAGCATCAGTCACCAGCACCCAGCACATAGCCTCAGTATCCGGCCCCAGCCCCAGCCTCAGCACCTAGCCTCAGTAACTAGCACCCAGCACCAGTATCAGCATCCGGCAACATTCTAACACTAGCATCAGTCCCCAACCCCAACCCCAACCCCAACCCCAACCCCAACCCCAACCCCAACCCCAACCCCAACCCCAACCCCTCCACTCAGCCTCTGGCACCAGTCCTCAGCCCCAGTTTCCCAACCTGCGCAGACTCCGAAGTCCAGCCTATTGTACAATCAACAACCCCTTTCATCGAATAATGTGCTCATGAGAGGAGGGAATGCGTTGGAACAAATAACGATCGCCGCTGTCGGAGATTTATTGATGAAAAGTGAAATTATTGACTCAGCTAAACAAGGAGACGGATACTCGTTTGATTCTATTTTTGAACCCATTAAACCTTATCTAATGAACCATGATCTAACGATTGGCAATCTGGAGACGACCTTCTCTGGGAACAGGCAATTGGGCAGAATGGGAATCCGACCCAAATGTAATTGTCCAATGGAACGAAGGAATCCGAGAACGGGATACCCTGTATTCAATTGCCCAGATGCACTGGCAGCAACGCTGAAAAACGCAGGGTTTCATGTATTAACTACTTGCAATAACCACTGTTTGGATGGTGGTTCAGCTGGCTTGAAGCGAACGTTGAAGGTTCTCGATCAGCACGGGCTCAAGCATACGGGTACCTCACGTACCCTTGATGAAGCTAATCAGCATCTGATTATGTCTGTAAAAGGGGTGAATATCGGTATATTGGCCTATACCAAAGGGACGAATGCCATATCTGTTCCACGTCGATGGATGGTGAATTCATTCGATCGAAGAAAGATGGTTGCAGATATCCGCCAATTGAGAAACAAAACCGATTTCATCATAGTATGCTTACATTTCGGGAAAGAGTATCAGACGTATCCGAGCAGAGATCAGAAGCAATTGATGCAGTTCCTCTTTAAACAAGGTGTTAATGTAGTCTTGGGTTCACATCCACATGTGCTGCACCCAGTATCTCAGACCGTAGTGAAAGACAACGATGGTAAGGTGCGCAATCGAGTTGCTGCGTCCTCCTTAGGTAACTTCGTTTCGTCGAAGCTGACAAAAAGTGAGAATACGATTCGGGGTATGATTTTGTCATTGACTCTAACTAAAAATGAAAGTGGCGTCGTAGATGTCCTGAAAATTGACGAAATTCCAACGATGGTGGAGAAGAAGAAAGGGGATAAGACTACGTTTGCAGTTGTACCAGTGGGATAATAGTTTTATTGACACATTGTAAACTACTACTTAGTATTAGGAAGAAAGTGGAATTGTCGCCTGTCTAGTTGGGAATTGCAGGCACCTGTCAGGAGAGGGAATGAGTATGATTCAAGCGATCCGGAGTTCACTGGAATGGAAGCTTATTCTAATTATCTTCGCAATCATCTTTTTTACGGTGACCGGGATCAGCACATTCAGTTTCGTTAAAAGTTCAGAGGCGATCAATAATGATGTGGTACGTTTCAGTGACCAGATCCTGAAGCAAGCGAACCTGAACCTGAGCCGCTACTTTGGGGATAACGAACAGTTCTTCCACACGATTAGCGCTAGCAGCGAGTTTCAGGACTGGTTGAAGACAGGCATCGATGATAAATATGACCTCTTCGATCGTTACAAAAAGTTAGAAACGAGATGGATCACGCCCTTTTCCACCTATCACCCAGAAACGTTGTCCATCAAGTTTTACAATGATAACGGAAACGAAAGCATTTACCGAAACGAATACATGTGGGGATCGATTTTGGCGCCCTATTATTCGTTGAAGAATGAACCGTGGCTGCATACGATCGATCTGACAGGACAGTTCTCACGTTATTACGGCATGAACGAATACTATACCGACCAGGCGGGGAAGCCGAAGAGCATCCCCGTTTTAACTTATGCGCAAAAGTTTCGTTTTGCCGAACAGAGCGGTTATTTAGCCATTGATATTTCCCTTTTGGCTACACAGCAAATATTGGATGAAATCCAGTTGGGTGAACACGGACTTGGCATGATTGTTGATCATTTCGGAACGATTGTGTCTTATCCCGATCCAAATCGAATCCATACAAAGCTTGATCCAAACATCTTTGAACATATTCATTCCAGCCTCTCTGGTTCTTATTACCGCGCCGAATCGAAACAAATGATCGTTTATCAAACGATTGCCGGTACCGATTGGAAGGTTATTGTCATCGTACCTTACGGAGATTTGGCCAAAAGCATATCCAGCATCCGCTATTTGACGTTATCGCTTACAATCGGCGGGTTGCTGATTGCTTCGATTTTAGCTTATTTAATCTCTCATTCCATTACGCGACGACTCAAGCAGCTGCGCAGGACGATTAAAAGGACGAAGTTTGGTCATTTCGACGTCCGCGCACAGGTGAGTGGAATCGATGAAGTTGCCGAGCTTGCTTCGGCCTACAATTTGCTTCTAGAACGAATTGAAGATTCCATTCATCAGCTTGCTGAGACCCGTCTTGTTCAGCAGCACGCGGTATTATCTGCTTTGCAATCACAAATCAATTCCCACTTTTTATATAATGCGCTGGAGTCAATTAATTCCATGGCTAATTTGGCCGGACAACCGGACATTCAACAGACGACGATTGCATTGTCCAACATGCTGCGGTACACATCCAATTATCAGCAAACGGTCGTTATTTTAAAGTATGAGATTGACCATCTGCAAAATTATCTTTTTATCCTTCGAATATTGTACGGTGACAACGTTTCGTTCAATCTCGAACAAGACAAGTCCGTTGAAGATGCTCAATGTCTCAAAGCAATTATTCAGCCATTTGTTGAAAATAGCGTTAAACATGCTTATGAAGTAACGGGGGATCATTTGTTTATTCGAATTTCGACGACTCGTTGGAAGGATCGGTATGTCCAAATCGAAATCGAGGATAACGGGACTGGGTTTACCGACGAAAGGCTGAATGCGATTCAGCATGCTTTGAGTTTGGAACAGACAGAGCAAGATTACATGCGTCTTTCGCGGATCGGCGTGCTGAACGTTCACTATCGGTTGAAAATGTTTTATTCGGAATCGGAAACGGGTGTTTCCATAGAACGGTTGTTGCCAGAAGGCGGCACACGCATAATAATTCGGTTTCCGTATCGATCCTTGGAGGTGGTATAAACATGATTCGAGTACTTATTGTGGATGATTCCATGCTAATATGCAGCAGCTTGTCTAAATCTGTAGCGGAGTACAGCGATACAACTGTCGTTTCGGGAACTGCCGCGAACGGTGTCAAGGCGTTGGAATGGCTCGATAACTATTACGCAGACTTGTGCATTACGGATATCAGGATGCCGGCCATGGATGGATTAGAATTGATCGAACAGATCAATGTGCGTTGTCCTTGGATGAAGAGTATGGTCGTGTCCAGTTACGACGATTTTCAATATGCTCAACGCAGCATCAAGCTCTACGCGCTTGACTATATTTTAAAACCAATTGATCCGCGAGCTTTTAATGAGTCTTTACGCTCGGCGACGGATCGCATCATACAGGAGCGAAACTACGAGGCTGCCCAATTGATATTGCGTAAATTGCCTTTAAACCGATCATGGATGGAACGGTGGATCGAACATATCCAGACAATGCGGGGAGAAACGATGCCGCTGCTCATTGTCGAAACACTTGATCTATTGGAAGGGTGGGCTGCGGAACGTTATTATTTGCTAAATGCACTTTCCAATCTTTGGCTGCAGACGGTAATCGAAGAGATGGCGAAGGACAAGCTTCGACTGGAGTTGGACGAGGGTAAAGATTTGGGACTTGGAGACAATTTGCTGCCTCTTCATGCCATCCGTAGTTATTTTCGCTTATGTGCGGTCAGAAGGCTGGAGGAAGGTGCCAATCAGCTGATGACCGTCATGCGCGGCGTCCGTGACAACCAGTCGACCCGAGTTGTTGATACGATGAAACAATATATTCATGTCCATTATGGAGAAAAAATCAATTTGCAGGATTTAGCTGACATCGTCTCGCACAACAAAACATATATGTGCACCTTGTTTAAGCAGGAGACGAACATAACCGTTGGGCACTATATCGTTTCGGAACGGATGAATCATTCACGCGATTTATTGCTGAGTTCGACATTAAAAGTTTACGAAATCGCGAATCGTGTCGGCTACGAAGACGTTGACTATTTCACGAAAATATTCAAAAAACATTTCGGCTTAAGTCCGCTGGACTATAAAAAACGTATGGAATCATAATTTCCGGACACACCGAACCGTGTGTCTTTTTTTACCACATAAGAATTTATAAGTTTCCGGGGTTCCCGGAAGAACGAATTCTTATTGGCGAAAAAAACAACATCTAAACGCGGTCGCTCATCCTCGATGGACTTCGATAGAAGTTTTTCTCATTCTTTGAAATTAACGATGATGAAATCATTATATTAAATTATAGGAGTAACACAGCTACCAGATAATCGAAGGATATCAGCCAAAACAGGCGTGAGCTTATCCGCCATCCGTTGAAAGCCAAGGTCAGTCGGATGTCCTCCATCTACTGTGCATTCTGCAAAATCCAAGCCGAAAAGCTCGCTTCCGTTTTGAAAATAAACCTGTTCGTCTCCAGCACTTTGAAGATCGTTGACGATATGGGCTTGTGTTTGGATCATCGCTAATTTTTTCTGAAGGATTTCATCTTGAAAGGTATCAGAGGCGAAACATGGTCTTGTCAAAACCAAAATAGGTACTTTTGGATGCAGGCTTCGGTAGATACGAATAAATTCGGGTAAGGTTCGTGCCATTTCCTCAACACTTGGACAATTTCCCTCGTAATCTAACACCAGACATGCAGGTTGTTCAATTTCCGAAATCAATTGTGCCATTTCAGGCTCGCCTCTTCCATTTCCAGAAAACCCAAGATTAATAAACTCAAGCGGGAATCTTCGACTTAATATATTTGTATAAACCATCCCTGGCCGATTGGCGCATCCCCCCTGTGTAATAGAAGTACCGTAGAAGATAACTTTTCCTTCGTTTAAATAAGCAGTTGGAGCCACGATTGTTGCTTGTGAATCGATTCCTAATCGAATTTCCTTTACGCCTTGATAAAGGGGGAAATTAAGCACGATTTCTCTCATCTCCGCAGTCATGTCTTTCATCATAACAGATTCATAATGGTCCTTTGTATGATCGAATCGAGTCGTACTGCAGAAATGGAGACGCTCATTCTTCTCAATATAGCAATCAAAGCCACATTGTCCTGTAGCTGGCATATGATCCATAGAGGCAGGACTATCGAGAGTCACCTGGATCGATAAGCTAGTTGAATTTGTTCGAAAACGAAGTTGCCCTCCAGTCGTATGATTAGCTAATGCGTCTACAGCAGACGGAATGGAGATTTGCGCTTGGACTGGAAGACGGCGATATAACCTTTCATGCTTGTACCAAGCCAATCCAGCGACCATATAAGTGAAGTCATGTGGGGAAATCCATTTCAATCCTTGTTCTGTGACTTCTGTTATCCGCATGTTTTCGTCCAGTTCTTCAATCCGAATCAATTTATCATTCATGATCTTGATCGTCTCCTTTTACGTTATACGGTAGATTCGGAAAGCGGACACCCTAACGACACATGAATTATAGCATAGACTATTCGATTGTGACTCCAGAAAAACAAACACCCGAATATCGTCGGGTGAAAACGAAAGCTTATCCTGTATCCGACAAGTTTCGCTTTCCTTATAATAAATTCAGACAGATAGAGAAAGGAGTGGAATGGATTGAACCGTACGATGTCTACAAAGCATGAATCGTTTACATCAGGAGTGTCAGATGCCTCAGGAGTTGTTGTTAAATCGTCGTTTTCCCGATACCTTATGAGAAACCATCCGTTGTACATCATGCTTTTACCGGGAATTTTGTATTTTGTTATTTTTAAATACATTCCCTTGCTCGGAAGTGTGATTGCATTCCAGGATTACAATATTTTCAAGGGTTTCTTAGGGAGTGATTGGGTTGGATTTCAATGGTTCGTGCAGTTGTTCACGTTTCCGCAATTCAAACGAATTTTTAGCAATACGATCATCTTAAGCTTTTATCAAATTGCCTTTGCGTTTCCTGCGCCACTTTTGCTAGCTTGTTTGCTGAATGAACTGAAAAATATGGCGTTCAAGCGGACGATACAAACACTCATTTACCTGCCTCACTTTTTATCTTGGACAATCGTTTATGGGTTGATGTATATGCTATTCTCCAGCCAGACAGGCGTCGTTAATCATTTCATAAATTTAGCGGGAGGAGATACGGTCAATTTCCTGCAAACTCCAGAATATTTCCGAACACTGGTTGTTGGTTCCGGTGTATGGAAGGAGGTAGGGTGGAATACAATCATCTTCCTTGCGGCGCTGGCGGGGATTAGCCCTTCTCTCTATGAGGCGGCAACAATCGATGGAGCTGGACGTTGGAAGCAATTTGTACATGTGACGTTTCCGGGAATATTGCCTGCAATTGTCATTCTTTTGTTAATCAAAACCGGCAATGTGCTGGATGTCGGCTTCGAACAAGTATACTTATTTTTGAATCCGACTACGCTCCGTGTTGGTGAAATACTGGATACCTACGCTTATCGGCAAGGCATTCAGGCAGGGCAGTTCAGTATTGCAACTGCGGTTGGCCTATTCAAATCGATCATCGGATTTACGCTTTTAATAATGGCTAACAAAACCAGCAAAGCAATCACCGGCGAAGGATTGTACTAGGAGGCTTACTAATGAAAATAAGAAAATCACTTGGTGAGAAGATCTTTGATGTTTCAAACGTAAGCTTTCTGATCTTGATAACGCTTACTGCGATGCTTCCGATCATTCATGTTGTCTCAGGATCGTTAAGCTCGTCAAATGCACTCATTCACAGTAAAGTCACATTTTGGCCCGTAGAAGGGACTTTTGAGAATATTAAGCTTGTTGCTGGGAATTACGCCTTTTGGAAATCAGGCTGGATGACGATCAGAATTGTTCTGCTTGGCACTGCGATCAATATGTTTTTCACCATGATTACAGCGTATCCGTTATCCAAAACGAATCTTAAGGGAAGAAAGTTTTTTATGCTGTTGATTATTTTCACATTGGTCTTCCAAGCCCCGATTATTCCGACGTATTTGTTAGTTAAAAACTTGCATTTATTGAATTCGATATGGGCATTGGTGGTGCCAGGTGCAATTAGCGCTTTTAATATGCTGTTATGTATAACGTTTTTTCGTTCGGTCCCCGAGGATTTGTTTGATGCCGCCCGAGTGGACGGGATGAGCGAATACCGTATGGTTTGGAGCATTGTGATGCCGCTTTCCTTGCCAATAGTAATGACACTTCTGTTGTTTTATTCAGTGGGACATTGGAATAATTACTATGGGCCTCTCCTGTTTATAAACGACCGGAACAACCAAACACTGCAAATGTACCTCTTTGCACTAATTGCAAATGGAGATTCTGATTCGTTAGCGGGTGGGGCGGCGGCTGAAGCTAGTATTAAGCTTTTTCCGGTCGCGCTGCAAATGGCCACGATCGTGCTGGCTACCATTCCCGTTTTATTGATTTATCCATTTTTGCAGAAGCATTTTGTAAAAGGGGCCACGCTTGGCTCTGTCAAAGAGTAAAGGGGTTTGTCGGCTTTCGCCTGCAGATATAATTACCAAAATAAGGGAGGGTAAAAAATGGGTTTCGATAATGGTTTCAAAAAGAATAGGATCAAAGCTCTGTACATGTTGACAGCTGCCACCCTGCTCCTGTCGGCGTGCTCTACGGGGAAAGAAGCAGGTGGCTCAAGTGCGAATCCAGCAAGTACGCAAGCAAGCGCCTCGGCTAAACCGGGCTGCACCGGTCAAAATTCGCGTGTTCGGAGACGATGGCAACCAACCTGTTCCCGGCGGTAAGGTGATGGACGATCCTACGTTCAAATACCTGGCACAAAAAACGAACACCGATTTGGATTGGTCGTTTCTACCTCATGCACAGTATGGGGAGCAGATGAGAATCAAGTTTGCTAGCGGCGATATGCCTGATGTGGTTCAAAGCTGGGGAGACGATTTTGATTTGATTAAGAACAATCAAGTGATTGCCTTAAACGAATATATTGACAAATACGGGCCTAATCTGAAAAAAAGTATTTCGCAAGCAGCTTGGGACGAAGTAACGATTAACGGGAAAATTATGCGAATACCGGAAGGACAGTTGGGGAATGCGAATGTAAACCGTATCATGTATGTCCGCAAAGACTGGATGGACAAGGTCGGCATCACGACGCCGCCCAAAACGCCGGATGAATTTTTGAATATGCTGCGGGCTTTCCGCGACAAAGATCCAAACGGCAATGGCAAGCCAGACGAACTTCCGATCTCCGCCCGCGAAAAAATCGATTGGTTGGATTGTGTGTTCAGCATGTTCGGTGCAGACTATTACACGGCCAATTTGGTCAACGGAGAAGTCATGCCAGGGATTGTCACCCCTAATATGAAGCAAGCGCTCGGATTTCTGCGGACACTGGTGGATGAGAAGCTGATCGACAGCGAGTTTATGACGAATAAACGAAATGTCTGGGAGCAGAAGATTCAGAATAATTTAGTCGGAGTCTGGGTACATGCGCCAGCACTTGCTTGGGATTGGCAGGATAAATTGAATAAATCCCTTCCTGGCTTGGGGGCCAATGTCATCGCAATTCCGACGCCGAAAGCACCTGGTGTGTTACATTCGGGTGATGCGATTGTAGCTATTAACAAATCATTTCTGGTGACGAAATCAGCAAAAGATCCAGCAGCGATTGTAAAAATGTTCGATTGGCTCGCTAGTCAAGAAGGACAGGAGTTTGTCAATTTTGGCCTGCCAGATGTAACGTTTAAGAAGGACGGCAGTAATATTGCGTATGACAAACAAAAGGATACAACTGACAAAACAGTACTTTGGCGCTCACCAACGTTTAATTTGGTCGGATTTAACAAAGAGATTGCAAAAGTTCAATTGGGCAGTCAGGAAGCCGTTGATAAAATGGAATCCGTATACAAAATCGCGGCTAATGAAGGTATCAAGAGACTGTTGTCAGGCATGCCGCCAGGTAAAAATGCTGCAAAACCCGAGCTGCAGTGGAATGGTTCACTGTTTCAAGAAGCAGCAGCACAGATCATTCTCGGTAAAAAGCCGCTGGATTACTTCGATACCTTCGTTAAGGATTGGAGAGCGCAAGGCGGGGATCAAGAGATCAAAGATGAGACTGAATATTATAACAGTAAGCAAAAATAGTTCAACGATTGATCCGTCATAAGACAACAGGATCTGTAAATCGGAAGGCGGTTGAAAGGACGGTATTGTGTGACATACCTGATCCAATCTTCCGCCTTTCTTCAATAGGAAGAGAGGATGTGTAAATGATGAAAAATATTGTCCAAAAGCTTTTTATTATATTTATGGTTGTTACTCTTGCATTGCCCTTTATCAGTATGGGTGCCGCTAAGGTTCAGGCAGCAACTGCTTCATTCACAACCGATAAGATATTCGAAGCGGAAGCTGGGACAATTAAAGCTCCGATGCAGGTTTATTCGGATAAGTCGGATGCATCTGGAAATAGTTATACCATGGTGCCTACAACAAGTCCCAGAGTGGATGGCCCCTTTTATGCGACTGTTCCACCTGAGGCGAATTATTCTATTTCTGTAGATACGGCTAAAGTGTATCAGGTTTGGGCTAGAATATTTACGCCAAATGGAGCATCCGCTACTTTATTTCTTGATTTTGACAGTGCAGGAAAATATGCACAGTTCAATGTTCCTGGTTCTGCGGGTTGGAATTGGGTCAAGATCAGTTCCGTTTCTTTGACACAAGGCGTTCATGATATGAAAATCAAATATCGGGATCCAGGAATAGGTTTTGACCGTTTTGTCGTAACAAGTAATGCAGCTTATACGCCAACAGATCTTGGGATAGATCCGACAGTCGTGGCTGAAAACATCTATCCTAATCCATACACCCAACCGAAGATAACTCCTCCGTCAAATCCAGATCATTCAGATCATCCGAGATTATATGTTCGAAGCAGTGACATTTCCCGGATCAGGGATAACATAACGAAAGGCGAGTTGCAGAGTGTATGGACCAATGTGTACAAAACCAGCGCACAAACTGTAGTAAACAACGGTATTCTTAGTCTACCTCCACCCGGAGACGTTGCGACGAATTATGACGCCACAATCAATAAAGTCGTTAGAGCCAATGCGCTTTTATATTTGTTGAATGGAGATACGGCTGCAGGTGGTAAAGCGGTCAGTGTAATGTACAATTTTTTCAATACGGTAGTTTTTCCATCTTTTCCGGCAGGTGGTTCAACCGGGGACATGGGAGAAGTGATTGTGACCGGAGCCATTGTCTATGATTGGTGCTACAACCTGATGACCGATGCGCAGAGACTGAACTTCAGGCAGAACATGGAAAGAACTGCGACCAATATGGAGATGGGATATCCGTCGACCAAGCTAGGGGCTGTTGTGGGTCATGGCTCAGAAAGTCAATTGATGCGTAACATTCTTGCATTCGGCGTAGCTGCTTATGATGAAAACCCCAACATCTATAATATCGCAGCAGGAAGATTCTTTCAGCAATATGTAGAAGCGCGCAAGTATATGTACACCTCGGAGTGGCAAAGTCAGGGGGAGTCTTACGGAATGTCCCGATTCCAGTGGGATATGTTTGCGACCCTGCTATTTGACAGGATGGGTGCAGGAAATGTATTCAAAGACACGAACCAGGCGAAATTGCCTTATCAGGATATTTATACCCACCGTCCGGACGGTCAGAGGTTAAGATATGGAGATGGCTTTTCAACTTTTTTTACCCTCGGGCAATATTGGACGAATGATATCATGGCGCAAATGCTTACCTCCAGCTACTATAAAGACCCTATTCTCAGAGGTGAATTTATAAAGGAATATAACTATGGTACCCAAAACAGCCTGATTGATGATATCTGGATGGTGCTTTTCGATGACCCAAGTTTGTCAGCCGCAAGCCAAACATCGCTGCCTCTAACCAAGTATTTCGGAGACCCCATGGGTATTATGGTGGCAAGAACCGGATGGGATGGTGGGATTAATTCCTCTACAGCCGTTGCGCAAATGAACATCGGCGAGACCAATTTTGCGAACCACCAACATTTGGATGCAGGGAGCTTCCAACTTTATTACAAAGGTGGGCTGGCGATTGATTCCGGCGTATACCAAGGGATAGCGAAAACCGACGGTTACTTTTCCAACCATGACCTGAATTACAATAAAAGAACCATAGCGAGTAACTCCATGCTGGTTTACGATCCTATGGAAACGTTTAATTATTACTCAACCACTTTAGTGAATGATGGGGGACAGCGTATCCCCAAAAACTTTGATGAACCGAATACCTTAGATGATCTTACGAAAACGGCCAACGGGTATACAACAGCAACGGTGCTGCATCAAACCTACGGCCCCGACCCGAATACACCAGATTTCACCTATATCAAAGGAGACCTGTCGAAAGCCTATAGCTCAACAAAAGTAGGGGTAGGGGACTATAAACGTTCCATGGTATTTCTCAACATGAAAGATAATGTGCATCCTGCAGCGATGCTCGTATATGACAAGTTGACAACGACAAACCCGAGCTTTAAGAAAACATGGCTGCTGCATAGTCAGACTGAACCTGATATCAATGGAAATACGGTAACAATTGGAAGAAATGACAGCGGCTACAATGGAAAACTGGTCAATACGTCACTCATGCCTTCGAGTAAATCGATAACGAAAGTGGGAGAACCGGGAAAAGAGTACTCTGTTGGTGGCGTCAATTACCCTAATCCAACAAGCGATTCTGCAAACAATCCCGAACATGGGGTATTTCGTGTAGAAATATCTCCGACAACGCCTTCAACGACAGACGAGTTCCTTAATGTCATGCAGGTCATGGACAATGTTAATGGTCCAGCGCCTCTGGCTGTTGAACAGGTGACCGGCGACAAGGTGGTTGGCGCCAAAATTTCAAACAGAGTTGTCCTGTTCGGCAAAGAAAGCCAATCTGTCGACACTTCAGTCACATTCACAGTCTACGGAAATGAAAGCAATTTGTATTACCTTGTAACGGATTTGACTCCCGGAGCCTGGACCGTAACGAAATCTGGGGAGACTGCGACAACGAAATACACGATCCCAGTTGGCAGAGACGAATTGTATTTCCAAGGAAACGCGGGCACATACATCCTTACTCGTTATGCTGAAAGCACATTGCCCGAAGCTCCCTTGGTTCCTAATATCCCTGCGCCCACTGCGCTGAATACAATTGTAATGAATCTGGATGGTACCCAGCTGCCAAATGATGAGCGGGCACAGGTCGTTGCCGATACAGTCATGGTACCCTTTGAAAAAGTGCTCGTTGCTTTGGGTGCAAGGGTTCAAAGAAATGCGGCTACCGGCACATGGGTTGCGAAGAAGCTTGAAACAACAGTTGAAGTAACTGCTGGAAGCAATCAGATCAAAGTAAATGGCGTGACAACCGTGATGGATAAACCGGCATTGCTCATCAATGGAAGACTGTTTATTCCGCTCAGCTTTTTACCTGTTACGACATGGGGAAAAGCGACTTGGGACGCAGAGTTCCAGATTGTAAATATAACCTCGATTCGACACACAGCGAATTACGGACTTATCGGCATTACCGTAAGTGAAGGGGTTTATTCGGGAGAGAATACAATCGATGGCGACTTAGCGACAAGGTGGTCAGCTGCAGGTGACAATGCTTGGATAACCTATGATTTGGGAAGTGTAAAGCCAGTCAATCGAATAGGTATTGCATGGTATAAGGGCAATGAGAGAAATGCCATTTATGATATTCAAGTATCAGAAGATGGATTAAACTGGTCAACGGTCTATAGCGGACAGAACTGCGGGACTTCTTCGTCAATAGAGAATAATGGATTTTCTACGATTAAGGCAAGGTACATCAGAATTGTCGGACACGGTTATATGTCCAAATATGGACTTATTCTTAATAACTCCATTTCTGAAGTTATCATTTACTCGGGACAACTTGGTATTGCCGCAGTGAGTACAATCACAGAAACCCCAGGTAATGAAGGGATTAAAACACTGGATGGTGATCTGATAACTTACTGGGCTGCGGAAGGGGATAACAAATGGATCCAATATGATCTAGGATCCGTACAAACGGTCAATGGTATTGGTACCGCTTGGATCAAAGGGAATGAGCGTCAGGAAATTTATGATCTTCTTGTTTCTGCCGACGGAGTTATATGGAAGACGGTTTTCAGCGGTAAAAACAGCGGTACTACGTTGCAAATGGAAAACAAGTATTTCCCAGATGTTCAAGCAAGATATGTGAAAGTATTAGGTCATGGCAACACGGTTAGCGGGTGGAATTCTTTGGCCGAAACAGCCATTTACGGTATAAATTCCGGAAGTGGAACGATTGCAATATCGGCAGGCATGGTGAGCTTCACCGATTCGACTGGAACTCCTATTGACAGTCTGGCTTCAAACAGTACAGTTCTTACAAAAGTATCTGTTACGAACAATGGCAATAATGCGGCAGATGTCATGCTGGCAGCTTCACTTTTTAGAAATGATACCCATCTGGATATGAAATATGTCAAAGCCGCTTTGCAGCCGGGCGAGACTAAGATTCTGAGTGTGCCTGTAAATTTGCCTGCCGATACAAATGATTGTTATTTGAATGTATTTTTATGGGATGGCTTGCAGCACTCGGTAATCCCTTCGTCTGCTTTCCCGCGACAGGACACAACACTGAAAAGTATTTCTATTGGTGGAATGCCTCTTGCAGGATTTGATCCGAACTTGTTGACTTATACGGTTGATCCTACGACTGTATCAGCTACTGGCGTTCCTCTGATAGCAGGTGAAGCGAGCTCCCCATCCTCAACGGTTGCTATTGTACAGCCAACTGATTTAGAGGGGACGGGGAGCATTACGGTAACTGGCATATCTGGTGTCACGAAGAAAGTATATCAGATCAAGTTTCATGTCATATCCCATGATGGCACATTAAAAGATCTGAAGGTAAATGGAACAGCTTTGGCAGACTTTTCAAGCGCTGCAACAAACTATACCTTCACACAAGGAACAAATCATATTCCCATCATTACGGCAACAGCTAATCATCCAAAGGCAACAGTGCTGATTTCGCAGCCGACATCCGTTCCCGGAGTGGCGACGATTACGGTAACTGCAGAAGATGGTGTAACTTCACAGCAGTATTCCGTGAATGTTCTTTTTCACTTAGGAATAAACGCAACCTTAAAAGACTTGAAGATTAACAATGCGATGGTTCCGGGTTTTTCAAGCAGTATTACCTCTTATAAAACGGGCCTGACTGCCAAAGATTTGGCCAGTTTTCCTGTTACATCTATAACGGCTTCGGCGATCGACCCTAATGCGACTGTCTTGATCACACAACCGACAGGCGTACCGGGAACAGCGACAGTTAAAGTGACAGCAGAAGATGGGGTTACCGTCATGACCTACACAATTAACCTCACGTACATCAAAGGAACAGACGCCACCTTGAAAAATTTGAAAGCAGGAAGTACGGCCATTCCAGGCTTTTCAAGCAGCACTTTTGCCTATACGTATAATTATGTGCCTAACGGGAACCCGATAATTACTTCCTTACCGCAGATTTCAGCAGAAGCTACAGACTCTCTGGCAACAGTTGTTGTAACACAAGCCAAATCACTGCCTGGCAATGCAGTTGTATTCGTGACAGCAGAAGATGGAGTGACTGTAAAACAATATAATGTGACTATCAATAGCGTTAATGTTGGAGGAACAAGTGTGATCACAGCTTTTAATAACGCTTACGTTGCATCAAATGCGCCGAATACAAACTATCATAGTTCTCCAGCGAATCAATATCTGGTGGCAATGGCAAATAAATATGTAACCTATTTGAAGTTCGATATTTCAGGGGTTGTCGGGAATGTATCGTCAGCAACATTGGAATTTAGGGCTCAAACTTGGTCTGCAGGGCCCGTTACTTTATCCGTTTATGGGGCGGTTGATGATTCTTGGAATGAAACAGGGGTAACCTGGAATAACAAACCTGCGGCAGGTGCTCTTTTGGGGAGTGTTTCCGTCGATACGGCTTGGAAGGAAAACAGTATGGATATAAACAGCTTGATTAGCTCAATCATTTCAGCAAATCAAGTCAATCCAGCTAATACGGATCCCTATGTTACTATCGCAATTCAAAGTTCATCAACTTCTGTCGGTACACAGATAGCATCCAAGGATAAGGATTATTATCCGCCGTATTTGAAAATAAAAACAAACTGAAAGAAATGTAGAAATGGAGGTTATACCTAGTGAAGAAGTTTCTGATGTTGTTCTTTTTAATCGTGCTGGCCTATGCATTCAGTCCGCAAAGCACTTTCGCGGCTACATTTCGGACTCTAAATGTTGTGTTTGAACCGGTTACACATACGGTTAACATATCCGGCAGCCTGTCTTCAGGCGGCGGCAAAACCATTGGCATATCTGTAACGGATCCATCCGGAAACATGGTTTATATTAATGAAGTTACTAGCCAAACTGACGGCAGTTTTACCGCAGCATACACTTTGCAGCCTGGGTCGGTTGACGGTGTCTATCTGGTAAAGATAGGGGCAGACGAAGTTGGCACTCTGCAAACCAGAACCTTTACTGTTGGAGACTTGCACAACCAAATCGCAAACCTTCGATCCATCTATATAGGCAATACTGTATTGGAGGGATTTGATCCAGACGATTTAGCCTATACGATAAATGCAGGATCAGTTGTACGGGGAATACAGGTAACTGCCATTCTGGAGCAGAACGGAGCAGCGTTGCAAATCAATGGAGAGATGGCATCAAACAATAGTCCATTTGGACCCATCGTCCTTTCAAACGGCGTTAATAACATTCTGATCGAAGTAGCCTCACAAGATGGGACAAATCAAAAAAGTTATCACATAACGGTATTGAAAGCGATGGGTGAAGACATTACTGCGCCAACGACAACGGACAACGCTCCGACAGAATGGGTCAAACAAGACACAACAGTGAACTTAAACGCAAGCGATAGTGGATCAGGTATTGGTGCTACATATTACGCAGTAGATGGTGACATACAACAAACAGGTACTTCTATTGTACTGACAACTGAGGGAGTGCATACAATTGTTTATTGGAGCGTAGACAACGCGGGCAACACAGAAGGCAAACACACAGCAACCGTTAAAATCGACAAGACAACTCCTGTTACAACAGTGACCAAGTCGCCTGCACAACCGAATGGACAACAGGGAGAATACATAACTCCTGTCACTGTAACGGCAAGCGCCTATGATACCTTGTCAGGTGTGAAGAAGATCGAATACAGTCTGGATAACGGGAGTTTATGGCAGCCTTATACAGCACCGGTTACGTTTCAACAGGAAGGTCAGTATACGTTTATGTATCGGTCAACTGATCAAGCGGGTCTTGTTGAGCAGCCCAAGAATTTTATTTTTCAAATTGGCTCACCTATAGATCCAGCAGCTGTTAAGGTACAGTTAAAAGACAGCAGTGGAAATCCGCTAAGCGGAGGTGTCGTCAAATACTATGACGGAGGCTGGAAGGATTTTGGAATCACCAATGCCTCAGGAATTGTAAGTAAAGCTTTACCAGATAAAGCGTACACCTTCGCCATGACATATGAAGGAACGTATAAAGAGAGGGTACAAATTACAGGCGTAGACAAAGTTGTTGTATTTAATACGATCAACGTCAAGGTGCGGCTGAAGGATAGCCAAGGAAATCCGCTCGACAGCGGCACTGTGAAATATTATGCGGGAAGCTGGAAGACCATCGGAAATACAAGCGGCGGAGAGCTCAGCAAAGAATTATTGCCTGGCTCCTATACGTTCGCGATGACTTATGAGGGAACGTACAAGGAGAAATTGCAAAATACCGGAGCAGACGCAGTCGTCGTATTCCAGACGGTCAACGTCAAAGTGCAGTTAAAGAATAGCCTAGGGAATCCGATAGATAGCGGCTCGGTGAAATATTATGCGGGGAGCTGGAAGACCTTCGGAAATACAAGCGGGGGAGAGATCAGCAAGGAATTATTGCCAGGTACCTATACGTTCGCGATGACTTATGAGGGGACGTATAAGGAGAAGGTGCAAGATTCAGGATCCGACGCGGTGGTCGTATTTAATACGGTCAATGTCAATGTACGGCTGAAGGATAGCCAAGGAAATCCGCTGAACGGCGGTACTGTGAAATATTACGCAGGAAGCTGGAAGACCATCGGAAATACAAGCGACGGAGAGATCATCAAGGAATTATTGCCTGGCTCCTATACGTTCGCGATGACTTATGCAGGAGCGTACAAGGAAAGCGTAAATAACATCGCAACAAATCCAATGGTCGTATTTCAGATTTAAAAGATGGATCTTTAACAAAAGTGCCACTCTCATTGCATTCGCGTGGGAGGGGCACTTTTGTTTATTTATTCATATTGTGAAAGGGGAAGGAACTGCTCGACTAGTTTCTCGGCCCAACGTTGATTTGCTTGCACCGTTCGTCCAGCGATATGTGGCGTGTGAACGACATTGTGCCTTCCCAACAATGAATCCTGCAATGGTAAGGGCTCGATATCAAATACATCGGCTGCAAGGCTAATCTCATTTTTAAGAACGCGCTCACGAAGCGCCTGCATATCGCAAATTTCTGCTCTTGTCACCAGTACCACTAAACATCCTTTAGGCAATGAATGAATATGCTCCGATGTAATCAGTCCTGTTGTTTTCTCAGTTAAGGGCACCATAGGTACGAAAATCTCAGCATCTTGGATGAGCTGGCTCAAATGCCATTCTTTTCTAGCTCCTGAGCGGTGAAAGGAAGGTTCAGTAGCGAAGGGATCCCACGCCGCAACGTCTGCCCCAAGCATGCTGACAAAGCTTGCATAACGAGAAGCAATATTGCCTGCCCCGACAATACGGACGCGTTTACCTTCAACGGTTCCATTCGTAAAGTTGGGATCGTCACCAAACTGTTCTCCTCTTGTTTTTGGTGTGCCTACACCATTCTCAGGCTCATAATACCATGGCTGCAAGCTTGAAATGATCTCATGATGCATTTGAGGAATTCTACGTAAACCACATAAGGTCAGCGCCAAACCGAATTCGGATACCGATTGTCCCCAATAACCTTCGCTAGGATGCGTGTAAATGGTCACGCCTGCATCCTTCAATATGTTCATTTGTTCTTCCGTTACAGGACTCCCATAGGAGTTAGTTGTAATAACGGCTTCTTTTAAACTGCTGAAAGCTCGTAAACAGTCGGATGTTACAGCTACATTTAAGGAAACCAAACGGGTAACGCTGTCGGGTTCGGGAACAAGCCCTCCGAGCGGTTTTAACTCATCAGGAGTCACTCGAATAAATTCAGTTGATCCTTGGGCTTTCCAAAGTGTGTGAAAGTGGTCCGCTGTCCACGGCCAGGTCGCATCGAAGCTAGGATGGACGATAATGACACTTCTCATATAGGGGATCACTCCTTGTTCATTGATGTTTTAATGCATAAATCTCGCCAATTGTTATTCACAAGGGATGGATCCCTATCACCACAAAATACGAGTATCCGATATTGATGGATTTTATTTCGCCTTTACCCAGCTCCACTGACCTGCAATACAACTTTCTTTTGTGCATTCTGCACAAGAATCGGGTCAGGATGACCGCCACGATAAATACGTATGCTATTTTCATCGGTTTCAGCTCTTAAATGAAGGATATTCATGGGGATGACCTCCATATAAATTACCGGAATATGGGCAGCTTCACTTGCTCACCATTGTTCATGGCGGATTCATGTGCGCATATGCCGGCACAAGTCCAATTGGCGGATGTATAGACGTTGGGGAAAGACTCACGGTTCTCAACGATGCTCATAATGAATTCATGTGCCAAATGCGGATGGGAGCCACCATGCCCGTTTCCTTGTTTAAAGGATAAATGCACGTTATCTGCCGAATCATAGACACCCTCCAGCGTATATTTACGTATACCTTCCGGGAGTAAGTGCGCATAATCTGGAATTTCAACCCGCTTGGCAATCTCACCTGTGAAGATAACGGGTTCTTCCCCCTCTAACTGCTGCCATTCAAAGCTCATTTGATCCGCATAAACGTCGAAGCTTTCGACATATTCGCGTGATGTTTCAAAGAGAGAACGCGTAACCTCCATGGCGAGGTTAGAATCACGAAGTCGGAATATCGCGGATTCGACTGCAAAAGGCGACCCGTATTTGGCAGCAAGCTTATCAGCTATTTGTCCCGAGCCCAAGCACGAGACGAATTCTGCTTCCTTACAGGCAAGTGCGAGCAAAGGGCTGACCGCGTGCGTCGCATAATGCATAGGTGGGAGACCTTCCCAATATCCAGGCCAGCCTGACATCTCTTGTTGATGAGCACCGCGCAGAAACTGAATCCTTCCAAGTTGGCCGCTGTCTCGCAAAGCTTTCACATATAGAAACTCGCGAGTGTAAACGCAGGTTTCCATCATCATATAATTTTTCCCAGATAGCTGCCCAGCTTCGACTATTCTCCTACAATCTTCAACAGTTGTCGCCATAGGAACCGTACAAGCTACATGCTTGCCCGCCAACAATGCGGCAATGCTCTGCTCGGCATGGTTAGGGATTGGAGAATTAATATGCACGGCATCAATGTTGTCGTCCTTCAGCATGTCATCGAAACTGGTATATCTAACTGGGATACCGAAATGGTCACCTATCTGATTCAGTTTATCCGTTGTTCTTTGACAGATGGCGTACATGTCCGCATGTGGATGGTTTTGATAAATCGGTATAAATTCAGCCCCAAAACCTAAACCGACTATGGCGACTCGTATTTTTGAAGACACAATTGGATCCTCCTATCCTATTCCATTTATAGCTTGACTTTAGAGCAAAAAACAAAAGAAGTCGATGAGATTATTTGCTTTTAAAATGAGATTTTTCACCTATCTTTCCTAGTTGTAAAGATTAGAATATAACCATATATTAATAGGAGGTGCGAAAATGAGGTGTTCACTAATGAGTTTATTCACATCAGGATTCAACGATAATTCATCTATAACGAATCCACAGCAAAAACAAGTCGCTCTATTAATTGAAACTTCGAATGGGTACGCTCGTGGACTTCTTAGCGGGATAAACACCTATTTGCGTGAAAACCGTCCTTGGTCGATATTTCTCAGTGAATATAGTCGAAATAACACCGATTTAACTTGGCTGCGTGAGTGGCAGGGGGATGGCATTATCGCCCGTATCGAAAACGAGAAAACCGCTCGGTTTATTAAGGACGCGGGTCTTCCAACGGTAGACCTCAGTGCCTCAAGGATGATTCCGATCCTTCCTTATGTAGAGACCAATGATCAATCCATTGCCCATTTGGCTGCCGAGCATTTTCTCGAAAGAGGCTTTAAACATATAGGATTTTACGGGGACTCTCGTTTTCAATGGTCTAAATTACGATGCACCTATTTGGCGGCATATCTTGCGGAGAGAGGTTATGATTGCCATATTTATGAAGCCTCTGAAAATCGATTAGGTGAAATATCTTGGATGACAGAAAGAGATAAGCTGGTTCAATGGTTGTATGGCCTACCCAAGCCGATAGGAATAATGGCGTGCTATGACATTTGCGGCCAACAGCTTCTCGAGGCTTGCCGGATTGCTCGGATTGCCGTTCCTGATGAAGTGGCTGTCCTAGGTGTGGATAATGATGAGCTCCTGTGTGAATTATCCAATCCTCCCTTATCCAGCATCAAAACGAATGCCGTCAAGACAGGCTACCAAGCAGCGGAGTTACTCGAGCGTATGATGTCAGGCGAAGTCATAGGGGGACAAATGCATTTGATTGAACCCTTAAATGTGGAAATTCGATTGTCAACAGATGTTCTTGCCGTAGAGGATAAAATAGTATCCGATGCCGTGCGATTTATTCGTAATCATGCCTATGATGACATTCAAGTTCAAGATATTCTCGGACAACTTAGGGTTTCGCGTCGCATATTGGAAAGCCGATTTCAGAAAGCATTGGGTCGCACACCGCACGATGAAATCATAAATGTAAAACTAAAGCTTGTAAAAAAACTACTCCTAGATACTAAACTTCCCTTAGCAGTCATCGCCGAACGCATCGGATTTAAGCATACAGAATATATGAGTGTAGTCTTCAAGAGAGCGACGGGGATTAGGCCAGGACAGTTTCGGCAGCAGAATAAACATCGCATGCAAGATTTGTAATAGCAAAAGTGCCTCTCTCATTGCAATCGCGTGGGAGGGGCACTTTTTAATTATAGAAAAGACTTAGTTAATTACCGCCAGTTCCGGAATAGCGACGACTTTCTTCAAATGCTGGGATTCCATACCCGCAAGTATGGTCTGAAGCGCCCTGTACCCATCTACTCCGGTAATGTCATGGCCGTTTCCAGACAGAATACCATCAACAAAATGATGAATAACGCCTGAATGATGCTGCTCCCCTGCCTTGTTGGTTTGCAATGCCCCGACTTCATGGTAATCCCTCATACCGTCTGAGTATTCAACGATCACCCCGAATCGATCATCGGTTCCGATTTTCAGGGTACCTTTTTCGCAGTATAAAATAGTGGCGTTAATTTCACTCGCATAATTGGTCCAACTGGCTGTGCGCGTTCCAAATTAGGATCACATACAGCTACAATGACTACATCCTTATGTGCAAGGTATTCAGGCAAATAGCGGTGCTGTAATATGGCCCCGCATCCAATCAGCCCTACTCTAATGGTGATTTCACAATTCGATTCCTCTCTTCCGATTTCATCATTGTAATGTCGTCCAATCAAACAGAACACCCATGGCAGAACTTCGATTTTGCACCAATAAATCGTACACCTGCGGGGCCTCAGATGGAGAATAATGATGGGTAATCAAAGAGGACACATCCATTCGTCCTTGCGCAATATAGCTTAGGAATAGAGCGGCCATTTCGGGATGATTCCAACCTTGGTAATTCATTTGGGCATGGATGCCCAGAATGGAAACGGAGTTGGACACAACATTGCGGCCCATTCCTTGCTCAGAAGGTGTAGCTGTATCTCCCAGTAAAATAACTCGTCCCAAAGGCTTGACGAGCCGAGTAGCTTGGGCTAAGACGGCCGGATGTCCGGTAATATCGAAGATAACATCCAGCATCCTGCCATTTGTTTTTTGCTTGATTTCCTCGTGTGCTTTTCCCGCGTCCATTGGCAGCAGATGTATGCCTGGTCGTTGCCCAACCAGCTGCAAACGGCTCTCTGCAGGATCGATGGCGAAAATTTCTTTGACCCCAGACAGATATAAATATTGGGTAACCAGCTGTCCGAGAAGTCCGAGACCGATGACACCTACCGTTTCTCCTAACTGCAGCTCTGCTCTTCGTACACCAAGCTGTGTTGTTTTGGAAAGATTGATCCATACGCCTTGCTCGGAGCTGATATTCTGCGAAAGGAGATAGGCATGTTTGACATCTGTTTTAAAATATTGCGTATGCGAATTCTCGACAAACACACGATCTCCTTTTTGTATCCCCTTAACTCCAGGCCCAATTTCTAGCACTTCAGCCACCATGCAATAACCGGGATAGAACGGATACTTAACCCAGTCGGACCAGTTGGTATCGGGGTCAAATACTCCTCTAAGACATTGAAGCTCTGTCCCTGTACTAATCAGGGAGCATAGAGCGGCACATAAAATTTCGGTCTGGCCGAGTGCAGGATCGAACGTTTCCTTTCGGACCTCCACCTTTTGCTTTTCTGTGAAAACGATACGCAGTGTTTCCATTACCATACCTCCTCTAACGGATTCATTTACCCTCGAGATTAGTGTATAGGTATCGGATTTACAAAAATAGAGCACAACTTTGCTGAAGTTTAACACTTATACAGGTCGTGCGGTTGGGGTATTACTGAACATCCAATTATTCGATAAAACTCTTGAACATAAACGTAAAGACTGGTTGTTTGCCAACACATCCCCTGGCTCAACTCATCAAAAATAATGCTTGAACGTAACGTAACGTAACCCTATATAATTAAAAATAATACTTATTGAGATTAGTGGAGGAAAGATTATGGCGGTATTGATTTGTGGAGGAGCGGGTTATGTTGGAAGCCATACATCCGCATTATTGTTTGAAAAGAATGAAGAGCTAATCATTATAGACCGTATGGCTCGAGAACGTCAGAACGCTGTTATAGGAGGCAAGGTGTACAACGGAGACTTGAATAACTCTGAATTTTTAGACAAAGTGTTCTCTGAGAATGAAATAGAAGCGGTTATTCATCTGGCTGCCAGTAGTCTTGTTGGAGAAAGCATGTCATGCCCATTGGACTATTACAATAATAATGTCGTCGGTACCTTAAGATTGCTTGAGGCGATGAATAGATATCATGTCGATAAAATCATCTTTTCATCCACAACTGCTATCTACGGGAATCCCAAGAGTGTTCCGATAAAGGAATCGGATAGTCCGAGCCCGACGAATCCCTATGGAGAAACAAAGCTAGCCATAGAGCGAATGTTAGGTTGGGCAGAAAAGGCACATGGAATCAAGTATGTTGCTTTAAGATATTTTAATGTTTCCGGTGCTCACGACAGCGGTGAAATCGGCGAGGATCACTCTCCAGAGACTCACCTTATTCCTCTAATGTTACAAGTAGCGTTGGGGCAGAGGGAGAAAATCGTAATCTTCGGGGATGACTACCCAACCAGAGACGGAAGCTGTATTAGGGATTATGTCCACGTAATGGATATTGCGGAAGCTCATTATGTGGCATTGAATAAATTGCGCAGTGACGGGCCAAGCGGGATATATAACATTGGTAATGGAGAAGGATTCACTGTGAAAGAAGTCATTGACACTGTTAGCAAAGTAACAGGTAAGCCGATCCCTTTTGAGATAGGTGCCAAACGTGCCGGAGATCCTGCAGTATTAGTCGCATCGCCTATTCTGATTAGGAATGAACTGGGCTGGTATCCGAAACGTAGTACTTTATTAGAAATGGTCGAGAGTGCATGGGAGTGGCATCGGCGGCATCCCCATGGATTTCCTAAGATTGATCAAGGAATTCAGAAGGAGAGAAATGTGACTTGAAGCGTGAGGATTACCTAACTACAGGGCAGATTGCCCGACGAACCGGGATGACGATTAGAACTTTGCGATACTACGATCAGATTGGATTGTTAAATCCATCACATTATGATCATGCTTCCCTACGGATGTATAGCAAAGAAGATTTAATTCGTCTGCAAAAGATTCAGACTTTAAAATATATCGGATTATCACTCAACGAAATTAAACAAATCATTCAAGACAATTCATTACCCATACATGATTTGAGAAGTTCTTTAGTCATGCAAAAAGAAATTATTCAGCAAAAAATTGCCCATATGCAGTATGTGGTGAAAGCCATTAATGAATCCATGGGTATTCTAGGTGATAAACTGGAACAAGTGGATTGGGAAAGTCTGGGTAATCTTATTCATGCCATTCATGTGGAAATAGATTGGGTTGAGCAATATCACAACGCGTGCCGACTACAAACGAGAATTCAGTTATACGATAAATTCAGTGTAAATAAAATCGGTTGGCACCGATGGCTTTTTGAGCATTTGAGCCATTCACCTAATTTGAGGGTTTTAGAACTCGGTTGTGGCGATGCGGCATTATGGAGCCGAAATATAGAACGTGTTCCTGAGTCATGGAGCATCACACTTACGGATCTTTCATCGGGTATGTTGGACGAAGCGCGTAAGAACTTAGGTGAATATTACGACCGCTTCAAATTTCTTGTCGTGGATGCGCAAGATATTCCTTTTCACAACGATGAATTCGATATCGTAATAGCCAACCATATGCTTTATCATGTGCCGGATATCTCCAAAGCCATTATGGAAATACATCGGGTTTTGAAGCAAGGCGGAATGTTTTATGCTTCAACCATGAGTAAACGCCATTTGCAAGAAATCGAGCAATTAGCTAAATCATTCGATTCCCAAATCCAGGTGCTGGATCATGTAATTGAACGATTTCATTTAGATAACGGTAAGGAAATTTTGTCCCCTTGGTTTTCTGAGATCGAATGTATTCAGTATGAAGACCATATGCTTGTAGATGAAATTCAACCGCTTATCAATTACATAACTTCAACTCCAATGAATGCTAGAGAGGTTCTTAATGGAGTTACTTTAGATAAATTCAGAAAGTTTATAAGTACCAAGCTAGAGCTTAGAGGGAAGCATATATATAACGAAAGAATCCGGATTTTTCTTAGGGAGGAAATAAACAACGATGTTACAAGAGATGAACCCCAGAGTTCGTATCGTGAAAGAAGAGGTTTTATCCAACAACTGGTACGTACTAAAGAAAATAACTTTTATGTATCAAAAAAGTGATGGTACTTGGGAAACTCAAGCTCGAGAGGCTTATGACCGCGGTAATGGTGCGACCATTCTACTATATAATATCGAGAAGAAAACAGTCGTGTTAACGAGACAATTTCGAATGCCGACCTATTTAAATGGTAACGGAACGGGGATGCTTATTGAGGCCTGTGCAGGTTTGTTGGACAATGACGGTCCTGAAGAAAGTATCCTTCGAGAAACGGAAGAAGAGACCGGATATCGTGTAAAGAATGTTCATAAAATCGGCGAAGCTTATATGTCCCCAGGTTCTGTGACCGAGATACTTCACTTTTATATGGCTGAATATACAGCAAACATGCGTGCCGGTGTTGGTGGGGGATTAGAGGATGAACAGGAGTATATAGAAGTACTGGAAATCTCATTAGAACAGGCATTGCAGATGGTTAAAAACGGAGAAATCAAAGACGCAAAAACGATTATGCTCTTGCAATACGCCCAAATCAACGGGCTGCTTGAATCCGTTAGTAAACCGCAGCACATCCTCATCGCCGGTCCCTATCGTTCTGGCACTGGTGATGATATCCGTTTGATTGAGAAGAATATACGCTTCATGAACGAAATCGCTCTTCAAGTATATGAAGCGGGACATTTGCCTGTATTAGGCGAATGGTATGCACTTCCACTGATGGAGACAGCTGGCTCAAAAGGGATTGGAGACGACATATTCAATCGAATGTTCCACCCGTCTTCAGTGAGATTATTAGACCATTGCGATGCGGTCCTCCGTGTGGGCGGACCCTCTCAAGGTGCAGATGAAATGGTGAAGGTAGCAAAGGAAAAAGGAAAATTCATCTACAAGCATTTTCATGAAGTTCCTCAAGTAAAAAACACTTATTAGGGAAGACCTTTCTGTAAGCACTTTTAACAGACTGCCGAGATTTTTGCGGCAGTCTGTTTTCTAATGCATCAAACTTATCACTCTTTAAATATTTTTATCAAACAAACGCTTGTATTGAACGGGGGAAATGCCCGTGTATTTCTTGAAAAGGCGGGTAAAGGTTTGGAGATCGTTAAATCCGAGGGTGCTGCTGATTTCAGTAATGTTCATTTCCTGCATTTCCAAAAGCGATTTCGCTTTTGCGATTTTCATTTCCCGATGCAGCAGAATCGGAGATTTGCCGAACATCTCTTTGAAATGGTTGCTTACGTAGGTAGAATTCATATGTAAATCCTTGGCTAAATCTGATAATGAAAGCGAAGCCTCGGGCTGGGTGACAATTTTCAATAAGATAGACAAAAAGCTGTGAGACGGCTGTCTCAACTCCGTGGTATTCATGCTTCCCATAGCATTTTCCAATAACAAATAAAGCAATTCAAGGGATTTTGCTTTTTGCAAAATGATATTAGGGATATGGCCTTCCCGTGCGGTGGCGAGCACGAATTCGTCGAATACGGCCTCGAATTTTTTGTGATTTTTCAACGTGTAGATATAAGGGATATGTAAAAACGGCAGCACATCGATCACATCCTGAATCTTGTAAGTAAAATGCCACCAGAGAAACTCGGTTTCCTCATCGCTATCTTTATATTGGTCATGTTCCAGAAAAGTAGGGATAAAAATGACGGATCCCGGTTCAATCACATAGATGTTGTCCTGAACCCTGAGTTTGGCCGAGCCTTTTCTCACATAAGTCATCATGTAATACTCTTGAAATACACGGTTCCGGTAGTTCATCTCGCGACGGCGATGGATATCAAACTTTAACACTTTTAGCTCGGCTGTTTCCAGCAGAGATGAGAGCATATCATTCTTCATGCTAGTCAACCCCTATCTTAAAATTGATTATATCATAATTACTGGTTCTTATTTGATTCTTATCTAAATCAATTCACAGAAAAAAAGGACAAATTTTCGACAAAAAAAGGTTTGACAGTCCTTTTTCAATGGCTTAACATGGATTATATGATCCAGATATATACCAACAATGAAAGGAGAGAAGAGATGAAGGCAGTAATTTCCTTGAAAGGCAAGGTTGAAGTGTTAGACATTGAAGAACCTTCCATTGAAACGAACCATGTGCGTGTTGAAACCTGCTATTCCGCAATTAGTTCAGGCACAGAGCTTTTGCTGAAAAACCTGATGACTGATAGTCCCATTCAACTTGGTTACAGTGCGATGGGAATCGTGCGAGAAGTTGGGGAAGGTGTCTCCCATGTGAAGGTAGGGCAGCGTGTCGCTTGTTACGGCTCACCTTATGTTAAGCATGCGGAACTCTTAGTGGTGCCTAAGCATTTAGTTGTTCCGCTTCCGGATGCATGCAGCTCGAAAGAAGCATCCTTCGTCGGGCTTGGTGCGATCGCCATTCATGCGCTGCGGCAAGCGGATTTGCGTTTTGGAGAATCGGTTGTTGTGGTTGGACTAGGTATTCTGGGACAAATCGTATGTCGGATTGCAGACGTCTCCGGCAACCGGGTAATCGGGCTTGATTTGTTGGCAGAACGCTGTGCCAAGCTTGCGGAAGCTAGTGCTTTGCAAGTGTGTGACAATGTACAGGATGTCAACCGCACCATTGATTCGTTACATCAGCATCAAGGTGTTGATGCGGTCGTCCTCTGCGCCAATGGCGCCAATTCCGGCATGATTGATCAAGCCCTTCACTGGATTCGCGACAGGGGGAAAATCATCATTGTCGGCGATGTGAAGATGGACTTCGATCGGGAGTTGATGTTTGCCAAAGAGGCGCAAGTGCTCATCTCGCGCGCTGGTGGTCCTGGTCGGTATCATGATAGTTACGAAAGCAAGGGCGTCGACTATCCGATCGGTTATGTGCGTTGGACGGAAGGTCGCAACATGGCGGAATTTATCCGTTTACTTGCGGAACGGCGGATTTCCATCCAAACACTTATCACGCATGAGATGTCTTTACCCTCTATGACAGTGGCTTACGAATTGCTTCGCGAATCTCCGCGAGACGTATTAGGCGTTCTCATTGATTATGGGAAGGAGCGTCACAACTCCAAAGGGTGATTATTGAATCGTTGAGCAGTTTTTTCTACAACAATTCGCACTCATAAAGGCTATTTTGCAACTTGAAGTTGCAGTTCGTACAACATTTTGAACTCAATTGCTGCAAAATCGCCTGTATCGGGCCCAATTTTTGTACATAATGCAACAACGAAGGGTGAGAGGCGGGTTCTAGGCAGAGCAGCAATTGTTGCACTTTTTACAACATCATTCAACAAGAGAAAATAGATTCATTCATCCGGTAACCTCAAGTGTGCATAGCCTCGTTTTCCTTCATCAAATCCTACCAGTCCATGAGAGTATGATAGTTACATCCAGCCGTTTTTCATTATAAAATAGCGTTGTCATGCTCCATGACTGGTCAGCTGTGAGTATAGCTTTATGATAGCTGTTGGTTGGGTTCTCACTACTTAGGCTGTGTGAAAATTAAAAAATCGGGTAGGGAGTGTTTGCTCCTCTACCCGATTTTTTTCTTGATATTTAGGCTATAAGGTAAGCCGAGGCTTATCCCCTTTTTAGCATGATATGTGTTGTGCTGAGCTGAGTGAGATCGTGGATGCATGCATAATCATTCGATTTGGTAATTGATTTGTTTCTCTGGTGTTTAGACGAGCAATAGTGGTTACCAATGTTGTATTTTATACAACAATTCACACGTCAAAAGGCTATTTTGCAACTTGAAGTTGCATTTCGTACAACATTTTGAGCCAATTTGTTGCGAATTGGTCCATATTGGGCCTAATTGTTGTACATTTTACAACATCGAAGGGAGATAGGCGAGATTTAGGTATAATTGTTGCACTTTTTACAACATCATTCTACCGCGAATAGGTTTCATTCATCCAGCAACCTCAAGCGAGCATATATGACAATTGATCCCGATTTAAGACACCTCAATGTAGAACAAGAATGGACGAATAAATCGCCGGTCTCAAATGTACAACATTACACGGATAAGTAAGCGACCGTTTCAACATATGCATCTTGGGCCTAACTCGAGTAGAATCAACAGATTCTCACCCGAGGACGGCGCAAGCTCCAAGGTCGCTTTTTTTGTCCGGCGCCATCAAGACCTCCACCCGTGTTATTGTCTATCCTAATGGGCGTCCTGCAGCCTTCGGCAAACCGTCTCGAAGTCGTCGAGCCGTGCCCAGTAAAGCTTGAGAATGTGGCGCATGGTTTCCAGCTCGTGAAAAGTAACGTTCATGTCGGAATAGAAACTAAATGTCGGGATGATGTCCCGGTACATGAAGAACCGAGAAGGACGCGCTAGCGTCTCTTCCCCAGTCCACTCCGCCGCCGTTTTGACACTCGGAATGGTAAGGGTGGTTCTGCGAATATGCAGCTGCGCTTCGTTCGAAACAAGAAAATCGAGCAGGGTCTGGGCTGCTTCCTTGTGCTTGCTCGATTTAATGACCGCAAGACCAATGATTAAGAGCTGAGTCTTCGCCTCCAACGAATAGGGAAGCGGTGCGATGTCATAATTGAATTCAGCATTACGCAAATGGTTCAAGCTGTAATAGCTGGTCACAATCATGGACGTCTTTTGCTGCAAGAAAAACCGTTCGGCATCAGAGTCATTCTCCGACATATAGACGGTGTCCGGGTTCATTCCTTCAAACAGCCCAAGGCTTGTTTGCATAGCTTTCCGAAAGTTATCGTTGTTGAAAATCAGCTTACCCTGTTGATCGCGTTCAAAAACGACTTTGTTTTGCAGTAAAAAGAGCGGCCATCGATTGATGGATTGCAGGTGAAACAAGATGCCGATGCGATCATGCTTTTGCGTTAAGGCTAGCGCCGCTTGCTGTACATCGTTCCAACTCCAGCTGCTATCCGGCTCTGGCAAGGAGGCTTCCTTGAAATGATCTCGGTTGTAACACAAGACAATCGGTGAAAAAATAAACGGCTGTACGTACAAATGATTATCTTTGGTGAACGGACCCGACAGAAAGGGATACGTGCCATTCTTTCGTTCAAGCGGCTCCAAGATATCCGAGACAGCCCCATTTTCAGTAACCCTTTCGTAGCCTTGATTATTTAAAGTGATAAGGTCGAACGCGTCTCTCTCCATGGCTTCTTTCGCGTTCTGAGAAAAGTACGATTGCGAAAGAGGGATCATTTGGACGGCAATATGCGGATGCTGCTGTTGAAACTTTTTGACTAGTTCCAATAAGTTAGCTTCTAGGGTGAGAGTAGGGTAATAACCGAATTTCAGGGTAAGCTTTTCGTTCCGCCCCGTCCCAACTACGCGTGTCCCGATTCGCGGTGCTTTTTCGATCATTTCCTGATTGAGTAGAGTTTCCAGTCCTTTACGAACGGAGTTTTTGCTAAGCTGGAACTGTTCAGCAAGTGTTAATTCGGAAGGCAAGAAGTCACCGGGCTGAAGTTTTCCGGTAAGGATATCGCTGCGTAATGTCGTGACCATGTCTTCCAGTCGGGTTCGGAAGGTTGATCGTTTGGGTTTACCCGCCATTTATCTGAGTACCTCCTGGGCCATTCAATGTTGGTTTGTATCTGGGTTATATTATAGTATGCGAAGATGATTGGACACAAGGTTCGCAATCTTCTGCTGCCATTTTTTTCTAACCCAATGTCGGATTGCATAAGATTCCATAGTTTTTTCTTTATCATTTAAATACATCAAGTGTTAATTTACATAACAAACAGTTTACATCAGTAAGATTCATCAATAAAGACTCATCGAAGGGGGGGTTCCATTGATCTCATTTCGTCAAGTAGAGAAGCATTATGGCGATTTTCATGTGCTCAAAGGAATTGATCTTCAGATCAAGCAGGGTGAAGTCGTTGTCGTTGTAGGTCCGTCAGGTTCGGGCAAGAGTACGCTGCTAAGGTGTATCAACCGGCTGGAAACCATCACAAGCGGTGAGCTAATTGTGAATGAGTACAAGGTCAGCGATAAGAAGATGGATTTGAACAAGCTGCGTCGTGATATCGGCATGGTATTCCAGCATTTCAATCTCTATCCGCATAAGAAAGTGATCGATAACATTACGCTTGCTCCGATGAAGGTGCATGGTATGGCTAAGAAAGAAGCCGAAGAGATCGCGATGTATTTTCTGGATAAGGTTGGTATTCAGGATAAGGCGCACAGTTTTCCTTCGCAGTTATCCGGTGGACAGCAGCAGCGTGTGGCCATTGCGAGGGGACTGGCGATGAAGCCGAAAATTATGTTGTTTGATGAGCCCACATCAGCCTTGGATCCAGAAATGGTCGGAGAGGTGCTTGATGTTATGAAGGCGCTTGCAAACGAAGGAATGACGATGGTTGTGGTTACACACGAGATGGGCTTTGCCCGTGAAGTAGCCGATCGTGTTGTTTTTATGGACAAAGGTCAGATTGTAGAAGAGTCCCCTCCAGAGGAGTTCTTCGTCAACCCTCGTGAAGAAAGAGCGAAATTATTTCTGAACCGGGTACTTAACCATTAATAAGGAGATGAACAAAACCATGATATCAAAAAAGTGGAATTTCATGTTGATGTTAGTTACGGTATTCGCATTGGCGGGGTGTGCCTCTAACAGCAGCCCAACAGGAGGCGCATCAAGCACTCCGGCGAGTTCCCCCAGCAGCAAGCAGCGCTCCAAGCACTGCCAAGCCTGCCGGTGGAGCGTCCGTTCTGGATGAGATTAAAAGCAGAGGCAAACTCGTTGTTGGTGTGAAATTTGATACCAAGCTATTCGGTTTGAAGAACCCGACTGGCGGTGAAGTTGAAGGCTTCGACATCGACATTGCCAAAGCATTAGCGAAAGAAATTCTCGGCGATGAGAAGAAAATTGAGTTGAAAGAAGTAACGTCCAAGACGCGCATTCCGATGCTCGACAACAAAGAGATTGATATGATTGTTGCAACGATGACGATTACCGAGGAGCGGAAGAAGCAAGTTGAGTTTTCCGATGTTTATTTTAAAGCCGGACAGTCTTTGCTCGTGAAGAAAGGCAGCCCTATTAAGAGTGTAGCGGATGTCAAAAAAGGAACGAAAGTATTGGCTGTAAAAGGCGCTACCTCCGTTGCGAATATTAAAGCAAAATCTCCAGATGCCACCATCCTTGAGTTTGATAATTACCAAGATGCTTTCAGCGCCCTGAAAGCGGGTCAAGGGGACACGTTGACCACAGATAATGCCATCCTTTATGGCATGATGGTACAAGATAAGAACTTCGAAGTGGTTGGCGAACCGTTCACAGATGAGCCTTATGGTATCGCGATGAAAAAAGGTGAAACAACGCTTCAAGCCGCGGTGAATGATGGACTGAAGAAGCTGGAATCAAGCGGCCAATACGCGAAAATTTACGAGAAATGGATTGGCAAAGCGCCAACCAAATAAGGGTAACGAGAATAAAAGAAGAGATGGGTGGCAGCTGCTGCCCATCTTCTGTCTATGAGGGGGGAGCGCATGCCGGATTTTCTCGATTTTTACCGATTATTTTGATATCTACATGAAGGGCTTCTTCAATACGATCATTGCCAGCGTTATTGCATTAATTGGCAGCTTTGTGCTGGGTACGGTCATTGCCATTTTTCGTATTGGATCGGTGAAACCGCTGCAATGGCTAGGGACTGCTTATGTGGAGTTCATTCGAAACATACCGCTCTTGCTTGTTGTATTCGTGTTCTTCTATGGGCTGCCGTCCATCGGCATTACCCTTAGCGGATTCATATGCGGGACCTTAGGCCTTACGGTGTACACGGCAGCTTTTATCGCAGAAGCGATCCGAGCCGGTATTATGTCGGTGCCCAAGGGTCAATCTGAGGCGGCACAATCCTCGGGACTGACCTATCTCCAAACGATGTGGCATATCGTCCTTCCGCAAGCGATCAAAATTGTCATACCGCCGCTCAGCAACCAATTTATTAACCTCGTTAAGAACTCGTCGGTACTTGGCGTATTCGCAGGCTTAGACCTCATGTATTTCGGGGATCAGGTCGCAAGTGAGACCTATGCTACGTTCGATACCTATATCTTCGTTGCTGTGCTTTATTTGATACTCACGCTGCCGCTAAGTTACGTAGCCTTGCGTCTAGAACGTAAATTAGCCCGCGCAGACTGACTATAGGAGGGGGTGAGCGAATGGATATCATGCAGGCTTTCTCAGCTGATAATGTAAGGTTTGTATTTGAAGGTTTCTATATGACGCTTAAAGTCGCTGCGATCTCTATTGTATTTAGCTTTATCGTGGGATGTATTGTCGGTACAATCCGGTATACGAAGCTGCCGGTTGTTTCACCCATTCTGGCTATAGCAGTTGAGCTTCTTCGCAATTTACCACTGCTGTTAATCATATTTTTCTCGAGGTTCGCCTTACCGGATATCGGGATCAAACTCGGACCCATGAATGCGACGATTTTGGCATTAACGTTATTTGAAGGTGCGATGATTGCGGAGATTGTGCGAAGCGGGCTGAATTCCATTGATAAAGGACAGATTGAAGCCGCTAGATCTTCAGGATTAGGTTATGTGCAAACCCTTTGGCATATTGTTCTGCCTCAAGGGCTGCGCCGAATGATGCCGCCACTAGTGAGTCAATTTATCTCTTTGTTAAAAGATACGTCTCTTGCGATTGTTATTTCCTTGCCTGAACTGATGCACCATGCGAAAATAGTAATTGGACAAAGCTACAGTTATACCATTCCAATTCTATTTTTAGTGGCTATTCTGTATTTCGCTGTGAATTATGCGCTATCACTAGCAGCTCGCAGGATGGAATCAAGATTGGTATAAGAGGAATATAACATCCAGAAGGAGTCTTGGCATCATGTTACATGTAAGTTGGGAAATGATGATATTCATCATCATCGGTGGTTTTGTAGCGGCATATGTAGATTCAGTTGTAGGTGGAGGAGGGCTGATCGCTCTACCAGTTCTACTGGCCACGGGGTTACCCCCGGCTGTTGCGCTAGGAACGAACAAATTGGCGGGCACCATGTCTTCTCTGACGAGTACGATTTCTTTCATGCGGTCTGGGAATGTTGATCTAAAAGCCGTACGCGGTTTGTTCTTTTTATCTCTCTTAGGAGCCGTGTGCGGAACGATGGTGCTCCGGCAAATTCCATCTGATTTCTTAAAGCCGCTGGTTATCGTTATGTTGATATTGATCACCATCTACACGATTTTTCGCAAAAATTGGGGGGATCTTTCTACCTTCCGCCAATTCTCAACGAAAACAGCGATGTTAATGGGCTTCGCCGCATTCGGTTTGGGCTTTTATGATGGCTTCTTTGGGCGGGACCGGTTCCTTTCTTATTTTCGTTTTTCTGATGTTAGGATTCAATTTCGTCAAAGCGGCTGGTAATTCCAAAGTCCTAAATTTCGGGAGCAACGTGGCTAGCTTGGCTACTTTCATGGTTCTGGGATCCATTAATTATGGGATAGGCATTCCGATGGGAATAGCCATGGTTTGTGGATCTTTACTGGGCTCACGCATGGCGATCCGCAAAGGCTCAGCGTACGTTCGACCGCTATTTCTTACCGTTTGTATCATCCTAATTGGCAAACAGATATGGGATATCTTATAGGGGGTGAAAGGCTGGGACGCTTAAAGAACGAAGGGCTGCAAATGATTCTCGTCGCAATCGTGACGGCCATAGCCGGAGAGTTTAAGATCACACCTTTCAGTGGCGAAGTGTTTCGGATTGGACTTGGCAGCAGCGCCTTTTTACTCAGTTTGCTTTTGATGAAGCACCTGCCTTATGTCTATACAGGTATCATTACCGGGATCACGGTCCTGCTATTTCGGACGTTGGAGGATGGTATCCTAACGCAGGGGGCCGCGTCCTTCAGCGCGAGCGCGCAAACGCATTTATCAGCCGCATTTTATTATATGGCCTTCGCGATTGCTATGAGCTTGATTAAACGGGAATGGGACCAATTCCACCCTTTTGTGCTGGGATTGTTCTTATCGGTTATTGATCTTATGTCCAATGAGATTGAATTGCTGGCGCGCAGCTTGATTTTTCATTCAGCGAACATGTTTACTGAGCAAATATTGTATATCACCGTTACCGCTGTCGTGCGGAGCTACTTCGTGGTTGGTATCTACAACAGTGTGACCATAAATCAGATGCGAGTCGTGCATAATGAGCAGCAGAAGCGTATGGAGCAGATGTTAAATACGAATAGCGGTTTATATGGCGAAGTATTTTACTTGCGGAAGTCGATGGATACAATTGAGCAAATAACAGCCAAGAGCCACAATTTATATGAAAAAATCAATGGTGCGGGGTTAAAAAGCTACTCTCGTACCATTTTGGAAATTACCCAGCAAATTCACGAGGTCAAAAAAGACTCGCAGCGCATCCTAGCCGGGTTATTGAAGCTGTTCGATCGCGATTTCGCTTCCGATATGAGGCTGGCCGAAGTCATGGAATTCGCTATCAAATCCAACCTGGGTTACAGTGCGATGCTTGGCAAAAAGATTCAATTCAAAAGCGATATTCAAACGGACTATTGTTCGGATCAATACCTCCCTCTTTTAACCGTCATCAATAATCTCGTGTCTAATGCCGTTGAGGCGATTGAAGTTCAAGGATCGATTCTCGTTAGTGCTTATGAGCAAGGTGCTGAGACCATCATACTCGTTGCTGACAATGGTGTTGGCATTTCTGAGCAGGATAGGGATATGATTTTTGCACCTGGATTTACGACCAAATTCAATCAGGAGGGCTTTGCCGCGACAGGGATTGGACTTTCTCATGTGCGAGATATTGTTCATTCTTTAGGCGGAGACATTCATTTGCGTTCTGACGAGCCGGGTTTTCAGACCACTTTTGTGATAACCATATTGACCGATACGTTGAAAAAAGGAGCGTAGAGATCATGCTGTCGTTCGGAATTGTTGACGATGATGCGGTAAGTAGACGGATGCTGCAAAAGATCATTGAAAAAGGCGGTTTAGGCGAAGTCGTTGGTACGGCTGGCAGCGGGAGCGAAGGGGAGAAGGTTCTTCTGGAAACCACACCCGATGTAGTGGTCATTGACTTATTAATGCCGGATCAGGATGGAATTGAGACGATTATTCGGTTGAAGGAGCAAGGTTATCAAGGGAAATATGTGATGATTTCGCAAATTGAAAATAAAGAAATGATTGGCAAGGCCTATCAAGCTGGTGTCGAATTTTACATTCAAAAGCCAATTAATAAAATTGAAGTGGAAGCTGTGCTGTCCAAGGTTAATGAGCAATGGAATATCAGCCGCTCCTTGCAGGAGATTAAAGAATCTTTAACCAAGTTAAGTTTACTGCACACAGGCCCTGAGAGTATTCGAAAAAAACGCAGCGTCCGCGAAATTATGCAGCCCATTCTCATGGATATGGGAATCGTGGGGGACACCGGCAGTCGCGACTTGATGGACATTATGGAACATCTCGCACGTCATCATAAAGCGGAAGGAATTCCGCCGCTCAAGGAGCTTTATGAAACCGTTTCTAGATGCCATAAGGTGAAGGAAGCGGATGTTGAAAAAGAAGGCAAGGCCGTCGAACAACGGATTCGCCGTACCATTATGGCGGCATTAACCCATATCGCCAGCATCGGATTGACGGATTATAGCAATCCGAAATTTGAGCATTATGCGCCTCTTTATTTTGAATTCCAGGATGTGCGTATGAAAATGAAAGAAATCGATGAGAACTGGAAGCCGGAGAGAGGCAAGGTTAATATTAAGAAATTTCTCCAAGTTCTCTATCTTGAGGTTACGGATAAGATGCGCAGCGAATATTAATAATAGGGCTGACAAGAAGAAAATTAGCGTGGATAAGAACAAAAATAGGGCAGTTTCTGGTTGCGAATTGACCGTTGGTTATGGTATTTTGAATTAATGAAGAAGAAGGAGGTGAAGGTAGGATGAATCGAGAGTTCGTGAACAACCGTGTGAGCCAGTTACCCATTGCGATGGCTGGCATCGTTCATGCAGCAGTCAAAGACGCGAGAAGTCTGTCCATTTATGCTCATACGGAATTACAACTCACGAAAAGACACCTACCTTAACCCTCAAACGGATAAATCCGAAAGGTCGTAGGAATTTTCCTGCGGCCTTTTTTTTGTACGTAGGCGATGGATAGGGTCTTTCACAAATTAGGAGGATCCTTCATTATGTTAATTATTAACGGTCAAAATATAAAGAAATACCATGGTGCGCAGCTGGTTCTCGAGGATGTTACGTTTGAAATTCATCAGGGAGAACGAATAGGACTTGTGGGACGCAATGGCAGCGGTAAATCGACCCTGCTTCGCCTTATCTCTAAGATGGAGAAGCCCGATGAAGGGCAATTAACGGTGCGAAAAGATACGCGGATCGGTTATTTAGCACAAATCCCAACGGAGTGGGAGAGCGGTACGGTGTATGATGTGCTGGCATCCAGCTTTCAAGGGATACTTGAATGCCGCGCCAATATGACGGAGCTGGAGCAGCGGATGTCGAGCTCAGAAGTCATGAGCGATGAGAAGCAGCTGGATCAGCTGCTTAAGCGGTACGCACAGCTGCAAGAACGTTTCGAACGGGAAGGCGGCTACGAGCTGGATGCAAGAATCGACCAAGTCGCGAACGGACTTCGCATTGCACGGGAGTTTTACGAGCGGAGCTTTGCCTCGCTGTCCGGAGGGGAAAAGACGAAGATTGCGCTCGCTTCCCAGCTGATCGGCAAGCCTGATTTGCTGCTGCTGGATGAGCCAACGAATCATCTGGATTTGTTCGGTGTGGAGTGGTTGGAGGACTATCTCACCCATTATGATGGCGCATGCTTCATTGTTTCTCACGACCGCTACTTTCTGGATCGGGTTGTTACGAAGATCGTTGAGTTGGAAGATGGCGAGTCTACGACCTATCTGACTCCATACTCGGGATATGTGAAGGAGAAAGAAGTCCGACTGCTGCAGCAGTTTGCTGATTATCAGGAGCAGCAGAAGGTCATCAAAAAGATGAAAGAGACGATCAAGCAGCTGACGGAGTGGGGTCGGGTAGGAGGGAACGAGAAGTTTTTCCGCCGGGCGGCTTCTATGCAGAAAGCGCTGGATCGGATGGAGAAGCTCAAACGGCCTGTTCTTGATCAGAAGGCAGCGGAATTCGGATTGAAGCTGGACGACCGCTCCGGTCGGAGAGTGATTCGTTTCGAGGATGTGAACAAGCGATACGGGGATAAAGTGCTTCTGCAGCGGGCAAGCGGCTTACTGGAATATGGCGAGAAGGTGATGCTCGTCGGGTCAAACGGTTCTGGCAAAACAACGCTGCTGAAGATGATTCTGGGTGAAGAGCAGCCTGACCAAGGGGAGCTCGAGCTTGGAGCGCGAGTCGATATTGGTTATCTGGCTCAACAAGAATATCCAGAGGACCATAAGAAATCGGTGCTGACTTACTTCTGTGAGGAAGCGAAGCTGGAGGAAGGAGAGGCTAGGGGCCGACTTGCTGCTTATTTATTTTATGGAGCAGATGTGTTCAAGTCAGTTAGTTCTCTCTCGGGTGGTGAGTGGACTAGATTGCGATTAGCACTGCTTGTGCTGCGTAAGCCTAATTTACTTATTCTCGATGAGCCCACGAATCATATGGATATTGCCTCCAGAGAAGCGTTGGAAGAGGCACTGGAAGAGTTTCCTGGAACCGTGCTGGCTGTGACGCATGATCGTTATTTTATGAATCGGCTGTCTCGCAAAATATGGGAGCTGGATCAAGGACGAATTACCGTTTACTTGGGTAATTTTGATGACTATAAAGAGAAGAGCGCTCAATTGCGGGTTAATCAAACGAGTAGCAACATGGGCGTTGGGGCGCGGAAGATACTAGGTGCTAGTGATGCTCCGAGACGCGCTGTGGATGATACTTTACCAGTTGGGGCTAAATCTAAGGCGAGTGCTGCGGCTAAACATTGTGCCGATGAGACGCCGCGAGCGAAGTCTAGAAGCTCATCCGTATTCACACGGGAGAGGTTAGAAAAGCAGATTGCGGCTGGCGAAGCGCAGTTGAACCATCTGGACCAGCGGCTAGAGAATCTGGCGGCGGATGAACTTAGTCAACTGTGGGCGGAAAGAGAAGCGGCGCAGGAGATGTTGGATAGGCTCTATGAGCAGTGGATGCAGATTGAGGAGCAGGAATAGAAAAAGGGGAGCGGAGGCTCCCCTTTGGTTTGAGTGGGCGAGGCCCAGCTTGTTGGTTTGGGTTGGGCGGAGGCCCAGCTTTTAGGATTAGGGTGAGCGATTCTCACCCTTTTTTTGTTCCCGTGGATTCCGAGACGGCGATGTTGGTCAAACTGCATCACGTCGCGGAACCACGAGGCGCTATTTAAAGAAAATAGCGCCAAATGGGCATGCCGCGGAACGTGAGGGCTCTATTTGTTAGAAATCGCGCGATTAGAGGGCGGAAATAAGGAAATAGCGGAACGACGTTCCGCGAAAGCCTGCAAACAGGCAAAATCATCGCAAATAACGTATCGACGTTCCGCGAAAGCAATAAAGCAGCTCAAACCGATGAGGTGTCTTGATTCGTGGTGGCATTAGATTTCCGCACTGTGCGCGACTCTAAGCCGAGTTTCTTCATCAGACGACTAACTGTTTTAGAAGACACCATATGGCCTTCTTTGAGCAACTCTTCTGTGACTCTTGGGCTACCATAAAGCTGTTTGGATTTCTTGAAATGATACTGAATTCGTTTTTCGAGTACGATCCGACGATTCTCACGAGAGCTAGGCTTACGTGTGAGCCATTTGTAATATCCGCTTTTTGATACGTGCAATACGCCGCACATCTTCTCGACCGGGTACTGGAAGCGGTGTTTAAAAACAAACGAATAAATCAGCGCGGGTCCTTTGTGAAGAAGTGCTTCGCCTTTTTTAAAATTTCATTTTCCTCCCGTAACTCCCGGTTAAGTTGTTCCAGTTTCTTCAATCGTTCATAGTCGACAAACACTTGGGTTTGTGTCTCCAGAGTACCGCTTCCATACTGTTTAATCCAACGACTTAAGGTACTTTTAGGGATATTTAGTTCTCTGGAAATCTCAATTGGTCTCTTATTCTCTGTTTCCATGAGTTCAACTGTTTTTCGTTTAAATTCCTCATCATAACTTTCACGTTGGTTTCCCATGCCACACCTCGACCTTGAATTTCGTTTAAGGTGCATAGAATGCTTAAGCCAGTCCATACCCTCTACCTCAGAGGGCAAAGGTTTTTTGACGTCTGGGAGATCTTTCTGCCACCGTTCTGACATGGAAGTCTATAGCCCAAATATGATAAGCTATACGTATTAAAGAAGGAGGCGATTGCTGTGATACAAGTTTTCCCTGCGCATACGCGTAATACAACCGATCTGGGCTGGCTAAAGAGCCATAAGAATTTCTCGTTCGGCGATTATTTTGATGAGGATAATGTAGGTTTCGGGGTTATGCGTGTTTGTAATGACGATGATATTGCCGCTGGTCGGGGCTTCGGTCCACATCCCCATAGCGACATGGAGATTGTCAGCATCGTTCTCAGCGGAGCAATTAAACACGAAGATAGTCTGGGGCATGTTGCTGTAACGGGAGTGAATGGCGTGCAGCGGATGTCAGCTGGAAGCGGCGTGATCCATGCCGAGTACAATGCGTCGGAGAAGGAACCGATGAGTTTGTTTCAGCTTTGGTTCATGCCTTCTAAGCGGGGCTTGGAGCCGTCTTTTGAGAATGTTACCTATGAGCCTGAAGCGTTGGTCAACGCACTGCTTCCGGTAGTTACGCCTGAGGGGGGCGAGCATGCAGCCAAGATCCATCAGGATATGAGCATTTACTTGAGCAAACTGGAAGCGGGCAAAGAACTTGTGTTTAAACAAGGAGAGAATCGACGTATTTTTCTTATGCTCATAAGCGGGAAGTTATCTGCCAATGATGCTCTATTAGAAACTAAGGATAGCGCTCGTATGGAAGCTGAACAGACGGTTGCTATTCGTGCGATAGAAGATACACATTTCATGCTAATCGATCTGCCATAATGAATGATGAAGGAGGGCTAGGCGGATGAAGGAAGTCTTTTTAATTAAACATGCAGTGGGCGGTCGAGCGTTCGTAGATACAGGTAAGCATCCGATCCCCTACACGTGGGAGCAGGTTGGAGACCAATGGGTTTTTACCGTGCAGATAGAGAAGAAGGAAGATATCGCTGAGCTTTTGAAATGGAAAGAGGAACTCAACGTTTTCCTATTCCAGGAGTTTGAGAATGAGCCAACAAAGAAATTATGGTTTTATATAGGCGATGATTCCGTTCACTATTCCGAGGAAAAAGGCGAGTTAACCATTGCAGCAAAGTCTCAAATCGTCTACATTCCTGATCAGTTTAGCGCGCAACTGTAACTCAACATAGGGAGAGCTGTGCAAGTGTCAACTGCTTGTGGGGCTCCCCTTTATCGGATTGGAGCAACATCTATGAAAGTGCAGGATCAATTACTAGAGAAGGCAATCCCTTTTATCCAGGAATGTTATAGTGAACTAGGCCAAAGCTCGGGCGAAATCGAGGTCCGTCTTGCTGAAATTACCGAAGCTATTAGGTATAAAGGTTACTACGAACATACCCGTCAAGAGCTTGAGCATGGGGCGAAAATGGCATGGCGTAACAGCAACCGTTGTATCGGTCGATTGTTCTGGGAGTCACTGACTGTACACGATGCTCGTTATATAGAAACCGAAGAACAGATGGCTGAGGCACTTTTTCGTCATATAGAAACAGCGACCAATGGCGGCAAAATCCGTCCAGTGATTACGATTTTCCCACCTACGCATGATTCGGCTCATGGAGCCTTTATTCATAATGATCAACTGATCCGTTACGCGGGCTATGAAACTGACAATGGGATTCTCGGTGACCCAGCTTCAATTCAAATAACGGCGTTCTGCCAATCGCTTGGATGGCAGGGGGCCGGGACGCCTTATGATGTGCTGCCGCTTGTTGTTCAAATGGGAGACCGGAAACCGAAGCTGTTTGAGATTCCTGCCGAGTTTGTTCTGGAAGTGGATATTACACATCCGGATATAGCAGCGTTCGATGATTTGCAGCTCAAATGGTATGCCGTACCGATCGTGTCGAGTATGTACCTTGAAATCGGAGGGATTCACTACCCCGCTGCGCCATTCAATGGTTGGTACATGGGCACTGAAATCGGGGCGCGAAACTTTGCAGATGAAGCGAGATATGACATGCTGCCGCGTGTAGCGTCTGTCATGGGTCTGGATACTCGGCGTGATGCCTCTCTTTGGAAAGATAGAGCGCTTGTTGAGTTAAATGTGGCGGTGCTGCATTCGTTTCAACAGCAGGGAGTAGCTATTGTGGATCATCATACGGCGGCGAGGCAATTTAGGAGTTTTGAAGAGAAAGAGCAGAAGGTCGGTCGTGATGTCACGGGTGATTGGTCTTGGCTGATCCCGCCGCTATCTCCGGCGACGACGCATATTTTTCATCAGCATTATTCAAATGAAGTGAAATTGCCTAACTTTTTTTACCGGCATGAGGTCTGAGCATTCGCAAAGGGATTGCATCTCCGTTTATGCATAGCACCAAAAATCGTGTAAGTCGGATCCCCGGAAATCGGGGATTTATTACCACATAAGAAAGTATAAATTTTCGGTTCCCGAAAACCGATTTCTTATTGGCGATAAAACCTAATATAGGGATCTTTGGTTGTAGACCAAAGTCTCTCCGCTTATAGGGATCTTTGGTCGTAGACCAAAGTCTCTATATTAGGTCGCTCATCTTTGAATGGCCTCGATAGAGGTTTTCTCATTTGAAAATTGACCTATGGACAAATTACGAGATTCATAGAATTGTGTTATAGACATTGAAAAGAGGATTTTATAATGAAAAAAGGGCTTTGGTACGCCATTCTAGCCTATATCGCATGGGGCTTGCTGCCAGTTTATTGGAGGTCTTTTGGATCTCTGCTTGCGGGTGAAATATTGTCTCACCGTGTTATCTGGTCATTTATATTCATGGCCATTCTCTTACTGATAGGGAAAAGCCGTTGGAAAGAATTTCGTGAGATGGTTACGAACCGGAAAGCACTGCTCATGATCGGAGTCAGCAGCATCTTAATCAGCTCCAATTGGCTGATATTCATTTGGGCCGTCAATAACGGTCATGTTATCGAGACGAGTCTCGGGTATTATATTACCCCGTTGATAAACATCATGCTGGCGGTCCTGTTTCTACGTGAAAAACCAAGCCGCAGTCAGTGGGTGGCCGTCGCTTTGGCGGGTGCCGGCGTTTTGCTGGCAACCATCGATTATGGCAGATTCCCATGGGTTTCTCTCTCACTAGCGTTTTCCTTCGGCCTTTATAGTCTTGTCAAAAAGAGGGTTTCCTACGATGCCTCTATCGGTTTGGCAGGGGAAACCGTCATTGTATTCCCGATAGCAGTCGCGTATATTGCCTACTTACACTTCTCACATCATGATTCCGCATGGGCGTTACCGCCTATCTCCTTAGCGATGCTTTTATTGTCAGGAGTGGCAACCGCTTTGCCTCTGTTATGGTTTGCAAAAGCAGCTGCTCGGCTGCCACTTTCCATGCTTGGATTCATTCAGTATATAGGTCCTTCCATTACGCTGCTTTTAAGTGTGTTCCTATTTAAAGAGAAATTCTCCCCAGTGCTTCTCATCAGTTTCTCCTTGATCTGGACGGCGCTGATCGTTTACGCACTCGCGTCGATGCGAGTGGCGAGGACTTCGGGAACTTCTATAGCGAAGTAGGAAAGACAGAAAAAACCGTTCGAGACATAGTCTCGGACGGTTTTGTTAGTTTAAGCTTAGGAATTACCTCCTTAAAACTGATTTAGAGGAACGACGATCCCTTATTTTGGGATTTAGATGCTAGAAATGAAAATAGAGGAACGTGAGTGCCTTATTTGTTAAAATAAGCACGATTTGGGAGTAAAACAACGAAAGAGCGTATCGTCGTTCCGTTTGCCCCGAAATTCGAGCTTTTTCACCCAAATAGCGGAACGACGTTCCGTCAAAGAGTGGATAACGCGATTACATGGTCGGTATTTTACGCATTGCTATCCTTCCACGTGCAAAAGGGACCCATTAACACATGAAGGACTTGAGGCAGCGTCATCTGCAAAAGGAACCCATTAACACATGAAGGACTTGAGGCAGCGTCATCTGCAAAAGGAACCCGTAACACATGAAGGACTTGAGGCAGCGTCATCTGCAAAAGGAACCCGTAACACACGAAGGACTTGAGGCAGCGCCTCTTATTTGGTAGAGCTGACCTGAAGCAGGTGAGCTTCTTTGGTTTTGTTGAAATGTGTGAAGGTGAAGATGAAATCACCTTTGTAGTAGCTGTTCGTGTAGGTGCCAGCCCCGGCACCTACCGCGAGTTCCATGACGATGTAGCCGGCATCGTTCGGTTCTCCGCGCTTTTTGATGGTCTCGATGGCTGGCTGCAGCAGCGCCAAAGGCTTCGAGCCCCAAATGCTGAGGGAGGTGACAACGGCCTCCTTCGGGTTGCCCTTGGACGGCTCTACCAGCAGCGACAGCTGGTAGGCTGGATAGTTCAGCAGCAGCTTAACGCCTGCTGCTGTTGCCGGATCGGCCGCGCCAGCGCCGACGGCCGGCGGAACCGCGGCGGCGTCGCCCGCAGCCGCCGCTTCCGCGGAGGCGGCCACTGGCGCCTCCTGGCCCGCGAGCATGACGCTGGCATCCTGCAGCGTCACCTCGGCCGGTTTGCCCAGCAAGTCTTCGACTTTCTTGCTGGACAAACCGAGGAAGCCCTGCAGGCTGGCCTGGCCGCCTGCAAAAAAGCTACGCAGCAGCGGCGCGCCGTCTGCGTCAAACAACGTACCAAGGCCGTCATAGACGCTGGCCTTGAAATCGCCTTTGTAGACGAGTTTACCCAACTCGTCATACTCTTCTCCGGCGCCGCTCAACACGCCGCTCTGGAACGTGCCTTTGAAGCGCGGCACGCCCTTCTCATCGAAGGCGGTGCCTTCGCCGCCATACGCGCCGGCGAGGAATTGGCCTTTATATTTGATCAGGCCATTCACATAAAACTCGGTGCCATCTCCGGAATAGCTGCCGTTCTTAAAGCCGCCTTCATAGATGAGATGGCCCTTCCCATCAAACAGCTTACCAGCCCCGTTATATTGACCCGCTGCAAATTCACCCTCATATTGCGCGATACCGCCAGAGGAGAACAGCTTTCCAGCCCCATTATAAAGGCCGCCGTTAAACAAGCCTTCATACAAAAGATCTCCGCTAGGCGCGAACAATTTCCCTGCCCCGCCGTATTTACCATTTTGAAATTCGCCGATATACTGCACTTTCTGCTGCGCATCGTATTGGGTTCCCGCCCCGTTAAAGGCGTCTCCGGCAAATGCACCTTTATATTGCAGGGTGCCGTGTTCGTCATAAAGGGAGCCGCTGCCTGATTTTTGCCCCTTTTCAAAATCACCTTCATACGCCAGCTTGCCGTTTTCATAAAAAAGCTTACCTTTGCCGGCATATTTGCCATCAACCAGATCCCCTACATAGAGAGCATCCTTTTGGGCACCCACAACTTTGCCATTACCTGAAAAACTCGTAAGTTTAGGGGTATCTTTCTGAAGGACAGGAACGCGATTCAACCACTTATTGACGATCGCAGGGGGGCGAATAAAGATAAAAAAGATCAAAACGAGCAGGAATAAAGTGATAAAAAGAAGCAATCTTTTGGAGACATAATAGGAGCCGATCAAAACGTAGTTTTTCAGTGACGTTTCGCGCGTCTGAAGCATGACCCTAAGGACCTGTTGAAACTTAATGATCGCTAGTTTGGGCAGCCTTCCGACTGTTGCGATAGCTTTCATGATATGCCCAATGAATGGCGCAACGACAGGCCTTAGCACTTTTTCAATGGTTTTGACCGGCTGGATCTCCAAATCTTCTCACTCCTAGATGGAATTATTAAATGAGGTATTTTTAAAATGAGTTAGGGCACCTGAATGGTCATTTGCCCTGGTTGTTGAATTTGAATGACGCCGCCCCAGTTGCACATACATTTGGACGTATTGTTCAGCGCGGGCATGTTCGCGACGAGCACAGTCGGTGATCCAGGAGCCCAAGGCGCCGCTGTTACTGGCACGCAGGGCATGGGAGTCAGAACGCCAAGTGCAGCCGCCGTTGCCGCAGCAACCATCGGATTCGCCATAGAATTGCACATCCCAAACGGCAGGATGTTCACCATCGGCTTATTATCCATAATGTTGGCAATGGGCATAGCGGTCATCACCATGTTCGCCGGAAGCACCATTAATGTACCAGGCGCGGCCCCGAACGAGCATTGCAGCATCGCACCACCGCAAACGAGGTTTCCCATGTGAATCTCTCCTTCCTTGTGCAAAAATCGCGCCGCCGTGCTTCCAGAGTAGGACATTAAGCATGTTTTTCAGCGTTAAAGTAGCGGAATTAGTAACCGTCTTGCGTTTAAGGTTGTTTTATATCGTTAAAGTAGCTATATAGGTGATTAGTTGCAGATCTGGCAGGTAGTAAGAATGTTTTACATCGTTAAAGTAGCGAAATTAGTAACCGTCTTGCGTTTAAGGTTGTTTTATATCGTTAAAGTAGCTGTATGGGTGATTAGTTGCAGATCTGGCAGGTAGTAAGCATGTTTTTCAGCGTTAAAGTAGCGAAATTAGCAATCGCCCCGCGTGTAAGGTTGTTTTATATCATTAAAGTAGCTATAGCGTACTCCGTCAAAATTCGCTGTTTTCCATTACTTTTATACTACTAGATAAGTATGTGAGCAGTCTATTACTATATTCGATCGTTTTCACTATTTTTCTCCAAAAGATGGGTGCGGGATTGGGGGGAGTTATTGTACTATAAGAGGAGATGGTTGAGCGGAGGGATTTATAGTGATAGGGGCAAAATTAATAAAGTTGGGGCTTGTGCTGATGTTGGGGGCATCGTCTATTTTGGCAGTAGGCTCAGGAGCTGAAGCTGCAACGGTGAAGTCTTTAAGCATGCGGGAAGCCATCGATCAAGGTTTGAAAATAAGTCCCTTATTGCGGGATGCTAAGACGGATATTTTGAAGAAAAAGATAGAGCTGGAGCAAGCGCAGCATGCGGTTAAAAATGAGGAAGCTAAGGCTTCCGGACTATTTGCCAAGCCTCGCAATTTAGGTCAGGAATTGACGACTCGTTTGAAGGTGCCACAAGCACGCAAGGAGCTTTATATCGCTCAGGAGACGCTGCGGCAGTCGATGAATACAGCCCGATTTGATGTGCAAAAGGCTTATTTAGCAGCTTATCAAGATGCAGTGGCAGAAGAAAATGCACGGAAGAAAGCGGAAGAAGCAAAATCTGCCGTGGAAACGGTGAAAAAGAAGCTGAAATTCGGTCTTGCAGATAGCGCCGAGCAGGAGAAGGCAGATAAGGCAGTGGAGAAGGCGCTATCTGAATATAAACAGGCACAATTAACGGCGAAATCCAGTCGTCTGGCGCTAGGCAAGCTGCTGAATTTAGACATGGAAAATAAAGTCCAGCTTTCGTTTGAGCCGGATTATGCGGATTTGAATCAGAAGCAGCTGCCTGCCTATATCGCAAGGGCTCAAAAGTCGACGCTTAGTTTGCTTAAGGACACGGAGGATCGGCGGTTAGCTGATGAGAAGCTGAATACGACGCGTGACTTGTACAGCGCTAAGTTTGGTTCGGCGCGAATGAAGGTCATGGACGGGATGTATAAAGCCAAAGATGTGGATATGGAGCTGTTCCTAGCTAGTTATGAAACGACACTTTCACAAGTGAAGAAGGACTGGGAAGGCTTTTTCATGCTGCTTGGATTCATTCCTATTCCCAAATCGCTGCTTCAGGGGGAGTTTGACGGGCTGCGCTATTTAGACGATCTCAGGGATGCGCTTCCGATTGCGACCATGGAGCAGAATAAGGTGCTGCTTCAAGAGAAGGAAAGTCGGAATGCGGTCATTGCTGCGGTGCGGCAGTCATTTTTGGAAGCAAAAGGGGCCGAAGAAGGCTATGCGCAGGCCTTGCGTGATAAAGACAATGCGGCAGCCAATCTGGATAAAGCGAATCAGAAGTTAAAGCTAAGTCTAATGAAAACAGATGATCTCCAGGCCTATAAGGATGCTGTCATTCAAGCTGACCAACAAATTTTAGCTGCCCAAATGGGTTATAAAATGGCGCTCGGCAAGCTGGATATGGATACCGGGGGTGCGGTTGAAAGAACGATAAAGAAAGGTGTTTTGCCTTATCGTAACCTTGATGACGGACTTGCAGCTGTAAAGCCGCAAAAGCCGAAAGCGCCTTTAGGTACTTGGAAGCTGAAGCCCGCGGTGGCCGCTCTGCTTAGTGATTTTAGTATAAAAGTAAATAAAAAGTTGGGCGCTACAGAGTACGCGGTATTTACGAAAGAAGGCCGTGCGATTGGGAAGCGGACGAAAATAAATAAGCCTGTGCGAAATTTATCGCTCAAGTTTAGTTCAATAGATCAGCTCAAGGTTGTTCTGTACAAAAAAGGGAAAAAGATCGATGAGCTGCCTCTGGAAGGCAAAGGGAATTCAGGGCAATTAATAGCTGCAACGGCCGAAGATGGAGCGGCTGGCGGAAATTCAGGCAGCAATTCGGGTGGAAGCAAAGGGGACGGCAGCAGTGGCATAGGCGATAACGGCTCAGGTGCTGAGGAGGGATTAGGAACCGTCATCATCGGTTCCTACAAAGTGCAGCTGGACGCGCTGACCCCAGCGGCCTATAACGCTGCAGCGGCCACGATGGCGAAGTCGGGGCAGGGGATTTTTTATAAATCGGATGAGCCTGGGGCGGTTTGGATCGGCATGGATAATGCCGTAGACTCAAGCGCGTTAACCGATTCAGCCAGTTCTGCTGCGCTGACGAAGGAAGCGGCTGCTGCTTTGAAGGTTACCGTCGAGATCACGAAGCCGGGAGCTATTGCCTCCTTGGAGACTCCCGCACAGCTGCAGCAGCAGATCGATACGCTGAAGAAAGATATCGTGAAGCTGGAAACGGCCAAAGAGGCGGCCGTAGCTGACTTGAAGCTGAGCGAGATCGCTGATCTAGCGGTACAGCTGAAGGATGCGCAGGCCCAGCTCGGAATGCTGGAGGCGCTGCTGAAAGGCGACAGCGGGGCAGCTCTCCAGCAGATGGAGCTGGTGAACAACCCGGACGCGCTGATCGCAGCGCTGTCCGAGGAGGCCGCACCGCCGGCCGAACCGGGCGGTGGAGGCACGCCCGGCGGCGCAGGGCCTGCCGCCGGGAACGAGGCCAGCGAGGATCAGCTGGCCGAACAGGCTGAGCTCCAGCAGCAGAAGCTGGAGCAAGCCCTCGCCGCCGGCGAGCCGAAAGCGGCAGCAGCTCAGCTGCAGCTGCTTCTGGCGACGCAGGCGCAGCTCGCGGATGCGCAGACTGGCGCATCCAAGGGTCTGGCTTCGCTCCAAGCGGCGAAGCAGAAGCTCCAAGCTGCGCTTAGCGCAGCGCAGCAGGATCCTGAGCGGGTCGCGACGCTGACCCGCTCAATCGAAGCCGTCGACGAAGCAATGCTGTCGATGCAGAAGGACGCGCTGTTCGCGCAGCTTGACGCTGTGCAGGAGCTGCTGGCAGCGCTGCCGCCAGCTTCAGCCGTGCAGCCGCAGCTGGAACAGCAAATAACTAAGCTGCTGGAGCAGCTCCAGCAGCAAGAGAAAGCCAAATACACGCCAGAGGAGCTGCAAGCTCTGGCTGAAATCTCTACTAACTTGACTAACATCAGAACGGTAGACACAAGCTCTTCGTCTGGTTCTGACCCAGAATCCAGCCTTGTTCCCGTCACGATTCAACCCATTTCGGCAGAAAACGTACTTTCTCCCAATATTTTCATCAAATTCGACGTTCCGCCTGTTATAATAAACGGGCAGGCCTATTTACCTATAAGATCCGTATCCGAATCGTTCGGTGCGGCCGTTGATTGGGATCAAGAAAGCCTTACCGTCACGGTTAGCACGGAATATGCGACCATTACTAGCCGTATTAATAATACTACGGCATATATAGACGGCGAGCCCACCCAGATCGATGGACCCTCTTTGCTGCTCGCAGGAAGGACCTATGTGCCGCTAAGGTTCATATCCGAATCCCTAGGTCTTCAGGTCGACTGGCATGCACCTACTCAAATCATTCAGATTTCTAAATAAGAGGAGATTAAAGAGCGATGAAGAAATCGATTGCGGCATTGCTGCTCGTACTGCTGCTTCTGGGTGCTGCCGGTACTTATCTTAGTCTACATCGGGATAGCTTCACGCTATGGCCCTTTACCAAAAGCATGCCCTTCGATGGTTTATCGAAGGCTGTCTCTGATCAACAAAACAATTTGTTCGTCATCGATAATGCCAAAAAAACCATTCATAAGCTCAACAGCCAAGGTGTTCTGCAATTCTCCATCACCAGTGAGACGGGGAAGAATGGGGAAGTGTATCGCTTTAATGACATGGCTGTCGATGACCAAGGCTACCTCTATACCATCCGTACACTGCTCGATCCGTACGGCATTGCGGTCAAATCCGAGCAGATTGTTCGTTATAAGCCTGACGGAGAGTTTGATCGCAGCTTGTTTACAGAAGAATATGATTCACAAACGAAACGATACAGAATCGGGTCCTTACGAAATGTTCAGGTTCGTGAAGGTATGGTGTACTTTTTCAACGACGAAGTGCAGCAATTAACCTTATATCAGGCACCGGTTGGCGAAACTTCATCCTCCGAACCGAAGTCCGTGTACACGATCAAGCTTCCTGAGAATAAATATGTGTCCGAGGCAGATGGTTATAAGCCAGGGGAGATCTATTATTCAACGCGCAGCGGAGAAATTTATCGCGCTTTTAGTGATGGACGCTCGGAGCTAGTTTATCCGCTTCCGGGTCTTGACCGTACAAGGCGCAATTTCCCGGAGAGCTTGCATCTAGATAATCAGGGACGGCTTATTTTCATCGATTTCAACAGCAAATCGATCTCCAGACTGGATCCCAAGCAGCCCTACATCATCGAAAGCCTTGTGAATGAGGCGAAAGCCAAAGCTAGCGGCGTAGAGCTTGCCTTTGATGCAACGAATAGCAGTATCGCTCAAGATGGCAGCCTCATTATTGTAGAATCAGCTCAAATTAATCGCCGTCTTTCGGATGGAACCATTACCCCCTCCTTAGTAGAAGCGTTGTATAGCGAAGCGACGAAAACAAAGGCCATTCTTCTTTGGTCCATCGCTATAGCAGGAATTTTACTTCTGCTTTATGCGATCAAAATTGTTTTCTTTAACTTGCTGCAGCGTCGTCTCCCTCTCATGATGAAACAAATTTTTATTTTAGTGCCGGTCATTGCGGTTTCGATGATTCTTCTATCTACCGTCATTTACAACAGCTTCTCAACGAAAATGGAAGAAGAAACCTTCAGCGAGCTTCTCTTACTGGCCAAAAACGGTCAAAATCTGATTGATGGCGATAAGCTGGAGAGCCTTGCTTCACCTCTGGATTACAATGGGACTGTTTATCAGTCGTTCCGTAAAAAGATTCAATCTGTCTTCGATAATAATGAACAAGATGATAATCAAGGCTTTTACAAAGCGGTTTATAAATACGAGAATGGCGTCATTTATCGGATTTTGGAAGACGATGACGGAATGCATATGTTTAATCCATTTCTACAAACACCCGAGAATCAGCAGGTCGTGCTCCAAGGCAAGCCGGCCACAGGTCAATGGCAGGATTTCTCCGGCGAGTGGAGATATGCGATTGCTCCTATTTTTAATTCAGCAGGTAAAATTGTCGGTGTTTTCGAAACTAGTAAAAATTTGGACGGCATCCTCAAGCATCGTCAATTGGTACTTCAATCGATCATTCGCAACATTGCGTTTATCTCGATAGGTTTACTGCTTGTTCTCTTTCTGATGACCTATGTGCTGCTCTCTTCGATTCGGAAGCTTCGCAATAGCGTTGGAGAGATTGCCAAGGGGAACTGGGATACGGTTGTTACGATCAACACAAGGGACGAAGTGTCAGACCTAGGCGACAGTGTTAATACGATGGCTGCCCGCATTCGAGATTATATCACCAAGGTAGAAAATTTCAGCCAATCCTACTATCGCTTCGTGCCGCAGCAATTTCTGCGTTTTCTGAACAAAGAAAGCATTCTGGATGTCGAGCTCGGTGATCAGGTGGAGCAAAATATGTCCATCTTGATTTTCAATATCCGAGGCTTTTATCAACTGTCCAAAAGGCTCTCGCCAGAAGAGAACTTCAACTTCGTCAATTCATTTCTGAAAAGATTCGGGCCTTATGTACGCAATCATCAAGGTCTCATGAATAAGTACTTGGGCGCGGGCTTCATGGCGCTATTCCCGAATCAAGCAGACGAAGCGCTGCGAGCCTGTATTGAGATGCGTAAAGAACTGGACATCTATAATTCTCATCGAGCTAAAGTGGGCTATAAGCCGGTTGATTTCGGCATTGGTTTGCACAAAGGACCGCTCCGACTAGGGATCATTGGTGAGGAGCAGCGTTTGGAAGGCAATGTGATTTCCGACGGTGTTAATTTGGCAACGATGCTGGAGAAAATGACGGAACCGCTAGGCGCATCGATTCTCATTACCGATTATGTGGTTCAATCGTTGGAGCAGCCTGACGGCTTCCTCTACCGTAATCTGGGATTGATTCAGGTAGAAGGGGTCAAAGAGCCGCTTCATCTGTTCGATGTGTATCAGGGTGATCCGGATACGATCCGAACGCTAAAGGATAAAACCAAAGCTTTGTTCGAGCAAGCTGTGACGTACTACCAAGTAGGGCGTTTCTATGATGCGCGTGAAGCGTTCTTGATGGTCATTAAGCAAAATCGTCAAGATAAAGCGGCACAGTTGTATTTCTATATTTGTGATGAATATTTCCAAAACGGTACAACAGCAGAGTGGAATGGGACATTATCTGTTTCTTAATGTGAAAGAGGAGATCTTGGCATGCATGTACACGAATTAGTAACGGAAAAGGACGCATTGCGAATTACAGATTTTTATTTGTCTTCGGAATCTTTTGATGACCAGCGGCATACACCGGGAGAGCTTGAACATTTCCGCAATGCTCCCCGGTTAAGTTTGACGCAGCGCAATCATCGTCATTGGTTTATTGAGAACGAATCAGGTGAGATTATTGCGGTTACCAGCTGCAAGGAAAATGAGCATCAATCCGGAGGATTTCTGTGGGATTACTTAGCTGTACACCGCGAGTACCGCAGACATGGCTTTGCGAAGATATTATTCCAAGCTTTGGAGGCATTTGCAAGATCAGCGGAGGGGCGCTATATCCTTACCTACACCTGTGATTTACCAGAGTATCAGCCCATCCAAAAAATGTTTAGAGCGAATGGCTTTGAATTAATCGGCACGTATCCGAATTACTATTATGAAGGTGAAGCCAGGCTGGCTTTCTACAAACCATTGTTAACCAACAAATGAAATAATAGATTGGACCTGATGATATGCAAGGAAGCTTAACCAGATGGATGGGACTGCGCACAGAAGATTTCCGGAAGCTATGGATGATGCTGCCGATCTTTTATTTTAGCGGGATTGCTGAATCCTTGAACTATACGGCGTTCATGGCGCTTTTTAACCAAAGATTCGGTGTGCAGTATCTGCCTTATATTTATATCGTAGAAGCGGCAATCATGCCTCTAGAAGGCTGGCTTTTAGCAAAGCTGGCGAATCGGCTGCCTAAGGCCAAAATGATGACTACACTCTACCTCATCATGATGGGATTGCTGCTCCTCAATGGTGCGGTGCTGCTTGGATTCAAGCTAGGCGGCATTGATTTCCGGTATTACTACCCGATTCTGTTCTTGACTTCCAACTTTGTGGTGAGACAGCTTACGCTGCTGCTCTGGAGTACGGCCTTTGATTTGTGCCCCACTCAGCAGGCCAAAAGGTTAATGCCGGTGTTCATCGCTTCAACGACAACCGGCGGAATTACGGCAGGCTTGATCGCCCACCAAATTGGTAAACTGCTTGGTACCGAAGCGGTATATGCGCTCGCTCCAGTGCTGATGGTGTTCGGTTTCATCTTTTTCCGCAAAGCATTGACTCGCTATTTGGTGCCCTTGACGTTGAAAGAAGACAAACGCTTGAAGACCCCGGCAAATTCTGGCACAGGGAAAGAGGAGCAGCAGCCTGCTGGCTATTATGTGAAACAGATGCTGCGCAGCCCGTTCCTGCTTTGCGCCATTGCTTTGATGACACTTATGCCTGCGGTTTATTTTATGATCGAGTATCAATACTTTACGGCTGCTGAGAGCAAGTTCCCTAAGGAAGGCGATTTAACCTCATTTTATGGATTAATTACCGCTATTCAGTTCACGATCTGCTTGCTTCTGCAAACCGTGTCTACCCGCTTAATGAACTGGCTTGGCGCGAGTAATATGCTGCTGGCGATTACGGTTATCTTCCTTGGCGGTTTTGGACTTACGGCTTTGTTTTTAAATCAATCGCTGGGGCTTGTGATGGTGTCCGGCTCCTACGCCATTTTTTATATTTTGCTGTATTACATTGCGGAGCCGTGCTATCAGCTGTTTTTCAAAATGATGCCTATCGGAAGGCGCGACGGCTATCGTTATTTTGCTCAGGGCGTGGCTGCTTCGGGCGGGATCTTAATCGGTTCGCTGCTATCCTTGCTGCATTCGTTTGGCCTCATTCAGTTGTCCCCTCTTGCTTGGGTAGGTGTCGTTGTAGCGGCTATTCTCGTTGTGGTGGCGTGGTTCGGAAGGAATCTGTACATACGTGAATTGGTCAAAAGTGTGCAATCCTTGCATGCGGATCTATCGGATATTGCGGGCTCCTTTATCGGGGGCATTCGCAGCTCCAAAGCTCTATCATCCATGCTCGGCTATCTGAAGCATCCGAATGATTATGTGCGAGAGCTGGCTCTCGAAGTGATTGGTAAAGCGAAGGATTCCGCGTTCCTGCCTCAGTTGATCGGAATGATCGGTGAGGAAAGCTCAAGAATCCGCATTGCTGTGCTGCGGGCGATGAATCTTCAAGGTGCTACGATTCAGGATCTCGTGCAGGTGGCTTCATTCCTAGAGGATGAGGACCCTGAGGTACGTGCGGAAAGTGTGAAGTTGATTTCAAAGGCAACACATCTCAAAAGCCAATCGCATTTCTTCATTCGTGTTAAGCTGCTAGACAACCATCCGAAGGTTGTTCACGAAGGCGTTAAGGCGCTTTATGCGCTGGAAAGTGAAGAAAGCTATCAAGCTTGTGACGAGGCGATTATTAAAATGCTCGATTACGGCGGTGAGTGGGCGGTTTACGGCTGTCACACCGTAGCGGATCTTAAGCTGGATTCCTATTCAGCATGGGTGTTATCGCTGCTCGACGATCATCGTCCTGCTGTCAAAGTTGCGGCTGCGCACTGTATTGGCAAGCTGCAGCATGTGGATGCAATTCCCCACCTCTTGTCGATGGTGCCGCTCGCCGATCAAGAGCTGCGCAAGGCCATTCTTGAGGCTTTCGTAGATATGGGGGCCAAGGCTCTGCCAGCCTTGTTGAACGGTGTGAATCATGTGAATCCGTTTATTTGGAATTCGGCGGTTACAGCGCTTGCAGAGCTTCTGGATGAAAGCAAGTTACGGTCAGAGTTAGTTGATCGCTGCGTAAGTCGAATGCTTGCTTCCACGCAGGAACGCGCGCTGCCGGCAGCTCTTCATGAGCTGGGGATGCAGGGGCTTGCCGAGCTTGCCAACCAACGCTGCGGGGAGCTGCATAATGCGCTGGTTGGCGGTGCGTGGGCGGTAATGGCCAAGTTCGTAGATGAGCGTGTGGTTACGACACTTCGCGAAGCGACTCAGGACGAGAGTGACGAAGTTCGCGATAATGCTTTGGAAGTTCTTGCTGAAGGGCTTGGCGACCGCAGATTGGCCTTGGCCCTGTTGGAATTATTAAAGAAAGAAGCGGGCAGCAGCCGTGGGGTTATGACGGAGCCGCTTCTCATTTTGCAAGAAGCTAAGATTTGGTCGGATGATTGGCTTCGAGATATTGCTGTTTATGCACTAAGTTCACTGGAGCGTGCCGATATGAAGGAAGATCGCAAGTTTTTAACGATGCTGGATAAAGTTATTTTCTTGAAGCAGGTTTCCCTATTCGCGGACCTGTCCGTGGATGAACTAGGTTTAATTGCAGGGATTGCAACGGAAGAAGTACATGAAGATCTGACTTATCTATTGCGCCGTGGTGAGAAGAATGCAGCCATGTATCTCATCATTGAAGGCAACGTAGAGCTGAGCAATGAGACGGGTATTGGGGAGACTGTAACGATTGGTGTACTGGGACCGAAGCAAGCATTCGGCGAAACGACGGCATTAGACGGATCGCCTTCCTCGATTACCGCTCAAGCGATTTTCGATGAGGTGCGTGTGCTCACTTTGCAAGGGGAAAGCTTGTCTCGGTTAGTGAGATTGTATCCAGAGATCGGGATTGGGCTGCTTCATGCTTCTAGTGCCAGAGTGCGGCTGCTCGAAAATATGCTTTTAAAAATGGCTTAAATCGGTTATTCCTTATTTCGGTAATTCGGCTTGTGGCTTCAGTAATCAGCGTCTGGGAGGGTGAATGTCGTGTCAGCAGAGTCCATCGTTTTGAATAATGATCTGAAGGAACTGGAACGGCTAGGTGTATTCTTGCGAGGCTTGTCAGGGACGATGGGCATGGATGACCATACGCTGTACCAAGTGAATTTAGTCTGCGACGAGCTTGTGACGAACATCATTCTCTATGGCTATCCGCTTGATGAACCTAGTAGGCATACGATCCGCATTGATTTGGGGCTTGTCCCTGGGGGTTGGGAGCTTCGAATGACTGATCGCGGAGTGCCTTTTAATCCTCTGTTAAAGTCTAGTCCGACTGTGGATCTGAGCTTAGAAGATCGCGGTCTCGGCGGTCTCGGCATCTACTTTGTGAAGCAGGTTATGGATGACATTATGTATGAACGCTTGAACGGGGAAAATGTGCTAATGATGAAAAAATGGCGAATCAAGGAGGAGGGAATATCATGATGATAACAGAGCAAATGCAAGGTGATATCGTGCTGCTGAGCTTAAACGGCCGACTGGATGCGAATACTTCCGCGAGCTTGGAATCGGCTTTTGCAAAGCTAGTCGAGCAAGGGAATGGCAAGTTTGTGTTTGATCTTCAAGGACTTGACTATGTCAGCAGTGCGGGGCTCAGAAGCTTACTTGCAGCAGCCAAAATGATTAAGGTGATTCAAGGCAAGCTGGCGTTGGCACGAATGAATGAACACGTGAAGGACGTTTTTGACATGTCGGGATTTAGTCGTATTTTCTCGATTTATGAGACGGAAGCGGATGCTGTCCATGCTATTTCTTAGTACGGCGGCCTGGAATCAAGGTAAGGCAGGGGGGCGCGCTGGATGAATATCGTTGTAGGTGATCTCCTCATTGTTTGTCTCGTGGTCGTTATTGCTTGGCTATTCAGCGAGCGAAAGCGTAGATCCGTAGAGCTTGAGCTTCAGAGAACCATGCAGCTATTCGATGTTAGCTTAGAAGTGAATTCAACGATCCGCAAGCAGGATTTGCTTGTGAAAATCATGGAAACCTCTTCTCGCATTATGAATGCGGAGGCTTCGTCGGTCATTTTGGTCGATGAGGAAAAAGGGGAGCTGTTCTTTGACCTTGCGCTGGGTGAAAAAGGCGATGAGGTGCGTGAAATTCGCCTCAAAATAGGTGAAGGCATCGCAGGCTGGGTGGCTCAGACCGGTGAATCAGTCAAGGTTGATGATGCTGGACAGGATGAGCGGTGGTCGTCGAAGGTAGCGAAGCGAGTCGATTATCCGACGCGCAGCCTACTCTGCGTTCCGCTAGTCAGCAAGGGGAAAATCATCGGTGTGCTGCAGGTGTTGAATAAGCGGGATGGTGCGCATTTCACTGACCGCGATTTACAGCTGCTCGAGTCGATCGCTTCGCCAACAGCGGTTTCCTTGGAGAATGCCATGCTGTATGAAGCGCTTGAGAAGTCTATCCATGCGTTGAAAACGACGACTGCTGCTAAGGAACGGATGGAGAGCGAGCTGCGCATTGCCACCGATATCCAGATGGGATTCCTGCCTCGCGGAAGTTTGTGTATAAGCAGTGGCGGCGTTGAAGGTGAAACGAACTGCTCATCTGAAGCGGACGGTGGTGAAAGTGCTGCCGCAGTCGCCGTCGAGGCACATGCCATCATTCGTCCTGCTCGTGAAGTGGGCGGAGACTTCTACGACTACTTCTGTATCGGGGCGGATCGCTTGTTCTTCGTGCTTGGCGATGTGTCTGACAAGGGAATTCCTGCGGCATTATTCATGGCGGTAACCATGACATTACTGAAAGGGAAGATGACCTCAGAGATGACTCCCGGAGAGCTGTTGACGGCAGTCAATCAAGAGCTTTATAAGGATGACTCAACGATGTTTGCGACGATCTTCTGCGGGGTTTTGAACGTCGCGACAGGTCTACTCCTGTATAGTGATGGCGGTCATTGTCCTCCTTACATTGTGAGGGATGGCGGTGAGGTTGAGCTTTTGAAAGGGAAAAAAGGCCTTCCACTTGGCGTCATGGACGACATGGTGTATATGAATAATGAGGTCGTGCTAGGTCTAGGAGATCGTATAGTCGTGTATACGGATGGCATTACAGAGGCCGAGGACCAGCTTCAAGATCAATATGGCTTTTCCCGCCTCAAGGATGTATTGATGAAGGAACAATCGAGTGCGCCTGAGCAATTGCTTGATCAGATGGTGATGGATGTGGATCTATTCGCAGATGGTGCTGTGCAATCCGATGATATTGCCGTGCTCATTGTTGATCGCAGTCCTACCAAATTGTAAACTCCGCTGTATAGCGTTGTGATATAGTAAGTAGACAGACTTCTTGCACTCAGGGACAGAATTGTTGAAGTGCAACCATGATTCAATGAATGCTTCCATCAAAAGCTCGCTAGGAGGGTTATGCCATGCAAAAATCCCATATTAACCGGCAACCAGATTCTTCTTTGCATACGAATAAAATCAATAAACCGAATTCTTCTGTTTCATCCGATTTGATGAATATTCAACGGGCAATTGGCAATCGCGCCGTGGGCAATATGTTGACCATTCAGACGAAAATGACCGTTGGACCAGCTGGTGATGCTTATGAGCAAGAAGCCGATCAAATGGGTAAACAAGCGGCTGACCATATTGCTGCATCTGAAAGTAGTGGAGCATCTAAGCCAGATGTTCAGCGCTCAGAAGGCGGAGAATCTGAGGAAGAAGAGCTGCAGATGAAGCCATCATCAGAGTCGATTCAGCGCTCGGAAGGCGGAGAGTCTGAGGAGGAAGAGCTGCAGATGAAGTCATCATCAGAGTCGATTCAGCTCTCGGAAGGTGGAGAGGCTGAGGAAGAAGAACTGCAGATGAAGTCATCGTCGGAAGGCGGCTTTGAAGCAGGTGCAGGGATTGAGTCGCAGATTAAAGCGAAGCAAGGGAGCGGGAGCAGAATGGATGCCAGCATTCAAGCGAAGATGGAATCGGCGTTCAACACTGATTTTAGCAACGTAAATATACATAATGATTCAGAATCATCGAAGATTAACCGATCCTTAGGTGCAGAAGCTTTTGCTACAGGGAATGATGTGTTTTTCCGCGAAGGCCGATACAACCCAGATACACGCGAGGGGCAAGAACTGCTTGGTCACGAATTAACGCATGTTGTTCAACAACGAGGCGGCAAGTAGAGCGAATCTAGCAGCGAGCTCATAGTTTCAGAGAATTTTATCGCAAGCACAATCCTATGCGTAAAGGAGGTTCTCTGGATGCCACCAGGAAAACAGGCCCAGTTCAAACAAGCGAGTCCCTCGCACCAGAATATGCAGCAATCGCAGGTGGCTCCGACAAGTAAGGCAGGATCACAAGTGTCGCCATTGGGGGCTAACTTCTTTATGCAGATGCAGCGCACAGTAGGGAATCGCGCTACACAAACCTTCGCGAATCAATTGATTCAACGCAACGCAACGGCGCAGACCCCGCAACAGGCAGCGACTGTCGCGCCAACGACCGCGGCGCCAACAGCAACTGTAGCGCCAGCCGTGATCCCGGCTGCTTCAACCTTGCATCCAACAGCCGACATTACCAAAGACAATGCGGATATGACATCAGGTGTTACCTCATCTTTTAGTGATAGCTTCGGCAAACGTTCGGATGATTTGAAAGAGTCCTACGATAAAACGAAGGATGCTGGCACAGCGCAGCAGTCAGCTACTATGGGGGCAGTCGCCTCCACAGCAGATCTCGTGGGCGGGCCGTTCCAAATCATGAGTGCGATCAGAGAAACAATTGCTGCTTCTAGCGAACGAGTGGGTCATGATAAACGTTTTCAGTATGCAGGTACAGGTTCGACTATGATCGAGGCAAGTGGTAAAATGGTCAGCGGCTCAGCTGGTCTTGTTGATAAGGCAGCTAAATCAACTGGCCATAAGGATGGTGTCGGAGGTTCCTCATCTGTCAGTGACTACACAGGGACGGTAGCGGAAGCGATCTCCGCAGTTAAGAATACGATCATGGCCGTTAAAGCAATTTACGATATGTATAAAAAGCATTCGGACAATGGCGGTCTGAATAATGCAGAAAAAGCAAGAGGCGTTATCGAGATCATTAGCAATGCGATTCAGGCCGCTCAATCTGGGATCAAAGTGGCCAAAGGCATTATGGATATCATGGAGTCAAGTACAGCAAGCCTGACAGCCGTTATCCCGGGCGTAAGCATTGCTGTTAGCGGTGTGAAAATTGCGATCAAAACCGTAGATGTTATCAAAGCCGGCTTAAATCGTAGCGCCATGACAACATTGAAACGTGACTTCAAAGGCAAAGCAGGGAATGCCGACGTTCTCAAAGAAAAACGCTGGTATACGCGAAATGCGGGTGTCGACAAAGCGAAGCTAGCAAAGAAAAAGCAGGATCTCGAAGTGCTTAAGGCGGGTGGAGATGCTGCGGCAGCTGAACAACTGGACGAAATCGCCAAATATGAATTAGCGAAAGAAATGAAAAAGATTAACGTGAAGCGAACAGATCGTGGAGCTATTCAAATTGGGCTTGAGCTGACGAAGATCGCTGCCGACATTGCTACGCTTACAGGGGTAGGAGCTCAGGTAGGAACGCCGCTGAAAATCGTTGCCACAGGTATTGGCGCAGCGATGCCAATTGCCAGATCCTTGAAGCAAGCTGGACGTGACCGCGCATCGAAAGCAGGCGCTTGGGGTATTACTAAAGCGATATTTAACGCTGATAAATCAACAGAGAAAAAGAAAGAAAAACGAGCCCACGACACAGAACTTATTTTTGATATGTTCGAGAAGCTCCCGCTTTACGATGAACAGGATGCAGCGTGCGTCGCACGCTACAAACAAGTTGAGAGCTTCGTAGAAGCAGCTGGTGTAAGTATTCAAGCCTTGTATAAGTTCGATGGCGATGCAGAGAATCTGAAAAAAGCTATTATTGAAGCGATGGGTAAGAGAGAATAGGAGATTAAAGAGATATGTTGACAGAACTAGCGCATGCGCGTCATTTGGCACAATTAGGGCAACTGAAAGAGATTTTGGATGAAGCAGAGCTTGCCACGAATTTATTAGAGAAATCCGAAGCTATTCCCCTGCATGTGCTAATGGCAGGGTTTCAAGAGGATAGTAAGGGTCGAGATCGATTCCTTCATTTTAGCTTTTTACCGTTGAATGATGAGGAAATAGTCGCTATTCAACTGCTGCAAATCTACAGTACGCTGCCGTTTCATCTTCAAGCGGGTGCTCGTGAAGATGTAGCTGCGCTTTTACTGGAAGTTAATACTCGCTTACCAATAGGTCACTTTGGTGTGAATGAGGAAGGCGAGATCCATTATCGCTATGTGTATAGCCTATCGGCTTCGCGTACGTTCGAGAGTGATGAAGTGTTAGAAATTCTTACCCTATTCGTGTATATGTGTGACATGTTCGGAGAGCACATCGAGCAAGTTGCCAACGGTGAAGCAAAAGCAGAGCAGGTTATTCAGTCCTTAAGATCATAAGAATGAACCAGAAAGACCTCCAAACCCACATTGTGGTTGGAGGTCTTTCTCACATTATCATTTCCTCGGAAATATTCGACTTATTTCACCTTGTTTTGCAGCAATTCGATGAGCTGCTTGCCAGGATCTCTCATTTGGCCGCCAGCAGGACGATTTCCATTGCCATTCTTGCCGCCGGTTTGATCGGGTGCGTTAGCGTTTGGTTGTGCAGAAGCATCTGGTTTATTTGCTGTATTTCCAGATTGACCATTTCGATTGCCCTTGCCATTACCGGTGTTTCCGTTATTCCCAGAACCATTTGCACCGCCGTTTCCTCGATTGCCCATACGCGCAGCTGCATCTTCTATAAATTTCTTCTGGGCATCTGTCAGCTTTTCAAACAGCTTGGTCTTGTTTTCATCGCTAAGTTCAGCTTTTGTGACGATCTCTTGAGCAACGGGCAGCATGGCTTGAGCCTGTTCCTTCGTAATGGTAAGTCCATCAGCTTTGTCTAGCTGGAGCAGGGTCTGAAACGTACTGAACATTTGTCTTTGCGCCGCATTCATGACAGGTCGGTCTTGAGCATTTTGCTTGCCGTCTGCCTGGGATTGTCCGTTTTGTTGTTGCTGCTGCGGTTGTGCTGAGCTTGCTGCAGCAGGTTGTGAGGATGACGGATTCCCACAACCGCTCAGTAATACGGGGATAAGCATGCATAAGCCCGCTATTTTTGTCATTTTCATTATGTTATGTATCACTCCTATCAATCATCTTCTTCACAATCGTACACAACAATTATGAAAAATCTGAGAAGAGAAGCTGAATGATACATAAAAGTTAGCTTAAAATGGGCTGAGGGAAAGGAGTTTTAGCTTAATACCAACACAAAAGATTCGTAATCGAACTGATTGCGCCGCGGCGCAGAACAAGAACTGGAAGAATCAGAATGAGCAAAGTTTTACAACTGGGAGGTGCTATTTATGCAGGAGCTTGTTGGGGAGTGCAAGGAATGCAAAAAGCCAATTTTCTGCCATGATGGATTTATTGACGGCGTAGTGTTAGACGATAACACGTTAATATGTTTTGAATGTTTCGACGGAGAGAGCGAAAACATCAGCTAGCAGAACAAAAGAAGAAGCTGCTCGGGCAGCAGCTTCTAAACTAAACTTGTTTCACACTTTTGACCGTTAAACTGGGAATATCACTTTTCAAAGCGTAGCGTCTGTTCAACAGATAGCCGAAAAGGGAGGCCAGCGATTGCTGGAACAGCATTCCTAGTACAACGGGGACAGTCACCAGAGGCGGGAAGTAGGCAACTGCGAGTACCGCGCCAGCACTAATATTACGCATCCCACTGTTAAACGTAAGTGCTACGACGACGTCCTGATCCCAACGCATAAGCTTAGCGATCAGCCATCCAAGAATGTATCCAAGTGAGGCTATGAAGAGTACAAATCCAGCTAAGCCTAGTAGTTTAGCGTTAAAATCACGTAAATAAGGGGCAATCACGGAGCTGTTGATCGCGACAACGACTCCCATGGTTATTTTCGAAAAAGGACCTAGACGCCCACTCCATTGTTCCTTAATTTTACCGCGTGTCCATTGATTGAGCAGCATGCCAAGGATAGAGGGTAGAACGATCATCAGGAATAGACCTTTCATCATGGCGAAGGAGTTCATCTGTACTTTGGTGCCAATTAACGCAGATAGCGTGTAGGGAACGACAAAGGGTGAAAGAATGGTGTCCATAAGGATAATCGATAACGTGAGCACGATATTCCCGCGATAAATGGCTACCCAGACGAAGCTTGTAATGCCAGTAGGAATGGCTGCTGCTAATATGAGGCCAGTTATCGTCATGGGCTCATGGCTATATACGACATGCCCGAGACCCATCGCAATCAGCGGCATCGCGACATGTAGAATCAACAATGTGATGATGAGTGGAAGAGGCTGAACAACTACTTTGACGAATTCTTTGAAGCTGGAGCTTATGCTGCCAGCGAAGGTCATAAAGGCAAACAACCAAGGGGATAATTGGGTGAAACCGGATAAATGACTGCCTAGCAAAACACCGATGAGAACGCTGACTGGTGTGATTAGCGGCAAGATTTTTTCTAATTGACGATTCAATTGAGACAGCATTTAGGTGAACATCCTTCCTTTAAACTTCTTAGGCAGCTTTGTCTCCCTATTATATGAGTTGGAAGGGGTAGTGACTAGCCCCACATCATTATGGATGAAATTTAGTCGAGCTTTTTATGCCTCTGGAGAAATGGTTAAAAGAGTGATTAGAAATAATGAAAACGTTTGCAACAAATTCAGTTATTGGATATAATGGGAGTGCACTCAAGGTGTTTACACTGTGTAAATAGGTCATTTGTAAGGGTAGTTTCTGTATCGAGGAGTGTTTATATATGAAAAGCATTTGGGAACTGGAATTGGAGGAGCAAAGAAATAAACGGCGGCAGGACATTATTCTGGCTGCTCAGGAGCTTTTTTTGGAAAAAGATTTGCCAGGTGTAACGATGAAAGACATCGGACGTCAATTGGGGATCAGCCGTGTCACGCTTTACAAATATTATAACTCGATTGATGAGCTGGCGTTTGAGGTTCAGATGAAGGTGTTAGATGATTTATTTAGATTTGTCGATTCTCACATAATTGGTGAACGAGCCGATGAGAAAATGCAGAACTTGTTATTGGCATGGCAGGATTTTACTCAGACTAGGCCTAGCCATTTGCGCTTTATTGGACTGTTTGATCACTATTACCGAGAAAAGTATCCAACCCTTGAACTGGAGGAAAAGTACAGAATTTTCATCAAAAATATCTTTCCATCGCCTTTTCAGCTTATTAAGGAAGGCATTCAAGATGGCTCGATCCGCCCTGATCTGCATCCCGCCAAAACTTCAGCCATGATTGCAAACACGATGATGAGCATGACGCAGCGGATGGCTTCAAGGGGAAACATCCTTCGTGCCGAACAAGAGATCGATCCAGATGAGATGATGCGGCAGCTAATTAACATGATCATGGCCTATCTGAAACCCGAAGCGTCTTCGATCTGATCATCAAGCTTTCATGAGAGGGGAAGTCTATTCAATCATGCAAATTCATACTTTGCCTCTGTTCAAGACACTGCGCTTTAAGTTGATATTTGGGTTATTGATTATTGTCATACCCATCGTGATTTTCATGATCTATAACAATTTGTATGCCATCAAAGTTGTTCGAAATCAAGTGGCTCAATCGAATAAAAATTTAATCAGCTTATATATGGGACAGATCGACCGTAATTTGGATGAGGTTGACAAATATTTATTCAACTTCGCTGCGCAAGACATGGGACTGCTTGTACTTGATGCGCAGCGAGATCAAAATGCCGATCGGTACTCTTTTACGAAAATTCAATTAAATAATAAGTTGTTAAAAGATCTCCCTAATTATAAATCAATGGATATGTTCTTTGTTTACTCGGAACCGAATCAAGATTTATTGACAGTTATGAGTGATCAAGTCTCTTACACCAGACAGGTAGCCGTTGAAAATAGCATTAAGACCATTTTTCAGGACCAACGAGATGGTTCAAATCAGACAAGCTTGAAAGAATGGTTCATGCTAAAACTCGGAGATCAATACTTTTTAACCCGTGTGATCAAATATGGGAATGTCTATATTGGGGCATGGGCGGATGCGAGTAAATTAATGGTGCCGTTGAATCTGGTCGATTTGGGAAACAACGGTAGGGCGCTGCTGGTTACGGACCTGTTCGAGGCCATGTCTAACCAAGCTTTTGTACAAGACAATCACATTAATTTGAACGATGTTGGAACGGATTATAAACTCACTGGAAATAATGAAAAATTCTTAGTCGTTGGCGAAAAATCCGCGAAAGGCCGTTTCAGCTTAATCGCTGTCATACCAGACAGCATCATTCTAGAGAATCTTCCACTCCTTCGCCGAATGGTATCGTTCATTTTGATGGGATCACTTATTCTGCTTCCTTTCGTTTTATTTCTTTTAAGAAAAATCATCTTGATTCCGATAAATCGGATCATGATGGCCATGAGGAGAATCGAAGACGGGAATTTGGACGTCCGCATCACATACAGCCCTTCTGTCATTGAATTCGACAAGATGAACCAATCCTTCAATCGCATGATATCGCAAATACAGGAATTGAAAATTAATGTTTTGGAAGAGCAGTTAAATCATCAGAAGGCCGAGCTCAAGCATTTACAGCTTCAAATTAATCCGCACTTTTTTATGAATTCGTTGAACATTATTTATAATTTGGCGCAGGTGAAAGACTTCGCATTGATTCAGGAAATGGTTCTATGTCTGGTAGAATATTTCCGCTTTATGTTTCGGAGCAACATGGCATTCGTCGCTTTGAGGGATGAGGTCCAGCATACTCTTAATTATTTTCGTATCCAGGAGATGCGGTTTCCCAAAAATTTGACTTATGATCTATCTGTCCCGGACAACCTGATGGACGTAGTGGTTCCTCCGCTTGTTATTCAGACCTTTGTGGAAAATGCGATCAAACACGCAGTTAGCATGGATAAACAGATTCATATTGGTATCACCATTGAAGCCACATCAAATAAGAAAATTAAAATACGAGTTGAGGATACAGGTAAAGGATTTCCCGAAGACGTTTTAACTCGGCTGCAGATGGAAATGGATATCGGTAACGGAGAAGGTCATCATATCGGGATATGGAATGTGCAGCGCCGATTGCGCCTCCTATATCAAGATCACGCCCAAATCACGTTTTCAAATGGTGCAGGCCATGGCGCAGTGATTGAAATTCTCATCCCATTTCATGAGAAGAAAGGTGGAGAAGGCTATGCTTCAATTGCTGGTCGTGGACGATGAAATTCATGCCGTACGAGGGATAAAAGCTGGGGTAGAGTGGGACCAACTTGGATTTTCAAGGGTTCATGAAGCTTTTAACATACGGCAGGCGAAGGAAATCTTTTTGACCCAAAAAATTGATATTCTGCTATGCGACATTGAAATGCCGGAAGGTGACGGCTTTCAATTGTTATCTTGGGTCAAAGAACACTCTCCGGATACCGAGTCTCTCTTCTTAACCTGTCATGCTGATTTCGAATTCGCGCAAAAAGCGATTCAATTGGGAAGTCTGGATTATATGCTCAAACCTGTCCGTTTTCCGGAATTGGAGAAAGCCGTTCGAAAAGCCATCGAACAATTGGAAAAGAAAAGAGGATTAATCCAATTTAATGAGACCTATAAACATTACTATCAGTTATGGGAATCGTACCAACCCATGGTTGTTGAGCGCTTTTGGCAGGATTTAATACATAGGTCGATCCCTTCGAATAAGGTTCAAATCAAAGAAATTATGGCGAAGCAAAATATACCTTATAGCGATACATCCTTATTTATGCCGATATGGATCAGTGTTCAGCGTTGGCATAAAAAACTGACGCTTCGTGAAGAAAAAATAATGGAATACGCCTTGCGCAACTCTTTGGAGGAATTGGCTGTATGGAAAGAGTCCAACGGTCAAATTGTTCAGATCAAAAGCGGAGGGTTACTGGCCATCCTCTCGGTCGACCCGGGCAGCAAGATCGATAAGAAGAAATTAACCAACGAATTACAGGGTTATATCGATGCATGTAATCATTACTTTTTCTGTGATCTTTGCTGTTATATCGGTTCTCCCGTATATACGGAGGGAATGCTGGAGATGTTCGAATCCTTAGTCACGATGGAATCCCGCAATGTTACACAAACGAATAAAATTTTCTTCTTAAGTGAACAACGATGCAGCTGCTACGATACATTTCCAGTCCCCAAAATGAACGGATGGGCGGAATTGCTCAAATGTGGATGCAAAGGGAAACTGCTCAAAGAAATCGATCAAAGTTTGGATGCGATGAAGCAAATGGAGAGTCTCGATGCCAAATTGCTGCGCGGATTTTATGAGGACTTTCTCCAGATGATTCATCACGTATTGCATTATAAGGGCCTGAGGGCGCATCAGGTTTTTTCGGAAGAGCTTCTGTCTATGCAGGCATCATCCGTATCCCGTTCCATAGCTGATCTTAGGCAATGGATAATCACGATGATCGAAGAAGCTGCTGATCGAATTAACACAGTGGATGTAAGCCAAACAGTTGTGGAAAAAGCGAAGCAATATATCGCTCAGCACATCAACGAAGATGTTTCACGGGAGGATATCGCCAGCCATGTGAATATGAATCCGGACTACCTGACAAGAATTTTCAAGAAAGAAACCGGCTTGACGATTTCTGATTATGTGCTTCAGGAGCGGGTAGAATTGGCCAAAGAGATGCTGGTGAAGACAGAGCTTCCGATTGGCAGCATCGCCGCTTCGGTAGGTTACAATAATTTTTCTCATTTCTCAAAAATGTTCAAGAAAGCGACGGCCATCAATCCACAGGATTACCGCAAATTGTATGAAGCGTAAACTATAAATTTGTCTAGATACATGAGATCGTACCCTTCTCGGGTTCGGTCTTTTTTTGCTCAAAAAGAAGTCGGAAATGCGATAACAGGAAGTCGGGAAACAGGTAGAGTGCGAAGCAGCGGTTATATATGATGAGAGTATAACGGACGAGGGAGGAACGATATGGAGACAACGACAACAAGGGCAAATTCAGCGACCACGCCAGCTGCTGGAATAACGGCAACGAAATCAATAACCAGAAAAAAACTAAGAAAATTATGGAGGTATGCTCCACTGTTCGTGATGGTCATACCCGAAATCATTTATCTGATCATCAACAACTATTTGCCGATGTTTGGCTTGATCATTGCTTTCAAAGACGTCAACTTCACGAAAGGAATTTGGGCCAGCGATTGGGTTGGATTTAAAAATTTCGAGTACCTGTTCAAAACCTCCGACGCTATGCTGATTACTCGAAATACGATTCTATATAATACAGCATTTATTATCATAAATTTGATCATCGCCGTCGGCGTAGCTATTTTGCTGAATGAAGTGAAGAAGAAATTATTTGCCCGGTTTTACCAAAGCGTCATTCTCATTCCCTATTTGATTTCCATGGTTATTGTCGGCTATCTGGTGCTTGCCATGCTAAGCGGAGAAACCGGTTACATTAATAAACAAATCCTTCCTAATCTTGGAATGGACCCAATCTCATGGTATAGCGAAGCCAAATATTGGCCTTATATTTTGACCTTTATGAACATTTGGAAGCATGTTGGATATCTATGCGTCATCTATTTAGCGGCGATTATCGGAATCGACCCTGAATATTACGAGGCCGCCAGGATTGACGGAGCGAGTAAATGGCAGCAGATCACGAACATTACAATCCCTTTAATCACTCCGGTTATCGTAATAATGACGCTGCTGCAAATCGGCCGTATATTCTACTCGGAGTTCGGATTGTTCTATCAAGTACCGCTTGATACGGGTGCGCTCTTTCCTACAACCAACGTTATCGATACGTATGTCTATCGGGCTTTACTAAGATTAGGTGACATCGGCATGTCTTCGGCAGCGGGCCTATATCAATCCGTTGTGGGATTCATTCTCGTACTCATCTCAAATTATGTGGTGAGCAAGCGAAACAGCGATAACGCTTTGTTTTAATAAGGAGGGAATCCAATTGAAAGTAAAAAGCCAGCTGTACCAAGCGATCATTCATGTTTTCTTTATTGGCATTGTTTGTCTCTGTCTTCTTCCGTTTTTTCTGCTCGTAATCACTTCTTTCACCGACGAGATGACCATTGTGTCAGAAGGGTATTCCTTCCTACCGAGTAAATTCAGCTTGGCGGCGTACGAATTCCTATGGAATGATTCCTCCAACATATTTCGGGCGTACGGTATAACCATTCTGGTAACTTTAGTTGGTACGTTTGTGGGGCTGTCAATTACTGCCCTATGCGCCTATCCATTATCTAGAAAGGATATGCTGATTCGCAAGCCCCTCTCGTTTATCGTGTTTTTCACACTGCTGTTTAACGGAGGCCTAGTCCCCACCTATCTGGTATATACACAAGTGTTCGATATGAAAAACACACTGCTGGCCTTAATCATTCCCGGTTTGTTATCCAACGGATTTTACGTGCTGATTATGCGAACCTTTTTTATGACTTCAATCCCAACCCCAGTTATTGAATCAGCATCCATTGACGGGGCGGGGGAATTTAAAATCTTTTTCCAGATCGTGCTTCCTCTCTCTCTTCCCATTCTGGCTACGGTCGGATTAATGCAAACAATCGGCTATTGGAACGACTGGTTCAACGGATTAATCTATGTGACCGACAGCAAGCTGTTCAGTTTGCAAAATTTGTTAAACCGGATTTTGTTAAACGCGCAATTTTTGTCAAGCAACGCGAGCAGCAGCACAACGGAACTTGCTGCAAGCAGTAACATTCCGATGGAATCGGTCCGGATGGCTATGGCGGTTATTGGGACTATACCACTATTGATCGCATACCCTTTTTTCCAGAAATATTTCGTCAAAGGTCTCGTCATTGGAGCAGTCAAAGGCTAGGCTATACTCGGCAGCATCAGCCGGTTAGCATAAATGGAATATAAAACAGGGAGGCTACGAAATGAGAGGGAATAGAAAGAGCGTCCAAACAGCGTTAGCGGGAATGATAGCCGTTTCTCTTCTATTGACGGCATGCAGCAGCGGAAGTGGTGGCTCTACGGCTACTAAGGCGCCAAGCGCGTCAGGAGAATCTGGAAAGGCGAAGTCGGATTTAAAGCCTTATGAATTAACCGTGGCCTACTATAAGATCGGCAACAACAAAGATCTGCAGGAGGTCCAGGATGCCGTTAACAAACTGACCAAAGAGAAAATTAATGCAACGGTTAAATTTGTGCCTATTGACCCTGCTGCATATCAGCAACAAGTCAATCTGATGCTTGCGAGCAATGAAAATTTGGACTTGCTAGTCACTTTGACAGCACTCGGCTACGGTACGCAAGCGGCAAAAGGACAGCTTGTTCCTTTAGAGGATCTGCTTAAGAAATATGGACAGGACATTGCCAAGGTCGTCACACCGGAGATTCAAAAAGCGACGATGGCCAGCGGTAAGCTTTATGGCATACCTAGCGTACGCGACTGGGCAGCCGACTACGGTATCCTGATGCGCAAAGATATTGTTGATAAATACAAGATTGATCTAAGCAAGATCAAGACCTTTGATGATTTGGATGCCGTATTCAAGGTCGTCAAAGACAACGAGCCGAATATGGCGGCAATTGTACCGGAAGGCGGGGGTACGTCCTATATCGCGTCCATTGCACCTGGCTTTATGGACCCATTGAATGATGATAACGGCGTGCTGCCGGACCATGATAATAACCTAAAGGTAGTCAATTGGTTTGAATCGAAGCAATATTCTGATCTATTGAAAATGGTCAGAAGATGGTATTTGGACGGCTATATCCCTAAGGATATCGCTACAAACAAAATCCGCCCTGAAGACCTTGTGAAGGCCGGTAAAGCTTTCTCCTTTACAGTGCATATGAAGCCTGGCTATGAAACGAAGGAAGCCATCTTGACAGGCACACCGATGGTTGCAGCTCGCATTATCCCACCTGTCACTTCTACGTCTTCGATTGCAAACGTCATGTTCAGTATCGCCAAAAACTCGAAGGATCCGGAGAGAGCCATGATGTTCCTCAACTTGCTTTACTCCGACAAAGAGTTGATCAACTTGATTGACTATGGCATTGAAGGAAAGCACTACGTCAAGAAGGGTGACTTGATCGCCTTCCCGAATGGCGTGGATACGCAGAATGCTACCTATAGCCCGAATCATGGATGGGAGTGGGGCAATCAATTCCTTTCCTACATTTGGGAAACAGATCCAGTTAGTCTTTGGAAAGATCAGGCTGATTTCAATAAATCGTCCAAAAAATCAAAAGCGCTCGGCTTCAGCTTCACAGTCGATCCGGTTAAAACGGAAGTGGCTGCTGTTCAAAGCGTGAAGGACCAATTTAAATTAGGTTTGGAAACCGGTACGCTGGATCCGGATAAAAACTTGCCTGAATTTATTAGCAAAATGAAGGCTTCTGGCATGGACAAAATTATAGCTGAGAAGCAAAAGCAGCTTGATGAATGGGCGAAAACCAATAAGTAGTTTTTGCGAGGAGAAGCTGCATGTCCCCTACAGAGATACAGGAGAGAAACATACCGTTTGCGCCTGTAATGATCGCGATTTTCTTCGGGTCCGTACTGGCGACACTTGGCATGAGTTCGATAAGTGTAGCGTTCCCCGTTTTGATGGCACAATTTCATACCGATTTGACCACCATGCAGTGGACGATGACGGGTTACCTGCTGGCAACCGGAATTGTAGCTCCCCTCACCGGGTATCTTGGGGAAAAGTTCAGTACGAAGTATCTCTATGTCGCTGCGCTTATTGGCTACACGATGATTTCAGGACTTAGCGCTTTCGCATGGAATATTGAATCGTTAATTGCGTTTCGAATCGTTCAGGGTATTTTTGGCGGGATGATTTTGCCAGCCACAATGACGATCCTTTATCAGGTGATTCCCCGAGCCAAGCAGGCGTTTGCGCTCAGCATGTGGACCTTGTCGACGATGCTTTCGCCCGCGTTCGGGCCTCTACTCGCGGGCTGGCTGATCGGAAAGTTCGAATGGAAATGGCTGTTCCTAATGGACATTCCATTCGGCATTGTGGCTGTTGCAGTCGCTTGGCGGCTTATTCCTTATTACAGACTGAATACACCGAAAACGTTCGATTTGCCCGGCTTGGTTACCGTAATTCTGAGCAGCGGTTCCCTCCTGATAGCCTTCAGCGAAGCGCATGCATGGGGATGGAGCTCATGGAGAACGCTGTTGCTGGTCGCTTTCGGCATCCTAATGCTCGGGTGCTTTATTCGGAGAGAATTAATGATCCCTGAACCGCTCTTGAATTTGAAGGTATTTGTCAATGTGAAATATACGGTTAGTCTTGCCGTACTGGCCGTTATTACGCTCAACCTGTATTCCGGCGCCTACTTGATACCGGTGTTCCTGCAGAACATTCAAGGGGCGTCCGCGCTGGAGGTCGGTTTGATCTTGCTTCCGGCCACACTTGCGATGGCAGGCGTGATGCCGCTCGTTGGCAAGCTGTATATGAGAATAGCACCGCAGTGGCTAATCGTTTCCGGGGTTCTCTTGATCGCGGTCGGGACACTAGCGATAGGACGACTGGATGTGAACGTATCACACGGGTACATTGTTATGTGGCTAACTATTCGCTACATTGGACTTTCGTTAACGATCATGCCGCTTACCAACGTTGGTATGGAGGCTATCCCACGTGAGCTGTCCGGTCACGCTTCATCGGTCAATAACTGGATCCGCCAAGTTTTCGGTTCCTTTTCCATCGCGTTGTTTACTTCACTTATTGCATCACGGTTGACCGTTCACAACCAAGCGCTTGGTCTAGATGGGGCTGCAGCAGCCGAGCGAAAGTTGTTGAAGGCGGTAGCCTTCACGATGAGCTCTAATGATGTGTACATCGTGGCGACGATGATCGTGTTAGTTGGTCTTCCTCTCGTATGGACGTTGTTTAGAGGCAAACCTCGGAATGAAAGGCTAGCGAAGCATAAGCTTCGGCATGTGAAAAATTTAACACAAAAGGAGCAATTAAAATGAGCATTTCAATTGGCGTAAATTTATTTTCAGTCTTTCAAGCACTAAATAACGACTATTTTGGCACCTTTGAGAAGGTAGCTGCAGCAGGCTATACCAATGTGGAATTAATCACCACCAATTTTATGACAGGCGTCCGATATAGTGATTCATTCCCTTTGCAAACCATCAAAAATAAGCTGGAAGAATTGGGACTTAAGCCTATAGCAGCACATGAAAGACTGGATCAAGATGCCCAGAATTGGGATCAGTTAATTCAAGAAAATGCTGAGCTTGGCTGTAAAGCGATTGTATTGCCGTCTGCCTGGATCAAAAATCGTGAAGACACATTGGTAACCGCAGAACAACTGAATGCAATCGGAAAAAAATGCAAAGAAAACGGTTTGCAATTTTACTTTCATAATCACTTCCATGAATTCAAAAGATGGGGAGGTACGACCTTATACGATATTTTAGTTGAAAATACGGACCCGTCCTATGTCAAATTTGAGTTGGATTTGGTCTGGGTTATGCGCGCTGGTCTTGATCCGATGACCGTTCTTGAGAAATTAGGCAGCCGCTGCGATATCGTCCATCAGAAAGATTTAAATAAAGAGGTCCTCCATCTAAACGTGTTTGACGCTCTTCAGCCAGGCGATGAAGACTTGGATATGATGCAGCTGTATCGCGGGAAGGGATACATACAAGCAGGTGACTTTGTGGATCTTGGAACCGGCGTAATAGACTTCAAAGCCACCTATGACAAGATAAAAGAAATAGGCACCATCCAATATGCCTTTATAGAAAATGAGGGTATAAGCGACGATAAATTTACGAGTATAGAGAATGATTTAAAGGTTTTGCAAAAGTATGTATAAAGCCGTTAAATGGCGAAAAATTTGATCATAGGGAGTGTTCGATCATGTCAACAGCTAAATTAAAAATCGGAATTATAGGCTGCGGCGGCATTGCCAACCAAAAGCATATGCCTTCATTAGCGAAGCTTGCTCATCTAGGCGAAATGGTCGCTTTCTGTGACGTCGTTGAAGAGCGGGCAGTGAAAGCTGCAAAGGAATTTGGAACGGAACAGGCCAAAGTTTATTTGGACTATAGGGAATTATTGCAAGATGAGTCGATTGACGTTATTCATGTGTTGACTCCCAATCTGCAGCATTCCTTCATAACGGTAGCTGCTCTGGAGACAGGTAAGCATGTCATGTGCGAAAAGCCGATGGCGATCAATTCGATTGAAGCTAAAAAGATGCTAGAGGCAAGCAAGAAAACAGGAAGAAAATTGACCATTGGTTATCAAAATAGATTCAGAGACGATTCGCAAGTATTGTACAATGCGTGCCGCCATGGGGAGTTCGGCGATATTTATATGGCCAAAGCACACGCCCTTCGCAGACGCGGAGTTCCAACCTGGGGCGTTTTTACAGACAAAGAGCAGCAGGGTGGCGGACCGTTGATCGACATTGGTACGCATGCGCTGGATTTATCTCTCTGGTTCATGGACAACTACAAGCCGAAATCGGTAACAGGATCGGTATTCCACAAATTAGGGGATAAATTCGAGGGCAACATGTTCGGTCCATGGGATCCGAAAAGCTACGAGGTTGAAGATTCGGCTTTCGGATTTATCAAAATGGAGAATGGTGCAACGATATTCCTGGAATGTGCATGGGCGCTGAATATTACCGATACGAGAGAAGCCATGACTACCCTGTGCGGAACAGAAGGCGGAGCGGAAATGAAAGGCAGCCCTGCTATGGGCAAAGGTGAGCTGGTATTTAACAGCGCCAAGTATGGAAAGCTGGTCGAAACTAAGGCAACTACAGGTGGAGGCATCGCTTATTTCGACGCAGGTGCCGAAGAACCAGGCGTGAAAGAAGCCAGACAATGGCTGGAAAGTATTCTCAATGACACGGAGCCTCTTGTTAAACCGGAGCAAGCTTTTGTTGTTACCCAGATTTTGGAGGCCATTTATGAATCGGCAAAAACAGGGAAGACGATTGAATTTTGATCGTTGACGATAGATCAAGTGTATAGAAAAAGGAGTAAATATTTTCAATGAAAATTTTTATTTCCAAGTGATGGATGACGTGCTATGATATTTAACAATTGCATACGAATGAATCCCTAGGGGCGCCGCAAGGCTGAGACAGAGCAATCTGAACCCTTTGAACCTGAACTGGGTCATACCAGCGGAGGAAAGTGGAACGATCATTGGAGCCCCATCTTTGCATGTTTATTAGGCGGCGCAACCTACAACCACTTTTCTTTGGAAAAGTGGTTTTTTTCATGTCTGAAATTATTTAAACCCATTCCATACCGTGTGTGGTACAGAAAGTAGTGGCTGGGCCCTAAATGTCAAATTTATTTGGATTCCTACACTGTAGTGATGTTTTTCATCGCTAAAGCCGGAATAGATGAGCTAGCTGGTGGGTTAGCGATGTTTTTCATCGTTAGAGTAGCTGATTGTTGATTGTGAGAGGGTATTGAGCCATTTTAGGGATGTTTTTCATCGCTAAAGTTGGAATAGATGAGCTAGCTGGTGGGTTAGCGATGTTTTTCATCGTTAGAGTAGCTGATTGCTGGTTGTGAGAGGGTATTGAGCCATTTTAGGGATGTTTTTCATCGCTAAAGTCGGAATAGATGAGCTAGCTGGTGGGTTAGCGATGTTTTTCATCGTTAGAGTAGCTGATTGCTGGTTGTGAGTGAGTATTTAGTGATTTTAGGGATGTTTTATACCGCTAAAGTGTATGCGAAGGGGAAAAGTGTCTCCGTAGTGATGAAAAACATACTTAAAACCCGAGATGAATCTGGATAAGGGAGTTTCTCATTTTTGTAGTGTTTTTTTAGCAATGCTCAGGAAGGGAGTTGAGCCTCAATATGTCAGGTTATGAACTACATGTCATTTCCAATGGCAAGTTATCTTGGACGGAGTTGGCGGCGACTGCAGCTCAGATTTACCCTCATGTCACAGCTATTCATATACGTGAGAAGACGAAATCATTAGACGAGATCTTCCTAGGTGTGCAGTTTCTGCTCGAAACAGGTATTCCGGCGAAAAGCCTATATATCAATGGTTTCCCGTCTATTGTCACGGCTGCGGGATTAGGTGGATTACAGCTCAAGGGCAGCACTCCGCCGCTTTCAACCCTAAGAGAATTCTGTCAAGGAGTGAAGAGGACTGGTGTGTCGATACATAGTGCGGAGGAAGCTAAGCAACGAGAGCTTGGAGGGGGCGCATTATGTGATGTTTGGTCATATTTTTGCTTCGAGTTCTAAGGAGGGTATTCCGCCAAGGGGGTTGGGGGCACTCAGAGGTGTGGCAGCCCAAGTAACAATTCCGATTATTGCGATCGGAGGCATGAGGCCTGAACGGGTAAGTTCAGTTTTGGAGGCGGGAGCTTCCGGTATAGCTGTGATGAGCGGGATATGGGAAGCGGAAGATCCGCTAGCAGCAGTGAAGGCTTATGCCAAGGAGCTAGAGCGAAAGGAGGTGGGATAAATGAAACAAATGAACGATGTGATCATTATCGGCGGTGGAGTTATTGGCTCCTCAATCGCCTATAACTTGGCAAAAAGAGGTCAGTCCGTCCTGCTCCTCGAGCGCGGGAGGCTCGGCATGGAAGCCTCGGCGGCGGCAGGGGGCATGCTCGGAGCACAATCCGAGATGGAGGATACGGGGCCGCTTTTCCAGTGGGCCCGACAAAGCCGAGCGATGTTCCCACAGCTGAGCGAGGAACTGAAAGCTCTCACGGGCATCGACATCGGTCTCGTCCGTGAAGGATTGCTGAACGTGGCGCTCAGCGACGTTCAAGAGCAAGAGCTGCGCGCGAGGGAGAAACTCCAATGCGCAGCGGGCGAGCAGGCGGAGTGGCTGAGCGCAGCTGCTGCCGCCAAGCTCGAGCCTGCCCTGAGCGGAGCGACGCGCGGAGCCTTATACCTGCCCGGCGATGGGCAGGTAGAGGCGCCGCTGCTGGCGGCGGCGTTCGCGCAAGCAGCCCGGGTACTGGGGGCAAAGGTGCAAGAATTCGCCCAGGTACAAGGGCTGCTGACGGAGCGAGGCCGAGCCGTCGGTGTTATGACGAGCGATGGTCCGCTATATAGCGACCACGTCGTCGTGGCGGCTGGCACGTGGAGCGGACAGCTGATGGCAGGTATCAGCGTTGACCTGCCGGTGTATCCCGTGAAGGGCGAGTGCTTCTCTGTCCTTACGGCGAAGCCGCTGCTCAGGAAGACCCTGTTCACGACAGGGTGTTATATCGTCCCGAAAGCCGGAGGACGACTGCTGGTCGGCGCGACGGTAGTGCCGAACAGCTACGACCGCAAGGTATCGCTGGCTGGGCTGGCTGAGCTGATGGATCGTGCGAGGCTGCTTATGTCCACGATTGGCGAAGCCGAGTGGGAGAAAGCTTGGTCGGGTCTGCGACCGCAGACGACAGACGGGCTGCCGTACATCGGCAAAGTGCCGGCGTACGATGGTTTATATGCCGCTTGCGGGCATTACCGCAATGGGATTTTGCTTAGTCCGATCACTGGTAAGGTGATTGCGGATTTCATTTTGGGCGGGGGAGAGGAGAACTTTCAGCCAGAGCTTGAGCTGGAAACACAGACCAATTCGGGTTTGGAATCCCTGCTCGATGTTTTTAGTCCTGATCTATCCGGGCAATCGAAGCGGATTGGACGGCGTGAAGGGAAGCTATTTTCAGCCACAGGAAAGGAGCTGCACAGCATTGAAGCTGCACATTAATGGGCAAAGCGTAGATATTCCAGATTCGATCCGAACCATAGAAGAGCTGCTTTCGCATTTTGAATTAAGTGAGAAAATGCTCGTCGTGGAACATAATGAAAACATTTTGCAAAAAGAAGATCACGCGAAAGTTGAGCTTTCCGAAGGACATAAAATCGAAATCGTTCATTTTGTTGGAGGGGGATAATTCTTATGTTAAAAATCGGTCCTTACGAGTTTCGTTCACGACTATTGCTAGGCACGGGGAAATTTCCGAATTTTGATATTCAGAAGCAGGCGGTTGAGGCTAGTGAATCTCAGATATTGACGTTTGCGGTGCGACGTATGAATATTTTTGAAGCGAGTCAGCCTAATTTCTTGTCGATGCTGGATGTGTCGAATTTCACCTTGCTACCGAATACGGCAGGCGCCAAAACAGCCGAAGAAGCTGTACGTATCGCGAAACTAGCGAAGGCTTCCGGACTATGCGACATGATCAAAGTTGAGGTTATCGGAGACGAGATGACGCTGCTGCCTGACCCGGTGAAACGTTGAAAGCCTCGGAAATGCTGCTAGAGGAGGGCTTCATCGTGCTTCCATACACATCAGATGATGTTCTTTTAGCCAAACGCTTGCAAGCCCTCGGAGTTCATGCCATTATGCCAGGCGCATCGCCAATCGGAACAGGTCAAGGCATCATTAATCCGTTGAACCTGAGCTTCATAATTGAGCAAGCAACCGTGCCTGTAATTGTCGATGCCGGTATTGGCGCTCCTTCGGACGCGGCACTTGCAATGGAGATGGGAGCCGATGGTGTGCTGCTCAACACCGCTGTGTCGGGTGCCAAAGATCCGATCAAAATGGCTTACGCCATGAAATTGGCGATCGAAGCTGGACGTGCCGGATTCGAAGCGGGGCGCATTCCGAAGAAGCGGTATGCCTCGGCTAGCAGTCCGATGGAGGGTTTTAGTCGCGTTTAGTCGGGGAAGAGCAGAAGTGTGAATCTGAGAAAGCCGAAAAAGACGTCTCGGTAGAGGGAAAGTAGATAATCCATGGTGAGCGGTCGAATATGGCCTTCTCAGCTGGTGTAAGTGGGTTGAGAGTATGAATGTGAGGCTGAGAGGATTGAAATGGACGTCTTGGGAGAGGGAAAGTAGATAATCCATGGTGAGCGGTCGAATATGGCCTTCTCAGCTGGTGTAATTGGGTTGAGTGCATGAATGTGAGGCTGAGAGGATTGAAATGGACGTCTCGGGAGAAGGAAAGTGGATAATCCATGGTGAGCGGTCGAATATGGCCTTCTCGGCTGGTGTAAGTGGGTTGAGTGCATGAATGTGAGGCTGAGAGGATTGAAATGGACGTCTCGGGAGAAGGAAAGTGGATAATCCATCGTGAGCGGTTGAATATGGCCTTCTCAGCTGGTGTAAGTAGGTTGAGAGTATGAATGTGCGGCTGAGAGGGTCGAAATGGACGTCTCGGGAGAGGGAAAGTGGATAATCCTTGGTGAGCGGTCGAAAAAGGTCTCCTCAGTTTATGTTACCGGGAAAGCAAGAGTGTGTGTCTGAGAGGGGGAGTAAGATGTCTGTTTACAAAGCATTAACGATCGCGGGCTCGGATAGCGGAGGTGGTGCGGGGATTCAAGCAGACTTGAAGACGTTTCAGGAACTGGGCGTTTATGGGATGTCGGTCATTACCGCGGTGACCGCGCAGAATACGCTGGGTGTTCAAGGGGTTTATCCGATGAGTCCTGAGGCGATTGAGCAGCAATTGGCCTCTATTGGGGAGGATTTACCTCCAGATGCACTCAAAACAGGGATGCTATTCAGTGGTGAGATTATACGAATCGTAGCGGCTGCGATACAAACCTACAAGTGGGAGCGTGTCGTGGTCGACCCTGTGATGATAGCCAAAGGCGGGGCCTCCTTGCTTCAGCAAGAGGCTATTGATGCGATGATTCACTCTTTATTGCCGCTGGCCGATGTGGTTACGCCGAACATACCTGAAGCTGAAGCGCTAAGCGGCTTGCAAATAACGGACAGCGAGTCGCGTCAAGAGGCTGCGAAGCGGATTCATCTCTATGGCTGCAAGAACGTGATGATAAAAGGTGGTCATGAAGTGAATACGGAGCATGCAACTGATTTGCTGTATGACGGGAAGACTTTCACAGAGTTCTCGTCCAGACGCTTGGTTACCAAGCATACGCACGGTACAGGTTGCACGTTTGCTGCGGCGGTCACTTCGGGACTTGCGCAGGGCTTAACGACGAAAGAAGCAATCCAACTGGCAAAAAGGTTCATCCAAGCTGCAATTGCGGAGCCGTTAAACATAGGAAGCGGTCATGGTCCTACGAACCATTGGGCTTATCAACGTGGAGTTAGAGCCAGCAATGCTAATCTAGATGACATTTTAGTTAACGAGGATGTTCTCATACGAGGTTCACGATGAATAGCGAGCAGCTGCGAAGAGCGCTGCGTTTGTATTTGGTCATGGGCAGCCCGAACTGTGGCGGGGCTGACCCTGGCTGCGGTGTTGGAGGCCGCGATTGCCGGCGGCATCACGATGTTTCAGTTCCGCGAGAAGGGCGCCGGAGCCCTGCAGGGGGCGGCGAAGCTCGAGCTAGGCGCGCGGCTGCGCCGCCTCTGCGCGCAGCACGCGATCCCCTTCATCGTCAACGATGATGAAGGGCTCGCTCTAGAGCTTGCGGCCGATGGCATTCACATCGGCCAAGAAGACGCCCCAGCCGCTGCCGTGCGGCAGCGGCTGAAAAACATGATCGTGGGCGTCTCGGCCCACGATCTCGCGGAAGCCCGGTCGGCGCTTGCCGAAGGCGCCGACTATCTGGGCGTAGGCCCCCAATACGCCACGCGCACCAAGCTGGATGCGCGTGAGGTTCAGGGGCCTGCCGTCATCCAGCGGATTCGCGCAGGCGGCATCCGGCTGCCGCTCGTTGGCATCGGAGGCATCGATGCCACGAATGCCTCCCACGTCATCCGCGCAGGGGCGGATGGCGTAGCCGTAGTCAGCGCGATTGCAAGCGCGCACTCACCACGTGAAGCAGCAGCTCAGCTGCTTAGAAACATCAATTAGAGGAGGAATTCTTATGACAACGACGAATAGTAGTTCCGTGAAAGACGTCCAAATTTCCACGTTTCCAGGTAGTAAAAAGGTATATGTACAAGGCTCAAGACCAGATATTCAAGTGCCAATGAGGGAAATTTCTTTGGGAACCTCCACGAATATTCACGGAGAGGAAGTAGCTAATGAGCCTGTGCAGGTCTATGATACAAGTGGTGTTTATACGGATACAGAACTGAAAACGGATATCCGTCAAGGTCTTCCCGCTAATCGCTTAACATGGATTGAAGAGCGTGGTGACGTTGAATCCTATGTTGGACGTGAAGTGAAGCCAGAAGATAATGGGCTTGCATCTCCTGATGCGAGAGGGGCCGCAGAAATTTTCCCAGGCTTACACCGTAGACCGCTCCGAGCTAAGCAAGGTTGTAACGTGACTCAGATGCATTATGCACGCCGGGGCATCGTGACACCGGAAATGGAATACATTGCGATTCGAGAGAATCTCGATGCTGAATTTGTTCGTAAAGAGGTCGCTATCGGTCGTGCCATCATTCCTTCCAATATTAATCATCCCGAAAGCGAGCCGATGATCATCGGACGCAACTTCCTTGTGAAAATTAATGCCAATATCGGAAATTCCGCTGTCGCTTCTTCCATTGAGGAAGAGGTCGAGAAGATGACGTGGGCAACCCGTTGGGGCGCTGACACGATTATGGATTTATCGACGGGCAAAAACATACATACAACACGCGAATGGATCATCCGCAACTCGCCGGTTCCTGTTGGAACGGTGCCGCTGTATCAAGCACTAGAAAAAGTGAACGGCAAAGCTGAGGACCTCACTTGGGAAGTTTACCGTGACACGCTGATTGAGCAAGCAGAACAGGGGGTTAGCTACTTTACGATCCATGCGGGCGTACTTCTTCGTTACATCCCTATGACAGCTCAGCGCGTAACGGGTATCGTCTCCCGTGGTGGATCCATCATGGCTGCATGGTGCTTAGCTCATCACCAAGAGAACTTTCTCTATACGCATTTCGAAGATATTTGCGAAATTATGAAAGCTTACGACGTCGCCTTCTCCCTTGGTGACGGACTGCGCCCTGGTTCGATCGCGGACGCGAACGATGAAGCCCAATTCGCCGAATTGGAAACACTCGGCGAAGCTGACCCAGATCGCTTGGAAGCACGACGTCCAAGTGATGGTTGAAGGACCAGGGCATGTGCCGATGCATCTGGTCAAAGAAAATATGGACCGTCAGCTGGAAGTTTGCCAAGAAGCGCCATTCTACACGCTAGGACCGCTGACGACCGACATTGCGCCAGGCTACGACCATATCACTTCTGCTATTGGAGCAGCGATGATCGGCTGGTTCGGCACAGCGATGCTGTGCTATGTGACGCCGAAGGAGCATCTCGGCCTGCCGAATAAAGAGGATGTACGCGTTGGGGTCATCACGTACAAAATCGCTGCGCACGCTGCCGATCTGGCTAAGGGCCATCCAGGAGCGCAAATTCGCGATAACGCGCTGTCTAAGGCGCGCTTCGAGTTCCGCTGGCGAGATCAGTTCAATCTCTCGCTCGATCCAGAACGTGCCATCGAGTACCACGATGAGACGCTGCCTGCCGAAGGCGCGAAAACGGCGCACTTCTGCTCCATGTGTGGACCGAAATTCTGCAGTATGCGCATTACGCAGGATATACGGCAGTACGCACACGCACAAGGGCTGGACGAAGAGTCTGCGCGAAACAGCGGCATGGAAGAGAAGTCCAAAGAATTCCGTGAAGCAGGAAGCCAAATTTATCGATAAAATTGAGGGGCGTTTTCACCATTAATTGGTGACAGAAACGTCCCTTTTTGCTACCATAGAGAAAAGCTTAGCTTCGTTAATCCTTTAAAGCGTTGAAACGGTCAATAAAGAGGGCATTCATGCTTGCTGAGACTGCAATTGACATGAAATCCTTTTCGCATTATGATACGGTTAAAAAGATTTGACCGTCGTTTAATTAATCTCATTAAGAGATTAAGAGTTGACCATGAGCGCATGTTTAAGGGCCAGATTGGTACAATAGAGGGAGGTCGAGTCCAGATGAAGCTGCAACCAGTTTATATTATTGAAGAACTTGAGCAATTGAAAACGATAAGCGATCCACTACGTGCTAAGGTGTTACTTTACTTAATAGAGAAAGCTTACACCGGTCAGCAAATAGCTAAAATGCTGGGAATGGCACGTGCGAAAGTGCATTATCATTTGAATGAACTTGAGAAGCATGGTTTAATTTCGGTCGTTCGTACGGAACTCAAGAATGGTATTTTGCAAAAGTTTTATCGTGCAATAGCCCGCGGCTTCGTCCCTAGTGAAAAACTGCTGCCTTACGTCTCAGAGGTAGAGAATTACTATCGCGAGAGGACGCTTAGCGTACTTGGACGTGCCAGACGCAGAGCGATTAATGCCCCTGAAGAGGCGTTTCAAATTCCTTCTTCTGATCGTACCCAATGGCCGATTATCATGACCCAGGTCGAAGTCAAAATGAGCAAAGAGAAATATGCAGAATGGCTGAGAAAGTTTCGTGCTCTTATTTTTGAGCTCGATGCGTCGCAGGAAGAAAATGGGGAGTGGTTTTATTTGACTACGGTCGGCTTTCAAACGAATGAGCCGTCTTTTGACCCTGTTGTAGAAGAAGAGGAGAGATAAAGGATGCTAGATCCAAGACTAACGAAGCTCGCAGATGTGCTTGTAAATTATTCGGTTAAGGCGAAGCCCGGCGAAAATATTTTGATAGAAGCGTATGGCATTGATTCAGCTCTTGTGAAAGAGATCGTGAAAAAGGTTCACGCAGCTGGCGCGCACCCTTTCGTCAATGTTAGAGATCACGTAATTATGCGTCAACTCATCATGAACGGTACAGAAGCTCAAATGCAAACATGGGCAGATGCCGATGCTTTCCAAATGAAACAAATGCAAGGCTACATAGGTGTGCGCGGCGGAGCCAATATTTATGAACTGTCGGATATTCCGGCAGACCGGATGAAGCTGTACAATTCGATTTATTATCAACAAGTTCATTTCGATGTCCGGATTAAAGATACGAGATGGGTCGTTCTGCGTTACCCAACGTCTTCCATGGCGCAGCTTGCCAGCATGAGTACGGATGAGTTCGAGGAGTTCTACTTCAACGTATGCACGATGGATTATGGCAAAATGTCCAAAGCCATGGATGCTTTGAAAGAGCTAATGGATCGCACAGATAAAGTGCGCCTAGTTGGTCCAGGCACGGATTTGACGTTCTCGATTAAAGGAATCGGCGGCGTTAAATGCGATGGTGAGCTCAACATCCCGGATGGCGAGGTTTACTCTGCTCCTGTTCGTGAGTCGGTGAATGGGATCATTTCCTACAATACGCCAACGCCTCATGATGGTTTCATTTTTGAGAATATCGTACTTGAATTTGAAAATGGTAAAATCATCAAAGCGACAGCTAACGATACGGACCGAATTAATGAAATTTTCGATATGGATGAAGGCGCACGTTATGTAGGGGAATTCGCGATTGGTGTGAATCCTTACATTCAAGAGCCGATGAAAGACACGCTTTTCGATGAGAAAATCGACGGCAGTTTCCACTTCACGCCAGGAAATTGCTACGATGATGCTTATAACGGCAACAAATCCTCTTTGCACTGGGATATTGTGAATATCCAACGTCCGGAATACGGCGGGGGCGAAATTTGGTTTGACGATGTGCTCATTCGTAAGGACGGTATTTTCGTACTGCCTGAACTTCTGCAGCTGAATCCTGAGAACTTGAAGTAGAACAGACGAGGGTTCGGTAGTGAGGTAGCTGGTTTTCGGAGGTTTTGAGATTGCTCGGTAAGAGGTAGCTGGTTTTCGAGGTCTTGAGACTGCTTGGTAGTCAGGTAGCTAGCTTTCAAGTGTTAAGATGCCCCACACTATGGCTACTAATTTACTCGATATCTCCTCGAGCCAGTTAGATGTATTTTGTGCATCAAAGTTGGCTCTAACGCGCTTCTATGCATGATTAACTGCAAAAAGTGCAGCTAAATTCCGCGATCTGTGTGTCATTTACTCAAAATCGGAAAAATAGATGCACTTTCTACAGCAAGTCAACTCTTATAGCGTGATTCATCGCCTATTTGATGTACTTTATGCAGTTATTGGGCATTAGCGCGCTCCTAGTCTCCGGATATCATCGAGTCTGATCACTACTCCATAGTGCCAACAAAAAAAGGTTGTCCAAAGTCACGAAGACTTGGGCGACCTTTTTCTGTTTGGTGACCTTTTTCAACTCGCAGTTTCGCGATCAAACCCGCCTCTGCTGGGCCTGGTACTGCCGAGGAGGAAGGCCAACAGCCTTCTTAAACGTTCGAATAAAGTTGGAGTAGTCGTTGAAGCCTGCTAGCTGGCACGTATCTGTGACTGTTGAGCCCTCGCGCAGCAGTTGTTTCGCTTTGGCGATGCGCTTGAACAAAATGTGCTCATGGATAGTGCTGCCTGTGTGTTTTTTGAACAGTCTGCATAAGTAGGAACGATTCATGAACACGACGTGTTCCAGTACCTCGAGCGACAGATCTTGATCTAAATTTTCGTCAATGTAGGTGAATAGAGAGGAGAGCTTGTCGGGAATCATGATCTGTTCCTCTTGTTTGCCTTGATTTTGAAAAACTCGATTGATAAACACGAGCAGCTCGATAAAGGCTGAAACAAGCAGGATTTCCGATCCTGGGAGCGCTTGAGGTCGATTATACATTTCCATACGCTCATAAAGCTTCATAATGTCATCAATCTGCTGTGGAGTCACCGCATCCGGTTTTGCTCGCCGAATACACGGTTATTGAAGCAGTCAAGCAAGTTAAACTGCGGAGAACTAAACGACTTCACCAGCGTGGGATTGAAATGGATTACGACGTTCTCATATCGCTGTTTTTTGGATTGAAAATTAGGGCGATGCAATTCATTACTGTGCATGATCAGCAGATCCCCGTACTGCAGGGGGTAGACCTGTTTTTCGATGAAGTAATGAACGTCTCCAGTAAGGAAAAAATAAATTTCATAGTGGTCCTGGTGTTGGTGGAAATCCAATGGAAGCGGATCATGAGTCACGGCATGTCTGAAATTAATCATGCGATGTAGATTATGGTAAAGTTCCTGCATGTGAGGTTCTCCTCTATTTAGCTGGAGTCAATATTAGCAAACTTTTGCCCAATTAATGCAATGAATACGTTTTTATTATACTGCAAAATAAAGAATAGATAAACAATCAACCACAAAGTGACGCCAAGCTCTGAAGCATATTCCGTATACTTTGCGGGGCCCCAAATGAAATTAGGAGGCATATTCAAATGAAATTATCCGTATTTACTGTAGCGACACCTGATCTGACACCAGAAGAACTAGCCAAGGCGGCCGTTGCTGCCGGGATTGAAGGTATTGAATGGCGTTTTAAAGATATTCCTGCTGACGCGGTAAACGAGAAGCCATCTTTCTGGAGGAATAATCTTTGCTCCATTGATCCGAATGGTTCGGATGAAGAACTAGAACGTTTCCGACTTGCTGCTGTTAACAATAACTTGGTGAACTTGAGTATCACGCCTTACTTAAACACTTGTAATGTTGCAGAGACCGAACATGTTTTCAAAACTGCTCAGAAAATAGGAACTTCCTTCATTCGTGTTGGTGTTCCTGGCTATGACAAGAGCAAAAATTATAATGACTTGTATGCAGCGGCTGTGGACTATTTACATCACGTGCAGGAATTTGCTCAGCAGTATGGCGTTAAAGCTTTAGCTGAAATCCACCATAATACGATCACGCCAAGTGCTGGCTTGGCACATCGACTGGTTTCCAATTTCAATCCGAAATACATTGGGGTTCTGCATGATGCGGGCAACATGGTGCATGAAGGATACGAGAATTACCGCATGGGTCTTGAGCTTCTTGGACCTTATCTAGCGCATGTTCATGTGAAAAATGCAAGATGGTTGCCAACTGGCGAAGAGCAAGATGGCATCAAGCTCTGGAAAAGCGAGTGGTCACCACTAAGCGAAGGGATCGTCAATTGGAAGCAACTGCTGAATGACTTAAAAGCGGTTGGCTATGATGGTTACCTCGGCATTGAAGATTTCAGCGGTCAATATGGCTCGCAGGAGATGTTGAATAACTTTGCTTCGAAAGTGAAGCAATGGTTGGCATAAATGATTGTAAGGTCTTAGGAGTCTCACTCGTCTTCAGCGGGTGGGGCTTTTTTTGCATGCCAATGGTTGATATGCAGTCCTTGCTTTGTGTAAGATAAAACTCAAGAATGCTGGGCGAAGGAGGGGAGTCATGGCGCACTCGAAGCCGCTCTGGTTACTGTTGTTATGGTTTATAATCGCTGTCGCGGGTCTGCTCGTTTTGAAATGGACCGGAGTATGGGAGCGTTTGGATCTGGATTGGATGACCGATTGGTTGCGTGAATTAGGTCCACTTGGCGGGCTGCTGTACATTATTGTTTATACACTCCGTCCATTGGTATTATTTCCGGCGACACCGTTGACCCTATATGGAGGCTATGTGTTCGGTGCTTTTTGGGGGACTATCTACGATATTATTGGGGCTGGCGCCGGTGCGATGCTTTCTTTTTATATTACGCGTAAATGGGGTCGAAACAGCTTTCAGCGGATTTTGCGAAACAAGAAGCTTCAGTCTTTCGACCAGAAGGCCGAAGAAAAAGGTTTTATGGTCGTTCTATATATGCGCTTAATGCCTTTCTTTCCTTTCGATGGCGTAAGTTATGGGGCAGGACTGTCTAAAATTCGTTTCTGGGACTATACGTGGGGAACGCTGATTGGAATAATTCCGGGTGCCGTTGTTTATAATGTTTTTGGCGCATCACTGCAGGATATTGGATCGGGCAAGTTCTATGCCGCAGTGGGAATGTACATCGCTTTTGCGTTAATACCGCTGCTGCTGAAAAAGACACAGGCTCTAAAGACTCGCGACCGGGAAAAGCGTACATAGAAGATTAGTAGGGGGGGGAATTGGTGGAAGGAGAAAACCCTATTTAGAAATGGTTAGCCTTAGAGAGGCAAGTTGTTGTACATCGTACAACAATTTCCTTGATTTCTTCTTCACATTGCTAAGAATGTTGTATGCTGTACAACAATTTTCCCTTTTTAGAGGCTGTAGAGCTACTTTTGGCTGAAAATGTTGTATTTTATGCAATAATCGCGTGAAAAACGCGGAATTGCTTGCATAAAGTTGTACAAAATACAACTTTACACGAATGAGTATATAACTTAGGCGTAGCAAACTTTCGTTCAAACACTCTCGCCTCAAGAAAGGCGTCAGGAATGTAAAATAGCTCTTCTCTGGCACAGGAATAGACGGTTGTTCCAATGGTTATTGAACCTTTGCCTTCATAAATGTATACAAACGAATGGACAAACGATTTCCGCGGACCAATTCGCTCATTTGGACGAAACGGAAAATAATCGGCACGATATATCTGCGGAACAATGTCCGATAGTTGTATCGTTTTTACCTCTAATTTCATATAAGTAGTGTCACCTCGCTCACTTTAATATTTGTATAATACAATACTTTATTAACGATGAGATTCATAGGGTGGAAATTTTAAGCCTTTGTAAATTTATGCCATTGTCAAAAGAAGATAATCGATTTATACTATGAACCAGAAGCACAGTAAAACTTCTGGTATCGATACCAGAAAACGCTTCATGTATTCATATGCAACAACTTTGGATATTTAACGCACTTTCTGGTATCGATACCAGAAAGTTGTAATCTTACACAGGAAGGTGGTTAGCCCCTGCGAACGTTTTGCCCATCATTCTGGTATCGATACCAGAAATAATTCTTAGACGAAATGTTTATGCTAATGAATGAAAATAGGGTGGTGCAAGCGCCATGAGTACCGTGAAACTAAGAGGGCGTCGTATGTGGTTGGGGAAAGCTGAAATGAGTTTTGAATTACAAATGCCTAATATGATGATCAAATTTCGCTTAATCGGAGGAACAAGACTATGAAATTTAAAGCATTGCACAGTGTGCCACTAGCTCTTAGTTTAATTCTTGTCGTTTCTGCCTGTGGTAACCAGACTAATACGAGTACTTCGACGCAAAAACCAACGACGACCAGTTCTAATCAAAATGAAAGCGCTTCTAATCAGAAGATTTCGTTAACGATGTGGTATTGGAATGGCGCGATATCCGATTCAACCATTGAAGCAGCGAAGAAGAAATTTCCGAATATTGATTTGCAAGCACAGAAACTTCCTTCCGGTGGTGATTATGCTACCAAATTAAAAACGACAATCTCAGGCGGAGGAAGCGGGCCGGACATCGTCGCGATGGATAGCTGGATTTCTTCCATGCTGCCTTACAAAGAAAAATTCGTCAATCTATACGATCAAGGCGCTAAGGACATTCAACCTCAGTATTTGGACTGGAAATGGAAAATGGCCGCGTCAACAGACAATAAATATTTGATCGGATTGCCGATCGATGTCGCTCCTCTTGTTATGTACTACCGCAAAGATTTGTTTGAGAAAGCGGGAGTGCCGAGCACGCCGGAAGCTATTAAGAGCCAAGTGAAGACGTGGGGCGATTATTTCAATCTTCAGCAGAAAGTGAAAGACGCAACAGGATCGCAATTACTATCCATTGTCGACGTTTTCAGAAACATCATAGGCCAGAATAGCCAAGGCTATTTTACGGAAGATGGGAAATATATAGGTGATCAGGCACATATCAAAGGTGCTTGGGATATGGCTGTGAAAGCCTACCAATCAGGCTTGACGTACGCAAATGTTAGTGATGCTGAGAAAAATGCGGCAATGAATAACAGCAAAGTTTCTTCTTTCATCGGGGCGTCTTGGGCTGTTGGTGATTTGATTGGTGCAGCTCCTGACACGAAAGGGAAATGGCAGATTGCCTACCCGCCTGGTGGTGTGGGTAATCAAGGAGGATCATTCTTCGGATTGTTGAAATCAACGAAAAATCCGAAAGAAGCTTTTGAAGTGATTAAATTCCTTACAAACCCTGAGAATCTGGTTGCTGGCTATAAGGAATTCGGTAACTATCCATCTACACCGGAAGTTTATACGAAACCTGAAATGGTCAATAAAAATGATTTCTTCGGAAACCAAGATCTAAGTCCGATATTCGCTGACGCGGCAAAAGATGTAAAAATCGCGCCTGTCGATCCAAGAGACGATATGGTCGGTACTTCTTTAACCGACGAAATTGGCTTAATTGACACACAGAAGAAAGACCCAGAAAAGGCTTGGAAAGACGCGCAGGATAAAATCAAAAGGCAGCTTTCACGTTAAGCCGATAACGGCAGAAATATGAATGAAATAATGGATGAGGTGAGGAGCTAATCTTCGCACCTCATCCAATTAGCGGAGGAATAGCATGGGAGGTCTTTTTAAAGAAATTTATAAGAGCAGAACACTGTATCTATTTATTTCTCCATTTTATATTTTGTTTCTGATCTTTTCTGTATTTCCCATTTTATTCTCCATGTACTTAGCTGTACATAAATGGGATGGGATTGGGGAAATGAAATATGTTGGATTCAAGAATTTTGATTATATGCTCCATGATCCGACTTTTTGGAAGGTGTTAGTCAACAATATCGCGCTTTGGATATTGGGCAACGCCCCGCAGCTTCTGTGCGCATTAGTTGTCGCCTATATCATCAATTTATCTATCGTAAGATTCAAGGGTTTTTACAGAATTGCCTATTTTCTTCCGAATGTAACGGCCATGGTGGCTGTCGTCATTATCTTTCAGTCCTTGTTCGGCAACGAGTACGGGCTAATTAACTATTTGATGGAAAAAATCGGTCTTCATAAGATAGCATGGTTAAATTCTGAATTTGGAGCAAGAGTTGTTATTGCAGCCATGATTTCTTGGAGATATATGGGGTATAACGCCGTCATCTATTTATCAGGCTTGCAAAGGATTCCAAAAGATCTATACGAAGCAGCTGAGCTGGACGGCGCTACCTTATTTCAAACTTTCACCAAAATTACGATACCAATGCTCAGACCCATCATCTTGTTCTCCGTGATGATGTCGACAATCGGCGGGTTTCAAATTTTCACGGAACCTCAAGTATTAGCTGGAAATCAACCGCCATACCCGGGCACCGATACGATCGTACTCTATATGTTCCGGGAAGGTTTTAATTATCAGAATTATGGGTACGCAGCTGCGGTATCCTGGGTGTTATTCATCATCATCGGCTTATTATCCGTCCTCAATTGGAAATTTTTCAACAGATCGGATGATTGATAAAAAGGAGAATACGAGATGACTGTTGAAGTGTTGACAAAAAAAATAATCGTAAATAGCGTTTTGATGATCGGTGTCGCGATCTCTATATTCCCGTTCTACTGGCTTATCGTCATGTCCACGAATGAGACAAGTGCAATGTTTGCTTTTCCTCCGAAGTTAACATTCGGAACTAATTTTATGAATAACTTTCATCATGTATTGGAGAAAAGCAATTTTATTCGAGCCTTCTTAAATACGGTTTTCATTGCATTGATTAGCTGCACGCTTCAGCTGTTTTTCAATTCATTAACTGGATTTGCCTTTGCAAAATTTAAGTTTCCGGGTTCTAAATTGCTCTTTTTTGCCATGATGGCCACGATGATGATTCCTGCGCAAATGCTGCTAGTTCCGCAATTTATCATCATTAAGGAGTTCGGTTGGCTGGGAAGCTATAAGGCCTTGATTATCCCAGGCATGGCAAGTGCATTCGGAATTTTTTGGATCAGGCAATATGCGCTGGCGATTCATGATGATTTGCTAGAGGCCGCGAGAATCGATGGCTGTAATAAATTTGGACTGTATTGGCACGTAGCTTTACCGATTTTGAGACCTGCACTTGCCTTTCTTGCGATCACGACGTTTATGGGCGTATGGGAAGATTACTTGTGGCCTTTGATCGTATTGACGGATACCTCCAAATTCACATTAATGTTGGCCTTACAGCAGTTAAAATCGGCTCATACAGCAGACTATTCGATGGTCATGACAGGGGCGTTAATGGCTACTCTTCCATTGATTGTCTTCTTCCTCATTGTGAGCAGACAATTCATCGCTGGGATTACAGAAGGTGCAGTTAAAAGCTAAGAGATACGTTGGAAGAGAATTAGTTTTTCAGAAGGCAGGGTGACAAGGTTGGCTCCGAAGATTAAGGATGTCGCCAAACAAGCAGGCGTTTCCGTGACTACGGTTTCGCGGGTGCTTAATGGAGAGAAGTATGTAAAGGACGATCTAAAAGCTAGGGTGAAAAGAGCTATTGACGAGCTCGGTTACGCGCCTAGTCATATCGCAAGGAGTCTGGTACGGAAAAAGACGAACCTTATCGGTGTCATTGTCCCAGACCTCACGTCAAGCTTTTACTCCACGATTCTAAGCAGTATTGAAGAAACAGCAAGTCTGAATGAGTATAATCTTCTGGTGTGCAACATTATTGAGGATATCGATAAGGAATTCAAATATTTGAATGTATTTCATGAAATGCGTGTAGACGGCATTATCATTATGCATGAGAAATTGAATGATGAAATCCGGGCATTTTTGAATAAGCTGGACATTCCGATTATTTTCTCAAGTGTAAGACCGTCTGATCAAACGTTCCTTTCTGTTATCATTGACGATTATGCGGCAGCCTTCGATGCAACCAATTATTTGATAGAGCTTGGACATCAACGAATTGGGTTTATTGGCGGCGACATGAGAGATGTGACCTCTGGTCAAAATCGCTACATCGGTTACCGCGGTGCTCTATCCGAGCGCAGCATTCCAATCGTAGAGGAATACATTCGATTCGGCGATTATAAAATACAAAGCGGATACAATCTCATGAAAGAGATTCTAGCATGCGGTACCCATCCAACAGCTATATTTGCGGTGAGTGACGATATGGCTGTCGGGGCAATGAATTGTATTCATGATCATCAGTTGCAGGTTCCTGAAGACATTTCGGTCATAGGATTTGATGGAAGCCAGTTGACGGAGTTGGTTCGTCCACAGCTGTCCTCGATGGAGCAGCCTATTCAGGATATGGGGAAAGTTACGGTGGAAACGCTGCTCGAATTGATAACAGGGGATGCGGAAACGCCCAAGGAAGATATTATTTTGAAACACAAGCTTGTAGTCCGTAATAGCTGTGGACCTAATAGAGATAGAGAAGCGTAAAAGCATAGATAGTTAACTGGATTGAGAGAGGGAGAGTATATTGAAAAAATTTGATGCGGTGGTCATCGGTGACGCCAATATAGATCTCGTTGTGGCAGGACTTAATCAAATTCCTCAGCCTGGGCAGGAGATTTTCGTTAATAATATGACGATGCATGTTGGCGGGGGAGCAGCTTTGTTCGCGATTTCGCTTGCTAAGCTTGGGCTTCATGTAGCTTTTAACGGTGTTCTGGGAGATGATGGCTACGGCCATTATGTTCGAGACGAGTTCGGCCAATATGGTATCGATACCAGTTTGATTAGAACGAGTAAAACGAGTAATACCGGTATCACAATCGCGATTAATCCCGAGACGGATCGGTCTTTTATCACTTATGGAGGATCCAATATGGAGCTTCAAATAAAGGATTTGGACTTGTCACAAATCGCTCAAGGGAAACATGTTCACGTGACCGGTTATAGAGGAAGACGCAACCACGAAGAATTCATAGCGATGGCAAAACTACTTAAGGAGATGGGTGTGACCCTTTCCTGCGATGTAGGCTGGGATGATTCCGGCGAGTGGTTTAAAGGTGTTTTCGATTTAATGACTTATTTTGATGTGTTTCTGATGAACGAAACGGAAGCTTTTCATTACACAGGCTTCGATCACATAGAAGAAAGCTTACGCTTTATGGCCAATTATTCTAAACATATTGTGGTTAAACTCGGTCCAAAAGGGGCCGTAGCCATGAAGGATGGCCGGATAACGTACCATTCGGCATTTCCAGCCGAGCCTGTAGATACAACTGGCGCAGGGGATTCATTTAACGCTGGCTATCTTTATGGATATTTGACGGGTCAAAATGTGGAGACATGCTTGCAGTACGGAAATGTTTGCGGAGCACTATCTGTCGGCGCTCACGGCGGCAGCACGGGCACACCGGACAAGGATGGGCTTGATGCCTTTATCCTTCAATTCGGAGATCATATCAAAGAACGTATGGAGGCGTAATGATGAAACTGACCTTAATCGGAGGCGGCGGGGTTCGCGCCGTTTTATTTACAAAAAGCTTAACGTTAAAAGCAGAAGATGCTGGGATTACTAAGCTTGTACTTCATGATACGGATGAGGAGCAGCTTGCTGTTATTTCGAAATTATGCCAGATCGTCATCGATCGCAGCGGAATCAACCTTCAGCTGGAGACGACGACAGATAGCCGCGAAGCGATTAAGGGTGCGGATTACATTGTAACTACGGTACGTGTTGGTAAGGAATGGTCACGATATATAGATGAGCAGATCGCACTAAAGCATGGCGTGATCGGTCAAGAAACCACTGGACCAGCCGGTTTCTCGATGGCGATTCGGACGATTCCAGTTCTGATGGAATATTGCGAGATTGCTAAAGAGCTTGCGCCTCAGGCCTGGATCTTTAACTTCTCGAACCCGTCTGGACTCGTTACGCAGGCCTTGCGAAATGCGGGTTACGATCGGGTGATCGGAATCTGCGATTCGCCAAGCCATACGAAGCTGAGAATGGCGGAGCAGCTAGAGATCGATCCGAAGGAGCTTGAAGTTGAATTTTTCGGACTTAATCATTTGTCATGGATGACCAAAGTGATTTACCAAGGCAAAGACATCATGTCGGAACTTAAGAATGATCCAGATTTTACAAGTCGTGTAGATGAATTCAAAATGTTCGACAGCGATTTGCTGAAATCACTTCCTTTTCTGCCGAATGAATATCTGTACTATTACTACCACCGCGAAAAGGCCTTCGCTAATATTGTCAAATCAGGTATGACGCGCGGCCAGATGATCGCTGAGAATAATAAGGAAATGCTCGATATCTTACGCAAGATGGATATTGAAAGCAATCCGGATGAAGCCATTCAAACCTATTTGTACTACACGCAAAAAAGGGAAGCTTCTTACATGGCGATTGAAACCAACTCGGAGTCTAAGCCCGTTCTTCCTACAGATAAGCTGGAACTGCCTAACTCACTTGGTTATGCGGGTGTCATGCTGGATTTCGTGGAGTCGCTGCAAACGGGTGCGTCCAACAACATCGTGCTATCGGTACCGAATGAAGGCAGTATCGAAGGCTTCGCGGACGATGACGTCGTAGAAATTTCTTGCATCATCACGAAAGACGGGGCAAAGCCAGTTCAGATCGGTTCCGTGCCGGAGGAAATGAGCCTGCTGATGAAAAATGTGAAGCTGTTTGAACGGCTTACCGTTGAAGCAGTCAAACACAAATCGCGTGATTTGGCTATCCAGGCACTCACTGTTCATCCGCTTGTTAATTCCTATTCCATTGCTAAGTTGCTTGTCGATGATTATTTGGAAGCTTATAAGGATATTCTGGGGGATTGGAAATAATGACCTTGCCTAATGCTGTCACTTCCTTGCTCGAAGAAGCGGAGATTATGCTTGCTGAGCACCCGAAGCTGCTCGCGATGTTCAAGAACTGCTATCCGAATACGCTTGAAACGACAACCAAAATCATGAACGACAACACCGCCTTTGTATTCACTGGGGATATCCCGGCAATGTGGTTAAGGGATTCCAGTGCGCAGGTAAGGCATTATATACCGCTCATGGCCGGAGACGAAGAACTGCAGGATATAGTGGCGGGGTTGATTCGCAGACAAATCGCTTATATTCATATCGACCCCTATGCGAATGCGTTCAATGAGGAAGCGAACGATAACCGGTACGATCAGGATCTGACCGAGCTGAATCCGTGGATTTGGGAACGTAAATACGAAATTGATTCGCTCTGTTACCCGATCCAACTGTCTTACTTGTTTTGGAAGGCGACCGGACGGACGGATATGTTCGATGATTCCTTCCGGACAGCGGTTCACACCATCATTTCGCTATGGAAAACCGAACAAAGACATGCTGAACAATCTCCTTACCGGTTCGCCCGTGTAGATTGTCCGCCAAGTGATACGCTGCGTAATAATCGGATGGGCATGCCCGTCAATTATACAGGGATGACATGGTCTGGATTTCGGCCAAGCGACGATGCTTGTACATTCGGCTATTTGATTCCCGCCAATATGTTTGCGGTAGTGGTACTCCGATACATCGAGGAAATTGCCCAGATCGTATGGGACGATCAGGAGTGCGTACAGCTTGCGGCGGAGCTTCGAGAAGAGATAGACTTTGGCATTCAAACCTACGGCACGTATCTTCATCCAAAGTACGGAAAGATCTATGCGTATGAAACAGACGGATTCGGCAATTACAACCTGATGGATGACGCCAATGTTCCTAGTTTGCTGTCGATTCCTTATTTGGGTTATACGACCTTTGAGGATCCAGTGTATCAGAATACGCGAAGATTTGTGCTAAGCAGTGATAATCCATACTTCTTTGATGGGAAATATGCGAAGGGAATCGGAAGCCCGCATACGCCGGCTGGCTACATTTGGCCGATCAGTCTGGCGATGCAGGCCCTTACCTCGGAGGATGAAACCGAAGTACGAGAGCTTCTAGCGATGCTGCTGCGAACGGATGCGGATACGGGGTACATGCATGAAGGATTCGATCCGAATTCCCCGACCGATTATACGCGCCCATGGTTTGCTTGGGCCAACAGCTTATTCGCCGAGTTGATCCACCGTCTGATGATAAAGGGTTACTTTCATTCATAGATGCTCTGACGAAGGAGGGCGCGGTCTCATTGAGCTGCGCTTGATGCTGATGTTTAAAGAGGATGAATAGAACGGCAGCTGTACTCACATTACTTGATCGGTCAAATGTTTGGAGGAGGATTCAGGATGAGATATATGAATATCAAGGGCGTAGACAAACCCATTTCCCGGTTGTTCATGGGAACGGGAGATTTGAGGAAATTGGAAGAGCCAGAACGGATGATGCTGGATGCTTACATTCGCGCTGGCGGCAATGCCTTCGATACCGCTCATCAATATCGGGGGAAAGAACTGATCCTCGGCCAATGGCTTGCGGAGCAGAAGAATCGGGAAAAGGTGGTCATTCTAACCAAAGGTGCCCATCATGATGACGGCAGCCCGGGTCCGCGGGTAAATCCGGAAGCAATACGAAAGGATCTAACTGAGAGTCTGGAAAGACTAGGAACGGAATATGTCGATCTATATGCGCTGCATCGGGATGATCCGAGCGTGGCGGTCGGACCGATCATCGAAGAGCTGAATGTCCACCTTGAGGCTAAGCGAATCCGAGCTATTGGAGCGTCTAACTGGTCGCATAAGCGAATCCAGGAAGCTAATGAGTACGCGGCTGCCCATAAACTCGTAGGCTTTTCGTTCAGCAGTCCGAATCTTAGTCTTGCTAAGCCTAACGAACCTCGCTGGGAGGGCTGCGTTTCGGCAGATGAGGAAACCTGCGGTTGGCATTCGGTCAATCAGCTGCCATTATTGGCATGGTCCGCCCAAGCTGGTGGATTTTTCTCAGGCAATTTCACACCAGACAATCGTACGGATGAGGAAATGGTCCGCGTGTACTACAGCGAAAACAACTGGGAACGATATCGTCGTGCCGCAAAGCTAGCAGAAGAAAAGAAGGTTTCACCGATTCAAATTGCCTTATCATACGTTCTTAATCAGTCATTCCCGACATGTGCAATCATTGGGCCTCGAAACCCCGAGGAGCTGGATTCCTCCATACAAGCAATGAATTTGCCCTTAACGGAACAAGAGGTTGAATGGTTGGATTTGAAAAGGGAGGAGATTGCGGAATGATTAAACATAAATTGGCTGCGCAATTATATACCTTGAGAAACGAATTGAAACAAGATTTCCCAAGCGTGCTGAGAGAGCTGAAAAAGATGGGATGGGCAGCCGTCCAAATCGATGGGCTGCATGGAAACCCTGCGAAGGATATTGCTGCGGTCATGAATGAAATCGGCTTGCAAACGGCTGGCATGCATGTCGGTTTGGAGCGATTGAAGAACGATATGGACGCCGTATTGGAGGAGGCTCGCCTTTTCGATACGAAGGATCTGATTTGCCATTCACTCCCCGACGGGCTGCAGAATCCAGAAGGATATGCTAGCGTACGTCGTGATCTACTGCAAGCTGCTTCCAAAGTCAGTGGTATGGGATACCGCGTAGGCTATCATAATCACGATTTTGAATTTCATACGACAATCGACGGTAAATTTGCGCTTTCATATTTGCTTGAAGATCCGGCTATTTATGCGGAGATAGACACCTACTGGGTCAAAAAAGCGGATCAAGATCCGCTATCCTTCATCCAAAATTATGCTTTTCGTATGGCTATTCTCCATTTGAAGGATATTACTGCAGACGAAAGAAAATATTTTGCTGAAATCGGAACTGGATCAATTGATTTCGCACCTATCCTGAAGTGGGGATTGCAAAATGGTGTCGAATGGTTCGCTGTTGAGCAAGATTATTGCCCGGGAAACCCGATGGATAGTTTGGCTTTAAGTTATGACAATTTGCTTAAACTAGAGAAGAAATTGATTCATTGAAATCGATAGGAGGAGAGATTCGATATGTTTTTTACAGAATCGAAGCTGGAAGCGAGACTGCGCGAATTAAGCGAAACCCGGTATCGCGATGCGGTACCTTTGGAGCGATTTTCAGCTGCGGAAGACGAGGATGGCGCTAATGGAGCAAGGCCGCCAGTCACGCAGCCTACATTTGAACTGAAGACAGGTGAGACTTGGAAAGGGCGCGACCGCTACGTGTGGCTATCGCGCACGATTGATATTCCAAAGGAATGGGCAGACAAAACCATTTTAGGGCGCTTCGATTTCGGTGAAACGGGCGGAGGCAACAATGACGGCTTCGAATCCTTATTATATTGGAACGGATCCCCTTTTCAGGGTGTCGATTCGAATCATCAAGAAGTATTTTTGCCGGAGGAAGCAGCAGGTACGCAGGGGCGGATGGATATCCGCCTGTGGTCAGGTCTCGAAGGAGGAGGGAAACCGCGCGAGAAGAAGCATACGGTGAATCGTGCAGAAATCTGCTGGCTGGATGAGCGGGTTGACGATTTCTACTACACAGGACGCGCTGTGCTGGAAACAATCCGCAGTCTGGATGTTAACCATCCTGAACGTACTCAGTTAGTTAAAGCGCTCGATCGTTCTTTTAAGCTGGTAGATTGGTCGAATCCGCTCTCAGACGCCTACTATGAATCCGTGTATAGTTCCCGTGAGCTGCTGCTTGAGGAATTAAATCAGATGGAGAAGAAGCATCCCGTTACGATTACTTGTATTGGGCATACCCATATTGATGTGGCTTGGTTGTGGAGACTTAAACATACTCGGGAGAAATGTGCACGCTCGTTCTCCACGGTGCTGCGCCTAATGGAACGATTCCCGGACTATGTGTTTTTGCAGACACAGCCTCAATTGTACGCTTATATCAAGCAAGATTATCCTGATATTTATGAGCAAATCCTTGAGCGTGTACGTGAAGGGCGATGGGAAGTTGGCGGGGGCATGTGGCTGGAAGCGGATTGCAATCTAACCTCCGGGGAATCGCTGGTGAGACAATTTTTACACGGAACCCGATTTATTCGTGAAGAGTTTGGAGTGGAAAGTAACTATTTATGGCTTCCCGACGTGTTCGGGTACAGCTGGGCACTGCCGCAAATTTTGCGAAAATCCGGTTTCGATACGTTCATGACGACCAAAATCAGCTGGAACCAGTTCAATCGCATGCCTCACGATACCTTCAAATGGCGGGGAATTGATGGCACCGAAGTGTTGACGCATTTCATTACCACACCTGGCGACTGGGAAGAAGCTAACTCGTTCTTCTATACGTACAACGGCGAGGTAACGCCAATGACTGTCAAAGGTACTTGGGATGCCTACCGAGATAAAGAAGTGAATCAAGAGCTTCTGCTTTCTTATGGGTATGGGGATGGCGGAGGCGGTGTCAATCGAGAGATGCTGGAGATGCGCCGTCGTTTGGAAGACATGCCTGGCCTGCCACAAGTGAAAACAGGGCGCGCAGACGAATACTTCGAGCGGTTACATGAAACAGTTGAAGCAACGGACCGTTATGTGCATACATGGGACGGTGAGCTGTATCTTGAATATCATCGTGGTACTTATACAAGCCAAGCCTACATCAAACGAATGAATCGTAAGCTGGAGCTTCTATATCGTGAAACAGAATATGTCAGCGCTTTGGCTGCTTTGTTGAAATCCGATTGGAGCGTTTATCCACAGGAGATGCTTAACAAGGGCTGGACTATCATTTTGCGCAATCAGTTCCATGATATTATTCCTGGTTCTTCGATTACAGAAGTCTACGAGGACAGTCGTGAAGAATACGCGGAAGCGATGTCTATAGGAACAGCCGCTTGGAATGAAGCAGCAGCACGAATTGGAAACCAGCAGCAAAAAGGTACGGTAACGGTTCTGAACAGCGCTTCATGGGAACGCAGCGATCTTGTTGTAATCCCTGGGGAAAAAGCTGCAATTGGCAGCGTTTGGACAGATCGGGAAGGCCGCGAGTTGCAATCGCAATACACGGATGGCCGCTGGCTCATCAACGCACCTCAGATGCCATCATTAGGAATGACGACGATTCACTTTACAGATCAAACTCAAACAGCAGTGGTTGACGAGATTCCTTTCCAACTGGATGGACGCTCGCTGAAGACACCTCATTATGAAATTGAATGGAACGAATCCGGTCAATTGGTTCGCGTATTCGACTTAGATAATCGCCGGAATGTGCTTGCTGCAAGCTCGCGAGGCAACGTTCTGCAGGTGTTTGAAGATAAGCCGATTGATTTCGATGCTTGGGATATCGATATTTTCTACCAAGAAAAAATGCGCGAAGTTACCGATCTTGTATCCGTAGAGCTCGTTGAAGAGGGACCATTAGCAGCAACTGTTGCATTCAAATGGAACTTTGCAAAGTCTACGATCTCGCAGTGGATGACTGTCTACTCTGGCAGTCGTCGCATTGATTTCCGCACCCATATCGACTGGCAGGAACGTCAGCAGCTGTTGAAGGTTGCCTTCCCGGTAGACGTGCGTTCCACAGAGGCTACTTACGATATCCAGTTCGGTAACGTCAAGCGTCCGACGCATTGGAATACGAGCTGGGATTGGGCGCGTTTTGAATCCGTCGGGCACCAATGGGCGGACTTGTCCGAACGTGGATACGGCGTAAGCTTGCTCAATGATTGTAAGTATGGCTACGATATTAAGGATAACGTCATGCGCTTGTCGCTAATTAAATCCGCGATTCATCCGGACCCGACAGCTGATCTTGGGGAACATTCCTTTGTGTATGCTCTTCTCCCACATGCGGGGGATTGGTACGCAGGCGGTACCGTACAGGAAGCATGGGCGCTGAATAATCCGCTGTCGAGTTACGACGGTGTTCCAACGCAAGGTACACTTTCTATGTTCCAATTCTCTGCTCCAAACGTAATGGTAGATGCGATCAAGAAGGCAGAGGATGGAGAGAGACTCGTTCTGCGCATTCACGAGTTTGCTGGAGTCCGTACTCATGTGGATATCTCGAGCGATTTTAACATTCGATCACTGCAGGAATGTGATCTGATGGAGCGTCCGATCGGAGAGGTGGAGGCTGCTAATATTGAGCTGAAACCTTATGAGATTAAGACGTTTCTTGTTAGTCTTGAAGTTTAGGGTAGCGGCTGGAAAATCTGAACCTGAATTCCCACCTACGCTTTAAAATAGTAAAAACAATGGGAGGCTGTTCCAAAAGTCATATAAGAAAATTCAGCCCCCACTTTGTGAATGTAGGAGATTACCTGCTGCTCCCATTGGATTAATCCAGTGGAAGTAGGGATTTGATGGCCTAAAAGTCAATTCCATTGGATAATTCCAATAGAAGCACGAATTTCGAAGCCAGAGAGCAGATTCCATTGGAAAAATCCAATGGAACTATGAATTTCGTTCTGAATACCGATTCGAATGTCCCAGAAGGGTAATACGCCTTAAGGGGCTGTCCTCAAGTAGATTTATCTACTTTTGGGACAGCCCCTCTTCGTTGTCTCCTAGATAGCTTGGTTGGCTATGGATATTGCTTGGACATGCGGAGCTTTTGGCAGACTATGGTGGAGTTTCGAAACTGTCGATTCATTCAGTTAAGCCTTCTAATAACTGGTATTTACTCACCCTTCTTTGGCTATCGTAGTTATCCAATGTTGTAATATCTACAACAATTCACACTTCAAAAGGCCATTTTGCAGGTAGAAGTTGTAGTTTGTACAACAATTCGAACCCATTTGCTCCGAAATGGCCTTTATAGGGCACAATTGTTGTACATGATGCAACATCTATGGGAGAGAAGCGGGATCTAGGGAGAAATTGTTGCACATTCTACAACATCGTTCAACCGAGTAGAGAGAATCATTCATCCAGCAGCCTCATATGAGCTTATATGGCGATGGTTTCCGATTTTATAACACGAAAAATGACTGGCTGGAAAAAAAGCTGGCATAAAATTTTCCTGTAACCATATACTTTTAGTAAGTAAGAGGAATGGATTAATCAAAATTTAACAATCCGGGACAACGCCATTAGGGGTTTGTCCTTTTTCTTTTGGTGGTCGGACGTTGTATAATCAAGATCATCGGCAGATGACTCAGAAAGAAGGGATGACAATGCTGAAGTTAAGTATTCTTGATCAGTCACCGGTATCATCCGGGTTTACGCATAGTGAGGCTTTACAGCAAACAATTGGGCTGGCTCAGGTGGCCGACCGTCTCGGCTACACCCGATTCTGGGTGTCGGAGCATCATAACTCGGCAGGTCTCGCCGGCTCCTCGCCAGAGGTGCTTCTCTCCACTCTGGCTGCCCGCACGAGTCGGATTCGGCTCGGCTCCGGCGGCGTGCTGCTGCCCCATTACAGCCCCTACAAGGTCGCTGAGAATTTCCGTATGCTCGAGGCGCTTTATCCGGGGCGCATCGACCTTGGCATCGGGCGTGCGCCCGGAGGCACGCCGCATACGGCCAAAGCGCTGCGAGGCATCAGCGCTGACATGTTCGAAGGACTTGAGCGGTTCCCAGCGCAAGTCACGGATCTTCTCGGATTCCTCGCCGACTCGGTGGAACCCGGGCACGTGTTCGAGGGCATCCGCGCCACCCCTTTGGTGGACTCGATGCCCCAGGTGTGGCTGCTCGGCTCCACCGGACAGAGCGGGGTGTATGCCTCGCAGGCAGGCGCAGCGTTCTGCTTCGCGCACTTCATCAACGGAGCGGGAGGACAGCATGCGGTGCGCAGCTACCGCAGCTCGTTCCAACCGTCCGCGCTGAATGTCGTACCGCAGGCGACAGTGTGCATCTATGTGCTGTGCGCTGAGACGCAGGCGGAGGCTGAGGGGCTTGCGGCTTCGATTGATTTGCGCATCCTGCAAACGGAAAAGGGCGAATTCACAGGAGTGAAATCGCCCGAAGAAGCGGCTGACTATATATACTCAGATTGGGATCAAACAAGGGTAAGGGACAATCGATCCCGTATGATTATTGGTGATCCAAACCAAGTGAGAGAGCAGCTGCTGAAACTAGCCGAAAGCTACCAAGTCGATGAAGTAATGGTGGTAACCGGCGGCTACCGCTATGAAACGAGACTGCAGACCATTGAATTGTTGGCTGAAGCTTTTAACCTTGAGATGAGGCAGCATGCTTTTTAAGGAAACAATTAACGGTTCTTTCTTGGCCGCTTTTCGATTTCTTGTGTGACAATGAAGGCTAGCTCCTCGTTGCCGAATAGAGATAGTACGCCTAGTACAGTGTCATCAGGGACTTCACCGGCGTCCTCTTTGGGAACCGTTAAGTCAAGGGCGTGCTGCAGCGCCTCGTTATTTGGTTGGTCTGGGTATGCGCTATGATAGAGCGCTGTAGGATCCAAATCATGGTTGATACACCATTGTGCAAAAACGAGGATCATCATATGCTCTTCACGTTTGTAATTTTCGATCATTTGCTCTTCTAATTGTTTATTATTCATAGTAGTTAGACATCTCCTTAAACAACCTCTTCCTGTTGATGGGTTCATTATAGCGAAAGATTAGGTGTATTCACAATGATTAAGAATGAGAAAATCAAAGCATCCGAGGTTCATGTTACTGGACTACATGGCGAAGATCTGGGCGTTATGCCCACGAAGGAAGCACTGCTGCTAGCGAAGCAGCTGAAAGTAGATTTAATCTGCACCTCGCTCATGAGCAGTCCACCTCCCTGTAAGCTCATTGGCGCTGGGCAAGCGAAACAAGAAGTCCAGCAGGAAAAACAGCAGGCACGCAAGCGGGAGCAAGCACCTAAGGTGAAGGAGCTCCGCTTAACGCCTAACATCGAAGAACATGACCTAGAGACGAAGAGGCAGCAGGCGGAGCGCATTCTGCAAGGCGGCGATGCTGTGATGTTGGTCGTGAAGATTTCAGGCAAAGAAGGCGCGAAGGCGAAAGAATTGCTGGAGACACTGACCAAAGATTTGAGCTCGCATGGTCGTAAGCACACTGGCATACAGCTTAGCGGTAAGCAAGCAGCTGTGCAAATGGATCCCTTATAAAAAAAGCATGAACTACTCGTTATATATCGAGGAGTTCATGCTTTTTTAAGCGAAGGAAATTATGGACTGTGTATGAATGCCACTAGACAAATCAAAGGAGGCTTTACTGTTAGTTAACGGTAATCGCTTGAGATCCCATTTGCTCCCATACAGTTTTGAAATCAGATAAAGCATAGGCTTCCTGCTTACCGGTCATAGGATCGTTCATATAGGCATAATCGTCGTCCCAGCCTGTTAAGAGCAAGGCATGCTCAGGTTGATACCACTCAACTGTCAGCCCCTCTTCATCCTGCCATTCCATCTCCAAATAAGGTGTATCCATATGTTCGGTTGCCCAGATCATGGCAGGTTTTCCCTGTGCAATAATCGTGAGCAATTCATCAAAGTCACTGCCCGTCAAGTCCCTAATTCGACCGGGTAACCAATGATCCAGCATGTCCGCAATCGGCTTATGATAAATACCATAACCTACTTCATAGGGGTTACCTACAAAAACATTTTTGGGATTACTGCCAATAAATGCTCCGTCATCATTGACATAGGGCAGCTCGCCTAAGGGGAGCGCATCAGCGACTTCCTCTTTGGATACGGGGACTCCAGCCCAGTTTAGCAGCATCGTGGCAACGACTGCTTCGCATCCGTTCGGCAGCTCGGGCAGTTGCGATAGGGCAGGAACATTTTCCAATTGAACATGATGATTCATCTTGGGTTGAATAGTTGGTGTTGGAATAGGTATTGATATTGGTACTGGTACTGCTGCGGATTGTTCTATACCATCTAAATATGGTTTAGTAACAGATATAGGTAATGCCTGCTCTAAGGCAGGGGATGTAGGCATAGCGATTGCCAAACAAAAGATGCTGAATAACACTAAAAAACAACAAGTTATTTTCTTCATTTCCCACATCCAATCTGGGTTATCTTCTCATTACAACATGGGAAAATGGAAAAATCAAATAAAGAGATCGACTCTCTTCAATTTCTACAACTTGAAAATGATTAAACCGATGCACATACAATGCCAACTCAGTCGCATAGTCTAGGAGAACGGGTGACCGCTCTCATTGCCCTTAATTATATTTGATATATGAAACAAGAATGCTTGGCGCATTTGTTCAGGAGGTATAAGCTCGTAGAATAGGGTAAAATGGGAGCAACGACTCGTTCAATGGATATAGGGGAGACATATGAATAAACACGAGGATGAGAAAAAGGCGCTGGAACAAGCCGCAATTGATATCTTTCTGGATTTATACAATGTGAACAATGAGGTTCCCCTACGTATGGTTCAGCAGCAAGAGAAGCCGGACGCGCTGCTTGAGGATGCCAGCAATAATCAAGTAGGGTTAGAAGTCACCCATCTGTTCTACGATACCGAGGAAGCACGGCTTATGCTGTCGCGTTCCCAGTTGACTAAGCCTAGCGCCGAAGGAATTGATACGTTTATTCAGGTCATCAATGACCGTATTCAAAGTAAGGAACATAAATTAAAAGAGTACTCTCATGATTATCCCTGCATGCTGCTTATTCGTAATCTATCTCTATTGTTTGGGATGTCCGATATACTTGGCAGGAAGCGTAATCTGATACTGCCGCATGGGCATTTTACTCAAGTGTGGCTCCTGTCTAGAGACTTTACACCAGACTGGTTATTGATAAACTTGAATGAAGTTGGTCGTGGAGGTATGAAATGAAGCGTTTCTACATAGGTCTTGTCGCAACCTTTTGTGTGTATGCGATAGCCTTAATCATTTATTTCCTAAAAGGGAATTTATTCAAAATCCCGCTTGAACTAATTGGAACCAGTGCTGACCCTCATACGTTCATGACCTTACAAGAAATTACTAAGGCTGAGTCCTTGTCTCGCATACGGTCACTAGCTTTTTTTCTAAGCACTCCACTGCAAATGGGGGTCTTGCTGGCCCTACTCGGAACGGCAGTCAAGTTTCGTCGTATAGCAGAAAGGTTGTTCAGAGCTTCTTTTCCTCAGATCATTGTTTTTGTGCTTTTATTTACTTTGCTTATGGACGTGCTCTTGCTGCCGATTGATTATTTTCTGTTCAAAATCGACCAGGCTTACGGGTTGTCAACGGAAACACTAGCCTTGTTCTGGAGTGATCATGGCAAAGATTTTCTGATCAATGTCCTGGGTACGACAGTTATCGTGTTGATTTTCAGAGGGGTGCTAAAATGGAGTCCTAACCGTTGGTGGCTCTGGTTCTGGTTGGTATCTATTCCGCTTATTTTGTTCGTCACCTTCATCCAGCCTGTTGTGCTGGACCCGTTGTATCACGATTTTCAACCGCTCCAAAATCAAGAGCTAAAGGCGCAAATTCTCCAGCTTGCCGCGCGGTCACAGATCCCTGCGGATCAAGTATATGAAGTCAATATGTCTGAGCGGACTCAGACAATAAATGCTTACGTGAATGGGATTGGAGGGAACGCCCGGATCGTTCTTTGGGATACGATACTGAAGAAGCTGCAGCCTGATGAGATTTTGACCGTGATGGCTCATGAAATGGGGCATTACGCCGAACGGCATATCTATCTAGGAATAGCTTATGGGATCGCATTGAGTTTTATCGGATTCTGGCTTGCCTTTCATGCGTATCGTTCGTTTATTCGGCGTTGGGGTTCAATTTGGGGAATAAGAGGGGAAAGCGATTTAGCTGCGCTGCCGATCTTGCTGCTGATTGTGACGATCATGAGTTTTGCCTCGGCGCCTGCGCAAAATGCCTTCTCAAGAGTCATCGAGCATCGCGCTGATGCCTATGCGATGAAAATGACGGGAGACGGCAACGCCGCGATCCGCGCCTTTCAACACATTGCCAAAGAAAATCTCAGCCCCGTCACCCAACCTAAGCTGGTTCAGTGGTTCCGCGGCTCGCATCCTACGATTTTGGAGCGGATTTTGTATTTTGAGCAGTTTGATAAGCGTTAGGTAGCTGTCCCACTTCTCATATGTAAAAAAGCACGGAGGGCATCCTGATCTGGAAACCCTCCGTGCTTTTTTTGACTTCTTTATACTTGCACTTTACTTGCTGCTGATTGTCCTACTCTTGCTAGGCCAAGTGAGATGGCGGATAAGCAGGTTTACTCGGTAAGAAAACTATATTTCCTAGCGTTTTGTGTGCTAGGGTTGACCACCGCCTTGAGGCGGCGCTACAACGCGCGCCCAGGATTCGCGGGCTTTCTTTGAAAAAATGGGGAATTAGAAAGGCAAGTTGTACGGCGTACAACTTTGCACGGAGAAGCAAGCAATGCTGCTTCTGCAATAGTAAGGTTTCACACAATTTCCCCGAACACTATTCGTTTCTACGGGTCATTTGCTGCCATACGGAGCCTTCGGCGGCGTGACCGCCTTCGATGCGTTCGAGTGCGATTTTCACCTGCATGCGCACCTCGAATTCGGGATCGTCGACTGCTTCGTGCAGGGCACTCAGAGCAGTGTTATCTCCCACTTCGTACAAGAAGCGCGCCGCGCGCCAGCGGACTAGCTTGTTGCGGTCTTTGAGCGCTTTCGCCATAGCCGGTATGGCGGCAGGGTCCCCGATGTCGGACAGCGTATCGCCTGCGGTCCGCCGAACGGAAGGTGTATCGTCCTCGAGGGCACGATACAGGAAGGGCAGTACCTCGGGTTCCTTGATATCCCCGAGGTATACGGTCGCCAGTCGCCGAATCGACGTGTTCTCGTCCTGCAGGGCATGGACGAGAAGCGGCAGCGTCGTAAGCGACGGCTGGATCTTCTGAAGCGCGGCGTAGCGCAGCTTCCAGTCGCTGTTGCGCAGCTGCGCAAGGGCTGCGCTGGCGTCTTCAACCTCCGCGGATTCTCTAGCGGAGGTTCCTTCCGAGGTCTCCCGCATCGCGAGGGAGACCAGGCTTTCGACGCGGGCGTCGTCGTAAGAAGCGTCCAGCTCCTGGACGACTTCGCCCGCGATGTCCGCGAGCTCGCCGTAGCGTACGCCGAGCTCCTCGAGCTTCCGCTCCTTAATCAGGTTCGGCGATGCCGTACCTGCGCGAACGGCCGCCTCCGTGAAGCGCTGCGGCATGCCTACGCGAACTTCCTCTGCGCCAGCGCGCACCCTCACCTGGAGCGGGATGCCGCGAAACATCTGCACGAGGACTTGTGCCTCACCGAATGCGGCTTCAGCCGTGGGCTGCTGTTCCGGAGGCAGGCCTTCGTCTGCAGATGGCTGCGCTTCGCCAAAAATCTCACGGGCTCTGGCCAGAATGAACTGCCAGTCCCCCTTAGAGGTACGGTCAAGGGCAATGAAGTCTGCTGCGTGGAACACACTTATCACGCCTTGAACAGCCAGTAATTGCCCGATATTTTCAGGTGCAAGCTTGCTGTTTTCTTTTGTATAGGTTTTTCGCACGCCTGCAGGAAGCGACTCATCCATATTGAGCTTCATCGAATTCGGGCTTGGCGTAGGTTCAATAGATATAATTTTCAAGTGGACAACTCCTTCATAAAGGCATCGCAGCCGCTAACTGTTACATGAAAAGACCCGGACGAGGTTCCGTCCAGGCCTGTTATAGGCATTTACTGCCGTTTAATCTAAATCAACTAGATTGCGATTTAAGTACTGATCCAATGTTTTCGTTAAATCAAACACGGTATGAGCCAGATCCACATTCTCAAATACATGATCACATTGGTCACGGAAAGCTAATTCATCTTCGTAATAAGAGAGATACTTCGAAATGACTTCTTCCGAGTCTCCACTTTCTTTCATCCGTTGTTCAAGTTTATCCCGACCGGCATGAATGAAGATAAGGACAACGTGATCTCCGTAAATCTTTTTGAGTGTTTCGGCGCCAAAGCGGTTCAAAATTAAATAAATACTTCCGCTAAGCTGGAACATGTGTTCAATATCTGCACTTTTGATACCATACAAATGGTCATTAACTGTACTAACCTCAATGAATTCACCGGCAGCTTGCGCTTTAGCAAACTCGGCAGGAGAGATAAAGTGATAATCTTGACCATCTTCTTCGGTAGCCTTCGGAGGTCTGGTGGTGTAAGAGATGACCTGCTTCATGCCGAGCGTAGAGCCTGACATTTCCGCGACCGTCTTACGACCAGCACCGTGAGGACCGGTGAATACAAAAATCATTTCCTTGTCCTTTAATGCGTACATGGAACATACCTCCTTAATGGGAATTGTGGGGGGTAAATCCTACGTGCGTGCAACGGTATGAAACGATTTTTGATCAGTAGGATCACTTGCAACCGTAGTTATATTTTACAACGTTCGGGTTATTCGGTAAAGACTTGCGTGGAAAGCGCTTCTTTTTTTAGCGCTTTCCGCCGCGACCGCCACCGCGTGGTGCACTGCCGCGGGATCCGCCGGATTGCCCGCCGCGAGGCGAGCTGGATCTGTCGCCACGCGGCGCTCCGCCGCGTGCTCCAAAGCTATCACCGCGAGGTGCGCTGCTGCGTGCTCCACGCTCTGCACTATCGCCGCGTCCGCGTGCCTGGCCGCTGCGTTCGCCGCCAGCTTGCCCGCCGCGAGTCGCGCTCTGTCTGTCGCCCCGCGGCGCAGCGCCGCGAGCTCCAAAGCCCTCGCCCCGCGGCGCTGCTGCACCGCGTGCTCCGCGCTCCGCGCTGTCGCCACGGCCTTTGCCGCCGCGAATTGTGCGTGACGCGCTTGCTGCGTCATCACGCCCCGTGCCGGCATACTTGTTGTATGGCGAGTAAGACTTATCGCCATGAGGAGCAGAACGTCTGCGCTCCGTACCTTCAGCACGAGGCGCTCGTTCAGCTCCGTCTCCGCCGCTCCATGACTTGGTAACGCGTGCTTTAGCAGCGTTCATGTTGTCGCCGCGGCCTGGTCCAGCATTCGTTGCTGCTGGACGTTCTTTACTCTCAGCGCGTCCCCACGTATTTGGATTGCGTTCCGAGTTGACCTTCGCAGGACGCGGGCCAGTACGTGCACTTCCAGGCGCAGCACTACGCGAACCGAATTTATCGCCTCTAGAGGACGAACTTTTCGTTCCATACTGAACGTTGTCCCGACCGCCACGGCTAGCTTCGCGAGCGCCGGATCTTCCGCTGCGTCCGCCAGTTGCGCCGTTTCTTTCATTACGCCCCCCGCGTGATTGCCCGCCACTGCTTCTGCGTGCGGAACCTCTGCCTTCCGTGTCAACATATTCGTCAGAATTGGAACGAACACGTCGTTGCTGTTGTTCCGGACTTCTCAAAGACATCCGAATGCCTTTTTCGATTAATTCAATGGTAGGCATATCTCGCTGTGTAGCAAAAGTCACAGCTACACCTGATTCACCAGCACGGCCCGTTCGGCCAATACGGTGAATGTAGCTCTCGGCATCTTGCGGGACATCATAGTTGAAAATATGGGTGACCCCTTCAACATCCAAGCCTCGAGCTGCGATATCCGTTGCGACCAAGAGTTCGATTCGCCCGTCTCTGAAACGCTTCATGACTTGTTCGCGCTTCGCTTGAGACAAATCACCGTGAAGCTCATCCGACATTAAGCCGATTTCCTGCAAAACCTCATTGAGCGCTATAGCCTTAGCTTTCGTACGACAGAAAATCATAGCTAGATATGGCTTATATTCTTTAATAGCAGCTATCAAAGCATCTTGTTTGTCTCGATCTGTCGTTGGAACCAGGACTTGTTTAATTTCAGCCAAAGTCACTTGTTTGCTTTGAATTTTAATTTCCTTAGCTTCTTTCATATAAGCTTTGGATAGGTTTACGACCTGCTCAGGCATAGTTGCAGAGAAGAGAAGTGTTTGACGATAAGGGGAGGTTTGGGCAATGATATCCTTCACTTCATGAAGGAAGCCCATATGCAGCATTTGATCAGCTTCATCTAATACAAGTATTTTTAATTTATAGAAGTTGATAGAACCGCGGCGAAGGTGATCGAGCAATCTACCCGGTGTTCCTACTACTATATGTATGTTGCCTTGTAGCTTTCTAAGCTGCTTTTCTACATCTTGCCCGCCATATGCAGCCAAAACCTTTGCTCCTGTAACAGGGACAAGGCTTTTCAGCTCGTTGCTAATTTGAATAGCTAATTCACGTGTCGGTGTCAAAATAAGTGCTTGGACATCTGGGCTTTCTACATCAATTGTTTCTAATATAGGAAGTACAAAGGCAAGGGTTTTACCAGTACCTGTTTGTGCCTGTGCGATAACATCTGTACCTTTTAACAAAACAGGTATCGCTTCTTTTTGAATGGGGGTCGGTTCAACGACTCCTCCAGATTGTAATACGTGAACAAGACTTTCTCTAATTCCTAATGAGGCAAATCCGTTTGACATGGTAAATTGGCCAGCTCCCTTTTTCTTGCTTAATATAGGGACTTTGGTCATAGACCAGAGTCTCTCCTTGTTAAAGACGATTCCCTCATTGTACAGGAATGCCAGACAAATGAAAACAGGAGCCGACCAACAAGCAGCAAATACTACTTTATATAGAAGGAATTTTCTTTCGTAACTTCTACATTAGCCTCCAGGCAGCACTTGAGCTGTGCCGAAAACGCGCGTAACCGTTTGATTGAAATCCGTTAATAAAGGCATCAGAGAATGGCCCTTCCAGCTTTCTTGGGCGTAGCTGTTCATTTTATTAAGGAAATCACGGTTTGCCGAAATGTAGACATCCATGATGTTAGGCTGCAGCTTACGAATTTTCTCAGCTATAGCTTGTTTGAATCGATGAGAAAGCATATCATGGTGCACCGCAGTTTCATAACTATTGTAACCATTGTTTAAATCATTGGACGGCATGGTGTCATTGAATGGTGCATGATCGTTATAAAAGCCCTTGGTAGTCCCCTGGTTATTCGTCTCTCTGGTGGAACCCTTGGTACCTGCAGCACTGCTGTCAATCATTAGAGCGACGTAGGCATTTTGATCGGTAGTCATCACGATGGCTGTATTTACCCCATTCATAGCATTTAATTGGTTGGAAAGAAATTGGCTGTAATCCAGCTTTGAATTGTTATGTGTAACTGGACCAGAGAGCTGTTGGGTTTGATAAGCTCTTTCGGATTCCTCTGTTTTTTCGACAGGGGCGCCAAAATTCGTGTGGTCGGGGCTTTTCCCATATTCTCTTCCATTCTCTGCACAACCGGATAATGTCAGCAGGAGGAATATCATTCCACAAATCGGAAAACCTAACTTCCTGAGCATCAAAAGAGACCTCCCATATACATTGTAATGTCTATAGGATGGGATGTTTCTTCGCTTTTATTCGTGTTCGGAAATAAAGGCTTTTATGCATAAAGAGGCGGGTGTATGGAAATAACCATGGAGGGAAAATATATCGCTACAGAGCGGTTTAAGAACAATTTGTGAACTTCCCTCCAGCGATTGACAAAAACTTTTCACGAATTTATAGTTAATAAAGTGAATTGACATGGGCATGGCCTTCGTGGTAAAAATATTGTTTTAAAAGTGGGGTTGATACAATGAGTCGATTGAAAAAGTTATGGCGTCTGGTGCCCCTTTTAGCGGCAATGATGTTCTTGCTAACCGGGTGTGGAGACCCAACCTTATCTGCTTTATTGCCAAAAGGTCCTGTGGCAACCGAGCAGCTTTATTTAATGAAATTAAGTCTCTTTATCATGGTTTTTGTCGTAATTGTCGTGTTTGCAATTTATGTGTATGTATTAGTTCGTTTTCGCAAACGCGCTGGCGACAACAGCATACCTAAACAAGTTGAAGGTAGCCACGTGCTTGAGATTATCTGGACTGTTGTTCCGATTCTCCTTCTGTTAGTGCTTGCGGTACCAACAGTGACCTACACATTCAAGCATTCAACGAATTACAATAAGGACAAAGCTGCGGTTCATGTCAAAGTAACTGCACATCAATTCTGGTGGCAGTTTGAATATCCCGATTTAGGCATTGCTACAGCTCAAGAGCTTGTCGTACCTAAGGATAAAATTATTGCATTCGATCTTGTTTCAGCTGATGTGTCTCATGCCTTCTGGGTACCATCCCTAGGTGGTAAAGTGGATACGAATCCAGGTATCCATAATACGCTTTATCTTCAAGCTGACGAAATCGCTACCTTCCAAGGAAGATGTACAGAGCTTTGCGGAGCCTCGCATGCCTTGATGAACTTTACCGTTCAAGCGAAGTCTGAAGCCGATTTCAACGCTTGGGTCGCGAAAATGAAAGCTCCTGCTACTGTGCCGGCAACTGCACAAAAAGGTGAAGAGCTTTTCAAAGAAAATTGTATGTCTTGTCACGCTGTTAATGCGAACGGTCCTGGTGTTGCTCCTAACCTGAAAGGTTTCGCAGATCGCGATACACTTGCCGGAATTCTGGAACATACTCCTGAGAAAATGGCATTGTGGATACATAATCCGCAAGACCAAAAACCGGGCAACAAAATGCCGGCTTTTGGTAAAGAAGCAGGCGGTAAGCTTGATGACGCTCAAATTAAAGATATTGTTCAGTACTTACAGACTTTGAAATAAACTTCTCAGGTAAAGGAGGTTAATACGTTGGCTCACTCTCATCCAGTAAAAAAACATACCGGTCTGATGGATTGGCTTACAACAGTCGATCACAAGAAAATCGGTATCCTGTACTTAATAGCGGGCGGCTTCTTCTTCCTCGTAGGAGGACTTGAAGCCATCTTGATTCGGATTCAACTCGCTTATCCCGATCAGCATATTTTTATCGGCGATGCATTTAACCAATTAACCACGATGCACGGAACAACGATGATTTTCTTTGCGGCTATGCCGGTCATCTTCGCATTCATGAATGCCATCGTTCCTCTGCAAATTGGTGCAAGGGACGTTGCGTTCCCATTCGTGAACTCCCTTGGTTTCTGGTTGTTCTTCGCTGGTGGCGTACTGATGAACACAAGTTGGTTCTTGGGTGGCGCACCTGATGGTGGTTGGACAGGATATGCTCCATTATCCACGATAACGGACACCAGTTGGGGACAAACACTTGAAAACAACCTGCGAGGTACTGATTTCTATGTACTAGGGCTACAAATTGCTGGTATTGGTACTCTAATCGGGGGAATTAACTTCCTGGTTACAATCATCAATATGCGTGCACCGGGTCTTACTTATATGCGTTTGCCGATGTTCACATGGTCAGCTTTCGTTACTTCAGGTTTGATTGTTCTTGCTTTCCCTGCCATTACAGTTGGCCTTGTTGAACTGATGTTTGATCGCGTCTTTAATGGTGCATTCTTCGATGCAGCTAGAGGCGGCAACAATGTGTTATGGGAGCATTTATTCTGGCTCTTCGGGCATCCAGAGGTATATATTCTGATTCTTCCAGCTTTCGGTATCATTTCTGAGATTGTTTCAACTTTCTCGAAGAAACGTCTTTTCGGATACAGCTCCATGGTTTTTGCAACAGTTTTAATTGGTTTCCTAGGCTTCATGGTTTGGGTTCACCATATGTTTACATCAGGTTTAGGTCCAGTTGCCAATTCCATCTTCGCGATTGCTACTATGGCGATTGCAGTTCCAACTGGCGTGAAGATCTTTAACTGGTTATTCACACTTTGGGGCGGACAAATTCGCTTCACAACAGCGAATATTTTCGCTACAGCTTTTATCCCAACATTCGTAATGGGTGGAACGACAGGGGTTATGCTTGCGATTCCAGCAGCAGACTTCCAGTATCATGATACGTATTTCGTTGTCGCTCACTTTCACTATGTTATCGTTGGTGGTCTAGTGCTTGGCTTGTTCGCAGGTCTTTACTACTGGTGGCCAAAAATGTTTGGACGTATGTTGAATGAAGGAATGGGTAAACTGCATTTCTGGCTGTTCTTCATTGGCTTCCATTTGACATTCTTCCCTCAGCATTTCTTGGGACTTATGGGAATGCCGCGTCGTGTCTTCACGTACCAACCTGGACATGATCTCGAAGTAGGCAACTTGGTTTCAACCGTAGGTGCATTCTTGATGGGTATCGGTACATTAGTATTCTTAATCAACATTATTGCAACATCAAGAAAACCAATTACGGCTCCTGCAGATCCATGGGATGGTCGTACATTGGAGTGGGCGATTCCTTCACCTGCACCTGAGTATAACTTCAAACAAACACCGCTTGTTCGCGGATTAGATGCACTTTGGAAAGAAAAAATGGCTGGTAATAAACAAATGACTCCGGCAGAACCTATAGGTTCGATTCATATGCCTTCAGCATCCATATTACCGCTTGTTATGTCAGTAGGTTTGTTCATTGCAGGTTTTGGTTTTATGTACCGAAACTACTATGTAGCTGCCGCGGGAATCCTCGTTACATTTATTGCGATGTTCTTACGTTCTGTATACGACGATCATGGTTGGCATATTGAGCCGGAAGAGCTTGAAGACGACAAGGGGGTTAAGGCATGAGTACTCATCATACGGGCGCACTGCCTGCTAATCCGGAAACGGCTACCCTCGAAGGGAAAAATAAAGTTCTCGGATTTTGGTTATTCCTTGGAGCCGAGGTTGTGTTGTTCGGTTGTTTATTCGCAACCTACATCGCTCTTCGGAACTCTGTTCCAGACGGTCCTACAGCAAATGAGCTTTTCAAGCTCAAAACAGTAGGCTGGTCTACCTTCATTCTCTTAACAAGTAGTTTAACGAGTGTATTCGCGATCATCGCGATGCACAAACAAAAGCTAGGCCAATTGCTCGCGTGGCTTGCAATTACTGTATTGTTTGGTCTTTCGTTCTTGGGAATGGAGATTTATGAGTTCATTGAGTATGTGCATGAAGGACATAAATTTTCAACAAGTGCTTTCTCGACATCGTTTTATACATTGGTCGGATTCCACGGAGCTCACGTAGCTTTCGGGGTTTGCTGGATTACACTGTTGATTTTGCAAGGACTCAAAAAAGGTCTTACAGTCGTTACTGCACCTAAGTTTTACGTAGCTGCATTGTATTGGCACTTTATTGACTTAGTCTGGGTATTTATCTTCACAGTCGTTTATCTGATGGGGAAGGTGGGTCACTAAGATGAGCAGTAATTCTCATGATACACACGCACCTAGCAAACGAGTTAAGCATGAATCACCGCTGAACCACTACTTGTCGTACATTATCTCGATTCTTCTCACGATGTTGGCATTCGCTGTCGTTCTTTACGGAGACTTGGATCGTTCCTTTATTTTAATCTTCATCGTTACTTTGGCTATTGTGCAAGCTGTTGTCCAGCTTCTGTTCTGGATGCATGCCAAAGAAAGAGGACACTTATTTCCGCTCATTTTTATCGGGGCTGGAGCATTCGTTGCTCTCACCGGTGTTATTATGGCAGTATATTGGGTATGGTGGTAGGAAAGCAGGAAGAGGCAACTTTGTCTAGACAAAGTGCCTCCTCTTTTTTTAGTTGAAAGGAGATAGAGATTAGCTATGAGCCAAATTGGTGGATTTTTCGATTTGTGGAATCCTGTTATACTGTTGGTGGTCATCGTTGTCGGATATGTCTATAGTCGATTTGTCGCTAAGGGGAATGGGAATTTCGCAGATGCAGAACCAGTTTCGGATAAGCAGAAGCTATGTTTCTATACGGGGCTGGCCCTGTTCTACATAGGACAAGGGAGTCCGATTAACTACATCGGTCATCATTATTTGTTCAGCGCGCATATGCTGCAGCAAACGGTCCTGTATTTAATTGTTCCTATATTTATATGGCTAGGTACGCCTGCTTGGGTACTCCGTCTTTTCATGCAAAATCGAGTCTTCCGCGGCGCAGTTACATTTTTCACACGTCCGCTGATTGCGCTGTTTTTGTTCAACATGCTCTTCTCCATCTATCATATGCCTTTTATTATGGATTATTTGATGAATAATGATGTATGGCTTTTTGGTTATCATACGGTTCTTTTGTTCACAGCTTTCATGATGTGGTTCCCTATATTTTGTCCACTTCCAGAGCTGAATCGCCTGAATGATCTGAAGAAATTGGCGTACATTTTCGGCAATGGTTTGTTGTTGACCCCTGCCTGCGCGCTTATCATATTTGCAGAGTCGACCCTTTATGATATGTATTCAAATGTTACTGTGCCTTTCACTCATTTGTCTCCGCTCGATGATCAACAACTCGGCGGCGTTATTATGAAAATCATTCAAGAGATCGTATATGGAGCAACACTTGCCTATATTTTCTTCAGATGGTACCGTAGAGAGCGTAAGGAAGATGACGATATGGAACTTGTTGAGACACAAGAGAGCTTGAATAACCAGGGCGGGAATTGGAATCGCGCTTAGAAAGGATTTATGGAGATGCACATTTTACCAACTATTTCTACGATGTTTATCGTTATCAGTGCCATATTTGTTGGTTTCGGCTGGTATCATATTGTAAAAGGGAATCGGGAAACGCATCAAAAGCTGATGGTTCTTGGAGCAATCTTCGCACTGGCGTTTTTCATCATCTACATGTCCCGTACCTTGTTTGAAGGGAACACGGCATTTGGCGGGCCTGAAAGTCTGAAGCTGCCGTATCACTTATTCTTGTTCTTTCATATTACGTTGGCAACAGTGGGGGGAGTACTAGGTCTAATCACACTATGGTTTGCTTACAAAAACAAATTTCTAAAACATAAAAAAATCGGACGAGTCGCCGCGATCGTATGGCTGCTTACGGCGCCTACAGGCGTCTTGGTGTATGTTCTGCTTTATTTGATGTATCCAGGTGGGACGACGAAGCCAGTGATTGATGCGATTTTTGGCTTGTAAGGAGAAGCTGAATCTGTGAGTTATGCTCACAACATTCAGCTTTTTTTGTTCTCGTATTTTCCAAATATTGTGTGGTTGTTGAGATTTGATGAGGATGCTTGAAATGTTTACGGGCATGACAGTCTTATCAGAGATTGATTTGAAATATCTTATTTTGCTCGGGTGCCCATTTTTCGGAAATTCCTGGTTTTTGCAACTATTTCGCTTCTTGAAATAAGGTGGTCGTCACTGGTTTTCCATGTGTGGCTTTTTTTGTTTTTTCTGCGGATCATTACATAATTGTAAGGACTTGATGAGTATACTTTAAAGTGATTTATCCTGCATCTTTTTGCAAAGATCACATCTTCATTTAGTGAAATTTTTGGAAATCGGACTTTTTTGAAAACACGCCTTTTAAATAAGATGGTTCCACCGGTCACCCACTTAACGAATTTATGTTGTTTTTTTGGTGAATATAGGACGAGCAGATCTCTCGTTTTGATAAAAGCCAGATAAGCCCTTTTTCCCACAACATGCGCTTTCGAACGACGCAGCGCTTTCATCTGCTCTGTCAAATAATATTTCGAGTAGTAGTCGTCATCATCGAATTTTGCTATATAGGGGTGCTTCGTCCGTTTTATAGCATAATTTAGACACTCACCCAGAGAGACCTTTTCCCCCCTCCTGTAAACCGAAACATTTTTATGGTCTTTTGTTTTTTTTCGGTACTTAGATAATTTCATGCCGTTTTTATTTAATATGATAATTAATTCTTTTATCGGGTAACGCTGTCTTTCATAATTTTCCAAAACATTACCAAAAAAACTTGGTCTATTCGTACATGTGATGATCGATACTCCCCGCTTTTTTTTGCTCACTATATCTCCTCCCGGAATTAAAAAAATACGTGCGCATTTCACTTTTTGCGGTGTTTTTTAAAATTCCCATAATCAATAATAACGATTCGTCCATTATTTTTTAAACGTAAGTTATTAGAATTAAGATCACGGGGAATGATTCCTTTCCTTATGAATCTGCTTTCCAATGCGAAAAGTTTACGCTTATATTTTTTTGATCTGGGAAACTTCCGTTTGTACTTTTTCATTATTAAAAAGCGATATCCAAACCCATGAGTTATTACTTTTCCCAGGTATTTTTTGATCCGAGATGGAGCTGACTTATATATAATTACCTCTTTCTTATTGCTTGACCTTCCATTTTTAGATTTAGCAACTTTTATTACATGGCGATTACCCAAATCATGTACGACTCGCCACTTACCTATCCCGATAATTTTTTTTCCTTTTATCATTTTTTTAATCTTCTTCTTCATGTAACAATGTACCCCTCCCGTCATAAGGTGTATTGTTATTCTATTCAACCACGTTAATAAATTGAAAAATTTACCACAAATAGACACTCAGTGAAGAGGGGGCCAATGAAAAATTATTAAAATTGATATTGAAAATTTCCATAGTCAATCACAATGATTTCCCCGTTAGAATTTAGACGCAGGTTTTGATAATTGGGTCCATCACGACCTGATATTTCATAAGGAATTATTCGATTTTTCTTAAATTTACCTTTCATATCAAAAAATTTTTTCATATTTTCTTTATTTCTTCGGAAATTTATATAATAATTTTTCATTATTATCCAATTGAATCTATCATCGTGCTTTAGGATGTGGCCAAGATGTTTTTTTATCTCGGATGGAGATGTCATGCATATGGTTACTTCTTTCTTGTTGCTTTTTATCCCATATTTAGACTTAGCTACCTTTAGTACGTATCCATTACCCAGATCATATACAATTCGTCTTGAACCCAAACCAATAATGTTTTTTCCTCGAATCATTTTTTTAATATTTTTGTCTAATGAAACATGATCCGCTCTCAGGGAGCGGTTGTCTGTCATTCTATTCGATTTACATATTCGTTTTCGTTTTTTGTGTGTTCGTGAACCCGACGGCCTGTAAGGTCCAGGCTCACATTGTAATCCTTGCGATTCGGGAGGCTCAGGGTAGCTTTCAAGACCTAGGGTTATTTGAGGTGTTGGTAAACTGACAGGTCCGGGTTCCCCTAGAAGTCCCAGCGGTCCTTGCATTACGGGGCAGACTATAATTAATTCTTCTTGAATACCGCCTAAAGTAGTGGCAAAGTCGGGCGTGGTGGGGGAATTGGCGGAATTAATGTCTTCAGTTTGGTATGCGTTATCAACTAAAGAATAACCTGTATGCTCGCCTTCGGTCATCTCAAATCCGACGCTTTGGCTTCCATCCGCTTCGGCCCTAATTACAAACCGGTATCCGACTGGTTCATAGATGTGATCCTTTTTCTGATAACCAACCGGTTTGAGGTCCATGAACGTCCCAAAGGGGGTAACGATCAACAAATTACCGGCGTCATCGATACGGATCTCGTCTGCCGCCTCATAGATGAACCGAATATCCGCCATCCGGGCACCCGGCTGTAGCATCACATCATATTTCATATTCCCATCGTGTCCTTGAAACACCACATCAATGCCAGGCCACATCTGCCGGTAGACGATTTCCCGATAGATGAGGAGATTCGAGTAATGCTCATTAGGATCGCTACCGCGTCCCGTTTCAGGTGATGCTCCTTCTGGGGTCACGTCAGAACGGGCATTCAAAAACCGCCGAGCCAGACTCGGATTATGAAAAAACGATAGTTTAGGATCAAACTCAAAGAAGGTCATCCCTACTTGTTCCTGGCTAAAGGTAAAACGAAATGCTCTGCCTTCCGCATAGAACCGAACTGCATCATCCAACTTTCCACCATTCGGAATAAATGCTATAGGAAGTCCATAAGTCTCCAATATTCTCTGCTTCGTCTCTTCATCAGGTTGCATGGGATTTCGTTTCCCCTTTCTGATAGACTCATGCCATGAGTTCATTTACACTGATACATAGATACGTATGTCTATATTTGCTTGATTGGGTATGCACCCTTAATTATATAAATAGGCATGAAAGATATTGAAAAAAAGCACCAAATTGGGTGCTTTTAGTCTCATTTTTAACCGTTACTCATAATAGTACCCCAGGAGGAAGAGAGACCAACCAGAATGATCTAGTTGATCTCGTCATTCGACGGAGATCAAACTAATAAGATCCTTTAATGCGCAATAGGAAGAATTATCTCTATCGTTTGGTAGGATTCTCTCAACGCTATTAATTGGTCCCTTGATGTTAAGTAGTAAAAGCCGAGCCGGAACCAATAGGATTTTACCTACCTATAACTACTTCCATCCCATCGATAAAACGAAAGCATTTCAAGATCAATTTCGAGCCCAATTCCAGGGCCGTCTGGAATTGTTATTTCTCCGTTCGAAGGTTGAATTGGAAGCAATCCAGTAAAAGGGTTGTCCATTACATCCCATTCCACGGGCTCGATGGAGTCCGATTTCATTTTACTCCACGGCTCCAGGCTAGCTTGAGCGAAAAGGGCATATTGACGCGATAAGGCGCCATCAAAAGTATGCGGAGTTATGCGAATGCCAAAACTTCTAGCCAGACTTAAAGTTTCTCTGTAAACATCGATCCCGGACATATGGAGAGGATCGGGAGTGATGAAATCGAGGACATGCTGTGCAAGCAAAGAAATATAATCTTTAGTTGTTTCGATACTCTCACCGCCGGCCAATGGTACAACCAAACGGTTTCTTAGCAGTGCGTAATTAGAAACATGCTTTATCTCCAACGGTTCTTCAAGCCAAAGCAGATTGGGCCAGGCTTCAAGAAAAGACTGCCATTGGAGGGTGGCACTTATGTCATAGCTTTGATTGGCATCCAAAGCCAGCTTAATTTTTCCTTGCAACAATGACTGTACTAAGTTGATATGCTGTTGATCTTCAACAATTGATTTTCCACCTATTTTTAGCTTGACCTCTTTATATCCTTGGTTTACTGCCTTTTCAACAGCCGTCAAAGAATGCTTTTGCCAGTCTGTATCTTCCGAATAGGACTGAAAAGAGGCATATACAGGCACTTTGTCACGAAACTTGCCGCCCCACAGGTTACACACGGATACCCCGCATGTTTTTGCCATAATTTCGGTTAATGCCATACTAACGGCAGCAGCAGCGCGTGAGTGCCATTTTTTTATGACCTGCACCATTTGTATTCTATTGAAGATCGACTTGCCGATCAAATAGGGAATGATTCGCTCATGAAAACCTGTGTGCAAGGTTGGCAGCCAATCGGCGCACTCCCCCCAGCCTTCGACGCCAGTATCAGTCGTTATACGAATCACATAACATGTGCGGTACGATTTGATGCCGTTGGCATCGCCATAAGGCTTGGGAATACGGTAGAAGATTGGAAATGTGTCAATTTTACGAATCTGCACGGAAAGATACCTCTCAGCTTTATTTAGCCGTTCACAATAACACTCGGATTTTTCGTCGACACCTCCTTGCCTTTTTCTTAGTATGGTTGCGAACCCTGTATATTATGACCACTCTTGGATGAATTTTCTGGATGCTGGATATGCTAGGGGCATTGAGAACCTTACATAAGAAATGAGGGAGACCTATGTATTGGCATGCTTGGCCAATTGCACGAATATTGATTCTGTTTGTCAGCCTTGCTTTTATGTTGGTGGGGATACAGGTGACGATGTTTCATTACCGGCAAAATTTTCACCATAAGGCGATGTGGCTTCCGGTCATTTCTTCGCCGATTTTTCTTGTCGTTGGACTCGCTCTTACGATCTATAACATTTCTTGGTTGAGTGCTTTGTTTCAGATCCTAATGTGGTTCGGCGTGGTTTCAGGACTGATCGGATTTTATTTTCATGTTCGGGGAGTCGGTGTCCGTGTTGGTGGTTATGCGCTTCGCAACTTCCTCATCGGACCGCCAGTCACGCTCCCGATGATGTTTACCGCCATCAGCGTGCTTGGACTTATCGCGGTCTTTTGGAGATCGTGAACATGAACGCACACAAAACGGATGAAAGGCGGAAGCAGATATGAACGGAAAAACGCGGTACCCTCATCCGCGGGTTTGGTCGGAAATCGGTTATGCGGGTCCAGCTTATCCGCGAGGATACGTGCGTACACAGCTTGGACAATTGGATCCATGGGAGGCTAAGGCGGAACATGAAGCGTAAATATGCGAATGAAGAAGTAGATGCTGTCATCGTCGGTGCTGGCGCTGCGGGAGGGGTATTGGCAAAAGAATTAAGCGAAGCCGGATTATCTGTCGTCGTACTGGACGCCGGTCCTTTCCGTGATCCCCAGAAGGATTTTGCCAGCGACGAACTCTCAATGAGAAATCTTAGTTGGCAAGATACGAGAATCGTAGCCGGCAACGATCCGCTCACTATGGGACATAACAATTCCGGCCGCGGTATCGGCGGCGGAACGACCCACTTTACAGCCGTTTTTTTGCGTTTTCAGGATTTAGACTTTAAAGCAAAGACGATCGACGGGATTGGCGAGGATTGGCCAATAAGCTATGAAGATCTTGAACCTTATTACACCCGAACGGAAAAAGATATTGCGGTCTCCGGGCCCAAACATTTTCCCTGGGGACACTTCAACGGTCCTTATCCATATCCAGAGCGGGAACCGCTGAGTCCAAACGCGTATATGTTCATGAACGGTTGTGAAAAGCTGGGGATCCGTTCTTCCGTTGCTCCTCTGGCCATTTTGTCCGCCCCATTCGAAGGCCGTCCTCCTTGCATCAACCGTGGATTTTGCAATCAAGGCTGCATGCCGGATGCCAAATTCAGCACACTGATCGTGCACATTCCAAAAGCCATCAAGGCAGGAACTGAGGTATTGCCGGATTGCATGGTGACGCAGGTATTGATGGGCAAAGACGGACTGGCCAAAGGCGTAGCATTCGTTCATGAAGGTAAAACGTATGAGCAAAAGGCTAAAATGGTCATCCTGAGCGCATTTGTGGTAGAGACTCCGAGGCTGCTGCTCAATTCGGCAAACGCGCAATTTCCGGAAGGACTTGCGAACAGCAGTGGTATGGTCGGAAAATCCATTATGGTGCATAGCAGCAATGACGTATATGCGAAATTCGATTCCGAGGTCCGCCTGTATAAAGGAACGCCGGTACTTGCGACGACATTGGATTATTACCGGACAGACCCGAACCGCGATTTTGTTCGCGGCTATACGCTTCATGCCCATGGCGCAAGACCAGTTGAATTCGCAAATGGGGTCTCCAAAGCAGAGGGTGGCCCAGTATGGGGCGAGCGACTTAGGCATGCGCTCCTGGATTACAATTATTACGGAAGAGTCACATTGGTCGGCGAGGTATTGCCGAATCCGAATAATCGAGTTACTTTAACGGATGAGAAAGATGAATATGGTTTGCCGCGGGCAAAAGTTACATTCAGTTATGGGGAGAACGACCAAAAGCTGATCAAACACGCGGTGAGTACGATGAGTTTGATATTGGAAGCCGAGAGTGGAAAGGTGGAGTTCGTCGTTCCGGATACGGCGCATATGATGGGAGGATGCAGAATGGGGGACAACCCGACTGAATCGGTCGTCAATTCTTACGGACAGAGTCACGACATCCCCAACTTGTTCGTTTGCGACGCGAGTATCTTTGTCACTTCAGGCGCCGGGAATCCGACCAACACCGTCATGTCACTTGCGTTGCGCACGGCTGATTACATCAAAGAAAAAGCAAAGAAAAAAGAAATGCAAGCAAGCCGGGGATAACCGGCTTATTTGCATTTATAAAGAGGAGAAACGAGATCAACCAGAATGATCTAAGTGATCTCACAAAGGGGGGCAAGCTAATACGACGCTTTAATGTGCAATTGGAAGACTTATCTCTATCGTTGTCCCTTTATTTTCCTCGCTAAACACCGCGATTTCTCCATGATGATTCTCTATAATCCTTTTACTAACCATGAAGCCTAGTCCGGTTCCCTTTTCTTTTGTTGTATAGAAGGGTTCTCCTAATTTAGAAAGAATGTGTTCGGGAATCCCACATCCTTGGTCAATAAAGCGAAGTATGATATGATTTTCATTTTTACTTGTTACTTGAATAAAGAGATTTCCGCCCTTCGGCATAGCTTCAATACCGTTTTTAATAAAGTTAATACACACTTGTTTCAGTTGATTTTCATCACACAGAATAGTCGGGATATCCGGATCAAACTCCGTGATGATTTGAACATTGTTGATAATGGCTTGCGTATCTAATAGGGTGGTGACTTGTGCTAGGAGCATCCGAATGTCTTTGCGTTCCGTTTGAATGATTTGAGGTTTTGCAAGAATTAATAGTTCATTTAGAATCATTTCAATTCGTTCGATTTCGGAGGCTATGATGTCCAAATACATCTTTTTCTCGACGATGCCAGATTTCATGAGTTGAACGAATCCTTTAATTGCCGTGATCGGATTGCGAATTTCATGAGCAATTCCAGCCGCTAATTGACCCGCAATGGACAATTTTTCTGACCTAATCAATAGCTCTTCCGCTTGCTTTTTGTCAGTGATATCCCTTAGGATCACAGCCCAACCAGTAATATGTCCATTCTCTCTGCGCATAGTGAAAGTTGAAATCATAACCGTAAGGTTAACGCCATCTTTTCTTTTTCTAATGGTTTCAAATCCCTCGATGGTTTCAATGGATTTAATTCTTGCCAGATTATGAGCGACATCCGGTTTGAGTTCAAGAGGTATGTTGGGTAAATCAAGTACATGGAGTCCAATAATTTCGGGCTCTGTCCATCCATACGTTTTTTCAAAAGCCTGATTGATTCTTACTGCTATTCCTTCCAAATTAAGGATAAGAATCGGGTCCACATTTCGATCAATGAAGGATTCAAGCTGGTCTTTCGCTGCTTTCAGTTCTTGCTCCGCACGTTTTCTTTCACTAATATCTCTTCCCATAGCTAAGACTTTAACAATTTCCCCGTCTTCATTACGTATCATTTTTGCTGTTGTTTCAAACCAGACATATTGTCCTTGTTTGTGACGAACTCGGCATGTAAAAGTATCTATATCTGATTTTTGCAGAATACTTTTATCAATAAAGGAAGCAACATCATCCGGGTGCCAGAAATCGGTTGCGATTTTGTCCACATACTCATCAGGCTCATATCCAAGCAATGTCTTAATGGCTGGGGAAACATAACGAACAACGCCATCAGGCGTTGCAAATGTAATAATATCCTGCGCATTCTCTGAAATAAGTTGGTATAGATTTTGACTTTCTTCTAGCCTCTTCCACAATTCATTTCGGTATGTAATGTCACTGGCAATTCCGTAGACACCAATGACTTGCTGATTGACAAGGATCGGGACATTGGTCACATCGAAGGTCGTATATATTCCTTTCCTACATATACCTGTCGCTTCATATCGCTGCGCAAAACCTTTTGCTGCTTGATTGAAATGAAGCTCTACCAGTTCTAAATCTGTAGGAACTGCGACCGAACGAAAGTTTATCGGATTCTCTAGCATTTCCTGTTTCGTATAACCCATCAGCTCTTCAAAAGTTTGATTAATAGAGGTGTAGTTGCCCTCCAAATCCATCGAATAAATTAAATCCGGATGAAAGTCGAAGAGGGATTTATAACGCTGCTCGTTGTCCTGCAAACTTCGCTCTTTTTTGATTCGTTCTGTAATATCTCTGGAAACGATGATAATTTCTTTCGTCTCACCAGTTTCTGAATCGAGAAGGGGGACTGCTTGTTGACTCGGTCCATATATAACTACCATCCTTTTTTCGTAAACGAACAATCTTGTTAGACAGCGTGTCTGTCTGAAGAATAGCTATATGATCCTGAATGGCTATCGGGACATCCTCAGGATGAAGAAATTCATAACCTGCTTTCCCGATCATTTCTTCAGGCGAATACCCCAGAACTTCATAACAAGAAGGAGAAGCGTAGAGATAGGTTCCGTCAGGGTTGTGCATGGTAATGAAATCAAAAGCGTGCTCCACAACGGATCGATAGCGCTGCTCTCTTTCTATTAAAAGGCGCTTTTTCTCCTGTATTTCGTTACCAGCAATCTTTTGATCGGTAATATTGATAACCTGAGATATGAAAAATTGGGGCTCTCCAGCTTTATTTTTCACTAAGGTGATCGTTATTTGTACCCAAATAATTTCGCCCTCTTGCTTAAACAGACGTTTTTCCATTTGGTAGGATTCTCTCATACCTTCAATTAATTGCTTCCTAAACGCAAGATCAAGGTCTAAATCATCGGGATGTGTCATTTCTTGAACGCTCTTAAGGAGTAATTCTTCCTCAGATAATCCTAAGATCGAGCAGACAGTTGAATTTGCTTTGAGAACGCTCCCATTAATGGTTACGAGAACCATACCAATTGGAGCATGTTGAAAGGCTTGAAAAAATAAGGTTTGATTCTCTAGCTGTTGCTCAATTAGCATTGGGTAACCCTCCCGTTATAACTCGATGTATGAACTGTTCTATGGAATAGATCTTTTCTCCTTCTCGCTTACCTAAACAAATATCGAGGGGTCCTTCACCGGGAGCGGTGGAGGACCTGTTTTGTTTTTATACAGCATGATTACATTTTCCCGAGCTTCAAGGAGTGGGAAGGTGGATGCCCGACGATTTTCTTGTACATGTAGTTGAAATAGGTCTGGTCGCAGTAGCCGAGCGAATCCGATATTTCCCCGATCGTCATATTCGTCGTCAGAAGTAGCTCCCTTGCGGTGGCGACGCGTATCTCATGCATATATTCTACCGGCGTTCGTCCGGTTACTTCCTTGAACACATTCGAAACATAATTCGGACTTCGGTCGACATGCTGGGCGAGATCTTGTAGCCGCAGAGGTTCCCGATAATGCTGAACGATATATTGCTGAATCCGCAGTGCGAGACTTCGACGCGAGGAGGAGAACGCTTCGTTCGTTAATTCACGCTGTACAAGTCCAAGAATCTCCGTCAATATGCCTTCGGAAATCATCTCATAAAAAGGCATCTTGCCGATCCACGATTCGTTGAGAACGGAGAAGCGCTGTTTGATGTAGTCAAAACCGGTCGGACGGTATTGTAAGTAGGGCTCGCTGCTGAATCCAGTAAGCTTATAGAGAGGTAAATCACTAAAGTGTGCAGAGTACATATGGTGGGGCTCACTCTCATCGGTCTCTGCAGCCCGCCAAGTGCCTTGGGTTAGGAACAGTCCTTCCCCCTTCGATATGCATAATGTCCGATCACCAATTGCGTAGCGTACTTTCCCCTTCACAACGAGCAGCAGAATATGATGCCGAGTAGGGGCCAGGTCCACATGCCAATTCGATTCGGCCGGTTGTTGGTCGAATATGATATGTTCGATCTTCATCAGAAACGTCTCCCCTCGGTCCTTCAAAAATCGTAGAATCCTTAAAAAAACTGTATGATTACCAATCGTAACCTCTATCAAAAGAAATTACAATAAGGACAGACGAAGGAAAGGGGATTGATGTATGAACAAGGAAATGAAATGCATTGATGTCGATGTCCATAACGACCTGAAGAGTCCGCAAGAATTGCTGCCGTATTTGCCAGAGCCGTGGAGATCTAGAGTAGCGAGCTCGGGGCTCGGCTTTCCTGGGCACGGATATTGGTCTCCGGTCGGGGTCGTCCGCAAGGATTGCATGCCACACTCCGGGGGACCGTCCGCCTCCGATCCGGGTTATCTCGTTAAGGATCTTGTCGAACAGTTCAACATGGATAAAGTGATCCTAACGGGCAACTTGACGAACTCCTCGACGATCCATGATCCGGATTACGCAGCAGCGCTCGTCTCGGCCTACAACGATCATATTGTCGCCGACTGGCTGACGAAGCACGAATCATTCCGGGGTTCGATCACCATCGCTCCGCAGGATCCGTCCCTCGCTGTGAGGGAAATCGATCGGCTGGCCGATCATCCGGCAATGGTACAGGTTCTCATGGGCAGCGCGCAGCGTGCAGGGCTCGGACAGCGCCAGTTCCATCCGATTTACGAAGCAGCCGAGCGGCATGGTCTGCCCATTGCTATTCATCCGGGGGGCGAAGGTGCAGCAGGGATGCCGGCCCCGACGCCAGCCGGTTATCCGACTCGTTACCTGGAGTGGCATACCTGCCTTTCGCAAAATTATATGGCACATCTGACCAGTCTCGTCTGCGAAGGCGTATTCGAGAAATTTCCGAAGCTGAAGTTCGTGATGCTGGAGGGCGGCATTGCTTGGCTTCCGCATCTCATGTGGCGGCTGGATAAAAACTACAAGGCATTGCGTTCCTCGGTGCCATGGCTGAAGCGGCTGCCGAGTGAGTATATCAGGGACCACTGCATGTTCTCCACACAGCCGATCGAGGAACCAGATGACCCTAAGCAGCTGATCTCGATCTTCGATATGATCGATGCCGAGAATATATTGATGTTCTCCAGCGACTATCCACATTGGGACAACGATATGCCGACGGAGATTTTGAAGCGGCTTAGCTCCGAAGCGCGGCAAAAAATATTTTACGATAACGCCAAAGCGTTGTATCGCATATAGGAGGGGGGATGAACAATGGCAATCCATTATGTAGCTGAAGCGGATGATATTCGGGAAGGCCAGAGCAAGATCGTGGATGTCGAGGGCCGATCTATCGGAATCTACTGCGTAGGAGGCGAATATTACGCGCTGCATAACAGGTGTCCGCATGAAGGCGCTCCGTTGTGCAAAGGTTCGGTTTGCGGAACAACGCTGCCATCCAAGGTATACGAATACGAATTCGGCCGCAATGGCGAGCTGGTGCGTTGTCCTTGGCATGGCTGGGAATTCGAGATCAAGACTGGGAAATCGATCTTTGACGAGAAAGTTAGAACGAGAAGCTATAAGGTTCAGGTCGATAACGGCAAAATCGGGATCGTCATTTAGACACTAATGCCGAATCGACTAGTTTCCTGTATGATGGGGAAACAGCATGTTTTCCGGAACGGGCATTCCTTGCTGTAATAAGGCGGGGAATGTCGTTTCGTTTTTAATTGCTATCGCCGATACAGAGAGGGGAAGGTCGACTAATGCCGGTTTTTTTCAAAACGAAATCGTTTCGGATCACTCTCTTCTGGCAGTTTTTCGCGAAATATTTCTTGCTTATCGTGGTACCGGCTATTGTCGCTACCATATTCATCAATGTGTTCGTCGTTCGTTTAATCGAGAACGAAGCTGAAAAATCCAGTTTAGGCATTATGCGCAATTACGCGAGACAGATGGATGCTCATCTCCAATCTTTGCAAGCTAACATGATTCAATTGCTCGGCTCGCCCAACATGAAAAGCTTGTTGAAGGATATCGGCAAGCAGCCGCCGACCCCCGAACAGATCGAGCTCTTCTATGCGACGATGGAAGAGATGAATACGATCCGGACGGAACCGATCGTATCCGGGCCTTTCTTTACTTTGCCAATGCCGATCTTGTGATCGATCATCATATTCATACAAGCAAGTCATATTATTTCAGGAATCAGTTTTCACTGGAGCCGCCGGACGCCGAGCGTCTATGGTCGCAATTCACAGGCAAAAAAATGATGCACTTCACCGATCCGTACTACGCTTACATGACGGATTACGGGGCGAGAGCTTCTTTCACCTCCGTCGTCATGGGGTTTCCGTTCAATTCCGATATGCCGGGCGTATTCCTCTCTGTTCAGATTGAGAAGGAAAAGCTGCGGCGCTTGATTCAGACGCAGGAGAGCTGGATCTCCCGCACTGCGATTCTGGATGCAGACCGCAGTGTGGTCAGTCAGTCGGATGAAGAGAAGCTGGATAAAGAACAATGGCTGAAGGTGCTTCATTCGGGGTCCGAAGGAGCCTTGGCCCAATATGATAGCAGACTGGCAGCGTCTTACGTCCGGTCGGAGTTTGATTCATCATGGTACTACGTCAGCTGGGTCGATCTGCAGACACTGATGCAGCCTGCGCGCACGCTTAGAATGTTAAGCATCGCGTTTCTCTGTTTTTTTCTGCTGCTAGGCGCTTTCGTATCGTATTACTTGAGCCGCCGCCTGTACAATCCGATCTCGGAGATCCGGAACAGGCTGCAGTCGCATCCTCCGCATCGTCTATCGGAGCATGCGGTGCCGCACGATAACGATTTCGATATCATCCAACGATTTACTAAGTTGTTGATGAACGAGCATAAAGAGCTATCTCAATTGGTAAAGGGAATTCTTCCTGTCGTCCAAGAGGATTTTGTCTCACGAATATTGCTCGGGGAATATCGGGATGACTTGTCAATCGCGTATTATTCCAAAGAAATCGCGTTTGCCTGCGAGCTTGAGGGTGCGCGCGCCGTGCTTGTGGTCGAGTATCAATATTACGACTCCGTACTTGAGCAGCTGTCGGAAACGTCCAAGTCGTTTCTGCTCGCGGAGGTGAAGGAGATGATCGGCAAGCAGGCGCAGGGCACGATCTGGCTTTGCCAGACCCGGGCGGACATACTGGCCTGTGTCGTTCACTGGGATCACGACCAGCAAGGGGAGTTGGCGGAGGTCGCCGCACAAATCAAATCGGTGTTGGAGCCGTACGCCATCTATTTTAAAGCGACGATCGGATTAGGCAAGATCGTCCGAACGATGGGCGAGCTGAGTGCATCCTATCAATACGGATTAGCGCTGCTGAAGCAAAAAAGCTTGAATGCCCAAGTGGAAATATTCAGTGATGAGGACAGTTGGGACGACCGGGAGCCGCTGGACAGTTTTCTCTCCGCGGAGGAAGTCAATCGGATCGGAAATGTCTATCGAGCGGGCGATTACCCTCGTTTGCTTCAGACTGCGAGAGAGTTTCTCGAAATGGGCAAAAGGAAGCAAGCGAACGCCTCTCAGATGAAAAGTTTGTTCTCTGATGTGCTCAATACATGGATTCGCGCCGTTGAGACCGACAGAAACGACTTGGAGATCTCGACGTATTCCGGTTTGTTTGATTCCTTGAACCGAAGTCAGACTTGGGACGAGATGGAGCAGTGTCTCGAACGCATCCACGCCATCCTGTTCCTTTCGCTGCCGTCGATGAGCCGCAGCGACCAGTTCGAAGATGTCGTGAGGTATATCCGCGAACATTATGACGAGGATCTGTCGATCGAGCGGTTTACGGAACAGATGAATATGTCGGTCAGTCATTTCAGCCGCACGTTCAAAGAGGTGGTTGGTGAGAAATATGTGGAATTCATTACGAGTGTCCGCCTGTCGGCAGCCAAACAGCTGCTGCGCGAGACAGACATGAAGATCGAAGAAATTGCGGAGCGGGTAGGTTATTTGGGAAGCAATGCGTTCATTCGCAGCTTTCGTAAGTACGAAGGGGTTACGCCCGGGAAATACCGCAGCATCAAGTAAATGGGCTTTTTTTGCGCGGTGTGCCTTTTTTGTTTAAAGCGCGTGAGAGAGAGGATGCCACAGCATCATGTAGAACCGAGAAGTCGGCCAATTGGCCGGCTTCTTTTGCTATTCTCGCATTCTTCGTAAAACGAGCCAATCGCGAAAAAATGCACGATTTACATGGGAGGGGTCATATCCCTATGCTATGACTAAGCGTTCCCGGCTTGCCTCAGGCCAGCCAAATCGCTGGGGCGATACAGAAACGACTATACAGATGAACGATTTGGGAGTGTGATTCATGAATGGTTGCAAGCAATTGGAAAGCGGGCTGGAGGGTCGCTCGGAAGAACAAGATCCTATATTTGTTGATGCTGCCGGGCATTCTGTACTATATCATTTTTAAATATGTTCCGATGTACGGGATCCTTATCGCGTTTCAGGATTATTCAATGGGACTTGGCATCTGGGGCAGCAAGTTTGTCGGATTCAAGCATTTCACCGAGTTTTTTGTGAATACGCCCGATTCATGGAAGCTCATCCGCAATACGCTGATGCTGAACTTGTACGATTTATTGTTCCATTTTCCGACACCGATCGTGTTAGCGCTTCTATTTCACGAGTTGAGTAACAAGTATTTTAAACGGATGGTCCAGACGATCAGCTATATGCCGCATTTCTTGTCCACCGTGGTGATCGCGGGCATTCTCGTCATCTTCCTGTCGCCCACGACTGGGATAGCTAATGTCATCATGAAGTGGTTCGGTGCTGAACCCGTCATGTTCCTTGGGCTCCCGGAATGGTTTCGAACGATCTTCATCGGATCCGAAATTTGGCAAAAAGCGGGCTGGGGCACAATCCTTTATCTAGCGGCAATTGCGGGTATCGACCCGTCCTTGTACGAAGCGGCCGAGATGGACGGTGCGAACCGCTTCCAAAAGATGCGACATATTACGCTTGTCGGCATGGTCCCGGTCATGATTATTTTGTTCGTGCTTAATTTGGGCCACATTATGGAGATCGGCTACCAGAAGATCATTCTGCTGTATAACCCTCTGAACTATGAAACTTCGGACGTGATTAATACTTACGTGTACCGGAGAGGGATTCTCGATGCAGACTTCAGCTTTGCATCTGCCGTCGGCCTGTTCCAATCGGTTATCGGTCTCGTGCTGGTCGTGTTCGCAAACCGGATCGCCCGCAAACATTCCGAGACCAGTTTATGGTAGAAGGAGGTACACATGCATACCAAGCAAAGTTTTCCATCGAAGTTGTTCGACTTCTTCAACGTACTTATCATGCTGTTATTGATTATCGTTATGCTGTATCCGATGGTTTTTGTGTTCTCAGTTTCTATCAGTAACAACGCCATGGTAGCGGCAGGAAAGATCGTGCTATGGCCTAAAGGGATTACTCTGATTGCTTACGAACGGCTAGCTTTGGATAAACAACTATGGCTCAGCTACTGGAATACGATCCGCTACACGCTCTTCCATACGCTGCTGACCGTGTTTGCGACGGCTGCGATGGCTTATCCACTGGCCAAGAGATGGCTGCCCGGCAGACGGGCGATCCTGATGCTTGCTGCCTTTACGATGCTGTTCAGCGGTGGACTGATTCCGACCTTCATGGTCGTGAAGCAGTTGAATTTGCTAAACACGATATGGGCGATTGTCCTTCCTTCGCTGATCAGCACCTGGCACCTCTTTATTATGCGGACCTTTTTTGAAGCGCTTCCGCAGGAGATTGAAGATGCCGCGACGATAGACGGCTGCGGGCCGGTGCAAGTACTGCTGCACACTGTGATTCCGCTCTCCATGCCGGTTATCATGACGATTAGCTTGTTTACAGCCGTCGGACAGTGGAATGCCTTTTTCGATGCGCTCCTTTACTTGAACGAAAAGCACATGTATCCTCTGCAGATCATGCTGCGCAGCTATCTGATCGAAGGTTTGAATCCGCCGCAGGGCGAAGGCGATCTCAATTCGATGGAAACGGTGAAGTATGCGCTGATTATGATTGCAACGCTACCTATTCTGTGCGTGTACCCGTTTGTTCAGAAACATTTCGTTCAAGGCAGCATGATAGGTGGAGTAAAAGGATAGAGTCGGATTCACATCGAATCTGTTTTCTATAGATAAAACTAGATAATGGGAGGTTTGCAATATGAAAAAGAAGAAGATAGCGGCGATGCTTGTCCCGGTCCTGCTTGCCGGGATTGCAACGGCTTGCAGCAGCGGAGGGAAAGCCAGCCAATCGCCGGATCCGGTAACAAGTGATTCAGGAGCGGCGAAGCCGAAATCGTCTGTGTTCACGTGGCTTGTTGCCGATCGCGTCGAAGGGCCTGTGCGTCAAGACTGGGAAGTGTTCAAGGAGCTTGAGAAGAAAACAGGTGCCAAGATTGAATTTCAGGCGGTTCCAGCCGCATCTTTTGCCGAGAAGCAAAAGATTCTGATTGCGACCAATTCGGTTACCGATTTGATGTTGGTGACCAATCAGGAGGGCCGGGAGTATGGTCAAGAGAAGATATTTCTAAATCTGAAGGATTACCTGGATCAGGCCCCCAATATCAAGAAGTTTTTCGATTCGAATCCGGAAGCGAAGGCGCAGGCCACCGCAGCGGATGGAGGCTTGTACACGATTCCTCAACTGGACAGCTATATCGGGGGAAAAGGATTCAACCAGGCCTGGTATGTGCGACAAGATCTGATGGATAAATACGGTTTGAAAGCGCCGACAACCCTCGATGAGCTCTACCAGCTCCTCAAAGCGTTCAAGCAGCAGAATCCTGATTCCTACCCGCTTACGTTGACCCCGCCTGAGTCCGGCGAGATGGGGGTGTATGGCGTATTTATGAAAGCATTTACCGGTATACAAGGTTATATCAATCTGAATCCCGAGAACGATCAATTTGCATTTACTGGGAATCAGAAAGGATTCAAGGAAGCTCTCCAATTCATGAATAAATTGTACAGTGAGAAACTGCTAGACCCCGAATATTCGCTGCTGACACGGGCGCAATATGACGAGCGGCTGATCTCGAGCAAATCGTTCGTCACCTACTATTGGAAAGCGGATGTCGAACTTCTCCAGAGCAAAGCGCGCACAGCAAGCGGCAATCAGCAATTCAATTTGGACGGATTTCTACCTGTTACTGCTCCAGGTGTGAAAAATTATTTGTTCTCCCGTCCGGTTGTTGGAAGTCTGGGCATGGCGGTATCTGCCAAAGTCAAAGACAAGCAAGCGGCAGTCAAACTTATCGATTATTTAGTTGGCGAAGAAGGCAAGAAACTGCTTAATCTTGGTATCGAGGGTAAGACGTATAAAATGGTGGACGGAAAGCCTCGTTTTATGGAGGAGTTCGGAACGGCCCCATACAACACGCTTCGTCGCGATTACGGCGTCTGGTATCCGATGATCGGCTTTGACTTCGCTCTCCCGCGCTTGGCTTGGGAAAGCGCTTTGGACGAGAAGACGAAGAAGATCAATGCGGCTTACGAACCGCTTGTCATCTCGGCTCCGCGATCCTACGTGAAGACGAAAGAAGAGCAGGAGATGGAGAAGTCGAAGTTGAACAATCTCACGAAATATCTGGATCAGAGGATGGCTGAATTCGTGATGGGGAAAACACCGATCAACGATGAGAAAATCAATGACTTAATCGAGCAGTCGAAAAAGCTCGGCCTGGATGACATTGTGAATATGTACAACACGGCCTATAAGCGGACTTACGGCTCGAAGTAAGGACTCTCCTGACGCCAGAAAATGGATTTGGAAAGACGGATGCAAACCAAGCGTTTGCATTCGTTTTGATCAAAATAGAAAGCGCTTTCTACTTTTGGGGCCTTTACGGTGAGATTGGAGGTCCATTCATTCAAACTCCATTAATGAAAATGAAGAAAGGATGGATGCATAATGTATAAAAAGATAATGTCGGGGCTCATTTTATGTACTCTTCTAGTTTCGTTGTTACTCCCGCTACCTAAAGGATTTGCCACTGGAAGTACAGGCGTCCTTCAGTTCCAGGATGATTTCAGTACAGGGATGTCACTGTGGAATGGAATTAACGGGTCATGGGTCGTTGATAATGGCGCACTTCGCGTTACAACGTCCAGCTCGAACAATATTGAGATGAAAGGGACGAATTCGGTTTGGCAGGATCAAATCGTTGATTTCAGGCTGAAAATCTTGGAAACGCCGGGAGGTGGATTTACAAGAGTATATACGAGGTATATTAGCAATACCAGCAATTTGAGCTTGATGATCCGGCCTATCGGGCTAAGTTATACCATTAATGGGTCTAGCGAGGTGTCCCTTTCCGGCTATAAATTTACCGTTGGCAGTAACTACGACATCAAGATGAATATATCGGGAAGCACGGCAACCGTATATGCAAAAACGGAATCGGAAATCGATTATACGAGTGTAGGAACGATTACGGGCGTACCCGTTCAAAGTGGGAAGGTCAGATTTTCAACCTTCAACGATAAAGTGCAGTTCGATAATGTAAGCGTTGCCAATTTGCGCGATTCGGCTTTTATGGCTAACGGAAACATATTGTCTTCTTTGAACGTGGGAAGTCAATCCAATATGCAATTAATAAATGCGACTGGAAATTCGGTTATATGGACTTCTGGCGATGCGGCGAAGGCAACTATTGATGGAAACGGTATGGTTACCGGATTAAGCAGAGGACTAGTTACTATTACTGCCGCTACGGCAGACAATTTGTCGCAAGTGAAATTCGATATCTATGTGAAAGATCCGGTGGATTCCATAGGGGTATTGCAGTTCCAGGATGATTTCAGCAATGGCATGAATCTATGGAATCCTGTACAGGGGACTTGGATGGTTGATAATTCCCGCTTATCTTCGACAACAACCGCTTCCTCTCTGATTGAACTCAAAGGGGCGAATGCACAATGGAGAAATCAGACGATTTCGATGCGGTTTAATCGTGGAGACAATTTGGCCGGAAACTTCATTTCCATTAAGCTTAGATATGTGAGCGAATCCGATTACACACGGCTGCTGATCAGGGGGACCGGGTTAAGCTATATTAAAGCAGGCGGTACGGAGCAGTCTTTTTATTCCGCAGCATTTAATCAAGGGATAGATTACGATATCAAACTGGCTGCTTTGGACGATTCGGTTCAAGTATATGTAAAAAGCGCAGCGGATGCTGATTATACGTTTGCGGGAGCCATTTCCAACGTTGCGTATTCATTTGGCAAGGTGCAGTTGACTACTTACAATCTAAAGGCGACTATTGATGATATTAAAATTTGGAACCATGAAAGCTCGAAATTAGTCATGGGCACCAAGCTGGCCGCTTACGCCAGAGGAAATAGTGCGCCTATTCCGATCACCAATAAAACTGGCAAAAATGTCGTATTGAGCTCAAGCAACCATGCTGTAGCAACAGTCGATCAAACTGGTGTTGTCACAGCCGTCGCAAAGGGGCAGGCTACTATTACCGCTGCAACGTATGATGGTTCCTATCAAGATAAGAGTGACGTTATCGTCTATGTACGGCCAACAGGCGTTTCCCTAAATAAGACCAGTACTTCGCTATATGTTGGGGAATCCGAGGAGCTTACGGCGACGATCGCTCCAACTGATGCCGATAACCCGTTTACCGTATGGTCAATCAGCGACCCATCCGTGGCAAGCTTGTTCGGCGGAGCAAGCAAGTCCAGAGCGATCAAAGCGTTGTCCGCCGGGACGACGACGGTTACTGTTACTACGGTAGACGGCGGATTTTCGGCCACAACCCAGGTTACGGTGAATCCTATACCGGGTCCAACCGTTTCATCTGCGGAATTCCAGATCGATACGACTCCGTATGCTTTGCCGCCCTATCTATTAGGGGTGCATAACGAACAAGTTTTAAAAATCGGCAGGGTGACCGACTTTCAACCTGCAAGTCATGATAATCTCGGCATGGAACTCAAGCTGCAAAACGTGCGTGGTCCGGATGGAACAGGCGCTGATTTCTACATGTACAACGAAGGTACCCTTATTAATTCGAAGGATCCGCGTTATCAGCAATTTTACGGAAATAAAACGATCGGGGCTATTGAAAATGTAAGCTTAAAGCCGGGCTATCCAGGGCTATCCCTTGCGAATTCGTACCATCTGGCCAATACTTTGGGTGTGCCGTACGTATATGACTTGAATGTCATCTCTCAGTCGGTAGATGAAATTTTGACTCAAATTCGGCAGATGAAGCAGCTGACAACCCAGCCTATTTATGTGGAAATGGGGAATGAGCTATATTCGATTTTCTTTGATAAAGCGTTCCCATCGGTAAACGAGTACATTGCAAAATGCAAATTGATTTATCAGGGCATCAAAAGCATCGACCCAACCATAAAAGTTGGTATTGTCGCGGTCGCGAAAGACCTTGAAGACAGGATCGCGGCTGACCCCAATAATCAGCCAGATCCTAACGTCGACTGGGGAGCAACGCAGGGGGGACGGGTTGCTGCTTGGAATCAGAGCCTGGCGCAAGACACCAGTTTCTACGATGCGATCATTGTCCACGTGTATTCCCCTATCCCGTATCTGAATGATTTGACGAACAGCAAGATGATGGACTATTTGTATACGTATAACCAAAGCGCATTGGAAGGGCTCATCATTCAAAAAAATCAATTCCCGGGCAAGGAAATGTGGGTAACGGAATGGTCCTCGCTTCCGACGGTCATTTTCGGAGAGACGGACTTGAACGAGAAGGCACGCAAACAGTTCATGAAGACACCAGGATTTGCGATCCACAATATGGAACGGGTGCTGCAAATGATCGAGTCAGGAGCAGTAACGATTACCGACGTACATGCGATGGTGGATACTCAGGGGTTTGGAATCGTGCAGCAGGCATCGAATGGCGATCTCGTCAAATTACCGAATTTTCATGTATTTAAAGCATTAGGCGATTTGCTTGACGCAAACAGCAGTTACTACAAGATCAATCTTGCACAGGGCAACGTTCAAAATGAAAAGCTTCGCTTTATAGCAACGGATGTATATTATAATGTCGCGGATGTTGGCGCATGGGGATTCGGTGATGCAAGCGGCATTAAGAAGGTCGTATTTGCCAACCGCACGATGAACCCGGTTAACGTATCCGTTCCAGAAGCGGAGCTCAAGACGAATTGGATATACGGAGGAGAAAATCCTTTGCCGGACTACCTGACCAACCCGAATGCGGGCTGGCTGGACGCTCCTCAGGTCAATCCGTTGCCAGAGACACCTGTCTCAAGCTTTGCCGGACAGATCCAATTGAAGCCGTATTCGATGACGATCGTGGACATTGTGATTACGAAAAGCAAAGGAGTGCCGGGAAAACCTGATCTGTCTAATGACAATGGATATGATACTGGCATTCAAGACGGCAATTACAGGGTGAAAATGGATATGTGGTGGGGAGATAACGGTAGAATCTATAAGCTGTATGAAAATGATGTGCTCATCGAGACCCAAATTCTTGTGGATAATTCACCGAGTGCCCAATCTACCGTAACGTCAGTTACCTACAAGATGAATGGGACCTACCGCTACTACGCTGAACTCACCAATACTTTTGGCACAACGAGAAGTGACATTATGACCGTTATCGTTACTCAGGCAACACCGGTGAAACCGGCCCTTTCCAATGACAACTGGGATGGCGACGGCAATTTCAAAGTTGACATGAATATGTGGTGGGGAACGAATGGAACGACCTATAATTTATACGAAAACAATATTCTCATCTATACACAAGCAATGACAAGCCATACACCGGCTGCTCAATCTGCAATGGCGACCGTAGCAAATAGAGCAATAGGCACCTATGAGTATCGCGCTGAGCTCGTTAACCATGCGGGAACCATGTCCAGCGATAAGATGATTGTAAAAGTAACTAAGTAATATTCATCTTCGAATGACCTCAGACCCCAACATTAAGTGAATGTGGGTAGAGTCAAATCTCTGTCTCCGAAAGCTCTTGGCTAAAGGAAATAAATTCACGCATTGCGTAAGAAACGTAGTGATCTTTGGGCCAAATAATGACTAAATTCCAGGGAATAGAAGGCTCTATTAAAGGTAACGTGAGTACTTCGTGACAAGTGATTTTACTGCAAATCGTCTCGGGTATGATGGAAATGCCTGCATTCGAAGCAACCATTTCAGCCAAAAGGTCCCACTGCGAGCTTTCGTAGACAACGGAAGGATCGAATCCTATGGATCGACAGGCATGAATGACATGATTTCGAACGGCATAGCCGCTAGGGAACAGGATAAAGGGTTCATTTCTAAGCTGTTGCAGAGAAACGCTGGATTGCTCAGCTAGCGGATGAGAACGATGGATGATGAGCGCTAATTTTTGATAGATAAAAGGCAAGGTTTCAAAGTTAGACGTGTCTACAGGCCCAACCACCACACCAAGATCAAGCTTTCGATTTTGCACCAGGTTTTCTACATTCTTAGCGCCTTCTTCGACAAGTTGGAAGTGGATATTCGGGTGTTTCATTTGGAACTTTGCGATAACTCGTGTAAAGAAAACGGAACCAACTACTGGGGGCAACCCTATGGTGATGGTTCCTTTTTTTAGGTTGGAGACATCATCTAAGAGGTGATGAAGATCTTGGACAGCCTGAACGATGACTTGAATCTGTTGAACGGCGATCTCGCCCGAGTCCGTCAATTGCACATATTTACCTGAACGATCAAATAAAGAAACGCCCAGTTCTTCTTCTATATTTTTCACCATTTTGCTGAGTGTTGGTTGTGAGAGGTGAAGGGCTTCGGCCGCTTTAGTAAAATTCATGTGTTTAGCAATTTCAAGCAAATAAGTTAACTGGCGTAAATCCAAAGGATCATCCCTCCCCGACCCATAGCATTTTTTCATGATTGTCATTCCAAATATGAATTTTACCTGTTAGGATTCTGCATGTAAACTGAAATTAATCCAAATGTAATGTAAACAGTTTATTCATACCAAACAAGTTGGAAGCGCTTTACAAATGACGATAAAGGAGAACAGAACATGTTTATTGAGGTTGTAGCGATTGTGTTATCCTTAGGCCTGCTGATGTTTTTTGCTTACAGAGGCTATCCGGTCATCGTGTTTGCACCTATTTTCACCTTGCTGGCTGTATTGATTTCGGGAATTGCTTTAATGCCGAGCTATACAGAAGTGTATATGGTGAACGCAGCAAATTATGTGAAAAACTTTTTCCCAATTTTCCTATTGGGAGCTGTGTTCGGTAAAGTGATGGAATTGAACGGTGCGGCGTCCTCCATTGCGCAATCGTTAGTGAAGGCATTGGGATCGAAGAGAGCGATGCTTTCCGTTGTCCTTGCTTGTGGTATCTTAACTTACGGCGGTGTTTCTTTATTTGTGGTAGCGTTTGCAGTGTACCCTTTCGCTGTTTCGATCTTCCGAGAAGCGAATATTCCGAAGAGATTGATTCCCGGTACGATTGCTTTGGGAGCGTTTACTTTTACAATGGATGCACTTCCAGGGACACCGCAAATTCAAAATATTATTCCTACAACCTATTTCGGAACGGATTCTTACGCGGCTCCAATCCTTGGTATTATCGGCGGTCTTATCGTATTTGGCTTAGGGCTGTTCTGGTTGGAACGCAGACGCAAGCAAGCGGAAACTGCTGGTGAAGGCTATGGATTAGGACATAAGAATGAGCCTGAGGGGCTAGACAATCAGAAATATCCGAATCTCTGGGTGTCCATCATCCCATTAGTGCTTGTATTGGTATTCAACTATTTGCTGAGCAGAGGTTTCTTAACGGTAAACAACTGGTATTCAGCTGAACTTTTGAAAACGTTTAATATTGCCAACGTAAAAACGGTGTCGTCTTCTTGGGCATTGATCGTGGCCTTGCTCATCGGTATTCTGTCTGCGATTTGCATTAATGCGCGTGTTGTCCAAAGTAAATTGGCAGCGGGCTTAACTGCTGCAGCAATGGGTGCGCTGCTTGCTATTTTCAACACAGCTTCAGAGGTAGGCTTCGGTAATGTCGTAAAAACGCTGCCAGGATTCAAAGCTATTCAAGGTTGGATTCTTGGCTTAAGCTCTCATCCGCTTATCTCTGAAGCGATTTCTGTCAACGTGTTGGCCGGTGTAACGGGCTCTGCATCAGGAGGTCTGTCCATTGCTTTGGAAGTCATGGGTAAGCAATATTTGGAAGCAGCCAACAATGCAGGGATTAGCCCGGAACTGTTGCACCGGATTGCTTCGATGGCATCAGGTGGGATGGATACGCTTCCTCATAATGGTGCCGTTATCACACTCCTTGCGATTACAGGACTCACGCATCGACAATCGTACAAGGATATTTTCGCAATTACGGTTATCAAAACAGTAACGGTTCTCGTGCTCGCGATCATTTTATCGATTTTTTAACAGTTAAAGATGGAGGTATGCGCAATGGCTAGGTTCTTGGAAAAAAGAGTCGCTTTGATAACAGGGGCTGCAAGCGGTATTGGCCTTGAAATCGCTCGCACTTATGCTCGGGAAGGAGCCAAGGTGGTCATTTCCGACATAAATGGTGAACAAGCGAATCTGGCTGCGCTGCGGTTGCAGGAAGAAGGCTTTGAAGCGATAGGGGTCAAATGTGATGTAACGCAGGAGACGCAATTTGTCGAAGCCATTGAAACCGTGGTTCAAACCTATAAACGGCTTGACATTCTCGTCAATAATGCAGGCTTACAGCACGTAGCACCCCTTGAGGATTTCCCCGTAGAAAAGTTTGAATTTATGATCAAGGTGATGCTGACGGGTGCTTTTATCGGAATTAAGCATGCTTTCCCTATCATGAAGGAACAAGGCTTTGGTCGGATTATTAATATGGCTTCGATCAACGGGGTCATTGGATTTGCAGGCAAAGCGGCCTATAACAGCGCAAAGCACGGGTTGATTGGCTTGACGAAGGTAGCGGCACTAGAAGGTGCTGCTCACGGCATTACGGTGAACGCGCTGTGCCCGGGCTATGTAGATACACCTCTTGTTAGAGGCCAGTCTGCAGGACTTGGCGAAAACGCGCAATGTTCCATTGGAAAGCGTCCTTGAAGAAGTTATTTACCCTTTGGTTCCCCAAAGGCGCCTCTTGGCTGTAGAGGAAATTGCTGACTATGCCATGTTGATTGCAAGCGATAAATTACGAGGTGTTACGGGAGCTTCACTATTAATCGACGGCGGATACACGGCACAGTAGAGATAAATCAACCTAGGGATAGGGTTAGGGATTGGAGAGGGATCACCTTGAATAAAATATGTTCTTCCATGGAGGAAGCTGTAGCGGATATTCGTGACGGAGCTACGTTAATTGTTGGCGGTTTCGGGCTCTGCGGAATTCCAGAGAATTTAATTACGGCGCTTAAAGCGCAAGGGACCAAAGATTTGTGCGTAGTTAGCAACAACTGCGGGGTTGATGATTGCGGACTTGGACTGCTGCTGGCCAACAAACAAATCAAGAAAATGATTTCCTCCTACGTGGGAGAAAACAAAACGTTTGAGCAGCAGTTTTTAAGCGGGGAGCTCGAAGTTGAGTTAGTTCCACAAGGGACGCTTGCCGAACGAATTCGCGCTGGCGGAGCCGGTATTTCCGGGATTTTATACAGCTTCAGGCGTAGGCACTTTAGTCGCCGAGGGCAAGGAGCTCAAAACATTTGACGGACGCACTTATTTATTGGAAAAAGGGATTGTCGGCGATTTTGCCTTGGTTAAAGCTTGGAAAGCTGACCCGCTGGGCAATCTCGTGTTCCGCAAAACATCGCGTAACTTTAATCCGCTGGCAGCAGCAGCAGGGAAAGTGACGATTGTTGAGGTGGAAGAAATTGTGCAGGCAGGCGAGCTGAACCCGGACGATATTCATACGCCAGGTATCTATGTGCAGCGAATTGTGAAGGGGGCGTCCTATGAAAAACGGATTGAGCGTCTCACCGTTCGAAGTAAGGAGGTATCGGTATGAAAAACGACCGTCTAACGATCATTAAATGCGCAGTCGAAGAAATAAAAGATGGCATGTATGTCAATTTAGGCATTGGTTTGCCGACACTTGTCGCCAATTATATTCCCCCGGAAATGACGGTTATGCTGCAATCGGAAAATGGGCTTTTGGGTATCGGAGCCTACCCCTATACGGGGGAAGAAGATCCGGATTTGATTAATGCCGGCAAGGAAACGGTAACGGCTGTTGCGGGCGCTTCTTTTTTTGACAGTGCAGAATCGTTCGCGATGATTCGAGGCGGCCATATAGACTTGGCCATTCTTGGCGGTATGGAGGTAGCGGAGAACGGTGACCTTGCCAACTGGATGATTCCTGGGAAAATGGTGAAAGGGATGGGCGGCGCCATGGATTTGGTCAACGGCGCCAAACGGATCATCGTCATCATGGAACATGTGAATAAATCAGGTGAGTCGAAGGTTAAAAAAACATGCACCCTGCCTTTGACAGGCAAAGGTGTAGTGAATCGACTGATTACGGATTTAGCCGTTTTTGATTTTACCGAAGAGGGCATGGTGTTATCGGGCATACAGCCAGGCGTAACGATGGAAGAGGTTCTCTCTAACACCGAGGCGCGTTTTACAATAGGCCCTCTCTTACAAAGTGAACTTCAGGTAAGCAAAGGAGATCGTCATGAGTAGAGAAGTCGTTATTGTTAGCGCAGTCCGTACAGCCGTTGGCAGCTTTCAGGGAGCATTGGCGGACATATCTGCGCCTGAACTCGGCAGTACGGTCATCCAAGAGGCATTGAAGAGAGCGAATCTGGCAGACAGCCAAGTAGACGAAGTCATCATGGGTAACGTGCTTCAGGCAGGAGTAGGGCAAAACCCAGCCCGGCAAGCTTGGCTGAAGGCGGGGTATTCGCAACTCGTTCCAGCGATGACGATTAACAAGGTGTGTGGTTCGGGCCTGAAGGCCGTCATGCTGGCGGCACAGTCTGTGAGCCTCGGAGATGCGGATATCGTGGTGGCTGGCGGTATGGAAAATATGACGCAGGCGCCCTATCTGCTGCCCGGGGCGCGTTCGGGCCTGCGGTTTGGTGACAGCACGATGGTGGATTCGATGATTCGGGATGGGTTATGGTGCGCGATGTGCGATATCCATATGGGCATCACGGCCGAGAATATAGCGGAGCATCATCGCGTTACACGTGCAGAGCAGGATGAGTTTGCGGCGTGGAGCCAACTGAAGGCGGAACAGGCGATTGAATCTGGTAGATTCAAGGACGAGATAGTGCCTGTAGCCATTCCGCAAAGAAAAGGTGAACCGGTGCTATTCGCGCAAGATGAGTTTCCTCGAGCGGGGACAACAGCTGAAATACTTGGGAAGCTCCGTCCTGCTTTCAAAAAAGAGGGAACGGTTACGGCTGGCAACGCGTCTGGCATTAATGACGGAGCCGCTGCGCTGGTTGTTATGTCTGCGGATAAGGCTAAGGTGCTTGGACTTAAACCCTTGGCTCGTATCAAAGGCTATGCGAACGCAGCCTTAGATCCATCTATGATGGGCATGGGACCCGTTGATGCGGTTCGTAAGCTTCTTCGCAAATCAGGAGTTTCATTAGATAGCGTTGACTTATTTGAGCTGAATGAAGCTTTTGCTTCTCAGTCTTTAGCCGTTGGACGAGAGCTGGGCATCCCAAGGGAGAAATTAAATGTCAATGGAGGATCGATTGCCATTGGGCACCCGATTGGTGCAAGCGGAGCCCGCATTCTGGTTACGCTGCTGCATGAGCTGGAGAAGAGAGAAGGCAAGCTGGGTGTGGCTGCGTTATGTATTGGCGGCGGACAAGGTGTTGCGATGTTGGCGGAGCGAGGTTAAGTGGAGCAAAAAAGCAAGCCGCTGCGGCTTGCTTTTTTGCTGTTTCGGTTTTTAAACACGCAAGCTAGTTATTCGTTAACCATGCGATTGGTCAAGCTGCCTAATTTCTCGATAGAAATCGTCACGACATCGCCGTCTTTTAAGTATACGCGCTTATCAACTGGATCGCCGAGCACAACACCTTCTGGTGTACCTGTTAGAATGATGTCTCCCGGATACAGCGTCATATGCTGAGAAATATAGCTGACAATTTCGTCACAGTGGAAAATCATATCCGCCGTGTTCGAGTTTTGGCGTATTTTGCCGTTGACAGTGGTGCTAATCTGCAGGTTATTCGGATTGCCGACTTCATCCGCTGTCACTAGATAAGGACCAAGTGGACTGAAGTCATCGCACGATTTGCCAAGCAGCCATTGCTGGGTCCGCATTTGCAAATCACGCGCAGAAAGGTCATTCACGCAGCAATATCCGTACACGTGATCCAAGGCTTCTTCTTTTGGCACGTATTTGGCCTGTTTACCAATCACGATGACTAGCTCGGCTTCGTAATCGACTTCCTTGGTTACACGAGGTAGTGCAATGTCATGCCCGTGCCCGGTAAGCGTATTATTAAATTTGTTGAAAAGAATCGGGTATTGCGGGATCGGGGCATTCGTTTCTTCAGCATGCTTGCGATAGTTCAGACCTACGCAAATGATTTTGTTAGGATGCGTAACGCAGGGGCCGTAAATCATTGTCTCTTCGCTTAGCAGTAAGGAAGCGCGGTCTTCGCGCTCTAGGACAAGATTAACAAGGTTAAGTAATGCATTGGTAGCGGCTGCCCCGCCATTAATGGCTTCGTGAACAGTGGTAGGGACGGTGAATGCTGCCGACAGCTGCTTGACAGCTTGAACGACATCCAGCACGCCAAACTCGGTTTGGATGCCAAGGGTGAACGAATCATTTTTCCTGAAAGTAAGCAGTTTCATTAGAAAAACCTCCTGAATGAATGAGTGAATAAGTGAATGAATGTGTGAGTGAATAAGTGAATACACAAATAAATGAATAATGCAGAATAGGGGCCGCTGCTTAAGCGTTTTTGCCGAAAGTCACGCCTCCATCAATATATAACGGTGAACCCATCATAAATTTGGAATCGTCTGAAGCGAGGAACAAAGCCGCTAGCGCGACGTCTTCTGGACGGCCCAATTCGTTGCTCAGCTGTCTAGTTTTTAAAGAGGCAATGGCAGCTTCGGGATCGTCATAGGAGGTGCGGAGATAGTTTTCTACGAAAGGGGTTAAAATGGTCCCCGGCAGCAGCGCATTCACCCGGATGCCATAGGCGGCATAATCCACCTGCATGGATTTGGTCAATGCGAGGACAGCGCCTTTGGTTGCTGCGTAAGATGCCCGGCGAGCCAGACCTATTTCAGCTATACAAGAAGACATGTTAATAATAGAGCCGGACTTGCGATCCATCATATGCGGCACGACATACTTAGAAGGTAAGAATACACCTTTGACATTTACGCTCATGATGCGGTCCCAGGCGTCAGGTTCGAGCTCATGAAGCGCGCCTACACCACTAATTCCGGCATTGTTGAAAAGTACGTCAATACGGCCATGTTTCTGTATGATTTGCTCTACCATCTGACTGACGGACTCGGCTTGGGTAACGTCCGCTTGTATGTAAGCTGCTGTTCCGCCAGCCCGGATAATTTCATCCGCCGTTTCCTGTCCTTTGATGACGTCGAGATCGTTCACGATGACTTGCGCGCCTTCTTGTCCAAATAAGAGGGCAGTGCTTTTGCCGATTCCTGATCCTGCACCTGTGATGAGAATGACTTTGTCTTGTAATCGCATGTGAATTCTCCTTTTTATTCGGATAGTTTGTGAGCCAGCTTACAAACTTCTTCTATACAGGACTGCTTTTTCTGTTCCCATTGAGGTAACATCATAGAGCAGCTGACAGCGGCAATGACTTGACCTTGAGCATTATGGATCGGAGCTGCCGCACAGCTAAATCCAAGCACGGCTTCCTCCAAGTCCAGCGCATAGCCTTGTTGTCGGATTTGTTCTAAACTTAGCTTTAATGCTTGTAATGAGGTAATGGAATGAACCGTTAAATGTGGAAATGGTTCTTGGTCAGAACGATAAAGCAAATCAATTTCCTCATCGTTCAGATCAGCCAGCATGACCTTGCCGAGTGCCGTGGCATGAGCAGGTAATCGCATGCCTGGTTCGGAGGCTAGCCTAACAGGCGTAAGCGCTTCCTCTTTGGCGATATAAAGGACTTCCTTGCCATCTAATTTGGCAAGTTGGAATGATTCGCCCAGTCTCAGCTTGGACAAGGAAGCCTCCTTGTGGAAGGATTCATTCAAGTCTCGCTGCTGCATAGAGGCATGGCCGAAACGAGACAATTCTCTTCCTAACCGGTAGGTTTCTCCGGTTTCCTTTTCGATCCACCCCAAGTTCTCCATGGTTAATAACAAGGAGTACATCGAGCTTTTGTTAATGGCGAGCGTTCGAGACAAGTCGATGAGCTTCAACTCACCGGGATGCAGAGAGATTTCTTTGAGGATCAGGTGTGCACGTTCGATGGCCGGAACGCGGTATTTATCATCCAAGTTAGGGCCTCCTTGTTCGCAAAGCGATCGTTCGCATACAATGCGTTTCTGTATTGTGGTTTTTTATACAAAACCAAGTTTATATGATAGAACCATTTTATCATATAATCGTCAAAAAAACGAGAACCCTCCGTGAGGATTTCTCGTTTTTTTTCTGTTGATCCGGGCGCGCGCTGCATCGCCGCATGGCCGCATGGCGGTGGCCAACTTGCTTCGGTTCAATCTGTATGCGCTCGTCTTATAGGACGACGGAGTTGTTCATCCATGGCCCAAAAGATTAGGACAATAATTCACTTATCTTCGTCGTTTATCCTTTGTGGAAAGTGTAGATTAGGTTACCTGCACTTACATGTTGTAAAACGTACAACAATTTCCTTCGTTTCTTCCCACTAAGCTGGAGATGTTGTATTTGGTACAACAATTTAGCGAGTTTTCATGCTAAACGGTTACTTTTAGGCAGAATTGTTGTAGGTTCTGCAACATTTGGGCGAGTTGGCACAGTTTTGCTTGTGTAAAGTTGTAGAAAATACAACATTTGCAAGTGTAGAATCCACAATTAGGCTCCAAAAGAAGCTCTAAAAGAAGCTCTAAAAGAAGCTCTAAAAGAAGCTCTAAAAGAAAGTTCCAAAGAAAGTTCCAAAAGAAAGTTCCAAAAGAAAGTTCCAAAAGAATGCTCCAAAAGAAAAGTTCCAAAGAAGCTCCGAAGTAGGCTCCAAATTCTATTTTGTGAACAAATTTATACCATCGATGAAGTTACTCCATCTAATTTAGCTCGCAAGTTACTCTAAACACGGGATCGGATACCATAGCACTTATCTGCCACCCGGAATGAACTGCTTGGATGCCATAACACTTATCTGCCACCCGGAATGAACTGCTTAATCCACCCGCCGAAACCCTGCGGGTTCCTCGTTTGAATGAGTACGACACCTTCGCCGCGGAATCGGCAGACAACGCCCTCGCCGCTCGTCAAGCTGGATAACCAGCCTTTGGCCGCTTTTTCAATCGTATACTGCGTATAATCCGGCCAAGCGACGAGATGCCCGTTATCGATGATCACTTCTTGCCCTGGAGCTAGATTAATGGCATGTATAGCGCCGTAGGAGGAAAGGAACACGGTGCCTCTTCCGCTAATTTCAACGATGAAAAAACCCTCGCCAGACATAAAGCCGCTCATCAGGTTTTGCATTTTCGTGTTCACCTGAATGCCGGATGTTCCAGCAAGAAAGCCGTCTTTTTGCACATACAGCTTGTAGGATCCGTCTAGCTCTACGGCTTCAATATCGCCAATGACCGTAGGTGCCAGTAAAACCTCGCCTGATCCTCTGGTTGGAGTCAGTTCTTGGAAGAAGAATTTCTCACCGCTCAGCATTCGGCCTAAACCGCGCATGATGCCGCCCTCTACGGTTCCCTTGAGTTCGATATTGGGTGACATCGAGACCATGGCTCCAGCTTCTGCCTTAATATTCTCGCCAGCTTCAAGCTCTACTTTCAACATAGGAAATGCGCCTTTGTATAGAATTTCGTGTTTCATAGTGATCCTCCAGTTTTAAACGAAATAGGTTTTGTTAAGCCGTTTTTGAATGGTAATGACTGTCTAAACTGCGATTCGTAAAAACGAATCCAGCACAGAGCAGCAAAATGCCCATCGTGACATAGAAGACGGATGTGAAACCGTACGCTGCCGCAAGATGGCTGCCAATTAAGGGGCCAATCAGATTGCCTAGGAACAGCGATGAGGTGTTAAAGCCGTAAGCGGTCCCCTGAATCTGAGTAGGCGCTAGCTTCATGACCAGCGCGTTCAGAGAGGGAATCATGCCGCCGATGAACAGCCCAAGCAGGAATCTGCCGACTAGGAGCATGGTGATGCTAGTGGCAAAAGCCTGCGGGATGAAGGCAAGTGCCGCCATCGATAAGGCGATCACAAGTGTTTTGCGCTGGCCGATACGGTCGCCGAGTCTCCCTAAGGATGGAGCGCCGAACAAGTTCGCGATGCCGGTAATCGCAACGATTAGACCAGCGAACAGCTCCAAGTGGCTGCCGGTATATAAGGTCTTCGCGTACACCGTCACAATCGGCTCGATGCTCATCATGCCGATCTGTGTGATCAAGGAAGCAGCGAAGACCGGGAGCAAAGGCCGAAACAGCCGCCAATCGGTGCGCTGTCGTTCTTTTTTCTTTGAGGGAGGCTTACGCTCCTCCTTGATAAAAATCATGACGATGATGCTCGCGCAGAGCATGAGCCCTCCTGTAAAGAAGAACACATGGCTGTAGCCGAAAAAACCTGCCAGCAAGCCCCCAAGTAAGGGACCGATGAGCGAGCCGGCGATAGCTCCCGTTTGTAAGGTGCCAAGCGACTTGCCCGAATGCTCCGGCGGTGTAACGGAAGCTTGAAGAGACACGGCCATGGAGATGAAGCCGGAGAAGATACCGTTGAGCAGCCGCAGAGACAATAGCTGCCAAGGTGACGTGACGATGCCCATAAGCGCTGTCACAATCGCCATCCCGAACCCGGCGCGAAGGAGCATGATTTTACGCCCGCGTCGATCCGCGATAGCTCCCCAGAGCGGCTGAGTGAGAAACGATGTGATGAATTGTGCAGCGACAATCCAGCCTGTCCAACGTACAATTTCGCCAAGATCTTGAACCCCGAGTTCTCCGATATAAAGCGGTAAAAACGGAAGAACGAGATTCATGCCGCACATAACGGAGAAATTAGCACCCCATAGAATCCACAGTGACTTTTTCCAATGTAAAGGGGATGGCATGGTCGCGGGCTCCTTATCATTTTTTTCCAGTATAACATAAAAAGAGCTATCCCCAAGCGGTCACGACCGCAAGGAGGATAGCTGCTGGGGAGAAGGTTTATTGATTCATATTCGACATCATTGCGCCGAAGAAGAGGACAAAGAAAATAAAATAGAGACCGAGTCCAATGAGAGCCCAGATTAAGCTTGCTTTGGCATAATTAGATTTCGAAGGGTTTTCTCCTTTACTGAATGCCCACACGAATAACATCACAATATTCACAAGTGGGATCGCAAGGAGCAGGATGGTAATCATCCAGTCTTTTACACTTAGGACAGGTGCATGCTGTTGTTCTTCCATATCAAGTCAACTCCCTCTAAGTTATATAAGTTAACTGTATTTAGAAGTTAGCCTATATATGCCTTCGAGTTGATCGTTAATTACCCTCGCGAGAACTGCTGCCTGTACTTGCGAGGAGAGATACCTTCCATTTTGGTGAAGCAGGTGGCAAAATAGGCAGGTTGTTCAAAACCCACCTCTTCAGCGACATGCGCAACGGGAAGATCGGTTTGAAGCAGCAGCAGCTTAGCCTGCTGGATCCTTAACCTGAGCAGGTATTCTGTAGGGGAGCAGCCATATTCTTTTTGCATACAGCGAGCAATGTAAACAGGGTGGAAGTTGACATGATCGCCGAGTTCTTTGGCGGAAACTGATACTTTGTAATGCTGCCTTAAATAGGCGGCCGCTTTTTCCGCGCAGGCCTTGGAGGGTGAAGGATGATCGTTGTCCGTGGAAGCGGAAAGCTGGCGTAATAGCTCATGAAAAAGCTGCTGCTGCGCAAAACGGACACCGCTCTGATGAGCACTCGGTTGCAGTTGCTGAAGCTGTTCGAACAGGTCATAGGTTTTTTCAGGCTGCAAAAGTGTTGTATATTGAGGGATCCGAATCGTAAAGGGCTCAACAGCAAATGGCTCAATTGGGGTTTGTGTTGGATCTTCCAGAGGTATAGGTTGAAACGTATGGTCTACCATAGCCCATGGTCCTCCTGCATGGAAGTGCATCCAATAAGTACCCGTCAGCTCGGAACAGACTTTTGTAGCGAAATGATAGCTGTCCGGCCTTAGAATAACGGCTTGTCCAACTGCTACTTCGAACCTAGCATCCCCCTCGCCTATATAGAAGCAGCCCGATGTGGTGATCAGCAAATCAAAGACTTGGATATTGCGTCTGCTCGGATGTTTGCTGCCTTTGGATATGGTGTTGAAACCGCTTGTAATGTAGTGCGGCAGCGGAGGGACAGTCATTTCGATAAAAGCCATCGGAGTCACCTTTTCATCTCTTGAATGGAGGTTGGAATTTTGAAACTTTAAGTTGCAATACTCATACTTGGTGTCAACTATAGCATCTATAATTTGAGCAGACAACAAAGTTTCATTTATACAAAAAGAGAGATGATAATCGGATGGTGAAAAACATGGTCAAAGAGAAAAATAAGTTTACACTGTGGCTTCTAGCTTGGCCTATTTTCGTTGAATTGCTTCTGCAATTGCTTTTAGGTGCCGTAGATACCTTAATGGTGAGCCGTGTATCGGATGATGCGGTGGCGGTGGTCGGTTTATCGAACCAACTGTTCCAAGCGATGATGATTTTATTTATGACGGTTGCGAGCGGAGCTGGGATTTTGATAGCTCAGAAAATCGGAGCCAAGCAGAATGAATCTGCACGCACCGTTGCCATTATGGCTGTAACGGTCAGCGCAGTGATAGGTAGTGTACTGAGTGTGGTTCTTTATATGGAGGCTCGCCCTCTGGCTAAACTCTTCCACTTGGAGGAGCGGCTGCTTCCTCTGGCTGAAACCTATATCTCGATCGTGGGGAGCGGGATGGTATTAACAGCTTTGACTGCTTCGCTAAGCACCGTAATTCGGAATACGGGGAACACCAAGGGACCGATGATTACGGCTATTGGTATGAATGTGATACACATCGTGTTTAACTACGGTTTTATATACGGCCAGCTCGGATTTCCTCAACTGGGGTTAACGGGTGTTGCCATTTCGACTCTTGTGAGCCGGTTGCTCGCGACGTGTTTGCTGCTGTTTATGTTCGTTTCCGCGTTCGAGCGGAGGATGGAGTGGCGGGATCTAATCATATTCAATCGAAAGTTGTTTGGCGATATTTTGAAAATAGGTTGGCCGCTCGGCGTGAACATGTCTTCTTGGGTACTGACGCAGTTGACGATCTATACGTTCCTAGCCACGATGGGAGCTAAGGAATTGGCGGCGAGAACATATATGAACACGCTCGAGTCGATTTGTTTTATGTTAGGCTATTCCATTGCCTTAGCGGTTCAAATTCAGATTGCCCATCTGTATGGAGCCGGAAAAATCAAAGAAGCTTATAAGAGCGGATATCGAGGAACATGGATTGGACTCGGTTTGGTAGGATTCAACAGCATTATTCTCTTTCTTATCTTCAAAAGTTTTCTCGGCTTCTTCACCTCAGATGTGGATATTATCAAACTGGGACTCTCATGTTTGGTGCTGACACTTATCCTGCAGCCAGGGAGAATGCTCAATATGGGCTTCGGAAATGCGCTGAGCGCGGTAGGTGATACCCGTTACAATATGATGATTTCCTTGTTCTCGATGTGGGGCGTGGCCGCGGGTCTTTCCTATGTATTAGGCCTGCATATGGGCTGGGGACTTGCGGGTATTTATGTCGCTATGATTTGCGACGAATATTTACGCGGCATCCTCGTTGTGATCCGTTGGCGTCAGCAGAAGTATTTGCGCCGGGCGGAGGCACGGGATAAGGGCGTTGCGGCTTCAGGTAGCGCTGAGGCTGCTGGTGTGGGCATACATGCGTAGGTTGGTTTAGCAAACACTACAATATGTTTCTAGAGAGGCACGGAATTGCTCTTCCGTGTCTTTTTGTGTTTCGAGAATGGAACGAACAGGCACAGAATTCACCTATAGACCCAAACTTGACATGCAAAATGAACTATGTGAACATCTTGAGATGACGCGTCAATCCGTAACCAAGCACCTGCTTATTTTGGAGGAAGCGAATCTTATTCTTATTGTTCGGCAAGGACGCAATAAAAATCATTATCTAAATGTTGAACCCATCGGAGAGATTTATGACCGCTGGATCAGCAAATACGATCGTGATCGTATCGAAGCATTGCTTGAACTTAAAAAGCGGCTTGAAGCGGAGGATTAAAATGACTGATGCAGCATTTGTTTACGTAACTTACATCAAGACGACACCCGAAAAGCTTTGGGAAGCTTTGACAAGCAGCGATTTTACCGAAAAATACTTCTTCGGAAGCAAAATTCAGTCGGACTGGCAAGAAGGCTCTACCGTTGCCTATTCGCGGAATGGACAAGTCACCGATCATGGCATCATTTTAAAGTGCGAGCCGCATCGGTTACTTTCTTTTACATGGAACATGGTAGGGGATAAAACCACTCGTAGGCAGCCTTCCCAAGTCACCTTTGAGTTGAAACCGCTGGATTCGACCGTCAAACTAATACTTAAGCATGAAAATCTAGCATCTGCTGACATCGTGGATAGAGAAGATACCTTTGAGGGATTAAATAATGGATGGCCAGCCATTCTGAGCAACTTAAAAAGTTTACTCGAAACAGGGAACACGTTGCCGCCCATTTCCATTTAACCCGTCACATATACATTGAAAGAGAGTTGATGTAGGATGAACACCCTTACGAAATTTAAAATAGTTAAGCCCGTTAATGACGTATTTGAAGCTCTTATTGACCCTGTGAAAATGTCCAATTATTGGTTCTCTTCGGGTTCTGGAAGATTGGAGCAAGGCAAGACGATTACTTGGAGATATGATGAATATGCTGCCCAGATGGATATTAAAGTATTGGAAATTGAGGTAAATAAGAAAATCGTTTTCCAGTGGGGTAGAGCGGATGATGGACATGTTGTAACGATTACGCTGAAAGAGTTGGATAATTCGAGTACCGTTATTGAAGTTAATGAAGAAGGTTTTAATGAAAATGATGAGAACCTAATAAGTCAATTGATTGATAATAAAGAAGGTTGGGTTTACATGTTGACCTGTTTAAAAGGGTATTTGGAATTTGGTGTTAATGGATTACGAGCAGCCATTGTGAGATGAGTGTTAATAGAAGTTCAAAAAGAAGTTCAAAAGAAAGTTCAAAAGAGCCCATGGGGCTCTTTTTTACTTAGCGCGCCTAGCCAAGCTAGGCACAACTAATAGTGGCGGGCTGCGGGGGTGTAATACCGATGAAGGGAGGACAACAAAACCTCAAGGGGGTGGGACCCCTACTTTGTTCAAGCATGTGGAGGAGGAACGAGTGAGTGCAGTCCCACCTGCTAGCTACGCCAAAGTAAGAGCTCAGGAACTTTTGCTGAGAAGCCGATTTCCGGCTTCTCAGACTCAGTGGGCGAGCTTCGGCTCGCAGAGTTCTCACTGTAAGCACGTTTTTCGCGCTTATGTGTTCACGCCAGAAAGTATAAGTTTCGAGGTAGAGCTTAAGGGTATCCCCTTTCTAAGGTGGCCATTCAAAAACTTCTGCAATTGTGCAAAGTCGGCTGTCGATTCATTGTGGACAAACGCTAACGAACTCAGAAAACGTTATGAAGCCCAAAAGCGGGCTTTTGATAGTCTAACGAATCGAGAAAACGCTATTGCAGGAAAGACAGCCCCAAATCACGCTTTTTCGCTAACGTAACGAGGCTGCGATTCGTTAGCCATTCGAGTATGCGCATGATGAGGACAATTGCGTGTGCACGGTTCGTTAGCTCTGCGACAGCCTCCAAATCGGTCTGCAGAGAAAAGAAGATGATCATGGAGAAAGCGGATATGGTCGGTTGGAGCCCTATATCCAATTCCCTCCCCAAGCTCAAACATATGGATTAGCACACAAAGGACCTGAGGCAAAGCCTCAGGTCTTTCTTTAGGCGCTCCAGAATAAGCGCGTTTTCCGTGCTTATTCTGCACGGACGTGCAGGAAAGTCTGCCGAGAAGTCGATTTCCGGCTTCTCGGACTTAGTGGGCGAACTTCGGCTCGCAGCGCTCTCGCTGTAAGCGCGTTTTTCGCGCTTATTTGTTCGGGCGCTCCAGAATAAGCGCGTTTTCTGTGCTTAATCTGCATGGACGCGAGGGAAAGGTCTGCCGAGAGTCGATTTTCGGCTTCTCGGACTCAGTGGGCGATATGACAGCCCCTAATTCATATGTGTACAAAGAAGCCCCCTACCTGCGGTAGGTGCGAAACAGAATGTCACGGTTGTAGTTGCCAAACCCTTCACCGTACAAGGTTAAACCGCCGACATGCGCGGCATGGCTCGGCACCTCAAGCCGCAGTGTCCACTCGTTGCGGGACATGGGGATATCCTTGATCGAGACAGCCGATAGCCGCTGTCCGTCAAGGAATGTTCCCTGCTCTGTGACCCGGATGATCTTCAACCAACCATATTGGTTGATCGTGTCCGGCCACCAGGCAGGCGTGAGTTGGCCGCGGCCTTGTCCCGAATCACCGGGACTGGTCCAATAGCCGAGCAGCGTATCATTGACATAAAAATGAATGTCAGACGGCCAATTCGCTTCAATTCCGGGGGCTTCGGAGCCGATTTCCAGCGAAATCTCGATTTCCTCAAGCGTCTGACCGGGCAGCGCATAGTTCGGAATGCGATACTCCACGAAACCGCTGCCGAACCATAGAATCTTGGCATGCATCCGCTCCGGCTCGAAGAAAAAGCGCGGATCATCATATTGACCAATCACATGATCAGCGGTTGCCAAACCGCAGGTTGGATGGACATCGAAGCGCGTGTAGTGGCCTACCGGAATCGCAACTTCATCGAATGCTCGCTGCTGCTCGATTGGCTGCGGGAGCCGCATTTCGATGCGGGAGATGGCCAACTTACACATTTTGTGCGTACCGTTCTGCTTGCGTACTAAATCGGTCTGAATAAGCCCTCCAGCCTCGAGCTTTTTAACGTGCATAGTTACGATGGCGCTGCTTAATCCGAGCATATGGGCTAATTCCTTGACATTCATCTCTTTCTCAGCAAGTAGCTCCAGAATCTTAAGCCGCACATCGCTAGCCAGCGCTTCATACAGCGGCAGCCATTTGCGGTCTGTTGTCGTTTGGATCATCGGACAATCTCCTCTTAAGTAGACTAATTAATGAAAATATGAATGCAACAGAAGGCAGATGAAAAGCTTGAAATCCTCTGCAGATTATTGTTTAATATAGTCATTGACATAATAAATGTATTAACTGATTCATATTTTTATTAATTATACTACGAGGTGAATGCAATGTCTATGAAAGCTAGTATGATTATCGACAAAGATTTTAAAATTGGAGAAGTAGATTCTCGTATTTATGGCTCATTTATTGAGCATTTGGGACGTGCGGTCTATGGCGGAATTTACGAACCTGGACATCCACAAGCGGATGAGCAAGGTTTTCGAGCAGACGTACTGGAGCTGGTAAAAGGGTTGGATGTTCCGATTGTTCGTTATCCGGGAGGTAACTTTGTATCCGGTTACAACTGGGAGGATGGCATTGGACCGTTAGAAGGGCGTAAGAAGAGACTTGATTTGGCTTGGCGCACGATTGAACCTAACTTAGTTGGACTGAATGAATTCATGGATTGGTGCCGCAAAGCAAATACAGAAGCCATGATGGCGGTTAATCTGGGGACTCGCGGCCCTGATGAGGCTAGAGATATCATTGAATATTCCAATATCCAAGGCGGCACCTACTGGAGTGATTTACGGATTGCGCATGGGTATAAGGCGCCCCATAACATCAAAACCTGGTGTCTAGGCAACGAAATGGACGGCCCTTGGCAAACGGGCAGCAAAACTGCCGCGGAATACGGACGCACAGCCTGTGAAACGGCCAAAGTCATGAAGTGGGTCGACCCGTCAATCGAGCTTGTTGCTTGCGGCAGTTCAAGTCTCACTATGCCTACTTTCCCTGACTGGGAAGCGACTGTACTTGAGCATACGTATGATCATGTTGATTATATTTCCCTGCATCAATATTATGGCAATCGTGATAAGGATTCAGCCAATTTCCTCGCACAATCTATGGGCATGGATCGGTTCATCCATACGGTGATTTCGACGGCGGATTACGTTCAGGCCAAAAAGCGCGGTAAGAAGAAAATCAACCTATCCTTCGACGAATGGAATGTTTGGTATCACTCCAACGAGGCGGACCGGAGAATTGAGCCATGGTCCATCGCACCACCGCAGCTTGAAGACATTTACAACCATGAAGATGCCTTGTTAGTTGGTTGTATGCTTATCTCCATGTTGAAACGTGCGGATCGTGTGAAGATGGCTTGTTTGGCACAACTTGTTAACGTCATCGCACCGATCATGACCGCGAATGGGGGAGCAGCCTGGAAACAGACGATCTACTATCCTTACATGCATGCAAGTGTGTTTGGACGAGGGACTGTTCTTGTGCCGCTGATCAAATCACCGAAATACGACGCGAAGGATTATACGGATGTGCCTTACTTGGAAGCTGTTGCCATTCATAACGAAGACAAATCCGAAGTGACGATCTTCGCGGTTAACCGTCATCTAGAGGAGGCACTTCCTTTGGAACTGGATCTTCGCAGCTTTGGTGAATGCCGAGTTATCGAGCATATCGTTCTGGAGAACGACGATTTGAAAGCTTCGAATACCATAGATGCCCAGGATCGGGTGAAGCCTCACACAGGCGGAAATGCGACCCTATCGTCAGACAGTCAGATTCAGGCGATACTTGGCAAAACATCGTGGAACGTCATTCGGTTGAAATTAGTTTAATAATAAGACATGGCCCGGGACTACCCCTGCCATGTCTTTTATTTTATCCGCAGCCTTTACGGTTTATTGCAGAGACGCAGCTAAACGGATCAAGACGTCGGCCTGATGAGCCGTCAGCCTTTTGCCGGTTTGTGCCTGCACTTCATGGATAAATGCATCGTAATTACCGTGCTCAAGCTTTTTCACAAGCGAGTTCGTAACCCCGTCGGCTCCCGGACCTGCTACAAATGTACGGGTTACGTTTGAAATGGAACTAACGGTCGTCTGAACCGTGTACGTAAACGATGCGGATGCTGTGTTGCCTGCGGTATCCTGAACATCGATGGTCACGACGTGCGAGCCGAGACCAATCTCATAGGCCGGAGCATCGACAAGAAGCGCGGAGCAAGGATTATAGACGAGGCCAGAAACCGTATCGGAAGCGGTACACTTTATTTGAACGGTTTGGTCTACGGTATATGTGGTTCCGCCGCTGATTTGAATCACGGGAGCCGTCCGGTCGATGCTAATTTCCGTACTTTTCGCTTGTTCCACGTTGCCGGCAGCATCCTCGGACCGGTAAAGAAGGGTGGTCCCGCCGTCGGCCTCAATGGTAATAGGCCCTCCGTAAGGCTGCCAGCTTATGCCGTTGTCGGTGCTGTATTGCGTGGAGCTGACGCCTGTCAGGTCATCCGTTGCCGTAAGTTTCACGGTCGCCTCCGAAACGTACCAGCCGTTACGGATCGTTCCTTGGGCGGTTGCCGTCGTCACAGGTGCGGTCACATCAAGTACGTTCGTTATCGCAATCGTGTTGCTGGCTGCACTTTCGTTATGGAGGCGGTCCACAGCGGTAATGACATACGTATATCGCGCGCCGTCAACAGCTGTCCGGTCGATGAACGTTCCCTTCGCGCCCTCCTGCTTGCGAACGGTAGCGACGATCTTCGTTGCATCCTGCAAGCTTCCTGCCGTATCACTCTCGAAACGGTATACGGTAAAGTAGGCCGCGTCTGATGTACCATTCGCCCAAGTCAGCTCCACACCGGATGGTTTGCGGATGGCCGAAGCGAGAACAGGGGCGGTCGGCGCTTGATTGTCGAGCCAAGGCATCGCAGGGACAAGGGCCGGGTAGCGGTAGAGATCGGTTTTTAACCGGTCTGTAAAGCCCAGCGGATTCGCCGGCAGCCATTTGGCGCTGAAGAAGATGCTGCCTTTGACGTTGCTGAAATTGCGATTATAGCTTACTTGGTCTGGCATTTCGTTCGGGTTTAGCCAACTCGGATCGTTTGAGCCGATGCGGTAGGTGGCCTGACCGCTGTAAAGGTGAACGTTTTTGTTCGCAACAACGCCGTTCCACCATTCGATCAGCTTGTCGTACGCGGCAGGCGAATAGCCCATGTACCAATAGATTTGCGGTGCGATGTAATCGATCCATTGCTGGTCGACCCATTTTTTCGTGTCCGCATAGATGGCGTCGTAGCTGCTGAGACCGTTCGTATCGGAGCCTGCCGGATCTTCCCCTTTGTTTCTCCAGATGCCGAATGGACTGATACCGAATTTAACGTAGCTTTTCTCCTGCTTGATTCTAGTGCCAATCTCCTGTACGAACGAATTGACGTTGTTGCGTCTCCAGTCTGCTTTGCTTGCAAAGCCCGCACCATATGCCAGGAACTCCTTCTGGTCGGGGAAGTCCACTCCGCTGACCGGGTACGGATAGAAATAATCGTCAAAATGAACCGCGTCGACATCGTAATTGTTCACGACTTCCATAATGCCGTTCATAATGAAGTGCTTCGCTTCCGGAATTCCCGGGTTGAAATACAGCTTTCCGCCGTACGAAACGACCCAGTCCGGATGCTGGCGCGCCGGGTGATCCGGTACCAGCTTGTCGAGACGATCCTGCAAGCTGATCCGATAGGGGTTGAACCAAGCGTGGAACTCCATATTGCGCTTATGCACTTCCTCCAGCATGAACGCAAGCGGGTTATACCCGGGATCCTTTCCCTGCACGCCTGTCAGCCATTCCGACCATGGACCGAATTGGGACGGGTACAAGGAATCCGCCGTCGGCTTTACCTGCACGATGACCGCATTGATCCCTGTAGCTTGCAGCTGGTCCAGCAGCTTGATGAAATCGCGTTTTTGCTGCTCCGGGTCCGTTACGCCTTTGTCCGGCCAGTCGATATTGTCAACGGTTGCGATCCAGGCAGCTCGGAGCTCTGACTTCGGAATGGCTGTCATCTTGTTCACCACCAAGTAGAAATCGCTCGTTTTCCCGCCATACGTCGCGGTAATCCGGGAGGTGCCGAATTTCAGCGCCGTAACAATTCCGTCTGCGCTCACCGCGGTGACCGCCGGGTTACTGCTCGTATACGTAACACCGCTAGTCAGCTGAACGGGGTCCGAAAGCCATGTGTAGGTGCCGAGCACCTTCGCCTGCAAGGTATCGCCAACCGTCATCGTGTGGAGCTCGGTCAGTTTGATGCTCTGCAATACCGGTACAGGGGCGTTTACATTCAACGTATAAGCCGTTGAAACGCCTTTATAGGACATTGTGATCGTTGTCGTTCCAGGTTTTACGGCTTTCACCATGCCATCGGCATCGACGGTTGCAACATCAGGAGTGCTGCTTTCAAACGTTGCTCCGCTCTGCACGGTAACGGGTTCAGTCATGTCCGGGTATACGGCGTACAGGCGAATTTTGTTCGAAGAGCCGGATTCCAGCTTCTCCAATGAAGATTGCTCTAATTTCGACGGCAAGGCTGCACTTGTTGAGACGGTCAGCACGTAGGATGCTTCTGGAGCCGTTCCATAGGAGGCATAGATCGTCGTTGTGCCTGCCTGCAGCGCCCGGACGGTGCCGCTTACGTCGACGGTTGCGACCTGATCGTTGCTGCTTCGGAAAGATAGCCCGCTTGTAACCGGAACCGGCTCCGCTGCGTTCTGGTAAGTCGCGAATACTTGCGCCTTCTTCGATTCCCCAACCTGAAGTGGAGGCAGATCCGCTAAATCGAGCCCGTAAACGGTCGAATCCGTGTAAAACGCCGTCAATTGGTCAAAATAAAGCGCGCCTTTGTTTTTATTGTTGTCTTTGGTCTCTGCCACATAGATTTGATTGAGCTTAATCGGAGCCTTCAGCGAGATCGGAACTGATACCGTGATGTACTTCCAGCCGGTCCAACTCAGCCCGTTTCCGGAGGTGAAGTCAAGTGCTGAGACGGTTCCCGCCGAATCTTTGACTTGAGCGCGCAGCCAATGGTTGTTGCCATCGCCGTACACCCAGAGGCCGAGTTTCTTTGGAAGTCCCTGCAGCGTTCTGCCCGTTGTGCCGTCAGGATCCTTGAAGTTAACATAAGCCGCCGAGGTTCCAATCGTTCCGGTAAAATCATAGGACAATTTAACAGCATGATAGCCGTAATAAATCGTTTCCGGTCGGCTGATGAGTCCGATGCTTGCCGTCGCCCTTGCCGAGGACGAGAAGAGATTAGCCGTTTGCTCAAAGCCTTCCACACCGGCGGCAGCTTGAACGGCAGCTAACGTCTGCACATCTGGGCTCAAAGCAGCCTCCGTGTCCGCGCTAGCAACGGGTACACCGAACATGATTGTGCTCAAGAACAATAATAAGGCCATGGTAAAAGGGATTGAAACTGCGCGAATTTGAACAGATTTCTTCAACGGGATTCACTTCCTTCTCATTATGTATTCGCTTACATAATTGCCGAAAATACGGTTTTCCTCCTTTCTTCCTTTCTCTTAGCAAATGTTATAAAAAATTTCGGCTGCCTTTAGCATACAAAATAATATTTCAACATTCAATAATATATGTGAAATTTTATTTTACTGAATTTTCAGGAGAATCGTTCTATCGGGCAAGCTCCTTTATTTTACAATCGATGCTCTGGTATGATGAGAGAATATGACTAATTGAAGGAGTTTCGTGCGTATGAAATTAAAGCTGTTTGGCGTCATTGTTCTGGCTCTCGGCTTATCCGCCTGTGGAAATAAACAAAATGAAACGCAGCCTGCGGCGGTAAAAGTGGATGTTCCTAAGATTTATCAAAATTTCTGCATCTCGTGTCATGGAAATCAATTACAAGGCGGACAAGGCCCTAATATCCAAAAAGTAGGAGAACGTTTAGATGAAGCCGAGATCATCAAGCGTATTCAAAAGGGTGGTGGCGGAATGCCGCCGTTCCAAGTGGCACTGAAAGAGGAAGAATTGAAGGCGTTGGCGTCATGGCTGGCAGGGCTTAAATAATGGGTATATATGGTAATACTAAGGTTCCTTTAAGGTTAGCTACATAATTCCTTCACATTTGGTATTTATAATAGGGGCAAGAGGAGAGTGATGCAATATGCACTTGAATTTGAAGCCCCGGAACCATCTTCCTAAGAAGATGAGACCAAACCGTCTGGGAGCGACGATTTCGCTTTTATTATTTATGATAGTCTTACCTGTACTTTCAGTAGCCGGAATGGAACTTCTAGAACGTGGTTCCTTGCATGAAACAGTCCAATGGATAACAACTAATCGACCACTTTTTCTATTAAATGTAGGACTGTCCTTCTGTTTACTAGCTTTCATTTATGCGGTTGTAGGATCATTAGCTATTTCCGGATCCATCACAACTTTATTGCTCGGACTAATGGCACTGATCTCTTATATGAAGGTGAAAATGATTGGGGAGCCATTCTTCCCGTGGGATATTTTGCTGAATAAAGAAAGTATGGATATTGCTTCGCTCGTAACAGGGAAAGCCGCACTTCTCCGAATCGGAGCTGTGGTCATCGCGGTCATTCTTGTATTTTTACTGAAATGGATTCTTCCGCGCATATCGTTTTCTATCATCAGTCGAATTGGTTTAGGGCTGTTCTCGCTCTATGCCTTATATGCATTTGCAATCAAAACACCGTTAGCTGGAAAAATTCTTGACCATTTGGGTGTAAACGAAATTGTGTGGAATCAGAAAGAGAACTATGCGAATAATGGATTAGCGTTAGCTTTCACCCTTAATGTCAAAAACTCGATCGTTCAAAAGCCAGAAACGTATAGTGATCAGAGTATTGCTACCGTTGCAGCTAATCTCCAAGAAGCAGGCGTGCAAACGGCAGGACTGAAAAAGTCCGTAGATGCTGATTCTCTAAAAGGGAAGAAGCCGAATGTGATTTTCATTATGAGTGAAGCGTTCTGGGATCCAACTTTGCTAACGAACGTGAAGTTCAGTGAAGATCCGGTGCCCACCCTCCATCGTTTACAGAAAGAGTCGAGTTCCGGATATCTGTTGTCCCCCCAATTCGGTGGCGGTACCAGCAATGTGGAATTCGAAGTGTTGACGGGGAACTCAATGAGCTTTCTGCCAGGAGGGTCCATTCCGTATCAACAATATATAACGAAACCAGTACCGAGTTTGGCGAGTTATTTTGCCGATCAGGGCTACAAAAGCATGGGAATTCACTCCTATGAAGGCTGGTTCTGGAACCGAAATTCGGTGTATAAGGAGTTAGGCTTCGAATCGTTTAAGAGCAGTGAATATTTCGTGAATCCGGAAATGAAGGGTTACTTTATCTCTGACGCCGAAGTGTCTAGGAGCATAATAGATGAAGTAGATAAAACCGAGGAGCCTATGTTTATGTACACGGTAACCATGCAAAATCATGGGCCGTATGATGAACCTCGGTATGGAGAAAATCAGTTCAAAGCACAAGGCAACTTGACGCCTGAAGCAAAAACGATTCTTGAAACCTACGCGCAGGGCGCACACGATGCGGATCAAAGCTTGCAAATGCTGATCGATCACTTCAAGCAATCGGATGAACCGACGATGATCGTATTCTATGGGGACCATTTGCCGATGCTGGGATTAGATTATCAAGTATATAAAGAAGCAGGCTTCATCCAAAGCAGCAACGCGAATAATTGGTCGCTGGAAGAAGTGAAGAAGATGCACAGCATCCCGCTTGTTACTTGGTCGAACTTCGATATGCCGAAGCAGGACATTCCGCTGCTCAGTGATTCCTTCCTTGGTGCCCACGTGCTGGATATGCTGCATATGGAAAAACCGGCGAACTTCAAATTGAATGCCGAATTGGCGGCGCAAGTGCCAGGACTACTGAGTAACCTTGTTGTTGATGCGAACCAAGAACTCCATGCTAAGGTTCCCGAATCATCGCAAGCACTCCTTAATGACTATAGGAATGTGCAGTACGATTTACTTTTCGGCAAGCAGTACTTGGCTGAACATATTGATCATGACTATTTGACGAAAACCTCTCAGGATAAATATAACGCTGAATTTGGTGAAGAACATGTGCAAGCAGCGGGAGTGAACAGTAATTCCCCGCCGGCTAAGCCGGTGAGCGCGCAGTAAGAGAAGAGAAGTCCCTGTTTGTTGCTTTGAGCGACGAGACGGGGACTTTTTCGTTTTTTGGTTGTGGTGGAGGGCGGTGAGCTGAGAGGATGGTTTTCATCGCTAAGTGGAGGAGAAAGAGGGAAATGAGCACTTTAACGATGAAAAACATGCTTAAGAAAGCGGAATCAGGTTGGATTCGCATGTGTGGTGAGCTGAGAGGATGTTTTTCATCGTTAAGTAGAGGAGAAAGAGGGGAAGCAGCACTTTAACGATGAAAAACATGCTTAAGTAAGCGGAATCAGGGTTGATTCGCATGTGTGGCGAGCTGAGAGGATGTTTTTCATCGTTAAGTAGGCCTCCATCTGCGGTAAAAAATAATCATTGCCATGGTTAGGGGAATTTTGGTAATATAGACTTCCGTCTCTACGCGGCGGCTGCAAAAAAAGCTAGTGGATAAGGATCAAAACAGCTCAGGAGGTGTTTTATGCTTTTCGCGGTTTTGGCGCGCAAGGCGTATGCGAGGAATTTGCAGTATCGCGGTTCGCATCTGCTGCACAATGCAGTGAGTGCGGTGTTCGGCTTCATTTATGCTAGCATCTGGACTGGCTTGGGGAGCGACTCGTCACTCGGTGAATACGGGGCTAAAGGGATTGTAGGTTATATTGCTTTTAACCAAGCGATCCTTTGGATTACGCAGTTCACGACGAATGGACTCGGGCTCGAGCAATCGGTGCGCACCGGGCAAATTGCGGTCGATCTCATGCGGCCGGTACACTTATTCTATCAGGCGATGAGCCGGGAATGGGGCCAGGTATTTTATCAGTTTCTTTATAAATTTATCCCGATTTATGCCCTCTATTACTTTATTTTCTCCTTACAGCTTCCACATCACGCTTCGGTTTATGGCTGGACAGCGATTGCGCTCGTCTTGGCGGCATATATCTCCATTTGTACGAATTATTTGATAGGCGTTGCAGCTCTGTGGACCACAGAGTCACGTTGGTTTTACTGGGTCAATTATTCCTTCAGCACTCTGCTCTCCGGCTTTTTCATTCCTCTAGAATGGTTGCCAGGTTGGCTCCGCACGATTAGCTTTTACACACCATATCCCTATCTACTCTATTACCCAACTCGTATTTACATGCAGCTTGAACAAGGAACTGTTGTGCTCGGAGCTCTCCTATGGGGCATCGGGTTTACTTGTGTCTGTTTGGCGGTTACGCAAGGGGTACGCAGAAAGCTGGAGGTGCAAGGCGGATGATGTCAGTAAGGCTCTATATATTGCTGATTAAGGCGAGCTTGCGAAGCCGAATGCAGTATAAGTTTAACTTCTTTTTTTCGACCGTGATGGCTTCCTTTGTACATATCTCAGAATTTCTGATGGTGGCGCTCGTGATGATGCGTTTTGGCAATATCAAAGGCTGGACACTGTACGAGGTATGCTATCTGTATGGGGTCATGATGATATCCAAAGCGATTTATCGCACGCTAGCTTCCGATGTGCATCATCTAGAGAAATATCTCGTTTCGGGTGATCTGGATGCACTTCTCACACGGCCTGTCCCTGTACTGTTAGCGCTGATGACACAAAATTCACGGCTCTTATTTGCTGAAGTAGGGCAAGGTATCATCTTACTTTTTATCGCTATGAAAGCTTTAATGGCTGATGGACAAATCGGATGGTCAGCCGTTCCTTTAACGGTGTTAATTATCCTAACGGGTGCCATTATTTTATTCGCCATTGGTTTGGCAACTGCAGCAGCCGGCTTTTGGCTGACCCGGATCGAATCCCTGCAAAATATGACCGAAGACGCTTCTCAAACCGCGGCGCGCTATCCGCTTTCCTTATATCCAAAGTGGCTGCAGGGGGCGCTATTGGTGCTCGTTCCGGTAGGCTTCGTCAATTACATACCTACTTTATATTTACTGAGACATCAAGGTGGTATCGGGATGTTGATAGGAACCATTGCTGTTTCATTCGTTGCGCTCTGGTTGGCTATGCGTTTCTGGAAGCTAGGATTATCTCGCTATCAAAGCACAGGAAGTTAACCGAGGGCTTCATACAAGGAGGGATCACAAGAAACATGATAACCGTAACGAATTTACGCAAAACTTTTCAAACTCCGATAGTCAAAGAAGGCAAGTTCTCAGGTATTCGAACGTTGTTCTCACGAGCCTATAAAGAGAAGGAAGCGGTACGCGATGTAAGCTTCGAGATTGAATCTGGCGAGTTCGTCGGGTATATTGGACCTAATGGAGCAGGAAAGTCTACAACGATCAAAATGCTCACCGGCATTCTACACCCAACCTCCGGCGAAGTTCTTATTCACGGCTATAGTCCTCAGAAGCATCGAAGACGAGTCGTAAAGCAGCTTGGCGTTGTATTCGGTCAGCGCAGTCAGCTGTGGTGGGATCTGCCGGTTAAGGATTCCTATGAAATTCTAACGGCGATGTATCGGGTGGAGGAAAGCACCGCACGCCGCAGATTAGGCGAATTGACTGAGCTTCTTGAACTGAAGGAGCTGATGGATACGCCTGTCCGGAAGCTTTCCCTCGGGCAGCGGATGCGGGCCGATTTGGCGGCTTCGATGCTGCATGATCCGGATATTTTGTTTCTGGATGAGCCTACCATCGGGTTGGATGTTGTCGCCAAGCGGAACATTCGCGGCTTTCTTCAGACATTAAATCGAGATTTCGGTAAGACGATTCTGCTGACAACGCATGATATGGATGATATCGAGCAATTGTGTAAAAGAGTCATTGTGATCAATCATGGACAAATCGGATATGACGGGTCGATCGATGAGTTGCGGGAGCGGATTGGCTTACCAACGATGATGAAGGTTACTTATCGAGGTGAAATCCAAGTCCCTGCCAGCTGGGAGCTTCCGTTTCGCGTGGTGGAGCAAGATACGAATTGTCTCACGATCGCTTGCAACCGTCAGGAGTTGAAAGCGATGGAAGTGCTGCGTATTGTCAGCAGCTGGGGCGATATGGATGACGTACATATGGAAGAGCCTGAGTTTGAAGAGGTGATCCACGGTGTATATAAATAGATAGAACTGGAGTGAGACCGTATGCCTATAGAGAACGAAGAACGGGAGAGGGAGACGCAGCGCGTTGCCTCTGTCCGAGCTAATATACAGCAGCGAATTGAAGAGCTGCGCCAAACGGTGGATGAGCGCCGATCGGAAGCGACAGCAATTGGCCGCAGCTTCTGGGATGATATCTCAGTCAATGCGGATAATGCGGATGATTTGATTGAGACGGCAGCGAGTATGGCCCAGCAGGAGCACGTGCTGCAGGGCCAAGAACGCAGCTATCGCTTGGCGCAAGATGCGCTGCGTAAGCTGCAGCGTGTTGTCGATGCGCCGTATTTCAGCCGCATTGATTTCAAGGAGCGCGGTGAGCAGGAGCGCGAGAAGATTTACATCGGACTGACGTCCTTCATAGATGCCAAGACGGATGAAATTCTTATCTACGACTGGCGCGCGCCTATAGCCAGTCTGTTCTATGACTATCCGCCGGGCCCGGCGACGTATCGGACACCGGAGATGGATGTCAGCGGCGAGCTGATGCTTAAGCGCCAGTACATCATCAAAGCCGGAGTACTGCAGGACGTGTTCGATACGGGGATCTCCATCGGTGACGAGATGCTTCAGCAGATGCTGAGCCGCAGCGCCGACGAGAAGATGCACAGTATCGTCACGACGATCCAGCGCGAGCAAAACCAGATCATCCGCGATGATCGGCACAAGGTGCTCGTCGTGCAGGGGGCGGCCGGCAGCGGCAAAACCTCCGTCGCGCTGCAGCGTATCGCGTATCTGCTCTACAAATATCGGACGACGCTTAGCGCAGACAATATGATTCTGTTTTCGCCGAACTCCCTGTTCAGCGATTACGTCTCTCATGTACTGCCGGAGCTTGGCGAAGCTACCATGCAGCAAACGACATTCCAAGACTATTTAACACATAAATTAAGCGACACGGGTCTAACGCTGGAAGATCCCTACGATCAATTGGAGTTCATCCTTACGGGGACGGATCAAGATCCCGCTTACGCAGCGCGGCTGCAAAGCATTCATTACAAAACGTCCGCTGCTTTTCTCAGTGTCATTGAGGCCTACGGGGAGAAGCTGAAAAACGGCGGAATCCGATTCCAAGATTTATCGGTAGGTAAGAAAGTGTTGATTACCGCCGAGGAGCTTAGCGAACGGTTTTACAGCAAGTCCTCTATTCTTGCTTTGGGTGAACGGATGGAGCAGTTATCGGAGTGGCTGCTGGAGAAGCTGGATGAATTTCAAGCAGATGTACAGAAGAGGTTCTATCGTAAAATGGTACGGGAGCCGAAATATGTGGGCACCGAGCCAGAGATGAAAAAGATGAGCAAGGTCAAGGCGCATAAAGCGATTGCTCCACTTAAGGAGAAGGCGCGAAAACTCGCTTATGTGGACGTGCTCGGGATGTACAAAGACCTTTATATAAATCGTGAGCTGCATCAAGAGCTTATGCACCATGAGGGAAAGCGCCTGCCCGCAGCTTGGGATACGATCAGCGCCTTCACGGCAGACGCGCTTGCTAAGGGAATGCTGCATTACGAGGATGCGACACCTCTTGTCTATTTGAAGGGTCTCGTTGAGGGGCAGCTGCGCGTAGGCACCATCCGCTATTGTCTTGTGGATGAAGCGCAGGATTACTCTCCGTTTCACTATGCGTACTTGAAGAAGCTGTTCCCGCGTGCTCGGTTTACCCTGCTAGGGGACTGGAATCAAGGGATCTTCACGCACGCGAACGCGAGCAGCAGTACGGATGGCGAGGGGCAACCGAGCGAGTACAGCTCCATTAGCGAGCTGATGAAGGAAGACGAGACGGAGACGATCCGCCTCGTCAAGAGCTACCGCTCGACGCGCGAAATCGTCGATTTCGCTAGTCGCGTGCTGCCGGGCGGCGAGCCGATCGAGCCGTTCAGCCGCAGCGGCGAGGCGCCGCGTGTTCTGCGCGCGGCGGACGATGGCCGCCTTAGCCGCCTCGTGGGCTGAGGCGGCAATCGCTAGACGCGACGGCGGTGCAAGCTCCGTCGCGATCATTTGCAAGACCGAGCGCGAGACGCGCCGCGCGCACGCTAGCCTTAAGCCGCTGCTGCCGGGACTCGCGCGGATCACCAAAGAGACGCTGCACTATGAGGCAGGCGTCATGATTCTGCCGGCGTACCTCGCCAAAGGGCTCGAGTTCGACGCCGTTATTCTCTACGATGCCGGGCGGCTGTCTACGCGGAAGCGAAGGAACGCAAGCTGTTTTACACCGCTTGCACCCGTGCCCTTCATCACCTAGACGTGTTCTATCTAGGTGAATTGACACCTTTTCTCCTGAACGAATAGACATTCGTCCATACACATCTGCCCTGCCCGACATAGGATAGATCGAGTAACAAGAAAGAAAAGGTTCTTGCAGGCAGAAGGGAGGAATAGCCATGTCAGGCGTTGGATATTCTAACACAGCTATTGTATTGGTTCTGTACATTCTGTTGGTCATCATTCTCACAACATTCTAATATAAAATAGGATGCACAAAGCCGCCCTCTGATTGATAGGAGGGCGGCTTTTCTTGTTATATGCTCGAGACATGACTAGTTAACCTTTTGAATGTCCCCAAGTCTCGCTGAATATCAGATTCGTCAGGCTCCTGCGTTTCTCCCAATTGGCTGTCTCCAAAATGGGCTTCTCTGGATAATTTTCTGTGAATCCAATAGATAGCAAGGCTATTGGATCAATATGAGGAGGTATCCCTAGGATATCTCGCACATCATTTTTCTTGTAGAAGCTTACCCAGCCCATCGCTAATCCCTCTGCACATGCGGCTAGCCACATGTTTTGAATCGCACAGGCAACAGACATGATATCGGTTTCTGGTATCGAATTTCTTCCTAGCACATGAGAACCACCGCGTGTTGGGTCACAAGTAACGCAAATCGTGATCGGGGCCTGCTTGATGCCTTCGATCTTGAGATTAAGAAATTCGTCTTGACGCGTATCTTCATAATGAATGGCCAAAGCCCGTCTCTCTTTATCTGCCGCCCAAGCCAAACGTTCTTTCACTTTATCCGTAGAAATGATGATAAAATTCCAGGGTTGCATAAATCCAACGGAAGGACCATGGTGCGCTGCATTTAGCAATTTCATTATCGTTTCTTCCGGGATAGGATCCGATAAAAATGTTCGTACATCCCGTCTTGTATAAATGCTCTTGTACAAGCCTTCCTTTTCTTCTTCCGTAAACATTCCTTTCACCTCACCCCTTCATTAAGCTCCCGTACGATGTAACTATTCATTAAATTTACACCCTCTCTTCTCTTTTTGCAATCGATGGAAGACCTAATTTCGATAGGCGTCTAAATCTAATTTGTCGCACCGCATAAATCCACATGAATAGGAAATCTTAATTTATAAAAAGTTTCCACCTAATACCAATGTGGGAGATTAGCTTATGTCCGGAACCAAGAAAATTACCGCGCTTCAATTATATTTTGTATTAATCCTATCCATTGGCATCACGAACCATGTTTTATTAATTCCGGTGCTGCTGCATTTAGGTAAGCGTGATTCCTGGTTCGGCGCAGCATTGTCCCTGATTCCTTTGCTCCTATGGGTATGTCTGCTTTATATCGTCGTTAAACGTTCGAAACAGATGAACATGATGGAGTGGATCAAACGGAAAATTGGGAAAGTGGCTGTTTTTCCATTCAAGCTAGGTCTCATTGCCATTTGTTTTGTAAATGCCATTATAACTATAAAAGATATGGTGACATGGACAAATGTGACCTATTTACCTCGGACACCGCCTTTCATGATTGCTCTTCTGTTTATAATCTTTTGCTTTTTCGCGGCGAGATCAGGGGTGCGAGCGATTGCAATTACCTCAGGCATTCTACTGCCAGTTGTCGTTTTTCTTGGGTATTTTGTGATGGGAGCTAATTTCCAGTATAAAGACTACAGCCTGCTTACGCCTTTATTTACACACGGTTATGGACCTACACTTACTTCCATCATGCTTACTTGTGGCGCCTCCTTCGAACTGCTAACTCTTGTATTCCTCCAACATCATGTCGATACCCGTATCCGGCTGTCGGCTTTATTGATTCTTGCAGCAATTATGATTGGACTTACCATAGGACCGTTAACGGGCGCTATTGCCATATTCGGTCCTTTTGAAGCCGCGGATATAAGGTATCCAGCCTTTGAACAGTGGCGCATGGTTACCTTGGGGAAATATATTTCCCACTTGGATTTCTTGTCTATTTTCCAATGGATATCAGGGGCTTTTGTCCGGACGTCGTTGCTTATGTTTCTTAGTGTGGATGTTATCGGTATTCAAAAGAAGCGCACAAGGACCCTAATTCTGCTAGGGATTAGCCTGATGTTTCTAGCGGCGAGCTTGTATCCAGTTACTGACAACCAGATGGTGCATCTCATTCAAAATAAATATTATCCCGTTATGTTTGGAATAGGCTTAAGCTTGCTTCTTGTCTTGCTTGTGATGTCTATCCTGCCGGGGAGACGAAAGGAGAAGAATGCCTAATGAATGAGCAGGATTTGCGAGATTGGTTTGCGTTGTCTGACGATGTGATCGTGAAATCTTACCGGTTATCGGATGCTCATCCGAAGGGGCGAGTGATACTTATGTATTGCGAAGGTATGACGAATATGGATCATATCGAGAATCTCGTACTGCCTAAACTTGAAGGTCTATTCAAAAATCAAGTTGATGCTAACGCCTCTAAGTTAGATGTGAATACGATGCTTCAATTGATTGAAATTACGGGATCTAATGCCATAGAGACGATGACGGTTTCGTTGTATGCGGGATCGCTGATCTTGTTTTTCGAGGAGACGCAATTGCTGTATGCACTGGATATTTCTGCGCCACCCAATCGCTCACCAGAGGAATCAAGTACAGAGACATCCATCAAAGGTCCAAAAGATGCCTTTACAGAAAGCATCGTTACGAATATCGCCCTTGTTCGTAAACGTTTGCTGACGCGCAGTCTTTGCGTTGAAAAAATGCAAATTGGAACGAGAAGCAACACCTCGGTAGCACTCCTTTATATAGACGATGTAATAAATCCGAATATCCTCCAGGAAGCAAAGCGGCGGCTTCAAGCTATTAACGTTGATGCTTTGATTAGCAGCTCGCAATTAGAAGAAGAGATGTCTGGACGCAAATACCCATTCTTTCCTCTGTTGGATTATGCGGGAAGACCCGATTATGTTGCGGATAGCTTGCTGCGCGGACGATTCGCGGTCATGGTAGATGGTTCTCCTATGGCCATTATTGCGCCAGCGAATTTGATGTATATTCTGAAATCCCCTGAAGATGTGCATTCCCCGTATTACTATGTTGCCTTCGAACGTATTTTGCGTCTAGGCGGGTTGATTGTTTCAACCTTATTGCCCGGTTTTTGGATTTCACTATCCGCCTTTAATCTGGACCAAATCCCGTATCCCTTAGTAGCTACCATCGCCACATCCAGGCTGGGATTACCCTTGTCAGGTCCGATGGATTTTATTATCATGCTGCTGCTGTTCGAAATGTTCCGAGAAGCGGGTGCACGGCTGCCCAAAGTGGTAGGTCAAACAGTCACTGTCGTTGGCGGACTTATTGTTGGGGACGCCGCCATACGTTCGGGAATCACGAGTCCTACAACATTAGTGGTGACCTCAATTACGACGATATCGATGTACACCCTAGTGAATCAAACGCTAGCAGGAACGATTACAGTGCTGAGGATCATCGTTTTGATCATATCCACGATTTTCGGTATTTACGGATTTATGGTATCCCTCATGGGACTCGTTTTATATTTGTCAACATTAGAATCATTCGGTGTGCCTTACTTAGCGCCCTTGTCGCCGCCTCAGTTCAGGGATATCATCCCTGCCATATTGGCTAAACCGTGGAACAAAATGAAGCGAAGACCGAAGGCATTAAGTACGAAGGATGACACACGCCAAGGCGGGGAATCCTCATGATAATGAAAGGTTTAGGACGATTAGCCGTCGGTTTGCTGCTTCTGGTTAGTCAGACAGGCTGTTGGGATATGAAGACGATCCAAGACACGAATTACATAACAGCGATGGGCTTTGATTATCAAAAAGGGCACTACATGGTGTACTGTCAAATGTTGGACTTCTCTAACGTGGCTAAACAGGAGGGCAGTAAAGGAGGGCAACCCCCTGCGATTTGGGTCGGACAAGAGGAAGGGGAAACGGTTAATGCGGCTTTCGCCCGATTGTACAAAACCATACAGCAGCGAGCCTTGTGGGGGCATGTGGGTGCTTATGTTTTTACAAGAGAGGCCCTAAAGCAAGGTGTAGGTAAATTTACGGACAGTTCAGTACGCTATGGGGAAACAAGGTTTACTCCATGGGTTTATAGTACGGATGAGCCGATAGAGACGATTTTTTCGGTCATCCCTTTTTTCAATGTCTCCCCTTTGGCCTCTATTCTTATGCAGCCTGAAGAAAATTACCTTCAACGAGCATATATTCGTCCGCTCAAATTGTACAGGTTTGCTGCTCTAACTAGAGAACCTGGGTACACGGTGATGATGCCCACCTTGGCTATTCGTAAGGATGTGTGGGTGAAAAATGAAAAACCAGATCCTAAATTAGAAGTAAGCGGAGTCTATGCGATAGCTAAAAAAAATCAGGTGGAATGGCTATCAGAGGATCAGTTCAAAGGAGCGCGCTGGTTAGAAAACAGCACCGTCCGTACGCCTATGGTCGTTAATATAAATGGGAAGGCAAAACAATCTGTTATTATTAAGAAGCCTAAAGCCCGCATTACGCCGCGAATGAATGGAGATCAACCCCTATTTGATATTCACATTGAAGCCAAGGCTGTCGTTGTCGAATTGTTAGAGAACATTGATGAAGATACATTGAAAAAACAGATCGCCAAACAAATCTCTGAGGAAATCGAGCAAACCTGCAAGTTGGGAAAAAGCCGTGATACGGATATCTATCAGCTCGAACATGTGTTATATAAGCAAGCTTTTCCGGAGTGGTCTAAGCTTACAACTAACGGAGAGAAACCGCTGGAAAATTATCAATTAGGCGATATAAAAGTAGATATCCAGCTATCCCACTCCGGGATGCTTAAGATGAGAGAAAAAGAGGAGCAGTACTAGCTATTGACCTATATTTGAAGCCTTCATCTCCGCAAATTTGCGGTTTTGGAGGCTTTTTTTATAAAAATTTAAGAATTGTTTTAGGCGAGGTTTATAGCTGTTTTAGAGGCAGTTAATGCAGAGGGGATAAGATGAATACATGGAAGCGAGGAACGCATCCAAATTAGATAAAGCGTATGAATACGCGGAGGAAATAAGATATGAATAAGAAGTTAGCGATGTTGGGATTAGGCGTTGCGGTAGGCAGCATGATGCTAGTGACCTCGGTATATGCAGGTGTGGGAGACGCTCCCGGGTATGAAACATTCAAATCAGCATTTAAACAAACGGCAGCGGTGAAGAATGTAACTCGCCAGGTGAATGTATCCCTACAAGACAATGGGGCTTCATTACTCAATGTGAATTCAACCATTAAGAGCAATGGCGTCGATCACGCTGGCAGCGCGGTAGTCGAAGTGAAAAGTGGAACGGATGAGCAAACCATTCACTTCTACAGCCAAGATGGGAAGCAGATTGTAAAAACAGAGGATTCCGAGGTGTATAAAGTGCTGGAAGGTGAGGGGATGCCAGACAAATTCAAAGGGCATGACCAAGTGGGCCAAACACCTAACCCGCAAGTGATTAGCGAAGTGGAAAATGTGGTCGATGCATTGGTTGGTAACCTGAAGAACTATGTAACGATGAGTGAAGCACCTGGCAACGTGAAGGACATTCATTTCAAACTGTCTGGAAGTCAGATTTCACCTGTTGTGAACACGATTGGCTCGCTGGTTATTAAACACGGCACTGCAGAGAACAGTCACCGTCCAATCCCGGCTAAAGCGGATACCCTTGGTGTAGATGTAACGACACTTAAAAACAGCCTGCCTCAGCTTGTAACGGACATCAAAATGGATGAGGTCGAAGTGAATGCTAGCGTGGATGCGGATAACCATATTACGAATCAAACGGCACAAATCCATATTTCCGGTAAAGATGCTCAGGGTGCAGCGCATGATGTGGTCTTAAGTGTAGATATGACATTATCTAGTCTGAACTCGACAACACCGGATACGATTGATTTGAACGGAAAGCAAGTGGAAACAGTGAAGTTTGATGAGAATTCTCACAAAAGCTGGGGAGAGAAGCATTAATAGAAAGACAAGGGGAGGGTTCAACGAGCGTTGACCTCCTCATTCATTCTGAAAGGCGGCCCGTTCATGAAACCCGTAGTAGAAATTAGGAACCTCACGAAAACTTACAAAAATTTGCGCGGCATCCATCAAGTGAATATGACGGTGCAGCAGGGTGATATCTATGGGTTTTTCGGACCCAATGGCGCCGGTAAAACATCGGTCATGAAGATCATGGCTGGTTTAACAAAAGCGCAGCAAGGCGAAGTGAAGCTGTTCGGCTATGATGTGTCTACACATTATGAGCAGGCAATGGCGAAGGTTGGTGTGCTGATTGAAACAGCGGAAGCTTACACCTATATGAGCGGCAAGCGGAATCTGGAGTTAGCGGCGCGTTTTTACCCTGGGATCGGCAAGCAGCGAGTGGACGAAGTACTGGAGATCGTCGGACTCACCCCATTTCAGCACGAAAAGGTTGCGGGCTACTCACTGGGCATGAAGCAGCGGCTCGGACTAGCGGCAGCGATGCTGTCGAAGCCTGAACTGCTTATTCTCGATGAGCCGACCAATGGGCTCGATATTGAAGGGATGGTTCATATTCGGGAAATCATTATGCACTTAGCGCGTGAAGAGCGAATTACCTTCCTCATCTCCAGCCATCTCATTCATGAAATGGAGCTGATGTGCAATCGCATGGGCATCATTCATCAAGGACGGCTTGTTCGTGAGGGACTCATCTCTGAAATTGCCAAAGGCAGCGCGACGCTGGAAGAAGCGTACTTGCGCGAAATCAAGGAAGTCAGGAGGCTCGCGGCCCATGCATAGCTTAACCGCCAACGTCTGGAACGAAACGATCAAACTCGCATCGAAGAAGAAAACTATTTTCTTCCTAGCTGTTACGCTGCTTCTACCGGTTATTGCAGGATTATTGCTTGCACGCTTTCAAAGCGGCATCGGCATCGGAGCCATCGCATCGGGCGATTTCCCTATCGTCATGCTCGGTTTATTTACGAGTATCTTCCTGCCTTTGTTCGTGTTCATGGGAGCCGCGGATGTATTCGCTGGTGAGATGGGTGAACGCACGATGAAGAATACGCTCACTCGGCCTATCACTCGCTTTAAGGTTTTCGCATCCAAGCAAATTGCGCTGGGCGTGTACATTGTGCTTTATTTAGTCGCTGCCTTGGTGGCTTCGATCGTGTCCGCCTTATTTTTCCAAAATTTTGGAGGCGTAAGTACCGTAGTTACATGGTTCCTCGCCTATGGCTCGGCCTTCATTCCTCTGCTTGTGCTCAGTATTGCAGCCGTGTTTCTTGCGCAGTTTTTCTCTAGCAGCAGCTCCGCATTGACGGTGAGCATTCTTCTTTATTTGGCGTTTAAAGTAGCCGCTTTTTTCATTCCGCAAATTGCAACCTACTCGCCAACAGCTTACACAGATTGGCATATGCTCTGGATTGGCAGTTCGATGGCCATTGGCAAGATGAGCAGCATCTTTATGTTTTTGATGGCGTGTAGTATATTGTTTTTTACAGCAGGATATTATTTGTTTGATAAAAAGGAGATTTGATCCGGATGTCGATTCGTGTACGGCTGGTACTTTCCTATATAGCCATGCTGCTTGTACCACTAGCGCTCTCCGTACTAGCCGTGATCTTAATCAGCGTCGCAACGTTTGGGAATCTGAAGTCCGTCTTTCAGGTGGATTTTTCCCAAGGCAATCCGATCAAACGTGTTGTTGATCAAGAGCTAGAGAATGTCGCTTACATGAAAGCGAAGACGGATACGGAACCGGATGCTTTTCTGGATCCTGCATTCGTGAAGGATCTTGAGGAGAAATTCCATAAAATTAATATGGGCATCATCATCCGGAAGGATAAAGAGATTACGTACGTTTCACCGTATATTAAGCAGGGTGAGGCTGAGGATACCTCCAAGCTGCCTTCATTTGGCACATCATCCGGTCAATTTCAACGGAATCAAGGTTCCCTGTGGATAACTAGACAGCAGGATTTTTTATTTTCAGATAAAAGCAAAGGCTCAGTCTTCGTCTTTCTGGACGGCGGTCCCTTTCAAAAGTATCTCCACCAATTTTCCAAATCTGTCATTGTTACATTTGTTCTCATTCTCGTGTTGACGAATGGTGTCCTGACCTACTTCGTTTCTCGCAGTATTATTAGGCCATTAAGAGCGCTTAAACGTGCGGCGGAGGAAATCAAGGAAGGCAATCTCGACTTTGAGATTGTACCGCATTCCGATGATGAAATCGGCGAGCTTAGTACGGCATTTGAAGAAATGCGACGTAAACTCAAGAAGTCCGTGGAGGTTCAGCTTCAATATGAAGAGAACCGCAAGGAGCTTATTTCGAATATTTCCCACGATCTCAAGACGCCGGTTACGGCCATTAAGGGATACGTCGAGGGGATTATGGACGGTGTATCGAATTCCCCAGACAAGCTGGATCGGTACATTCGAACGATCTATAATAAAGCAGCCGATATGGACCGGCTCATTGATGAATTATTTCTGTTCTCCAAGCTGGATTTGGGCAAAGTGCCCTTTCAATTCGAGAAGGTTGATCTCGGACAATACGTGTTGGATTGCGCGCAGGAATTGCAGTTCGATATGGAGAAAAAAGGGGTTCAATTCGCGCTCACCGAGCTGCCGAAGTCACCGCTGTATGTGACAGCAGATCGTGACAAGCTCAGACGTGTACTGCTCAATATTATCGAAAATGCGATAAAATATAGTGAAGAAGGCCAATGTCACATTACCTTAACGTTGAGAGAGATAGACGGCCATGCCGTCATTCAAATAAAAGATAGAGGTCAAGGCATATCGGAAGAGTCGCTTCCTCATATTTTTGACCGGTTTTACCGGGCAGATCCTTCACGTAACACAGCTACCGGAGGAAGCGGGCTTGGGCTGGCGATAGCCAAACAAATTATGGAAGAGCACGGCGGAAGAATCAGCGCAACCAGCATTATCGGACGGGGAACGACCGTGTACATGGCATTACCGCTTAGTCAGCAGGGGGAGAGCGAAGGATGAGTCGAATCTTAATTATTGAAGACGAGCAAAGTATTGCGGAGCTGGAGCGGGATTATTTGGAGATCAGCGGCTATGAAGTCGATATCGAAAATAGCGGGGATAAGGGGCTCCAGCGAGCCCTCTCTACAGAGTATGATCTCATTATTCTCGACCTGATGCTGCCGAAGGTGGATGGCTTTGAAATCTGCCGGCGTATTCGCAGTGAGAAGGACATTCCCATCGTGATGGTTTCCGCTAAAAAGGAAGACATCGATAAAATCCGCGGCCTCGGCCTCGGCGCTGACGACTACATGATCAAGCCCTTCAGCCCCAGCGAACTGGTGGCCAGAGTCAAAGCCCATTTAGCCCGCTACGAACGGCTGATGGGGCGGCGCGAAACGCGGAATGATGAAGTCCGCATCCGCGGTTTAATGATCGATAAAACCGCGCGCCGTGTTTTTGTAAACGAGAAAGAAGTCGTCTTCACGACGAAAGAATTCGATCTGCTCACCCATCTGGCGATGAATCCGAATCGGGTGTACAGCAAAGAGCAGCTTTTTGACCTCCTCTGGGGCATGGACGCCATGGGAGAAATCGCGACAGTGACCGTACATATTCGCAAGCTGCGCGAGAAGATTGAACAAGATCCGTCCAACCCGCAATATATTGAGACCATCTGGGGAGCGGGATATCGGTTTCGGATATAATTAAGGTTGATCTGTAATATGGTAGTGCTCTAAGCGAGGAGGCTGTCTCAAAAACCAATTTAATATTTGGGACGTTCTCTATCATGCTAACAATTTTGAGACAGCCCCATTTTCCGTACTCGGGAGTGAATCCCATATCCCCCCAAGTCTGAGCTTGGGGACTTGTTTAACTCGGTTGGATGTTCGATACGGAAAATAAGGTGACTGAAGATGCTTATTTGTTCGAATAGCTCCTGTTATGGATACTTAAGCAAGTTACATTCGCTTATTGTTCGCTAAAGCTCCCAGGATGTAACGTTGTGCAGAACATTAGCACGATCTGTTGTCTTATCTCACGAGATACCTCGATAGTTAGAAGGAATTAGCACACCAAACTTGCCTATTCATTCCCTAGCACAATGTAGATATTTTAATGAACTAGGTAGATATGGAAATGTTTCACATGCCAATTCGGCTATAAAAGAACCTTCATCCCACTGTTAGTGGAATTGGAGGTTCTTTTGCGTAAAATTCGGTACGTTCTCAATCATGCGAACACTTTTGAAACAGCCCATCTTTTTACAAATGAAACATTATAAATTTATCATTTGTTCATAATATTTGAGAATGAAGCAAGTTAATTTGCGGTTATTGCTAATTCACCTATAACAAGGGATAAAAAATAAATGATATCTTGTGCAAATAAGGGTTTTTATGGTATTTAGAGTTAAGAAATTATGTTCAGGTTTACATAATCTTTTTTTCAATTTTACATTCCCTTGACAATGGTCGAATAAATAAATGCTATAGTACTTTGTGCTTAGATATTTGAGCAGGTAGTGAGTCTGCAAAGGAGGCTAAGGAATTGGTATAAGGGAATAAAATAACCGCTATCAATTAGCTTTTTAAGGGGCGCATAGTTGTATTAGCCAAAGGTTTTTTTCGTTGAGAGGATCTGTATGTAAAATGTTTGTTTTTAATTGATTGCAAATGGATTTATTAGGAGGCAGGATTACACGAATGTTTAATTTCATAAGTAAACATAAGAAGTGGCACAGTATTGTCATGACGCTGATTATGTTAATTTCTATGGTATTGCCTGTGCGTCAGGCGATGGCAACTACAGACACATTGGTTGAATGGAAAAATCTAAGTACCCAAAATGCAACCAGTGGAATTCCCGCAAATTTTGATCCTGTAAAAAAAACGATATCGGCAGTTGGGGCTGGTGGAACTTACTCCTATCCGGCAGGTCCAATCAGTGGTGATGCAGCCATTAGCCAAAACGGGTGGAAAACTGCGACACCGTCATATTGGCAAGTCTCTTTTGCTACTACAGGATACTCGCAAATTCAGTTATCCTCCAAACAAGCGAGTTCCGGTACAGGTCCAAGAGATTTTAAACTTCAATATAACTTGGATAATAGCTTGGATGAATCGAAATGGATAGATTTGAAGAGTTACTCTGTGGGCAATTCCGGTAATTCAGACTGGACTACAGGTGCACTAAGTAACATTGATCTGCCACTAGCCAACGATAAATCAGTAGTTTATGTTAGATGGCTTGTTTCATCATCTTCTCTAACTGTTGCTGGGAACGCGATTCCAGCGGGCGGTACAGGTACTGGTTCTAGCAGGATTGCCGATATTACCATTACCGGCACACAGATAAATCCCGGTCAATCTACAGCCGTAACAGGAGTTACGTTGAATAATACCGCTCCATCGATGACAGTTGGAGGTTCCGTGTATGGTCTGATCGCGAACGTGAGTCCGACCGACGCGACGAACAAAGTGGTCACATGGAGCTCAAGCAATGCAGCTGTAGCCAATGTAAACAGTAACGGTGTAGTGACTCCACTAGCTGAAGGCACGGCGGTGATCACAGCAACAACGGCAGATGGAGGTTTTACGGCGACTAGCACAGTAACAGTAGCGCCTGCGCCAGTGCAGACGAAGACAGCTAATCCTGTTGCCTCGAAGCTCACTTTTCCTAGTTTAACTAGTGTTACGGGATCAGCCGGAGCTGTTGCTGGCAGCGTCCTAGTATCTGTTTATGCCGATTCTAATAAGACAACGCAGATCGGTTCGGGGACTTCCGCAGCTGATGGATCCTTTAACCTAACTTTATCCAACCAGCAATCCCAAACAACTATATATGTTACGGCGCAGGAGAACGGTAAAGATTCGAGCGATCCGGTCGCCGTTAGTTATACCGCAACACAAGTCATTAATCCTGGTGACGTCGTTCTAAGTCAGTTGTATGTGAATGGCGGTAACTCAGGAGCGTTTTATAAAACAAAGTTTATTGAACTATATAATAATACAGATCATGATATTAACCTTAATGGTTGGTCTATCGCTTACACCTCTGCGGCTACAATGTCGTTTGGAGCTGGAAAGCCGTTATCGGGTACGATTAAGGCACATGGCTATTTCTTAATTACTTTTCAAACGGGTACAACGGGTAAAGATCTGCCAATTGCAACTGATTTAGATGTAGCTGGACTCACGACTAGCGGATCTACGGGCGGTGCTATCGTACTTGCCAAAAAAACGACGGCAGTAACAGGCGTTACTGATCCGGATGTGGTAGATTTGCTTGCTTATACGAATGCTGCAACAACGGTTTTTAAGAATCCTTTATATTGGGGACAGCCTTTTGTTGCTACAAATGTGGGCAGTGGTACTATACTACGGTTGACCAACGCAGGCTCTGATCCTAGAGGAGCAATTGGTTTTAATAACGGATGGTTTACAAAAGATCCTTCTAAAGATTTTGTTGTAAATACCCCTGCGTCCACGAGTAATCCGGCTGAAGTGATCATCCGAAATTCAAACTATATGCTTTCTCCGGATGCATCGAAAATAACGTTTACCACAAGTGGTGGTACAAGTACAGTTGTAGGTTCAGCAGGAGCTGTTCCGGCATCGTCAACGGTAAAAGCTTATTTGGAAAGTAACGGTACTGTTTCTAACACGGTTCAAGCCAAATCCGCGACGGACGGATCCTTTACTTTAAGTTTCCCTAATCCAGGTAGTTCGGTTTATTTGACTCATACGGATACACAAGAAAGCAAATATACACGTATCGACGTAACCGGATACACCAGCACCGTAACTACGATTGATCAGTTGCGCAAAAACGACACGAACGGCTTACCTCTCAATATCGGCTATTCAGCAATGATCGAGGGTGTCGTAACGTCAAGCAATAAAGCGCTGGGTCCTGAGAAAACAAATTTCTATATTCAGGACGCAACAGGTGGAATAAATGTAATCGGCGGCACAGATCCATCTGCACCTATTCAATTAGGCCATAAAATGAGAATTACAGGTAAACTAGCCTTTACAGCAGGAACAACGCAATTCATTCCTGCCTCCATGCTGGATGAAGGGGTGAATACACTCCCGAATACAACTCCAATGACGTTGAATTCCTGGAACGCATACGCAAATACTGAACCAATGGAAGGTAAATTAGTTTCTTTCAAGGGTAAAGTGACGAATATTCCTGCTTCAGGTCCAGACTATAACGTGACGGTTACAGACGAGTCTGACAATACAGCTATTGTGAGCATTCTGAGTACTACCGGAATCGATGTGGCAGGCGGAGCTGTTTCGTTGGGCGAAACTTATACGTTCACAGGTATTGTGAAGCAATCCAAACAAGCTTCTCCATATACCAGCGGTTATGCTCTGCTTCCAAGGAAAGCTGGAGATATTCAAGGCGAACTGCAGCTCATGCATACTCCATTGCAGAAAGCATACATCGGTGTGGATACTAATTTTAAAGCGACTGCGAAATTTGCAGATAGTGTAACAATCTGGTATAAAGGCCAGTCGGACATGACTTATACGTCTGTTGCTATGGTATCGGCTGATAAGCTGAACTACAATGGCAAGATTGCAACTGCCAGCATGCCTGCCGGAAAATTGCTCTATTATATAGAGGCGATAAGCGGTGGTAATGTGAAAAACGTCGGTAGCGTGGTAGAGCCAATTTCCATCGATGTGGTGGAAGATAAAGACGGACCCGCATATGCCGATTTCCTTCCTCTGGAAGGGGACGAGATCGAAACTAAGCATCCCGCAATCTCCGCCAGTATGGAGGATGCGAATGGAGTCGATCAGACATCCGTCAAAATTTGGATAGATGGTGTCAATGACTTTACGTCAAAGGCTGCTATTACAGAGACAAGAGTCAAGTTGACGCTAACGCCAAGTGACGATTTGAGCACTGGTGAACATGCGGTAACGATATCAGGCAAAGATAAACTTGGTAATGAATCAACCCGAACCTGGAAGTTTAAAGTCGCTGAGAGATTTACCGGCGGTAATCATTACTACGGAACAACACATAATCATACTGACATTTCCCATGATGCCACGGGTACCCCGGAGGATGCCTTGAAAGCAGCCATGGCGCATGATTATGACTTCTTCGCTTTCTCTGATCATTCACATGATATCGATGCTTCTCAAGTTGGCTCGGATACCGTTGATCATAATGGAATGCCGGAGCGGACAGGCGGCTCCGATTGGGCGCTAACGAAGAGTTTGGCTAAAAATTATACAAAAGACGGCAGTTTTGTTGTTTTCCCGGCTTTCGAAATGACCTCCACGACTTGGGGACATTCCAATGTGTTCGGTACTTCTAACTTTATCGATCGTGTTGAAAGCGGAGGCAAATATCAAAATTTGCAAAACTATTATGCTTGGGTTCTGACATACGACAACATTGTTGCGCAATTCAATCACCCGGCAATGTCGGCGAACGCATTCGACAACTTCATTCCTTATGATAAGAATGTGGATAGGCTCTTTACGATGCTAGAGGTTGGTAATGGGTCGGGGAAATACTCCTATGCGAATGCCCAAGAGAAGCTTTTCAGTGCTCTGGATTTAGGATGGCATGTTGCCCCAACTTATGGCGAGGATAACCACGATGCTACTTGGGGTCAAACCAAAAAGCGTACTGTCATCGTCGCTAATGATCTTTCTCAGGATTCCCTTATGGAAGCCATGCGTAAAATGCGTGTTTATTTCACAGAAGATTCGAATGCAAAGCTAGATGTGTCTGCAAGCGGATGGTACATGGGGTCTACCACAGACACCAAGAATCTGCAGTTTAACATCGTCGGAAGCGATTCTGTTTTGGAACAGCAAACTGACCCGAAATATAGTTATCTGAAGACAATTAGTGACGATAACATTGCAAAGGTCGAACTGCTTACAAATGGCGGAAGGGTTATAGACAGCTATACACCGACTGAAAATCAAACTTCGTTTACTTGGACACCTACCGTTAATGTCATAGGTGGGCAGCAATGGTTCATTACTCGTGTAACACAGAAAGACGGAGACCGTATTTACTCTGCGCCGATCTGGTCTCCAGTAGAACCTGTATCGGTAAAAGTAAGCGATGTGACGGCTGTTGATGGAGCTATTGTCGGCGGTTACAATGCAGCGTTAAAAGCGGGTATTAGCAACATGGGCACTGTAGACATTACCAATATGACGGCACACTTCTACTATGATCAAGTAGATTCCGGTCATCTCATTGGAGATGCTCAAATATCTTCCTTGAAAGTGAATCAATCCACAACGGCAAGTATTGTTTGGAATAATCCTCCTACAGGAAACCATACCGTCATTGTCATAATGAATTCTGTGGATCAAGATCTCGGAGATAATCGATTTGAACAAGTGTTTACAGTCAAAGCGCCTCTAGGGAAAACGATCCTTATTGATGCTTCGAAACAAAACGAAAATACAACCAAAGATGCGGGCACATACAAAGATAATTTTAAATTATTTACAACCATGATGAGACAGCAGGGATATACAGTGGCCGAGAATACAGAAACCATCACAGACGATGTACTCAAGAATGTCTCGGTAATGTATATTTCGCATCCAGCTTCGGCCTACAGTAGTACGGAGATCGCAGCTATTTCCAAATTTGTCGGGCAAGGCGGATCTCTGTACCTAGCAGAAAAGAGTAATTATGGCGGTTCCAATCAAAATCTGAATGCCATTTTATCTGGTGCGGGTTCGAGCCTCATGGTGAATAATGATGGTATTTTCGATGAGACGTCGGATGGGAACTTCTGGGGGACACCGCTCAATTCCAATTTCTCAGTTCGTGCGCATCCGAAACCGGTTAGCAATAATTTAACGGATTTTGTTTCTACAATTGAATATTATAGCGGCTCGAGTCTAGCTAAGAATGATGGTACCGGCAAAAAAGTTGCGCTGACCAATACCGATTCAATTACGATATTGGTACGTGGTAACGAATCCACATTCCAAGACTCAACCCTAGTTAAGGCGGATACCGCTACGTATAATGTTCACACCTCTAATGGTAAGTCGGGACCAGCGTTAACCGATGTAACAGGCGGGTCAGCTATACCACTCGTTGCTTCAGAGGTCGTAGGTAACGGTAGAATCGTTGTCTCGGGGATGAATATTTTCAATGACAAACAGATGGATCAGACTTACAACCCCAAAGGGAACGACCCGTTTGCACTTAACGTAGTGAACTGGCTGTCCCACCTGGAACCAAAAGTGACGAATATCGCTGATGCGCGCAAGCTACCAGAGGGTTCTCAGGTTTTAATTCAGGGTAAAGTGACGACAGCTGCGGGTGTATTCTTCGATGCTGCATATGTTCAAGACGATACTGGAGGCATTATGGCATTTAATGAGGTGCCAGTCGGAACGCTCAAGTTCGGCGATGTAATCCGAGTATATGGACATATTAAAATTTTCGAAAACAATACAGAGATTGAGTTCGATAAGTTTACTAACAGTATTGTGCAGGTCAGCTCTGGTACACCAATTGAACCGAAAATTGTCAATACGAAAGATTCAGTGTCCGATACCTACCAAGGACAGTTAGTGAAAGTAACCGGTAAAGTTACTGCGAGACCGGATGACACTACTTACTTGATTGACGATGGTTCGGGTGAGGTTATGGTTTTCGTAGATGGCTTCATTATCAATCAAAGCGGACCGATTCCTCAGCTTAAAGTAGGGGATACGCTCGAGGCTGTTGGCCTCTCTGGTAAATACGCCATGGGAGATCGGATTCGAGTCAGAGATACGAAAGAGTTAAAACAAATCGTAGGCGTTCAAGTTCCGGTAACGGGAGTAACGCTTAACAAATCCACGCTGAGCCTGACCGTAGGAAGCAGCGAGACGCTGACATCAACGGTAGCACCTGATACGGCGACGAATAAAGCCGTGACGTGGAGCACTAGCGACAGCAAAGTAGCCACAGTAGCGGATGGTGTCGTGACTGCTGTGAAAGCAGGTACGGCGACGATTACCGTGAAAACGGCGGATGGAAATTTTGAAGCATCTACTGATGTTACAGTCACAGCGGCTTCGAATCCGGATACCAACGGAGGTAGAGGGGATACAAGCTCAAGTCCAACTAATACTGAGCCGACTGGCACGGTCAAGGTAACCATAGATCAGCTTAAAGTTAAAGAAAACGGTAAGGCGACAGTAGTTATAAAACCTGATACGACAGAAGTCAAATTACCATCAAATACTTCTGAGTTGCTGGCGAACAACAAGCTTGAAATTAAGTCAGATAAATTAAAGTTGGAGCTTCCAACTGATCTCCTTAAGCAATTGGAGAATAAATTCACTAAAGAAGAATTGAAAGATAGTACAATTTCTCTGAAGATGAATCCGTTAAGCGTAACAGCGGCGGAAGCTATTATTACCCAAAGCAAGATTTCATCTAATGCGGGTGTTAAGCTTGCAGGCGATGTGTACGAATTCAGTTTGTCGATTACTTCGGCTGACGGGAAGACGGAGTATCTTGCCAAGTTCGATCAGCCGATCACCATTCGATTAAAGGTGGATCCAAGCATTAATAAGAAGGAAGCGGGTATATTCTACATCTCTGATCGAGGGGATTTGGAGTATATAGGCGGTGAATACAAGGACGGTGAAATGGTGGCGCAAATCAGCCATTTCAGTAAATACGCTGTTCTAGAAGTGAAGAAAGCTTTCAACGATTTACCGGTTAGTCACTGGGCGCACAACGTAATTACAGAGCTAACGTCCAAACAAATTCTAAGTGGAACGAGTCAAACAACGTTTGAACCAAGCCGTTCAATTACACGCGCGGAATTTACAACGATGCTGGTAAAAGCATGGAAGCTGAACGAATCCGACAAGGTAGTTTTCAGCGATGTATCAGCAAATGCTTGGTATGCCAAAGCAGTTGCTAGCGCATATACGGCGGGTATTATTAGCGGCAAGACTTCTAACCAATTTGATCCGAATGGTCTCATTACCCGTGAAGAAATGGTCACCATGATGATGAGATCCTATGAGGTTCACATAGGTAAGAAGCTAGAGGCTATCTCTGACTCTAGCTTTAAGGATATGGACAGCGTCTCCTCATGGGCAGCGAGCAGCGTGCAAGCGGCAGCTAAGCTGGGATTCATACAAGGACGCGCACCAGGCCAATTTGATCCATCGGGAATTACTTCTCGTGCGGAAGCAGCCCAAGTCATTTACAATCTGCTTTATCATTCCTAATCAAGTCCTGATTCAGGGAGGGTGTCATTCGAAAGAATGGCATCTCTCTTACTTTTATATTAGACAGGGGGATAATCATGTACAGGCTATCTGTTTCTGCCAGCCGTATGGCTCTATGTATCTTGACTGCAGTCATGCTTATAGTTATACCGTTTAAGCAAGCGGTCTATGCTCATGCTTATAGCGCGAGCTACACCACGTTGGATTTGACTAAATCTCAAACGGGGTTAACGTTCGCCATTGATGAGCTTTCTGTCATCGAGTTGGCTGGCGGAGACAGCAATGATAACAAGATGTTGGAGCCCGAAGAATTTGAACGCATCAAAGAGAAGTTTGCTGGCATTGTTAAACAGAATTTGACTATGAAAATTGGCGGAGAAGTCCAATCCGAAATGCAGCTTCAAAGCATTGCACTGGATCGGCAAGGTGATGCGACAAAGGTTATTTTAAAAGCTGCCTATCCTCCAGTAACCGCCGGCAAGCCAGTGTCTTTGAAGGATACATTTTATCAAAATGATTCGAAAGCCAATTATGTTGATCTTTTAACGATCCATTATGGAACGGAGAGCAGTACGTCGGCATTATCTGCTCAGAATCGCAGCTGGACTATGATGCTTACAGATAATGAAATTTCAGGTTTGTCACAAGATTTGCAAAGTATGAAGGCGCAGCCGTCACCAAATCATGAAAAGTCGGCAGTTGGCAGTCACGCAGCGGATGCAGTTAAGAAAAATGACACGCCCTCAGATTGGTTTTCATTCTTCAAGCTGGGTATGAATCATATTCTAGGCGGTTATGATCATTTGCTCTTCTTATTCTCATTGCTCATCGCTCGGCAGACATTTAAACAGTACGCAACAATGATCACCGCTTTTACAATTGCGCACAGTTTAACATTAACGTTGACGGTTTTTAATATCATTCATGTTTCTCCAGCCATCGTTGAACCTCTGATTGCGCTTAGTATTTGCTATGTGGCGCTTGAAAATATTGCCCGTCAGACTGTTAGTCTTCGCTGGGTGTTGACCTTTCTATTCGGACTCATTCACGGCATGGGATTTGCCGACATTTTAAAAGAAATGGAGATTCCCAAAGCTGAGCTAGCCACTGACTTAATCAGTTTTAACCTTGGGATCGAAACGGTCCAACTCACCATCGTAGGCGTGTTGATTCCCCTTTTATACATGCTTCATCGCTTTAAATATGCTAGAAGAATCGTCATCTCAGGCTCTAGTCTGGCGTTGTTGTTAGGCGCGATATGGTTGATCGAAAGGGTATTCCAAGCTTAAAATCATCGAGATCATACAGGGTAGGAGGTATTATTTTGTATCAAGCAGCTATTCATAGGAAACCCCAGAAATCTAGCGCCAATCTGTTTGCTGCACTTTTACTTGCATGTATCGTATGTTTATATGTTTTCTCAAATTACGCACCGGGAACCATCTTTCATCACCCCAAGCTGCAGCTGTTTAAGACGATGTTCCTAAGCATTATTATCGAGGCAATGCCGTTTATATTAATTGGCGTTTTCATCTCAGCGATTCTGCAAGTGTTTGTATCTGAACGTGCGATTCGGAGAATAATTCCTCGTAATCCCTTATTAGGTATTCTTACGGCAAGTGTGCTTGGCATTATATTTCCCATCTGTGAATGCGGAATGGTACCGGCGATCCGGAAGTTGATTCGCAAAGGGATGCCGATTCATGTAGCAACAACGTTTATCCTAGTAGGTCCAATTCTGAATCCAATTGTGTTCTGGTCAACCCTTACCGCTTTTCGCAATCGTCCCGAAATGGTTTACACGCGTATGGGATTGGCTTTTATCGTCGCGCTATTGATTGGGTTGATTGTGTACCGGTTTGTCAAAAGCAATCCATTACGTTGGAGCGAGAAGGATAGTGTGCTTGGAGAAGATAATCATCATCATGATCATTCCCCAGAAGGCACAAACAAATTGGTTAGCGTTATGGGACATTCGATTGAAGAATTTTTTGAAATGGGCAAGTATTTGATGTTCGGAGCCTTTCTCGTTGGCATACTGCAGACCTTCGTTAGTCAGGATAGTCTGGTCGCTGTAGGACAAGGAGAAGGAAGCGCGAATTTGCTTATGATGGGTCTGGGCTTTCTGCTGTCTCTCTGTTCAACCTCAGATGCTTTTGTTGCTCAGTCATTTATTTCGACCTTTTCCAAAGGGTCGCTAATCGCCTTTATGGTGTTTGGACCTATGCTGAATTTGAAAGGCTTACTGATGATGTTAGCCGTTTTCAAAACAAAGTTTGTCGTATTACTCAGTCTGTTAATTATTATTTTCGTTTATGCAGGTTCCTTAATCTTAGAATATACCATGTTGAAATGAGGTGAAACGATTGCCTATGAATTGGAATTACGAAGCCGTGCATCGCATGATTAAAACAGGTATACTGATTGGCTTTGCGAGTCTAGTCATCTATCTAATTGTTACAGGAAATATGCTGCTTTACATTGCGCCACATTTGATGTTCTATGTTGAAGTTAGTGCTGCTGGGCTTGTCATTATGGCTGGCTTTCAAATCTATATTTTAGTTCTTTCCCTTAAAAAGAAAGTGGTCGTTTGTGATTGTGGGCATGACCATGTTCATGAACAAGATCATGGGTTCAGACACAGTCACAGCCACGGACCTTCGCGCTCCATATGGATGCATGTAGGTATCTACAGTCTGTTTGCATTACCGCTTATACTAGGCACCTTGTTGCCGAATACGGCTCTTGCCGGTTCACTTGCACAAAACAAAGGAATGAATGTTAGCGGCGTTGCTGCGAAGGCCAAAGCGGGGTCCTCAGAGCTTGTCGAAATCGATGGAAATGCAGATGCAGAGCTTAAAAAAATGTTTAAGACAAATGTTTATAATCGGGACTATGCCAAGTTAGGTATCCAATTATATAACCATGAGCTAATTGAAATGAAAGATGAATGGTTTATAGAGAAGTTGCAAGCGATCAACACATTTGTGGAAAACTTCCAAGGAAAGCAAATTAAAATGACTGGTTTCGTATATCGAGAGAACGGATTATCGGAAACGCAATTTATTTTGGGGCGGATGGCCATGACACATTGTATAGCGGATATCTCTCCTTACGGAATCGTAAGTGAGACAGTGGATGCTGCCCAGTATAAGAATGATTCATGGCTTACGATAACTGGAACCATTGACCAAACGATGTATCATGGACAGAAAGTAATGAAGATTAACATTGACAACATTGAGCCGGCAACCGCTCCGACGGTACCCTATGTCTATCCGGATTGGAATTTTGCAAGTAAACTATAAAGTCATCTTAGTATTTCAATGGAGGTGCCCGAATGGCGCTCGGTATTGGCAGTCTTGTTCTTATTGCTTTGGCAGCAGGCTATTTCATTTTAAATTTCTACAAGCATAAAGAGGCTTTGCATAGAGCAATTGGAAAAGCAATCATCACTCTGTTTGCTGTGGTTACTAGTACAGCATTTAGTATCGTAGCTATCCAAGTGTTTGAATATAATGTGTATTTGTCTTTTGTGGTTTCGATGCTTTTTGTCATTTGTGTTGGATATGCGGCAGGTAACTTCTATCGGGTGTATACGATTTGGAACACGATCTTAACAGGCATACTTGGAGCAATACTTGGCATGCGTTTTGGGATGACGCTCTATCTGTCTAGCAAAGTGATATTTATCGCGGATGTTTTATTGATCATGATACTGTTTCTGCTATTAAAAATAGTTGAATGGCAATCTAGTGTGATACGCCCTCATAAAAGAACCAAAACACCACGGACAAAGAAAACGAATGTTCAAACGGTTGTTGGTTTAAGTGTCATTTATAGTTTGTTTGTATGTAGTATGGGCATATTGCTCTTCGTACAGAAAGATACCATTTCATTAGGTCAAATAGGGCAAACGCAATCGCAAGAAGCCCGCTATGACGAAGTGAACGATCTTCAAACGGCAAGGATTGAATTGAACGCTGGGGGATTTAACCCGAAGCAAATTAGTTTTAAAAAAAGCATTATGATTAAGGCGGTCTTTGTTGTATCAGTTTCCTCCGATGTAGGAATGACATTGGTTTCTAATGATCTGCACATTAACGCTCCTTTGAAGTCAGGTGAGAATGTGTTCTTGCTAAACAACCCGCAGCCAGGTACTTACGCTTACTCGGTGGGATCCAAGTCAATACAAGGGACTTTTACAGTCAAATAAATAATTGGGGGAGCGATTGCCATCTCAGTGGAATCTGGATATAATTAGCAAGAAATTAAGATAAATTGAAAGTGTGGGTTACAGATGGCTGATGAACGTGCCGAGGACAAATTAGCCAGAATCATCGATGCAGCCAGAATGTATTACCAATTGGATTACAGCCAGCAAGAGATTGCACAAACGTTTGGTATTTCTCGTCCGACGGTATCCCGTTTTTTGCAACAGGCTAAAGAAGAAGGATATGTTGAGATCAGAATTAAAGATCCTAGGGGAAATAATGAGTATCTGGCTAAAGAGATCGAGAAGAAATTTCAGTTAAAGAAAGCAATCATTGTATCCGTACCTCAGTATGAAGACGCGATCGTCAAAAAGTATTTGGGCGAAGAAGCAGCCACGTACTTGGATGAGATAGTCAAAGATGGTGACATTATTGCTATGACATGGGGAACCACGTTATATGAGTTGGCTAGTAATTTGAAGTCTAAGCCTCTAAAGGATGTCAAGGTTGTTCAGTTAAACGGGGGGGTTAGTCATTCAGAAATAAATACCTATGCCTATGAGATTGTAAGTTTGTTTGGTAAAGCATTCCATACAATACCCTATTTCATACCACTGCCAGCTATTGTTGACCATTCTGTAGTCAAACATGCGATTGAGGCAGACCGGCATATTCGCAATATTCTTAATCTGGGCAGGCTATCAAATATCGCAATTGTTACGGTTGGGGCGCCGACCGAAGATTCCGTGTTGGTTAAAGCGAACTACTTTTCGGAGTCCGACTTAAAAATAATTTATGAAAAAGGCGCTGGAGATATTTGCTCCCGCTATATTGATATAGATGGAAATATTTGCTCGGATGAGCTAAACCAACGAACGATCGGCATTGAACTGGAAGAGCTGAAAAAGAAAGAACAATCAATTCTTATCGCAGGTGGCGTAAAGAAGGTGGATGGCATTTACGGCGCACTTCGCGGCAAATATACGAATGTGCTCATAACCGACCAATTTACGGCGAAGTGTTTATTGGAACGCAGCAGTGTAAAACCAATTTAAGAAAAAGGATCGGAGGGTGGCCAATGCGGCTGCAGTCCGGTCCTTTTTATTTGCCCCGAAAAGACCATCATTGTATAAGACGAATGTACTGATGATGGAAGCAGAAGTCTATACAACCTGAAGTGAAAAATCATGTTACAATATTGATCAAGAAATCATAACGGGTTGATGAAAAGGGGAGCTGGCATGGAGGATGTTCATCTGCATTTAAAAAATCTTGGCTTCACGGACCTAGAAGCCAAGTGCCTGCACGTGCTCGCCGAAAACGGCACGCAGACGGGCTACGAAATCGCCAAGCAGCTTGGCGTTTCGCGCTCGAATGTCTACTCCGCACTGCAGAAGCTCGCGGAGAAGGGGGCTGTGCTCACAAGTCACGGTGAGCCTACGCATTATCAGAGCGTGCCGATCGAAGAGATCGGCGAGCGGATTGAAGCGGAACTGCAAGCCTCGATCCGCTACGTGAAAGCGCATATGCCGAAGCAGGGTGCGCACCGCTCGGAGTACTTCAGCTTGGAGGGAGACGCAAAGGTCATCGAGCGTATACGAACGGAGCTGAAAAAGGCGAAGGAAGAGGCGCTCTGTGAGCTATGGTCGGAAGAAGCGCAGCTTCTGAAGGAAGCTCTTAGGCAAGTGCCAGCACAAGGCGTGCGCTTGCTGGTTTCGACGATTGGCGAAGCGGAGCTGCCAAGCGGGGCTCATCGATTCCAGCACGGACGCGAGGAGGGTTGGCAGAAGCGCAATGGGCGGAAATTTACGCTGCTGATCGACCGCAAGCTGGCGATTGTTGGCACACGAGGCGGTGATGAACCGGCTCTGGCGATGATGACAGAGCATCCAGCGATGGTGGAGCTGCTGCTGAACAATTTTTTCCGCGATGTGGTGATCCATGAGCTTCAGCAGGATATGGGCGCAAAGCTGGAAGATAAATATGGCAAGAACTTCAAAAAAATTATTCAGAAGTATACGGAAATGAAGATGATGGATCCCCAACCGGAGGATGTAGGGAAGTCGTTGGAAGTCAAGTCTAGTGAAGGAAAGTCTGCCGAAGGAAAAAGGAGAAAGAAGAAATGACGCTGCATGACGGGCAACAAACGAAGATAGAGGGAATTCTACTCGCAGCGGAAGCGCTCGTGAAGGAGAAGCTGGAGCGCGATAGCAGCGGCCACGACTGGTGGCACATTTATCGCGTGGTGCAGACGACGAAGCGCATTGCTGCCCAGGAGGGCGCGGACGGTTTCGTCTGCGAGCTTGCGGCGCTGCTTCACGACGTCGTCGACGAGAAGCTGAACGCCGATCCAGCCGCTGCGCAGCGCGAGCTGGAGGCGTGGCTCGCTGCCAGCGGGACGCCAGCGGAGCAAGTGCAGCACGTGCTGGAGATCATCAGCACGATGTCGTTTAAGGGCGGCGCGCGTCCGCCAATGCGCACGCTGGAAGGCCAGGTCGTGCAGGATGCCGACCGGTTGGATGCGATAGGCGCGGTAGGCATCTCGCGCGTATTCGCTTATTCGGGCTGGAAAGGCCGCCCGATTCACGACCCTACCGTCATGGCCCGTGAGCATATGACGGAGGAGGAGTATCGCGCTGGGAAAGATACCGCGATTAATCACTTTTATGAGAAGCTCCTGAAATTGAAGGAGCTTATGAACACTGCCTACGCCAGGCAGCTGGCAGAGGAGCGGCACCGCTTCATGGAGCAGTACCTCAAACAATTTTACGCGGAGTGGGAAGGCGATCGGTAACAAACGAAAAAGAGCCAATGATGGCTCTTTTTTTTGGTGAGATGGGCTGATCTTTTCGCGTTTGCAGGTAAGATTGTTGTACAGCATACAACATTTTTTGGGATTTCATGGTTCAAAATGAAAACTGTTGTACGCTGTACAACAATTTGGTCTAATTTGCTTAAAAGATGCTCGATTTGAGGGAAATTGTTGCACTTTGTACAACTCCGGGGTGAATATCCTTGCTTTCAGGGACACATTGTTGTATAAAGTACAACTTCGCTTCACTTTCGGTTAAATACCAAGCTTATCATGCTACTTTTTCGGTTATTTACCTAGCTAATCAGGCTACTATTCGCTCCATCGCCCAGCCCGATTACTGGGGAGAAGTGGTGTGTAGGATCGTTTCCCCCAGCCATCACTCAAAAGACGGCTTCGACAACGGAGCAGGTCTCCGGTCTACAGGGTCTTATTGTCCCATTTATTACACATCAACGACCCGCATTCAACAAAAAAAGCTGCAAGAACAGTTTTCGTCGCATTTTGTGATAAAATAGAAGGAATGATTAATTAACTTCGAGTAGAAAGAGATGTTATGACGATGAAAAGAGAAGCAAAGTATATTGCGACAGTTTCATTAGGCGTTATGGGAGCAGGCTTTTTAGCCACACTGCCGGTATCTTCAACCATATGGGGAACCTTTTTACAAGGTGGTTTTGAGGCTGGAGTTGTAGGCGGCTTGGCTGACTGGTTTGCGGTTAGTGCCCTGTTCCGTCATCCGCTTGGCATTCCGATTCCACACACGGCCTTATTGCCGAGGAATCGTGAGAGGATCACGAAAGCGCTCGTTTCGACGGTTGAAAATGAACTGCTTTCCAAAGAAACCATTCGTGTCCGTTTGCAGCAAATTAGTTTCCTTGAACGTGGACTTGAGCTGGCGGAGAGCCAATTGGACAATGTCGCGCTTCACAAAGGTCTCTCGACACTTGCCAAGCAGGCCATTAACGCGATTGATCTGGAAAAATTGACGCCGCTCTTGGTCGAGGAAATTCATAAAGCACTCCAAGACGTAGATTCGAGTCGACTCGTTCGCACGATTGTAAATAGCATTGTCGATGGCGGTTATGACGGCAAAACGTTTGATATTGTTATCGATAAAGTGGAAGCATGGGCTGTTAAGACGGATACGCGCGATCAACTGGGCGCTATGGCGCTCAAAGCGTTAGAGGGTCTGCAGTCGAATGGTTTCATGGCATTTGCTGTTAATGCGTTCATCGGTATGGTGAATGAAGAGAAGATTGGCGGCATTATCCAGAACTTCGTTCTTTCCTACATTGAGCAGATGCGGACGAAGAATCATCCGCGCAGAGAAGCGGTTCTTACCTTTATTCGGAATGAACTGAACAAGCTGGATCGGAATCCGCAGCTTTTGGCTGAGCTAGAAGGTTTGAAGGCGAAACTGCCCGGTTTATTTGATATCGATGAGAAATTATCGGGGCTGTTAGAGCGGTTGAAGGCGAAGGCAGAGGATTACGTGGATCAGACCGATTTTGTGCCTCAGTATGTGGTTCCGGTCATTCGTAAAATGCTGATGTCGGTGAAAGAAAACGAGGATATGCTGCAGCGCGGCGAGAGCTGGATTCAAGAGAAAATCGCTGCTTATTTGGAGCAAAATCACAGCAAAATCGGTCAACTCGTGAAAGATAATCTGGATAAGCTGACGGGCGAAAAGTTGACCCAGTTGATGGAAGATAAGCTAGGCAATGATTTGCAGTGGATTCGTGTTAACGGTGCCATTTGCGGATTCATCATCGGACTTGGCTTGGCAGGGTTAAAAATGCTGTTTTAATTGAAAAACGACGGGACTTGCCCGAGTGGAGGTAGGCATTTTGATCGAGATTAAAGGCGTTAGTAAGACGTTTGTTCAGCGATTAGGCGGCAGCTATCAGGCGCTGGATAATATCACTTTAACGATTGAAAAAGGGGAGTTCGTCTCCTTGCTGGGCCCATCCGGATGCGGCAAATCGACCGTGCTGAACTTGGTCGCAGGCTTCGATACGCAGAGTGAGGGCGTTATTCAGGTGAATGGGAAAAAGGTGACCGGCGCTGGAGCGGATCGTGTCGTCGTGTTCCAGGAGCATGGACTATTCCCATGGTTGACGGTGCTGGACAATGTTGCCTTCGGTCTCAAGCAGAAGGGTATTGGAAAAAAAGAGCGTTACGAGCTGGCGATGGAACAGATCAAAGCGGTGCATCTCAGCCGGTTTACAGATCGTTATCCGCATGAGCTTTCGGGCGGGATGAAGCAGCGGGCTGCAATCGCTCGGGCGCTTGCCATGGACCCAGAGATTTTGCTGATGGACGAGCCATTCGCCGCTTTGGATGAGCAAACGCGCCTTATTTTGCATAAAGAACTGGAAGAAATCTGGATGCGTACGCGCAAAACGATCCTCTTCATTACCCATAACATTCGTGAAGCCGTGATCCTCTCGGATCGTGTATTCGTGATGTCCACGCGTCCCGGGACGATTAAGAAGGAGTTCGCCGTGAAAGCAGCGAGACCGCGGGACAGCGCAGACACCGTACTCCATCATGTGGAGAATTCGATTATGGATGCGCTGGCTGACGAGCTGGAGAAAGTGGTAAGGGAGGAGACTGGCGATGAGTACATCATCAAGAAGAACGATTTTTCTGGTACTGCTTCTGATAGCTTGGGAGGCGGGATTTAGATTATTCGGATGGGGCTGGAAGTTCCCTTCGCCCACCCAAACCTTGCAAGCCTTCTACGACGGGTTGGTGCATGGAGAACTGCTCCAAGCGACAATTGCGAGTATGGCGAGGTTGTTGGTGTCCTTTGCTTTATCTTTGCTGATTGGTACAACCCTTGGGTTCCTATTCGCACGCTACAAAATGCTGGATGATACGCTTGGATTTCTGGTGGTTTCTTTGCAGACTATTCCGAGTATTGCTTGGCTGCCTTTTGCTATTATTTGGTTCGGTCTTAACGAATCGTCGGTCATTTTCATTACAACACTCGGAGCAACCTGGACGATGGCGTTGGCCAGCCGTACCGGGATCAAAAATATCCCACCCATTTATTTGCGCGCCGCGCAGACGATGGGAACGGGCAATGGGTTTAATCTATTCGTGCAGGTCATGATTCCTGCCGCTTTCCCGCATTTGATCAATGGTGTTCGTACAGCTTGGGCTTTCGCATGGCGCGCGCTTGTTGCTGGTGAGCTTATTGCCAAAGGGGCTGGGCTAGGCCAGCTATTGCAGGATGGAAGAAATCTTGGCGATACCTCGCTAATGCTGTGTATTGTCATTATTATCGCGGTACTGGGCACGGTATCTGATCACTTCTGCTTCAAGAAACTCGAAGATAAAGTGCTGGAGCGCTACGGCCTCGCTGGCTCGAAGTCTTGAGTAGGGAGTGAGTCGGATGAGGAAACAGGCGTGGGTGCTGATGCTGCTTTTGGTCACTGTTTTAGTCCTGAGTGCATGCGGGGAGAAGTTGACTTCTTCTGGCAAGGCTCAGGTTGTTAGGGTCGGTGTGTTTAAAAATGTCACGCACGCTGCGGCGTATATCGCACTGGAAAAAGGTTATTTCGCCCGGGAATGGGGCAGCGAAGTGAAGATCGAAGTCACGGCGTTCGATAACGGCTCTGACTTGTCTATCGCTATGGCGACAGGGGATATCGATGTCGGATTCGTTGGTCCTGGACCTGCGACAACTTTCTATTTGAAAAGTGGGAATTACCGGGTCGTATCCGGTTCGAATAATGGCGGCGCGGTGCTTGTGGCCCGGAATGGCTCAGGAATTAATAGTGTTAAAGATTTAGTAGATAAAACAATCGCGATTCCGTCCAAAGGAAACACTAACGAAATCTCGCTGCGCATGCTGCTGCAGCAAGAAGGTGTGAGCTTGGGCAGAGGTGCAGAGAGTGCGCACCTCATCGTGCGCTCCCCGTCGGATGCGCTGATCTCCTTCCGTCAGAATGAGATTGATGCGACGCTCATCCCCGAGCCTTGGGGGACACAGATCGAGAAGGCCGGGCTTGGCAAAGTCGTCGCCGACTGGAAGGCGATCCCGCCGAACAACGGCGACTATCCGACGGTCATCATGGTCGCGAGCGACAAATTCATTGCGCATCACCGGGATATGGTGAAAGGCGCAATTAAGGCGAACAGGGATGGCATCGCATTCATCCAGAACAGTCCGGAGCAAGCCTATGATCTCATCAACAACCAGCTGAAGCAATACAGCGGCAAAGGGATGGACAAAGGCTTGATCAAAGCTTCGCTGAGCCGTTTGAAACTTACCACCGACGTTGACGTCAAGGTGATGGAGGAGATGGCGAAGGTGTCCATCGATGCCCGCTATATTAAGGACATTAATAAAGAGGAGCTCGACCTTCGTAATTTCGTCGATTTGTCGATGCTCGAAGAGGTAAAGAATGGGAAATGAAGAGAAGAGCCTGATTCATCTAGTTTGGATGAATCAGGCTCTTCTCTTCTTTAAGGGCAGCAAGAATAAGCGCGTTTTCCGCGCTTATTCAGTACGGACACTCAGGACGGTCAGCTGAGAAGTCGATATTCGACCTCTCAGACACTGGCGACGAGCTTCGGCTCGAGGAACTCCTGCTGAAAGCGCGTATTTCGCGCTTATGAGTACGGGGTTGCAAAAATAAGCGCGTTTTCCGCGCTTATGTGCAGTACGGACACTCAGGACGGTCAGCTGAGAAGTCGATTTCAAACCTCCCAGACACTGTCGACGAGCTTCAGCTCGAGGAACTCCCGCTGAAAGCGCGTTTTCCGCGCTTATATGTACGGGGCAGCAAGAATAAGCGCGTTTTCCGCGCTTATGCAGTACGGACGCACAGGACGGTCAGCTGAGAAGTCGATTTCCGACTTCTCAGACACTGTCGACGAGCTTCGGCTCGCGGAACTCCCGCTGAAAGCGCGTTTTCCGCGCTTATGTGCAGTACGGACGCACAGTACGGTCAGCTGAGAAGTCGATTTCCGACCTCTCAGACACTGTCGACGAGCTTCGGCTCGCGGAACTCTCGCTGAAAGCGCGGAAAACGCGCTTATTTGTAGGTGGCTAACTTTTTCTGATGCTTATTTACTGGTGCTTATTTTCTGATGCTTGTTTTCTGATGCTTGTTTACTGGTGTTTTTATTCTAATTTTTTTGATCTAAGTGTTTCGTTTCCTAGCTTGTGTTTGTTGGTTTTTTGAAGAAATGGAGAATTACCCATTCAATCGCGCCCAGGTTTCGCGAAGTTGTACTTCGTGCAACAATTTACTTGATTTCTTCTATGAAAGCTCCAGATGTTGTACGCTGTACAACAATTTATCCTATTTCCGAGTCATAGAGCTACTTTTGGCTAGAATTGTTGTATTTTTTACAATAATCGCGGGGAAAACATGGATTTTCCTGTCTAAAGTTGTAGAAAATACAACATTACACACGGACTAGCAAGTAAATGTTTAAACATATACGTAATTCGAGCCGTATCAACCTACACAAAATGACGAAGGATGGCGTAAGCTGTCTTTTTTTATTCACTGCACAGTGATCTATTGGTTATTTACAGAAAATTAAGAATATTATATGAAATTTTGTGTTGTCAAACGGAGAAAATGGATTTATACTGGAAATAGTTTCAATATGAAAGCGATTCCATATAACGTTGCTTGTGTAATTTCAGCTCATTTTTTTATTTTATGCAATATGGAATCGGTACCAGACGTTTTTGCAGAAACCCATAGGAAGGTGGTTGTAACATGGAAACGAATCTGCCGCAAGCTAACGTTGGCGCTGCGGTGAAGAAGAAAAATGCTGATCTGGGAAAAAGATTATGGCAACACAAGCAGTTATATCTCATGCTCCTTCCCTGTTTTGTATTTTTCGTTATTTTTTCGTATATCCCGATGGGTGGACTCATGCTAGCCTTTAAGAATTACCAGTTTAACAAGGGAATCCTTGGCAGTCCTTGGGTGGGGTTAACGTATTTCAAAGCTTTTTTTAACGACTATCAAAGTGGAAAGCTGATTAAAAACACACTGATTATCAGCAGTATCAAAGTATTTCTGGGGCTGCCTTTTCCGATTCTGCTTGCGCTGATGTTCAATGAGGTCAGAAGCCGAAGATTTCGCGGGATCACACAGAGCATATCCTATTTACCGCATTTTCTTTCCTGGGTTATCGTCATTGGCCTTATGCAGCGGGTGCTTGCTCCCGAAACAGGGCTGCTGAACGAGGCGATCCGATTCTTCGGAGGAGACGGAAGCACTTTTTTCATGATGGAGAGTAAGTACTTTTATCCACTCATGTTTGGAAGCCATATTTGGCAAAGTATAGGCTGGGATTCCATCATTTATTTGGCCGCTATTGCCAGCATTAATCCTGAGCTGCATGAAGCTGCCAAGATCGATGGCGCTAATAAATGGCATGAAATCTGGCACGTTACCTTGCCGGGCATTCGATTAACGATTTCGATCTTGTTTATTTTGTCGCTGGGCAGCATACTGCAGGCGGGATTTGATCAAATTTATCTCATGAGAACACCCGGGAATATGGAGTTAGCCGATATTCTTGACACTTATATCATTCGTGTAGGCCTTCAAAATGGGCAATATGGTTATGCGACGGCTGTTGGTTTAATGCAGGGTGTTATTGGACTGATTCTTGTTGTAACGGCCAATCGAGCTTCCAAAAAGTTTTTTGACGAATCCATATGGTAACGTTACCATGAATTCCGCTTTTCAACTGTTGAAGGGCACCTTTGGGTGTTATTCATAAAAATTGAAGGATAAGGGGAGTATTGTATGAGCAAAAGATGGGTCAAATGGGTAACCATGCCTTTGGCAGCGAGTTTACTGCTTGCCGGTTGTGAAAGTTCTAGTCAACCAGCAGGTGGAGGAGACAATGCGAGCTCAACACCGTCAACCACAGCCAGCAGCGGCAAGCCCGCAACTTGGATTGCAGACCGAACAATCAAAGGTCTTCTGTTTATTGACAGCGATGATATAACGAAAGACATCAATCCGGAGATTGCCAAGAAGCTGAAAGAAATGACAGGGATTACTTTGCAAATGGATGGTGTAAACTCGCAGCATGCGATTGACGGTCTGATTGCAGGGCTGGCTTCCAATGATTTGCCGGACTTCATCGTTTATTATCTCAATAATAGCGGTCGTCAAGAAATGCCAGTCATTCTGAAAGCTGCCAAAGAAAACATGTTCACTGACCTGACTCCTCTTATCAAAGGTACAAAGATATACAGCAAATATTTGGATGATAAATATTTGCCGCTTGATACGAAAAATGGTGTCATGTTCCGTCCGGAATTTAACGGCTCCAGTTACTTTGTCCATATGAACATTCAAAGAGAGGGCGGCTACGAAGAACGCAAGTATGTCGGAGGACCTTTCATACGCAAAGATATTGCCGAAGCGTTGAAGGTTGATCCTCGAACGATTAAAACAACGGATCAAGTGTATGAATTGGCCCAGAAGATCAAAGATGGCAATTTCAAAGATAAAAACGGAAAAGTGGTTACCCCCCTTGGACCTAGATATTGGGGCAATAGCAATCACGAGAATGGACCCCTGTTCAATGATATGACCTGGGGAGCGACTGACCAACACTTCGAAAAGAACAAGGAAGGTAAAATTGTTCACGAAAGCAAGACGGAATATCCGATGAAGCGTATTGAGTTCGTTCAGAAGCTTTTGAAGGATAAACTAATGGCTCCTGATTATTACGCGATGGAGGAAAACAAAGCGACTGAAGGAGCTATTAACGGTTCATTTGGCATTATCGGCGATATGCATAGTTATTTGGACTTCAATAAAGATATGAGCTATCTTCCGCTTGGACCAATTAATTCTGTGGATGGAAGCTACCGGATGTCCGTTGACTATAAGAGTGGGTCCTTGGCCTGGTCGATTCCGAAAACAACGAAAAATCCGCAGGATATCGTCAAATTCGCTGATTTCCTGGCCAGTCGTGAAGGCAAGCTGCTCTGGCAGTACGGTCTAGAGGGAAGAGACTTTACGCTGGATGCCAAAGGCAATCCGTTGGTCAAAAAAGAAGTATTGGAGCTACGGAACAAAGATCCGAAAGCGGCTATGGAGCTTGGCTTTGAGGGAGTAGGGAATAGCTGGGGAGGCTATCTCGGCAGTACGGATATCAACAGGCTGGGTGATTTCGGCGAAATGATGTATGGCGATGCTGTTTCACCGGAAGCCAATGCGACACCTCTGAAAATTGCCGAGTACTGGGGCTATGACGAGAAAAAGAAAAACGCAATCATTAACGACGGCTATCGTCCGCTTTCATTTATTAACGAGCTAGCGACAGGCAATGAATTAAAAACAGCCTTAACGAACTACAATGATAGCGTCATTCGTGCGTTCTATGCCAAAAGCATGGATGAAGCGCAAAAAATTCTAGATGCATCGAAGAAGCAATTGCAGGCAGCTGGCTTGGACAAATTCGAAGAACTGCTTATGAAGAAGGACAGCGATCCTAAAACAAAGGTTATTCTCAAATAATAAATGGATGAGTAGGGAAGCGGGCGCTCCCCCAGATCATGGCGGGAGCGCACTTCTTAGTACGGGGAGAGATTAACGTGGGAAATGAATTTTATAAGCTCTCAGCAGGTGAAAAAATATTCAAGTTCGTTAATTATGCACTCATTATTCTCCTGTGCCTGTCCATCATATTGCCTTTTCTAAATATACTGGCACTTTCCTTTAACGCAGGTAAGGATGCGGAAAGAGGAGGAATCTATTTCTGGCCACGCGTTTGGACGCTTGAAAATTATCGCGAAGTGTTTACATCGGCTAATATCGGCAAGGCATTTGCCATATCCATATTTCGTACGGCTCTAGGCACCATTGCAGGCGTGTTTTTAGCAGCTATGGCTGCTTATACGCTAAAAAGCAAGACGATGCCGGGCGTACGATTTTTTACGCTTATGGTCTTTTTTACGATGTTGTTCTCTGGCGGCATTATTCCTTATTATATGCTGCTCAAAAGTCTACATTTGACCAATACGATCTGGGTCTATGTCCTTCCTGGACTATACAGTGCATGGAATTTGGTCATCATGCGGACATTTTTCCAGCAGATAAGCGTCAGTCTGGAGGAATCGGCAAAGCTGGATGGCTGCAGCGACTTTGGTATTTTTATGCGGATTATCATGCCGCTCAGTAAGCCTGTGCTGGCAACTATCTCCTTGTTTACAGCCGTGACTCATTGGAATGATTGGTTCACAGGGGCATTTTTTGTCCGAACCGCTTCGCTTAGACCTTTATCTACCCTGTTGCAGGAGATGTTGACCAAACAGGATGCGATTCGGGAATCCTTGATGCAGGCCGCCGGCACGACGCAATATCAAATGCTTGAGCGCATGCAGCTTACGGGAGATTCTCTGAAGATGGCGACGATCATTGTGGTTGTGGCACCGATTATTGCTGCCTATCCTTTTATTCAGAAGTATTTTGCCAAGGGTGCGATGATTGGGTCGGTCAAAGAATAAACGGCTAAAAGGAGAGGTTGTAAGTGACTGTAATAACAAATCCTTATGACAGAAAAGGTATCTGGCTGCGAGGCAGCTTTCATAACCATACGACTAACAGTGACGGGCATCATCCGCTTTCTACGGTGTACAGCATGTATCATGATTATGATTTTCTAGGCATATCGGATCATGATCTGATTACCGAGCATGAGGGTGAGCACACGATAGGGACTGTATTTGAAGCTATTGAGGTGAGCAGTTCGCAAACGCATATGCTGCTTGTCCACCCTCCGAGATCTCTCATGGACGGCTATTCTAATGAATTTTCGATAACCAATTACCAGAGACTTTCTGATATATGTGTAGAGAACGGCGGCTTATCTATATTGGCCCATCCGAACCGTTTTTTCTCCCATTATTGGCGGCATGAGGATATGCTCAGTATGCAGCGGTACAATGGCATTGAGGTCGTGAATGGGGACGGGAATCCGGAATATGATATCGCTTTTGATAAATGGGATTACCTATTGTCCGCAGGACGCAGGGTATGGGGCTTTGGAAATGATGACTCACACGTCTACGGGCAGGAGAAACGAGCTTGGAATATGGTGCTCACCGAAGAAAATACGACTGGAGCTATTCTTACCGCGATTCGTGAGGGCAGCTTTTATGTTTCTACAGGCTATGGCTTTGACGGAATTCGGGTAGAAAACGGTCAAATTATTTATGATCTTCGATCGAGCCCATTCTATGATAAAATGTATAAATATGTGACATTGATTGGTAAAGATGGCCGTATCCTTCATGAGGAAACAGGAAGAATGAAACAGGTGAAGTATACGGTCAAAGGCGATGAAGGATATATCCGCATCGCTGTCTACTTGGAAGGTGGATTCGGGGCATTCGCTCAGCCGATATTTGTCGAATAACAGAGTAAATGTTCATGCTGCAAGTAAGGAAGGATGATAATCATGGCGCCCAAAATTAAAGATGTAGCCAAGAAAGCGGGAGTATCCGTAACCACAGTTTCCAGAGTGTTAAACGGAGAAAAATACGTGAAGGACGATCTGAAGGCCAAAGTGAAACGCGTGATTGACGAGCTTGGTTATGCCCCAAGCCACATCGCGAGGAGTTTGGTACGGAAGAAAACGAACCTGATTGGCGTCATTGTTCCCGATCTGACATCAAGCTTCTATTCCACTATTTTGAGCAGTATCGAGGAAACGGCGAGCTTGAATGATTACAACCTACTGGTTTGCAACATTATCGAGGATACGGATAAAGAGCTGAAATATTTGAATGTGTTTAAAGAGATGCGTGTAGACGGCATTATTATTATGCATGAAAAATTAAGCGATGACATTCGCAGTTTTATTAATAAATTGGATATCCCGGTCATCTTTTCAAGTGTAAGACCTGTAGATCATAAGTTCGTTTCTGTCATTATCGATGATTACGAGGCGGCCTATGATGCGACCCGTTATTTAATTGAGCTCGGACACGAGCGAATTGCCTTTATTGGCGGGGATATGAGAGATATCACCTCAGGACAGAACCGTTATGTGGGCTACCGCAATGCTCTCAAAGATCACCGGGTCAGGACTGTGAATGACTATATCCGGTTCGGCGACTATAAGACGCAGAGCGGATACAATCTGATGAAGGAACTGCTTGCCTGTGAGCCTCGTCCTACCGCTTTATTTGCAGTAAGTGACGATATGGCGGTTGGAGCTATGAACTGCATTCATGACCATCAGCTAAAAGTGCCGGACGATATATCCATCATCGGCTTTGATGGAAGCCAACTGACGGAGCTCGTTCGTCCTCGCTTGTCCTCGATGGAACAGCCTATTCAGGACATGGGGAAAATTACGGTGGATACGCTGATTGAATTAATTTCAGACCCTACATTCAGTCCGCGGGAAGATTTGATCTTGGGACATAAACTTGTCGTGCGCGACAGCTGCAGGGCCTATCAAACTGAGAGATAGGACAGAGAACGGAGCGGGAGAGGAAGTGCGGAATGAACAAATTTGATGCGGTTGTCATCGGCGATGCCAATATTGATTTAGTAGTGGTGGGCTGTAATCAGATTCCTCTGCCTGGACAAGAAATTTTTGTTGAAGATATGTTGATGCATGTAGGCGGAGGTGCGGCTCTATTCACGATCTCGTTAGCCAAGCTAGGGCTGCATGTAGCATTTAACGGTGTTCTTGGAGATGATGGCTACGGTCATTATATCCGGGAACAGTTTGGTCAATATGGTATCGATACCAGTCTAATCCTGACTAGCCCAACGAGTCGTACAGGCATAACGATAGCGATTAATCCGGAACAGGATCGTTCTTTCATTACCTATGCAGGATCAAACGCGGAGATGCAAGTAAGCGAGCTGGATTTAGCTCAAGTAGCGTCAGGCAGACATGTCCACGTAACCGGTTATAGAGGACGACGCAACCACGACGAATTCGTTGCTATGGCCAAGAAGTTGAAAGAGATGGGAGTCACACTTTCCTGCGATGTAGGGTGGGATGATACCGGAGAATGGTATTCCGGGGTGTTTGAATTGATGCGTTACGTAGATGTCTTTCTGATGAACGAAACCGAGGCGCACCACTATACGGGCTTCGAACACATAGATGACAGCTTAAGCTACATGTCGGGCTTCTGCAAGCATGTTGTAATCAAGCTCGGACCTCAAGGAGCCGTAGCGATGAAAAACGGTTTGCAAACGTCTTGCCCCGGATTCTCGGTCAAAGCCTTAGATACGACAGGAGCAGGGGATTCATTTAATGCCGGTTACATGTATGGGTTCTTAACAGGGTTAAATGTCGAGACTTGCCTGTTATATGGCAACGTTTGTGGAGCCATGTCCGTCGGAGCTTATGGCGGCAGCACCGGTACCCGGATCGGGAAGGGCTGGAAGCTTTTATTAGGCAAAATAAAGAACACGGATCTGACCATTCTGAGGTGGTATAACGAGGGATTGTCGCTGTTTCTACAACATCATTCTACCGAGTTTGCGAATACATTCTCAGTAACTAATTCAGATATTTGAAACTGCGATTAGAAAGGGGCATGGATGAATGGCGGACGATCTGAGGTTCCGGGAGGACGGGACATTTACTATTGTACAGCTCACGGACTTGCATATAGGTGGCGACAAGGACAATGAAGAGGATTTGAGGACGCTCGCTTTAGTCAGTGCGGTGCTGGCGGCGGAGAAGCCGGATCTCATCGTGTATACGGGCGATCTGATTTCAAGCTATGGCGTATCTAACTCTTCGGCATCTTTTCGAAGAGCTATTGCTCCAGCGGTTGAGTCTGGCATACCCTGGACGCACGTATTCGGTAATCACGATACGGAGGCGGATGTGACACGTGAGGAACTGATGGCGATCGCGCAGGAACATAAGACCTGCTACTCGCAAGCAGGACCAGTCGATCTCAGCGGCGTTGGCAATTACATGCTTACGATTCAAAGCGTGCAATCCGGGAATCCGGCTGCTGTTCTTTATTTTCTCGATTCCGGCGTGATGGCACCAGAATCAGTGGGCGGTTACGCTTGGATTGCCTCAGATCAGGTGCATTGGTATAAGCAGCAGTCGCTTGCTCTCCGCGAACGGAGCGGGGCTATATTGCCTGGGCTCGCGTTTTTCCATATCCCGCTTCCTGAATACAACGATGTATGGAATCTGGGGAAAGTGAGCGGTACCAAGCACGAAGAGGTATGTTGTCCCAAACTCAACAGCGGTTTGTTTGCTGCCATGGTGGAAATGGGCGATGTGATGGGAACCTTTGTCGGTCATGATCATGACAATGATTACTGTGGTACGCTGCATGATATTCGGTTATGTTTTGGCAGAGTGACAGGCTGCAGCACCTACGGAGACTTACCTCGGGGTGCTCGCGTTATTCGTCTGCAAGAAGGAAGGCATTCCTTTGAAACATGGCAGCGGCTAGAAGATGGAGGTATCTTAAGATGACGTTTACGGTTGGTGGAGAAAATGATGCCCAGACTCTCATTGTTCCCATCTGCTCGGACGACATCGAAGAGATGGGAGCGACACGCCTTCCTTCATGGCTGCAAGCCTATTCACTTCTGCCGCATATGGGAGAACGAGGAGAGCTGACTTGGCTTCATGGCCGTATTGGAGAACGTCACGCGCTGCTGGTCGGTTGTGGAGAGGCCTCACGCCTGGATACGGAACGAATCCGCGAGGCAGCGGGGAATGCAGGACGTGCGATTAACAAGCACAAGAAAGCGCAAGTAGGCATAAATTTGGGCGAGCTGCTGAAGCGCTGTGAGCATTCGGTTGTCATGAGCGAAGCGGAAGCAGTAACCGCTTGGGTGGAAGGCTGGAAGCTTGGCACCTATGCGTTCGAGGTATATCGGACGAAACAGACCAAGCATTCGGAAGTAAGCTTACAGTTTCTCACTGAAACAGAAGCAGATGTAGTAAAGGAAGAGGAAGCAAGATTCGAAGTGTTGAACGAAGCGGTACGATGGGGACGCATTTATGCAGAGGGAGCGATTCTAGCCCGCAATCTCGCGAATGAGCCACCCAATATGCTGCGTCCGAAGACACTTATCGAAAAGACGATGGAACATTTTGCCCATACGAAGGTTGAGGCTGTCGTTTATGAAGGGGAGCGTATGGAGCAGCATGGTATGGTCGGCTTGATTGCCGTGGGCAAAGGCAGCAAGTACCCTCCAGCGCTTCTGGAGCTGCGCTATTGTACAGATGAGGCATTGCCGCTTACGGCTCTAATTGGCAAAGGCATTACTTTTGATACAGGCGGTATCAGTCTGAAGAAAGACTTCGATATCAGCGATATGCGAATGGATATGGCTGGGGCGGCTGCCGTGATAGGCGCGCTTGATATTCTTGCTGCTGGGGACGTTCGGGCGAACGTTGTTGTGCTGATTGCTGCTGCCGAAAATATGCCTGACGGGGAGGCATTGCTGCCTGGCGAGGTGCTGCAATACCCGAATGGCGTATCGGTTCAGGTGGGCAATACGGATTCGGAAGGCCGCTTGGTGCTCGCCGACGCTTTAATTCATGCTCATCGCCTTGGGGCAGTGGAAGCCGTTGATATTGCGACCTTGACCTATTCTTGCGGAGCCGCACTGGGTTCCAGGTATGCTGGAATCTGGGGGCAGGACGCTATGGTGGCGGAGATCGTACAAGCGGGGAAGCAAGTTAGCGAAAAGGTGTGGCAGCTCCCGCTTGTCGACGAATATGAGGCTTACCTGCACAGTGATTATGCGGATATCTGCAACATCAGCAGGGTAGGAGAAGCAGGGGCTACGACGGCAGCTTTATTTTTGCGTAAGTTCGTCCAGCCATCGCTGCGTTGGGCTCATATCGATATGGCTTCTTTAAAGGATGTATCGTCTGCTCAAGGCTGGCATTCGGCAGGTGCGACCGGTTACGGGGCCCGTTTACTCGCACAGTTTGTGCGCAATCGGGTGTCCAATGAAAACGTGATTTCCCAAGGGGATAGCCGTTTGCTTTAGTGCCGTTATATCCTCACGTTTGTGATTAATATTCGCAGGTAAGAAACACGGAAATTCCCAGCATCAGAAAGCTCTCCTTCCTTGGCAGCCTGCTCCGCTCATAAATTAGGAATAATTACCCAATATTCGTACTGGTTAACCGAACGAATTCGCATTATAATAATCTCAACGAGACGAAGAACGTCCCGCTCCATTCCTCAACAGATGGAGCTGGGTCGTTCTTTTTTTCATTTGTGAGGGGAGGTTGAAGATGACGTTTGAGAAGTCACATGCTTATTTTATTCAGAACCATTTACAGAGGCGAACGGGAGAAAGAAGAGGCCGCTTGGAGCGGGGACACCGGGAAGCCGAGAGATTATTTTGCAGGAACATATGGTGGCCTCTCCTAGGGAATTTCGACGATTTACATCCGGAATTCGAAGTACTCGATTGGCGCGGCCTATCCTATTTCTGCGATTTCGCCTGGCTGACGCAAGCTGTAAAACTGATCATCGAAATCAAAGGTTTCGGTTCGCATGTTCGGGATATGGACAGACAAAAATACTGCAACGAACTGAACCGGGAAACATTTCTATCTGCTATGGGATTCCAGATCATATCTTTTGCCTATGATGACGTCGCTCATCGTCCAGAGCTATGCATCACGTTATTGCGGATGCTGCTTAGTCGCTATCAGTCGCAATCATCTCCCGCAAGCTCGAGCAGCGTGTCTGAGAGGGAAATCGTTCGTCTCGCCTGCAGACTCGCTCGTCCGCTGCGGCCTATTGATGTAGTGACTCATTTAGGCATCAATCACCGAACTGCCGTTCGAAAGCTGCAGTCGCTCTGTACGAAAGGATGGTTTTCCGCTGTCACAGGGGCAGCAGGCAAAAATATCGTGCGATACGAACTTCAACGAAGCGCAGTTCAGCTTTTGTAGAATAAATGCAATTATACATCCATTTACCTCATATTTAGCTTGGTAAATATAATCCCTGCAAAAATACACTTTTCCGCGGTTGCTTCTCAAGTTCAGGCAGAAATTCTGCAATAATACTGTATATTTGCAGGAATTCCTTCCCAATAGTCGAACTCGATTGAAAAGACTGCACTTACGCAGGCTTTGTTAGTTGTGTCAATTCCCCTGACGAAGATAATTACTTAGAGGACAAAAAAAGACTGCCTCGAGCAGCGTGTCGGAGAGGGAAATCGTTCGTCTCGCCTGCAGACTCGCTCGTCCGCTGCGGCCTATTGATGTAGTGACTCATTTAGGCATCAATCACCGAACTGCCGTTCGAACGCTGCAGTCGCTCTGTACGAAAGGATGGGTTTTCCGCTGTTACAGGGGCAGCAGGCAAAAACATCGTGCGATACGAACTTCAACGAAGTGCAGTTCAGCTCTTGTAGAATAAATGCAATTATACATCCATTTACCTCATATTTAGCTTGGTAAATATAATCCCTGCAAAAATACACTTTTCTGCGACTTCTTCTCAAGTTCAGGCAGAAATTCTGCAATAATACTGTATATTTGCAGGAATTTCTTCCAAACAGTCTGACTCGATTGAAAAGACTGCACTTACGCAGGCTTTGTTAGCTGCCTTGAATTCGCTCTAACTAGGAATTCAATTAGGGAGGTTCGAGGCTTCGCGGAGTCAAAGAGCTCCACAGACTCCACTTTTACCGTTTTCAGGAGCGAGAGAAGGTATGGTGCCATTGCATTGCACAGAACAAAATAGAGACCGCCCACAACCTGGCCAAAAAGGCCAGCTGATAGGCAGTCTCTATTTTTGCTTACTTCCAATGCTTAGTTCCCGCCAGAAGCAGCCTGCTGCTCGTTCTTCTGCTGTTTATGTGCTTTGGCATCGATGACTTTGCCGTTGCCTCCGCCTTTGTCACTAACAGCTGCGAGGTTCATCGCACTGCTTCCTTGGAAAATGCCGCCCTCCTGAATAATGAAGGAGCGGACATCGATATTGCCAACCAGCACGCCGGAGCTGGTCACGATGAGCTTGCCTTTGGTGTGGATATTGCCTTTCACCTTGCCGGCCACGATGACATCGCGTGCCTGGATGTTGGACTGCACAACAGCGTTCTCACCAATCGTGATGTCGCCTGCGCACTCAATGTCGCCGTTCATCTGACCATCGATGCGAAGGCTGGCTTCGGACATGATTTTACCCTCACAAATGGTACTGCCTCCAATCAATGTGTCGGTTGTTTTCGTATCGATTCGCTTCGTTTTTGAGCTTCCAAGCATTAGGGTTCATCCTTTCTATTGGTAATGAGATAAGGGAAGGGGTCAATCTGGACGCCGTTCTTATGAACTTCATAATGCAGATGGGAGCCCGTACTTCGTCCCGTGGAGCCGAGTAGGCCGATCTTTTGACCTTTCGTTACTGATTCTCCGCGTTTGACGAGGATTTTATTCAGATGCATGTACTCCGTTTGTATCCCTCGGGAATGATCGATAATAATATGATTGCCGTGTTCGTTGTCGAAGCTGGCTTCTACGATTTTGCCTGCAGCAGTGGCATATACGGGGTCATTGGTCTCCCCATCGAGGTCAATCCCAGCATGCATAGTCGGTTTAAGCGTAAAAGGATCTCTTCGTATGCCGAAACCTGATGTAATAACATGGGTCACCGTTGGCCAAAGTGTCGGCGTTATACTGCGTAGACGGTCAGCTTCTTCCAGTCTGGCTTCGGATTCGCTTAGATTCACAAGAAGGGCGTTAATATCCCCAACTAACGAAGTTAGTCCTTGTTTGGTGCTGCTGACCAAAGTAGTTACTTCTTGTGAAGTAACCGGGACCTCGCTGCCACCGACGTCAGAGCGTACTCCACTCAGAGATTCTGTACTCTCCATAGAAAGCTTTTTGCTTGTCCGGTTTGTTCCTTCTGGCTGGCTCATTAACTGAATGACATGGTCCAGTTTCTTAATTTCTTCTAGCTTCACCTTAAATTCATTCGCTTGCTGGGATAAGTCAATCAAATTGTTTTGAAGCTGTTCCAGTTCGCTATTTTTAAGTGTAATTTGATTAACCAGTTGGCGTTCTTGTCCATCGAACGTTTGCTGCATGCTGGTTCTCGTTTGATGGGAGTAGATATTCATTAAGTAAATCGTGACAAAAAATCCAATCAACACGAGCAGGATCAAGCTAGGCACGATATACAGACTACTGTGCGGAAGCTTGAATCTTACGGTTCGGCGGTTGGCGCCCGGAATGATCATTAAGGTGAGTTCTTTTTTACCCCAGATGAATTTCAACCGATCCTCTTCCTTTCCGTAACAATGTCCCCCTCCTTGATTCGATTGTATTCGTCAATGGGATGAGTCATGCCTAATTTATTATTTTGCTAGATAGGGATGTCGGTCATTCTTGTAGCTTAAGTATTACTTAAGTGTTGCTTAACATAAGCGCTATACGCTATGGGACATACTAAATCTGCCAATTATTAATATGTTTAGGGCTCAACTTTTCCTATAAAAGTTACGTCTATAAGGTAGATCGATGAAGGATTAGATTTGAAGGGAGCTATGATGATGTTGAGAAAAACGTTTACGCTTTTGGCAATAACATTATTCGCACTTACAGGGTGTCAATCATCCGGTACAGCAAGCGGAACGGGGAATGCTTCCAATTCACCTGCACCTAGTGCAACGATCACGCCACAACCGACAACGGCGGCTGATACGCCAGCTCCTGGTTCGACAGCGGTTCCTAATAAAGGGAATGAAACACCATCGAAGGTATCGATGAACGGGGTAACCGCGGTAAGGCTGGCTGATGCCAAATCCGGCTGGATCGGCGGCAAAGGTTGGATCGCACGGACAGAAGATGGCGGCGTGAAATGGAAGGTTCAATATGAAGGGACAGGCGACATTAAGCAGTTGTTCGCTCTGAATAATCAAGATGCTTGGGCAGCAATCGGTGATGAAGGTAAACTGCTAAGTACGAAGGATGGTGGTCAGCACTGGACAACCGTTGGTAAAGTACCGAATCAGGCATTCCTTCATTTTGTATCGAAGACGGAAGCATTTAGCGGAAATGCACACACCGTGGATGGAGGCGCAAAATGGACTTCCCTGCCAGTACCCGAGGGAATAAAAGGGGACGCCTATTTCCATGATGCCAATCATGGATGGGCAGTCAGACAAGTCAAAGATCAAATAGAAGTCCAGCGCACACAGGATGGCGGCAAGACATGGAATAAGGTGATGTCGCGTAATACAGCAGCTTCACTAACCGGTGTCGTTATTCGTTCTGCAGGTGTAAACGATGCTTGGGTTGAGTTCATTGGCGAATCGGGGATGACCCAAACCTCGTATTCGTTGTTTCACACGAAAGACGGCGGGAAGAACTGGCTGACGGTTCTGGCAAACAGCACCGCCGGAGGTGGACCAGCCCCTGGTTTCCCTACGGGTGAGAACAAAGGGCCGAAGAACACGGGCAGCAAGCCGGGACCTCTATACGTCGTGAGTCCAGACGTAGCTTATATGGGCGGGCAGTGCCCGAGCTGCGACAAGCCGAATTCCGTCGGGTGGACCAAGGACGGCGGCAAGACCTGGGTGAACGGCAAGGAGTCGTTCACAGGTTACGGTGAGCTGCTGCTGGCTATGGCAGACATCAATCAAGGCTGGCTCATCACGAATGGCAATGAGCAGCCAAGCGTGATGTACACCACCGCTAGCGGTGGCGTCAGTTGGAACAAGGTGCATACGTTTGATGCAGCGAAATGAAGAAGAAGCCTTTCTGGAAGCAGAGACCTGCTGACAGAAAGGCTTCTTCACTATCTAATCACCCATGAAATCCCATCCTATATACCCCCTAACCTTGTCATCGGCCTTAGAATGGTATAGGTAAACTTGCTTATCTAGAGGAGACGACATGCTTGCCAAAAAATATGAGATATCCGCTCTAGTCATTGCTTTTCTGGTCCTGATCGGTTTTACCATGAAAAATCCTGAAAACATGGAATTATCGTTTGCTAATACAGCTAGCGAAGTGGCGGAACCTTCAGCGAAACCAAAGGCTGAAGTTAGAATGTCGGAGCAAGCGTCAGCTCATATCACAGGAAGTGAGGTGCAGCAAACAACTCCTGACAGCAGCGCGCCTTCCGTGAAGGAGAAAGAGAGTACTCTCACGCAAGATCAAACTCAAGATGGAGATGATCCAGTCCCAAATTCGAAGAATGTAAAGATATCCGCAACCGAAATCGCTAAAGTCGTCACGCATTTTGAACAGCTTGCCCATTCGGATCAAAAGGAGCCGAGCTGGAAACGCAAAGCCGACCATCTCATTGTGAAAGGATTTGACTTCCTTGGAACCCCCTACGTATTCGGGGCGAAGTCGGACCAAACCGACTCTTTCGACTGTTCTTCCTTCTTGAGATACATCTTTATCAGTCAAGGGGTGTCGCTGCCGCGAGATTCAAGGCAGCAGAGTCAGCTTAGGTACAGAAGTGTCCATTGAACAACTGCGTGAAGGTGATCTCGTGTTTTTCACCACTCCCAAAAGAAAAAATAAAAGCGGCATCGACCGGATCGGACATGTTGCGGTGTACTTAGGTAACGGCCTTATGCTGCATACCTTCCGTGCGGGCATTGGAGTCACAATATCTGAATTGAATAGTTCTTGGAAAGAGCGCTTTGTCCAGGCTAAGCGCGTTCTGTAACTCTCCCAAAAGTTCCAAGTCATTCGGTCCCAAAGTACTGTTCACCGACTGGAACCCGATTAGTAGACAAAACATCGCTTACAGTCCCTACGTGCAATCCTTTATTCTTTACAGCGGTAATCATGCCATCTAGGGCTTTACTTGCTGATGCAGTAGGATGCATGAGGATTAAAAAACCATTGTCCACTTTTGTATTTATTTTATGAATAATGGTTTGCGGGCTTGGATTTCTCCAATCAATCGTATCTAACGTCCACAACACCGTATTCAGCTTCATACTTTGAGCAACTTCAACGGTTTCTTTATCGAAATCACCCGACGGGGGAGCAAACCATCGGTTTTTTACTTGTAGTTCTTGAGAGAGCAGTTTCTCGGTTTTCGAGATTTCTTGGTAGGCTTGGCTGTTGCTTAATTGGCTCATTTTTTTATGAGAATATGCATGATTGGATACTTCATGACCGCGGTTCAGGATTTGTTTGGCCGTAGTCACATTTTTTTTCAGCCAAGATCCGTCCAGAAAGAAAGTTGTTTTTACATGATGCTTATCCAGTGTATCGAGAATTAGTGGTAGATATTCATTTCCCCATGCAACATTGATCATGAAGGAAACCATGGGTTTTTGAGGGTTGCCGCGATAAATAGGGGCTGCACCCAACTGGTTAAGATGAATTTCTGGCGGTATTTCCTTATATACATAATGAATAGATCTGCCGCCAAGGTTGTTCTTATTCATTTCGTATGTCTTTTGGATATCGACTTCCAGACCATTGTATCCAGGGATAGCACCTTCAACACGATCAATTCTGGCGGAAATAGGTAAGATTCGCTTTTTTGGAGCTTCATTCATAATCTCGGTCATGACGGAATCGCCAGCGGATGCTGTGAATCCAGACAAAACCGGCAGCGCACAAAGGATCAAACAATAACGCAGCTTAAAATGTGCCATTGCAAAGCACTCCATTTCAAATCACTTTTTAGATTTAGGCATATCTATGTCTGTCTAATTAATTTTTGCAGGGAGAGCTTTGTTATAGTTTAGAAGCTGTGAAACGGTAACAAGTTGATATCCTCTATTTTTTAATTCTGGCAAAATGATTTTCAAGGCTTCTATGGTCTGTGTAGGACCTTCAATATAGTCATGAAATAACACAATATTTCCGTTTTTCGCATTCTTTAATACGCGATTTACAATCTTGTTGACTCCTGGCGTACTCCAATCCTTTGTATCCAATTGCCAACTCCACATAATCATCTTATAACCTTCAGCCCGGACAGTAGCTACAAGCCGTTCATTATAAAACCCTCCAGGTGGGCGAAACAATAGGCATCGCTTTCCTGTTGTGTCATAGATAAGTTCCTCTGTTTTATTAATTTCTTTTTTGATATTGTTTTTTTTGCTTAGATAGGCGTGGGTATATGTATGATTAGCTATCTCATGGCCCTCGCGTATGGTTTGATTTAGAACGTCAGGGTAAAGCTTTACTTTATTGCCAACAACGAAAAAAGTGGCTTTAGCTTCGTACTGTTTTAGCAGTTCCAGAATCTGAGGTGTGTACGCAGGGTGAGGACCATCGTCGAACGTTAGTGCAATGACTTTTTCATCGGTGTTTACTTCCCAAACGATTTCTCCGCGTGTCTCATAATAAGCTCGATCTTTCTTAGGGGCGGAATTAGCATTAGCAGCAGGCTGGATCAAAAAAAGACAAATGCACAAAATCAAGAATATTCTCATGGTGTTCTCCTTTATACAAGTAGGTGACAAAATTATAATCTCCAATTAACCCAATCCAATTCAATATTCATTTGGAGCGTACAGCTCTTATGGTTATTTTGAACAAAAAAAGACATGCTGCGAAGGGCAACATGTCTTTTTGCATCATCTTATTAGGGCTTAGGTTGATCACCGCCATTATTACCGCTTCCGCTCCCATTCGTATTCGCGTTTCCATTGAAAAACGTATTCGTCAATGCACGAATCTTCTCCATGAATTTCCCGTATCCATAACCGGTAAGAAACGCCACACTGATACGAGCGGCCATCGAGTCCCCGACTTGCAGCAGCAGAATGCCGCTCTCGAATAAGACGATCGTAATAATCGCTGATCCGAAGCATAGTATTGGACGCATCAGGTACCAGTATACCCATTGGGTGGTGAGGTCATGGTAATGCTCATGAAACATGCGCAGTCCATACAATGCCCCGCCTAAAGCTCCTGCAAATCCAAAACTCACATACTCGTGATACAGATTTACGTCGATACCGAGCAGCTTCCCCTGAACAGAGCCGCTGCCCAGCACAGCCATCATCCAGAGGCTTCCAACGAACCAAATAAGTAAATAGGTGAAGATGAACTGCTTGCCGAATCGGTGAAGGGGACCCATAAATAAAACACCGCCCTTTACATGGTTAATACCATTGTATGAGCGGTGTTGTTGTTGATGCCTGCAGATAGGAGCGCTTCTCCGATAACTTTAGGTATTGAATGATCGCTGCGGAGCAGTCTTGCGCTGTATATTTTTGGTGGTTACGGATATCCATCCTGCGTTTCACAAGTTCCGGATACTGATCAAGCAGCAAGTTGAACCAGTGATCTATCATCTCTAGCGATATAATTTTCTGGCCATAACCCTGTTCCTGAAAATAGTCGCAGTTCGTCTCTTCTTGACCAGGAATCGGGCTGTAGAAGAGCATTGGAATACCTTTGGCCATCGCTTCTGTACAGGTCATCCCGCCAGGCTTCGTAATGAGCAGATCGGAGATATCCATCAGCTTGTTAATCTCGCTTGTATAACCGATCAGATGTATGTTAGGCTGCCGGAATACGTCTTCCTCGAGTAGCTGTTGACGCGCTTTTTCATTCGTCCCCAAGCAAATAATAAGCTGGATATCCTTGCTCCAACTTGCCAAGTACGTCAGCAGTTCTTCTTTTTCTTCTTTTTTAAATACACCCCAACCGCCGCCCATTACCATAACCGTGGGCATTGCTTTTAGACCGAATTCTTGGCGAATCTGCTCTTTGCTATGTTCCAAACGGAAATTAGGATGCACAGGAATCCCTGTGACTTCAACATGTGTTTCCGGCACGCCGCGGCCAATCAAGCGTTCTCTTACCATCGGTGTTGAAACCAAATATTTGTCTACAGCCGGATCAATCCATGTGCCATGAACGTCGTAATCGGTGATGACGGTGAAGAGGGGAACAGCAAGTCCAGCTCTTTTGAGACGAGAGACAATAATGCTCGGAAAAGGATGCGTGCAAACGATGACATCTGGTTTTAGCTGTTTGATGATCGCTTTTGTTTGGGAGTAGAAAATACGGTGCAGAATAAGCCCTGCAACGCGGCTAGGCGTTTTTTCATATTGATTACGGTAAAGCATACCATAGAGTTTGGGTTGTGATGTAACCGTGCGGCGGTATGCCGAAAAGATCCAAGGCGCCAAGGTAGGATGCAAAAAAGCACCAAGCTCGATCACACGTGTAATAATCTCAGATGAGCTCTGCCTAAGCTCCACTGAAAGCGCGTGAGCCGCTTGCGTATGACCTTTCCCGAAGCCCTCGGATAAGAGCAAAATCCGTTTTTTTCGCAAGGAACTCACCTTTCTTAATAAAACCATATCTTTGTAACCTATAGATAAGTATTGCCATTAAATTTGTGAAGATTTCCGCTTAGATGCGTAACATTTACGACACACAGGTACATAGCTTTCATTACCGCCAATTTGAATCTGTTCGCCGTGGAAGATCGGTTCTCCATCTTTGCAGCGCATATTCATAATCGCTTTTTTGTCGCAGTACCAGCAAACCGTTTTGATCTCCTCGATCGTGTCAGCTACAGCTAATAAGGCATCGCTTCCTTCGAATAATTGCCCCATGAAATCAGCCCGGAGCCCATAAGCAATAACGGGAATATCCAATTCGTCCACAATTTCAATTAATTGAGCAACCTGCTCTTTATTCAAAAACTGCGCTTCGTCAACCAAAATGCAGTTTGGGCGTTCTGTGCTCGCGAGTGCAATCATATCCAAGTTTTTGTCGACGACGGTAGCGACCTTTTGCATGCCAATTCTGGAGACGACTTTGCCAACCCCAAAACGGTCATCTACGACGGGCGTGAGAAGCAGGACTTTCTTCCCTTGTTCTTCATAATTGTGTGCAACACGTAAAACTTCAATGGATTTACCACTGTTCATTGTGCCGTAACGGAAATACAATTTTGCCAAACTGGGCCATTCCCCTCTGCGGATGAAATAAATGTAAGTATTTAAATGGTAAAAAAGTAGGTGGCTGTCATGCTATCAAGCTCTGCTAGTTTGACGGCGGATTGAAAGCTTACTTCTGAGGCGAGCTTATCGCCGATAAGTGGCTGTTTCTTGTAAAGCTTTCGAATTTTGACTTCTATACTGCCTGGAACAGGCTCCCCTGTGATTCGAATCCGCTCAGGCTCGTACATCAGCACATGGATGATTTCCCTGGAAATCGTATTGTTGCTTTGCAAAAGCTCTTGGATCAATTCATGATCCATAAGGGAAGGAATACGTTCCTTCATGCCGGGATTCGACTCGCAATGATGAGCAGCGGCCTTGGCCAGCAGAGCATCCATCGCAAGAAACTGCGGGTTCAGAAAGAGCCGGTGGTCCTCGACGACCGCATGAACGAGCGCAGCAGCTGTATCTTCATCAGCTTCCACGTAATGACCGCGTAAGCGAAGCCCTTTGACAATCTCTGAGGGGGACCGTACTTGTTGTCCGGCATAATAAGTATCCCTTAGAAAGCTATCCAGATGATCGAGCCCGAGAAGCGTCGTTTTATTCGTAAGAGGGCTGTCTTGATTCAAAATATCGACAATCGACGGTGGTGAAATGCCGTGCTTGATAAGAATATCAGCAACGACGCCGCGCCTTATCAATTGTTCAGTCTGCCGATGATGATCGAACCCAAGTGTTCTCTCAACCGCATGAGAGAAAGGCAAGTGTCCAATATCATGCAGAAGCGCAGCAATGCGCAGATGAGGATCATCTGGGCAAAAGTGAGCCATCAATGACCAGACGCCTACTGTATGTTCAAAACGGGAATGTGTCATCGGTGAAAATAGCGCAGATGCCCCGAAGTGATGCAAAAACTTCAGACGGCGAACCGGCTGCGACCGGAAAAGCTCAACTTCAATCGGATGGGCCTGCATGTGCCATTGATAAAGAGGCTCCCAGATCGTTCCGGTTGAAAAAGTATGCTGTATACTCAAAACAGAGTTCCTCCTAGGCTGTGGAATCTGGATGTATGTTCTTTGCAGCGGTATAAGCTATCATAGCATGAAACATAGAATGTTCGCTATCATCGGCCAATGAAAAAGAAACTCAAAACTTGGCTTTGGATGCTCGTGGAAAGTTAACTTTACTTGGAAACATTCCCATGGAACTCCTAGTGATTGTATCATTATTTTAGGCGCTGCGGTATGGGATGGCAAGCCGGTCCGGCTGTGGGAGAACGATTGAATATAAAGGTAGAGACTTATAGCAACGGGTCATCCTTTTAGCGGTGAAATCACGAAGCAACAAGGATAATTTACAGAACAGTCAGGCGACTAAGGCGGACGGGAATCTATTATAATGAAAACCTTTTCATATTAATTATTTTTGAATTGAACTATAAGATATCAAGTGTTAATATAATATAAAAAATATTGAGAATATTTCATCTAATTAATTAGCTTGGTTTAGATGGAATAGGCATTCGCGTGTCATCACTTTTTAGCGCTTTAACGCGTGCGTCCAAGGGTAAATGACTCCATCATCCAGCAAGGATGAAGAGTACAACCAAAAAAGAGGGAAGAAAGGTTGCACAACATGACTAAAATTGGATTACCTCCCAAACAGGGATTGTACGATCCGGGGTTTGAGCATGATGCGTGCGGTATTGGCTTTGTTGCCAATATCAAAGGTGTCAAATCACATGAAATCGTCAAACAGGCGCTTCGTGTCCTTTGTAATTTAGATCATCGCGGTGGTCAAGGCAGTGAACCGAATACGGGTGACGGGGCAGGCTTATTGATGCAAATCCCGGATACGTACCTTCATTCCGCTTGTGAGGAGGAGAATATAAAGCTCCCTGCTGCTGGCTGCTATGGTGTCGGTATGGTCTATTTACCTCAGGATTTGGAGGCGCGCCAAGCATGTGAGAGTATAATTGAGCGAATTGTCAAACAAGAAGGGCAGCAATTCCTCGGATGGAGAACCGTTCCAACGGACAACAGTTCATTGGGAGATTCCGCGAAGTCAGCAGAGCCGTTTATACGCCAAGTGTTTATTGGTCAAAGTGAAGATGTTTCGAGCAACTTGGATTTTGAGCGTAAGTTATATATTATTCGTAAGCTGTCTGAAAACGCTATCAAATTAGCTCATGGTGATTCGCAATTTTACTATTCTAGCTTGTCTAGCAGAACGATTGTTTATAAAGGAATGTTAACGCCTAAGCAAGTGGACGATTATTACTTGGAATTGCAAGATGAGAAAGTAGACTCCGCACTCGCACTCGTTCACTCCCGCTTTAGTACGAACACATTCCCGAGCTGGGAACGTGCACATCCGTACCGCTATTTGATTCACAATGGTGAAATTAATACCCTCCGTGGCAATGTGAACTGGATGCACGCCCGTCAGGCTATGTGCGAAACCGAATTATTCGGTGAAGATTTCAAGCGCATTCTTCCTGTTATTGATACCGATGGCTCCGATTCACAAATGTTTGATAATACCTTAGAATTCCTCATGCTTTCTGGACGCTCGCTGCCGCATGCAGCGATGATGATGGTGCCAGAGCCTTGGTCCAAGCACGAAACGATGGATGATGAGAAGAAAGCTTTCTACGAGTACCACAGTACACTGATGGAGCCGTGGGATGGTCCGGCGGCAATTGCTTTCACAGATGGCAGTCAAATTGGAGCAATCCTTGACCGTAATGGCTTGCGGCCATCGCGTTACTATGTCACTACCGACGATTTAATTGTACTCGCTTCAGAAGTTGGCGTCTTGGATATTGAGCCGGAGCGTATTCTGTACAAAGATCGCCTCAGACCGGGACGCATGCTGCTTGTTGATACGGTTGAAGGACGCATCGTGACGGATGAGGAAATCAAAAGCCGCATCGCTGGTGAACAGCCATACCGCGATTGGCTGAACGAGCACCTGGTTTCCCTTGAAGAATTGGAAGATGCCCCAATCGTGCTCGGTTCCGACTATGACACGGTACTGCAGCGTCAGCATGCATTCGGTTATACCTTCGAACAATTGCGTAAAACACTGGAGCCAATGGCCAAAACAGGTGTAGACCCCATTGGTTCAATGGGGACGGATGCCCCGCTTGCTGTGCTTTCCGATCGACCGCAGCTGTTATATAACTATTTCAAGCAATTGTTTGCGCAGGTTACCAACCCGCCGATCGATGCGAATTTCGAAGAAATTATTACAGCTCAAGGCACGACAATCGGTCCTGAGCGCAACCTGATTAACCCTGAACCGGAGAGCTGTCGACAAATACGTTTGCAATCACCGTTTCTTTCTAATAAAGAGTTGGCGAAGCTGCGACATATTAAGCGCGATGGCTTCAAAACTGTTACATTGCCTACTCTATTCGAGGCGGCCGAAGGCACAGAAGGTCTGGAAAGTGCTATGCAAGCCCTTTATGCTGCGGCTGACCAAGCCATTGTGGAAGGCGCTTCGCTATTCATTCTTTCAGACCGCGGTGTGGATAGCCGTAAGGCGCCGATTCCGGCGCTGCTGGCGACTTCGGGCCTCCATCACCATTTGATTCGACAAGGCACACGGACCAAGGTCAGCTTGCTTGTAGAGTCGGGCGAACCGCGTGAAGTGCACCATTTTGCTTTGCTGCTCGGTTATGGCGCAGGGGCTATTAACCCGTATCTCGCGTTGGAAACGTTAGACGACATGATAGCGCGCAAGCAGCTTGTTGGCGTTGATATTGAGAAAGCGACCTATAACTACATTAAAGCGGTGACGAAGGGCGTTGTTAAAGTCCTGGCGAAAATGGGTATCTCCACGATTCAGAGTTATCGCGGGGCACAAATTTTCGAAGCGATTGGACTTAGCCAAGAGCTCATCGATTCGTATTTCACATGGACACATACACCTGTTGGCGGGATTGGCATCGATATTGTGGCTAAGGAAGCTTTGATCCGCCATAATCGCGCTTTTTCCGAGCAAGAGGGACGCGATAAGGTGCTCGATACCGGTGGTGATCTGCAGTGGCGCAGAGACGGAGAAGACCATCTCTATACACCGGAAACGGTGCATGCCTTACAATCAGCCGTTCGTACGAACAACTACGCGATGTATAAGAATTTCTCGAAGCTCATCAAACGTGAGGATGAGAAATATATGGCTTTGCGCGGGCTTCTGAGCTTCAAGGAAGGCCGGCAACCGATTCCGATCGAAGAAGTGGAGCCGATCGAGTCGATCTTCAAGCGCTTCAAGACGGGAGCCATGTCCTATGGCTCCATCAGTAAAGAAGCGCATGAAACAATCGCGATTGCGATGAATCGCATCGGCGGCAAGAGCAATACCGGCGAGGGCGGCGAGCATCCGGAGCGCTTCACGCCGGATGCGAACGGCGACCTTCGCCGCAGCGCAATCAAGCAGGTGGCGTCCGGCCGCTTCGGCGTCACAAGCCACTATCTCGTCAATGCTGACGAGATTCAGATCAAGATGGCGCAGGGCGCGAAGCCAGGCGAGGGCGGTCAGCTCCCGGGAACCAAGGTGTACCCTTGGGTGGCCGAGGTTCGCGGTGTTACGCCAGGCGTAGGCTTAATCTCGCCGCCGCCGCATCACGATATTTATTCGATCGAGGATCTAGCTGAGCTGATCCACGATCTCAAGAATGCCAACCCGCGGGCGAGGATCAGCGTGAAGCTGGTATCCGAGGTCGGTGTTGGCACCATCGCTGCCGGCGTAGCCAAAGGGAAAGCGGACGTTGTCCTGATTTCCGGCTACGACGGAGGAACAGGCGCGTCGCCGCAGACGAGTATTCGTCACGCGGGACTGCCTTGGGAGCTCGGTCTGGCGGAGACGCATCAGACGCTCGTGCTCAACAACCTGCGCAGCCGTATCGTCGTCGAGACAGACGGCAAGCTGATGACGGGGCGCGACGTTGTCGTAGCTGCCTTACTAGGGGCTGAGGAGTTTGGCTTCGCGACAACTCCGCTCATTACCATTGGCTGCGTAATGATGCGCGTGTGCCATCTGGATACTTGTCCGGTTGGGGTTGCTACGCAAAATCCGGAGCTTCGCAAGAAATTTGCCGGGGATCCGCAGCATGTGGTCAATTTCATGACCTTCATCGCGCAGGACGTGCGTGAGATGATGGCTGAGCTTGGCTTCCGCACCATTGAAGAGATGGTCGGCCGCACAGATGTGCTGGAGTCTAAGCAAGCAGTCGAGCATTGGAAAGCTAAGGGCGTAGATTTATCGCCGCTTCTGCACCAACCAGAGATGGGCGAGCATGTAGGCCGATTCTGCCAAATGTCGCAGGATCATGGTTTGGATCGCTCTTTGGACGTAACGAAGCTGCTCGCGATTTGTGAGCCTGCTATTGAGCGCAAGGAGCATGTGCACGCCATCCTGCCAATTGCGAACGTCAACCGTGTTGTCGGAACGATTGTAGGTAGTGAAGTTACACGTCGTCACGGTGTGGACGGCTTGCCTCACGATACGATCCGCCTCCACTTTAATGGTTCTGCTGGTCAAAGCTTCGGTGCTTTCGTACCGAAAGGGATCACGCTTTCGTTGGAAGGCGATGCGAATGACTACGTTGGTAAAGGATTATCCGGTGGTAAACTGGCTATTTTCCCTTCCAGTAAGTCTCATTTTGTTCCTGAAGACAACGTTATTATTGGTAATACCGCGTTCTATGGCGCAACCGACGGGGATGCTTACATCCGGGGGATTGCAGGCGAGCGTTTCTGCGTAAGAAACAGCGGCGTGCGAGCGGTTGTCGAAGGTGTTGGCGACCATGGTTGTGAATACATGACGGGCGGCCGTGTCGTTGTCCTCGGTTCTACGGGCCGCAACTTCGCAGCAGGTATGTCAGGCGGTATCGCCTATGTACTGGATGAGAAGGGCGATTTCTCAAGTAAGGTGAACAAAGAAATGGTTTACCTTGAGCAATTGGAAGAAACCTATGAAATGAATGAACTGAAAACGATGATTCAGCATCATGCCACATTTACGGATAGCAGCGTTGCCCACCAAGTTATTCAGCACTGGGATGAGTACGTTTGGAAGTTCGTGAAGGTTATACCGAAGGACTACAAACGGATGTTTGATGCTATCGAAAAGGTGAAACGCTCCGGACTAAGCCAACAAGAAGCCATCATGGTTGCTTTCGAGGCGAATATGAGGGACGTTTCTCGGGTCGGTGGAAATTAACGAATCAGATCAGATGCTGACGAAGTAGGTTTTGCTGAAGCAAAACATGAAATGCTTCCGATGCCCATTTTTCTGGTGAAAAACTCAGCACATGCTTACGAAGTAAGTTTTCTCGCGAAAACGCTCAGGAGGGATTAAACGTAAATGGGTAAACCAACTGGTTTTATAGAACATCGTCGTGAAGTGGCAACTGAAGCTGCTCCCCTAGTCCGAATTGGACATTGGAAGGAGTTTGCGACGCCGCTGACAGAAGATAAATTGCAGACGCAAGGCTCTAGATGTATGGATTGTGGGATTCCTTTCTGTCACACAGGGGCGTTGATCAGCGGCATGGCCGCTGGTTGCCCAGTCAATAACCTCATTCCGGAATGGAATGATCTGGTATATCGTGGTGGGTGGAGAGAGGCTCTGGACCGTCTGCATAAGACGAACAACTTCCCAGAGTTCACGGGACGTGTTTGTCCGGCGCCATGTGAAGGCTCTTGTACGGTAGGTCTGAAGGATACACCGGTTACGATCAAAAGCATCGAGAAAGCCATTATTGATAAAGGCTTCGATGAGGGCTGGATTACACCTGAGCCTCCGGAAGTGCGCACAGGTAAAAAGGTAGCTGTCGTAGGCTCGGGGCCATCCGGACTCGCTGCAGCAGCGCAGCTGAACAAAGCCGGACACTGGGTCACCGTGTTCGAGCGTGCAGACCGTGTGGGCGGATTGCTCATGTACGGCATTCCGAACATGAAGCTGGATAAGAAGTACGTCCAGCGTCGTGTGGACCTGCTGGAAGCCGAAGGCATCACGTTCGTTACCGGCGCTCATGTCGGTGTGAACTATCCGATCGAGAAGCTGCAAGAGGAATTCGATGCCATTGTTCTGTGTGGCGGGGCAACGAAAGGCCGCGATCTTCCGATCGAGGGGCGTGAGCTAGGCGGCGTCCACTTGGCGATGGAATTCCTGAGCAAGAACACGAAGAGCTTGCTGGATTCCGAGCACGCTGACGGCGCGTTCATTTCCGCCGAAGGGAAGGATGTTATTGTCATCGGCGGCGGCGACACGGGTACAGACTGCGTGGGTACATCTTTGCGTCATAAAGCGAAGAGTGTTACGCAGTTTGAGATTATGCCGAAGTCACCGGACACACGTCCAGCGAACAATCCTTGGCCGGAATGGCCAAAAGTTCACAAGGTGGACTATGGTCAACAAGAAGCGGCTGCCGTGCAAGGCGAAGATCCACGCCAATACTTAATCAACACGAAGAAGTTCGTGGGGGATGAGAATGGCAATTTGAAGGAATTGCACACAGTGCTCATCGAGTGGCAGAAGAACGAGAAGGGTGGGTTCGTTCCTGTGGAAGTACCCGGCAGCGAGAAAGTATACCCAGCTCAGCTGGTACTGATCGCGATGGGCTTCACAGGACCGGAGAACACGGTGCTGGATCAACTCGGCGTCGTCAAAGACGAGCGCTCCAACGCGAAAGCCGACTACGGTAAGTTCGCTACGAGCGTGGACGGTGTCTTCGCTGCCGGTGACATGCGCCGTGGGCAAAGCCTCGTGGTTTGGGCGATCAACGAAGGCCGCGCAGCGGCTCGTGAAGTCGATCGTTACTTGATGGGATCATCGAATTTACCATAAAGATGCGGAAAGAAGGAAGGAACCCTTGGTTTGGGTTTCTTCCTTTTTTTGACCCTGATTTAGTTGTCGTCAAACAATAGCAGTGGGAATATCTTATCTAGCCAACGTCTGCGTATCCGGACGTAGCAAGAGGAACGACGATGCGCTATTTATCGAGATATCTACCTTTATGAACACAAAAGGGAACATGGATACGTTATTTTACCATTTAGTCTGAAATACGGCTCTCAAAATTGAAATAGCGCACTGACGTTCCGCCACGATAGCATAATAGCGAATATTAAGCAAAATAACGCATTGACGTTCCCTTTCGTGAGGTCCTTAAGATAACCTAACCAATCACTGAAACCGACGAATAGCCGGCACGCATAGTACACTAGCAACAATGGCGATGCCAATCGAAGCGAATATCGTTATGGTCGTAATCCCGCCAATACCATCAGCAATCCAGCCGACTAGGAAATAACTCACAGGTAGCAGGGCGAAGGAGCCTAACAGATCCAGACTGACCACTCGGCCGAAGGCTTCTGCCGGTACAAGCTCCTGTAAGCTGGTCTCCCAGATAAGACCGAAGATCATAAGTCCAAAGCCTTCTACCGCCATCAGCAAAGCTAGAATGACCGGTGAAGAGGTGAAAGGCAAGAACAGCAATGCCACGCCGCTGAGGAGTACAGAGCCGTAGGCGAGTAGACCTCGATGAGGCCATTTTGTTTTAGAGCCAAAAATGAGTGCTGCAGCAATAGCTCCAAGGCCGGAGCACGTAATCCCTATACCATATATCAATGGATCCAGGTGTAGATGTACTTTGAATAACCAAGGAACCAGAATGACACTAATTCCACTATAGCTAATATTAATGAACGAAAAGGCAAGGATCGTTATCCAAAGCCAGGGATGACCTTTGAGAATCTTAATGCCTTCTAGAAATTCGCTCTTCCACGAAGTCGAGGGTTGATTTGCGGATTGCTTGATGGTTGGTGTGTAAAGCGATTTTTTAACCAAAAAGAGCAAGCAAAAAAAGGAGAATAGATAGGTCAGTGCATCTAATCCGAAGCCGTAACTGGCTGATAAGGTGGAAATCAGCAGTCCGCCGAGGACGGGGCCGATGAGTCGGACGCCTTGATTGCTCATTTGTGTCAGAGCGTTAGCTGCATTGCGAATTTCGGGTGTGAATACGGTGGCGCGTACAGCTGAATACGCAGGATGAAAAAGGCCTTCCATGAGGCCATAGATGCCTACAAGTCCGAATAAAACATGGATGGATAAGGTGTTAGTGAAAATAAGAACAGCAATGGCTAACATGGCTATGAATCGGACGATGTCAGATAGCATCATAATTTTAACGCGATCATAACGATCGACGATCCAGCCGGAAAAGGGGAGCATGATGACGTAAGGGAGCATATAAGCAGCCATAACGATGCCCATCATCGTGGTTGAACCTGTTAGGGAATAAACAACCATGGGTAAAATAACGGTAGTAACAGAACCGCCCAGCATGGATATGAGTTGGCTAAGCCACAGATAAGGAAAGGAACGCGATTTTACGAAAGGTATCAGGAAATTATCTAGTACCCGCTGTTTCTTTTTAAGCTGGGATTCTATTTGCATGTTTGATTTACTCCTAACTCACAGAATCAAAAGGTGAACAATTCATACACATCATGTACAATAGAAGGAGCAGGTGATTGCGCACGACGCTGCGTGAGCCTAGAATGTACGGATTGGAGGGGAGCACATGAAGAAAGAGGATCTCATTTCGGCGGCGGAACTGCATGCACTGCTAGCTGAGAATGGGGAGGACCTTCAGGAGTTTGAAATGGACGAACCCATTGGTACACAGCATCTTCATTCTCTGCAAAAAGCAGTTGTACTCCTCTCCCAGCAGGTAGCGGATCTTCAAACGCAGCTTCATGCGCATTTCGAACTCCAGAACAAACAACAAGAACAATTGCTGCGGCAATTTAAATATCAAATTGAACATAAGCTTCAAGAGCAGTTGGCCAATGGGATCATTGTCGTGCAGCAGCCGACAGATATGGATGCCGACGTACAACAGCAGGGAGTTGATAAGGAATCCCTACTGACGCTTTATTCAGCTGAACTGCCTGAACCAGCTGATGAGGAGCCGACATATTCCAGGGTGAAAAGCTACAAAAAGATTCGGAAACGAAAGAAGTCGTTGCTGGAGAAGCTTTTTGGATAGGTGAAAAGGACAAAAGGGAAAAAAGACCGCTTCTTCCTAGTCGAAGGGCGGTCTTTCCGTGTCTTAGTGCAGTTGAAAATCTAAAGCATCCCTTCCTCATGAGCCTTCTTGGATGCTTGCACGCGATCTCGGACGTCCATTTTCGAGTATATACTGGAAATATAGTTCTTCACAGTGCCTTCGGACAAGAATAGCTTTTCGGCAATTTCTCTATTATTGAGGCCATCGGCGATACAGTGCAGCACTTGCACTTCGCGCTCGCTGAGTCCATACGCATCAGCCCGAACCTGCTCCTCCACAGCTTTGACCCCGGCACCCTGTGATGTGGGTGTGTGATCAGCAGCGCCTCTCGCTTCCTTGACGAGCATTCTGGCGATATCTTGCGGGATGAGTGTACCGCCTTGATGCACCCATTTAATACCGGCCGCCAGATCCTTTGGATGAATAGCTTTGAGCAAATAGCCTTCGGCACCCGCTCCTAAGGCATCAACGACATAGCTGATTTCCTGGAAGGTTGTCAGAATGATGACACGAATCTGTGGCCATGTAGCTTTGATTTGTCGGGTTGCTTCGACGCCGTCCATGACAGGCATATGAATGTCCATGAGCACTACATCAGGCTGCTGTTCTTCGCACTGCCTTATAGCTATGTGACCATTCTCAGCCAAACCGACGACATGAATATCCGGATCCATATCAAGCACGATGTGTAGGCTTTCTCTTATTAAATCCTGATCATCAACCAGGAGAAGTTTAAGCGGGGTCGTGTTCATGTTTGGTCCTCCTCAGAGTTTTTCGCCAGAAAAACTGGCTTCGAAAGCATTACTTGAGTTTTTCGCCAGAAAAACTGGCATCGAATGTTTGTATCCACATTGTACCACCCAGTGCTTCCAACGGGAAAGAATTTAGAAGGACGGCGAGTGTTTGGCAGGAATGGAGCAATGGACGACAGTACCCTGACCTAATGTGGAACTAACCTGCAGCGTACCCTGCAGAGCAAAGATGCGTTCCTGCATGGCGTTGATACCAAAGCCAACTTTGAGCTGCTCTGTACCGATGCCATCGTCCTCAATGCGAATGTCGACTAAATCATCGGAATATGTCAATGTAACTTCTACAGTGGAAGCCCGACCATGCCGTTTGGCATTGGTCAGTGATTCTTGCAGACAACGAATAAGCGAAAGTTTGGTTTGTTTCGGAATTTCGAATTCCTCACCTACGGTCGTGAATCGGATTTGGGTCCCGGTATGAAGGGCAAATTCGTTGGCCAGTCTCGTCAATTGTTGGGAAAGCAGCATATCGCCCTCGGGAACCATCTGATGAATGCTGCGGCGTACTTCTTCGAGTCCATTGCGGGTTACACTACGCAGAACGTCCAGCTTTTCTTTGGCTTTGTCTGGCGCAGCTTCGATCAGGTAGGACACAGCGTCCATCCCCATGATGACGGAAGTAAACGTATGACCCACTGTATCGTGCAATTCACGTGCCATCCGATTGCGTTCCTCAAGCAGCGTAAGCTGTTCGATTTGGTTGGCGTACTGCTCTAATGCGTTATTTTGCTCATGGATTAAGTGATACTGACGTTGGTTCTCGGCTAAAAGCTTTTCGGTTTTCTCATTCGAAGTCACAACCCGTTGTAAGCTAAGGCCAATGGCGAAGAACAGCACAGCATTTAAGATAAAGCTAAATAATTGGCCAACCCCCATCCCGCTATGTAGGATGAAATAATACTCAACAGGCATAGCCACCATGAATATGGGTGCGGTCCACCAAGCATTTTTTCGGTCGGTGAGGAATCCAATGACCATTAATGGGCAATTAATAGTAAGGTACGCATCCTGCTGCATCCAAGAAAGATAGATTTGTAGAGGAATACCAGTCAGCAGCACGGCAATTGGATAGAAAGTTGAGTTGATGTAATTCGGTCTCCAGAATAGAAATGGAGCGCCATAGGACAGGAGGATGGCCAATATTGCTTGGATGTTGGTCGTTAGTTCATGCTCATGCATATGCAGAAGCGCATAAAGCAGGCCAAGCAGCGAAGAACCGGTCAAAACGATAAATAGGGACCACTCCACACCGTGCCAAGGTCTTCTTTGAATCATAAAAGGACTCCTTTACACAAGATCTTAAGATCATTGTACATAAAATCAGGAAAAAGCCATAGTGAGCGCAGTCATATGGTTTCATGATCATTGTGACCTGCTCTATGACTATTCTTAGGAAGATTACTAGGCAAAGCCGTTCAGGTAGGGTAGCATTGGGTTATATTGGTTTAAAAGTTAGGGGGAGTGTTAAAGATGACGGCAACAGATGCCATTACGCCGATAGTAAAAATCGATCAAATTACGAAACGAATCGGTTCTAAGACGATTATCGATAAATTAAGCTTTGAGGTGCCGCGGGGCGAGGTGTTTGGGTTTCTTGGTCCAAACGGTGCGGGAAAAACGACAACCATTCGGATGATGGTCGGACTCATGTCGATCACAGAAGGGGATATACGGATTGGCGGCTATTCGATTCGTACCCATTTTGAGCAAGCGATTCGTCATGTTGGCGCTATTGTGGAAAATCCGGAAATGTACAAGTTTCTGAGTGGTTATCATAATTTGGTCCATTACGCGAGAATGTTCCCGGGCATTGAGGAAGACCGCATTCAGGAGGTCATTGATCTTGTTGGTATGGGAAATAGAATCCATGACAAGGTCAAAACGTACTCCCTCGGTATGCGCCAAAGGCTTGGGATTGCTCAAGCTTTGCTGCATAAGCCGTCTGTGCTGATCCTAGACGAGCCTACGAATGGGCTGGATCCAGCAGGTATTCGTGAGCTGCGTGACCATTTACGGAAGCTTACCCGTGAGGATGGAATTTCAGTTATCGTGTCCAGTCATTTACTTTCGGAGATGGAGCTGATGTGCGACCGTGTCGCCATTATTCAGAACGGGAAGCTGGTGGACGTTAGACTGATTAAAGAGTTCGGTCAGGCGGATGGCAAGCAGCAGGTGGTTTTTGAGGTGGCGTCACTGGATCAAGCTTTGACAGTAGCTGCCGCGCATGGAGCCCCTGTGGTAGTGGCTGGAGATGAGATCATTATGATTCTTGATAAGCATGAGACGGCAGCATGGAATAGAAGGTTCGTAGAGGCAGGGATTGCAGTCTACGGCATCCGAGCGGCAACCAAATCCCTGGAAGATCAATTTTTAGAGATGACGGGAAGTGATCCGATTGCTTAATCTCATTCGAAATGAACATATGAAAATATATCGTAGGCTTCGTACTTGGATTCTAGGTATATTATTGATTGTCATTGTTGTATTAGCTGCACTGTTCTCACATTCAGGTGATCGTACAAATGAAGAATGGAAGACAAGAACGGCGGAATCGATAGAGCACAATCAGAAAGAACTGGAAAATCCGGATGTACCGGCCAAATTTAAACAGCAGATGAAGGAAGACATAGCCCTCCAGCAATACATGTTGGATCATAATTACCCTCCGACAGATAATACCTTATGGGGCGGCACCCTAAGCGCAGCCGGATTAATCATCATGGTTACGTTATTTACCGTGATCATTGCCGGAGATATGGTCGCTGGTGAGTTTACATGGGGGACAATTAAGCTGCTGCTCATTCGTCCTGCTAGCCGAGCAAAGATTCTCCTGTCAAAGTATCTAACAACGCTGCTGTTTGCAGCTACTCTACTGATTGTGATGTTTATTACATCTCTGATTGTGAACGGGTTCCTCTACGGATTTCAGAGTCTAAACCTTCCACATTTGACTGTAAATGCAGCGGGACAAGTTCAGGAAGGGAGTATGCTTGTGTATGTGTTTGCAACCTATGGACTAAAGCTGATCGAACTCGTCATGATCGTGACGATGGCCTTTATGATCTCGACCGTATTTCGCAGCTCCTCACTGGCTATTGGTCTTAGCATTTTCATCATGTTCGCGGGGCAAATTATTACGCTATTGCTGATGAGATACAGCTGGGGCAAATATTTTTTATTCGCCAACACGGATCTTACTCCCTACTTACAGGGGCAACCGCTGGCCGAAGGGATGACGCTTGGTTTCTCGATAACTGTGCTGCTCTTCTACTTCTTGTTGTTTAATGTGCTTTCATGGGAAATATTCCGCAGACGCGATGTAGCCGCCTGATTCTCGGGCGGTCTTGCAAATAACGGATACAAAAAAGGACGACTCCTAGGTTATGAAACCTTTGGAATCGTCCTTTTCTCATTTCTGAATATACGCCTGGATGGTATCAGGAACTTCCTGCAAAGAGTCCAACTGATAGAACGCCCCCTTGGGAGTGATGTCAATGGTTCCTTTGTTATACTCCCAGTCTTGCTGTACAGGAATGTGAATCGAGTGAATACCCGCATGTAACGCAGGCAATACATCTGTCTTGATCGAGTTGCCGATCATCCATGTGTGGTTGCGATCAAAACGCTGTTCATTCATGATCGTTTCCATGTATTCTCTCGTCTTATGCACCGTAACAAAGATGCGATCATCAAAGTAGGTGTCCAAGTTCAAATCCTTCACTTTTTTCATTTGGATGGATGCATCGCCACCTGTATATAGGAACAGTCGGTGGCCGGCCTGCTTAAGATGATCAAGGGTTTCGTTCATAAGCGGATAAGGCTCTACCGTGTATTCATAGACAGTGTGGCCTAATTGCATCAACCATGACTCTTCTTTTACATTCGTTGGACGGTTATATTGTGAGGCGAACCATTGGTACGTTTCAACAAATGATTTGGGAAAACGATCCGGCATAAACCCATGAATGTGGATGCCAGCGAGATCGATTTGGAGCTGCTTCTGCTTGATGTCCTGCGCGCTAAGTCCATGCCCGGAATACCAAGTAAGCATAAGATCGATAAACTGGTCAATCACGAAGTCAAAATATTTATTACAATGCACCAACGTATCATCAAGATCAAAAAGTATCGTCTGTTCTCTCATAGGCTCTGTCTCCTGCATCAGTTAGAAATGAATTTCCAACTATTATATCATGCACCTAACCCCAAAGCCTAGGCGAGACCCTTACATTGCAACCGTATTCCCCTTAAAGGCCCCATTGGCGGATGAGGCAGGTTTATTCCCGTTCTCTTGCTCACCGTTTTGAATAGGAGCTGATGAAGATGTTTTCGAGTCCATTTTACTATTTCCTTGGAATTGTCCACCTTCTTCAATAACAAAGGAAGCCGCGCTAATATTGCCTTGAAGGGAACCTGTAGAAGTAATTGTCAGCTTGCCCTTGGTGATGATATTACCCTGCACATTTCCTGCCAATACAACGTCTCTTGCCGAAATATTGGATTTTACAACGCCATTTTCCCCAATAATAACATCCCCTGCGCACTCGATATCACCTGTAATGCCGCCTTCAATGCGAATGCTCGCTGCTGATTTGATGCGGCCTTCAAAGGTTGTGCCTTCTCCAATCAAAGTGTCGGTTGTATTCGGATTCATGAAGTCTTTCTTTTTCTTAAACATGGTGGTTATTCATCCTTTCGAGTCGCTTTGAGATAAGGTTTGGGATCGATGCTTTCCCCATTTTTGAGTACTTCATAGTGCAGATGAGGTCCGGTACTGCGTCCCGTGGAGCCGACTAGGCCAATAGAACTACCTTTTTCCACGGAATCTCCCTTATTCACTAAAATTTTATTTAAATGCATGTACCAAGTGCGTAATCCCTTAGAATGCTCGATGACGATATTGTTGCCGTGGAACATATCGTTCCCCGTGCTGACGACTGTGCCGTCTGCGGTCGCATAGACAGGATCATTCTCACGGGCACCGAAATCAATGCCGGAATGAAAGCTTGGACGATGCGTAAAAGGGTCCGTACGGTAACCGAACGTCGATGTGACGACCTTAGTGGTAGTTGGCCACAGGGTAGGGGTTATGCGAAGCAATTGCTGCTTATCGGCAACCTTTTGCTTCGTTACGGTTAAGCTCGTTTGAAGCTCATTCACTTCGCTGTTAAGTGCCGTGAAGGAAGCTAACGTCTGTTCGCCAAGCTTTATAATGTCTTCCTGAGAAGCTGGATTAGGACTTCCGCCAATGCCGCTGTCAAGGGCAGGGAGCTTTCCATCTGCATCCGCAGGTTTATCCTGTGTGCTGGGTGACGTGCTGGCAACGGCTGTCCCGGTTGTGTTTGCGTCGATCCCGGCAATCGATTTGAGATCACTTTCGAATTTCTTCATCTCTTCGACTTTTGTTTTCATCTGTTCGGCTTGCTGAGACAGTTGAATCACTTCATTCTGTAATTGTTCGATGGCCTTGTCTTTGGAATTTAATGCAGCACTCCATTGCTGGTTAGCTCCTGTTAGCTTAGACTGCAGAGCGCTAGCCTCTTTCAAGGTGCTTGCATGCATCGCATAAGTGATTATAGAAATTAGCAGCAGCACGGATAAGCATGCTGCAGCGATATAAGCGAATAGATGGGGAATACGAAACCTGACGACCGATTGATTAGCATCTGGAATGATGACTAGCGTCAGTTTTTTTGGTTTCCAGTTGAGCTTCATAAAGGCTTAATTGTCTCCTGTCGTGGTTGAATTTGGTAAAGTTCAATATTCCTGTACTTCATTCGTCATATTCTGATAAAAACCTTCCTAATACCTATTGGTCCTAGATAAAATGAGTCGAAAGTAGGAAGGAATCCTGTCGGATATAATCGAATGTACTTAACAAATACAGGAAGTTGTAGATATGGAGTGGAGCCGCTAATGATAAAGCTTGCAGGTATCGATATAGGGAACGATAGTATTAAACTGGTGCTGGATGGTTCTAGAGAACCGCTAGTGATCCCGAATATCATTGCGCCGGGATACGAAAGACATATTTTGCAGGAAGAAGATTCACCATTGAAAGCGCTGGATGTAATGATTTACAGTCCATCCCTTTCACAAAGAAATCAACGTTATTTCGTCGGACAACTTGCTTTGGAACACGAAGATAACTTGGAGCTTGAAGACACAGATAATAAAGCGATATCGGATCAATCCCTTATTGTTGCGCTTACTGCACTAGCTTATCAAGGTCTCACCCACCAAGCCTTTAATGCTGGATACGGAAATGTAGACGAAGTCGAATATTCGCTCGGAACCGGTTTGCCTGTTCGTGCGTTTGCGAAGTTCAATCAGCAATTCGAGCAAAGACTTCTTGGTGAGCATGAAGTGACGTTCCTATCCACTCCACAATTCCAAAATCGCAAGATTAAAGTATCGGTTCGCAAGGTTGCAGTCTCCATTGAAGGGGCCGCAGCTGTGTTCCATTTGGCAACGCATGACAGCTTGCAAGTCAAGGATGAAGAGATTTACAACGGCTGCATCGGCGTTTGCGAAATCGGTGCTCTGACAACGGACTTCCCTGTTATCAAACGGATGGCGATTGACAATCACTTCAGCCATGGCGAGCAAATTGGTATCGCCACCTATCTGGATGCCGTCATTCGCGATGTCGAAGATGCTTATGGCTACGTGTTTCCAAGCCGCGCGAAGCTGGTGCAGCGAGTGAAGAATCGTGAATTTACGATTCAACTTCTTGGCGAAGGTCAGGTCGATATTCGACCGATCGTGGATCAACATTTCCGCCGTGCGGCTTTGCGTATGATTGAAATGATCAAAAAGCGCTGGCGCAAATATCCCGATATTCAGTGCTTCTATGTGATTGGTGGAGGTGCCTCTGCGCTGAAACCGTACATCCAAGAAGCTGCAGGGTCATTAAAACTGCGATTCGCGAATGACAGCGAATATCTAAATATGTATGGCTACTTGAAAGTGGCCAAAAGTCGGTCAAGTCAGTCAGTTCCTGTCTAATCATTTAACGTGCCTGTTATGCGGGTGCGTTTTTTTTCCACATAAGAAAGTATAAGTTTTTTCTAACAGAAAACCTGACTTTCTTATTGGCGATAAAACCTACAATTAAACGCGGTCGCTCATCTTCGAATGGCCTCGATAGAGGTTTTCTCATGCATTTTTTTGCCGCTAAGGAACAACCGATTAATAACTTGCAATTAATTATTCGATTGTTCCTAAATCATTTACCAACATCTGGTTGCTTCGAAAGGTTCACCTCCATATAAGTTGTCAGGACTGTAAGGAATAAACAACAAGCAAAACACATTGCGCAGGCCGTGCTCATGATCGGCTTATACTTACCGAAGGCAAGTCCGATGACGATGCAGACAGTGGAGAAGATGATCAGGATATTGCCCAGCCATAACCATTGCTTGTAGGAGAATCGTACACTGGTCTTGGTCATCTGCTCGGGAGGAGTTTTATTAGAATTCCCATTCTCCCTGGGCGGCACCGCTGGTTGTGGCTGCTTCCGGAGCTTGATCCTCGCGGCAGCCAAGAGGATGCCGATGACAAAAGGCTGATATCCCAGAACGATGAGCGGCATGCTGAAATTCGCGAAGGCGAGCAGTTCCGTGATACTCTTGAACGATAGAATCGTCGTAAACGCCACCAAGAGGGCGACCTGCTTGTTAATGACGGGATAGTTGCGCTCCTTGATGATCGAGCTAATGCCTAAGAGAATCGCTAAATAAATGGCGATCATTTTGCAAGCTAGAACGGGTAACCAGATGGTCAGGAGAACGATATCAAGCCGATCGAGGAAATCCGTCACATGAATCACTTGCACCAAATTGTAAGCGGGATATATGAAATTCGCAGGCATTTTCGGTCCCAAAACGGTAAGTACCAAAAAAATGATCAGCGTGAACAGGCCAATACCGAGCAAGGATCCGTGTCGGATAGCGGAACGGATTTGATTTGCGTTGTACATCGTGTGCAGAAAGGCGCCGAGAATGAAAATATCACCCGCGCTTCCGATGGCAAGCAGGTTACTGAAGGCCAATTGTTTGAACGGCATTGTGAGAACGGGCATAGCGAGCTGAAGGTTGAATTCGTTCGACAGCAAGAGTGGCATCAACAAAGTTACGATGACGAAGAGAGGATAAAACATATCGTTGACGCGAGCGACGATTTCCACGCTGCTTCTCCCAAAATAAATCAAATACAAACAGGGCACCAGAACTAAGATTTCCACGGGTGTGTTGTGCAGCAACAACGTGGAATTATATTTCGATGCGGAAGACAAATCCTGCACGAGAATTTGCCAGAAGTGGAACAAAATCATCAGATTGACGACAGTACCGCCCCAGCGCCCTAGCAAATGTATGGATATTTCGAAAATATTCAGCTTGGGAAACATCTTCACTAAATATCCAAAAAAGGCTGCAATCACAAATATATAGAAAACAGATAGGATATAGCTGAACCACGCATCCATCTCACTTACTCGAATCAATACATTTTGCAACGTAAAGATGCCTCCGCTTGTGATGATGGATGAGGCCAGCCACGCCAGCTGTCTCTGGTTAATCACTTGTTTTTTATCCATGAAGGACACCGCCTTTTCGATTGCTTCAAGGGCTGATCACTGAATCATTGAGTTATTGATGCTAAATTGCAATCAAATGCCCATAAAATGACTAAACCAAGGGGAGACCGTGTGGATAAAGAAGCGCGATGGCATCGGAATCGGTATGTGTAAATATTTGGTGATAAAGAGTACGAATGTGACACAGGTAATTAACCCATATGCCGCCTTTACGCTGCCTCTCTGATGCTTAAGTTCCTTGCGGTCTATCAAAAGGCTGGCAATCATAATGAATAGAAAACTTAGTATAAATATGCTGTTCATGTCTATCTCCCATCTTTGGTCACATTCTGATTGATAAGACCGGTTTCGGTGATAGAGGCTTCAACTTGGATGCGGAATTCAGCTTCTTTAAACACATCTCGCCACCGTTCTTTTAAACCGTTGTTCCAAGTGTTAGGATGACTTCTCCAAATCATTAAACCCAGTTGCGCTGAATCGGTCCCTTCCTTTTGCATTTGCTTAATGGCGGCTAGGACGCATTTCTTCACTTGCTCTGCGAATTTACGCTCCACCTTGTGGATGGCTTCCGACTTGTTGAGATCTTGTTCGGATAAATCTTCACCAATGACCCCTTTAGCCTCCAACTTAAGTTGAAAGATCACCTTGTCCCCTTGCAGTATAGGTTTGATATCGGTATGTCCCTCTTTAACTAGAATGGAAATATCTTTGCCTGATTCGAACGGAAAAGTGAGAAGATGCTCTCTAACATAGTTTCTCAGCCACATGAGTCCATTCGCCTCCTGGTTCTTGTAAATGCCAACCATTCGGTCTCCTTTGAACTGACCATAGCCGACTAACTGAATTTCTTGAGAGGGCTTCTTGGCTCCTTGAGTTTCCTTGGCTTCGAGGTAGCTCAAAATAGGATCACTGTTAAAGCTAAGCGCAAGGCCAATATCCTTCGTGGATGTCGCCATCGCGCGGCGCGATTTGGTTATTTCGCGAATGACTTCGGAGGGAAAACGTTCAAACTTGGGCTCCGCATTCAGCAGGTCGTAGCCTTTGCCCTTCGTTACGACGAGAAAGCAGGTCAGCCGACTCTCCGGTGTCCGTGCCGCATCGTCAAACATGATGCCAATGCCTGCCTTGGCAAGCTTTTCGCCTAGGACGATCGTACGTCGATGAGACAGAAACAGTCTGCGCGATATTCGCATCTGCAGTTTACTTGTTGCGTCGCGTATCGTCGTTCCGACCTCCGAATCTAAATAATAACTTTTACCCCCTCCACTCGTACCGCCTCCACCCCCGCTGGCGCCGCCCATGGAACCGGGGAGGGGGAGCATAAAGGTAACGCGATACTTGCCGTCGTCCTCTAGATCAATGGAGGAGGTGAGCACAAAGGCGATATCGTTAGTTTCGGTACGATCCCAACAGCCTGTCAGGAATGTCAGCACGAGGGTGATCATCATCCCAAACACGAAAATACGCCTACGATGAGTCATTTGAATTGCCCTCCTCACTCGCTTTATGCTCATGCTGAATTCTGCTTCCGTCTACGCCTCCGTCCTCCTTGATTTGCTGAGGCAGCTTGCTATCCATGTGCTCTGTATCTTGAATCGCCATAAATGCAGGACGTTTCTCCATCGCCCACGAAGGAGAGCGAATCAGCGAATCTTGTAAGTCTCCAGCGGATAACGGTCCTAATGGGGATAAATAAGGCACTCCGAAGGAACGTAAATTCGCCATATGTCCAAATAATATCATCAAGCAAAAGATAATTCCGTAGAAACCGAATACGGAGGCAATGATTAGAAAAGGAAAACGCAGCATCCGAATAGCGATAGCGCCGTTATAGCGCGGGATGGTGAATGAAGCAATCCCGGTAATGGATACGACGATGACAATCGGTGCGGAAACGATGCCGGCTTGAACAGCGGCTTGTCCAACAACGAGCGCACCTAAGATGGAGACAGCGGAGCCGACCGCTTTGGGCAATCGGATACCTGCTTCGCGTAAAGCTTCGAATGTAATTTCCATGATGAACGCCTCAACAACGGCTGGGAACGGAATCGCTTCACGGGCGGCGGCAACACTTAGCATCAGTGTTGTCGGTAGTAGTTCATGGTGGTAGGTCGTTATAGCGACATACAGAGCAGGTGCCGTGAGCGACAGAAACAAGAAGATGTAACGCAGCAAGCGTAATAGTGTACCGATTTGGAATCGTTCATAATAATCCTCACTCGCTTGCATAACCTGTATAAATACGAAAGGGACGATGAGCGCAAAGGGTGTGCCATCAACGAGAATGGCCACTCGTCCTTGTAGGAGAGCACTAGCAACAACGTCTGGCCGTTCTGTGTATTGGATCTGTGGAAAGGGCGAATACGCATCATCTTGGATGAGTTCTTCAAGCATGCCTGATTCCAAAATGGCATCGATCTTGATTTGCTCAATCCGCTTGACCACTTCCTCAATCAGGGAGGGCATTGCCAAATCGTCGAGATAACAGACGACAAGAGCGGTATTGCTCTCTTTGCCGACGCTCATGGATTTCATCTTGAGTCTAGGCGTCTTTAGTTTGCGGCGGATCATAGAGGTGTTCGTGCGAATGCTCTCCACGAAGCCCTCTTTCGGTCCGCGTACGACAGTTTCCGTTTCCGGCTCGCCAACGGAGCGCTTATCTGTACCGCGAATACCAAGCAGAATGGCTGTCGCGTTGCCTTCTACGAGCAGGGCGGCATCCCCGCCCAAAACAGAAACGAGCAGGTCTCCGTAATTATCGGAGATCTGTGTCTGAGACACCGGCAGTATCGTGCCTGCGATGCGGTCGATCGCTGTTTGGCCGCCACCCAGAATCATTAACGATTTCATCGTTTCGTTGAGCAGTTGGGTGTTAGTTAGTCCATCAACGAAGAGAAGCAGTGCCGGAATGTGCGGCTCGATCTCGAATTCACGGACAACAACATCAGAGCAGTCCTGAAACATGGCTTTAATAAATTCATGATTTTCATGTAGAAGAAGTGATAATCTAGTTTCCTTAAGTTCTTCGATGAAATGATAATCAAGCGAATCAATAAGCTCCGATTGCTCATCATTCTCACCGAGCCTGTCTGACGGGCGTTTACGCAGGATACTTTTCATCAATTGTTTGGATGCTTTAACCATTGCGTTTGGCCCTCCTGCCACAATCTGGATGAAGATTATAGGAATGCGTTTCTTATTTTTCTCGAAATGAAAGGATTTTATTACGAAAGTTGGAAAATTTTATTTGGTCGAGTCCAGACTGAAGGATGGGTATAGATGAGAAGCCCTTGGCAAAAGCTATCAGGACAAGAAATACGGGGAAATTGGTAGAGGAGATGAAGCTATTGTTGTGGGTTGTCATACTACTGCTGCTATTCATCTTTCAGACCGCCACGATTCTGATCGGCGAATACAAACGACCGGCTAAGACGGTAGCCTGGCTGCTCGTATTGTTTATTTTTCCAATCATCGGATTTATCATGTACTATTTCTTAGCTAAGGAATATACCCAAAGGAAAATGGTTAGGCGCAGAGGACGTCGCAAGATGGATGAAATTAAACATCAATGGATGTATAAGGAATCGGCGTCGATAGCGAACAATGCGGGGAATTATCAGCTGTTCGAAGAACCGCGACTTTGTGGACTGCTCCATAACATTCCGGGCTCACCCATAACACCGAAAAATCGAGTAGAGGTGCTGACCAATGGGGAAGTCACTTACGAGGCTATGATAAAGGCGATTGAACAGGCGAGAAGTCATATCCATTTTGAATTTTATACGATAAGACATGATGAAACTGGTGTGAAATTTCAAGAACTTCTGATCCGTAAGGCGAAGGAGGGTGTCAAGGTCAGAGTTATTTATGACGGGGTAGGCAGCTATACACTTTCTACGGCTTACATCAATAAGTTTAAGCAAGCTGGGGTTGACGTGCATCCTTTCTTGCGGCCGCTCATTGCCTTCTTCGATAAACGAATGAACTATCGTAATCATCGGAAAATTATTGTCGTTGATGGCTTGGTAGGGTTCGTTGGCGGTATTAATATTGCCGATGAATACTTAGGGAAAGATCGAAAGCTTGGTTTCTGGCGGGATACCCATCTCATGCTGCACGGTGACTCGGTCTATTATTTGCAGCAGACCTTTATGACAGATTGGATGTTCGTTAGCGGGGAGCGGTTGGTTGAAGAAACGTTATTTCCTGAGCATAATGAACCGCAAGCTTCGTTGGTCCAGGTTATTTCAAGCGGTCCAGATGCCCACTGGGATGCTATTCAGGAGATGTTTTTCGCAGGCATTATGGCAGCAAAGAAGCGAATTTACATGACTACGCCATACTTTATACCAGATCCCAGCATCACGATGGCACTCAAAACTGCGGTAATCAGCGGTGTCGATGTCCGTATTATACTCCCTTATAAATCAGATTCCCAAATCGTTCAGTACGCATCGCGATCATATCTGCTTGAGCTGATGCAGGCGGGGGTACAGTTCTATCTATATCGCAAAGGCTTCATGCACGCCAAGGTCATGATCATTGACTACTTGATGGCTACAGTAGGTACGGCGAACGTGGATATGCGCAGCTTTTTTAGCAACTTTGAATTGAATGCCGTAATGTTTAATAAGGATGAAATTAAGCGCTTAGAGGCTGATTTTTTAAAGGATTTGAAGGAGAGTGTTGAGTTGAAATTAGCTGAATTTGAGATGAGATCCCGCTTGGAAAAGGGGAAGGAAGTCATTGCGCGATTATTATCCCCTTTGTTTTAATAAAGTAGTTCTGTAGAAGGCTACTGTATTATTTGAGACGGTCTAAAATGGCGTTCAAATTTTGTGGAGGGACCTGCTCAATGAGGTCGCCATACGTTTTCAAACGGTTCATCACCGTATTTAAGTTGAAATCGCGGATGTTAGGACGCAGCTCAACCTCTTTCCATAACAGGGGGGTGGAAACAGAGGCGTCCTTTTTGGCGCGTGGTGTGTAAGGTGCGGATAAAGTTTTTCCATACCAATGCTGTAAATAGTCTACGTAAATTTTATCGCCGCGATTTTTCTTGAACCTTTCGATGGTAAAAAGATTGGGATATTTCTTTACGACAAAGGCGCCAATAAAATGACCGATACGGCGAAGCTGCTCAAATGTGTAGCCATGCTGAATAGGGATGTAGATCTGAACACCCGTAGCGCCTGAGGTTTTGGGAATCGACTGAATATGGAGTGAATCCAACACTTCTCCAATGATGTGGGCAGCCTCCATAATACGCGGCTCTTCCTCTAGCGAAGGATCGATATCGATCACCCATTCTGCGGGCAGCGTCTCGCCAATTCGGTGGAAGGAGGGATGAAACTCCAAACAAGCCAAATTACCCAGCCAAATCAGGGTGGGTAAGGAGTCTAGATTGATGTAATTAATGCCATCCAGCGGCGCCAGCTTCACGAAGCTAGGTACCGGATCGGGGGCATTTTTTTGATAAAAGGATTTTTCATTATACCCGTTAGGGAAACGAATCGTTGTTAAGTGGCGATTACGGCAGTAGCGCAGCAGGTAAGGAGACAACTCGGTTAATTTAGCGAGATAATCGGCCTTGGTAATGCCCATTTCAGGCCATAGAAGCTTATTCGGGTTCGTAATCGTCAGCTCATGCCCTTCCACGAGCAGAGTTCCTTTGGTTGTGACCGCCATGTATCATTCGTCCCTCCTGATATGGATTTACATCCGATTATTCCCCGCGGGGAGGGATCTCAAACTTCAACGACCTTTTGAAATGTCATGAAATTTTGCTTGACAAAAAGATGGATTTAAACGATACTTATGAAAGTTAATAATATTTAGTAAGTAACATATAAAGTGGAAGTTGATTCTTATTTGTAAATTAAAACTTAATTCTATCAGAAGATAGAAGCGGAGGAGAGATAAATATGAGTAACTCATTTTTAGCTGCAGTAAAAGAAAGACGCACGTACTATGGACTGAGCAAAGAAGTGGTCGTTTCGAATGAACGCATCCAAGAGATTGTGAATGAGGCAGTGAAACATACACCGTCGTCTTTTAACTCACAAAGCGCAAGAGTTGTTGTCTTATTCGGCGAGCAATCCGATAAATTGTGGAACATTACGAAGGAAACCCTGAGAAAGATCGTACCAGCTGACAGCTTCGCGCCAACAGAGGAACGTATCAATAGTTTCAAAAGCGGGTATGGAACTGTGTTGTTCTTTGAAGATGAGACAACCGTAGAGAATCTGCAAAAGCAATTTGCTGCTTACGCTGACAATTTCCCGATCTGGTCCAACCAATCCTCAGGCATGCTGCAATTTGTAGTATGGACGGCGCTTGAGCAAGAAGGTCTTGGCGCATCGCTGCAGCACTACAATCCTCTGATTAATGAGGAAGTTGCCCAAACGTGGAACCTTCCAAGCGAGTGGAAGCTGCTTGCCCAAATGCCATTCGGTAAACCAACTTTTACACCGGGTGATAAAGAGTTCCAACCACTCGAAGACCGCGTGAAGTTTTTTCAATAAGAAAATGTGAGTCTAGTCATTAATTCGTCCTTATAAAAAAGCCATCCCATTCGTCCTTTGACGGTGGGGTGGTTTTTTGTGTTGAAGAACAAAACCAGACAGTTATATTCATTTTGGCTTCGAGAAGTCCTTTGCGGACTTCTCAGCGACACTTTGCTACTTTATCGACGGTGAGAAGTCCATTACGGCTCTCTCAGCAAACATTTGTGGTAAACAAGCATCATTCTGACGCCGAGAAGTCTTTTTCGGACTTCTCAGCGACACTTTGCTACTTTATTGACGGTGAGAAGTCCATTACGGCTCTCTCAGCAAACAATTGTGGTCAACTAGCATCCTTCTGGCTTGGAGAAGTCCTTTTCGGACTTCTCAGCAACACTTTGCTACTTTATCGACGGTGAGAAGTCCATTACGGCTCTCTCAGCAAACATTTGTGGTTAACAAGCATCCTTCTGGCTCCGAGAAGTCTTTTTCGGACTTCTCAGCAACACTTTGCTACTTTATCGACGGTGAGAAGTCCATTACGGCTCTCTCAGCAAACATTTGTGGTTAACAAGCATCCTTCTGGCTCCGAGAAGTCTTTTTCGGACTTCTCAGCGACACTTTGCTACTTTATCGACGGTGAGAAGTCCATTACGGCTCTCTCAGCAAACATTTGTGGTAAACAAGCATCCTTCTGGCTCCGAGAAGTCTTTTTCGGACTTCTCAGCAACACTTTGCTACTTTATCGACGGTGAGAAGTCCATTACGGCTCTCTCAGCAAACAATTGTAGTCAACTAGCATCCTTCTGGCTTGGAGAAGTCCTTTTCGGACTTCTCAGCGACACTTTGCTACTTTATCGACGGTGAGAAGTCCATTACGGCGCTCTCAGCAAACAGGCTCGAAAACCAAACTTTCACAAGCGCCATTTTTCAAGCTAACGTAATCTTGCTTAAATAAATTGTCCGCCACTCATAATTCATAAAACCGCTTGCAGCTCCGCGACGTTACCTTAGATAGAAAATTTAAGGAGGAGTAATCGAGCATGGGTAATTTTAAAAAAGTATTCGTATCTTCCCTAGTGTTACTGGGTCTTATGGCGGGAGTGACGGCTCTATCAGCAGCTGCGGCTGAGCCTCTGAAGGTCAAATCCGAAACGGATATAGCAGGGGATCTGGGTATCCTTCAAGGAGAGGGCAATGGGCTGACGGCTGAATACTTAAACAAGCCAACCACTAGGCTGCAAGCCGCGGTGATGTCCTTAAGATTAAAAGGTTTGGAAGCCGAAGCTTTAGCTTACACCGGTACTACTAGCTTCAAGGATGCTAGCAGCGTTTCCAAAGAAAACCAAGCGATTCTAGGTTATTTGAAAGCGAACCCGAGTCTTGGCTGGCAAGGAACCGGCGATGATAAATTTGAACCGCTATCAGGAATTACAGCGCAGCAGTATTATAAGGTTCTGTTGGAATCGCTAGGTTACACGCAAGGTACGGATTTCGAGTACGCGAACGTATTTACTTTTGCCTCGAAAAATGGCTTATCCAGGATTGCTAATGTGAAGCAATTCAAAAACTTACATATCGCTACAGCAACTATCGAAGCTTTGAAGGTACCTATCAAAGGTACTGTGAAAACACTAGCCGTCGATTTGATGGATAAAGGTAAAATCAGTGCGACGAAGCTCGATGTGCTGAAAAACGAAGAACTCAGCTTGAAGCAAAGCGATACGTTGGGTAGTTATCTGACGGACTCCAAAGGCATGACGCTTTATTATTTTACCAAAGACGCAGCGGATGTGAATTCATGTGTGGGCCAATGTTTGGCCAACTGGCCGATCTTTAACGGCAATAACTTTACGGTTCCTGCGGAGTTTAGCGCAGCAGATTTCAAAGTGTTCGTGCGTGCTGACGGCAAAGAACAACTGACCTACAAAGGCTGGCCTTTATACTACTTCGTTAAGGATCAAAAAGCCGGAGATACCACGGGAGATAACGTTGGTAAGGTCTGGTTCGTTATTAAACCCTCGAATGGCGGCGTGGCGCTAGGCACCAAAGCCGATCTAGGCAATTATTTGACAGATGCGAACGGCATGGCACTTTACTACTATGATAAAGACACGAAAGGTGTCAGCAATTGCTCCGGTAAATGCTTGGAGAAGTGGCCATTATTCTACGCACCTAATATTGCGCCTCCAACGGGAGTCAATTCAGCTGATTTCGGCACTCTCATTCGTGCAGATGGCAAAATGCAAACAACGTACAAAGGTTTCCCTCTGTATTATTGGGTAGATGATAAGAAAATGGGAGACACATTAGGTCAAGATGTTGGTAAAGTCTGGTACGTGATTGATCCCGCCAAATTCAGTGGCACCAAAGTTGCGAACACCTCTGTTAAAACAAGTAAATCCGACGCTCTTGGCACGTATTTGGTAGATCAGAACGGCATGGCTTTGTACTTGTTTACAAAAGATAAAGCGGACCCTAACTCCTGCGTAGGTCAATGTTTGGTTAACTGGCCGATCTTCTATGATGCGAGCCTTACGGTTTCCTCGGATCTATCTAGCAGCGATTTCGGTACCCTTACTCGAAACGATGGCACGAAACAAAGCACATATAAAGGCTGGCCGCTTTACTACTGGATCAAAGATCACAACCCTGGCGATACTACTGGGCAAAATGTAGGAAAAGTCTGGTTCGTCCTCGATCCAGCTCAAACTATAGCAAGATAACAGCCTCAGTCGATTCTGCAAGTTTATGGCGCTCCAACATGCTGGTAAATGCAGCTGAGTTGGAGCGCTCTTTTTTCTATAAAGCTATTGCCAAGTTGTCTAGCTGGCGATAAGGTAGAAAGATAATAAACTTCATTTCGACTCGGGGTGTACCGAATTATGCGAAATCGAACAGATGGTGAGCTCATGAAGCTGGTGATGGCTAAGCATCATCCTGCCTTAGAAGAGCTTTATGATCGCTATGCGAAGCTGGTGTATTCATTTGCGCTGAAATCCATGAAGGAAGAGCAAGCGGCCAGAGAAATTGTTCAGCTTGTTTTCACACGTCTTTGGACCACTGAAAAAGGCTATGACGCAAGCAAAGGTGCATTCGTCAACTGGGTGATCACGGTTACCCGTAATATCACCATTGATTGCTTGCGCAAGAAGCGTAGACTTGATCAAGTGATCCAATTTGAGCCCAGAGAGTGGGAACATACGCTTATTTCGAGTGATCCTGATCCAGAATCGGTCATGTCACGTAAATGGATAGGAGAGCAAATTCAAGAGGCCTATGTGCATTTGTCGGATAGCCAAATTCAATTGATCGACATGATGTACTGGCAAGGGTATTCTCTAAGCGAAATAGCGACTCAAACGAATGAGCCGCTTGGTACGATAAAAAGCCGTTTGCATCAAGGGTTGAAAATACTTCGGAAGCATCTGACATCACTGAGGGAGGGATGACGTAATGAAAGAACAGGAGACTGTGGAATGCAGTTATCTTGTCAATTATTTGACAGGCGACTGTACGGAGTGGGAACGCGCTGCTTTCGAACGGCATCTGCGAACTTGTGTCACATGCCGGGAAGAATTAAGCGAGCTGCAGGAGGTCTGGCAGGCACTTCCTTTTGAGATGGAAGAAGTGGAAGTCCCTGCGGATTTGAAACAACAAGTTATGCAGTCTATTGTCCCAACCGAACTCAAAGCGATCAAGAAGAAAGTAAAGAAGAAACGTTCGTTCAAATGGGTGTATGGCGGAGCTGCTGCCATTATCTTAGGCCTTGTTGTAGGCGTATGGTGGAATAATCAACAACCCAAAAACTTTTCAGCCAACCCCGCCTTAAATCAACCCGCAGAAATCGTGCATACATTTCAATTGAAATCCGTTGAAAGTACGATGCCAACAGCCTCTGGCACAGCTTGGGTGCTGCAAAATGGCGATGTCCACAATGTGGTCATTAATCTGCAAGGTCTCAAGGAAACCCAAGGGGATTGGGCGTATCAGGTTTGGTATAACCGAAGCGGGAAGCGATACAATTGCGGGACGCTCCGAGTAGACGAGAAGGGTACTGGTGTGCTGACATACAGCATCCCTGTCAAGGTGAAGGATTTCCAAATTGACTCCTTTGGCGTTACGTTAGAACCGGATCCGAATGGTTTGCAGCCGCGCGGGAAGAAGATACTGGGCACTTCGTAGCTCATACTCCGAATTGGTTAAGGTTAAACTACTAGTTGTGTTTGATCAGAGGTCTAGGCATTCATAGAGAGGACGGATAGATTTGAACGTAAAAGGTATTCATCATTTAACCGCGATGACAGGGGATGCAGCAGCGAATTTCCAGTTCTACACCGAGGTGCTTGGCATGCGTCTTGTCAAGAAAACCGTCAATCAAGATGATACAACGGCTTATCATTTGTTTTATGGGGATGAAAAGGGGAATCCGGGAACAGAGCTCACCTTCTTTGATTTTCCCGGGGCCCAACCTAATGTTGCGGGGGTAAGCAGTATTTCAGGTACATCTCTTCGTGTAGCTAATGACGAGGCGCTTCCGTATTGGATAGAGCGATTCAAGGAACATGGTGTAAAGCACTCCCCTGTGGAGGATTTTGCTGGACGTAAAGTCCTTTTTTTCGAGGATCCAGAAGGTCAGCAGCTAGCTATTGTTTCCGATGAAAATAATACAGGTGTTAAAGGCGGGAAGCCGTGGGAGAAAAGCTCGGTTCCCGTCTCATACGGCATCACCGGACTAGGCCCTGTAAAGCTTACCGTGCGGAAACCTGAATCCACACTGGCTGCGCTTCGTTTGCTAGGCTTCACGGAGAAAGCACGCATTCCGGCGCTGGCTAAAGGACAAGAAGATATAATCGTCATGCAAGTAGGCGAAGGTGGGTCAGGTGCCGAAGTCCAGGTCGAGCCGCGCAGCGATCTCCATGTATCAAGTCAAGGCAGCGGCGGCGTTCATCACGTTGCTTTCCGTATTGAAGACAAGGAAGAACTGTTGGCATGGGCTGAAATCCTTAACAAAGAAGGATTACCTAACTCAGGCTTCGTAGAACGATTTTATTTCCGGTCTTTGTACTTCCGCGAGCCGAATGGCATTCTGTTTGAACTTGCGACTGACGGTCCGGGCTTTGCTACGGATGAACCCCTTGAAACCCTAGGCGAATCGCTTTCTCTCCCGCCATTCTTAGAGAACCAGCGTGTGTCCATTGAAGCAAACTTGAAGTCGCTGCATACGAAACGGTGATACCATTAACGAACATTCTGCTCTGTGATGAAGCTCACGGATAAGAGATGTTCGTTTTTATTTTTAAGATGGAGGTAAATCGGTTATCATGGATACATACATACAAAGCTTGAAAATGATGAAGGGATAGGTGCCAGATGACGACAGGGGATAAAATCAAACTAACCTCTTACTCCACGAAAGGTGGATGCGGATGCAAAATCGGTCCGGGAGATCTTTCTCAAGTGATAAAATCTTTGCCGCCTACAGTTGCCAACCCCAATCTTCTTGTTGGGATAGATACCAGCGATGATGCAGGGGTATATAAATTAAGTGAAGAGCTTGCGCTCGTTCAAACCGTAGATTTCTTCACTCCGATCGTTGATGATCCCTATTCATTCGGACAAGTGGCTGCAGCGAATGCCATCAGTGATATTTATGCCATGGGCGGTAAGCCATTAACGGCATTAAACATTGTTGCTTTTCCGATCAAAACGCTTCCCAAGCAAGTGCTTGCCGATATTTTGCGTGGCGCTGGGGATAAAATGCAGGAAGCAGGGATTACACTAGTAGGTGGTCATTCTATTGATGATAACGAGCCGAAGTTCGGACTAGCCGTCACAGGATTGGTGCACCCTGGGAAGATCCGTACCAATGCAGGAGCTAAGCCCGGAGATAAATTGATCTTAACGAAGCCGATTGGCGTAGGTATATTGACAACTTCGATCAAAAAGGATCGACTGAATGAGGAAGAAATACAGCGAGTCACGCAGGTGATGGCAACGCTGAATAAGACGGCGGCGGAAACGATGGAGCCTTATAACGTTCATGCCTGCACAGATGTGACGGGCTTTGGTTTAATGGGACATTCTCTGGAAATGGCCAAAGGCAGCGGCGTGGGTATTCGCATTGCTGCGCAAGATGTACCTGTATTGCCGCGAGTGCGCGAGCTTGCCGAAGAAGGATTCGTTCCTGGTGGTACCAAGAACAACTTCGCTCATGTCCAGGAGTCGATCACATTTGCTGAATCGTTAGATCAAATTAGCCAATGGATTTTGTGTGACGCGGTCACCTCAGGCGGTCTCCTCATCTCGGTTGATGGAGAGCAAGCGGAAGAATTGCTGCGTAAGTTAAAGGATGCAGGTGTAGAAGCGAGCTTGATTGGCGATATCACGGCAGAACATCCCGGAAGCATTGTTGTAAGTTAAAGGAGCGAAAATCCATTGTTTCAAGACATTACCATCGAAGAATTACTAACCCTGCAAAATAAAAAAGAGATCGTTCCGATCGATGTCCGTTCCTCATCCGAATTTGATGATGGCACGTTCCCTGGCAGCTTGAATATTCCCATATTTGAGGATGCAGAGCGTGCCGAGATTGGTACCCTATATAAGCAAGTGAGCGTGCAAGCAGCTAAGGATAGAGGGCTGGAGATCGTTTCTGCGAAGCTGCCCGCTTTTGTGAAGACTTTCGAGCAAATCAAGGAACCAAAGGTCGTTTTCTGCTGGCGCGGCGGGATGAGAAGTAAAACTACAGCAACCGTTTTGTCGCTGATGGGCATTCGGGTTTACCGGTTGACTGGAGGTATTCGGGCCTATCGGAAGTGGGTTGTAAGTACACTTGAGCAGCTTGGAGATTTTAAGCCTCCTGCACACGTTATTCAAGGAAACACGGGAACCGGGAAAACAGCTATTTTGCGCAGTCTTCTGGAAGAGGGTTATCCTGTCTTGGATTTTGAAGGGATGGCGGGTCATAGAGGCTCCATTTTTGGGGAGATTGGCCTGAAATCGCATAACCAAAAAACATTCGAGTCCCTGCTGGTCGGACAACTGCTGAAACTTGAATCCGCGCCTTACGTTTTAATGGAGGGTGAAAGCAAGCGAATAGGCAAAGTCGTTCTTCCCGAGTTTATAGTTCGAAAAAAAGAAGCGGCTACGCAGATTTTTATAGAAATGCCAATCGAAGAACGTGTTCAGCATATTATCGAGGATTATAAGCCTTTCGAAAATCAGTCGGATATTTTACATGCGTTTAATCATATTAAAAACCGCATCCATACCCCAATTGCCAAAGAAATTGAGACCAATCTTCAAGAACAGCACTATGAGGATGCCGTTAGGCTGCTTCTGATGCATTACTATGACCCGCGCTATGAGCATGCGATGAAGCAATATGAACAAGACAGAATCGTCATCAAGGCTGGAAATAGGAAGGAAGCAATAGAGGCTGTGAAGAACCATTTATCGGGGTTTTAAATGGCGGCATCTTTGAATAACCTCGAAAGAGGTTTTTTCACATTTGTCTTAAAGTATCATATACATGGTTAGCAGCGGCAGATAATGGAGTGCTCTTTAACTTAATAATACCAACCTTTCTGGCTGGGATAGGTGTTGTTAACTGAATTTCATACAACGTTTCATCTAATAGCTCTTGATTGACAAACTCTCTGATTCCACAAGCTATACCGAAGCCATTTCTAGCAAATTCGATTAGTAAATCAACACTTCCAAGCTCAATCTCTGGCTTCATGGACAAACCTTGCCCTTCAGCAAAATGATCTAAATAGGCGCGGGTGCTGCTCCCTTTCTCAAGCAGGATAATCGGATGCTCAAGTAATTTCTGAAGAGAAATGGGGGTTTCTGCAAGTTGCTTGTACGCAGCACCTGTTAAGAAACAGTCGTGAATGACGATACTTTCCTGAATTGAAATTTGAGGGTCAGCAACAGGGAGATTGACGATACCAAGGTCAATTTTCCCCTCTTTTAGCAAAGTAATCGTCTCGGTAGTAGTTCTGTTCGTGACTTGTATCTTTACTTTGGGGAACGACTCGTGAAACTGCTTAAGGTGCGGCAAAAGAAAATGTTTACAAAGCGTATCACCGGCTCCAATTTTCACCTCTCCGTGCGTAAGTTGATGCATCTCCGTAATTTTTCTTTCACCATTAAGAATGAAATGATAAGCCTGCTCAATATAGGTAAAAAGCTCGCGACCTTCCGTTGTTAATGTCACTCCTCTAGATGTGCGGAAAAATAATTGCCCGCCCAGTTTTGCCTCTAATTGTTTAATCGAATGCGTAACAGCCGGTTGTGTAACAAATAGTTCATCAGCTGCCTTGGATAGACTTCCCGATTTGGCCGTGATATAGAAGACTTGATATAGTTCCATATTGTGAATCATAGTTCGTTCACTCCCTTGATATCAATTAAATTAATATCTAATATTAGCAATATTAATTTTTTTTATATGAATATTGTCATTATACTTAGATGTAGGGAGTTATTTCAATGGGAGGGTGATCATAAGATGACGATTACAGCGATTGTAGGAGCGAATTGGGGCGACGAAGGCAAGGGGAAATTAACAGATGTGCTTGCCGTTCATTCCCAGTTTGTAGTCAGGTACCAAGGAGGGAGCAATGCGGGGCATACGATAATTAACGACTATGGCAAATTTGCGCTGCATATGCTTCCCTCCGGAGTCTTCTATCCAGGAACCACGAATGTAATTGGACCTGGTGTTGCCTTAAATATGGGGAAGCTCCAAAGTGAATTTCAGGAATTAGTGAAGCGAGGCGTGCCTGTACCTAAGTTATGTATTTCTGAACGCGCGCAAGTCGTGCTGCCTTATCACATTCTATTCGATGAGTTGGAGGAGGAACGTTTAGGGGATAGGAAGTTTGGGTCCACCAAGCAAGGGATCTCGCCATTCTATGCGGATAAATATGCGAAGATTGGCATACAAGTATCCGAATTATTTGATGAAAGTCATCTAAGATCAAAGTTAACTAGGGCATTGGAGTCCAAAAATATACTTCTCACTCATTTATATAAAAAGGCTCCCCTCGATGTCGATCAGCTTGTTGATGAAGTTCAGAAGCAAGCGGCATTTATTCAGCCATTTGTGTGCAATACGACAACATTGCTGCAAGAAGCCTTATCACAAGGACAATCGGTATTAGTGGAGGGACAATTAGGAGCGCTCAGAGATCCAGACCATGGGATTTATCCGTATACAACATCTTCATCGACATTGGCTGGATATGCTGCTGTTGGGGCAGGAGTTCCTCCATATGACATTAAGAAAGTTGTTGCTGTAACGAAGGCTTATTCAAGTTGTGTCGGCGAAGGGCCATTTGTATCCGAAATTCATGACGAAACCGCTCATGAGATACGCACGCGTGGCGGGGATGCGGGAGAATTCGGTGCAACAACCGGCAGGCCAAGACGCGTAGGATGGTTCGATGCGGTTGCGACCAAATATGGTTGTCAAATACAAGGAGCAACCGAGGTTGCCCTAACCAATCTAGATGTGCTGGGTTATCTGGAAGAGATTCCAATTTGTAACGCTTATCGAATTCAAAATGTGATTAGCATGGATTTCCCGCATACCCCGCAACTACAGCAAGCAGAGCCAGTCTATGAGAAACTGCCAGGCTGGAAGTGTGATATCTCACATATTCGTACGTTTAACGATCTTCCTATTGAAGCTCAAAATTATGTGCTTCACATAGAGAAATTGATTGGTGTACCTATTCGCTGGGTCTCCATTGGGCCAAAACGCGATCAAATTATTGAAAGGTAGAGTGTTGATTCATTCATCCAAACTCGTTTAACATCGAGGTGTCTTAAAATGATGAATGAATCCTGATTCTCGGAAGCATGATGTTGTAGTAAGTGCAACAATTTCTGCCTAGAACCCGCTTCTCACCCTGCGTTGTTGCATCGTGTACAACATCCATAATACTAATAACCCTTCACAAAACTGAGGAGCGACTCAATATCACTTTTTGGAGTCGTACTAGTAGTGGTGAGGAGGCATAATGAATGTGTCAGCGATCTCAGATAAGCAGCGTTACGAATAACAAAATAACTAGGCCTCTAAGCAATTAATCATTGCTCAGAGGTCTAGTTTGTATTGTTTATCTATTAAATATTTTCTCAAGTGCCTCACGTTGAGGGGGTCTAACATTCAAGACGGGGCGGATGCTTTGAGCGAGTTTCTCCGCTTCTTCAATGGTCTGGCTTTTGCCGAGTGTTATCAAAGTCCCAATAGCCACAGCACCGGTACGGCCTTTGCCGCCGCCACAGTGGAAGCCGACCTTTTTCCCTTGGTTATAAGCCTCTACAACGTGATTGATTGCTTGCTGAAAAAGCTGATCTTGTGGTCCCTCTGCGTTGTCTCCAAGAGGTACTTGGATCCATTCGACGTCTCCAGCTGGGAAAGCACACTCCGTGGCTTCTCCACGTAGATCAATAATCACTTCAACGTTCTCGTTCTTGACCATGTCCTCAACGTCAGAAGCACCGCCAAAGTAGATTTTATCTTCGATTAAGGCTTGATAATTTATAGGCATGGATACACCCTCCTTATTTTTTCTTAAATGGCGTAAATTCAATGGTTGCCTTTACAGGTGCGGACGGTGGTGCACAGCATAATGAGGCATCCAACGGCTCTCCCGCGGATTCAAATTCAGAATCTTCCTTGGTATAAAAGATTTCCCAAGCATTGCCGTCGGGATCATACACCCAAACCTTATCTTGAACGGCGTAACAGCAGGTTGTGTTCATTTCGTCGGTGAGCAGAAGGCCGCTTTGTCTTAAACGCTCACCCATCTGAAGGACGTCTTCCGTGTTATCCACTTGAAGTCCCAAATGATTGAGAACGCCGTTTTTCTCGAACGGTCTTACATTCAAAGAGAAGTGAAGAGCGGGACTCTCAAGCTCGAATTTCGCATAGTTATCTTTGACTTTCGTTGGCTCAGCGCCGAAAAAAGCGCGGTAAAAATCTAATGATTTGTGAAGATCGGAACAATTCACTGCGACGTGCATTCTTTTGATCATCTTAATTACCTTCTTTTACGAACTGCGTAATACGAGCTTTAATGGCATCGCGAACCTCGCGGAATTGGGCAGTAATTTCTTCTTCTGTTCCCGTTGCTTTGGCCGGATCATCGAAGCCCCAGTGCCATCTTTCGGCCTTATCATTACGTACAACAGGGCAGTTGTCATTCGCATGACCGCATAATGTAATGATGTAATCCGCTTGACTCAAAATCTCAGGGTCAATCACATCAGAGGTATGATTCGAGATATCAATGCCATCCTCTTTCATCGTGGCAACCGCTCTTGGGTTTAATCCGTGTGCTTCCAGGCCGGCACTTTTCACTTCGTATTTGTCGCTGCCCAAGGCTTTCAAATAGCCATCTGCGATTTGACTCCGGCAAGAATTTCCCGTACATAGAAAATATACGATTTTTTTGTTCATAGTAAACATCTCCTTATAGGTTGATTATGAAACTACGTTTAACCATAGGTACAGACCAATTAACGTGATTAACAAAGTTGGGATCGTAAGGATGATGCCTATTTTAAAATAGTACCCCCAGGTGATTTTCACACCTTTTTTGGATAGGACGTGGAGCCATAATAGAGTTGCGAGCGAGCCGATTGGCGTAATTTTAGGGCCTAAATCGGAGCCAATGACATTGGCATAAATGAGAGCTTCACGAATGATTCCTTCTGTTTGAGTGCCCTTGATCGCAAGCGCATCAATCATAACCGTCGGCATATTATTCATAACTGAGGAAAGGATAGCGGCCAGGAAGCCCATCCCTATGGTGGCAGCGAACAAGCCTTGTCTAGAAATGGTGTCAATTAGTTCTCCAAGAGCATTGGTTAAGCCAGCGTTCTTTAATCCATAGACAACTACGTACATGCCGATTGAAAAAATTACGACAGCCCATGGCGCATCTTTGATGATTTTTTTGGTTTCGATCACCTTGCTCGATCGGGCAATCAGAATGAAGTTTAGTGCAGCGACCCCGGCTATGATGGAAACAGGAATTTTAATAAACCCACTGATTAGGTAAGCAGCCAGTAGGATCCCAAGAATGACCCAAGATAATCGGAATAGCTGAATATCCTTAATCGCATCAGAAGGACGCTTAAGCTGAGTGACATCGTAGTTTTGAGGAATGTCTTTTCTAAAATACAGGAACAGCACAAGCAAACTAGCAGCTAATGAGATTAGACTTGTAATAAACATTCGGCTAGCATAGGTGACAAAATCAATACCGAAAAAGTCAGCCGATACGATGTTCACCAAGTTGCTCACAACGAAAGGAAAGGATGTCGTATCTGCAATAAAACCACTGGCCATAATGAACGGCAGAATCATTTTATCTGGAAATTTCAAGGCACGAACCATAGCTAGAACAATTGGCGTTAGAATTAGCGCGGCGCCATCATTGGAGAATAGTGCAGCAACAGCGGCCCCGAGCAGGATGACATAGACGAACATGACTTTCCCGTTCCCTTTGGCAATACGTGCCATATGAAGGGCAGACCATTCAAAGAATCCAATGTTGTCCAAGATGAGGGAGATCAGAATAATGGCGACAAAAGTCAAAGTCGCATTCCACACAATACCAGTCACAGTGACAACATCATTCAGAGAAACAACCTGAAAGAGCAGTGCAAGAATGGCACCTGCTGATGCGGACCACCCTATATTCAGCCCTTTAGGCTGCCAAATGACGAAGGTCAGCGTAAGTAAAAAGATAATAACTGCTAAATAAACCATACGTTCCTCTTAAACCTCCTAATTCGTAAGCATCTGCTAGTCGCAGCAATCGAGCTGCTCGCAAGACATGAGATCGACCATTTGTTTTTGAGAAGGCAAATGTTGAAATAGTTCGTGCAAATAAGGCTTATCGTCAATGTTTAACGAGTAATATACCCATTGCCCCTTCTTGGCTTCCTTAACCAAGCCGCCATCCTTCAATTTCCGCATATGTTGGCTCACATTAGGCTGGCTGGTATTTATGATTTCTACGATTTCGCACACGCAAAGCTCGCGTTCCTTCAGAAGCGAGAGAATTGTGAGCCGCATTTTATCCCCCAACAGCTTGCAAACGTCCGCGACTTTATGTATTTCAACCAAAGCTGCACGCTCCTTCGTAAGGTGTTATACAAGAGATTTCTTTGTCATTTTCTCAATTTCATTTTTATTTGTCAATGATTATATAATTACTTGATTATACAACAATTTCTCTACTTTCTTCTCAATATGCTGTAGATGTTGCAGTTTGTACAACAATTTAGCCATATTTCATGTTAAGGAGCTACTTTTTGGAGTAATTAGTGTATTTTCTGCAACAATTGTGAGAATAACGCGGATTTGCTTGCATATTGTTGTACAAAAAATACAACAAGGCTAGAAGCAGATACTGTTAGCTGAGAGCTGATATCAGAAAATGGGCTTTTGGTTTGTTCTTTTTTAATCATGGCAACAATGAAGAGAACATATCAAACAGGGGAGACCCACATGGAACTTAAGCCCGTATTTCCTTTCGAACCGATCAGCACGGAAACGATTCCAACATCCAGTGATTGGGTGGCACAGATTAAATGGGACGGCGTCAGAATGTTAACTTATTTTGATGGAAATGACGTTCGTCTAATGAACCGCAGATGTAATGACCGTACGAAGCAGTACCCCGAGCTGTTAGAAATAAAATCCTACTGTTCGGCTTCATCCGTCATCTTAGACGGGGAAATCATCGCATTTGATCAAAAGAAGCCCGCCTTTCATGAGATTATGAAAAGAGAATCTTTACGCAAAAGCCAAAGCATAGATAAAGCAGTCACGCAGACGCCCATTACTTATATGATTTTCGATATCCTCATGTACAATGACAAGTGGGTCGTGGATAAGCCATTATCAGAGAGACAAAAGATACTCCATGAAGTGATTACCCCCTTGCCCCAGTTTCAGATTACGCAAAACATTGCGGACGGAAACAAACTCTTCGATGTTATGAAGGAGCACGGCATGGAGGGAGTTGTATGTAAGGACCTTAAGAGTACTTATGCAATTGGGGGAAAAGACAGCCGCTGGATGAAGAAGAAGATTTTCCGCGACCTATTTGCTGTGATTGGCGGGGTAACGACTAGGGCGGGAGTTGTGAATGCGATAATGCTGGGGTTATATGACAAAGAAGGCCGTTTTATTTATATTGGTCATGCCGGCACTGGGAAATTAAGCAGGGAGGATTGGCGTCAGTTGACGAAGATCGTTGAACCGATGAGGACGCCACAAAAGCCTTTTGTAAACGAGCCTGAACGGAGCAAAGAAGCCATTTGGATTGAACCCAAGTTAACGGCGAAAATACAATTTCTCGAATGGACTCCCCACGGAACGATGAGGCATCCCAGTATTCAAGCTTTCGTTCAAATGGATCTAGCGGATTGCACGTTTTCACAGAATATGTAGATGGTAAACAACAGAACAAAGCAAAAGCGCTAATCCTTGAATATCAAGAATCAGCGCTTTATTTGCGTTCTATTCACATTACGTTACCGGTTCTTTGACTTTTTTGGCTCTCGGTTTCGCTTTCGGCTTCTTGACCTCAGTGACACTGGCGTCCTCACGCAAGGTAACTTTGTCATCCGTCGGCTTCGTGGCGTCAAGACTCGCTTGCAGCGCTGCCATGAGATCAATAACGCTCGTTTTCTGCAGCGTAGGGGCAGCTTGTACTTCTTCTCCAGCCACTTTATGCTCAATTGCTTCGAGCAAGCGGCCGCGGTATTCATCTTTATACTTTTCGGGCTCAAAAGGTGTCGATAGCTGGCTGATCAGCATCTTCGCCATTTCCATTTCACGCTCGTTCACGGTAACTTTCTCGGGAAGGTTGGGAACTTGAGAAATCGGCCGAATCTCATCCGGGTAAAAAATAGTTTCCATAGCGAGGCAGTTCTCGATAACTCGAATGGCGGCTAGTGAGCTTTTGGAACGGATCGAGACTTTGGCGATGCCAATTTTACCGGTTTGACGCATGGAATCCAGCAGCAAATGATAGGCACCAGAACCAGTATCTCCAGGCCCGAGGTAGTAAGTCTTTTGAAAATAAACCGGATCAATATCTGTCAAGTTGACGAAATCTAGAATCTTGATCTCTTTATTCGCTTCGCCTGAGATATTTTCCAACTCATCCTTCTCAAAAATAACGAAACGTCCAGGTTCATACTCGTATCCTTTGGAAATTTCCTCCCACTCTACTTCCTTGTCACAAGTCTGACATTTACGCACATAGGAGAGTGGTGTAATACAAGTTTTATGTATGTAACGCATAGAGATATCCTTATCTTCCGTAGCCGAAAACATTTTCACAGGCACATGAACAAGTCCGAAGCTAATAGCGCCTTTCCAAACCGTATGCATCTCGTGATTCCTCCCCATTAATCGTGATTGTACTAGTATTCTCTTGAATTAATGGCTTTATACGGTAGGGATTTAAGAGAATAGATGGCCTTGAGAGTGGGTACGTTAAAAACGCAAGTTGATTACCAAGAAGCTAATCTATGCTAAGGAGGGATTCACGGATGGCACAAGATTCAAATGCATCCCAAGATAAAGATAATCAAGGGAAAGATGATCATTTCATGGATATTGATCGCATGATTAACGAAGGCTTGGGAGGCGGCAACGTCACCTTGCACAATGGATTAATCGAATCCTCAACGACGGATACGATGGATCATCCGGAATCCGTATTGGATGAGCCATGAACATTCATCGCGCTCAAGAAATTTTAGCCGCTGATGAGAAGATTCACGTCGAGTTAAATGGCCTCCCTGTCTGGATCGACAGTGTGGATTCTGGCAAAGCAACGGCCAAAGTTCATGCGGAAGAAAACCCGGCCGATTCTCGGGTTGTGACGGTTCAAGAGTTAGAAGAGGTCCATTAGTGGATGTGAAAGAACAGCAAAGCCTGCTCCGAGTTATTTCGGGGCGGGCTTTTTGTATTAGAGAGTTGATGTTGCCTACTAGCGAGGACTATAATAGGAGCAGCACGCGCAAACGGAAAGAAAGGGATGAGATCTACTTGCCTCAATCCACATTTACGTACAACTCCAGGCACGAGGAAGATACCGATAAACTGGGGGGATTGCTGGCCGCCTATTTGCAGCCTGGCACCGTCTTTACACTAGATGGCGATCTGGGTGCGGGAAAAACGAGGTTTTCGCAAGGCTTTGCCAGAGCGATGGGAATTACCGAAATCGTTAACTCGCCTACATTTACCATTATCAAAGAATACGAGGGAGCCGAGCTTCCTTTCTACCATATGGATATGTACCGCATTTCCCAAGAGGAGGCGGATGAATTAGGGCTCGACGATTATTTTTATGGAGCGGGCGTTACGCTGATCGAATGGTCAAGTTTAATTGAAGACCTTCTGCCGCAAGATCGGCTAGCCATCACGATTGCCCATCAGGATGATCAAACCAGAGTATTTCACCTGACTCCGCACGGAGACCCGTATCAGAGCTGGTGTGTACAAATGAAGGAGAACGGACATTTACAATGACAGAACGGACAATGAATTTAGGACGATGCTTAGCCATCGATACTTCAACATCTGCAATGACAGTTGCTATTTTGGAAAATGGCAACATGCTGGGCGAGGTCAGCTCCTACGCTGAACGGAATCACTCGATAGGGCTTCTTCCCCATATTCAAGATCTACTTGCGAGTTTACATCTAAAACCAAAGGACCTACAATCGGTTGCTGTAGGCCAAGGCCCCGGTTCCTATACAGGGGTTCGTATTGCCGTGTCTGTTGCGAAAACATTCGCATGGTCGTTAGGTCTGGATCTTATTGGTGTATCCAGCTTAGAAGCAATGGCGCTTGGAGGTGCTTTGAAGGAGCAGAGCGCGACCGGAAATGGGCCGACTTGGGTGGTGCCGCTCATGGATGGTAGACGTAAGCAGGCTTTCACGGCAGTATACGCCTATGAGGGTGCTTCTCCGTTAACAGCGAATGGTGAGCTCGGGGCAAATTGGCAAGAAGTTCTGCCTGATGGCATTCGTGTTATTGGTTCTTGGACAGAGCAAATCGTTAAGCAAGCAGCCTCATCTTCGCAAGGACAAAGGCCCTATGAGATTCTGTTTGTGGGTGAAACCGAAGGCTTCAAGGATGAGCTTGAACAATTTGCGCGGGCTTGGGACGGAGTCGTTCGTATCCTTTCCTATGGCATTGAAGCGGAATATATCGGTAGACTAGCCTATCCGAGGCTGGCTAAAGGGGAGAAGGCTGATGTGCATACATTTGTCCCCAATTACACCAGATTGCCGGAAGCTGAAGCAAATTTACTGGCCGGAATTAAGACGAAGAAAGGGGATCATTGATGATGGAGCAGCGGCAACCTCAAACAACCGAAAACTCGTTGGTGTTCCGTTCCATGCGAATGGAAGACATCCCTTTTATTTGTGAAATCGAGCAAGAAGCGTTCACGACGCCTTGGACCAAAGGTGCATTCGAGAATGAATTAACGAACAATCAGTTCGCTCATTATATGATTATGGATATCGAAGGTGAGGTCGCCGGGTATGGCGGGATGTGGCTCATCATGGAAGAGGCGCATGTCACGAATGTGGCCGTTCGGGATACGTATAGAGGTCGTAAGCTAGGGGAACGTTTGCTTCGGGGGACTGATGAAAACTGCCGCTTTCTTAGGGGCAATTCGGATGACACTTGAGGTTCGAGCTTCGAACTACGTTGCGCAAAATTTGTACGAAAAAGTCGGATTCCGCTCTGTTGGCGTGCGTAGAGGGTACTACACGGATAATCGCGAGGATGCTGTCATTATGTGGGCAGACTTGCCTAAGAGAAGAAAGGATAGTCTCGGAGATTGAGGCTTTCGGATAGGTGAAGAATTTGACTAGAGATGCAGGGCAAGAGCAAACAAGTGCAATAGGACAACAGCAAACAAGTGCAATAGGACAAGAGCAAAAAAGTGAAACAGGACAACAGCAAAAGGAAGCTCCCGTCACGAAGCCGGTGTATATATTGGCGATCGAAACGAGCTGTGACGAGACTTCCGTAGCCATTGTCGAAAATGGTAAAATCATTCGTTCCAATGTGATTTCCAGCCAGATCGAAACACACCAACGCTATGGCGGTGTGGTGCCGGAGGTGGCTTCCCGCAAGCATGTGGAGTCCATCACATGGATGCTTGAGGAAGCCGTCGAGAAGGCGGGCGTATCGCTGCAGGAGCTGTCCGCAGTTGCCGTAACCGAGGGACCCGGATTAATCGGGGCCCTGTTAGTAGGCGTCGTTGCGGGCAAAGCGCTAGCCTGTGCCTTAGACCTGCCGCTAATTGGTGTTCACCATATTGCGGGACATATTTATGCGAATCAACTTGTGCATGAGCTCGAGTATCCGTTGATCTCGCTCGTTGTGTCCGGCGGACACACGGAGTTGATTCTGATGGAGGGGCCGGGCCAATTCCGCATCATCGGGCGAACGCGTGATGATGCGGCTGGCGAGGCCTACGACAAAATCGCGCGGGCGATGGGCCTGCCTTACCCGGGCGGACCGCATGTGGATCGGCTTGCGCAGGAAGCCGAGTCCGAGATCAAGATGCCTCGCTCTTGGCTCGAGGCAGACTCTTACGACTTCAGCTTCAGCGGATTGAAATCCGCTGTGCTGAACGTCGTCAACCAAAGCAAGATGCGCGGCGAGGCCGTTCAAGTCGCGCAGATTGCCAAGGGCTTCCAAGCCTCCGTCATCGACGTGCTTGTGGAGAAAGCTGACCGCGCCGTGCGTGAATACGGCGCGAAGCAGCTGCTGCTCGCGGGCGGTGTCGCCGCGAACAAAGGGCTGCGCAGCAGGCTCGCTGAGCGCTGCGAGCAGCTGAATGTGCCGCTGCTCGTGCCGCCGCTTAACCTTTGCACGGACAACGCTGCGATGATAGGCGCAGCCGCTTTCCTCAAGTGGGACAAGCAGGAATTCGACTCCATGGAACTGAAGGCAGAGCCTCAACTCAAGCTGGAAGAGTGGTAAGGGCAAAAAAATAAATTTTCTGACAACTGTATTGACTTTGCCAAAACGGCATATTATAATCACAATCAATACTTTCAAACGCAACGAACGGGATTAGTAAGGAACAGAAGTTTCGCTCAGAGAGCTGTGCGCTTGGTGAAAGCACAGACGAAACGGTACCTGAACTCGCCCGGGAGCGGTAAGACTGATAAGGATGCCAAGGATCCAGCACCCAAGTAGGTCTTGACGGTTGACCCCCGTGATCAGGTACATGAGTGGTTTCGAGTGTAACAGCTCGGATCAATTAGAGTGGTACCGCGGAAGGTTCAAGCCTGTCGTCTCTTTTATAGAGATGGCAGGCTTTTTTGGTTGTTCTGAAACTTGAAGCGAACATGAGCAAATGTGAAGAAGAAATATGAACATATAACAAACGCGATGAACAAGAGTAGTAAGGAAAACATACACAAAAACGCAATGAACAAGAGTAGTAAGGGCTCACTTGTACGGTACAGAAAGCTGCGGGTTGATGCGACGCAGACCGTGAATGCCCCGAACTCGCTTGGAAGCGGTCATCCTGAGCAGGCAGTTCATGCTGTTAGGGATGAACGGATGACCTCCGTGATCGGGTGACGTAGTGCTGCAGCTAGTTTGCTGCGCTATGTCTGAGGTGGGCTCCGTGACTTGGAGCCAACAAGAGTGGTACCGCGCTGGGTGAAGACCTGTCGTCTCTTATGTGGAGATGACGGGTCTTTTTGTTGTTTTTTTGAGGTGGCTGAATTGATTTATCTCAGTAAGTCTCTGTAACGATGAAAAACATCACTAAAGTTTTATTGCGCCCAATATTTGCTGCTTTAGTGATGAAAAACATTCTTACAGGGGAAAAAATATGAAATCCGCCTCAAATGAAGTGACTTAAGCATGAAAAACATCGCTAACGTCTCAGAAAATCCCAAGCTACCTACATTAGCGATGAAAAACATCACTAAAGTAGCGTGGAGACACATAAGTCAGTCGTAGTACGATTCATTTTCATATTCAACTTCGAACCGAACCAAAAAAATAAATTGCCAGCAAGTCTGGCCCAACCTTGAGGAGGAATTTAACCATGGAAAACAACATCACTAACAACAATCGACGTATTCGGATTTTTGACACGACACTAAGAGATGGCGAACAGGCGCCAGGAGCCTCACTGTATCCAGAAGAGAAGATCCGTATCGCAAGGCAGCTTGCGAAAATGGGCGTGGATACCATCGAGCCGGGCTTCCCGATATCTAGCCCTGGGGATTTTCAGGCCGTGCAGCAAATTTCACGGGAACTGCAAAATATAGAGATTTGCGGCTTCGCCCGCGCTGTTAAAGCGGATATTGACTCGGCGGTAAAAGCCACACAGGATGCTGCTTCAAGGCGCATTCACATGTTCCTGTCCTCGTCGGATATCCATCTGGATTTCCAACTGCGCAAATCCCGTCAACAGGTGGTAGAGATGGCTCGCGCCATGGTTGCCTATACGAAGCAATTCGTTGATCGGATCGAATTCTCCCCGATGGACGCAACGCGAACAGGGGACGAATTTCTGTTTGAAGTGCTTGAGGCGGTCATTGCTGAGGGAGCAACCATACTGAACATCCCTGACACTGTAGGCTACGCGCTACCAGAAGAATATGGGGCTATGTTCCGCAGGGTGCGCCAAAGTGTAAGGGGCGGCGACACCGTGGAGTACAGCGCGCATTGCCATAATGATTTGGGTCTTGCGGTTGCGAACAGCCTAGCGGCTATTGCAGCGGGAGTCACACATGTGGAAGTAACCGTTAACGGTGTTGGGGAACGCGCAGGCAACTGTTCTCTCGAAGAACTCGTTATGGCCATTGAGACGCGCAAGCAAACCATGGGTGTGGAAACAGGGATTGTATCCAGTGAAATTTTCAACACATCCAAAATGGTCAGTCGGATCATGGGCTTTCCCATTGCATACAATAAGCCAATTGTCGGCCGAAATGCCTTCCAGCACGAAGCGGGTATCCATCAAGATGGGCTGCTGAAAAATCGCAACACGTACGAAATTATGGATCCGGAAAAGCTGGGCATTCCACGGTCTATGATTATTCTTGGCAAGCATTCAGGACGTCACGCGCTGAAACATCGCGTCGGACAATTTGGCATTGAACTTACAGGAGAAGAACTGGATACACTGTATACTAGATTCAAAGAAAAAGCAGATGACCAGAAAATGGTGACAGACGACCAGCTTATGGAGCTTGTAGGCTCAACCGTTGATGGGCAAATGGAGCCATTTACACTGACACACATGCAAGTCGTCTCTAGCAGTGATCGCAATCGTGTTGCCTCCGTGTCGGTAAAGAACAATCAAACTGGTGTTGAAAATGTGTACTCGGGGACAGGTGAAGGACCGATTGAAGCCATCGTGCAGTGTCTTAGACAAGCGATTCCGATGGCTGTGGATTTCTCCGATCTGGAGCTTCATTCGTTGTCCACAGGTGAAAAAGCAACAGGCGAAGCGGAAGTCACTATCTCAGTTGGCGGCCAAACTTACAAAAATACGGGCATAGACCAGGATGTGCTTGTTGCTGTAGCCAAAGCTTTTATCTCAGCTTGCAATCAAGCCATTCGAATGCAAAATAGCGCAGCGGCTCCAACCGAAGCTACTACGGCTTGATAAAACGACTACACCAGATCAAATTGTAAGAAAACTTAGATATATACACAGCTTGTGTGCAAAGTTATTCACATACCCTGTGTACAATGTGTATAACTAGGGTAAACCCATGGTTACCAATGGTTTTAAAAGAATGCGGAGAAGAATAACTTTTTAACATTTTTTTGTGGATAATGTGGATAAGAATGTGGAAAACGAAGGAATAGCGCAGAGGGAGGCGAATTTTGCCTCTCTTTTTTTGTGGATAACGATGTGGATAACTTAAATGGTGTAAAATCACCCCGCTTTAAATTATCGGAACAATCCGGCAGTGGATAGCTTTTCACTTGGATGAAAATGCTAAAAGCAAAAACAGTGGGTGAATACACTTGAAATTAAAAATAGCAGGCATCATTGTGGGTATCTTGACTTTAATGTTTGAGTTGTCCACAAGTGCGGAGGGAATAGAAGCTGGAATCGACCCATCCATCCACAACATAGTAAAGTCCAAGCACGTAACAGTGGTTTCGATACCGGGTTTATCGTTCATGGAGCTCCAACCAGATCAACTTGTTGAGCTCCCTCATTTACGGCGGCTGACGGAGTTAAGTGCAGTTGGAGCTATGAACATTCGCACATCGAGTCGTACGATGAGGGATGTTTATGTCTCGTTGGGAGCAGGAGCACCTTCCGTAGGAGTAGCAGATGTGCAGGCTTTTGCAGCAAAAGAAACAAGGCACGGCATTCGTATTTCCGAACTTATGAATCGTTACATAGGCCGCTATGGAGAAGATAAACCGATCGAGATTGACTCCGTACTGGTGCCTGACATCACGATGCTGCAGCGAGTTAATAAGAACCAAGGTTATGTACCAGGTATCCTAGGGGAATTGTTGAAGGAGTATGGTGTTTTTCGCTCTGTGCTGGGAAGCAGTGATTTAGGGAAGGGATCAGGCATGGAAGATAAAAAATTGCGGCGCTACAGCCCGCTCATGCTGATGGATGCCAATGGTTTTGTGGACAAAGGTGCACTCGGAGATGACGTCATAACTGTGGTTGTGGACAGACCATACGGTGTTAGTACCCATTATGCACAATTGCGTTCTTTATGGGAAAAACGGATGCAGCCTAGTATCACACTAGTCGAATTAGGCGATCTGTACAGACTTTATACGGATCAAAACCATTATAACGAGGAACGTTTCACGCAGTTGAAAGGGCAAATCTTAAAGGAAATAGACCAATGGATAGGGCAAGTAGTGGCAGGGATGGCGGAGGAGGACAGCTTGTGGATCTTCTCTCCGGAAGTGAATAGTAAGGCGGCAAGAGCCAAAGCGTATCTATCTCCTATCCTTCATTATACGACTGACAGTAGAGAGGCAATTCTGGTCTCGGAATCTACTCGCAGGCAAGGTGTCGTCACGGCGCAAGATTTCACAAGTTCGCTGCTAAAAGAGTTCAACATCCCCGTGCCGAGTGGACTGATGGGCATTCCTTTATCCTATATGGGAAAAAGTGATGTTCTTGCTGATCTTGTCAGGGAACAGAGCAGCATGCAGATGATTTACCGCAGTAGGCCGCTGCTTTTATATCCCTTTGTTACTTATGAAATGCTTATATTGCTTTTGAGTTTGATGTATGGTCTGTGGATTAAAAAAAGACTGGCAGACCCGGGATATCTCGAAGGAAGGGAAATGCCTTGGCGTAGGAGTGTGCGAACGCTGCTGTTCTCCTTGCTCACGGCGCCTTCGGTCATGCTGTTGATGGGCTGGTTGGTTGTTCCTCTGACAACAAAAATAGGGATAGAAGGCACGATGCTGGTGCTGATTGCCATTTTTATTGTGTGCACGCTAATTATTTCTGCTTTTATGGAAAAATGCCGCTTATCCACAGCCATGATCTGGCTTGGTTTTGGGAACGCGCTGATCATAACGCTGGATGGCAGTACAGGGGCCCATGCCATGAAGTATTCCATTCTGGGTTATGATCCGATGATCGGCGCCCGCTACTACGGCATCGGGAATGAGTACATGGGCGTCTTGATCGGCGCCCTCGTTCTTGGCGTGACGGCGGCCTTGCAGCGCCGTCATGGGAGTGAGCAGCCTGCGCTGCGCGGCGGTGGGCTTGATGGTGTTACTCCGCTCCTTGTAGGGAGCGGAAAGGTTGAGGGATCGCCGCGCCTCGCGGACGCGGCGGCTTCGCCCGCCGCCGCGCTGCTCGCGTGCGGGGCGTTCTTGCTCGTGACGGCCTGCCTGGCGGCACCGTCACTCGGCGCGAACGCGGGCGGCGCCTTGAGCGCCGCGGTCGCCTTCGGCGTAGCCGGCGCGCATTGCTTCGCCGGCGATCGCTGGCGCGAGCTGCGCCTAGGCAGGGGCGCAGCCCTGCTGTCGGCGCTGCTCGCGCTGGGGCTTGGGGCGCTGTGGCTGCTCAACAGCGCCGATTCTCCCGCGGCATTCGCGCGGGAGAGCCATGTCGGGCGTGCGTTTCACGCGCTGCACGCCGGGCACTTCGATCAGATCGGACAGCTGATCGAGCGCAAGCTGCGGATGAACGTACACTTGCTTCGTGCATCCGTGTGGAGCAAAGTGCTCATCACCAGCCTTATCGTGATGGCTGTCCTTGTGCTCCGTCCACGCGGCCATCTTCGCTCGTGGCAGCACAAATACCCGTATTGGATGTACGGGTTCTCGGCCAATATGATCGGAGCCATCGCAGCGCTGCTGCTTAACGACTCCGGCATTGTTGCAGCAGCGACGTTGATCATTTTCGTCGCTGTACCGATGCAGCTCCTTCGATTGCAGGAGCTGGAGACTTCGAAGTAGTTTCCTGCAGTTCAGTGACAGCGACAGGAAGGTTTAACGATGTTTTACATCGCTAAACCTCCCATTATGCGCACAGTGACACCATCCGACCACACTTAACGATGTAAAACATCGTTAAAGGTGAAGTAAATAAGCGACAGGGAGGTTTAACGATGTTTTACATCGCTAAACCTCCCATTATGCGCACAGTGACACCATCCGACCACCTTTAACGATGTAAAACATCGTTAAAGGTGAAGTAAATAAGCGACAGGGGGGTTTAACGATGTTTTACATCGCTAAACCTCCCATTATAAACCCAATGATTCCATCCTACCTTACTTAACAACGCTCAGCATCGTTAAGTGAGCAATCAAGCCAACAAAAGCTCCCACTCCTCATAACAAGCAGCGAGCGCACTCTTCCGTTCATCAACCGCAGCGGTTTTCTCCTGAACGAGCACATAGTCATTGTACACAGCTGGGTCAGCAAGCTCCGCCTCCAAGGCGGTCACTTCATCTTCCAGCCGAGCAATGTCGAGCTCGAGCTGCTCCAGCTTACGCTGGCGGCTGCGTTCTTCGCGCTTCGCCAGCTTGTCCGCTTCATACCCACCGCCACTCGTGGGTTCACTTTTCCCAGCCGAAACGCTGCCTCCAGCGGCCTTCTTCTCCGCTTCTTTGGCCAGCCGCTTCGCTTCCATTTCGGCGAGCTCGGCCTTTTTCTCCACGTAATCGTCGTAGTTGCCAAGATAACTCGTAAGCCCATCCTTCTGCAGATCGAGCATGCTCTCAGCCATCTTGTTCAGGAAGTAACGGTCATGGGAGATGAAGAGAAGAGTGCCCTCGTAATCCATCAAGGCCGACTCCAAAACCTCTTTGCTGTACAAATCCAAATGGTTGGTAGGCTCATCGAGGATCAAAACATTCGCTTTTTGCAGCATCAGCTTGGCTAAGGCTACGCGGGCTTTTTCCCCGCCGCTTAAGGCAGCGACCTTTTTGAACACATCTTCACCGCTAAAAAGAAAGCTTCCTAGCACTGTCCGAATCCGCGCCTCCTCCAAATGAGGATAAGTGTTCCACACTTCCTCCAGCACGTTGTTGGTCGGGGTCAGTCCCGTCTGCTCTTGATCGTAATAGCCAATCGTGACGCCAGCGCCCCATTTGAAGGTGCCTGCGTCTTGTTTGTGCTGACCAATTAATGTTTTGAGCAAGGTGGATTTGCCTACACCGTTAGGTCCAATGAGTGCAGCGGTTTCCGAACGACGAAGCTGGAAGGAGACGCCATCAAGCAATCGCTTCTTTCCATCATAGGAAAGCGCCAAACGATCAACCTGCAGCACTTCCTTGCCGGAAGTCTGCTCGATTTCAAAAGAAAACGAAGCCCGCTTCAAATCCCCCATCGGCTTGTCGAGTCGATCCATTTTTTCCAGCTGCTTGCGGCGGCTCTGCGCTCTCTTCGTCGTCGAAGCACGCACAATGTTGCGCTGAACAAAATCCTCCAGCTTCGCAATTTCATCCTGCTGTTTTTCGAACTGCTTCATTTCGATTTCATAATTAGCTTCTTTAATCTCGATGAATCGGGAATAGTTCCCGGTATACCGCTTGGAAGCATTTCGCTCAATTTCATAGATAGAAGTCACCAAAGCATCCAGGAAAAAACGGTCATGAGACACGACCAGAATAGCACCGGGATAGCCGCGTAAATAACCCTCTAACCAAGTTAGCGTTGGAATGTCCAAATGGTTCGTCGGCTCATCGAGCATGAGGAGATCAGGTTCTTCGAGCAGCATTTTAGCAAGGGCAAGTCTTGTTTTTTGACCGCCGCTGAGCGTTTTGACTAACGTATCCGGAGGAAACTGTCCGAAGCCCATCCCATGCAAAATGCCGCGGATTTTCGCTTCAATTTCATAGCCCCCATGTTCACGGAACCATTCGGAGCGCTGAGCGTAACGATTCATCGTGGTTTCGTACTTTTTTTCGTCCGAGATCAAATTAGGGTCTGCCATTAATGCTTCAAGTTCACGAAGTTCTCGCTCCGTCTCCAGCAAGGAACTAAACACGCTGAGCAGCTCGTTCCAGATCGACTTGTCCGTTTGCAGACCGCTATTTTGCTTTAAATAGCCGATTTTCGTTTCTTTCGCCTTGAATAAGTCCCCGCTGTCATAGGACATTTCGCCGGCAATAATTTGGAGCAGTGTCGATTTACCGGCGCCATTCACGCCAACTAAACCGATCCGTTCCCTGTTTTCGATCTGAAGCGTTATATTGGAGAGTACAGAGCGTACCCCATAGCTTTTGGAAATGTTTGAAACCTGTAATAGCATCTGCTGCTACCTCCTGCTTATTAATGAAAGGGCTTGATCTAGCCCGTCCTTTCGCTCTCTTATAAATCCCATCAATTCACTAGTATACACCATGCGAGGCGGCATCGTATGCTTAATTTTGCATAAATGAGAATGGGTAGGGGATGGGTAAATGGTACTTTTGAGGCATGCTAAGCATATAGGCTATTCGTTCTTACCCCTGCTTCTGTTGATATGTCTGTGTCAAGGAGTATCAAGCTCTTCAGACATTGGGAGGCATGCGATATCTGCAATTCCCGCGTCTAGTTCAACCACTTCCCCAGCAGCATTCACGATTATGACGTTTAATATCCACCACGGTGAAGGTTTAGATGGTAGAGTAAATATACAACGTATTGCTGACCTCATTCAAAATGCCAAAGCCGACGTCATCGCCTTGCAAGAAGTGGATCGGTACCGCTGGCGCAGCGGGTATGTGGATCAAGCGAAGGAATTGGCCGAGCTGCTTGGGATGGATATGCGTTTTGCACCTAATATAGGGATCTTTGGTCGGAGACCAAAGTCTCACATATAAAGGCGGGGCAATATGGCAATGCGATTCTCAGCCGATATCCAATTGAGGACAGCAGCTATACGCTGCTTCCTGGGAATAAGGAACCTAGAAGCCTGTTAGTGGTAAAAATCAAGGTTGGTTCTGAACCCGTTCGAATAGCCGACACACATTTGGGTCTATCCAAAGAGGATCGAAGCGTTCAACTTGCTCGTATTTCAGAAAAGGTATCAAACTACGATGACCCACTTGTTGTCGCAGGGGATTTTAATATGGAATTAGACTCTTTTCCGTTCAAAATAGAACCAACACAGCTCACGAATGTGCCATTACGAGATGATGTGAAATCGACATTTGTGGATGGAAAAAGGATCGATCACATTTTTACAAATAGGAAGAATGTCCAATCTTCATGGGCGATTCCGACGATATTCTCGGACCATTTTCCCGTAATAACGCTCATTCGGCTGGGGTCTTCGGTGCGAGTATAGTTTTTTTCCTTGTTTATGTTAAAATGGGGGAAACCACTCCTCGTTAGGGAAGGGCTGAAGCTAGTATGAACATCCGAGAGCGGAAAATCGAATTACGCAAAGAAATGGAAGAACTGCGCTCCTCCATCATGAATGAAGAACGTGAAGAGAAGCAGCAGCGCATAAATGAAAGATTGATAAAACTATGCAGCGATAGGCTTCTTGGGCATGGACAGAATGAAACGTCCGCTCCGCCTACGATCATGAGTTATATGCCTTTTCGGTCTGAGCCGGATGTTGCCCCTCTGATGGAATGGTGTTGGCAGCAGGGAATTCGTGTGGTTGTGCCGAAGGTTGTAGCAGATACGAAGACGATGAATTTGCATATCATAAGCAGCTATGAAGATGTGGAAAGCGGAGCATATGGCATCAGAGAACCTCGCAGCGAGGTGCCGATTGAGCACGATTTGTCTACCCTATCTATGATCTTAGTGCCAGGGCTTGCTTTTGATTTGGATTTCGGCAGACTTGGCTATGGAGGCGGTTTTTATGATCGCTTCATGCAGCTATTTGCTGCGCGCGGGCTTAAGCGGCCATTTGCGGTTGCGGCCGCTTTTGATAATCAGTTGATTCCTGCGGTTCCTTCTTCCTGGCATGATTTCCGAGTTGACGGGATCGTCACCGAAAGCAAAATGGTCTTCAAATCAGAATCCTAAAATAGAGGTGAGTGCTTTGCCCGATTCTTCTCCATTAACCCATTTTAATGAGCAGGGACGAGCACGAATGGTCGACATTTCGGACAAAGCAGAGACGAAGCGTACGGCTACCGCGCGTTCCACTTTAATGATGAAGAGCGAGACGCTCGATTTAATTAAGCAGGGTAAAATGAAAAAAGGCGACGTCCTCGCCGTTGCGCAAGTGGCTGGCATCATGGCCGCCAAAAAAACGTCTGACTGGATTCCAATGTGCCATCCGATTGCGCTGACGGGCATTGATATTCAGTTTGCTGATAATGGCAACAATGAACTATACATAGAAGCAACTGTCCGGACGACGGGTCCGACTGGTGTTGAGATGGAGGCATTAACTGCCGTATCCGCCGCCGCGTTAACCGTCTACGACATGTGCAAAGCAGTAGAGAAGGATATGATTATCAGCTCTACGCTGCTTGTCCTCAAAACAGGCGGCAAAAACGGGGATTTTCACAGACAAGATAGTTGACAGTGACGCGACTAGACAGATAAAGCAGTTTATTTCATAGAAATGAAAGTCGACGATCACTCAGGTTAGTGGGGTTATCTCATTCAGTTAACAAGGGAGAGGTGACGAAGGATGCACTGGAAAGTTGCGATTTTGACAGCCAGTGACCGCGGTTACCGAGGAGAACGAGAAGACACTAGCGCTCAGGTAATCCGCGAGCTGATTGAAGAGGAAATTCAAGGCGAGATCATCGAATATCGGGTCGTTCCGGATGAGATGGATGAAATCATGGCTTCATTAATAGAAATGACGGATTATTACCAGGCTGACTTGATTTTAACGACTGGTGGAACGGGACTAGCCCCCCGAGATGTGACACCGGAAGCAACGCTTAATGTGATTGACCGGGTAGCACCGGGTTTTGCTGAAGCTATGCGGATGATTTCGATGCAAAAAACACGGAAAGCTATGCTTTCCAGAGCGGTATCCGGCATTCGCGGGCGCACGCTAATCATTAATTTGCCGGGCAGTCCCAAGGGCGTGCAGGAGAATCTGATGGCGATCATCGATCAGCTTCCGCATGCGCTGGGGATTCTAACAGGCAAAGAAGGTGACCATGGGTGAGCGAACATGAACTAATTGCCAGGGTCAAGCAAGAAGGTGACCAAGGATGAGCAAACATGATTCCATGCTGCGCGAGGTTAAAGTCGAAGATGCCATCGGTATGATTTTGCCTCATGATCTGACTCAGATTTTGCCTGGTGAGTTCAAAGGGCGCCTGTTTCGCAAAGGTCATCAGGTGACTGAGGCCGATATTCCTGCGCTTCTGAGCATCGGCAAAGAGCATATCTATGTGATGGAGCTGCAGCCTGGCTACCTGCATGAGGATGAAGCTGCGCTGCGCATGGCAAAGGCCATAGCTGGGGATGGGCTCACGCTGACGGAGCCGCATGAGGGCAAAGTAAACGTGAAATCGGCGATTCACGGCTTGGTTAAGATCGATAAGGCGTTCGTCGACAGTGTGAACGCCGTTGATGAGGTCGTGTTGTCGACAATTCGCAGCAACACGGTCGTTCAGGCAGGCGCTTCGTTAGTCGGCACGCGGGTGATCCCGCTGATTGTTGACGAAGCGAAGGTTGTAGAGGTCGAGCGTCTGGCTGCCGCTCGACGTGCGGAGGGCTTCACCTTCTTAGAGGTGAAGCCGTTTCGCAAGCTGCGCGTCGGCGTGATTACGACGGGCAGCGAGGTCTTCAAGGGCCGAATCAAGGATAAATTCGGCCCGGTCGTGAAGGAGAAGCTGGCGCAGCTCGGCTCCGAGGTGGTAGACCAACGCTTCGTGTCGGACGACAGCGAAGCGATAGTGGGTGAGATCCACGCGCTGCTAGCGCTGGGCGTGGATCTGGTTTTGGTCACGGGCGGCATGTCCGTGGACCCGGACGATCGCACACCGGGTGCGATCAAGATGGCCGGCGCCCGCGTGGTCAGCTACGGCACGCCGATGCTGCCGGGCTCGATGCTGATGATCGCCTATCTGGGCGATGTGCCGATCATGGGCTTGCCGGGTTGCGTGATGCATGACCCGTACACGTCCTTTGACGTGCTGCTCCCGCGGATTTGCGCGGGCGAGACGATCGTGCGCAGCGACATTACGGAGATGGGGTACGGCGGGTTTTATCAGTGCTAGTGGTAGTCGATGAAATCCTGCAAGTTAAGCTTGTTTGAATTTATTGTGTGATTTGTTGCATGGCTTACAAGTTGATTTTGCTTGTTAGAGCACATTCAAACATTTAGCTGCATTTTGTGCAGTTAATTGGTTGAATTTGTTTCGTATCTAGCAATTTGCTGCAAAATGTACATCTTTTTTGGCGCTTTGGCGGTAAATTGGCTGTTTTTAGCTGATTTTGATGTACAAAATGCAGGTAAAGTGGGCCGTAGAGGTGAAAAGTAGCCAAATAACTGCACTTTTTGCAGCTAATGCAAAAGTGTGTGACTATAGTGAAGGTGTTGACCTCAGTTACCACCCACTAGGAGATTTCGTTGCCGATTTCAGCGTTTGCTAATTTGTTATACGGTTTAGATGAAGTCGCAACAAATAATGGAGATGAAGTCCATGTTTCAAAATATCGGTTTCACCGAGCTCTTATTAATAGCAGTCGTTGCTCTTGTACTATTTGGACCGCAGAAGCTGCCCGAAATTGGCCGCGTGCTTGGGCGCACGATCAGGGATTTTAAGAAAGGCGCCCACGCACTGCTGAACGATGAGTCTGAAGAAGCGGCGGCGCCGAAGCCGGCAGATCAGGTCAAACCTGCTCCGCAGGTTTCGACTCAAGACGGAGCAGCCTCGTCAAACCCTGTCGAAGCAGGTGCTCCTTCCGGGAGAGCGGCTGTGGAGTTTATGACTACAGCTCCCTCATTAGTCAAGTCGGCTGTCGAACCGAGTACAGCTACACCAGAAGTAGCGGAGTCCGGCTCTTCCGCCAATGCTGAAGCTGTCCACGCGGTCGTGCAGACCGAGCAGACACCGGCAGCGGTGTCCGCTGTGAAAGCACCGTCAGTCACTCCGACGCCACCCGCTCGACCGAACGCAACACCCGCCTCATCGGCAGCGTCTGCAGCGCCGCCAAGCAGCACGCGGCGTCTACCGGACTAGCCGCTTTCTTTTCAGCATAACAAGTGCTTCAGCCGTATAGGTTTGATCCACTAGATCAGGTTGGTGAAATATGACAACGAACGAAGAAATGTCACTCGTAGAGCACCTTGGTGAGCTGCGCAAACGAATCATGTGGGTACTGGCTGTCCTGGTCGTAGGGATGGTAGGCGGATTAATCAGCGCGAAGCCCATCATTCGTTACCTCAAAAACATTCCTCCTGCTAATGGCATCAGTTGGAACGTTTTTTCCCCGTGGGATGCCCTGCGCTTGTATATGAATTTTGGATTGGCCGTAGGTATTCTGATTACCCTGCCGGTTATTCTTTATCATATATGGGCGTTTGTTAAGCCAGGCTTGCGTGAGGCTGAGCAGAAGGCTTCGATTATTTATATTCCATATGCGTTTTTGCTCTTTTTGGTAGGTCTTTCCTTCGGTTATTGGGTTGTTTTTCCGATGGCCTTTTACTTTACTTCCTCCATTAGCCACAGTCTCGACATCACGGAGATGTATGGCGCGGCGCAATATTTTACATTCATGTTCAACATTATTCTTCCGCTGGCCATTACGTTTGAAATGCCGATTGTCGTGATGTTCCTCACGAAGATTCGCCTTTTGAATCCGAAGCGTCTTCACAAGTTCAGAAGATATGCCTACATGCTGCTCGTTATTTTATCTACGGTTATCACGCCGCCAGATGCGATATCGGCTATCTTAGTGGCTTTGCCGCTTATTGTTTTGTATGAATTTAGCGTCTTTATGTCGGGATTTATCTATCGTAAACAGTTGGCGAAGGATGCTGAGTGGGAGCGGGAGTTCGGTCCTAAATAATAAAACAGTCTGCATAAGGTGCAGGCTGTTTTTCTTTTTTCAAAGGGAATATTTGTTTTTCATTTGGGTAGAATGAGGGGGGTGCCTGAAAGAATGAAAAATGTGTAAAAGGACTTGCAAATTACTCCCAGAATGAGTATCATAAGAATTGTTGTTAGCACTAAACACATTCGAGTGCTAATAACCGAATACACCCAATACCAATTTTCTAAAGGAGGCTATTTTTCCATGATCAGACCGTTAGGTGATCGAGTAATCATTGAAGCCGTTGCGAAAGAGGAGACTACAGCAAGTGGCATCGTGCTGCCAGATACAGCTAAAGAAAAACCACAAGAAGGTAAAGTTGTAGCTGTAGGCGCAGGCGCGTTGAAAGATGGCGTTCGTGTTCCGCTTGAAGTAAGCGAAGGCGACCGCATCATTTTCTCCAAATACGCTGGAACTGAAGTGAAATACGAAGGCCGCGAACTGTTGATCTTGCGCGAAAGCGACATTCTCGCTGTATTAGCCTAATTTAGCAGGATATAGATCGGCACTGCGTTTACTTAGTTTTTCCGTAATACTACTTACTATGTACAGGTTCTAAATTAGAGGAGGTTTCCTATCATGGCAAAAGAAATTAAGTTCAGTGAAGACGCACGCCGCGCGATGCTTCGTGGGGTAGATGCTTTAGCTAATGCTGTAAAAGTAACCCTCGGTCCTAAAGGCCGTAACGTTGTTCTTGAGAAAAAATTCGGCAGCCCGTTGATCACAAATGACGGTGTTACGATCGCGAAAGAAATCGAGCTTGAAGATGCTTTCGAAAACATGGGAGCTCAACTTGTTAAAGAAGTTGCTACCAAAACTAACGATGTTGCTGGTGACGGTACAACAACTGCAACGGTTCTAGCACAAGCTATGATCCGCGAAGGTCTGAAAAACGTTACTGCAGGCGCTAACCCAATGGTTATCCGCAAAGGTATCGAGAAAGCTGTTAAAGCGGCTGTAGAAGAGCTTCAAGCTATTGCGAAGCCAATCGAAGGCAAACAATCCATCGCACAAGTAGCGGCAATCTCTGCTGCTGACGAAGAAGTAGGCGAATTGATCGCTGAAGCTATGGAAAAAGTAGGTAAAGACGGTGTTATCACAGTTGAAGAATCCAAAGGATTCCTTACTGAACTAGAAGTTGTAGAAGGTATGCAATTCGACCGTGGTTACACTTCCCCATACATGATCACTGACACGGATAAAATGGAAGCTGTCCTTGACAACCCATACATCCTGATCACTGACAAAAAAATCTCGAACATCCAAGAAATCTTGCCTGTTCTTGAAAAAGTGGTTCAATCCGGCAAACAACTTCTGATCATTGCTGAAGATGTTGAAGGCGAAGCACAAGCAACGCTTGTTGTGAACAGACTTCGTGGCACATTCACTTGCGTAGCTGTTAAAGCTCCTGGTTTCGGTGACCGTCGTAAAGCTATGCTTGGCGATATCGCTGCTCTAACTGGTGGCCAAGTGATCACAGAAGAGCTTGGTTTGGATCTGAAATCCACGCGTCCTGAGCAATTGGGTAGCGCGCGTCAAATCCGCGTAACCAAAGAGAACACAATCATCGTTGATGGCGCTGGCGACAAAAAAGACATCGCAGCACGTGTTACTCAAATTCGCGCACAATTGGAAGAAACAACTTCCGATTTCGATAAAGAAAAATTGCAAGAGCGTTTGGCTAAACTTTCTGGCGGCGTAGCTGTTATCAAAGTTGGCGCAGCAACTGAAACTGAGCTGAAAGAGCGCAAACTTCGTATCGAAGATGCTCTGAACGCAACTCGTGCAGCTGTTGAAGAAGGTATCGTTTCTGGCGGTGGTACAGCCCTGGTTAACGTGTACAACGCAGTAGCTAAGGTAGTAGCTGTTGGCGACGAGCAAACAGGCGTTAACATCATCCTGCGCTCCCTAGAAGAGCCAGTTCGCACAATCGCAGCTAACGCTGGTCAAGAAGGCTCCGTTATCGTTGAGCGCCTCAAGAACGAAAAAGTAGGCATCGGCTACAACGCAGCAACTGGCCAATGGGTGAACATGTTCGAAGCAGGTATCGTTGATCCTGCTAAAGTAACTCGTTCCGCACTGCAAAACGCAGCATCCGTAGCAGCTATGTTCTTGACAACTGAAGCGGTTATCGCTGACAAACCAGAAAAAGACAAACCAGGCATGCCTGATATGGGCGGCATGGGTGGAATGGGCGGCATGATGTAAGTCGTGCCCAAAATAGAGGCTTCTCATGAGTTCACTGAACTTATGGGAGGCCTCTTTCTTTTTCGGTTTGGTAAAGGAACTTGCTATTTATAAAGATAGACAAATAAACTAATACCTTCTTTTTTGATCTTGTAGTTCTTAAAAGGGGTTTCTTTTAAAAGAGATTCAAAATCTTCTTTCGTGTAAGCACCTTGTTTTAGGAAAGTTTTGAATGCAAACTTCACAAAATGCTTGTCAAATCCTTTCATTCCTGTCTGTCTAATCTCATTGTTAATATCTTCAGATGTTGCCTCGTAATTCATGTCGACGATTAGGGAGGTTCCGCCCTCTTTCAGCACTCGATACATTTCACTAAGCGCCTTTACGGGGTCCTTAAAGTTCTTGAATGCAGCACTGCAAATAATAGAATCAAAAAAGCTATCTTCGCATGGTAGATGGGATGCGTTACCCTCTTTAAAATCAACTGAAACATTTGCTTCTTTTGCATTATCTTTTTCAATTTTCACAAAGTCTGGGCTAATCTCAACTCCTGTAACGTTAAACCCTTTCTTGGCGAGTTCAATCGACAAATAACCCGGGCCTGGAGCAACTTCCAAAATATTTGCACGTTTGCCGACAAAAGTTGCAACTTCATTCGCATAGGTTTGCATTTGAGTCATTCGACTTTTGCGAGAATTCTTATCATACCACTTTGCAGTTAAGCCATAAATGCCGACATCCTTGGTTTTACGCATGTTTTTCATCATAAACATATCTCCTTTAAAATTAGCTCGATTTCTTCAGCATCTTATTGATTTCATTATATAGGATCGATCGGCGCGTCTGAACCATCCGGCGGATGACATACAGCTCCGTCTTCAGACGGAGTCGTCGAGCAAATCACAGATCTTTTCGTCGGCGCTCCATGATGACTTTATAGAAGCACGATCTTATTAACATAAAAAAAAGCCCTTATGGGCTTATTGTGAAGGTTGTGGTCTGGATCGTTTCAAGTAACTTATTGTCGGTTTCGATATTCTCAACATGGTGTGCATCTAAGGTTTGTTGGATTCGGTCGATCTTCAAATCCATCACTTCTAATTTAGTTAGTATCTGTTTTAACAGTTGTTCCATAGCATTCACCTCAATAAGCAAATATCAAATCTCCCAAGCCGCAACAACCTTGTTCTTCCCCGTCTGCTTCGCAGTAATCTCCGCCGTATCAGCCTGTTCAATTAATTCCTCTATCGAAGTTGGACTGCAGAGCTCTAGGGAAGATACGCCCACACTGACAGTGATTTGGTAAGGGCGTCCGAAGGCAAATTCTCTCTCAATTTCGCCTCGCAGCTGATGGGCAATCTTGAGGGCTTCCTTCCCATCCGTTTTAGGTAAAATGAGAATAAGCTCCTCGCCGCCATATCGTCCAGCGATATCGCTCTTTCTTAAATGAAACCGGAATATATCTGCGATTTCACGTAAAACTCGGTCCCCTTCCGGATGTCCAAACTCATTGACCTTGCGGAAATTATCTACATCGATCATGATCACGGATAAGTCGAGGTTATAGCGTCTAGAGAGATCGAAATCTTCTCTCAGCTTTTCCATGAAATAACCGCGTAAATAAAAGCCGGTCAGGTTATCAATCACCATCTCTCTATGCAAGAGAACGTTGATAATATGCGGTTTGATGAAAGAAAGAAAATGCTCCATATGCTGCAGCTTTGTTTTGGTCATCCCATCTACATAAACCTGGAGCGTAATAGCTTGATCCCCTCGTTGAAAGAGAGTGAAAGTGTGAGCCCAGCTATCTTCACTTCGGGTTTGATAGGCAACCAATTCATCGTGGTCTCTTAGACCGGAAGCTGTCACGAAAACCTTTTGTTTATAATGCAGCAATGTGTAGGTGATGGCGAGCTGAATGACTGGAAAGTAGTCAAAAAGTGCCTTGGTCAACCTCTGCATGGTTGTCATTAGATCTAAAGTTTCAGTAACCTGCTCACTGAGCTCGATGATGATTTGTAAATCCAAGGACAGAAGCAGCCATTGCTCTCGGTCGGCAATCATTTTTCGAACAAAATCATCCTGCATAATCGCAGGTGATGCCGGGGCAAAGGTGGGCCGAATAACCCGTTCCATGCAATCGGTTAAGTAGGGGAGCCAAGTTTCCTTTTGAATAATTTGATAACCATTTAACGCTCGTCGCAAATAGAGCATCGCATTTTGAACATCGCCCTCATAGATGGACCTCTCCGCCGAAAGTCTAAAATAATCTGGCCAAAAGATGTCAAAAGAGCATCGTTTGAGATAAGCTTCAAAGTTTTCAAACCAAATCCCCATATTCTCCGAGCGAAGCTCTAAGAGAAGCGTAAGCAATTCTCGGTAAGCCCAACCAGCATACATCCCTGAGTTATTTTTCGAAATAAATTGTTCAAAAAGCTTGCAGGCTAGCTCCAAATTTCCTTCTCTAGTTTGAAACAGTGCGTCCAAGAAGAACGATGTGTTCTCAAATTTCAAAAAGCCCGGGACGATGATAGGTTGATTTTGACGGAAAGCGACATAACCTTGAAAAACGGATAATAAAGCCATACTCGACTCTGTGATTTGCTGCTCGAAAAGGAGGGCTTCCAATTCTTGAAACAGTTCCCACTGGTCCCATTCAAGTGCATATAACAACTGATTCGTTAAATATGTCTCGGCCAAATCCTTGCGCCGCAATTCGTCAACCTGCAGAACACGTTCTTTGTGATAGTAGTAGCTGGCCAAATCTCCTTGATTTAAAGAGAACTCCATGGCATTCAGATGGCCTACTTGTTCCTTCGTCGTGTAGCCAGAGCGCTTGGCACCTTCAATCCCGCGATATACATATGTATTGATCAGTTTATTGTTGCTCTGATAGGAATATAAGTCATAAAGACGGAGCATGAGGTCCGTATGAGGTGATGTTTGCAGAAGCGGTTCTAACTTAGCTGCAATGGATAAAGCCCACTCCTCGGTTTCAGGAAAATGAATCAGCATATTAATCGTATAATAGTTCGTAATCTCCGCAAAATGGCGAAGTGAAAGCAAATTTCTCTTTGGATAGACGACCTCGGTATAGAAGACATGAAGCTTACGCACCTCATCATCCTGTAGAGGGAAACAGAGATTGCTGGTATTGAGTAGAAAAGCAGCCCGTACCCGGTCTTCTAATGCCTGACTTTCATCGAAAATAAAGGGGAACAGCTGCTCCCGTAAAATATAAACATCCAAATCATTTTGGATGATGCGGATATACATCCACTCGAAACGATCGGTGATTTGGCCTGTTCGTTCATATACAGCTAGAGCCAATTGTTCGGAAAGAGCAAATTGGTTAAGCAGAAGATACATTCTACTTAGCAGCCTGTCTAGGAAAATGAGATAAGGCCGTTCTAATTTTTCATATAAATATTTGATGCGTTCTAATAATTCAACCTTTTGTCCATAAGAGAGAAGGGAACGGATCTGTTTATAATATTTTAATAGCAAATAATATTCTACCTTAAACTCACTCGCTTGGCTGGACAGTGAAATGAGTTGAGGTAAACCAACTGGACGGAATTGATGCTGGTAAATCAGTGCTGTTTGGTGGTAAGACATTTGTTGAACGGCTGGCAGCTGCTGCAAGACCAATTCGGTAATTTCAGTTGAGATAAATAAACTATCATTGTGACTGACATGAACAAGGCCAAGCTCTGCCAGCTTCGTAACCGAAGACAGGATGTTTCCTAAATCCGCTTCATTAGCCTTAAACAGGGAAAACACACTTATTGGCATTGGCAAACAGCATAAAAGCCGTAGCAGCTCCAGTTCCTCATTGTTCAAAAGGGAGATTCGCTTAGAAAACAAGGGAAGAGATTGGAGCTTTGCATAATCAAGATGAAATGTTGTTGTTTTGTGCCAGCCCTTGTTAGTGAGATGAATACTTCCAGATTGAATGAGCTCCTGCAGAATAATGCGGCAGTGACTAAAGTTGATCTTGTGCTCATAAAACCAATTTTTCAATTCGGATAGTAACGTGGAATCAGCTCGTCCCAATTGTGAAGACAACAGTTGTTCATAAATCGCCTGGTCCGCATGATGAATTTCAAGTGTTTGAAAGGATAAGCTAGTGAATTGTGAAGGTGTCTGGCTGCCGCTGAAAATAACATGCAAGCCGGTCATTTCATGACCATGTTCTCTCCAGAAGTTAAGGAAAATGAGCTGGGAATCTTCATCGAAGTGTTCGCTGTTTTCAAAAATGTAAAAAATATTTTGAACAGGGAACATCGGGATAATGGAACAAAAAAATTGATACAACCACTCCGTTAGCAAATAAAGGATATCGTCGCCTTCATAGTGCTTTTTGAGAAGCTGGTCAAATTTACGAGAAAGATTCCGCAGCATGGTGATTGATTCTGGAAATAAGCCAAAGCCAAGATGTAAGGTTCTGGAGACCACTTCACGCAAAGTTGAATAAGGAAGCCCTTGGGAGACAATTTTGAAGAAATAGCCTCTTTCTAACATCTCATTGATATGCTGCGTATAAACATCAAATCGAATAGCCTCATCCGCACAAACGAGCCCCAATAAACGATTCTCATTTGACTGTAAAAAATAACGAAAAAGCTTTTGATGCTCTTGTGTAATTGGTGCGGCGGCAGGGTGCAGCCAGTTGGGGCTGCTATGGGAAATAAGCGGTTGTATCTGCTCAGGCAGTTGAAAGGCTGCTCGAATGATATCGGCAATTTCATCAGCAAATAAAATAGTTTCTGGCTCAATACGCAGACGTTCTGATAATTGCAGCAGGTTATTAGGCATGGAGTTGGAGCCATATATCGTATGAATCAGTAGATGGATAGCTTCAAAATCAGCAGCTCGGGAAAGCAGAAATCGCCGTGCATAACGTGGAAATGAAGGGAATGAAAAGTCCGTCAATAAATGATTAATAAATTCGATAGCAGAAGGGAATGGCTGGACATCGATAATAATGCCTAACGTTTGCGGATTGAAAAAAAGCTGCTCTGGCAGCAAAAAGCCCATATAAAACTGCTCTTCGTGCAAAATGGAAATTGCTCTACAAATGGAGATTAGCAATTTACCTTTGGATTCATCACTTAATGCAGCTTTTTCTATATGCGAAAACGGCAAATAGCCTTCTGGTAATGGAGAAAGCTGAACGACAAGATTGCCCTCGACAAAATTCCAATCCAGCGGCTGACGGAAATAATCGCCTTTAGCGGATTTGGCCCAAGAGAGCAAACGATTCTCGATTTGTTTTTCGTGGAAATAATTCCAAAGCTTATGATGAAGATGCATCTCAGAATAATCAGGGGCATGAGAGTATGTTAAATGCCGAAAGTCGGAATTCGTGTTTTGAGTTGTATGATTCATCATACTCCCTCCTCCTTCTAAGGTATGGGAATTCAGACACTGGGGATGGGATGATACCATCAAGTATATACCATTGTTCAATTGTAACAAATATATGAAGCGAAAGGGAGAGGTATCATGGTGCGGATAGCCTGCCATTTTCGAGCCTGCTTGGACTTTTAACCTGCTTGGCCCATAAAACCAAGCCTAATTTTTGGCTTTATGGGCATTGGTACATTCCTTGGACTAGGGATAAACGTATACTAACACAAACCTATAGAGGAGTTGACCCATCCATGGAACACAAACATCACCATCACCATTTCAGCCCGATTAGCCAACCTAGCCAACTCAGTCCGCTTAGCCAACCTGGCCCAGCCAAACCATTTCAATGTCCACCTGCTGACCCAATCATGACAGATCCAGAAAGAGTTGTAAGAGACTTCTACCACCCACAAAGAGTTCAAGTTATTCATCCTATTCAAATCGTTAACCGCCACCACTGCGTTCCAGTCTATGAACATGTTTATACTTGTTCTGAGGTAGATGAATATTGCGGTACTCATCCGCATCCGCATCAAGGCATGCTGCGCGAGAAATAGATAAGAAACCCTCGGAAAGAATCATTGATTCTTTTTGGGGGTTGTTTTGTGTGTACTCAGAACAGTAGAAATGAACAATGCATGGGGGGCTGGGCTTCTATTAGTCTAGTGAAACAGACCGTATACATATTTTAGTATAAATTGTATAATTATGTATCATATTGAAAGGGTGTGTGGTTATGTCGAATCGTGTGTTTCCATTAAAGCGGGAAAAGCGTGATTTACGCGATTATCATTTTATGAGTACGGCGTTTAAGTCCCCGAGCGAGCTGCCCAAGAAAGTCGACTTGCGCTCAAACATGTCCCCCATTGTCGATCAAGGCGCACTCGGAAGCTGTACGGCCAACGCCATAGCTAGCGGGCTTCGAGAGTATTTACTCGTAAGCAGTCAGGAGAAGTGGACAGCCCTTTCTCGGCTTTTCTTGTATTGGCACGAACGCAAGCTCGAAGGCCATGTGGATGAAGATTCAGGGGCCTATATCCGAGATGGGATGAAAGTGCTCCAGAAGATTGGCGTTTGTCCAGAAGAGGATTATCCGTATAACATTGGGGATTTCAGAGATACGCCCGATTCCAAAGCAGAAATGGATGCAGCTAATTATAAAATCGGCGACTACCATCGGATCACCGACTTATATGCCCTCAAGGCAGCACTGGCTGAGCAATCACCCGTTGTTATCGGCATGATGTTATACGAGAGCTTCCAATCTCCTGAAGCAGCCCAAACGGGCAAAATTCCGGTTCCGAAGAAGAAGCTTGAACGTGTTCTGGGCGGACATGCCATGTTGGCAGTCGGGTATGTGGATCGAGGCCAGTCAGGTTATGTCATCGTGCGCAATAGCTGGGGCGCGGACTGGGGAGATCATGGGTACTGCTATATTCCTTATAAAATGTTTCAGGATCCGGACAGTGTGATGGATATGTGGACGGGGCGGTAAAGGAAAAGGAAAAGGAAAATAGAAAAAAGGCACCACATCACTGTGGCGCCTTTTTTCTATTTCAACTGAAAATTAGTAGCTATGATTGCATCAATATTCTGTTTCTCCGCTGGATCCTTGGCAATAAGCTTATTTAACAAATCATTGTCCGCAGTTCCTTGCTTCTTAAGAGAAGCCAGATACCATCTGGCGACGACGCGGTTCGTCTGATCATCGAATTTATCAGTCACATACGGTTTAATCGTATTAGCTGCCCCCGCATAGTCACCACGCATGTAGTGAACTTGACCTACATTGAGCGCCATACTAGGCGTCACAGCGAACTCGCGTCCTTGTGCTTGTTCTTTAGGCAGATTCTTCAGGGAATCTATGCGAGCCAGAACTTCATTGTATGTGGTAAGTACATTGTCGAGCTTTTTATTCGTATCTTGTATATTATTCTTTTGAATGTCTTGGTTTGCGAGTTCGATATTTAAAGACATGCTTTTTTCATAGAGATCAATATACCAAGGATAGTTAGGAATTTGAGCGGTGGACCAGTCTAACGCTTTTTGAGTTTCGCCTTTAATCAGAAGCATATTGAGCTGCTGCATGGCGACCATCCGGTTATGCGGTTCCTTTTTCAACAATTGATTGAGAAGATCTTGTGCTTGATTGAAGAAAGTTTCTGCTTTCTTCGGGTCTTCCTTCTGCATCTGATTAGAAACTTGAAGTAGAATCCCGATTCTGCTGACCTGTCCTGTTAATAAATAGTCTGGATGAGCAGGATGCAAAGAAATCGCTTTGTCCAGCGGAGTTACAATTTGATTGTAATCTTGACTCTTTTTGATAACTTCAAGTGTTTGCTTATAAGAACTATTCGCCGAGACTAGTTGAGCTGAGATATAGAACATTACGATCGACAAGACTGCTAGGAGTGCCGGGAACATTTTGTGGAGCGCAAGTGAATCAGACTTTAATCGTATCGGAGCCGATGTACTGTTACTCAGCATCCCACCTAATGCAAGGAACAAGATAGCACCTAAGTACACATAACTCAAATCGAAGTCAATCATACTGTGTGCTAAGAGTGAAACTGTTACGATGAAAAATAGGAAGTGTAGATCTCTTTTTTCCTGTGAGCTTTTGATGTAGCTTCGTATATAAAACACCATAACAGCAAGTACGAAACCGATAAAGGCAAGGAATCCTAGCGCTCCAGCCTCAACCAAGTATTGAAGGGCGAAGTTATGAGCCTGACGACTTGTGTACGGGTTATTTTGATACTTCTCATATAAAGAAGCCCAAGCGCCACCGCCTGCTCCAATGATCGGATAGTCCGACCAGAGCTTCACAGCATCTTTGTAAAAAGTACCGCGCTCTAGAACGCTGTGTTGTTGGAAGTTGATATTCTCAAGACGTATTTTGACATTGTTAGGAAGGATATTTTTCAAACCTGTATCTCCGAAAAGAAGAACAGCTCCTATAACACCGACGATAATAGCAGCTATAGGGAGGATGAAAGCAGCATTCTTCTTAGCTGAGAATCGAGCTGTCACTCGCTCCAACCAAGGAGACTCCGAAGCGTTGAATAACGACTGCAAGTGCAGTGAAAACTATCGATGTAAGAAGTAAAATCCACCAGCCGTGCCAGGATTCAGCTGCACTAGGCTGTTTTTGTAATCCAATCCCGATATCTGTTACTTTCTGTAGAATGACCAATGACGCAGCGAAAGCTAGTCCAAATTGTATGAGTGCTAGAATCTGTCTACTAATTGAGAAGAAGAAAAGCATAATTAAGAAAACAACGGGAATAACTACAATCGCTCCGCGGGAGAGAGTTAACCAGAACGAAACAATGATGGGTATTAACATAATTGCATTAAGTAGAACTATGTACCATTTACTAGACTTAACAATGAAGAACAATGAACTAAGGGATAACGTGATTAAGAAGGCAGCATACGTATTCGCATATTGGAAAACTGAGGTTAAACGTAAACCGTTGGAGTCAGTCATGATCGCATCGCGGTACAAATAAGGTGTACTTGCATCCATGAGTGCGAACCATCCGACTAGGTGCCCAGCGAAGTTTCCGTTACCTAACCAGTACAAAAGTCCGAAGATTACTACGAAGTAACCGGAGATCAACAATAAAGCGGCAACAATCGACGTGCCTAGCTTGTTTTTTGTCAGAAATACACCTAAAATGAAGAAGGTTGCATACAGCATTTGTATATAGATCATATTTGTTGCCAAATAATGTGATGCCGAATTTGAAAGAGAGATCACGTAAGTCAGGGGCATCAGCAAGACTAGAATGGTCAATACATCTTTTTGTTCCTTAAGCTTGAATACAAAGAATGCAAGGATTGCAATGAGCAGTAATATGATGGAGGACCACACGGAAGCCGAGTAGATTGTTCTCTCAAAATCGTAAGTCCCACCATTGAACAACGCCCGTTGAAACGGCGCCCAGAACATAAACAAGCCCGTAAACACAGCCAAAATCCAAAAAATAACAGAGCTTTTCTCTGTCGTTATCGTTCCATTCGCTTTTGCACGCGAAGCCGCGTAGGCATTCTTACTTGCACTCATGACAAAACAGTCTCCTTCTTCGCTAAAGTTCGACTTTATTTTAGCATACTGGAAGAGGGTTTCCAATATAAGTGATTATTAATAAAAAAAAGCCTCTCTCTTTACAAAAAGGAAGAGGCTTTTCGTCTTTACAAAAACTCACGGTTCCTTAGAAAGCTAACCAATTGCAGAACAGAAGCCTCGACAGATTGCTTTTCTGTTTCAATTACTAACTCCGGGGATTCCGAAACCTCATAGGGTGCCGATACACCTGTAAATTCTTTGAGCTGCTGCGAACGGGCCATTTTATATAAACCTTTGGGGTCGCGTCGCTCACATTCATCGACGGAACATTTAACATAAACTTCTATGAATTCCCCTTCAGAGAACATTTTGCGAACTGTTTTCCTATCCTCCATATAAGGAGAAATGAATGCAGTTATAGTGATTAAGCCAGCATCTACAAAAAGTTTCGCTACTTCTCCTATACGCCGAATATTTTCTTTTCTTTCATCTGGAGAGAATCCTAGATCCTTATTCAACCCATGCCTAACATTATCACCATCTAATACATAGGAACGGATTTCTTGCCTATACAAAAACTTGTCCAATTCATTCGCTAATGTAGACTTACCTGAAGCAGACAAGCCAGTTAGCCAGATGACACAGCTTTTATGTTTGTTTAATGTTCTTCGGTCATTTATTGATACTTTAGGTTGATGCCAAAAAACCTGGGACATTATTTTACTCATGCTCATGCTCCTGTTGGGAAAGTTATACTATCAAACTGAATATACAGTCAAATTTACTTCATTTGATAGTTCACCGGTTTTAGTGTCAATAAGATGCAAGTTATAATTACCATGATAAGTGGTTAGTTCTCTTGGGACAATTGCAGTTACAAGTTTTCCTTCGTTTTGGACAGATGAACTTAAAATATTACCATTTAAAGAAATCCTAGTTGATTCTGTGGCATTTTCGGCAGCAACCCAGATTGCGTTCTCACCGTTTTCTTGTAAGTTAAATGATTGATTGGCTATGATCTCTTTTGGGCCATAGTCCTTTAACACAAGTGGTTTGAATTTTTGTAATTCTCTTTCCAATTGTGCAATCCGTTTATCCTTTTGATCATTTTCAATTTGAAGGTTGGATGCCCATTGGCTCAGTTTATCGATTTCATTAGGACTTTGTGATTTTGCATAATTATTGAATTTTGAGCGAATGTATCTGTAATTAGATAATGAAGGTGACGTATGTTTTTTTTGATCAATTAACAAACTTGAATAGAAATCTAATGCTTCTTTTTTTGCAATAGGAAATTGACTTGAATTTTTAGAATCATCATCTTGTGAATATGTAGAACTGTTGATTTTAGTGCCTAAAGGAAGAAGACAATTACTATCAAATGATTCCCCTACAAATTCTAAGCATTTAGATATTGTTTCATGTGGGTTACTAATGAAATCCTCAAAATAAATTCTGAGAACCTTTTCTGAACCCAAGGCTCTTTCTGCAAATACACAATCTTGAGTTAGCCGTAGCCATGTAGTGTATGCTTCTACTTCAGGATAATCTCTAACCCCTACTGTTGAAAAGTGCATCAAAGATCTTGCAACATTCTCTGGATTTCTAAGTATATGAATGAATTTAGCCTTTGGGTACATTTTAATTAATCCATAAACATAATGAGAGTTCTCAGGTGTCCCATCAATCCATCGTTTTTTTGGGTCACTTACTGATCGCTGTATACTATATTTGTCATTGCCTAGCGAATATATTTTAGTTAATTTCTTTCCATTCTCTATTAAATTGATTTTGTGGGCTTTAATGAATTTATCAATGTGAAGCCCAAAAGATTCATAGAATTTGTTTTTAGTAATTCCAATTGCACCTAAATGAGAGTGGTGATTATTGGTAGTTCCTAATGAATACAAATCTTCAATATTAACACTTAATCGACTTATCCAATTAGTCTCTTCCAAAGGAAGAATATTGCTGTGTTGACCTAAGCACCAAGTTAATACACTAGTTCCGGACCTATAGGAACCAATAATAAATATAGGCTGAGCATCATGAGGCATATGTAATTATTTCCCCTTTAAATTAAGTATATTTTATTTTACAAATTAATTATGAGGAAAGTATGTCGAAAGATTAAATTGATTTCCACATATTTCACAAAATGTTAGAGAGGTAGTATTTAAGTCCTTGATTTGATAAGATATTTCTGAACATCTTAATTATTAATGAGATTAACTTATTTAAAGGAGTTTGCAAATAGTGAAAAAGTCATGGTTTAAATTGTTTCGAGAACTCACCGTAAATCAACGACTTATTTGGGTTCTTGCTAAAAACGACTTTAAAAAGAAGAACTTAGGATCCTATTTAGGGATTACCTGGGCGTTTATACAACCTACAATTAACATTTTGATTTTATGGTTTGTTTTCCAAGTTGGATTTAAATCCACACCCGTTGACGACTTCCCCTTTATACTTTGGCTTTCAACAGCAATGATACCTTGGAATTATTTCGCTGAAAGTTTGCAAACAAGTGTTCATTCTATCACAGAGAGTAGCTATTTGGTTAAAAAAGTAGTATTTCGTGTTAGCATTTTACCCATTGTTAAAATTTACTCGGCATTATTTGTACATATTTTCTTTTTGGTGTTTCTCTTTATTATGTTTTTATTGTATGGCTATGGGCCGACGATTTACCTTTTACAAATACCATATTATTTAGGTGGTATGATTCTTCTACTTATTGGTCTCTCGTGGATAACTTCTTCACTTACTGTCTTTCTTAAAGATATTGGACAAATTATTTCAATGGTTGTCCAATTTGGGTTTTGGTTAACACCGATTTTTTATTCCTTAAAGATCATTCCAGAGAAATATGTGTTTATTTATAAGTTGAATCCAATGTATTACATCATTGAAGGGTATAGAGAAACCTTCATTTACCATAAGTGGTTCTGGCAGCATGAGTTTCAAACTATTAATTTTTGGACGATCACGGTTGTCCTTTTAATTATAGGGAAGATTCTGTTCAAGAAACTAAGACCTCATTTTGCAGATGTTTTATAAGGAGAATAAGAAATGAAGAATGATTTAGCCATTCAAGCAAATAACTTAAGTAAAATATATAAACTTTACGATAAACCATCGGACAGACTTCTTGAGTCTTTAAATCCTTTTGGCAAAAGATACCACAGAGAATTTCATGCAATTAATAATATTTCTTTTGAAGTCAGAAAAGGGGAAACATTAGGAATTATTGGGAAGAACGGCTCTGGTAAATCAACTTTACTAAAAATGATAACAGGTGTATTAAATCCAACTTCAGGTAAGATTGATGTAAATGGGAAAATATCAGCATTATTAGAACTTGGTGCTGGTTTTAATCCAGAATTAACTGGTCTTGAGAACATTTATATGAATGGTACAATTATGGGCTATACTAAAGATGAAATGGATCAGAAGTTAGATGATATCTTGTCCTTTGCAGATATTGGTGAATTTATTTATCAGCCTGTCAAAGTTTACTCAAGCGGAATGTTTGTAAGATTAGCTTTTTCCGTAGCAATTAATATAGATCCTGAAATACTAATTATTGATGAAGCCTTGAGTGTCGGGGATATGAGATTTCAACAGAAATGTTTTCGTAAAATAGATGAATTCAAAGATACAAAGACGATATTGTTTGTATCTCATGATTTATCAGTCGTTAATAAATATTGTAATAGAGCGATTTGGATTAATGAGGGGGTATTGCTTGACGAGGGTAACCCAAAGGAATTATCTAAAAAGTACCAAGCTTATATGATGGGTTCGAATTTAAACAAAACATCAAGAGATCAAGAAAACGAACAGTTAGATGACAGTATTCAACAAATAGATGCCATCAATGAAAGTTTGGATGTTTTAGGCGATAATGATGCTAGGATTGCTGGGATATCTTTATTCGATGTGAAATCTGGTAAGAAGATCTCAATAGTTGAGCCAGGTCAACCCGTAAAAATGTCCATTAAAATTAAAGCAAATACTTCAATAAAGGATCCTATCATTGGGTTTTCTTTAAAAGACAGAATAGGCAATGTTATTACGCAATCAAACAGCTTTGTACTTGAAGAATCTATTCAGGAAATGAAAAAGGATAATTATTACGGATTTTGTTTTGAATTTCAATTTCCGCCATTAAATATCGGGCAATATTCAATTTCTCCAGCCATAGCTTCAGGTTCTCAGGAAGTACATACGCAACATAGCTGGGTTCATGATGCATTAATTGTTCAGGTATTACCTGTACAAAAGTATCAATTGAGTGGATTTTTCGTTATGGATAATGTGAAATTTTATTCTTTAGAATAAGGCGGGGAATACATGGAATTTACTGGTGAACGATTTGTGCCACATCTAACAGAAATGCAAATAAAAGTGGAGCATCTTCAAAGATATTTATCGATTACAGAATTAGTTAAAGGGAAAATAGTTATTGATGCTGCTTGTGGTGAAGGGTATGGATCGTCCATTCTTTCCGATACAGCAAAAAAGGTTATAGGGATAGATATAAGTGATGAAACGATAAAACATGCCAATACAGTATATTCAAAAGAAAACCTATCTTTCCTAACAGCATCTATAGAAAACTTGCCAGTAGAAGATCATTCGATAGATTTAATTGTTTCTTTTGAGACTATTGAACATGTAGATGAGACATTGCAGAATGCATTCCTAAGTGAAGTGAAAAGAGTACTTAAACATGAAGGCATATTAATAATCTCAACCCCTAATAAGCATATTTATTCTGACCTGCGTAATTATCAAAATCCTTTTCACATTAAGGAATTTTATAAAAACGAGTTCAACGAATTTCTCGGCAGATATTTCAAAGAAGTTGAAATCTTTCATCAAAAGAACGAAGTGGCATCGGTCATAACCCGTTTTTCAGATGAAGAAGACATCCGGCAACTGAAACTAGAGCAAGATAACCCCGATACAGAGGGTACATACTTTATTGCCATATGTAGCGATGAGCATATTAAACGCCTAAAATGTGGTTCATCCATTCTTTTTGCTGACAAATATAGTGAGATGTTGAATAGAATACTGTCTCTTCAAGATGAGGTAGATGATAAAAATAAACATATTAAATATTTAGATGCCAATATTGGAGAGCTTTCAGCTGAGATACATAGGCTAAAGAATGTAATAAAAGATTTACAAGGAAAAACGATGGATCTTCAAGGGGAAGTGAACGATTCCCAAAATGAAAATCGTCAGTTAAAGCAGAATATAGAAAAAAGAATGATGGAGATAGGAGATCATAATCAAGAAATTCAAAACAAGGACCAGGAACTTAAAAACAAAGACGGTCATATAAACCTATTATTAGAGAGTGATAGAACCCTAAATAATATATATCATTCTAGCGGGTGGAAACTTCTTACTAAGTATTATCGTCTCAGAGACATGGTGATACCTAAGAGTAGTAAAAGAAGATTAGCCATTAAACTAGTTTCTAAATCAATAAAAGAACCACGTAAGATGTTAAGAAGTTTGAATAAATCTAATTTGAAGAAATTACGATATTACATGAGTACTGAGGACTTGGGGAATATAGAAAGTCGTATTGATCATTACATGGATCGACATAAGAAAGTTAACCAATTTGAAATTAAACTGGTTGATTCGAATCAAATTAAAGAGAAAATAGTATTTCCCAATTATGAAAAGCCATTGGTTTCTATTATTATTCCTGTATACAATCAATGGGATTATACTTATTCATGTTTAAAATCAATCTCGATGAACACTGATAATATTGCGTATGAAGTTATTATCGCGGACGATATGTCGAATGACGAAACGATCCATATATCAAATTATATTGAAAATATCCGTGTCGTTCGAGATGGAGTCAACAGAGGTTTTTTGCTGAATTGCAACAACGCGGCGAAACAAGCAAAAGGGAAGTATATATTCTTTTTGAATAATGACACTAATGTTCAAGTAGACTGGTTGAAATATTTGGTGGATTTAGTCGAAAACAATAGTAAAATAGGTATGGTTGGATCCAAATTGGTTTATCCAGATGGCAGACTTCAAGAAGCCGGGGGTATCATTTGGAATGATGCAAGCGGATGGAACTACGGCAGATTGGATGACCCGAGTAAACCTGAATATAACTATGTAAAAGAAGTGGATTATATTTCTGGTGCTGCTATCATGATCCGTACTGATTTGTGGAATGCGATAGGTGGGTTTGATGAGCTTTATGTTCCCGCTTACTATGAGGATTCTGATTTAGCTTTTGAAGTGCGTAAACATGGTTACAAGGTAGTTCTTCAGCCTAAATCCGTTGTTGTTCATTTTGAAGGGGTTTCGCACGGAACTGATACAGGTTCAGGAATTAAGAGTTATCAAATAAAGAACAAAGAAACCTTTTTAAATAAATGGTCTGAAGTATTAAATAAAGAAAATTATGCAAATGGACAGCAAGTCTTCAATGCTAGGGATAGAAGTTTTTCAAAAAAAACCATCCTTGTTATTGATCATTATGTTCCACACTATGATAAAGATGCTGGCGGAAGATGTACTTATCAATATTTGCAATTATTTGTTGAATTAGGCTATCGAGTAATTTTTATCGGAGATAATTTCTTCAAACATGAGCCATATACCTCTAACTTGGAGCAAATAGGAATAGAAGTCTTATATGGTAACTGGTACAACAGCCACATTAAAGATTGGATAAAACAGAACGGTAAATATATCGATTATATCTACTTGAACAGACCACATATATCAATCAAATATATTGATTTACTTAAGCAATATTCAAAAGCTAAGGTTGTTTATTTTGGACATGACCTTCATTATATAAGAGAAGCAAGGAATTACGAAGTAAATAAAAATCCAGAACTATTGAAGTCGTCTGAAAATTGGAAGAAAATCGAATTCGAATTGTTTAATAAAGCAGATATCATACATGTAGTTGGCTCTTATGAACAAGAAATAATACAATTCGAATTACCTAATAAGCCAGTGCGAAATATACCCCTTTATATGTATGAAGAATCCGATTACTTAGAAAAAATAGCAGCATTCAGTAATCGAAAAGACATACTTTTTGTGGGTGGATTCAATCATAAGCCAAATTATGATGCAGTTTGCTGGTTTATTAAAGAAATATTCCCTCTGATTATAGAAAAGTCGCAAGAAATTAAATTTTATATTATTGGTTCAAATCCACCGGATGAACTTAAGGCGATGGAGTCAACTAATATTATAGTAACAGGCTTCGTTACAGATGATGAATTAGCTGAATATTACAGTCGTTGCAGATTGGTTGTTGTTCCTTTAAGATTCGGCGCGGGGGTTAAGGGCAAAGTTGTTGAATCATTATTTAATCAAGTACCCATAGTAACCACTCCTATAGGAGCTGAGGGATTAGAAAATATAGGAGATGTTGTATCTATATGTGATACTCCTGAAGAATTTGCAGCCAAAGTATGTCATATATATCACGATGAACATTTGTGGCAATCGCAGTCATCTAGTTCGAGGACATATATTCAACAGTATTTTTCAAAGGAAGCGGCTAAGAAGGTTATTAGCTTAGACATCAGGCCATAGGAGAATTAATATGATAAATATCATTTTATGTGGGGGAAATGGTACAAGACTTTGGCCGTTATCTAGATCTAAATCCCCCAAACAATTTTCTAAATTTATGGATCAGCAATCATTATTTCAAAAAACCGTTCAAAGAAATCAAAATATATGTAATCAATTGATGATTGTGTCGAATGAAGAACAATATTTTATGGCTTTGGATCAACTTCATCAAATAGATGTTGAAGATAGCCTTTTTCTTTTAGAGCCTGTTGGAAGGAATACTGCACCTGCAATTGCATTAGCATGTTTACACTTAAATAAAGATGACATCGTTCTGGTTACGCCGTCTGATCATTTTGTGAAAAATGTTACTAAATACGAAGCACTAATGGAAGAGGCTCAAATGTTTGCGCGCGATGGGTACCTCGTAACATTCGGCATAAAACCAACTTATCCTGAAACAGGATTTGGTTATATTGAGTCATCAGGTAATGATGTGATTTCATTTAAGGAAAAGCCAGATGCTGATACTGCTATGTCTTACATGGAACGAGGGAATTTTTATTGGAATAGCGGAATGTTTATTTTCAAAGCAGGTGTTTTTCTAGAACAACTATTACAATATTCTCCCGATATTTTTATGAATTCAAAGAATGCGTATGACAATGCTTCTAAAAACAATTTCATTAGAATTAAAATTGAGGATATGATGGCTATCCCTGCTATCAGCATAGATTACTCTTTAATGGAAAAGAGTGATAGGGTGAAGGTTATTCATGCAGATATTGATTGGTCCGATTTAGGGGAACTTCGAAGCACTACACAGGGAACTACCAAGAAACGAATATGGAAATACAATATCTGACAATAGTGTTAATATCGACTCTAAGAATAACCTAATACTTACAAGTGACAGATTAGTCACTACAATAGATGTAGAGGATTTAATTATTATAGACACATCAGACGCACTGTTAGTCTCTAAACAGGGATCCTCACAGAAGGTAAAAGAGATTGTTGGTAAATTACAATTGATAAGGCCCGAGCTAACAGTAACCCATTCAACTGTGTACAAAACATGGGGTCATTATACAGTGCTTGAAGTGTCACAAAGGTATAAAATAAAAAGAGTTGTGGTCAAAGCTGGACAAAAGCTAGCTTTACAAAAACACTTTCATCGTAATGAACATTGGATAGTAGTTAATGGAACTGCACAAGTGACGATTGATGGAGATGTAAAAATAATTAGAACAAATGAATCAACTTACATCCCAATGGGAGTAGAACACAGACTTGAAAACCCAGGGAAAATTGATCTCATTTTAATTGAAGTTCAATCGGGCGATTATTTGGATGAGGATGATACTTTGAGTCTATAAATTCAATATATTGTTCTCTCAAAAATTATTTGTATGGAGTTGAATAAATGCGTAGTGTGTTGCTGAAGTACTATAATAAAGATAGTAACTATTTCCATATTTCTTTAATGATATTTATCATTGCATGTATCTATATTTCAGTATTAACATGTAAATTATGGCTTAAATGGGATATGTATGGAGGGACGTTTCCCATATCAGTTTCACTTTCGAATGCACTGAAACATGGGGAATTGCCTTTATGGGAGCCGTTTCAATATAGAGGAGTTCCGATGGGTAACTTACTTGGTTTTCCTACTTGGTCTCCATTTACGATTGTATTTGGTTTAATAGGATACAATCTGGTCTTACTTCAATTTCAATATATGTTTTTGATTTTTTTCGCAGCAATATTCACATACTTAAGCATTGATAATCATGTTTCTAATAAGTGGCTTTGTTGTATCGGTGGAATAGCTTATGCAACTAGTGGATTATTTGTTTCAAACGCGGAGCATTTAACATTTATTTCAGCAGCTGCAATATTTCCATTGTTGTATTTTTCATACACAAAGTGGATAAAATCATTAAGTTTTAATTGGGCTATAGTAATAGGGGTTTCTTTAGCATTATTAATATTAAATAACTACCCACCATTTATTATGCTAAGTGTTTTATTTATATTTATTGATTTTCTATTTGCTATCCCATCCCTCCTTGCAAGATATAAATTTAAACAACTACTCATTTTGGTATTACGTGATATTCTGGTTGTAGTAGCTACTAGTGGGTTATTTGGTTTAGTAGGTATCATTTCTATCTTGCAAGTTATTAATGAAATTACAAGAGAAAAATTAACTTATGAAGTGGCTACTTCTTCATCATTAACATATTGGAATTGGTTCAGTTCTCTATCACCAGTAATACCTCAAATAAAAAGTAAGCTTATTCAAAATGTAGATATATCTATGAATAACACTTATGTAGCACTTCCAATTATTATATTAGCATTTAGTATTCTCCCAAGACGAATTAAGGAGATTGGACTTTGGTTTCAGATTATATTTTCATTTTTAATTTGCCTCGGTAAAAATACTATATTATTTAAAATTTTATATCTGGTTTTACCTGGTATTAGTGCATCTAGATTTCCAACAGGATTTAGATATTTTTTCTTTTTTTACTTAATTATTCTTGTTTCATTAAACACAGAATTAATTTTCAATAATATTAAGTTACTAAAAAAAATGAGGAAAATATTTTGGATATTTGTATATGTATTAGGTACCATCTCCCTATTCTTAATAATTCAAAGATTGTTCGAGATTCCAAGTATAGACATGCCCAAAAAAATTATTTCAGAATTTGTGCTTAGTACAATAATACTAACCGCATTTACAAGTTCAATAATTTTTCTTTATAAGAAAAATGTTCTTTATATCTCACTATTAATTTTGGTGATATGTTTTTCTTCTTTAGCAGTTTTGAGAAATGGGAAATTTACTATTGGTGCACCCCAAAAACCAGAAGATTATAACGAACTTATTAAAAATATTTATAAATCTGAGGTATCTTATGTACCGAATGAGTACGTAAAACCTAAACCAGTAGCATTAGCAGATACAGTTTTTACTAGAAGATTTCAAACTGGAGGTTATGTTGGTAACTTCTACTTAAAGAACTTTGAATCTGCTTTAAGGAATAAACTTTTACCAAATGAAGGTGATCCAGCTATATGGGCTATAACTAATTCAGATATATTAGAGGATGAATCTAATCATAAAATTACTATTAAGGAAAGAGCTGCTAAAAAAATACTTAATACGCAATTGCTTGTTAAAAGTAATGATATATCTGTAACTTTAAATGCAAATGAATCTTCATTTGTTATATTAGAACAATCCAATTTTTCAGGGTGGAAGGTTCTGGTTGATAATCAACCTTCTCAACTCTATTCAACCAATTCAGGAGTTATGGGAGTAAAGGTTAATAAAGGTCAACACCATATTACATTTATATTTAAACCAATAAGTACTATAGTTTCAGCATATATTACATTTAGCTTTTGGATCATTTTATTGATTTATTTTTTAATAACGTTAATAAGAAAAAGGAATCAAAGATTAATATTAGTTGACAGCATTTAAATGAGGTGAGTATTTGAATTGGAAGTTGTTTTCCTTTGTTAATAGACTAATAGTAATAATTATTCTAATAATTTCATTTAGTTTATTTGTTCATTATCTGAGAATTAATATTAATTCTAACTTTTATGATGAAAATTCCTATATTAATTTAAGCTCACAAATAACAAACAAAGGATTGTACAATTTTAATGAACCATTAAGGACATATTTTTTATCACTTTTAATTTCTCTATGTAGATTATTTACAGATGGAAATATTAAAACTATAAAAATTCTATTTAGTGTATTGCAATTTACAATATATTTATTCACTATTCTCTTAATGGCTAATAAATTTTATCAAATTACTAATAAAAAAATCTATTGGAATTTAATATTTATTATAGGAATGTTAAATGTATATTTATTAAATGTATCAACACTTTTTTTAACAGATTTACTCTCTACTTGTTTACTTACTATTTCAATAGTATTGATTCTTACTACTGATTTACATAAAACAAAGAATTTTATAATAGCAATTACTCCGATTCTTCTATCAATAGTAACAAGACCATCTGCACTAATTTTTTTATTACTAGTATCGATTATTATTTTAATCAAAATAAGGCATAACCTCTTTGTTTTGTTGAGAAATGTTTTAATTACAATAATGCTTTCATTAGTAATATTTTCACCACAAATTTATAATAATTTCAAAGAATTTAACGAATTTAATCCATTAATACACGAACAACTTTACGAGAAACAAAGTATATGGTCAGCACATTACCTTAAATATGGAACAGTAGTTATTCCTAATGAAACTCCTCAGTTATATTATAACTCGCCATTTAAAACTGCAGAAAATACCAATATATATGAATTAATGTTTGAAAATCCGCTTAATGGATTAGTACTTGTGGTTTCTCACATTTTTGGCGTGATTGATTGGGGTTATATAGAATCATATATAAATGATTTTTATCCAAAGGGTAGGATTGTAGGTTCTATATACTTATATACTTTCTGGTATTTAGTAATATTAGGGGTATATGATCTCTTAAAAAGGAACTTTTATTCATCGGAATCTAAAAAATTTATTTATGGTTCATTGTTATTTCTTGTATCTTTTTATTTAATTTTCATCTCGACCACTGTAGTTGAATCTAGATTCGGTTTCCCAATATTTATGCTATTACTTCCGTTGTCAACTATTGGTATGGAATTTTTAATAAAAAAATTTGGTGTCAGAAAAAATTATTTTAAACCAACTCTTATAGTAGCTTCTTATGTATTATTTCTAATTATTATGTTTAATTTATCTTTTATTATGGATATGCAAACTAATAGGATTTTCTGGTATAGACATTTGTTTTAAATGAAAAATAAAATAATAGGGGAAATAATTCATGATGGAAAGCAAAATAATAAATATTGATCAATTTGGGGATGAAAGAGGATTACTTGCGGTGATTGAGAGTAATACGACAATTCCATTCGAGATAAAAAGAACTTTTTATATTTACAATACAGAACCAAATGTTAGGAGGGGATTTCATGCTCATTATAAAACAAGACAAGCATTAGTAAGTGTTAATGGAAACTGTAAAATTCATCTAGATAACACTCTTAGGGAAAATGAAATAGTGCTTGATGCTCCTAACAAAATTTTACTCTTAGAACCTAACGACTGGCACGAAATGTACGATTTTTCCCCAGATTGTGTTCTATTGGTGCTAGCCTCCCATTATTACGACCCAGAAGATTATATTAGGGATTATAGCAAATTCATTGAAGTTTATGGATAATAAATAATCAATAGAGGGGTAGTTAAAAAGTGATACCATTTTTAGATCTGAAGCAAATTAACATTCGCCATGAAAAAGAAATAAAAGAAAGTATAAATAGGTGCTTACATTCAGGATGGTATATTCTTGGATCTGAAGTGGAATCCTTTGAACAAGAATTCGCTAGTTATTGTGGAACAAAATATTGTATAGGTGTAGCTAATGCATTAGATGCGCTAAAGTTAATTCTAAGAGCATATAATATTGGTGAGGGAGATGAAGTTATAGTCCCATCAAACACTTATATTGCTTCCATGCTCTCAATATCAGCTAATAAGGCAACACCAATTTTAGTTGAACCCAATATTGATTCATTTAATATAGATCCGAAATTGATTCAAGAAAAAATAACTTCTAGAACTAAAGCGATTATGGTTGTTCACTTGTACGGTCAAACATGTAATATGGCACCAATCATTGAAATTGCTAAAAGAAATGATTTGAAAATAATAGAAGATTGTGCTCAAGCTCATGGAGCAATGTATGAGGGTGGGAGAGTTGGGAATTTAGGAGATGCAGGTGCATTCAGCTTTTACCCTGGAAAAAATCTCGGAGCTTTAGGAGATGGAGGGGCTGTAACTACAAATGATAAAGAACTTTATATAAATCTTAAGGCTCTGAGGAATTATGGATCACATAAGAAATATGAAAATATAGTTAAGGGCGTGAATAGTAGATTGGATGAACTCCATGCAGCTATTCTCAGGGCCAAATTACCCTTCTTAGATGATGATAATAATATTAGAAGAAATATAGCTAATCTCTATCTTAAACGTATTAATAATAGCAAAGTCATACTGCCAGCAGTTGAACAGGAAGATGAATTAACACACGTCTGGCATGTCTTTGTAATTAGATCAGAAGTAAGAGATGAATTGCAGCAATACTTGAAAGAGCGAGGGGTCCAAACACTAATACATTATCCCATCCCACCACACAAACAAGAGGCCTATTTGGAATGGAATAAACATACTTATCCTATCTCAGAGAGAATCCATAGAGAAGTTCTAAGTTTACCTATTAGTCCTGTAATGACCTTAGCTCAAGCTGAATATGTAGCGGAGGTTATTAATGAGTTCTAAAAAAAAGTTTTCTATAGTGATTCCGATTTACTTTAATGAATTGAATATACCTCATACTGTACCGCGGCTAAAAAAATTACAGGAGATTTTACCTGAGTTTGAATTAGAGTTTATCTTTGTAGATGATGGGTCTAAAGATAATTCATTATCTCTTCTGCTAAAAGAGAAAGAAGAAGATTCAAGAATTAAAGTGGTTAGGCTAAGTAAAAACTTTGGATCAATGTCTGCTGTTCAGGCTGGATTACACTATGTTACTGGGGATTGTATCGGAATTATTTCTGCTGATTTACAGGATCCTCCCGAGCTTTTTGCAGAAATGATAAGCAAGTGGGAAAGTGGAAGTAAAGTTGTCATGGCTACTAGATCGGATAGAGAAGAATCATTCTCTCAAAAATTGTTTTCTAATAGTTATTACTATTTAATGAATAGATTTGCGATCAAGGATTATCCCAATGGTGGGTTTGATTTCGTTCTTATAGATAGACAAGTTGTTGATGAATTAAATACAATGAATGAGAAAAATACGAATATCATGAGTTTAATTTTTTGGGTTGGACATAAACAAGAGACCGTACCGTATATTAGACAGCAACGTCAATATGGAAAGTCACGATGGACTCTTAGTAAGAAAATAAAATTATTCATTGATTCATTTGTTAGTTTTTCATATGCACCCATTAGATTTATGTCTTTAATCGGGTTTATCACTGCGGTTCTAAGTTTCTTATATGGTGTTGTTGTTATAATTAGTGCTATATTAGGAACTGCAACACTACAGGGCTGGACAACAATAATTGGATTAATAACTTTTTTATTAGGCTTAATAATGGTTATGCTTGGTATTATTGGTGAGTACTTATGGAGAATTCTAGATGAAACAAGAAGAAGACCAAGTTATATTGTCGATGAATATTATGAATAATCCATATCAAGGAGATACTTAATATGATTTATGAAACTGCAAGAATTTATAGTGATAATATCGGATCTAATGTAGAAATTCGTGACTACGCTATTATATATAAGGATGCAACTGTGGGTAATAATGTAATAATTGGAGAGCATTCTGTTATTGGTAGAAGTGCAACACCAACTTCAGTTGTAAAAAAAGAATTTTCAAAGAAGAGACAAACGTATATTTCCGATGACGTTTCAATCTGCAGTAATGTTATCATTTATGAAGATGTTGAAATAGGTAGGGACTCTTTAGTTGGAGATAACTCTTCTATAATGCCGAATGTTCGCTTAGGTGAAAGCGTCTTAGTAAGTAGATGCGTGACTATTAATACGGATGTAGAAATTGGGAATAATACTCGAATTATGGATAATACCCATATTACAGGGCGAGTTAGAATTGGAAGTCATGTCTTTATTAGTGTCGGTGTGACAATGGCAAATGATAATTTATTTGGTAAGAAGGGCTACAACGATGATGTGTATGGTGCCATTATTGAGGATTATGTTTCAATAGGAGTAGGAGCAGTCATTTTACCTGGTGTTAAAATTGGTAAAGGTAGTATTGTTGCTGCGGGAAGTGTAGTAAAAAAAGATGTGCCTGAGAATGTTATCGTTGCAGGTAATCCAGCGAAAGTAGTTTCAAAAGTTCCATCTTCTTTAACCAGGCGAATAGATTAGGAGGGACTACAGTTGATAAAAAGTTATATTAGTGCGATCGAATATTACTTGCCAGATGGTAAAGACTTTAACGACCCAAACGATCGATTAACACACAAAATTGGCATTATGACAAAAAATATCGCAGCGGAGGACGAATTTGCCTCGGATTTAGCTTACTATTCAGCAATGAAAATATTTAATAATGGAAAAGCGAATCCTGATGATATAGATTTTTTATTATACTGTACACAGTCACCGGACTATATACTTCCAACTACAGCATGCTTACTTCAAGAAAGACTTGGTCTTCCTACAAGTTGTGGTGCTCTTGATTTTAATTTAGGATGTTCTGGATTTGTTTATGGATTATCTTTAGCAAAGGGTTTAATTGAGTCGGGAATGGCGAAGAATGTATTATTGTTAACAGCAGATACCTATAGTAAGTATATAAACCCAAACGATAGAAGTGTTCAACTGTTGTTTGGAGATGCTGCTTCCGCTACTTTGATTTCTGGAAAAGAGGGCGAAGGTGATGAAGATTTTATTGGTTCCTTTGTCTTTGGTACAGATGGTAAAGGAGCAGATAATTTAATTATTCATGCAGGTGGTTTGAAAGAACCATTAACGGCATCTTCATATGAAGAGATTCAAGATGACCACGGAAATTTACGTTCCAGAAGCAATTTATATATGAATGGTAATGAGATTTTTAATTTTGCTTCAAAAGAAGTACCAAAAGCAATTAATAAAGTGCTCGAAAAAAGTAATTTATCTATAGACCAAGTAGATTATTTTGTTTTTCATCAAGCGAATCAGTATATGCTTGAAACATTGCGCAGAAAAATTGGTATCAAGTCAGAAAAGTTTTCGATACAATTTGCTGATTGTGGTAATACGGTATCCTCGACAATACCTATAGCTTTAATTAGAGACTTCCAAGAAGAAAAATGCTCAAATGGAGACAATATTGTTTTAGTAGGATTTGGTGTGGGGTATTCTTGGGCATCTTGTGTAATAAAACTCAATTTAAAATAAAAAAATCAGGAGGAATAAAAATGACATTACACGAATTTATTGCAGCTTTTGAGGAAATTGTTATGGTACAATCAGGAACAGTAAATTTAGAAACACAATTGGATACTTTAGATGATTGGGATTCATTATCAAGGGCTTCTTTATTAACAACATGTGAAGAGGAACTTGACTTGAAAATCGATGAATCAATCTTAAGAAAAGTAACATTTTTTTCAGAGATTGTTGATCTGGTAGATGAGAAGTTGGTTAAGTAACGATCTCATGAGAAACATTCTACAAAAAGAGATCATTCGATATTTGATTGTAGGTGGATTAAATACAGTAGTTACTTATGTATTATACCTGCTTATTCTTAACGTTTCTAATATTACGATAGCATATACTACTTCATATATCTTAGGAATACTTATATCGTATTTTCTAAATGTTATTTTTGTTTTTAAGACAAAGGTTTCTATTAAAAAATTTTTTCAGTTTCCATTAGTGTATGTTGTTCAATATTTTTTAAACACTTTTTTTTTAATAATACTAGTAAAGAATCTAAATGTTAATGAAAAACTTGCACCATTAATAATATTAATAATTTCAATACCTATCACTTTTATATTAACAAAAGTGATATTAGGTAATAGGAAATTTAAGGAGAAACCACAATGAAAGGTATCATCCTAGCAGGCGGTACGGGTTCTAGATTATATCCATTAACTAAAGTAACCAACAAGCATCTCCTTCCAGTGGGGAAATATCCAATGATTTTCCATTCCGTTTATAAACTTAAACAAGCAGACATTCTAGATATTCTAATTGTAACGGGTAAAGAACATATGGGAGATGTCGTTAACCTTCTGGGTAGCGGTAAAGAAATGGGTGTCACATTTACATATAAGGTTCAAGATGAAGCCGGTGGAATCGCAGAAGCACTTGGTTTGGCAAAACATTTTGTTGGGGAAGACAAAATGGTAGTTATTCTTGGAGATAATGTGTTTAGTGATGAAATCTCTAGTTATGTTCAAAATTTCAGAGAGCAAGACCACGGAGCTAAAATATTAATTCAAGAAGTTCATGACCCTCAAAGATATGGTGTACCTGAACTTGCTGGTGATAAAATTATTTCTATTGAAGAGAAACCTAAATTTCCTAAAAGCGGATATGCAGTTACTGGTATCTATATGTATGATAGTCATGTATTTGATATTATTAAGACTTTGAAGCCTTCAGGCCGTGGTGAATTAGAAGTTACAGACGTTAATAACGCATATATTAATAAAGAAGAACTTACCTTTGACGTGCTAAAAGGTTGGTGGACAGATGCAGGCACGCATGCTTCTCTTGTAAAAGCAAATGAACTAGCTAAGGACCTTGATTTCGGTGAAGAGTTCGGTAAGCTTAAGCTTTGAGAGGAGATTCATTAATGGAAATTACTCAAACAAATTTAGATGGTGTTCTTATTCTGGAACCTAAGATCATTGAGGATCAGCGTGGTTTTTTTATGGAGAGTTACAGAAAAGATTTATTTCTAAACCTAGGCATTGATTATGATTTTGTTCAGGATAACCACTCCCTTTCAAAAACTGAAGGTGTAATCAGAGGTCTTCATTATCAATTAAATCCAAAAGCCCAAGCGAAGTTGGTAAGAGTGGTAGCCGGTTCTATTTTTGATGTCGTTGTGGATATTCGGTCAGCCTCATCTACATTTGGACAATGGTACGGGGTTAAACTAAGTAGTGAAAACAAACGGCAACTTCTAGTTCCAATGGGATATGCACATGGATTTTGTACATTGGAGCCGAATACTGAGGTGCTTTATAAGGTGGACGAGTATTACTCTCCAGAGCACGATAGGGGAATACTTTGGAGCGACCCAGCAATAGGAATAGATTGGCCAATATCTAAACCTATCCTGTCTGATAAAGATCAAAAACACCCGCTGCTCCAAGATGCGGAAATCAACTTTTAACTTAGGAGTAATAAGGATATGAAAATACTTGTAACTGGTGGAGCCGGGTTTATCGGCAGTAACTTTGTACATTATATGCTGGATCGTTATCCAAGCTATGAATTCATTAACCTGGATACACTAACGTATGCTGGGAATTTAGAGAATCTCACATCGATTCAGAATAATAGCCAATATACATTTGTTAAAGGTGATATCACAAACGCAGAATTAGTGAACAGTCTATTCGAGCAAGGCGTCGATACGGTTGTTCATTTTGCCGCGGAATCGCATGTGGACCGGAGTATCCTTGAGCCAGACGTGTTCGTGAAAACGAACGTTCTTGGAACACAGGTGTTACTTGAAGCAGCTAGAAAATATGCTGTTAAGAAATTTGTTCATGTCTCCACCGATGAGGTTTACGGAACGTTAGGTGAGACTGGACTTTTCACAGAAGAAACACCATTAGCTCCGAACAGTCCTTACTCTGCTAGTAAAGCTGGTTCAGATCTCTTGGTACGGGCTTATCACGAAACATTTGGGCTTCCGGTTAACATTACCCGTTGTTCCAATAACTATGGTCCTTATCAATTCCCTGAAAAGTTAATCCCGCTAATGATTGCTAATGCTTTAAACGATAAGTCACTACCTGTCTACGGAGACGGTCTTAACATTAGGGATTGGTTGTACGTTGAGGATCACTGCAGTGCGATTGATCTCGTTTTACATAAAGGTATTAACGGCGAAGTTTATAATATCGGTGGTAATAATGAGCGAACGAATATTCAAATCGTTCAGACAATCCTTCACGAGCTAGGAAAACCAGAGTCCTTGATTCAATATGTCAAAGATCGCCCTGGACATGATCGTCGTTATGGTATTGATGCAACTAAGATTACTAAAGAGCTAGGATGGAATCCAAAGCATAATTTTGAAACTGGCATTCATGAAACGATTCGTTGGTACTTGGATAATCAAGACTGGTGGAAACGAATCCAGACGGGTGAGTATCAGAATTATTTCGCAAAGCAATACGGCGAACGCCTTGGTGTTTAGGTATGAGGATATTAGTAACAGGTGCGAATGGCCAATTAGGGCAAGACGTTGTCAAACTATTGTCTACTAACCATGAGGTACACGGTTTTGGACGAGAGCAACTTGATATTACGAACGAAAGTCAGTGTTTTGAGATTCTTGAAGCTTTGAAGCCTAATGTTGTCATACATTGTGCAGCTTATACGGCTGTAGACCTTGCTGAGACTGAAGAAGACATGGTATATAAGATCAATGCCTCTGGGACAAGAAATCTTGTTGTTGCCGCTGAAAGAGTAGGGACTAAGATCTGTTATATTAGTACTGATTATGTTTTTGACGGGACAGCTTCTATGCCATATAGAGAATATGACAACACTAACCCGCAGAGTGTTTATGGGAAATCCAAAAGGGCAGGGGAGCAGCTTGTTCAAACGCTTTCCTCCCGATATTTTATCGTTAGAACTTCGTGGGTTTATGGTATGTATGGTGCCAATTTCGTTAAAACTATGCTCAAAATAGCTCAAGATCGTGACAATTTGAAGGTTGTAAATGATCAGTTTGGGTCCCCAACGTATACTGTTGATCTTGCGAACTTCTTAGAGATGCTTATTCAGACAGAGCGTTATGGCATTTATCATGCTTCGAACTCAGGAGTGTGTTCGTGGTTTGAGTTTGCTAATGCGATCTTTGAAGAGAGTGGGAAGAAGATCAATGTGGAGCCGTGTTCCACGGAAGAATTTCCGCGACCTGCGCCAAGACCCCGATACTCAGCAATGGAACATTTAGCAATTCGTAGTAATGGTTTTGAAGATTTGAGATCATGGCGTGAGGGACTCAGGGCTTTTTTAAATGAATATAGAGGAAATGAATGACTAGAAGGATTAGCTAATGCTAGTCTTTTTTTTAATCTAAAATTTATAAACCCATGCTATAATAAGTTTAATGAAATCATGAAAAATGAGGTTTTCAAGTGGATTTAAGTATTATTATACTAAATTATAAAACACGTGAACTAACGTTAGCTTGTTTAGAATCTGTTTTTTCGTCAGCTACATATTACAATTATGAGGTCATCTTAATCGACAATGCTTCAAATGATGACATAATTCCAAAGGTAAACGAGCAATACCCACAAGTGGTCTGTATTGCAAATACCGACAATGTTGGCTTCTCCATAGCCAACAACCAGGGCATAAGCATCGCCCAAGGCCGTTATGTCCTTCTTCTGAACTCAGACACAATCGTTCAAACCGATACATTAGATGTCATGTTGCATTTCATGGACGAGAACCCAACCGTAGGAGCTAGTGGCTGCAAAATCGTACTTCCAGATGGCTCGCTAGACAAAGCCTGCAAGAGGGGCTTTCCAACGCCTTCAGCGTCCTTTTACTATGCATTTGGTTTCTCTAAGTTATTCCCTAAGATCCCTCGCTTCAACCAATATCAGTTAGGTTACCTAAGTCCGGACGATGCCTATCCGATTGACTCATTAGTTGGTGCTTTCATGTTAATCCGCCGCGAAGTTATTGAGCAAGTGGGGATGTTGGATGAGGAATTTTTTATGTATGGCGAAGATATTGATTGGTGCTATAGAATTAAGGAAGCGGGGTGGGTAAATTATTATTACCCTCGCACACAAATTGTCCACCTCAAAGGCGCAAGCAGTCGTAGGAAGCCGTTTAAGATCATATATGAGTTCCACAGGGCTATGATTTTATTTCATAATAAGCATTATCGAAAGAAGTATTCCTGGCTAACGAACACAATGGTTTATGCAGGTGTTAGCTTAAAATTTATACTTTCTTTAGTAAGAAATAAACTACGTCCAGCGAGGTGATTTGCATTGATACGACAGAGTAAAGGGTTCCTGACACAACTTTATGCACTGGCCGACTTCATATGTATTCAGCTCGTGTTTTTACTTTCATGGTGGCTGAAATTTAGAAGCGGTTGGATCCCATTTGTTTCTCCTCTTCCATTCAAGCATTACATAATGTGGAGTGTCAGTTATGCAATAATTGCAATTTTTCTCAGTTATATGATGAACTTTTATACACCTAAGCGAAGGAAGCAGTTCTCTTATGAGGTTTTTAAGATTATCCAAGTTCACATATTCAGCTTGCTGCTGCTGTTAAGTGTTTTGTTCATTTTAAAAGAAGTTGATGTTTCACGTTCTTATCTCTTATTATTCCTTGTGAACAATATTCTTTTCATCAGTTTTTATCGTTATATGTTAAAAGTTTCACTGAAACGTGTCCGGCAAAAAGGTTATAACAAACAGTTCATTCTTATTCTAGGTGCAGGTTCACTTGGCCGGCAGTTCTACACAAAGCTAAGACAACATCCAGAGCTGGGGTATGAGGTGGTTGGTTTCCTTGATGATTATCAGGAGAAACATGAAGTCAATTACCAGAGCTTTAAGCCGATTATCGGGAAGATTGATGATCTGGAGTCCATTCTGAACGATCTGATTATTGATGAAGTTATCATCGCTCTACCTTTAGATGCGCATCGCAAGTTCGGCAGCATTATCAATGTCTGTGAAAAAATTGGAGTCAAAACACTGATCATACCGGACTTTTACGATTTCTTGCCGTCCCGTCCTTATTTCGACAATTTTGCTGATATGCCTCTGATTAACGTACGTGATATCCCGCTGGATGAGTTCCGAAATCGACTTTTCAAGCGAGCTTTCGATATTATTTTCGCTTCTGTGGCTATTCTTATTACTTTGCCTGTTATGATTGCATCCATTATTGCTATTAAGTTAACTTCTCCAGGTCCGATCATTTTTAAGCAAGAGCGCGTAGGTCTAAACCGTAGAAGGTTTATGATGTATAAGTTCCGCAGTATGAATGTATTGGCAGAGAGTGCCTCCAATACGGAGTGGACGGTTGAAAATGACCCGCGGCGAACGAAGGTCGGTACCTTCCTCCGCAAAACGAGTCTTGATGAGCTGCCGCAGTTTTTTAATGTGCTTTTTGGGCATATGAGTGTCGTCGGTCCAAGACCGGAACGTCCTTATTTCGTGGAACAATTCAAGGAAGAAGTTCCGAAGTATATGGTGAAGCACCATATTCGTCCAGGTATTACAGGGTGGGCGCAGAGCAACGGATTGAGGGGAGATACCTCTATCGAAGAACGCATTAAACACGACATTTTCTACATTGAAAATTGGACTTTTTTATTCGATATTAAAATTATTTGGAGAACGATTATTAACGGTTTTATTAATAAAAATGCGTACTAAAAATTTTTTCGTATCAACCGCATGATTCGTCAACATCTTCCCCATACTATGCATATACTTAGTATGCGGGGAGGTTATTCTTATGATCGATCATGAAGACGCTTACCAGGATGATCACTTGTCGGTTGGCAAAGGGTTGATTGTTGGTGTTGTGTTCGGCTCCCTGATCTGGGCGGCCATTATTGCCGGTGTTGTGTATATGTGGTAGACGTATTTCATAAATGAAGAGGCTGCTGAGGCTATTATAGCCCCAAGCAGTCTCTTTTTTTGTCCAAGAAAATGTCGGACCTGGAAGTTGAGTGCTGACAACATAAATCCAATGATGGCATGAGCTAGAGACAATTCTAAATCAACATGCATAAGTTAGCTACAGAGGTGATCTAGCTGATGAATGTTATTGCCACAAAACTGCCAGGATTATTTATTATTGAGCCGGATGTTCATGGGGATCATCGGGGGTTTTTTATGGAAAGTTATCATCGCGCGAAATTGGCGGAGCATGGAATAGATATTTCTTTTGTTCAAGACAATCATTCTTTATCTGCAGAAATTGGAGTTTTGAGGGGGCTTCATTATCAGTTGAATCCAAAAGCACAAACGAAGCTTGTTAGGGTTGTTTCAGGCGCTATTTATGATGTGGCTGTTGATATACGTAAAAACTCTCCTACCTTTGGTCAATGGGTGGGCGTCACTCTCAGTGCGGCTAATAAGCGCCAGCTTCTTGTTCCACAAGGGTTTGCTCACGGGTTTTGTACGACTGAGCCCCAAACTCAAGTCTTATACAAGGTAGATGAGTATTACTCGCCTGTACATGATAGGGGAATCTTATGGTCTGACCCTGGCAATTGGCATTGATTGGCCGACCGCTAATCCCATTTTATCGGATAAGGACCGGAAGCACCCGTTGTTTAAATATGCTGAGATTAATTTTTAAAAATTAACTTTTAAAGTCTGTTTATGGATGGTTTTGGTGAAGGAATAATGGATACCGTTTGAACTAATTCTCGGGTATAATGAAATGTATAAAGCTTCTGGTGTGGAGGTTAACCTTGATGAGTGAAATGACAGACCGTGAATTTCTAAGTACGATACTCAGGAGAATGAATGAGATAGGCGCGGATGTTACGCCCATTAAAGATCGGGTTGACAGTATGGACAGGCGATTGGGAAATGTTGAGGACCGGCTGACAAAAGTTGAAGATACTTTGCAAGATGTCAAACAAGTTCAAATTCAGCAAGGTGAGCAAATTGCAGGCATTGCTGTGACGATGATGGAGCACGCGGCAAGTATCCGCACACTTAAACTAGTCAAATAAATGAGTAAGATTAGCTAACCTAATCTTACTTTTTTTTATCCAAAAATACGATATAGGCTTCATTTTGCGTTCATGTATGCCCCAGCTATTGCTTTATTTTGCCAAGCCCCAACTCGTCTGCATAATCGGCCAAGTCCCCTCATATGCATGTACTATGTTGATGTTAATCATGAGTGAGGGGATGATCGAATGCGCCGGGTCACATGGGTGGTAGCAGTGGTGATGTGCTTAGCATTGGTTCTCGCGGGATGCGGGATGGGCAAGAAGGATGCAGGATCTATTGTAAAGGATTTGGATCATGTGATCAGCAAGTCGGGCAGTTATCAGGCTTCGGGCAGCATGATTTTGAACACGGGGCAGCAGCCGCAGGAGTATCAGGTAGAGGTGGCTTACTCGCCGGATCATTTCTATCGTATTTCGCTTACAAATGCGGGGAAGGACGTGACGCAAATCGTGCTGCGTAATGAGGAGGGCGTGTTCGTACTTACGCCGCATCTCAAGAAGAGCTTCCGCTTCCAAAGTGATTGGCCGGAGAATCAGGGGCAGGTGTATTTGTTCCAGTCTCTAGCGAAGAGCATAATTGCCGATAAGGATCGCCAATTTACAACGGATAATGATACGTATGTGTTCGATGTTGCAGCCAATTATCAAAATGAGCAGCTGTCACGCCAGAAAATTTGGCTGAATAAGAAGACGCTGGCGCCTAAGCAGGTTCAGGTGTCGGATGCGAATCACAATGTGTTGGTTCAGGTGAATTTTACGAGCTTTGAATTCGATGCCAAGTTCGACAAGGACTTTTTCCAAATGGAGCGTAATATGACCAGCTGGAATTTGAAGTCTTTACCTACGATGGCTGGCGCAGCGGATGCCAATCACCCAGCAACGGGTGGCAAGTCTGTAACAGATAAGAATCTGTCAGCAACAGGTGGCCAATCCGATCAAGCAGCAGGCCAAGCTCAAGATGGGCAAAAGTCTACAGCGACGAAAACAGGTACAGATACGACGAAGTCGTCAGCCGCGGCAAGCAAACCGCAGAGTATCGGTATTATCGAGCCGTCCTACCTGCCGAAAGATGTGGTGAAGCAGGATATCACGGATATGAAGCTTGGTGAGGACGCAGCGGTCCTTTTGAGATACAAAGGCAAGTACAACTTCAGTCTCATTGAGGTGAGACCACAGGCGAAATCGGTGTCCTTGCAGCCGGGTACGATTGTTGATCTTGGATTCACGATCGGCGTGCTCACGGGGGATGAGAAGAAGACGCTCACTTGGACGAATGATGGCGTAGAGTTCAGATTGTCAACTGGCGATTTGCCTACAAATGAAATGATCAAAGTCGCTGTGGCGACTGAGGGTCAGTCTGGGAAGTAAGAACAATTAGCGACAATATAAGCTTAAAAAGGGAAGCCCTGTGCGATTCGAGCAGGTGCTTTTCCTTTTTTTAGTCAATTCTTGTACAAGAAGATTTAACCAACTCCCACGAAAGGGAGTTTTTTTGGTATAATGCAACTTTGGAGTAAATAGATAATGGAGTGTCTTTGATGAAAACAAATGAAGAGTTAACAATGGAAGAGAAGCCATTTTGGGAAAATGAAATTGCCTTGTTCGGCAAGTATCTTGCGGAGGAAGGCAAATTAAAAGCAGACACAATTGACAAGCATATGGATCGCATTCAATTTATGGCGATGGTTTATTTTGATAATTACGAAATTGATTATGAAGAACTGCAAAGCGAGATAATTATTGATTTTCTTGGTCGTTTCTACATTAGCAATGTACTGAATAGTTCTAAGTCTGACATAAGTGCTTATTTACCATCGATTAAAAAATGGGTGCAGTTTCTGTTGCAATCTGAAAAGATTTCGGGTAAACAGTGCGCGGAGATAGTAGAAGTATGTAAACATAAAGAGTTTTTCATTGAGCGTTTTGAACAATACATGGATGCAAATAGCGACCGGGCTTTGGAAAATTGGCATAACTCAAATGATTTTGAGGCTTACCTGGCCTTTCAGGCGTCTGAATCCACACGTAACGAGTTTGAGCAAAGACCTATTTTAGTAGATAAAAGGCTGCTTGAGCAATGGATGGATGAAAAGACAGCTGTACCTCAAATCGTTGCAGATTTTCAAATATTTCTGGCTTCCTTGCAGGATGCCAAGAGTTTGAAATTGACGACTGCCAGACAACATTTGCCTCGGAATTTTTGGAAAGAGCTTGATGAGAAGCTTGGCTGGGAGCTTTTTCGTAAACCAACATTGAACCAGGACCAGGTGCCATTGTTTCAATTCTTTTTCTATGCAGCTCAGCATCTTGGATTGATATCTGAGAGCAAGAAGCAGTGTGTAGTCACGAATCAGGCAGCAAGCTATCTCGCATTAACTGATAAGGAACAAGGAGTCGTTCTATTAGATTCGCTTTGGAATAAGGTTGAATGGGGACAGCTGCAGGAAGCGAACGAGGGTGGTCGTCCTGAGTGGGTCCAAGAATCAAGAAAGGCAATCGCAAGTGTGCTAGCAAGCTGGCCTGTAGATCAGGCGCAGGATGTTGAAAACGAGTGGAAACGGAACACGGATGTGTTCCTGCACTCTGTTGTTGCTGTGTTGGAACGTTTTGACCTGGTTAGTGCGAAGTATAGGCCGGAGTCTGAAATCAAGTATGCTTTTGAAAGAACGCCGCTTTTCATGACGGTAAAGGACTCGGGTATGCGGGTTTTCCGTTATTTTGCTAATGAAAATGTTCGACCTCAGTTGAAGCCGGCGGTAGTTCGTGACATCCATTCTACGAATGATTTAAAGGCTGTTTCTGGTAAAAGTAAAATCGGACGTAATGACCCTTGCCCATGCGGGAGCGGGAAGAAATATAAGAAATGTTGTTTATAAGTCTGCAAAAGTAAGGTTGACAGTTTTTCGTGATTAGGCTTAACATAGGTTTACTTGTAATGGATAAATGAGGTGAACGCTGGTGGATGCTTTTTATCGTCCCACGTGGGTAGAAATTTCGTTAGATGCACTGCGAAGCAACATTGAAGGTTTTCAGAAGGTACTGCCGGAAGGAATGAAACAGATGGCAGTCGTTAAAGCTGATGCGTACGGACACGGGGCTGTTGAAGTATCCAAAGAGGTTCTCGCCGCGGGTGTGGATTACTTGGGTGTAGCGTTTTTTGATGAAGCGTTGGAGCTAAGGAATGCAGGGATCACTGCACCTATTCTGGTACTAGGCTATACGCCTCCAGAAGGGGTTGATAGAGCGCGTGAACTCGATGTGACGATTGCGGTCTATAGCCGAGATGTTCTCGAAAAGCTTTCTTTTCAGGGGCAAATGAAAGACAGGGCACTTCAAAAGAAGCTAAAGATCCATATTAAGCTGGATACTGGTATGGGAAGACTTGGTTTGCATACGGAAGAGGATGCTATTCCATTTATTGAGGAAGCGTTGAGGCTGCCGAATGTGGAAGTTGAGGGTTTATTCACGCATTATGCGAATGCAGATGAAGTAGATAAGAGCTATACGATGGAGCAATATCGCCGTTTTGAGCGAATTGTGAGCTATTTTACGGGTATAGGTGTTACATTTCCATATATACATGCAGGCAATAGCGCGGCGGCCATAGATTTGCCGGAATTGACGTATTCGATGGTGCGTTTGGGGATTTCGATGTATGGTTTGTATCCTTCCGAGGATGTCGATCAAACGAAAATTGAATTAAAGCCGGTGCTCAGTCTCAAAACAGGGATTGTTCATCTTAAAACGCTGCCTCCAGGCTCGGGAATTAGCTATGGAACGATTTATCACACCAAAGGCGAAGAACAAATTGGGACACTGCCGATTGGCTATGCGGACGGGTATTCTCGGATGCTTTCGGGTAAAGCTGAGGTTCTTGTTCGGGGCAAAAGAGTGCCGATCGTCGGTAAAATCTGTATGGATCAATGTATGATCAATGTATCGGATGTGCCGGATGTTCAGTCACTGGACGAGGTTGTGGTGATCGGGGAGCAAGACGGAGAGCATATTACGGCTGAAGATGTAGCTCGTCAACTCGGTACTGTTAATTATGAAGTCATTTGTATGATTTCACATCGTGTTGCTCGCGTGTATGTGCGCGACGGCAAACGGATAGATGCCATTAATCCTCTCATGCGGCATCGCTATTGAAAGTAACAGATTAATTTACCATTTATTTTTTGTGCTGCATGGAGAGGATTTTCCGAATAGGCCATCGAATACTATGTAAGTAGGATTCTTATATCCAAGTGTGTAACATATTTGATATACTGGATGCATATATCTATTGTATAAATTGGTTTTTGGAATGACATACTGGTAATATTGTCTTTGTATCGTTTCTGGGGGTGCGAAAGTGTGAGCAATGCGCATAATACGAAAAGGATCATGATTAGCTTGCCTGACAATCTGTTGCAAGAAGTGGACGGTATTGTCGAGAAGGAAAATTCTAATCGCAGCGAATTTATTCGCCAGGCAATGAAGCTGTATTTAATTGAACGTAAAAAGCGCAGTCTACGCGAATCCATGCAGCGTGGGTATATGGAGATGGCGAAAATAAATCTCAGCATGGCATCTGAAGCTTTTCAAGCGGAGGAAGAAGCGGACGGTACGCTTGATCGCTTAGTAAGCGGGGTGTAAGCAGTGATTGTGAAACGTGGTGATGTATTTTTCGCAGATCTTTCGCCGGTAGTAGGGTCGGAGCAGGGAGGGGTTCGTCCTGTTCTAGTGATCCAAAATGATATCGGCAACCGCTTTAGCCCAACCGTGATTGTTGCAGCGATTACAGCTCAAATCCAGAAGGCGAAGCTTCCCACGCATGTAGAAATCGATGCGGAAACGCATGGTTTCGATCGAGATTCGGTGATTCTGCTTGAACAAATCAGAACGATCGATAAGCAACGGTCTGACGGACAAAATTACGCATTTGGATGAAGAAACGATGCGCAAGGTGGACGACGCTTTGCAAATTAGTGTGGGACTGATAGAGTTTTGAATAGGATCAGGAACGGACGAGGGTGATTGGTTCCCTCGTTTTTTGGTTTGTATACATACATATGAATAGAATTGGGGGAAACTGGTAGTGGCAAATACCGAAGAGTTGAAGATTAAGACAAGTGAAAGGGAAGAGATTGAGGGAATGAAGACAAAGGCAAGTGAAATGGAAGAGACTGAGGGAACGAAGACAAAGGCAAGTGAAAAGGAAGAGACTGAGGGAACAAAGACAAAGGCAAGTGAGTATGAGGAGCCGAGGGAGAAAATACAGATCTCGGAAGAAAAGAAAGCAGAGATCCAGGAGCGTATCCTGAAGCAGATCTCTGCTGAATTACAGCTGCCCGCAAGCAAAGTGAAGACAACGATGGGGCTGCTTGATGAGGGCAACACGATCCCGTTCATCGCACGTTACCGGAAAGAGATGACCGGGGAGCTAGATGAGAACCAGCTGCGAGATATCGAGGAACGGTTACAATACTTGCGCAACCTAGAGGATCGTAAGATCGAGGTTGTTCGTTTGATTGATGAGCAGGGCAAGTTGACCGATGAACTGCGCAAATCGATTGAAGGCGCTGCGAAGCTGCAGGAAATCGAGGATTTGTACAGACCGTTTCGTCAAAAGCGCAAAACGAGAGCGAGCGTTGCCAAAGAGCGCGGTCTGGAGCCGCTAGCGGACTGGATCTGGAAGCAGCCACGTCAAGGCTCGCTGGATCAAGAAGCAGCGCGTTATGTGAACGCGGACAAGCAGGTAGGAAGCGCCGCAGATGCGATCCAAGGCGCGATGGATATTCTTGCGGAGAATATCGCGGATGATGCTAAGATTCGAGCTTGGGTGCGTAGATATACGCATGATCAGGGGATTTTGCGTACCGAGGCTAAAGATGCAAAGGCTGAATCCGTATATGAGATGTACTATGCGTATCAAGAACCTGTGAAAAGGCTGCCGCCTCACCGTATTCTCGCGATTAATCGCGGGGAGCGGGAGGAAGTCTTGAAGGTTGGCTTGGATGTTGCGGTTGATAAAATTCATGATTATATGTCTCGGCAAATAATAAAAGGGCAATCGATCGTGCAAGATGTGCTTCGTGCGATTGTCGAGGATGCTTATAAAAGATTACTAGCGCCTTCCATTGAGCGTGAAGTGCGTGGTGAAATGACCGAGATGGGCGAGGAGCAAGCGATTAAGATTTTCGCGGAAAATCTACGGAATCTGCTGCTCCAAGCCCCGGTCAAAGGGCACGTAGTGCTGGGTGTCGATCCCGCTTACCGGACAGGCTGTAAGCTGGCCGTCATCGACGACACCGGTAAAATGCTTGAAATCGCCGTCACATACCCGACCCCACCTAATAATAAGGTGGCAGAAGCGAAGGCGAAGTTCAAGCAGTTGATCAGCAAGCACGGCGTCGAGCTGATCGTGATCGGTAATGGGACGGCTTCCCGTGAAACGGAGCAGTTTGTAGCGGAGCTGATTGCGGAGATCAAGGAGCAGAAGCTCAAGTACTTGATCGTAAGCGAAGCGGGGGCGAGCGTGTACTCCGCGTCGAAGCTGGCGCAGACGGAGTTCCCGGAGCTCGACGTAGCCGAGCGCAGCGCGATCTCGATCGCGCGGAGGCTGCAGGACCCGCTCGCGGAGCTTGTGAAGATCGAGCCGAAGGCGATCGGCGTCGGGCAGTACCAGCATGACGTTTCGCAGAAACGTCTGGACGAGAACTTGAAGGCCGTCGTGGAGTCGGCCGTTAACCATGTCGGCGTGGACTTGAATACGGCGTCCCCGTCCTTGCTCTCGTACGTGTCGGGCGTGAACGCGACACTGGCGAAGAACATCGTCAAGTATCGCGAGGAGAACGGCAAGTTCAGCTCCCGACAGGAGCTGTCGAAGGTTCCGCGCCTTGGCGCGAAAACCTTCGAGCAGTGTGTCGGGTTCATGCGGATTCCGGGCGGGCGGAACCCGCTCGACAACACCCCGATCCATCCGGAGTCTTACGACGTGGTGGATCGGCTGTTCAAGGAGCTGCGCCTGGAATTGGCGCAGCTTGGTTCGCAGCAGCTGCTAGCGCTGCTGCAGACGCTGGAGCCAGAGGAACTGGCTCCGAAGCTGGGCGTAGGTGTCCCGACGATGCGGGACATCTTAGACAGCCTGCAGCGGCCTGGGCGAGATCCGCGGGACGAAGTCCCCGCGCCGATCTTCCGCACCGACGTGCTGCAGCTTGAAGACCTTGTGCCGGGCATGGAATTGACCGGCACGGTGCGCAACGTTATCGACTTCGGTGCCTTCGTCGATATCGGCATTAAGAACGATGGGCTGGTGCATATTTCCCAGCTCAAGAACGGCTTCGTGAAACACCCTATGGATGTGGTGTCCGTTGGGGACATCGTCCAAGTCTGGGTGCTTAACGTAGACGAGAAAAAAGGTCGCGTTGGCTTGACCATGAAAAAGCCTCAACAATAAGAAACAGCAGCAGTTGGCAGCGTTTTGCTACCAGCTGCTTTTTTTTGTAGGCTCACCGAATTACCAATAAGAGCTTCCAGAGGCTGTTATTCCTCCTGTTTTATGGCATATTCGATAAATAGAAGCTCCTAGGGACCCTTATTCTGCATAAAATAATAAAATTTATAATGAAATTTGTAAATAAGAGCCTGTAGAGACTTCTATTTCAATATTTTTGATCGAAATTGCTCAAATAACAGCCTTTAGGGACTCTTATTTGGGAACGAGGGGGCTCGAGTCTTAGAATTACTCGCACGCCCATCCAAGAGGCGTTACCGCCATCAGCGAATCTCCACATCATCCTTCCTTAAATTACTTGCACGCCTATCCAAGAGGCGTACCGCCATCAGCGAATCTCCACATCATCCTTCCTTAAGTTACTCGTATGCCCTTCCAAGAGGCGTTACCGCCATCAGCGAATCTCCACATCATCCTTCCTTAAATTACTTGCACGCCTATCCAAGAGGCGTACCGCCATCAGCGAAACTCCACATCATCCTTCCTTAAGTTACTCGTACGCCCATCCAAGAAGCGTGACCACCATCAGCGAAACTCCACATCATCCTTCCTTAAGTTACTCATCTCCATCACTTACCCGACATCATCCTCTCCAACAAGTATCATCAATACTCCCCAGCATGGGAGGTTAAAGAGTTTATTTATGAACTCGCCCCACATCCTTCAAAGAGTAAACCCTTACATTCCGCTCACCAGCGACAAGTGAGATCATTCCTTCCAGGGAAAGGCGTTTCAACCAGACCGCAGCGATACGAATATTTACATTGCATTCGGCAGCAACTTCCTGAAGTCGTACTTTGCCGCTGCGACGCTTGGCTATTTGGATGATTAGTTGCTTCCGTAACACCCACTTGTCAGCTTCTAGCAAGGCGATAGGTGAGAGAGGGGGTATTTTAGCAGCAGTCTTTCTCGGTAACAACGGATAAACATTATTTTTCTGAACTACACTCATCTCGCCTTGTACAAATCCCAGTTGCTCTTGAACATTATTGTTCTTGGCTTGTACTAATCCTGCTTGCTCATGAACAGCATTATTCCTGCCTCTCACTAATCCTAATTGCTCAAGAACAGCAATGTTTCTGCCCTGCCGCTCTTGAACTGCTCTAGAATTCCCCCGCTGAATCATTAATTCAGAACCACTCATCCAACCACCAAACCCTTGACGTCCTAACCCAAGTTCACGCATTTTTCTTAGCCAACCTTTTGTTTTACGTGGCATAATAATCGACTCCCCTTTTTTATGTACGAAAAAAAGCACACCCGAACCGCAGAAATTCTGCAAGATCGAGTGTGCTTCACTCCGAATAATCTATTACATTTATTTACAGTATAGAGGGCACATTTCAAATATGCAACCTTTTTTTAACAAACGTTTACTTTTCTCTGCAAGTAGTAAGTTGCTCTGGTTTAAATTCACTTTTCTCAGCAAGTAGTATGTTTGGTCTGTACCCACTTTTCTCAGCAAATAGTGCTTTAATCTGGTTTCACTATGTCATTCAACATTGCAAAAAAGCCAGCACCCGCTTCGCAAGTACTAGCTCTTTTATCAGAATTTACGCTTGCCCGGTCCGTCCGTCGATTGGGTGTCAGGCCACTCCTCTTGTGAGCGGCGGGTGCGGTAAAAGTACCAGCTATCATTCAGCAATCGGATTTGTCTGCGGTTTTTGTTCTGGAAGGCCCGCATTAATTGATTACAGAGCCATTGCGGCATATGCCCATCCCCTTCTTCGCCATGTAATAATAGCATATGAAGGATTGCTTCGATGGGTGCAGGTCCTTTTGATTTGCGTTACTTTTTTGCTTTGTCCTACTCTTCGCGTTGCCCTACTCTTCGCTTTGCCCTACTCATTGCTTTTGCCTTAATCTTTGCTTTTGCCTACACTTTGCTTTGCCTTACACTTTGTATTGCCCTACTCTTTGCGTTGCCTTACTCTTTGCTTTGTGTTTTTAATCTCACTAAGATTAACCCTCAAATTCTTCTTCATACCACTGTTCCAGCTGGGCTTGAAGTGCGCGAATTTCAGTCAATAAGGAAATAAGCGGATAAGACTTTTCCTGGATGCCAGCAAAGGTTTTTTCCAATCGATTGATGTAATCTAAACCTTGAATGAGGGTGTGCGCGGTGCCAACCAATTCCAAGTCGTCGCATTCTGCAATAACCCGTGGAAGCTGAGGGACATGGTCAGCGGTCAATTTCTCTAATTCTTTGTGCAATCTTTGATTCAGAGCTGTCAATTGATAAGCGTAGGAAGATGGCATTTCAATGAATTCTACTTGTTGTTCGAACTTAAGAATGACATATCGCATTTGCGGCATAAGGGTTGTTCAAATCCTTTCTTTTGAAAGCTTTCGATCTTCTTTTCTACTTGACAGTATAGCCGTACATACGGTACAAATTCAAGTGAGAACTTGTCAAAGGAGCGAATGGGGATGGAGGATCGGGACTGCAGCAATGGATCGAGCAGATCTCTATGGATTCGTTTGGGAGGCCTTTTGTGCATCAGGCGCGGTTTAACAGGAGGTTAAGGTCGACGGGCGGGCGCTATTTTACCAAATCCCATGATATAGAAATCAGTTGGATGCAGTGGGAAACATTTGGACGAGATGAGATTGAGAAGATCATTAAGCACGAACTTTGCCATTATCATTTGCATATATTAAAGCGTGGCTACCAGCATCGCGACAATGATTTCAAAACCTTGCTGGCGCAAGTCGGAGGTACCCGATTCTGTCGTTCGCTGCCGCGGGCTTCCCAGAAACAGTCCTATAAATACAGGTTGGAATGCGTCAATTGCAAAACCGAATACTACCGCAAGCGCAAAATGGATGTACGGAAATATGCATGTGGAAAATGTAAGGGGAAATTGAAATCGTATACACTTGACTTACCAGCGCCTTCATAATAAAATAATACTTGTTCATTCCCTGATAGCTCAGTTGGTAGAGCACTCGACTGTTAATCGAGTTGTCACAGGTTCGAGTCCTGTTCGGGGAGCCATATCTTTGGAGAGATACCCAAGTGGCTATAAGGGGACCCTCTGCTAAGGGGTTAGACTGCGTAAGCGGTGCGAGGGTTCGAATCCCTCTCTCTCCGTATCGATTTAGCTGGAATTAAGCTCAATGGCGTTCATGCCGTTGGGCTTTTTTTGTTAGTTAAATACATTCATTTTTAACAGTTTTCTAACATCTATCAAACGAATTTCCGTTATAGTTGATCAAAAATAGATCAATGACGGGGGCAGATTTTGTGGCAAAATTGTTATCTATACGTGTACGACTCCTTTTATTACTATTAGTTCCTTCCATGCTGTATCTGGGCACAAGTGTGTTTTTACTGCAGCAAAATAAGTCTAATACGGAGGTATTGGCTTCATCCCTTTATGAAACCACGAACAAAAGTACTTCGCTTATTTTGAATGCCGATCGTGATATGTATCAGGCGTTGACAGCTTACCAGCTGCTGGTTTCGGGGACGTTGACTGCGGAAGAGAAGACGAAGCAGCTTAAAGCTTTGAAAGACAATATCGATCAAACGAATACAAGGGTTGGACAAGCGGCTGATATTATGAATGCTAAACAGTTGTTACAAACAGCGCACACAGAGACGAAAATGACCATTGAACAGAACATAGCTGGCTTTCATACGTATTTTGACCAATGGGTGAAAGAAGCGAATGCCGTTGTTCAGTCCTCAAGTACAGGAAAAGGGATTATTAATGACGCTAAATTAATTGCAACTTTCGAAAAAGGCCGCGAGGGCATGAATCAAATCGGTGAAATTTTGGATGCCTATGCGAAATCAAGTATTGAAGAGATCCAGGCTCAGCATGATAAAACAGCAAAAACGATCTACATATCCGTCGCTATTATAGTCATTTTGCTCACGACAGCAGGATGGATGGTAATTAGTCAAATCATGAAAACGGTCAAAAATATCGTGAAAGTTACCAGCCAAGTAGCGGCGGGAGATCTTCGTCATGAGACTCAAGTCAATTATACCAAGTGCGAACTAGGCCAAATCACTGAATCGGTAGATATAATGGTTTCGAAAATCAAAGGTTTGATCGGTACGATCGCTCACAATACGCAGTTCGTGCACGACGCTTCTGTCGAGCTTTCGGACAGTTCCAAGGAATCGGCCACGGCCTCTGAGCATGTCGCTACCAGTATTCAAGAAATGACACAGGACGTCGAGATGCAGGCAAGAAGCAGTGTAGAAACAAGTAGAGCGATTGAAGAAATGACGATTGGAATTCAGAGAGTGGCTGAAAATTCAGGCGTTATGGCAGAGCACTCCTCCCTAACTTCTCGCCATGCCGAACTTGGCAATGACTTGCTTGGGAAACTGCAGCAGCAAATTGTGAACATGTTGACATCGGTCGAGCAGCTCTCACAAACTGTACAATCCTTAACACGTAAATCCGATGAGATTGGTCTTATTGCCTCGAGCATTACAACGTTTGCGAATCAAACGAACCTGTTGTCGCTGAATGCTTCTATCGAGGCAGCTAGAGCGGGTGAGCATGGCAAAGGGTTTAACGTTGTCGCGAATGAAATTCGTAAGCTTGCATCGCAATCTATCGAGTCAGCAGAGGGAATTAATCAGTTGATTCATGAGACGAGAGTGGAGATCGCAAGTGTTTCTAATTCCATGAATGCAACCAAGCAGGAAGCTAGCGCGGGGTCGAGCATGATGCAGGAAGTGAATCAAAGCTTCCATACCATCATGCAATCGGTGACACACATTGTGACTCAAATTCATGAGACTTCAGCGATCACCCAGCAAATGTCGGCAAGCTCCGAGGAGATTTCCGCGACAATGGATCAATCGGCAATGAGTTCAACGCATATTTTGAACAAATCCCAGGGGGTTGCTGCTGCAACTGAGGAGCAGTTAGCGATGATGCAGAACATTGCTGCTGCCTCCGAACAGCTTAGATCCGTAGTAAATACATTAAATGAATCTGTTTCTTACTTTAAAATGAAGTAACTGCTAAAAGTAAAAAGGCACTCCCTGTGATTAATGGTTCACGGTGGCGTGCCTTTTATTCGTTAAAACCAATGTTTCCGTTTAAAGTAATACCACATAACACAGCTTAAGAGGATCATAAGGATCCAAACATACACATATCCATAATCCCAACGCAACTCGGGAATATCTTTGAAATTCATGCCGTACAGTCCGACGACAAAAGTCAGAGGAAGAAAGATCGTGCTAATGATCGTTAATGTCTTCATAATTTCATTCATCCGGTCGGACTTCATACTCATTTGGAGCTCGAGAAGAGCGGTTAGCGATTCCCGAAAAATGTCCAAAGAATCCACGACTCGTGAGATATGGTCCATGATATCGAGGAAATAGACATCATCTTCTTCACGCGTGTAGGGGAAGGAGTGGTGCGCGATGGCGGAAAGGGTAATTCGTTCCTCCACAATGACGCGGCGCAGCTGATGCATACTCCGTTTAAGTTGGAAAATATCCTGTGCAATGCGAATCCTAGGGTTGCGATACACGGCCTGTTCCATGCTATTCAGGCGATCATCAAAATGATCCGCAACGATGGAATAATCATCGACACAACGATCGAGTATCGCATGAAGAATGGCTCCCGGATGACTTAATCGTTCTTCGACCTCTTGGCAGGTATGGTAAAGCTGATCTATGAAGGGGAGCTTGTCCTTATACACGGTTATCACAAAATTTGCTCCGATCACGATCCCTATTTCCTGTGGTTCAAGCTGATCGGATACCGCGAAGAAGGTTAGAAAAATATGATTCTTATAGGTATCCATCTTCGGTCGTTGGTTCAGCTTAATCGCATCTTCAACGAGCAGAGGGTGGCATTTGTATAAGTCGCCTAAAACATGTTTAACATCGTCAGGAGAGGGGTTCTCCATTCTCACCCAAGCTACTTCGTTCGAGCCGGGAACGCGTACTGTTTCCTCATGGACCGTTCCATGGGTAGATTCATAAATTAGCATGAATGACAAGCACCTCGAGTATTTTGAATTGGTCTCAGCATACCATATTTGCCTATATGCATTCCAGATTTTGTGCTTGTCAACGACGACAGAATCAATTATAATTACAAATGTCGTCAAAATGGGCTGCAAAAGCTTACAGACATTCGTGGCCCGTTGGTCAAGTGGTTAAGACACCTCCCTTTCACGGAGGTAACAGGGGTTCGAGTCCCCTACGGGTCATTTTTACTTCAATACCTCGCGGTCGTGGTGGAACGGCAGACACACCATCTTGAGGGGGTGGCGCTCACAAGGCGTGAGGGTTCAAATCCCTCCGACCGCATCCCAGTTTTAAGCAGGAAACCCTTACTCTGTAAGGGTTTTTTTTCTGTTTATCTTTCGGCATACAGATACAATACAGTTCAAGTAATCGATAACGAAAATAGGAGCTCGCTTTTAGCGGCTCTTTTTTATTTTCATGGACTAAAAAATCATTAGTTTTCCCTCCCTTACTATGAAACTCTCTATAATTCACCTAAAAATGTAGGTTGTTTTACTAATTTTGCTTTTCACAAACACCAAAGCTACTTTCTTTGATTATTAATAGAATAGAAATATTTTTTATGGCGAGGAAGGAGGAAGGGGATTATGATTCAATACCAAGTCCTTAATAAATATGGAGCTATGGCTTACGCCCGAAAATTAAGAGATATGTTCATGGGAAATGCACAGCTGGTTTGTAGGGAAATCGGGGATGGAAATTTGAATCTCGTTTTTCAGATTTCAGACAAATCTTCAGGAAAAAGCATTATTTTGAAGCAGGCGCTTCCCTATGCACGGGTGGTTGGGGAATCCTGGCCATTAACCCTCGAGCGGGCACGAATTGAAAGTCATGCGTTGATCCTTCAACATGAAATTTGCCCAGGTTTAGTACCTAAAATCTATCATTATGATCCTATTTTGGCGCTGACCGTGATGGAAGATCTGTCGAACCACCTGATTATGCGCAAAGGATTGGTTGCTCAGAAGCGCTATCCTCATTTTGCACAGCATATAGGCACTTTTTTGGCACGAACTTTGTTTCTGACGTCCGATTTTGCTTTGCCTGCTCAAGAGAAAAAGAAAAAAGCGGTTCAATTTTCGAATCCGGACATGTGCAAAATCTCGGAAGATCTCATTTTTACAGACCCCTATTTCGATTCCGAAACCAATCAATTTAATCCATTGGTAGCAAATAAGGTGGAAGAAATATGGAAGAATGACCCGTTGAAGCTTGAGGTGGCAAAATTAAAGGAAGGTTTCCTCACGCATGCTCAGGCGCTCATCCATGGGGACCTTCATACTGGCAGCATCATGGTGACAGAAGAAGATACCAAAGTGATTGATCCGGAATTCGCCTTTTATGGACCTATCGGATTTGATATCGGGGCCGTGATAGGAAACCTTCTGCTCAGCCTTGCTTCCCATGAAGGACATACGTTGAATTGGCAGGAACGAACGAAATACCAAGCGTATCTTCTCAAGATGATCGAACAAATATGGACTTACTTTGAAAAAGAATTTAGGAATTTATGGGAAAAAGAATCAAAAGAAAGAATGACAGTAATCCCGGGTTACCTAGATCAATATTTGCTTCAAATACTTGAGGATACTGCAGGATATGCAGGTTGCAAAATGATTCGTAGGATTATTGGCCTCGCACATGTAGAAGATTTGGAAAGTATAGATGACCCAAGTCTGCGGGCGAAGGGGGAAAAACTAGCGCTTTTGGTCGGACAAAAGTTGGTACTGGAAAGACGGAAATTTCAAGGAATCAACGATATGACATCTTGTGTAAGACAGATAACAGGGTGCGGCGAAGAAGGTTAAAACTTATTTTCAGGGGGAAATTGTTAACGGGGAGGTATTTTGTATGACTATTAAAAAAAGAAGCTATCTCTTTACGTCTGAATCTGTGACCGAAGGTCATCCTGATAAGCTTTGTGACCAAATTTCTGACGGTATTTTAGATGCTATAGTTGAGATAGATCCGTATGCACGCGTTGGTTGTGAATGTTGTGTAGGTCGGGGGTTTGTTCTTGTAACCGGCGAGATTACGGCAAATGCGTCTATTGATTATCAAAAAGTTGTTCGAAAAACAATTAGCAGCATTGGATATACACGAGCTGAGCTCGGTTTCGATGCGAATTCATGTGCAGTCTTAATTGCCATTAATGAACAATCTCCTGATATTGCAATGGGGGTAAATAGAGCTTTGGAAATTCGTGATGGTAAGTTGAAAGAAGATGAGCTTGAAGGAACTGGTGCTGGTGATCAAGGATTGATTTTCGGTTTTGCTTGTAGTGAAACCAAGGAATTGATGCCATTGCCAATAGCTCTATCCCATAAACTGGCGTATCAATTGGCTCAAATGCGCAAGAATGGTACATTACCTTATTTGCGTCCCGATGGGAAAGTGCAGGTCAGCGTAGAATATGAAAGCGATTGCCCTATTCGTATCGATACGATCGTGATCTCCGCTCAACATGATCCAGAAGTGTCTCTAGAGCAAATCAAAAAAGATATGCATGAATGTGTGATTTTGCCTGTCATTCCAGTTGATTTGATAGATGAAAATACAAAATATTTTATTAATCCAACGGGCCGTTTTGTGATCGGTGGTCCAGAGGGAGATGCAGGATTAACGGGCCGTAAAATTATTGCCGATACCTATGGCGGCTATGCTCGTCATGGCGGAGGTGCATTTTCGGGTAAAGATCCGACCAAGGTTGACCGATCGGCTGCCTATGCCGCGCGTTACGTAGCGAAAAACATTGTAGCGGCAGATCTCGCTCAAAAATGTGAGATTCAGATTGCCTATGCTATTGGGGTGGCGCATCCCGTTAGTATAGCTGTTGATACTTTTGGTACGGGGATCATTGACGAGGACAACCTGATTGAATTAATTCGCAATCACTTTGATCTTCGTCCCGCAGGCATTATTAAGATGCTTAATTTACGCAGACCTATCTATCAAAACACGGCCGCGTATGGACATTTTGGCCGTACGGATGTTGAATTTCCTTGGGAACTGACGGACAAAGCGGAATTGTTAAAAAAGGATGCAACAAGATGGGAATGACTAGATTACCGCTTGTGCGTGGCATGATGTAACGGATGAAGAATATCAGGTCCATGTGAATAAGGTGCTAGATTTCAAACCAAATGCGACTAAAGAACAAGAAGATAATATGAATAGTTGGACGGTTTGATCTGGATTTGAAAAACTTCGAGGCAGTCCCCTAAGTTTAAATTGATTTAGGGACTGCCTCTTTTTTTCGCCTCCAATTCGGATGGATCGCTCTGCGATAGCCCGAGACCCATTGCATGAAGGAACGTTTCACGGTTCAACTCGTTACAGTATTTGTGCCTGTCCATGTCCCGTACGTGCGTGGCAAAGCCTTTGATTTCAAATAAAAGTTTAACGTGTCCCGGCAGCTCAGGCAAAATCGGCAAAGTAAGATCTGCCCCGCCAATCGAGTACTTCGTATTCCGGATGAAGATCTTTGAAGCTCCCAAGCAGCGGCCAGCAGACATTGCGTAGAAACAGCAATTCACCGTGCCGATGGCCCCTCTCCAGCCGGCGCTCGCCCGTCCTGCTTTCAAGATGAAACTGGATAAATGCGGCATGCTCTTCATCAAAAGTCACACTCTCACCCCACCTCTAAAAAATAGAAAACGTCCCGTTTCCACTCAATAGAATGGAAACGGGACGTTCTTCGTCACTTGCTTATGATTATAAGGCAATTGCGTGTTTTTCTCAAACCACATTCCTAAAAAACTCATCCTCTTTTATTTTAATAGGCAGATCCAAGCATGTGTTTTCTGTCGATTCAATGGTCCACCCTGCCACCTTAGTTCCACAAATCACAGCTTCTTTTAAAGAAAGCCCCTTTACTAATCCCATGACTGTACCTGAAAAGAAAGCATCTCCAGCTCCGCTCGAATCAACAAGTTTGACGGGGAAGACAGGTTGATAGCCAATTTCTTTGGTTTGGGGATTGTAGTAGACAGCTCCTTTTTCTCCTAATGTAACTACCATAGCGCCCATTCCCGTCCGATCAACAAATTGAATTAGAGACTCTAGTTTTTGAGCGACAGTTAAATTCGTAAAATTCAGCTCGAAAAATAGATCTGCTTCAAAATTGTTGCATATAAAACAATCTAAATGTTCCAGTAGTTTTCTATGATGTAAGATCACGTCTAAGTTGCCGGGAACGCCGTAGATCGGTTTCTTTTCTTCTGCAGCTAGCTGGATGACGCTATGGGCAATTTGGAAATTAAGATCCAATTCAAGCGCAATGTGGGTGGATTGCCGAATCATTTCTTTTCCTTTGCTTGAAATCAACGCTTGTAAAAGAGTAAGATCCGGCATTTGCGAGATGGAACCTGCTAGATTCCCATTCTCGTCCAAGATCGCCAGCCACATGCCCATTCCCAGTTGTTTTGACTCGATAAGCCCGTCGGTATTGACGTTTGACCTGTGAAGTCTTTCTACGACTTCTTTCCCGATTGCAGTGGCATCAACGGAAGTAACAAAACATGTCGATACATCGAGATTTGCTAGATTTTCAGCTACATTTCTTCCTACACCGCCGTGGACAAACTGAATGCTACCGAGGTTTCTAGTTGATGGTTGATAATTTTGCCGGGCAAATCCTTTGCAATCTATGAAAATCGTTCCTATGACTAAAACAGAAGGAGGCAGATTCATATGTTCAACCCCTTATACCATAATGGTGTGCGCATCACTACTATATTTATATTCTCGTACTAGCAAATGCGTAATGTGCATTACACCGAAAATGATATATTTGGGCATGATCATAGCTACTTATCCATACCATTTCGTTTCGATTACATAGTATATAGTAGTTTAATAGAATAGGGGTGAGAAGATGGAGAAAGGTTCAGATCCTCCTAGGCAAAGAACATTACCGGAGATGGTTCAAGAACAAACGACCATTATTGTGGAATTAGATCCCCCAAGAGATCTGGATTACTTTCCTTTTTTTGAGGGGGCTGCTGTGTTAAAAGAGGCTGGAGCAGACGCGGTCACTATGGCGGATAACTCGCTCGCGATGACCCGTATCAGCAATATGGCGATGGGGACGCTCATGAAAGAATGGGTTGGAATTCGTTCTCTGCTCCATGTGACTTGCCGGGACAGGAATTTGATTGCTCAACAGTCTCATCTGATGGGACTTTACGCCCTGGGCATTGACCATGTGCTCACGGTAACAGGTGACCCTCCACGCTATGGTGATCTTCCGAATGCAACCTCTGTATACGATACAACTTCAATTGAAATGATTCGCCTGATTAAAAAGCTAAACGAGGGGATCTCATTCTCGGGTCGTCCCCTTAAAGCTCGTACGGGATTTACCGTTGGGACAGCTTTCAATCCCAATACACGGCATTTAGACAAGGCTGTTGAGAGGTTGGAGAAAAAGATTGAAGCAGGTGCTGATTATGTCATGAGTCAGCCTCTTTTCAGTCATCAACAAATCGAACAGGTGGCACAAGCTACTGCGCAATTACCAATTCCTATCTTTATTGGGATCATGCCTTTAACCAGCTATCGGAATGCTGAATTTCTCCATAATCAAGTCCCAGGCATACGACTTTCAGATGACGTACTTGTGAAGATGGCTCGCTACCAAGGTGAAGATGCAAGAAAGCAAGGAATGGAAATTGCTATGGAACTCGTGGATACCGTTTCCCGTTATTTTAAAGGTATTTATCTGATTACTCCGTTTATGCGGTATGAAATGACGGCGGAATTGACGAGGTATGTGAAGAGTAAGGATCAAGATGGAGGGATAAAAATTGTGTGATTGGAAACGGAGTGGTTATTGTTCTAAAAGTATTTCAACCATAGGGGGTGGATATTTATGATTTATCGAAAAGCGCAAGTGATACCTAGCAGTAAAATTAAGCAATCGCTTATCAAAGCGAGAATTTCATCCCTTCGGGATTATATATCAGAGGAAGATGAGCCCGACGGGAAGTACCGCATTCTGCGCAAAATTAAAACACGCTTCCAGCGAATCGCCGTGGTAAAGCAAGCCAATGGCAAAGTGCTGATCTATGGGGATGGCTACGTGATGTTCGGCACGACAGAGGATGATAACATGTGGGCCGAATCGATGGTCCATATTCCAATGGCCGTGGCCAAGCAGAAGCAGAACATTCTGATGATCGGTGGAGGCGGAGGCATTACAACGCGTGAAGTACTCCGTTATCGAGACGTAAAATCGATTACAGTCGTTGATATTGACTCCGTCATGATGGATTTAGGCAAGAATTTGAAGCCGCTGGTAAAGTTCAATAAGGGGTCTTTGCGAAATCCTAAGGTGCGAACCGTCGTTCAGGACGGCAGAACGTTCGTGGCTAAGAACCAGAAGAAGTGGGATGTCATTATTATCGACGTCCCAGAACCTAGCTATAAATCTCTTGCGCTCGGCCGTCTCTACAGCAAAGAGTTTTACAGTCTCCTGAAAAAGCGCCTGGCACCAGGGGGAGCCATTACCATAGCGAGCTCCTTGCTGTCAGAGATGCCAGAATTCGTCTGGAGTATAATGGCAACGCTCAAAGCAGCCGGTTTTTATGTGTTGCCCTATCATTTTGATGTCATGAAGAGATATGGGGAGGACTGGGGGTTCTGCGTAGCGGCAACCAGACCGATCTCAAACTTGAAGATTTCGATCTCAACCCGCTACCTGACCTCTGCAAGACTAAAGGGAATGTTTCACATCCCTAGCAAGTATTTACGAAAGTGGCGTCTGAGAAAAATCCAGACAGATAGCAACCGAGTGCTGGCTAGTATCCATGAACGGCATTGATAACAGCTCTATCCCCGGAAAATGAAGTCCCTGCTGTAATTGCTAATCTTTTTGCAATGAAAGCGGGGATGTTCTTTAAACTGTTCCCCCTTTTTATGATTCTTTTTTCACACAATTGGGTAAAATGAAATGAACTTAAAAAACGATGGCGGGTGTAAATCATGTTTTCCGTAATTAAACGATTTTTAATCGGTCAGCCATTAAAGTCAAACGAATTAGGGGAACAGAAGCTTAATAAAAAGAAAGCTTTAGCTATCCTCTCTTCCGACGCTTTATCATCCGTTGCTTATGGACCTGAGCAGATTCTTATAGTTTTGATTACCGTAAGTGCTGCTGCTTTTTGGTACACAATCCCTATAGCAATAGGCGTTCTGTTTCTTCTATTAGCACTTATCTTGTCATATCAACAAATCATATATGCCTACCCGCATGGAGGCGGGGCCTATGTCGTTTCGAAGGAAAATCTCGGGATGAACGCGGGTTTATTTGCAGGCGGCTCCCTTTTAGTTGATTACATACTGACAGTGGCAGTCAGTATCTCGGCAGGTACAGACGCCATTACTTCTGCCTTTCCGCACTTACATCGTTATACTGTGATTATTGCCATCGTACTGGTTATATTCATTACAATCTTAAATCTCAGGGGTATAACCGAGTCGGCTTCTATTTTAGCTTATCCTGTGTATCTATTTGTTCTGGCTTTGTTTATCTTAATTGGTGTCGGGTTATACCATATCGTAACGGGGAATGTCTCGGCGGATCTGCATGCTCCAATTGGTACGCCTGTTGCAGGTATTTCCTTGTTTTTATTACTAAGAGCCTTCTCATCAGGGAGTTCTGCTTTAACAGGGGTTGAGGCTATCTCTAATGCCATTCCGAACTTCGAAGATTCAGCTCCCAAAAATGCTTCCAAAACATTGATGGCTATGGGCTTGTTACTTGCCCTTTTATTTGCGGGAGTCGTGTATCTAGCGTATTACTATGGGATATCTCCCAAAGAAAAGGAAACGGTTGTCTCGCAAATTGCTGCTGAAACGTTCGGCAGAAATTTCATGTATTACATCATCCAAGGTACAACAGCTATGATTCTTGTGCTCGCGGCGAATACGGGATATTCTGCTTTCCCCTTACTGGCTGTTAATCTGGCCAAGGATAAATACATAGCAAGAATGTTTACGATTAGAGGAGATCGACTAGGGTATTCCAACGGGATCATTTTCCTGGCGGTAACATCGATCTTGTTAATTATCCTTTTCAAAGGGAAAACAGAGCATTTAATCCCTCTGTATGCAGTCGGAGTGTTCATTCCATTTACCTTAGCTCAGACGGGTATGCTGATGAAATGGATCCGCGAGAAACCGAAAGGCTGGATGGTTAAATTAACGATTAATTTAGTTGGAGCATTGATGAGCTTTACGGTCATGATGATTTTCTTTATTACCAAGTTTGGGCAGGTCTGGTCCGTACTCATCTTTTTGCCCCTGATTGTTTTTATTTTTCATCAAATTAAGAAACACTACGAGGCCGTAGGCGAACAATTACGAATAACAACTTGCGAGCCGGCGATTCCTATTGAAGGAAATGTGATGATTGTGCCTGTTGCAGGCATTACGCATGTGGTAGAGAACTCCTTGAATTATGCCAAATCCCTTTCGCCAGATCAGATCATCGCCGTTTATGTGGCTTTCGAAAGAGATGCCGAGAAACAATTTGAGGAGAAATGGAATACGTGGCAACCCGATATAAGGCTGGTAACGTTACATTCCCAATATCGGAGCATTGTTCAACCATTAACGAAATTTATTGATACGGTCGAAAATAAGGCGGCTGAATCCAATTTTCGGGTAACCGTCCTGATCCCGCAGTTTATTCCTAAGAAAAGCTGGCAGCATATTCTCCATAACCAATCCAGCTTGCTTATTAGAGCTTTCCTTCTTTACAGAAGGGACCTAATTGTGACGACAGTACCTTATCATTTGAAAAAATAAGCTTAAGTAGGGTGGCCTTACTTCATAGTAAGGCTGCTTTTTTATGCACAAGCTCGTCTTGGTGCTCTTCATTCACCTGTTTAATGAACGCTTGAAGCTCTTCCTCGGTTTCGCATACGGCTGAGTGCTCCAACCAAATAAAGAACTTTTTCTTGTGCACGGCTGAAGCATGCAGGGGGTATTTGTCCCGGGATTTTAAAATATACAACCCTGAAGAGTCTTCTTTCCAAGGTGATTTGAAAATCGTACGGATGGATAATCGAGTCCGATTCTCCCAGTCCTGCTTTTTTTGTTTGTTTCTTATGGATTGATACATAGTCAGAATGGTGGGTTGATCGGATATTTCAGTCCATTTTGAAAATCCGGCCTGGTCAGCTTGTTGGGTGATCCCCGATTTTTCTTTACAAAACCAATAACCAAGGATAATCGGTTGATTATTTTCTTCTAGCCATAAGACACCAAACCATTCGTAATCTAAATGAATCGGATTTAACAAGTTGGGTGCTATCCCTAAATAATAATGGGCAGATGTAGACATACATGTTCTCCTTTATTTTGACTTAGGATCTAAGTGGCAGTGAACGAATATGGCATCATTGTAACGTTGAACCGTATAAAAAGGGGGTAAAGAATCGCTAGCGGCGTATAAAAAAAGAATAAAAACGTAAAGCAGGCTGCGCGGCAGTGTACGGCTGGAGCTTCGGAGGGTTGATATTCTTGGAAGCTGAACTTAAACCGGGAGGCAGACTGCGATAGGTTTGGAAAGCGAGTCCAAATATGCGGAAATCGCGGTTAGACCGGCATTGGCAGGTCGAGAGGTTGATTATCTGTCGTAGATAGGCTGGAAAGCTAGCTACTCAGAGAAATAAGAGCCTTTGGGAGCTTCTATTTGTGCAGAAAGTGGCTAAAGGAGCGGGATAAGAGTCTTTAGGGACTCTTATTTGTCGTTGGTAGGGTGGGAAAGGGTAGCTACTCAGAGAAATAAGAGCCTTTTGGAGCTTCTATTTGCGCAGAAAGTGGCTAAAGGAGCGGGATAAGAGCCTTTAGGGGCTCTTATTTGTCGTTGATAGGGTGGGAAAGCTAGCTACTCAGAGAAATATAAGAGCCTTTTGGAGCTTCTATTTGCGTAGAAAGTGGCTAAAGGAGCGGGATAAGAATCGTTAGAGGCTCTGAGCTTATCCTTGGTCGTGGACTAAGGTAAGCTCCAAAATGGATTTGATTGTATGTAAACACTGGGCTTCTCGGGGTGAATCCAAAGTAAGCGCAGTTTGCCAAGATAGGGCACTTCCAAGCTCGTATTTCAGCGGATCCAAGGCCTTACCCTTACGGATGGTCTGAAGTATGTTCATCAGAAACAATCTGTGTAAATCAATTTTTATGCTTTTTTTATACGGATGCTATAGATTCTTTACCCCCTTTTTATACGGTTCGGCGTTACAATATGTCAGGAAAGGGGGCGGTGATGGTCATGCAAAGTGATTGTTTGCTGATAGCTGCGCCGACCAAGGCAGGCGAGGACTTTATGAAACAGGTAAAGTTGGTTGGTTTACCTTTTATTGCATTAACCAATAACAAGATGGAGAAACTCAAACTTGAGGGGCAGGGTGTGAAACAAATTATCCAAGTGAATACGTCGGAACCGGGCCTATCCATCATTCCTGACTATCCAATTGGAAACGTCATTTTATTTGAGGAAAGCTTGCCCTTATGCTGCCGGTATATCCAGATATGTCGCGGCCTAACCTCTAGACCCATTTATGTCATTACGCAAAGCGTGAATCCCCGGTTGATCTACAAAGGACTGGGCGCTGATTATGTCATTTATTCTAAAAATGGTGATGCGAAGTTTCTGCTGCCATCTTTTAAAAATTAAATAAATGATTGAGGTTCTGTCGATTTCAAGGAGGTGTGTTATGTACAACGATGTAACGATGGTTCTATTAATCGCAGTATCATTTTTAGTGTTTTGGGGATTTGTGAAATATTGTGAAAAAGCGTGAGCTTATGTACCGAAGCGAGGTTATTGACCAATCCTTTTAGGAGGCAAACATATGATTGTTATTGGACTAATTGCATTTGCCATTATGGTGTATCTCGGTTTTGTTCTAGTGAAACCAGAGAAATTTTAATTGTAGAATATGAACTTATGTAAGCAAGGGGAGAACCTACTATGGGTATGGGATTGTTACAGGTAGTCATCACACTGGGTATTATTATGCTTTTGGTGAAGCCTGTGGGAAGTTATTTGGTTAAAGTGTTCGGTAATGAGAAGAGTCGCCTTGATCGCGTATTTGGTCCTTTTGAGCGTATATCCTATCGTTTGATGGGTGTTAAAGAAGAGGAAGCGATGGGCTGGAAAAAGTATTTAGGAGCCGTGTTATTGCTCAATTTGGTCATGATGCTCTTGATTTATGCGGTGTTTCGACTTCAAAAATACTTGCCTCTAAATCCAGACAGCATCGGTAATATGCCACCGGCTTTAGCTTTTAATACCGCTATTTCTTTTATTACAAATACGAACTGGCAAGCTTACAGCGGTGAAAATACATTGTCCTATTTCTCTCAAATGGTGGCAATTACATTCCCAATGTTTACATCAGCTGCAACTGGATTTGCAGTGGCAGTTGCATTTATTCGCGGTTTAATAGGACGTCAAGATAATCTCGGTAACTTCTACGTGGATATAACTAGGGCGATTACAAGGGTATTTCTACCGCTTAGCTTCATTGTAGCTTTAGTCTTAGTATTTCAGGGTATTCCGCAAACATTGCTGGGGACTGTGCAGGCTACAACAATTGAAGGAGCGCAGCAAACGATTACTCGCGGGCTAGTCGCTTCTCTTGAATCAATTAAGCATATAGGTACGAATGGTGGCGGGTGGTTCGGTACGAACGCTGCGCATCCTTTTGAGAACCCGACGCCAGTCGCTAACTTAATTCATATTATTTGTATGATGCTGCTGCCTACATCTCTGGTGTACGCATTTGGACTAATGATTAAGAACAAAAAGCAAGGTTGGACGATCTTTGCTGCTATGGGGATCATTTTTATCGTGATGTTGTCAACGGTTTTTTACGCCGAGTATCGCGGTATAACGGCGGTTGATGCGATGGGTGTACATGGCAACATGGAAGGGAAGGAAGTCCGTTTCGGGATTGCTGAATCTGCTCTCTTTACTGCTGTAACTACGGCTGCAACAACAGGTTCCGTTAACAATATGCATGAGTCGCTTACACCGCTCGGAAGCATCGCCCCTTTCGCAGAAATGATGCTGAACAATGTGTTCGGCGGTAAAGGGGTTGGCTTGTTAAACGGCTTGCTTTACCTCATTTTATCGGTTTTCATCTGCGGACTGATGGTAGGGCGAACGCCAGAGTTTTTAGGTAAAAAAATTGAGGGAAAAGAAGTAAAGTTGGCGGCAATCGCTATTCTGATTCATCCGCTCATCATTTTGGCGCCGACGGCGTGGGCACTTATACGGCCTGAATCCGTTACTTCGATTGCTAATCAGGGGATGCACGGGTTGTCGGAAGTGCTGTATGCTTTCACGTCCGGTGCAGCTAATAACGGATCTGCCTTTGGCGGTTTGACTGCAAATACGAACTTCTATAACTTGGGTATCGGTATGGTCATGCTGTTTGGCCGTTACATTTCAATCATTGCGATGCTGGCCATTGCGGGTTCACTTGCTACTAAGCGTGTAGTTCCTGTTACGACTGGCACACTGCGCACGAATACACCTTTATTTATGGGGGTTTTAATCATGATTATTCTAGTTATTGGTGCTCTAACGTTCTTCCCGGCGCTGGCATTGGGGCCGATTGCTGAACATTTGGCGGCGCGTTAAAGGAAAAACGAGTGAGTAGAGAGACTTTGAGCTACGCCCAAAGGTCCCTATATTAGAAAGGAAGTATTCACATGGCTGTAGAACGTAAAAAAACAATGACAAAAGAAATTATGAATCAAGCTATCGTTGATTCGTTTAAAAAATTAAATCCTTGGGCGATGATCAAAAATCCGGTTATGTTTGTGGTTGAAATCGGTACGGTCATTACGCTTCTTCTTTCGCTCGCACCCGATCTTTTTGGTACCACAGAAGTAGGGCGGGGTTATAATATCGCTGTGTTTCTGATCTTGCTTTTCACCTTGCTTTTCGCTAACTTCGCGGAAGCTTTGGCGGAAGGGCGGGGCAAGGCACAGGCGGATTCTCTGCGGAAGACGAAATCGGATACGAAAGCTCGTTTGGTGCAAAAGGACGGTTCTTATAAGGAAGTATCTTCAACTTCTCTCCGTAAGGGAGACGTGGTCCGCATTGAAATCGGTGAGATCATTCCATCAGACGGTGAGATCATTGAAGGTTTGGCATCAATTGATGAATCGGCGATTACGGGTGAGTCCGCTCCGGTTATTAAGGAAACTGGCGGCGACTTCTCATCCGTAACAGGTGGAACGCGTGTCGCTTCTGATTATATCGTTGTCAAAGTGACGACCGATCCCGGCGAATCGTTCTTGGATCGCATGATTGCGCTCGTGGAAGGCGCCAAACGGCAGAAAACACCGAACGAAATTGCTTTAACAACGCTGCTTGCGGTATTGACGTTGATCTTCTTAATCGTCATTGTGACCATGGTACCCATGGCGAAGTATTTGGACGTGAAATTGGAGATTTCCACACTGATTGCCTTGCTCGTCTGTCTCATTCCGACGACAATCGGAGGTCTTTTATCAGCTATCGGTATCGCTGGTATGGACCGTGTGACTCAGTTCAACGTGCTTGCTATGTCAGGTAAGGCTGTTGAAGCTGCTGGCGACATCGATACGATGATCCTAGATAAAACAGGGACGATCACTTTCGGAAATCGGATGGCTTCGGAGTTCGTACCTGTGAATGGCGTAGCCGCTAAAGACATTACGTTTACATCCTTACAAGCATCAGTGAAAGACGAAACTCCTGAGGGTCGCTCCATTGTGGAGCTTGCGAATAAGCTTGGGGAGACGTGGCAAGCAGATAGCTATCAAGGGGCAGAAGTGGTGGAGTTTACTGCGGAGACACGGATGTCAGGACTTAATTTAGCTGATGGGAAACAAATCCGCAAGGGTGCCGTCGACGCAATTAAGAAATATGTAGCCGCTATGGGCGGGAAAATTCCTAGTGACTTAGAAGCAGTCACAAATCGAATTGCCAAAGCCGGAGGCACTCCGCTGGCAGTCGCAGTTAACGAGCGGATCTATGGCGTTATTTACCTCAAGGATACGGTAAAACCGGGCTTGAAGGAACGATTTGCGGAACTGCGCGCAATGGGTATCAAAACGGTTATGTGTACAGGGGATAACCCACTGACAGCTGCGACGATTGCACTTGAGGCTGGTGTAGACGAGTTTATTGCTGAGGCGAAGCCGGAAGATAAAATTGCCGCGATTAAAAAAGAGCAGCAAGAAGGCAAGCTCGTAGCCATGACTGGCGACGGAACGAATGACGCTCCTGCGCTTGCTCAAGCCGATGTAGGACTTGCGATGAATTCAGGCACGATGGCTGCGAAAGAAGCGGCCAACATGATCGATTTGGATTCCGATCCGACCAAACTGCTTTCTGTCATTTCTATCGGTAAACAGCTGCTAATCACTCGCGGAGCTCTAACAACATTTTCAATTGCCAACGATATTGCCAAATATTTCGCGATCATTCCTGCGATGTTTATCTTAGCTATGCCGCAGCTGCAGGCCTTGAATATTATGAATCTGGCTTCGCCGGAATCGGCTATTTTATCAGCGCTCATATTCAATGCAATTATCATCCCGCTCCTCATCCCCATTGCTATGAAGGGTGTTAAGTACCGGGCAATGTCAGCAGATAAATTGTTGTCACGCAATATTCTGCTCTATGGTTTAGGCGGTGTGATCGTGCCTTTCATTGGGATTAAAATCATAGATATGGTGCTTCACGGTTTAAATATCGTTTAAAGAGAAAGAGAAGCGAGGAGATAGCGTTATGAAATCGGTTTTTATAGCTGTTCGTGTGTCTTTATTGTTCATGATCGTCTGTGGGCTCATCTATCCGCTCGTAACGACTGGTATAGCCGGGGTGTTATTCCCTAAACAAGCAAATGGAAGTCTCATTGAATCTGGCGGTGTCGTGATTGGATCTGAATTATTGGCTCAAAATTTCGAGTCACCGAAGCTCTTCCATCCAAGAGGATCTGCCGCCAAGTATGACCCGACTGCTTCATCAGGCTCCAATACAGCGGTGGCTTCAAGCGATTATGCTGCGGCAATGGCAGAGAGTATTGCTGCCTTGAAGCAAGAAAATCCTAATCTAACGGAAATCCCAGCTGACTTAGTCACTGTCTCCGGTTCCGGTTTTGATCCGGATTTATCTCCAGGAGGGGGCTAAAGCCCAGGTGCCGAGAATTAGCAAGGAAACAGGGATCTCTGAGAAAAATCTCAATGATCTCGTTGATCAGCTTTCCAAAACGCGCCAACTCGGAGTTTTCGGTGAGCCAAGAGTCAATGTGACGGAATTAAATATGGAACTGCTGAAGCAAGTGAAATTGTGAGATAAGCAGGCAACCACTCTCGGTTATTTATGAGAGTGGTTTCTGCACATTTTAGGGAGAAGGGAGAATGTTGCCATTTGGATGGTTTCAAAAGAAAAACACCGGAAGAAATCCTATATTCCATCTCTAAACTGCACCGCGGCAGTTTTAAAATATATATCGGCGCCGTCAGTGGATCCGGTAAAACCTATCATATGCTTCGCGAAGGGCAAAACCTCAAGCAGCAAGGGATTGATGTGGTCATTTGCGCCGTATCAACGCTCCAAAGACCGGAAACCGTGGAACAATTGGGGGATCTGGAAAGGGTCCCGAGCATTCATTGGATCAAAGACGGGGTCGAGCAAAAAGATCTCAATTTGGATGCGTTAATCGAGAGAAATCCGGAGGTCGTGCTCGTAGACGGGTTGGCCCATTGTAATCGAGAAGGCGCACGGTTTCCCTCACGTTTAGACGACATCAAGTTTTTACTTTCCAATGATATTAGTGTGATTACCACGGTGAATGTGTATGAGCTGGAAGAGGCGATGGAGGTTGCTCATAAACTGACAGGCATTGAAGTAGGGCACTGTGTTCCCTCAGATACGTTGGAGCTTGCTGATGAGGTTCGATTAATCGATGCGACGCCGGAAACGATTTTAAATCGATTGGGAGAAGGCCATTTAAAGGGGAATAAGGATACAGCGTTATTCAAACGCGGTAATTTAGGCGTGCTGCGAGAACTGGCACTTCGTCTTGTTGCTGAGGACGTTAACGATTCTCTGGAAGAACATCGCGAACAAATGGGGATTCTGGGTCCATCTGGTGCTACCGAGCGCATCCTTGTAACAACGCAGTATCATTGGAACGGTTCGATTTATGTGCGCAGAGGACAGCAGATTGCGAAGCGATTGAATGGTGATCTTCATGTGGTTACGCTGCGTAATTTCAATAAACCGCTCACCAAAGAAGCGGCCACTTTTCGCAGGTCCATTATGAAGCTTGTCCAAAAAGTAGGCGGCAAATTTGAAGAGCTGCCTTTTCGGAACCGTCGCAGCATCGCTCAAATATTGGTCGATTATGCGATAGCTCATCATGTAACACGCATTGTATTAGGACATTCTAAGCAAACCAAATGGCAAACTCTTTTACAAGGCTCCGTCATCAATGGCGTGTTAAAAAGAACGACAAATATCGATGTATTCTTGATTGCTGATCGTGCTTCTCAGGAGGGTGAGCGCATTCTGCCAGCCCATATCCACTCTTTGAAGGAACCTTACAAATATAAACGTTTGAGCAAACAAGAAGTAGAGGCGAAAATCGAAAAAATCAAACGGGGTAGATTTAAAGTCTATATTGGAGCTGCCCCTGGTGTCGGTAAAACGTATACGATGCTGAGAGAAGGCAACGATCTGCTCAAAAAGGGGATTGATGTGAAGATTGGCTTGCTTGAAACCCATGGAAGAAAAGAGACAATCGCACAGATTGGGGAACTTGACATCATACCGCGGGCAGAAATCCAGTATCAAGGTGTAAAGCTGGAGGAAATGGATACAGAAGGTATCATTCGTCTTAGACCTGAAGTGGTTTTGGTAGATGAATTAGCCCATTCGAATGTACCCAGCAGCAAGTATAAAAAACGGTATGAAGATGTGATGGAAATTCTGGAAGCGGGCATATCGGTCATAGCAACCGTTAATGTGCAGCACCTGGAAAGCTTAAATGATGCCGTGGAACAAATTACGGGTATTCGAGTTAGGGAAACGGTTCCCGATAGTATTCTTCGCATGGCGGATGAAGTACAGTTAATCGACGTTGCCCCCGAGGCCTTACAGCTTCGCATGAGAGATGGTAAAATTTATGCGATGGTCAAGGTGGATCAAGCGTTGAACAATTTCTTTAAAACAGGGAATCTGATCGCTTTACGGGAACTCGCGCTGCGCGAAATCGCTGATGATGTAGATGAACGTCTAGAATCTATGGAGCGCAAGAGCTCACTTCGTGGCCCATGGCGCAGAAAAGAAGTGATTTACGTGTGTATCACGGAAATCTCACAAGCCGATCGCTTAATTCGCCGCGGCTTTCGGATTGCGCATCGGCTTAAAGCAACTTGGCATGTAAGCTTTATTGCGGTGGGAGGCGTAGAGGAGTGGAAACAGAAGCTAGAGTCATTAGAGCGGTTAACCATTAGGCTTGGAGGCGAGTTTTCATACCAAGAGGTGGCCAACCGCAACCAAATCCCGCAGGTTTTTGCTTCCAAGGCTAGTGAGGCGGGAGCGACTCAAATTATTGTGTGGAAGGACGCCATTGTCAAAAAGCTTGTACCGCTTGCAAGTACAATGGATGTGCTGATTGTTGCTGACTATGAGACGTGGCAAACTACGGGAAATAAGGTAAAATGAACACATGGTGAAAAAAACAAAAGAATTGATGAACTGGAAATCGTATTTTATTATCGCTATTTTTATTACAATACTAACCATATTTTTAAGAGCCTTTGGTCTTTTTCTAGATTTAGTTAACATTGTGCTGCTTTATTTATTTCCTGTTCTTTTTAGTGCTGTACGCTGGGGAAGAGGGCCCTCCTTTTTTGCTGCGGGAATAGGGGTATTGGCGTTTGATTATTTTTTTGTGCCACCCATTTTTAGTCTTACGGTTGCTGATTTGCGTTATATGATCTCTTTTATTGTTTTTTTATCAGTTGCTGGCCTTACTTCCAACTTGGCTTCTAAACTGAGGAATCAAATTCATCAAGCGCAGCAAAAAGAAGCAAGTACGGCTGCTCTGTACGCTTTAAGTCGTAAGATTACCGCCATTTCAGACCTAGATGTCCTACTAAATCAGATTGTTCAACATGTTTCAGATACGATTGACGCTAAGGCTGCAATTATTTTACCAAACGAGTTGGGGGAACAGCAGTTGGAAGCCTGCTCCAAGGATGGCGAAGATTGGGCCAGTGATGAATCCCATCTGTCTATCGCCGCTTGGGTCAATAAACATAATTCCATTGCCGGTCGAGGGACTCTTACATTGGGGGAATCATCGGATCTGCATGTCCCTTTAGCTACGGATCAGCAGGTTCATGGCGTGCTTGCTGTTCATGTTGGCGATAGAAATTTGTCAGATATGCCGGAGCTTATTCGGATCATCGAAGCGCTATCTGATCTTGTAGCCGTTGCGATATCTCGCGTTAAACTCGCGAATGAAGCCAAGGTGGCGCAATTAACGGCTGAATCGGAGAAGCTGCGTACCGCGCTGCTGGATTCGCTTTCACATGAATTGCGAACGCCCCTGGCAACGATCATAGGTTCAGTAACCGGACTCCTAGAAGGGGAAGACGTCTTCGGTCCTGAGGATCGACGAGAGTTATTACTCACGACTCGTGAGGGAGCTACCCGGATGAACCGGTTGGTCGGCAATTTACTGGGCATGGTTCGGATTGAGAGCGGCATGCTGCGTTTAAATAAACAGTGGTGTGGGATAGAGGATATTGTAGGTGTCGCGCTTACGCAATTGAACGACGCTTTGCTGCACAGAAAAGTAAACATACGTCTTGCGCCAGATCTTCCGTCTGTACCTCTAGACGAAGTTCTTATTGAACAGGTGTTGATTAATGTCATTAGTAATGCCATTAAGTATTCGCCGGATGGAAGCGAAATTGTGATTGAAGCGGATCACAACCAAGACATGATTGATTTGACCATCAAAGATCAGGGTGCAGGCATTGCCTCAGCTGATTTGGAGCGGGTATTTGAGAAATTTTATAGAGGCCATTTAACCAAACATATCCCAGGAACAGGGCTTGGGCTTGCGATCAGTAAAAGCATTGTGGAAGCACATGGCGGCCATATTGCAGCCTCGAACAATGGGAATCGAGGAACAGCTATTCGGATAAGCTTGCCTTTACAATTCGCTGAGAAAGACGGGGATGGGAATGACAACTACAGGAGCGAAGATCCTAATCATCGATGATGAACCACAAATACGAAAGTTGCTGCGCGTCACTCTAACTGCTCATGGATTTGAAGCAGCTGAAGCTTCCACCGGTCAAGAAGGCTTGCTGCAGGCTACGATGGTGCGCCCTGATTTAATTGTCTTAGACCTGGGTTTGCCTGATATGACGGGCATGGAAGTGCTAGCTAATATCCGCGAGTGGTCGCAGGTGCCCATCATTATTCTTACTGCTCATGACCAGGAACAGGATAAAGTTGCCGCCTTGGATCGCGGCGCCGACGATTATGTGACGAAGCCGTTTGGCATGGGCGAATTTATGGCCCGTATGCGAGTTGCCTTACGGCATATCGCCAAGACGCAAGATGAACCGGTGTTGAAACTGGGTCATTTAGTCATTGATTTATCGCAACGTAGTGTTGAGCTTAAGGATGAGAAACTCAAATTAACTCCTACGGAATACGATTTGTTGAAAGTTCTCGCCCTGAATGCAGGACGAGTAATGACACACAAACAATTGCTCAAACAAGTTTGGGGCGGTCAGCAGTATGAATCAGACAGCCAATACTTGAGAGTATATGTTGGTCATCTGAGGAAAAAGATTGAAGAGGACCCGACAAGACCGAAGTATATCCTTACGGAGCCTGGGATCGGATACCGTTTTGCTTGGCAGGAAGGCTGATAAGAAAGAAGGCTGTTATTCCGTTGAACTGTGCCGCCATTCGTTGGTACTTAGAAGAAAGACCCTAGATTAAGCTGTTAAAAGATGGATCCCGTACGCAGAATTCACCGGGAGTCATCTTTTTTTGTGCTCATTTTCGGTATCATCTACATTTAGGCTCACTTGAGGTTGCTGGATGAATGAATCCCTAAATGCGGTAGAATGATGTTGTAAAAAATGCAAAAATTGCTGCCTAAATCTCGCCTATTTCCCTTCGATGTTGCATAATGTACAACAATTTGGCCCAATATCGAGCATTTAGCAACAAATGTGCTCAAAATGTTGTACGATATGCAACTTCAAGATGCAAAATAGCCTTTTGGCGTGTGAATTGTTGCAGAAAATACAACATTGGTAACCACTAAAGCCCATCTGCCATCTCGAAAGCTGAATGACTCTAAAATCGCATTTTGGAGTTATGATTGTAAACGTAAAAATACCCGAGAGATGTCACTTTTTTCAAAGTTCCATCTTCCGGGTATTTACTATGAGAATAGCAGCCTTTTTCGTATTATTTTAACAAGTAAATGAGTCAATGAAGCGCAAATCGATACCGAAATACCTCCAAGAGAACCCAGTCCAACGGAAGCCTGCGATTGAATTGCGTCCGACAAAGGTAGGGAAATACCAGAACTGTTGACCGTTGTTGAGCCAGACATAAGTGAAATTAAACAAGCAGCGGCGAATACTTCCCGGGTCTACGGCAAAAGCGGAGGCACCTTCCGATGTAAACGGCTTCTGCGGTGTATAAGCTGGAGGCGCCGAAGTTGGAGCTTGCTCTCCTCCTTGCTGTTGCCCAGGGAAGGGTGGGTCAGGGAAGCCAGGATTCATGCCAGATCCAGGGAAGCCAGGAGACATGCCAGGATTCATGCCAGGAGACATGCCAGGAGACATGCCAGGAAACATGCCAGGAGACATGCCAGGAGACATGCCAGGAGAGATGCCAGGAGACATGCCAGGAGACATGCCAGGAGACATACCAGGAGACATGCCAGGAAACATGCCAGGAGACATGCCAGGAGACATGCCAGGAAACATGCCAGGGGACATGCCAGGAGACATGCCAGGAGACATGCCAGGAGACATGCCAGGAGACATGCCGGATCCAGGGAATCCAGGAGTCATACCGGCTCCCGGGGGTACCAGGAGTCATACCGGTTCCGGGGGTACCAGGAGTCATACCGGCTCCGGGGAATCCAGGAGTCATACCGGTTCCGGGAGCACCGGGAGTCATGCCGAATCCGGGTAAGCCCGGAAATCCGAAGCCGCGCGTATCGTAAGCTGGCACCCAACCATAAGCTTGGGGTACTGCATAGTCATACGGATAAGGAAAAGCTTGCGGATATGAAGCCGGATAGAACTGTTCCGAAGTTTCAGGCTGTACGGATACAGTTTCGAATTCACGAAGTTCATCTTGTTTGTTGTCTGAAGCCATTGCGTAATTTCCTCCTTAGGTAAAAGCGGATTAGTCGATACTTACTATATGCAGCAGGGTAGACGGATGTCACGATGTGATTTTAGCGCTAATTGAACAACAAAAGCAGACCAATAGTCCTACTTTTGATGGTTTCGAGAGATGGCATAGGTGATTTAACCTACATTATCCAGTGAAATACGGGATTCTGCTCCCATAGATTGTACTAATTTTGTCGTATATAATTGAAAATGGTTATATTTTGAAATAATTGGAGCGAGCTTTATTGAGAGAACTATTGGGTAAGATGTTGAAATACGATGTGACAACAAGCCATGGACTTGTCTTAGTACCAAGTCAATCGGTTCTCAATCAAGAGCATTTGGATTTGTTTCGACAGCATCGCATTGACCTTATGGAAATCATTACGACAACCATGTATGAGCATAAGCTTGTTTCTGTATCCCCACCAGATTCTTCCGAACTCCTTGTCCAAAAAGCTTCTCAATATGCCAAGGACTTATTCGAGCGTATTCAATCGCAGAAGAAGATTCCGCTGCTGGAAATCAAGAATGAATTGATTCCTATCGTTCTGCAGGCTGCTGAGAACCCCGATTTATTTCAATTGTTTGAAGCTGTCAAAGCGAAAGATGAGTACACGCATAAGCACAATATTGGTGTAGGCATACTCTCAACGCTGATTGGAAAATGGTTAAATTTAGCTGATAATGAAGTGGCGCTATTATCGCTGGCGGCAACGATGCATGATGTTGGTAAGATCAAGATTTCGCAAGAGATTCTGTTGAAGCCGGGGAAGTTAACCTCAGAAGAGTACGATGAAATAAAGCGACACACGATTCTAGGCTATAACATGCTGAAGGAAACGGTAGGGATTAACTACAGAGTAGCTCTGGTTGCTCTACAGCATCATGAACGGGCAGATGGCACTGGATACCCCTTGCAATTAAGGGATAGCCAGTTGGATCGAATGAGCCGAATTGTTGCTGTTGCCGATGTCTTTCACGCGATGTCCTCGAAGAGGCCTTATCATGAAATGATGCCCTTTTACGAGGTTGTGAGCCGGATGAGGAAAGGGTTTTTCGGAGAATTGGACCCCCACATTGTGTCAGTATTTCTTACGAATATGATTAATAATTTGATTGGCAGAACAGTAAAGCTAACCGACGGCCGCTCTGGCGAGGTCGTTTATATTAACCCTACGGATGATACAAACCCGCTTGTAAAGATTGAGGAGTCATTTCTAGACCTAAGTAGAGAAAGACACATCCATATAAGTGAAGTTGTGATATGAGAGATCGCTTGGCAATCAATTAGACATATATAAAGGATGTTATCGGATGACAAATAGGTTGATTACAGAACATGAAAGTTACGTAAATGTGGAGCTAACCAAGGAACCAGAGCTGGTTTTTCATCAGTTTTTTGCGAATTACGGCCTCACGCAGCGTGAATCTGAAATTCTGTCTTTACTTGTTACCCATGGATACACCAACCGTGAGATTGCTGAAAGTTGTTACATTAGTGAGAAAACTGTGAAAATACATTTGGCTAATATTATGAGCAAAATTGGCATAGGCTCGATGCGGAAACTGCTTGCGATGCTTCTGCAGCAGGCGCTAACCCTCTCCAATCGAACGAATGAATCAAGTAGAATAACGACAATAGGGATGAGCTAAAGCCCTAAGAGAAGAGTCCTGAAACAGGAATTCTTCTCTTTTTTTATGAAGATTTTATCTGATACATTTTGGAACCTAAATAGCAAATATTTTATTGACATGATACAAAAAGTATCTTAAAGTAGTAATATCATCATGATACAAATAGTATCAAAGATTTCGTTATTTTCTACCAAATGCAAGTAGACTTCCTACGGAGGGGAATCATGGAGATCAATTTTAAAGAATATTTAATGATTATAAAGAAACGCTTGTGGCTCATCGTATTAGTCGTACTAGTGACAACGATTCTAACTGCTTTGTATACCTCATCCAACTATCAGCCCATTTACCAAGCTTCGACCAAGTTGATCGTTAACAAGACGGTTGAACAGGACCAATTAGGTAGAGAGCAGATCGATTACGGAGCGATCGGTGTTAATATTGCCCTCATGAATACCTATAAAGAAATCATCAGGACCCCAGCTATTATGGATAAAGTTGTTCAACGTTACCCCGATTTAAATGTGTCCTCCGACCAACTCATCTCTATTGTAAATGTATCTAATTTAAATGAAACGCAAGTCATGACGATCGTTGCAAGACACTTCTCGCATGAAAAAGCAGTGAGAATCGCGAATGCCGTATCGGATGTCTTTCAAACCGAAATTCCCAAGATTATGAAAGTGGATAATGTAACCATATTAAATAGAGCAAAAGTACAGGACAATCCCGCACCCATCAACCAAAAATCAAATCAATATCTTATTTTAAGCTTTATAGGTTCCTTAGCTGTAATGATCGGTCTTACCTTCCTGCTGGATGCATTGGACGATACGTTAAAATCAGATGAAGACATTCGTCAGGTATTTGAAGTATCGACCTTAGGGTACATACCAAAAGTGAAAAACAAAGCATTACGAACTAAGCAGAAAAATAAATCTAGAAAAAAAGCAGGGGAACCGTCATATGCCAAAACCATCCACTAATTCTGCGATTATGATGCAAATTCATCCGGATTCCTCCACCTCAGAAGCTTATCGGTCTTTAAGATTTAATATCGAATGCTCCGTTTTTGGACGTGAGGCGAAGACGATTACGATTACCTCATCGGGCCGTGGTGAAGGGAAAACGACGACAGCTATTAATTTGGCAGTGGCTTATGCTCAGATTGGCAAGAAAGTGATTCTGCTCGATGCGGATCTGCGTAATCCTTCTATCCATCTTGCATTTGGTGAAGATAATGGCATTGGATTGACGAATTATTTGGTTAACCAGAATGCATTGGAAGGGATCATACGGGAAACAATTGTTGAAAATCTGTCTATTTTGACCTCAGGACCTGTCCAACAGAATCCTTCCGGTTTATTGGCATCCAAAGCTATGGATAACCTCTTAGCAGAACTGAGAACCAGATACGACATGGTCATTGTGGATACGTCATCGGTCTTAACGTTAACGGATGCGAAAATAATGGCGACCAAGTGCGATGGGGTGCTTCTCATTGTGGAATATGGCAAGGTGAAACGTGGCGCAGCCAAGAAGGTGAAAGAGGAGCTTATGCTTGCGAAAGCCAAGCTGATTGGGGTGGTTATGAACGAAATAAAAGACCATCATGCGGAAACCTATATGTAACTTTTGTCGGTAAAAAATTGTAGTAAGGGGAGCGAGTTTATAGCTAATGAGACAAAAAAGACGAAAGCCGCATCGGCGAGTCGTGAGAACCGCCTGCATCTTGACGCTGAGCATTGGAATTCTGGCCGGATGCTCCGAGACAGCCCCGTTAAATCCGGATGCTAATGCTTTATCTCAGGAGCAGGCTTTAAAAAATGTCAAAGTATTTAAGGTCATTAATCAAAAAATTGGAGATCCGCTCGAACGTGCGGCTGAAGTTCAATCCTCCGTTCAATTCGACGTCGTAGCCAAGATGGCTGGGGACGTTGATCAAATCCTGAAAAAGCGCGGAGATATGGTGCAAGAAGGGGACGTAATCGTCAAACTGAAGTCTAGCGAGATCTCAGCCCAACGAGAAGCGGCGGACGCTGCTGTCAAAACGGCCCAGGCAGCCATAGAAAAAGCAAAAATTAGAGCAAAAAAAGAAATGGAAAGCCAGAAGCTGGAAATGAGCAACGCCATTCAAAAAATGGAGTTAGGCATGACGAGCTTGCTGCGAAATTACAATAAAATGAAGAACGACTATGATATTGGTCTGGTTACGAAAGCCCAGCTGTATCAGATGGAAAACCAAATGATGAATGCCCGCATGGATCTGGATCAGCTCAAGCAGAAACTAAGCATTTTGGAACCGATTGATGCTACTTCCGAATTGGAAGATCAGCTCAAAAATGCTCGTGTAACCTTGCAGCAGGTAGATCAATCCATGAAAAATCTTGAAGTAAAAGCCCCTGTGAGCGGCCTGTTATCGGAGATGCCGTTAGAGGGATGGATGAGCTTGCAGCCGGGTGCTACCATCGGTGTCATTCAGAGACTGGATCCGATTAAAATTAAAGCTCAGCTATCGGAAGAAGAAACGAGACACTTAAGTGGCAAGACAGAGCTGTCCTACTATATAGCAGGAACTAAGACGATGTATAAAGGGAAAATTAGTTATCTCTCCAAAGTGATCGACCCGCAAACGAAAGCTTATGAAATCAACTTAGAAGTGCCTAATAAAGATTTGACCCTGAAACCTGGCATGAAGCTAAGGATTCAAATGACAGAGGAGAAAGACCAAATCGTTCCCACCGTTCCGACCTATAGTATCGTTAAAGAGGGTGATGATGCCTTCGTATTCGTACTATCGGGCGATATTGTCGAGAAGCGCAGCGTACAACTTGGCAGGCTAAATGAACCTAATCAAGAAGTGCTTTCAGGAGTCAAAGAAGGGGAATTGGTCGTTAAATCCAATCCTAATCAGTTAAGAGACAAAGAAAAAGTCCAAATGACGGCTATTGAAGAGCAATAATGAAAAATGGAGTGACTTGAATTGAAAATAAATTGGAAACATACCATGGTCATGTTCATCTTATCCGTCTCTCTCGTGATTCCATCTGCGTCCTTTCATGCATTGGCAGATGAGAAATATACGCAGTCATCGAGTACGACTAGCTATCAACTTACCGATGCGATCAAGGTGGAAGTTAAAAGTATTTTAAATGAATCATCCTCTGAAGGAACTAGGATTGCCGCCGTTGTCCGCATATTTAACGATGGAGACCGCTTGACTGGGGTCCCGGAATATGAGGTTCGCGTCAAGACACAAGAAGGCTTGGAATATATCATGCGTCCTAGTCAAGCTAATGTCAAAAATATTCAACCTAAAGAAACTGCCGAGCTTAGTTATATGAATGTTGTTGATCGTTATGACACTTTCTCATTAACCGAACTCTCGTGGTTGGATGTGGATGAATTCGTCTATCCCAAAGAAGAAAAGAGAATCATATCTATTCCCGTATCCGCCATAGAATGGAAAGGGGAGAAGGCTGTCCTTTCTGATCCCGCCATGATGAAGAAATGGGAAGATACGTTTACGATTCCCGTGTTATCGAGCACAGTAGAATACAAACCGGTTAGCCTGAATGAACAAAATACACCAGATGGCCCTATGACGATTGTAGGTTTGCTTGCAACGAATAAGGGAGATAAGAAAACAACGATACCCGATTTTCGAATAAACGGGGTATCTGAGAAGAAAGTGTATGCCGGCAAACGGCTCGAACAAGATAAGCTGTTACTTGAACCAGGTGAGCAGCAATATGTCCACTATGCCATACCGGTCAGGAATAGGATGGAACTGAAAAGCTTATCCATCCTTACACCCGAAGACTTTGCGGTTGATGACAAAACGCACAACAATTATTTAATAGGCAGATTGACGATTGCATTGCCGGAAGCTGCCAGTAATCTGCGCTACTTGAATTCTTTATTAGAGTATGAATGGAATAAGCCGATTAAGTTTGATCCGTTATACAAGTTGATTCGGCCTGAAGTAGATGTATCCATGGTTGATCTGCAATTGCATGAAAGCGCTGGCGGCGGCTTCAAAGCAGCAGTTGCTAAGTTCAAGCTGCTCAACCATAGCGAAAGTCCATTGCAGGTTCCTCATTTCCAGGCGGAGCTGTCGAGCAAAAGCGGTAATAAATACTTAGGCACCAGACAAAGTACGCTGGTAGAAACGCTTATTCCGAATATAAGCTACGTCATTTACTATTCATTTATCATTCCGAGCACGGAGACAGGTGAACAGTTGGCCATGCAGATTTTGGATACGAAGAGTGTTGAGCCCTACAATATTCCGCTGGCTGCCTTCAAAACAAAGGTTATGGAAGAGACAAGCGATAAGTCCCTTGCTTTCTACCCTTTTCAAGTTACTTTGAACGATTGGTCCACAGGGGCCAACTACAATATGGGATCTGGAAGCTTACCCTACTCGTATAAGCTGAATTTGGATTTCAATATCAAACTTCAGGATGAGGTCGTCGTCGATCAAAGCTTCTCCAAGATGAGGCTCGAATTGGCTGATGCCAAAAACAGAATTATGGTAACGAAGGTTCTTTCGTTTACGGGTGAGAACAAGCTGGTTAGCGGCACACAGACTATTAATTTTGACTTGGATCGGTTTGAAACAACGGTATATCTTCGTATATACGAAATTATTGATACACCCTTCGGGGAAGCAAGACGACTTATCCAAACTTTGAAACGATAGGAGAGTGAAACGATGGAAGAAAATGCGAAGAGGGAACAAAAATTGTATGCGCGCCCCATGGTTTTAAGTCAACAACCGGTTCGTTTTGAGACAACTCAAAGCTGGAATAAAGGCCACGGTAACCTGAATCACCCGGGTACAGGGAATGGCGGCATTAATTATCCGAACCCTCCGTACACCGGACCGCATAATGGTAACGGAGGCGGCAACGGTAACGGTAAGAATAAGTAAGTTTGTCCAAGGAGGTCAATAGTGATAGGCTATTGACCTCGAATTTCAATTCGACCTCAGGGGATGAAGCATGGAACTCTTTCATACACAAATTGGTGAGCATGCCATTCAATTGATTTGTCAATCAGAAGCATTAATGTGCATCATGCGTAAGAATTTCCCAGCTGCGGATCTGATCGTAAGTAAGCCTGATATCATTATTTATCTCAAAGAGGGATATGGAGTTTCCTTTGTTGATTATGACGTCGAAATTACCAAAGAAGTCGATAGCGTCTCCTTCCGCAGGGCTGATTATTTGATCGAAGCAGAATTGGATTATCGTTACGCTGTTATTTCCGTAAACAATGAATTGGCTTTAAAGCATGCCCTAATGAATATGTACAGCTCCTATGTGGTTCATCACAAGTGGGGACTGTTAATTCATTCTTCCTGCGTCATGGATAAGGGAAAAGCGTATCTGTTTGCAGGCCATTCAGGTGCTGGTAAATCTACCGCCGCTAAACTATCAATGCCTCGTAACCTTCTTTCCGATGAAGCAACTGTTGTCAAAATTATGCCGGATAAGGTGACCATCTTTAACTCCCCATTTCGAAGTGAGCTGGACCGAACAACAGGCGCAGAAGAAAATAGTCCGTTAGCAGGGATTTATTTATTGAATCAGGCCGTCGATAATCACATCGTTCCGCTTAGTAAGTCGAATGGATTCCTTCATCTCATGGATAAAGTGTTTTATTGGTCTCACAGCCCTGAAGAAATCGGGGGCATACTTCAATTGTTGCAGCAATTGGTCAACTCGGTCTCGATTTGCGAGCTGCATTTTCAAAAAAACGATACATTTTGGGAGTTGATTTCGTAATGACCCAGTACCTTCGGATGAATGATTATGAGTCTATTCAATTAGATATGGAATGGATTATTTTGAACACAGATGAGTATACCTTAACGAAGTTAAACGGAGTGGGTGGATTTTGCTGGTCATTGCTTGGCGCAGCTCAGACGGTTAGCTCTATTAGCGAAGCAATTCGAAAGGAGTACGAATTCGTCGACGAGACGGTTGAAGAAGATATTGAAGCGTTCTTGAACGATATGATTGGACGCGGCTTGGTTCAACATGGAGTTTCATAAGGAATTTGTACAGATCATTACTCATGCAATTGATAAAAGAGGATGGATCGAGCTTCCAGCTCGTGGAACGAGTATGTATCCTTTTATCAAGAAGGGGGATATTTGCCGTTTTGTCTCCACGCAGGCTGCAAACCTGAAGAAAGGCGATATCATCCTATTTCATACACCTCATGGAAACTTAGTCGCCCATCGTTTTTGCCGATTGGTAACTAGGAACGAGCAGTTGCATTACCTTTGTAAGGGAGATGCCAACTTAGCGCATGATGAGGCTATTGCACTGGAGCAGTTAATTGGCAAGATGACCTGGATTAGGCGGAATGGGCGGATCATCCATGTATCGAGTCTACCCTCATATGTTTGGGGCCAAATTCTCCTCGCATTCCCTATGATATCGCTATTGCTAAGAGTTTATTTAAATCGAAGAGAAAGCACGCAAGCCTAGACTTTCTATGGAGTGACCTATGACTCGAATAATACGAAGGTACCTATTTACCGTAAGGGAATACATAACTTTCAAGGATATTCAGAGAACCTACACCTTACTGAGTCCATATATGCTGCAGCACTGGAAGGCGTATGCCATTCTCTTTTTCTTGTTATTCGTTGATATCACCCTAACGTTGGCCTATTCCTGGTTCTTCGGAAACCTGACGGACGCTGCTATTCAAAGTAATTTCGTACGAATGAAGTGGTTAATTCCAATTGGCATTAGCTTTGTTATTCTTAGTATTTCTTCGACTTATCTGAATACCGTTTTTGAAACCATTGCAACAAATGCTGTGAAGAGGGATTTTTCAGTACACTTATTTAAACATATATTGCTTCTATCTGGAAAGCATATTTCCAACCACCATTCTGGTGAGCTAATGTCTCACTTCTCCAATGATATTCATAACATTAACGGTGTTATTGGCAGAAGCCTAATTGACCTTATAAGACTCCCCTTTATTTATTTAGCTGTTTTGATTTATTTGATGCAAATTAGTTGGAAATTAGCGCTCATTTGCGTACTAGTCGCTCCGATTGCTATGCTATTTAGTATTATCTTCGGTTTATTACTCCGTAACAACGGCAGATTGGTTCATAACCTGATAGGAAATATTAGTACCCTTCTAAATGAAACATTTCATGGTTTGCAAGTCATTCGATCATTTACCATGGAAAAATCAATATTTGCGAAATATGTTAGTAAAAATCAAGAACTCTATGCCCTAGAGTTAAGGAATGCAAAATTGCGTGGATGGTTTTATGTAGGGGGGCATGCTGTTTCTACGATAACTTTTCTTGTAAGTCTCTGCATGGGTTCGTATTACGTGTCATTAGGTTTAATATCAGTAGGTTCCTTGCTGATTTTTGTTAACCTAGTTAACCATTTGGTTTATCCATTGACAGAGCTCGCCGGACAATGGGCAGGCTTTCAAAGATCATCTTCAGCTATGGAAAGAATACTCAAAATCTTGGAGCAACCAACAGAATCAACTGATTTACCGTTAGCCGTCCAATCTTTGCCATTGGAGAAGTCTATTCAGTTTCAGGACATCACGTTTAGCTATGATGGGCATAACAACATTTTTGACCATTTAAATTTGCAGATCCCGGCCGGAAAGGTCGTTGCCATAGTCGGTTTGAGCGGGGCAGGGAAAACGACATTATTTAATCTGCTCTTAGCATTTTACAAACCGCAATTCGGTAAGATTTTCATTGATGATCGTTCTAGTGAAGCATTCTCGCCTTCCGAATTAAGGAGTTTATTTGCCCATGTTTCTCAAGAAACCTTTCTATTTGGCGGTACGATAAGGGAAAACCTCCTATTAGCTCGAGAGGGTATTACGGATGCGGAGATGATGCAGGCTGCTACGATTGCCAACATCCACCCTTACATCATATCTCTTCCTCATGGCTATGACACTGAAATTGGGGAAAGAGGGGTAAGGCTGTCCGGTGGACAAAAACAACGTATGGCTATTGCCCGCGCGGTGTTAAAAAATGCCCCGATCCTCCTGCTGGATGAGGCTACCTCCGCCTTGGACAATGAGACAGAACATCAAGTAAAAGAAGCTCTACACAGATTAATGACTGGCCGCACAACGCTTGTCATTGCACATCGATTATCGACTGTTCAAAATGCTGATGTCATCATTGTCATGGACAAAGGGAAAATTGTCCAAACAGGACGTCATCACGATTTAATGATGGAGTATGGACTGTATCGCAGTTTAAATCAGAAGGGATTTCAGAAAAGGGGAGAGCTCGTTGATCATTACTTTGATACAAGCGTTATATGATCCAAGAGTCCCCATACCCCAGGATATAGCGTTTTTTGAGAAGGCACTCGAGGATATTGAGTTTTTTGATATATCACCGCAGATGTATTGGTTATTAAAGCAGCGGGGACAATTGGTGCAAATGCCGCCGTTTTTTCAGGAACGGTTACAACAAAAATATAAAGGCACCTTATATCAAAATATGTTTATCCGAAGTCAAACGAAAATAGCATTAGAAAAACTTGAAGAAGCGGGAATTCAGACAATCCCCCTTAAAGGCACTTTCTTTGCTGAAAAGTATTTTGGACACTTAGGAGCTAGAGGTACGTCCGATATTGATCTTTTGGTGCAACCTTTTGATCTGGAAAGAGCTATTCATTGTGTAAAATCACTGGGGTATATAGAGCAGGAACGGATTCCTTCTCATTTCCATTGGAGCTTCAGTAAAGAAATACCTGATTCACCAATTCCTCTGACAATTGAGTTACATTGGGATTTGATGAAAGAAAAAACATCTGATATAAATATGGATGAATTCTGGGAGCAAGCCACAGCCATAGGATCATACCGGTATATCAAGGAATTATCGGATTACCACACGTTTTATATGATTTGTTTGCACGGTTGGAGGCATAATTTGTGTTCTCTTAAATATTTTTTGGATATCATCCAGATGATCCATATCCTGCAGGACAAAATTGATTACATCCGTTTACAGAAGGACGCTGCTGCCCACAAAACCTTGAGAAGGACCGTCAGGACACTAGCCATTGTTTACCACCACTTTCCGCATCTAGCAGGCATTAAAGAGCTGCCCGTTAAAAAAGGAATCAACCTTTGGTGGCAATACAATGCAATTAGAGATCGAAATTACAAGACATACATGCAATATGTAAATTGGATCTATTATGAATTTTTCGATTTTGATTCGCTAAAGCATACCTGGGCAGCGCTCGTTAATTTCACGTATAGCGTAGGAAATATGAGGTTTTCGCATAAGATCAAAAAGATGTAGGAAGTTGTTGACAGTGATGATAGAAGATGATATTCTGAGGTTGTTCTCGATAAAGAACGACTTTAGGAATGTAAATGAAATTCTGAAATCGTCATGTAAGCCAATAGAAGTAAATTCATGCAAAGAAACGTTCTTTAATGAGAACGACAAAAGAGAGAGATTCTCTTTTATCATATAGAACTGTGGAGGAAACGAATGAGTGCAATAGCCGGAATCTTTCACCTAGATCAAGAGCCAGTGAATGCTGAACATGGCCTTAGATTGATGCAAGGATTCGAAAAGTATCCTTCCGATGATGTTCAGACTTTGCAGCTGGGGAAAGTGTTCCTAGGCTGTCATGCACAGTGGATTACACCCGAATCGGTCGGTGAACGAAATCCGTACTATGATTCTGAAAGAAAGCTGGCCATTACAGCAGACGCGATCATTGATAATCGTGATGAATTGTTTCAATTCTTGCAAGTGGAGCATAGCCGGAGAAAAGAAATGCCTGACAGCGAGCTGATACTGCTTGCTTACCTGAAATGGGGAGTAGACTCGCCGAAATATTTAGTGGGTGACTTTGCTTTCATGATTTGGGATGAAAGAAACCAGCGGCTTTTTGGTGCAAGAGACTTTTCTGGAAGTCGAACACTGTACTTTTTCCGGAATCGCGAGCGATTTGCTTTCAGCACGATCATTGAACCCCTGCTGTTGTTACCCTATGTGAAGAGAGAGTTGAATGAACAATGGCTCGCTGAATACTTGGCTATCACTTCAGTGGTTGATGCGGTGGATGCTTCATTAACGCCAAATAAACATATTGAACAAGTACCTCCATCTCACAGCATTTCCGTAGTTGGAGATCAAATAACGCTTACCAGATATTGTAACATAACCCCTGGGAAGCCATTAAAACTAAGCTCAAATGAAGAGTATGTAGAAGCGTTTCAAGAAGTCTTTCAACAAGCTGTAACAGCACGCTTGCGTACTTACCGTGGCGTGGGGGCTCACTTGAGCGGGGGATTAGATTCAGGCTCAATCGTTAGCTTTGCAGCAAAGGCTCTGCGTGCGGGAAAGAAACAACTGCATACATTCAGTTATATTCCTCCAAATGATTTTGAAGATTATACACCTAGACACCTAATGCCTGATGAAAGACCTTTTATTCAATCGACTGTGCAGCACGTAGGTGGGATCAGAGACCATTATTTAGCCTTTGAGGGGGCGAACTCCTACTCAGAAATCGACGATTACCTGGAAATGATGGAGATGCCATACAAATACTTTGAAAACTCCTTTTGGCTCAAAGGTATGTTTGAGAAGGCCCGAGAGGAAGGGATCGGAGTACTGCTAAGCGGTGCGAGAGGGAACTTAAGCATATCATGGGGATCTGCCTTAGACCATTATGCGCTCCTTTTGAAAAAGATAAAGTGGATTCACCTTATCCAAGAATTGCATCACTATAGCAATACCATGGGAGGACCCAGATTACGAAGACTTCCTGTTGTGGCAAGAGTAGCATTTCCATTTATTGATCGGCTCTTTCCTACAGATAAACCCTATATATTTCCAAGAATAATTAATGATGAATTTGCGCAAAGGACGAATGTTTTCAAAAGATTAAGCGAGTATGGCATCGATCATACAGGGTGGTTCTCCACATCGAATATTTATGAACTAAGAAGAAGGCATTTTGCAGATGTGTTTCATTGGAATGCTACGAATACGCTGACAACGAAATTGTCCCTGCGTTATTCATTATGGCAGCGGGATCCAACCAACGATTTGCGCGTCATCCGTTTTTGTTTATCTGTGCCCGAAGAACAGTATGTTCAAAAAGGCTTGGATCGAGCTCTTATCAGAAGGTCCACAGAGAAATTATTGCCTGATAAAGTGAGGCTAAATCAACATTATCGGGGAGTTCAAGGAGCGGACTGGCTGCATCGGGTGATTCCGTACTGGGATACATTTGTAGATGAGCTGAGGAAGCTTAGTGCAGACCAAACCATTCTAAAGTTTCTGGATGGTAAAGTCATCCAAGCAGCGCTCTTAAAGGCTGAGGGTGGAGCCCGACCAGAAGACGCTACGGATCCTGATTATAAGATTCTAATGCGCAGTTTAATTCTATATCGATATATGAAAAAATTTGCTTGAAAGGAGGTGAAATATATGAAAAAAGAATGGTTGAAACCTGAGCTTGAAGTATTGGATGTTAATCAAACAATGCTTGATCCGAAAAATGGTAACCACCTTGATCATGCTTATCCGACAGGTACTCCTAAAGACCAATTAACATGGAGCTAAGATTGATTTAGATTCAAAGCTACTTACGAATTCGTACATATGTTAAAAGCCCTTATACATCAAGATAGTATAAGGGCCTTTAACATAATAATGGATGCATTGGAGTGAAAAAATGATAGAAGTCGAAAAAAAAGTCGTCTACAAAGCCTTCGGTTTAACGATTTTAAGTGATGTCGCTTTACCGGAATTGACGATAATGGACGAGCAAATAGAAGAAATCGATATCGAAATCAAAATGGATGTAGATCTAACCAGGCTATATTATGAGCTAACGGAAGAACCTCATCAATTTGTAGTGAAAGATCATGTAGTCCTATTTCATTTTCCTGAAATTGCTACCTTTTCAATCAAAGAAGGAAAAAGGATCACGTTTTCACCTATGAAAGAAGCGGAAGACGGCGAGATTCGACTTCTTATTCTAGGAACTTGTATGGGTGTCATCTTGATGCAAAGGAAGATATTTCCGCTGCATGGCAGTTTAGTGGCCATTCAAGGAAAAGCATATGCCATTATCGGAGATTCAGGAGCAGGGAAGTCCACACTGGCCTCAGCTTTCCTTAACGAAGGCTATCAGCTGCTAAGTGACGATGTCATTGCTGTATGGCTTTCAGGGGAAAACATGCCCTATGTTACTTCATCATATCCCCAGCAGAAGCTATGGCAGGATAGTCTCACTAACTTCGGCATGGAGTCGAGTGAGTACCAATCCTTATACGGGAGAGTGGATAAATACTATATCCCCGTGTCCTCTAAATACTTTACTGGCTCCTTACCGCTTGCAGGCGTATTTGAACTAGTAAAAACAGAGGATAAAGAGATTACTATTCGTCAAATCGCAAAACTTGAACGATTCAAAACCCTTTTCTACCATACCTATCGTAATTTCCTTATTCCGGACTTAGGATTGACCGAATGGCATTTTAACACTTCTGCAAGTATTGTAAATAACGTTCAGATGTTCCAACTAAGCCGCCCGACATCTGGCTTCACGGCGCCTCAATTAGTAACAACGATTATGGAGACATTAAATTTGGAGGCATAGATCATGATCAAAAACCAAGCGCTTTCGCTGCAGGACATTGTTGTCCAAGGTAAAGGAAACATTGTAAGTGATATGGGCGGAGAAAAAGTGATGCTGAGCGTTCATAATGGAAAATATTACAATTTAGGTGAAGTTGGCGGGAAAATTTGGGATGCAATCGAGGAGCCAATTGCAGTTACGCAGTTAGTTGCAAACTTAGTGGCCGATTATGAGGTGGATCAAAGCGAGTGTGAACAACAGGTTATCTCTTTTTTGACACATTTAATGGATGAAAAGTTAATTGGCGTGGAAGAAGAAGCTAACTCGTAGTTTCGAATGTTTATTCCACATAAGCGGGGAAAATCAATGGGGAATTTGAATAAGGTAAAAAAATTTCTTTCATTAGATACGAAAACAATGCTTATTTTTATAGAAGCTTTTTTATATTTGGGATGGGCGCGGTTTCTTATCTTCCTGCCCTTTTCTAAAGTCGCACCTTCACTAGGAGCGCAAATGGAGGAAACTTCGAATGTACAGCTCCACAAGCACACAGCAACATTGCTGAAAGTGCACGATGTGATTCAGATTATGAGTCAACATACCTTGTGGGATAGCAAATGTTTGGTTAAAGCGATAGCCGCTTTGAAAATGCTTGAAAAGCGCCAGATCGAAAGCACGCTCTATTTAGGGACCGGTCGGGACGATTCAGGTAAAATGGTTGCTCATGCTTGGCTTCGCAGCGGACCCTTCTATATTACCGGAGCAGAAGGAATGGAACGATTCGCAGTTGTCGGCAAGTTTGCCAAATATATAAGTGAATAGAGAATGAAGGGGATTAAGATGGAAAACGATTTCCGTTCGGATTCGATGCACTTTTCAAATGAATTGACGTTACTGCTATCCATTATGAGAATGGATAAAGGGGAATCTATGTTATGGAAAGATCAAGACCAGGCAAATGAAATCGATTGGGGAGCTTTTCTGCAGCTCGCAAGACATCATAGGGTTTTTTCCCTGCTATATACCAGTCTTCGGCAAACAGATTCAGCTTGGGTCCCCGCGTATGTCATGAATGCTCTGAAAAAGGATTATCAAGAAAACACCTTTAACATGCTGCGATTGAGTGCAGAGATGGAGCAAATTTGTAAGCTGTTCTCCGAGTCTGACATCCGTACGATCGTCTTGAAAGGACCTGTTCTTGCAGATGACCTTTATGGAAATGTATCCCTTCGTACATCCCGTGATTTGGATATCCTGATTCCGATGCAGCATGTGGACCAAGTCGAGGAACTGCTCAGAAGTCAAGGCTATGTGAAAGAAGAAGAATACAATACGATATTGGATGATTGGAAATGGAGACATCATCATGCGACCTTTATCCACCCTGATACAAGGGTTACACTCGAAATTCATTGGAGATTAGGCCCAGGGCCCGGGAAAGAGCCAGGTTTTGATGAATTATGGGAAAGAAAACGGATAAGCAAGATTACCAGTCATCCTGTCTATTATTTAGGGAGAGAGGATTTATTTCTATTTCTTGCTTCTCATGGGGCACGGCATGGATGGTCGCGGCTTCGCTGGTTGGCGGATATCGACCGGATAACCAGACAACCTATTGATTTTGCCAAGCTTCACTCGCTTCTTACGAAAAATAGACAGCTTCATCTTGGAGCGCAAGCAATGATTTTGGCTGCGCAGCTGCTGCATACTCCTTTGACAGCTGAAATGGAGTCAATGACCACAGGAAAGCGCGCAAGGCGCTTGGCTGCAGATGCACTGTTTTACATTCGCCAAATGGTAAATCTGCATACAGCTCCCGTTCCGGAGCACGTGTCCAAATATCATAAAAAGCATTTATTTTCACTGATGTCAGCGCAACAAAAAATACTTTTCGTGATGAGTTTCTTTTACCCTTATCCAGAGGATGCCGATACACTGACATTACCGAAGAGGTTGCACTTCCTCTATTTCCCCTTGCGTCCTGTCTTGTGGGCCTGGCGAAAAACAAATTCCATATCACAGAGAGGGACGTAACGTAATGGAACATCTCTTTTATTTTACAAAACAGATGCATGCCTACGCCGGTAAAATTTTATATGTGAATCTTCTGGGGATGGTGTTAATCAGTTTCCTTGATGGTATGGGAATTTTTTTATTACTCCCACTACTGAATATCAGCGGAATCATGAATATGAATATGAATATGGGATGGATCTCTCATTTAGGTATCTTTGAAATTTTCAATGAGATTCCTAAACCACTGGCACTACTGTTGATCGTGGGCATGTACGTCATACTTATCTCAGGTCAAAGTTTGATCCAGCGGAATCTCAATCTCCGGGATATCAGAATTCATACTGGTTTTATTAATCATGTAAGATTAGAGACTTATAACGCTTTACTTCAGGCGAACTGGGATTTTTTCATCAAGAAAAGAAAATCGGACCTGATCAATTCGCTGACAGGGGAATTGGGACACGTGACTAGTGGAACTTACGTCTTCCTTCAATTCCTAACCTCTATTGTATTTACCCTGATTCAAATTGGAATCGCTTTGTTCTTATCCGCAAAGTTGACGGTATTCGTGTTAATCTGCGGGCTGGCTGTTTCCTTCTTTTCCCGGACATTTATTAAACGATCAAGAATGTTGGGGAATCAATCGTTAGAGCTCGGACGCAGTTATATCGGGGGGATTACGGACCATTTTAATGGAATTAAAGACATCAAAAGCAATATGTTGGAGGAATCGCGCCGAACTTGGCTCATAAATTGGAGTCAAAGATTCAGTCAGGAACGATTTGAACAAACCAAGTTAAGTGCAAATTCACAGCTGTATTATAAGATTTCGTCAGCATTAATTATTGGATTTTTTATCTATGCATCTAACATGTTCTTTCAAAACCAAGGTCAGCAACTCATGTTGATCATTCTCATTTTTTTCAGGCTTTGGCCGCGATTCCAGGGTGTTCAAACGAATTTGGAGCAAATTTCTGCGGCAATACCAGCTTTTAAGTCTTTGAAGGAATTGCAAAATGAATGTATGGAAGCCAGGGAAATCAAGGGTATTAGCGACTATAACCATGAGAAGCCGATACGTATTGAGGAATATCTCGAGTGTCGCGATGTCTCCTTTCGGTATAATCGTAATGAACAGTTATATGCCCTCCAAGATATAAATTTACGCATTCCGTCCAAGCAAATGACAGCGATCATCGGTCGATCTGGCGCAGGTAAGAGCACCTTAATCGATATCTTGATGGGGCTGCTGAAGCCGGAGAGAGGGCAAGTACTTATGGATGGAGTTCCCCTTACGGAAGCTAATTTATTATCTTTGAGAAAATCCATTAGTTATGTTCCCCAGGATCCGTTCCTCTTTAACGGAAGCATAAGGGATAACATGCTGATGATTGATCCAAGCGCAACCGAGGAACAACTGTGGGAATCGCTCGAGTTTGCTGCATCAGCCGAATTCGTCAATAAACTTCCACAGGGACTCGATACGCTGATTGGTGACAGAGGCATCCGTCTGTCCGGCGGAGAAAGACAACGGCTTGTATTAGCCCGAGCAATACTGCGCAAACCATCTATCCTTATATTGGATGAGGCAACCAGTGCGCTTGACTCAGAGAATGAGGCGAAGATACAAGAAGCGCTGGAGCGACTGCAAGGAAAACTGACGATCATCGTCATCGCTCATCGTTTATCAACGATACGAAATGCTGATCAAGTCATAGTGTTAGATAAAGGAAGAATTATTCAAAGTGGCGGATATACCCAATTAACGGGAGAAAAAGAAGGATTGTTTGCCAGTTTATTGGGAAATCAGATGCAAGAAACGAATAAATCCTCAGTCACATACCTGGGTTCTGTTGCAACATGAGGAATATGCGAAGACGTATGTTGACATGTTCTCTATAAAGAACTAAAATGGATGTAGGGCCAAAATATATTCCGCTAATTTCACTTGTTGTTCTTTATAAAGAAAATATTAACGAGGAGAACCAACAATGCCAATTCCAAAGATCATCCACTATTGCTGGTTTGGCGGGAAAGAAAAGCCCGACATCGTGAAGCGATGTATAGCAAGCTGGCATAACCATCTAACTGGCTATCAATTCATAGAGTGGAATGAAAACAACTTTGACACCAGCAGCAATATATATGTAAAAGAGGCGTACGAAGCGGGCAAATTTGCGTTCGTCAGCGATTATGCGAGAGTGTACGCGCTCTATCACTATGGTGGTATTTATTTAGACACCGATGTGGAAGTGTTCAAATCCTTTGACGACCTGTTACATCACGAGTCGTTCTGGGGATTTGAGCAAGAGAACTACATCGCAACAAGTACGATCGGAGCCGCGAAAGAAAATAAGCTGATCCAAGTATTTATGGATTCCTATCATACCAAGAGCTTCATCCTTGCGGATGGAACTTTTGATTCGTTAACGAATGTAGCGATGATAACGAAGATATTAGGCGATTGGGGAGTTACTCCCAATGGCAGCTATCAGGATATAGAGGGTGTTGGAACCTTTTATCCGCAAACGTATTTCTCTCCTTATGATTATATTAACTGCAGGAAATTCATCTCGGAAAACACGTATGTGATGCATCACTTTTATAAGAGTTGGTTGCCGCCTACAACTAGGCTAAAGGGTAATATAAAGTTAACATTGTCCAAAATTATCGGCGGCGAGAATATTGCTAGATTAAGAGGGTTCTTGAGATGAAACTATTGAGAAAAGTTATATCAACGCTTATCGCGGAAAGCCGCGGCAGGGGAATCTATCATACAATAATTATGAATATTTCACATGTAATAGGAATCTTGAGAGCTTGTATGAATAAGCTTATTTACTTTAATAACATTGAATCCTCGATCTTCTTTCTTCAAGCAAACAGCAGAATAGAAGCATTTAATAAGCATGCCAAAATCCATATTGGGAAGTTTGTGTTTATCAGGAAAAATGCGAGTATTAGAGTCGATCATTACGGCAAACTCCATATTGGCGATAAAGTGTTTATAAATGATAACTGTAACATTAATTGTGTACATAAGATTTCTATTGGTAAATACACCAAAATAGCTCCGAATGTAAGCATTAATGACCATGATCACAATTTCAAGCATTCAACAGATGAACACCTTATTAAGGGAGAAGTCATGATAGGGGAAAATGTCTGGATCGGCTCTAATGTTGTCATTTTAAGAGATACGTTCATCGGGGATAACGCTGTAATCGCAGCAGGAAGCGTTGTGAAGGGGAATGTTCCCGCTAATACTTTATTCTTAAATAAAAGGGAAAAGAGCTTTGTTCAATATGCATAAAAAGAAAATCTTAATAACTGTGTATGATATGGAAATTGGCGGAATTGAAAGAAGCTTAATCAACATGTTGGAGAGTTTTGACTATGATCATTATGAAGTGGATCTCTTCATTTGCCACCATTCTGGTGACTTCTTAAGCTTAATCCCTGAGAAAGTTAACCTTCTTCCACAAATAGCTGCGTATACCGTATTCCGTAAATCCATGCGCCAATGTTTACAGGAAGGGCAAGTCTCAGCAGTCTTGATTCGAATATTGGCTAAAGTCATTTCTCGTGTGAAGGCGAAATCAAGACAACTGAAAGAGGGAACGGGCTATATCCAAATGCAGCTTGTGCCTAAATACATGTCGTATGTGTTGCCGAACTGGGAGAAAAAATACGATTTAGCTATTAGTTATGCGTGGCCGCATGATCTTGTGGCGAATAAAGTGAGTGCACTGAAGAAGATCGCTTGGATTCATACCGATTACAGCGAATTAGAGATTGATAATGAGATCGACTTGGCTGTCTGGAATAAGTACGATGTGATCGCCTCGATTTCTGATGCCGTAACGGATGCTTTTATCCAAACTTATCCCACCCTAGCGAACAAGATCCAACTAATCGAGAATATTACTTCGCCGGCGTTCATCCGAAAAATGGCGGATAGTGATATTCAGATAAATGAAAGATATCAGGATGCCTTTACCATTGTGTCTGTTGGAAGACTTTCTTATGTTAAGGGTTTTGATATGGCTGTCAAAGCATTGAGGTTGTTACATAATAAAGGATTCACCCAAATAAAGTGGTTAGTCGTAGGATATGGCGGTTACGAGGATGAACTTAAACAGTTAATTACAGATAACAAGTTAGAAGACAGCTTTCTGTTGCTAGGAAAAAAGATAAATCCATATCCTTATATAAAGGCATGCGACTTATATGTCCAGCCCTCCAGGTATGAAGGAAAAGCAGTTACAGTAACAGAGGCGAAAATATTAGGTAAGCCGATATTGATTACCAATTATCCAACTGCTAGCAGTCAGATTGAAGATGGGATTGAGGGTTTAATTTGCGGATTGAGTGTTGAAGACATAGCAGATGGGATAGAGAGGTTCTATAAGAGTTCAGAGCTTAGGGAAGAGTTGGCAGTTACCTGTGATAATACAGACTATAACAACAGTTATGAATTAACCAAATTATATAGGATTATATAGGAGGAATTTTATTTATGGAAAATGTATTATTGCTAGACACATCGGTAGGATCTCTGAATAAGGGTGATGATATCATCATGAAGTGCGCGCGACATCAGTTATCGGATATAAACAAAAACAAATTCGTTATGACCTTACCGACGCATGTTCCCTCTTTTCATTGGTATCAAGTGGTAAGAAGGTCGTATGCTCAAAATTTTTATAAAGATGCTAAATATAAGTTTGTATGTGGCACTAATTTATTAACGATGGATATGTTTAACCGCTTCCCACAATGGAATATTAATATATTCAATTGTGAACCTTTACGTAATAGTATTTTGGTTGGGGTTGGAGCAGGTAAAGGTGAACAAATTGGTAATTATACTAAAAAGCTTTACAAAAAAGTTCTATCACATAAGTATATTCATAGTGTTAGAGATGAAAGAACAAAACGGTTTTTGGAAGATATGGGCTTTAAAGTACTCAACACAGGCTGCCCGACAATGTGGTCATTGACACCTGAACTGTGCAAGCAAATTCCAACAGGAAAATCTGAATCGGTTGTGTTTACTCTTACTGACTATTCAAAAGATCTTGTCAGAGATCAGCAGTTAATCAATATCCTTAACGCTAATTACAAGCATGTGTATTTCTGGCTGCAAGGTTCGGGGGATTATGACTATTTCAAGGCTTTAGACAATATTAAAAGCATTAATATTATATCTCCTTCAGTTGAGGCATATGAGAATATCTTATTAACTGATATTGATTATGTGGGGACACGATTGCACGCTGGTATATTCGCAATGGGTCATAAGAAGCGTTCTATTATTATTTCGATTGATGAAAGAGCACGTGGAATGAACGAAACCTACAACCTGAATGTTTTAGAAAGAAAAGATATTCATAAACTTGAAGACTTGATCCATTCTAAAATTATTACTAATGTAAATGTGAATTATGAAGTAGTTAATAAGTGGTTAGCACAATTTCAAGTTTGAAATGGGGGGGTTAAACAAATGCAAAAGATAATCCTTAATAAAATTGTCGTAAATCAAAATAGAGTAGACTACTTCTTTACCATCGAGGGGAATCTGCAAAAATATTTTAATAGAAAAAATCATATGTTTCTTGAATACAATCATGATATATCAGAGATTCCAAATGCCATCTTAACGATTCCATTTGTTGCTAATGTTATGCCCCTAATGTGGATTACAGATTCGACATTGACTGTAGACCATTTGGACAAGTCTTTTTATGACTGTTTAATCGATGTGAAGGCTGCTTATCAAAAGATGTTCCCAAATATAGCATTCAAAGGTTTACTGGTTGTAGATAAAATTGAGGAACATATCTACGCTCCTGAGCTTAAAGCTGCTTCCTTATTTAGTGGAGGACTTGACGCTGTAACTACCTTTATACGAATAAAAGATAAAAAACCGTTATTAATTACTGAATACGGTTGGCATGATGATACGGTACAAGAAAGCGAAGTTTGGAATGCAGATAAAGAAAATGCAGTTTCTTTTGCAGAACTATATGGATTAGAAAACATTCTTATTCAATCCAACTATGGAACATTTATTCATGCTCAATCCATTGATTATGACTATCACAAAAGATTGGGAGACAGCTGGTGGCATGGTTTACACCATGGCTTAGCCATAATTTCTGCTGCAATTCCTATAGCCTTTAAACTGAAAATTGAATGCATTTATATAGCAAGTTCAAATTCTCCTCTGTTCCAAGTTGCTTGTGCATCAGATCCAACTGTCGATAACAATATAAGATATGCCTCCGGGAAGGTTAACCATGATGGTTATGAGCTTACTAGGCAGGATAAGGTTAAGGTTTTAGTTAATTATTATGATGCAGCTAAAGAACCAGTTCAAATAAGGGTCTGTTTTAAAAATAAAGAAAATTGCTGCTCTTGTGAGAAATGCTTAAGAACCATTCTAAGTATAGTGGCCGAAGGCAAAGATCCAAAATACTTTGGATTTAATGTACCAGATAATTTATCTGTACATGTTAAGTCATTCTTGGAAAAAGAAGTTAAATTTTTTACACATACTATTATTACGATTTATTGGAAAATCATTCAAAATACGATGAGAGAAAATATAAACAGAATTGTCCATAAAGATCTGCTGGATTGGTTTATGGATTACGACTTTGCAACAGAACGTAAGAAAGCTTTATTAAGATATCGGGTAACCCAATTTGTACCGATAATTAACAGGAGAATTAAAACAAAAATAAATCGAATTTTTGCAAATTCACAATGAAAGAGATCATATGAGAATAGAAAATTCCCTGAAAAATATGATATTTGGTCTTACAGGCCAAATTACAAGCGCGATTATGGGTATTATTGTAAGGACAGTGTTTATTTCAACGCTCGGAGTTGAATATCTGGGCGTTAACGGACTATTTACTAATATATTAATCCTGCTTTCTGTTGCCAATTTAGGATTTGATACTGCAATTATCTATAACCTTTATAAACCATTGGCAGAAGGCAACCAACGGAAAATTCAAGGCTTTATGAATTTATACAAAAAAGCGTATCAAATCATTGGTTTCATTATCTTTATGGTCGGTTTAATACTGCTGCCCTTTCTTTCGCATTTAATGAATGGGGCAACAAGCATACAAGAAATAAAATTTATATATATCTTATTCTTAATTAATTCAGTTTCATCTTATTTCCTAGTTTACAAACAATCTATAGTAATAGCCGACCAGCATAATTATATTATTTCCAAAATCCATACCGGGTTTACTATTATATCTAATCTACTCCAAATACTTTTATTAATAACTACAAAAAACTTTATAGTGGTGCTTGCCTTACAAATTACCATGAATATTCTGAAAAATGTATATATTTCTCATAAGGCTAATCTACTTTACCCCTACATTAAAGAAAATAATAATGTGAAATTAACTTATGAAGAAAAAAAAGGTTTTTTCAAAAATCTCTATTCCCTAATGCTCTACAAAATAAGTGGAGTAGTAATAAATGGTACGGACAATTTAATTATTTCTTCTTTTTTTGGATTATATTGGGTTGGAATTTATTCTAATTATTTGTTAATCATTGCTACAATTAATACTTTTGTTAGCCAAATCTTTTATTCAATTACAGCAAGCGTGGGGAACTTAGTTGTAAAAGAAAATGAGGATCGGAATTATTTTGTTTTCCGTATCATTCAATTATTAAATTTTTGGGTATATGGTTTTTGTTCGATTTGTCTTTGGAATCTGATAAACCCAACTATTACGATATGGTTAGGTGAAAACTATGTAATGAGTACATTCATAGTATTTTTTATCATATTAGATTTTTATACAAGTGGTATGCAGAATGCCACCACAACTTTCAGAGAAACGACAGGCTTGTTTCAAAAAGGAAAATACCGTCCTGTTTATGCGGCCTTAATAAACATTGCAGCTTCAATCATTCTGGCAAATAAGATAGGAATTGCGGGAGTACTATTAGGCACCGTAATAAGCAGGTTATGCACATATTTCTGGTATGATCCTTTTGTTATTTTCAAATATGCCTTTCAAAAGCCAGTTAAAATCTACTTCCTCAGATATTTTGGCTTTGGCATCCTCGTATTTTCCATGGGATTTATCATAAATTATATGGGTAATACGCTAGCACTGCATGGACAGATGAACTTGATAATAAGGGCGATATTATGTCTTATAATTCCTAATATATTTTTCTTTATCTTATTCAGAAAATCAGAAGAGTTTACATATTTGTATAGAGTTGCACTTTCACTTTTACAGAGATTACCTTTGAAGAGATTTCAAAAGAAAGTTGAATCATTATAATATTAGTAATATAGCGGATTTTCATAATAATCCAATCTCCTCTATTTTTTTTGCATAACATGTAAAATAGAAGGAGGTTGGATTTATGTCTGGTTATGTTTTGGAATTAACTCGATGGAACGTGAAGAATGACGGCACAGATGCAATTAATACTTCAAAGGGGATCAACGCTGCTATTACTTGGGCATCTCAACAGGGATTTGCAGAAATTGTGCTACCTGGTGGCATCTATTTGATTGATGAGAATAACCCGATCCAACCTCTGAGTTTTATGACATTGAATTTAGGGGGCTCCACATTAAGGATTCGAGATAATGGGTTACAGAAGTATGCTATCGTGAGCTTTCAAAGTAATCAACAGTATTCAAAACTTACAAATGGCAAAATTATAGGTGATAAGGACACACATGATTACAACACAATTCCCGGTACACATGAGGGCGGGTATGGAATTGAGGTAGGGAGTTTTACACCAAAGGTTGGCAGTAACATCCGGTTTCTTTCTATCGATCATTTGGAAATCTCTAATTGCACGGGAGACGGAATCATTTTTGCAAGCACTTTTGGGCAAATTTCCCCTGTTCCTATACAGTTCGCTGCATCATTCGAACAAGGAGGAATAAATACTTCTAATGGTACTTTCACAGCAGATAGTAAAAGAATTCGATCTACAATAAAGATCGATTTGAGCCAGCCTTTAATTAAGAAATACGGATATTTCGGATTATACGGTAATGGGTACGGAGCACTTGGATCAGAAATTACGTCTAATCATTATGACGTCATTTTCTTTAAGAGTGATGATACGTTTGTCTCTGCCTCAAATACAGTGCAATTTTTTGATGAAGTGGAGATTCCTTTAGGGGTAGCTTATGCGAGAGTGGTTCTGCATCAAAGTGGAGTTCCCTCTAGCAAAGGAGTTTCTATAAATCTAAGAGTCCCAGAGTTTCCAAAACATGTCCGCGTGGAGCAGAGTGAAATTCATCATTGTAGAAGACAGGGAATATCTATTTGTGGAGGTAAGCATCTCCATATTAAGGACTGTGAAATCCATCATATTGCCGGTACGGACCCTCAAGGTGGAATTGATATTGAAGATGGATATGATTTAAACCAATTTATCCATATCGATGAGAACGATTTTCACGATAATACTGGTTATGATGTTGTAGCCGTGAATGGGAAATATATTAATATAACTAACAATCGGCTAACTACGACAACCAAATATGCATCCCTTGGGCTAAACAGAGGTGTGGATAAGGCTATAGTAACAGGGAATACAATTCACAATGCATTAGTGAATCTTGAAGGAGAAGTGTTATTTACTAACAATCAATTATATGGCTCTCATTTGAGGCTCGGAGGAGATGCACAGTTACCTAGAGAAATCAGTGTTAGCCAGTGTATGTTTAATAATTGCCTGTTAACGCTTGATAAAAGTACTCCATATCAAATTAAGATTGATGGTTGCAAATTTTTTAACGATATTCAAAAGACTAATTCATTTTATAATGCCAAATGGTGTAGTGTAACATTTAGAAATGAGCCCCAGATCTTCTCGAATTGCGAATTTGATGGTGATGACTATTACTATTTAAATAATATAATTAATGGAACTAACGGTGGTTGGATCTATGACAATGTTACATTCAAAAATATTAATAAACCTTTGGGATTGCCTGCTGGAACTTATACAAATTGCAAATTCCTGGGAAACGTAAATTTGACTCTTAATGGATCCGGTACAAAAAATGGGGAATTTACCCTAAGGGAGTGTATTTTTAACGCTAACATAACTGTGAGTAATACTAACAGTTTTAAACTATTAAATTGCTATTTGCAGCAACAAGGGGGTACGGTACTCAAGATTCAAAACGTTTTCGATCAAGTGATTATTAAAGGAAATGTAATAAATTATCTGAATTCAGTCGGAGTAAATTCCATAATAAAAATAGAAAACACGTTCGTTGGGAATTGGATCGTAATTGAGGATAATATAATTTCGTCAACCATAAATCAAATTGGTGTTGAGAACGCAATTTTAATTAACCAGAAAACCCAAGTTATTGTTAGAAATAACACGTTGTTCCATGCAGTACTTAAACTTAATGGCAATGAACTTAATCGCTTTAACGTTATTGACGGAGTAATGAATCCATGAAATTGACCCCAAAAGCTAACTTTTGGGGTCAATTGTTTTATATGGTTGTAGTCCGCCCACAGAGCTAAAATTTATTTCTAATATTTTTTATGAACATAAAATCTGCTCAGACAACAAAATTCATTCTTGCTTTTTTACATTTTGACACGTTCTTTATAAAGGACGTGTCAAAAATGTGAAAATCTAGAATCAATATATTAGTCATTTCATCTCCAACTTATTAATTGTTTATTCACCCAAAAGGAATTAATCGTTAAGAGAAATTCTGTATATAACAACGAAATACTTCCATCTATCGCAGCACCTTACAAAGGCAACGTGTGAGATATGATCCCTCAGTATTGTTCTTTGTAACGAATTTTGTGTCAGGATGATACAATCCACCAAGATCATACTCTACTTTTTCTCTCCACATCGCCTTACACTTTGGACATAGATAAGTCACAGTTTCAAGTTATTGAGTCGAACTTATATCGCGCATTTTATTGTACCCCTTCGTGTTTATTCCCAAGCGGTTGAAGGTTTCAAAAAAACTTTAAATAATCACTACGATACTGAATGTTCAGAGCTATAACATTTTCATAATAGAAGTAAATTATATATAAAACTATTATCAAATAATAAACAATCTTCTGCTCTCTTTTTACAAATAATTTAACAGCCCATGACATGAGTATTAAATTATATAATCCAAAATAAATAATATATCTGGCGTAAATCCAGTTCTGGGTTGACAAAATCATGAACACTAATCCAACTAGACTCATATTTACAATGTAATCACTTTTTGGAAATATCTCTCTAAGCTTTTTTCTGCCCAAGAAGGCGATGACGAGTGGGGCAGCGAAGACAATCACTCGAAGCATATTTGCTCCATGGTCAATGGCATCCTGATATTTTCCGTAATCCCCAGCGAACTGCAAGAATATACCAGATAATTGATTGTATCCAATTACAATAATTATTGCAAAAGCAAGAAAGGAATATGTGGTCTTTGTCCAAGCTTCTCTTCTTACAAAAAAGTATAATGGAATATAGATTAGGGCACTCTGATGGATTGTTGAAGCCAGAAGAATAATCAACATGTATTTTATCCAACGACCATCTAATAAGTACTTTGTAGCTGTAAAAAGAATGGCTGCGGCCAAAAATTGTCTTACACCATTCATCGAAACTATATAAAGTCCCGATGTAATATACAAAAAAATGCTTAACTCAAACATCCTTGAATAATTATATAGAACGGCAACAATTAATATATTAGTTATCACCGCGGTAGTGAAAAGCAATATCTGCGGATCTGATGATATTGTAAGCAAAAACCTTTGAAGCAAGTAGAACCCCTGTTCTTTACTGGGAAGCATAAAAGGTTTATTAGCCATCAATACATATGAAAGTTTATATCCAAAGGTATCACCTATATTACTTCTAAGTCCTGATAACAATGTCAATGCTATCATAACGAACAGAACCAGAATTTTATTGGGCTTATTATACTCTTGCCGCATGGATAGACGATTCACATTTGTTGTGATTCTTGCCATTGAAGAAAAGACATACACAAAAATTAAATTAATCCAAATCAATAGCATATGGATTCCTCTGTAACTTTCCACCATTATTCTTTATGAACAATGATTTAGTATATTTAAGTAGAGGTTTTTCAACAATCGAATAGAAAACACATCCAATAACAATTGATACAACTGAAAAGACTAAGTGAACAAAAATATTTGGAGCGAATATATCGTATAGATTTAATTTCTTTATGATTGATCCTAAAATCAACAATGTAATCAAATGAGTAAGATAAATAGAATAAGAAGCATCTCCAAAATATCTTAGTATCTTTGGTACAGACACATATCTATTGATTTCTAGTTTTACCAGTCCGAGTATGAGTACGGCAAAGGGGAACCCCCACATTATGAAACGGTGCATGTTTAAAACGTTATAGTGTTGCAATACAGCAGACACAATAATTAGCGCAATTCCAAGATGTATTGTCCATTTAAAATTAAATTTATTTTTTAAAATAAGTAAAGCAACACAACATCCAAATAGGAATTCCAGATTTATTGGGTTAAAAATTCGACCTATGGAAATAGGGAATTTAACTGGAAAAATATAAAAATAAATTATTGTAAGTCCCCAAATGGTAATCATAGAATAAAATATCTTTTTATTAAACAGTAAAATACCACAAAATATTAAATAAAATAATATCTCGAATTCTAATGTCCAAGCAGCTCCAATAATAGGATCTTGTTCTTGAGGTAGCAATAATAATGAATGAACAATATAATCGATTGAAATGATACTATGTTTGAATATAGCCACCATTATAATGTAACCAAATGTGACTAACCAATATATGGGGAATATTCTGATGAGTCTTTTTTTTAGAAATGGAATAACTGCCTTTTTATTCCCTATATCTCCGTTGTGGATATATAAAATGATGAATCCACTTAATACAAAAAATAAATCCACTCCATGCTGACCTAATATATATAGACCTGATGAACCAAATTCATGAAATATCACAACTGCAATTGCTGCAATTCCTCTTAGCAATTGCAGTGTATCGAAGTTTCTACTATGAATGCTCTTAATCATCATCCACACTCTCCTGTGCAATATTCTTTATATCGAAACATTTGTTCTTTATTAAGAATGTAACACAAATAAGGTGTGAATGTAAAAACATTTTTTTATTCGATAAATTCTATTTGTCGTTTTTTAATGACTAACCAACGGCAGTAATTCCATCGCCAATCGTCCTTATCTTTTGAGAAGTATAGGCGGCATCTGGTTGTAAACTATACTGAATGGAATAGTTATTGTTGAGCGCTGCTGATAAGGATGGTACAGAAAGTGCATAGTTAGCATCCCTGCGAGCACCGAACAGCTCTAGTTTATTGTTGATGTTGTTGGACTCAAAATAGTTATCTGTTATTTTTAGAAACTTTTCTGCATAAACCGTTAGCGCTCTATTGATCACAGTTGGGCTCAACATGAAGTTTTTGTTGCCTTCTACGAAGACATTCTCAAATTGGATATAAGAATTCCTTCACTACTAATTCCAGTTACAGAAGTATTTTTGGCTACTTGAACTCGGTTGTTCTTAAAGTGTATCGATTTTCGTTTCGAGTTTGGAAGCCCTCTGAATTTCGTATCCATATTATTAAATGTGCAATCAGTTACAACTATCTCATTAGCGGTGAAATTGGCATCGGCAGCGAGGTTCTTTTGACCGTTAAAGGTGGTTCTTGAAAGTGATATCTGATTACCTTTTATGGTTCCGAATTTATTAAGAACGGTAACGTCACAGTCTGAGAATTTGAATGAGTTTTTACCTATATAGTCGAATGCGGATGAGTTATCTGTGAAGTATCCAACATGATTAATATTAAACTTACATCTATTGAACTCTATCTGTCCTCTGCGAACTATCCACGGAATAATTGTCCCCTCGGGCTTATTTGAATATTTCGGTGCCTTAGAGTCATCGAGTTAATGAGTGAGAGCCACCACGTTAATCTATTAGAGCCACTATGTTAGTAGAGAGAGCCACCCGTTGGTAGAATGGACAGATGTGCGTCTGCTGAGCAGTGCACAAATACCAACGGGAGGTCATCGAATGACCAAGTATCGAGAAATTTTACGGCTCAGTAGCATGGGGCTGAGCCAGCGCAGTATCGCTTCGAGTATTCAATGCTCGCGTAACACCGTCTCTGAGGTGTTACAACGTGCTAACGAAAAGGAGCTATCATGGCCACTACCGGAGGATGTGGCAGAAGCCGACCTTCAGTATCTCTTGTTTCCTGAGAAGGTTCAGGCATCTTCGCGAAAAGTTCCGGATTGTGAATATATGCATCGGGAATTGGCCAAGAGTGGCGTTACTCTTAGCTTGCTCTGGAGCGAATATTGTGAGAACTGTCGTTTAAGCGGAGAAATCCCCCTCATGTACACCCAATATTGCAATTACTACCGCAAATATGCCGCCACGACAAAGGCTACGATGCATATTCAGCGTAAGCCAGGCGAGCAAATGGAAGTCGACTGGGCCGGTCAGACCGCCACTTTAGTGGACCGAGATACGGGGGAAATACTTCCTGTATACATCTTTGTCGCCGCACTTCCGTGCAGCCAATATGCTTACGTAGAGGGCTTCCTATCCCAGAATCAAGAGAGTTGGACTTCTGCCCACGTAAACGCCTTTACTCATTTTGGAGGCGTCCCCAAAATTCTTGTGCCGAACAACCTTAAAACCGGTGTAGAACAATCCTCTTGGTATTCCCCTGTCATTAACAAGACTTATCAAGAAATGGCTGAGCATTACAATACAGCCGTCATTCCAGCTCGTGTTCGAAAGCCGAAGGATAAGCCAAGTATAGAGGGAACCATTGGTATCATATCGACTTGGATCCTCGCTGCTTTACGCAAGAATACATTCTTCTCTCTCAGTGAATTGAATGAGGCCATCGCAGACAAACTGGATGCATTCAATCGCAAACCCTTCCAGAAAAAGCCGGGCAGCAGGCATAGTGCATTTCTTGACGAGGAGAAGCACACCCTGTAGCCACTGCCCCTTACCGCGTACGAATGCGCCACTTGGAAAGTTGCCACTGTACAGTTTATTTATCACATAGCTGTAGAAAATATGCATTACAGCGTTCCCTATGAATATATCAAACACAAGGTAGATGTCCGTATTACGAGGGGCGTCATTGAAGTATTCTACAACCATCATCGCATTTGCTCGCATTCTCAGCTCTATGGGCGCCCTGGGCAGTATCACACCGTGTCCGATCACATGCCGGAGAAGCACAAACAATTTGTTGAATGGAATACAGAACGCTTTGTATCGTGTGCTAAGCAAGTAGACCCCAATGCAAGCGCCGCTATTCAGGCTATTCTCGCAGGTCATCGTGTCGAGCACAAGGTTTTAAAGCATGCATGGGGGTACTAAAATTAGCAGATCGGTACTCGCTGGTTCGACTGGAATCCGCTTGTGCACGAGCCCTCAGCTATACGCCGAGCCCGAGCTACAAGCAAATCAGCACCATACTCAAATCAGGCCAAGACACACTTGAGGAAGCCGCCACAATTGAACAGCCAAGCCTTCCATCCGTTAATCCGCATGGCTTCACTCGCGGCTCAACCTACTATGGGAGGAAATCATAAATGCTAACCAATACAACGATCACCAAACTCAATGAATTGCGGCTAAGTGCCATGGCAGAATCCTTGCATGAACAGATGCAAAATCCCTCGTACTCCAGTTTGGCTTTTGAAGAGCGCTTCGGACTTGTAGTAGATGCGGAGTGGGCAAGGCGTAAGTCAAATCAATTAAACAGACTCATCAAGAAAGCAACGCTGCGTTATCCAAACGCTTGCGTAGAAGACATAGAATATCATACCGACCGGCGTTTAGAGCAATCCCAAATCCTACGGCTTGCTACGGGTAATTACATTCATGAAAAATTAAACGTCATTCTCATGGGAGCATCAGGTGCAGGTAAAACTTTCATCGGCTGTGCGCTTGGAAACGCAGCCTGCCGTCATCTCTATGCAAGCAAGTACATTCGCTTACCGGAACTATTAACCGACCTAGTCATAGCGCGAGGAGAAGGGACATACAAAAAAGTTATTGCCCACTACAAAAAAGTAAGTCTTCTTATCATAGATGAATGGCTGCTAGTTCCTCTGACCATAACGGAGTCTCGAGATCTGCTTGAAATCATAGAGGCTCGGCATCAGAATGCTTCAACGATTTTCATCTCCCAATTTGCTAAAGAAGGATGGCACGATAAAATCGGAGAACATACCATGGCAGACGCTATCCTAGACCGTATCGTTCATAATTCCAATCACATGCTCATCGACGGCGAAGATTCGATGAGAAAAAGAAAAGCACAGTTGATTTAAGCCCAGCTTTGCCAACGAGAGCCAACTATTCACGGTGGCTCTATTTCATTAACAACGTGGCTCTCACTTATTAACCCAGCGGCTTTGCCGCACCGAAATAATCATTATTGAAATTGAATTTGCAATTATTAAAAGCAACGACATCATAAGGCACATCATAGGAAGGAACAAATGAAAGATAAGCAGAAAGCAGAAGAGATTGCCGCAACGGGTGCAGATGTTGAGATTGACCCCAAAAGCTAACTTTTGGGGTCAATTGTTTTAAATGGTTGTAGTCCGCCCACAGAGTCGCGAGCGTTTTTTGTTAGGTTTGTGAAAGTAGCTCCCAGCCCCTGCTGTGGGGAAGGACTTAAGGTCATTGGCAGTTTGCAGTTAGGTTTTTATTATTACTTCGCTAATTCTTTATTTTCAATATTAATATCGCTTGCTTTTAACTTTAATTTTGCTACTACGAAAATATTGTTGGAAATCGTATAGGCAGGTGCACCTGTACCTGCGTCAATGGTGTGAATTCCATCTAAATCTATATTTGTTTTTATTGTGCTATTTTTGATTGTAAAGGATTTAACTTTGGCTGGTTTGGTAAAGCCTCCAGGTGGTCCTATTTTGATAAATGGTTTACTTTTTAGTGTAAGATTATTAGCAGTGAAGGTGCTGTTTAGTAATGATAACTGTTTTGCTCCTTGTAAATAAATTGCAGCTGCGTAACCAATATCTTTTGAAATAGTAAAGTTAGAATTGTTGACATTGACATCTGGTTCTCCATACAAACTATCTAGTGTAAATATCTTACTTAAAGCATTAAAAGTACAATTATTAAAAGTATATTTACCTGGTTGATTAAAAACCAAACCAACAGTTTCAGTTGTTGTGGATGAAAAATTGCAATTATTGTAAGTTCCTGCGGGGAATACCGTTCCATTGTAAGCATTGAAATCTTGAACAATTAAATTATCATATATATTTTTATCCGTTCCTTTGCCTTGAAGTGTCGAGAGTTTTGTCAATCCTTTTATTGTGATATTCGAGAGGTGAACAGGATTTTGGCCAACATTCAAAGATCTGTAAGAAGTTGTGTTAGTGTTGGTAATTGTAATATTATCTACTTTTGATCCGAATGGCTCAGTGTTGTTCAAATTTAAAGTGCTATCAACTAAAGTCGCATTTGTGAATGTATTACTTGTTGCAGTCAGATCAACTCGCGAGTTACTGAATTTGTTCTGATCTGCAACTCCTGTTCCACCCATGGTAAAGTCAGCATTATTAAATGTATTGTTTGTAATCGTTGTATTTGGGAATGCCTTCCAGATGTAGAATCCCCTTTTACTTTCAAATAAATTATCAGTAATAGAAGCAGTGTCTCCATCAGCAAAAACGATATCTCCACCTGTATTATTGTAAAAGTGATTATTTTTTATAATAAGATTATTATTGGGGTAAAATCCTTGCGCTTCTGAGTCAATTCCAAATTGGGGAGCAGTCCCTTTGATATCATGAAATTTATTATTGCTAATTTCAATTCCATCTACTCCGAAAATTGAAATTCCTTGCCTTCTATTAAACGCTGATTCTGAGTTTTTTATTATTACGTTTCTAGATACATCATTAGTAAAAAATTTAACGAAAAAATTATTAAGATCAATAGAACTAAAAACAGGGTAAAAAGTATCAGCGCCTACTGGGATTTGAACTAGGTCAAGTCCAAATCTGACTTGTTTAACAGAAGACAAATATTTACCGTTACTATAATAATAAACATCATATTTTTTACTATTAACACCTAATGGTTGCTCAAAAGCAAAGTATTTTCTTCCTTTAAATTTTGGGCTTGTAAAGTCTAGGGCAATCTTACTTCTAACTTTTGATGTGGAATTAATAAAGTTGCCCATATTATCGATATCACCATAACCGTAGCTTTTACCGTCGAAGTTAGCTATTCCAGCGTTAGAGCCACTAATTGTAATGCCATCTCCAGTGAAATCGACTGTTCTAACGCCATCTATCGTTAAATTGTATGCACCCTCTGAGATTATTCCCATACCGAATTCATGGGTTCCATAGCTATAAGATTGGTCTTTCCCACTGAAATTATGTGATTGTTTATCCCCTTGATAAGTTCCACCTTTTAGAGTTACATTATTTGCACCATAGCCAATGTAAATTGTTTGATAACCCTCAAACCCATTAGTTTCTTTTTGAATAATCGTTGATTCATCAAGTAAGAATGTCATATTGCTTACCATGTTTATTTGCGCTTGTGGATCATTTGGTTTATTTCCTTTACTAATTAAATATTTGCCAGTCGGTACTTTAAAGATTCGATAGCCTTGACTATGTGCCCATTGCAATGCTTTGTTGATTCCATTTGTCGTTTCGATTGGATGTGTTCCGTCACTATAAATATTCCAGCGGGAAAGTTCTAAGTTGTAAGTTGTAGGCACTGCTGTTTGTGTTGAAGTTTCTTCTGAGGCAACTGCACCAACACGTAAAGATTGAAAAGAAAGTATTAAAAAAATTAGTATTCCGAATGCTTTCGTAGTCATTTTCTTACCATCCTTATGGAGTTATTTATATTCTTGTAACATTGTACACTAAAAATAGGGAAATATATCGAAAGAAGTCATAAAATGGATTGTAAAATATTGATATTTTATTTCTTGAATGTTTTAAAAAGTGAAGGGTAGATTTGTCTCTAATATAGACGATTAAAGCCTAAAGGACCCGGAGCATATTCGAACGGAACGACCTCGGTTTCAATTGTTGATACGTTTGATAATACAGTTACTATACGGTTTTACAGACCGACCTACGTAGATATAGGGCTTATACCAAATTAGTTCTTGCAACAAAATCCCAATATTTGCTATATTCTTTATTAAGGACGATAGCGTTCTTAATAAAGTATTTCGGGGGTTGCCATGAACAAGCGGTATGAAGAGTTGGATTCTCTTCGAGGAGTTGCGGCACTATTTGTAGTGTTTTCGCATATGTATCAAGTGATTCCACCTAGAAAATTATCTAAAATAATCTTTGAATTCAGTCCTCTTCGTTTGTTTATTTCAGGCGGAGAGGCTGTGATATTATTTTTTATTCTAAGTGGTTTCGTCTTAGCTCTTCCATATTTTAATAATAATCAATCTAGTTATACATCATTTATTATTAAACGCATATGCCGGATTTACATGCCTTACTTAGTTGCGATGTTCATCGCAATTGGATGTAGAGAAATCTATTATGAAGGAAGAATGAAGGGGTTAAGTGGGTGGGTAAATTCGTTCTGGACGGCTCCACTTAGCTTCCAAGCGGTGAAGGATCATGTACTTATGCTAGGTACTTTTCTCAGTAATCTAAACCCTGTCATATGGTCACTTGTACATGAAATGAGAATATCAATCATTTTCCCATTAATCATGCTACTCATAGTAAAACTTGATTGGAAAAAAAGTTTGAGTTTAAGCGTTCTTTGTACGTTAGTGGCAATGATATTGTTTGAGATTTTCCAACCTAAAAACACAGGAGTAGAATACGTAGCATCACTCAATTACACTGCAATGTTCATCATTGGTGCTCTGATAGCCAAACATAGAACATTTATTGCAAGTAAATATAATCTGCTAAACAAAAAGATGAAATTGCTTATTTTCGCATCTGGCTTGGTAACTTACTTATTGATACACCCATCGTTTGCAATTAAAGCTTTTGTTTATCAAGGGATATCTCCTTTTTACAGAACAGTAATTGATTCGTGGGCAATTACTTTGGGTGCAGCGATCTTAATCATATTTGCCATTAACTCGGCCTTGTTCTCGAAAATATTAAGAACCAAATTTGTATGCTTCTTGGGCAAAATATCTTATAGCTTGTATCTCATCCATGTGGTGATTATTCTAACGATGCTGCAAACATTGCATAGTACGGGTGTTCCGATCAGAATAATTCTTATCGGATCCTTGCTGGTCTCGTTCTTGTTTGCTACTTTGATGTACAATTTTATTGAAAAACCATCAATTAAGTTGGGTAAGTACCTGACTACAACTCGACTTAAACAGAATAAAAGCGTTGAGTCAGAAAAGGTGAGTAGTAAGTTCGCCTGAATAAAAAACATAGCACTAAACTTCGAGCAAATCGGGGCTAATTTTTATGTTCAAAAATCTGGTAAGAGAAGGTGATGCAGTTAATGCCCAAGACATTGCGCAGGAAGCTTTGCAATCCACAAAGGCATCCCATCATCGGCTAGATAAAATTAACAAAATCATTTTTTGGGTAGGAACGACAGTAATAGGTGCGATTATCGTTAGAGCTATTACAATTGCTTTTAAATTTAAAGGAGCGTGATCTATCCATGGACATGATCTCGAATGATATATTAACACTAGCAACATTGGTTGTCGCATTCGTTGGAGTTATTAAATCATCGGTATTGATGCAAAGTTTAGCCCGATCATCGCAATGGTGATTGTGGCTTTTTTGTTTCGATTCCGGATGATATCCAAAGCAAACTGCTATTAATCTAAGTCATTGGACACTCAGCGTCTGGTGTGTACCATTATTCAAAGAATAAAGGGAATCCAGGTAGCTCAGAAGGTTGGTCAACCTGAAGGCAGCCGTATTTACTTTGCTGTAATGTGCAGTAGATTTGCCCGCTCCGCATAGAGGAATTGATACAAATATAATGAGCGACTAGGAAAATTAATTAGTGTTGACATGTTCTTTATAAAGAACTACAATTAAATTAACTATTTGGGACCAGAGAAGAGTAATTTTTTTTTTCTCGAATTGTTCTTTATAAAGAATTATTATGTAAAAAACGTTCTTTATAATAGGATTATTGCCAATCTTTATAGCTTCGTTCTTTATGAAGAACAATAAAATGGATTCCTAAATACGCTCCGGTGATGCCTCCTTACCGTTATCAATGGAAGCACTCGACCATGCTGTGGGTTGAATCGACCTTAGACGCGAGTCGTCAAAAGTGTGGTGCGAGGAAGGGTTAGATGCCCTAGAACGTATTAAAGGATTTAATTATATGGTCTTTCTCCAAAGGCCTTATACTTAAGAACTTTAGTGAGAGGGTGGATTTATTTGTCATACCGACAAAGGTTATCTCTATTAATATTCGTAGACTCATTCATTGTATTAACGTCCATTTTTTTTAGCCGACTTTTATTGAGCGCAGATCTAAACGTCATAACGCTGCCTTTGGTCGTTAGTTCCATTACTTTGCTCATTAGTCATCATGTGTTTTCGTTTGTGTATAAGCTTTATAAAAAAGCCTGGGAACATGCGAGCATCGGGGAATTGTTGTTTATTGTAAAGGCGATTACGTTTTCTATTATTACCGTGGCGTTTGTTCAGCAAATCATTGTGCAGGATATCTACTTCCGTTTACTCGCAGTCACATGGATGCTCCACATCATGCTGATTGGTGGATCTCGTTTCTGTTGGCGCCTCCTTAGGAACCGTTATATCAATAAACAAGTGAATAAAAAGCGTACTTTAATCGTAGGTGCCGGTTCGGCAGGGATGATGGTTGCCAGGCAATTGATTAAAAATAATGACGCGGATCTAGAACCTATTGCGTTTATTGATGATAACGCGCGAATGCATAACCTGGATATTTTGGGAATACCCGTCGTTGGCGGCGTTGATCGCATAGAAATGACGGTAAAAGAGCTGCAAATCGACAATATTATTATTGCAATTCCTTCTCTAGGTAAAAAGGACCTCAACTTCATATTCCAAGAATGTGCGAAGACGACAGCAAAGACCCAAACACTCCCTAAGCTTGAGGATCTAGTAACGGGTAAGCTTTCCGTTAATCACTTCTTGGACGTTCAGGTTGAAGATTTATTAGGTAGGGAACCGATAGAGCTTGATATTGAGAGTATTTCCGAATTTATCACGGACAAAGTGGTACTAGTAACTGGTGCTGGAGGCTCGATTGGTTCGGAAATTTGTCGACAAGTCACGAAGTTTCAGCCTCAGAAGCTGATTCTCTTAGGACATGGGGAGAACAGCATCTATTCAATTGAAATGGAATTAAAGGACATTTGTGTACATACAGAGATTGAATTCGTAACGGAAATTGCCGATATTCAGGACTCTTGGAAGATGATGACGATCATGAACAGACATCGGCCTGATGTCGTGTATCACGCAGCTGCCCATAAACATGTACCGCTCATGGAGCGAAATCCGGAAGAAGCTTTAAAGAACAATGTAATCGGCACGATGAACGTTGCTAAAGCGGCGAGCAAGTTCGATGTTGGTACATTCGTCATGATATCAACGGATAAAGCGGTGAATCCAACCAGCGTCATGGGTGCCACCAAAAGAATGGCTGAGATGATTATTCAGGATATGGATAGAAGCAGCAATACCAAATTCGTTGCTGTTCGTTTCGGCAATGTGTTAGGAAGCAGGGGCAGTGTTATTCCGAGGTTTAAGCATCAGATTGAAAAAGGCGGTCCGGTTTCAGTCACTCACCCCGACATGATTCGCTACTTTATGACGATTCCTGAAGCATCCAGATTAGTCATCCAAGCCGGAGCCTTAGCGAAAGGCGGAGAAATCTTTATCCTAGACATGGGAGAGCCAGTGAAAATCGTAGATTTGGCGAAAAATCTCATCAAGTTATCCGGCAACTCACTGGAGGACATCGGGATTGAGTTTACCGGAATGAGACCGGGTGAGAAGCTTTATGAAGAGCTGCTGAAAGCCGACGAAATCGACGAACAGCAAGTATATCCCAAGATTTATATAGGTAAAACTGCGGATCTTTATGTAGAAGAAATCAAAGAGATGATTTCCATTTACACCTCACTTGATAAAGAGAGCCTAAGGGAATATCTCGTAAATTTAGGAAATAGCAATATCATTCCATTACCAAAGAAACTAGTCTCAATTGGCTAAAAAGGAGCAAACATCTATGAAAGTAAGAAAAGCCATTATTCCGGCCGCTGGTCTGGGGACAAGATTTCTACCTGCAACCAAGGCTATGCCTAAAGAAATGCTGCCCATTGTCGATAAACCAACCATTCAATATATCGTTGAAGAAGCCGTTGAGTCAGGCATTGAAGATATTATTATCGTGACGGGTAAAGGGAAAAGGGCCATTGAGGATCATTTCGATATTTCCTTTGAGCTTGAACAAAATTTATTGGAAAAGCAGAAGTTTGACTTATTAACTGAAGTTCAGAAGTCGTCCAAAGTTGATATTCATTATATTCGTCAGAAGGAACCCAAGGGTCTGGGACATGCCATCTGGTGTGCGCGCAATTTCATTGGGGATGAACCTTTCGCTGTGCTGCTAGGGGATGATATCGTTCGAGCGGAAAAGCCTTGTCTGAAGCAGATGATGAATCAATATGAATCTCGACATGCTTCCGTTATTGGAGTAAAGCACGTATCCGATGAAGAGGTGTCCAGGTATGGAATTGTCGATGGAAACGAAATTGAGAAACGTTTATATAGCATCAATCATCTAGTTGAGAAGCCCAAGAAAGAAGAAGCGCCGTCTAATCTTGCGATTATGGGCCGATATATCCTGACACCGAGGATTTTCGACATTCTCAATAATCAAGAGCCGGGAGCCGGTGGTGAAATTCAACTTACCGATGCCATTGCAGAATTAAATCGACTTGAGTCGGTATATGCCTATGAATTTGAAGGCATGCGATTCGATGTGGGCGATAAGCTAGGTTTCATACAGACAACGATTGATTATGCCCTGCAGCGCGAGGATTTAAGATACGAATTGCTGAAATACCTGTCTTCCACCTTGGAGAGAGAATTAATTAAGTAGGGGATGCAAATGCCTAAGAAAGTGCTGTTATGTGCCACAGTTGATTATCATTTTAAAGCTTTTCATGTGCCCTACATGAAATGGTTTAAAGAGCAGGGTTGGGAGGTCCATGTTGCCGCTAACGGGAATATGGACCTTCCTTATGTCGACGCGAAGTTTAACATTCCGATCCAACGGTCACCTTTTCATCGAACCAACATAAAGGCTTATACGGAGCTTAAGTCAATTATTGACGAAAACAAATATGATATCATACACTGCCATACCCCGATGGGCGGTGTACTGGCTCGTTTAGCAGCGAGGAATGCGCGGAGAAATGGGACTAAGGTCATATATACCGCTCATGGCTTTCATTTTTGCCAAGGAACCCCCGTTCTTAATTGGTTAGTTTACTATCCCCTTGAGAAATTTCTTTCGTATTTCACGGATTGCTTGATTACCATAAATGAGGAAGACTACCAACTAGCCGTTAAGCGTCGATTCAGAGCAAGTCGAATTGAGTATGTGCATGGCGTTGGCGTGAATACTGATCGCTTCAGCCCCGTCCATGATTCACATAAGCGTGAATCGAAGCTGACAACGGGCTATCACCCGGATGATATCCTCCTGTTCTATGCGGGAGAATTTAATCAGAACAAGAATCAACAATTACTCCTTCACGCACTAGCTTCGGTCAAAAATGATGTTCCTAATGTCAAACTCCTGCTTGCTGGTGAGGGTTCGTTGAAGGAACAATGTCAAGATCTAGCCAAGGAGCTGGGTATAGAGGATCAGGTTGATTTTCTGGGTTATCGAAATGACATAGATCGCTTATTACCGATGTGTGACATTGCCGTTGCATCCAGTCTTCGTGAAGGGCTACCGGTGAATATCATGGAAGCTATGGCTTGTGGCCTTCCCATCATCGCAAGTGAGAACAGAGGTCACAAAGAATTGGTTCAGAATGATCATAATGGTTGGATTACAGAGCCTAATGATCAAGCGGCAATGGCAGAGAAGATCATACTGCTAGCTAACAACAAGGAATTAAGAGTAAAGCTTGGTATGTGGGGTAGAGAGATGGTTGAAAGAAGATACGCCATCCAGAAGGTATTAAATGAGAAGAGTACGATATATTCCCTATATATGGGCGAAAAGGTGGAGGGCATGTGGGCGATCCAATAAGAATTCTACACGTTGTAGTCAATATGAATCGAGGTGGAGCGGAAACACTCCTCATGAATTTATATCGCAATATGGATCGTTCCAAGGTTCAATTCGACTTTCTAACCAGTAAAGTGGGAGCGTATGATTCCGAGATTATGGAGATGGGTGGAACCATTCACAGAATCCCCTATGTATCGGATATTGGTCATACCAAATATATCCAAGCTTTGGATCATTTCTTTACTGCATATCCCAATTATAAAATTGTGCATGCCCATATGGACAAAATGAGTGGATTCGTATTGCGCTCCGCTAAAAAAGCGGGAGCACCTATACGGATTGCGCACAGTCATAATACGAGCAGTGAGGGCGGAATTGCTGCCAAAATATATAAGTGGGTTGCCGGAACATTTATAACGTCCTGTGCAACTCACTTTTTGGCATGTTCGAATAAAGCGGGCCAATGGTTATTTGCAAACAAGGGAAATAAAGTTGTGATTCTGAAAAATGGGATTGAGAGTGATAAATTTGCATTCTCACCTGAAGTCAGGGAGCAAATAAGGCGGGAGCTGAAGCTTCCCTCAGCGTGCTATGTCGTAGGGCATGTGGGGAGATTCGCTCATCAGAAGAATCATTCCTACCTCATTGATATTTTTGCGCAGTTGAACCGAGATCAGCCGAATACAGTGCTTGTTTTGGCAGGGGACGGACCGCTGCGTCCAGAGATGGAGAAGAAAGTGAAAGCTTTGCAGCTGCAAGATAAGGTAAAATTCCTTGGCGTGAGAAGTGACATTACGCGACTGCTTCAAGCTTTTGATATGTTCGTATTTCCCTCTTTACATGAAGGACTGCCTGTTACGCTAATTGAGGCGCAGGGCGCTGGACTGCCTTGTCTCATTTCGGATGAAATTACCCAAGAAGTGGATATGGATATTCATTTAGTAGAGCGGTTATCGCTCGGTGACAAACAGGTTTGGGTAGACCGGATGAAGCGTGTAATTGCAAGGAATTTGCCAAGGCAGATACCGGCTTTATCCTTATCGAACAAGGGTTACGATATTAAGAATACAGCGGCGTGGACAGAGGGTTTTTATTTAGGCATATCGAGGTGAATAATGAAGAAACTTACTGTATTTACACCCACGTATAATAGAGCATATTGTCTTCACGTTTGTTACGAGAGTCTGAAGCGGCAAACATCCAGAGATTTCATTTGGTTAATTATAGATGATGGCTCTACAGATGATACGGGGGAATTAGTAGCGGGCTGGATGGCAGAGAATGAGATCCATATCCGCTATCATCGGCAGGACAATCAGGGTATGCATGGAGCCCATAATACGGCTTACAAGCTAATCGTTACGGAGTTGAATGTATGTATTGACTCTGACGACTATATGCCGGATGACGCCGTGGAACAAATAAACGCCTTTTGGGAGTTACACCGCAGCGAACATGTGAGTGGCATCATCGGTCTTGACGCTTTTACAGATGGCAGGATCATTGGCTCAAGGTTGCCGGAAGATCTCAAGAGCTCAACACTTTTTGAGTTATATAGTAAACATCGTGTGACCGGTGATAAGAAGCTAGTTTATCGAACAGCATTAACCCGACAGTATCCTTATCCTATTTTCGAAAATGAAAAGTATGTTGGTTTAGCCTATAAGTACTACATGCTGGATCAGCAGTATGAAATGCTGCTCATGAATGAAGTGCTTTGCTGCGTGGAATATTTACCGGATGGTTCAACGATGAACATGCTTAAACAATACCGCAAGAATCCAAACGGCTTCGCCTTTTACCGTAAGGAACTCATGAAATTGCCCTTCGCAGGTTTATTCTTTAAATTCAGACAATCGATCCACTATGTGTCCAGCAGTATGACATCAGGTAATAGTAGGTTTATGCAGGAAACACCTGCCAAGCTCCTCACTTTTCTTGCTATTCCCCTTGGAATCATGCTCTATTGGTATGTGATTAGAAAAACAAGAATCTCTTGAGTACTCGAAAGGAAATCAAATATGGCCATACTTTAATCTGGTTGTCGTCTATATCGCATCTTTCTTTTCAAGGCATTTGGCCACGCCAGTGACAATCGGCAGTGGACCTGTATGGTTTAAGCCCAATAAATGGCTGACTGCAATCGTGATGGCAACATTCGTATTGATAGCCGGGCTTCGTAAAAATATTGGTGATACCTTCTTTTATATGTATGCCTACACGTTAAATGATTTTACATGGGAACAAGTTAAAGCTGAGAAGGATATTGGTTTCGGCATCTTGCAAATGATATTGAAATCATTCACCCAGGATCCTCAGTTGTTAATATTTTTAACAGCGTTAGTGACCAACGTTCTAATTGTCTATGTGTTATACAAGTATTCTAGATTGTTTGAAGTGAGTATTTATATCTACATAACATCTGGACTTTACATTGTATCAATGAATGGAGTCAGGCAATTTCTAGCTTCAGCCATTGTATTCGCTGCTACCAAATATTTATTTGCTGGAAATTGGCAAAAGTACTTTCTCGTGGTTGCCTTCGCCTCTACGTTCCATGAGAGCGCATTAATCCTTATTCCTATTTATTTCATTGTGAGAAGGAAGGCGTGGACGTCATCCACTTTTGTTCTCCTATTTCTGGCGGTTATGTTAATTCTGGGATATAACGTATTATCGGATGCTATTTTCGCAGCTATCGCGGATACGCACTATAGCGAATATAAGGAATTCCAAGAAGGCGGAGCTAACGTCATTAGGGTAGCTGTTGGGGCTGTTCCTTTGATATTTGCTTATCTGGGAAGAAACAAACTGAGGGAGATATTCCCCCATGGCGACTACGTCGTAAACATGTCGTTACTGAATTTTATTGTCATGGCCGTCGCTACACAAAATTGGATATTTGCAAAATTTACCATTTATTTCGGGTTATATAATGTCATTCTCATGTCATGGGTCATTAGTTTATTCGTAAAAAGACAACAGAAATTCATTTACTACGCGATCCTAGGCTTTTATATGATTTATTTTACTATGAAAACGTCGTTACTTTAAACATTATTTATAAAAGTGATTACTTGAAATTCTGATAAACAGTTTGGGGGTCAAATAATGGCAGTTCTCGTAACGGGTGGAGCCGGTTATGTTGGCAGTCACACCTGCTTGGAGTTATTGAATGCAGGATATGAAATAGTAGTTGTGGATAACCTTTGCAATAGCAGTTCGGAATCCTTAAGGCGAGTAAACGAAGTAACGGGAAATGATTTCAAATTCTATCAGATTGATCTATTAGATCGGCAGAGTCTTGAAGATGTCTTCAAGCAAAATAAAATTGAAGCCGTGGTTCATTTCGCTGGGCTTAAAGCAGTAGGTGAATCCGTTCGTTTACCGCTTCGCTACTACCATAATAATATCACGGGGACGCTCGTGCTTTGCGAACTTATGCAGGAGTATGCAGTAAAAAGAATGATATTCAGCTCATCCGCTACGGTATACGGCATGTCGGAATCCGTACCGATCTCGGAGAATTCTCCACTTGGTGCAACGAACGCCTATGGGCGCACGAAGCTAATGATTGAAGAAATCATGCAGGATGTGTACGTTTCCGATCCCAATTGGAGCATCGCGATCCTGCGCTATTTTAACCCTATTGGTGCCCATAACAGCGGAAGATTAGGCGAGGATCCGAACGGCATCCCGAATAATCTGATGCCTTTTATCACGCAGGTGGCGGTAGGCGGGTTAAAGGAACTGCAGATTTATGGGAATGACTACCCGACTTTGGATGGCACAGGTGTAAGGGACTATATCCATGTGGAGGATCTAGCGCGCGGACACTTGAAGGCGCTGGAGAAGGTCATGGCAACTACAGGTGTGGAAGCGTACAACCTTGGGACAGGACGTGGGTATAGCGTTATCGAAATGGTTTCTGCTTTCGAAAGAGTAACGGGCAGACGCATTCCGTATAAGATGACGGATCGAAGACCTGGAGATATAGGAATTTGTTATTCGGACCCGACTAAGGCTGAACGGGAGTTGGGATGGATCGCCGAGAAAGGCATTGAGGAGATGTGCCGGGATGCCTGGCGATGGCAATCCAATAATCCGTGCGGTTATATCGAAGAGGAAGAAGTGTTGAGGACGACATGAATATTTCAGATAGCTTGCATCATCATAATCATATCATTCATATCCTCACAGCAGGGGGGATAGTGGAGGTTAAGAAGTTATTCATCATTCCTACAATAAGCCTCAAAATATTTAGAAGATTAAAAAATGGTTATTCGCTATTTCTGAAAGGGATGATTGTATCCAACTGGTCGATTACCGTGTTCATCACGGATGACTTTGTATCTGAAGCTCCTCCAAGCAGCAAATTGGACACTCCCTCTTTACGTGCTGCAGATGTAACAGACGTTTCGGCAGAGTTTGTCGCTGATCCATTTATTATCCAACATGATGCTACATTCTACCTGTTCTTCGAGGTTCTAAATAAGGCTTCGGGTCGAGGAGAAATAGGTTTAGCTTCGAGCTCCGATGGATCCGAGTGGAACTATCAACGTCTAGTGCTTCGCGAAAATTACCATTTATCCTATCCCCAAGTGTTTGCCTATGAGAATGAATACTATATGTTACCGGAGACAGCAGAAGCCAATGGTGTCCTCTTGTATAAATCACGAAATTTCCCCTATGAATGGGAAGTGGAGTGTGAGTTGTTCAGCGGTAGGTATTTAGATCCCTCTATTGTACAAGCGGATGGGAAATGGTGGATATTTGCAGGTACGGATGAAGGGAATTTTCATCTTTTTTACTCCGATCATTTAATGGGATCTTGGCGCGAACATCCTCAAAGTCCGATCCTGTCAAATAACAAGATGATTAGCAGACCAGGAGGAAGACTAGTCGTTGCAAATGGAAACATATATAGATATACACAAGCTAATTATCCACATTATGGAGATTCAGTCCGTATCTTCAAAGTCAATCAACTCTCAGAGTTTGAATACGAGGAAGAAGAAGTTTCCTGTATTTTAAAAGGCTCAGATAAAGAGAATGATTGGAGAAAAGATGGGATGCACCATATCGACCAGCTTCAGATGAATGATAATCAATGGTTAATTGCCGTAGATGGTCATTCTCTTAGAAAAATGAATTATCTATTATGGAAGCTTGACCGTATCAAATCAAAATATTTCAGCCCAAATCAATAGGAGTAGATCATTCATGAAGCGATTTTGTGACTTGTTGGTATCCATTCCATTATTCGTAATCTTTCTTCCGATTATCGGGATCGTTGCTGTATTGGTTAGGTTAAAGTTGGGATCTCCGGTCATATTTAAGCAGCAAAGACCGGGATTACACGGGAAACCAATTAATCTTTATAAATTCAGGACCATGACGGAAGCAAGGGATCATGAGGGCCATTTATTGCCTGATTCGATCCGATTAACCCCATTTGGCATGTTTCTTAGAAAATACAGTTTAGATGAATTATTGCAATTGGTTAATGTCATCCAGGGAGATTTAAGTTTAGTTGGGCCAAGGCCCCTGTTGATGGATTATCTACCCTTATACACCGAAGAACAGGCGAAACGACATCAAGTTCGACCCGGAATTACCGGATGGGCTCAAATTAATGGTAGAAATGCGATCTCATGGGAAGAAAAGTTCAATCTCGATGTCTGGTATGTCGATAATCAAAGCTTTCTTCTTGATTTAAAAATTTTAGCTTTAACCTTTATTAAAGTGCTTAAACCACAAGGGATCCAAAATGGCAATCATGCAACTATGCCTATATTTGAAGGGAGTATGAAAAATGTTGAACAGTAAGATGAATATTTTGTTTACCAGCTCTGGTAGGAGATTATCCTTATTGCAGCAATTTAGGAAAGTTTTCGTTCAACATAACATCAACGGGAGTATTATGACCGCGGATTTAAAACAAACAGCACCTACTGCATTCTTTAGCGATAAGCATTTTATTGTACCGAGAGTAACGGATCCAAACTACATACCGAAATTACTTCAAATTTGTCAAAAGGAAAAGATTGATATCATCATCCCTCTTATAGATACGGAACTGGTTATTTTTTCAGAGAATCAACATGTATTTGAAGAAATTGGTGTGAAATTATTAGTTTCTAGTAAGAAATTAAACGAAATTGCATGTGATAAAACCAAGTCTTATACGTTTTTCCAAGATAGAAATATCCCTACTCCGAAAGTACTAAGTGATGATGAAATTAATAATAAACAGTACCAGTTCCCATTATTGATCAAGCCTCTCGACGGAAGTTCAAGTGTAGGGGTTACCAAAATCAACAATGAAAAAGAGTTGTTCTTTTTTAAGGATTACATCCCCAATGCCATGGTTCAGGAATTTGTTACGGGTACAGAGTATACGGTTGATGTGATGGTTGATTTTAATGGAAATATAAAGACAGTCGTTCCAAGATTACGATTAGAGACCAGAGCAGGTGAAGTCAGCAAAGGGGTTACTAAGAAAGATAATGACATCATTACCGCCGTACAACAAGTGGTTAAATCTTTGCCTGGGCCAGTTGGGTGTATTACTTTGCAATGCTTTAAAAAAGAAAATGGAGAGATAACTTTCATTGAAATTAATCCTCGTTTTGGAGGAGGGATTCCGCTCTCTATTGAAGCTGGAGCAAATTTTCCATTGTGGGTCCTCCAAATATGCAGCGGTGAAACCTTCTCCGAAGAGGATTATAACTGGCGTGAGAATCTAACGATGCTTAGGTATGATGAGGCGATCTTTACGGAGAGTATCCAACATGACCGTTAATGCATTGGTTTTTGATATGGATGATACCTTATACGAAGAAAAGGATTATGTGAAAAGCGGCTTTAAAGCGATTGATCGTTGGATGAAAAAGGAGTTCAAGATCACGGGATTTTATGAAACAGCACTGGACTTATTTCTCATAGGAGAAACAAAGTTTATTTTCAATAAAACGCTCTCGAAACTAAATATTGTTTATGATGAGACGATGATTAAGAATATGGTCGATCATTATCGATCCCATGAACCTGATATTCATTTGCTAGAGGATGCAAAGTGGATTCTTGAAAATGTAAGGGACACGGTCAAAATTGGTCTAATCTCGGATGGATTCTTAGTTGCTCAGGAAAAGAAAGTCAATGCACTAAAGCTTCAAGAGAAATTTCATTCCGTTATTCTTACGGATAGATTGGGCAGAGAGCATTGGAAACCCAGTGATGTTCCCTACGAACAATCAAGTCAGGAATTACAGCTTCCACATGATCAGTGTGTTTATATCGGAGATAATATAAAAAAAGATTTTATAGCTGCCAAGCGGCTTGGGTGGATAACAGTCCAAATAGATCGAAAAAATGGGATATACTCCGGGATCGCAGCTGAACAGGAATATAAGGCACATTATATAATCGATAATTTAAGAAATCTAACGGATTTACCTATGCTAAAACATATGTTTGTCAATTAGCGCTGAAGAGCGTTTTTTTCGTTTTAACTATGGAAAGGGCGTGGCATTAACGTATGACGACACATAACAAAAAAATTTATCTTTCCCCTCCACACATGAGCGGGAATGAAATGAGCTATATCCAGGATGCCTTTGATACGAATTGGATCGCTCCTCTGGGTCCGCATGTAGATGCATTCGAGCAAGAGTTTGCTTCACATGTCGGGTCTATTGCAGCAGCAGCCGTCAGTTCAGGGACCGCGGCAATCCATCTGGCATTGCGACTGATCGGGGTCAAAGAAGGGGACAGCGTTTTCTGCTCAAGTCTCACCTTCGTGGCTAGCGCAAATCCGATTGTTTATTGTGGAGCGAGGCCGGTATTTATTGATTCTGAGCCCGAGACATGGAACATGTCACCTAGGGCATTGGAAATCGCTTTGCAAGATGCTGCTCTAGAAGGAAAATTGCCTAAAGCCGTTATTGTTGTCAATCTATATGGCCAAAGTGCAAAAATGGACGAAATCATGTCGTTATGTGATTCCTACGATGTTCCCATTATTGAGGACGCAGCCGAATCGCTGGGTTCTATGTATAAAGGACGAGCAAGTGGAACTTTCGGAAAATACGGTGTGTATTCATTCAATGGGAATAAGATTATATCCACTTCAGGCGGAGGAATGCTGGTTTCCGATGATATAGAGGGATTAAAGAAAGCTCGGTTCCTCGCTACTCAGGCACGGGATCAAGCCGTTCATTACCAACATAGTCAATTGGGATTCAATTATCGAATGAGCAATGTATTGGCTGGAATAGGCAGAGCACAGCTTGAGGTGTTGGAAGAGCGAGTCAATGCCAGAAGAGCGGTATTTAACCGTTATGATGAAGCCTTATCACATATGCCTGGCATTCAATTCATGCCGGAACTAGCCAACACGCGCTCGAATCGGTGGCTCACCGTATTAACGATTGAGGAGAAAGAAGCTGGGGTAACCGCAAGGGAAGTGCTAGAAGTACTGACAGAACTAAACATCGAAGCCCGCCCAGTCTGGAAGCCGCTTCATCTGCAGCCGATTTTTGAAGGATCTCGGTACTATCCGCATGGCAACAACGAGAGTGTATCGGAACGATTATTTCAAACAGGAATATGCTTGCCGTCGGGATCGCAGTTGATGGAGGATGAACAACAGCGTGTGATCACTTGTATCAAGAAAACGATTATGCAAAAGATGCCATTCAAAGTGATTATTTAAATAGGAGGAACTAATCATGTGTGTAATTATCCATTATACCGGAAATCAGGGGGCGAATGATGTCCTGGTTAAAGGGAACTTCGAGCAAATAAATCTACCCAATTGTGTCACTGTGGAGTGATGATAACCATGATCGGTCAAAACATTTCAAGTATCCGTAAGCAAAGGGGGTATACGTTGTCCGAGCTTTCAGAGCGGACCGGTATTTCCAAATCCTATTTGAGCAACATAGAAAGAAATCTAAAACAGAACCCCTCTATTCATGTCATGGAAAAAATAGCGTTGGTTCTAAAGGTAGACTTGAAAACGCTATTAAAAATTGCCGCTGATGTGGAAACAAGCCAACAGCTCGATCAAGAGTGGATGGATTTTATTTCTGATTTGAAGCAATCAGGCATTGATAAGGAACGGATTCATGAATTTAAAATTTTAATAGAGTTTATGAAGTGGAATAATGATAAAAAATAGCATGAAACTGCTGTTCTGGTGGAGTTTATTAAGTGTGTTCCTAGGAGCCATATTTATTTTCACCGCTCTTCAGACCTTTACCGGCGAGAATACCAAAGTGCAAATCCAGCAGATAACAGGAATGAATGAACATAACGCCTATGTAACCAATGCGATTATTCGCAAATCCGCCCATGTACTTATGTTTGGCTTGCTCAGTATCATTTTTTATGTAGCGATTCGGAGGCGATCGATCTGGCTCGCTTGGATTTGCACGACCTTAATGGCCGGAGTTGATGAATGGCATCAGTCCTACATACCGGGAAGGTCCGCATTAGTCGAGGATGTGCTGCTGGATTCACTAGCAGCGCTGATATTTCTTAGAATTATCGTTTATATCAGAAGACGATAAATAGTTAGTAGTACCTCAAACAGCCCCTTTTTGGGGCCTTATTGTTCTTTATAAGAAACAAATTTGTTCGTTAGAAGAAATTCTGATATAATATCATCAAGAGCAACATAACTTCATTATAAGGGAAGATCTGATATGATTGGAAAACGTGTTCAACAATTAAGGAAAGAGAAGGGTCTGTCTCTTACAGAACTGGCGGAACGTGCAGGGGTTGCTAAATCTTATATTAGCAGCTTGGAGCGGGACATTCAGAAGAATCCTTCGATTCAGTTTCTTGAGAAAATAGCAGCTGTACTGAAAGTACCTGTCGACAGGTTAATTGATGATCAGGAAGAAATGGCTCTTAATGACCGCGAGCTTGATCAGGAATGGTATGAGATCATTAAAGAAGCCATGACTTCTGGTGTTGATAAGCAGCAGTTTCGGGAATTTCTGGATTTCAATAAATGGAGAATGAAGCGTCCGAACGACGAATAGTTCTAGGAAGATTGTTTAATGAATCCCTTTGAGGACATGAAGCGATCGTTTTCAGTTGAAAGTGAAATTGTCGTGGGTTGGAAGGGGCTTCTTAGGAATGCGCGGATATCTTCCATCGTAAGACCCATCTTACGAGCACTCATAATAAGATTAACCCACTCCATATCAAATTCTTCGGTATCCAGCTGGTTTATCGGATTCACAAACGACCCCTCCAAATCATCTATCGCGATACAATTTGTATCTGTTGATTTATTATCGCATGTTTTTTCTGTGAAATCAATCCCGATTATATTAAAATTATACAAATTGTATCGCTGGTTAAATGGATCCCCTCGACAAAAAACACGTAATTTAGATATAGTCTTAAAACAAAGATGAGGGTAGGGAAACCTAACGTGAAGAATGATCGTATAAATCGCAGGACGTTTCTCAAGAAAAGTCTGTATGCGGTTGAATCCTTAGCCATATTAACGGGAGTTAGTGGCTTATATGGCATCTTCGGAGAGCGATATTGGGTTCAGTCGACAACGGTTCGGCTTGCTTACCGTCGTTATCCTTCATCATTTGCAGGCGTACGTATTGTCCAATTCAGTGATACGCATATCGGCAAGTATTATAGTCTGGAACAGATGAACAAAGTGGTTGATCTGCTGCAGCGGCAAGAGCCCGACATCATCTGTTTTACAGGAGATTTATTTGATTCCAAATTCGGTGAAGTAAGTGATGAGGTGATTCCGATCCTATCGCGACTCCGAGCAGGAATGGGTAAATTCGCTGTGCTTGGTAATCATGATATGCGACTGGATGGCAATCGAGTGAGGGATGTACTCGAGCGATCCGGCTTTACCGTATTAGTCAACGAGAGCCGATCTATTAAACGTGGAAATGGACGTATAAAGGTCGTTGGAATAGATGAAATGTTCTACGGTAACCCAGATCTGCCTTTAGCCTTGCAAGGTGTACAGAGGGATGATTTCGTGCTGCTTCTTGCGCATGAGCCGGATTTCGCCGATACATCGTTGACAAGCCAGGTCGATTTGCAGCTTTCTGGACACAGCCACGGCGGACAGATTAGGATTCCATTGTATGGGAGTATATTTACGCCGAACCTAGGACAAAAGTACCCTATTGGTTTGTACGCCTTTGAAGGTAGTGAGTTTCACGTCTACACCAACCGCGGAATAGGTACGACTTTGTTCCCTATTCGGTTCAATTGTCGACCAGAAATTACAGTCTTTGTCCTAGAAACGAAGCTGCCAAAAGCATAAACAAACTCCGTCAGCCTAAGCCAACGGAGTTTGTTTTCATCAATAGCAAAACCACTTTTTCCAAATATCAAACGAATCTTTACTATCGTTATCATTTTCATGTTCGTTATCGTGATTATTGTTGTTATTGTTATTATGGTTGTTATTGTTGTTGTTGTTGTTGTGATTATTATTGTCCTTATCCTTGTCCTTGTCCTTGTTGCTGTTGTTATTATTGTTATTGTTATTGTTATTGTTGTTATTCTGGTATGTACTTGTACTCCATAATTTTCTTAGATCATTACTGGTCCCTTTATTACTCGTAAAAATTGAAAAAAGCTGAGAAAAAATGCTGGATTTCTGAGAATTTCCGGAGTCATTATCTGAGGCGGAAGCATACGCAGGGTACATGATTGCACTTAAAAGTAAAATCATGCAAGAAATTCTAACGATTTTTAACATGGTACATAACCTCCCTTCCCGATAAGTTATTGCATGTAATCGTTCTTTATTAAGAATTATACAGCAAAAATTAGGTTTTGAGAACTATAAAAGGCATAGATCATTCTTTTATTTTATGATACAATATGTAACATAATATAAGTAGGAGGAATGATAGAGCAGAAATAGAAGTTTTCTAACTGCAATAAGATACAATGCGTAACATACAAACGGAATTGATTAAAAATCATGCGAGGTGCAACTCATGCAGGTTGTTCAACCTATTAGAGAACAAGAGAAAATCGAACAGATACAGGCCGTTTTGAAAGAACAATCGATTCGAGACTGGCTTCTTTTCACCATTGGGATTAATTCGGGGCTCCATCTAAGTGATTTGTTGTCTTTGAAAGTGAGCGATGTGAAGGATCGAAGTGAAGTCAGCATTAAGGAAGAGAAAACGGGTAAGGTAAAGACGTTTCAACTTTCTCCACAGCTGAAAGCATATATTGAGGAGTATATCCAATATATGGATGTTGATGCTTATTTATTTCCATCCCAACGAACGGGCAATCCGATTAAAAGAATACGAGTTTATCGTATTTTAAATGAAGCAGCCAAGCAAGTTGGATTAAACGACATAGGTACACACACACTTCGAAAAACTTACGGCTATCATTATTACCTAAGAACCAAAAACGTTTCGGTCCTCAGAGATTTATTCAATCAATCGGCTCCATCAGTAACTTTAAAGTATATTGGCGTGAGGGAATAGAGAGTCAAGCTAAGTTGACACTTGGTGAAAGTAGTGGCTCGAGATAGATACATAGTGTATCAAGACTATTAATAAGAATGTAATTCTTTTTTAAAGTTAATAGCTGAGCGTTGGGAGTGGAGTTTCTTATGAAACAAGAAGAAAAGATTTCGGTGGAAATTCATCATGTTCTTCAGCAGTTAGGGATCGACCAGCAGAAGTTTCAGGATCAAGTTATGATGTCTTCCTCACAATCTACTCCAAGGAACGCTCAGCTCTTACAAAAGCGATGAATCGTTTTGCTTCCTCTGGGGTCAGTACGCGACCATCCACGGTTAATGAAAACTTTTTCAAAATGCTCTCATCCGTTAAATCGAGATGCTCTACAAACTCTCTAACATCTTGATCTAGAACGGTTTGCGGCTGGTCAGTCCGGCCAAGCAAATAATCCACAGTAACATTGAAAAAATTGGCGATCTTGTTAATCGTTTCATAGTCCGGTTCACGTCGATTTGTTTCGTAGTGAGAAAGGGCTGCTCTGGATATGCCAATTTTATTGGATAGTTCTTCTTGCGTTAATCCTCTTTTTTCGCGTAAAAGGGCAATGCGATCTCCGTATTTCAGCGTGATCATTCCTCACTGTTTAAGTATTCTTTAACATTATTACCACTGTTTTTCCGGCTATATACAGAGAACTATTATAACAAAGCAGAGATTCATTGACTAGATACAAGATGTAACAAAAAGGAGGGATGAGGCAAATGGCGTTGGAGAGAAAACGTAAACTGTCCTTAGTCGTACCACTGGATGGAAAGTTGAATATTCTTCGAATTCGAAATCAACTCATTAATAGCAAGTATGCACTAATTGAAATTATAGCACTTGAAAAGTCCCAATTCACATTTGCTAGTCCCCTATGTTTGCCAACCAACCATCAAGTAACCTATGGTTTTGAATTTTCGATTTTCGGTCAATTATTTCAAGTGAATGGCCGTATAGAATTAGAAAGCAATAACGATAATGAATATATTTATAAAGCAGTTATTAAATCTGAAGATCATGTTGATTCAGAAATGCTCTATGCCATTAATCAACTTGCGGTCACGCAGAATACGGAATATGGTAAGCTTTCTAAAAGCTACACCCCAGAACCTTCATCAGCTTTAAATACAGTTGATTTGATATGTTGAGGGAAAGATAAAGCCGCTCTGCTGTGCTAATCCGTTTGTTGCTCTCATAAGGTTAGTATAAAAACCAATGAATGTCGAATAAAAATATGCGAATGAATACATAATTTCTATATCTATACACGAGAAAATGAATTCAACCCCTTGCAATGTTACAAAACGTATCTTATAATCAATATATATACAGAATGTAACAACATACGACATTTTGAGCACTCAAGGGGGAGGGATATCATGAATTCGGATATTGTATATTGTATTCAATGTAGTTCAATTATAGGTAGAGGTCATTCAGATCAAATATTTAAGACGGGCTTCTATCATACAACGATTCCACTTTGTCTCTGCAAAACGTGTGTTTCCACGGAGGAGAACAGGTTAAGCATAGAAATTATAAGCAGTCCCCATAAGTGCTATTCCGACTTTGCCCTGCCCTTGTCTATCTAGCCTAAGGGCGGTGTAAGTCGGTTTTTTTTGGTCACTTTGGTAAGCGCTTTCAAAATATGCAAAAAAAGCCTTCCTCATACGTAAACAGCGGAATGGCTTTATTCATTTAATGGAGCAAATGCTTATGCGCACTATAGTCAATCTGCTGCTTTTCGAGGAAGCTAGTCAAGCTCTTATAGTCGCGCCGCGGTGTTGCGAGAATGTAACCTTGAATACAGTGGTCACGCGTTACTTCACTTGCATGAGCCTCTAAGGCAACCTGTCCAATGCGAGCTGCAATGGAATGCTTGGCAATATCTCTAAAGGCAGTCGGCACAGGAGATACCAATTGATCAAGAAATGCTTTAGAATCCTCTGTCCATAAGTGCCGCGAACTGTCCACGTAGTGATTTTGCCAATCCAGCTTCGATTTGCCATCTTCTTTGGGCAGCACCTTTAGGAACTTCCGAAACATGAAATAACCGCCAATGGACATGAACAAAAGCAGGACACATACCCAGAAAATGATGAACCACATGAAAAAATCATTAGCCATTTATTTGTCACCTCACTAGCCTACATCCATATATCTTAAGAATTATACCTTATTTCTAGATTTCTTGCGACAATCCTAGTAAAATAGAAAGGTAGTAGACGTAATTACTTTGGTCTTCTATACCTATGTAGTTGCGTAGTAGACACACAAAAAGGAGTTAACCACTATGCCCAAAATTGGCTCACACGTTTCGTTCTCAGATAAAGGCTTGTTAAATGCAGCAGAAGAGGCAGTCACATACGGTTCTTCCACATTTATGATATACACAGGTGCCCCACAAAATACGCGCCGTAAACCGATTGAAGAGCAATTTATCGAAGAAGGCAAAGCTGTGATGGAGAAGCATGCGATGAACGAAATCGTCGTACATGCTCCCTACATTATTAATCTAGGTTCTTATAAAGAAGATACCTTTGAGTTAGCCGTGCGTTTCCTTCAGGAAGAAATTCGTCGGACAGACTATATTGGCGTTCGCAATATCGTTCTTCATCCCGGGGCTTACACGGACAAGGATGCGGAGTATGGCATTGCCAGAATCGCGGAAGGTCTGAACGAAGTACTTGCAGGCGTTAAAGATACGAATGTGAACATCGCGCTGGAAACAATGGCTGGCAAAGGGACGGAGATTGGCCGAAGCTTTGAGGAATTAGCTGAAATTATGGAACAAGTTGAGTTTAACAATAAATTATCTGTTTGTCTGGACACTTGCCATATTCATGACGCGGGGTATGATATTGTGAACGACCTTGATGGCGTTCTGCATCATTTTGATAAAGTGATCGGATTAGAGAAACTGGGTGTTATTCACTTGAATGATAGTAAAAATCCTCGCGGAGCCAGCAAGGACCGTCATGCGCCGCTTGGTTCAGGATGGATTGGCTTTGAGGCAATGAATAACGTTGCCAACCATGAGAAGCTGCAGCATTTGCCTATGATTCTTGAGACTCCTTGGATTGGTAAAGAAGATAAAACGCAGCGTCCGATGTACGAAGCCGAAATAGCATTGCTGTCAGGTAATCTTAATGGACGTTTTGGCGGCGAATTCTTGGATCATGTAGAGCGAATTGACTTTTTGTTAGGCAAAAAAGAGATTCATTACCGTGATTTCGTCCTGAATACATGGGAATTGTTGAAAAATGATGCCAAGGCCAAGAAAGCGGACGGACGTGAGCCGCTGGAGCGTTTGTATGATATTTTACACGAAGAAAATCTCTTCTCTGATCTTAGCGAGGAGCAGATTAATCAACGATTAATCGTTTGGCTCGCTGGTAAAGATATACTCAAGAAAGCTTAATATAGATGACAGCAAACTAAAAAGAAAGCTTTCTTACAGAAAGTTAAAGCTATTAGGGGGATTAACATGGAACAGGGAAGTACAAATAACTCATTGCGCAGGGAGAGCGTAATGGTGAATAGGGCTAGGATGTTGATCTCTTGTCCGGATCAGCCGGGAATCGTCGCGGCGGTCTCGCAATTTTTGTTTGAATATGGTGCGAATATCGTGCAATCCGATCAATACACAATGGATCCTGAAGGCGGCATGTTTTTCATCCGCATCGAGTTCGATTTAACGGAGCTTGGGGCCCGGGTTGATCAATTGAGAAAGGATTTCTCTGTCGTTGCGGACAAGTTCTCCATGGATTGGAGTCTTTCACTTGCAAGCCAGAAGAAACGCATCGCTATCTTCGTGTCCAAGGAAGATCATGCTTTGCTTGAGCTGCTTTGGCACTGGCGCGCGGGTGACCTTAACGCAGATATCGCGATGGTTATTAGCAACCATCCGGACATGCAATCTCTGGTCGAGCCTTTTGGAATTCCCTATTACCATATTCCTGTTACCGCGGATACGAAGGCAGAAGCAGAGCGTCGTCAGCTTGAAGTCGTTGGAGACAATGTTGATGCGATCGTGCTGGCTCGCTATATGCAGATCGTTTCGCCTTCTTTTATTAAACACTACGCTAACCGCATTATTAATATCCATCACTCCTTCTTGCCTGCCTTTGTTGGCGGGAAGCCTTATGCGCAAGCGCATAACCGTGGGGTGAAAATCATTGGCGCTACCGCACATTATGTGACCGACGAATTGGATGGCGGACCTATTATTGAGCAGGACGTTCAAAGGGTAAGCCACCGTGATAACGTAGAAGATTTGAAAAGAATCGGTCGACATATTGAACGGATCGTCCTTGCTAGAGCGGTAGCTTGGCATGTAGAAGATCGAATTATTGTGCATAATAACAAGACAGTAGTATTTAATTAGGTTAGATTAGGCTGTGTCCATTACTGGATGCAGCCTATTTGCTTGTGACCGCTTAGGCTGATGATGTTTTAGCGGGTTATTGTGGCAAAGCCTTAAAGCAAATGGTACAATAATGCAAGCGAGAATAGTCACTTGTATGTACAAGTCATTGATTGACGAAAATACAGAAATATAGGAGGGAATTTTCGAATGACAGTAACAAACAAAACAATTGAACAATTAGCGGTCGACACGATCCGTACTTTGGGTATCGACGCCGTTGAGAAAGCGAAATCAGGTCACCCAGGTATGGTCATGGGGGCTGCGCCAATGGCTTACGTGCTGTGGAAACAGCATATGAAGCACAATCCATCTAATCCTAAATGGGTCAATCGTGACCGCTTCGTGCTTTCAGCCGGCCACGGATCCATGCTGCTATACAGCCTGCTTCATCTTTGCGGATATGATCTGCCAATGGAAGAGATCAAGAACTTCCGCCAATGGGGAAGCAAGACCCCAGGACATCCGGAATACGGTCATACAGCAGGTGTTGACGCAACTACGGGTCCACTTGGACAAGGTATTGGTATGGCTGTTGGTATGGCCATGGCGGAAGCTCACCTGAGAGAGACTTATAATAAAGAGAATTTCCCTGTAGTCGACCACTATACATACGCAATCTGTGGTGATGGCGATATGATGGAAGGCGTTTCATCAGAAGCCGTTTCCTTGGCAGCTCACCTTAAATTGGGCAAATTAATCATGCTGTACGATTCCAATGATATCTCGCTGGATGGCGAGCTTAATATGGCATTTTCCGAGAACGTTCAGAAGCGTTTCGAAGCTTACGGCTGGCAAGTGCTGCGCGTAGAAGAGCAAAATGATCTTGCGGCGATTTCCAAAGCCATTGCTGAAGCGAAAGCTGATACAACGCGCCCAACATTGATTGAAGTGAAAACGACAATCGGTTTCGGCAGCCCGAACAAAGGCGGCAAAGGCGGCCACGTTGGACCTCACGGATCTCCACTTGGCGGCGAAGAAGTGAAGCTGACGAAGCAAGCTTACGGCTGGCCTGAGGAGCCGGACTTTCTTAGTTCCGGACGAAGTTAGAGCGCACTATGCAGAAATTCAAAAAGAAGGAGCTGCAGCTGAACAAGCTTGGAGCAACCTGTTGAATGACTACATCAAAGCATATCCGGAACTGGGTAAACAGTTCAGCGCGGCTGTAAGCAATGAATTGCCAGCTGGCTGGGATGCAGATCTTCCGGTTTACAGCACATCAGACAAGCCTATGGCGACTCGTGTTGCCTCCGGTAATGCAATCAACGCGATTGCACCTAAATTGCCGCAATTGATCGGCGGTTCCGCGGATCTGGCAAGCTCAAACAACACCATGATCAAAGGCGAATCCAATTATAGTGCCAGCAACTATGCAGGTCGCAATCTATGGTTTGGTGTTCGTGAATTCGGTATGGGTACAGCGATGAACGGTATGGCTCTGCATGGCGGAGTTAAAATATACGGGGCTACCTTCTTCGTATTCTCCGATTACCTGCGTGCATCGATTCGTCTTGCAGCTCTTATGCAGCTTCCGGTGATCTACGTTCTAACACATGACAGCATCGCTGTTGGTGAAGATGGACCGACACATGAACCGGTTGAACAATTGCCTGCGCTTCGCGTCATTCCTGGCATCACCGTTATTCGCCCTGCAGACGGGAACGAAACGTCGGAAGCATGGCGTTATGCGATTTCTGGGGCGAAAGGGCCAGTTGCGCTCGTATTGACTCGTCAAAACCTGCCGATCCTTGAAGGTACTGTCCAAGGCGCGAAAGAAAACCTCAGCAAAGGCGGATACGTTGTATCCGACGCTACAAATGGCAAGCCAGTTGCACAAATTCTGGCAACAGGTTCCGAAGTACAATTGGCTGTCGCGGCGCAAAAGCTTCTTGAAGCCGATGGCATTAACGTTCGTGTCGTAAGCTTGCCAAGCTTGGAGCTGTTCGAGAAACAGTCACAAGAATACAAAGACTCCGTCATTCTGCCGGAAGTGAAGAAGCGTCTAGCTGTTGAGATGGCTTACCCGCTTGGTTGGGAACGTTATGTTGGCGACCAAGGTTCCATCCTCGGCATCACTACATTTGGAGCATCCGCACCAGGGGATTTGGTTCTCAAAGAGTACGGATTCTACCCAGAGAATGTAGCAGCTAGAGTGAAAGCTCTATTGTCTTAATGAATTGAAAGCAGCCACAGCCCACCTCTCGTGGGCTTGGCATTATTTTTATTTATTTTAGAGGGGGAACCAATGACCATGTCTAGCTTTGAAAATGTAACCGTATTAACGAAAGCCAACGTTTATTTCGACGGTAAAGTGACTAGCCGCACCGTTCAATTCGCCGATGGCACCAAAAAAACACTCGGCATTTTGCTGCCGGGCGAGTACGAATTCGGAACAGATGTAAAAGAAATCATGGAAATCCAAGCTGGTGAGCTGAACGTATTGCTTCCTGGAAGCAGCGAATGGATTACCATCAGTGGGCAAGGTGAATTCACAGTTCCCGCCAATGCAAAATTCAAGCTCGAAGTGAAAACAGTTAGCGATTATATCTGCTCTTATATTCATGAGTAAAATATGGGGGGGTTAACCTCCCGACAAAGAATCCCATACATCTATTGGACAAAATGTTCAATGGATGTATGGGATTTTTTTTGTAGAGAAACGCCTACTCGGGCTACTACGTCAGTTTCAAAATTTCGGAAAGCCTTTGAATAAAGGTCGAATTTTCTTCTTCTGTTCCCACTGATACGCGAATATGGTGAGGAAGCTTCCATAGTCCTCCGTAACGAACAATGATTCCTTTCGTCAACAATTGCTCGTAAATAGATTTGGCATCCGGACCAAGTTCAACTAGTACAAAGTTACTCATGCTTTTAATAAAGGGGAGACGAAGTTCTCGGAATGAAAGGTATAGCTGATTCTTGCCTTGTCTATTTATTTGTAATGACAAGTGTAAGTGTTCAACATCATGAAGAGCAGCTGCCGCGGCGGCCTGAGCCAATGTATTAACATTAAAAGGTTCCTTGACCTTGAGAATTTGCTGGATGATGGGCTCTGGAGCTGCTCCAAACCCAACTCTCAGTCCTGCCAAACCGTATATTTTGGAGAAAGTCTGAAGGACAATAATCGGATATCCGGCACGAACAAATTCTAATCCATCTGTGTAGTCGTCAGCATCAGCATATTGACTGTATGCTGCATCAAACAGCACGAGAATATGTTTGGGCAGCACGTCCAGCAGATGATGCAAGACGGATTTTGATAAATAGGTGCCGGTTGGGTTGTTAGGCGAACAGATGCAAATCATCTTGGTTTGTTCAGTAACCGCGTTTACTATGGCATCAATATCAAACGAATATAACTTCCCAAGTGGTACGGTAACGATATTCGCGCCCATAAGATTCGCTCCGAATTCATATTCGCTAAATGACGGTGAGGGTACGATGATTTCATCGCCAGGCTCCAGAAAAGCCTCCGATACAAGTGTGATCAATTCATCCCCGCCATTACTGATGATGAAATTATCCGCTCCCATGCCGAGTTTCACGGCAATTAGCTGTCGCAGGTTCGAGGTACTTGAATCGGGATAGCGGTGAATGTCCGATAAAGAATACATAATGGCTTTCAATGCTTTGGGGGAAGGTCCCAATGGATTCTCATTGGAGGCCAACTTGACGATTTTGGATAAACCCTGCTCTCTTTGAAGCTCCCAAATGGGCTTTCCCGGGGTATAGGGGGTAATGTTTTGAAGTGTCTTTCGTGCTTGGACTTCAATGATTTCAGACATAACAAATCTCCTCCTTTATAAATTCCTTTGACAACGCCTGCTTATTTGTAATGTAAGTCCTCCTAGCTGCAAAGTAACCATCCAATCCGTGTTCTTTCTACCAATCCAGTTAATATGAGCTTTGTTGATATGTAATGGTTGGCGACAAAAGAAACGAAATGGATGGTTACGCATGAACATTAATCTATTACGATCAATCAGGAATAAGATATTTGTGCCATCCGTCATTGGAAAAATAATGGGAATAAACAGGGGGACAGAATGGATCATCAGAAGACGCCGTTGTTTACGGCACTAGTTCAGCACGCAGCAAGCGACCCGCTGCCTTTTCATATTCCAGGTCATAAAAAAGGGAAAGGAATGGACCCCGAATTCCGGGCCTTTGTAGGAGATAACGCTTTATCGATTGATCTTATCAATATAGTTCCGCTTGATGATTTGCATCAGCCGTCAGGCGTGATTCGCGAAGCTGAACAGCTCGCGGCAGATGCATTTGGCGCAGACTATACGTTGTTTTCCATACAAGGCACAACAGGGGCCATCATGACCATGATCATGTCAGTCTGTTCACCTGGAGACAAAATCATGATACCTCGAAATGCTCATAAATCCATTTTGTCGGCCGTTATTTTTGCAGGAGCCATCCCTGTATGGGTTTCGCCGGAAAAGGATGACAGACTTGGTATCGAGCATGGAGTGACAACAAAATCGGTGTTGCAAGCGTTGGAGCAGAATTCAGATGTGAAAGCCGTTCTTATTATCAATCCGACCTATTATGGAACAAGCATCGATTTGCTTGAAATGGTCGAACTTGTTCACAGCTATGGAATCCCTGTTCTTGTGGACGAAGCACACGGCACGCTTATCCACTTTCATGAGGATCTTCCCCTATCGGCTATGCAGGCGGGTGCAGATATGGCGGCAACTAGTGTTCATAAGCTTGGCGGTTCGCTGACTCAGAGCTCGATTTTAAATGTGAAGGGCAATCGGGTAAGTATAGAGAGGATTCGTACTCTAATGAGTATGCTGACGACAACCTCGACATCCTATTTGCTGCTTGCTTCCTTGGATACGGCCCGAAGGCAATTGGCTGTGAATGGGCAAAGGCTTGCCGAGAAAACGATAAGCTTAGCCCAGTATGCCCGTCGCCAGATCAATGAGATTCCAGGGTTCTACTGCTATGGAGATGAGATACTCAAAGCAAGAGGTGTTTTCCATTATGATCCTACGAAGCTCTGTATTCATCTTGGGCAGCTGGGCATCTCCGGATATGAGGCTGAACAATGGCTGCGGGCCAATGACAGGATTGAGGTCGAACTAAGCGATCTTACCAATATTTTGTGTCTAATCACGTTGGGAGACTCAGAGCAGGAAGTGAACCTGCTGCTTCACGCGTTGTGGCGAATGTCCGCCGCCTTCAACCCAAAAGAGGAGGACCAAGACCTTGTTCCACCGATGGTTCCTGAGTCAACGCGATTTGTATTGTCACCCAGAGATGCTTTCTATGCGGATACAGAAAAAGCTTTCTTTCAGCAATCTTGTGGACGAGTTATCGCAGAATTCATTTATGTGTATCCCCCGGGTATTCCCATATTAATGCCGGGACAGATGATATCCCAGGAAATCATTGACTATATTAAGCTGCATCTGGAAGCAGGTCTCCCCGTTAAAGGACCGGAGGATCCAAGTATTCAAAAAATTAGGGTCGTGGCCACTACACAGCAGGAGATACTTTCGCAAACAAGCAGATATGTAATCCCCGATTAAGAAGTTTCAAGTCAGAATGTAAGTTGATAGGAGCTGAGAAATATGAATGTACCCAAAATGCTTCGATGGATGGGACTATTTTACATGCTGGTAATTCTGGTATTAATAACCACAGGGTGCGCAGAAAACATCGTTGTACTGAATCCCAAAGGACCCATTGCTGAACAACAACGGGATTTAATGCTTATTTCAACCTTATTGTGCTGCATCGTTATTGTGCCTGTTTTAATTCTTACGGCATTTATTATTTGGCGTTACCGCGATAAGAAAGGAAGGAATGCCAAATACACGCCAACATGGGAGCACAGTACCAAACTGGAGACTATCTGGTGGGGAATTCCGATCATCGTTATTTTAACGCTGGCGGTGATTACGGTACAGGCTACCTATGCCCTTGAGCCGTCTAAGCCTTTGGAGTCAGAACAAAAAGCCATGACTATTCAGGTGACTTCATTGGATTGGAAATGGTTGTTCCAATACCCGGAGCAGGGGATTGCAACAGTGAATGAACTGAAAATCCCTGGAGGGGGTTCCCATCCGATTTGAGATCACAGCGGATTCTCCAATGAACTCCTTCTGGATTCCACAGCTTGGCGGTCAGATGTACGCGATGTCCGGAATGGCCATGACGCTATATTTGCAAGCCAATGAGCCGGGAAGTACTGGGGGTCAGGGGCTAATTTTACGGGAAAAGATTTTGCCAAGATGTATTTTAACGTAGAGTCTACCACGCAGGAGGATTTTGACCTATGGGTAAAAAAGGTGAAAGCTGCTTCACCTGAGCTAACGCTGGATGGCTATAAAAAGTTGGCAGAGCCGGCTGCGTCAGAAGTGAAGTCGTATTCCGCTTTTCCAGAAGGGTTGTTTGAGATGACGGTCACCAAGTATGCTTCATCGCATAATCATGGCTTGTCGTGGAAAGACATTCAAAGGATTCAGATTGAAAAATAACAGGCTTGGAATTGAGTAGTAAGGAGAGAGTTGCCATGTGGGAGAAAGTAAAAAGCTTCGCATCGGATTTTTTTGTTACAGGAGATCCGTTAATTTATGGGGCAGATGTCAGTATTGCTCTGACCATCGTTCTGGTGGTATTCGTGCTAACCTATTTCAAGAAATGGACATGGCTGTGGCGTGAATGGCTAACCAGTGTCGATCATAAAAAGATCGGTATTATGTATATCATCTCTGCCTTTCTGATGCTGTTTCGAGGTGGAGTGGATGCACTCCTCATGAGGGTTCAGCTAGTTGTGCCTGAGTTCGACTTCTTGGCTCCGGATCATTACAATCAGATTTTTACGACGCATGGTGTCATTATGATTTTATTTATGGCCATGCCGTTTATGTTCGGTTTGTTTAACGTCATGGTGCCTTTGCAGATCGGGGCGAGAGATGTGGCGTTTCCGTTTCTCAATTCGCTAAGCTTCTGGCTATTCTTCTCAGGGGCGATGTTGTTCAACATGTCCTTTGTGATCGGCGGTTCGCCGGATGCAGGCTGGTTGGCGTATCCGCCTTATTCGGGGCTTATGCATAATCCGGTCCCGGACAGGACTTTTATATTTGGGGGATTCAGATTTCGGGGATCGGCAGCTTGATGACGGGGATCAACTTCATCGTCACGATTCTGAAAATGCGTGCGCCTGGTATGAAACTGATGAAAATGCCCATGTTCCCATGGTCTGTGTTATCGAGTTGTATTGCCATCATCTTTTCATTTCCGATTTTGACGGGAACACTGGCGCTCCTCTTTTTGGACCGTTACGCAGGCGCACATTTCTTCACCTTGGATGGCGGCGGTAATCCGATGATGTATATCAATCTGATTTGGATGTGGGGGCATCCCGAGGTCTATATTATCGTGCTGCCCGCTTTTGGTATTTTTTCAGAAATTGTAGCTACCTTTTCGAAGAAAAAGCTATTCGGTTATAAATCAATGGTATATGCCATGATGATTATCAGTATTTTGTCATTCCTCGTGTGGGCGCATCATTTCTTTACAATGGGTTCCGGTGCAGACGTGAATGCTTTCTTTGCTCTGACCACCATGTTGATTGCGATCCCTACAGGCGCGAAGGTGTTCAATTGGTTGTTTACGATGTTCCGGGGAAAATCACGTTCGAAACACCAATGCTTTGGACAATTGGGTTTATCCCTTGCTTTGTCACGGGCGGGTTGACGGGAGTGCTGCTGTCGGTAGCTCCTGCTGATTTTCAGTTTCATAACAGCTATTTCCTAGTTGCTCATTTTCATCATGTCATTATTGGCGGTGTCGTATTTGGTTATTTCGCCGGCCTGTATTATTGGTGGCCTAAACTCTTTGGCTTCAAGCTGAATGAGCGCATTGGCAAATGGGCGTTCTGGTTCTGGAATATTGGCTTCTATTTGTGCTTCATGCCGCAATATGTACTTGGTCTAATGGGTATGACACGGCGGGTAGCGACCTATGGATGGGATAAGGGCTGGTGGGAAATGAATCTGGTCTCTACGATCGGTGCAAGCTTAATGGGTGTGGCTTTTCTGTTCCAGGTTTGGCAAATTGCACATAGCGTTAAACACCATCGAAGCAATAGGGATACAACGGGCGATCCGTGGAATGGCCGCACACTGGAATGGTCGATCCCATCTCCTGCACCGCACTATAATTTTGCAACGTTGCCTCAAGTTTCACAACAGGATGAATGGTGGGAGGAAAAGCTGCGAAGAGAAAACGGACAGCAGTCTCCGCCTTCTGTTAAGCTGGAGCCGATCCATATGCCCAAAGATTCCGCCATACCCATTATTATGTCAGCTTTTTGGTTTATGACCGGTTTTTGGGTTCGTGTTTCATTGGCTTTGGTTAACGATACCGGGATTGGTCGGCGTAGCGGTGTGCATGATTGTCCATTCCTTCAATTATGATACCGATTATTACATCCCAGTGGATGAAATTGAACGAACAGAAGCTGCGATAAGGAAGGTGACAAGCTAATGGCGCAATCAAATGTCTCGGGGCAGGTTCATCCACCCGAGTCGCATTCGGAGCATCATGCTCATCCGGATATGGAGGAAATGCGAACGTTCGGATTCTGGATCTATCTGATGACCGATGTTATTTTATTCGGAACTTTTTTTGCAACTTATATTGTGCTTCGAGGTAATACCAACGGCGGTCCGGGGCCAGCCGAGCTGTTCGAGATTGGCGGAGTGATCGCGAGTACGTTCATTTTGCTCACAAGCAGCTATACATGCGGGTTGGCGCTATTGGCCATGAATAGAGGGAAACGACAAGCCTTGATCGGCTGGCTGGGTATTACCGTATTGCTTGGCGCAATCTTCATCGGGCTAGAAATCAACGAATTTATTCATCTGGTGCATGAAGGCGCAACAATGGGTTCAAGTGCCTTTTTATCGGCATTTTATACGCTGGTGGGTACTCATGGCCTACATGTACTGGTTGGATTGATCTGGATGGTTGGTGTGATGATTCAGCTATCTAGGAAGGGCATCACGCCTGTAACTAAGCGTAAAGTCAATGTGATCAGCTTGTTCTGGCATTTCCTTGATGTGGTCTGGATTTTCGTGTTCACGGTTGTTTATTTAATGGGGGTGAGCTAGATGGCGCAGGTTGAATCGGTCCATACGACAGAGGAAGTGCACGGTTCGTTCAAAACGTATACGATTGGCTTTCTATGCTCCATCGTTCTAACGATGATTCCAATCGCTATTGTGATGAATGGCTGGCTAGAGGGAGTAAGCAATGCGGTTGTGCTGATGACGGCAGCCGTTCTTCAATTGGCTGTACAGCTGATTTTTTTCATGCATCTGCGTGAGGAGAAGAAACCTCGTTATAACCTGTTCTCCTTGCTTCTCGGTTTGGTTATTCTGTTGGTTATCGTCGCCGGCTCGATGTGGATCATGCTGTACAATATGGTGGCTTTATGAGTCGTACAGGTTTATTCGCTGACTGGATTCAGTTAACGAAGCCGAGAATCCTTCAACTGAATCTCTTTGCCGCATTTGGAGGCTATTGGCTTGCCTCCAAATGGATGGTGGAGTGGAGCTTATTGGTATGGACGCTGCTTGGAACGGCCTTAACGATGGCGGCTTCATGTGTGTTTAATAATATTTGGGATTACAAGCTTGACCAGAAGATGAATCGAACTAAAGAGCGGCCTCTTGCAACCGGCAGACTGAAGACAAGAGACGTAGTCATCTATGCTCTGACACTTGGGATAGCTGGAGAAGCCATCTTGTTTTGGAAAGTAAATGTGTTGTGCGGCTGGTTAGGACTGATCGGGATGTTCGTCTACATCGTTATTTATACGATGTGGCTGAAGCGAACTTCGACTTGGAGCACATCCATTGGAGGGATGTCTGGCGCCATACCACCAGTGATCGGTTATTGTGCCTATACAAATGAGGTTGATGCGGGCGCTCTGCTCTTGTTTTCATTATTGTTTCTATGGCAGCCTGCTCACTTCTGGTCACTTGCCATTCGGCGTGTAGAGGAGTATAGAGCAGCAGGCTTTCCGCTTCTGCCCGTCCTTAAAGGGATAGGACGCACCAAGCTGCAAATGATTCCCTATGTTGCGCTGTTATTTCCGACTGTCATCCTTTTATATATGTATGATTATACCGGGTTAGTTTTCTTGATTGCGTCTTTGTTGGCAAGCATCGTTTGGTTATGGCATACGCTGCGGGGAAGAACAGCGATGGATACTGAACGCTGGGCCAAAACGAATTTTTTGATTTCGGTGAATTACTTGATGGTGGTGTTTTTCCTTATGATCCTAGATACGCCGGGCCGACCATTCTAATTGAAAGCAGGAGGATATTTAAAAATGAAGAGATCGTTGCTTCTGTTGGGGGTAGCAGTTGCTAGCCTCTTGCTGATCGCAGGTTGTTCAAGCCCTCCATCTGAGTCTAATGAAGTTGCCGATTTGGTACATGTTGTGATCATATCATCTCCCGAAACGATTCAACTAGGTCAGCCTGTTCAAATAGAAGCACATGTTACACAAGGCTCCAAGCCAGTAGAAGATGCCCAAGAAGTAGAATTTGAAATTTGGAAAGAAGGCAATAACAAGCATGAGAAAATCAAAGTGGCTCATGACCGAGGGGGAATTTATCCCATCAGCCGAACATTTTCTGAAGAAGGGGTTTATTATGTCATTGCCCATGTAACTGCCAGAGATATGCATGTCATGCCCAAAAAGGAACTGGTCGTTGGAGCTGTTAAGTCGAAATGACAAATGAGTCTGATTAAGGATTTCCAAACTGCATAGAGAGGTAGGGGAATGCTTTGAGTGGAAAAGGTTGTTTACTTCTTATGATGTTTATCTTACTTTTATCCGCATGCAGTCAAGGAAATAATGATCGGTTAATGGTTTCGAACTCAGCCACTCCTGAAGATGCCAAAGCAGTTGCACTGTATAAAAAGCAATGTATTTCCTGTCATGCCGTTGATTTAAGCGGTAAAGTAGGTCCAAGCTTGCAGAAGATTGGTACCAGGCTATCAGACCAACAGTTGATGGATATCGTGCATGATGGAGGAGGGGGCATGCCTTCGTTCAAAAAGATATTAAGTGCCGAGGAAATTGGGGTTTTGGCGCAATGGCTTGCGAAAAACTGATATAGACAAAAGAAGGTGTTGCAGGTGAAGAAAGCAGTTATGTGCTGCTTAATAAATTTGGCGATATTGTTTCTTGTAACAGCATGCGGCAGCGGCAAGCCTAATCAGCTTCATATTCCGGTCCAGCCCTTTGAGTTCACTGATCAGGATGAGAAACCAGTCTCACTGTCAGATTTGAAAGAAAAGGTGTGGATTGCAAATTTTGTTTTTACCCATTGTGCTACCGTATGTCCAACCATGACGGCCAATATGGCAAGGCTTCAAGAACGATTAAAAGAGGCCGGAGCGAAGGCTGAATTGATTTCCTTCTCTGTTGATCCGGAGCAGGACGACCCTGGCAGCTTTAAAAAACTATCTGCAAAAATTTGATGCCGACTTTACGAACTGGCATGCGTTAACCGGCTACGATTTTGATGAGATCAAAACATTTGTTTTACGTTCGTTTAAATCGCCTATAGCGAAGGATACCAGCACGGATCAAGTCATACACGGCACTTCTTTTTATCTGGTGGATCAATCAGGAATAGTCGTAGCCAAGTATGACGGAATGCTGGATGTTCCTTACGACAAAATCATAAAGGATGTAAAGGTTTTGAAGCAATAGAGAATTCGATCGTTATCGAAATAAAGGGTTGTCCCAACTATCGTAAACTACACGATTCATGGGACAACCCTAATTTTAGTTAAGCCGCCAAATAGAAGATTACAATACGCTTCGAAGAGCGGCTGCAAATTTGGCGATTCCCGGACCAATTTCCTCTGCATTTGATCTTGCAAAAGTAAATCGCACATAACCGGAGTCTGAACCGTAGACGCTGCCGGGTACCATGATAACGCCACTTCGGATAGCTTCTTCCAACAGCTTGTTATCATTCACCTCGGGGATAATTTTGCACCATAGGTGCAAGCCTCCTTGAGGAATCGTAAAGCTGACCAGGTCCGGCAATTCTTTATGGAGTGCCTCCATCAACAAATCTCGTTTATAGAGCAGATGCATCCTCAAACGATCCAAATGAGGCTGGAAATAGGGAGACTTCAAGAACTGCGAAGCAACCTTTTGGGGAACGACACTAAGTCCGAAATCCATCTGTTGTCGGGCATCGGCCAGCCTCTCGACTACGGCATGGGGAGCGACCATCCACCCAACACGCAGCCCTGATGCCGCGATTTTGGATAAAGAGCCGATATAAAGGACCGAGCCAATAGGATCAATGGATTTGAGCGGCATCGGTGGAGTCCCGTCATAGGCAGTCAGGCTAAAGGGATCATCCTCTACAATGGGAAGGCCTAGTTCACTTGCAACATCAAGCAATTCAATACGACGTTCATCATCCAGTACAAGGCCTGTTGGATTTTGAAAATTTGGGTTAATAAATACCATCTTAATCCGGTGTTTCTTGTAAAGTGAACGAATATCCTCAGGTCGGACCCCTTTATCATCGACTGGAAGACGGAACAATCGAAGACCGGCTGATTGAAACATTGGCAATGAGTAGTAATAAGAAGGATCTTCAATGGCAACCGCATCACCGGGAGACAGCAAACATTGTGTAATTAAATAAAGAGATTGCTGGGAACCTGATGTAATGAGAATGGAAGCATCGGTTGTTTGAATCCCCCGATATTGTTTTAAATACGAAACCAGCGATTCTCGGAGCGGGTCGTACCCTTGTGGATTGTCATAACCCAAATAGGAGGTGTAATGCTTTTCGCTCATGAGATGATTGATTTCTTCAACAGGAGCCAGATCTCCAGCCAGTTCACCGCTGGCAAAATCAATCAAATCTGGATTTTGCCTGAGTGCTTCCCGGATACGTCTCAAGAACGGCAAGTTAGGCAAGAAGCTCCCGCCTTCTGTATACCGATGCCAGTTAGGGGTATGCCTGGGTGTAGTTCCCCATTTAAATTTACTTACTCGCGTTCCGCTTCCCGACCGACTCTCTATAATTCCAAGTGCACGAAGCTCCGCATATGCCAGGACAACGGTGCTGCGGTTCACGCCCAATTGCTCCGCTAATTTTCTTTCGGAGGGAAGCAGGCTTCCCGGTGGAAACTCGCCGTAAGAAATCCTTTGTTCGATATCGTCAGCAATTTGTTGATGTAAAGTTTGGTCGCTTAAACGATCGGGTTTCCACATGATTTACACCTCTGCCTGTTTATACTTAGAATGAACACTATTGTGATTTTTATCATAACATTTGACAAGTCCATAGCCAGCTTCAATTTTCAACATAAAAATGACAAATGTCAATCGATCTGTTGACTTGAATGGGGTACATGACCTTAAATTGATGGATATAATTGATTGCGTTTTGGATTATGAAATGACAAAAGCATATTGGGAGTACATGGACACGAGTACCGGGTTTCAGAGCGGTTGGAACTCTACATTCATCCCTCCCCACGATCAAAGGTATGGGTTTACACCAAGGACGCCGCGAGGCATTTTTCTTAATTCGTCTCTATTCGGAAGACCAACTGTATAATGATCGGATATCCATCTGCAGCACCTCTTCGATGTCGCTCGTGCGGATCCATAATTGCTGGATGCTTTGTAAAGAATCAGGTGGAAGCGACATATGTCGTTGTTGAATTCTGGAGAGGCTGATGCCAATGCATTGGGGGTGTCGTTGATTGATGACAAGGTCATCCAGCAAGACAGTTATTCCAGCCTCTAAGTCGGGGATTTCTTCCATTTTAAGCTGCTGAAACGGAGCTGTTAATGGCACGTACATCGATGCTTTGCTCCAATCCAGCTCGTGAGGCCGAAAACGCAGTGACATGAGGAATGGCTGTATACACTCTTCATGAAAGTCATAAAAAACAGTAAGCTTAGCCATCAGAGGGCGCCCCTTTTTGCTTCAGATGCTCCAGCTTGTCCATGATAAGGCGAGTTTCATCGGACCAATTGGCTGGATTGTACTTGGTAGCCTGGCTTTGTGTAAATAGCTGGTATTCATGATCCAAAATGCCTTGCAGGACGCGCCGTTGAATTTGTTCTATACGTGCTGCTGCAAGCCGGTGGGTTACTTGAAATTCATCGGATAGCAGGGCTATCATTTCGTTTTTTTGCTCGGGCAGCGGCAGTTTCTTAAGCATAGAAATGGGTAGTGCCGCGTAGAGCTGGAAAGCCGATGCGTCCTGCTCCTGCCAATCGACATAGCGACCTGGCATGATCATTTGGTTGCCGGAATGGCGAAGTACATGACAAAGCTCATGAAGGAAGTCTTCCCACTGCTCTTTGGCAGATAATCGACGGTCTACGTTGATGCTGAATTGTCCGTTATTTTCCACAGCCATGCTGTTCATATCCATCGCATAAACCCAAATATGCAGTTTAGCAGCCAAATTAGTCATACTAAGCTGAGCTGGATCTGTGATGTCATGTTGGAGATACAAAGCTTCGACCCATTGTTCCAGAGGGGTGGTTTGGTAGTGAGTGAACAGGACAAACACCTCGTTATAGGAATGTACGTTCGTTTATTTAAGGTAAAGAAAAGCCCGTTAGGGCTTGGCTTTATGTAAAAGGATAAGTTCATCAAGATGGCGCTTAAGCCACTGTTATTGTTGACTGTCTGGATTGCGACCCTGCTGCTGCTCCTTGATGAAATTCCAGAAGCGGAGCATTTCGTCTCGCTTTTCTTTAGGCGCATTTTGGAAATCTTTAAAAAATAAACTGACCTCAGGGTCATCGATTTCTGTAGCTTGGATCGGGTTAGAGGGTCCTTCGAGGGCCTCTTCGTCTGTCGGAGCAAACCCGGCAAGCAGTAGAAGATCATCCTTCTCCGAGCTGGAAAGTGCATCGGCTAAGGCGATAACCGTTTCTCTGGATGGATTGAAGCGGTTATTTTCTATGGAGTGTATAAATGAATAACTGACACCGGATCGTTCCCCGAGCTCTCTAAGTGAGAAATGGTTCATCTTACGCAGATCCCGAATTCGAATGCCAAATTGCACCATATCTTTCATCGCTTCATCACCTATCTCTATTGTAAATGGTTATGGATATAAAAAACAAGAGGCTCTAATAAAAATGTTTAGAATTTCAAAACATTTGTATTGAATTTTAGAACGAGAAGAGCTATGATTTGTTTAGAATTTCAAAACGACAAATTTTAGGAGATGATCGGAGAATGGTGGAACGTATTTTACACATAGAGCAAGAACATATTGATCGGCGGGCAACGCGCAAGCGGGTGGAAGATGTGCTTGAAACGGTTCGGATGTACAGGTTGATGGGGGCTGTGCGAAGAGAGAGTGGAGCTATTTTGGAAAGGAAGAATCCTACTGAGCACAAGAATGAGACTGAGGATCTGATGGTAAAGTTGAATTCAGAGTGTGAACATGCCCTATCCATCTTAGAAGTAGACGAACAGGAAATTATTCGCAAACGTTACTTGCAAAAAGATAAGCAATTCGACTTCATGCTGTTTCATGAATTGAACATGAGTGAGCGCACGTATCGTAGGGTCAAGGCTAAGGCAATAGCAAAGCTGGCATATATGCTGAGGTTGGAAGTAGTCTCTCAGTGACGATGCCGATAGGCTGGAGTATTACGATAGCTAATAACAGGTAAGGAGATGGGGGAGCCTTCAGGGTATTAAGATGGGAATGGATGTGGAAGCTGTATGATAGATGTGGAGGCTGTATGAGGTAATTATGATGGGAATGGATGTGGGAGATGTAAGAGCTGATTAAGATGGGAAGAGATGTAGGGGTTGTTCAAGTGACTATCAATTGACCGTTTGTTGGCATTTAATCCAAATATTGGTATGTTATGATCGTTGTGTAGATTAGTGAGGGAGGTGATTATGCTGAACAGGATTCAAGGGATAATGTCCGGATTGAGCGGATTTGTGAGGGCTGCTCAGGGGACGAATGGAAGGAGTGAAACGAGTGGTAGTTAGTTCTATTAGGCAGTGTATGTTTTGAAAAGAAAAAAAATGTTTTGAATTTCAAAACATTTATGGACTCAGACTTCACTTACCGACTCACCCATCACCGAAATCACCCAATCACTTACTCACTCACTCACTCACTCACTCACTCACTCACCCTTAAGGATTTGTGGTAAATGGGAATGCTGGAGTGAAGTGCTGTAACGATGTTTTACATTGTTACTTAGGGCTCCAGTGGTAAGATCGGCGCTGAGACGATGTAAAACATGCTTACCGATGAGACAAAGAGGCGGAAACGACTGGATGGCGTGCTGTAACGATGTTTTACATCGTTACAGAGGGCTCCGTCGGTGAGATCGTCGCTAGTACGATGTAGAACATGCTTACAGATGAGTTAAAGAGGCGGAAACGACTGGATGGTGTGCTGTAACGCTGTTTTACACAGGAAGGAGGTGAAAGAAGTGAATGATTAACATGGCAAATCAACTAGCGTTATATCTTCAGTCCGTAGGTGTGGGAACACTTGGGAGCGACATGTTCGTGGACAGTTTTCCGCAGGCCCCTGATGAGGCTATATGGCTCACCCACGTTGGTGGCAACGCGGAGTTCATGCTAGACGCGCCGGGTAGCTGGTGCAAGCTGAGCTTGAACGTGAGAAGCACAACGCCGGTGGGGGTGCAGGATCGCATCTGGATCGCTATTAACAAGCTGCTCAATCCGAATGGCGGTGTCATCAAGGTGGACGGGCAAACCTACACGGTGCAAATTACTGCGCTGCCTGCTGTGCAGGACAAGGATGCAGAAGGCAGATACATCATAAAATCTGTTCTGATCCTTCGGCAAGTAAAGCCTGTGCTAGAAACTTGGCTGAAAGCTATAACCGTATTTACGGAAGCGGCTTTAGGCTCGCAGTGGCACGTATACCGTGGATTCAATGGTACGTGTCGACCTAGCGTCTCATGGCAGTGTTTGAGCGTACAGAGTGCATCGGAGTCAAGAGGTGCTTGCCAGCTTACGAAACAATTCGTTGGGCAGATTGCTGCGAGGTCGGCAAATGAGTATCAGTTGGCTGCTCAAATATTACTGCTGGGACTGGCTGAACAAGCTAAATTGCCAATGGGAGGCGCTGGTAGCAGGTGGTTAACGGTGATTAATTCCAGTACAACGATTCGCTCAGGGGATTTGTCCACGGGGATTCTGACCGTTACTATAACGGGCGCAGTTGCAGCTCAACAAGGCACGTTACCTCTCATCGCTGGCGTTCAGACAGCAGCCTCCTCCAAGCAATCTCAACAGAAAGGAGCAAAAACGAATGAACCAAATCGGTTTTAACCTGATTTCTGCCACGCTCGGCGGGTTTGCAACCTATGCCTTCGGTGAGTGGAACGAGCTGCTTAGCCTATTTCTCATGGCGATATTGGTCGACTATTTAACGGGAATTGCCGCCTCGATGAAGGAACAGCGTGGTCTTAATAGCCAAGTTGGCTACTGGGGCCTTGCCCGCAAAGGACTGATGCTGCTTGTGATTATGCTGGCGCATCGCATGGATATTTTGATGGATACAGAGCTGATGATGACGGGAGCGATATATTTTTACTTGGCGAATGAGTTTATTTCTATTACTGAAAATTACGGACGATTAGGACTGCCGCTGCCTAGTTTTATGAAGCAGATGATTCAAGTGCTGCGAGGCAAGGAGGAAGGGTTATGAGCAAAGACAGCTTTATTGATCAATTAGCTCCAGCTGCACAAGCGGATATGCGGGAGTTTGGTATTTTAGCGAGTGTGGCCATCGCGCAGGCAATTATGGAAAGTGGCTGGGGTCGCTCAGCTCCCGGTAATAATTTGTTTGGGATCAAAGGGAGCGGGCAGCAGCAAGTTACGCAGGAATTCATAAACGGCAAGAGGATACAAATTGTAGATAGTTCTCGTGTTTATGACAACTGGTGCGATAGCATTCGCGATCATTCGCTGCTGTTAGCTTGCAATCCTAGACACGCAAATTTGCTGCATGAAAGAGACTACAGGTGCGCAAGTCAAGAGCTGCAGCGGGCAGGTTATGCAACAGATCCACTGTATGCGGACAAGCTGATTCGGATTATTGAAGGGAGCGAGCTGACTCGTTTTGATCAGATAGAGGAGGAAAGGGGGGATATGATGAGTTCTGATGATGCGAATAAGATTATTAATTTCTTGTCCGCTGCTTGGATGAGTACAGAGAATGCAGAAGCTAGAGTGGAGTTTCATCGTTTGGCTAACGAGCTTAGGAAAGTGTCTGGGCAGCAGTAGGCTGCTGAATACACAACAGCGATCCGATAATCACCAGGCTGTCCGGCGTAACGCTTTAGCAACCCCTCAGCTTGAACCAAAATAAGAGTCCCTAAGGACTCTTATTTTGACATTTTCTCTTCATGTGAGATAAATAGAAGCCTCAAAAGGCTCTTATTTGCACCAATATTCCAATCTGGTGCCGCTTTTTTAACAAATAGAAGTCTCTAGAAGCTTCTATTTTCACTTAAACTCTCGAATTGGCACAAATAGAAGTCCCAAAAGACTTCTATTCTGGTGCACCAACCAATTTCAGACGTCCCCCTTTAAATTAGCCTAAATGAACAATTTCCGCCCTGCGGGGTCCAGAATGTAAGAGCGAATTCTCTGCTCCCCACTTGCTGGCATTATTATCCCTTTGCTGTGCAGGCTGTGAAGCCACTTTCGTGCATGCTCAACACGGATGCCAAGATGATCAGCCACTACTTGAGGTTTAAGCGGATCGATGGTACTTGCGGCCAGCCGAGCGATTTCTTTTTCTCGATACGTGAGTGAAATAAGTTGAGTTTGATCGCCATACCATCGCGCCATGATGTTGAGGACGACTTGTTGGCAGCGTCGCGGATGCTGGGTGATATCATCGAGTGAGAACCGAAAAATCTTCCAATCGTCCAGAACCAACTGATTTTGCCGCATTAGGTTGTCCCCGAAACGAGAGCGGTCAACATCTCGAGCATGCGGACCGTAACCGTCGATCTCGAAACAAATCCGATGCGGCGGACGGAGATATACAAAGTCCACAAATCTGGTGTTGTCCTGAAAATCCCTTACTTCATACTCGGGGTGAAGATGACGAAAATGCCCAATGATCGGCCACCAGATATGCTGCATAAATTGTTTTTCCGCATAGCCATGCCCCTCATTTAATCGGCGCAGGCGCTCTCCTGAACGTTTCTCCTCATGGGATCTAACAAAGTTTTCATGTTCTTTTACAAACTCCATCATTCCAACCTCCGACTATAAAGTGTTTTTTCTTATTTTCTCGCTATGTTCAACTTTGATAATTTAAGCTGAGCTGAACTGTGGTATGGCCTGGTCTGGTGTAGTGCAGTGTGTTGTAATGTAATGTGTTGTGTTGTGTTGTGTTGCAGTTTGGTCTAACGTGGTGTGTGAAGTGAAGTGAAGTGAAGTGAAGTGAAGTGAAGTGAAGTGAAGTGAAGTGAAGTGAAGTGAAGTGAAGTGAAGTGAAGTGAAGTAAAGTGAAGTAAAGTGAAGTGAAGTGAAGTGAAGTGAAGTGAAGTGAAGTGAAGTAAAGTGAAGTAAAGTGAAGTGAAGTGAAGTGAAGTGAAGTGAAGTTCTGCACCTTCCTAAAAATAAAAAATACCGCCTCTCCCAAAAGGGAAAGACGGCATGTTCTTCATGCGTCGCGTAAGCGTATTTTCACTATGTTTTTAATGTACAATCTCTATTAATTCCTATAAAGCATAAGCAATATGATCCTCAATATACTGCTCCAGCTTAATCCGCACATAAGGCGGCAAAGCTGAAAGCATACAGCCATAACGGAAGTTGCGGCCTTCGGACTCGATGCGAATCACGCGCGCAGTGATTGGCGGCAGTTCCGCTTCCTGCGGGAAGTGGATGACGATGAACATGTCCGGCGCAAGCGGGGCGGCAGATGTGATCTGCAGTCCGCTCTCGGACAAGTCGAAGAGGGTGCCGTCGATGTTTTGGCCGGAGAAGGAACCTTCCTGCTCCCATTGGTAGATGGACAGCTTCAGGCTGATGTCCAGCTTCACGCGCGTGTTCCGGCGGCGTTCGCGGCCAGAAAGCGGCGATGCCGGCTTTTCTTTAGCAACGACAGGCTCACTAGGCCTGACGACCCTCTCACCCATCCATTCTTCATAGCACTGAATGACGGAGCTCAAATCTTCTTCACCGAGGCCTTTAATTAGGCCCATTTGGAATAAGTTGACAGCCGATTGCAGCATAGGAGTCGGCAGTTGGAACTTGCCCGTAATTTCCTGAGCAAGCTGCAGATCCTTCAGCATCAGCTTCAGGGAGAATTGATTGCTGAAATCGCGATCGATCATTTTATCGCCTTTCAGCTCAACCATCTTGCTGTTCGCACCACCGGAGCGAACAATCTCTAAAAATTGAGCAGGGTTCACCCCTGCTTTAACCGCTATCGATAAGCCTTCGGCTAAGCCGGCTAAATTAATGCCCACCATCGTGTTGTGGGCAAGCTTTGCGTACGAACCGGAGCCGCTCGGACCGAGGTAAAGTGCTTTGCTGCCAAGTGCGAGGAATACATCCTGATGCTCGTCGAACACTTCTTGGCTGCCGCCGACCATGAAAGTAAGCGTACCTGCTTCGGCAGAAGGTTTACTGCCAGTGACAGGTGCGTCGAGGAAGTCGACGAAATGCGCTGCGAGCTCCTCGGCCAGCTTTTTACTTGTTTGTGGGGCTACGGTACTGGAGTCAATAATCGTCAGAGCGGGATGAATGCCACTCAGAATGCCCTGCTCACTGTAGAACGTTTCTAATAGTGAAGCGTCATTGCTAAGCATTGTAATCAGAACATCTGAGCTGCGAGCTACTTCAGATGGGGTTAAACCCACTTCAGCACCAAGATGGGCCAGCTCGTCCGCTTTTTCAGCAGTCCGATTATATACAGTTACCATAAAACCTTTTTGAATAAGGTTAGCAGCCATAGGTTTGCCCATAGTGCCAAGTCCAATAAAGCCGATACGTTTCATGATCCTTCACCTCTAGATTCATTTTATCATGGGTATTATAACCTGTGAATTACTTTATAGGGATCTTTGGTCAGAGACCAAAGTCTCTCCGCTTACGCGATCGCTCATCGTTGAATATCATTCAATTTAGGATCGCTTACTTGCTTTTGGACAAGCAAATAAGTATGCTAGGAAAAGGAAAAAAATAGAGATGGAGGCGAACATAGTGAGTAAGAAACTACAATTTGATTACAGTAAAGCACTGTCCTTTTTATCCCAGCATGAGGTTGATTATTTGGCTGCTCAAGTAGAGCTTGCGCATGAACAACTGCATAACAAAACGGGTGCAGGTTCCGATTATTTAGGATGGGTTGATCTTCCTGAGAATTATAATCGTGAGGAGTTTGCTCGTATTCAGGCTTCCGCTAAACAAATTCAATCCGACTCCGAGGCGCTTGTTGTGATCGGTATCGGTGGTTCCTATTTAGGCGCACGTGCGGCGCTGGAAATGTTGTCTCATTCTTTCTATAATATTTTGCCAAAAGATAAACGTAAGACGCCTGAGATTTATTTCGTGGGAAATAACATCAGCTCTACCTATGTTACGCATTTGCTTCAACTGCTTGAAGGCAAAGATTTCTCTGTGAATGTGATCTCGAAGTCCGGTACGACAACAGAGCCAGCGATTGCTTTCCGTATTTTCCGTGAATTGTTAGAAAAGAAATATGGCAAAGAAGCTGCGCGCAAACGTATCTATGCTACAACGGATCAAGCGAAAGGTGCGCTCAAAACACTCGCTACAGCAGAAGGTTACGAAACTTTTGTCATTCCAGATGATGTAGGTGGACGTTATTCGGTCCTAACAGCTGTTGGTTTATTGCCAATCGCGACAGCAGGCATTGATGTGGAAGCGATTATGAAAGGCGCGGCGGATGCGCAGCACGAGTTCTCTAATCCGAAGTTGAGCGAGAATCAAGCTTATCAATATGCTGCCGTTCGAAATTCGCTCTACCGCAAAGGGAAAACAATCGAAATTCTCGTCAACTACGAGCCTTCCCTGCATTTCGTATCGGAATGGTGGAAGCAGCTGTTCGGTGAAAGCGAAGGCAAAGATTACAAAGGTATTTATCCAGCATCGGTAGACTTCTCGACGGATCTGCACTCCATGGGTCAGTTCGTTCAAGATGGCAACCGGATTCTGTTCGAAACAGTCATTCAAGTAGATCAAGTGGCTGATCATATTACAATTGGTACAGATCCTGATGATTTGGATGGACTCAACTTCCTGAGCGGGAAAACGATGGATTTCGTGAATAAGAAAGCTTTCCAAGGCACGATGCTTGCTCACACGGACGGTAACGTACCGAACCTGATCGTAACGCTGCCGGATATGACGCCTTACTCCTTCGGATATATGGTGTATTTCTTCGAAAAAGCATGCGGTATCAGCGGTTACCTGATGGGTGTGAATCCTTTTGACCAACCAGGTGTTGAAGCTTATAAAAAGAACATGTTTGCTCTCTTAGGCAAACCGGGTTATGAGAAGGAAAAAGCCGAGCTGGAGGCACGCTTGCAACAATAATTCATGTAACATTAAAATAAAAACGATCAATCCTATCGGATAGGTCGTTTTTTCTATCTATAATTTCCATTATTTATGTGGTAAATTTTCTTTCTATATTGTCGAAGTCAAAAGTTGAGAGTAGAATATAATGAAACTGATGTTTCCTTCTACTAAGAAAGGTCGGCTATGCTAGCACATTTCAAAACTATCCAATCGTACGGATCGTCGGAAATCATCATCAAGAAGTCGCGTTTCATCGGTCATGCTAAACCGGTAGAATCAGAAGAAGAAGCTACCCTATTTATTGAAGCTATCAAGAAGGAACACAGGTCGGCAACCCATAACTGCAGCGCCTATGTCATCGGAGAAAGGGATCAGATTCAGAAGCAGTCTGATGATGGGGAACCGAGTGGTACAGCAGGAAAGCCGATTCTGGAAGTGATTAAGCATCAAGGACTTAAGAATATCGTTGTTGTCGTTACCCGTTATTTCGGCGGCATCATGCTTGGCGCGGGCGGACTCATTCGGGCTTATACGGATGGAGCCGTGGTAGGCATTGAAGCAGGACAGCCAATTTATAAAGTCAATCATCAGCAAGTGCTGATTGAAGTGGATTATACGTGGTATGGCAAACTCGAGAACGAGCTAAGAAGTCAGGGGATGCTCCTAGGGGACATTCAGTTTACGGATAAAGTGACTGTAGCATGTTATCCTTTGGCAGCGGCAGCGGAAGCATTTATCAACTGGGCAACAGATTTTACACAAGGTCAAGGCATTGTTATTGCAGGAGAGAACGAATACTTGGTTCATAAGAGCTTGCCGGAATAGGCAGGCTCGGGACTTTGAGAGGCACAACTAATTTCATAGAAGCTAAGGATGCGGAGGGATAAGGAATGGCTAGGAAAGCAGTCGCGCAAGAGCTTAGCAGAGAACGTATACTTGCGGAAGCGCGGGAATTATTCGCTACTTTTGGCTATCGCGCTTTAACGATGCGCAGCATCGCAAAAGCAATGGGGTACAGCCATGGTGCGTTATATTACCATTTTAATGAGAAAGCTGAACTGTTTTATGCGTTAATCAAGGAAGATTTCTCCGAATTAGTACAGCGTCAGCGGGAAATGATTGTTCGTGAGCAAGGGTTTAGCGTGAATCTGCTTCAAAAGTTGATGATGGAGTTCGTCCGTTTTGGTTTGAATAATCCACATCATTACGAAATGATGTTCATGATTAACGAGCCAGAACTGCAGCAATATTCGCGTACTGAACAAGCCCAGTCCTTGGAAATGTTTGCTATTGTCATCCGTCAAGTGATGGCCGACCAACCGGGAGCCGAGAGCAGGAAGTTTACACTTCCGTGGAATTTGTTTATGTCCTTACATGGCCTAATTTCGTATTGCATTCAGTTTAAACAATCCTATGAGGAAGCGCGGAAACTGGCTGAAGAGCATATCCGTCTCATCTGTGTCAGCTTGGATTTAGATTCCTATGAACAACAGCGTCCGCTAGTGACACTCGTCAATACATCTGCTTAAATGATCTAGATATACGCACGGGAAAAGTCCCTGTTTAGTTGCTACGTAGCAACCAAAACAGGGACTTTCTCACCCCTCACAGGGGAAGTGCGCTCTGTGACTTTCTTTTGGAAAGAGATAAGGATGCTAAGGTGACGCCTCCTACGATGAACAGCGAACCGAACAACTGCTGCGAAGTAACGATTTGGCCGAGTATCACATATCCGACTATCATCGCCACAAACGGTTCCAGATTCGAGAACATCGCGGCCTTCGCCGCTCCAACCTTCTGCAGCTGGCCGTTCCAAATGAGGGTAACCATTCCATGCATCAGAATAGCGGTGCAAATTAACATGACCCATGCCCATGCTTCATGGCTGATGGTCCACCCTGTCCCATTCGCCATGACGACCGGCACCATCGTGCCGAACCCGATCAAGGTCGAATAAACCGTGGTAATGATGGGGGGCAGTCTTCGAGCCAGATGACGTACTAAGACAATAGAGATGGCAAACGTAAGCATCGTGATAAAGATCCAGAGGTGACCGATGTTAAATGCAAGTCTGGCCCCATTATAGACGACGAGAAACACACCCGAGATAGCCACGAGCGAGCCTGCTAGCATGTTTACCGTTAAAGCTTCTTTTAAAAAAAGGGCTGCTAAAAGCGCTGTCGTGATGGGGGTCAGTGCGAGAATAAGTGCCGAGGTGGTCGGGTCGGCCGTTTGTAAGCCTTGATAAAATGACCACTGGTTAATAAAGACACCGATAATGCCAAGCAGAATGAGAAGCTTCCACTCTTGTTTGCGAACGGGAACGAAACGATGTCGAACCCGTGTATAGCCTAGTAGAAATAAGGATATAAACAACAAACGCGCCATGACTAGAAACAGGGGAGAAAACTGTTTGACGAGTATGTTTCCGAAGACGAAGTTGCTCCCCCAAACCGTAACGCAAACAATTAATAACAAGTAGGAACGAAGCATAGTAGTGGATTCCTCTCAATGATTTCCCTGGCGTTTCTTAATGAATTTACCGCCCCAATACACAATGACGAGTAGGCTAGAAACCATCATACTAACCCAGACCGCATCTAAGTTGCCTAGCTTGTACCGACTTGCATAGCCCGCGACCAAACCGATCAATGCACAGAGAGGAATGAAATTGTCCACCTTTCCTCTACTGAACACAATGAAGAGGAAAGGGACAATGAGTGCAGCGTAAATAATTCCAAAGAAAAAAAGCAGCTCCAGAAGTGTAGGCGTGAAAAAAAAGGTAAGTGCAAATGACAGAACGCCGATGATTACTGCAAGTAAGTATCCCATTCGCATCTTCTGCTTCTCATTAGCATCAGGTTTAAAGAGTGGATACACATTACCTGCAATGAGACTGATCATGGAATGCATCCCTGCCCCGAAGGCTGAGGTAACGGCACCGAATGAGCAGAGGCCGAACAAAATCAACAAGAATACCGTATCAATCTTGCGGATAAGATCAAATAAGAGCGAATAAATGTTATGAAAACTGCCTGTAAATATAACGACCATGATCAGCGAAGAGAAAGACAGCGGAACGGTTGCCCAGATGAGCCCGGAAAGCAGGAAGGTGGGCACGACTTTTTTAATTTCAAGCATATATAGACGCTGCCACGTTGCTTGGTCGACGAAAATCTGCCCGAAGCCAATCAATAGGCCTGTGCAGATAAAAAACAAGCCTTCGTGATTGTTGATCACGAGCAGATAGGGATGATAGAGACGAATCCCCTGGTAAACGTTCTCAACCCCTTTTTCGATGAAGAAATAGAGGGGGATGAGGATAGCCGCGGCAAACATACATATGACTTGAACGAAGGCCAACCGCTGAATAAGGACAATCCCGCCAAAGCCGACGTATACGACGCAAAACAAGAAGAAACAGAGCAATCCGATAGATATCGGGATACCAAACAAAACGTTGACTAGCACACCTGCAGCCATTCCCTGCATAAACAAGCCCTCAATACTGGTGATAAGCAGGATAGCAATCATCATCCAGTAACCGAGGCGGTGAAGCTTAAATTGAAAAAAATCCCCAATGGTCAAACCCTCGCCGTACTCCTTACGTACCCTTTTGCCAAGCCAGCCAAATGCCATTAGCGCGATGGCCCCCATAAGAGCATAGCCAATTCCGCCAAAGATCCCATATTTGACCAATGCTTCGGGGGAGGCGAAGATGGTGATGCCTGTTACCCATCTGGCCAAGATCGATATAACTCCCAGACCTATGCCTATCTTAGCTGCGCCCTGAACATATTCACGAAATGATTGGTAAAGCAAGGTTATTTCTCCTTCTCGCGAAATTCTTTCGGTGTTTGGCTCGTACTCTTGCGAAAAATGGTGCAAAAGTAATGTTGGCTGTTAAAACCGCTTTTCTCTGAAACCGTGGAAATACTCCAGTCTGGATGAGAGATGAGGTATTTTTTGGAAATCTGAATTCGGTATTGCATCAAGTATTCGGAGAACGATACACCAACCTCGTCATGAAAGCGGCGGCTTAAATAGGTTGGGTTAATGTGTACTTCTGCGGCAAGGTCGGCAAGTGCGAGCTTGTCTGCAAATTTTTCATGAATGATCGTGAGCGCATCATGAATGACATGGGAGTATTTGGACTGCGGCATCTTGTTGCGGTATTTGCTTAGAATATCAACCAATTCGCTTTGAATGACCGGCTTGGTCATGTAATCAACTACGCCTAGCCGGATGGACTGTTTGGCATAATGGAAGTTTTGGTAGGCGGTGACGATAATAATGTCGATATCTGGATTATGCTGACGCAGTTCTTCGCCAAGCTCCAGTCCTGATTTGCCCGGTAAATTGATATCCAGAAAGGCAAGATGTATCTTTACCTTCTGGCTAATAGCTATAGCCTGGCAGCTGTCGGAAGCCTTGTGCAGATTCCAAAATGGAAAAAGCGGGTGAATTAGATATTCAAGTTGTTCCAGCTCAAGGGGCTCATCATCCACGAGTAATACATTCATTTGGGCACCTCTTTTAAGTTGGGTTCTGAGATGAAAGGCCACTTAACTTGCACTTTAGTACCAGTGTTAGGGATAAATTGAATCTGTATGTTGGCACGATCAGCGAAGTATAAATGCAAACGGCGTCTAATGTTGTCCAAGCCATGCCCGCTTTTCCACTCAATGTCCACTGCCTCTTGTTCTATTGTGCCATTATCGAAGACCAGAAGGTTAGCCGTCTCATGATCGAGGGAAAAATGGATGTTCAGGTTCACGGGTCCGATTTTTCGTTCCAGCCCATGCTTAAATGCATTCTCCACAATGGTTTGCAAAACAAAAGGCGGAATATAGGCTTCCTCGATTTCTTCATCGCAGGTTAATGTTACCGTAAGGCGAGTGCCAAAACGCAGTTTTTGAATCTCAATATAGTACTCCGTGTAACGAATCTCCTCTCGAAGAGGAATCACGGGTTCCGTGGTCTTGTACTTAAATTTAAGGAATTGGGAGAAGACTTCGAGGGCTCTGACCAATTCTTCTGTACGTTCCAATCTTGCCAAAGTTAGAATCACGTTCAATGAGTTGAATAAAAAATGGGGCTGAATTTGCTGGTTTAATTGATTGTAAAGCGATTGCTGGAGCTCTTTTTCCAGCTCGATCTTCTTCGTTTTATTTTCCAGCAGGTCAATGCGCTTCTCAAAGACAAACAAGAATAATAAAGTAAAAGCTCCAATGATTGGAGCTAAAATAAACAATAAAATGAGTAAGGTAAAACCCTCAAAGCTAAGCATGAGATCCCTTCTGCATACGGTTTTAATTTATAGTTTCACTACCATTTTAATTTATTCGTCTTGTTAAAGCGAATTGGTAACCAAGTGGCAAGCTACTTGATGTCCTTCATTGGTGAAGCGCAGCTCTGGCTCCTTGGATCTGCACGTTTCGACGACAAATGGGCAGCGTGTATGGAAGCGGCATCCCTGAGGCGGATTGATAGGAGAAGGCACATCGCCAGTCAATAGGATGCGTTCTCTCTTTTCTTTCTGATTGGGTACTGGAATGGCAGAAAGTAGAGCTTTGGTATAGGGATGCTGCGGATGATCGAAAAGTGATTTTTTATCAGCGATTTCTACGATTTTACCAAGGTACATGACCATTACCCGATCGGAAATGTGCCGTACTACGCCTAAATCATGGGAAATAAATAAATAAGTTAGCTTATATTGATGCTGCAGTTTCTTCAGCAGGTTCAGTACCTGAGCCTGGATCGACACATCGAGCGCGGAAACGGCTTCGTCGCAGATGATCAGCTTGGGCTCCACAGCTAGTGCCCGTGCGATGCCGATGCGTTGGCGCTGGCCGCCGCTGAATTCATGCGGATATCGGTCGATATGGTCGGACCGCAACCCGACATTGTCAAGGAGTTCCTTAATGCGGTCTGTCCGCTTTTCCTTCGGGATGACGTCTTGAATAGTCAACGCTTCTCCGAGAATTTGGCGGACGGTTTGCCGAGGATTCAGCGATGCAAAAGGATCCTGGAAAATGACCTGCATGTCCTTGCGCAGCTTCCGGAGCTCGCTCTTGTTCAGGGCAAGGACATCCTTATCCTGATAGTGGATATCTCCACTGGTAGGCTCATCCAGTCGTAAGATGGCTCGTCCCGTGGTTGATTTGCCGCAGCCGGACTCACCAACAATGCTAAGCGTTTCCCCTTCATAGATGGTGAAGCTGATGTCATCAACAGCCTTTACGTGGTTCACGGTTCGCCCAAAGATGCCGCCTTTGATCGGGAAGTATTGTTTCAAATGGTTGATTTTAACTAAAACCTGCTTATCATTGGTACTCACCACAGGTACTATCATTTGAATGCCCCCCTATCTTTCATTTGCGACCTTGGTTGATTTTGTGCGTCCCACTCCGGCGTATAGATCCAGCAGCGGACCTGACTGCCGCCTCCGACGTCGATCAGTTCCGGTAGCGCCCTCTGACAAAGTTCTCTGGCTTGAGGACAGCGCGGAGCAAACCGGCATCCCGTAGGCATGTTGTAGGGGCTTGGAACACTTCCCTGAATCGCTTGCAGCTCTTCACGGTCTTGGTCTGGTCGAGGCAAGGAGTTAAGCAATCCTACTGTGTAGGGATGTTTTGGACTGGCAAATAACTCGCTCGCAGCAGTATATTCCACAATCTTGCCGGCATACATCACGGCTACGCGATCACATGTTTCAGAAACGACCCCGAGATCGTGGGTGATCATTATGATGCTCATACCCAATTGCTTTTGCAGCAGCTTCATCAAATCCAGAATTTGGGCTTGAATCGTTACATCAAGAGCGGTGGTCGGCTCATCGGCAATAAGGATCTCCGGATTGCAAGCCATCGCCATGGCGATCATCACCCGCTGCCGCATGCCACCGCTCAATTCATACGGCTCTTGCTTGGCGCGTTTCTCCGGGGAGGGGATACCGACTAGGCGCAGCATGTCGACAGCTTTCTCCCAAGCTTCCTTTCTCCCGAGCTTCTGGTGATGGCGGAACACTTCCGCTATTTGTTCCCCAACTGAGTAGACCGGGTTTAAGGACGTCATAGGTTCTTGGAAAATCATCGAGATTTCGTTGCCACGGATGGCGCCCATTTCTTTATCCGTTTTTTTCAATAAATCTTGTCCTTTGAAGCGGATTTCTCCATTAACGATTCGTCCGGGAGGGCTGGCGATCAGCCTCAGAATGGAAAGCGATGTAATACTTTTGCCGCAGCCCGATTCGCCTACAAGTCCAAGTGTTTCCCCTTTATGAAGCGTGAAGTCAATGCCGTCAACAGCTCTGCTTACGCCTTCGTCTGTAAAGAAGTGTGTCTGAAGATTGCTTACTTCCAAAACCTTTTCTTGTTGTTTAAGCATCTCGTTCCCTCCTTTTAATCCAGCTCGATACGTTTGTTGAAGTTACGATAAAGTACGTCGACCGCAAGGTTTACCATGACGAAAATGACTGAGGCTACCAGCACGCCACCCTGTACCATAGGCAAGTCGCGCATGCGAATGGCATCGACTATCAGCCGTCCTAATCCATTAATGGCAAAGACAGATTCTACTAATACCGTACCCCCAAGCAATACTCCGAACTGTAGTCCAACCACAGTAATGACAGGGATCAATGCATTCTTGAGGGCGTGTTTATAAATAACAACGCGTAATTTTAACCCTTTAGCTTTGGCTGTTCGAATATAATCTTGGCGAATGACATCCAGCATTGTGGAGCGCGTCATCCTTGCGACAATTGCGGCACCTGAAGCGCCTAATGTGATGGCTGGGAGCACAACATGCTTCCATGTTCCCCAACCCGCGACAGGAAAGAGATGCATTTTCACGGAGAAAAAGTATATCAGCGAGAGCCCGAGACAGAAGCTGGGCAAGGATACACCGAGCAGGGCGATAATCATGATGGTAATATCCGATGCTTTGTATTGCTTCGTAGCCGAAATGATTCCGGCAAGCATCCCGAAAACAATCGTGATGAAAATACTAGCCACGGCTAGCTCGATGGTCGTAGGTAATCGCGTCATGATTTCGTTAAACACAGGCAGATTGGAGCGAAGGGATACCCCAAAGTCTCCTCGGACCACGTCGATGACGTATTGGAAGTACTGCATAAACAGCGGCTGATCTAACCCCAACTGATGTCGGATGCGTTCAATCGTCTCTGCAGAAGCGCCTTCTCCTGCCAGTAGAACGGCCGGATCGCCAGGAACGAGCTGCATAATCAAGAAGACGACCATAATGACGCCTAACAGAACCGGGATCATCTGAAGTAACCGGCGAATGATGTATACGAACATAGATATCCTCCTTAGAGCTTTCCGTCAGGAAAGCTTTCTTCGAAAGCATAAGCTTATTGTTTCATCCTTGGATCCAATGCGTCTCTGAGCCCGTCTCCAAATACGTTAAAGCCTATGACTAATGTGGAGATGGCCAGTCCCGGAAACAAAGCCAGATAAGGTACTGTGAATAAAAAATCGCGTCCGTTGCTCAGCATGGCGCCCCATTCAGGCAATGGAGGCTGCGCGCCAAGTCCCAAGAAGGACAAGCCCGCGGCAGAAAGGATGGCCGTTGCTAGCCTTAGCGTGGCTTGAACGATAATCGGTGACAGAATGTTTGGGAAAATGTGCACGAAGATAATCCGGAGATCGCTTGCTCCCAAAGAGCGAATGGCGTCGATGTATTCCAACTTTTTAATCGATAAGGTCGAACCGCGGACAATCCGAGCGAACATGGGAATGGAAAACACGCCGATCGCAATCATCACGTTGATTAAACTGGGCCCTAAAGCACTGACGATGGCGAGTGCGAGCAATATGCCCGGAAAAGCAAGCAATACGTCGATCACACGCATAATGATCGTGTCCACCCATTTCCCGTAATAGCCGGCAAACAATCCGAGAATGATTCCGAAGAAGGCTCCGATAAACACGGCTACGAATCCTACGGAAAGTGAGAGGCGTGTCCCGACGATCAATCGACTTAACACGTCGCGACCCTTATCGTCCGTCCCCATCCAATGTTCGGCAGAGGGAGGTTTTAGTTTGTTTACTAATTCAATATGATAGGGATCATATGGAGCTAGAAGCGGAGCGAAGATCGCGACAAGGAAGTAGAAAAGAATGACGTACCCGCCAACCATTGCCAACTTATTTCTCCGAAGCTTTAAATAAAACGTTCTCCACTTGCCTGGACGAAGGGAGAGAACCTGTTTTGGTAGCGCTTGCTCTTTATCGGCATAATCAACATTCATCTAGCAAACCTCCTTTGTTAAGTTAAAGTTATCAGAAAACGAAGCGAAGTAAATAAGCTTTGGGCAACTCGTAAAGATACCTTAAATAAAAGTAAAGATTGTGAAAATAAAACACAGAATATTCTTTATAATTGAGGTTGTACGAGCAAATCACACCGAATTTTGGAAGAGAAAGGGTGAGCAATTCGTGAGTTCTGCCTATTGGTTAATCAGTGTTCGTTTGGAGAGCGGTTATTTGTATGAAAATGGCGTGATCTCCGGGACAGAGACTGAAATCTGTCATCTACGCATAGAGGACGGTATCATCCGTGAAATCGTTTCAGCTGACACACCTTTGGAATCGGATATTCCGAAGCAAGACGGAAAGAACCTGCTTTTACTGCCATCATTTATTGAGAAACATGTTCATTTGGATAAGACGCTGATCGGGGATACGTGGCGTGCTGTCGTCCCTGCTGCTAATATCATGGAACGCTGCGAATTGGAAAAGCAGATCTTACCTACGCTGCCGACTACGATCAACGAGCGTGCGGGCCTTTTATTGGATACTCTGCTGAGAGCAGGCTCGACTGAAGTACGAACGCATGTCGATATTTATCCGGAAGTGGGATTGCGCAGCTTGGAAGCTGTGCGTCAGGTTTTAGAAAATTACGAGGGGAAGCTCTCATATGAAATTGTAGCTTTTCCACAGCATGGTTTACTGCGTTCCAAGTCCAAAGATCTGGTCAGAGAAGCTCTTCGTGAAGGCGCTACCCTGATAGGCGGTGTTGATCCTGCAACGGTAGATGGGGATATCGAAGGATCTTTACAACAGATGATGGAGCTGGCCGTTGAGGCTAATGCTGGCGTTGATTTACATCTGCATGATCCGGATTACTTAGGCACATTTACGATGAGACGTTTGGCAGCGCTTACGATGGAAGCGGGGTTGCAAGGGAGAGTGGCGATCAGCCACGCGTTCGGCCTGGGAGAAGTACCTGTAGGAGAGGCAGCCGAGCTGTCAGCCGTGCTAGCGGAGGCAGGTATTACGATTGTCACAAGTGTTCCTCACAGCAGAACGATCCCGCCGGTTCCGCTTTTGCACGAGAAAGGGGTGTCTGTTGCTGCTGGCTGCGACAATATCTTTGATAATTGGCAGCCTTTCGGTAACGGAGATATCTTGGAACGAGCAGGTCGGTTAGCGGAACGCTTTCGCTGGATTGACGAGCAATCTTTGTCACAGTCGCTTGGTTTCATTACTGGAGGTAAGACACCGCTGGATAGGGAAGGCAATCGCGTGTGGCCGAAGGTTGGAGATGAAGCGAGCATGGTGCTTGTAGATGCTAGCTCTACAGCGGAAGCGGTCGCGAGAAGAGCCGAGCGCAGAGCTGTCTTCTTCCGAGGGACTATAGTTGCAGGAGGATTACAACTATGATCGATTTACTGCTTGTCCACGGTGTTGTTATTACGATGGATCAAGAACGGCGCATTCTCGAGAATGGAGCTGTCGCCATCCACAATGGAAGAATTCTGGAAGTTGCGGACACCGAGCAATTACTGGAGAAGTATGAGGCGAAGAAAACGATAGACTGCAGTCATCACTGTGTATTGCCTGGTCTGATTGATGTCCATGGTCACGGTGGTCATTCGATGTTCAAGACCATCGCCATGGACAACATCAGTTTCTGGATGCCAATCATGACGCATACGTATAAGCATTTTGTTACGGATGAGTTCTGGTATTACGAAGGAAAGCTGAATGCGCTTGAGCGCTTAAAAGCAGGGATCACGACAGGCGCCTGTGTGCTTGGTTCCATGCCTCGATCAGACGATCCTATCTTTGCATTGAATCATGCCAAAGCTTACTCCGAAGTTGGCATACGCGAAATCGTCTGCACGGGTCCATGCAATCCGCCTTGGCCGCATTCGTTCAGCCGCTGGGTGGATGGGAAACGGGTAACCAGAGACGTGACTTATGAAGAGGTGCTGAAGGGTGCCGAGGCCGTTATTGAGGCTCTTCATCATGCTCACGACGATCACATTCGTGCCTTTATCACGCCTTTTGTTATTGTTACTTCCGTTAACCCCTCAGCCCCGACTCCGCCGGACCAGCTGTACGGTTTAACGGAGCATGATCGGTATCAAGCGAAAAAGATTCGCGAGATCGCCCGAAAATACAACACGCGGATTCACTCCGATGCCTTTGGAGGCATGATCCATCTAGCCATTCAAGATAAAGAAAACGCACTACTGGGGCCAGACGTGCATCTGCAGCATTGCCGAGGCATTTCATTTGACGAAGCGCGAATTTTGGCCGAAACAGGCACGAATGTTAGCTCTGCTCCAGGGTTTGGACAAGTGAATGCGCGAACGCCAATAACCGAACTGATTGAAATGGGCGCAACAGTGGCGATTTCCACAGACGGTACCTCTCCGGCAGCCAGCTTTGACATGTTTCAAGCGATGCGCAAGACGCAGATGATTCATCAGGCGGCACTAAAAGATTACTACTATTTGCCGGCTGGCAAGCTGCTGGAGATGGTAACGATCGATGCGGCGCGCTGTGTTGGCTGGGATGATGAACTAGGTTCATTGGAAGCAGGCAAAAAAGCGGATGTGATTACGGTCAACATGCGCCAGCCTCATTTGACACCTGAGTATATGTATGTGCATCGGTTGGTGCATCAAGCGGTGGCGAGCGACGTAGATAACGTCATTGTGAATGGGAAAATCGTGATGGAAGACCGCAAAGTACTCACGGTTGACGAGTTTACGGCGCTCGATGAAGCGAATGAAGAAGCGAAGCGGACGATTGAACGCGCCGGGTTGCAAAAGTATATGGAACCGACCAAATATTTCTGGGGACATGCGAGAGCTTATGTGGATGAGAAACTTTTTGATCCGGAACTGCTGTAAGAGATTGCAAATTATATAGGAAGAAAGGGTGTAACTTTCATGAGTATGACTTCAACTTATTGGCTAACCAACGTCTGTCTGGAGAGTGGCTATCGCTACGAAAATGGAAGAATTGCAGGAACGGAGACGGAGATCTGCCATATCCTCATTGAGGACGGGAAGATTGCACAAATCGTATCTGCGGACACATTCTTAGATAGCGATCTGCCTAAGCAAGATGCGAAGAATCTGCTCCTGCTTCCGGCGTTCCGCGACATGCATATTCATATCGATAAAACATATTACGGAGGGCCTTGGAAAGCTTGTTCACCTCCCGTGAATATCTTTACTCGATTAAAGGAAGAAGAGACGCTGCTTACTCGTCTGCTGCCGACAGCTCGGGAGCGGGCCGAAGCGATGCTTGGTCTTTTGCAGAAGAACGGCACGACCCATGTCCGAAGCCATTGCAACATAGATCCTTATATTGGCTTGAAAAATCTTGAAGCTACCTTGCAAGCTTTTGAAACTTTCTCAGGCAAGCTGTCTGGGGAAATCGTAGCCTTCCCGCAGCACGGTCTGCTGCGCAGCAACGTTGTAGAAATGGCCCGGGAGGCGCTGCGAATGGGAGCGACTTCAATGGGCGGTGTAGATCCGGCCTCCGTTGATCAAAACATCGAGAAATCATTGAACACCATTATGGATCTGGCTGTAGAGGCTGATGCAGACGTTGACGTCCACATTCACGACCCAGGTCATTTAGGTATATTCACCTTCAAAAGGCTTGCCGCACTAACTGAGGAAGCGGGTTGGCAGGGACGCGTAACGGTTAGTCACTGCCTCGGTCTGGCTGACGTTCCGGTAGAGCTGCAAAGCGAGGTGGCAGAGTTGTTTGCACAGCTCGGAATCGCGATCACATCCACCGTGCCGATTAACCGAGCGACGATACCGATTCCGCTTCTTAAGCAAAAAGGCGTCTCCGTTTCACTTGGCGATGATAGCATCACGGATCACTGGTCCCCATTCGGCCAAGGAGACAGCTTGGAAAGAGCTGGTCGTCTAGCCGAGCGATTCCGCTGGAGCGACGAGCGATCGCTATCGGAGACACTTGGCTTTATTACAGGAGGCAAGGTTCCGTTATCTGCGGAAGGCGTCCGCGTCTGGCCGGCCGTCGGCGATGAAGCAAGCGCAGTACTGGTTCATGCCGGTTGTTCGGCGCAAGCGGTAGCGCGCAGAGCTGAGCGTCAAGCCGTGCTGTATCGCGGGAACATCGTTTCCGGTTCTCTGTAGGCATCAACGATTACCAATGTTTGTAAGACTTAGGGACCGTCAGGATGATTTTCTCTGACGGTTTCTTTATTTTGTTTACGAGACGCCTAAGTCGCATAGGGAATTGGGGCTGCAGGTGCGAGTGAAAGCGGAAACTTACCTGTAAGGATGAAAAAAGCGGTAAAAGTAAGAATAATGTAGATGTAGATGTAGATGCCAATGGGAAAGAGCATGATGATGAGGAGAGAAATAGGGAATCTGGACTCGGGCGACAGTAATAACATCTTTTGATGCAAAAAGTGCAGCTAATTTCATTTGTGTTGACGCTTCTCACGAGATTACATGCAGAAAGTACAGCTAATTCTGCGCATAAAAGCAAATATCAGCTATAAGGCTGAGATTTGAAGTACTAACTGCATCTTTTCTTCTCAAATTGGTGAAAAACTCATAATTTGCTGCACTTTCTGCAGCTGTTGCTTAAAGAATCGGTCTTCCGCTAGGTATTGCGCTCTTGTAACCCTGTTTTTCAGCGTTACAGAAGTGAGTGAGAGCTGAAACATATCTGTAAGGGTGAAAAAGACGCTTACAGGAAAGAAAACCGGTCTTCCGCTCTCGCTTACACCTGTAAGGAATGAACCTGCTGCCTTTTACAATCAAAAGAAGTAAAGATTATATAAATACAAGTAAAGATTCTGAAATTAAATAATCTGAAAATTATTTATTATCTAAATAAGAAGACAAATTCAAAGTGTAAAGGGGAGTTTGTATGATAAAACAAATTGTTAGCGCTTTCTTGGTGGTATCCTTGGCCTTAACCGGTTGTTCCTCCGTTAAAGAGGCTAGTGGCGGCAGCAAGGAAACAACCAATACGGCACCGAAGAACGGCGGCACACTAGTCGTCGCTCGACTAAGCGATGCGAACAACCTTGATCCGCATTTCAGCACACAGATCAACTCGATGGCCGTGATTCAGCATAAGATTTATGAAGGTCTCGTTCAACTGGATAAGAACAGTGAGTACAAGCCTTTGCTTGCAACGGAATGGAAACAGTTGAATGATCTTACGTGGGAGTTTAAACTTCGTAAAGATGCCGTATTCCATGACGGTGCGCCATTCAACGCTGAAGCGGTGCGCAAGACCATTGCACGCGTGCTGGACAAGAATCAACCTACGCCGAAAGCGAATCTATTTTCGATGATTAAAGAAGTAAAAGCGGTGGACGATTATACGATTCAGTTCATTCTCGAGTATCCGTTTGCTCCGCTGCTATCCATTTTAGCAAGTGCGGAAGGCAGTATGCTTAGTCCCAAGGCCATTGAACAGTATGGCAAGGAATTAACGAAACACCCTACAGGAACAGGGCCGTTCCGATTCGAATCGTGGACTCCCGGACAAGAAATTGTACTTGTGAAAAATGATAGCTACTGGGGAGACAAAGCAAAGCTGAATAAAGTCATCTTTAAAACAGTTCCTGAGGATACGACTCGGATTGCCATGATTGAAACGGGAGAAGCACAGGTGGCTGAACAACTGCCTGTTACTGAACTCGATCGTGTGAAATCTTCCACTACGATGACTCTTGGCCGTTATGACGCCTATGCGGTGGATCATATTGGTTTTAACACGAGCAAGAAGCCGTTTAACGATATTCGTGTACGTCAAGCCGTCGCTTATGCGATTGATAAAGAAGCGATCATAAAAGGCGTTTATAACAATGTCGGCAAGGTATCCAATTCGAGCTTGGGTCCAAAGGTTATCGGTTATAGTCCCAATATCAAAGGGTTTGCCTATGATTTGAACAAAGCGAAGCAATTGCTCGCAGAAGCCGGCTATCCGAACGGATTAAAGGCTACGGTTTATTTGAACGATAATAAAGCCCGCATTAATGTGGCGGAAGTACTTCAATCGCAATTAAAAGGGATTGGCATTGATCTCCAAGTCAAAGTGATGGAATTCGGGGCTTACCTCGACGCAGCATCCAAGGCTCAGACCGAAATGTTCATTAGTGGTTGGGGGAATGCGACAGGCGACGCTGATTACAACCAGTACAACCTGTTCCATAGCAATTCTCACGGTGTTCCTGGAAACCACTCTTTTTATACCAACAAAGAAGTAGATATGTTAATCGAAAGTGGACGTAAAGAAGCGGATCCAGAAAAACGTAAACAAATTTATGAAAAAGCGCAGGCAATCGAAATCAATGACGTAGCCTTATTGCCTTATCGCAGCTCGGAGAATTTAGCGGCAATCGCAAAAAACGTGCAAGGCATTTGGATCAGCCCTTCCGGGTACATTGAAATCAATGAAGCGACGATGAAATAAAGGATGTGTGGGAATAGCATAGCTGATTACCTATTCGGGTAGAGGTTATGCTATTCTTTTTTAAAAGTAGTAAAGATAATGTAAATAAACGTAAAGATCGTGCAAGGCTCATTGGCTATTATTTTCTATAATGCTTATAAGTATATTCACTGCAATTTCAACATGATTGAAACAGGAGGGTTTATTTTGAAAAGAAATCTTATTCTCGGCGGTCTTCTTGCTATGTCTCTCGTAGGTATGACAGCGCTAGCCGGATGCGCTTCTTCATCAGATTCGTCAGTAGATAAGGGGAAAGCTGCTGAAGCTCCAAAGGCAGGCGGAACGCTGACAATCGCTAGAAAGGCGGACGCCAACAACTTGGATCCGCAATTTATTACAAACATTCCTTCAGCAAACTACATCTTTGGAAAAGTTTACGAAGGACTCATCAAGACGGATAAGAATATGGATTACAAGCCTGCTCTAGCAGCAGAATGGAAACAGGTCGACGATGTAACTTGGGAATTCAAGCTGCGCAAGGGTGTGACCTTCCACGATGGAACGCTTTTCACGGCCGAAGCCGTTAAGAAGACCATGGAACGCGCGCTGGATCCAAAAGTAAAGTCGCCGCGCGCAAGTAATTTCTCCATGGTCAAAGAAGTGAAGGCTGTGGATGACTATACGGTGCAGTTCATTCTCACTTACCCGTATGCCCCTATTCTGTCGATACTTGCGAGCAACGAAGGCAGTATTCTTAGCCCGAAAGCCATTGCAGAACAAGCGGACAAGTTGTCGAAAAACCCGATAGGAACAGGTCCATTCAAATTCCAATCTTGGACGCCAGGCCAAGAAATGATCCTCGTCAAAAATGACAGCTACTGGGGAGATATACCGAAGGTAGATAAGGTAGTTTATAAAGTAGTACCTGAGGATACTACGCGTATTGCGATGGTGGAGTCCGGAGAGGTTCAGATTAGCGACCAATTGCCTGTGACCGAATTAAACCGCGTACAAAATTCTTCTTCCATGACGCTGGCTCGTGCCGAAGGGCTGGGAGTCGAATACATCGGGTTTAATGTGAAGAAAAAACCGTTTGACGATGTACGCGTTCGTCAGGCTTTCGCCTATGCCATTGAAAAGGAGTCCATTATCAAAGGTGTTTATAACGGTGTGGGCAGCAGAGCGATCTCAGCTTTATCTCCTAAGATGATAGGCTTTAACCCTAATTTGCACGATTACGATTACAACGTCAACAAAGCAAAGGAACTGCTTGCCGAGGCAGGCTTCCCAAATGGGTTTAAAACGTCAATTGTTACCGATGATAGAAAAGAGCGCATCAATCTAGCGGAAGTTATTCAATCTCAATTGAAAGGGATTGGCATCGACCTCGAAATCAAGGTGATGGAATATGGCGCCTATCTAGATATAACCGGCAAGGGCGAACACAACATGTTTATCGGAGGTCTGGGGGAACGCGACTGGCGATGCGGATTATAATCAATATAATGTGTTTCACAGTTCTTCCCATGGAAGCAAAGGCAATCTTGCTTTCTATACCAATCCGGAAGTGGATAAGCTAATCGAGGAAGGCCGTCGTGAAAAAGATGTGGAGAAACGCAAAGCCATCTATGCTAAAGCGCAAGAAATCGAGATGAAGGATAGTCCTCTGATTCCAATCCGAACGATTGATCACGTTGCAGCAACGGCTAAAAATGTTAAAGGTTTCTCGTTAAATCCAGTAGGATATCTAATGCTTAACGATGTTACCGTAAAGTAAAGAAATTCATAAAGCGGAGAGACAAAATGGAAACAAAGAAACATCGGTTCTACGGCAGCTTAAGTACATTTCAATGGTTTATTTTCCTGCTGGCTAATTCTGTTGCGCTACCTATCGTTATCGGCGGCATTTTTCATTTGTCGATGGAGGAAGTATCGGCGTTGATGCAAAGAACATTTTTTGTAGTTGGCATGAGTTCTTTCATCCAAGGATGGTTGGGGCATCGGTATCCGATTGCGGATGGCCCCGCAGGTTCATGGGTCAGTGTGTTTGTCATTTTAGCTGATGTAGCTGTCAGACAAGGTCAAAGCATGAAGGGAACGCTGCAAATTTTGGAAGGTGGATTCATTATTGCAGGCGTGCTGCTTCTCATTCTCGGCTTGAGCGGTTATTTCCATAGGTTGCTATTCCTGTTCACCCCGCTGGTTAATGGTTCCTTTCTTTTGATCTTAGCCCTTCAACTTAGCGGTGTTTTCATGAAAGGAATGGTGGCCTTACACGGTGAACCGTCCCTTCCGGATTATGGAACGGCGGCTCTATCGTTTGGTGTCTTTATTCTCGTCATTTTTCTTTCTATCAAAGGTAAGGGATGGATCAAAAATTATGCCGTCTTGATTGGGATCTTATCAGGGTGGTTGCTCTATACCTTATTGGGTAAAAGCTCAGGTACTCTCATGTCGAACGAATCTTTGGTTAAGCTTCCTGAAATTTTTGCATGGGGAGTTCCGCAATTCAATTCCGGAATTATAATCACGATCATTCTGTTTACTTTTATTTTAGTCTCCAATACGATTGCTGCCGTTTCGGCTGTCAGTCAAGTAGTGCCTGAAACTCCGAGGGAATTAAAAGAGACGCTTAATCGTGGCGGGATAGCCGGCGGATTTTCTCATCTGCTATGTGCTTCCTTTTCTACGATAGGTGTCGTACCGTTGCCTGTTTCTGCGGGCTTTATTCGATTAACCGAACAGACCCGCATTCGTCCATTCCTGATGGCTTGTCTAGTTTTCGCAGGTATTTCACTTGTTCCGGCTATCGTGAACTTCTTGGCTTTGCTTCCAGGACCCATTGCTACGGCTGCCTTAATGGCATCCTTTGTCCAAATGATAGGCATTGCTTTTCAGTCCATTCTGAGAGAAACACTGGATCAACGCCGGCTGACTATCTTGGGTATCACGCTGCTGATGAGCATCGGACTTATGTTTCTGCCTTCAACGATATTTCAAGGACTTCCATCCATCCTGCAATATGTATTAAGCAACGGACTGCTTGTAGGGACAATGCTCGTGATCGTACTGGAGCAGCTATGGAAAGCCGAGCGATGAAAGCGTAAATGGATTTCATTTTACAACATCCGATAAGTGCTTTAGAATAACAAAAGGGGAGCTTGCTCCTTAATGTGGCACAAGCGCTTAGAGGAAGGAAGAACATAAAGCTATGGATTTGAACATTTGGTCGGAAGAAAACGTGGAATATATGTTTGAAGAAATTAAGAGAAAGCTGCGCATGGCTACCGGTGGGTCGATTAAAGCCTCGAACGTCAAACAGGAAGTATATGAGGACTTGAAGGACTTGTACGATTTGGTCATCAGCAAAGATAATTTCAGCATTAGCGAAATTGATGCGATTACCACAGAGCTTGGTAAAATTCGTAAAGCATAAGCACTTTTTATCCATAAAATTGTCGTTATCTTGGCCTTAGTGCTAGAGATGCGGCAATTTTTTTGCGTTGAACCGTAGGAGGACAACTGCGTATTTTTACCGGAGAATGGACAGCTATCCAAGCGATATTATCTACACAGCCGTACACTGTAGAGCAATGTATCTCTATTGCTTAAAGGAGGTGGACGTTTGTGGCATCCAAAATACGTAAAGACGACGTTCGGAAATTGATCGGGAAAAATATCGTTGCTCTTAAGAAAGACGGAACTCAAGTAACTGGTAAATTGGTGCGGATCAGCGGTAACACGTTGATTGTTGCTCCGCAAAAAGGCAAAAAAGTTCAAGTAAAAGCGATTATTCCATTGGTTTTGTTTGATCTGTTAGCGATTGGTACATCACCTTTTGCTTTTGGTGGATTTGATGGCTTTGGTTTTGGCGGTGGCTTTGGTGGCTTCGGTGGCTTCGGTGGTGGCTTTGGTGGCTTCGGTGGTCCAGGATTCTTCTAGTAAAGGAGGACTCTTTCCCAATATGGGAAAGGGTCTTTTTTTTTTTTTTTGCACCATTTCAGCTCTGGATGAATAGGCTAAGATACATCTCCGGCCAAAGTCCGTCAAGCTGGGCTGAAGAAGCTGAAAGTTATCCAAGGACAGGGAGTGAGCAGTTGTGCCGAGTTCCATCGTTTTTAACATGATCAATGTCAACAGTATAAATACGAATGCAACCATCGGGATCGGTGAGAATGCGCAATCCAGCTGGGATTCACACAGCAAAAACAATTACGGGACTGGTCAATTTATCGGAAATACCGTCTCCGCCAATATTGTTAATTTAATCTTTGACAACGATTTTATTGATGCACCAATTAATGATCAGGATTTTAAACCAGCTGTTACTAATCAAGTATAGTTGAATGGTGGGTGAATGTCGTGCTGAAATTACCGTGCCCGCTAGAGCCGCCGCTCATTGAATTTGATTCTATCCATGTTAATTCCATAACCGATGCATCCGGTATTTTTATCGGCACCAACATACAAGTGAATTGGTCTACAAGCGGGAAAGCGAACAATGGCCTTGGAGAGATAAACGGTGATCATAATTATGTGCTTTATAATATCAACACGGTTTACGATAATGACATCATTGATGCCCCTTATACCAAAGGGGACTTGATCATTGGCCGTGTATAAAAAAAGAATGCTCCGCAGCTGCTCTAATCAGCAGTTTGTGGAGCATTTGTCGTATCTTCAGCCTGCGGGCTGGCGGGAGCAGGGGTAAAGCCGGACGTCTGAGCCTGGTTGGCAATCATGTCCTGCAGCCACTCGGGTGTTTCGTTATCTCCGATGTTGAGCATATCAAGGAAATCGGAATCGTTGAGCATAGAACGAGTTCCAACTAACTGATTGTTGTCGCCTTCGACAGCGCCAAAGCCCTGAACCGTTTTCTGATTGCTTTGAAAATCGGTCGGCCAATTATTGCCCATATTGAGACAGGACGCGCTTTGTACCGATCCGATGCGGATGGAACCGATAATGAATGTTGGGGACATGAAGGAGGACACCTTGTATCACCTCTTTATGAATTAGACTGTGGTGGTGTGTATTTATAACCGGTCGAGGTTCGCTCTGTTTTCGAAGCGGCAGCACCCTGTGAAGCAGCATCTACACCTTCAGTGGCAGTACGAGAGCTAGCGGTTTTACTTTCTTTTGACACATTTGCACGTTTAAAAGCTTCATCAACCGGTACACTTTTCTCACTTGGCTTGGCAGCGAAATTGTTACCTAGATTCAATGAACCGCTCAGTTCCTTAATATCGAGATGATCCAACCGAAAGGTTAAGTTTTCTAAAACGGGTTGATGGATATGCAGGGTATCGATATGTATCTTCGGGTGTTTGGCAGTAAGATCAGCCAATTCTTCTTCCAACTTGCGAAGACGCCGTTCTAATTGCTGAACGTGTTGATCCTGGGGAGACATGGCTCCAGTTTTAACTTCTGGTCTAGCGGCAGGACTAGCTCCAGAACTAGCTTCAGTTCTAACCTCAGCTCTGGGCTGGGGTTGATGTTTTAGCATTAGCAGTACCTTTAGTTGGCTGCGTTTTGGGCGGGGCCGATTTCTTTTTTTGAAACCACATGGGTAATCTCAGCTCTCTCGTGTAGATGGTTTAACATCAAAGGTGTCGCCATCTTGGACAGTATGCTTGCCACCCAGAATAATATTATGCTCCCCGCTTATTTCCCCAAGCCCTTGATTAAGCTTCTCGGAATGACGCTTTCCGATGATCCGATTCGTACCCCTGTTCACACTGGATGTATCCGCGATTCCATCGATATGTATAGATTGAAACTGTATGCGCACCACAGTAATCCCTCCAATCCTGCATTTCCGAACGCTCTCTTTTAATTATATGGGGACAAAGGAAGATTCATTTCTCTTTTCGGTAAAGATTCATTTTTGAATATAAAAAAGATTACCGACCAATCGGCGAGAAAGGCCGTTTAGAGGGTAATCTTTATTTGGTTCGTAACCATCAACCATGACGAATGTAAGCTAAACTCCTGATTTTGCTCATTACGTGAACTGTATAGGAATAACTTTCTCTCCATCCGGAGGAGCAAGCGGGATTCGAATAATGAGCAAACCGTTGTGATATTGCGCCCGCATTAGATCGGTCATCGCATTGCCGGGTAGGCGGAAAACTCTCTCGAATGCACCGAAATATCGCTCAGACAACCGCATTTGCTCATCGAGTACTTGGTAGGGCCGAACGAGCATCCCGCGCATAAGTAAGGATTGGTCACGGAAAGAAAGCTGAATCTGCTCGGGTGAAGACAATCCGGGAACTTCAGCCACAACAACGAGTTCCTGCGGTGTCTCATACATATCAACTCTTGGCCCGGTTAGCGGGATGATACTGGCAATATCGTGCCAGAATTCGGGGCCCAGCACATCGCCAGCTTGCGCCGACAGCCCTTTCCAATCGGGCTTAGGCGTTCGGTTGCCTGGGGGATTCATCGGCCATCATCACCTGACTTCTACATAGAAAGTAGCGCTGCGAGCAGCTTGCTACTAGTTTATGTACACCCGCGGCGGAATATGGCTGTCTCTCATGACCTATCGCTGCGGTGGCCGCTGATTCGCAAACTGCTGCTGCGCCATGCGCACGAGCTCACGCACCATAGCCCCGCCAATCGGACCGCCGACCTTGCCAGCGTCTTCTGAGCTAAGCTGCCCGTTGTAGCCTTGCTGAAGGGGAACGCCAAGCGTTCGGGCTACTTCATATTTGACGAGATCAGGTCGTTCTGGGTTGACATTATACCCTTGATTCTTCATGACTTGCGCCTTGAGCAGTCCCAGGCCATGTTCAGATCCGGGCACGATGGCCCGGTTGCTTCTTCTTCGTGCCATTAGGCATCACCTCTTGGTGATTAGGATACCCCAGGGTTGTCCGTGCCATGAGTTCGGAATGTAAAATATTTATGTCCCAAATAATTTCCAATCGTATACAAGCCATTGCCAACCAAAATAGCAGCATTGTGCAGCCAATCTGCCCGCACGGATGGCAGGAAAGAGCTTGCTGCTTCTGCAAGTACCCAACTTAACCCATAAGAGACGCCATAACAGCTCAAAATAACAACAGCAAATTTCCACCAACTGCTGCCGACGCTAACGTTGGAACGAAACGTAAATGTACGATTCAGCGTGTAGCTAACAATAGCGCCTATAGTATTTCCTACGAAAGTAGATATCCAATAATTAAGGTGAAGCAGATTAAAGAAAGCAAAGCTGGCTGACAGACCGACCAACGTATTGAACAGACCGACAAGTAAGAAGCGCGCGAAGCTGCTAGTCAACAAAGCTTTTATCCGTTTCATTGAATCATCACCGGCTGGAGCTTACTTGATTGGATGGCGTATGGACTAATTCGTGATCCCGTCCAGCTGCTGTCAAATCCTTCTCGATGACGAAAAGCGGACGGTGCTTCACTTCTTTATATATTTTGCCTATGTATTCACCAATTAAGCCGAGCGCGAGAAGCTGAACGCCGCCAATGAACCAAACCGAAAGAACAAGCGATGTCCAACCGGTAACGTTCGCTCCGAGAATTTTGCCTACAATGGCATATAAACCGGCAACGACACTCAACGCGAATAGAAGGAAACCCATGATAGTGACGAAGCGAATAGGGGTTACACTGAACGACGTGATGCCATCGAAGGCGAATGCGAGCATTTTGCGAAGCGGATATTTGGATTCTCCGGCAAAACGTTCTTTACGGTCATAATAGACCTGAGTGGATGGGAAGCCGAGTAGAGGCACCATACCGCGAAGAAATAAATTGACCTCTTGAAATTTCTCCAAATTTTCGAGGGTACGCTTGCTCATCAAGCGGAAATCCGCATGATTGTAGTGAATTTTCACACCAAGCGAATTCATGAGCCTATAGAAACCTTGGGCCGTAACTCGCTTGAAAAACGTATCCGTCGAGCGATCCTGTCGGATGCCGTAAACGATATCGTAGCCTTCGTGGAATTTGACGATAAACTCGCGAATGACACTTGTGTCGTCTTGCAGATCGGCATCGATGGAAACGACGCAGTCCGAATAGGTCTTGGCTTTCATAAGCCCGGCAAGCAAAGCGCTTTGATGGCCTGCATTTCTTGCAAGCTTAAGACCAGTAATCAAAGGACTGGAGTCGTGGAAGCTCTCAATAAGCGTCCAAGTTGCATCCTTGCTGCCATCGTCGACAAACAGCACTGTGCTTGTGGTGGCGATTAATTTATCCGAGATGAGAGTCTGTAACACAGTGGTAAGTTGGAATACTGTTTCTGGGAGTACTTCTTCTTCGTTATAGCAGGGGACCACAATGGTCAATACGGGATAAACCACAATTCTCGTCTCCATTCTGCAAAGAGGATTGAAAGGATGATATGGCTTTCATTATATCGTAATGTATGTAAAATATTAATTTTTTAACGAAAATTAAACATTTTTAACCAATTGACGTCTATACTAATAAGCTTTACGAATCCTTAACTTGGTAAAAGAGGGGAAATCAGGTAAATTTACAGAAAAGATATTGAATGTTCGGATAGGAGAGATGGATGATGGAAACACGGCTAGAGAAAGTGCCACAAAGAGGGAAAGTCAAAGTGATACTATCGATTGTGTTGCTTGTCCTTATTTCTCGGGCACTCATGCTGTTTACTGGATATATCGGGATGAATTTGTTTACTAAGTCTTCTCAGGTGCCGATGTATATGCAGAATGTGCCAGGCACCTTGTCCAAGTGGACGTTGAAGCTTCCTGGGGAACTAGCTTCTACGGAGAAGCTGAAGTTAGAGGATTTTATCAAGTTTGATACGTATTCTTACTTAAAAATAGCCACACAAGGCTATGACAAGTTTCGGATGGACGAACCGCATACAGCTGCAAATTGGGTGTTTTTTCCATTATTTCCGCTGATGATATTCTTGCTTAGTAAAATATTTTGGTTCGAACCTGCAATAGTCGGTATGATCATTTCGAATCTATGTTTGCTTGGCGCCTTAATTTATATCTATTTTATTGCTCTGCAGCGGGGATTCAGTGAACGTCAGGCGGGAACTGTACTGTTGCTAATAGTGATTTACCCATCGTCGCTTTACTATACCCTACCGTATACAGAGAGTCTATTTCTGCTGTTATCGGCAGCTTCCATCTATTATGCAGGCAGCAAACAGTATGCACTCGCCTTTATAGCTGCCAGCTTATCTACCGTAACCAGGGTACCTGGGTTTATTAACCTTGCATTTGTGATGGGTTCCGTGTTTATGGACGAAGGGTTCAAATGGACCTGGCGTTATCTGAAATGGTCGTTGTACAGCCTATTATCACTTATCCCTATAGGTATATATCTCCTACATATGCGAATCGTCACCGGTGATTTCTTGGCTCCTTTTCATGAGCAGAGCTTGCACTGGTTCCGCTATACAACAATACCATTTATCAATTATGTTCGTTATTTGAAAAAGCCTTACTTCTCTACACCAGATGGCTGGGATAACGGCTTCATTGCTTTTACCGTATCGACAGCTGTATTTGTCGTTTTTTTGAGTTACCTCTTTGCTCATTTAAAAAAGCTTATGACAAATAAGCATGAGCTTCTATTTTTCGTTTATGGCTTGCTGCTCATTGTCATCCCATTTTCAAGTCAACCTTTATTTCTCGTAAGCGTCGTACGCTATATGATGGTGAGTATACCGTTTTATTTTTACTTAGTGAAGTTGACCGAAAAGTGGGAAAATGCTCGAATTTTCTATATGATGCTGTTTATGATTCTACAGGTTTTCGAGACGATTGGCTTTTTTAATGGGTACTATTTTGTTATCTAAAAGGGTTGAATAACGAAAAGTGGCCGGAACGCGAATGAGGACAATAGAGATTGTCGTATTTTCACAAGACGAGTCATGCCGAGCTTAAGCCATCTGTCGTCTTTGTTACGGATGATATTCAGACGACCTACGCGAACATGAAGTCCAAAGGCGTCGAATTCGAAGGGGAGCTATCGGAGATGCAGTGGGGAACTTTTGCCACATTTAAGGATGAGGACGGGAATACGTTTCTTTTAAAAGGATAAGGCTAGGAAGGCAAGGACGAGTTCTTAGGTCGTTTAATCGACTGGGAACCGTCCTTTTTTTTGGAATTAGGATAAGCTCTCCCATTTGGCCCACATCTCCGTTGGATTGAGTTCGTATATCTCGTTCTCGCGAAACATGAACTGGTGCATAATGAATTCTCTTCGAATCGTTGCGAAATCAGGATGGTAATTCTTAATGAAGGCATTCAGTTCCTTCTCTGTGTAGGTTCGACCTTGTTCAAGCTGCTCGACTAGATGTTCTAGGACGATAAGTTTTTTCTTGAGCTGGGCTGGGATATGCTTGAGTTTGCCATCTAAGGTTATAAAGTTTCGAATGACAGATTGCTTGAGGTTCTGATTACGATCTTCATCTTTCATAGGATCGATCTCTCCTTTCTTGTTTTTGAAAATGAGCTCAGCCGTCGCGGTGGCATTACTGTGTATGAAATATTCATTCAAAGCGAAGTAAATCGTGTTCTTGTCTCTACGTTCATTGATGAGGTTGGCCTCGCGAAGCTTGGAGGCGTGATGGGTAATCGTTGCTGGGGTAATACCCAGTTTCTCGGCAAGAACTTGACCGTTCAGCTCTCCATCGGCTAGTAAAATGAGCATACGTATACGTGTTGCGTCGGCAAGAGCCTTGTGATAGGTAATGATTTTATCTAATTGCATGGCGGGTACACCTCTTTAAAAGGATATCTAATTTAATAAATGTCTAATTAGATAGTAATTAAATTAGATAAAATTGTCAATAGTTTGATCTCACATGACATTTAGAGGATTTATGTCGCCTTTTTTGCATAGGAACAGCATAATATTCACTGAGAAAAAAACACGTATGCTAAGTTTGTGGAATTATAAAAGCCCCGATAAGGGGCTTTATAATCGGCGGGCTGGCGGGATGCTCTGTGGGAAATTGAAGATGTTGTTCGGGTCGTAGAGGGCCTTCACTCGTGTTAGCCGGTCGAAATTGGCGCCGTAGTAGGCCTGTTGCCAGTGTTTGATTTGGAGGTCTGGTGTATTGACGTAAATACCATGAGTAAACGGAAGCATCGCTCGGCGAAAGTTCTCCACCCAGCGGATACCCCGCTTAGCCCCTGCCTGCGTACTCCAAGTGGCAAAAGGTGACATGTTCGACCAAGCCCGGCGCCAAAAGTAGGCCGTTGCCCGACTTGGCACCCTGGCCACAGCCCCATTTAAGCCGTGAAAAAAGACTGTGACCGAGGAAGTAGGTGGCTCGTCGATAAAGCGTCTGATCGTGGAGATACCTTCACTGGGAAGTTTGTGGATATAGGGCCCTACGCTCTTGAATGGGAAAGGAGACGTTGGTTGAGTAGCCGCTACGCGGCGTACAGACTCGATCCAAGGTATCTCTTCGATACTCACCTTCCGTGGCGAGCCTGCCCGAAGTAAAGGTTGTAGCAATTGGCGGTACTTTGCGGTGGAACCGAGGAAGACACCTTGCATTAATATAGGGTTCGACGGTGGCCCCTGTAATCCGTTAGCAATCGTGAGTATGGGGGTCTGTCTCTCATTTGCGCCAGGGGCTGTATATTCCTGCCATGCTCGTAGTACCGGCTCCAGATCGCGCAAATCCCAGACGATTTCGGCGAAGGCAACTGTTTCAATGCGATGAGTTCGAAAGCGAAAGGTTGTGCAGACGCCGAAGTTACCCCCGCCACCTCCGCGCGAGGCCCAGAAAAGATCGGAGTTGCGATCAGTATTGGCATGGGTCACGCGGCCGTTCGCATCTACCATCTCGAGGCCGAGCAAGTGGTCTAGAGTCAGACCCCACGGTCGGGAAAGGATGCTGTGGCCACCGCCTAGAGTAACCCCGCCGATGCCTGTAGTGGGACAGACTCCCACCGGCACCACCAACCCTTCCTTCCAAAGCTCCTCGTTCAACGTACCACCTCTAATGCCGGTCTGTACTGTGGCGATGCCGCGCCTTCTGTCCACATCCACTTGATGCATGTCGCTTACGTCGATCACGATTCCTGCGTCTACAACTGACAAGCCCTCGTAACTGTGGCGACCAGAACGCATGCGGATTGGTACGTTGTTATAGCGAGCCCAACGTATGGCGTTGACTACGTCCTGAGTCTTCTGCGCAAAGACGATTACCCGCGGGAATTTATTAAAGAAGGTGTTGAACTCTCGACGAGCCGAGTTGTATTGAGGGTTACCAGGTACAACGATACGTCCGGTTAGTTCAGGTTCCTTGCCACGTCTTAAAATCCGAGGAGCGTATCGTTTGTCAATCAGTAAGCCTGGTATCTCTTTCTTAGACCTCCTAGTCTTTAAGTTTCGTAGCACTTTAATATCTACTTTCACTTTACGGATTGGCCCTTTTATGTTCAACTTCCACATCCCCTTAATTTTTGTAAAGCTATGATATTTGAATCATAGCAACAGTCTATGTACACTTGCGCAGAGAGACACGGCGATTACCCAATTTGTTCCGCGTACTGTGCTTGTAAGAAACTGTAACTCCAACGATAAATAAAAGCCCCATGCAATGGGGCAGGGGCGAGGAAGGGGAACTGTATCCAACGAATTATCGTATTCCATAACATTTGTCAATGTTACATTCGCGCAAATGCTAGTAAAATACCCAATTAGGGTTAGTAAACTAACGATACGACTAATTAATAGAATCATAGTATGTTTGTGTCGTAAGTGGAGGTTTATAAAGCGCACTGGTGAAGGGGAGCATGGTCATGTAAAATAAACGTAGGTAGGTTATTTTTTATAAAGGGGATAGGAACAACGATGCGCGTACTTGTAATGACGGCCGTGGCCCCTGAAAGGGATGCTGTTCAGCGGGGCCTAGGCCACGACAGCAGGTTTGAATTTGCCTTAGCAGGCGTTGGGCTTGCTGCGGCAGCAGTGAACGGAGCGATAGAGCTTGCGAAAGCTGAATATGATTTGGTTGTAATCGCCGGTATTGCCGGCGGATTTGTAGGCCAAGCGGAGATAGGCTCGCTTGTTGTATCAAGCGAGATCATCGCCGCTGACCTTGGCGTGGAGCTGCTGGAAGGCTTCAGCAGCTTGGACGAGCTTGGCTTCGGCTCGACGCGCGTAAATGTTGCTGCAGATGCAGCCGAGCGAGTGACGTCGGCGTTGTTAGCCGCTGGTCTGCAGGCGCAGATGGCGCCAGTGCTCACGGTAGCAACGGCCACCGGGACGGCAGCGACAGCGGCCGCGCTGGCTGCGCGAGTTCCTGGAGCCGCTGCCGAAGGCATGGAAGGCTTCGGCATTGCGACAGCAGCGCAGCAGCGCGGTGTGCCTGTGCTGGAGATACGCGCCATCTCCAACGCGGTCGGTCCTCGCGATCGAGACGCTTGGCGTATCGGTGATGCCTTGAAAGCTTTAGAAGCAGCAAGTTCAGTCCTAGCGGAGGTGCTTTAATATGAAGATTGCTTACTCACCATGTCCAAACGATACATTCGTGTTCCATGCTTGGGCGCATGGGTTAATCCCAGGTGCCCCCGAGCTGGATGTCTTATATGCCGATATCGACATTACGAACAAGCTAGCTGCTGAAGGCAGCGGGCCGGATGTCCTCAAGATCTCTTATGCAGCACTGCCTTGGGTGCTGAAAGACTATGCTCTTCTGCCCTGCGGCGGTGCTTTGGGCAGAGGTTGCGGACCGTTGGTGCTGACGAAGATCAGCGATACAGAGGGGACAGCGGGGACTGCGGGAACAATGGAGACAGATGGACCAGTGGGAACAACGCTAGACCCGGCCATGCTCAGCGGCCGCCGGGTCGCTGTGCCGAGCGAGCGCTCGACCGCGTACTTACTGTTCCGCCTCTGGGCGGCACAGAACGTTCCGGGCGGCGTTGGTGAAATCGTGGTCATGCCGTTCCACGAGATCATGCCCGCGGTGCGGGACGGCCTCATCGATGCTGGCCTCGTCATTCATGAAGCGCGCTTCACTTACCCGTCTTACGGGTTAGCGCTTCTTACAGATCTGGGCAGTTGGTGGGAGTCGGACACCAACCTGCCGATCCCTCTAGGCGCCATCATTGCAAGGCGCTCTATGGATCTTGAGGCGCTTGCGGGCTGGGCCCGCGCCTCAGTCGAATACGCGTGGGCGCATCCGGAAGCATCGCGCGACTACGTCATGGAGCACGCGCAGGAGATGGACCCGCAGGTCGCTGAGGCGCACATCGACCTGTACGTGAATGAATTTACCGCTGATCTAGGTGAAAGCGGCTATGGCGCCGTCTTGACCTTGCTCCAGCGGGCTGCGGAGGAAGGGCTTGTGCCGCAGATGGATTATGCGGCCCTGCTTAAATAATAGCTCAAGCGAAAAACCGCGTAAGTGCACTAGCACTTAAGCGGCCAAAATATCAAGTGCTGTGGATACCCGCAGCCCACATAGTTGTGAACGTTGAAAGACCACCGTTTTGGGAGTGAACCCAAACACGGTGGTCTTTTCGTCCCTAAGGCTGATTTCAATCATCTTCGCAGGGCGCGAGAGCATGTCAGCTCAGCTGGTTTTCCCAGTTCAAGCCCCGTAGCGATGTTTTTCATCGCTAAAGTGTGCATGAGCAGGAAATGTGCTACGTTAGCGATATAATACATCCTTAAAACTGCCGTCCCAAAGTGAAATAATCTAATTTTCTCGCCGTAGCGATGTTTTTCATCGCTAAAGTGTGCATGAGCAGGAAATGTGTTACGTTAGCGATATAAAGCATGCTTAAAACTGCCGTCTCCAAGTGAAATAGCCTAATTTGCTCGCCGTAGCGATGTTTTTCATCGCTAAAGTGTGCATGAGCAGGAAATGTGCTACGTTAGCGCTGTAAAACATCGCTAAATCCATCGCATTCACTCACGCACGCACGCACTCACTCACTCCAACACTACCCAATCACATTCACCGGACGCCCATCTAGATAAGCACGCACGTTACCAATCGCCGTATCCATCAGTCTTGCTCGTGCTTCTTTAGTAGCCCAAGCAATATGCGGGGTAATAATCACATTTCTCGCGTGCAGCAAAGGATTGTCCGGCTGAGGCGGTTCTAAGGTCAGCACATCGAGACCGGCTCCCGCCAATCTGCCTTCGTTCAAAGCATGAGCGACATCTTTCTCATGGAGAAGACCGCCTCGTGCTGTATTAATGATAATAGCCGTCGGTTTCATCTTAGCGATCCGTGCAGCATCTATCAAATGATTCGTTGCCGGTGTCAGCGGGCAGTGCAGACTAATGACATCTGAGCGCTGCAGCAGCTCGTCGATATGCACCCACTCGATGCCCTCAACAGGTTGAGGGATATTTCTTCCGCTACCAGTCGCGATAACCTTCATTCCCATCGCCTGCGCAATCAACGCGGTTTGTTTGCCGATTTGTCCCAGGCCAATCAGTCCCAAGGTTTTGCCACTCAACTCGACGAGCGGAGACCGGCTGTAGCTGAAATCAATCGACCCAACCCAATCCCCATTAAGCACGCTGTCACTATGCTGCTGCACCCGATGGCAAAACTCCAATAACAAAGCAAAGACCAGCTGAGCAACAGAATTAGTACTGTAAGCAGGAACATTAGCGACAATAATGCCATTTTCCTTGGCTGCCTGAATATCAACGATATTGTATCCGGTCGCAAGTACGCCGATATAGCGAAGCTTAGGCAAGTGTTGAATCATTTGAGCGGATAGCGGGGTCTTATTCGTTAATACAATCTCTGCATCAGCAGCACGTTCAAGGATCTGTGACTCAGCAGTTCGATCATAAACAACAAGCTCGCCGAGTGAATCTAATCCGCTCCAGTCCAGATCTCCGGGATTTAGTGTGTAGCCATCAAGTACAACGATTTGCATCTCTTATCGCTCCCCAAGCCAATTATTTCTTCGCTGGCAACTCTTTAAATGGATTCATAAACACCTTCGGAATATGCGTCTCAAATCGCAGCAGCTGACCCGTTGTCGGATGCAAAAAGGCAAGCACACGCGCATGAAGTCCAAGACGGCCAATTTCCTTCGTTTTTGAACCGTATTTCTTATCGCCAACAACGGGGTGGCCAATGTCCTGCATATGAACGCGGATTTGATTTTTGCGGCCGGTCTCGAGATTAACCTCTAACAGTGAGAAGCTCTTGTTCGCTTGTAACGTTTTATAATGCGTAACTGCGTGCTGTCCATCATTCGGATACGGCGTCGAAAACATTTTAAGCGACTTCGTATGCTCTTTGAGCCATGAGGAAATGGTCCCTTCGGGCTTTTTCACCATGCCTTCAACCAGGGCAACATAAGTGCGCTCTTTGACACTTTCCTGCCAAGTGTTCTGCAGGTGCTGCTGAACCTTTTCGTTTTTGGCAAACATCATCACGCCGGATGTATCTCGATCCAGTCTATGTACAACGAAAATCCTTGCCTTCGGATCGTGGTTTCGAACATGGGCCGTAAGCTGGCGATAGGCCGTAATCTCATTTTCTTTGGTATTTGTGGCGATAGATAATAGCCCGGCATCCTTTTGAATGACAATCACATCTTCATCTTCATGCAAAATGCTCATGCCAGCGAGAGGGATATCTTCGACGATTTTATCTTTGTTAATGGTGACCGTTTGTTCTGGCTGCAAGGGATAGTTGTAAGCTGTTACGGCTTTGCCATTCACTGCGACTTGTCCACGGGCAAGTATGGCTTTTACCGAATTACGGCCCAAACTCGAAAGCTTTTCTATTAAAAAAGGTAGTAGCTCAGAGGACTCCTTTACGGTGTACTGGCGAGTACTCATCTCTTGGCTTCCTTTTGACGTAATAGGATTCTGACTCTTAGTTTGTTTGGATTTGGGATTCTGGTTCTGATTTTTATTTGGACCTTGAAACTTATCTGGCTTCTTTTGCATAAAAAAGACCTCCTATTGCGATCGCTTACCTTTCGGTCAGATCATTCACCTTACAATATACCACGTTCGCAAAAGCAAAAGAAACGCTATGAGGGAAGATCCTATCTATCGCGCGACTTTCTAGGTACATCCCAGTGGAAAGTTACTTATCCGCCATTTGCCCCGGCAGCCTTTGTATGCCCACCTACAAAAAAGGGAACACTTCTACTTACATGCTGCAGCACTACATGTGAGAAAAGGTGGGAATTCCTTATGCTATTATATCAATTAACGCAATGGTTCGAAGAGCGCACCACCCTGCAAAAGGCTTTGCAAAGTGGCCCTGCTGAAAATACCGGTGAATTGCAACAAAGAATGCAAGAAGTCGAAGATCAGCTGTATTCTCATGCCGAAAAGTGGAAAAATGCGATTCAGGAAGCCTCCTATTTGCAGTTCCCTTATGAGAACCCTCAGTTGGATGATGATATGGTTCTTTAGTCATCTTTGGGAGGGCTTGCCTTTGTATTTCCTCGGTTTTCGTGTAGAATTAGATAGTACGATAAACGAGAACAGAACGAGGTTTTTTGATAATGAAAGTACTTGTATCCACACTTAATGCCAAATTCATTCATACCTCCTTAGCCTTACGCTATCTAAAAGCGTTTTGCGAGAAGGATTTTGACGTTGAAATTACAGAATATACGATAAAAGACCCTGTCATGAACGTCGTTTCGGACATTTATCAAAAGGCCCCGGATGTATTGGGTTTTTCTTGTTATATTTGGAACATTGAAGAAACGATAACGATTATTAAAATGATCAAAAAGATTCGGCCAGATCTCCTAATCATGCTTGGCGGCCCAGAGGTTTCTTATGATACCGAATACTGGATGAATCGCATTCCTGAGGTCGATTTCATTGTGATGGGCGAAGGGGAAGAGACCTTCCACCAACTGCTGACGGAGATTTCGACGACTCGCAAATATCATTTTGTATATGGACTGGCCTATCGCAAAGGCGAGGAAGTCGTACTGATGCCGGGCAGACCTAAACTGAAGCTGGATGATATCCCTTCTCCGCACCGTTTTGCAGAGGATGTGCCGAGTCTGGCTAATCGCGTTGTGTATTTCGAGACGAGCCGTGGCTGCCCCTTCTCCTGTCAATTCTGCCTGTCGAGTATTGAGGTTGGTGTGCGGTATTTTGATATGGAACGTACGAAGTCCGACCTGCTTTACTTAATCGACTCCGGTGCGAAGCTAATCAAGTTCGTGGATCGGACGTTTAATATTAAGCGTGATTATGCGATGGAAATCTTTGAATTCCTCATTGCCAATCATCGCGGCACCGTGTTTCAGTTTGAGATTACTGCGGATATCATGCGCCCTGAGGTACTCGATTACCTAGCTGAGAATGCCCCTCCGGGTACATTCCGCTTTGAGATCGGGGTCCAATCTACGAATGATACAACCAATGATTTGGTGCAGCGCAGGCAGAATTTCTTCAAGCTGAGCCGTACGGTATCTAAGGTGAAAAATAGCCTGAAAATCGATCAGCATCTCGATCTGATAGCCGGCTTGCCGGAAGAGGATTACAACTCGTTTCGGAAGACATTTAACGATGTTTTTGAACTAGGACCGGAAGAACTGCAGCTCGGATTCCTGAAAATGCTGCGCGGCACGGGTATGCGCAAAGACGCGCATAAATACGGCTACGTTTACATGGACCACGCGCCTTACGAGATTCTCGGCAATGACATTCTGCCATTCACTGATTTGATTCGCATCAAACGGGTGGAGGATGTGCTTGAGAAATATTGGAATGCTCACCGTATGGATCATACGGTCAAATATTTAATCGCCAAAGAATTCGCTTCTGCGTTTGATTTCTTTCAAGAGTTCGGCGACTTCTGGGAAGGCCGCGGTTGGCAGAAGATTGGGCATCAGCTCGAGGATCTGTTTACCCGCTTGCGCGATTTCCTGATGCATCGTGAAACCAAAAACATGCACGTCATTGAAAGCCTGATGAAATTGGATTATTTCCTGGGTCATAAATATAAGCCGCGCAAAATCTGGTGGGACTTCACCTTGGAGAAGTCCGAGCAGAACGCGTACCTGAGGCTGCTGGCTGAGCAGCCTGAGCTCGTCAGCGGCGACTTCCAGAGCCTCCGCATCAATGAAAAAGATCTCCACAAGCACGCGATGCTTGAGGTGCTTCCTTTCGCTTTGCAGACATATCTGCAGAGCGGGGAGATCGACGAAAGCAGCAAAGAGCTGCTTGTTGTGCACTTCCCGCCGGACGCGCAGCAGCCGGCCAGCTACTACACCATGCCGCTGCGCCAATTGGCGACAACATAAAAAAGCTTCGCTTTCCTTCTCGGAGAGCGAAGCTTTTTTTGCAACCATTATTTCTTGTCTGCAAGCCAAACAGCTAGAGAGCTGATTTCATCATCCGTAAGCTTCCCTTTGAAGCTGGGCATCGCGCCTTTGCCATTCGTAATAATCGTTGCAAGCTCGTCCTTGGAACGCTTACTGCCTTCTTTCTGTAAATTAGGTCCTACTGCACCCTCAAGGTTAACGCCATGGCAACTCACGCAGGTTTGTTTAAAAACAGCTTGGGCGTCGACTTTGGTTGTTGCCCCGCTGCTAGTTGCTGCTGGGGTTCCTGTTGCTCCTGGAGTTCCCGTTGTTGCCGGAGGTGTCGTCTTCCCACAGGCAGCTAGGGAGAAGGCTAACAATAGAAAGAGGCATAGAAATGATTTGTTCAACTGTATCATTCTCCTTCTTTTACTTCATTCGAGTTCTGTCACTACATTTCCCGAATTCGCTACTTTTCATGCAATCGGAATAATTAATGAACGGGTCGCTCATCCTATCCATAACAACCAATTTATACTAAAAACTCCAAGGAGGAATGAGAAATTGGCGGACAATAACAAAGGAAGCTCTCCAGATCACTCACGGCGTAGTTTTTTGAAATATACCGGTACGGCTATTGGCGGTGTCGTAGTGGGGGGCGTAGTCGGCAGTGCGCTTTCGGGGGGATTTGGAAAAAAACAGGCGGCTCCTGCACCAGCACCATCTACAGCGCCACAAGCTGCAGCAGATTACAATCAAGCCCCTATGTTTTTCAATCAAGCGCAGCTTCAGTTGACGGAAGCTGCGGCTGAGCGTATTTTCCCCAAAGATGAAACTGGACCGGGAGCGACAGATTTGGGCGTTGCTTTTTACATTGACCATCAAATGGCCAGTCCATGGGGTGTGAATTCCCGTGAGTATCGGACAGGTCCTTTTGTAAAAGGGGAAGTGACTCAAGGGGATTACCAAAGCATCAATCGCAACGAGTTATTCACGATGGGGCTTCACAGTATGGAAGAGGCTAGCAAAACCAAATATTCTAAATCCTTTGTTGACTTGGCACCGGAAGAGAAGGACGCTATTCTGACTTCCATGGAAAAAGGCGAGATCATGGTTATTAACGGAATAACGGGCAAAACATTCTTTAATTTGTTCTTAAGGCTGACCATGGAGGGCGTTTACTGCGATCCGCTGTATGGGGGTAACAAGAACATGTTGGGATGGAAGATGCGTAAATATCCAGGTAATCAGATGACTTACGCAGGCATTATGGAGAAGGATCAATTCGTGGTCATGGATCCGCGTAGTTTGCATGATCATTTCGCACATTAGTGACAACAAATACAAGTGAGAAAGGAAAGAGTATATGGCTACAAAAATGCCGAAAGTTCCCGTTGTGATTGTTGGAATGGGATGGGTCGGAGGCATCATTGCCGCGGAATTGACGAAGCAAGGGGTTAAGGTAGTTGGATTGGAACGCGGTAAGCCGCGAAGCACACAGGATTACTACATGGTGCATGATGAACTGCGCTATGCTCAGCGGCTGGATCTCATGCAGGATCTATCGAAGGAAACGGTGACGTTTCGCAATACGGAGAAAATGACCGCAGTGCCGATGCGTGAACACGGTTCTTTCCTGCTCGGGGAGGGACTTGGCGGAGCAAGCATACACTGGAACGGGCAAACCTATCGGTTCCTTCCTTACGATTTTGAAATTTATAGTAAAACGGTAGAGCGGTACGGAAAACAGAAAATACCGGATGGAATGACCATTCAGGATTGGGGTATTACCTACGATCAATTAGAGCCGTATTTTGACAAATTCGAGAAGATGGCGGGAATTTCCGGCGACCCAGACCAAAACCCATTGGTAGGGAAGCGTTCGAGCCCTTTTCCAACCAAACCGATGGTGAAAACTCCGATCTTGAAGCTGTTTGAAGAAGCGACGAAAGAGCTGGGTTATCATCCCTATATGATGCCATCGGCGAATCTGTCGGAACAATATACGAATCCGGATGGGGTCACTCGGGCAGCGTGTCAATACTGTGGCTATTGCGAGCGCTTTGGTTGTGAATACGGAGCCAAGGCAGATGCCGTGGTCACTGTACTGCCTATTGCTCAGAAATCAGGAAATTTTGAGCTGCGCACCTATTCAAATGTCATTCAAATTCTCAATGACGGAAAAAAGGCAAGCGGCGTTGTATATGTCAACACGGTGACAGGAGAACAGTTTGAGCAGCCGGCTGATGTGGTCATTATGGCGAGCTACGTCTTCAACAACATCAAGCTCTTGTTGACCTCTAAATTGGGCAAGCCTTACGATCCAGCTACCGGCAAAGGAGTTATCGGGAAAAATTATTGCTATCAGACCAATGGAGGCTCAGCCGCCGGATTTTTTGACGATAAGGAATTCAATTTGTATGCCGGCGCAGGATCACTTGGCATGGAAATTCCTGATTTCAATGGAGATAATTTTGACCACAGCAACCTCAATTTTCTTCATGGCGCAGGAATGCGCATTTCACAGACGGGGCAGCGGCCCATCGCTACCAACTCCGTTCCGAAAGGAACACCGACATGGGGTAAAGACTTCAAGCAAAAGTCACTAAAATATGCGAACAGTGTACTTTCTGTTTCTCCTCAGGGCAGCAGTTTGCCGTGGAAGCATCATTATGTGGACTTGGATCCTACCTATAAAGATGCTTATGGCCTGCCGCTTCCCAGGGTTACATTCGATTTTGAGGAGCAGGATCGGCAAATGGTTAAATTCATGGCTGGCAAGGCAGCCGAAATCATGAAGGAAATGAAGGCTACGACAATTGGCTCCTCGGATCAACTTGGACCTTACAATATCGTCCCTTATCAATCTACGCACAATACCGGGGGCGTCATTATGGGAGCAGAACCTTCAACTTCAGCCGTAAATTCCTACTTGCAAATGTGGGATGCTGAAAATGTTTTCGTTGTTGGAGCATCAGCTTTTGCACACAACAGCGGCTACAACCCTACGGGTACGGTCGGGGCACTTGCCTATCGGGCAGTAGAAGGGATTGCGAAATATTTGAAACAAGGTGGAATGATTGTTTAATCAAGGTAGGGCATAGGACTTTGTTTAATGGGGTGAAGGGATGGAGCAGGAAGATTGGATCTATCATTTGACTGAAGTCCGCAAACGTTTGCTGATTGTGTTCGCATGGTTTGTGGTTACACTAAGCGTCGGGTTATATGTTTCGCCTAGAATCCTGCGGTATATGAAATCACAACCTTTGGTGGGCGAGATAAATTGGAACGTGTTCTCGTTCACGGACGGGCTGATGATCTACATGAAGTGCGCATTCCTGGTTGCTTTATTGTTCACAGTTCCAGTGCTGCTTTATCAAGTATGGGCATTCGTTCGTCCTGGTCTTACGGACGCGGAGGCTAAGAGCACCCTTCCATACATACCGGTGTCATTTGCACTGTTCATTATCGGGGTATCGTTCAGCTATTGGGTGGTATTCCCGATGATGATTCGTTTTATGATACGTATGAATCACACGGTCGGCGCTGTGGAAACGTATGGAATCGACCGCTACTTTTCGTTTTTGTTCGAAGTTGTATTCCCCATGGCAATCGCCTTTGAATTGCCTGTAGTCGTTCTATTTCTAACAAGAATCGGTCTGCTGACGCCGCAGCGATTGAAAATGACGAGAAAATACGCCTACGTTGGTTTAGCGATCATAGGCTCATGTATCTCCCCGCCCGATATGATATCTCATCTATCGGTCACGGTGCCATTAATCCTGTTGTTTGAAATTAGTGTAATGGTTGCGGGCTGGCAATGGCGAACCATGCAGGAAAGTCCTGCAAACAGCTGACTTTCAATTAAGCACAAAGAAAAGAGGATGATGTTCATGTTTAACAATATTGGTGTATCAGGTTTAGTGTTAATTCTGGCTATCGCTTTAATCGTGTTCGGTCCGTCTAAGCTGCCGCAGCTTGGGCGAGCGTTCGGAGATACGCTCCGCGAGTTTCGCAACTCTACCCGTAACATCATCGAAGATAACGAGCGGGATCCACTTATCGAAAATGAGGGCAAGAAGCCGCTTTAAGTCCGTCCATCTTTTGGAAAAACGGCTACATGTTAGCGATGCGTGAAATACGCCCGCGAATAGCCGGTGTAAAATTGGTTTTTAGGCGTTACAGAGCGAGCTGCCGATAGGTTGCCGTTTTGTAACGCCTTTATTGGTATCTGCTAAAAAAATCCATTGACCACAGGTAAGGTTCAGTGATAAGATTGAAAAAATTTACCCATGGATCCCAGAGCGGAGAGAGCTACGCTCAAAGATCCCAGAGCGGAGAGACTTTGAGCTACGCTCAAAGATCCCAGAGCGGAGAGACTTTGAGCTACGCTCAAAGATCCCAGAGCGGAGAGACTTTGAGCTACGCTCAAAGATCCCAGAGCGGAGAGACTTTGAGCTACGCTCAAAGATCCCAGAGCGGAGAGACTTTGAGCTACGCTCAAAGATCCCTATATTAGGAGGAAATCATAAAGTGGCTACGTATTACTTAGAACCATCCCGCACGTTTAGTGAGTTTTTGTTGATTCCTAATCTTACAACGAAGGAATGTACACCGGCGAATGTGAAGCTCAAGACACCATTAGTTAAATTCAATAAAGGCGAGGAGCCTGCGATCTCGCTTAATATCCCGTTTTCATCTGCTGTCATGCAGGCTGTATCCGATCATGGAATGGCGATTGCTTTGGCGCGGAGTGGCGGGATTTCGTTTATCTTTGGCTCGCAATCGATTGAAGAAGAAGCACTGATGGTACGTAAAGTAAAAGGGTACAAGGCAGGGTTTGTAGTTAGCCGCTCGAACTTAACTCCCCAGCATACGCTAAGTGATGTACTGGCGTTGAAAGAGGAAACAGGTCATTCTACAGTTGCCATTACCGACGATGGTACAGCGAATGGAAAATTGCTTGGTATTGTAACAGGGCGTGATTACCGGACAAGTCGTGACCCTCTGGATCGACAAATCCAACAATTTATGACGCCTTTTGATAAACTGATTTATGGCAAATCAGGAATTACTTTATCGGAAGCAAACAATTTAATTTGGGATCACAAGCTGAATTGTTTACCGATTGTGGATGAGCATCAGAAGCTCGACACCCTCGTTTTCCGCAAGGATTATGATGAGCATAAAGAAAATCCGATGGAGCTGTTGGACGCTAATAAAAGCTATATTGTTGGTGCGGGGATTAATACGAAGGATTACAAAGAGAGAGTGCCTGCGCTTGTTGAAGCGGGAGTAGACATTCTGGTCATCGATTCTTCGGACGGTTACAGCGAATGGCAGCGGGAAACGGTTCAGTATGTGAAAGAGAATTTCAATGTGAAGATCGGTGCAGGTAACGTTGTAGACCGTGAAGGGTTCCTTTATCTTGTGGAATCAGGAGCTGACTTCATTAAAGTCGGCATCGGCGGCGGATCTATCTGTATCACTAGGGAGCAAAAGGGGATTGGTCGCGGACAAGCTTCTTCCCTCATGGAAGTTGTTGAAGCTAGAGACCAATACTTCAAAGAAACAGGTACCTACATTCCAATCTGTTCCGATGGTGGTATCGTACATGACTACCATATTACATTAGCCTTGGCTATGGGCGCTGACTTTGTCATGCTGGGCAGATATTTCGCACGTTTCGATGAGAGCCCGACCAGAAAGCTGAAAGTTGGCAACAACTTCGTGAAAGAATACTGGGGAGAAGGCTCAAACCGTGCCCGCAACTGGCAGCGTTATGATACGGGCGGCAAAAACAAGCTCTTGTTTGAGGAAGGCGTCGATTCCTATGTTCCATATGCTGGAAGCCTACAGGAGAACCTGGACAAGACGCTTGGCAAAATAAAGTCAACGATGTGCAACTGTGGATCATTAAGCTTGGACGAGCTGAAGAGCAAAGCGAGAATTGCACTCGTTTCCGCAACCAGCCTCGTTGAAGGCGGAGCACACGACGTTATTCTCAAAGAAAGCAGCTTATCCGAAGAATAATAGCTGGAAATAGAAAAGGCTCTCCACAATCATCTTAGAGATGATAGGTGGAGAGCCTTTTTGGACTAATCCATCATATAGCTTACTGCTCCAAGTAAACAATATATCAGCAAAATGACCCCAATCAGACATTTCTGAGTAGTATTATGTGCCTTCTCATTTAGATGCAAATAGTGCATCTAATATCGGCCTTGTCATCAGTTTCAGGAAATTAGATGTATTTAGCGCATCTGATTTCCGCATATTCCTCCAAAACGGAGCATATTCGTCGAATTAGATGTACTTTTTACATGTATTCTCATGGAATCGAGCATATTGGTTAAATTAGATGCACTTTTTACATCTAATTTGATGATAGGACCAATTCAAGTAAGCCCCAAACTGATCTCCACGCCAGTTGGTGTTCCCCAACGCGCAAGCTCACATGCATCTTAGGCATAACAAAAAAACGCCCCATATTCATCAAAGATGAGTGGGACGTTCTTCATCGAACAACAATTAAGGCAAGTAGCTGCGAATAACCGTCATGCTGCCTTCTAGTGCATAGCTGCCAAGATCGGCAGGAAGCAGGAAGCAGTCACCAGGCTTCGTGGAGATGCTGCCATCAGCCCACTGAAGGGATCCGTTACCGTCTGCGATAACGAGGATGACGAAGCTTTCAGGAGAAGTGCTTAGCTCCCATTTCGGTCCTACAAGGCCTTTTTCCACGGTGAAGAATGGTGACTCGGCAAGTGTTAACCAAGTGCCAGCTTCATTCAAATCTGTTTTCATTCGAGTGGAGCCGGAGCCTTCATATGCGATAACGTTGAGCGAATCTTCAATATGAAGATCACGAGGTTTACCGTCCAGTCCAGGACGATTATAATCGTACAAACGATAGGTCGTATCGGAATTTTGCTGAATCTCGGCAACTAGGACGCCAGCGCCAAGGGCATGAACAGTTCCTGCTGGGATGTAAAAGGAATCACCGGCTTCAACAGGGACTTCCTGTAAGCAGTCCAAAATGCGGTTCTCAGCTATTGCTTGAGCTAAACTTTCGCGTGTAACACCTTCTTGCATGCCATATATAATTTTGGCGCCGGGCTTGGCATCAAGGATGTACCACATCTCTGTTTTGCCGAGCTCGCCGGCAGCCAAATTCTTGTAATGATCGTTCGGATGTACTTGTACGGAAAGGTCGTCTTCGCAATCCAATAATTTGATGAGTAGTGGGAAACGGCCGTTTTTTTCGGAAAATCCTTTCGTGCCGAATAACGTTTTGCCGTATTTTTCGCGAATTTCGTCTAGACCAAGACCTGCTAATTCGCCATTAATCACCTTCGTCGTTCCATTCGGGTGATCGCCAATCATCCATCCTTCGCCAATAGCGCCTTCTGGAAGCTGAAAACCAAACTTTTCTAGGGCTCTTCCACCCCAGACACGTTCTTTCATTTCAGGTTGAAATTGAAGCGGGTATGATTTCACAAACTATCCCTACTTTCTTCTCTAATTTCTCCTACAAAATAATGCCGATGCACTCTCTAGCATTATAACATGCGTCTATCTTTTTTCTAGAGCTAAGAGATAGGGAGCATGCTGGCTGGTATTCATGAATTGGTACCGCAGCACCTGAAAGGCTGCAAGAGGAAGGTGCTGGGCCCAGCTTTCGACGGCCGCAGCTTCTTCCGAGCCTCCATCGTGCCCGCTGTAGAGCACGATGGTCACGATACCGCCTTTGCGGAGCAGGCGGAGGGCAGCCTCGAGAGCAGGAATCGTCGATTCCTGCTTCGTAATCGTTGCGGGATCGGCGCCGGGCAGATAGCCGAGATTGAATGTGACCGCGGCGACCTTGCCGTGGCGGTCTTGCGGCACAGCCGCCTCCATGAGCGCATGGCTGCATAGGCTCATGTGCACGCAAGAAGATGCGTCTGGAAGTTCTTTCTCCAGACGCATCTTTGTTTGATCCAGCGCTTGCTGCTGGATATCGAAGCCGTACACGCTGCCGCGGGGTCCTACCAGCTTAGCTAAGAACAGGGCATCGACGCCGTTGCCAAGGGTCGCGTCGACGACGGTATCACCCGGCTGAGCCCGCTGATTAATTAATTGATGAGCAAAACTTAGTACGGAAACAAAACCCATGTGATGAAAGCCTCCATGCTGCTTATACGATCATTTTTTGTCTGCTAGCCATGCGGCTAGCACTTCGATTTCTTCGGATTTCAATGCACTTTTGAAAGGTGGCATATCGCCTTTACCTCCAAGGATCTGCGTGACGATCTCATCCTTGGTTTTACGCGAACCGACTTTCGTCAGGTTCGGCCCGAAGTCGCCTGCAAGCCCTGCCCCGTGGCAGGACATGCAGTTGTCCTTGTACAGCACCTGTGCCTGTGCTGCGGTGCTGGTGCCGGCATCCGCAGGCTTAGCGGATGGGGAAGGCGCCGCGCTAGCCGGCGCTGGTGTTGCGGCCGGCGTCGCAGCCGTCTCTTTCACGGCCGGCGTCGCCGTAGCCGCCTCTTTCACTGCTGGCGTCGCAGCCGCGCTCGGCTGCGGCGTGCTGCTTGCCGCCGGCTGTACCGTAGCGGCCGCGGGTGTTGCCGTCGCCGCAGCAACCGGCGGCGCACTCACTCCCGCCGTCGGTGTCGAAGACGGCGACACTGCCACTGTACTCACTGGTGTCGCCGGCGCTCCTCCGCATCCAGCCACAATTAACATCATCCCAACGATGGCTGCTTGAGCTCGTTTCATCATCATGATTATCCATCTCCTTTAGTCATTCTACCTATATAAAGGAAACGGATAATAATCTATTTTGGTTTTATGGTTTTTATATTTATCCTAGTCGGCTTTACCCTTCCAAAGTTTACCTTGCCAAGTATTTCTTTCTTTCAAAAGACTATCAAAAGCGTTCAGTACTTCCCATTTTTTGAGGCTCCACATCGGACCAATCAGAAGATCACGGGGAGCATCTCCAGTAAGACGGTGGACAATCATTTCCGGTGGAAGAAATTCAAGTGTATCTACGATAAGCTTCACATACTCGTCTTTTTCCAGGAACTGAAGCAAGCCAGCTTCGTATTGTTTCACCATAGGTGTTTTACGCATTAAATGAAGTAAATGGATTTTAATGCCCTGAACATCCATTTGAGCGACGGCTCGTCCAGTGTCCAGCATCATCTCGTGCGTCTCCCCAGGTAATCCATAAATAATGTGCGCACAGGTGCGGATATTATGCTTTCGAAGCTTGGCAACCGCATCCAGGTAGCATTGTGTGTCATGAGCACGATTGATGAGTTCAGAAGTTGATTCGTGGACAGTTTGAAGGCCCATTTCGACCCATAGATAGGTACGTTCATTCAACTCCGCCAAGTATTCAATAACATCATCCGGTAAACAATCCGGTCTGGTCGCAATGGATAAACCCACAACGCCTGGCTGCTTTAAAATAACTTCATAATATTCCCGGAGCTCTTCCACGGGGGCATACGTATTCGTATAAGCCTGAAAGTAGCCAATGTATTTGGCTTCCGGCCATTTCTGATGCTGGAGATCTCGAATCTTATTAAATTGGGTAACCAGATCATCGCGGCGGCTTCCTGCGAAATCACCTGACCCCCGCGCGCTGCAAAATGTGCAACCCCCGGTAGCGATATTGCCATCACGATTAGGACAAGTAAAACCTGCATCCAGCATGACTTTAAAAACCTTCCCGCCGAAAGCTTCACGCATTTCATAATTCCATGTATGGAAACGTTTGTCCCCCCATAATTGAGGCGACTCCTGAATGATTGTAGACATTTGGTTGCTCCTTTCTTTCCAATCTAATTGTAGCGAAATTGAAGCATGAAAGCGACCCCTGCCTTTCCAAGAAGTTCCCCGTTAAAAGGGAGCCATACGGAGCATGATAACTTTGCATAACTATTACATGCCGAAAGGGGATTTGAAACAAGTGAAAAAGTTTCGTACAATTACTTTGGCGGTAGCTTTGACAACAGCATTAAGCTTTGGTGCAACTAGTGCAATGGCTAACACAATAATGGGGACAACGCCAAGTGCTACACCAGGAACTATGGGGACAGGAACTACGACAACATCGGGATATACAGGAAGTAATTATGACGCTACGGTAGGGACCACTGGTACGACTGGTATTACAGGTACTACTGGTACTACAGGTACTACAGGTACTACAGGTACTACAGGTACTACAGTTACTGGCCCCTACACGGGTTATGGTACTGGCGCAGGTTCCTATTCCGGGACAGGAACGGGTTCTGGTGTTATTAGTCACATCAATCAATATAGTAACAATATGATGGACCGTATGAGTACTAAGGGTACACACACTGGGAATTATGATACTTCATCTTATCGAACTTACGCGACTACCACGACAGATGGCAATCGTATGAACTGGGGATGGCTTGGCCTATTAGGTCTGTTGGGCTTATCTGGCCTTAGAGGAAAAGACAAACGAAGAGATGAAGTTAGATAAATAGATATTAGCTAAATGCGCCTCCAAGTTGGGAGGCGTTTTTCTTTGTGGTTAGAATGATCTGCCATTCATAAATAGCATCATCATAACGAAAGCTATCCTTAATAAAGGGAAAGGAAAGCAGGTGATTGAGTTGGTTAAGTTGTCCCTAGCTACCGATACGATATCAATCGAGTTGACCATTAAAGAAGCATTGGCATTGAGCAGTGGTGTGAAATTCGCTGCAGATCCTAGCATATCAAAGGACGCGAGACGAAAAGTACTGCGGTCCTTGGATCAAAAGCTGTTTCCAGCCACATCGAATACCATTGATTATCATACCCTTGAAGTGTAATTTCCTTTGATTTTTTTCCTTGAATCGTCTATGATTTGTATTCGATAGCTTGTACGTGTAGGAGGCAAAAAGTAGATGCGTTTACGGGGAAGAAAAGGAATTCGAGAAGATATAGAACGTCAAAAGGAACTCGTTGTTTTAAATGCCAAGGATTACAAAGGCAAATGGGCTGAGTTATTCGGCAACAACAACCCGATTCATGCCGAGCTTGGGATGGGCAAAGGGCGCTTCATTAGTGAAATGAGTAAGAAATATCCGAACATTAATTTCATTGGTGTTGATATGTATGACGAGTTGATTCGCAAAGCGAGTGAGAAAGCAAAGAATGCTCATGAAATCAATACGGATGAAGAGTCCGAATCTACGCTAAGCATTCCGAATTTGAAGCTAATGCTTTTCAATATCGAACATATTGAGGAAGCTTTTGCTGAGGGTGAATTAGAGCGGGTCTATTTGAATTTCAGTGATCCATGGCCGAAGAAAAAACATGCTCGTAGACGCTTAACGCATCCGGGCTTTGTTGAGAAATATCAGCAAATATTAAATGCGAACGGTGAGATTCACTTAAAAACAGACTCACAATCATTGTTCGAGTTCTCGCTCAATTCTTTTGCAGATATGGGACTGAGAATGCGAAATATTTCCTTGAACCTGCACGTGGATGGGATTCATCCTGACCATGTTATGACGGAATACGAAACGAAGTTTGCCGGACAAGGGATGAACATTCATCGTTGTGAAGTGGTTATTGGCGAAAAGGTGCTTGCAACACATCTGGAACAGTTGAATAAAGCCAAAACGGAATAGATTTATAAGTACGAAAATTTCACAATAAAAAAGCTAATCTCCACTGCATATTGCGGTAAGAGATTAGCTTTTTTATTTTACCCTAATTCAGCCAAGCAATTGCATGATGACCTCTGAGCAATCGGCTGAAGGCAGGTACATCTTCTTTTTATGATAATTAGAAACGCGCTTAGCCTCTACATCTGTGTATCGGCTAGCCAGCATCGATAACCAGTTCGCAATCGTATCTGCAGATCGGATAGGTTCGCCAAAGCCAAGCTGTGTGAAATAGTGGACATTCTCTTCTTCCTGACCCGGTATCGGATCATAGAACAGCATGGGGATCGACTTTGCTAGTCCTTCCGAGCAGGTCATACCGCCAGGCTTCGTAACGAGCAAATCAGAAGCTTCCATCAGCTTGCCGATTTCTTGGGTGAATCCGAGCAAATGAATATTGGCATGCTGATAACGGGGGTCCATCGCCAGCTTTGCCAATGCTTTCTCATTATTGCCTAAGCAAAATATGAATTGGATCCGATCTCTCCATGCTATCAGATGATCACTGAGCGAATCGCCGCCGATTAATCCCCAGCCGCCTCCCATAACTAGTACGGTAGGCAGAGCTGCCAGCTTGAATTGCTGTCGAATCATTGCTTTATCGTGAGCCTCACGGAAGCTTGGATGAACTGGAATTCCTGTGATTTCGACTTGAGCAGCTGTGATACCGCGGCCCAGCAGTTTATTTTTGACGTCTTCTGTCGAAACCATATATTTATTTACTTCTCTACTAACCCAAGTCCCATGGACATCGTAATCTGTAATGACCGTGCATAGCGGAATGTCTAACCCGGCTCTTTTCAGTCTAGATACCACAACACTGGGAAAAGGATGTGTGCAGACAATAGCTTGTGGTGCCCACTGCTGGATAATTGCTGCAGTCTGAGCATAAAAAATGCGATGCAAGGCCAATTGCGTTAAGCGGTTGAGTGATTTTTTATATTGAGAGCGGTACAATCGGCCGTAAAGCTTGGGCTGGGAGGTTAGTGTCTTTTTGTAAGCATGAATGATCCATGGTGCTAATGTCGGGTGAAGGAATGATCCTAATTCCAAAACACGTGTCTCAATAGTCGAACATCGCTGCTCTAAACTTACAGCAAGTGCATAAGCCGCTTGCGTATGTCCGGCTCCGAAGCCTTCAGAAAGAATGAGAACCCGTTTTTTACCATGCAAGACATTCATTCGTTTACCCCCAAAAAGCTACTGTCACTAGAGAAGCTGTCGTTCCTATTAAACATCCAACGATACAATCGGAAGGATAGTGCAGCCCTAGGTATATTCGTGATAGACCAACGATTAATGCGAGCGGTATAAGGATAAGTCCAAGAGTAGGTACGGCTGTAACAAAAGGGAATATGATCGAGAATATGGCGGTTGTATGCCCGGAAGGAAAGGAATGATCCGTCAGCGGGTTTTTGTAAGTAATCGTTTGTGGAAGTACCAGGTATGGCCTTAGTCTCGGGTATTTCTTCTTAATAATAGCAACTGGAATATGACTGAGGGTTAAAGCCAGAAGAGCTTGAATCCCTGCTGTACGCAGCGGGCCTTGCCCGAACAATGCAAAACATAAGGATATCGCTATGGAGGCTGTGGCCCCGCCTAAATGTGTGATTTTATTAAAGAAATGATCAAGGAAGAAGTGCTGGATACGTTGATTCACAAAGTGGAATACGCGTGTTTCATGATGCTGAAGCCAGTGTACGACCCTGCTCATGAGTAGTAGCCTCCTTCGCTGTTTGGGTTACTTTCTTAAGACTATTGTAAAGGAGATTTATTAAAGGAAGATTAACGCAGTAATAAATTTTAAGAAACTCAATTTAACGCTCATCTGATCTCCCGATAACAATCCTGTGCTAGCATGATGTGAAATAAGGGAATTAAACGTAAATGTTAAAAGGGGCTGATGAGGTTGAGAGTTGCCTTATTTACAGATACATTCCTGCCAGATGTAAATGGAGTTGCCAAAACACTTGGCAGATGGACGCGGTTTTTGGAATCCAAAGATGTGGCTTGCAAAGTGTTTGCTCCTACTAGTATGACAGAAGGTGACAACGATCCGTTCCGTGTAGAACGTTTTTACAGTATTCCCTTTTTATTGTACCCAGAATGTCGGTTAGCTATCCCAAATCCCCTCAATGTTCGCAAATCCCTCCATGCCTTTCAGCCTACAATCATTCATTGTGCAACCCCTTTCAATTTGGGACTATTTGGTTTGCACCATGCCCGCAAACACAAAACGCCATTAGTTGCGTCCTACCATACTCACTTTGACCAATACTTAAGTCATTATAAAATACCTTGGGTGGAGCCTACCCTTTGGAAATACATGCAATGGTTCCACCAAAGTTGTCAGAGGGTGTATGTGCCTTCGAAGTCTACCATGGAGCATCTACAAGACAAAGGCTTAAGTCATTTAGAGATTTGGAGCCGCGGTGTCGATGCGGAACGTTTCCAGCCGATTGTCGATCGAAAGTCAGTACTCGGGACATATGGCGTAGATCCTGCAAAGTTCGTTATGCTTTACGTCGGTCGATTAGCTCCTGAGAAAAGTGTAGAGGTCGCATTAGACAGTTTTCATGCACTGCCGGCTGCAATTCGAGAGGATTGCCATCTAATTATTGCTGGTGACGGACCGTCTTCCGGCATGCTGCGCGAATGCTATGGAGGGGATCCGAGAGTTACTTTTACCGGATTCGTTCAGGGGACACAGCTTGCAGAGCTCTATGCGGCTGCAGATGTGTTTATTTTTCCTTCTGCCACAGAGACTTTCGGCAATGTTGTTTTGGAGTCAATGGCTTCTGGTACAACGGTGATTGGAGCTGCTGCTGGCGGGGTACAAGATACTATTGAGCATGAAGTGACGGGATTACTCTGTCCGTCTGGCGACGTAGCTGCTTTCACACAAGCTATCGTAAGATTGTATGAATCACTGGAGACTCGTTATAGACTTGCCTTTGCGGGCAGGGAGTTTGCCTTGCGTCAATCTTGGGATCATATATTTAACCGATTGTTGACCAGCTATGAAGAAGTAGTCTATAGGACATCTGCTAATCCGTCCCAGATGCATGCTAATCGTATGATCCGTTAACAGGGGCAGATGAGCAAAAGTTGTCAGGGAGAGCTCAGGTGAATTATAATAATCCCCGTATCACATGGGGGACAGCTAGTTCGTCTAAATGGTGAACTTTTGGTACACAATAAAATGAAAAACGTTGAAAACAGGACTTTAACGACCTGATTTCAAGCACATACTGCATAGTCTGTGCGCGTTCCGCTCAAATCTCAGAGAAATGGCTTATATTCGTCATTGTGAACTTTGACAAATGAGTGGAAAGAGAGGAAAATCAAGAACGGTTATTCACATGGTACATAAAACTGCGCATACGCGTATAAAAAGATAGCTTGTGTGCATAAACAAAAAAAGGGGGACTTTGCTTCATGCTTGACAAGATTATGCTTACCTTTCAAATTGGCTTGGCCTTGGTCGGTGCGTATCAGTTGTTTTTGACTTTTTTCGGATGGTACCGTCCCAGAAACAAACAGAAATTTGCTCCCCAGAAATCGTTTGCCGTATTGGTCGCCGCTCATAATGAGGAGCAGGTCGTTGGCGCATTGATCGAGAATCTGAAGGCTTTGGATTACCCCAAAGAGCTGTATGACATCTTCGTGATTTGTGATAACTGTACGGACAATACAGCGGATATTGCACGCAGTCATGGTGTTCATGCCATGGAACGCCATAACCCGAATCTGAGAGGGAAAGGTTACGCGATCGAATGGATGCTGAAAGAGCTTTGGAAGCGGGAGCGTCAATACGACGCCGTTGTCATGTTTGATGCTGACAATCTTTCCAGTCCTGATTACTTGATGCACATGAACAATGATCTTTGCTCCGGTTCCAGAGTTATTCAGGCTTACCTAGACAGCAAGAACCCGAACGATTCTTGGGTTACTGGTTCCTATGCCATCTCGTATTACTTTGCAAATCGCTTCTGGCAAATGCCCCGTACAAACTTAGGGCTTGCTAACTACTTGGGTGGCACAGGAATGTGCTTTGAATCCAAGCTGCTTAAACAAATCGGATGGGGAGCAACTAGCCTTGTTGAAGATCTTGAGTTCTCCATGCGCTGCATTAAGCTCGGTATTCGACCGACTTATAATTACGAGGCGATTGTATATGATGAGAAGCCACTGACGTTTAAAGTATCTGCCAAACAGCGTTTGCGCTGGATGCAAGGACACTTTGATGTGGCCAAGCGTTATTTCTTCCCCCTATTGTGGCAAGGTATCAAAGAGGCCAGCTGGACGAAGATTGACGCGGCTATCTATTCTGCTAACGTATATAACTTCTTTTTCGGTGCGATTATCTCCGTGCTGCTATGGATAAAATCGGTGACTCCGGGCTGGGCAGACGCGCCTATGCTTGCAGATATCAATCCTATTTTCTTTAACACCGTCAGCATAGCAATTTATGTGCTGCTGCCTATTTCCATGTTGATTGAGAAGGCACCTGGCAAAGTATATAAATATTTAATTCTATATCCGATATTTATGCTTTCTTGGTGGCCAATTACGTTCTATGCGTTCTTCACGCAAAACAACAAACAATGGAGCCATACGGAACATACACGTGTGATTCGTCTAGACGAAATGAAAAGTAAACAAGTGAGTTGACTTTCTCTGCATGAGATGATATTATATTTCAAGTAAAAGCAGAAGCGCCCGCTTCTCACCTGACCGACACCGTTGGCTGGTTTGAATGAATCGTCATGAATATACAATAGGTTTGTCTGAACCTGTTATTGATGAAGATGTGGGCCACTGCGCCCGCATCTTTTTTTATATTGTTGGAGAGAGCGTTACATACTTTTTGGAGGTGGAATACTATTAGCAAAGACCATATGATTAATGACGAGATTCGTGTGAAGGAAGTACGCCTGATTGGGGCGGACGGAGAACAACTCGGCATCACGCCGATTCGCGAAGCTCTTCAAATCGCACAAGACGCGAATTTGGATTTGGTAAATGTGGCACCAACGGCGAAGCCGCCAGTATGCCGCATTATGGATTACGGTAAATTCCGTTATGAAACACAGAAGAAAGAAAAAGAAGCTCGCAAGAACCAGAAAATCGTGGATATCAAAGAAATTCGCTTAAGCGCGACAATCGATGAGCACGATTTCCAAACGAAGCTTCGCAATGCCGTTAAGTTTCTTGGCGAAGGCGATAAAGTGAAAGCCAGCGTCCGATTCCGTGGTCGTGAAATAGCGCACTCGGAAATTGGCCGTAGAGTGCTTGAACGTTTAGCTACTGAAACAGCTGACATTTCCTCACAGGAGCGCGCTCCTAAGCTTGAGGGAAGAAGCATGATCATGATCTTAACGCCGAAAGCAACAACCTAGGCGCGTATACTAAATTAGGAGGAACAAAACACCATGCCGAAAATGAAAACACACAGCAGCTTGAAGGGCCGTTTCAAAATTACTGGCACAGGCAAAGTGATGAGATACAAACAAGGTAAAAATCACTTGCTTTCCGGTAAATCTTCACGTACTAAACGTGTTCTTGCAACAAACCCAGTTATGGCTCCAGGCGATGTACGTCGTCTGAAACAACAACTTTCTAACATTAAAGGTTAATATTCGAACATTATTTATACATCCCAGGAGGTAGTTAACAATGGCAAGAGTCAAGGGCGGATTTATTCGCGCTCACCGTCGTAAGAAAATTTTGAAACTAGCAAAAGGTTATTTCGGTTCCAAACACCGCTTATTTAAAACAGCTAAAGAACAAGTAATGAAATCTTTAGTATATGCTTACCGTGACCGTCGTCAAACGAAACGTAACTTCCGCAGACTGTGGATTACACGTATCAATGCAGGCGCTCGTCAAAACGGCCTTAGCTACAGCAAATTGATGCACGGCCTGAAATTGGCTGGTATCGACATCAACCGCAAAATCTTGGCTGATCTAGCTGTGAATGATTCCAAAGCGTTCAACGATTTGGCAACAGCTGCAAAAGCAAAAGTAAACGCGTAATTGCGTACTTAGAAGCCTGTTCCCTTTAGGGAGCAGGCTTCTTTTTGCATGAAATGGGCGCGGTTTACTCTGGAGAATATTTCGATACCCATGGCAACGGCGTAAGTAGCCCGACCAGCCATTTTCGCCCAAGGAACTCGAATGAGAATATCGCTAAATTTGGGTAAAAGTAGCCCCCTAATTTTCCTGGATTGGTATTAACTTCGCTCACCTGATTTTGTTTTATTCAGTTTGACTATTGACTATTCTTCAGGGGATGCATATAATAATCTCTAAATCATATTATATATGGTGATCTACACTAACGAATCGGCTATGAAGAGGAAGAAGTAATAAGGGCACTTATGCGCAGAGAGCGTTGGACTTGCTGAAACCATCGCCTTAATCCCTTACGTACGAAGTCACCTCGGAGCTGTTTTCCTGAAACATGCGTACAGACGCAGGTAATAGGGAAAATCGGAAGAGCACACGTTATCGTGCTGAGGGTATTGTTCTTCATGAGCATACCTGCTAAGGCTATGTGCTGTGAGGCTCGTAGCAAATTTGGGTGGTACCACGGAAGCTTGAACCCCTTTCGTCCCGTTTACACATTACGTGCGTGTATGGGATGAACAGGGGTTTTTCTTATTGTCTAAGAAAGCTCGCCGAATGACATGGACTTACTTTTTGAGAGGAGGATCACAATGAATGTTCAAACTGAACCAAAGAAGTCAAAAGAAGAATTGATTGAGAAGCTTATGAAGCCGGACCTGATTACAGGCTCCGAAATTCTGCTCAGAAGCTTATTGCTGGAGGGTGTGGACTGCGTCTTTGGATATCCGGGCGGCGCTGTTTTGTACATCTACGATGCAATGCATGGTTTTGATGATTTTAACCACTTATTGACTAGACATGAGCAAGGAGCCATTCACGCAGCTGATGGATATGCACGTTCCACAGGTAAAGTTGGCGTATGTATCGCAACTTCCGGACCGGGGGCAACGAACCTCGTCACAGGAATTGCTACAGCTTACATGGATTCCGTTCCGCTCGTCGTCATCACAGGGAACGTAGCAACCAACTTCATTGGTACGGATGCTTTCCAAGAGGCTGATATTACGGGTATTACGATGCCTATTACCAAACACAGCTACTTGGTTAGAGACGTAAACGATCTGCCGCGCATCATTCATGAAGCGTTCCATATAGCGAACTCAGGTCGTAAAGGTCCGGTTCTCATTGACATTCCTAAGGATGTCTCCGCTCATAAAACGATATTTAAACCCGCAACGGATGTAAGCATCCGCGGTTATAACCCAACGGTGCAACCGAATAAACTGCAAGTGGATAAGCTGATCAAAGCGATCGAAGAAGCAGAACGTCCGGTCATTATAGCAGGCGGCGGTGTTGTATACGCAGACGCATCCAAAGAATTAATCGAGTTCGTCAATAAAACACAGATTCCAGTTGCAACGACCTTGCTCGGATTAAGCGGTTTCCCAAGCGCGCATGAGCTATGGCTCGGAATGCCAGGGATGCACGGGACGTTCACAGCGAACACAGCCATTCAGAATGCGGATCTCTTGATTTCTATCGGTTCCCGATTCGATGACCGCGTGACAATGAATTTGAACGGTTTTGCTCCAAAAGTGAAGAAAATCGCTCACATTGACGTTGATCCTGCGGAAATTGGCAAGAATGTGAAGACCGATATCCCATGTGTTGGCGACGTGAAAGCTGTTCTGGAATATGCGAACACCAAAGCAAAGCCTGCCAAGAGCGGAGCATGGATTGCTGAGCTTCAAGAAAGCAAAGAGAAGTTTCCGTTGAAATACGGCCAAACCGAGACGGAATTGAAGCCGCAATTCGTTATCGAAATGATTAGTGAGACGACGAAAGGCGAAGCGATTGTTACCACAGACGTTGGACAGCATCAGATGTGGGCTGCTCAGTTCTATCGTTTCAAGAACCCTCGTTCCTTGGTTACTTCAGGTGGTCTTGGTACAATGGGCTTCGGCTTCCCATCCGCGATTGGTGCTCAAATGGGGAACCCGGATAAACTCGTTGTATCCATTAATGGCGACGGCGGCGTTCAAATGTGTGCGCAAGAGCTAGCGATCTGTGCGATTAACAACATTCCGGTGAAGGTTGTTATTATTAACAACCAAGTGCTGGGCATGGTTCGTCAATGGCAGGAGATCATCTATGATAACCGTTATAGCCACATTGATTTGGCTGGCAGCCCTGATTTCGTGAAACTGGCAGAAGCTTACGGCGTAAAAGGCTTGCGTGCCACGACGAAGGAAGAAGCAAGAAGAGCATGGCAGGAAGCACTCGATACTCCGGGTCCTGTCGTTATTGATTTCGTCGTGCCAAAAGGAGAGAATGTGTTCCCAATGGTTAAAGCAGGCGATACAATTAGTGACATGTTAATGGGGGATTCGGAATGACAACAACTAAACATACAGTTTCCGTACTCGTAAACAATCAGCCTGGTGTCCTGCAGCGTGTATCCGGTTTGTTCGGACGCAGAGGCTTCAATATTGAAAGCATCACTGTAGGGGAGTCCGAAGAACTCGGACTTTCCCGAATGGTTATTGTCACCACAGGGGACGACAACACGCTTGAGCAAATTTCCAAGCAATTGTATAAGTTGATTGACGTCATTAAAGTCATCGACCTGAGCTCGAACCCAATGGTTGCCAGAGAACTGGCACTCATTAAAGTAAATGCAGAACCGATTATGCGTCCGGAAATACTCGGTATTGTAGAGACATTCCGCGCAGCGGTTGTAGATATTGGGCCAGCCTCAATTATCGTGCAAGTTGTGGGAGATTCAGATAAAATAGATGCTATGGTCGAATTACTTCGTCCATATGGCATCCGTGAGCTTTCCCGCACGGGAGTCACAGCGATGATTCGCGGTTCAGTTAAATAAGTCATAAAGCAGTTTGGGTAAAGAGGTAAAGCCTCCTTGAGTGGGGCTTTCAGCGGTGTACTCTTTAGCGCTTGAAAAGGGTAAACCGTTGAAACACCCACTCAAGGGGTAGACAATACGGATTCATCATATCAAAGGAGGATTTATTCGAATGGCAGTTACTACTTACTATGAAAAAGATGCAGACTTAGCGGTACTTAAAGGTAAAACGATTGCAGTGGTTGGTTATGGTTCCCAAGGACACGCACAAGCACAAAACTTGCGTGACAGCGGATTGAACGTTATTATCGGACTTCGTGAAGGTCGTTCATGGAATGCTGCAAAAAATGATGGTTTCGAAGTTGTATCCGTTGAAGAAGCAGCAAGACGCGCTGACGTGATCCAAATTTTGATGCCGGATGAAACACAAGCTCGCGTTTACCGTGAGTCCATTCAACCGAACATGAAAAAAGGCGCAGCAATCATGTTCTCCCATGGTTTCAACATCCATTTCGGACAAATCGTAGCTCCTGAAGGTACAGATGTATTCTTAGTAGCTCCTAAATCCCCAGGTCACATGGTACGTCGTACGTATGTGGAAGGCTTTGGCGTTCCTGGTTTGATCGCAATTGAGAAAGACGCTACTGGCAACGCAAAAGCAATCGGTCTTGCTTATGCAAAAGGTATCGGCTGTACACGTGCAGGCGTTATCGAAACTTCTTTCCGTGAAGAAACAGAAACCGATTTGTTCGGTGAGCAAGCTGTTCTTTGTGGCGGTGCTTCTGAACTGGTTAAAGCAGGTTTCGAAACATTGGTTGAAGCTGGTTATGCACCAGAAATGGCTTACTTCGAGTGTTTGCACGAGCTTAAATTGATCGTTGATATGATGTATGAAGGCGGACTTGCTTCCATGCGCAGCTCCATCTCCAACACAGCTGAATACGGTGACTATGTAACTGGACCTCGTATTATCACAGCTGAAACGAAAAAAGCAATGAAAGAAGTACTTTCCGATATCCAACAAGGTAAATTCGCTCGCGATTTCATCTTGGAAAACCAATCCAACTTTGCTTTCATGAACGCAACTCGCCGCAACGAAGCACAGCACCCAATCGAAGTCGTTGGTTCCCAACTTCGCGAAATGATGCACTGGATCAAAAAGTAATCATAAGTACTTATTTATAGCAATACCTTCCACAGGGAGTGATTGAGGAGAATTTCCCAATCACTCCCTGTGAATACTATAAAGACGAGTAAAAATTTATATCTAAATCTTTAAAAACTTCTTCGAAATGCCCAGTGGAGGGCTCAGTGTTTGTCGGAGAAGCGTAGCGTTCGTATTTGAAAACGTGTCCCTACCTTTTGTTTATTCAGATGAGGGGACACGTTTTCAAGAAACGATCGGAGATAAATGCTGAAGACCGGAACGGTCAGCAGTTAGAATTAGGTTTTAATCAATTTAATAGAAATCTCTTAGGAGGTGACATGGTGCGCAAAATCTACATCTTTGATACAACGCTTAGAGACGGAGAGCAATCGCCAGGTGTGAACTTGAACACGCAGGAGAAAGTTGAGATCGCGCTGCAGCTTGAGAAGCTTGGTGTTGATCGTATGGAGGCTGGTTTCCCAGCCGCATCGCCTGGTGACTTGGCAGGTGTGAATGCCGTAGCTAGAGCCGTCAAGAATGCCTCTGTCATTGGTTTATCCCGATCGAAGGAGACTGACATCGAGGCCGTTCGTGAAGCGCTCCAGGGCGCTCAGGACCCGTGTATTCATCTTTTCCTAGCGACGTCTCCTATTCATCGTCAGCATAAGCTGAAGATGGAGAAACATCAAGTGCTGGAAACAGCCGAAGCAGCGATTAAATATGCGAAGAAATATTTCAGCAAAATCGAGTTTTCACTCGAAGATGCTGGTCGTACCGAGCTGGATTTCATCGCGGAAGTAACCGCAATGGCTATTCGCGCTGGCGCTTCCGTCGTGAATATTCCGGATACAGTCGGATTTATGACACCATACGACTACGGTAATATTTTCAAAATGCTGAAGGAGACTGTGCCAGGCATTGAGAAGATTCAGCTGAGCGCTCACTGCCATGACGACCTCGGAATGGCTACGGCTAACGCGCTAGCGGCGGTACTTAATGGTGCCGATCAAATCGAAGGCACCATTAACGGGATCGGCGAGCGAGCGGGCAACACCTCGATCGAGGAAGTTGTCATGGCGCTCGAGACGCGCCAGGACTTCTACCAAGCGAAAACTTCGCTTGTGCTGAAAGAGATCTACCGCACCAGCCGTTTGGTCAGCAAGCTGACCGGCATGGTGGTGCCAGGCAATAAAGCGATCGTCGGCGCTAACGCGTTCGCCCATGAGTCCGGCATCCATCAGGATGGGATGCTCAAAGAGAAAACGACTTACGAGATTATTTCCCCTGAGACCATCGGTGTCAAGGAAAGTAAGCTCGTAATGGGTAAACACTCCGGACGCCATGCGTTCCGTGAGAAGCTCATCGATCTCGGCTACGACCTTGGAGACGAGCAAGTGAATGCGGCTTTTGCCAAGTTCAAAGATTTGGCAGATCGCAAGAAGCAGGTTGAAGACGAAGATATTCGTGCATTGATCGAAGAAAAATTGATCGAGACGCCGGAAATTTTCGCGCTTGGCACGCTTCAGGTTGCTTATGGCAACCAGATGACACCAACGGCAACCGTGCATGTTCGCTTCCAGGACGGCACCGAAGTGGCGGAAAGCGCGGTCGGTAACGGCTCGGTTGATGCGATTTACAACGCGATTGATAAAGCAACGAAGGAAGACGTTGAACTGGATGACTACTCCATCAAATCCGTATCCCACGGGAAAGATGCATTAGGCGAGGTTCACGTTGTTCTTAAGCAGAACGATGTAGCCGTTCAAGGTCGCGGTATTTCAACGGATATTCTGGAAGCAAGCGCCAAAGCGTATTTGGACGCTGTGAACAGGCTCATTGATAAACGCAAAACCCCAACAAGCAACAGAAGCAACGTTACGTTGATTTAATAACCTTGAGTCCACGGCACCACCCAGATAAGCACCTCACCTCCAAGCATAGCGAGGAGGGGTGCTTTCTACAAATGCGAAAGGATGCGTCCATTTATGAAATATCGATTTTCTAAGTCGCTGGAAGGTTTCTCATCCTCGGCGGTAAGAGAAATTCTCAAGCTGACACAAGGCAGTTCGATTATTTCTTTTGCCGGCGGATTGCCTGCTGAAGAGTTTTTTCCTTTGGACGCGGTTGCTGATGCGTTTCAAAGAGTGATTGGCGGCGGGAAGTCAGCGCTGCAATATGGTTTGACTGAGGGCTACAAGCCACTTCGTGAATCCTTATGCAAGCGGATGGCTGCTAAGAATATGCAAGTAACACCTGACGAGATGCTGCTGACGACGGGTTCTCAGCAAGCGATTGATCTTATGACGCGTGTTTACATTGATGAAGGCGATGTCATTCTTGTTGAAAGCCCAACGTATTTGGCGGCGATTCAAGTGTTTCAAGCCAAAGGCGCTAAGATTTATTCGGTTGATAGCGATAAAGACGGTATGATTCTTGAAGATCTGTCGGCCAAAATTGCCAAGCACAATCCGAAGATGGTTTATGTCATTCCGACCTTCTCCAACCCGGCAGGCCGTGCATGGAGCTTGGAACGCCGTCAAGGCTTATTGGATATTTGCCGCGGCGCGGAAGTCCTTATTCTGGAAGATGATCCGTATGGGGAAATTCAGTTTGACGAAAATGAAACCTATCCAACGATCTTTTCACTGGGTGGCAAAGCTGAAGGAGGGAATGTTGTTTACACCAGCACATTCTCCAAAACCGTCGCGCCTGCCTTCCGAACAGGATGGGTAATGGGCGACGAAACCATTATTCGCCAAATTGCTCGTTTTAAGCAATCTGCGGATCTGCACTCCAGCACGATTGATCAGCAAACGCTGTATCATTTGCTTGAGCACTTTGATCTCGACGCACATATCTCCTTAATTCGTGAGCAATATCTGGATCGGATGAAATTCATGTCAGGCCTATTGAAAGAGTTAAACTGGCCTGGACTGAAGTGGGAAGAACCGAAGGGCGGCATGTTCATCTGGGTGGAGCTGCCGACGCATATTCGTGCAGAAGATCTGCTGAAAATTGCGGTAAAAGAAGGCGTAGCGTTTGTTCCAGGATCCACATTTTACGCCGAAAATCCACAATACAACACGATGCGGCTGAATTACACGCATACGGATCGTGCGAACACGATTCTCGGTATGCAGAAATTGTCTAAGGCTATGGAATCATATCTACAAAATGCATAGAAGATAATAGCGCACCCTTATGCGAATAGGTTGTCCAAGACCATCAGCATGAGGGTGCTTTTTTGTTGTCTATATGGCCGCCAACACCAGACATCTTCACTGGGATTTGGCGGCTTATTATTCGTTTAATTAATATGGAAGGTAATATTGTTGTATAAAATACAAGATTCTAGCTAGATTTTTCCTGTAAGTAGTAAAGTGTTGTATTTTTTACAACAATATCGGGCGATTTGGCTTTGATTGTTTAGTTTTGGAGACATAATGTTGTATAGATTACAACACTACAGGACGTAGTATCGATTTTTCGTGCAAATTGTTATACAAAATACAACTTGCCGATTTGGGAAATCACCACGGGGAAGAGAGAGTCCTTAGAAGTGGCAAAACAGAGTAGATTACCTTAGAGTTTCACCACAGAGCAAATTCCTTAGCAAATGCACCATAGAGTAGAGTACCTTAGAGGTTTCACCCCATAAAAGCAGCAGTAAAGTTGTCACACTAAAGTGAATCTTCCATCCGAAGGATCAAATGGAGATGGGATTCTCAGAATTGACATGGAATATATTTCAAATTATGATAAAAGGAGGACGAAGAAAGGATTGGTGACTTCATGTTGATACAGATTTCCAATTATTTGTTCATGGGTTCTTTATTATTGCTTATTGTAACTTGTATTGCGAAAGGTGCATTGAGCCAGGGATTTACAAGTGTAACTGGATTGGGTGGCACTAGCGGGTCAGCCACAGATTTGAATATGGAGCATAATCAAAAGAAACATTTTCAATTTCAAGATTCATTGGTTGGCAGGATCGTAAGGTCTTATTTCTTTTGGATTTCAGTTTCTGGTATTATCATTTCCATGGTTATTTCAAAGCTCTAAGCACATATAAAAGCCGCCAAGTCAGTGATCACTACTGGTATTGGCGGTTTTTTCTCAAGTTGAAGGAGGCGATTCTTTGCTTAAACCAATCAACCGAAGCCGAGCTAGAATATACCTGGGTAAAAAAGTGTATCGACTTAAAAGGTATCTTCAGTGGTATTTGGACGGTAAGACCTATGCCAAGACGAAGCAAGCGGAGCCTCTCCCTTATCTCCTATTTTCACATAAAACGCCACTCCTTAGACAGCTGAAGGATGTAGAAATGTGGCTTCAATATAATAAAGTGATCAATCTAAGGATCGCAGCCAAGCAGTTAAACGGTGTCATTGTGAAGCCAGGAGAAACATTCTCCTATTGGCGGTTAATTGGCAGTACGACACGGCGAAAAGGCTATCAGGACGGTATGGTGCTTTTTCATGGGAAGGTGCAGGCGGGGGTTGGAGGTGGGCTGTGCCAGCTCTCGAATTTAATCTACTGGATGACACTGCACTCGCCGCTTACCGTAACGGAAAGGTACCGTCATAGCTATGACGTGTTTCCGGATGCGGGTAGAAGCCAGCCTTTTGGCACGGGAGCTACTTGTTTCTACAATTATCTGGATCTTCAAATTCGTAACGATACCAACGAGGAATTTCAACTTATTATTCGCATCACGGATGCGCATCTGGTGGGGGAATGGCGATCTGTAAGGCCCGCGATCCATACTTTTGAGATCTATGAGAAGAAGCACTGGATCACGCGTGAATACTGGGGTGGTTATGTCAGACATAATGAAATTTACCGCAGAGTGCTGAACGTGGAACGGGAAGTTGTACGTGATGAATGGGTAACCGAGAATCATGCGATTATGATGTATGAGCCACTGTTGACAGAAGGAACTTCGTCAGTGAGTGAAGGCATTTAACTACTTTTATGGAGCGTCCGTCATGGTCTTGCTTTGTTCATATTTCCCAGCCATTTGGATCATACATCCAAATGGCTTCTTTGTATTTGTTTGCATCACGATGGTAAACGAATAATTTTACCCAATTATGGGAAACTTTTGATTACATGATTCAAGAACGGTGGTGTAAGGATGGGAACGATCCGGAGATGGTTAAATGGAATAAGATCAGCTCCAATCCAGAAATTAAATGATCAATATAATCAAACGATTTCAGGGAGTCTTGAGAATAACTTACACACGCTAAACACAATATTTAGCCATGCCCCAGATCTTGTTACTCGTCGGTTTCAATTAAGATCAGGGGATAATGCCGTACTTGTTTATTTGGAAGGACTCATTGATAAATCAGCGATTAATAATAACATCTTAAAACCGCTCATCTATGAAGTCAATTCGGTTAACGATTTTTGGAATTCTTCCAATACGATTGCAAAAACAGAAACTGTAGCCTTATGGTCCCGAATTGAAAAGTCGATTTTTGAAGGTCAAAGCGTTCTATTTATTGATGGACAAGAGCGTTCGCTTGTTTTATGTACGCAAGGATGGCCTCAGAGAGCGATTAAAGAGCCGCAAATCGAATCGACGCTAAAGGGATCGCACCAAGGATTCGTCGAGACTTCGGGGCAAAATATTGCCTTAATCAGGCGCTATCTTCCCAATCGTGAACTGAAAATAAAAGAATATGGCATCGGATCTCGGGGAAATACAAGAGTTTCGATCATGTATCTTGATGATGTGGTACAACCTGATTTCGTGAAAGAAATGGAGGACCGTCTCCTGCAAATTAATGTGGATGCTATTTTAAATACCGGAGAATTGGCAGAGTTTATAGAAGATCATCCAATCAGTCTGTTTCCACAGTTAATCATGACGGAACGTCCGGATTCTGCTGCAGCCCATATTTTGCAAGGGAGAATAGTCGTCGTTGTCGACCATTCACCGAGTGTGATTGTTGCTCCTGTGACCTTTTCAGCATTCTTTCAAAGTGTAGATGATTACAGCAATCGCTGGCTCATAGCCACTTTTCTGCGTTTATTACGCTATGTGGCTTTAATAACGACAATATCTTTATCGGCTATATATATAGCTATTGTTTCGTTTCATTATGAAGTGCTTCCCTTGGATTTATTGATATCGATTGGGGAATCCAGAGAAAGGGTACCTTTTCCTCCGATTGTTGAGGCACTTCTAATGGAGCTATCCCTAGAGATGTTAAGGGAAGCAGGTTTACGTCTGCCAGGCCCTATTGGACAAACGATAGGTGTCGTAGGAGGTATTGTCATCGGTCAGGCGGCCGTGCAAGCGGGAATTGTGAGTAATATCATGGTTATTATCGTGGCCATCACGGCAATTTCCTCTTTCATTATCCCTGATTATGATATGTCCTCCTCGCTGCGGTTGCTTCGCTTTCCAATGATGTTTCTGGCAGTTGTGTTCGGTATGGTAGGCATTGTGATTGGGCTGATGATTATAGGGGCTCACCTTATTTCAATGGAATCATTTGGAATATCCTATGGAAGTCCGGTTGCTCCCATTCGGCTGTCTGATTGGAAAGACGTATGGATTCGTGTCCCTATGTGGAAAATGAAAAAACGTCCACTCTCGGCCGATCCAACTCAACTTAAAAGACAGGGAGCAAATAGAGAAGGTGAAGATCAAGCATGAATAAATACTCGTTTAATCAAATCTCTTTGAAACAATACATTTTTATTCTATTTGAAACGCAAGTCGGAATTGGTGTCCTATCCCTTCCCCGCGATATCGCTGAAACTGCCGGAACGGATGGATGGATATCCATTTTACTCGGTTGGATACTGTCTATGTTATTAAGCTTAATTATCATCCAAGTTATGAATAAAAACCCCGGATATACGTTATTCGAGATTTTATCTCAATACTTTGGCAGCTGGGTGGGGAAAAGTTTATCTGTTCTTTGGATTCTGTATACGGCGTATGCAGCAAGCGTGGTCATGTTTTCAACCATCTATATTATCAAGCTATGGATTGTACCGGATATACGGGACTTTATCTTGATGATCCTGTTTATCATTCCTATCTATATGATCACGAAGCATGGAATAAGGGTGATCGGACTCTTTTCTGAAATCGTTTTTCTGATCTCTTTATGGATAGCTTTCTTGATATTTTTTACGTTCAAGAATACCCAATGGCTTTTCCTTCTTCCAATCGCTAAAGAAGGAGTGGTTCCCATTCTGTCAACTGTAAAATCAACCATCCTTTCGTTCCTTGGGTTTGAACTGGCTTTCATTCTATATCCGTTCCTAAAGGATAAGAAAACCGCGTCCAAAGGAATTATCATTTCAAACTCCATATCCATGATTATTTTTTTAACGGTGACAGTCGTCTGTTTTGTTAAATTTTCTCCGGATGAGATCAATGATTACGTCTATCCCACGCTCAACTTATTGAAGCTTATCCAATTGCCGTTCTTAGAACGGTTGGAAATCATTTTTCTTTCCGTTTATTTATTGATGTTATTTATGACGATCATTCCCTACCTATACACAGCGGCACTGGGTATAGCTCAATTATTCGGTAAGCAGGAGCATCGAAATGTTTTACGAATAATCATGTGCCTTTGGTTCCTATCAGCATTCTTTTTCCTCCCGTCTTCTTCCCAAGTTATGCAAATAGGAAAATCATGGGGGATGGCAGGTATCTATTTCGCTTATGTGTTTCCTATTTTCCTTTGGATATACGGCTGGATTTTTCATCGCTATAGAAAGGTACAGAAACAATGAAGAAGAGGATAGGCATTTTCTTAACTTGGGCAGTTTTGTTATTGATCACGGGATGCGGCAAAGCCGTTTATATAGATTTGCAACGGTTTTTTATTGCTGAGGCTATCGATCTCAATGAAGAAAATAAGTTGGTCATCTATACATCAAGTCCTGTCTTCAGTAGAGAAGCAAAAGATAAATCTAAACTCACAACCACAACTGTGGAAACGCTGCGTGAAGGTAAGATGAAACTCGAGTCAAGATTAAACGGTAATATTGCGCCCGGAAAATTGCAAAGTATTCTTATAGGAAAAAAATTGCTGCAGCAAACGAATGTATTCCCTTACCTTGATGTATTATTTCGCGATCCTAAAAATGAATCTAATGCCAATGTGATTGTGGTTGATGGGTCTATCAAGGAGGTGATGCATACGAAAATGAGTGATAAAGGCAGATTTGGCGGCGTGATTAAACAAATAGTGGATAGTACATATAAAGGAAGAATAACAACGCGAACTACACTGCAGAAATTCCATCAACAAATGATGGATACTGCAGTAACGCCGAGCATGCCTGAAATGAGAGTAGAAAAGAATGAACTTGTTATTTCAGGGACCACACTATTAGATAATGATGGTACCTATGCTGCTTCTTTGGATAATCAGGAAAGCTCTCTACTGCTATTGCTGCAGCGCAATACGAACAGACCCATACCCTTAACGTTTCACCTTTCTCCTGAGATGTTTCATACGGATGAAGAAATGTCATATGTGAGCTTCAATATTAAAAAGGCAAAAATTAAATTCAAGTCCATATTTGAAGGAACCCATTTTACCCTAGATGTCCAGATGAAGGTTCATATCGATATAATGGAACGTATGTTTGACTTGAATATGGATAAAAAGAGCAAACAGTTGGAACAAGCCATTGAACAAGAACTAAAAAAAGAATGTCAGGCTTTAATCGTGAAAGCTCAAAAGCATCAAGTTGACCCCTTCGGTTTTGGAATATATATGAGGGCGAATCATTACAAAAATTGGAAAAAAATTGAAAATAACTGGGGAAAAGCTCTATCTGAAGCAACTGTAAATGTTTTTCCTGATGTGATAATCAAAAGTAGCGGAGTATCCAAATAAAGCTAAGTAAACGGAAAAGAGGGAGATTAAGTATGAACAAATATTCGTTTAATCAAATCTCCTTGATACAATATATCTTAATTATATGTGAAGGCCAAGTCGGGATCGGTGTCCTATCTCTTCCCCGCGATTTAGCTAAAAAGGCTAGTACCGATGGATGGATAGCCATTGTATTAGGGTGGATTCTGTCTATGCTGCTAAGCCTGGTCATCATCCGAGTTATGGAGAAAAATCCTGGGCATACGCTATTCGAAATTTTACCCAAATACTTTGGTAAGTGGGTGGGTAAAAGTATAACCGTATTATGGATTCTGATTGCGGCATATGCGGCAAGTACAATCATGTTTTCAACCATTCATATTGTTAAAATATGGATCGTTCAGGATATACAGAACTACATCTTTATGATCCTGTTTACCATTCCCATCTACATGATTACCAGTCAGGGAATAAGGGGGATAGGACTCTTCGCTGAACTTGTGTTCATTGTCACTTTATGGATGCCTTTCTTATTGTTATTCGCACTAAAGGATATCGAGTGGATGTACCTTCTTCCGATTGGAAAAGAAGGATTGCTTCCCATTCTGTCTTCCGTAAAATCGACCATATTTTCTTTCCTTGGATTTGAAGTGGCTTTCATTCTTTATCCTTTTCTCAAGGATAAGAAATCAGCATCCAAAGGAATTGTTATTGCAAATTCATTAACGATGCTTATCTATTTAACGACTACATTAGTCTGCTTTATTAGATTCTCTCCAATGGAAGTCACAGATTACGTTTACCCGATGCTTAACTTATTCAAGGTTATCCAATTGCCTTTCGTAGAACGGCTGGAGATCATATGCCTGTCATTTTATTTGGTCGTGATATTTATGTCGGTTATACCTAGCCTCTATGTGGCTGTTTTAGGAACAAGTCAATTATTAGGCAAGCAGGATCATCGAAATCCTTTACGAATAATCGTATTCCTATGGATCATAGTATCATTCTTTTTTGTCCCTAGTGCTTCTCAAATAACTCAAATGGCCAATTCATGGGGGATGGCAGGTTTGTATAGTGCTTTTGTGTTTCCTATTTTCCTTTGGATTTACGGATGGATGTTTCATTTCGTTAGAAAGGAAGCGAAGCAATGAAGAGATTTACATTTCTTTCTGTGGCAGTGGCCTGTTTAATGTTCGTAACTGGGTGCGGTAAAGCCGTATATATAGAGAATCAAATGTTTGTTCTAACAGAGGCTATTGATTTTGATGAGAACAATAAGCTAGTCGTGTACACGTCAACTCCTGTTTTCAACAAAGTTGCCAAAGATAAATATAAAATCACATCCGCTAGAGCCGATACGATGCGCAAATCAAAAGGGGTCGTTGATAGTAAGACGAGCGGCAGCCTTGCATATGGAAAATCTCAAAATGTTCTCATAGGAAAAAGACTACTGCAGCATAGAAACGCCTTTCCCTATTTAGATGTTCTCTTCCGCGATTCCCGAGATGAAATTAATGCGAATGTGATTGTAATTGATGGGACCGTTAAAGATGTGATGTATACGAACATGAATGATAAAGGCCGAATCGCCGCTGTGATCAAAGATTTAGTAGATAGCACATATAAGAACGGAGTTACCGTACAGACTTCACTACAGCAATTTCATCAACAGGTAAAGGATAAAGGAATGACGCCTGCTTTAACTCAAATGAAACCAGAAAAAAATGAACTCGTCATTTCAGGTACTGTTCTTTTACATAAAGACGGTACCTACGCGACTTCTTTGAGTAATCAAGAAAGTGCTCTGCTCTTATTATTGCAGCGTGATACGAAAAATAGTATACCGTTAACATTTCACTTTCCTCCTGAAATGTTTGATGCGAATGAAAAAATGTCCTTTGTGAGTTTCAATATCAAAAAAGCAAAATATAAGCTCAAGTTTAAATTCGATGATGACCAAGTTACATTCGATATCGAAATGAAGGTTTCGATCGACTTGACGGAGCGTTTATTTACCATAGACTTAGAGGAGAAGAAAAAACAGCTGGAACAAGCCATTGAAAAAGAGTTGAAAAAAGAATGCGAGGACTTAATCAAGAAAGCTCAAAAATATCAAGTAGATCCGTTTCAGTTTGGCGTCCATGTACGCGCATATCATTATAAAGACTGGAAGAAGGTAGAGGATAACTGGGTAAAAGCGCTAGCTAAAGCAACGGTAAATGTTTCACCAAAAGTGATTATCAAAAGCACGGGTGTTTCCGAATAGTTACAGAGCTGCCTTAATAGGTGATGCCTATAAAAGCGATAGCTTTTATATCTAAAGAGAAGAGTCTACTTATGATACAATAAATGCAGCATATAACGATAGCAAATGCTTGCATGAGTAGGTTGCTAATCTAAGGAGTGAATGGTAGTCATGGCAGATGTGAAAAAAATTGCTGTAATCGCCGGAGATGGTATTGGTCCGGAAGTCGTTGCAGAAGCGGAAAAAGTATTGAAACGTACCGAAGAATTATTCGGTTATCAATTTGAAACAGAACACGCCCTATTCGGCGGTATTGCGATTGATGAGAAAGGGACGCCGCTTCCGGAAGAAACGCTGAAAGTTTGCCAAGCGGCAGATGCTGTACTTCTTGGAGCTGTTGGCGGACCGAAATGGGATAACAATTCCAAAGAGCTTCGTCCTGAAACAGGCCTGCTCGGTATTCGTAAAGCGCTTGGACTTTTCTCGAACATTCGTCCAGCTTTCATTTTTGACTGCTTGAAAGAAGCTTCCACGTTGAAGCCTGAAGTGCTGGAAGGAACGGACTTGATCGTTGTTCGTGAATTGACTGGCGGTATCTACTTCGGTGAGAAATTCCGTCGTGAAACAGCGAATGGTCAAGAAGCTGTCGATACTTGCGCTTATAATGTTACTGAAATTGAGCGTATTGCTCGTCAAGCATTTGAAATTGCACAAACACGTCGCAAGAAGCTTGCATCTGTAGACAAAGCGAACGTTCTGGAAACTTCCCGTCTATGGCGCGAAACTGTGAACCGCATTGCGGTTGATTATCCGGATGTTGAGCTAGAGCACGTGCTCGTTGATAACTGTGCAATGCAATTGCTGCGCCGCCCATCCAGCTTCGACGTCATCGTGACGGAGAACATGTTCGGCGACATTCTGAGTGATGAAGCAGCCATGCTGACAGGATCCATCGGCATGTTGGCATCCGCTTCTCTTGGCGAAGGCAACTTCGGCTTGTACGAGCCGGTACATGGCTCCGCTCCGGATATTGCAGGTCAAGGCATCTCCAACCCAATCGCAACCATTCTTTCGGTAGCCTTGATGTTCCGTTTGACCTTCGGTTACCACGAAGCGGCGGATTCCATCGAGCGTGCAGTGAAAGAAGTGCTGGATGCGGGTCACCGTACAGGCGACATCGCTGTTGATAAGAGTTCAGCAATCGGTACTCTTGCAATGGGCCAACTGATCGTAGACGCTATGCGTAAATAATAAAATAAGCTTGCCCGACGAGGCCTTCGAGGCTTCGGAGGGCGAGCTTTTTTTGACATAATAGAAAGTATAAGTTTCGAGGTAGAGCTTAAGGGTATCCCCTTTCTAAGGTGGCCATTCAAAAACTTCTGCAATTGTGCAAAGTCGGCTGTCGATTCATTGTGGACAAACGCTAACGAACTCAGAAAACGTTATGAAGCCCAAAAGCGGGCTTTTGATAGTCTAACGAATCGAGAAAACGCTACTGCAGGAAAGACAGCCCCAAATCACGCTTTTTCGCTAACGTAACGAGTCTGCGATTCGTTAGCCATTCGAGTATGCGCATGATGAGGACAATTGCGTGTGCACGGTTCGTTAGCTCTGCGACAGCTTCCAAAATCGGTCTGCAGAGAAAAGAAGATGATCATGGAGAAAGCGGATATGGGCGGTTGGAACCCTATATCCAATTCCCTCCCCAAGCTCAAACATATGGATTAGCACACAAAGGACCTGAGGCAAAGCCTCAGGTCTTTCTTTATAGGTCGACCTCTGACAGATAGAGTATCTAGTGTTAATCTTATTTTCTCGTTAAGCTGGCTTCAAACATATCAATAATAGATAGGAATCTTTCAGCCTCACGGAACACATGATCAGCAAGTAAAGGATGGATGATACTTTTTATACGACAAGCATCGATTAGATCCTTTGCTGTTTTTTTGAAATCACGCAGAGAAACGACAGAAACTCGATTCTGATCAAGGAATTGGCCCAGAAGCGGCTCTGTTTGGGACCCAGGACGCATTCCGCTTAAATCAATGGCTTGAAAGAGCAGCTGGTCGAAATCTTGACTAAAGTTGCGTGCTTGCTCAACGAGTTTTCGTTCGGACGGATCAAGAAGATGTCCGATGAACTTCGCATGGTCAGCCATTATTCTCAAGAAGAAAACATTTTCATCAATGATCGCATCGGGCAGCGGTTCTAATCGACCAGCATTCAATTCCTCTAATCGATTTCTAAAATAATTGGCCTCTCTGCTGGTATGATCAACTAATAAAGGCAAATTGTTGCCGCCAGGAAGTTTACATTGGATAATGAGACCCAAAACCCTTCGTTTAAAAGCCCAGATGTGGGTTGCGGCAAAGTGAGCTTCCATGTTAAAGCGTTTGATTTGCTCAGGATCCGTTAGCTCCGTGAATGCATGGGATTTGGCTTCTATTTGTTCAAAAGTATGATAAAAATGATCGGCTTCTTGGATTAATTGCGTATCCTCACACCGAAATCCCAGCTTCAGAAATAAAGAATGCTCTTTCATAATACGTGACCAGAATCGTATCTCATCCAACGAACGACTAACAAATTCATTTGACAATTCCGACACACTCCTCCAGAAGTTCTAATACTCTATGTATAATCTTAGGAGATGGCGCTTATGCAGATGTCGTGGAAATAGGACATCGAGTGACTTTCATCAGCCATGCCGCGGCGAACAGGGCAACTAAATACGTACATAGGAAAGCGGAATCGTTCATGTACATCAGCTCTTCATATTTTATAATAATTATTATGTTGTATCCGATCTAATTATTGACTTTCATCTAGTCCAATGGTACCATTTTATACGAATAAGATAGATTTGAGGAGGAATTATACCCATGGCAGAGCGTTTAGTTGGTAAACAAGCTCCAGATTTTACAATGGAGACAGCTACAGGTGACGGTAAAGAATTTGGTAAAGTTTCTTTGTCTGATTACAAAGGAAAATGGTTAGTATTGTTCTTCTACCCATTGGACTTCACATTCGTTTGTCCTACAGAAATCACAGCTTTGAGTCATGCTGCTAGCCAGTTCAAAGAACTGGACACTGAGATTCTTGGTGTTTCCATCGACAGTATCCACACGCACAAAGCTTGGATCAATACGCCAATCAATGATAATGGTCTTGGCCAATTGGAATTCCCGCTTGCTGCTGACATCACGAAATCCGTAGCACGTGACTACGGCGTTCTGATCGAAGAAGAAGGTATCGCGCTTCGCGGTCTGTTCATCATCGATCCAGAAGGCGAATTGAAATACGAAGTTGTTAACCACAACGACGTAGGCCGCAGCGTAGAAGAAACACTTCGTGTGCTTCAAGCGCTTCAATCCGGTGGATTGTGCCCAATGAACTGGAAACCAGGCGACAAAAACCTGGTTGTAAAATAAGTTTGATATCAAGATGACGAAGCTCCTCTTGCCCTCATGCGAATGCGGGCGGAGGAGCTTTTCCTTAGGCTTGGAGGAATTGGGCGTGTCACTGTCAGTACAACTAAAATATACAAGAGATCACTACTGGATTCGGCTGGATGGGGAAAAAGCGGTTGTCGGGTTAACGGAGTACGGCATTAGCGAGCTGGGTATGATTGTTTTTATCGAGCTCCCAGATCAGGATACGCATGTGAGAAGAGGGGAATTCATTGGCTCTGTTGAGACTGTGGCGGATGACGAACACGATCTCCTAGTCCCTTTATCCGGTCAAATAACAGCAGTTAATCGGCTGCTGGAAAGAGCGGTAATGCTGATTCACGAATCCCCCTATGACAAGGGCTGGCTATTCACGATTCAGTGGAGTCAAGAAGCCGAACTGGAGCAGCTATGGGAAGAGGAAACTTATATACGGGAGTTTTCGTTGGAAGACTGAGTACGGGGTCTTAAAAGTCAAGAATGCAAGACCGCTTCATTGGGGTCCAGCATTCTTTTTTTATTTAGCATATAAGGTAGACGCTTCCATAAAAATTTTTGGTATGATGAGAGATGATCGAAATATGAAGTGTCCAACCGGGAGGAAATGTGAAAAAACCAACAAAGCTGCCCAAATTGTACGTTTTTCAAAAAGTCATTATCGTGTTCACCGCATTGATTATTCCTGTCTACCTGGTAAATCTGTTGATGAATATGATGGGGCAATCATTTATCAAACAGGAATTTTCGAATTCAATCCAGTCCAAAGTGCAATTTTACTCGAACCAGTTAGATGACCAAATCTCTTTCATCCGAAACCAGCAGTTGCAGGTCATCAACGATTCCGATCTTCAGAAGCTAAACTTTTTATCAGGTACACTTGATGACTTTGAAGAAATCCAACTTGTAAAAAGAGTAAAGGAACGATTGGCCACCATCCAGAACTCCAGTGAGTATTTGCTCAATACCGGGGTATATTTGAAATCATTTGGTAGAACGATCTCTACGCAAAGCGGAATCACCGAGCTGCCGAATCAGGAGTATGAGGTGATTGAACAATTTTTTAATTATTCGCCCAAACCATCCTTATACTACAGCAATGGCCGATTGTTTTTTATCGAGTTTGCAAATAATTCAAGTGTCATCGTCTATCTGGAGCTATCCGTTAAAAAATTGGAAAAGACACTGAACCAACTAGTAGGAAATTATGGCGATGCCGGTGCTGTTCTCACAAATGAAACCTTTAGTTTCGATATATCACCTAAGCATGAAGATGCCATTGTCCAAAGTATATACAATACCGTTTCTAAAGAGCAGAATAACAAAACTTTGGATAGCAATGTCCTTACTGTCAGAGATCAAAGTTACTGGGTCGCCTACAACCGAATAAGTACGCTCGGACTAACACTTTATTCTTATGTAAATCAAAATGAACTCACCGGGTCTCTCAAGAAATTCAATGTTTGGCTAATCATTATGTCTGTGGTCTCGATGGCCATCATTCTTGTTTTTTCATTTTCAGTCAAAATGATGATTCACAATCCGCTGAGAGAGTTGATTGCGGCATTCAAAACGCTGGAAACGGATAACCTGAACATTTCGATAAGGCCGAAAAATGACATTGAGTTCGGTTACCTGTATAGAAGCTTTGACAAGATGATAGACAAGCTGAAGCAATCGATTCAACAAAATTATGAACAGAAAATAGCGCTGCAGCATTCTGAATTAAAGCAGTTGCAGTCGCAGATCAATCCACACTTTCTCTACAATGGATTTTTCAATATTTACATGATGTGTAAGGCTAGAGATTATGAAACAGTTGCCACATTTGCTCAGAAGCTGGGCAGTTATTATCAGTTTGTTACAAGAAGCGGAGAGGATGAAGTACCGTTCGCCAAGGAATATCGACATGCCATGGATTATGTGGAAATCCAACGTATTAGGTTCTCCAATCGGATTCAAGTCATAGCGGATGAAATTCCCGATGCGTGCAAACATCTCATGGTACCGCGACTGATTCTGCAGCCTATTATCGAAAACACATTTGAGCATGCTTTTGAGAACGAACGCAAAGGCGGCAGTATCCATATCAAAGTTACGTGTGAGAATCATAGATTGTGCATATGTGTGGAAGATGATGGAAATAAAATCACGGAAGAGCAGATTCATTCTCTGGGAGAAAATCTTGCGAATTCCTTCAATGTGCTTGAGAAGACAGGCATCATCAATGTTTGTAATCGAATCCGGCTGAAATATGGCGAGCACAGCGGGCTATTCGTATCCCGAAGTGAATATGGAGGTCTTAAAGCAGAAATCATCATTCAATTCAATTATGGAGGCGGCAGCGATGCATAGACTATTAATTGTTGACGACGAGCCGGCAATTGTCGAAGGACTTGTCCAGATGTTTCAGGAAAGAGAGGAGTTCGATCTCGACATCTGCAAGGCTTACTCCGCGTTTGAGGCGATTGAAATTATCAAAAAAACGAAGATTGATGTCGTTCTCAGCGATATTCGCATGCCGGAGAAGAACGGTTTGCAGTTGATGGATGAGATCTTATTTTATTGGCCTTCCTGCAAAATTATTTTTTTGACGGGGCACAACGAGTTTGATTATGTGTACACGGCCATTCAAAAAAATGTGGAAAGCTATATTTTGAAAACGGAAGAAGACAAGGTTGTCATCGGTGCAGTTACCAATGCGTTATCGAAAATAGAGGATGAGCTCACGAACCATGATCTTGTGGATAAGGCCCGGAAGCAAATGCTGGTCATGGCACCGCTATTGAATAAGGAAATGTTCGAAGCATTACTTTTAGGCGAAAATGTAACCGATCTTTTATCCGAAGACCTATTTGCGGGACAAGCATTAAAGCTGAAGGGTGATGCCCCTGTATTGATCCTTGTTGGCAAAATGGACTGTTGGCCGGAAGGCATGTCGTACGCCAATAAACGAAACACGCTGTACTCCGTTAGGAACTTAGTTGAGCAATACTTGCCTTCCTCGATGATAAATGAAGATATTGTGTATGAAAATTCGACCATTGTTTGGTTCATTCAGCTGAATTCGGATACGGACAGGTTTCGAAGTGAAGACGATGCCATCGATTGGGGAGGCCTTGTCACCTATTTGAAAGGAATACTCGAATCGGTTCAAAATGCGTGCCGCGATCTGCTTCAAATGGACGTTTCTTTCATCATTTCCAGGGGAGCAGTCGAATGGGACAGCATCCATAAGGAATTTGAACTTATGAAAGCGATGATGAAGAAAAGATCCGCTTCTGGGCTCAAAATGACGATCATGGACCTCGGCATGACGAACGAATTTTTCAAAGTAGAACCTGCGAAGGTTTCCGCTTACTCGGATGAGTTCAGCAAAAAACTGCGATTGCTTGAAAAAAGGCTGGATGAAGGGGACGTGCAGCAAGCTGAAATCGTCAGCAGGGATTTGATCAACAGCTTGAAAGATGAAATAGCTCAAAACTACCTTGTCGGTCTAGAAAGGTACTATATGTTTGTGCTTGTTTTCTTAGCCTATATCAATGGGCAAAACATTACGGAAAACATCAAGGAACATAGTCATTTCGAAAATTTTGCTATGATGGACATTCCCGGTGACTGGCTAACTACGGAAGCCTTTTATTTAGAGCTCGGCAAACAGATATGCATGGAGAAAAAAGAGCAAGTTGACAAGGGCGAGAATTTGTTAGTTGAGCGCATTCACAGGTTTATTAACGAAAACTTGGGTGGAGATCTTTCCCTTGCGAGAATCGCTGAAGTGGTCTATTTTAATCCTTCGTATCTTTCACGTTTCTATAAGCAGCTTACAGGGAGGAATCTTTCCGACTACATCAATACAGCCAAAGCGGAAGCAGCGGTGAACATGCTTGAGGACATGCAGGTGAAAATCAATGAAATTGCTTTGAAATTGGGATTTGAATCTCCTTCCTACTTCACGGCATTTTTTCGGAAAATGAAAGAGATGTCACCACAGGAATTTAGGGATGCAATCATTCATAAAACGAGGAAGTAAACAAAACAGAACGATGTAAATAGTTTATTATAGCGGGTATTCGCCCCCCGGCATTACAATAAAAGTGTAAAGCTCGAGCCTTTACCATAGATCGTTAACAACATTAGTTCTCAATTCGCGAAAATATGGGGGGTAAAACATGAAAAGAAAGCTGGTCAGTTCTGTTCTCATGACTACACTGATGGTTACATCGTTAGCGGCTTGCAGTACTAAAAATGAAAGCGCTTCAAGCTCTACAAGTACGCCGCAGCAAACTGCCAATACCCAAAAGAATGAAACCGTAGATCCGTTGGGGAAATACGCTCAACCGGTCACCGTTACCGAAGTGCTGGGCTTCCGTCCTCCGGAAGACCCGAAAACGCCAAAGGGAATTACGCCCGATCAGAATGCTTATCTGAAAGATTTGAAAGAAATGCTGAATATTGATCTAAAATATTTGTGGAGCGTACCCACCGAACAATACGAGCAAAAGTTTTCCCTTGCTGTTGCTTCCGCAGATTTGCCTGACATCTTGGATTTGGATGCGCTGCAATTTGAGAAATTGAAAAGTCAGGGCATGCTTGCAGATTTGACGGATGCTTATACTAAATACGCATCTCCCGCTTTGAAGAATTATATGCAGGTGGATGGCGGGTTTGCTATGAAGACCACAACAACCGATGGCAAGCTCTTGGGTATTCCTGGTTTCGAGGATCCGTATTTATCGACACAGCTATTGTGGATTCGGAAGGATTGGCTGAACAATCTCAACCTGCAGCCTCCGAAAACCATTGACGATCTGGAAAAAATAGCCGATGCCTTTGTCAAAAATGACCCTGGCAAAACCGGTAAAAATGATCGGTATGGCATTGCGATGCAGAAAGCCCTCATTGGTTGGGGATTTGATGCGCGGGGTGTTTTTAACGGCTATGGTACGGCTCCAAAAGCTTGGATTAAAGGGAAAGACGGCAAGCTTGCAGCGGGTGAAATCCAGCCTGAAACGAAAAATGCTTTGGCCAAGCTGCAGTCCTGGTATCAAAAAGGGCTTATTGATAAGGAATTTGCGCTGAAAGACGAGAACAAGGTTGTGGAAGATATCGTTGCCGGTAGAGTCGGTATTTCGTACGGTGAATGGTGGTACCCGAACTGGCCGCTCAATATTAACAAGGATAAGGATCCAAATGCGGAGTGGGAAGCTTATCAAATTCCATCGCTGGATGGTCAGCCTGGGAAATCGATGGTGGGCAAGGTGCGGATGAGCCACATTATTGCTGTAAATAAAAAAGCGAAAAATCCGGAAACTGCGATTAAGATGATTAACTTCTACCTCGAAATGGGCAAAAAACAGTATCTGGAGAAAAACAAAGCGGAAAACGGGTATGTTTACAATTGGTTCGTGCCTAGAATCTACAACCCTGCTCAAATTGAAACCATCTATACAGAGGTTAACAAGGCTTTGGATGCCAAACAAGAAGCGATTACGCTCAACGATGATAATTATAAAAATGTCGCGGACGTATTCAAGGCAACCAAAGAGTTCCTTGCAGGCGATACGACGAACGCAACCAAAGGCTCCAACTGGGGTCAATACTACAGCCGTGCAGCCAAAAATGGCGGTTGGGGCATAACGCGCCAAATTCGTGACAGCAAACAAGTGTTCTTTAACGAGTTCTACGGTGTTCCAACGGAAACACAGGTCGAGAAGGGGGCGCAGCTGGATAAACTTCTCGACGAAACGTATACAAAAATCATTATGGGCGCACCAATAAGCGAATTCGACAAATACGTAGAGAGCTGGAAGAAGCTTGGCGGAGACGATATTACGAAGGAAGTCAACGAGTGGTACACGAAGAATGCCGTAAAGTAAGGTGAACCATAGAACGGGGGAGAGGAGTTTCTTACAATCTCTCCCCCATTTTTTTAAAAGGGAACGTTTGAATTTGTATGCGATTGGAGGCTTCACAGTTGAGAATAAAAACAGAGATGCCGCTGCATCTGATGCTGCTGCCTGGCGTGTTGGTAACACTTGTATATGCTTACGGCCCTATACTGGGAGTCGTGATGGCTTTTCAAAAGTTTGAACCCGTGCTTGGTTTTTTTAAATCGAAATGGGTCGGGTTCAAAAACTTTAAATATGTATTCAATCTGCCGGACTTTCATCAGGTCATGTGGAATACGATACTCATTTCATCTTTGAAAATTGTATTTTCCTTGCTCGTTCCACTCGTATTGGCGCTTCTACTGAATGAGATTACGAAGAAATGGTTTCAGCGAATGATCCAGACGAGCATTTTTTTACCGTTTTTTCTCGCGTGGACCGTGTTGGGCGGGGTCATTCTTGAGTTATTTTCTTTGAGAGGACCGATTAACGACCTGATTTCAAGCTTTGGTCTGGAACCGATTATGTTCATGGGGAGCAACAATTGGTTTCGAGCCATCATGGTCGGTTCGGATGTTTGGAAAGGTATGGGCTATAATATGATCATTTTTCTGGCTGCCATCACTGGCATCAACGCAAGTCTTTATGAGGCTGCAGAAGTAGATGGCGCTGGCAAATGGAAACAAATGATTCATATCACATTGCCGGGAATGATGCCCATCATTATTCTAATGAGCACATTAAGTCTGGGTAATGTATTGAACGCAGGATTTGATCAAATTTTGATCATGTATAATCCAACCGTTTATCAGGGTGCTGATATTATTGACACGTTCACTTACAGGCTCGGTCTATTCAGCCAACAGTTTGCGCCTGCAGCGGCAGTGGGGTTGTTTAAGTCAGGCATTTCCGTCGGTTTGGTGTCGTTATCGTATTACCTTGCGTACAAATTCAGCAATTACCGAATATTTTAGACGGCTGGGGGATTTCATATGGTTTATAAACCATCGCTAAGCAGAAAGCTTTTCGTCGTGATGAATGCTTTGGTACTGACATTCATAACAATTATTGGGATTGTGCCGTTCATTCACCTGTTGGCTGTATCGTTAAGTTCCAATACGGCGGCAATGGCCGGCGAAGTTAAGCTTTTGCCGATCGGATTTACACTCGATGCTTACGTTTATCTCGGACATAAGGTGGAGTTTATTAGGTCTCTGCGTGTTTCGGTGGAAAGGGTCGTGCTTGGAACGGCAATCAACATGTTTCTGGTTTTCATTACTGCCTATCCGCTTGCCAAAGAAACGGAGCAGTTTCGCTCCCGAACTGTGTATGTGTGGTTTTTTGCGGTTACGATTTTTTTGGGCGGAGGACTTATTCCGACGTATATGATCGTGAAATCGACCGGGCTGATTAATACGATCTGGGCGCTTATTTTGCCTGGAGCACTCAATGTATGGAATATGATTATGATGCTGAACTTCTTCCGAGGCATTCCGAAAGAAATGGAAGAGGCGGCTACGATCGACGGGGCTAACCATTGGACGCTGCTGTGGAAAATATATTTGCCTGTATCGTTGCCAGCGATTGCAACCATTGGGCTTTTTACGATAATAGGACACTGGAATTCTTGGTTTGATGGCATCCTTTATATGAACTCACCGGACAAATATCCGCTGCAAACGTACCTTTCCACCTTAATAACAGCCATGAACGCACAAATGCAGTCCGTCAATGTCGAGCAGCTCAAACAGCTGGAGAATCTCAGCGAGAAAACGCTGCGTACTGCACAGATTTTCATGGGTGCGCTGCCGATTCTTATGGTTTACCCGTTTGTGCAACGATATTTTATCAAAGGTATGACAGTAGGCAGTGTGAAGGAATAACAATAAGGCGGGATAGACAATGGGGAAAATAACAATTGCATTAATCGGAGCTGGACAAAGAGGCGTCAATTATATGGGGTATGCGCTGGAACATCCGGATGAGCTGCAGGTAGTTGCCGTTGCAGAACCGAACCAACAGAGAAGCCAGAAGTTTAAATTGCTGCATGGATTAGCTGATGAGATGTGTTTTGAGAGCTGGGAGGATTTATTGGCAGGACCTCAACTGGCGGATGCCGTGCTTATTTGTACGCAGGACAACATGCACTATGAACCGACGATGAAAGCGTTGGAAGCGGGATATCACGTACTGCTCGAAAAACCGATGTCTCCCGATCCGCTGGAATGTATCCGTATGGGTGAGCGTTCGGAACAATATGGGCGAGTATTTTCGATTTGTCATGTTCTTCGCTATACCGATTTCTTCGGAACAATCAAAAGGTTGTTGAACGAGGGAGCGATTGGCCAGCTCATGTCCATAGTACATAATGAGAATGTCGCGTATTGGCATCAGGCGCACAGCTTTGTCAGAGGCAATTGGCGCAAAACCGCCGAATCGAGTCCGATGATTTTGGCCAAATCCTGTCATGACATGGATATTATCCTTTGGCTGGCAGGGGCGGATTGCACCAATGTTTCATCTTTCGGATCGTTGTCTCATTTTAAAAAGGAGAATGCCCCGGAGGGAACTCCGCAGCGATGTTTGGACGGATGCCCTGTCTCGGATCAATGTTTATACTATGCGCCTAAAGTGTATCTTACGGACGATATAGAATGGCCTACTTCTGCGATCAGCGATGATCCTAGCTTAGAAGCCCGCACGAAAGCGCTGCAAGAGGGCCCGTATGGAAGATGTGTCTACCATTGTGATAATGATGTCGTTGACCATCAAGTGGTCAATTTGGAGTTTGCTAACGAAGTGACGGCTGCTTTTACGATGAGCGCATTTACGAATGACTGCAGTCGAACCCTCAAGCTGATGGGAACGAAAGGCGAAATTCGCGCCGCTATGGAGAAGAACGAGATTGAAGTGATTGATTTTGAAACAGGCACGACAAAGCAAATCTCACTTGAAAATCCGGGAGGGCACATTGGTCACGGAGGCGGTGACTTCGGCCTGATCCGCGATTTTGTGAAGCTGGTTCAGCAGGGTGGGCAAGGAAATGGGTTAACTTCAGCAGCTCAATCGGTGCAAAGCCACCTAATGGCATTTGCTGCGGAGCGGTCTAGGGTTGATCGAAGAGTGGTTAATATGAGAGAGTTTACATATGACGGAGCATAGGTGAGGTTGATGATGAAAAAACGATTAAAATTCCGAGACGATGGAACGTTTGTCATCGTACAATTTTCCGATGTGGAATTTCTCGACGAATTTGATTATGACCCGGAAACACCGAAGTATGATTCAGAGACAAGAGCGCTTATGGAACGAATCATCGAAGCCGAGAAGCCCGATCTCATTGTATTTGCCGGTGATGTAATCGCGAGTAACCGGGCGAGAGATCCGATTCATTCGTTCCGCCAAGCCGTTGATGCAGCAGAGATGAGCTGCACGCCATGGGCGGCCGTGTTCGGCAATCACGACTCGGAAGGCGAAGTGCCGAGGAAAACGATGCATGAGCTGCAATTGCAGCATGAATATTGCGTGGCGGAACCGGATCCAGAAGGCGTTAACGGGGCCGGGAACTTTGTCGTCACTGTGGCAGGCAAGAACGATGACACGGCTGCGGCGCTATACTTCGTGGATAGCGGTGACTACTCCTCAATCGGCGATCGGGTAGGCGGATATGACTGGATTCGCAGAGATCAAATCAACTGGTATGTGGGCAAGTCGCGAGAGCTGACAAGGGGAAGCGATGATCAACCGCTGCCTGCGCTCGCCTTCTTCCACATTCCCTTGCCGGAGTACAATGACGTGTGGGATTTTCAAATATGCTACGGGCATCGTTATGACTCTTGCTGCTCTTCTCCTGCTATTAATTCAGGTATGTTCGCAGCAATGGTGGAGATGGGTGATGTCATGGGGACGTTCGTCGGTCACGACCACGGCAATGATTTTTGGGGAACGCTTCATGGTATTCGTCTTTGCTACGGACGTTCTACGAGATATGTAAGCTACGTGGATGGTGTGCGTCACGACCTAGTGCCTACAGGAGCGAGAGTCATTCGACTGAAGGAAGGGGAGCGCCGGTTCGATACGTGGATTCGTCAGAATGACGGAACTGTTGTGGAGGAGCAGCCCGAGCATCGGCCGGAAGGTAGGAAGGAGAACGTTGAGGCGTTATTTGGTTGAAAAACACCAGAAATGATGAGGAAGAGGAACGAGGAGGCGTTATTTCACGGTTTTTTGTCTCCGAATCGCCCCTTTTGATCAAATAGCGCTCTCACGTTCCTCTTATACGATTTTATTCGCATATTTCCCGAAATAGCGGCCCTACGTTCCGCTAAATAGAGTTCGGGGTGGCTTTCTATTATAGTCGAAACAAAAGGGCTGTCCCAGTTCATAATGAACTTTTGGGACAGCCCCTTTTTGATTGAAACATTTCTACGGACTGATTTTTTTATCAAAGACCGAATCCTTTACAGATATTGGTGAAACAAATCACAATGCTAAGAGGTTAGAATAATAGTAAGGTGATTTTAAATAAAAGGAGTATTTTTGTGAAGAGCATTCAAAGCCGTTTATTGATCATGCTGCTTGTTTTTATTATCCTACCGTATTTTCTGTCCATGCTATTGATTTATAGGCAAACGAAAGAGAATGTGGAACGGCATGAGCTTGAGAACAGCCGCGAGCAAATTGGGCAGGCGTCCGAAGACCTGGAGCAATACTTTGATGACATCGTTAATCTTCCATATATTTTATACCGAAATCCCGACTTGTTCATGATTTTCGAAAAAGGCTTCGATAGTTCCCTTTATTTCAACCAGCTTGAAATCTATAAAGGTATGACAACCTTTTATCTGATGAGGAACGAAATTAGGCAGGTTCGGTTATACATCGAAGAAGGAAAAAACTCGTTTACGGTTTATAATGCGATGATTAGCGCCCGCAAGCGGCAGCCGGATTTATTGAAAAATGCCGATATTCAGAAATTATTAAACTCGGATTCGAACTTTTTAATCGAACCGCCTCATCAGATTGAAAATTATAACAACACATCCATTATGCCCGAATCGGATAAAACGATGGTATTGACGATCCATCACAAAATCTTGGACGCCCTTTCGAAAGAATTTCTGGGCATCATCACGATAGACATCGATTTAGACAAATTTGCTCGCATCTCCAATCATTTTATCCAAAAAGATAAAGAATCCGTATTGCTTTCCGATTCGGACGGTCATGTCATCTATGCAAGTGATGCAGCCATGATTGGCATGGCCGTTCCGGCAGAATTAGAAAAGAAAATCAATCAGTCGGCTGCAGGGGCACAGTTTGCGAATGGCGATATTATCTTTTCCAAAACGTTGTCGGAGCCGTTAAATCAATGGCACTTTGTTAAGATAACCTCGAGCAAATTTTTATTTAATGACGTGAGAAAAACCGCCTACACGAACATCATCGTCGGTGTAATCGTGGGAGTTCTGGGCTTAATCATGATAGCCATCATATCATATAAGATTACTCGTCCGATCAAGCTGCTTAGCCGGAAAGTACTGAGCATTGAAGGAGGGAACATGAATGCTCCGTTTGACGATAAGAGAGAAGATGAAATCGGCAATCTGGAGAGGCATATCAAGGACATGATGAACCGGATCAATCGGCACATCGACCGTGAGTACAAGCTGGAGATTGAGAACAGGAAGAACCAGCACAGGGCGCTAAAGTCCCAGATTAATCCTCACTTTTTATACAATTCCCTACAATCCATTGGAGCGGTTGCCTTATTGAGCGAATCTCCTAGAGTATACGAATTGGTAGTTTCCCTGTCCAAAATGATGCGGTACTCCATTCGTGTAGATCAAAAGGCCACAGTTCGGAGTGAGGTGGATTATGTAAGAGCGTATTTGAACCTTCAAGAGGAGCGTTTTCAAACTGATTTTAGCTATTCCATCGACATACCCGAGGACATTCTTGATATTTCAGTTCCGAGTATGATTTTGCAGCCGCTCGCTGAAAACTTCTTTAAACACTGTTATGAAGAGGGGTTCGAACAAGCCCACTTGCGTATTTACGGTGAATTGCGAGGTGAATATTTGAATCTGGTTGTGGAAAATAACGGCCGCAGTTTGACGAATGATGAGCTGACGGCACTAAAAAATAAAGTCTACACGCCGGTATACGAAGGAAACTACTCGCCTCAGCATATCGGCTTGAAAAACATCCATGACCGCTTGGTTCTTAATTATGATCCGACAGCAGGAATATTACTTGATTCGATGCAGGGACAAGGGTTTTCCGTGCAGCTGGTGATTCCAATCTACCTCAAGGAGGATTGATGTAATGAAAGCTCTTATCGTGGATGATGAGACCAATGTAAGGAAAATTATTCGTTTTATGGGACAGTGGCAGAAACATGGGATTACCGACATTTTGGAAGCGAGAAATGGTGAAGAGGCAAAAGCGTTGATTGATCTGGAAAGTCCGGAAATCATCATGACAGACGTGAAAATGCCCAAAAAGAACGGGATTGAGTTGATTGAGTGGTTGGATGCCAATTCCTATCCGGGAAAAGTGATTTTGATTACAGGGTTTGACGACTATTCCTTCATGCGTAAAGCGATTAAGCACGGCAGCTTCGATTATTTGTTGAAGCCTATCGAAAAAGAAATGCTAAACGAAACACTTGCGGGAGCGGTAGAAACCTGGAAAAAAGAAGAGGAAGAACGCAGCCATGTAGAGCATGGCGTCTATGAAGAGGCTAAGAAACTTCTCTTAAACAGGGGGGTTACCTCTGCATGTAATGGGGAACTTTTTGATTCCGACGAAATTGCCATGTCTCTTCCGCAAGCGGACGCATACGATCTTACATTAATTTATTTTTACCAAACCCATCATTTGGATCCCTACCTCCAGCATTTGACGGATGAGCTGGTTACTCGGGAATGGGGGAATGCCTATGCTCTTCAGAACGACCCTAATGTCTGTGTGATACTTTCTGTTCACGGCCAATTCTTTCCGATAGAGGAATGGATTACCCAGCACATTGATATTCCCGTTCGTTTGGTTAGCGGCTCTCCAATGACATCGCTTAAAGAACTCCCGCAATCTTTTCAGTCTGCCCAAAGGGCATTGGCAGAGCAAAACTTCAGAGCCATACATCGTTTGACGGATTTGGATGATGCCAGGCGTATGCATGACATTGTTGCTTTTGTAAATGAACATTATATGCAAGAGTTAAGTTTGGACAAACTGTCAATCCGATTCTTTCTGAGCCGCGAACATATCTCACGACGCTTCAAGCAAGAAATAGGGATGACCCTATCCAACTACGTTATTCAATTAAGAATAAAACAAGCTAAACAATGGTTAAGCCAAACGGACGAGAAAATGTACTCGATTGCATTAAAGCTCGGGTACCAGGATGAAACTTACTTTTCGAAATTGTTTAAACGAATTGTTGGCAAGACACCTCTTGAATATCGGAATGAGGAGGGAAAACGGGAAATAACGGAAGTGGGATTGCTTCAAAAAAGTTGTAAATGTAACGAGGGGGAATCATGATAATCAAGGTTTTTCAATGCCTTTTAGCCGGGTTGCTAACCCTAGCGCTTTCTTCTTGCGGGGCGGACAATCGTTCGATGAAGGAAATAGATACAAGAAGTCCAGATCAGAGCATCACTTTGGAAGTGCTTAATCCTAAAGTGGAAATTTCCACCGAGTTCGAGCAGATGGTAAAGGAATACGAGAAGGAAAATCCGAATGTTAAACTGAATATTTTGACCTTTGGCGGAGGGGCAAACTACCTTGCTGAATTGAAAGCAAGATTTGCAGCAAATAAAGGTCCCGATATCTTCCCTAACGGCGGTTATGAAGAAGCGGTAGTCTGGAAAAGGTATCTGGAGGATTTATCCGATCAGCCGTGGGTGGGAAATGTGGTTGATGAGGCCCTTGAGCCGATGAAGATGGACGGGAAAATTTACGGGATGCCTGTAAATTTGGAAGGCTACGGCTTTATCTATAATAAGGATTTATTCGCAAAGGCCGGTATCAAAACATTGCCAAAAACGCTCTCCGAATTAAAGGCAGCGGCGGAAAAGCTGCATTCCGCAGGTATTACCCCTTTTGCAGTCGGATATTCAGATAGTTGGTTTTTCATTCTCATGTTGAATATTGCTTTTGCTCAGCAGGACGATCCGGACGCTTTTATTCAAGCTTTGAACGACGGGACGCAAACCATCGAAGGGAACAAAAAGTTCGAAGATCTGACTCGAATGCTGGATTTGACCGTTCAATATGGCAATAAAGATTTTCTGACGACAGACTATAATACCGAAGTCTCTTTGTTTGCAACCGGCAAAGCTGCGATCCTTAAACAAGGGAATTGGGCTCAATCTAAGATTGATCAAATAACGCCGAATATGAGCATCGGTTTCTTACCCATTCCAATTAATGATGATGCCAGAAATGATGCCTTACCGGTGGGAGTATCCAATAACTGGGTTGTAAATAAAGAATCTTCGCCGGAGAAAAAGAAAGAAGCCAAGAAATTCTTAAACTGGATGGTTTCATCGGAACAAGGCAAAATGTTTATGAAGGACCAATTCCATTTTATTTCTGCGTTTAAAAATATAGAGACGGACCGTTCAGGACCGCTCGTGAACGATATTATTCGTTACACAAAGGAGAAGAAAACGTTGTCCTGGAACTGGTTTAAATTTCCTTCGAGGGCAAGAGAAGAGTTCGGCTATGCCATGCAAGCCTATGTAGGCAAACAGCTTAACCGCGATCAATTGCTTCAGGAGTTCCAAAAGTCCTGGAAAAAGGCTGAGCAGAAATAATTGGCTGGTCTAGTTGAATCAATATAAGCCTGTAAATCTATCAATGTACGACATGTTCTTAACTTTTCCTTTGCTTTAAACTACAAATTGTGGAGAGAAAAATGATGGGATCTATAAATGGATACTTGGTGTCAGCGCAAATGGAAAGTCGGCAGGTCAACCAAACACTTACGCCTATTGGACAGGACATTTTAATGGAAAGGAGTTTTTCCCTGATCAAAGTAACCCTCAGTGGTTAGATTACGGCTTTGATTGGTATGGTGCTGTTACGTTTGAAGAAGGGAAAGACAGCGATAAATACAATCATCGGTATGCTATGGCTTGGATGAATAATTGGGATTATCCCCATAGTACGCCAACCCTTCAAGAAGGGTTTAATGGAACGGATTCGATTGTTCGTCAAATTAACTTAAAACATGATGGCGATAAGTATCGTTTGGTTTCACAACCCATTGAAGCATTGAATCAATTGACAAATACAACGGATTCGTTGAAACAAATAGAGGTTAATGGCTCTAAAACTCTTCATGTAACAGGCAATGCGTACCAGCTTGAGACAGATATATCGTGGTCAGAGATCAAAAATGTAGGATTAAGACTTCGAGAATCAACAGACAAAAACCGTCATGTAGATGTAGGTGTTTTTGCAGAGGGAGGGTACTCTTATGTCAATAGAGCTTTTACAGGGCAGCCCGACAAGAGTGGTAAATATGTTGAAAGTAGGGCACCTTTTGATGTGAGTAAGAAGAACGTTCACTTGAAGATTCTTCTCGATAAAACAAGCGTTGAGGTCTTTGTGGATGATGGAACCATCGTTTTTTCCAATGAAATTTTCCCGGAATTAAACGATCAAGGAATTACCCTTTTTTCTGAAGGCGGCACCGCGATCTTTGAAAATGTTGTAATTAAGCACTTCAACAAGACAAATGTATGACTTCATTTTGAACTGGTAAATCAGAATTGCTAAGAGTACCAAACATCATCCAGCTGTTGATCCTCTCCAACACATGGGAGCGATCGAGGTGGAACTCAGGGATCGAGTGGCTGTTCCGGACTTTATACGTTCGGAACAGTCACTCTTGTATATAATAACTAGTGTTAGACGCTTGCAAGCTTATCAACGAAACCAGCAAGCAACACATCCAACCCGAACGAAAACTCTTCCTCCCAATTCACAGAAGTCGTATAAGCGGCTAGGCGGATAAAGTGGGGGTATCGCTCCTTAGCCAATGCCTCAATTTCTTTGAATCTTGTCTTCGATTCTTTCTGGTTATCCTCCGAAAACTTCGCACGATCCCGCAATCGGCATTCTTCATCGACGAAGCCGTAGATGAAGTTCTTGAGCATGGCTGCAAGCCACGGCACTTGGTCATCCTTAAATCCAGCTTCGACGAGCGCACGAAATAGAAATTCGATATGGGCCAAACGGTTAGGACTTGCCGCATGCGTCGCGTTCATGATGTGCACAGCGTCTGGGTATTGCAGCAGACTTAGGCGGAAGCTCATCGACCAGAGGCGCAGCTGCATTTTCCAATCCAAAGCGGTATCGGGAAAATCAATCTTGGTGCTGATCTCTTCTGCCAAGAGATGAAGCAGCTGTTCTTTGTCCTTTACATGGTAATACAAAGATGAGGCTTTCACGCCTAGTGAGTCGGCGATTTTGCGCATGCTGATGCCATCCAAGCCCTCGGCTTTCAGCAGTTCCAGCATAATCCCGACAATCCGGGCACGATCGAGAGGTGTGTGAAGCGGCTCACTCCGATTCGTGGCCTCATCTGTCGTTAAGGGATGAATTCGTCTTCTTGCCATGTCAGGTCACCTTTCATTTTATCTCTTGACAAGTATAACACAAGAGTTTAATCTAACGGTATTATATTATTATTTATCACTGTTAGATTAAATGAAGAGGAGTGCATAAGCATGCAAACGACCACAATTGAGTCCATTGCCCGTACCGCTGGGGATATTTTATCCCATGCGTGGAAAGCCGTCTATGACGAAGAGAAGGATGAACTGACCGACATGTTCAAGAAGTTCGGTGATCGCGCCTATGGCGCGTGGATTCAAAAATTTATGGCGCCGATCACAGAGCGGCTTGCCGCTGATGGATTCATCATCAGGGGCGGATTCAACTTAAAGGATTCCATTGAGAACTGGGGACCGCCTGAAGAAAGGGAACGCTGTGTATGGTATGTCGTGAAGACAGCGGAAGGTGAAGAGCTGGGTACGTTGGTGCTGCAGGTCTATCATTCGCACCGCTCGTTCTTCATACCAAGAGCACCGAGGCTGCTGGCACTTGAAGTTACGGAACGGGAGGCCATTATTGCCGCACTCTCGGATGCTTCAACCCGAATTCGCTGGGATTTAAGGGAGGAACGAATGCCTCAACCGCAATTACAATCCTTCCCTAGTCAGCAGTTCGAGTACGCGACAGATACTTCAATCGGAGATGGACTAAAGCCCGCAGCAGACGGTCAGCTGTACAGCTGGAATTTGGACGATGCTCTGGGACATTGGGGGCGATACGGCTGGGAACTTGTAACCGTTGTTCCAGTTGGAGGCAAAGTGATTGCGTACTTCAAACGTCCGCTGAATGACTAGACCACCCGTCAACTGCGAGGTGCTTGGATGGCTAACGGAAAAGATGTTGGACAGTCGAGACCGTCGATTCATTCATCCAATCTCGCTTTACATGAAGGTCTCTCAAATCGGAAACCGTCGCCATATATGCTCACTTGAGGTTGCCGGTTGAATGATGTTGTATAAAGTACAACAATTGCTGCCTAAATCTCGCCTCTCTCGCTTAGTTGTTGCATAATGTACAACAATTTGATCCGATACAGGCCATTTCGCAACAAATGGGCTGGAAAAGTTGTACAAAGTACAACTTCAAGTTGCAAAATAGTCTTTTGGCGTGTGAATTGTTGCAGAAAATACAACATTAGTAAACGCTATAGCCTATCTACCCTTATGAAGCTGCCTGAACGACTCTAAAATCACATTTTGGAGTTATGCTTACCAGTTGCGAGGATATGAGAACAGCTGGAATTGAACGTCCAAAGGTATGGGACTAGTTTTTCGGCCTAAAACGATAGCTTTATAACAAAGATCAAGCAGGCTGCCGGTGATAATCTCGGTGGCCTGCTGCACAGCATGTATTTAGACCTTCCATACTGCTTGGAAAAAGATAAAATACGACGATACATTCTTTTATCCTTCATGTGCTGTAACGGTGGGTTTAAAAGATATGGTAGAAAAAGCCGACAGCATCAAATTAAGATTTTTTCTGTTGAATAGCATAGTTCGAGGGATGAATTTTTTATCTTTCTATTCTTAACTAACCATTGTGAACACAATTTCTATGATTTCCGTAAAATAATAGGCATCTGTTTGATGCCAAACATCATCCAACTATCGATCCTCTCTAACACATGGGAGCGATCGAGGTGGAACTCTGGGAATCGTTTAAGCAGCGTTTGAATAGCAATTTTACTTTCCAAACGAGCTAATTGTGCTCCTAAGCAGAAGTGTATGCCATGACCGAAAGCAAGATGGGGATTAGGATTCCGGTGGATGTCGAAGATGTCCGGACGCTCAAAAGTGTCTTCGTCATGGTTGGCGGAGCCAATCCAGATGTTGACCATTTGTCCGGGAGTTAGTGTTTGCTCGCGTAGAACTGTGGTCTTTTTTACCGTTCGAATCATCGTTTGAACAGGTGAACAGTAACGAAGAACTTCCTCCAGAGCCTGTGGAACCAAGGAGCGATCCGCCAAAAGCTGCTCTTTGACATCTGCATGGCTATCGATGAGGAGCAGTGCCGAGGAAATCAGGTTGGTTGTGGTTTCATTTCCTGCGACAAGCAGCAGGATGCAGAAGCCGATCACTTCGAGATCGCTTAATTGTTCGCCATCTGCCTTCACGCGGACGAGACGACTAATCAGATCATCCTGCGGTTCAAGGCGTCTCTGATCCGCTATTGCGGAAAAGTAAACACTCATCTCTTGTTGGCATTGATAATATCGCTCGGAGTTGTTTCCTACCAGCGCATCTGACCACTCTTTGAAACGCTCTCGATCTTCCTGAGGAATACCGAGCATTTCGGCAATAACAATAATCGGCAGCGGACTTGCAAAATCATGAAGCCCATCCATCTTTCCTCTTGCTTCGATTTGGTCACATAACGCATTTGCTATGGCCTCAATCTTAGGCGTCAACCCTTCGATGACCCGAGGCACAAAAGCTTGAGAAACGAGCATCCGCAATTGCCGATGTTTGGGTGGATCTTGTCTTAGAACACTCGCCTCAATCGGATCTTTCATCATTTCTGCACCTTGCGAAGAAAAATGCTCGTGATCGGAAAAAATCGCTTTGACGTCTTCGTATTTGAAAACGTCCCAGGCATCGTATTCCTTTTTATACGATACGGGGGAGGAGGCACGCATTTCTTTAAAATAAGATAAAGGGATCAATTCATTAACCGTTCTCCAATCCATAGGGTTCACCATCGCTTCCATCTTAATTATTTGAACTGACTAGTCAGTATGAAGACCTCAAAAAAAGAGGCGGTTACTCACCGCTAGTCAAAAACAAACCTGACGTAATGATCGTATAAAAGAATTGTTCAATCTGATCACGAGACCCTTCATGCTTGTTGTTCAAAAAATAATTACATGCGCTGTCGAGCATCCCAACGATCCCCGCCGCGGCCAAATTGCAGTTAACATCGCGAAGCACGCCTTCGAGCTTTCCTTCTTCCAAGACGCTGGCAAGAAAATGAATGTAGTCAATCCTTAGTTTCTTCAGTTCTTCCAGCACTTCCTGATCGATGCCGTTAGATAGCTCATTGAAAACGATATGCGCTAAATTGCTTGATTCCAAAAACAGATCGAGATTGTGCCTGATGATCCTTTTGATTTGTTCTTCCAAAGTAAGATTGGCTTTAAGATCCGCCTGAACTTTATCAATAATCTCCTGAAAACCATCCTTAACAAGCGTCTTAAACAATTGGGCTTTTCCTGGAAAGTGATAGTACAGCGTACCTTTGGCGACATTTGCTCTCAAGGCAATTTCATCCATACTCGCCCGATGGTAACCGTTTTCTGAAAATACTTCAACCGCTGTTTGGATAATTTTCTCTTTACTCAAGGAGATCCGCCTTTCAACACTCAAGTTAAAACTGACTGGTCAGTACAATAAAAGTGTAACATAATGGAAAAAGAAATGTCAATTGAGAACACGAGGAGATTTTGCGCACAAAATGAAATGAAAAAACCTCCCGGAATGAACAAGTGTTCAAATCCATGGGAGGTAGAATACGTTAAAGCTTAGTTCACTTGGCAAGCTGTTTGTACTTGTTCAAGTATTTCACGACGGTCAGCACATAAGTAGCATGTGACCAAGTAAGTGGAGCAACGGATACCGGTTCACCTGTGAAAGGGTCTAATTGTTCCGACAGAACGCCGCTTTCCATTGCGTGTTTGACGACCCATTCAAGCGTTTGACGCGGTGCTTCGAGATCCGCCAGTGACTTGGCGTACTCGATTTCCCATTCGGCAATCCACAATGTACAGATGATCCATGGGTTGCCTGGCACGTTTTCAATATCCGTGGAGCGTTGGAAGTAATAGTCGTGATGATAACGAGCGGAGCCCCCGACATCGGTTTTGATCATGAGTCCAGCCTTGTTGGCTTTCATCGTGCTCACTACACGGTCATCGTCAGCAGGCAGTACTCCGAATTCAAAGATGCCGTAAACGGAGCTTTCGAGCGTCATATCCTTGACCCATTCGCCATCTTCCATGTACAAGCCGCGAACGAATCGTTGTTCTTCTTCGTCCCATAGATGCTTGAGAATGCCAGATTTGATTTTCTCGGCTGTATGCTTGTAACGATTGCTTCGCTCTTCATCTCCGAACAGGTTGCTGAAGTTGGAAGCGGCAATAAGTCCGCCATAAACCGCTGAAGCTGTAAACGTAAATATACCGTAACGCTCTTCCCACAGATCATAACTTGGCTTCGGCAAGTTCAATTCCTGATCAATGTAGGTGGACATGAATCTGGCCGCTCTGCGAATGAGATTGCGATAGAGGGATTGAGCAAACTCTAGGCTTCCATTTTTCTGAAAATCCTGCCAAAGGGCAAATAACACAAGGGCAGTTTCATCCTCTTGAATAGGAAGCTGTACCCGTCCGGAATGAATGTATGGATGCCAACTGGAGCCTACGGTGCCGTCCGGATTGTATTTATGATGCAAGTAACCTTCGGGTGACAGCACGTTCGCACAGAAGTTAAAGAAAGGAATAATCATACCTTGGTAACCAGCCATGGACATCGAATAAGCAATTAAAGCACCGTCACGAGGCCACATGTAACTGTAATGATCGCGGTTGCTTTGCATAATATCGGAATCGTTCGCAGCGATGATCGCACCGTTTACATCCGTTTGGGTCCTGACAAGCAGCAGACTTTGTTTGAAAAGCCGTTGAACTTCGAGCGGCAGATCGCCGTAATCGCGTTCAATTTTGTTTGCCCATCTTTGCCAGTACACGGTTACACGGTCAAGGAGTTTACCGGGGTGGCTGTCTTTCACATAGGCATCGAGCTTCTTGACTTCCTCCAGCGTTTTGCCTGCACCCATCCAATAGTAAAGCGTTTGATTGGCGCTCGGCGGTACGAAGAGTCGGAAAGAAATGGTGCTATCGACAGAGCCTTGAGCAATGGCATTGCCCATCAGATGCCCATCTTCCGCATCGCGCCAAGTCCCCTCGGCATTATAAAACCTTTTGACACCTGTAGAGTATTGATAAATGCCTTCGGTTCCTGTACTGCCGTTAAACATAAAATATCGGTCTTTCTTATAATGGAATACCGTATTATTCGCTGGATAGTAAGCGGCTGTATCTCCAACTTCGGTCTCATTAATGAGCAAATCTTGATTGAAGAACATCCGTACTTCGCGAACGGTACTATTGTGATTCGTAATTTGGATACGTTTGAGGTAAATATCCTCGCGCTGATGAACCCCGTCATTCATGAGCAGAGTGACACCAAGACCGGGATGCGTAGCTGTCACTTCGGTGACGAGCGAATCCTCGACATAGGCAAGTTTAAATTGCCATTCAGGGGCATTCAGCCAGGCGAAGGAACCATCCACCCATATACCAACACGGCATTGATAACCGCCAATATGGTTAAGCTGGCCTACGAAAGGATAATACAGATCTCGCATGTAGGAATGCTGATCGAGGTTAATAAGAAATTTTCCGTTTCCGATGACCAGATGTCTAGGCAATAAAATCACTTCCCCACTCGTTTGTTTGATCGCGCGATTCAGAACCCGTCCTTGAGGTATCCAGCTTGGGATATCGCGTCCTCTTTCGCTAGTGACTAGGACATAGTTAGCACAGGGCTTGCCAATAGGTTACCTAATTATTACCAAGGAATCAATGATTGTTTGAAAAAATTCTGAAAATTCCCACTGGTCACGCTTACAAACTGGCATAGTTATCCATATTATTTCATTATTTCCTTCTGGTTGGGGAATATACCTGACCTCTGTGGGTGAAGGAGAATCAATTTTTCGTAAGTTTCTGTTGTCAACGTGCTGATTTGGTCCCAATGAAAGGTCTCGCTGACTTTGCTCAAAGCGGCCGCAGCGAGTTCGGTTGCGTCGTCAGGCTTTTCAAAAAATTGGGCAATCTGAAAAGCGAGTGCGTTTGCATCCCCCGGGGATACTTTGCAGCCGTTAATGCCATGATCGACAATCTCAGCAAGACCTCCTGTATCAGATACGATGAGTGGTGTACCGCTTGCCATTGCTTCCAAGGCTACAAGACCAAACGGCTCATAGAGACTTGGAATGACACAAAGCTCTGCGGAAAGCAAAAGCTGACTTTTGTCGGCCTCATCTAGGAATCCTGTAAAGCTGATCCGGTCACCTAACGGAGCAGCTAATCTCTCTAATGCTTCAAGCTCAGGTCCTGTACCCGCGATAATCAGCTTGGCATCGGGGTAACGTTTGAGCACAAGCCGCATGGCAGTTAGGAGAATATGCACGCCCTTTTCATAAACAAGCCTCCCGAGGAAAGCAATCGTTCGATTCTGATGAGCACCGCTAAAAAGAGCTTTTGAAAGAAGCGGATTAACATGTTCGATAGATACAGCTGTTGTGCGAAAAGGAATAACACCATTAGGTATATGTGTAATTTTATGGATAGGTACATGAAATAGGCGAATGACCTCTTGCTGCATATAAAGGCTGCAGACAACGAGCTGATCAGCTTCGTCGGCTAGCTTATTTTCTAAGGCATGGATCCGTTGCTGCACCGGGGTATCCAGCTTCCCTTGATTTCGGCCATACTCGGTGGCATGGATCGTTGCAAGAAGCGGGAGTTGAAGCGCATTTTTGGATTCTTTGGCTGCATAAAAGACAAGCCAATCATGAGCATGAATGATATCGAATTGCATGCCTTGCAAAGTTAGGCGGTGGATGGCATCGGTGAAAGCCATATTCATTTGAAATACCCAATCCAAGAAGTGAATGGCACCAGTAGACTGGAGTACCTCTACACGGTGAATATGCACCCCATTAGACTGTTCATAGGGGAGACAATCTTGAGCAAGACACGTAATGACATGAACTTCATGGCCGTAGGCAGCCAGATGCTTAGATAAGTCGCAAACGGCTCTGGCGAGACCGCCGATGACACGCGGCGGATATTCCCATGCGAGCATGAGAATTCTCAGAGGTGTGGACTTGGCATTGGGTGAGAATTTTAATGAAGTACTATCCAAAGAGCTATTCAAAGGACTATTCAAAGAGTAATTCAAAGAGTAATTCAAAGAGCTATTCAAAGGACTATTCAAACTTATGGAAGGGCTAGTTTGGAAAAGACGGTAATGGAGCTCCGGTAGAAAAGGGGATCTCCGTTCTAAGGAAATCACGATTTCGGAAAGCTCTTTGTCGGAAGCTGCTGTTTCTAGCCCGTTAAGTAATTTATGAAAATGGGATAAATGCGTTTCTATGCGGTTAGCCGCATAGGCAGTTACCGTTTCCGCATCTAGGATGAAGGTCCAGTCGCTGCTTTGCGCGAGCATAAGCTCTCTAGCGGCTTGGTTCAGTGCACGCTGCTGCATCTTCGTGAGCAGCTCGGGGTTCAGGTGCTTCTGCGCAGCAAGCACCATCCGATCCTCCGCCGCGTGCAGCTGCGGATGTACCCACTGGCTGCGCGGCTGCAGCCAGACCTCGGCGTAGCCGCCTCGGCCCCAGCTCGACACAGGAAGCGAAGCTTCCGTGGTCGGCGCATGGGCGGCGGCGTAGCCGCCTAACGTAGTCGTATCCACGACTACGCCCTCAAGGCTGCGCGCGGCAGCGAGCCCGCGCAGCACAGCCTCAAGCCACTGGTGGCCTTCGTACCACCAGTGCCCGAACAGCTCGGCATCGTATGGACATACGATGACCGGCGGTTCCGCCGGCCGCGCTTCGCGGTCGCCGGCGGCGAGAGCTAACGCCTCGCGCTCCTCAGCGAGGCGGCGCAGCTGCGCCACCCGGCTGGCGACGAAATGCTCAGCATCCTGCTGAGCTTTCTGAGCGGCCCGCGCCGGGTGGTAGGGCGCTTTGGCGTCACCTGCGGCTGCGCCGGTGACGCTATAGTACTTGAAGCCCGTATGGATGCGTGCGCCGTCCGGCAGCACATAGGGCTTCAAGTACTCCCACTCGGCCCCGCCGTCTTGGCCGAGGTCATAGCCGATATCGCGATAGTATTCGCGATAGTTGACGTCGCTCGGGTACCCGACTTCGGCGCTCCATACCCCAGCGCCGGCTTCGAGGTCCCGAGCAAAAGCGCAGGCGCCGCTCGGCGAGCGCAGCGGTGTCCCCGCTGCGCTCTTCACCTTTGCTTTCGCCTCACCCTCCTGCGGCGCTATTACAGCCTGCGCGTGCGCATGAGCGTCCACTACGAAGTAGCGAAGGCCAAGTGCTTGCAGGTGAGGCTCCACCGCAGGCGTATAGCCGCACTCCGGCAGCCAGATGCCACCCGGAGCGGACCCAAAATGCCGCCGGAATTCCGTTACGGCGGCTTCGAGCTGTGCGCGCAGCGCGGCGTCGTTCTTGACTAGCGGCAAGAACGCATGTGTCGCGGCGCACGTGATTATTTCTAAGCAGCCTGTGCTTCTTAGGCTGCGGAACTTACCTATCAGATCGCCCCGAAGGCGATCGTACAAAGCCGTCAGCCGATGATACTGGTCGGCATAGAGCTTCGCCGTAGGGCCGAAGTCGGCATGGCCCCAGAGACGTATTACTTCTCGCTGAGCCAGTTCACACAGCGATGCCAAATGTCTGCGAAGCCTCTGTTTTAAGCGTGAATCCTCGAGCATGGCAAGCAGCGTTGGGGACAATGACAATGTGAGTTGGAAGGGTACTTCATCTTCGAGAAGCCGCTCCATCATGTCGATCAATGGAAGATAACTATCCACAACGGCTTCGAAGAACCATCGCTCTTCAAGGGTGATGTTCTCCTCCTCGTGACGCACATAAGGGATATGGGCATGCAAAAGCAAGGCAACGAAACCTTCTGCATGAGAGTTGGTGTTCGCGCTGGCGTTAGGGTTTGTACTCAATCAGTATCGCCTCCAGATTCCGTATCTGCTGAGTATGCGTTCTTCGGTGAATAGACCGAATAGGCAGAGAAATGCTCATTAGCTTCAGGCGTTATTAGCTGAAAGGAAACGGCAATAGGCCGGTATGTATGTAGTTGATCATTCGTTATTTGTTGAGAAGGAAATGCTTGATTTGTATCTATAGGGGGAGTCTGAATCGTATTGGAACGCAGAAGCGGGAGAAACTGCCCCTGTTCATTCACAATGCCAAGATCCGCGAAGTAACTTTGACCTGGGTTAAACCCGCTCAGAAAGCATGATTCTCCTGGGGGGAGATGAAGTTCTGAGATGCTCTCAGCTTGGCAGCTATCAATAGGTAGATTGGTTACATGATAAAATCGCAATGTAGGCTGAAGCGCTTTCCAGTCTTTATCGAAATGTTCCTGTATCATGCTCATTTTTCTGCTAGAGAGCTGCCAGTAGGCAAAAAGAACAGTCGGGGACTGGATAAGCAAGTAAAGTGTATCCCGATCCATTGGATCAACAGAGAGAGCTTGGGTAGGTATCGGACTCACCTTTTCTCAGGTAGTTAATGGAAATAAACTGTAAGGATCTTGAGCAACATTGTAGCATATGCACCGTACAAACGAAAAATCTCCACCTTATATCAAAGGGGGAGATCACATGTATATCCATTACTTGGTTGGATTTTGCCCTTCCATGTACCGGTTTTCCGTAAGTCTCATTAAGGAATCGTACCGATTCACCGAAGAAAAGATCAAGAGGTATTCGTCCTGTTTTACATTGGTATAAGATGCTTTGAAACCGGTATGATATTGTACGGTCATGCTGGAGGATTGATCGTCATACTGCACGAAAGCAATTTGTCTAGAAACGCTTGGAATCATATTCACGCCGCTCTCTCCTTCATCATAGGACTTCGGAATCCACGTATCGGATATATCTCTACATAATTATGCATACCCAAGGGCGTTTAGAATGTGTCCGCGATAGGAATGTACAAGCCCCTCAGCATGCTCAGGATCCGCCGATTGCGCTACGAGCTGAAAGACAGGATCATCGGCATCAGGCAGCAGCAGGACAGACCCATTCTCATGATAAAACTTAATTCCATCGATCAGATCAACAGGTACATCTTTCGTCCGCTCCATCATGCTCCGCATAACCTCCCCTTTGGAATTCCAAGGACAATCAACACGTTCACGAAGAAGATGAAAGCTAGGAAACAAGGCGAGCAGATCCGAGAGCGGAATGCCGGTCCTTTCCAAATGGAGAATCACCAGGCCAATGGCAAAGAGAGAATCGAACAAGGGATGTATCCTCGCTTCTTGTGTAGCTTCCATGATGGCTCGTGACCATTCCTTGGTGCGAACGATCTTCCCGCCAAGCCCCTCGGCCATGCTTTCTAGAAGCTGGGGTGCACTGACGGGAGCCCCAATGGTTGCTCCTGGACGGCTGTGCAGGTAACAAAGATAGAGGAAAACGGTTTGTAAATCGCTGTCTACAAGCTCGCCTTTTTCCGTTAGTAACTGCATTTTTCGTCCATCATCGTGGACACGTAAACCGAGACTCGCACTAGATAGCGGGATAAAGACGTGAAGCGGATCCTGCCTACTTGTAGATGTAACATGGATAGCTTCAAGCCCCAGTTTTTCGAAAAATGGAACAATGAAAGGCTGCAGCCAAGAACTCGCTTCAATGACGACGCGAAGAGGGGATAAAGAGAGAGAATCCCGTTCATATGCGATTTCTTGGGCCAAAGCATGTATATAAGTTTGCAGCCAGTGTACTTCCTCTTTGTAGCTGCCAATCTGCTTCATAGAAGCCCGTCCATAATCTTCTTGCCAAAAGCTGTTTTCCACTTTACGCTCAGCTGATTTCGGAATAGGCAGTCCTTCAGCGTCCAAACAGATCAGACTGCAGACATCGTTCTCTTTGCCGGACCATTCGAGATGGATTCCACCCGCAGCACCCAAATGACGAATAGCAAAGGTAGATGCAGGGGCAAAGCAATCTCCCAAATCAATGACATGTGTTCCAACGGACTGCAGGCTAGCCGTCAGAGTACGCTTTAATAAACGAGTGAACGTATGGGGAGCACAGCTTACCATGAGCGTTTTGCCCGGGGCTAAGGTTGCTCCGTATGCTGTAGCGAATTTAGCGACTAATTCCGGTGTTAAATCGAGATTAGGAATACCGCTGACACCGCTAGTCTTGAATAACGTTTTGGTTGCATGATCTCCCCAAATATAGGAGGTATGAAGCCGGGTCTTATCACGAATTTGTTTATGTGGCCAAATTTTCACGTTGGATTCAATGCGGCTTTTCGCACCGATGACCACATGGTTGCCGACAACGGAGCCATCCCCCAAATAGGATGCCTCTTTGCATATAATCCGGCTCGTCAGTGTGGAACCGGCCAATTCGTTGTGCTCAGCAATATGGTTGTGATCCCACAGTACGCTTCGCGTTAATCTGCTTCCTTTGGAGAGTCGATTATTTTGCCCAATGATACAGTATTCGCCTATCTCCACTTCGTCTTCCAGCTTGCTCCCTTTCCCAATGAAAGCAGGTCCGATCACACGAGCGGTAGCACTTGTCTCTACATCATCTGCGATGTAGACGCCGGGGCGGATCTGTGTTCCGTGTATGTCGAGCTTCACTTTCCCATCGAGCATGTCAAACTGGGTTTGACGATACTGCTGCAGGTTGCCGATATCCGTCCAATAGCCGGAGCTGATATATCCATAGAGCCCGTGGTTTTCTTCGAGCAAGGCAGGGAAAAACTGCTGGCTGAAATCAAATTCTTGCCCCAGCGGTATGCGGTCTAGCATCTCAGGCTCCAAAATATAAATACCTGTATTTACCGTGTCGCTGAACACTTCACCCCAGCTTGGTTTTTCCAGAAAGCGAGTAATTTGCCCGTCTTCATTGGTGATCACAACACCATATTCCAAAGGATGGCTGACACGAGTCAGGATTAACGTAGCTTTGGCTTGCTTTTCTTTATGAAAAGCAAGTGCATGCTTCAAATCGAAATCCGTTAATGCATCCCCGCTGATCACAATAAAAGTATCGTCCAGAAACTCGTGCGCATGTTTGACACTCCCAGCTGTGCCTAAGGGACTTGTCTCTTCAAAGTAATGAAGATTGACGCCAAAACCTTGCCCATTGCCAAAATAGTCGCGTATCACATCAGGTTTATATTGCATAGTGACAGCAATGTCCTGAATGCCGTGATTTTGGAGCAGTTCAATGATATAGGCCATGCAGGGCCTACCGAGAAGAGGCACCATGGGCTTGGGGAGATGACAAGTAAGGGGACGAAGACGCGTTCCTTTGCCTCCGGCCATAATGACAGCCTTCATTGTGGTACCTCCTTAGAGTTTTGCTTTTGCAAAACTGGCATCGTAAGCATTAACTTTAGAGTTTTCGTAAGAAAACTGGCTTGGTATTTGGATCAAAAGCAGTAAACCAACAGACCGCCAATCGACTGTTCTTTAATCTAGAGGCGGTTTCCCGTAATTGTTGCTAGCAAAGGGAACGTCAATCCGCTATTTGGATGTTTTCCCCCATAATGCTATGCCTTGAGGAACGACGTGCCGCTATTTCGTATAAATAGAGCTAATTTCCCCTTATTTGGGCTAAATAGCGAATCGTCGTTCCCTCAAAGAAAGAAAATGAGCATTTTGACAGAAATAGCGTCATCTAGTTCCCTCCCATTCATGAGTGGCAAAGGCTCAAGCTTGTAACATTGACCTGAATATCTGGTTGCTAGTGACTAACGTTAAATCGTTGCTATAACCTGAATGACAGATTGATAGTGGGTAAGCTGCTGGTACTCATTTTGGATATTTTGAGCGATATGGCTCCATTGGTAGTGCTGTTGCAGCAGTTGGTAGGCGCTATCGGCCATCTTGGCGGCATGCTTTGGCTGCAGCATCATATCCGTAATGTGCCAAGCTAATGAATCGACATGACCTGGGAGAGCTTTGTAGCCGTCCACACCATGCCTGATAATTTCAGCTAAACCGCCTGTATCGGAGAGGACCAGAGGTTTACGGTTAGCCATGGCTTCCAGCGCAACGATACCGAAAGGCTCATACAAGCTCGGAATGACACAAACATCCGTAGATTGATAAAGCTGTGTGCGATAAGCATCATCCACAAAGCCGGTAAACAAGACGCGATCTCCAAAAATGGCAGCCTGGGCGCGCAGCTCACTTTCCATAGGTCCAGAGCCAGCGATAATAAGCTTAGCCTGCGGGACTTGTGACATGATTTTCGGCAGGGCTTCCAGCAAAATTTGAATGCCTTTTTCATAAACAAGTCTTCCAATGAAGAAAATGACCTTATCTTGTTTTGCTACGAAATCAGGTCGATTCAATGCCTTTGTGTTTGGTTTTGGGGTCCGAATGCCATTCGGATGTACACTCACTTTATCTAAAGGAAGATTAAAGATACGCCCTACTTCCTCTTTCATATAGGAGCTGCACACAAAGACACGGTTAGCCTCGTAAGTCAGCTGCCACTCCAAATGATGAATCTTGCGCTGCAAGTCGGAATGTAGATTTCCTTGATTACGTCCCCATTCTGTTGCATGAATTGTGGCTACTAAAGGGATGTCGTAGCTGATCTTTATTTCTCTTGCCGTATGAGCAACCATCCAATCATGTGCATGCAAAAGGTCGATTCGCCCGCCGTTTTCTTTCCATCTGACAAGATGATCGGTCATGGCAAGATTCATCTCGAACGTCCAGTGGTAAAAGTGAGTATCACCGGAATGGTTGACAGGGAGCCTATGTACGTAAACGCCATTCATCTTCTCGAAACAAGGCGCACCATCGTAGGAAGTTGTGATGATATGCACGATTTCATCGCGATCGACAAGTGCTTCCGATAGCTCATGGACTGCTCTTGATAAGCCGCCGACATGTTTGGGCGGGTATTCCCAAGTCAACATGAAGACATTCGGACGGTGCTGGGTTTCCTCCAGTACGGTTTCCCATTCCTTCAAATTTGGAAGAATAGGGATAGGGGAAAGCCGCTGTATGCATACGTAATCTTGAAATTGGATAGCTGGAAAGCAGTTGTCTTTCTCTTCTAAATAGGCAAGATGATCTTCGTCAACCTGTTCCAGGTCTACTTGATCGCAGAGATGGTGGAAACAGCCTAGATGATCCTTCGTTCGGCGAATGGCAAGATCGACGTCACTCTGTGCATCCATCATGAACGCCCAATCACTGCTCTGAGCTAGCATGAATTCTCTTGCAGCTTGATTCAAAGCTCGTTTCAGAACGCTGGCGCTTAATTTACCGTGGCGAGAGAGATGCTCATGTCTTGTTGCCAGCTCGATCATACGTTCTTCGGCTTGATGCAGATGACGATAAACCCAGTCGTTACGTCCCTGCAGCCATATTTCGGAGGAGTGGTTACGGCCCCAACTAGATTCGTTCAAATTGCCGACAGCAGCTATTGGATATTCCTCAAGATATTCACTAGGTGTAATCATTTTAATTGTTTGCTGATCGAGAAACATGTTGCGACAGAGCTGCTCAAGAAAGTGCGGACCCTCATACCACCAATGTCCAAAAAGCTCCGCATCATAGGGGGATACGATGAGGGGCTTGCGATCCAACCAGCGCTCCCAATGAGCAGCTTGCTTTTGACGATTTGTCAGGAAATGATAGGCATGTTCAGCAGCTTTTTTTAAAGCCAGATCTGGTTGATAAGGCTCCTTGTGGCTGCCTTTGCCTGTGTTGCGATAATATTTAAGCCCCGTGTCCTGCCCGAAGTCACTGTAGTATTCACGGTAGTTGAAGTCTCCTGAGTAGCCGTTCTCGGCATTCCATACTTGATGGGTGGATTCCGGTTCTAGAGGAAAGGCAGTGACTCCATAGGGGGTCATGAGCGGGGCAGACAATTCTCGAGCGGGCGGCGGTGAAGCGAAAGCGATAGCCGTGGAATCAGTGAAATAATAGTGAATCCCAGCCTGCTTCAAAATGCGGTCAATACCAGGCGTATAGCCACATTCAGGTAACCAGATGCCGCGTGGCTTTTGATCGAAATAACGTTCATAATCCCGAACAGCGGTCATTATCTGTGCTTTTATTGCTTCTTCTGTTTTCATTAGCGGAAGAAATCCATGCGTAGCGGCCGATGTAACAATTTCAATACGACCTAAATCTTGAAAGTGTTTGAATGCTGCAATGACATTTCCCTTGCAGTTTTCATATAGCGTAAGAAGCTCACGGAATCGATCTGCATAATGTGCCGCCAGAGGAAGAAGAGAAGGATTTTTTTGTAACCGCGCCAGTTCCTTATCTGCTAGCCCAATTAGCCTACTAAGGTAAGCGTGATAGTTGTCTTGCAAGCATGGATTGCTGAACAGGGACAAGATAGTCGGGGTTATGGAGAAGGTTAAGCGGAAATCTATCTTATCACTAGTCAGACGATTCATGACTTCAATTAGGGGTAAATACGTTTCTGTCATGGCTTCGTAGAACCATTGTTCTTCCAAGTTGTTGTTCTGATTCTGATTCTGATGATTCTGATGACGAATATAGGGAAGGTGAGCATGCAGCACGAGAATAAAATATCCCTTGAGCTCTGGCTTCGGTTTGATGCGATTGATCAAGAGATAACGTCACCTCACATAGGGAGAATAGGCTTGTATATTTTCAAAAAAATATGGCTTGATTCGATTGTAAATTCGCTCCGCTTCGGCTTCTGGTACAACCTTTTGCACCGATTCTCCCCATTTGGTTTCGGCATCCTTAGGTGTAACGACACAATTGGAACGAAGCAGAGGAATGAACTCGCGCTCCCAAGTGTAAGTACCAATATCTACAAGGTAAGTACGGCCTGCACCTAAATGGTGAAGATACCAATTGTTAGCTTCAGACGTCATTGTTACATCCCAGAATCCATGTGCATTACTGCCATTGAAATATAGGCTGGTCACATCGTACAAACGTATCACTTTGGGCATTGACTCATAGCCGCATTCAAAATGCTGAGAAACAAGCCATTTCCGCCTATCGCTGATTTCCCAATATACATAGAGCGAATGAGCATCCACGATCATAAGATGGAGTATGTCCTTGTTATATCGATCGGGAACCTCGAACCCTGCGATAGGTAATGCCTTCAAGGTGAATTCCTCTTTTCCAATGCAATTTACAACCTTTTCACTGTAAAAGCATGCGCTTTTCCAAAGAAAAATATGCGTAGATTGCTAAAATCTAACTGTCCTAAAAAAAAGGAATTTCACACTTTTCTGACGAATATATTGGACTAATCCGGGTTAAAAAGTTTATGCTTACGATGCAAGCTTTCCTTACGGAAAGCTCTAAGGGAGGGATATCCATGAGTTTTTGTTGTGGAGCCAGTATGATTGGAACGAAAGGTACCTTGAAGCACATTCGCACACAAATTCACAATGTACCTATTCTTTTTTGCCCGGTTTGTCACCGCATTGAAGTTCATTATCTGGTGGAGAATGAATACGAGATACTAGCGGAGTATGCGCACGGAGACGGTGCTCCTGAGGTGGATTTTACGGAATATGTAGATGGTAAGGATCATCTATTGCATGATAATTGTGTCAACCATGAGGGTGAAGAGCCCTTAGATATAGTACGCTGTCAAATTGATATGGCCCTTGATCTGCTTGGGGTTGCGAAATCGATTGGCGATAATGAATGGGAAGATCAGCTTAAGAAACGATTGAAAATGCTGAGTGTGCGCCGTGATAAATTGAAAAACAAAAAAACCTCCAAGCATACTTAGGCTGCTACACTAATCTAGTCTAGTTAGGCTCGCGGGGGAACGAGAAGTCGCTATTTCAGCGATCATACCGATACGGAGCTGGTACGCGGAATGTAGGAGCGCTATTTTGGTGTTTTTGAGTGTCAGTTAGATTCGATAAAAAAGAAGACGGTAGGGTCACGGTAAAACGTGCCCATATCGTCTTCTTTTTTTGTTAGATACACCCCTAACTCTAGTAGGGTAAGTACTCGGTGCTTATTGAAGATCCTGCAGAAGCTTCGCAAAATCCTTTTGTAAATTCCTGCTTAGTGGAACCTTAACAGGTGTATGGTTCAAATGAATTAGAAATCTTCTCGAAGTAGGGAATCCACTTTCCTTCACATACGATACCACGTGTCGCAAATTGACCAGAAAACCTTTGAAAGGACTGAACATATGAGGGGAGCTCTGTGCCAGGATATCTGTTAAATTCGTGCTGGATTCCATATGTGCTCCATTCATGAGATGGATTCTGGTCAAACGCTTATCTTCCTTCTCAATGAAGAGGATGGAGTCTTCGGATATAGGCAGCTCTGACTTTTGATTTTTGACAGTAATCCATGTTGTCGTTCTTGGCTTCGGTGCTTCTATCAATTGACTGCGTTCTAGCTGTATCTCCGCAATGGCCTTCCGAATAGCCGCTTGAAACCTCGGCAGCATCACTGGCTTGGACAGAAAGTAGAGGGATCCTAGATCATGAAAACTCGTCAAAACATGGTCAATATTCGTCGTTCCGCTAACCATAATGACTTTCTGCTGATAGCCAGCGCTTCGCAAAGATTGAACCATCGTGATGCCATCTAAATTCCCTTCCAATCCTATATCCACTAGCATAATGTCTGGCTGAAGCTGATCGTATACTTGTATGAGCTGCTCGCCTTCCGAAATGATAGAGATGACTTTCAATCCGCATTGTTGGCAATAACTTTCGAGTAATTTGCCTGCCCAATAGTTATCTTCCACGATGGCCACTGTGAAACGGTGTCCCATACGTTCATCCCACTCCAATCCTCTCACCCATGGCCCTTTGCATCCTGTCACCTTATGCTCAGAAACAGCCAACTTAGTCCACTTTGAAGGCAAAAGAACGGTTATCTTGTATAGTTCTAAGTGTGGATTCTAATAGGTAGGCTGCTTAAGAGCAGGCATAGAAATGAGGGAACGTGTATTTGTTTACATGGGTGAAATTTATCCTAACCTGTATTGATTTTGTTCCTATGATTTTGTTTGCATTGCTGCTATTCAGACAAAGAGTGAAACCATATTGGATACAAATAACGCTCGCTGCACTCGCAGGAACGATGGTCGCCTATTTCGATAATTGGCCTTTATTATACGTTTGTATTATTTGTACGCTGCTTATGATCGTTTGGAAATTTAGTCTAGTACCGACTTTAATCATAGCATTATCCGGGTATATTCTATCGGTCATTGTATCAACGATTGTACTCTTTTGTTGTGATATAACCGATCTTGCTGTGTATACAGATATCAAAGATGATTCGTTAACGACTAATTTGATATTACTTTTAACCGTTATGACGAAATGCGGCGTTCTTCTCGTCATTCATAAGCTTCGGTCTCGGATTTACTTTTCTCTCAAATTATACGAGAATACCGCTGACTCGGGAAAATGCAGGCTTCTATCTCTTCATCGTTGTTGTTATTATAGGAATTACATACCGTCATTCCTATCCGGATAGCGTGTTAAGCGCGCTGATGCCGATCCAAATGTTAAGTATGGCAACGGTTCTCTTCATCTATGTCATGCTAGGTAAGGAACTTGGCTTTCAAAGATGATGGACGGGAACCAGGTTCAGCTTCCACAACAAGTCCTGTATTGCGAGCTTCATACTCAAGAAGAGTCTGGTGATATTTCTTTTGCGGCAAAGCGGCGATGGTGACACTAGGACCTTCTTCATAATCATTAAAATAAAGTTTGCCTTCTAAGGGGGCATACTTTTTTATTTTGTTCAGATTAACGAATAGATGCATGTCCAATTTCACAAATTGGTGATCCGTTAATGCTTCTATGAAACTCGTAAACGCCACAAGAGATTCTACATTCTCTTCCATGATGCCATCAGGTGAAACATATTGAATCGATTTGATACCAAACTCAACGTACCAGACATGATCTAGACGGATTTGAAAAGAAGCTTCCGAAGACGAGGCTTCTTCTAAATATCCTGCTTTTATTAGTAAATCGGTGTAAGGATATTGGTATGCTTGTGATAGCTTTCTCAAGGTGTCAGGGGATGGCTTGATGACATCATTCGTGGTACGATTACGTCCGAGCTCTAGATCCCTAATATAGGCATGAGACAAGCCGCTTTTACTTGCAACTTTCCGCAAGGACAATTTACCTCGTAACGTCTCGAGAAACTTGCCAAAGTGATTGCCGGGTTCCAAATGAAACACCTCCCATACCTTTAATTGTAAAGGATTCAAGGTTAAAATGAAACCTTGCATTAGGTTTAATTTGCCATTAGGTGTCCAATTGGACATCTATGGTATAATAAATTTACTTTTTATTTCTGATTGCATATAATTGTACCCCCCGAATTGTTATACATAGGGACGAAACTACTATACTGTGAGGTGGAACGGTGCTACTGGTACTATTCAAAAAGTTCCTTGGAAAGAAGGAATCTCAGGGACAAAGTGAACCGCATGCCTCTTCCCTTGAGGTAACCATACATCAAATACAAGCAGGAGACCTACGACTTAGGAACCAATTTATTGCTGACTACCAGCCTTATGTGGCTAAAGTTACAAGTAGGTTTTGCAAGCGATATATCGACCCTGCACGAGATGACGAATTTAGTATCGCATTAGCAGCGTTTAATGAAGCGATTAATCAATATTCTTCCGTTATGGGAAGGTCTTTCCTAGGCTTTGCAGAAACGGTCATACGGAGAAGATTAATTGATTTCTTACGCAAAGAACAGCGTTTCAAAGGTCAGATTCCTTATAGCTCGTTCGATCAAGAAGATGATGAAGATAACCTACTCAATCCAATTGAGGTTCATCAAGCTATCGAAGCTTATGAAAAGCAAAAGGGACTTGAAGAGCGGCGAAGTGAAATTATGGATTTTAGCCGATGTTTAAGTGATTTTGATATCGATTTCTCTGAATTGACAGAAGCATCCCCTAAACACGACGATTCCCGGCAAATGCTGTTCGGTATCGGCCGCACGCTAGCACAGGATGCAGAGCTTATGCGTACTCTTCTGACGAAACGGCAGCTGCCGATTAAAGAGCTGCTGGAGCAAGTTCAGGTTTCCAGAAAAACTTTGGAGAGAAACCGTAAGTATTTGATTGCGATAGCTCTCATTTTTAACGGACCCTACCCTTACTTGCGAGATTATTTGCATATTCGAGAATGAGGAAAGCATAAAGAAAGGAAGAGCAGCGCATGAACAAGGGAATCGTAATGGAAATAAGCGACAGCTCCATTATTGTCATGAATCCAGAGGGTCGGTTCGATAAGCTTCCGAGGGGAACGCGGAATTGTGAAGTTGGGGAAGAGATACTGTACGCGCCTGTGAAGCGGCGAATGCGTGTACCGCAAATGGCTATTGCATCGGGACTGGCGGCCGCAATTGTACTATGTTTTGTCTTGGTATCAACGTTGACTGGGACCGCACCAGGAGGCCAAGTGGTTGCCTACGTAACCATAGATATCAATCCTAGTGTTGAAATAGGAATTGATAATGATGAAATTGTTCAGGATTTAACTGGATTAAATTCAGATGGCAATGACTTAATTAAAACGTTAGTCTATAAGGGGAAGTCATTAGAAGCTGTCACATCCGATATTTTAGACAAAGCCGAGCAGGGAGCGCTTGCTAGAGGTGAAGGAGATATCATCATCAGCTCTACGATTGTTGGACAAAAAACGGATGTGGATGATCAAGCCATTGCTACGAAGCTGAAAGCTCAGGTTAATAAGCATATAGAGCAATCGCATCCGGATCAAGTTAAGAATTATGAAGTGACCGCGTTCGCCGCCCCGCAAGAAGTAAGACAAGAGGCGAAGGCCAACGGTGTATCAGCCGGGAAGTACGCGATATATTTGAATGCGGTAGACAATGGTGCGAAAGTATCTCTCGACGACATCAAGACAGTGTCGATTCATCAACTCGCGAAGGATAACGGCGGAATTGATAAATTGGTAAAACCGGATAAGCCGATCGATAAATCGTCTCTGCAAAGGCTAATCGAAGATGAAAAATCCGGAAAGCTCAGCGAGAAGATTCAGCAAATTCAAGAAGAGAAATCGGCCAAAGACAAGAACAACGATAAGAACGATAAAAATAACAATAGTAAGAATGGCAATAATGGCAAGGCTACGGTGAAACCAACACCGACACCTACTCCGAAAAATGACAGGAACGACAACAGGAACGACAATAATAATAAAAATGATAAGAACGATAATAAGAACGATAACAAGAGCGACAACAAGAACGATAATAAGAACGACAATAAAAACGGCAATGATCGTAATAATGACAACAAACCAACGCCAAAGCCGAACCGCTCAGGTGATGGCAATGAGGATGATTCAAAGAAAGAATCATCCTCAAAACCTCGAGAAACGCCAAAGCCTACTGTAAAGCTTTCCAGTAAGCCAAGCAGCTCAAGCAAACCGACGGATAAGCCATCTGACAAGCAAACGCAGAAACCAAAATCAGAAAATGATAGAAGCACCTTTTTCCCTTGGAGCTGGAGTGATCGGAACAAATATTCAAACAGTCACGATGATAATAGGGATTAGTAGAAGTTAATAGAATAGATTAAGCACATAAACAACTTAGAACTATACATAAAACCTCAGATAAACACCCTAGGCATACTTCACTTATATGTGAAGACTTGTCTAGGGTGTTTGTGTATGTTTTATTCGGCAGAGCTCATCGATGGAACCATGGTTGTTGGAGGAGATTCCTTGATGCGGGAAGAGCTTCTACTTCTGCGGCGAGCTTTAGCTTTGAATTGCCAAATGACCAAGCCGGTAATCATGAGGAACAAGGGCATCATGCCCATCAGGAAGCTTCCGATTCTTACGGGTGTACCGCCCCATGCTGCGAAATGCAAGCCCCTTTTCCAAGCACTGTAAAATGCCATTGGAGCATTCGGGTTGGTTTTACCCAAAATTTCAGCTGTATAAGGGTCTTCATAGACGGTAACATTGCTGGTACCACTCGGACTATACCCTTCTTTCATCGCTAACTGATAAGTTTGATCAGGCTTTGTGGGCAGTTGAACTCGGACCAGCTTGTGGTTAGGAAAACGTTCTTGCGCTTTTTGAACGATGGTGTCAAGAGAAAGCGGTGAACCGTTCATCTTTGTTGTTTTGCTCCAAGAGGCAGCTGCTTCGATTTTGGTCGACAATCCGAACCATCCAAGCACATATTTATCAAGTTGATATGCCGTACCTGTAAGAGCGAAGACGAGAAGGAAAGGAATGGTTATGATACCAACTGTTTTATGTAGTCCTAAATTGAGGGCAAGCTTACCTTTGTTTCGAATAATTCGGAAGCCAAGAGCGAATTTGCGAAGGCCAGGCCACCATAGATAAGCACCAGTGACTAGAATGATGATGAGACCGATACCCATGAAGCCGACGACAATGGAAGCATTAGCTTTGCCAAGTACATCCTGGGCAAGTAGATAACGATGTATTTGCAGAACCTTCGTAAAGAAGACATTTCGATTAGGTCCTACAGGCCCAAGTACATGGGCGGAACCTGGATCAACGTAAACATTTTGAGTAGATACTTTGCCATTCACGTCCTTGGATAGTCTCACCTGATAAAGACCATCCTCTGTCGAAAGCTCGATTCGATCCATTTTGAACCCTGGAAAAGCTTGCTCCGTACTATACTGAACATCTTGTAATAGGGCATGACCCGATGTAGGCTGATAAAGTTGTGGATGCATCCATTTCTCTACATCATTTTCGATGACAAGCAGACTGCCTGTCGTACAGATGACAACAATGAATAAGCCTAGTACTAAACTTATCCAAAGATGAATTTGTAACAATAATTTACGCATAATGACCCCTTCCATAACTGAGAATGATTATCAAAATCATGAATCTGTTTGTAATGATAATGATTATCAGTTTCATTGTCAACACATTTATAGCCGTTCAACTACAGATTTCTATCATTGAATATCGTGACAGCGTTTACATTTTCCTGCTTCATGGAAACTAGGACCGAGTTGTATTACAATAGTTGCAAGCGCAATTATGATTGATTTTCTTAGTTGGAAGGAGATTTTGGCTTGAGATATTCGACTTTCGGTAAATCCGGCTACAACGTTTCATCACTTGGATTTGGTGCTATGAATCTTCCAGGTGTACCTCTAGAGCAGGCAAGAGAAGCATTGAATTACGCCTTGGATCACGGCATTAATTATATCGATACGGCAGCAGCCTACCGGAACAGCGAGGAAATTATCGGCGAGTGCATTTCCCATCGCAGACAAGAGTATTTTCTAGCGACGAAGACAGGGGCACGTGATTACGAGACGGCGAAAGCAGAGATTGAGCGAAGCTTGGTTCGTATGAAAACAGACCATGTAGATTTACTGCAAATTCACTACGTGAACTATGTGAGTGAGTTTAAGAAAGCAATGGATATTGGCGGCGCCTATGAAGCTGCTCTTGAGGCTCAGCGGGAAGGGAAAGTGCGATTTATCGGCATTTCCGGACATCGCCCGGATTTACTTACGAAATGGATCGCCAAAGGGCAATTTTCGCAGATTTTGTTTCATCTCAATTTGGCACAGCCGTTTGCACTGGATGAGCTGATCCCAAAAGCGACTGAGATGGATTTAATGAAAGTGGCGATGAAGCCTTTGTCCGGCGGGTTTATTCAACCGGTTGATCGTGCCATCCGCTATCCGTACAGTCAAGACGTGCATGTGACGATTTCTGGGATGGTGAGTGTCAAGGAAGTGCAAGAAAACTTGGCTGCTCAGGAGCAGGAAGTCGGAGCCGAGGAGCGCCAGGAACTGGAGCAATTGGCGTTAGAACTGGGTCAACATGATTGCAGACGCTGCAATTATTGTTCTTGCCCGCTCGAAATCTCAATTCCGGATGTGATGATTGCAAGTAGATTTAGAGAGAAATTCGGGTTGCTGCCGAAGGGTGACGGATTTTTCCAAAGACAAAAGGATAGAATAATAGGCTGTGCAGACCATTATCCATGCAAAGAGAAACCGCTTTGCGAAGAGAAGTGCCCTTACCAGCTGCCGATGCAGTCGGTGGTGCAGAAGGCCGCATCTTTTTATTGATTTGAGAGAACGATAGAAATTATAGATACTACAGAAACAGAAATAGAAACAGAAACTACGGAAACTACAGAAATTACAGAAATTACTTGAAGGTAAGGAGAAGTATTTATGTTTGATAAAATTACGGATGTAACGACGGGCGTATTTACGTCGTTGATGGATAATGAAACGGGGGCAGACGCAATCCTTGTCTGCCTAAGTGAAGCTGAGCTGCGTCAGGACGCTGTCCTGGGACTACCGCAGCTCGATCAGGCCCTTGAGCGCATGCGCGCAAAGGGCCTATTCACTGGCGCCTCAGGCGAGCTCGAGGCGCTGCCGACCCACGGGCTGCTGCCGTACGCGTACGTGTTCGTTGCGGGGCTCGGCCCCGCAGCGTCAAGCGATACGCTGCGCGCAGCCGCGGTGTTCGCAGCGCGCAAGGCGCTCGCGCTGCACTTCGAACGCTTGGCGCTGAAGCTGCCAAGCGGGTTCGACAGCCGGTAGACCGCCTCGGCGCTGACCGAAGGGCTGCTCCTCGGTACGTACCGCATCGCGGCGTACCGCAAGAATGAGCCTGCGCGCGCGGAGCTGCGCCAGGCTGTACTGCTCACAGAAGCGGCTGCGGATGCAGCGCTTCTGGAGGGGGCGATCGCAGCCGCTGAGGCGGTTGCGGAGGGCACGAACTATGCCCGGGATCTCACGAACCTCCCGGGCAATAAGCTCATTCCGGCTTCCATCGCAGAGGAAGCCGTTCGGCTCGCCCAGCACTACGGCTTCGCCTGCGAAGTGCTGGACGAGCACGAGATTGCCGCCCGCGGGATGGGCGGTCTTACCGCGGTTGGCGCAGGCAGCGTCAACCCTCCGCGCATGATCACCCTGCAGTATAAGGGTGATCCAGACTCCGCCGACGTGCTGGGCCTCGTCGGCAAGGGTGTGACCTTCGATACTGGCGGGATCTCGATGAAGAAGCCCGATGGCATGGAAGAAATGATCAGCGATATGGGCGGAGCCGCTACACTGCTCGGTGCCCTGCATGTCGTCGGTCGGCTGAAGCCGAAGGTGAACCTGGTCGTGGTTATCCCCGCGGCAGAGAACATGACGTCTGGCTCTGCCTATCGTCCTGGTGATATCGTGACAATGCTCAGCGGACATTCCGTGGAAGTGTTGAATACCGATGCGGAAGGCCGCATTATTTTGGCCGATGGCTTGACCTACGCCAAGCAGCTGGGAGCGAATCGTCTGATTGATGTCGCGACACTAACCGGAGCCATCTTAATCTGTTTCGCTGATGTAGCGACTGGCGCTGTTACGAACGATGACGAGTTTTTGAAACCGCTGCTCCAAGCAGCTTCGGCGGCTGGTGAAAAGGTATGGCAGCTGCCAAACTACCCGGAATATCGCGCCATGCTGAAAAGCGATGTCGCCGATATCAAGAATGCCACTTCATCCGACCGCTGGGCAGGAGCCATTACAGCTGGACTGTTCATCGGCTACTTCGCTGAAGGAACGCCTTGGATCCATCTGGATACAGGCGGCACGGCTTGGTTATGGTCGGCCAAAGGCATCGAACCTAAAGGTGCAACAGGTGTCATGGTTCGTACTTTAGCTGCTTATCTGTGTGGGGACGAATATAAATAGCAGTCTTTAGGAGCTCTTATTTGTCTCGAATAAGCTTGCTTGCAGCAAATAGAAGCCCCTAAAGGCTCTAATCTACAGAAGAATGGAAGAAATCGGCATCATCTGATGAGGATAGAAGTCTCTAAAGACTCTTATTTAGTGAATTCCATACGATTTTCTCTAAATAGCAGCCTTTAGAGACTCTTAATTGGGAAGCATTACTTGCAAAAGCTACACCAATCATGAGCTAGACCTAGGTTCTCCAGCATCAAACACAAAAAAATCACCAGCCATCGAGTTACCGTCATCCAACCACGAAGGTTGAATGGCGTAATAACTCAGGGCAGGGTGATTTTTTTAATCTTTCTAGGCGCCGATACTTTGTCCAGCTGAAGTTGGCTGATTAACAGGCTTCTGAAGCAATTCGTTCACGTCGGAAATCCGAAGGACTAGACGGTTGATTTCATTTGTCGTATAAGAGAGATGCTCGGTGCGCTGTTCAAGCTGCGTTAAGGAAATGCCGATCCAATTTTTCTTGTTCCGACGTAGAAAAAGATCATATTTTAACACCGTCATTGTAGCGGCGAGGGGATCTGGCTTGATATAGACATCTTTCATGACATCATCCATGTTGAAAAAGAGTTTCCCACGCTTCCATCTGACATACCCCGGTTCAAACAAGATAACAAGAAAATCAGAATCCGTCTTGTCCATGTTCTCCATTGTAATCAATCTTACAGCACCTTTAGCTTGATTCGGCTTAATGAACTGGCTGGATCGAATATCGGGAAGGAAAGGAACAATGAGAAGCGGACATACGCTGGCGATATACAAATAAATGGTTGACTGGAACATGAGAGAGAGTACAATGAAAGTCAAAAAGAGTAATGAGCTTGTGATAAGACCAAAATGTTTTGGTTTCATAATAGTTGGGTGATCCCGCCTGACATGGTAGATTAGGTAGTCAGTCCTATTTTAACATAAGCGCCCTATAGTTTGTAAACTTTAAGATCAGTCATTCATCATAAGAATTACATCAGGAGGCGAGTATGGCGATGAAGATTGCGGTTTTTTTACGAAAACCCAGAAAAAAAGTATCCTCCTACCGAAGAAGTCTGCTAATCGCAACATTGGAGGGGTTCCCGGCGGTTATTATCTTTCAGCTCCTTGGCGGTCCGTTTCTAACGGGTTATTTGCTTTATTTAGGAGCGACTTCAACCGAAATTGGTTTGGTGTTGGCCATAACAACCGTCGTCAATATCATTCAAATTGGGATGGCTGTGGTCATGCAAAAATTCAGAAACCGCAAACGGATGCTGCTCATATTTGCTTCCTCACACCGATTGCTCTGGACCTCTGTGGGCTTGATCCCTTTTTTATTTCCCAAAGATCTGTGGGTTGTGATGTATATTGTGCTTTATACGGCTGCTCATCTTGGCAATGCCGCGGGTGGAATCGTTTGGACCTCACTGATTAGCGATGCGGTGCCGGGTCCGGTTCGAGGGCGATATTTTGGACTTCGCAACACGATATTAGGCGGGGTAAGTTCTCTGGCTCTTTTCATTGGCGGACAAATTCTGGATCGATATCCAGGCGGACAAGGCTTTAACTATTTATTTATCATATGCAGCGTTTGTGTGGTCTTAAATATACTAGCCTTCGGTTTATATCCGAATCCGCCCTTCGAGCCATCTACGGCATCGAATCCGGTAGGGATGATTGGGAAGCCGTTGAAGGATCGCGCTTTTCTTAAAGCGATTCTCTTTTTGGCTGTGTTTTTATTCGTGCAAGGGGTAACCGTGCCGCTCTTCTCATATGTCATGCTCAAGCTGATGAAAATTAATTATGAAACTGTCTCGTTAATTACGGTCGTTCACACCGTGGTTATGATGGCCAGTTACTACGTATGGGGCAATCTGAATGTGCGTTACTCGGCTCAAACCTTGCTGCTGTGGTCCTTACCGATCATTGCACTAGCTTGTTTATTATGGGGAGCGATTGCTTTCATTCCAGCCGTTGTTGTTCTGTATGCGGTTCATATCGTTCTTGGCGTTGGGCTGGGTGGGTTTAATCAGATGGTGTTCACGTTTACGATTGGCGATACACCGAAGAGCGAACGTCCGATGTATATTGCCACTTATTCGGCTATCACTGGCTTTGCCGCTTTCTTGGGACCTATTTTTGGCGGAAAAGTATATGCTCTAATTACGGATGCCCCGATGTGGGTGCAAATATATGGCGTTTCTACGGTGATTGGCGCTGTTTTACTGGTACTTGCACTGGTGGTTGGACGTATGGTGCTGGGAAAACAAATGAGGAGTGAAGCATTGTGACGAAGAAAAGAATTGGATTAATTGGTCTAGGTGATATCGCACAAAAAGTGTATCTGCCTCTTTTATCGGTCAACGAGCAGGTGGATATCGTAGGCATCATGAGCTCAACCCAGGCGACGGTAGAACGGATGAAGGCAAAGTATCGCATTCCTTACGGGACAACGAACTTAGATGAGCTTCTTGCACAAGGGCTGGATGCTGTTTTCGTCCATAGTCCGACATCTACCCATTACGATATAGCTATGAAAAGTATAGAGCAGGGTGTTGCTGTTTATGTAGATAAACCGTTGTCCTACGATTGGGCGCAGTCCACCGAGATGGCTTCTTATGCGGAGCGAAAAGGTGTTTTGCTGGCAGCGGGGTTTAACCGCAGGTTTGCTCCCCTCTATATGGAGGCTAAGCAATGGCTTCAGGAGGCTGGAGGTTTTGATTGGTGTTCAGCCGTTAAGCACCGCATCAAGCAGCAAGGTCATAGCGCCAAAGAGACGTTGTATGATGACCTGATTCACATGCTGGACCTTTTGCTATGGCTTGGAGAGGGCCCGTTTGAAGTGAGTACATACCACCAACAAGTCGATGAAGCGGGCAAACTGCTCCACGCATCAGGGACATTGGCATTCGGCTCTTCCCTAGGCAATTACAGTATGGTTAGACTTGCCGGTGTTGATTTAGAAAAAGTGGAGCTGCACGGCAGCAGCCGATCGGTAGAAGTAACGAACCTTGAGTCAGCAGTCTTTTATGAAAAAGGTGCCGCGCCACGCGTGCGATCCTTCGGCAGCTGGGACACGGTGCTTGAAAGAAGGGGCTTTGCTGGTGTTGTTCAGCATTTCCTGGACAGCTTGAACAATCCGAATGCCTGCAGCATCCGTGGAGACCTTGTCCTTGAGTCACATCAATTAGTGGAACGATTATCCGTTTAAGGTCGTGCTACGGCTGACTCAGGAATTCCGTCAACTACAGAAGAAGTTTGTTTTTGATTTGTGAGTTTATTAGGGTGATATTTAGTTTGTTTTGGTGTTAGTGAGGTTGTTTTGTGTAAGAGGATTAGATGTCAGATTCTGTTGCACAATATCCAATGGAATCGCCTAATTAAAGCGTATATAAGCATTTCCATTGGAGTAAATACAATGTTTTTTCCGAAGTTGGCTTGTGAGTAGGCTTAGTGGAAAATTCCATTGCATATTGTCCAATGGAATCATGTATTCACGAATAGCATGTTGAATTTCATTGTATTTGCTCCAATGGTTTTAATCCTATTAATTGCTCAAGCTCAAGCGTTGTACTTTGGAACATATATTTCTGTCCTAAGAATGTACTTTAGAGGTTGATTTCGGGGTTTTTCGTCCAAATAGAGCATTGACGTTCCGTGAACTGGACAATCTTGGTTATCGCAGCATAGTACAAAAAAGGGTAGAGGGGCCTATCATCCAAAAATGACTTTGGATGACATGCCCCTTCTTATTCACTTCCCTGACTTTTGCTGCAAGTATAGAACGGCATCTCGAAGCAGCTTGGCAGTCGTACTATCCGTATACTTGCCATCTTTGATGACTGCATCAAAGATAGTCGGATCTTTAAGCTGACTTTGATTCAGCAGTTTCTGGAGCTGAGCAACCTTGTTCTGCAAGCTGTTGTAAGTGTTTTGATTTGGGAAATATCCTAGATTCCATAATAAACGGAGCAGATCGTCCAAATGATCGAGATCCATGATCACTTTCAATACAAAGGTACGCACGATCGTATTGCCCGCGCTATCTGATGCCGTTATTTCAATCGTATGCTGACCTATCCACAAGCTGAGCGGTTGGAGGTTAATATTAGGGCTAACAACGGCACCGTCCAGTTTGACTACAGATGAGGCCACTCCACTTAAAGCATCTGTGATACTAACATTCAATACAATCGGATCCGTCCAAAATAAAGTTAAGGGACCGGCGATGTTGATTTCAGGAGCTTGCGGATCGAAGCGTACCTCTACAGGATGACTAGCTTCCTGATTGCCTGCCGCATCAACACTGTAATAGTGTATCGTGTTCACACCGTAAGTGTTTACCGTAACAGAGGTTCCGGCAGTGGCAGTTCCCCCGTTTAGCATGTAAAAGGTCTGTTGTACACCGCTCAAAGAATCATACGCTGCTAATGTGACGGTTTGTGTTGTGCGCTGCCACCCTGCTAATGATGTGTGCGTGGTTGCAGGAGCTGTTTTATCGATGCCAATAATCAAATCTTTGGGCGCTTCTTCGTTATTCGTTACATCAATCGAGCGGTATTGGATTTGATGTACCCCTTCATCACTGAAGGTGATCGGCTGAGCTGTGACAGGATGCCATATTCCACCCTGAATTCGGTACTCTGTTTGCTTGATTCCAACGCCAGCAGTCGGATGTGAGACTGTAAACGTCACATGCACATCTTGTTTGTTGAATGAGCCAGCCCCCGTTGCCCCGTCCGCTGTCGCTGTTGTCACAGGAGGGGTGATATCCCGCTTTTTCACCTGAAAAGTAATCTCCTTGGTGTTGTTCGTACGATCCATCTCAGTGAATCGGCCAATATCATTGATATTGACGCTTAATTGGTAGGTGGCTTCTCCATTGGGCACTTCCCAATACCCATTTTCACCACCTGCGTTGGTATAGAGTGTTGCACTGCCGCCTACAGGGATGGATTGATTATACGTATCCGTATAGCCGAACGAACCGCCGTTCAAACCAAACACGGCTCCAGTTATTTTGCCGGCTGGGGTTGGGAGAATACCGACATTTTTCACTGTGACATAGAATCGAATTCCCGTTTGCCCGGCATACGGATCTGCTGGATCCGTTCCAAGATCTGTTACGATAAGATCGGGGCCTGGAGTTAAGGGCTGGCGTTCCAAACTCAAAAACTCGAACGATTGATGGATGACCCGGCCGTTCTTAGCGACAACTTTGATGATATGGTTTGCCATAGGGAGACCAGTCTTTTCAAAAACAACCTTCTTCGCGCCTTGTGTGTTCGCTGTTTTCAAATCCACTGTTGCTTGCAGGACATCATCGATATATACATCAGCCTCGCCTAATGTAGACTCAATATCGGAATACCAACGGATTCCCGTACCCTTAAAGCCCATAGCTGCGTAATCGCCCGGCGTTGTCGTTTCATGAATATTGGCTCCATTGGCGCCGAGAGCGAAGGTAGGAGCGGAATAATACATATTCGTGCTGCTATGAATGACATTCGTCCAAAGTGCTTGCGGCGTTTCATCCAAGATGCCTTCTTTCAGCTCAAACCAATCGAAGTAGGCGAACACATTATCACTGCTCTTGACGATGGACAGCACAAGGTTGCTTATATCCGCAGGCATCATGACGTTATATTCGACGGTTGTATAGACATTCGGCTCCGTTCCTGGCAAATCCAGCGTCCGAACCAGCTGATTGTCGATCACGAGGTTCACCTTTTTGTTCGCGGCCGAGCTATATTTAAGCTTAAGAATGTAATTGGTATTTGCTTTGACAGGCGGTTTCAGCATGTTCATCCGTCCTTGTGTAAAGTACATGCCGACGAATGTGCCATGATGTGTCACTCCTTCCAGCTCCGTTTGCTCTGCTTCAACATGCAAAGCTCCCGTAGACGTAGTGGTAAAAGGAGATGCCGGCAATGACAAGGAGGATATGGCTAAAGGGTCGCTCGGTACGGACTCGTTGCCCGAGTCATCATAAGCGATGAGCGTGTACGAGTGTGCACTTTCCGGTCTAACATCTTGGTGCGAATACCTGGTTACGGCTTTCGGCAGCTTGGCGAGCAGTACGCCGTTATCATAGAGCTTATACCCGGCTACTTCTACATTATCCGTAGAAGGCTGCCAAGTCAGCTTGATTTGTTTGTACGAAACGGCCCGTGCTTGCAGCGTAGGCTTGCTTGGTGCTGAATGTTCTAACGAGGTCAAAATAAACTGCACGGCTTCGCCTGGCTGAAGAGTTTCTGATAATTGAGCGCCCGAAGCGGTGTCAATCGTCGTAAAACTGTGTGAAGCCGCATACGTGTTGCCTGCGCCAAAGCGTTCTGCCGCATACTGGGCGTTAGCGGGTAGTGTAACATGGACGTTCATCGTGACCGGTGTCGTTTCAAAATTAACAAAATTGAGCAGAATTTTATTGGATTTTGCTCCAGTGTTGCTCACACTAAGACTAGATGTATCCACGGCGCGGAAATAAGCTTTTTTCCCGGCAAGCTCGCTCTGATTTGTATACACATAAGGGAGCGGTTTGCCATGCGTACTGTATGCGAGCGCTAAGCGGCGGAAAACCTTCAAACGCGTTTCATCGGGATCGCTCGTGTTGATCCATGCCTCGGCATCGTCAGCGGATTTCATCTCGATGTCCTCTTTGAGCAAGCTGTACTCTCGGAAGTAAGCCGCATGCTGCATGATGTAATCGAGATAGCCGATGGTACTGCGCGTTTCCCGATCAAAGATGGAGGCGAATCGATGCGTGAACGTATCGTAACGGTTATTATCGGTATGAAAATCGTTAGCTCCCGTTTCACTCATCATCATCGGCTTTGCCATTCCGTCACCCTGATACTCAGGAAAAGTCTTTAATGTCTCAACGACAGCGCCTCCCTCACCACTCGATATCCCGCTTAAGGTATAGCTGTGACCGTTCGTCATATCGGTATAGTCTTCAATCTGTCTGCGGTAGGCAGGATCACGCTCCCAGCCATCGGGAATTCCTTTGGATGGCCAGTAGGCCCAGCCTGGAGAAACGGCTTTCAACCAAGGGTTTAGCAAAGGCTTCTGCTCACTAACATACTTAGCAAGAGCCAAATCGGCGGCAAAAGCATTGTTGAACACGCCGGGTTCATTATCAAGCTCCATGTATTCGAACAAATCCCCATTTTCTGCAATGAGATTGTTGTAGTACTCTTTGAGCTTCTCAGGGACGACCCCCGACGAAAGTTCGGGATCCTTGATATAGGTCCCGAATGGCAGCAGCACCGGCGCCAAATTCAAATCGCGCAAGGCGGTCAGCCATTCCCGCGAGAATTGACTGGAACGAATGACGTTCCCGCTGTAGGCGAGTCCAAGCCATTTCGTTACTTCCATCGTTTGGAGATCTCGGTCTTTCAAAACATGAGAGACAAGAGCTGTTCCCAGACGGGTATACCGCCCGTGAATGGGTTCCGCAGCCGGAGCTCCTAATGCCTCAAGCTTGGCGTAATCCCATTCAAACCAATGATATTCATCGCCGTCAGTTCCCGCATACAAGCCTCGATCCAAAGACAGCTTCAATTCATTAGATCCAACCTTCAGCATTTCCTTAGGAATATAAAGCTCGTAAGTTTCTTTAAATTTCCGAGTCGTATTCCCGCCGTTCAAGCCGACAATTTGGATTAAACCAGCCATCGTATCATTGGAAAATACAGCTAATTGCGGAACGGATACATACGCGTCCAAGCTCCTGAAGCTGAACTGCACGCCATGCTCCGGGATCGCTGGCAAGTTGTAAGTAATAACCATAGAACCGTTGCGGTTAAGCTTCAGTCCTTTAGAAACCGAACTCCAATCTGTGCGAGTGGCCCAGTCGGAAGGAAGGCTGAAGGACTCAATAGGTGTTGATTTATAATCGCTAAATTCAGTCGACAGTTGATTATCAAGCCCGATTTTCCAAATCGTTGTATAAACCGGCGTAGGCTGTTCCACGGTAGTTAACGTGTAAAAGGCGGTAGAATATAGGATCTTTCCGGCAGGCTGCGCTGTCGTTTCTTTCAACCGAACTTGTATTTGCCCCGTCGTGTAATTGACATTGTCCAGTTGAAGCGGGTTCGTTGTCACGGTTTGCCACGTGTAACCGCGATCTGTGCTGTATTCATAGGCAGCCACATCCGGGTAACCGGGAATAGGCGTCCACCCGAACGTATTTGCTGTATCGTCCTGCACGGGATTTGTTGGCGCATCAGGCAGCACATAGGGTGTCAGGTAATTGCCAGATATCACCTGTTGGGCAATTCCCGGTCCTTGCCAGGCGACAGCCAAATTGTCATTCGAGGTATTTTCTTTATGCAGCGCCTCGATGTAATATCTTTTCCCGCTGGATAGCGGAATGATCACTGATTTCTGAGTTGGGGATTTCTCCCACTCTCTGGGCTTAGCGAAGACGGTATTAGACGCTATCTTCTCTTTGTGCGCAGGATCGCCATCGGGACTCAGCCATAGCTCGGAGCTGTCATCCGCTGCGATCCAGAAGGTGTAGCCTCCGCTGGCCGGTGGCGTCAGAAAACCGTAAATGCGAGAACCATAAAGATCCCCCGTATTGTTCGGTGTCTCGAAGTTAGCGAGCAACCTCGAACCCGATGGAGGCGTCTTTACAGGAATTTGTTCCACCTTACCTCCAGGAACGTTGTTCCAATAGTCTTGGGTAATACCTGCTGAAGCCGCAAAAGCACGATGCACAGGAAAAATAGGAAGCAGTGAAACAATGATCGCCGACAGAAGGACTGAAACAAGGAGTTTTGACTTGTGTAGGGATCTCATAATTACCTCCATGAACGAGATTATCAATAGGATTCCCTAATCCTATCCGGGGTCCACGTCATGTGTAGACGGCGCTCCGATACATCTAACTTGGAGCGCCGCTTCTCCTTCATTCTATTTCAGCTCTTTCTGAGATTGTTCAGCAAATTTGTACAGATCATCGATACTAAATGCTTTGGTTTTGTTGTTCTCATACCATTTGGCGTAATAATCGTCGACTTGCTTGCCGCCTGCTTTTTCCCACACCTCCTTGGCATCCTTCACAGCTTGCTGTGCGGTATAGCCAGTGCCGCCAACCAAAGCTTTCAACCAAATATCGCCTTTATCGATGTTGTTGGATTTGCTTGTGCTTTTGACAATCGCTTGCAGATCATCAGGCAGGACCGGTAAGAAGTCATAGCCGAGCGAAGGAATAGGACGATCCTTATTGATATAGATTTCTTTGGATTTGAGGTTGATATCGAGCAGTTCTTTCTGAGTTGGCACTTCTGGGCGCAAGTTCACCAGATACACTTCCGCGCATTTGCCCAGCAGCAAATCGGATCTCATCATATTCAGATCGTCGGTGTACAGCTCTTTCTTATTTTTCTCCGTATCGATAGGCTGCAAACAGCCATTCGAACCTTTTTGCGAGTGGGTACCCTCAATTCCGTTTTTCAGTAGGCTTGCATTTTGGGGATCCACCATCCAGTCAATATATTGCATAATCGCTTTCGGATCCTTCGCTTTGGCATTGACGACACCGACCATTTGCACAGGTGTGCTGATAATCGGGCTGAATTGCCCGAATTGACTCTTTGGTAAAGCCATAGGAATAACCTTGGCAGTTGGGTTGTTCTTCTTCAAAGTTTCATAGTTAGAAATAGTAAACCATGCACTGTCGATCGCGAAAATTCCTAATTTCCCGTTCATGAAATCTTGGATGCCTTTTTGTCCGTTTTTATCTGTGAGAAAATCCTTATCGACTAAACCGTCGTCGAACAAACGCTTTTGGAATTCTACGGATGCCTGGAGGCGTTCCCAGTCATGTACGAATTGGCCATTTTGTTCGGCCCAATCGATCGAGCGTCCGAAAATGTGGCTGATCACGGAGAAGCCGACGCCGCTCAGGTTGATACCGAACGTATCCTTTTTACCGTTGCCGTCGGGATCCTGGTTCACGAATGCTTTGGCTACGTTATACAATTCCTCGGTCGTCGTCGGAACCGACAGGTTCAGCTTCTGGAGCCAATCCTCGCGGATTAAGAGACGATGATGCGGGGCCACGACATTTAAACGGCCGATTTCGTACAATTTGCCGTCTTCCTTCGTTCCAATCTTACGCAGCAGCGGATACTTCTCGAGAATTTGCTTGTAATTCGTGCTGTATTTGTCAACCATCTCATCGATCGGCATCAGCAGCTTCTGCGAATACCAGCTGTTCCTATAGTTGGCATCATACTCCAGAATCAAGTCCGGTGCGCTTCCCGAGGCAAGCAAGGCATTAAATTTCGGGAACGATTCCCAGCGGGGAACGGGTGTATATTTAACATCGACAGGACCGTTCTTGTTGATCCACTCCACCCAACGGTTTTTATCCCAGTTGCCTTCCTCCGGAGGAACATTGCCCCGATCATAGACGGAAACGTTAATCGCTCCTCTTTTAGCCGGTTCGGCTGCTGGGGTCGCATTCGGACTTGACGATGCCCCTGGATCGTTGACTTTGGCTGTGGAGCAGCCTGCTAATACTGCGATTAAAGCTAGTGTGGACATTAGAGCTTTCCGATGACCCCTGCGTAACATAGACATGGATATACCCCCCTTAGATAATTCGTTTCCTAAAACAGCTCAAGTTAGATTGTGTTGTCCTTCGTGTTATCCTTTAATCGCGCCGATCATGACCCCTTTAACAAAATACTTCTGCAAAAATGGATAGACGATCAGCATAGGCACAATGAGTACGATCACGCCGGCCGCTTTGATGGATTCTGGTGTCATTTGCTGCAAATCATCTGGTCTTACGGAATTAAGCTCTTGAAGAATCGATTGGCTGGCGACCATCTGTTGAATCATTACCGCCAAATTCATTCGTGTACTGTCATTGATAAACATAAGTACGTGTAAGAATGAATTCCAATAGCCGACGCCATAGAATAAAGTCAACGTAGCCAAGACTGGCAGGGATAAAGGGAGAATAATGCGGGTGAGAAGTCTCCATTCTCCACAGCCATCCATGCGTGCTGCCTCTTCAAGCTCTTCAGGCACATTCATAAAAAAGGTCCGAAGCACAAGCATATTAAACGCGCTGATCAGTCCCGGCATCCATATAGCACCGTAAGTATCCAGTAAGCCGAGACTTTTCACGATCAGAAACAGAGGAATTAAAGGTGTGCCGAACAGCATGGTAAATACAATAGCCAGTGTAAAAAAGCGACGTGCATAAAAATACTTCTTAGCTAACGGATAAGCCGCCATGATCGTAAACCACATGCTTAGCACAACGCCTACAACAGTAATTACGATACTATTACGAAACGCTTTGACCATATTCGTACCAACATATAAGGCTTTGTAAGCTTCTACAGTCCAGCCTTGCGGCCACAGGGTTACATGCCCTGATACAATCGCCTGATAGCTGCTCAGAGATAATGATACGATATGCATCAAGGGAAGGACGCAGCTTAGAGCTGCAAGGCCAAGGAACATATAATTGATCGTGTAAAAGATTTTCTCATCCCAAGTTGGTTTCATGAATGAGGAGGCTCCTTTCTTACCACAGTCCTTGATCGAATTTACGGGCAAGTTGATTCGCAAGGACGACGAAGAAGAAGCCGACCAGAGATTCAAACAACCCGACCGCCGTCGTTAAACTGAACTGTCCTCCCTGGACACCCACAATAAAGATATAGGTGCTGATGACATTCGAGACATCTGAAACGGCTGCATTTTGAAGCGTGTACACATGGTCAAACCCGACTTCCATGACATTACCCATACTCAGAATCAGCATAAGAATAATCGTGCTGCGAATGCCTGGCAGCGTGACATGCCAGATCTGCTTCCATTTGGACGCACCGTCAATGCTTGCAGCTTCATACAGATGCGTATCGATCGAGGTAAGAGCAGCCAGATAAATGATTGCTCCCCATCCGGCTTCCTTCCAAATCCCCGATCCGAGGAAGATAGCTATCCAGCTATGCTCCTGATACAAGAAGGCAGTAGTGTGACCCGTCCATAGCTCTAACAGCTTGTTAACGATACCGGATTGCTGGGAGAATATCGTAACGACAATACCTCCGACAATAACCCAAGAGAAGAAGTGAGGGATATAGATCAGTGTCTGTACAATTCGTTTGAACCGCATGGCGCGAACTTCATTCAATAGGATGGCAATGATAATCGGAAATGGAAAGCCAGCGACAATGCTTAATAAGCTCAAAGTGACGGTGTTGCGGATGATCGTCAGCGTCTGGGGTTGGGTGAAAAGTGCTTTGAAATGCTTTAGGCCAACCCATGGGCTTCCCCATATGCCATCCATCAAGTTATAGTTTTTAAAGGCGATTATATTTCCTAATATTGGAAAATATCGAAAGATAATAAAGTAAGCGATAACCGGTACAAACATAATCAACAGCGGCATATTTTGCTTGAAACGACGACGGGGCTGCAGCGACTTGGCGGCATGGTGGGTAAATCTTCGTGTAGTAATCATGGGGGCTGATTGAATGTTGTCTAGCGGTGTATGTGGCATCGTGTGTCACCTCCTTTAGCGTAAAAATCGAACCATCTTTTGCTCCCTTGCCGTCGATGGAATCAATGTACCTCAGAGGTGCAATCCTTCTCAATATACATGAATTAGCGAATAAACTCTTTTGAAACCCCTTGCTGTACAAGGCTTTAGTGGATGTGATACAGAAGTGAATAAACAACAATTAACGATATACTTTTCTTGAAAAACGGCAGGATTACTCTTGCTTACGGTAATCGCCAGGCGTGACGCCGGTATACTTCTTGAAGGCTCGTATAAACGAGATAGCATGCGTGTATCCAACCATGCACCCGATGTCCTGGACGGAGTCGCGGCTGCTCTGGAGCAGCTTTTTCGCTTGTTCCATCCGGATCTTAACGAGATAATCGACGAATTTTTCGCCAAACTCCTCTTTGAATGCACGGCTGACATGCGAAGCATGAAGCTGAAACTGCTCGCTTAGCGAGGTAAGCGATAATTCTGGATCTGCATAATGAGTCTCCACGTAAGAGCGAACTTGGGTCATGACCGCATGTGTGCTTCTGTCTTCGCGAAAAGCTGCCATCCGCTGCGATACTTCTTCTAACATGTGAAACCACGAAGCATATAACTCTTCGATCGTATCGAACTGTTCAATAGCGTCGTTCAGTTGGGGCAGCACGATTTGCCATAACTCCTGCAGCTCGACTGAGAGCTCCATCATCTCCCGGTGTAAATGATAAACCAAATAATTCATGAGATTGCGGATCTCATCGTAGGAGAATAACCCGACTTTTAATTCGGTGAAAAGTTGCTCCAAGGCCGGCTTCCATTCCTTGTCCCCCAAGCGAAACGACTGAGCGAGCGATTTGACCAGGGGCAAATGCTTATACATTTCCTTCTCAGTGGACGCTTCGGATTCCCAATGATACAGGACTCGATTCGTTCCTAATGTCGATTTAAAGCGAAGAACATGGACGGCAGCCTCGTAGGAATGAACGAGCTCTTGTACTTGTCCAACCACATGACCGACACCAAGCGTAATGCGAAAATGCAGATGCTGCTCGACCCAGGAGCGAACATTTTCGCATAGATTGGCCGCTAGCTTCTCACTGTTTTTGACATTCTCATTAGCAAATATCACAACACTAAGCCTGTGTGTAGCTGTCCATTCCGCCCATACAGTCAGGCCAAGCGGTTCAGCAGTTTCATAAACGACACGGCTTAGTACAAATTTCAGCAGCTCTTGATCCTTTTGAGAGAACATTCTGCATACTTCCATATACTTATCCATCTCGATGACCGCTGCAGCAAGTTGGCCGTAGTCAGAAGGCAATTGCAGCCGATTCATCTCGGCTTTCCAGTCTTCATAATCAACCGTCCGGCTTCCTTCCAGCCATTCTTTGAAAAAATGCCGCCGCCGGAATACGGTATCTTCCTCATGCTGCTTTTCATAGCGGTTGGATAACTCCATAAGATTGCCTATGGCCCGGTCAATATACTGGAATTCGTCTTGTTTCTTGCCCTCGACTCCCATCGACTTCAGTTCGGAATAAGCATGGATACGGGACATAATCAACTTAATCGGCCGATAATTGCGATAGGTCACATAGGTCATCCAGATCCCGCCGAGGACAACCATAACTAGTCCAAATCCGATCCATACATAAGAGAATACAGAGGTGAAAGTAAATAAATAGTCATCGTTGAGACCACTTCGGTATTCCCAGTTTGTATAAGTTGAATGGATTCGGGTAAGTTCCGAGCCTCTTTTCCTAGATACTACTGCACCCTCAGCGTTTCCGGAGGCCATCAGCTGTTTGCCTTCGGGATCGTATACTTCGATGAAGCTGATCTTTGAATTAGACATATCACCGACCATTCTTGCGATAGAATCCATGCTGATATTGACAACGACGATGCCTTTTTGCCCGGATAACAGAGGTATCTTCCGTACTAAAGAAATGACGACTTTACGCTGATCCATCTCCGCAAATTCTTTAAAGATCCGCTGATTCGTCAACTGATACTGAGAAGGGTTCTTCCTCATCTCTTCGATGAACCCTTTATCGCCGAAACGATCAGCCGTTATCATCGTGTTTGGACTAATGACCATTTGATCGGAAACCCGATAAAAATAAACCGAATCAATAAACTTGTTATAATTCATCATCCCGCGAATCAACTCGGTGACTTCATAAGCCGAGTAATAGGGATTTCCCTCAAATTTGTTGTCAAAAAATTGGTCAATCCGCGTATTGGTCTGCAGTTCTTTGATCACATATTCGTCTATCGTCTTCAATGCATAGTCAACCGACTGCATGATATGTAAAGCATATGTTTTATTGGCATTTTCAGCTTCTTTTTTGGACAGTTGGCTGATCGAAAGAATAATAAGCACAATGAGCACAGAAGTGATCATGAAAAATACAGGCAAATAGGAGAATAAAAGCCGATAAAACCATGGTTTGTTCATAAAAACGCTCCTCTAAAATAATGCAAATGCAATGAAATAACAGTTCTGCCGCGTTCGTATCTTAAATGAATGCTTCAATGTGCACTATCCCTTTGGATTAGGATAAGCTTGGTGGGGGAGTTTATCTTAATTGAGAGCTTCAATGTGCACTATCCCTTTGGATCAGGATAAGCCGGGTGAGTGGAGTTCATCTTAATTGAGAGCTTTTATGAGCACTATCCCCTTGGTTCAGGAAAAGCTGGGTGAGGAGTTCATTTTAGTTGAGGGTTTTTCAGGATGCGTTGGATGTGAGAGGAGCTTATTAATTGAGGATTTCTATTTGCACTATCCCTTAGTTCATGTTCGAGGAAGCTTAAGGGGGCAGTTTTGTAGACTGCTCAGAAAATATGTTTCTGAAAGGAGTGAGTGGGAAAGAGAGGAGGCAAGGAAAAAGTTAGTGGAAGCAATGGTTACAATACATGGATAAAAATAGGAAACACAGCATTCTTGTGGAACTTCCCAAACTAAATAGAACTGTTCTGACACGTACTAACTTAAACCAAAACTATTCTAGAAGACATGCTCATGCCGCTCCACCGCCCCCGACTTCGAACTATATACATCAATAATAAAGCACTTCGAAACTTTTTGCTCTATCTTTCTTTCTATCTATCTGAGTAAAAGGGATAGTGCAAATAGGAAGATAAACAAAACCCGCCACTCAGCTGAAACAACTTGAATGGCGGGTATGTTGTGTTATTTATCCGCAAGTACAGTTCAGGACAGGCTTGCGGGCAGCAAGAGCTTCGTCCATGCGGCTGACGACGGTGGTATAGGGAGCGTTTTTGACGAGCTCCGGGTTTTCTTCGACTTCTTTGGAAATGGCGATCATCGTATCAATGAATTCGTCTAAGGTTTGTTTGCTTTCGGTTTCGGTTGGCTCTATCATGATGCATTCTTCCACGCTGAGCGGGAAGTAGATCGTTGGCGGATGGTAGCCGAAATCGAGCAATCTTTTGGCGATGTCGAGTGTACGTACACCGAGCTTCTTCTGGCGATTGCCGGAAAGTACGAATTCGTGCTTACAGAAGCGCGGGTGAGGCACATCAAAGTAGGGTGTCAGTCTAGCAAGCATATAGTTTGCATTCAAGACGGCATACTCGGATACTTTGCGTAAGCCTTCTGGACCGAGTGTACGAATATAGGTGTACGCGCGGACGAGGATGCCGAAGTTGCCGTAAAAGCCTTTGACACGGCCGATCGTTTGCGGATAGTTGTAGTCGAAATAAAAGCTGCCATCTTCCCGTTTCTCAACGAGTGGAGTGGGCAAGAAAGGGATCAGCTTTTCTTTGACGCCAACGGGGCCTGCTCCTGGTCCACCTCCGCCGTGCGGGGTACTCATGGTTTTGTGCAGATTGAGATGCACGACGTCGAAGCCCATGTCGCCGGGGCGAGTGATACCCATAATGGCGTTGGCATTAGCGCCGTCATAGTAGAGCAGTCCGCCTGCGGCATGTACGATCTCAGCGATCTCGACGATTTGTTCTTCGAACAAGCCGAGTGTGTTCGGATTCGTTAGCATTAATGCCGCGGTATCGGGACCAACGGCTTTGCGAAGCTCATCGAGATTCACGAGGCCGCGCTCGTTGGATTTGATGGTTATAGTTTCGAAGCCTGCAACAGTAGCGCTGGCAGGGTTAGTGCCGTGAGCGGAGTCGGGACAGATGACTTTGGTCCGCTTCTCGCCGCGGCTCTCGTGGTAGGAACGAATCATCATTAGTCCGGTCCACTCGCCATGAGCGCCAGCCGCCGGCTGCAGGGTTACACGATCCATGCCGGTGAGGGCTTCAAGGTCATTTTGGAGATTGTAGAGCAGTTCCATTGCTCCTTGCAGCGATTCTTCCGGTTGGTACGGATGTATTTTGGCGAAGCCAGGGAAGCGGGCTACGTCTTCGTTGATTTTTGGGTTGTATTTCATTGTACACGAGCCGAGTGGATAGAAGCCGTTGTCGATACCGAAGTTACGACGAGAAAGAGCCGTATAATGACGGATGACGTCTACTTCATACACTTCTGGCAGGTCAGGTTCGTTCTGGCGCCTAAACTTGGCTGGCAGAAGATCGTTCAAATTGACTTCTGGCACATCGGATTCAGGCAGTGAATAGCCGATACGACCCGGATGGCTCATTTCAAAGATGAGCGCTTTGGCGTCTGATTTCACGTTCACGTTGTTTTCGCTCATACGAGTTCCTCCAGTGCAGCTGCGAAGGCATCGATATCTTCGCGCGTTCTTTGCTCTGTGACGGCAATAAGCATATGGCCGGCGAGCTCGGGGTAGTCGCGGCCGAGGTCGTAGCCGCCGATGATGTTATGCTTCAGGAGCTTACTGTTCAGCTCCTGCACGTTCGTGCCGCCCGGTAGCTTGACGGCAAATTCATTGAAGAAGCTGCCTGCGAATGGCAGCGAGAATTTAGTAGACGCGGTTAGGCGGTTTGCCGCGTAGTGGGCTTTCTGGACGTTGAGCTTACCAACGTCTTGGATGCCCTGCTTGCCCATCGTGGACAAGTACACAGATGCGCAAAGCGCGAGAAGCGCTTGGTTGGAGCAGATATTCGACGTGGCTTTTTCACGTCGGATGTGCTGCTCCCGCGCTTGGAGCGTAAGAACGAAACCGCGCTTGCCATCGCGGTCAACGGTTTGGCCCACGATGCGCCCAGGCATGCGGCGCATCCAGCTTTCGGCGACGGCGAAGTAGCCGCACGTCGGACCGCCCAGCGCAGCTGGGATGCCGAGCGGCTGACAGTCGCCGACGACGATGTCAGCGCCGAGCTTGCCCGGCGCTTCGAGCAGCCCGAGCGTGAGCGGATTCGCGCTCACGACAAGCAGTGCGCCCGCGCCGTGCGCGAGGGGCTCAGCGGCCCCGATATCCTCCAAGCAGCCGAAGAAATTCGGCGATTGGAGGATGACGGCTGCCGCGTCGTCGCTGAGCTTGGAAGTGAGGTCTTCGAAATCGGTCACGCCCTCTGGCGTGAGGCCGATCTCGACCACTTCCAAGTTCAGCCCGCGGGCGGTGGTGCGCAAAATCGCGCGCGCTTCCGGGTGCACCGCTTTCGAGACTAGCAGACGGCTGCGCTTCGTCGCTCCGCTGGCCAGGGCGCCGGCTTCGGCCAGCGCCGTTGCGCCATCGTACATCGAGGCGTTCGCTACGGCCATGCCGGTGAGCTCACAGATGTACGACTGAAACTCGAAAATCGCCTGCAGCTCGCCTTGGCTGATTTCCGGTTGATAAGGCGTATACGCTGTGTAGAACTCTGAGCGTGAGATGACATGATTGATCACCACCGGAAGGTGATGATCGTAGATGCCAGCGCCGAGGAAGCTGGCATACCGGTCAAAGTCGGCGTTGCGACCCGCCAGACCGCGCATATAGCGCAGCAGTCCTTGCTCATCCAGCGCCTTCGATACGTTCAGTTCCCCTTGAAAACGAACCTTCTGAGGTATATCTTGAAACATCTCCTCCATGGATGAGATGCCGATGGTCTCCAGCATTTCTTTCTGATCCTGCTCCGTAATTGGCAAATAGCGGTGCTTCATGATGGGGGCTTGCTCCTCTCCTGAGACAAATGGCTTACGATTTTCTTTTGTAAAACGGGGTGGCAACGACCTTAGCTTTGACCTGCGCCCCTCTAATCTCAACATTCAATTCCGTGCCCAGCGTACTGTAAGCGGAATCGATTAAAGCTAAGCCCACATTCGTTTTGAAAGTAGGAGATTGTGTCCCTGTCGTGACTTCACCGATCTGTTGACCATCCGTATTGAAAACGGCATAATGCGGACGCGGAATGCCGCGTTCGACCATTTCGATGCCAACGAGCTTGCGAGGTGTACCGTTTGCCTTTTGACCAGCGATCACGTCACGACCTATGAAATCTCCCTTATCCAGCTTCACAAAAAATGAAAGTCCAGCCTCTAGCGGTGTAATATCCTTGGATAGCTCCTGCCCGTAAAGGGGGAGACGAGCTTCAAAACGCAAGGTATCACGAGCGCCTAAACCTGCTGGTACGAGTCCATACTCTTGACCTGCTTCAAGAAGCAGCTTCCACAGCTTTACAGCGTCCTTTTGATCGACATAGAGCTCGAAGCCATCTTCCCCTGTATATCCGGTACGAGATAGGAGTGCTTTAATCCCAGCAACATCCGCTTCAGGAAGGAAGCGAAACGTTTTCAAAGATTGGATAGGCGCGTCTGTAAGTTTAGCTAAAATAAGTTCCGCATGCGGTCCCTGCAGCGCGAGCATCGCCGTTTCATCTGAAATGTTGACTAATTCCACACGGCCCGTGAGGTTTTGCTGCATCCATTCCACATCTTTGTCGATATTCGATGCATTGATGACCAACATGTAGTTGTTATCACCAAGTTTGTAAACGAGGAGATCGTCTACAACACCACCAGTCGGATAACACATGAGGCTATATTGGCATTGGCCTGCTTCCAGCTTGGATACATCATTCGTTGTTATTTTTTGCAGAAAAGGAAGGGCGTCTTCTCCGTTTACTCGGACTTCCCCCATATGGGAAACATCAAAAAGCCCGGCCTGCTGCCTGACGGCGTCGTGCTCTTTTTGAATACCAGCGAACTGCACGGGCAGTCCCCCAGCCTCCAAAATCAATGACTCGCGCTCCATGCTCCGCATAAATCGGGAAGAGCGGTGTTCGTTTTAGCATGCTCGTAACCTCACCTTCGATTGTTGACATTGCTATTTTGCCCGAAATATAAGCCGGAAAATGCAAAAAAGAGCAAAAAGTATGCAACACAAACATACCTTTTGCCCTGTCCTTTTTACCTGAGAGTTACCTCGCTGGACCAAACGTCCATCAAGTTTCCCCTTGGGTGTCCGTTTTCCCGCTGTTCGCGGAAATTCGAAGCTCTCCAGAGTTGCGTCCGATACAGGTCCTTTTGCCTGAGAGATTCACCGCACTGGGCTTACTCCTTCGGCGCCGCGAGCTTGCCCTGCGGTCTCTCCCTATACCATCATTCGCCAATATTCAATTTAATTTATAGTATTATTATGTGCCCAAATTGGTGTGAATTGTCAACTGCAACTTTTGAAAAGTGAGACTTGCCGCCTTAGTCCGGCCGTGTTGGCAAAATTTACTGCGACCACCTTGACTTTGATGTTCCCATTAGATTAAGCTAAAAGCAAAATTTGCTGGTAAGCGAGGCGTTTAACGATGAGTGAAGTACAAGCCAATTTATTTTACACCAAAGAGCATGAGTGGGTAGAGAAGCTGTCGGATACAGTAGTTCGCGTAGGCATTACTGATTTTGCCCAAGATCAATTGGGGGATATTGTGTTTGTGGAGCTTCCTAAAGTCGGAACATCCGTTACCGCGAATGAAAGCATTGGCAGTGTGGAATCCGTTAAAACGGTTTCGGATATTTTCTCGCCTGTTTCGGGCAAAATAACTGCAGTAAATAGTTCCTTGGAAGGTTCACCTGAGTTGGTGAACAGTGCACCATTCAGTGAAGGTTGGATGGTTGAAGTCGAAGTTACAGGTGCTGAAGCTTTGGAAGGCTTACTTACACCAGCTGAATATGCATCTTACATCGGTAACGACTAGTAGGAGGTTATCTCATGTTATTTGGCCAAAAGCCACAGGAACAGAATGACCGTGTTCCCCCTGGCCAAACGCTGACACAAGGCTGGCCTGTGCTTCATTACGGATCCGTGCCATACTATAATGATATGAGCAAATGGAATCTGCGTCTCTTTGGCTTGGTTGAGGAAGAGTTCCAGATTTCGTACAAAGACTTCATGGCTCTTCCGCGCAAAGAGTTCGCAAACGACATTCACTGCGTAACTACATGGTCCAAGCTGGACAATGTATGGGAAGGCATTGCTGTTTCTGAGCTCATGAGCAAAGTGAAGCTGAAGCCAGAAGCCACGCATGTTATGCTGCATGCGGAGCATGGCTGGACGACGAATCTTCCGCTCGAGGACTTCCTCCGGGAGACGTCTTTTCTGGGCATCAGACACAATGGTGAGCTGCTGACACCTGACCATGGGGCTCCGGTTCGCATGGTCGTGCCGCATCTTTACTTCTGGAAAAGCGCGAAGTGGCTGCGCGGCATCGAGTTTATGCCGAAGGATAAGCCGGGCTTTTGGGAGCGGAATGGATACCATATGTATGGCGATCCGTTTAAAGAGCAGCGGTATGATTTCGATTAGATACTTAATGGCTATGGGGCTGTCTTAAAAGTCAATTGACTTTGAGACAGCTTTTTTATTTTTTTGAGGTTAGGGGAAGAAGGCAAAGCGTACCCTATTTAGCGAACGTGGAAAATTATGGATTTTACTGAGCTGAGTGGTTACAAGTGTTGTAAATTCTACAACAATCCACACGCTCAAAGGCTATTTTGTAACTTAAAGTTGCAGTTCGTACAACATTTTGAACCCATGTAACGATGGATTCCAATCCCTACACTTCATCTTGCTCGGATGTTTAGCAATGCCGTGAATTGAGTAAATGATCAGATTATCGCCTCGTCCCTAGAGGTAGGAGACTGGTCAAAAGTTGAGGGCTTGTGAGTTTTTTGTGAGTATGAAATGATAGGATCAAATACATCACCTTGCATGCATGAATAGAGAAAGAGGACACTATCGTGAATAATTTTCGCCAGTTTATTGGCATTGGCATCGTATTATCTCTCTCGATCCTATTATTTATAGCTATTTATTCGCATACAGTACCGAATAGGGATTCACAGCTTGCCAAGCAGGGAGTGATGGACTTAACGGGTTGGGACTTTCATAAGCAAGGGCTGGTTGCTCTCGACGGCGAGTGGGAGTTTTATGAGGGGAAGCTGCTCGAACCTTCTGATTTTAGCGCGGCCGCGCGGAGCGATGTTTCTTATTTATTTGTCCCGGGCACATGGGAAGGTAAAAAGAAAGATGGCGGCATGAGTAGAAAAGGCTTTGGAACTTATCGGCTTAAAGTGTTGGTAGAAAACTACGATGATATCTATGGATTAAAAGTAAGAAGCGTTCGTATGTCTCACAGCTTGTATATCAATGGCAAGTTAGAGGGCGGGAGCGGAAAGCCGGCCATTGTCAAAGAAGCGAACATTTCCGGCAATACGCCGTACAGTACTTTTTTTCATGCGAAAGGCAAAGAAATAGAGATCATTATCCAAGTGGCCAATTATGAATTTGTCAACGGCGGTATTATTAACTCCATCCAGTTCGGAATGCATGGAGATATTACGAAGCTGAATAGTTTATTGATCGGCAGCGATCTGGCTTACGCGCTCATTTTTGTCATGTTTGGCGCCTATCATCTCAGTCTCTATGTTTTGCGTAACAGAGAAAAGACGTACTTGTACAGCGGGATGTATTTGTTTTCCCTTGCGCTCATTCAATTGCTGTTTGGCGAGAAATTGCTTCAAAGGCTCATGCCGGAAATACCTTTTTATGTTGTCTATAAATCGCTGGATCTAAGCGAATTTCTTAGTTCTGTGCTAAGTATTCTATTCTTCAGTTCCATGGACGGCAGACTGATCTCGCATCGAATGAAGATTGCTTTAATTTCTCCAAATGTCGTTTACATAGCGGCGATTCTCGTGCTTCCCTATTCGCTTTATAATGAAGTGAGAGGTTTGTTCTTTCTTTATATGGCACTGGTTCCTATTTATTTGCTTGGCAGAATGATTTATTTATTCGGAACTAGCCCGAAGGGAACATCGGAACGAAAAGAGCTTTTGCTTTTCATCGGCGTCATCATTTCATTGTTGATTTTTTTAGTCGACGGGACTCTTTATGCGGAAAATATGATATCGACGGATTTACGAGGAAAAGCTGCCGTGATCGGTTTCATATCTTTAATGAATCTTTTACTAGCTGCCCGTTTAACGACTGCCTATGCAAAGACGGAAACACTGACGCATCAATTGACGATTTCCAATCAACTGAAGGACGAGTTCTTAATGCACACGTCGCATGAAGTCAAGACACCGCTGCACGGCATTATGAACATCACCTCGTACCTGCTGGATGATGATGAGCGGAATTTATCCGCCAAGCAAAAACAAAATCTATGGCTGATCAAGGACACCTCGGTGAAGCTATCGATGCTGATGCGCGATTTAATTGATGTTACGAGGCTTAAGCAAGGTGAGCTGCGTATGCATATGACGGTCGTCGATATGAGATCGGTGACTCAAATTGTATTTGACGTCTTGCATTTCGAGCTGGCGGGCAAAGAGGTCATGCTGGAGAATCAGGTTCCTCCGAACGTATGGGTTCATGCAGATGAGAGCCGCTTGCGGCAATTGTTGTACAACCTGATCCATAATGCGATTAAGCATACCGAAAAAGGGACTATTACCGTCGCGTCTGTCGTAGTCGGAGACATGATCCGCATATCCGTGACCGATACGGGCATCGGTATTGTTGCGGAACGGCGATCGAACATTTTTGAATATTTTGAGCAGCTCGATCAGGTTCTGCCGGATGACGGCTACACGGGAATGGGAGTGGGCTTGTATATTAGCCGTAAATTGATCGAACGAATGGAAGGGCAAATTTGGGTTGACTGGTCCGAGGTGAATGTCGGCACGCGTATGGTGTTTACGTTGAAGCACGTGGCGAAATATACTGCTGCAGATGAGGCTGCCGCCATGATCGAAACCACGGTGCCGAGAATGACGGAAAGTAAATCTTCATTGGATCTTCTGGAACAGCATGCACATACGATTCTTATCGTGGACGACGAGGCTTCCAACATCCATACGCTGCTGAATATTTTGAAAAGACACAGGTATAACGTGATTACAGCCTTTTCGGCCAAAGAAGCTTTGGTCAAAATCAAAACATATGCACAGATTGACCTGGTCATTCTGGACGTCATGATGCCTGATATATCGGGAATCGAGCTTTGCCGCATGCTGCGGTTTCATTATTCGATACTCGACTTGCCGATATTGTTTGCAACGGTCAAGGATACTTCACAGGATATCGCAATCGGCTTCAGGGCTGGAGCGAACGATTATTTGACCAAACCGTTTGAGGCGGAGCCGCTTATTGCCCGCATTCAGACGCTGATCGCGATGAAGACGTCCATCCAAGAAGCGATTCGCAATGAGCTGGCGTTTCACCAAGCGCAGATCAAGCCCCATTTTCTGTATAATGCGCTTAGCAGCGTAATTTCATTTTGTTATACGGATGGGGAGAAAGCAGCCTATTTGCTGTCTCAATTAAGCCAGTATTTGCGTTATATTCTCGATATGGACCGCAACGATTTGTTTGTCAGTGTGAGCCGGGAGCTGGAGCTGATCGAGGCTTATGTCGAGATCGAGAAAGCCCGTTTTGGCGATCGGTTTGATTTTATATGTTACATCGACGAGAGTCTGAAGCATATGCCGATTCCTTCTTTAAGCATCCAGCCTTTTGTGGAGAACTCGATTCGTCACGGATTATTTGAGAAGGAAGGGTTCGGCACTGTTACGTTGACAATCCAGGAAGGAGACCGTCATCTGCAAATTATCGTTCAAGACGACGGGGTCGGAATGGATGACGATCTGCTCTATGGTCTTGTCAGCGGCAAACAGGGTGTAGGCGGCATTGGCATCTCGAATATTCGCAGAAGATTGGATTCGATACCCGGGGCTACGTGGAATGTTGATTCAGAATTGGGGCGGGGCACCAAGGTGACGATGTATTTACCTCTGGCCGGGAGCAGTGATGAGGCATAATCATAGACAAGAAAGGAGGAGGGGCAATTGTTTAGGGTTGTGATTGTAGAAGATGAGAAGCCGATTCTTGAATTGATGAAAGTCATTATTGGGCGAAATCCGCATTGCACGATTGTGGGCACTTTCAGTAATCCGCTGGAGGCTGTATCCAGTTTGCCCGAACTCCGGCCGGATATTGCGTTCCTGGATGTGGAAATGCCCAGAATGAACGGGCTTGAGCTGGCAGTGAAATTAAACGAGCGGCAGGGCCATACGAAAATTGTATTTACGACAGCTTACAAAGAGTACGCCTTGGAAGCTTTCCAAGTCTATGCCTTTGATTATATTTTAAAGCCAGTAACACCGGCGTCTATTGAGCGGATAACGAATCGCCTCCTGAAATTGGTGAGTCCGGCCGAGCAGACGGAGCAGATGGAGTTGCAAATTCGCCATGCCTCGATTCGCTGCTTTGGCGGATTCGAAGTCAAGAACCCGGACGGCGTGCTGGTTCGCTGGCCGACGCGGAAGACGGAGGAATTGTTCGCATTTTTCCTATGCCATCCGGGACAGAATGTTAGCAAGTGGCATCTGGCCGATATTTTATGGCCGGATATGTTGGAGGACAGGGCTTCGCACAATCTTCACAATACGATTTACCGGCTGAAGAAGCTGATGAAAGAACAAGAAATCGGCATGGACATTGTCAAAACCAATGAAGGCTACATGCTGGACACGCAGGATGTGCGGTACGACCTACTGGAATTTCAGAGCTGCGAGGCGGTGCAAGCGGACGGTAAGCAGGATGTGGCGCAAGCGGAAAGATTGTTTGCGATGTATCGCGGTACTCTTTTGGAACGGAAGGATTTCTTATGGAAGTCCCAATTAGAGGAAGGTTATGCTAAACAATATACGGCTCTGGTTCGTGGTTTGGTGGGCCGTGATGTAGCCGCACAAGAATGGGGCAAAGCGGAACAAAAGCTGGACATGTATCTGTCCATCGTTCCTTTGAATGAGGAAATGAATCAATTGTTAATGGATGTGTATGCAAGCAGCGGCAGGAGAGAACGAATCGTTAAGCATTATGCAAGCTTTGAAGAGCTGTACCGGAGAGAGCTTGGGATTGAGCCGCCGAAGGAAATGAGTGCCAAAGCGGCGGCTTATGTGGAAACAGGCAACTAAAGTGAATTTAACAAGGCAGGGAGAAGATCTCCTTGTCTTTTTTTGTCTTTTTTTGGTCTTGTAATTGATCGTTTGTGAGAATCTTGTGAGAAGCGTCTGGTAACATGCAAGAATAGTGAGTATTTTGTCATATTTTGGGTGGTGTAATGGGTAAATAGAACTATTTTTTTGTAATTGATTAACACTAATCCATTTGCAAGGAGGAAAACACGTTGAGACAGAAACGGATGAGAAGAAAGAAAGACAGGTTGAAGAAGAAATATTCTTACATAGTTGCGATGCTGGCCGTGATGGGCATTCATGCGGCTGTGGCGAACAAGGCTGAGGCCAAAGCGCCTTGGGCGGATGATAATTTTCTTCAATATGTGAATTACAGCAGCTCGGATTCAAAGGTAACGACGAAAAGAGATTACACATATGATGAAAAAAATCTGCAAACGAATCTGCAGTATAAACCCAAATTCCCCAACAATCTGGCGCTATGGCCCGGCTCCGGCGACGATGGATGGGCACTCGGAGGCGTCGTATCCGCTTCGGATTTGCCATATCCCTTGTCGGATATTGCCAAGCTGAAGCACTTGAAATATAGAGTAACGATGAATACAAGAATTGATGATAACGATCATATGATTCTGATGACAAATGGAACCGTACTCGAACGGGATAAAGATAGCGGCGATGCTGGTATGGCCAAAGTTTATACCATGACGTCGCAGGAAACGGATTTTATTCCGGATAGGAATGTCATTCAATTTGTATTAGATGACGTGAATACCCCGCTAAGCAGAATTGAGAGCATTCACATGTCCGTTTTTGATACGGAAGGGCCTCGATTACAAAATATTACCGTACCGAACGCCGGAAACGGTAAGTTCCATTTGGGCCAGTCGCTTGATATTGTTCTTCATTTCGAGGAGCCTGTGAATATTGACGCTTCCTTCGAATTGCCGATGAATACACGCAAGAAGGCCAAATATGTTTCAGGCGGCGGGACAAAAGACATTACCTTCCGTTATTCGGTCGAAGCCGACGATATGACACGCAGCGACATTGGCAAGCAGCCTTATAATCAAGGCAAATACTTGGGCATTGGAACTAGAACGCCAAGTGAGTGGGATGCAAACCAAGGAGGGGACGATAAAATTGGAGGCTTGCTGCCGCCAAACGTAAAGGACCTATCGGACAATCCGATGGAGAGCAGTACATCCGGGAATCCCTACAATTGGAAAAGTAATTACGACGTGAATTATAACCAATCCCCAGGCGGCGCCAGCTACTTCAACCAGCTGGACAGTCTCAAACTGCAGGTCGACGGTATTGTGCCGATCATCAATAAAGTGGATGTCGCCACATCGACCGGAACCAAATATTTGAAAGCCGGCGATAAGCTTACAATTAAGCTGCAGTTGGACGATGTAGTCACCGGGACTAATGGCTACATTCAGTTCAACAACGGTAAGAAGGCCTTGTATAAATCCGGCAGCGGCACGAAAGAGGTTATTTACGAATACGTGGTACAGCCGGGCGATGAAGGAAATGAATTAGCCTATACCAATTTCATCGGCAATTTGGGAATAACGGATGACTTCGGCAATACGCCTATGGTGCAGAATGGCTACAATCCTCCGCTCGCTCTAGCGTCGGGTGAAGCGATCTGCGTCGATGCTGTGCTACCTACAGTTGAGTTTATCCCGGACACTGACGGTACTTATGAGCGACAACATTCGGTCAAGTTGAATGTCGTTGAAAAAGGCTCTGGTCTGAAAGGCGATGTGCTTCAGTATGCTTGGGTGCAATCTCCTGATCAAAGCAGCGTTACTTGGGTGACCTATGGCATAATGGATGGCAAAATGCCTGCCGTTTCCAAAGACAAAGTCAACGGAGACTGGTATGTGACCGTCCTGATGCAGGACCTGGCCGGCAATATCAATCGGATCACGAGTCCGGCGATCAAGTTTGATAACATTTTGCCGAATTTGTCGATTGCGCCTAACGGTATGGATAAGTATCTCGGTGCGCTAACGCCGACAGTGGATGTAACCGATGAGCACGCAGGTGTGGATGATGCGCGATTGGAGTATCAATGGGTGTATCGAGACGATGAGGTCAGCGAAGCCAATTGGCTGCCGTTCCATAACCATCAGCCGGTACAGAGTCCGAAAGTTCCGGAGCACGGCAGATACACCTTATATGTACGTGTGTTTGACAAGGCAGGGAATGAATCCGACCTGGTGTCCTTGCCGTTTTACTTGGATACGTTGCCTCCCGAAATCACATTGACACCGGACGGCAATTTAACGCAGCAAAAATCGCAATCCGCTCAAATTTTTGTTCTTGACGCCAACAGCAAGCTGCAGCCTATTCAATACGCCTGGAGCGGCGATGCCGATCCGAAAGGCGTCGTTTGGAAAAACTTAGGTGACAAGCTCTCGGTATCAACCGATGGAGAGAACCAGCCGATGGAAGGCGTATGGTACCTGCATGTTCGCGCTGCCGACGAATGGGGCAACGAGAGCGAGAAAAGCAAAGCGTTTTACGTTGACAATACGCCGCCACGCGTGAGTTTCGATTATGCTCCATCAGCGACGGACTCGGTCAAAACGGCGAAAGCTAATGTAAGAGCATTGGACGGCAATTCCATTTCCGCGCTGTACTATCAGTGGGTGAACTCGGATACGAAGCCAAGTACCGCAGATGCGGGTTGGAGAAGCTTTGCGAATGGAGACGCGTTGACGAAAAGCGACGGCGATGGAAACTGGTATCTTCATGTTAAAGCGGTGGATGTGTTCGGCAACGAGAGCATCGCTACGTCCCGCGCGTTTAAGCTGAGCAATGCAGCCCCGAAGGCGGAGGATTTCCAAATCGACATGCCGGAGTATACGAATTTGGGATCTGTGCAGTTTCGCATTCGTACGGCTACCAACGAACCTTACAAGGTACATATTGATGATCAAAATCATAAGGAGGTCCTTACCGGCACCATCAAGGACGGAAGCGCAGAGTTTGTGCTTGAAGTTCCTAACGCGGAGGACACGTATCACTACTATTTCACCTTCGAAAACGAAGTGAATAATAACGTTCAGGTTGTCAAGTCCATCGTTGTCGATAAGACATTATCGGTGGCGGAAGCGGTGTACAGCACCAAAGAGACAACCCGCTTGCCTGTGACAGTTCATTTGGAAAATTTGAGCGATAATATGACGCCAGCCGATAAACTTTTGCTGCCAAACGGAAAAAGTCACGAATTTAAAGAAAACGGAAGCTTTACGTTTAAGGTAATCGATCAAGCGGGCAATGAGCGGCTCATTCCTGTCCAAGTAACGTATATCGATACAGTCATTCCGAATATTCGAATCGAGGGCATTCAAGGCAGTACGCCAAGCCAATCTGTCAGCGCAGCGGTTTATGCCAGCGACAACATGACGGATAAGGCGGATCTAAGTATTTCTTATCAATGGTCCTTGTCGAAGACTGCTCCGGAAGCGTCGGACGGCAATTGGACAGCAACAACGAATGAAACGGTCGTTTCTTCATCAGACCTTGCGAACGGCGAATGGTACTTGCATGTCAAAGCGGTCGATCGTGTGGGCAATATCGCCATTCAAACCAGCGATAAACTTATCGTGAAACGCAAAGCGCCAACCGCATCCATCACGTATTCAATGGCAGATCAAACGGCTAATACGGTTACTGCACATATTTCGTTTGACGAGCCGGGCGTTCGGGTATTGAATACGCCATATGGCTTGCCGTATCACGACTTTAATCAGAACGGTTCCTTTATTTTTACCTTTGTAGATGAAGCGGGGAATAATGGCAGCGCGGAAGCCAAGGTGGATCAAATCAATGCGTCGCTGCCGAAGGTAGATATTGCATTCTCCACGAAGGACATAACGAAAGACGATGTGACCGTCACCATTGGGCTGGCGGACAGCCGATTTACCCTATCGGGATTCTCGTTTGAAGACGGAATGGGAGAGAAGTTGATAGACTCTAAAACGAATGGCGCATCCGTAACCGAATCGGTTTACAATGTGGCGCATAACGGACTTATCAGCTTTGTCATTCGCGATACAACGGGCGTGCTGCCTGACCAGCCTGTAAAAGTGCCTGTATGGAACATCGACAAAACCGCTCCCGTGGCGACACTTCGTTACGGAAGCTCCGGCAGCTGGACGAGGAACGATGTTACCGTCAGCCTACTGACGGAAGATGAGTCGCCGGTCACTATAACTAATAATGGCGGCAGCAATACTGTCATGTTGAAAGAAAACGGCACTTTTACGTTCGAGTTCGTCGATGCTGCGGGCAATAGTGCTTCCATGACGGCGGAAGTGAAAAATATTGATAAAGAGCCGCCGACGGCTACGGTTACTTATAGCACAACTGAGCCGACAAACAAACCTGTAACGGCCACCATTCAGACGCATGACAATAGCGGAGCCCCTGTGAAAATTGTTAACAATGGCGGCGAGGCTAGTTATACGTTTACAGAAAATGGTGCATTCACGTTTATTCTGCGGGATCAAGCTGGCAATGAAAGCCTTGTTCCGGTTGAAGTAAGAAACATTGATATGGTCAAACCTACGGGCAGCGTCGCATACAGCACGAAAACATTGACAAATGGGGACGTTGTCGGCGAACTGACGGCTGCGGACGACAGCGGCTTGCCCGTAACGGTCACCAGCGTTGGCGGCTCCAAGCATACTTTTAAAGAAAACGGCGTGTTTACCTTTACTTTCACGGATAAAGCGGGCAATGAAGGAACTGTCGTCGCCGGCGTGAATTGGATCGACAAGACTCCGCCTCGCGGCGTGATCACCACGTCAGAAACCCGTCCGACACAGAACGATGTTACAATAACGTTGAATTTGCAGGATGACGGCGTCATTTTGAATAACAACGGCAAAAACACAATCGTTGCGCAGGAGAATGGCGATTATACGTTCAAAGTGGCCGACGAGCTCGGTAATGCAGCGGATATCACGTATAACGTAAGCAATATCGACCGCAAAGCACCAGTCGGACAGATCATTTACAGCACGAACGGGCCGACGAACAAAGACGTGATCGCCACAGTGACGGCGGGCGAGGAATTCAGGGTGACGAACGACAATGGAAGCAAGCAGCACGTGTTTACCGACAACGGCGAGTATGTATTCCAGCTCGAAGACGAAGCCGGCAATACGTCTGCCGTGAAGGCGACGGTCAACTGGATCGACCGCACGACACCGAAGGCAACGATCAAATACAGCAATACCCAGCTGACGAATCAGAACGTAACCGCCTCTGTCTATAGCGAAGACGGCAAGAAGCTGATCGCCATTAACAATGACGAGAAGACCAGCCTCGTGTTCAAGCAGAACGGATCCTTTACGTTCATCGTTTCGGACGAAGCCGGCAACCGGACGCGGGTGAGCGCGAAGGTGCAAAACATCGACAAAACGGCGCCTGTCATTAAATTTGGCAATCCGTACATGGTGTTTTTACCGGGTGAGACAGTGAACCTGAATGATTTTGAAGCTTATGACGACCGTGACGGTGCGATCAGCCAAACAGATGTGAGTATGAATCCTCCGTTAATAGACGCCTCTAAAGGCGGCGATTATGAAGTCACGTACAGTGCCAAAGATACGGCAGGCAACATCGCAGAAATCAAGCGTCCTGTGAAGGTAATGTCGCCTAAAGACTTCCTGGTTCTGGTCAATGGCCAGTTCGAACCTAGCGGCCAGTATATGGTCGAAGGCAGCGAGGTGAAGTTCAAAGTTGTGAACTTCGTCGAGCATTATAAGGCCGCTTATAAAACAGGCGACGGCATGCTCAAGAGCGGAGACTTCAAGATCAGCTCGGAAGCGTTGAACGGCGAAAGCGGCAGCGAGCAGTCTGCGAAAGAAATTGTCTATCAAGCGAAAAAGCCTGGCTGGCATACGTTCATGTTCCAGGATTTAAACCGGAGAACGGCCGTGATCAACATTTACTTCCTTGGCAGCGGAAGCCAGTGAGAAAAACTTCTATCGAAGTATTTCGAGGTGCCGATACTTGTAAATTCTTATGTGGAAAAGAAAGGAGTCTGGCTGTGTACAGATGGATTAGCAGTTTTTTAGTCTTGTTGATGCTGTTTATGTATCCTTTTGCCGAGCTCGCTCGCGCAGCAGTGGCGGTCGATCCGCCGCTTGAGCTGGATAACGGCATTGTGAAGCTGGTGGTTGACAACAAAGGCCACTATACAATCAAAACCGTTGAAGGGAATCCACTTCGGAAAACCGACAACGATAAATGGTTATTGTTCCAGTCCAAAAGTCCGGATACGTCGTTCACGACGTTCCGGATTAACGAGGAAGATTACATTTTTGGGGAAGGCTACGGGTTTAGCCTCGCCAGGAAGGCCGCTCTGCAAGGACGGCCTGAGGTTCAAGGCAAGGCGATTGTGACGACATGGGATGTCGACGGCGTGGAGATCAAACAAAAGCTGGAGCTCATTACCGAAAAAGGCAATCCGGACTTCGGTAACGTGTTTATCCAGTACGTCGTCACCAATAAGACGGCAGCATCTGTGCAAGTGGGAAGCCGGATTTTGCTGGATGTCATGACCGGCGATAACGACGGCGCAGGCATTAAGATTGGCAACCAGTATATCGACACGGAAAAACAATTCACCGGCAGCGACGTGCCGAAAATTTGGCGTGCGAGCGACAATGAGTTCGCGCCTTCGGTTATTTCCTACGGACTAACGAACGGCTGGGGCAATACGGCGCCGGATGTGATGACGATCGGCCATTGGCAAGGATTGTCCAAGTCGGCGTGGGATTACAAAGTGAAACCGGAGCTCAATTTTACGATTGAATCCGAATACGGCAAAAAAGATACGGCAGTTGCTTTCTATTGGAATCCGAAGGCGCTGGCGAGCGGTGAAAAGACGAATTTCGAAACGTATTACGGAATCGGGGAAGTGCCGGATAAAGCATACACCTATAATGTGCAGCTGTCCTCCATCTCCAAATTGAACGTCAATGACACTTATAACGGCTACAAGGAAGAAGAATTTGAAATTACGGCATATGTCGAAAATAATCTTCCTAACTCTGCCGAAGTATACAATGTTACGGCGTCCATCAGCTTTGAAAAAGGGCTCCAGCTTGTTAAAGGCGAGGAGACAACGAAAGTCAAGCGCCTTCTCAAAGTCGGCGAGCAGCAGGCGTTCACATGGCGGGTCAAGGCGCTGCCTCAAGATATTTACAAGATGGAGAAGTATCGCGTCGACGTGTACGACAGCAGGCAGATCGGGCCGGACGGCAAAGTCAGCTTGTCGGACATATACAGTTCGAGTCGGTTCGTCCTGCTGCCAAGCGTAGACGGCGGGCCGCCGAAAACGCATTATAACACGGTAAGCCCGGACAAGCTGTACTACAGCGGCAAACGTTCGTTCACCATCAAAGGAACCGGCTTCGAAATGTTCAAGGATACGAACAAATGGAAGCTGCTGCTGCAAAACACAGGCACGAAGCAGGAGTCTGAAGGTGCCGTCCAACCAGATTTCGGTGCCGGACGATACGACCATTTTGGCTACGATTGAAGATGAACTGCCGGTCGGCGAATATAAAATTATTGTCGAGAAGAACGACGGTACGCGGTCGGAATTGCCGTTCAAGCTGATGTTCTCCAAAGATAAGAAGTATTTGTCCAGAAATTACGGGGTCATTGCCGTTCTGAAGGATTATGCAATGAAGAATGGCTCGTCGTATAATATCTACCGCGTCCTTCCGTTGAAGGATGAGGCGCAGCTTGAGAAATTAAAAACGAGCATCAAAGGCGACGCGCAAAGAAGCGTGCTGCTGACCGTGAAGGGCGACATTCGCGAGGTGCGCACAGCCGATGGCAAGCTGTCGAAGTACTTGGTTTACTCCGCGAATAAGAAAGCGATTATCAACGATGTGATGACGTACAGCTCGCCTGTGCCGATGATCATTTCGGACAACAAGATGCAGGTGCGGAACCTCGATCAGAATTATAATTTCGGATTCGATTACAAGCTTAATCCGGATATCAAGCCTGGTTTCGAGTGGGATTTTGACGTCATTGGCAGCCCGCTTCCGCAAGGCACTCAAGTTAAACCGGAAGTTGGTATAGACCTAGGACTGCCGGAGTTTGGCTTTGATTCGATTTTAACACCAGTGAAAACAGGCTATGATATCGATTTGCCTAAAAACTCCGGGCAATCCGGCATTAATAAGGATCAGCTTAATCAACTGAAGAACACGTATGTATACATTCAGGGGCAAGGTCTGCTCGGGGTTAACGCCAAGAACGGCTTTGACTTCTGGTACGACAATTTCAACATTGCGCTCCAGGATGGAAAGAACTATACGCTCGAAGGAGATCGCGACAAAAAAGACGAGAACATCGTCGTACAGATGGAAGGCGTCGGCAAATTCCTCAACGTCATGCTGTCCGGCCTGCCGATCGACATTAACGATCTCATCATCGCGAATAAAGAAGACAAGGATGTGCTCTCATTCGGCGCTAAAGTGTCATTGCCGTTCCTCGGCAGCGGTAAGAAAAACGCCGAAGGGGAAGAATCGAAGGGCACGCTGTCCATCGACGCCAAACATATTCTGTTCTCCCGAAAAGGTTATGAAGGCCTAATCGCGGAAGGCGAGCTTTCGTTAGCCAATTACGGCATAGTCAAAGGCCTTGAAGTCAAGGCTGGCGTCGACACGTTCACAGGCCACTATACGGTCGATGGCGAAGCTGAAATCGGAGTCGTTAAGGCGGTAGTGAGCTTTGAAGTTGTTCGTGAGAAACAGAACGATACGTATTATTTGAACAAGCTCGTTCTGTCAGGCGAAGGCGAACCGGGTATTCCGGTCGTGCCGGGCAGCGTCTTTATCACCAAGTTGGGCGGCGGCGTAGAAAACCTAGCCGAGCTTACCAACCCATACTATGGCGGAGCTGAAATTTTCACCGTTGTCGTGATGAGTAACATTAACGCAGTGAAGGTATTTAAGGGCGAATTCGTGGGCAAGTTTACCCGGAGAAATATGCGCATCGACGGTAACCTGGACATCGCAAAGCTGCCGATTTTCAAGACGGCTTATCTCGAAGCTTCTTGGGACACGGGAACGGATGAAAGCTTCTACGTGACCGGCGGCGGTACGATCGATATTGCCAGCATCATTAAGGGCGGCGGCAGCGTGTATATTTCCGACAAGAAGTTTGATGGCAGAGCCGAGATCAAGCTAGTTGTTCCGGATGCGGTTCCTTTCATCGGCGGGGAAACGCTGGCGAGGGCAGCGGCAGGCATTAACAATGAAGAGATATGGGCGGCTATGCAGCTGAATCTGCTTCTCTTCTCGCTCGAGCTCTCCGCGGATTATTATTGGAGCGGCAGGCTCGATGTCGGCGTAGGTATCGCGTCATCAGATCCTAGATACTTGCCTCGCATCGAGAGAACCAACGGCATTTATACAGAATCGGTCAAGAACGGCGATCAAACCGGCACGATGCTGTACGGTACGAATATGCGGCTCGTCGGCAGTTCCGAGAAAACGTCGCTTCTTGCATCAAACGGCGGACTATTCCGTTCGAAAGAGGCTCCGATCTATGGTACGGGCTCGGCTCTGGCCGTTTCGGACGACAGCAAGGTGCATAAATTTACAACGGACGGAACAAGCAACTATTTGATCGAATTGGCTTATGACGGCGCTGAGCCGAATGTATCGGTTACAAAGCCTGACAACAAGCCATATAAGCTGGAAAAGATCGATGTAGAGAGCAATACAAAAGGCAACTATTTTATCCGCAAAGCCAAACAAGAAGATGGCACTGTGAAAGAATACATGGTCATCGCGATCGAAAAAGGCCAAGCCGGCGAGTATACGCTGACATCATCCGATAAAGCTGTCACCTCCAAGGTGGCGCAAGTGCTGCCGGTGCCGAAGCTGACAGATGCAAAAGCGGAACTGGTTTCGGGTAACAAGCTGAAGCTGGATTGGACCGGCGAAAATTACAAGGCTGTAGCTGGAAAGGCTGAAGAGTCTTCTCAGATGGTGGTCTCGCTTACGACCGACAAACAAAGCGTTGGCCGAGTCATTGCCACGCTTGACCCGACGAGCGGGACACAGACGATCGAAATTCCGGATGATGTTCAAACCGGTGACTACTATGTGCATTTCGGACTGTCTACACCGAAGATGTCTTACAGCGAGTGGAATTCCGATAAGCTTCACATTGTGAATGCGAAAGCGCCGACTGGCGTAGCAAAGGTGCAAGGCGTGAAGAACGGCAACGGCAAGCTGCGCGCCATCTTCCCGGCCAGCGCTGATGCTGCGACAACAGGCTATAACATCGATGTATACGATGCCGACGGCAACGCAGTCGAGAAGTTCGGCACGGCCTATGTCGATGCGAAAACGACGACAAAGGATGCCGATGGGAATTATAACGTCATTATCGGCGGCACTTACAAATCGATTGCTTCCAAGCCTGGGGAAGAACCTGAAATATTAGGGCTTGAAACCGGCAAAACGTATAAAATCGGCGTTACGCCGATCCGTCAAGAGGCAGCCGCCAAGGATAGCAAACTGACGAAATCTTACTACGGACCTACGACGATCAGCTCCGCGGTCGAGCTTCCGAAGCCGAACCCGCCGCAAGTTGCCGTCGAGGTTACGGGCAAAACAACCGCAGCTGCGATGGTCAGTGATACGGAAGTTGCCAAAAATGCTCTAGCCGGCGAAGCGCTAGAAATACCTGCATTGAAAGAGCGCGATGTAAAGCTCAAAATTAACGCAGGTGAAGATGTGATCGCAGATATTTATGTGGACACCGTCAAAACAGGCAAACCGGTGGCAGGCAGCACAATTGAACAAATGTTGTATCAATTTAGGGATGGCGTCCACATCGTAGATATCGTCGCTAAAAACAAAGACGGCGACATCACCGTGAAACGCATCAAATTTACAGTCGATACCAAAGCGCCAACGTTATTGATCGACAGCCCGGCTGCCGATTCCATTGTGCGGGGCGGCAATGCGGTTGTGAAGGGAAGAACGGAGGCAGGAGCCAAGGTCGCAGTTGACGGACACGAAGTGACAGCAGACGAGCAAGGGAACTTCCAGGCTTCGGTGCCGATGCCGAACCAATTCAGAAAGCAAATCCAGCTTTCCGCAACCGATGCAGTCGGCAATACGACTGCGACTCAGCTGCAAGTCATCAACGGCTCCATCCAGCCGCTCAAAAAAGTGCGACTTTCTCCGAATGTAGAAAAGATGAAAGCTGGAGATTCCGTGCAGCTTCAATTGATCGGTATTCAAAATGATGCAGATGGAACGGAAATGGTTATCGATCCTGAATACGTGAAATGGGAATTCATGGAGGGGCAATCCATTGCCAGTGTAGATGCCGGCGGCAAACTGACAGTCAACCAGGACGGGGACGTCGTCCTCCTTGCTTCTTATCAAGTAACGGATACTTATTCGTTCCAGGATGCGGTCGTTGTCAAAGTCGGACAAGAATCCGACATTAAACCGATCCAGTCTGTGAAATTGTCGCCGAACGTTTCGAAGATGTTCATCGATGATACACCATTAAAGCTCGATCTCAATGGTTACAGAACTGACGGCACTGTAGTTACGCTCGATGAGAGCAAGGTGACTTGGGAGCTTGTCAGCGGCAGCGAATTCGCAGAAATCGACCGTTCCGGTAACTTGAAGGCACTGGCGAAGGGCGGCATTACCGTTCGGGCTTCGTACAGGTTGGTCGACGGCAGCTTTGCGCAGGATGAGATGAAAATCCGGATCGATCGCGATCCGAGTACCCTTCGCCTCACTGCGGTGAAGCTGTCTCCGAAAGTGAAGAGCATGCAAGCCAGTGAATCGCTGAAGCTGAAGCTGACTGGTGTGGATGACGAAGGCGCGGACATGGCGCTGAAGCCAGACAAAGTCACTTGGGAGCTGACTAAAGGTGGCAACATCGCCTCGATCGATGCATCCGGTAAACTATCAACCGTGCAGGACGGGGAGCTTAGCGTTCGAGCCTCGTACACCTTGGATAACGGGACCGTCCTTCATGACGATATGACGATCACCGTGACCAAGAAGGATAACCCTCCCGATGGCGGCTCGGTACCTCCTGTCGATGAAAATAAAGACAAAGATCTTGGCAAACTGCTTGAGCAGATGCTTGAACGATTCAAGTCACAGGGCATCCAAGGTGCAGTGGTATACGATCTGTTCCCGGATCAAGCCCTGCAAGGCAAGCGGACTGGCGAAATTACAGTTTCCGTCGATAAAGGCACGGTCAGCCAAGAAGACAAACTCGTTGTCGGCAAAGTGAGCAATTCGTCCGCTTACATTACTGAGGATGATAAACGCGATAAGCAGCCTGTAACCGGCATTTACGAGCTTGGTATCGTCCGGAACGGTAAAAATGTGGAGCAGCCTATCGAAGTGAAATTCCACTACGAAGCAGGCAGCAACCGCGATGCTGATAAACTGGCTGTTTACCGTTATAATGAGTACATGAAAAAATGGGAAATCGTGCAAGGCACGGTTGACGCTTCCAACGGTGAAGTCACCGTAGATGTGAACCGATTGGGCAAGTACGCGTTGTTCAACGTAAGCAATCAAGTTCGTTTTGACGATATTCCAAAAAATAGATGGTCTGCAGCAGGCATATATGCCTTGCAATCGCTTGGTGTGATTGACGGCATATCCAGCGGCAACGGAATCATCTACGAGCCGGATCGCAGCATCTCTCGTGCGGAGTTCATTAAACTGCTTACCGTTGCGAAGAAATTGAACGTACAGAACGGCAATTTGTCCAACGAGTTTAAAGATTGGAACCAAATTCCGGATTGGGCTAAACCGTATATGTATACGTCCATCACTCAAAATATTATGGGCGGACGCAAAACGGATGCCGGCCATGTGCTGGACAGCCTGGCGCCGATCACGCGCGCCGAAGCGGTTACGCTTCTTGGAAGAACGCTAAGCGGCGATGGCAATGGAGCAGCTTCTGCGAAGCGATTCGCGGATGACGCAGACATTCCTGACTATGCGCGAGGCTATGCTGACCAAGTTCGTCAAGCCGGACTTTTGAATGGCTATGAAGACGGAACGTTCAGACCGGGCAATTCATTGACCCGCGAAGAAACGGCAGCGTTGATTTACAGATTGATCCAGCATTTAGATCGTTAAGAAAATGTTAATTGAGAGGGGACAGATCCAATGTGATCTGTCCCCTTTTTCAACATAATAGCCAGAAAGTATAATTTTCGAGGTAGAGCTTAAGGGTATCCCCTTTCTAAGGTGGCCATTCAAAAAGTTCTGCAATTGTGCAAAGTCGGCTGTCGATTCATTGTGGACAAACGCTAACAAACTCAGAAAACGTTATGAAGCCCAAAAGCGGGCTTTTGATAGTCTAACGAATCGAGAAAACGCTATTGCAGGAAAGACAGCCTCAAATCACGCTTTTTCGCTAACGTAACGAGGCTGCGATTCGTTAGCCATTCGAGTATGCGCATTATGAGGACAATTGCGTGTGCACGGTTCGTTAGCTCTGCGACAGCTTCCAAAATCGGTCTGCAGAGAAAAGAAGATGATCATGGAGAAAGCGGATATGGGCGGTTGGAGCCCTATATCCAATTCCCTCCCCAAGCTCAATCATATGGATTGGCACACAAAGGACCTGAGGCAGAGCCTCAGGTTTTTCTTATGTAAACATGTTAGCAATTCGTGCATTTCCGACAGAAAATGGGTTTATGTGAGAATTTTGAGAGAAGTGTTAGGTAGAATAGAGGAAAAGTTTGTCAGTGAGGGGTGGATTGTAGTGAAGAAAAGAATATTAGTTGTAGATGATGCCGCTTTTATGAGGGCTATGTTAAAAGATATACTCGTTAACTTGAATTATGAGGTTGTGGCGGAAGGCAGAAATGGTCATGAAGCCGTACATTTGTACAAGAGATATAAACCTGATTTAGTGACTCTGGACATCACAATGCCCGAAATGGATGGCATTGACGCACTTAAAGAAATTATACGATTCGATCGCCAGGCAAAGGTGATTATGTGTTCGGCTATGGGGCAACAAAAATTGGTTGTCGATTCGATTCAGGCGGGGGCAAAAGATTTTCTCGTCAAGCCTTTTAATAAGGATAGAATTGCTACTGCAATTGAAAGTGTAAACCTTTAAAATTAGAAAGTTGAAAAGCCCGTAAATAAATTTTTGCCTTGCACTCATATCTGTCTCCCTTAATAGGATGTTGTGAAGTCACATGATCTTTAGGAGGCATGAAAAGGATGCAGAAGAAAAAGATAACAAAGAAAAGAACAGCATTAGTCGTACAGAGGCACGTACATGAATTTGAAGGTAGTACGAAACTGGCTGAACAAGGCGCTGATCGACATAATCATCGTTTTGCGGGTGTTACAGGACAAGCGATTCGGGTAGGAACAAGCCATGTTCACGAAATTGATCTCACGAAAACGGATTTCTTAAATCATTTTCATAATCTGAAAAAGATTAGAACGGGACTGGCTATTTCAGTTGGAAATGGCAAACACGTACATTTTGTTACAGGCCAAACCACATTAAATGATGGTCATATGCACCAATTTAATTTCGCAACATTGATTGACGCACCTCTTGTCTAAGAAAAAATTGCTTAAGAGAGAAGATGTGATTTTGATTCATATTTTAAAAGGTTAGAGGCAGGTTGCTATTGCAACTTGTCTCTTCGTCCATTCAGAGGGATCTGGTCCATTAGTTTTGTAGGACGAAGTTTTATGTTATATTATCCCAATATACATAACCCAAAGGAGAATCAAGATGTCAACAGAAACGGGAACTAAAGAAAATCCTTGGAAATTAAAAACACCTCCTCAAACATCGGAATATGAAATGTATAAGGACGAAAAAGATGGAAAGGCGATTATCGTTTGCACGGTAGGTAAAACTGTTTTGCATTATGACTATCGCTGCGTGGATGACTTATATGCCATGCTCAAGCAGCATGGTGACTGGATGGAGCTAGGCAGTGCAGATGAGCAGAAACCTGCAAAAGAAGGTACCGTTGAAGCATGGGGCCGTTCACCAGAAAATCCAGTTGGTGGCTGGTATGGCTTGAAAAAAGGTTATCGCGGTCGATTTGGCATGTATGTACCTCCACTCATGGAGGAACTAGGACTTGTGGAAGTGGAACACAATCCGAGGAACAATCGTATGCGGGCCAAATAACAGGATTACCATTAAAATGGGGAACCAACTCAGTTGGCACTCCATTTTTTTATGATTAGTATTTTATTGTATAATCACACATGCCGAAATGAATATTGCAAATTAAATTCCGATAAGTTACTATTACATTAGTAATTGATCAATAACTAATGTGACTTTAAAGGTGGAATGAATGATGACAAAGAATTCTCAAACGTCTGTTAATCGACGAGTAGATATCGTATCCGCGGCCATCGAAGTATTTGCTGAAATTGGCTATTACCGTGCAACAACTGCAAAAGTTGCGGAACGCGCACAAATTTCACAGCCTTATGTTTTCCGGTTTTTTTCAACGAAAGAAGCACTGCTGCAAGAAGCGCTCGAAGTGTCTTGGACACGAATTCTTGAGGCTTTCCGCACGGTTATTGAGACCGTTGCTCCTGATCAGCTTGAGAAAGAACTGGTTGATGCTTATATTCATATTATGAAATCTTACCAAAATGAAACACTGCTGCAAATGCAAGCTCAAACGATTAAAGAGGATATGATCGCAGAGGTCATGCAGAAGGGATATCGGGATGTTCACCAGGTGGTTCTAGAAGCTTTTAAGCGTGCAGGCTTTGAAAAGCCTTATGAGAGAACCATGATTTTTCTGGCTAGAGGGATGTTGTGCAATATTTCTATGGCGCTGTCTGTACCAGAATTAATGCTGTTGGATGAATAAGCTGATTCTGGTGTTCGAGGTTTTTTGAGTAAAACGGAGTGAGTTGGCAGCTTGCGGAGCACTTCCACATATTGGATGAGCGTTCTGACTAATAAGACGGTCATAAAGAGTTATATGGGTTCGAAGGTTATACGAGGATCAAACCATATTACTTACCAAATAGGGGATAATTCAACTTGCTTAGACTAAAGGCGATTCGTTTAATGAAGAGAAATGTCGTGTGGCTCATCCCGGTATTGATTCTTGGGACTGGTGCTTTTCCAGGTATTCTGGACAGCGGTTGGTGGAATGCGTTAGGCATTGTTCTTTTTTTGATTATCATTTTTGTGTGTGGCTGGGACTGGTTTCAAGCGGTTCAGGAACAACGCGAACGCGAACACGAACAAATGTGAACCGAAGATCCAGCGTTTTGACTGTATGTAATAACCCCTACATGGGGTTTTTATTATTTATACCCTGACATAAGGCTGTCAGGGTATTTGCTGTATGATAGAGGTAACACTTGAAAAGATGCAAGAACAGTGAAAAAGGAGACGATATCTATGACTCATCCTGCACTAGAAATGTACAATTACCACGTATGGGCGAACCAAACTATGCTGAATCGTTTAAAAGAACTTCCACAAGACGTTTACAATAAGGAGATTCAAAGTGTTTTTTCTACAATATCCAAGGCGATCGCTCATATTTATTTGGTGGATGCGTGCTGGTTAGACATTATTTCCGGTAAAAGCATGAGGGAAGCAATGGCCGATTCAGCCCAAATGACTGATGGCGTGGAGTCGAAAAGCATTGAGGAAATGGAGAAGATGTACGTCCAAATATCAGAGCGGTTTAAGACGCTTTTGAACCAACAGGAAAATATGGAGAAGAGGATTATGCTCGATAATCCTTATACGAGACCGCGTGAAACCAGCTTAACTGAAATGGTTCTGCAGGTCGTCAATCACGCAACCTATCACCGCGGTAATGTTACAGCTATGCTGCGTCAAATGGGGCATGCATCTGTGATGACCGAGTATGCTCTTTATTGGTACTCCTGAAAGGAAAACGGCTCTGTCGCAGTGGTTGCGAACAGGGCCGTTTTGAGCAAATAACCTTAATTCATAGATGCGCCTTCAGTGAATATTTGGAAGGTAACACCGAACTTGTCTTTTACCTGTCCATATGATGGGCTAAAATGAGTTTCTTGGAGCTCCATAATGACTTGACCGCCGTCCTTCAAGGCATTATAGAACTTTTGTGACTTTTCCTTATCTTTCGATGTAATACAGATGGTCACGTTATCCCCTTTTTGAACAGTCTGACCTGGAAATGTATCGGAAAACATCAAGCTAGACTCGCCAACTTGCAACATTGCATGTCCAATACGCCCCTTAGCATCCTCCGGTAAAGGAAAATCTGGGTTAGCCGGCATCTCGCCGAAAGATTGTGTGAAAAGAACTTGGGCATCCAATGCCTTTTCATAGAATTGAATAGCTTCCTGTGCATTGCCATCCATTACTAGATATGCTGTTAATTTTACTGTCATTTAAATTTCCTCCTTGGTTTTTGCTTCACGCAAATAGGTTACCTCTTATTATTACCATAATACCCAATAAAAATAAAGAACATTTGTTCGTTTTTGTAAAATCTTAATATTTCCTTCCTCATATTGAAAAAGCTGCCCTCTATCATGATTTTCCCTCATGTCGAAATTTATCATCCTATACTATAATAAAATAGATGAAGTCCGTATTCTCGCAACACGAAAGGTGATGGAGACACCCATGAACAAGTCTCGAATGTGGTCGCCAATTCAGAAAATATTCCATTCGTTCTCTTTAAAACAAAGAATATGGCTGACCTTCGTCGTTCTGATCACCTTGGGTCTGATGGCAACAGGCAGTATTGCCTATTTGATAGCTTCCAAAGAGATTCAGCGCAATGCCATGCAGTCTAGTCAAGATACTGTTAATCAATCGGCACAAATCGTAAATGAACGGCTGAAAAACATCGGTATTGCCATAAGAGCGTTGATGTTCAGCGATGCCTTCAAACAATTAATGAAGGATGTACAAGCTAATGATAGATCTAGCTACTACAAGTCACTGACCTCATTGCAGTATGTCTTTTCTCAGGTGAAATTCAACGATTCGATGATTGATAGCATTCTGATCGCCACACCGTTCGGGGATTTTTATCCGACCTCAAGTGTGCGGAACACGGCGAATTCATTTTATAAATCAGAGATGTATGAGCACTTTAAGCAATTGAATCGTGGTTTCTGGATTCAAGGGCATGTTGATCCATTTTTTACAGGCAAGCAAAGGGTGATATCACTCGTTACAGAAGGCGCAGGCGAAGACTCTTTCATGGTTTATGAACCGACCAATGTATTCGTCGTAGTCAATGTGAAAGAAGATGACCTGCGTGATCTCTTTATGGACAACTTGACCAAAACGAATAAACAATATTATTTCATCGATAACAAAGGTGAAGATGTGAATTACGCGGATAGGACGAGTAAGGACCATTTTATTCAAAAGCCCGCATTTTTTGAGCAATTGAGTGATCAAATGAAAGGCTCTTTTTTCTATACGAATGATAAAAAGGACTACTTAGTCAATTATTCGCGACTGGAAGTCAAGGACGATTGGATGATTGTCAGTGTTCAAGCGAAGGATGACTTGTTGGCCAAATTAAATGGGATTAAAAGAGCAACGACTTATGTGATTATCGGCTTTATTATTTTATCGCTATTCATAACGAATAATTTAACGTATCTGCTTTTAAAACCGCTGTACAGACTGCAAAGGCTGATGAAGCGAGTGGAAGAGAATGATCTTTCTGTTCGTTTTGAAAGCGTTTATAAGGACGAGGTATCCCAGGTCGGATTCCGTTTTAACCGGATGCTGGACGAAATCAAGCAGCTGATTGAAGACGTGAAGAACCGTGAACGCGATAAACGGAAGGCTGAAATTAAGGCTCTATCGGCCCAGATGGATCCGCATTTTTTCTATAATACGTTGAATACGATTTACTGCAAATCAGTTTTGGGCGAAAACGACGACGTGAACGAAATGATCCTGGCTTTATCGCAAATGTTCCAATTAAGTCTTAGCGGCGGGCGCGATCTCATTACACTGGGTGATGAATTGGAGCATGTTCGTCAATATTTGGCCATTCAGCAAAGGTCCTATGAGAATTTGTTCGTGTGCCAATTCGAGGTGGAGCCGGAGCTGCTCACATGCTTGGTACCTAAGATTATGATTCAACCGCTAGTTGAAAACTGTATTTTACACGGATTTAAAGATATGACTTCGGGCGGGGATATTCTGATTAGCGCTCATGCCGAAGGGGACTGGCTGCATATAACGGTGGAGGACAACGGGCAAGGGCTAGCGCCTGATAAGCTCCTTCAGGGTATTGTACACCCGACAACATCCAAGCATGGTTATGCGCTGCGCAATATTTATACCCGTTTACAGCTGTACTTTGGCGATCAACAGCGCATGGAAATCACTAATAACGACTTAGGCGGAGCACGGATTGAGCTATGGATCCCTAGCTATGAAGGAGAGGAGGACTTTCATGAACATGAACCGACTGGTTAAACTATGTGTCGTTGATGATATCCGAAGTGTTGTGGACATGATTACGAAGAAGATCCCTTGGCACGAACACGGCATCGAAATCGTGGGAAGCGCAACCAATGGTGAGGAAGGGTTGTCTGTCATTCGTGAAAGCTTGCCGGATATTATTCTCACCGATATTCGGATGCCTAAGATGGACGGATTAGAGATGACACGCAGTATATTAGAGGTGCTGCCTAACAGTAAAGTTATTATTTTAAGTGCTTACACCGATTTTGATTATGCACAAAAGGCTATTCAATATGGCGCACTTGATTATGTGAAAAAACCTTTCTCCATTGAGCAAATTGTGAAAGCCGTCGTGAAAGCCAAAGAAGTGTGGGAACAGGAAAATCTTAACCGCACGCACGTGCTGGGACTTCAGAAGAAGATCAAAGAAAGTATGCCAGCCCTGCGGCAGGAATACTTATCTCTGCTCGTCCATCATCAAACCAGTGAAGCGGAATTGGCTAGATTATCGGACTTCCTGGACATTAATGAGTTGAATCCTCCCTTTGCGGTGATGACGATCCAGATCGATCAGTTCACGGACAAGTACGGCGAGGTACCTGTTAAGGAGCTTGAGCTTGCGCGGTTTTCTCTGCAAAATATCGTGGAGGAAACGATTTCCTTCTATACGACGGCTGTCGTGTTCAGGGAAGCGTTTAATCGGTATATTTGCATTTTAAATATGGAGTCGAACGAGCCTCTAGTTGAAATTGCGGATCATTGCTGTGCCAATATCGCGAGACACACCAAGTTCACGATTTCCATTGGCATCGGTCAAAGAGTAGGCACAGTGCAAGAACTTCCGAAGAGCTATCAGCAGTCGCTAAGTGCTTTGTCTTATCACTTCTATACAGGCGGCAATGGTGCATTCAGCTACAACGCCGATTCGTCTGATCTCCCGGTGGAGTGGATTTATACCGAGGATAGCGAGAATGAATTTCTATTCGCTTTCCGTTCAGGTAATCTGGATAAATGTGTGGAATGGGCGAAGGGCATTTTCCACGAGATGGCCAAAGCGTCTGTCTTACCTGAGCCGGGCGTTGTCGAACGTTTACTGCAAGGGCTGGTGCTACGGATGCTGCGAGTTCTATTGGAAAAATTTCCTCGGGCGAGCATGGCTGATTTCGAGTCGAAAGTGAATGAAATTAAAGGCGAGAGCGGTGCGGATCTGCAAGAGTATAGAGAATGGTTCGTTCAATTGTGCGAAATCGGTTGCCGTATGATTAATCAGGAGAGAGCAAGCGAGTCGCAGAAAATCATCTATCGCTCTGCAGAGTATATCAAGTCGAATCTTCATTTGGATTTGACCTTGGAGCATTGCGCGAAACAAGTTAACCTAAGCTGGGGGTACTATTCGAATTTGTTCAAGAAGGTGACCGGAACTGCCTTCCAGCAGTTCGTTACCGTAGCGAAGATAGAACGGGCGAAATCAATGCTCATTGAAGACTACCAAGTGCAAGAAATCGCGCAGCAGTTCGGCTATGAGCACAGGCGGTATTTCAGTGAAGTGTTCAAAAAGCAAACAGGCCTGACGCCGACTGAATTTAAAGATATGTCTCTGGGCAAGTCCTCGAAACCATGAGGGTTTGCCTTTTTTTTTACTGGATGGGGTAAAATGTAGAAATATCTGCCCTTGTTCATGAGTTGACCACATTATCAGAATGAACGAATTCTTTTAGTATAAAAGTGTAAACAAAAGCATTTCCAGAACGATACAAAGTGTTTGCAAACAAAAGGGAGGCTTACAAATGGTAAAAAGAATTGGGACGGTCACTTTAAGTGTTTTACTAGCAGGCAGTTTGGCAGCATGCGGCAGCAACAATGCGGCAACCAGCCCGGCAGCATCCGCCAAACCATCCGAACAACCTGCTAGCGCAGCTCCTGTGAAGAAAGATAAGACCAAGCTCGTGTATTGGACGGGTGATCGTCATGATATGGATTATATTAAAGATGTTGTAAAGAAATTTAACGAAACCAACGGCGAGAACATTGAAGTCGAAATGGTTGTGAAGACGGAAGATTTCAACCAAGCGATTGATTTGGCCTTCGCTTCCGGACAGGCACCTGATATTATCCGCGTGAAGGAAAATACGATCCAGCCTTTTGCACAAAAAGGATACTTGAAGCCAATTGATTCCTACCTTACTGATGCGATTAAGAAAAAATTCCCGATCATCGATGATTTCAATCGGATTGATGGGAAAATGTACAGCCTTCCGAACTATGGTTCAACACTTAGACTTGTTTACAATAAAGAACTTTTCGCCAAAGCGGGAATTGCGGCTCCTCCGAAAACATTGAAAGAAATGGTCGAGGATGCGAAGAAAATCACGGCTGTAGGTAAAGCTGCCGGCTCTTATGGTTTTGCTCAAAACTTCAAAAGTCCAGAAAGCGCACTTGGCCGATCGGCAAGAGTAATTGCTGAAGCGAGCGGTTACGGCGGATTTGGCTATGATTTCAAAACTGCGAAGTTTGATTTCACGGGTTTCAAAGAAATCATTTCATCGTTCAAACAAATGGTAGATGACGGCAGTACGCTGCCAGGTATGGAATCACTGGATATTGACCCGCTGCGCGCGCAATTCGCAGAAGGCAAAATCGGGATGTACATCTCATTCTCATCGGAACCAGGCGTGTACGCGAATCAGTTCCCGGCCAAAATCGAATGGGCAGCCGCACCGGTTCCAACGATCGATGGAACGATTAAAGGCGCTACATCGTTCTTGGGCGGTCAGTGGTTATCCATCAGCAATACAACCAAAAATGCAGATCAAGCTTGGAAATTCATGCAGTTCATGTATGCGGATGAAGTCTTAAAAACGTACCATGAAAAAGGTTTCGGTCTATCCATGGTGCCATCCGTTTCTTCCGTAGCTAAGAAACCGGAAATCAAAGGTATTGATGGCTTCCTTCCGGTTGGAAACGACGGCACGTGGCCGCTGCAGCCGACCGTTACGGTTGAAGGCATGAAAAAAGATGATGCATTTTTCAAATACATGATCAGTGGCGGGAACTTGGATCAAATTATTCAAGATCTGAATAAGCGCTACAATGATGCTCTCGATAAAGCTGTAGCTAAAGGTACAGTGAAAGTGCAGCCAAATCCAAGCTTCGATCCGATGAAGCTGATGATGAAATAATAGCCAAAACTGCGAGAGTGGAGTGAATAGCTCCACTCTCGCTCTCTAAGTAAAGATATTTCAGGAGGGAACGGGATGAACAGGACACGCCAGATCGGGTTTTCATATTTATTTTTATTTCCAAGTTTTCTACTGACCATGGTGCTGGGCGTCTATCCGATTGCTTGGGCTATTCGATACATGTTTTATGATTACAAGGGGTTCGGGGAAGCTTCTTTTATTGGGTTTGATAATTTCAGGAGGCTTTGGCAGGACACGGAGTATTGGCATTCTGTCTTAAATACATTCATTTATGCAGGCGGTAAGTTAATCATTACATTGCCATTATGCTTGGTGCTAGCCGTTATTCTGAATCAAAAGCTGCGCGGCCGCAATTGGCTCAGAGCCATCTATTTCATGCCGACGATTATTAGTTCATCTGTCATGGCTGTCGTATTTTTCATTATTTTCAACTCCTATAACGGCATTCTCAATCAATATTTGCTGAAGTTTCACATCATCTCCGAAAGAATCGATTGGCTCGGTCCCAAACACGCCCTGTTTACGACGATCATCATCGCTGTTTGGGGTGCGGTAGGCAACTATATGCTGCTGTTCCTTGCCGGTCTTCAAAATATCCCGAACGATGTGTATGAAAGCTCGTCGCTGGACGGCGCAAATAAATGGCAGCAATTCTGGTACTTAACTATTCCTATGTTAGGGCCTGTGCTACAGATTGTGATCATGCTGGCAATCATTAATTCGCTTAAAGGGTACGAGAGTATTATGGTGTTGACCGAAGGCGGTCCGGTTGGAAAGACGGAAGTGATGTATTTGTACGTGTATAAACTATTCTTCCCGACACCATCAGGGACACTTGTGGACCAACAATTCGGCTACGGAAGTGCTGTTGGATTCGTTACAGCCGTCATTGTAGGCATCATCACACTAGCTTACCATGCGATGTCTAGACGTCTGAACAAACTTCAATGAGGGAGGATGCTGGGAAAATGGAAGTTACAGAAATGTTATCGAATGAACGGATAAATAAACAAACCCAGCCATTTTCATTAACGAATATAGGCGGAAGAGTACTGCTCTGGATCTTTTTACTGGTAACCGCCTTACTGATTGTGTTTCCTGTTGTTGTTACTTTTCTTGGCTCTTTCATGTCCAATATGGAGATTACGAAAGGCGGGAAGATTTTCCCGTCCTCCTGGCAAATCGTGAATTACAAAGAAGCCTGGGTACAAGCCAATTTCGCTAGGTTTACATGGAACAGTCTCTTCCTGAGCGGAGCAACAACGATCGGAACGCTGATCGTAGCATCGATGGCTGCTTATGTGGTTGGCCGGATTAAATTCCGGGGAAAGCCATTTTCGTCGCGATTCAGGCATCTACCATGTTCATATCAATTGGCGCCGTTGTTATCCGGCCACAATTTGAGCTTATGGTCAAACTGCACCTGAACACAAGTTTATGGGGCGTCGTCCTCATTCTGGTGAGTGGCCACGCGTATATTTTCTTTATTTTACTTAGTTTTTTACAAGGTATTTCCCGGGAATTAGATGAGGCTGCTCGTATAGATGGCTGCTCGAACGGCGGGATATTTTGGCGAATTATTTTACCTTTGATGCGCCCAGGATTGGGTGTAGGGGCTTTGTTTACATTTTGCGGAGCTTGGAATGAATATTTACGCCCATTAGTGTTTACGATGACCAATCCCAAACTTCAAACGTTAACCGTCGGATTATCCTACCTTCGCTATGGGGCATCGGCTGCGGTTCAAACGCATTATATGCTGGCGGGAGCTTGCTTATCGATTTTGCCGCTGCTCGTCGTGTATATGATCGCGAATAAATCGTTCATGCAAATGACAGCCGGTTCACTGAAAGGTTAGCATACAAATATCATTTGGAGGTTATCTACTATGGTTTTACCTGTACTTGGAATTTTAAAGTCGAGTCCTTTCATTCGTCGTCACCCGGCTAATCCGATTTTGGACGCTGATAGGGTTCCTTACCCTACTGCACTTGTATTTAACGCGGGTGTTACCAAATTTAACGGTCAATATGTCATGGTATTCCGCAATGATTATGGTTCCAGAAGCGAACAAACACTTGAGCCTCATTCCACAACCGATCTCGGGATTGCGTATAGTCGTGATGGGATTCACTGGGAGGCTGGACCGAAGCCTTGCTTCAAGATGAATGATGGAGAAATTATTCGGGCCTATGACCCTCGATTGACGGTTATGGACGGTCGATGCTACATGTGCTTTGCTGTGGATACGCAGCATGGTATTCGAGGCGGTATCGCAGTTACCGATGACTTTGAAAACTTCGAAGTGCTCAGTTTATCGACGCCGGATCTTCGTAATATGGTGCTGTTCCCGGAGAAAATCGGCGGCAAATACGTTCGTTTGGAAAGGCCCTTTACCGTATACAGTCGTGGTGGGGCAGACCGATTTGACACCTGGATTTCCGACTCTCCGGATTTGAAATATTGGGGTAATTCCGATCTCCTGCTGGCGGTTGAGCATGTTCCCTTCGCCAATGATAAAATCGGGCCTGCCGCTCCTCCTATTAAAACAGAAAAAGGCTGGCTGACCACGTTTCATGCGGTGGATATCGATCCTGCAAGAGGAAAGAATGGTTGGGAACCTGCTTGGAAAAAAAGGTATACAGCAGGTCTCATGCTGCTCGATCTCCACAATCCGAAAAAGGTAATCGGCATGTATCAGGAGCCCTTGCTTGCGCCAGAAGCCAGCTATGAAATCGACGGCGGATTCCGCAACGATGTCATTTTCCCTGGAGGCATGATTTTGGAACCATCGGGAGAAGTGAAAATTTATTATGGCGCTGCTGATGCGGTGGTCTGCTTGGCTACAGCACATGTGGATGATTTAGTTCAGTTATGCTTGAAAGCATGAGGTGAAGATAAGATGACGATTTGGGATCAACTTCAGAATCCTCCTATCCAATATCGCTCAGTGCCGCTATGGTCATGGAATGATAAATTGGAAACGGAGGAGTTAGAGCGACAGATCGAGGAAATGCATAAAGCCGGGATAGGTGGATTTTTTATGCATGCCAGAGGAGGGCTCCTTACTCCGTATATGGGTGAGGAGTGGATGTCAGCTGTGCGGACTTGTATCGAGAAAAGCAAAGAGCTCGGTATGACCCCTTGGTTATACGATGAAAATGGATGGCCGAGCGGCTTTGCAGATGGCAAAGTTCCAGCAATGGGGATCGCTTACCAGCAAAAAAGACTGGCCTATGAGCATGCCCCTTTTCAGAACCCAGTTGAGAGAACGATCGGTTTCTATGCCAAATCAGAACATGGCTATCGTTTATTATCAGCAGCAGATGAGAGCAGCGCGGATTTAAGATTTTTCTATGAAGTAAATCCATATTATATTGATACGCTAAGTATGGAAACCGTTCGTGCTTTCATTGAAACGACCTACGAGGCCTATTGGGAACGCTTCGGAGGAGAGTTCGGAGACGATCTGAAAGGTGTGTTTACGGACGAACCGCAGTTTGCTCGCGGACAATTGCCCTGGTCGTTTGATTTGGAGCAAGCTTTTGAGTCTAGATATGGCTATGACCTGAAGGAAGCTCTTCCCGCTTTGTTTATGAATGTGGAAGGCTGCAGTAAAGCAAGATATGACTATTGGGAATGCGTAACCACGATGTTCACTCAAAGCTATGCGAAACAAATTGGGGATTGGTGTAATAGCAAGGGATGGTCGGCAACAGGTCACGTTGTAGATGAACAAGTGCTCATGCATCAAGTGACTTCAGTCGGGGATCCGATGGCTTTTTATGAGTATTTGCAAATTCCTGGTTGTGATTGGTTAGGCCGGTTTATTAGCGAAGAGCCTATTGTTCCCAAACAGGTAGGGTCGGTTGCCCATCAACTTGGGAAAAAGCAGACGATTACGGAAAGCTTTGGGTGTTCAGGCTGGAATGTCAGCTTTGAGGATCTTAAGCGAATAGGCGAGTGGCAATTTGTCCACGGTATTAATTTGATGTGTCAGCATTTGCAGGGATATACCTTAAGAGGCTTACGAAAACGTGACTATCCGCCTTCTCTATTTTATCAGCAGCCTTGGTGGGAGGATTATAAAGGTTTTAATGATTACTTCGCGAGGTTGTCGATGCTGCTTTCAGAAGGAACTCGTCAGACCGGAGTATTGCTTCTGCACCCGATCCGGTCTGCTTGGGTTCAACAATGTGGGGAGGATTCTTCAGAAATCGAACCTTATCATAAGGCTTTTACTCAGCTTTCCCGCCAAATGTGCCAAACCTTCGTTGAGCATGATTACGGCAGTGAAAGCATTATTGAACGTCACGGTAATGTCAGCAACGGCAACTTTGTTATCGGCGAAGCGGCCTATCGCGTTGTAATCATTCCGCCAAGTGTAACGTTAAACCGCGTTACGGTTGATTTGTTGAAGCAATTCGTCCTTCAAGGCGGCTGCCTTATTGCATTTGCGCCATTTCCGACGCTTATTAATGGACAACTGGATAAGGAGTTAGATCAGCTAATTGAGAGCGCGCTCAAACCCGAATGGAATTCTAAAGCGCTGCTAAACGCCTTGTCCAGCGCCGTATCCCCGTCAATCCGTATGTTGGATCGTGAGGGAGAGGCTATAACCGAGGATACAATGAATGTTCAGACATTAGCATTGGACGGCGCGATTATGTATTACATAGTAAATTCCGGAAAGGAACGCTATGAGTCCATACAGGTAGAGTTGTTCCGAAAAGGAAGAGTATCCGTAATTGATCTGGAAACAGGCGGAGTTACACCTATCGAACAAGAAGATACCGATTGTGGCGTACGCATTCCATTGACCATTCATCCGGGGCAGTCCTATGTTGTGAAAATCGTGCCTGAAGAAGCTGCGAAAAGTGAAGAGATTTTTGATATAAATAGAGCGACTTCTTGGCAACCAGAATCGAAAATCCTTTTAGATCCTACTTGGAAGATTTCGAATATAGAGGCAAACAGTTTAACGCTTGATACATGCCGTTTACGTGTTGAAGATGGAGATTGGTCAGGACCACTACCCGTGGTTTTCATTCAAGAGCTGCTTTTAGCTTTTGGTCGACCTGTTCATATTGAACTAGAGTTCGAATTCCAGGTTGCGTTTGATGTTGATCTTTCGCGCGAATTATATGTGGTCTTGGAGAAGCCGGAAGATATCAAAATCGAAGTGAACGGGCGTCAAGTGGAATCGAAAAGCTGTGGCTGGTGGCGAGATATTTCTTTCCAAAAAGTTGATATTAGCGGCATGATCGTTCCAGGAGTAAATCGAATTCGCCTTCAATCTTATTTCTACAACTCTTCACAGACTTACGCAGCAATTGAGCATGCCAGGCAGTTTGAATCGGAAGGAAATAAACTGACGTTTGAAACAGAAATCGAAAATATCTACATCATTGGGTCTTTCGGTATAGAGTCAAGTTCGCCGTACTTGAACGGAGAGCGTCAAGCGGTTCATACGATGGGTCCGTTTGTCCTTACGGAACAGCCTGTTTCCGTGCATACTGGGGATCTCGTCAGTCAAGGATTTCCCTTCTATAGTGGTAAAATTCTTATGCAGCAAAAGGTAACTATAGATAGAAACGATTGGATGGAGGCAAAATGGAGCTTTTCTACACCACCAGATACCATTGTCAGTCGGTTGTTTGTCAATGGTCAAGAGGTTCGAACGTTTCTCTGGGAACCTTATGAGGCAGACATCACTTCATTTCTGCGTAAAGGCGAAAATTTAATAGAGGTAGAGATGGCAAACAGCTGTCGAAATCTGCTAGGTCCACATCATCACATAAACGGCGAGCTCTATAAGGTAGGACCTGACAGCTTTAAAGATAGGCCCGGTTGGACAGATAAAGATATAGACAAGAAAACGAATATTTACACGGACCGATACACGTTCGTTCGATTTGGTTTACATGCTTCGCCGTATATTGAATTGAAATAAAAGTTCTATTGTACAGGGAGAATAAGAAACGCAACAAGAGAAGAGCAAGGGCGCTGCACCGCAGGACATTTGCTCTTCTTTTGGTTATTCTTAGCAACCTGCAATGGATGCCGAAAGCTGAAGGGAGGTGATACTAATAAAAAATGTGATAACGCTTACTTTATTCAGAGGATGTTATGAAAGCGCTTAATTAAAAAGGAATGAGATACTAGTCCTAAGGAGGAATTTATGTGCAAAAAATGAAGATTTGGTTCATCGCTATGTTCTCTTTCGTATTCATCTTTTCGAGTTTGGCGGTTCTACCCGTAAGTGTGCACGCAGCGACTATTTCGTCGTATGCCCTGCCTTCGATTTACTCGGCTTCCACGGTCTACTCGCTCAAGGTAGACGCCACGACGATACCTGTCGTTGGGTACAACGGTGATTATGATTACGCCCACTTTTCCATGTCGGGAGCAGCGACAATTGAGGTAACGGCGCTGGGTCAAACCAGCATTTCCTCGTTTTCGATCAGTCCTAAGAAGCTGAATTTGACGGGGACTACAAGCGGGAACAAGCTGACATTTACGGTAAGCGGCGATGAGTATTTGATTGTGAAAATCAATGACCAACGCGCTTTAGTTATCGCAGCCGACCCAGCTGAAACGAACAAGCCGGCTTCTTCGGCACAGGCATCTATAATGTCAAAAATGCTCCTTATAACGCCGATAGCACGGGTACTACTATGGCAACTACGGCTATCCAGAACGCCATTAATGATGCGGTTGCCTACGCCGGCGGTCAGGGGATCGTGTTCATCCCTGCGGGGATTTATAAAGCGGGTAATTTACAGCTGAAAAGCGATGTGGCGCTTTATCTGGAAGGTGGCGCGGTGCTCCTCTTTACCGGTGTCCCCAGTGATTATACCGTCAATTGGCATAAAGACTCACAAAATAGAGACATCACTTGGTGGTTGTACACACCGACTGGCGCCGATAATGTGAAAATTTATGGCCGAGGAACCATCGACGGAAACGGGATGTATGCAACAACGACGAACAATTTCGCTAGCAATATCATCGTTCCAATGGCCGCTACCAACTTTACCTTCGATGGTCCTCTAATTAGAGATTCTGGGTCATGGGCGGTTACACCGGCTAGATCCAATGATCTAACGTTCAAGAATTTGAAGATCTTAAACCGTCTGAATATAGGCGAAAATGATGGGATCGATGTCAATGAATCACAAAATGTCCTTGTCCAGCATGGGATTGGAATCGGCTTAGATGATCCTTACACGACGAAAACTTGGGACCAAACTGTTGATATTAGCCTTAATTGGCCGGGAAGCCCTGAAGCCGTTAGTAACGTAGTGTTTGATGATCTGATATCCTGGACGGTTTGTTACGGTTATAAAATCGGTCAGGGGATGAGACAGAATCAAGACGGAGTCACCTTCAAGAACAGTGTGGTCTACGATGCGGCTATCGGAATCGGCGTCGACCACAAATATGGCATAGGAGCTCTGACCCATGTAACCTTCGATAATATTGATATCGAGAAATTGAGCTATACGTACGATACCAATCATATTCGTACATGGGCTTCCTTCGCGATTCGAAATGGTGACAGCTTTGGCGGCGGTACAATCGATAATTTAAATGTAAAGAACATTAATGTGCGAGACAAAGGTACGACTCCGGGTAGACTTAAAGGCTACAGCAGTACAAAAATGATTAGCAATATTACTTTCGATAATATTATAATGCCTGGCAGCAGTACACCAGCACAAAACCTGTATCAAATGAATTTCACCGATACAAGCTTTTACAGTGGAGTTACCATCTTGCCCACACAAATTCCGGAGCCTGCTCAACGGACGAATCTGGCACTGAATAAAGCGACAACCGCCTCTTCAGCAACAGGCCCTTCAAGCTATGCAGTCGACGGTAATCTTAGCACAAGATGGGGTTCAAATTATACGGATTCGGAGTGGATCTATGTAGATCTGGGTACAAGTATATCGATCAATGGAGTCCGATTGAATTGGGAAACGGCCTACGGGAAAAGTTATCAGATTCAGGTATCCAACGATTTGACAAATTGGAGCAATGTGTATACCACCACAACAGGTGATGGCGGAATAGACGATATCAGCTTTACTCCTACAAATGCCAGATATGTCAGGATGAATGGGACGCAAAGAGGTTCGATTTATGGGTATTCTCTCTGGGAGTTTGAAGTGTATGGAGTCATGAACAACCTGGCGACCGGGGCTGTCGTAACAGGAAGCAGTTCATTAGAGAATAGCAACTGGTCTACTTCCAAAGCGAATGACGGACAGCGAAGCTCCGTTACGGGCTCATCTGGCTGGACTAGCAACAACAGCTTGACGGTCAACCATACGGAGTCGATTACGCTGGATATGGGATCAAGCAAAACGGTGAATAGAGTAGACCTTTACCCACGCAATGACTCAGGGAATGTCGGACAGAACTTCCCCATTGATTTTACAATCAAGACCTCTACGGACAACGTAAATTGGACGACTGCTGCGACCCTGACGGGATATCCACAGCCTGGCAATGCCGTGCAGAATTTTAGCTTTCTAGCCGCATCCGCACGTTATGTGAAAGTCGAAGGCACGAATTTGCGACCTAATCCGTCTGATGCGAATCGATACCGCATGGCGTTTGCTGAGGTAGAGATTTATGCGGTAAATTTCGCATATGGTATCCCCGCAACAGGGACCAGTTCGGTGGAAAATAGTGATTGGTCTTACACCAAATTGAATGACGGACAGCGAAGCTCGGTTAGCGGGTCAATGGGATGGACTAGCAACAGCAGCCTGACCGCCAACCATACGGAGTCCGTAACGCTAGATTTGGGATCAAACCAAACTTTCTCCAAGATTGACCTTTACCCGCGCAACGATTCAGGGAATGTGGGCCAGAATTTCCCGATCGATTTCACAATCAAGACCTCTTTGGACAATGTAGATTGGTCGACGACGGTTGTGACACGAACGGGATATGCGCAGCCCGGCAATGTCGTACAAAGTTTCAGTTTCCCAGCCGTAAACGCACGCTACGTGAAAGTGGAAGGCACGAATCTGCGGCCTAATCCAAGTGATGCGAATCGGTATCGGATGGCTTTTGCCGAGATAGAGCTCTACTGATAGAACGACGAAATGACCTGCTGAGGCTGTTGGCCTATTAGCGGGTCATTTTTTGTCGAAAATATCATTTTTTTATCCGAAATATGGTAGCATTCCCGCTGGTTTTCAGCTAGACTGAAGGAAGCTATTTACGAATATCATGTTAAATTGGGGTGGCAGCATGGCTAAAAAAGGGTTATCTATTGGGAAAAAGGCAGCACCATTTCGACTAGATTCTACACAAGGCATTAAGGGACTGGAAGATTTCAAGGGCAAGCCGTTAGTGATTATTTTCTTGCGTGGAACATGGTGCCACAATTGCCAGAAACAGATGCCGGAGTTAAATGAGTATTATGAACGATTTTTGGAAAAGGGCGTAAATCTCATTGCTATCGCTGGACAAAAGCTAGCCAACATCAAAGATTATGTAAATGCGAATGGCATCAAATTCCCCATTCTTTCGGACGAAACGAGAGAAATTATAAAGTCTTATGAGGTTTTCACGCCAATAAAATGGGACTCATTCCGAATTGCGATTCCAAGCACGTATATTATTGATGAACATCAAACGATTCGCTATTCCTATATTGGTGAGAACCAAGCGGACAGACCGTCTGCGAAGGAGATTTTAGAAGTGATAGATACCCTTTCTATTGTTTCTGATCAGGATAGCTCGATTCAAGAGGAGCTTCCGGTTTTCTTAGCGAATATGAAATCCACCCTTCAACACGTGAATACTTCTGCTGCCTATGTGACGAAGAGTATAGAAAACAATTTACATAATATTGAGGGACTTAAGAAAGCTTCTCTAGGCAACTATGAGCAGTTAGAGGAGTTTGTGAGCGTATATGAGAAAAAGTCTGAGGAATTAAACCAATATAGTCATCAGTTGAACACAACATCGGATGAATTCACGGATATTCAGCAATTGAATCAACAACTAAGTCATAACATTCAAACGACACGCGGTTTGATGGATGAGTTAATTAGTATGACTCTTGTCGTTAATGAGATGAGTGAGGTCATCTCCAAAATTTCCCGACAAACCAAAATCCTAGCGCTCAATGCATCCATTGAAGCTGCGCGTGCTGGCGAGCATGGCAAAGGCTTCGCTGTAGTAGCCCAGGAAGTGAGCAAACTGGCTCATGGAACGGAGGAGTCGGCAGGCAACATCACAGCGCAACTGCAAGCGATTGATGAGAAAATCAATGAAAGCTTCTCGTCTTTCTCTACGTTTGAAGATACGATGAATACGGTTAGAGAACGAATTTCCGTAAACACAGCTCAAATCCTTACCATATCGGATGGCGTGAAAGTAATCGCCAATGACACGCTGCAGCTAGGTGCCGAACTGAACCATATCAAGGATAGCCAGCACCAAGCGCAAATTGATCTGAGTAAAATTGGTGAAGTGGAAACGACGATAAATAGTGAAGTAAGTGAAATTTTACAGGATATGCACTATCATGTGGATCAATTGAATGCTTTGGATGAGAGAACGAAAAAGACGAAAAAATGATCGCCAGAGTAATTGAAAACACCTTTTCATGTACGCATTCTTGCGTATGTGGGAACGGTGTTTTTTGCCTTTCCTGATTGGCGAAGTCATCAAGAAAGGCCTTTGTTTGTAAATGCAAAGGGAACGACGATGCGCTGTTCGCCAAAATAACTGCCTTTTTGAGCGTTAAGGGAACGTGGGTGCGTTATTTATCCGTTTCAGGCTGAAATTCGGCTCTTAAGGGGAATATAGCGGATCGACGTTCCGCAACGCTTGTTTATTGCCACTTTTGAGCAAAATAGAGCATCAACGTTCCCAGTCAAGTCGAGAGTAAGGGAAAGCCTTATAACAAAACGGGCTGCCCAAGTTCCACGGATTTGTAACCCGCTAAGGCGACAACAGTTGAACGTAATCCATCTTCTCCAGTGATCGGTACCTGTTCGCCATTGAGCAAGGCATGAACAAAGTCCTTCACTAAGTAATCGTCCATGGAGTCTCCCCAGAAATTCCATACGCCCTTCCCATTTTCCAAACTATATAGCTCATTTTTTTGAGCAAAACCATCCAGCGAAAGGGTGCCTTTCGTACCGATGATCGTCATCGTCACATCTCCCCAGGTAGGGAATGCCGAGTTCCGCGACCAGCTTGTGTCTAAGACGCCAAACACACCACTCTCGAACTTGACATGGATCATACCTGTATCATCGATATCTAGGTTTTCGTTAAATAAAGTAGCTGAATATGCGTAAACTTCTTTCACCTCGGATTGGGTAATCCAATTCATCAAGTCCATGACATGAACGGTATGATCCAACAAAGCTCCGCCGCCGGACAGCTCCGATTGGAGGAACCAACCAGAAGGAAGCGAGCCGCGATTGGTTCCCTTAATGGCTATGATATCACCGATCTCGCCATGCTCGACCGCTTCCTTCGCTTTAATAACCGAAGCCAAATACCGGCACGGAAAAGCAGTCATAAGCTGAACGCCGTTTTCTTTACAGGCGGAAATCATAGCTTCCATCTCGGAGACGGAAATGCCAAGCGGCTTTTCGCACAGCACGTGCTTGCCGGATTTCGCTGCAGCTATCGTGATCTCTGCATGACGGGCATTTTCCGAGCAAATGACGACTGCGTCAAAATCTCTAGCGAGCAAATCCTGATAATTTTCATAATATGGCAAGCCATAATTGGTTGTTACTTCCTCAACTCGGCCTTTGATTTCGTCTGCGATCCCAACGATTTCAACATTCGACATGGCCCTGAGTGAATTCAAATAAGAGTATGCATGGCCGTGTGCAAAACTGATCATACCTACTTTTAAATTCTTCATGCTGTCTCCTCCCCGAGTTTTGAGCTCGTCTGCAGCTGAACAGACTTTCCTGTCCGAACCGATTCCAGCGCAGCCATGGTAATTTCTAACGCTTTATAAGCATCGTTAGCCGTTACAATGGGTTCGCTTCCTTCTCGAATGCATTGAATGAAATGAGATAATTCCAATTCATATGGGCTGTTAAATCCCGGACTTTGCGGAACTTCGGCGAACCGTCTGTCTTCTGAATCGGAAGGGGCCTTGCAGATTTGCAGAGAACTGCTTTTTTGGCTGTCGCTGCGTATGATGCCTTTGCTGCCCGCAATTTCCGCAGCGGTTTGGAAAGGTCCATGATATCCCCAAAATGCTTCCAGATTGGCCACTGCCCCGTTTTCAAAAAGAAGAGTAACCAGAGCGTAGTCGATATCATTTACGCGTTGATTCAAGCCATATACCGACTTCACTTCACCGATGGCTGAGCGAAAAAAGTCGATATCGTGTATCATGAGATCGGCAATGACGCCGCCGCTTTTATCCGCATCGTAGAACCAAGGTCTGAGATTCCCGGGATGTGACCCTATCCGTTTGGCATGAGCTACGCCGACTCGCCCTAACTTCCCTTCATCGATGGCTTGCTTCATTTGCGCATATTCAGGGAAAAAACGAACAACGTGTCCGACAAAAAGACGAACGCCATTTTGTTCGCAGCTGCGGATCATCGCTTCTGCATCCTCTAAATTCAGCGCGAGCGGTTTTTCACAAATGACATGTTTTCCGGCTTCTGCCGCTTTCAACGTATATTCTTTATGTAAGAAGCTTGGCAATGTCACACTGACGACCTCGAAATCTGTCTCGCTCAGCATGGCTTCAAAGGAAGTAAAAGCGGGTGCCCCCGTTTTCTGGGATAGCTCTTGCGCTAGCTCAAAATCCGTATCGCAGACGCCAACCAGCTTCACATCCGGCATGTTCGCGTAACAGTAGGCATGTACATTTCCCATTCCCCCGCAACCGAGTATGGCTACTTTCATGCAAAATTCACTCCTTACTTTATTGTATAAATATGTTTAACTAAGTTATATGATATACGTATTGCTGGATACCGTATATGCGGACATTTATTCTTTTTATATCCATATTAGTGCTGATTGAAAGTGCGGTGATTGAAATCTATGGAAATTTTTAAAGAGCCGATTCCCTACCAGAATCCATCGTTATGTATGAAGGTGTGGCGATTTACGCAGTCAGGTAAAGAACAGAAAGACGTGAATCCCTGGCATTATCATAAAGAGGTTGAGTTCATTTTGGTTGAAGAAGGGACGCACGAAATTCAGACGCCTAATCACGTCTACTCGCTTAATGCCGGGGATGTGATGGTTATCGGTTCTTCCCAATTGCATAGAGGACGAAAGATCGGCGATAAGGATCTCGTCTATATCGTGCTGCACATCGACCTGCAGCCTTATTTTGATCCGGCTATGATGATGTATTACCGGCATTTTTTGGAAATATTTCATCCTTTAGAAGAGCTAAATTACATTTTCCGGGAAAATGAAAAGGTGAAGAAGGAAATTGGCATGATCATCACAGATACACATAATGAGGTTATGGGGAAAAATAAAGGCTATGAAATCGCAGTCAGCATGCATATCAAACATCTGCTCTTGCTGTTGCTTCGCCATGACAACCGGGAATTATTAATGACGCATGTCAATGTTGACGCGGATGCTGATATTATTCGATCGCTAGTAGCTTTTGTGGACGAACATTTGACTGAGAAAATAGACATGGGAGCGGCAAGCCATATTGCCGGCATGAGTTACTCCTACTTCTCGAAATATTTCAAAAAAAAGATGGGATCCTCGTTTACGGATTACGTCAATCAAAAACGTATTTCCAAAGCGGAGCGGATGCTCGTTACCGAAACCCGAAGTGTGGGTGAAATAGCCGAATCTGTTGGGATCGAGAATATGGCCCATTTTTACGAGTTGTTCAAACGATTCAAAGGGTGTACACCTAAACAATATCTTCGCAAAATGAGTGCGGACAGCCAAATCAAGTAAGTCCATCGATACAAAAAAAGGTTGACAACGACTAGGAATTGTTTGAATATTTATATAAAACAAACCTGAAACAAACTAGAAAGTATGAGTTTTTGGGTGTATTAATAAGAAAATGAATCAGAATATAACCAGAGTGAAAGAGTGCTATGAGATCGCAAGGAGGACATCCCATGATCGAGATTCGTACAATGAGTAAAAACGAAATGGAGCAGGCTGTTCTTCTCTCCGATGAAACATTTCGCGATTCCAAGCAGGTTTCCATGTTGACAGCGTTTCCAACTGTGTTCGACGCACGCCTCAATCAGTCATTCGGCGCATTTGAAGGGGAGAAGCTTGTCGCTTTCATGGGATTAGTTCCCTCCGTCATCCGTATCGCAGCCGCTAAGCTGAGCGTGCTATCACTTGGTTCCGTATGTACGCACCCTGACTATCGGGGAATGAAAATCGCTTCTACTATGCTGCAAGAGGTGTTAGTGCACGCCGACCGTATCGGATCAAGTGTGCTGCTGGTTTCGGGGGACGGCCCGCTTTATATGCGCAGTGGCTGCCATCATTTTGGCAGAGTTACACGCTTCGTTTTATCCGCTAATCAGGAGAAACTTCGGTCGTTCACTGCTACTGCCAATCCCGACTTCGCTATTCGACGTATTCGTTCTGAGGATTGGTTCCGACTTCATGATGCTGCTTCCAAACGTACAGTCAGATATGAGCAAGGGGTGACAGAACTTCCAGTCTTGATCGATAGTGAAGCCATCGCAAGCTGTTGTCATTTGCAGCATGCTGTGTTTGCAGCATTCGAATCGGATAGTATCGCTGCCTATGCCGTCATTGCCGTACCTATGCAGGGAGGAGATGGGAAAGAAGAAGCCTCCTTTGTTGTAGAATGGGGCGGCGGCGCAGAAGCATTGGCTGCTGTTTTCCATCATGTTTTACGTGAACAGAAGCTGGACTTCCTCGAAGTTCCGGTTGTGTGGTACGAAACTGAGCTATTGCGTGTACTAGCGGAGTTCCCGAACAAGAAGATGAGGAACCATGGAACTGTTCATATCGTTAATCCGGAGCGGTTATATAGTGAACTATTTCCGTATTTGAAAGAGAAATCTTCAGCGGCCGCTTACAGATTAAGCCTTCGCCGATCGTCGGATGGCAGGGCCACTCTCTTAATGGACGGTGAGGAAGCGGCTATCTTGAACGGGGAGGAGCTCGTTGCTTTATTATTCGATCCGGAAGCTGAGATTAATGTTCCCGAGCCGCTGCAAGACCTGTTAGTCAAGCTGTTTCCCGTTCCGTTTCCACATGCGGGAGGGTTGAATTTTGTTTAACGGAGGCCATGATATGATCCAACTATCCAACCTGGAAGAGCTGCTGGAGTATACACCGAATCCTATTGAAGATGGTCAGCTTGTGTATATAGATGGTTATTATCAAAAGGGTGACGGCGGCGGCAAGCTTGTTCGCTGGATGGCTTGCAGCACCAAAGCTGACAACGGCGGGACGATTCATGATCCTCTTATCGGAAGCAGCGGTCGATGGGAAACTGTTCATAACGGGGTAGGTGATTTCCGATGGTTCGGTATTCAGGATGCGACGAAGAATGCGGACGACGCGATGGATGCGATGGTGAACGATTCTTCGATTCACCTGATCGAGGCGCATACGGACCTTAACTTTGCAAGACGGCATACTTATGACCGCAGCGACATCGAGATCAACTTCTTCGGACATACCGTCACCACGGAGGGCATCGAGTTAAATACGAAAAGCAATCCATTCGGAGCTGTTATTTTCTTCCAAGGGAAGGCGTCCGGCGAAGTGCAGACTCTTACGCTTTCTGCAGCGCTTCCGGAGCAAACGGATGTGCTGGAAGTGTTCGATTCGGCATTTTTTGAGGTGGACGACTGGTGGCTAGTCAGGGTTAAGAATAACCCGGAAGGCAATGCCCAGCGCGAGCTGGATTATATGCTGCAGATCACTGAAATAATGGACTATAGCCATGTCCGGGTTAATTACAAGCTCGGCTGGACGCTTGCTGCGGGTCGGGAGATCACTTTCAAGAAGATGAATCCTGTCTTCCGTAGCCATGTACGGAACATGAATTTTATCGGCGTCTCGGTGCCGAATAATGGATCTACAAGCGAAAAACCATTTGATACCTGGGACCAAATAGGGTCACATCCCATCGCCTACGAATTCGCTGTAGCGTGCAATGTCGTCGAAGTCAATGCGACGAAAGTATTCTGGCCTGTCATCGAGCGGCGATACTGCACGCATTATGTCACGGACCGCTGTAGGCTAACCAACCCCGAGGAAGTGATTTGGGGCGGCACCGGCTACTTGACCCAGCAGCTGAACGTGCTGTACGGACATGTCCGCGATTGCCATACAAGTAACGCGCGTCATTTGAACGATTTCACATGTGCCGCTTACTGCATGGTTGAGAACTGCCACGGTGATGGCGACGAACACGGTTCGTTCGTTACACACGGCCAATACGAGCATGATCTCACGTATATCGGCAATTCGGGTTTGCTATCGTTTGCCAACAGCGGCACAACGTGGGGAGATAGCGCTAAACGGATCACGGTCAAAAAGCACGTCGCTTCGCGAGTGGTTGCGCATAAGCGAATTACCGATTTGACGCTGGAGGATGTTCATGCAGTCTGGAAAGAAGGGCTGGTCGATTCCGGCACGATTTGGGCCAACGTGGATGGCCTGCAAATGAGAGGATGCACGGCTGATACCATGCTTACTCTCTCGCAGAGTTCGTTCCGCTCGAAGCGAGGCAATCTTGCTGACGGTTGCTCTTTTGGAATGACAAAGGATGTTGAAATCGCTCGGCTTCCCGGGACCGCCCATGCAGGCTTTCGCCCAGTCATAGCGGATTTCGTCATGCAAAATTGCCATTTTCACAACGTAGATCATAATACGATCGGCAGTATTAAACGTCTGGTGCTGATTAACACCTGGTTTAAAGGAGCTACTCCAGAAGCAGGTGCGATTCAAGTCGGGTGTGCCGAGGTCATCATTCAAGGCGGCGGTTTCGACAATTGCGGCATCAAACTGGTGGGCGTCTTTGATCCGGATGTGACGGGAACGAACGACCAGTCTATTACGGTAGATGGCGGAGTGTTGTTCAGCGGAACGAATGCGGAGAAGGCATTTTTAAAGAGCGACAATACGAGTGGAACCGTGACGTGGATCTTCGGCGATTGCAAGAGTTCGGCATCAGATGAAGACATGGCACATTTTAGCATCCAAGGTGGCAGCAATAAATTGCGAGCGGTGGGCTCGCGCTTCTCGGGCGGCAAGTATGAAGTTGCGGATGGATCGTTTGGCAGCGATTCCTATTTGCTGATGATGGCTTGCGTCGAAGAAGGTGTTGACCGATCCTCGCTCCCAGAGGAAAGTGATGTATTGAAACACGTGGCAGGAAACATGATTATTTCCAAATAGCCGTTATAACAATGCTTGAAGTCTGTCTTTCAATAGACAGGCTTTTTCGCTTTGTGAATAGCGTGTCAATTTACGTAACATATTTATTTGAAGTTATTTTTCGCGTTATATAACCTAACATTGAAAGCGATTTCAGCCAAAAAAAGTGATTGACAATAAACATTGCGGTTACTTATAATAAAATTAAATCAGAAACAAATCACAAAGCATTACTTGATCAAAACTAGTGCACATATTAAATCAGATGTAAACCAGAAAGAGGTTGGAGTTATGAGAGCAGTGAAGGGGATAAACGGGTCAGCGCAATTATTGGAACTTCCGAACCCGGAAATGATACCTCAATTTGTCAAAGTGAAAACGGATTATTCCGTCGTGAGCGTAGGTACCGAGCTGATGATGATACAAAATAATGAGGATGCAAATTTGGGCTACAGTGCTAGTGGCATTGTTATAGAGGTTGGGGAAGGTGTGACTCACGTCGTTCCTGGGCAACGAGTCGCGTGTTATGGAGTGCCTGCCCACCGAGAGTTTCTGCTCGTGCCGAAGTATTTGGTAGCGCCGATACCTGAAAGCGTTACATTGCAAGAGGCCGCATTTGTCGGTATTGGCGCGATTGCCATTCATGCCCTGCGTCAAGCTGGTCTGAGCTTCGGGGAAACGATTATCATAGCGGGGCTTGGCATACTAGGGCAGGTGATCGCTCGTATTGCACATGCTGCATCCTACAGGGTGATTGGTTTAGAATTGATGGAGGAGCGCTGCCGAACACTCGAAGCAATCGGAGCGATAGCCTGCCGTTCACAAGAGGAGCTTCAGAGGGTTGTTGAATCTGATCCTTCGATTATAGGAGCGGATGCCGTCATGCTCTGTGCGAGCAACCGGAAGTACAGTATGATGGATGATGCGATTGGTTGGCTTCGCGACCGTGGTCGCGTAGTCATTGTCGGAGACACAGGGACGGAATTCGATCGGGATCTGCTTTTTATGAAAGAGGCGAGCGTACATATCTCACGTGCAGGCGGCCCTGGACGCTATGAAGATACTTATGAGCAGCGAGGGGTCGACTACCCGATAGGCTACGTTCGTTGGACGGAGGGTAGAAATATGGGGGAGTTCCTGCGATTAATGGCGGAGAAGCGAATTGACATGCAATCGCTCATCACCCATGAATGTGCACTCGACGATTTGCCCTCCATGTATCAAAGCTGCTTAGAAAAGCCGCAGAATTCAATGGGCATTGTCGTCCGATACGCCAAACTCGATCCCGTTCAAGTTGCCTTTGACAAATTATGAAGGGGGGATGGGGTATGCGAACAAACGTTAATATGATTTCCGGTGACCAACCTGTAAAAAAGCGGATGACCACTCAAGTTTGGAAAACGTTTCTCCGCTACAAATGGCTGTATTTACTTATGGTCCCAGGAATCGTTTATTACATCATTTATCACTATGTGCCTATGTTTGGACTTGTAATCGCGTTTAAGAAGTACAACCTGATGAAGGGGTTATGGGGTAGTGAGTGGGTTGGATTCGACAACTTTCGGATGATTTTCTCGTCGCCGGAATTTCCGTCCCTGATGCGCAATACGATTCTGATCAGTGTGTACCGCATTTTGTTCAACATGCTTCCAGACGTTATGCTGGCACTTATTCTTAATGAGATTCGGGTTCCTTGGTTTAAAAGGGTCGTGCAAACGATCACCTACGGGCCTCACTTCTTGTCGTGGATCATTGTTTATGGTCTTGTATTTTCTTTCTTCGCGCCCGGTGCGGGGCTTGTCACGACGTTTTTTCGCGATATGGGTTGGGGTGAGCTTGATGTGCTTACCAACTCGGAATATTTTCGTTCGCTGCTAGTTACGTCGGATATTTGGAAAAGTACGGGCTTCGGCGCAATCATCTATTTGGCGGCACTGGCTTCCATTAACCACGAATTATATGAAGCAGCCGTTGTTGATGGCGCTGGTCGTTGGCGGCAGCTGTGGCATATTACATTGCCGGGTATTCGCGAAGTGTTCATTTTGCTGCTGATCCTGCGGATCGGGCACATTATGGATGCTGGCTTCGAGCAGGTATACATTTTCCTGAACGCTCGTGTTTACGATGTTGGTGATATTTTAGACACCTGGATTTTCCGTCGGGGTATCGAACAAATGGAATTCAGTGTTCCAGCAGCCATGGGCGTGTTCAAATCAGTGATCGGTCTGGTACTCGTTATTGGGGCGAACAAATTGGCCAAAAAAGTCGGCGGGTCCGGCATCTGGTAAAGGAGGCATCGTTATGCCATTCATACTTAAGAAAACCAATTCAGACCGCATCGTAGATGCCGTTCTTTACACAGTGCTCGCACTTTTCTGTTTGGCAACGCTGTTTCCGATCTACTTTGTTTTCGTCATGTCGATCACGCCTTATACGGAAGTGCTCAAGAACGGCGGGTTTGTTATTCTACCGCATGCGGTCACGTTCGATGCATTCAAAACCATATTTTCCAGCAATACGGTTCCCAAAGCGCTTCAAGTGACGATATTCATCACGGTCGTCGGCACGGCGTGCAACCTTGCGATTACGACGATGCTGGCTTATCCGTTATCGAAGAAATTTTTGCCTGGGCGCAACATCGTCCTGATGGGCATCGTATTCACCATGCTGTTTTCGGGCGGCATCATCCCTATCTACTTGACTGTCAAAGCGACCGGCTTGATGGATACGCTCTGGGCGCTTATCATTCCGGGTCTCGTATCGTCGTTTAATATTTTGATCATGAAAACTTTCTTTGAAGGCCTTCCGTATGAAATCGAGGAGGCGGCGAAGGTGGACGGCTGCAGTGACATCGGTACATTACTCCGGATCGTGCTCCCGCTCTCGCTGCCGATTATGGCGACGCTTGGACTATTTTACGGCGTTAATCACTGGAATGCGTACTTCGGTGGGGTCATGTATTTGAATGATCGCAGTCTGTATCCGCTGCAGGTGGTGCTGCGCAACATGATTGTTTCGCCGGCCATCAGCCAGGAGTTCGCGGTTTCGCAATCTACACTGAATACGATGCCGCCGGAAACCATCAAGATGGCGACTGTCGTGGTGGCGATCGTACCTGTTCTTATCGTGTATCCGTTTCTGCAAAAATATTTCGTCAAGGGCATGCTGCTAGGCGCTGTCAAAGGGTAGTCTGGCAGCGGCTTGCCGCAAGGTCATATGGATCGCTTATTTTGAATGGGGAGGTGACATCTGGGAGAAGGATCTGCGGCGGTATGCGATTAAACGATTCAATTCAATTTACTGACATAAGCAAATGTACGCGATGGTGGTTTCATTTTCATTCTCATTCTTCGAAAACGAATAGGGAGGTCTTTTAATTGAAAACGTTCTCAAAAGTAACTACCGTATTGTTGGCGTCTTCGCTCGTGCTTGCTGCATGTTCCAATGCGAAAGAAGGGGCATCTCCGTCCCCAGCGAGCACCTCGAAAACGGCGGCCGGCACAGAAGCCAAGAAGGAAAAGCTGGATTTGAAATGGATGGTCATCGCGGATGCTAGTTCCCAGCTTCCTTCGGCCGATAAAGATTTTGTGAAGACGGCGATCGAAGAGAAGTTCAATGTCTCTCTGAAAATGACTTACATGCCGCTTGGTCAAGACTACACCAACAAGTTGAATACAATGATCGCATCCGGCGACATTCCAGATGTTTTTTATGCAGAAGGCATACCTTCTAACAACTATATCAGGGACGGTGTTGCACGCGACTTGACCGGGATTATCACACCGGCGAAAATGCCGAACTACTTCAAAAACTGGGTGACCGAAGCTAATTTGAAATCGTATCAGGTACAGGGCGCGTTCAAGCGTGCACCCGTTCCGTACGAAACGAGCTACTACCGAACGTTCTATATTCGGAAAGACTGGCTGGACAAGCTTAATTTGAAAATGCCAACTAACTACGATGAGCTTGTTGGCGTCATGAAAGCCTTCACGTTCAACGATCCGGACGGCAATGGCAAGAACGACACATACGGCTTCACAGCGGCAGGCGGAGGCGCAAGCGTTTCGATGGACTTCCCGGAATTCCTAAATAACGGCTTGGTTGGTGACACGTACGTAGAAGGCGATCAGTTCATCGACGTCCGTACCGACATCCGCATGCAAAAAGTGCTTACCGATATCAAGAGTCTACTGGATCTGAAAGTGGTCGATCCGGACTGGTTCCTGAACAAGTACGGCCAACACTTTGATAAAGCAGCACAAGGCAAAGCGGGTATTGTGATCGGTCAAGGCAGAGACCTTGCATTCGACAACAACCCGGCTGGTCTACAAATGAAATCGAAGGCGGCGGGGCAAACGACGGCAGACTGGGAGCCGTTCCATCCGTGGGAGAAGACCGGTACATGGGTAGAAACGATTCCGAACAATCCGTTCCTAATCAGCTCTAAGTCGTCCGATGCGAAAGTGCAGCGTTCGATCGAAATTCTCGACTGGTTCGCTGGCGAAGAAGGCTTTTTGCTGACACGATACGGTAAAGAAGGCGTTCATTACAAACGCAGCGGCAAAAATATCGAAGTTAATCAAGAGGCTTATAAGAAAGATATTGTTGACAATAACAACTTTCTTGAAATATACGGCTGGTTTACACCACGTAAACCGGAAGTGTTCGGGCTTAATGTCATCGATCCGAAAATTACGGAGCGGGATAAGAAAATCGTAGAAAAAATCAACTCGTACAAAATTCTTCCGTCCGTTGGCACCGCACTTACCGTCAAGGAAGGCATGGATATTGGCGCAATGCGCAAACGTATGAACGAGCTGCACGTTCAAATTTTGTATAAAGATAAGGACGCTTCCGCTTGGCCGCAATACCGTCAAGAGGTTATGACGAAATTCGGCGGCAAAGCGATTTTTGACAACTATGCCGAGCTTACTTCTACGGCGAAAGGTAAGACGATTAAGTTTAAATCGGAAAACTAATACGCAATCATTGCTCGGATTATTCAAATCAGACAGACAGACAGACTGGCTGGCGATTGTTTCGCATGTTCGCCAGTCTGAATGTTTAGATGTTTCCTCACTGTCAAGTAAAGGGAGGCTTTCAACATGCGCTTGCAAGGAAAACGTGCACTGATAACGGGGAGTGCCAGAGGTATTGGTCACGGCATTGCCGATAAATTCGTGCAGGAAGGGGCGAGTGTCGTACTGCTTGACTACCGGGCGGATCAGCTCGAAGTATCCGCAGACACGATCCGGAGACATGCGCTGGAACGGGGGCAAACGGCTCAGGTCGCAACCGTCGTCTGTGACTTGAGTGTCCCGGAGCAGGTGGATAAGGCTGCACAAACGGCATGGGGCTGCTGGGGCGGTATCGACATTCTGGTGAACAACGCCGGCATCGCCACTCGAGAGCCATTTGTTGACATTCCGTTATCGCGTTGGCAGCAGGTGATTAATATCAACTTGAATGCAACGTTCCAATTGAGTCAATGGGTGGCCAAGCAGATGATCGCAAGTAGGGTTCAGGGTTCGATCGTCAATATGGCCTCGAAGAATGGTCTGGCCGGAAGTGCTGTATTAGCTCATTACAACGCATCCAAAGGCGGCGTTGTCCTGCTTACGCAGTCGATGGCCGTTGATCTGGCCGGAAATGGCATTCGCGTCAATGCGGTTGCGCCCGGCTTCATCGACACTCCGCTCGACCGCGAGCTGAAGGAGAAATCAGAAGGTGCGCTTGTGCTGACCGAGCGTACGCCGATGCGTCGGTTAGGAACCATAGAGGAAGTGGCAAACGCTTTTCTGTTTCTGGCATCCGACGAAGCGTCCTATATGACGGGCACGACGATTGTCGTAGATGGCGGCCATCTCGCCAATGCGTGCGATTTGTAAACATGATTTGTAAGACACACCCAAGAAAACGTTCAAGGAGGACTTGCGAACATGGCGGAAGAGGACAAACTTCGCAGCGAGAAATATTTTAACGATACAGGACTTTGGGGTTTTATCCACCGTTCGTTCACGAAATCGATGGGTTACACGGACGATGATTTGAAAAAGCCCGTCATTGGCATATGCAACACGTTCAGCGAGCTGAACAAATGCCATTCCCACTTCCGGGAGCTGACCGATTACGTCAAACGGGGTGTTTGGCAAGCAGGCGGTTTGCCGATGGAGTTCCCGACCATTTCAATCGGCGAGCCTTATGTGAAGCCGACCACGATGCTGCTGCGCAATCTGATGGCGATGGATACGGAAGAAATGATAAAAGCCCATCAGATCGATGGTGTTGTGCTGATCGGCGGTTGTGACAAGACGGTGCCGGCGCAGCTGATGGCTGCTGTCAGCGCCAACATACCTGCGATTGTGCTTACAGGCGGGCCGATGCTGAATGGCAAATTAAACGGGCAGACGCTTGGCGCCTGCACAGATTGTTACCAGTTCACGCTTGAGCATAAAGCGGGCAACATCTCCGATGAGCAGCTCACCGTTGCCGAAAATGCGATTTGCCGCAGTGACGGGCACTGCATGGTAATGGGCACGGCCAGCACCATGGCGGCTATCGCCGAAGCACTTGGTATGGCGCTTCCGGGCTGTGCGGCGATTCCTGCGCCAGATTCCAGACGCCGCCATATGTCGGAGCTGACAGGCAAGCAGATCGTTGAACTCGTCCGTCGCAATATCCGGCCACGTGACATCATTACGCCGGAATCACTGGACAACGCGATTCGTGTTACGATGGCGTGCGCAGGCTCGACCAACGCGATCATCCATTTGGTAGCCATCGCTGGACGGCTCGGCTACAGATTGCCGCTTGAACGGTTCGACGAAATCAGCGCAACGACGCCATTTATTCTCAACGTCCGTCCGTCTGGGAAATACCAGATGGAAGAGTTTTTCGAAGCGGGTGGAGTACCGTCGCTCATGAAGGAGATTGAGCCGCTGCTGAACGGTGATTGTTTGACAGTTACCGGCCAAAGTGTTACTGAAAACTTGCGAGGTGTGCTGGTCGGAGGCCGAGAGCTGATTTATCCGCTGGAGCAGCCGATTGCTCCGCAAGGCGGCATCGCGGTGCTGCGCGGAAACCTCGCCCCTAACGGCGCGCTGATCAAGCAAACAGCGGTTTCGCCGCATCTCAAAAAGCACCGTGGCCGAGCCGTCGTCTTCGAATCGCCGGCCGATTTGAACGCACGAATTGACGATCCGAACTTGGACGTCGATGAGAACAGCGTGCTCGTGCTGAAAAATGCCGGGCCGAAAGGCGCCCCGGCCATGCCGGAAATCGGGCAAATCCCGATTCCGCAAAAGCTGCTGAAGCGGGGCATACGCGATATGGTGCGGATTTCTGATGCCCGCATCAGCGGCACTTCGTACGGCACTTTGATTGTACACGTTGCTCCGGAAGCGGCCATCGGCGGACCGCTTGGGCTCGTGCGAAACGGCGATGATATCGAGCTCGATATCGACTTGCGCAAGCTGGTACTACACGTAGACGAAGAGACGCTCCGCGAACGTAAAGCGGAGTGGCAGGCCCCTGCCCCTGCGTACGATCGCGGGTATGGACTTCTGTTCTTAGAGCGTGTTCTTCAAGCGGACGAGGGATGCGATTTCGACTTCCTGCTGCCGCCAGAGCTTCGCAAATAGCAAATAAGTACTGGGCTTACCTAACCCCCTTACGAAAAGGAGCTGTTGAACGATGTTCTTCCTAAATGACAAAAAGGAAAAATCGAATGCGACGACAAACGTAAGCAACGAGGAGAATCTGACGAACGGTATGGCTAACGAATCCATCAGTAGACGAAAAGTGTTGGTAACGTTAGGGCTCGGCGGCGCTATGCTGGCTGGCAGCGCCTTAGTTCCCGGTTCGCCTCGGCTGAGAACGCGCAATCGAACAGCAACGGTGATAATCAAGTGCTGCGGGTCAACAACGTGGAGGAACTAAAGTCCCTTCCTTCCGGCCAGTTAACAGACGGCTTGTATGTGTTCGTAGGCGGCTACAACAATAACGGCGATGGAGGCGGCAAGCTGGTTCGGTATGTGGCGGGCAGTACCAAAGTTGATAACGGCGGCACGGTGCACAGGCCAATTAAAGGCGGCAAGGGGCGCGAGCAAAATGACGATAATAAGGGGCAAAAGCCTCCTAAAGGAGAAGGTTGCTTTGAAGTCGTACATAATGGCGTGGGGGATTTCCGTTGGTTCGGTATCTTCGACGGGAGCAAGAATGCAGATGACGCGTTAGATGCACTGATCAATGATCCTTCGGTCCACCGCGTTGAAGCGCACTCGGATCTGAACTTCGTGAAGCGCCATGTGTACCATCGCAGCGACATCGAGGTTGATTTCCACGGCCATACAGTAACGACCGTGGGAATCGAGCTGAACACGCTCGACAATCCGTTCGGCGCCGTCCTGTTTTTCCAAGGGGTTGCAACCGGTGTGACACAAACTGTTACGCTGAGCGAAGATTTAATTGAATATTCGGATATTTTTGAGGTTGCCGATTCGTCGATCTTCGAAGTTGACAGCTGGTGGCATGCGCAGATTAAGAACAATCCAAGCGGAGGGGCGCAGCGCGAGCTCGATTACCTGATCAAAGTGACGGAGATTCTTGATGCCACCCACGTCCGCTTGAATTATAAGCTTGGCTGGCAGCTTAACAAAGGACGTCTGATTACCTATAAAAAGATCAGCCCGGCCTTCCGCTGCCATGTGCGGAACATGAGTTTTATCGGGATACCGGTGCCGCCTAACGGCACCAGCCTCAGACCGTTCCCAACTTGGGACCAAATCGGATCTAACCCTGTCGCGTATGAATTCGCGGTCGAATGCGACGCATCGGGCATCAAAGCGACCAAAGTGTTCTGGCCTGTCGTCATGCGCAGATACAACACCCATTACGTGACGGAACGCTGTCAATTGATGAACCCGGAAGAACGTGATTGGGGCGGCACTGGCTATTTGACGCAGCAGATCAACGTGCTGTACGGACATGTTAGAGATTGCAACACGAGCAACGCTCGTCATTTGAATGACTTTACTTGCGCGGCCTACTGCATGGTCGAGAACTGCCATGGTGATGGCGATGAGTACGGCCCGTTCGTCACGCACGGCCAATTCGAGCATGATCTAACGTACATCGGCAACTCCGGTCTGCTATCGTTTGCGAACAGCGGCACGACCTGGGGTGACAGCGCCAAGCGGGTGACGGTCAAGAAGCATATTGCATCGCGGATCGTCGCGCACAAGCGGTTGACCGACTTGACGCTTGAAGATTGCCATGCCGTCGTGACGTACACGAAACCCGGTGTGAAAATGGCGAACTCCGGCTCGTTCTGGGTCAATATGGATGGCCTGCAAATGAGGGGCTGCACAGCACAAGAGATGGTAACGATATCGAAGGGCTCGTCCCGCGCTAAAAGGAAAAACATCATTGATAGTTGTTCCTTCGGCATGTTAAAAGGATATGAAATCGCCCGTCCGATCCGCTCGGGGACGACGCAGGTCGGCTATACGCCGAGTAATGGGGAGTTGACGATCCTTAACAGCGAGTTTTACAACGTTGAGGACGTCACCCTCGGAAGCATCAATAAGCTGACTCTTATCAATACGTGGTTTAAGGGTTTGCCTCAGGTAGGGGGCACGGTTAAGGTCGGCACCCGTGAAATTATCATGCAGGGCGGCGGACTAGTGGACTGCTGCTTCTTATTCACTGGCGCTTGGGACAAGGTTGGCGACGTCAATAATGCGAAGAATAAGCCTGACCAGTGGATCACGATCGACGGCGGCGCCGTATTTAGCGGAATGAATGGGGAGAAGGCATTCTTGAAGAGCGTTGATCCGTCTAATGTCATGACATGGAATTTCGGGAACTACAAGAGTATCGCTGCAGACGCGAACATGGGACATTTCCACATTCAAGGCGGAATGAACAAATTGAAAGCGATCGGCTCCCATTTTGTGGGTGGTAAATATGAAGTGGCGGATGGTGCATTCGGAAGCGGCACATACTTCTTCATGACGTATTGTTTAGAAGAGGGAGTCAATCGGGCAGCGCTGCCCGCAGAAAATGAAATGGTAAAACATAGTACAAGCAATTTTTCAATTTCTTGATTTTTTACGGGGTACACGACGTATCGACATCGCTATGTCGTGTATCCTGAGTACATTGACATGCAATAGTGGAACATTGCTATAATGAGAAATAGCAATGCGGATACAGGATGCGTCCATTTATTCCTGTTCCTGACAGTGTATCGGATGGAAAAGAGGTCTATAGATGGAAGAACGGACAACTCGCAAATCGTCCCGCGAGCGGTTGAGTGAACTCGTCAACTCGCTGCGGGAAGACATTTTGACAGGAAAGCGGTCGGTTGGTGAATATTTGCCTTCCGAGAAAACATTCGCTGCGCAATTCAACTTGAGCAACCAATCTGTGCGAAAAGGGCTCGAAGTACTTGTCGCAGAGGGTCTGATCGAGAAAATACCGCGCGTCGGCACAAAGGTTGTCGGTCCTCCTGACGGTGCTTTTGTCACTGTAAAATTAGGCTTCCATAGCTCTGTCACAGGAGAGGCGGATATTCATAGGCTGCTGTCCTTATTTCAAAAGGAAAACCCGCATATTCGGGTACAAGCCGTGCCTACATCGAGCGACAAATACGATCATATTGGCGATTACTTGTCCAGCGGCATTCTCGATGTGGTCATGATGAACTTTAAGAATTTTCAGGAATGTGTGGAAAACGGAGATGAAGGATTGCTGGAGCCTCTGGAACGCAATTCGGAGATATATTCGTTCTTGTCAGATGCATTTAAGGTGGATGGCCGCCAGCTCGTGCAGCCGTTTATTTTTTCCCCGCTCATTCTCTGTTATAACCGGGAGCACTTTCAAGCAGCTAATTTGCCCGAGCCAGATAGCAGTTGGCAGTGGAAGGATTTGATTGAATATTCGTCACGGCTTGCCATTCCGAATGAACGGCTGGGCTTTCACTGCGATTTGTATTCATCGAACCGTTGGCCTCTTCTGCTCCTGCAAACAGGTGGGAAGTTCGAGCGGCATGAAGACGGTCGGCTTAAGCTTGCCGGTACGCAAATGATGGATGCGCTTCGCTACTGCGGGGAGATGAAGCATAGTATTCCATCTTTATCGGAAGGGATTACGACTGGCGAATCGGAGCTGCTTCTGGCCAAAGGCAAAGCGTCGATGATCATGACCAGCTACTTTTATTTAAATTATTTGCTTGGCGAGCGGTTGTCCTTTGACGTCGCGCCCGTGCCGCATTTTGGCACGCCGATGACGATGCTCCTTAATACGGGATTTGCTGTTAACCGTCAGTCGCACGTCAAGGACGCTGCTGTCAAGTTGGTTGAATTTTTGACGAGTTACAAAGTCCAACTTTTCGTTCGGCAGAACACGTACAGTCTTCCAGCCAGAAAATCGGCTGCAGAGTGGGTAGGGGAAGAAAAACGCTATCTTCCTTCTAGATTTTCGCTATTCCGCGAAACGATTCCCGGCTTTCGATATTTCACGGACTTAGCAATTAGCGCGCGAGAACTATCTGAAATAAACCAGGAATTAAAGATGTATTGGGCGGGCCTGGAAACCGAAGAGGTCCTGTGTTCACATATCGAAGAGCGCTTAACCGTTAGTTCCTTGTAAGATTAGGTGCTTTTAACCAAAGGGGTGAGTGATGTGCCGCATTTTAGTGCTTCGACAATTATGTTAATAATTATAACTGCACTTGTATTGTTCGGCCCCAGCAAGCTGCCTGAATTAGGTCGTGCGTTTGGCAAGACCTTGAAGGAGTTTAAAAAAGGAACGAAGGAATTAATGGGCGACGATGAGTCACACCCTCCGCTGCAGACTCGTAAGGAGTCTCGTGTGGAAGAAGCCAACAAACTTTAAACAACTTTCGAAAGAAGTAGTGAAACAGATCGTTCTCTCTAAGGCAAGATTTGCCGGGTTGAGAACGGTCTTCTTCCTGTTTCGGTAAAAAGACTGGGAGAGATATTCAGCTTCGCGCTCGATTTCTTCAAACGAAGTTCAAAATATTGAACTAAATTCATCATATTGTATTCACCTCATGAATCAATAATAGCACGAAGCTCTTTTTTTGTTTTATATAATTACTGCTATTCAGCTTTTTTGAGTGATTTATAGATGATTTAAAGACATATTTTTCATGAAAAAGTAGTTGCTAATAGGGCTCAGAAACCCTATATTGTTTATAGACGATGTTCAATATATTGGATTAAATTAATGGAGGAAACATGATGGCCCAAGGAACGAAAGAGTATTCGGTTCCAGCGATTGAGAAAACCATTCTAATTCTGAATGCACTCTCAGAGGCTGAGCTTTCAGCGAGCGATTTGCATAGTCAACTAAAGCTTCCGAAATCGACGACATTTGTCATCATGAATACACTTGAACAAAACGACCTTATCCAGAAAACGCCGGATGGGAAATACAGGCTCGGACACGGTGTTTTGCGTTGGGGCATCAGTTATTTTAAAGCGATGGACTTAGTAAGAATTGCTCGTCCATTTTTGGAAAGTTTAGTTCAAGAAACGCCATTTACGGCTCATTTGGCAGTGCCAGTAGAGAACAAACCCGTTTATGCAGATAAAGTGGAGGGCAAAGGATTTGTTCGTTTCGCCACGACAATCGGTCAAGCCCAACCATTGTTCCAGTCGAGTGTTGGAAAGGCGATTGCCGCTGACATGACAGAGGAAGAAATTGTTCATATTTTGAATCAAGATGCCACTCTTTCTACGCAGCAAATCGATCGTATGCTCGAAAAAATAAGAGGCGATGTGCTTTTCGTTCGTGAACATGGTTTCGTTATTGAAGATCAGGAGTTTGAGGAAGGCATCCGCTGTATAGGTGCTCCAATCCGAAACTCCAGCGGGGAAATCATCGCATCCATCAGCATTACCTCGTTAGTTAAAGATTTGCCGGCTATCAAGTTTTTGACAATTGGGAATTTAGTAAAAGAAACGGCCGGGCAAATTTCACGTGCGATGGGATATCTCGGCGGCAAATAAATGAAAGGCGGGACAGAATTATGATATTCGATTGCCATACCCATTTGTTTCTTCCAGGACAAACCGAAGGGCCCTTCCTAGCGGCCGTCAAGCGCAGTTGGGGCGAAGATATGGACATCATCGCCACTCCTCAGCAGCATGAAGAAAACATACGTAATTTTGATGGGGCCATTGTTCTTGCTTTCGATGCTCCTGCGACGGGCATTCATGTACCTAACTATGTTGTAGCTGAGTATGTAGCCAAACATCCTGGACGCTTGTACGGTTTTGCAAGCATCGATCCAAACAGGCCTAATGCGGCTCGTTTGCTAGAAGAAGCCATTAAGGAATATGGGCTTTGCGGACTTAAGCTCGGACCGATTTATCAAAATTTTTACCCGGATGATCGGAGCCATTTTGATCTATATGCCAAAGCCGACGAATTGGGATTGCCGATTTTGTGGCACCAAGGAACGTCCTTCGTACCCGAAGGGTATCTCGACGCCTCAAGGCCGGCCTCATTAGACCCGATCTCCCGTGCTTTTCCTAACCTAAAAATGATCATTGCTCACATGGGACACCCTTGGGTGGATGAGTGCATTGCCGTCGTTCGTAAAAACGTCAATATGTATATGGATTTATCGGCACTAGGTTCACGACCGTGGCAATTTTATAACGCACTTGTTTCTGCGATGGAGTATGGGGTCACGCACAAGATTTTATTCGGCTCCGACTATCCTTTCTTCACAACCCAGCAAACGATAGACCTGTTTCGGAATATTAACCACTTGGTTGAAGGCACTAAAATGCCGCATATTCCTGAACAGATCATCGAGGACATTATTCATCGCAACACGCCGGAGATACTCGGCCTAACCAAGATCGCAAAGTAAATCATACTGATTATGAGGAGGCATTAAGCATGTCCAAAAATGTAGAAATTTATGAAGAATCGAAACTTTATTCGCCAGGCGGGGTTCATACATCCATTCGCAACGTGAATCCAATGAAGGTTTTCACCAAAGGTGAAGGCGCTTACATCTATGACGCAGAAGGTAACAAGTACATTGATTATCAAGGTGCATTTGGCCCGATTATTCTGGGACATAGTCATCCTTATGTGAATGGAAAAGTGATTGAAGCTATTCAGCGAACCGATTTGTACGGTGTCGGTTGTACGGATCTGGAAGTGGAATTGGCTCGTAAAATTTGTAAGCATGTCCCTTCGTCAGAGCAGGTGCTGTTTTGCAATTCCGGATCGGAAGCTACTTATCATGCGATCCGTTTATCTCGTGCGGTTACAGGACGCAGCAAGCTGATCAAATTTCAAGGCTGCTATCACGGCTGGCACGATTATGTCGCTCGCAATATGCTCAGCGCTTGGGACATGATTGGCAAACGCGATCCCGGGTCAGCCGGCATGATGGACGAAGCGATCGACAATACCTTGGTCTGTACGTTTAATGATCTGGAAGATGTCGAAAGAACCTTCCGTGAGAATAAAGGGCAAATCGCGTCCTTGATTGTGGAGCCGATTCCTCATAATATCGGGTGTGTGATGCCGCAGCCTGGATTCTTGGAAGGACTTCGAGAGCTTTGCTCGGCAAATGGAGCGCTGCTGATCTTTGACGAAGTCATTACCGGCTTCCGCCATGATATCGGCGGTTTTCAGAAGGTGGCAGGGGTTACACCTGATTTGACAACGATGGGCAAAGCGATGGCGAACGGCTACCCAATCGCCGCTGTTGCTGGTAAGCGGGAGTATATGCAGCGCTTCAATACGTATCCAGGCGGAGATGTCTGGTTTGCAGGAACCTACAATGGTCATGCTGTAGGCACAGCCGCTTCTATAGCGACACTTGAACTAATGGAGAACGAACCGGTGCACGAGCACATTTTCCGATTAGGCGAGAAGATGCGTTCTGGGATTCGTGGTATTCACGAGCGGCTTGGCATCGAGGCTTATGTGGCAGGCTTCGGTTCGGTGTGGACGACTTATTTCATGACAAGCGAACCGAAAAACTACTCTGATTTGCAGAAAAATGACGCAGAGCTATATGTAGCTTACCGTAAGAAACTAATCGAGAAGGGCATTTTTAAGATGCCAATGAATATTAAACGCAATCATATCAGTTACAGTCATACAGATCAGGATATTGATACAACGCTTGAAATCATCGAATCCGTATTGAGAGAGTTAATCATCAAAAGACCCTAAGATAGGAGTTTTTTTAATATGAAATTATTAACGTTTATACAAAACGGGACTTACCGCTTAGGTGTGAAAATGGATCAAGGCGTAGTCGACGTCTCGGCGGCATTATCAACTATTACCACTGGAAAAACAATACCTACGACCTTACACGAAGTTATCGAAGGCGGGACTGGTGCGTTAAACGAACTGCGTGAGTATATCGATATGGTTCTTGCTTTAGATAACGACAAAACAGCTTACTTATTGGACGAATCCACTTTAGTCTTAGGTCCTTGCATTACGCATCCGAATAAAATCATTTGCGTGGGACTTAATTATCGCAGACATGCGGAGGAAACGGGTGCACAGATCCCGCAATATCCGATTCTGTTCAATAAATTCAACAACACATTGGCAGGTCATGGCGACGACATTTCATTACCCAAGGTTTCGGAAAAAGTTGACTATGAGGCGGAATTAGCTATCGTCATTGGTAAAACAGCCAAATATATTACCAAGGAACAGGCGCTCGATCACGTCTTTGGCTACTGCAATGCTAATGATCTGTCAGCACGCGATTTGCAGGTCAGGACACAGCAATGGATGTTGGGTAAATCTTGCGATAAATTTGCGCCAATCGGTCCTTATGTCGTGACGGCGGATGAAGTGAGCAATCCGAACGATCTTGAAATTAAAACGTATGTAAATGAAGAAGTAAGGCAGCACTCGAACACATCGGATATGATTTTCCATTGCGACGAAATCGTTAGCTACATTTCCCAGCATATGACGTTAATGCCGGGCGATATTATTTTAACAGGAACACCTGAAGGGGTTGTATTGGGGTATCCACGGAAAAGCAAGTGTATTTGAAGGACGGGGATATCGTAACGATCGAAATTGAAAAGCTTGGAACACTGACGAATCGTTTCGTTGCGGAGTAGCGGCAGTATGACACACCATTTGAAAATAGTTCATTCCCAACCAGTCTGATCTTGCGGAAGGCCCTTGTTGGGATGTCGATGGCAAGTTGTTGTATTGGGTAGACATTCCCGCAGGGAAAATCCATATTTTGAATCTGGAAACCCAAGTGGAACAAATCATTGCGATTAGACAACAAGTAGGAGCAATTGCGCTAAGAAAGTCGGGTGGAGCTATTCTCGCTGCCCAGTATGGGTTTTATTTTCTCGATCTCGAAACAGGGGAAATCGTTCATCTTGCAGACCCGGAAGCTCATTTGCCGGATAATCGGTTTAATGATGGGAAGTGTGACGCAAGGGGAAGATTCTGGGCGGGCACCATGAGTATGAATGGAAAGAAAGAGGAAGGCTCGCTTTATTGCATAGATCAGGACATGACTGTACGAAAGATGTTGGGAAATGTTAGTGTTTCTAACGGGATTTCCTGGAGCCCTGACAACAGCATCATGTACTATATTGATTCTTTGACGAAGCAGGTGAACGCTTTTGATTACGAGCTTGAAACAGGAGAGATCAGCAATCCCAGGGTTGTTGTCCAAATACCGGAAGGTCAAGGCGTTCCTGATGGCATGACGACAGATACGGAGGGAATGCTCTGGATCGCGCAATGGGGCGGATACAAAGTATCCCGATGGAACCCGATGGACGGTAGTCTATTGGATGAAATTAAAGTGCCAGCTGCTCAGGTCACATCGTGTGCTTTTGGCGGAGATACTCTTGATCAACTCTTCATTACTAGTGCACGGCAGGGCTTGAATTCGCAGCTACTATCAGAACAGCCTTATGCAGGAGCCGTCTTTAGTGTGCAATTAAATGTAAAAGGGATACCGTTACATAAATTTGGCTAGTTTTTCGATAAGCGATCTTTTTCTCTTGGTTCCACAAGGGAGGGATCGCTTTTTCACATGTAAAGGCGAATTGTCGTCGAATATGTTACTATGATGAAAGACTCTACCTCTTTAGATAAAGGAGCCGACATCATGATTACCGTAACTGGTTATCATGTTCATCAAGTCATTTTTGAAGATCCAACGATTATCGTTTGCCACGCTACTTCGGATGAACATGCTTGCGAGGTGCTTTTAAAGATAGTTAAAGAAGGCCATAGAGCGATTATTGAAAATGCGAAGCTTATTAATGAATATGAAATAGCCGGAAGTTTACATATTCAAGGTGTTATCAAACCGATCGCCTTATTAAGACAAGGAAATGTTCTAGTCCTGGCTAGTGAATGGGTACATGGAATGACTCTGCGTCATTTTGCCCAATCTAGTAGCATAACGGTTCCTATTTTTCTTAAGATTGCGATTCAAATAGCGCGTGTGCTGGAGCAAATGCATAAACTACATATTGTACACATGAAAATCAGACCGGATTCAATTCGCAAGTACCTGCTATTATCGATGAGATCATAATGAAACTTCTCGAGAAAACAATGGATCGCAGATATAAGAGCGCGAATGGATTTAGAGAATTGCCTGCAGCAGTGGGAAACAAACGGCGGTTGTGAGCGATTTAGGATTGCTCAGCAAGATGGCACTCTGCTGTTAAATATAAATAGTGATTCTTCGGACCAACCTGTCATGTTGACGGAGAGAACAGAATTTGAGACAAGCAACGGATACTCACAGGTGCTAGAACTAGCGGCCGTCATGCGAGCCTCTCAAGCTTTCACGGAAGAAACGGATTCCTATCATCTCCTCTCTAAATTGATGGGACTATTTACACAAGACCCTTATGTCCAACGGCATAAACCCAAGTCCGTATTAGGGATGCCTATCATTGCTCAAGGAAAGAAATCGTTATAAGGACGCATTGAAGACTTGTCTTTATTGAATCCGCTTCATACAATGGGAGTAAAGGTAACAACACTATAGGTTAGGAGAGCTGCATGATGCGTTTTAAAGATGTGTTTTCGATCATCGGACCATCTATGATCGGTCCATCAAGCTCTCATACCGCGGGAGCAGTCCGGCTAGGACGTGTTGCCAGACAACTGCTTGGCGAACAGCCGAAGAAGGTTGAAATCACATTATACGGTTCTTTCGCGGATACCTACCGGGGGCATGGCACCGATTTGGCGCTCATTGGCGGTCTACTGGATTATGAAACCGATGATCCGCGTATTCCTGTTGCTGCCGAAGAGGCAGAAGCGCTTGGTGTGGAAATTGCCTTCCTTACAAGTAAAGATAAAGCTGATCATCCCAACACCGTTCGATTCCTACTTTCATCCGATACACGGGAATTGAGCATGACGGGAGCATCGATCGGCGGGGGCAATGTTGAGATTGTTAATGTGAATCAATTTGATGTAAAATTTACTGCGGTATACCCTACGTTAGTGATTTCCCATCACGATCGTCCAGGGATGATTGCAGATATTACCGCCTTATTGGGGCGCAGCGAAATCAATATTGGTTTCATGGATTTGGATCGGAAGGGCCGCGATCGGGAAGCGATGACAGTGATCGAAACGGATGTATCGATTCCGGATTCGCTTATACAAGAGCTTAAGAATTTAAGTATGATATTCGAAATAAAAAAAGTAGACCTCGCAGAAAGAGGCGAATAAATGAGATTCCGGACATTGAAACAATTAACGGAAGTATGTGCTTCCGAAGGATTAACCATTGCAGAAGTCATGCTGGCTGATCAGAGCCAAGAGTCGGGCAAACCACCTGAGTATGTCTTTGAAAAAATGCGAGCGTATTACCAAATTATGAAAGAAGCTGTCGCCAAAGGATTGACGGAGGATACAACATCCCGAAGCGGGTTGACTGGCAAAGACGCGCAGCGTGTAGCGAGCTATATGACGACGACAGAAGCGTCCTTAGGCGAAGAAGCCTGCAAAGCGATGGCTTATGCGCTCGCCGTATCAGAAGTCAACGCATCCATGGGACGTATCATCGCTACGCCGACGGCTGGCTCCTGCGGGATTATTCCAGGTGTTTTCATTAGCAGTCAGCAGCGATTTGGATGGGATGACGACCATATGGTCAATGGCTTGTTGAGCGCAGGCGCCATTGGTTATGTCATCGCCAACAACTCCTTCGTCTCCGGTGCAGAAGGTGGATGCCAGGCTGAAGTTGGGTCCGCCATTGGAATGGCGGCAGGTGCGCTCGTGGAGCTTCGCGGCGGTACGCCTGAACAGGCGATGCACGCAGTGGGGCTAGCACTGAAGAACACCTTGGGGCTCATATGTGACCCCGTTGGCGGTTTGGTTGAAATTCCTTGTATTGTCCGGAATGGATTTGGGGCTGTCAATGCCATGGCGGCAGCCGATATGGCTTTGGCCGGTGTCAGATCCGTCATCCCGTCGGATGAAGTCGTTCAAGTCATGTATGAAGTAGGCACGGCGATGCCGGAGAAACACCGGGAGACAGCCAAAGGTGGCTTAGCTCAAACGCCGACAGGTCAACAAATCATGAAAGAGCTGAATCTGGGTAAGAAGCAGCGTTAGAAATCAAGTCCGCGGGTGAGTTCACCTGCGGGCTTTTTTTGTTCGACACGGGAACGATTAAGGCAGCCTGCTTGATCATATTCCGATGAGTGCTTCTGGCTTAGCTCCATTGTAGGAAGAAAGCTATTGAAACGATGTTTTTCATCGCTAAAGTGTGGGGAGCGCGAGAAATTAACTCCGTAACGATGAAAAACATTCTTAAAGTCGTTGGATTCGCCTAATCTGACGAAGAATGCAGCTGAGACGATGTTTTTCATCGTTACAGTGAGAGGAGCGCAAGAAATTGACTCCGTAGCAATGAAAAACACGCTTAACGGGAGACAGGAATATCATTCATTCGGCTTCGACGAACAAAAGCCCCACAACAAGGCCATTAACCTTGTTGTGGGGCTTTTGTTAATCTTAACTATGCACTCGTTTTCGTTAAAGACTCAGACGGCCGCTTAACGCGTGTGACACTCTGTCGGCCATCGATACCCACTGGAACATCGCCGTCTACAGTGACTCGGCGCACAATCCGATGCTGATCACCGTAATCGTTGATCGCGTAGTGCTGTGTTGCGCGATTATCCCAGATTACGACATCTCCGGCAGACCAGCGCCAACGAACTGTATTTTCGAGCTTGGTAATATGCCCCTGAAGTAGAGACAAGAGTTGGACAGAATCTGCGGAAGAAAGGCCCAGGATTTTCTTTGCAAAGTGGCCAAGCACAAGCGTGCGCTCACCCGTCTCGGGATGCACCCGAACGATCGGATGCTCGGTTTCATACACCGTGGAGGCAAACACTTCCCGATGATGGCGCTCCTTCTCGGGAGAGACTTCAGGACGCTGCGCGGCATAATCGTAGTCGTTGCTATGCAGTGCCCATAGCTGGTCCACGAGGGTACGCAGCTCAGAGGGGAGGTGCTCATATGCGGCAGCCGTATTCGCCCAAACCGTGTCGCCGCCGGAAGCGGGAACTACAACGGCACGAAGCACAGAGGCCTGCGGGTAAGCATCTACGAAGGTCACATCGGTGTGCCAAGAATCGGCCCGCCCGCCATGAGCGGAATCAAGCTCAAGCACATAATCAGTGCCGGTTTTAATTGGCACCGTCGGATGAGCAACAGGATCACCAAGCAGGCGAGCAAAAGCCTCCTGTCCCGCGTCATCCAGCTGATGCTGATCACGGATGAAAATGACTTTGTGCTGCAATAACGCTTCTCGGATTATCCTAACCGTCTGAGTATCCAGATCAGCGTTAAGGCTCACCCCTTTAATTTCTGCACCAATTCTGCCTGCAATCGGAAGCACCTCAATGTGATCGGGATTTACCTTAACTTGTTCATTTACACTCATACGAATAACCTCCATTTTATTATATTTATGCGCCTCCAACGGCAGCAGTCGCATACTGATTAGCAGGTCGGGACAAGCCCAAATGTCTCCGCAGGGTAGCTCCAGAATATTCCGTTCGGAATAATCCTCTTCGTTGCAGCTCGGGTATGACGAGCTGCGCGAATTCTTCCAAACCGGCTGGTAAATAAGGCGGCATCACATTAAAGCCGTCACTGCCGCCGTATAAGAACCACTCTTCCAACTGGTCAGCTATTTGGATAGGCGTACCAGCAAACGTACGATGACCGCGTCCGCCAGCTAGACGATGAAGCAGCCCGCGAATAGTTAAATTGTCACGCTTCGCTAGATCAGCGACCAACTGGAAGCGGCTTTTATTGCCGTTGATGTCGGATAAGTTGGGCAGCTCCGGCAGGGGTCCATCCAACGGATAGGAGAATAAATCAATATTCAACATATTGGACAACTGATTTAGCCCATATTCCGGAACGGTTAATGCGTTCAATTCTTGCTCTTTTTCTTTGGCTTCTGACTCGGTGCGACCGATAATAGGGCAGATGCCCGGTAAGATTTTCAACTGCTCAGGAGATCGGCCATACCTCACAAGTCTAGATTTTACATCCGAATAAAATTGTTGGGCCTCTACAAGTGTTTGCTGTGCAGTGAATATGGCCTCCGCATACTGAGCGGCGAATTCTTTGCCGGACTCGGAAGAGCCCGCCTGAACAAGCACAGGATATCCCTGCGGAGACCTTGGTATATTCAGCGGTCCGCGCACTTTAAAGGTATCGCCGACATGATTGATTTCCCGAACTTTACTTCGATCTGCGAAGGTGCCCGACTCTCGATCTATGATCAGAGCTTCATCTTCCCAGCTATCCCATAGACTGGTCGTTACGTCTAAGAATTCTTTGGCCCTTTCATAGCGCTTGCTGTGCTCCAAATGGTCATCTTTGCTGAAATTACTAGCCTCAAAAGAGCTTCCGGATGTGACGATATTCCAGCCTGCTCGGCCCTTGCTTATGTGATCCAACGAGGCAAATTTGCGCGCAACATGAAAGGGTTCGTTATACGTTGTAGAGACGGTGCCGATAAGTCCGATATGATCGGTTACCGCGGCTAAGGCAGATAACAAAGTGAAGGGTTCAAGCCCAACAAACGCGCCATGCTTGATGTTTTGACTGACCGCCAATCCATCCGCCAAGAAGAGGGAGTCGAATTTAGCCTGTTCCGCAATTTGCGCAATCCGTTGAAAATATCGAATATCCGTAATATTCTCCGGCTCTGTGTTCTTGTGTCGCCATGATGCTTCATGATGTCCCGTATTCATGATGAATACATTTAAATGCAGTTGTCTTTTCGCTTTGCTCATGATTACTCACGCACCCTTTTATTTTTTTACTCGCTATAGGTTTGCTTCCAGCCTGTTAATCGCTTCTCCAGTGTAACGAGCAGATAATTAATGATTAAACCAATCACCGAAATAGAAATAATGCCAGCGTACATATTCGTAATTTGAAAACTGAACTGTGTGTATTGAATTAAGTAACCGAGACCGGACTTCGCACCGACCATCTCAGCGGCAACGAGCACGAGAATAGAGCCAGCCCCAGCCTGTCGAATGCCTACGAAAATAGTGGGAATTGCAGCGGGAATAATCACTTTGCGAAACAACTGTACTTGCGATAAACCCATCGAACGAGCTGATTTGATCAAAAGCGGATCGACATTCTTGACGCCGCTAATGGTGTTGAGCAGAAGGGGGAACGTGCAAGCGTAGAAAACAATAGCAATCTTCGAGGTTTCACCCAGACCGAGCAAAAGAATAAAAACCGGCAGAATAGCAAGTGCGGCCGTATTTCGCAATAATTCGAGCAAGGGATTGAGATACTCCGATACGGGCTTCCACCAGCCGATGGCGAGTCCAAGAGGGATGCTGATAAGGATTGCCAGCGTAAATCCGCCTAAAGAACGCGATAAGCTGGCTATCGTATGCTCGGTAAGATCACCGGACAGCAGCAACTGCCACCAAGCAGCCGCTATTTCGGAGATCGGAGGGAAGAACGTCCGGTCAACAAGCCCTAAGCGAGGCGCCACTTCCCATACGAAAAGCAAGGCCACGATGACAATGGCGTTTTTGAACAGCTTTCTCAGCTTCGCTAAGGACCATCCGACGATATCAAAGCTCTCTTTTTCACGAAGAACCAGGGCTTTCCCCGCATTTACACTAGCCATTCATAACGCCTCCTTTTAACGCAGATTTATTGTGCTCAAAGCCATCCAAGCTCTTGGCTATTTCTTGCTCCTGGGCTTTCGTTACTTCGTCTTTAAGCAAATCCCACACTTCATGGCGCAGCTTGACGAAGTCAGGATGGGATCGCAAATCTTCTTCACTTCTTCGTGATTCAAAAGGGATATCAATGACTTTCTTGATTCTCCCTGGACGAGAGGTCATTACAGCGACACGCTGGCCTAAGTAAACCGCTTCTTCAATGCCATGCGTGATGAAAATGATCGTTTTTTTCGTAGCCTCCCAGATACGGAGCAATTCGCTTTGCAGGGTTTCACGTGTTTGGGCATCAAGCGCAGCGAAAGGTTCATCCATCAGCAGTACTTCGGGATCGTAGGCCAAGCTTCTGGCGATCGCAACCCGCTGTTTCATTCCTCCTGAAATCTCATGGGGATAACGGTTTTCGAAGCCGGCAAGCCCAACCAGATGAATAAATTCTAGGGCGATTTTGCGGCGTTCTTTGCGGCCTACCCCTTTGGCTTCGAGGCCAAACTCCACATTCGCCAGCGTCGTCTTCCACGGGAAAAGCGCATACTGCTGAAACACGATGCCGCGATCCAGATTCGGTCCACTAATGGCCGTGCCATCTAACAAAATCTGCCCGCTGCTTGGCTTCGTCAAGCCCGCAAGCAAGTCGAGCAATGTTGATTTGCCGCAGCCGCTAGGGCCGACGATGACCATGAATTCGCCCTTCTTCACCTCCAAATTGATATCCTTTAGGGCGGAAATAGGCTGTAAATCTTCTTTCAAATGCCCCAAGTTTCTTTGGATTCGAAATGATTTCTGCACATGCTGAATGCTTATTTTAGCTGTCATTTGCAGCACCTCCTTAACGATTTCGCCAGTCGGAAACTAGCTTCAAGAGCTAGTTACTTCTTCTCATTTACAAAAGGATTGAATTCATTCGTGTACAGACCTTTGATCTTCAATTGCCCCTCTTTAAGGACACCTTCATCCTCCAGCCAATGGATCCAAGTATCGAATTCCTTATCAGATATCAAGCCGCCCTTACCTGCAACACCAGTACTTTTCCAAAACTTCACGGTAGAAGCGTCTTCTTTTCTGCCTCTGGTGTTAATGATTTTCTCATAACGAGCAACCACTTCATCCCTCGGTGTAGTGCGAGCCCACTCAATCGCTTTGGCGGTTGCTTCAACAAATTTACGCGCGGCATTCGGATTCGCCTTGATGAATTTATCAGTCAACACATAACTGCCGGCACTAAAGGTGCCAAACAGATCGATATCCTTAAATAGAGGGTGAATGCCGCCGCGCTCCAGCGCTTTATCACGCAGCACACCACCTAGTGTAGCTACATCGATTTGTTCCGCGCGCAGCGTCTGTTCCGTTGTGACCGGCGGTACGACAACTAGCGTTACTTGCTTAATCTCCTCCGTCGTTAGGCCAGCTCTGTGCAAGTATTCCTTAATGACGAATTCATGGTGAGCGCCTAGTGTATTCACTGCAATTTTTTTGCCAATTAAGTCCTTAGCAGATTTGATAGGGCTGCCATCCAAAACGTAATATCCCGTCCACGTATTCTCATCGACACCATAATAAGCAATAACAGGCTTAATCGGAGCTTTGGCAGATATCAATTTCACGATAGCCCCATTAAAAGCTCCGCCAAAGTCGGTATCCCCTGTAACGACGGCTTGAATATCTTGCGGACCGCTAATCGTGTTGCCGATAAATTTCAGCTTCAAAGGAGCTAAGTACCCCAGATCATCAGCTAATTCTGGAAAAGTAACGTAGCCGACACCTCCTTGATAACGAAGCTCCGTTACTTCAGGTGCGCCGCCGCTCGCAGATGCCGTCGTTTCTGTTTTGCCGCAGGCTGTCAATAGGAGAGAGGAAGCAAGAAGGTATACGATGGCTGTCGTGGAGCTTTTTTTAGCAAAATGAATCATGATCAAATCCCCCTAACGATAATTTGCATTCGTTGATTTCTAACCAAGTTATCTCCAGAGGTCCGGTCGTAAATTGTATAATTCCTATAGACTTACTATGAATATATTTCTATAATGAAATATAATCTCAGCCCAGTGAACTGTCAATGAATTGGAAACACATGAACATGAATGACGATGAATGACCATCTTAACCCCGGCAGGAGGCGCGATGACCATGACCTCACAGCGATTCAACCTCATTTCTTTGCATGATGCGATCGATTTACTTGGTGTAAGCCGATCGACCTTTGACAGGTGGCGCAAATTAAAGCAGCTTCCTTTTGTGAAAATAGGGAAAGAGATCTTAATTGATAAGAATGAACTGGAACAGTGGGTTCGTCATCACTCTTTTAGCATACAGAATCCGTCACATGCCTTAAGCACATCAGCTATCGTCACTTCTAAGGAGCTGCCAACGATAACGGTTGGGTATCAAAGTGGAACGGCTCATATGTGGACAGCGCTTATCATGAAAGAGCTTGGCTGGTTGGAGGAAGAGCTCATCTTAGCGAATCCTAGCCGTTCTGTTCATGTAAAATGGCTGGATGCAGCGAACGGCACGTTGCTTCTGCAGGGCCTGATCGGGGGCAGCATCCAGATTGCTTCCTTGGGAGATTATCCGATTGTGCTTAGCCAATCACTTCGACAGACACTGCCGGCATTTCGTCCGATTCTACTCGCCTTTGACGGCAAAACCTCCGGTGGGCAAGGGATTTCACTCGTTATGCGCAAAGGACTGGAGATCAACGATATTTCGGAGATCAGTCAATGGCCGCTTTCGTCGGCAGCGCAATCGAGTGCGGGTTATCGTTTATCGAAGCTGCTTCAATCGCTTGGCGGACATGAGAATCATTTTGAACATAAAGAAATGGATGAGTGCATGGCGGGGATCGTGAAGCGGAAGCTTGCCGGAAGTGTCATGTGGGAACCGTATATTAGCTTGGCTCAATACCACGGCGTAGGTCAGGTGCTTTTTCCAGAGGGAATGGGGGTGAATTATTTAACTGGAATTGTTGCGGATGAGAATTGGGCGCGACATCATGAAGGAGACGCAGTTGCTTATTTGAAAGCGCATGTTCGGGTTCACACGTTTATCCGCAATCATCCTCATGCAGCTGCCGAGCTTATTTCCAGGGCCAAAGGAATTCCTCCAGAAATTACAGCACGCATTATCGCTAAAGTAAGATGGGACGCTGTTTTTTATTCGAATGATATGAACACTCTACAGCAGCTATCACTTCCAGTATTCCAAGAAATCTGTTTCAAAGGTGAATATTTGCAACATGCCATTAAGGCATTAAAGCTGCCCCTGGTGAGTTGCGATCCGATGGAAGGAGAATGGGCCGTGGAGCAGTTGTACTAAAAGCAAAGAGGCTTTCGCTTCGCTTCATTTCGGTATATAGTAAAAAGAATGGAAGTGTTGAAAGGAGTGCCTAAATGCTTACAACGATGCGTGATGAACAAAATGGTATTTTCCCAGCCGTATGCTCACTGGATTGTCCAGATCAATGCGGCCTGCTACTTCATAAAGAAGCTGGGAAGATCGTTAAAATAGAGGGAGACCCGAATCACCCGGTAACACAAGGGGCTATTTGCAATAAAGTCCGGAATATGACGGCGCGTATATATGATGATAAAAGGCTGCAGTATCCCATGAAGCGCGTGGGCCCTAAGGGTGAAGGCAGTCAGTTTGAAAGAATCACCTGGGAAGAAGCGATCGAAACCATAACAAGTCGCTGGAAGCAGCTAATTGCTGATGAAGGAGCCGAGTCTATTCTGCCTTACAGCTTCTATGGCAACATGGGGCGGATTGGGACGGAAGGGATGGATCGTCGCTTTTTCAATCGGATGGGAGCAAGCCGACTGCTTTATTCGATCTGCGAATCAGCAGGCACAGAAGGCTACAAGTATACGATGGGAGGCAGTTTCGGGACCGATCCAGAGGATACGGTTCATGCTAAGCTCATCATCATGTGGGGCATTAATGCGGTCAGTACGAATATGCATCAGGTTATGTTGGCTGAAAAAGCCCGTAAGAATGGCGCGCAAATCATCGTGATTGACGCCCACAAGAACCAAACAGGCCGCTGGGCGGACTGGTTTATTCCGATTTTGCCAGGAACCGATGCTGCCCTTGCTCTCGGAATCATGCATATTTTGTTCGATGAGAATTTGATAGATGAAGCGTTTATGCAGCAATATACGGCTGGGCATGAGGAGCTAAGGGAACATGTGCGTCAATATGATCCTTCTGTGGTATCTACAATAACGGGTGTCCCTGTCGAAGATATCTACCGCTTAGCTCGCGTATACGGTCAGACTTCGCCATCTTTTATTCGGATTGGAAACGGTATTCAGCACCATGATAATGGTGGTATGTGTGTGCGGACTATAGCCTGCCTGCCTGCATTAACGGGACAATGGTTGCATAAGGGCGGCGGCGCGATTAAAGGAAATGGTAGCTACTTGGAGCATAATATTCCCGCCTTACAGCGACCTGATTTGCGGGAGAAGGAAGCTCGTCAAATCAATATGAACTTGCTCGGGAGCGCTTTGCTGGAGCTTGATCCGCCTATTCATTCGCTGTATGTATACAATTCCAACCCTGCGTTAGTTGCTCCTCATGCGAATAAGGTGAGGGAGGGACTTCAGCGAGAGGATCTGTTCACCGTGGTTCATGACCTGTTTCTGACCGAAACCGCGAAGTACGCGGATATTGTGCTTCCAGCGACGTCCTCCTTTGAAAATATGGACTTTTACCGCTCTTATTGGCATCAATATGTGCATCTTCAGCTTCCTGTCATGGCTCCATATGGGGAAAGCAAAGCGAATGTGGACGTGTTTCGATTGTTGGCGGAGGGGATGGGCTATGAGGATGAAGCTTTGCGGGATACCGATGAAGCTTTGATTCGCCAGGCTTTGGATCATCCCGGAAACCCAGCTCTGAATAACATTTCGTATGAAACACTGCTGGAAAAACAGTTTATCAAGGCGGACGTTAAGCCCTTATTCCCTGGGAAATTGATGACACCAAGCGGGAAGATCGAGCTGTATTCTCAAGTGATGGAGAGTAAAGGTTTCCCGCCTCTTCCAACATATTCGCCACTCGTGGGCGAAGGTGACCTGCCATTCTTATTCATACCGGCACCGAATCATAACTTCCTGAATTCGACGTTTGCGCATAATGAGAAGCATATCCGCATGGAGAAAACACCGAAGCTTCATATGAATGAGGCGGATGCTTCCGCATTAGGATTGGTCAGCGGTGATGTTGCCCGAGTATGGAATGATCGCGGAGAGTGCGAATTAGTCGTAGCGGCTGGCTCGGATGTGCTGCCAGGCGTAGTTGTGAGCCAAGGGCTTTGGGCGGATTTGCCGGGGAACAAAGCGTTGATTAACGCGCTGACACCAGATCGAGTAGCCGATATGGGCGGCGGCGCTACGTTTTTCTCGGGCCGTGTGCGGGTGGAGAAGCACTGAACCCTTGGGCGCTTCGCCGCATAAGGTAATTCAGGAGGTGATGACCTATGTCATTACTGCATAAAGCGTATGCCTGGATCGGAAGTCCAGTAGGTGTATCCCTAATGGACGGAACGGGAGTTTCTGGAATTCTGTGTAATATTCAAGGTGGGTCTATTTATTTGATCGAATACTTATATCACACCCAATTTGCTACCAAACATTATGCCTTCAATCAAATTCGAGATATTCTCCCGTTCCCGCAATGCCCTCAGCCTCAACCGCCTGTGTACCAACCTTTATATTAGTTTAAAAAAAGAAGATAAGAATACAAATGCCGATCCCCATGGATCGGTTTTTTCTTTTTGCTGCCTAGGGCTATCGGTCCTTTGGATTGAAAAATGAACTGTTCCATTTTTTAATTTAGTTGCTTATATGCTCACCTAGTTGTTACAAGCTCGACCAATTAGGTCACACGCAGAGGATTATATCACTTGGAGTAGCTAGTTTGATGTACTTGGTGAGGTACTTGTTCTCACGGGAAGGGTGACAAGTACAGAAAAACAAGGATGAAGATGGAGCGAAAGTGGAGCGAGAAGTCTGAAAAAGACTTCTCAGCTGCTAGGAGCAGGCAAGTTTGCGGGTTTGCGGACCTGAGAGGGAAGAAAAGACCGTCTCGGAGGCCCAGATGGAGCGAAAGTGGAGCGAGAAGTCTGAAAAGGACTTCTCAGCTGCTGGGAGCAGACGAGTTAGCAGATTTGCGGGCCTGAGAAGGCAGAAAAGGCCCTCTCGGAGGCCCAGATGGAGCGAAAGTGGAGCGAGAAGTCTGAAAAAGACTTCTCAGCTGCTGGGAGCAGGCAAGTTAGCTGGTTTGCGGACCTGAGAGGGCAGAAAAGGCCGTCTCGGAGGCCCAGAAGGAGCGAAAGAGGAGCGAGAAGTCTGAAAAAGACTTCTCAGCTGCTGGGAGCAGACGAGTTAGTGAGTTTGCAGCCTGAGAAGGCAGAAAAGGCTGTCTCGGAGGCCCAGAAGGAGCGAAAGAGGAGCGAGAAGTCTGAAAAGGACTTCTCAGCTGCTGAGAGCAGGCGAATTAGCGGGTTTGCAGCCTGAGAAGGCAGAAAAGGCCGTCTCGGAGGCCCAGAAGGAGCGAAAGAGGAGCGAGAAGTCTGAAAAGGACTTCTCAGCTGCTGGGAGCAGACGAGTTAGCGGGTTTGCAGCCTGAGAGAGCAGAAAAGGCCGTCTCGGAGGCCCAGAAGGAGCGAAAGAGGAGAGAGAAGTCTGAAAAAGACTTCTCAGCTGCTGAGAGCAGGCGAATTAGTGAGTTTGCAGCCTGAGAAGGCAGAAAAGGCCGTCTCGGAGGCTCAGATGGAGCGATAGTGGAGCGAGAAGTCTGAAAAGGACTTCTCAGCTGCTGAGAGCAGACGAGTTAGCAGGTTTGCGGGCATGAGAGGGCACAAAAGGCCGTCTCGGAAGCCCAGATGTAATAAGTGCAGCTAAATCCGTCTAAATCAGCGATTTCGCGAGAGATGATGCATATAGTGCATCAAATTCTGCGATGACTGCCCGTTTTCGCTCAAAATGTGGATTTTTGCTGCACAAAATGCAGCATGTCCCGCCCGAGGAGCCAGCATCCCTTAACTTTGCTGCACTTTTTGCATATAACGCTGTCCGAGGCTGCACTTTCTGCATAATCGCTGCACGGGGCTGACCAACAGGTCGGCCAAATCCTAATAATACCCCTCAATGACCTAAATAAATGACAATAAAATTAGTCTGAAAGAGAGTATGATGATGGTCACAAGGTATTTGTATACGCTTACATATATCTATTAAAATAGAATAAGGAGCTTGTTGACATGAAAATTCAACTTATTCAAAGAAAGTTAGCCATGATGTTAATGTTTACAATGGTTTTCTCTTTACTCCTCATCCCTTCGCCAGGGAAGGCGACTGATGTTGAGGTCGATGTAGCTGCTTTGCTGCCTGCAGCGGATGCGGCTATCGCCATGGATACTACGAATGCAGCGATTGCTAATACCAACTTTGATACCAAAACTAGCTCCACGGTTGGTATTTACAACATTTTATCCAGCAATACGGTCAAAAGACAGGCTTACTATAAATTTAACGTGGCTGCGGTTTCCGACAGCGCATACAAGTATTATTTGCAGGTTTCTGCCAAACGGGGGAGCGGTACAAATGACGTGGACACCCCTTTACAAGTGTTCGGTTTGAATAATATTACATGGCAGGAAGCAGCAATTACTTGGAATACAGCGCCCCAAACGGATCTGGCTCAATTAGCTCAACTTGGGCAAATCATAGTCACTCAGCCTAATACGATATCCAAGCCGGCTCTATATACGGTAGACGTGACCAATTATGTAAGACAGCATTTAACGGATGGCGCAGTATCCTTCGTTGTCGGTGATTCACAAGGCTTAGGCAGGTCTGTTAATGTGTATTCCAAAGAAACGACGGCATCCAATCCTAAGCCGCAGTTGGTAGTGAAACGGGTGGTTCAAGGCGACAATACGCCGCCTGCTTGGCCCTCAAACGCTGTCTTAAAGTCAAGCAATCTGGGAACGGACTTTATCCAATTAACTTGGCCGGCAGCAACAGATGATACTTTCGTAACCAATTATGTAATCTATCAAAATGACTCTGTTCTTTCTACTGTTTATGGCAGTACGTATTATAACGTGGAGGGATTAACACCAAATACGACCTATACCTATAAGATTATCGCAGGAGATGCGGCTGGGAACAATTCCACAACCCCATTGAGCTACAACGCAACAACGTTAACTTCTCCTGTTACTCCCCTGCAGGTTGTGGAAGTTAATGCTAGCAGCAGCGATGGAAATGTAGAGAGCAATACGCTCGATAACAATCTATTCAGCCGTTGGTCAGCTTCTGGCGATGGTCAATATGTGATGTTTGACTTAGGGCAAACGAAGAGTATCGGGTACGTGGGCATAGCTTTTTATAAAGGAGATCAGCGTTCGACACTTATTGATATTCAGACTTCAAATGATGCAATCACATGGACAAATGTGTTTAGTGGCAGCAGCCGAGGGAATACGGTTAACATGCAGGCATTTGATTTCCCGGATACCAATGCTCGCTTCCTTAGAGTGGTAGGACATGGGAACTCGGATGGCAGTACCTTTACCAGCTTAACGGAAGTGATGATTTATCCTCCTTTTTTATCAGGTGATACACCGGTTGCTATTGTTCCGAATATAACACCAACGGCTCCTCCAGGCACAGTTCCTTTCACGAAGGCTGGCCTGACGAAACCTGATGGTTCTGAGCACCCCATGCATGCACCTAATGCTGTAACGGGAAAAACGATTAATGTAGTCGATTATGGCGCCGACCCAGCGGATAATGAACAAGATGATCGGATTGCCATTCAAAATGCCATCAATGCTGCCGCTTTCGGCGATGAAGTTTTTTTACCGAATGGTGTGTATAACTTGAAAACATCGCCTGACGGGTTTATTAACCTAAAGCTCAAATCCGGAGTGAATGTAAGAGGAGAAAGCCAAGCTGGCACCCTGCTGAAATCAAGTATGGACGACGTCAAGAACAGTTCAGTCTTGAAATCATCCAATCAACATGATATTGTCGTTTCGAATCTGACGGTGACATCTACTTGGAACCGTACATTTTCTTTAGAGCATGCTACGAATAATCCAGATGCCGGGGGACCCGACAGTATGATTGCCATAGCAAATTATGGCGAGAATCCGTCCTATAACGTGACCATTGATCAGGTTACTGTTGAACGGTTTAGACGGATGGCGATTCGGATTGAGAACAGCCATGATGTCGTTGTTCGCGGCAGTACGTTCCGCAATGCAACCGATCTTGGCGGCGGCGGAGCAGGTTATGGAACATCCATACAAGGAATGCCGAAGGTCGACAGGCTCGGTTTTGATAATGATACGTATTGGAATGTCGTAGAAAATTCTACGTTCGAAGGACCATACTTGCGTCATGGTTCCCTCATTCAAAATGTAGCGCACAATAATGTCTTACGAAACAACCACTATACGAACACAAAATTGGATGCTATTGATCTTCATGGTGAGCTGGAGTACCTGAACGAAGTTCACGGCAATACGATCGCAAACATATTCACCGGCGGGGGCATAGGGCTTGGAAACACAGGTGGTACAGCGCCAAGCAACCATAGTAAAACGGGCCCTAATAACTACATTCATGATAATGTCATTCAAAACTCACGTGAAGGCATAGTCGTTTCGATGGGGACGCCGGATACGTTGATCGAGCACAACGCGATAGAAAACACGACGACTGTCAATAACGGCGTTGGGATTAACATTTTAAACGGACCAGGTACTCGGATTATCAATAATCTAATTCATAATAATACAGCCAACAATTACTGGGGAATTCTGCTTGAACACGACAACGGTGACCAAAATGCCAATAGTGTGGGACAGGGAGATCCTCAAAACGTACAAATTACAGGGAATACGCTAACAGGAAATACGAATGGGATTCAGTTGCAAGCAGGTTCAAACATTACGGTCAGTAAAAATTTCTTAAACAATATCGGGATCAATTATGAAAAGGCAGCTGGTGTGACGGCTACGGAAATATGGCCTTCGACGGACAACTCGTTAAGCGGTTTAACGATCAGTGCAGGTACTTTAAGTCCAGCATTTGATTCAGCTGTAACCGATTATACGTCCAGTGTGCCTAATGAGATCACTCAAATCAGCATCCATCCAACGGCATCAGACAGTCAAGCGAAGATAACGGTGAACGGAGTAATGGTCGTAAGCGGAGAGGATTCCAGTGACATTCAGCTGAATGTGGGCGAAAATAGGATCGACATGGTTGTTACAGCCGAAGATCGTTCTACAAAGACATATCGACTGACAGTTACTCGGTTGTTGTCGAACAATGCGAATCTAAGCAGTTTGACAATTAGTGCGGGAACATTAAATCCGGGATTCGGAGCGAATGTGACGGCATACACGACATCGGTGTTAAATGGAACCAGTAAGATCACCGTTACGCCAACCGTTGCAGATAGCCGGGCAAAGGTAACGGTAAACGGAGCATTAGTTGTTAGTGGAGCGGCAACAGATGTTATTCACCTGAAAAAGGGTGAGAATGCGATTGACATTCAGGTGACAGCTGAGGATAACTCTACTAAAACATACAAGCTCATTGTGATGAGAGGCAGCGACAAGGACAAAGACAAAGACAAAGATAAATAAAACTATTACTGATCAAGAGTCGGCGGGGTCTTCCTCCCGACTCTTTTGCGTTTGCAAATGCCAAGGAATTTCACATCAAGATCTGCACTATGATACAATACTGAAAAATGAATGTTGAGTGGTGAGTCTATGACATTTGAAGAAGTAATGAATAACCTAGAGGAGCTTGGAAGCGAGCAAACGAAAAAAACGTTTCTTCGTCACGGTGCGCAGGAGCCTTTTTTCGGAGTAAAAGTAGGGGATCTAAAGAAGTTGGTTAAATTCGTCAAAAAAGACCGTGAGCTAGCCCTCGCCTTGTACGATTCAGGGAATACGGATGCGATGTACTTGGCCGGACTTTCCATTGATCCGAAAACAATGACGAAACAAGAGCTCCAGAATTGGTCGAAGCATGCCTATTGGTATATGCTCACCGAATATACGGTAGCGGGACTGGCGGCGGAAAGCAGCAGCGCGCTTGAATTGGCACGGGAATGGCTGCAATCTCCTGACGAGCTAATAGCCACATGCGGTTGGAGCACTTTTGCCAACTATATTAGCATCACACCAGATGAGAAGCTCGATCTTCAGGAAATTGCCCAGCTGCTGGAGCAAGTGAGAACAACGATTCATGCGGAAAGAAATCGCGTTCGATATACAATGAACACCTTCGTTATTACTGTGGGTGCGTATTGTTTTCCACTATTTGAAGCTGCGACGGAAGTAGCTAATGAGATTGGCAAAGTTCATGTCGACGTCGGTCAAACGGCTTGTAAAGTACCGCTCGCGACTGAATATATTCATAAAATCGAATCGATGGGCCGAGTAGGAACGAAGAAAAAGACGTGTATTTGTTAAAAAGATTTTATTAAGGCTATGACTGAATGGCAGTGAAAGATGCCGCTTCGGTTGCAGCCTTTTTTAACATTTAATTTTTTACTTGTTAAAAAAAGGATAACGCTTACTCTTGCAGAAACATTGAAAGGAGTGGACCCGAGGGGAGAGCCGAGTAAGCCATGTTATTAGAAAAATTATTTTTGAACATCCTTATCGTTCTTGCTCCAGTCTTATTACAGAGTGTCTTTGGCGAGCGATGGCGCAATGATCCGTCACCGATCGTGATGGGCTTACTTCATGGAACAACGTCCTCACTTTGTTTATTATTTTCATACTATGAACTTGATTTGTACTGGGACTTACGCTATGTTCCCCTTGTCATTTCGAGCATTTATTGGGGCCCCCTAGCAGGTCTTATTAATTACATGATGATCATGCTGATGCGGACGTATCTTGGTGGAGATGCGCTTATATTTGGGTACATCAGCATGACACTCAGTTTCATAATCCCCTTTGTAGCTTCTTTCAAGATCAAAGGATTTACAGGAAGCTCACGAATAAAGGCAGCTATTTTGGTTTCGCTAAGTCCTTTAATGGTTATGCTGCTTATTTTGATGAGCTATGTGTCTCTTTACAAAGGCTTTGAAACGTTTGATTTAGCTACTATTCCTGCTATGCTCTCTTTTGGCATCCTCCTAGTGTTAGGAACCTGGTTATCGTCCATGCTGCAAGAAATACATGAAGAACGATTTAGAATGAAAGTTCAAATTCAAAAAGCGGAAAAAATGAAAACGCTAGGCGAGTTAGCTGCCTCCATTGCCCATGAGGTTCGTAATCCTTTAACGGTTGTTCAAGGGTTTTTGCAGCTTATGCGTCCGAACGAGCAAGGGAAAAATCAACAATACCTGAACATCGCAATGGAAGAGCTAGCGAGAGCCGAATCGATTATTAATGATTACTTGAATTTTTCCAAGCCTAAGCTAACCAAAATAGAATCTTTTTCATTTTCTGACGTATTAAACAACATTATTGTGCTTCTGACGCCAATGGCGATGAAGAATTGTGTTGAGATTACGGTCAATCTCGAGGATCATATTTATATCTTTTCGGATCGGGGGCAATTGCAGCAAGCCTTGGTGAATGTGATTAAAAATGCCATCGAAGCGACGCCTGCGGGCGGAGAGGTAAAAGTAAGCTTAAAAAGATTGGTTGGCCGAGCCGAAATTAAGGTTATAGATAATGGTAAAGGAATGACAAAAGAGCAGCTCTCTCGTATCGGTAATTTGTTCTATTCAACGAAAGATGTTGGAACGGGGTTAGGGACAGCGGTTAGCATTCGGATTATAGAAACGATGAATGGGGAAATATTCTACGAAAGTGAGGAAGGTGTCGGTACGACGGTCACAATCACTTTGCCTTTGTAGGAGTCATACCATTTATTTCTCGATTTTGCCGGTGTCAACAACTTCGAAATCGCTGCCCTTCAGCTTGCCGAGGTTGTGCAGGTCATCGTCATCCCAATTCGGATTCGGCGCACCGCTGAGGTACAAATTGCTGCCGTTATCAGCGACGATCATGCCGTATTTCTGCAGTGCGCGAAGGATGGCCCGATTCGTGGGTGAAAAGCCAGAGACATCGAAATTGCTTCGCAGTCGCAGCCTTAGTCCCATTGGCGGGTGGTTGGGATCCGTACTGCTTGAGGCGTAGTGAGTGGCGGGGGCGATGAACCCGCGCTGCGTCTTTTGCACGGTGAAACGCAGTGCATGATTGATTTCACCTGCGACGGTTTCTTCATATCGAACGAGTCCCGGGAAAATAGGCAAGCCTGCTGCGTCTGCCGACGTCCAATATTCATCGAACTCATTTTGTGGCTAAATAAGCAGCAAAAAAAGCCTAACCAATCCCAATTACCCTTGGGGCCGACTAGGCTTAATGCTTATATTTTGCTAATTAGCGATTATCGATTTTTTCGGGATAAAGATCATGGTTCATCAATCGATGCTCAGCCATTGCTTCGAACTTCGTGCCGGGTTGACCCCAGTTGCAGTAAGGATCGATAGAAATGCCGCCGCGCGGAGTGAATTTGCCCCAAACCTCGATATAACGAGGCGCCATCAGTTCGATCAAATCATTCATAATAATATTCACGCAGTCCTCGTGGAAATCACCGTGATTCCGGAAGCTGAACAGGTAAAGCTTAAGTGATTTGCTCTCCACCATTTTAATATTCGGAATATAGGAGATGTAGAGTGTAGCAAAATCCGGCTGTCCGGTTACAGGACACAAGCTAGTGAATTCAGGGAAATTAAACTTAACAAAGTAATCCCTGTTCGGGTGCTTGTTATCGAATGCTTCTAATAAAGTGGGATCATAGTTGAACACATACTTGGTTCCTTGATTGCCTAGTAAGGTAATCTCTTTCAAATCTTCATTGCTTCTTCCTGCTGACATGGGTGGTTCCTCATTTCATAGTTTTTTAGAGAGGGAGTTCGCGAACCTCTTGTATTTTTCATTAGAAATGTACCATATACGCACGCAAAATGCATCCTCGCCGCTATTGGAATTTCGTGGAGAGACCCTTTTTCATATGAAAGTTTCAGCATTTTCACGATGGAAGACAGGTAGCCAAATGGACACTATGCGGGTAAAATAGATGAATACATGCGTAACATAGAGATGGAGGTTCGTAAGCTTGAAAGCCTATCAGGAACTATTACAAGATATTCTTACCAATGGTACGAAAAAGGAAGATAGAACGGGGACAGGGACTATTTCAGTATTTGGCAGACAGATGCGCTTCGATCTCTCGGAAGGATTTCCTTTGGTGACGACGAAAAGAGTGCCTTTTCGCTTAATCGCTAGTGAAATGTTATGGTTTATTAAAGGTGATACGAATATTCGTTATCTGTTACAACATAATAACCACATATGGAATGAATGGGCTTTTAAGAAATGGGTGGAGAGCGCGGACTATTCCGGACCGGATATGAGTAATTTCGGGTTACGCTCACAGCAAGACGAGAACTTCAAGCTTCAATATGATGAGCAAATGGATGCGTTTGTGAAAAAGGTGCTCGAGGATGATGAGTTTGCCAAGCAATACGGCGAGCTAGGTGATGTTTACGGCAAACAATGGAGGGATTGGACGACAACGCAGGGAGGCACGATTGATCAGCTCAAAGATGTTATTCATATGATCAAAACGAACCCTGATTCTCGTCGTCTCATCGTATCCGCATGGAATCCGGAGGACATACCTAGTATGGCGCTTCCGCCTTGTCACACCTTGTTTCAGTTTTATGTGGCGGATGGCAAGCTGTCTTGCCAATTATATCAACGCAGCGCAGATACATTCCTCGGTGTCCCATTCAATATCGCTGGCTATGCACTGCTGACGCATCTTATTGCCCATGAATGCGGGCTAGGCGTCGGTGAGTTCGTCCATACGATCGGAGATGCCCATATTTATACGAATCATATGGATCAAATTCAAACCTTGCTCAGCCCGCGAGCCGCGCGAACTGCCAACGCTCAAGCTGAACAAGGATGTCGCTTCTATTTTTGATTTCGACGTTAGTGATATTGAAATGCTGGATTACAATCCGCATCCATCAATTAAAGCACCTGTGGCTGTATAAAAAGCAAGTGAAGAAGGGAGGGCTCCTGCATGAGTATTTCATTTATTGTTGCAATGGATCGCAACCGAGCCATCGGAGTGAATAATAAACTGCCTTGGTATTTACCCGGGGATCTGAAGTTTTTCAAATCCGTGACGATGGGTCACCCTATTCTTATGGGGCGGAAGACATATGAATCTATTGGCAAGCCGTTACCGGGCAGACGTAACATCATTCTCACTCAAAATCCGCAGTTCCATGCGGAAGGTTGTGAAGTCATTCACTCTGTGCAAGAAGCGGTGGACGGCTTCCGTGATCAGGAACTGTTCGTTATAGGCGGGGCGGAAATCTTCCGGTTGTTTACTCCCGTCGCGGAACGCATGTACATTACGCACATCGAGCATGAGTTTGAAGCGGATACGTTTATGACCGAACTAGATTTGTCCGAATGGACGTTGGTGTCCAGTGAACAAGGAGAACGGAACGAGAAAAATCCTTATGAGTATTATTTCCGAATTTATGAGAAAAAGAAGGCATAATTAATGAATGGCTATGTCAGTTCTCCCAATAACCTATAAGAACTGAGCAAGCAATCATAAAGGGGAAACGTCCCCCACGTAACCCCCAATAAAACTCTGAGTAGTCCACATTTTGGATTATTCAGAGTTTTTTTTGTGATCATAAGATTCGTTTGACCTATATTACGTCATTTTTCCTTCCACTTTATCCTGATACAAAGCTAAATTAGCTTGCTATTCCCTCTTTTATAAAGAAAAATGATGTCGTTTTTTAAAAAGACCAGAGAAATCAATCATATTTTGCAATATAGTGGAGTAAGAATAGTCTGAAAATTGATTTGTTTGACCTAGACATAGGACGTCTAGCAGGGAACTAAATCCGCCATTGGTCAAATTCCATTTAATTCCAAGTCATCCCAAGTGAACATAGACCTACCAACCTAAAGACCTAGTCATAGTTTAATTGACCTAATCTCAATTTCAGATTGAACTTACAGAGGAAAAATCATCCAGTCATAAAAACCTGCGCACAGCCCTTGACTACAGGATTCTTTCGTAAATTAGGAGATGATGGTTAAAAACATACATATGCCTACATAAATGCATTTCTATATACATAAAAGTAATAAAATGTAAATAAAATGCCGCTATTTATTGTATTTTATAGCAAAAAAGATCTTAAAATTGGAAAAATACACAATTATTTATTAAATTTCAGGATTTTAAATAATCTTAAAAGACTAAGTAATACACTACTCTGCTCCCTAATTGTTTAGAAGGTTATATGTCATAATTTATGTATAACGTTGAATAGGTAGAAGGGAGCGAGGTTGTTGATCGACATCCATAGCCATATTCTATGCAACCTGGATGATGGGCCCAGAACGATGGAGCAATCACTTGAACTCGCGCGATTGGCCGTTCAGGAAGGAATTACAATAATTCTTGCAACGCCTCATCACCGAAACGGAAGGTATCTGAATGAGGCACATACCATCATCGAAGCCGTTGCCATGTTTCAAGAACAACTTAATCAGCATCAAATCCAATTAAAGGTATGCCATGGGCAAGAGATTCGGGTGTATCCGCAAATGATTGATGATTGTGATGACGGTTCGCTATTAACACTTCATGGTTCTTCTTATATGCTGATCGAATTTTCAACGGGTAGACTGCCTGAGAGAATGGATGAGATGATCTATGAACTATCACTTATGCATATTACACCTATCATTGCCCACCCTGAGCGGAATAAAGAAATTGCGGATCAACCGGACAAGCTGCTGCGCATGATTGAGTTAGGAGCGCTGAGTCAGTTAACTTCCCATTCCATTACTGGTAAATTTGGGTCTCAAACCAAACGGCTAGCCATGGAACTTTGCAAAAGAAACCTCGTGCACTTTATTGCTTCAGATGTTCATGATGCCATTCATAGACCCTTTCATTTACAACATGCCTATGACTCCGTGAGGCGATTACTAGGTGATGATTACGTGACTTACTATCAGCAAAATGCAGAACATGTCATTCGGAACACAGCGATCGAAAGATGGACTCCGATCTTCAAAGGGAAAAGTAGATTCTCTCTGCAAAAGGTGTTAAACATATTGGGCACATAAAAGTAATAAGAATCGAGGTATCGAATACATGCCAAGGGAACTTGATTTGAAAATGCTCATGAGTGTAATGAGAAAGAGATTATGGATAATTGTTCTGATTGTCATTCTTAGCTGTACAGCAACGGGGGTTATTAGTTATTTATTCATAAAACCGACTTACCAAGCCTCAACGAAGCTCATCATTAACTCATCAGTCATCAAACCGGACAAGTTAAGCTGGATTTAAATTCCGTTAATACGAATATTTCACTCATCAATACTTACAAAGAAATTATCAAAACGCCTGCAATTATGGATATTGTATCGAAAGAGCATCCGGAGTTTGCTTTAAGTGCAGACGAACTAATCAACAATATCAAGCTCAGCTCTGTGAATGAGACCCAAGTGCTTACCATTTCCATTGAGGATAGGTCCTATGAGAAAGCATCACAAATTGTAAATGCCGTCTCTTATGTTTTTCAAAATCAGATCCCGAAAATTATGAAAGTTGATAACGTAATCTTGTTAAATCAAGCGGACGCAACTAAACTTCATAAGCCAATAAAGCCAAATGCGAAGCTAAACATTGCGCTCAGCTTTCTGGTCTCCCTATTGATCTCGATCGGTGCTGTCTTTTTGCTGGAATACTTCGATGATTCGATTAAAACAGAGGCTGATGTTCAGCGATACCTTGGTCTGCCGACCTTAGCTATGGTTACACAAATAGGAGAAGGGGATATGAAACGTCAAGGAGATATCATCTCATCCCAGAGAAAGGTCGGTGAAATATCCAATGTCCAGATCCGATAAGCGCCGGCCTGTCATCACGATTACTAACCCCAGATCACCGATTTCTGAAGTATATCGTACGTTGCGGACCAATATTCAGTTCTCTTCCGTGGACAAGCATTATCAAACGTTAATGATCACCTCCTCGGAACCGATGGAGGGTAAATCGACAACTATCAATAATTTGGCTGTTGTTTATGCCCAAATGAATAAGAAAGTGCTTCTCATTGATGCCGACCTTAGGAAACCCACGGCACACCATACTTTCCAAGTTTCGAATCGTCATGGCCTTACTGATTTAATAACCAATCAATGTTCGTTAAAGATGGCGATTAAAGAAACCGATATTCCGAAATTATCTATTCTCACTGCAGGTTCAATTCCGCCTAATCCGTCCGAAATACTTGCCTCTCAGAAGATGAGTGGACAATTGGAGGAGCTAAAAGAGCTATTTGATTTCATTTTAATCGATACACCGCCAGTTCTGGCAGTAAGTGACGCGCAGATTATTGCGACCAAATGTGATGGGGTCATTCTTGTCGTGGATGCCGGGAAGGTGAAACGAGAGCATGTACAGAAGGCGAAGAATTCGTTGGAGTTTGTCAAAGCGCACATATTGGGTGTAGTCCTTAACAAAATTTCTCAAAAGGAGATTGCTAATTCTTATTCCTACTACGGAGGAGAAGTCGAATGAATTATTCCAAAAGAACTGGAATCTTAGTGGCAATTGATTTGTGCTTGGTTTGGCTTAGTGTGTACTCAGCATTCTATCTTTTTAATCAAAGCACCGCTCCTTACGAAAAGGTTGATTTATGGTTCATGTATGGTGTCATTTCATCCGTCGTAAGTATAGTATGCATGTTTCTTTTTAAGCTATACAACAGGATCTGGCAGTATGCCAGTATCGGTGAATTGATTTCGATTGCGAAGACAGTGACGTTAAGTAGCGTAGGTGTTTATCTCCTTGCTAATCTCATCACGATGGGAGACATTCCTGTATCAATCCTCCTGCATACGGCGGAAACCACGCTGCTGCTGTTAGGAGGAAGCCGGTTTGTATGGCGCGTATTTTGCGAAAAATTTGGAAATAAGAAGCCTGTTCAAGGTACAAATAAGCCTAAGAAAGCTCTCATCATTGGAGCAGGAAGCTGCGGAACACTTTTTGCCAAAGAACTGAAGAACAATGAAAACTATGTATCTGTGCCATTCGCATTTGTTGATGATGATCCTTATAAGCAGAATCTTCGGGTCTATGATTTACCCGTCTTGGGTGGTAGCAAGGATATACCTGCTATTGTGGAAAAGTACGGGATCGACGAGGTCATCATCGCAATGCCTTCCGTATCTAAAGCACAAACGACGAAGCTTATCAACATTTGCAAAACGACGAAAGCACGCGTGAAAATCATTCCGCATCTGCAAGAAATTATTCTTGGCAAGACGACGCTTAACCAAGTGCGCGATGTGCAAGTCGAAGATTTGCTGGGCAGAGATCCGATATGCACGGATTTACAAGGTATAGCGAACTATGTAGAACATAAAGTCGTGCTCGTCACCGGTGCCGGCGGTTCCATTGGTTCAGAATTGTGCAGACAAATCGCTCCATTTCATCCCAAAAAGCTGCTGCTGCTGGGTCATGGAGAGAATAGTATTTATACCATTGAGATGGAAATGCGCAGACTTATCCCCGATTTGGAGCTCGAGACCATTATCGCCGATGTGCAGGATCGCGCCAGACTGGAAGAGCTGTTCCACATTCATGCGCCACAGGTTATTTTTCATGCAGCAGCTCATAAGCATGTGCCCTTAATGGAGCGGAATCCTTCCGAAGCGATTAAAAACAATGTGTTTGGTACGAAAAATGTTGCGGAATGTGCTGACCAGTTTCATGCAGAGCGGTTTGTGCTGATCTCTAGTGATAAGGCGGTCAATCCGACGAGCGTAATGGGGACAACTAAGCGGATCGCCGAAATGTTCATTCAAAGCTTGGACAAGCAAAGTGAAACCAAATTCGTTGCAGTTCGCTTCGGTAATGTCCTTGGTTCAAGAGGGAGCGTCATTCCTCGTTTCAAGGAGCAAATTCAGCAGGGCGGGCCTGTGACCGTGACACACCCGGAGATGGTTCGTTATTTTATGACGATTCCCGAAGCGGTTCAGCTTGTCATTCAAACAGGTGCTCTAGCACAGGGAGGGGAAATCTTCATTCTGGATATGGGTGCCCCTGTCAAAATTTATGACTTAGCCGCTGATTTAATTCGACTTTCGGGGTTCGAGCCTCACGAGGATATCGCGATTCAGTTTACTGGGATGCGGGAAGGCGAGAAGCTGTATGAAGAGCTGTTGACGAACGAAGAGGGAATCTCCTCTACGATGCACGATCGCATTTTCATCGGGAAGCCTATGAATATTAATCGGACTGAGCTCGAATTCGAGATTCGGAAGCTAGAGAAAGTGCTTGGCAATGGACAGAAAGAAATTCGGGACATGCTGAAGCATATGGTTCCTAGTTATAGCAACGTATCGTAAACGAGCTTGGATCACCTTTGGATCTACTAAAATTTAAAAATGACAAAGAAGGTAGCTATGAAGTCAACTAACTTGCAACCGGAATCCAATATTGCTAGGCTGCTCGCGAAAAGCGGTTCCTTATCTTTCCTACTCAATGTGGCAGGTGTTGGCTTAGCCGTGCTTATGCAGGTTGTTCTTGCCAGGGTACTAGGCGTTACGAGTTACGGCAATTACGCTTTTGTCATGACGGTTATTACGTTTCTCGTATTTCCCGCCAATCTAGGATTTGATACAGCGATTGTACGCTACGTCTCGTCGTACAAGTCGAATCAGCAATGGGGGGAGATCAAGGGACTCTTGAGAAGAGCGAATCAACTAACCTTTCTCATCTCCTTCGTTATTGTGGTCACAAGCTGTCTAGTGATCTATGTCAGGTATGGGAATAATCCCGGTGAATTATATCAGACGTTCTTAGTTAGCTTGCTGGCTATTCCTTTAATGGCGGTGACTACCTTGCGTCAAAGTGCGTTACTTGCGATTAAAGAGGTCATGTTTGCTCAGTTTCCTGAAAAAGTGATGAGGCCTGTATGCTGCATGGTTGCTCTGCTTCTATACCAAACGTTCTTCCATGCGCAAGCAAGTGCCTTTGAAGCGATGATCATCTTCTTTGGCTCTATGATTTTATCTTATCTGGTAGGAGCATGGGTACTGCATCGCAAGTTAAGTCCTAGTACGAAGAACCAACCAGTCAAATATCATACGAAGCACTGGCTATCAGAATCTACTACATTAATGGTGAACTCCGGGATGTATTTGATCCTTGGACAATTAAGTGTTGTCATGGTTGGCATGATGCATGGTACGAGCGAGTCAGGGATTTTCTCAGCAACCGTAAGAATCGCAACGATGGTATCTTTCGCGATTACATCCATCAATATGATCGCAGCTCCGATCATTTCCGAGTGCTATGCCAAAGGTGATATGAAGCAAATGCAGCGAATCTGTACACTCTCTGGCAGATCGGGATTTCTTTTCGCAGGACTCGTCTTCTTGGCGGTTTTGTTGTTGGGGCCTTGGCTGCTTGGAATGTTCGGGGAGGAGTTTCGTTCAGGTCAACCCGCTCTACTTCTGTTGTCCCTCAGTCATCTGATCCATGCCTACTGTGGGCAATCGGGAACGGTGATGACGATGACCGGGCAGCAGCGAGCCTCCAGCAGATACCTGATGATCGCCACAGGCATGAATATCGTACTGAATCTACTGCTCATTCCGAGCATGGGCATGGTCGGAGCCGCAACTGCAGGACTCGTTTCAACAGCATTCTGTTACTTTAGCATGATGGTTAAGGTGAAGAAGACGATGCACATTACGACGGGTGTTTGGATGGGGAGAACAGGATGAATAAAATAAAGATTTTGCATGTTGTAGGAAAAATGGACCCCGGTGGTATCGAAACGCTGCTCATGAATATTTATCGAAATATAGATAGAAAGCGTTATGAGTTCCATTTTGCCGTTCAATATCCGGAAAGTGGATTTTATGATCAAGAAATTCGAGAGCTGGGTGGCCGGATTCTGATTCAGCCGCATCCCAGAAAAGGGTTGAGCACATTCCGCAAGCAATTTATTCATAATGTAACGAATTATGGGCCTTACGATGCTATTCATAGCCATATATTTCAATTCAGTGGATATATCGTCAAAATGGCCGCTTATTTACAAATTCCAGTACGTATTACCCATAGTCATACCGTAACCCCTCAAGAGCGAACATCATGGCGACGCAAAGTGTATCAGAGTTATATGAGATGGCTCATTTCGAAACATAGTACACACCTGATTGGATGTTCGGAATCCGCATGCGAATCTCTCTTTGGACGTACATGTTGGGACGATACGAGGACCGAGCTGATTCCAAATGCCATCAATCTGGCCCCGTATGAGCAGCTGCCTGCCGATCGAAGTCGGTTGAAAGAACGCCTAGGTGTTACGGATCCAACTGTACAGATCATTGGACATATCGGTAGATTTAGTGAGGAGAAAAATCACCGTTTCTTGATCGAAACGTTTGCGCAGTACGTGGAACTTCAGCCGAATGCACGCCTCGTCTTGGTTGGCGATGGGAAACTAAGACAAGAAATGGAAACTTTATCTGAGGGACTGGGGATTAGAGATCAAATCATGTTCTTAGGCATTAGGAAAGATATTCCTGAACTTATTGGTGCTTTCGATTTGTTCCTGCTGCCGTCGCTTTACGAGGGATTGGGGATGGTCGTGATTGAAGCACAAGCGGGAGGAGTACCGAGTATGGTATCTGAGCATGTGCCTCCGGAAGCGAATCTGGGGCTAGAAATGGTGAAGCACCTAAAGCTGCAATCACAAGTGTGGATAGAAGGCATGACGAGAATGAATAGACGAACCGCTACGCCGGATTGGTCGATAAGATATAGCCGCTTGCAGGAGCAAGGCTACGATATTCACACCAATATTCAGAGGTTGGAGAAAATTTACCATGCTTAGCCGAGGTGGAGTGGGAATGAAGCTGCAGGCACAGAAAGATCTGAATCCGACTCAAAGCACGCTGATTTGTTTCTACCTTTTCGTGCTGCTGCTCATCACCAAATGGAGCGGTGAGTGGGACTTGAATATGGGAATCGTTGTTTTTTTTATCCTCATGATTCCTTTTTATTTCATGCTGAAGTGGCCCCATCAGCCGGTTGTTCTGTATGTTGGATTCATGGTTATGCTGCTGGGAAAGTTTGTCTACGCCATAACGACAGACCCACTATTTGGCCCTGATGCCAAGCACTATTATAGTCAGGTTTCCTTCTATCCGAGTTTAACAGATTTTCTGCAGTATGCTTACGATCATATTACAACGTATTGGCTTAATTCATCAGCTTATCCCATTTTTGGACTGTTATACATGCCGTTTTTTAAATTTCTTAACATGTCAGATCCGTTAGTGATTATTACATTCAATTCCTTCTTATTAATCTTATGCTGTAACATCACGTACCAGCTCAATGAGAGGTTTTTCACCTACGAGCTGCCGCAGCAGCGTGAATCCATGTATCGAGCCATTATCATTGTCGGATTATTTGCTAGTCCAGCATTTATGTACATGTCGTCTGTTTTTGGAAAAGATATGACCTGTGCATTACTAGGCTTATTATGTACACAGCTCTTATTGAATCGAAGATACTTGCTTTTCCTGGTTGCTTTATTTTACGCAAGTATGCTTCGGGACTATTCCATTGTGTATGTCTTATCTTTCTACTTCTTGTTTCGTCAAAGTCTTAAATCAGCAATCGCTATGCTAATTACGGCTATGAGCGTTGTTTTGTTGAAAGTGGGGGTAATTGGTTTGTTCAATGCCTTCCTGTTGACATTATTCCTTTTCACTTCGCCCAACCCATTCAAAGCTCTGAACTGGGATGCTGAATTCGTCATGCGGACGCTTGAGGCTGTGTATATGATGGTGACTTTCGTAATGGCTGCTGTCGTTTGGACCGTACATAAAGAAACACGTTCTTTCTATACCATGTGTTTAATTTTGTTATTCACCATAGGTTGCACCCTTATACTAGTCGGCTATATAACGGTAACGGAAAGGGAGCTCGATTATGGCATAGGCACCGTTGGAGATAACATGGTGCGAAAGAAAGTACCTATACTTCCTATTCTTTATATGCTGAGCGCGTATACCATTTGCTGGCTATTTAAACCTAAAATCGCTTATTCCAAGGAAGGAGAGGATTACCATCAGAGGCAGGGACAAATTCAATCGTTTCAAAATCATACTGGACATGTTAATCGCCCTGTTGGCCATCCTGCCAAAACCGTTGCTCAAGATGATGTGGAGTGTAACGGATCTGCTTCCAGACAGTGCGGGACTGGCAATGCGTTATTGTCTGCTGAAAAGGTTGATACCGACTTGCGGGGATAACGTGTTCGTCGGTCGGTCAGTTGAAATAAAAAATTGGGACAACCTGACGATTGGCAGCCATGTCAGTATTCACAAACAGTGCTATTTGGATGCGGTAGGAGGCATACATATTGCTAATGATGTATCGATCGCTCATCAAACCTCCATCATTTCATTTGAACATACGTGGGAGGTATCGGCTCTTGCTATCCGGGACAACCCGGTGAAAGCCTCACCCATCACGATTCATTCAGACGTATGGATCGGCTGTGGCTGCCGCATTCTTGCAGGTGTCGAAATTTTCAGCAGATCGATAGTCGCTGCCGGTGCCGTTGTTACAAAACATGTACATGCGAATACGATCGTCGGCGGCGTACCTGCAAAACCAATTAAAACCATTTGAGAAGAGGGGAAAAAATGAAAGTATTATGGGCGCATGATCATACCTTTTACTTTAATGATACAGGTAAATTTTTCTCCAGTGGAAAGCTGCCTTATGCCGTATGGGAAAGATATTTGTCCGTATTTGATCAAATAACCGTTGCCTCCAGAGCGAAAAAGATTTCCTCTGAGACAGAAATTGCGAATAAAAGCTTATCTAGCGGTAAAAATGTCGATTTCATTGTGCTGCCGTCGCTAAGTAATCCAGTGAATAAGCTAACGAAGAAGGGCTACATCGAACGAATATTAACTGAATCCATCCGCCAGTCGGATGCGGTTATTGCCAGATTGCCAAGTGAAATAGGTTCAGAAGCAATAGCCATTGCCAAGAAACTAGGCAAGCCTTTCGCTGTCGAAATGGTCGCATGTGCTTGGGATGCTTTGTGGAATTACGGCAACGCCCAAGGCAAAGCATACGCCTTGTTTGCGACGATGAAGACGAAATCACAAGTAAAGGATGCTCCTTTTGCCATTTACGTAACCAAGCAATTTCTCCAGAATCGTTATCCGAATTCGAAGGGATATACAGAAGGTTGCTCCGATGTCGAAATCCCAGAGACATGCGTAAGTATACTCAACCAACGATTGGACAAGATTGAGGCAGGCAAAGACAATCCCATCGTTCTTGGCCTTATCGGTAACCTTAACGGGAAAGTCAAAGGGATTGCAACAGCATTGGAAGCACTCGCCAAAATTCAATCGAAACTCCCACCATTTGAATTCCGCATTCTTGGTGGCGGTGAGGTCGGTCCTTGGAAAGCGCTCGCTGCAAAATATGGTTTGCAAGATCATGTGTTTTTCGATGGCGTCCGGGAGAGCGGCGATGCGGTTTTTGAATGGTTAGATCGCGTAGATGTTTACTTGCAGCCAAGCTTCCAAGAGGGGCTGCCAAGAGCAACCGTTGAGGCAATGAGCAGGGGGTGCCCGGTTATTGGGTCGACGGCTGGTGGTATACCGGAGTTGATTGATAAAAGTTGTTTACATAAGCCAGGCAATGACAAGCAGTTGGCTCGTTTGATCGAAGAGAACATCACGAATAAAAAATGGCTAGTTGAGCAAGCAAGAACAAATTTTGTGAAAGCAGGCAGCTATACCAAAGTCCAACTGGATCAAAATAGGCAGGAATTCTGGGAGAAATTCTCGAGATTCGTTCAAGAAGGAGCCAAGTAAATATGAAAATACTAGTTACCGGATCTGCTGGCTTTATTGGTTATCATTTAACGACAAAACTACTGCAGAATGGTTATTCCGTTGTAGGAATTGATAATATGAACGACTATTATGACATTGCGCTCAAGGAAGACCGATTAAAGGGCTTGGCGGCTTATGTAAATTATACCCACTATACCCAAGATCTCTGTAATCAGGCTTTATTGAATCATGTATTTGCTACCCATACGTTTTCGGCTGTTGTTCATCTAGCAGCACAGGCTGGTGTTCGCTACTCCATGGTGAATCCAATGGCTTACATTGATTCGAATATTACCGCATTCACCAACATGCTGGAGTTTTCACGCAAAAATGGCATCGCCCATTTCATCTATGCATCCTCAAGCTCGGTCTATGGTGCGAATGTGAAAATGCCATTCTCCGTGCATGATGCGGTGGATCATCCTGTTAGTCTATACGCAGCTACCAAAAAAGCGAACGAACTCATGGCTCATACTTACAGCCATCTATATGGATTACCTACTACGGGGCTGCGGTTCTTCACCGTCTACGGTCCTTGGGGCAGACCGGATATGGCGTACTTCTCTTTTACCAAAGCGATTTCAGAAGGTAAGCCTATCCAAGTGTTCAACGAAGGTCAGATGATGCGCGATTTCACCTACATCGAAGATATCGTGGATGGCATCGTTAAGCTGTTGAAACGTCCTCCAGCCCCTAACGAAGACTGGAATCGTCAGGAACCGGACCCTTCGACCTCTTACGCGCCCTATAAAATTTATAATATCGGTAACAATCAGCCCATTTCCTTGATGACTTTTATTCAAACTATTGAACAATGTTTAGGGAAAAAGGCCATTATCGAATATATGCCGATGCAGCCTGGGGACGTCCAAGCGACTTATGCCGATATCGATGACCTTACCAAAGACATTGGATTTCGTCCTCAAACAAGTATTGAAAGTGGGATTAAATCCTTTGTTTATTGGTACTCCCATTACTATAAGAAGGTATTTGTATGAAGAAAGTGGCTCATATTTGTACAAGCAGTATTTCTCATAAAATACTGGCAGACAAGCTGACTGTTCTGAAGCAGCAGGGATATGACGTGCATCTCGTTTCATCACCGAACGGATATGAAGAATCCTACATGAAACCATACAATATCAAGTTACATTTTCTGCCGATGAACCGTAAAATCCACCTGTTAGACGATATCCGTTCCATTTGGCAGATGCGCAAGCTATTTCGAAGAGAAGGTTTTGATATCGTCCACACGCATACAGCAAAAGCCGGACTTATTGGACGTATTGCGGCTTGGCTGGCGGGGACACCGATGATTTTGCATACCAGTCATGGGCTTCCTTTCTTTGATGGGCAAAAGAAGAGCAAAAGCTTCGTGTACCGCAGCTTAGAAAGATTTGGTGCCCTATTCTGTGACGCGCTTTCCTCACAGAACCGGGAGGATATCGCCAAACTTCAGGATTTGGCACCGGGTAAACCTGTTTATTATGAAGGCAATGGTGTGGATCTGAACAAGCTTGATGCTGCTCAGGCGCGAATCACCCCAAATGACTTAGAACTACTTCGGGTAAAGGCTAATATCCCAGTGGGTAAACGAATTATTCTCATGGCTGCAAGATTGGAGCCGGTCAAGGATCATGCCTTTTTGTTAGATGCCCTATATACGTTAAAAGCTAATTTCATCCATGAATTTGTTTGTCTGATCGCCGGTAAAGGCCCTCTGGAAGAGGAGATTCTTCATCAAATCAAGGAGCTTGGACTGGAGAACGAAGTGCGGATGATTGGCCATCAAGCGAATATTTACCCTTGGATTCAACTGGCAGATCTCGTTGTTTTAACTTCGGAGAAGGAGGGAATCCCACGTTTTCTGATGGAATCCATGGCGTTTCGAAAACCCGCAATAGCCAGTGATGTGCTGGGTACAAAAGAATTGGTCAAGCATGGGGAGACCGGATTCTTAGTTCAATATAAGCATATTGAAGGATTTACCCTAGCACTTAACGAGCTTTTGAAGAGTGACAGCCTGCTTCAAGAGTTAGGTGAAGGGGGGCGCAAGGTTATTGAAATGATGTATACAGAGCATGCCGTAGTTAAGAGGCTTCATCAGATGTACGGTGAGATTGAACAAATGAAACTGACGAAAAGATGGCTTATTCAAGGGATCAAACGCTTTTTGGATTGTTCAACGGCCGTCATTGCAGCCACTTTACTTAGTCCGGTGTACGTCCTTGTTGCGATATTGGTCCGTACCCGATTGGGCTCGCCTGTCATTTTCAAGCAGAAGCGCCCCGGCTTACATGGTAAGCCATTCTATGTGTATAAATTCCGCACAATGAATAGTAAACGCAATGTACATGGTGAACTCCTACCGGACGAAGACCGTCTGACGGCATTTGGCAAGCTGCTTCGGAAGACGAGTCTAGACGAATTACCGCAGCTTTTCAACGTCATTAGCGGCAAGATGAGTTTAATTGGTCCAAGGCCATTGTTAATGGAATATCTCCATTTGTATACGGATGAGCAAAAGAAACGTCATTGGGTAAGGCCGGGTATTACCGGTTGGGCACAAGTTAACGGTAGGAATGCCATCTCATGGGAAACTAAATTCAAGTTTGATGTTTGGTATACCGAGAATCACAGCTTATTGCTGGACGCGAAAATCCTTTGGATGACCCTTAGGAAGGTATTTCATGCAGAGGGTGTACAGCAGGCAGGCCATGTGACGACAAGTAAATTTACAGGCAACCGACAGGCGGAGGGCTTCTAATGAAGAAACTTATCCTCATTGGCGGCGGAGGTCATAGCAAAGTTGTTCTCGATATTATGCTGGCCCAGGGCCAGTATGAGCTTGCCGGAATCGGTGACGATAAGTACCTCCATACGTTCTCTGAATTTGGCGTTGCCCATGGGCCTATAGCTGATATGGTAAAGCTGCTGGAAGAGGACAACTACTATCTGATTATTGCGATTGGGAGTAACCTCGCTCGTCGTGCTGTAGAGCAGCGCTTAGGACTATCAGAGCATAAATATGCTGATCTGATTCATCCTAATGCCACCATTGGCAGCGGTGTAACGATTGGTAAAGGCTCGGTGATCATGGCAGGAGCCATAATGAATTATGGCGCAGAGATTGGAAACCACTGCATTATCAATACCGGCGCGATTATCGAGCATGAGAACAAGATTGGAAACTACGTTCATCTCTCCCCCACTGCGGCATTAGGCGGAGATGTCACCATCGAAGACGGTGTACATATCGGGATGGGAGCCAAAGTCATTGAAGGAAGAAAAGTTGGCTGCTGGAGTACTTTGGGAGCAGGAGCTGTGGCCATTAAGGATATTCCGCAGCATTGTACGGCTGTTGGTGTACCGGCCAAAGCTATTAAGTTTGTTCAGAATCCTGAAATGATATAGAGGAGGACGTAATCGATGCAAGATCATCAAAGAATCTATCTATCTCCACCTCATATGGGGCAAGAAGAACAACAATGGGTAAACAGGGCATTTGAGACGAATTGGATCGCACCGCTTGGCCCTAATGTCGATGTCTTCGAGCAAGACATTGCTCGTTATGTGGGTGCCCGTGGTGCGCTAGCGCTCAGCTCAGGAACTGCGGCGCTCCATTTAGCCTTACGACTAATGGATGTAGGTCCAGGGGATAGTGTCTTCTGTTCAACACTCACCTTCGTTGCCAGTGTGAATCCGATTCTTTATCAAGGAGCTGAACCTGTCTTCATTGACTCGGAACCTGCTACTTGGAACATGTCCCCGAAAGCATTGGCGCGCGCCTTAATTGCTGCCAACCGCCAGGGTAAGCTGCCCAAAGCGGTCATTGTTGTCAATTTATATGGACAAAGTGCCGATTTGGATCCAATTATCGAACTGTGTGACGCCTACAATGTGCCTATCATTGAGGATGCCGCAGAATCCTTGGGGGCGACCTACAAGGGGAAAGGCAGCGGGACGATTGGTCAGTTTGGCATTTATTCGTTTAATGGAAACAAAATTATTACCACTTCCGGAGGAGGAATGCTTGTTTCTGACGATCTTGCAGCATTGGAGAAAGCGAGATTCTGGGCAACGCAAGCGAGAGATCAAGCTGCGCATTATGAGCATAGCGAGGTTGGCTACAATTATCGTATGAGCAATGTGCTGGCTGGTATCGGAATTGGACAACTTCGTGCGCTGCCATCACGGATCGAGGATAGACGCAACATTTTTAATAACTATGTTCAGGAGCTTGGCGCTCTGGAAGGTTTCAATTTCATGCCGGAAGCGAGTTTTGGGATGTCGACAAGGTGGCTAACTGCCTTAACGGTCGACCCACAGCGGGCGAAAACAACGGCAGCTGCCATTATTCAAAAGCTATCTGACGTCAATATTGAATCGAGACCGGTATGGAAGCCTATGCACCTTCAGCCGCTCTTCAAAAATTGCCTATCTATCCCTCACACCGAGTCGCTTAGTGTGTCCGATAAGCTCTTCGAGCATGGATTATGTTTGCCATCAGGTTCAAGCTTGACTGAACATGAGCAAGAACGTGTTATTAGTGTCATTAAATCACTCGTATATGGAGGCATGGCCCATGAAAGTGCGTAAAGCAATTATTCCGGCAGCTGGGTTAGGGACACGTTTCCTACCAGCAACGAAGGCGCAGCCGAAGGAAATGCTGCCTATCGTGGATAAGCCAACGATTCAATATATTATCGAAGAGGCGATTGCTTCGGGGATTGAAGATATTCTTATCATCAGCGGACGTGGAAAGCGAGCGATTGAAGACCATTTCGACAAATCTTTTGAATTGGAAGAGACTCTGGGAAAAAAAGGAAAACAGAAGGAACTCGAACAGATTCGAGCGATCTCCGAGATGGCCAATATTCATTATATCCGTCAAAAGGAGCCCAAAGGATTAGGCCACGCCATTTGGTGTGCGCGAAGTTTTGTAGGCGATGAGCCGTTCGCCGTCCTGCTTGGTGACGATATTGTGCAGTCCAAGGAGCCCTGTCTCGGACAGCTTATGCGTGTACATGCTCGATACTCCTCGACGGTTGTCGGCGTCCAGAAGGTGAGCGACGAGGATGTATCCAAATATGGGATCATTGCTCCTCGTGGCGCATCCATTGAACCTGACGTTTTCCTTCTGGAAACGTTGGTTGAGAAGCCAGCGAAGAAGGTTGCGCCATCCAACTATGCCATTATGGGCAGATATATTCTGACACCTGATATATTTGATATTTTGGAGCGGCTTCCAGCGGGGGCCGGCGGTGAGATCCAACTGACGGATGCACTGAAGAGGCTGAATGAACATAAACCAGTCATTGCCTATAACTTTCAGGGCATTCGTCATGACGTCGGGGACAAATTCGGTTTCATTAAAGCTACAATTGATTTTTCCTTGCAGCGTGATGATTTGCGGGATGACGTTCTGAACTATATCCAAATGGTCTATGAAGATCAGCCCAAATTAGTTAGTAAGGTGGCGAAATGATCATATGCAGAAAATTACAGTAATTGGTACTGGCTATGTCGGCTTAGTATCTGGGACATGCTTTGCAGAGATGGGAAATCGGATCGTTTGCTGTGATGTGAATAAAGATAAGATTGCGATGCTGCGCAAAGGCGAAATCCCCATTTATGAACCGGGACTGAAGGAGTTGGTTGCTAAGAATGTAGCGGAAAACCGTCTTTGCTTCACTTCCGAGGTGGGCGAAGCTATTGAGGACTCCGATATTGTCTATATCGCTGTAGGTACCCCGATGGGAGAGAACGGGGAGGTCTGACATGCGCTATATAAAAGAAGTCGCCAAAACAATCGGTAAACACTTGAACACCTACAAGATTATCGTGAACAAAAGTACCGTTCCTGTAGGAACGGGAGAGCTTGTACGAACAATCATCAGCAATCATAGGACGAATGACCGGATTCATTTTGATGTGGTATCGAATCCCGAATTTCTGCGTGAAGGCTCGGCGATTATGGATTGCATGAATATGGATCGAGCGGTCATCGGTGCGACGAGCGAAAAGGCAGCTAAAGTCATTGCCAAGCTCCATGAGCCATTGAATACGAAAATTTTCATTACGGATTTACAAAGTGCGGAAATGATTAAATATGCAGCAAATGCGTTCTTGGCAACGAAGATTTCATTCATTAATGCGATTGCCAATATCTGTGAACGCGTCGGGGCCGATATTACCCAAGTGTCAGAAGGAATGGGACTCGATAGCCGTATCGGCGGGAAATTTCTTCAGGCCGGAATTGGTTACGGCGGTTCTTGCTTTCCGAAGGATACGCTGGCTCTTTCCTATATGTCGGATCAGGCTGGCTATGACTTCTCCTTGTTGAAATCCGTGATTTCGACGAATGAGGCTCAACCGCACGTCCTGTTGGACAAACTTGATCAGATGATTGGTGATGTTTCGGGCAAGCGAATCGCCGTGCTGGGGCTGGCCTTTAAACCGAATACGGATGATATGCGCTGCGCCCCATCCCTTATTATCATTCCTGAATTGTTACGAAAGGGCGCAATCGTGCAGGCTTATGATCCCGTAGCGATTCCAAATGCCAAGACGCAGCTTCCGGCTGAAGTCGCCTATTTTCAAAGTGTTGAGGCGGCAGTAGCGGATTGCGATGCCTGTCTCATTTTGACAGAGTGGGAGGAGATTGTCGGTATGGAGCTATCGGACATCCATCAATTGATGAAGACTCCTCATATTGTGGACGGACGTAATTGTTTCCCGTTAAGTACGATGATGGATCAGGGGTTCGTTTATCACTCCATTGGCAGACCTGCAGTGAAATCGGCTAGGAGTGAATCACATCCGGTCAATTATTAAGTGTATTCTTCCCTTTGCGCCTGTATTGCTGTGGACGCTGCTCATCTTTCATTTTTCTTCTCAGTCTCATCAGGAGCAGAGCATACAGCCAATTTTACATAAATGGTTTACAAAGGAGGGGATGCTTAGCGTAGTTCCTGAATTAACGGTCCACTACCATCATGCTACGATTAGGGCCAAGGAGCAGCCATTTGAGTTTATTGAATTTATATTTCGTAAAAGTTCCCATTTATTTATATACGCCGTACTTGCTGCTATCAGCTGCTGGGCGATATTACCATTAAAGCGGATATTTACACAGCTGCTGCTGGTGCTCCTGTATGTTGCGTTGATTGCCTGTGCAGATGAATGGAACCAAATGCGAAGCGTGCAGCGTACGAGCGCAATACAGGATGTCGTACTGGATGTAAGTGGCGGTCTCCTTGGCTTAATCGGGTTCCTAACATCCTTGTTCCTTATTCATAAAATCAGACGTGGTCGCACACTTTGGAGAGGTGAGGTTAAATGGCAACGAAAATGAAAAAAAGAGTGATAATTGGTCTTTTACTCGCATTGTTACTGATTGGCGTGTATTTTGCTGCACAAGCAAGTGAGAATACTTTGCACACTTCGGCAATATCAACGTCGTCAGCAGTTCCAGATTTAAAGGTCGAATCCGTCCCGACCGCTGCTACTGACGACCTTGATGTGAATGCTCATCCACCTGCTGCCACACCTGAGCCCTCCAAGGAAAGCTATTCGGCTGAGGTTTCTCATGATAAGGCGGCTCAGGTTAAGGATGAAATTTCACTTTCGGAACAGATGAAAATTACCGCCATTCTGCTAAACAAGCTGAGCGCTAGCGATCTCAAATTGTTTCAGAATTTGTTTGACAGCGGTATGTCACTCGAAGAGAAGAGGAAGGCGAAGGAAGTCATTTTGAAGAAATTGACGGAAGAAGAGTATGATGGGCTGATTGCAATCGCCTCCAAATATGGCTTAAGTAAAGGCAAAAGCTATGAGGAATCTCTAAACGAACAAAAATAAAAAATGAAGTAAGGAGTGACTTAAATGAAAGTCATCATAAACAAGCGTAAAGCAGCTAAAGTGCTGTCTGTTGCTGCATTGGCAGTCCTGTTGACAGCTACTATACCTGTTAAACAGGCGGAAGCGGCATCCATAAATTTTCAAAATCAAGCGCCTATTACCATTATAATTAATGGTTCAACCGTTATCTTGGGCTCTTTCCTTGAAAACATCTTTGGTTTTGCAAAATGGACTAACAGTAGTAACGTAAGCCCAAACGCCAAGCCAGAACCAACGAAAACAGAACAAACTAAACCCGAGCAGGCCAAACCGGACAAAGACAAGGATAAAGACAAAGATAAAGACAAAGATAAAGACAAAGACAAAGACAAGGACAAGGACAAGGACAAGGACAAGGACAAAGACAAGGACAAAGACAAGGACAAAGACAAAGACAAAGACAAGGACAAGGACAAGGACAAAGATAAGGACAAAGACAGTAAAAAAGAGTATGAAGCGATTACGAAGGAATCTACAAGTCAATTAACTAAGCTGCGAAATGAGAGCAAGCAGGAATTAATGGGTATTGCGATTGAAGCAAAGCATACCAAAGACCCCAAAGTCAGAGCACAGTTTTTTGAAAAAGGTCAAGCGATCTTTAATCAGAAAGAAAGTCAGTTTAATGCCATCATTAACAGCGCTAGAAGTAGGCTGGAGGCTAAGGGATTGAGTACCGAAATCATTGATCAATATCAAGCGGAATTCAACCAAGAAGTAGAAGCAGGCAAGAGCTTGTTAAAAAACTTAATGAAATAATTTACAAATAATGTAAATTTAAATAGGCCCTGAGTTATCTGTTATTTTCACAGAGAGCTCAAGGCCTTTTTATTATTTACGCTTTTTTGTAAGCGATACGATCAGAGATAAAGCTCCAAGTACGACTGCAGCAATGGAGAGGTAGAGGGAAGTGTTGGATGACGTGCCACTGGCTGCAGCACTGCCTGCCGTTACCTGTCCGTGGCTATCTGTCGTTGCTCCGCCTGCAGCTTTGGCTTTAACTGTAGTTACAGAAGCAGGCTTGTCAGATCCATTAGCGCCAACCCATTCAACTACGCTGCCATCTTTATAGGTTTGATAGGCTTTCCAGACGATCTCCGTAGCAGCATCCGCTACCTTGCCTTGCATATTGAATTCACCGAATTCCGTACTTGCCAGTCCATCTCCGGTTGCTTTCCAAGTCACACCTGTGATTTTACCAGCGCTATCTTTGGCTAGTTCGTAGGTCCAACCTGCTTTGGGCTCGAAACGTGAAACCGCTACAGCATCCATTGGGAATTTCACTTCTACTTTCACAGTAGGAATGTCTTTCTCTGAAGGCACACGTACCGTAAATTTCTCGTAGCTGCCTTGTGTGGATTCTTTCGGATATACAGTAACGTGGGCGCTGGCTATTCCCGCGAGAAGCATAGAGCCAATTAACATAATACTTGCATTTAACATCAGTTTTTTAAACATAAATCGTGTTCCCCCTTTAAGTTAACTCTTATCATGTTGTCCATATTACCTGATCGACAAGCATAAGAGTATGACTCGACTGGGCTATTTTTTCGACTAGTTTTGTCCTTTTCGTGTCAATCCGTACTTAATGGCGAATGCGGTGAGCTGGACACGATTCTCGAGTCCAAGCTTTACCAATATATTTTTCATGTGGTTTTTAACCGTATGCTCGGAAATCAGCAGCTTTTCTGCAATCTGCCGGTTGTTATCCCCTAAGGCAACATAGGCGGTAATTTCCTGTTCACGAGAGGTTAACATGCTTGGTGTCGGGCCTTCTGTATAAATACCCATGGGTGCGCGGAACCTTTGGAAAAGCTTATCCGCCATCCCCCTTGCAGCTTCTGAATTATCGTCCAGCAATGCGCGCAGGTAAGTGAGCCATTCGTCGGGGTCCATATTTTTTAACAAATAGCCTTGAGCTCCGAATTGCAGCGCTGTGAAGAGGTCGGCTACATCATCGGACACGGTAAGCATGACGATGCGAATAGCCCCGTAGGCTTGCTTAATGCGCCGCGTTGCTTCAAGTCCATCCATAGGAGACATATGGATATCCATCAACACCACATCAGGCGCGACCTCGCCGCAAAGAAGAATAGCTTCTTCACCGCTGCTTGCTTCCCCCACAATATAGAAGTCGGAGACAGGCTCCAGCATGCTGCGAATCGCTTTCCTAGCCAGCGGATGATCGTCTACGATGAGAACACGGAACGGCTGATTGCTCAGCATTAGATCTTCCTCCTATCTGCTTGTACCAAAAGTGTAGTTCCCGTTGCCATCTCATCCTGTTCCTTCATCTTAAGCTCGAAAGATGCGCCTAGCTCGGCCGCACGCTTCTGCATTAATTCAATGCCATAAGTCTTGCCCTTTGATGTTTCTCGGTCCAACCCATTTCCGTTATCGGTAATTTGTAGCCGCCATGCCTCAGGATGAGCTTCCAGAACAATTGAAGTTTGCGTTGCCATGGAATGCTTGCGTATGTTGGTGAACGCTTCTTGTATAATGCCGAAAAGCTGAACTTCTTCTCCAGAAGAGAAGCTGTTCTCTTCCACAGTTAACTTCTCATGAAGTTCAACACCCGTCACCAATTGCCAATTTTCCAGAAATTTATGGATGCGCTGCTGAAAGTTTGTTCCATCCTCCGGTGGTGTTCTTAGATTGAAAATGGCTTGTCGCAGCGAGTTATCGATTTCGGACACTGCTGCTTTGGCTTCTTCTAAATCTCCCTGCTTTAACTTCACATTAAGGAAGAAAAGGGTTTGAGCCAAGTCATCATGCAGCTCTCTGGCCAAACGCTCGCGTTCTTCATAGACAGCTCTGCGGGCTTCACCGATTGTCACTTTCTCATTGCTGCGTTCAATACTTTGAAACATCCACGAAGCGAAGAGATAGGAAAGCAGCAAAGTAATGATGGTAATCGTGAAATTACCAGCTTCCATGGTTAAATAATTGAGTAGAAATTCATGACGAATATATTCAAAGCCGCCAATGATGAGAACAGGCACTACAATCGTAAAAAGCTTGAAAATACGAAGAGACATAGGGGCCGATCCATTCCTTTCCGTCGTCCATCTTTGGAACGGTTTCTATTATATCAGATATGTATTAGATTTCTTCACAAAAAAATAAGGGAGGTACTTCTCAAGTCATGCACACGTGTGCTACATTATTATTAAATCGTAACACGAAAAGAAAGGCAGGGTGCCAATCAATCATGTGGAAATCAATTATACAGCAGAGAAGAAGCTGGGCTGGATACGTTGTTGTGATCGTCCTTCTACATATATTTGGGCTATTAGGATTATATAGTGTTGCGAAAATGACGCCTGCCTTTTGGGGGATTGGGCTCCTTGCCTATACGCTAGGGATGCGGCATGCTTTCGACGTTGACCATATTGCGGCAATCGACAACACCGTACGCAAGCTCGTTCAGCAGAAGAAGAATCCATTAGGTGTTGGTTTCTACTTTTCCTTGGGACACTCCTCTGTCGTCTTCGTCATGGCCATTGTGACTGCATTTTCCGTACAATGGGCAGAGCGTGAGCTTCCTTGGATGCAGCGTTTTGGGGGTGTAATAGGCGCTTCGGTTTCCGGTCTGTTTCTTGTCATTATTGGGGTTTTAAATTTACTCATTCTTATCAACCTATATAAAATGTTCTTGAAATTTCGTGGCAGCGCCAAGGATGACAAAGAGTTTGAGGAGCTTCTCGAGTCCCGTGGATTTATTGCTCGAATGATCAAGCCTCTATTCTCTTTCATAGGTAAAAGCTGGCATGTTTATCCTTTAGGTTTTCTCTTTGGTTTAGGTTTTGATACGGCGAGCGAAATTGCGCTGCTAGCGATCTCAGCCCATGCGGCGAAGGATGCGATCCCTTTCATTGGCGTCATTTCACTTCCGCTGCTGTTCGCGGCAGGGATGAGCCTTTTCGATACAGCCGATGGGATGTTTATGACTAAAGCTTACAAATGGGCATTTCATACACCGGTACGCAAGCTTTATTACAATTTAACAGTGACGGCTTTGGCGGTCATTGCTGCTTTAATCATTGGCGTGATCGAGCTTAGGTCAAGTTCTCTCCGAAGAATTCAGGTTGGAAGGAACCTTCTGGACGTGGCTGCAGGAGATAGAATTCGGGACATTAGGCTATATCTTAGTTGCTTTGTTCGTGGTGGCCTGGGCCATTTCGATTGCGGTTTGGAAAGGGCTGAAGATTGAAGAACGCTGGCGTGCTAAAGTATAAATCGTGATGATTGTGGTCTCAGATCTCTTATGAGGCCACTTTTTTGTTGTGGAAAACAATGGAATGTGAATATTTTCTAAAGGTTAAGATAGAAAAAAGGATTTTGCCGAAATACGTTGAAAGTAGTCTGTCTGAACTTCAGATAATCTGTCAAAGAAAGTAGGACTTATATGATTGAATTTAAGCATATTTCCAAAGTATATCCTAACGGAACTGTTGGTTTAAATGATATTAACCTAACCATTCATCCCGGAGAATTCGTTGTTATTGTAGGTCTGTCAGGAGCAGGTAAATCTACCTTGCTGCGTTCCATTAACCGTTTGCATGAGACGACAGAAGGAGAAATATTAATCGATGGCAAATCCATAACAAAGGCGAACGGTGCCGAATTGCGCCGCATGCGCAGAGATATCGGGATGATCTTCCAAACCTTTAACCTGGTCAAGCGTTCAACTGTAATTCGAAATGTATTGTCTGGTCGTGTAGGCTATCATTCCACCCTGCGTACAGTTCTTGGTTTGTTTCCCAAACACGATATCGAGCTTTCCCTGAAAGCATTAGAAAGAGTCAACATTCGGGAAAAAGCTTATTCACGTGCCGACGAATTGTCCGGCGGTCAACAACAGCGTGTTTCCATTGCTAGAGCGCTGGCACAAGAAGCGAAAATCATTTTAGCCGATGAACCGGTAGCCTCCCTTGATCCATTAACGACGAGACAAGTTATGGATGATTTGAAACGGATTAATACAGAGCTCGGCATAACGACTGTCGTTAACCTTCACTTTATTGACCTTGCCCGTGAATATGCCACTCGAATTATCGGACTTCGCGCAGGTAAAGTCGTATACGACGGACCCGTTGAGGAAGCAACGGATGATGTCTTCTCCGAGATTTATGGCCGTGCGATTAAGAAAGACGAGCTCTTGGGGGTGCTGGAGGAATGAGTGTAACAACAGTCAAGAGGCCTCCTCGTACGAAGATATATCTCATTGCCCTGATCATGGTGCTTTTCCTGATTGGGAGTATTTATCAGACAGATGCGACGCTGACGAAGCTCGTTACCGGTACTCCGGAGATTCTTAAATTCATAGCCGAGATGTTTCCGCCGGATTGGCTGTTTTTCGCTGATATATGGAAGCCAATGGCACAAACGCTGCAGATGTCCATTATTGGTACAGCAATCGGAGCCCTGTTTGCTTTCCCAATGGCACTGCTAGCAGCTCGTAATGTTACTACAGCGCCTTGGTTGTTCTATCCAGCAAGACTTATCATGAATCTATTCCGAACCATTCCAGATTTGCTCTACGCAGCACTGTTTGCCGTTCTAGTAGGCTTTGGCCCAACTGCCGGTACACTTGCACTAATCTTCTTCACGTTTGGTATTATATCTAAGCTTTCTTACGAATCAACGGAAGCAATCGACCCCGGACCGCTTGAAGCTATGACGGCTGTTGGCGCAAACAAACTAAAACTCATTCGATTTGGCGTCATTCCACAGGTTGCTCCTACGTACTTGGCTCATTTATTGTACACATTCGAAGTTAGTATTCGTGCCTCAGCCATTCTCGGATTGGTTGGAGCCGGCGGTATTGGCTTGCTGCTCAAAAACACGCTGGATCTGTTCCGTTATGATCAGTCCTGTGCCATTGTTATTTATACCTTATTAGTTGTTGTTATAATTGATTTGGTCAGTACGCGATTCCGTTCGTATTTGCTAAAAGGCAGCGCTAAGCCGATATCAGCTTCGCGTTCAACGACGTATAAGGTCGTAGGTTGGATTGCCGTTATTGCCTTATTCGTATGGGCACTTACGGGCCTTGAGTTGACAGGCTTCCAGCCAACGACCTGGGTTCTCACGAAATCCATGTTATCCGGTTTAGTACATCCTGACTGGGCCTATGTGTATATCCCAGAAGGAGAGGATTTACTTCGATCCTTGCTTGAAACCTTATCTATTTCCTACTTAGGGAACTTTGTTTCAGCGGTTGTCTGTATCCCGTTTGCCTTCTGGGCAGCAGCGAATATGAGCCGATTTCGTGCCGTTTCCGGCACTGGGAAATTGTTCTTAAGTATCGTACGAACCATACCCGAGATTATTATGGCTTTGATCTTTATTAAAGCGGTTGGCCCTAATGCCTTTGCTGGGGTTATGGCTTTAGGACTTCACTCCGTAGGGATGCTCGGCAAACTTTATGCAGAAGCCATTGAGAATATGGATATGGGACCTACGGAAGCCATGACCGCTGTGGGAGCAAACATTTGGCAGCGGATGGCGTTTGCCGTGGTGCCGCAGGTCATTCCTGACTTCATTTCGTATACCTTATATCGCTTTGAGATTAATGTCCGTTCAGCGACATTGCTAGGTGTTATTGGTGCAGGCGGTATTGGTACGCCACTCATCTTCGCGCTTAACGCAAGGCAGTGGCCGCGAGTAGGTATCATCCTCATTGGTATTATTGTCACCGTCTCTGTCATTGACTATATCTCAGGGACACTCCGCAAACGCATTGTATGAGGAAATAGGAAGTATATACAAGTGAAATTAAGTTGAAAATAAGCCTCCAACTCCAGCTATCTTAGTGGGTTTGGGGGCTTATTTGCTTGTAAATGGGGGCTTTTTATATAGGATAGCCCAACTAGGGCAGTACCGTTTGTTTGTTTTAGGATAAAAGGAGGACTGTTTTTCGGATTTCGCGGATTGCGGAAAAGACGGTTTGGAGGAAGATTTTTACTGGCAAAATGATTTTACCCTGCGGATGAGCTGGGTGAGTTGTATAACGTACAACAATTTCTCTGTTTTTGTCTGGATTAGTTGAAGCTGTTGCATTTTGTACAACAATTTAGGCTAATTACTAAGCAGGATGATCAATGTTGGCTTAATTGTTGTATTTTTTGCAACAATGAGCAACTTACCCACGACTATCTGGCCTAAAAGTTGTACAAATTACAACTTCCTTAAGGGGATATCTCTATTTAATCCTTAGCTGTAGTGTCTTCCTTGGGCAACCAAGCGAAGTGATCTATTTCCACGATGGGTCTTTGATGGGGTGAATGAATCCAAGACCGTTTCTAATACCTCAATTTGTTCGATCAGCTCTATAGGAATCAAGATGTTATTCAATTTCAAAAGTCGAAAAGTAGGATAATAATTCGTAATAACACCCCTTATCTCGTCTTTACCGCACCGGATAGAGACTTCTTTTTTACAGCTAATAAGCATTTCGAACATCCAATTTTCACCTCACTATGATATATGACAGGTCCAGGTAAACGTTTGTCATGCAAAAGTAAAAAAACATTTACACGGACGTGCCACATTCATAGTATGCAAGGGAGGTTCGGAGTAGAATGCAAAAAAATACCTCTACATGATTCGAAAAGATCATGTAGAGGTATTTTTATTTACAGGCAGATAAGCTTATTTCAAGCCCATTTCTTTGTTAGCTTCACGAACGATATCGAATTTTTTGTCATCCGTTGCTACATAACCTTTATGTGTGTAAACATCGAAAATAACTTTTTGACCTTCTGGGTCAGTACCGATTGCGATGAAAGCATCTTGGATTTTCTTTTTCCAAGCAGCATCCATATCGGAACGAACAGCGATGGTGTCATTAGGAATTTTATCAGAGAAGGCCAGAATTTTAGTTTGTTTAAAGATGTCCGGGTAATCTTTCACCATGTTGGTACGGATATCTTGGAAAACGCCTACTGCATCAACTTGACCGTTGAGAAGAGCGATAACCGCTTTATCATGGCCTTGGAATTGAACGCCAGTTACGTCTTTAACTGGATCTACGCCAGCTTTTTTCAATAATAGTCCTGGATATACATAACCTGCTGCGGATGTAACACCTTGCCAGCCCATTTTCTTACCTTTCAGATCAGCAACGGATTTGATAGGGGAATCGGCTTTGACAACGATCATTGATTTGTAGAAATCAACAAGATCTTTGGTTGGTTGACCAGTTGCGTCATCAACACCGAAACGTGTTGCTTGCACAAGAAGGTCGGCAGCTTTACGATTGTCATGTGCAACAACATAGTTACTTGGAGGCAAGAAGCCAACATCAACTTGTTTGGAAGCCATAGCTTCGATAACTACGTTATAATCCGTTGAAACGGAAACCTTAACCGGGATGCCAAGCTTGTCTGTAAGAAGCTTCTCTAGTGGCTTTGCTTTCGCTTCAAGCGTCTCTGCATTTTGGGAAGGAACGAACTGTACTTTAAGCTCTTTAGGTACAAAGCCTGCAGCTGCAGCCGGTGTAGCGGATGCTTTCGTAGTTGCGGATGCAGCAGGAGCTGTTTCCTCTTTTTTTGCACAGCCTGCAAGAACACCTGCAGCAACGATCATGGACAAGCTAATGACAGTAAATTTTTTCATCATCTTTTTTTTTGACCTCCGTTTAATAGTTTACTTTTATCTATGATGTACTATAACATTATCATATAATATATGGAAGATAGTGTGAAGTATTTGTTAATTTAACAATTGATATGTTGGGCATTACAAAATAACATGCTTGGAGTGGGTAATTTGACACAACCTAGTAAGCTGCAAAAAAGTAGAGTAACCCTATTAGAAACGAGTGACCTGCATGGAAATATGCTGCCAATTCACTATGCAAACAATCAACCTAATGATGTGGGTCTATCCAGAGTAGCTGCGCTTATTGCCGCAGAACGCAAGAAAGAAACCCATGTAATTGTGATTGATAACGGAGATCTGATTCAAGGTACGCCACTCGCGTATCATCATGCTAGATTGAATAACGAACCGATGGACCCGATGGTGCTTGGTTTGAATTATTTGGATTATGACGCGGCCGTTATTGGCAATCATGAATTTAATTATGGACTTCGTGTGCTGCACAAAGCTGTTCAGGAATCCAAGTTTCCTTGGTTATGTGCCAACATTGTGGATGCGGAGAGTGGAGAACCGTTCCTAGGAAAGCCATATTTGATTAAAGAGTTAACGGACGGAGTTCGAATAGGAATTCTTGGATTGACAACACCCTATATTCCGAATTGGGAAAATCCCGATCATATTGAAGGTCTGCGGTTCGAAGATGCTGTAGAGTCGGCTAAGAAATGGGTAAAGGTACTCAAGGAGCATGAGCAAGTGGATGCCGTTGTTGTCTCCTACCATGGCGGATTTGAAAGACATCTAACGACAGGTGAGCCAACGGAGCCTCTAACGGGAGAAAATCAGGGCTTTCAACTATGTATGGAAGTAGAAGGGATTGATGTTCTGCTTACAGGGCATCAACACCGAAGCATTGCGGGAGTAGAAATCAATGGTGTCGTCATTGTTCAACCAGGAACTGCCGGTGTAACGCTTGGTAAAGTTGAATTAGAGCTTTCGAAGCTAGATGGCAAATGGCGCATAGATGCCAAGAAATCGGAGCTGCTTTCTGTGGCTACTGTTGAAGCGGATCAGAAATTAATAGAGCTTGTTAGTGTTTATGAGGCGAAAACACAGGAGTGGCTCGACCAACCCATCGGTAAGCTATCCGGAGATATGCTCGTCAAAGATCCCATGCAAATTCGCTTGAAGGACAATGCGCTAATTGAGTTCATCAATCGTGTTCAGATGGAGCTCTCGGGAGCAGCCATTTCCAATACTGCGCTGTTTGATAACGTATCGCCAGGATTTCCATCGGATATTACTATGAGGGACATCGTCTCTAACTACATTTACCCGAATACACTGAAAGTGATTCGGATTTCCGGACAAGACATCAAGGATGCGTTAGAGCAGTCAGCAGAATACTTTGAGTTAATAGCAGCTGGTGAAGTTCAAGTGAGCAGCAAGTTTAGAGACCCGAAGCCGTCGCATTATAACTATGATATGTGGGAAGGGATAACCTATAAATTGAATATATCCCGTCCAATCGGCATGCGTGTCGTACAACTGGAATATGAAGGGAAACCGCTGGATCTCGAAGCCTCATACGATGTTGTGATGAACAATTACCGAGCTGCAGGCGGAGGCAATTATGCGATGTTCCAAGATAAACCGGTCATCAAGGATATCCCGACGGATGTAGCTGAACTATTGGCAGGATACATCATGGAGCGCGGTACGATTGAAGCTAACGTGAATGAAAATTGGGAAGTCATCTGGGACTAGGTTGTGGTCACAAGGATAAACGACTCCGTCGTCCCACTGGGACGAGCGCGTTTGTCAAGGTAGATGCGAAGCAAAAGTATAAAACTTATACTTTCTTATCTACTAAATAAAGCCGCACATAAGAGAGCGTGCAGACTCTTTCTTGTGTACGGCTTTTTTGTTTAAATGGCGTTAGGATTCGCGAATGTATTCTCGGTCCCCTGATCTAGGATTGTAATACACGCGATAGGTGAATCCATCCTTTGGATCAATAAACACCTCTGACGTTGAGACAAAGCCGTTTGAAGGCTTGTTAGGCGTCGTTGAACCGTTGTTTTTATAGCGCTTGTCATAAATGAAATAGCCTAGAAGTAGGAGAATGATAAAGCCGAGGCCCCATGTTCCATAGATAAGCAAAATCGGACCGAGTCCACTCATAGCCTTCGAGTCCGGACGGCAGTACCATAAGCAACGATTTCACTCATGTTTTGTCCGATGTCACCGCTATCGAAACGCATCATTACAATAGCATCAGCACCCATGGCTGCGGCATTTTTGACTAATCGGTCCATGGCTTGCTTTCGACCGTCTTCGACCATCTGGGTATACTGCGTGACTTCCCCGCCGACAAGCCCCTTTAACGAGGCAAGAATATCGCCGCCAATCCCTCTGGCTCGCACAACGACCCCAAATGTACTGCCCAACACTTCAGTGATCTCATAGCCTGCAATGTTTTCTGTTGTAGCTACTATCATGAAAATCATCTCCTTTTTTTGTAAAAAAGACTCTTGCTACTTGATTAAGATTCGATATTATTAACTTAGTACGAAAATGATTATAGGGGGTTTCACATTGAATATGATAAAAACGATCGAATTATGGCCCGGAGCATCCAAGATTAGCATAGGTGAGAATAACCAAGGATGTCCGAGTTTGACTTTATACCCTGTGTCTAAGGGAGGCCTGAGCTCTGCAGTTATAGTATTTCCCGGAGGAGGCTACGGTACGCGTGCTGCTCATGAGGGAGAGCCTATTGCGAAATGGTTAAATGGACTTGGGATTTCAGCTTTTGTTTTGAATTACCGTGTAGCTCCATACGAACACCCGGTTCCACTCCAAGATGCACAGCGGGCAATTCGAACAGTAAGGCATCATGCGGAAGAATGGCAGATCGATCCGAACCGCATTGGTATTCTCGGCTTCTCAGCAGGTGGGCATCTGGCTTCTACGGCCGGTACACATTACGATGCAGGGGATCAGGAGTCCGTCGATCCGATCGAAAGACAAAGCAGTCGTCCCGACGTGATTGTGCTCTGTTACCCCGTGATTACATTCTCCAGAGAGTATGGACATGAAGGTTCAATGCTTAATTTATTGGGTAAAACACCGGATGAGAAGCTGGTCTCGCTGCTATCAAATGACCAACAAGTAACAGCTCATACTCCACCGACTTTTCTCTGGCATACAGCTGATGATGCGGCTGTTGCCGTCGAGAACAGTTTGCTTTTTGCGGGGGCGCTTAGCCGCCATAAGGTCCCTTTTGATCTGCATGTTTTTGAGAGCGGACGTCACGGTATTGGCTTAGCGGATGATCATCATGAAGCTTACATTTGGACTGAACTTTGTGCGAATTGGCTCAAAAAGCAACATTTTGCATGACCAAGCTCTCTTACGAATGTTATATGCTTGGAGATTCCGCTATTGTGATTAAACTTGGTGCGGACATTCATGTATCCATTCTGAATCGAGTACGTCAGTTAGCAGCTTACCTAGAGAATAATCGTTTTGAAGGTTTTATCGAAATCGTATCGGCATATACAACAATCACGATCTATTATGATAGCTTTCAGGTTTACAACCACTATTCAGAAAAGGGAACCACCCGAAAAAATGGACGGGCCAGTTGGACGAATACGTTATTACCCTATGATATTGTCTTCCTACATATACAACATCTCTTGGATAATTATGAAAATGAAATTGAGGATGATGGCATCGCGCCTGAGCGAATCATTGAAATCCCTGTTTGTTACGGTGAGGATTATGGTCCAGATCTTGCAGATGTCGCGTCCTATCATCGGATTAGCAAGGAAGAGATTGTGCGGATGCATACCTCACGGATTTATCCGGTATTTATGATAGGCTTTGCACCTGGATTCCCTTATTTGGGTGGGTTGAATGACAAGTTAGCTACACCAAGGAAATCGGTACCTCGGACGAGGATACCTGTCGGTTCGGTAGGCATTGGCGGCGCTCAAACAGGCATTTACCCCTTTGAAACGCCGGGCGGCTGGAATTTGATAGGTCGTACCCCGCTGGCTTTATTTCGTCCAGAATCCGATCCGCCATCTCTACTGAAGGTAGGAGATCAAGTAAGATTTGTAGCCATCACGGCAGAGCAGTTTCAATATGAAAAAGAGAGGAACATGGGAAATGGGCTTTGAGGTCATCAAGCCAGGGTTATTATCAACCTTGCAGGATGAGGGACGGTATGGACAGCGGAAATATGGCGTCGTTACATCAGGCCCCATGGACCTCTTTGCGCATCGAGCAGCCAACATACTTGTTGGGAATGATAGGGGCGCAGCTGCGCTAGAAATGACACTGTTAGGACCGAGCATGGTAGCGCATATGGACATGCTTCTATCCTTATGTGGAGCTGATATGGAAGCTGATGTGGACGGTATTCGGGTTCCATTGTGGCGACCCTTTCTGATCCGCAAAGGAGACCAGCTAAATGTTCATTACGCAGTCAAGGGCTGCAGAGCCTACTTAGCCGTATGTGGCGGTTTCGAGGTCAAACCTGTAATGGGCAGCAGAAGCACCTATTTACGTGCAGGAATAGGCGGTCACCAAGGTAGGGCACTCCAAGCAGGAGATGATTTGCGGGTAAGACAAGACGTGGCAGGCGATTATCTTCACCATCCAGGGTCTGTGAGTGCATTTATTCGTCCGGGCTATGAAGAAAATCCAGTTGTCAGAGTCGTACAAGGGAAGGAAGCGGCCCTTTTTACAGACGCAAGCAGACAGAGCTTTTTGAATCAAAGCTATATCGTTACCGCGCAATCAGACCGTATGGGATATCGTTTGGATGGGATGAGGCTTGAACTCCCTGATGGCTTATCGAGTGAGATGATTTCAGAAGCGGTCGTCCAAGGGACGATTCAAGTGCCTCCAAGTGGACAACCGATCCTGCTGATGGCGGACTGTCAAACAACCGGAGGCTACCCTCGCATCGCGCATGTCATCACGGCTGATCTTCCCTTAGCCGCTCAGGTGAAACCAGGCGGAAAGCTTCGTTTCCGCGAGGTCAGCCACAAGGAAGCGCAGGAGCAGAACTTGCTGCAAGCGATGGATTTGCGGCTGCTTGAGGCTGGGGTTCGGGCTTGGCTGCGGGATCGTGGGGGGAAATGAGCTGAAGGAATGAAGTGCTGAAGGGATGAAGGAATGAAGGAATGAAGAGATGAAGGGATGAAGAGATGAAGGGATGAAGGAATGAAGAGATGAAGGGATGAAGGAATGAAGGAATGAAGGAATGAAGTGCCGAAGTGCTGAAGGAATGAAGAGATGAAGGGATGAAGGAATGAAGGAATGAAGGAATGAAGGAATGAAGGAATGAAGGGATGAAGTGATGAAGAGATGAAGGGATGAAGAGATGAAAGGATGAAGTGCTGAAGGGATGAAGTGCTGAAGAGATGAAGGAATGAAGGGATGAAGAGATGAAGGGATGAAGGAATGAAGGAATGAAGGAATGAAGAGATGAAGTGCTGAAGAGATGAAGAAATGAAGGGCTGAAGAGATGAAGGAATGAAGAGATGAAGGAATGACGGAATGAATGAAGTGCTAAAGAGATGAAAGAATGAAGTGACAAAGAGCTGATTGAATGAAGGAATAAAGTGCAGAGAGCTGAGGAACTGAGGATCTGAGGATCTGAGGATCTGAGGGATGAGGATCTGAAAAACTGAGGAACCGTGAACTAAGTATAAAAGAAATGAAGAGTTAGGAGTGAGAATTCTGCGTATTGACTTGAATTGTGACATGGGCGAAGGCTTCGGCGCTTATCGCCTTGGCCGGGATGAGGAGCTGCTCGACTTCGTCAGCTCCGCCAACATCGCCTGCGGGTTCCACGCAGGCGATCCCGCAACCATGCGCAGCACTGTGCAGCTGTGCTTGCGCAAAGGCGTTGCGATCGGGGCCCATCCGGGCCTTCCCGATCTACAGGGCTTCGGCCGGCGCGAGATCGCCATCACGCCGGCGGAGGCTTACGAGCTGACTTTGTATCAGCTCGGGGCGCTGCAGGCGTTCGTCCACGCCGAAGGCGGACGCCTGCAGCACGTCAAGCCGCATGGCGCGCTCTATCACATGGCTGCGAAGCGCCATGATCTCGCCGCGGCCATTGCGGCTGCGACCGCCAGCGTCAGCGCGGAGCTGACGCTGTTAGGCCCGCCCGGCAGCGAGCTGCTGCGGGCGGGTGCCGCCGCGGGGCTGCAGACCGCGAGCGAAGCCTTTGCGGACCGCAGCTACCAGCGGGACGGCACGTTGACGCCCCGCGATCAGCCGGGGGCGCTGCTCTCCAGCGCCGCCGACGCTGCGGCGCAGGTCGTAAGGCTCGTCCGCGAAGGGAAGGTCCTCTCCCGAGAGGGAGAGGACCTGAGCATGCGCGCGGACACGATCTGCATCCACGGCGATGGTGCGCACGCCGTGGAGTTCGCGCGCGACATCCGCGCGCTGCTAAACAGCAGCGGCATCGCCGTGATGGCGCTCGGGCATTAATCACGGCGCTCGACATTGCCGTAATATCCCTACATAAGGACTTATAGCGCATTCAAAAACAATCACCTACCCAAGATATCCATTGGGTGCCAAGATATCTTGTTATTCTCCGTTTAAGTACTACAAATCAGGGCATTTAAGTGGATAAATCCTTTTCTGAATTCTGTAATTGGTTTGAATGTCAATACTTATACGATTTTTAAGGCGCCTTGTAGGAAAATTGGGCTTTTATTGTGAAATTAGCTCCTTACTTGAACGTTAAAAGTCTCTAGGGACTCCTATTTTTACATAATACGGTGGAAATGAAGAAATAGCAGACTCTAAAGGCTCTTACCCGATTGCTTTTCTCTCGAATTCACACTTTACTTGACGGATAAAAGTCTCTAGGGACTCCTATTTTTACAAAATACGCTGGAAATGAAGAAATAGCAGTCTCTAAAGGCTCTTATCCAACTTCGCATTTCTCCCGAATTGATCAGCCTCTAGTGTTTGAACTCTCGTTAGTTAAACAGCTCTGAACGGGTGTTGATGGCCGAAAATCATGTAGGAAAGAGTCGATTTCATAATAATAGTCCGATTTTTCCACAAGGCTGCTGGCATTAGGTCGGTGGCTTTTTCTCTTCTACCATTTATTTTGAATGTCCAATCAGGTTGTGGTTCTCGACATAGAATAAGTTGACGCTAATATCCGTAAATTGCTCTGTTGAGATGTCATTACTTGAATGGGGGATGCTGCCTTGATTCAAATGGACGAGTACATGAAAAGGAAAATAAAAGGGAAGAAATACATTGGGGCTGGGGGAACGAGAGTTGTATACGATTTAGGTAACGGGTATGTGTTGAAGATAGCAAAATCAAAAAAAGGGATCATATGCAACCAGATGGAAGTAAACCTGTATAAATCATCTTTGAAACCGATAAAAAAATATCTTGCGCAAATTATTGATTACGACGCGGCATATCGCTGGGTAACCATGAAAAAATATGATCGAAAATTCCTCAATTCTCCAATATATAGACGAGAACTTAAGAAAATTGTAAAGAAATTTTTGGGCAATGGCATCATTCCATCAAATGGTGTGGGTCAGTATCATAACCCCCATACTCCTAACCTGCGTTTAAAGCGGAATAATCAGGTCGTGGTCATTGATTATGGGGGATTTAAATATGACCATAAATGAGAAGGAAAAAATATAACTGTATACAGTTTTTAATCAGTTAGAATCACGTTGCATATTAGCTTGGACAATGAAATGGCGTTCCCCTTGTGCACTAGTTCTACGTTATGTGCTGTCGTAACGCCATACAAGCTTCGCTAAGCTACACGTTTCGCTAACAAAAAGCGACCCCTCCAATACGTATTAAAATCGGAAAAAGTAACCCCGGGCTGCCCGTACGTATTAATGAATCTCCCATTACCCGCATATATCCCCACATGGCCTACAATGCGATTGCTGGCAAACCGCCCAGGTGTGTAAAAGAACATCAGGTCCCCGGTTTGCAAGTTATTGATGTCTACGGTTTGTCCGACTTGGGCTTGAGACTGAGAAGATCTTGGCAGATTGACGCCGAAATGGGAATACACATACTGGACGAAGGAAGAACAGTCAAACGTATAGGTACTATCGTAGGGTCCCGATGAAAATTTGTACGGCGTTCCTAAAAAGTTCTGGGCATAGCTTATTAAGTTGCTTTTATCTACATTATTCACGGAAAGGCTCTGTATTTGTTCTGTTGAACTTCCAGGCTGCTGTGCAGATGCGTTTTGTTGTTCGGACAACGTACTATCATTGATCGGATTAAAGACAATCTGCGATTTTTGAGCGTTCCAATTTACTGGGGTACCCATCAATGTTGATAACGCCTGTGTTGTCATATAAGGTTTGTGATCGAATAATCTCGGAGCCTGCGGAAGTTCGATGGGTTTATCGCCTACTAAAGCTTGAGTTTGATTCAGTTTAACGGAATAAACGGGGTCCGTGGCACCCATTGTGAAACTGTCGCCCATGTAGTGCAAATCAAAATCTATCGATGCCGAGGTTTCCTCCAGCGGTACCCAGACTAGTCCGTTTGTTTCACTGTAGACCTTAACATTGGAAAATGTCGAATTGTCCGATACAAACATGCTGGCACTCTGGCCGGCTTGGGCAGGGGTAGTCGTAGGCGCTCCGATGTTTTTGGTTTGTTTAGTTGTACAACCTCCACTCATGAAGATTGTAGTGATACAAAGGGTGGCTAAAACAACCTGCCATTGCGTTTTCTTTTGAAGCATCATAAACAAAACCCCTTTACCAAGTTATTATAGGTTAGGTTTTGTCAGGAAAAAAAAATTATGCATGATATAGACTCGCTACAATTAGAGCATCTGTGAACTTGCCGAGAAAGACTACAAATCTCGCTACGGACGCCCGATCAGCAACTTTTGACTCATATGAAGGCGGAATGTAGTAACTAGGAGAAAACGAATATAACCATTCTTTCACTTGAGAACAAGTTGGAAATATGAGTAAATATAGAGGTAGCCGGCCGGCTAATTACTTCGGAAAGGAGTGATCAAGGTGATTACAACAAAAGCAGAGGTGGTCTCTGCGTAAGCAGAGTCCATCGTTCCAAACGGGGGTCGCTAGGCCCCCGCATAATTTTCCTTAATGAGTAGACAGCGAGATGCTTTTTACATATAATGAGAATGTGAACACGTAGTGAACACCATTAATTAGGAGAGACTTTGCTCTCCAACCCAAATCCCTAAATTAAACTATAAGGTGAAAGGAGTGCTTTTTAATGAACACAATGACAGTAGCGATGAATGTTGCGGCCGCCGCAGAGGTACTCGTCTCCTAACTGAATATCATTCGTGGAATAACCGTTCACCTGAATTGTATAATTGCATACAACCGACAGGCACGATTATGATCGTGTTTTTTTTATTCCATTTTTGAGAATGGTAGGAGGTTAAGGGGCGATGAAGATACTCTCTGCAAATCAGACAAAGTTTAACTTTGCTCGACAATTTGAGGAGGTTTTCATCTATGAGTTACAAGAACGGGAAGGACGTTCTTCCCCCTAACCTATTAAAACAATTACAAGAATATATCCAAGGTGAAATTGTATATATCCCTAAGAAAGAGCAGAAGCGCGCTGGATGGGGAGAAAATAACGGAACACGCATTATCATTGAGCGTAGAAATCGAGAAATTTTTCGGTTGTACCAACCGGTTCCACGGTGATGGAACTAATCAAAGTCTTTCATTTATCGGAAGACAGCATCCGCAAAATCATCGTGAAAACACGTGAATTAACAACCAATCAAGTATAGAAGCAGCATCCCTAGAGGTGCTGCTTTTTTTTCGTAGATAAGAAAGTATAAGTTTTATACTTTTGCTTCGCATCTACCTTGACAAACGCGCTCGTCCCAGAAGGACGACGGAGTCGTTTATCCTTGGTTGAGACTGCCAAGTGCAAATTGCCGTCAAATTAAAGGAAATGCATTTATTTTCTTGAAATTAAAAAGAAAGAATATGTAATGAGCGTCCGGTCCGCTTTGGAGGTGGTTCAAGACAAATGCAAGATGAGCTGGATATCCGCAGTTTTATCGGCACACATGATGCCGATTTTTATGATGATGGATTTCATCGTCATTCGGCCGTTGAAGTCAGTATCGTGCTAGAAGGACGCTGTTTGTTCGAGTGGTCGAAGCGAAGTTGGATGGAAGCAGGCCATATCGTTATTATCCCGCCAGACTTGGCGCACAGGTTTGAAGCCGTGACGAATGTGAGGTTCGGGGTTATTTTGCTGCAGGGCGTAACGGCACGTACGATGGAGCTGGTCGCGAAGCTCGGAGGCAGCGGATTTACTGGTGACGGAGGTGCAGATAGATCACCTATATTCCTTGCTTTATCCCGACTGGACAAAGAGCGATTCGAGCGATTGTTCCGCGAGTGGCTTCGGATGAAAGCGTCGTTCTTAAAGGAAAAGCAAGCAAATTATTCAGCATGGATGGAAGTGCTGCTGCTTTTTTTGCTCGAACACTCGCAGCAGGATTTGCAGGGGATGACGGTGACGAAAGCGGCTGACTATATGCGTGAAAATGTGCAGGAATCTGTTCAAATTTCTGATTTGGCTGAGATGGCCGGTTTTACGGAGCCTGCATTTCGTCGCGTTTTTGAACAGATGTACGGCGTTAGCCCAAAGCAATATCAGCAGCAGTGCCGTTTGCAGGAGGCAAAATGGCTGCTTAGCTCAACAGATAAGGATATACGAGAAATCGCCGAACAGGTGGGCTTTTTCAGATTGCACTCCTTTTCACAGTGGTTTAAGGAGCAAGAAGGTCTCCCGCCTACCGTTTGGCGGAAAAGTCAACGGTTGCAGCACAGTTCGATGTCGGACTAGTTGCGTTTTGCGTAAATTGCGGTTCGGTTTCCCTAAATACAAGCGCTTTCTGATTCGATATGCTAGTGAAGTAAATGTAACCACATAGGGAGGGCACGACAGATGGACAAAGTAAGAATCGGATTTATTGGTGTAGGCGGCATGGCAGAGTACCATATGAAAACATTGCAGCAAATTGATGACGCAGTGATTACGGCCGTATGCGACATGAACGCGGATCGGGCGAGGGTGATAGCTGAAGCTTTCGGCGCAAAGACGTACGGAACTTTGGAAGAAATGTTGGATGCAGGAGTAATCGATGCGCTTTATATATGCACGCCACCTTTTGCTAGGGAAGGGATTGAAGAAGCGGCTGCCGCACGGGGTATACATCTGTTATCGGAGAAACCTACCGGCTTGCAAATGGAGGAAGTGCGACGTAAAGAACAGATCATTCGCGAATCTGGCATCATTCATTCGTCGGGCTATTGCTTGCGCTATCTGGACACTGTGCAGAAGGCAAAGGAGTATTTGGCAGATAAGCAAGTAGATATGGTGCTCGCGTACCGAATTGGCGGCATGCCAGAAGTAGGTTGGTGGAGGCTTATGAATCTTTCGGGCGGTCAACTTGTTGAGCAATCGACACATCAAGTGGACTTAATTCGTTATTTGGCTGGTGAGTTTGACTACGTCCAAGCGAACTACGAGCAGCGACACATCCATCGAAATTATCCAGAGGCAACGGTATATGATGTGGGTATCGTGTCTTTCGGCCTCCGCAGCGGAGCGCTAGGCACGATCAGTAATACGGTTTTGTCCCGTAAAATTGGACGCGGGGATGTGGAGTTTTTCGGGCATGACTTCTACGTGTCAATTAGCGGTATGACGGTTCGGATTGTAGATGACACGCAAGACGTGACGTTGACGTCGGAGATGGATTTTTACCTTGAGCAGAATCGGGCGTTTGTCGCAGCTGTGAAAACAGGACGGCAAGAGCTGGTGCTCGGTGATTATAGTGAAGCGGCAGCGACACTTGAGGTTACGTTGGCGGCTAATGATTCTGCGGTAGCGAAACAAACGATAACGATCACTTCGGCATAAGAGTACGTATGTTTCCATTTTGAGATACACGAAGGAGGTTAAGGTATGTTAAAAGGAGTAAATCAATGGTGTTTCCCTGAAGGGCTGCCGCTTCAGCAGTTATTCTCGATTAGCCGTGAGGCCGGTTATGACGCGGTTGAGCTGAATGTCAATCCATTGGGCGGCGTTGGTTTGACCATGGAAACGACTGCGACGGAGGCAGAGGCAATTGGCCGCATGGCCAAAGAGTACGGTATTCAGCTGCGAAGCTTGTCCACTTCTTTACTGTGGCAAACTCCACTATCTTCGGCGGATGCGTCTGTACGTGAGCAGGGACGTCGCGTTGTCGAGAAACAGCTAGAGCTAGCGGAGATGTTAGGTATCGATACGGTACTTGTCGTACCTGGAGCCGTCAATGAAGAGACCTCGTACGACGAGTGCTACGACCGCAGCCGTGCCGAACTCGCTTTGCTGGTGAAAGAAGCAGAAAAACGTCGCGTTCGCATTGGCATCGAAAACGTGTGGAACAAATTTTTACTTTCGCCGCTTGAAATGCGTGCTTATGTCGACGATCTTCAATCATCTTATCTCGGCGTTTATTTTGATGTAGGCAATATTTTGCATAACGGTTATCCGCAGCAGTGGATCAACATTCTTGGTTCACGTATATTCAAAGTGCATGTGAAGGATTACCGACCAGGTGTAGGTACCGGTAACGGATTTGTCCCGCTGCTCGCAGGAGATGTCAATTGGACGGCAGTCCGCACTGCACTAGAGGACATCGGGTATACCGATACGGTAACGGCTGAAGTAGGTCTTTACGCAGAAACTCCGCTGCAGACGGTGTATGACACTTCTCGGCACTTGGATATTATTCTTGGCGGAGCTGCGCGGTAGTAGGGAAGCCTGGAGTATCGCACATAAGAAGACCCCGGCACATCAAGTGTCGGGGTCTTCTTTGGGAGTGATCGGAGTCCAATGGGGCTGCCTTATAACGATTTAAAGACTTATTAAAGTCTTGTCTTTAATAAGTTGTGGTTTTAGAATAGAGGAAAATCTGACTAAATCATTCTGCGAAGGAGTTGAACGGATATGCAGCAGCTTCCAGACTGCTTGGAGACGCCTGTAGTGGCCATTGATCTCGATATTCTCGATGCCAATCTACGACGTACCGCTGAACTTGCAGCTAGAGCCGGAGTTAAACTTCGCCCCCACATCAAAACGCATAAAAGTGCCTGGGTTGCTAAGCAGCAGCTGCACTACGGGGCCATAGGCATAACAGTAGCCAAACTTGGGGAAGCGGAAATTATGGCGGATAGCGGCATTAACGATATTCTGATTGCTTATCCGATTATCGGTAGAGGGAAGCTGGAACGTCTAGGAAAGCTAATGCAGCGATGCAAGATTGCAGTTAGTACGGACAGCTATGAGGTGGCAAAAGGTTTATCAGCGTTAGGCGAGTCTCTCCATATCCGAATCCCGCTGTATATTGATGTGAATACCGGATTGAATCGCTGCGGTAAAGAGCCTGGCGAGGAAACTGCGGCGCTTGCGCTTGAGATTGGAACTCTGCCGGGTATCGAAGTGATGTCCTTAATGACGCATGCGGGTCATGTTTACAGTGCTGCCCGAGGCCAGGATTGTTTGGAAATCGCTGCTGCGGAAGCGGAAGCACTGATTCAAACGCAAACTTTATTGCGCAAAAAAGGGATGACGATTCCGGAAATCAGCGTAGGCTCGACACCGACCTCGAAATTCATCGATCAGCTAATAGGAGTTACCGAAATGCGCCCAGGCGCTTACGTATTCGGTGATGGCTCGCAACTGTTTACTGGCTTGATAGAAGAGACGGAATGCGCTATGAAAATTTATGCGACTGTTGTCAGTACACCTCGGCCTGGAACCGTTATTATCGATGCCGGTTCGAAGACGATAACTACGGATTTGAGCTTGCACAGGAAGGGGTATGGCTATATTCCTGAGCTGCCGGATGTCGTCATAGAGCGGCTTAGTGAGGAACATGGTATTCTTCGAGTGCCTGATGGCGCTGAGCTGCAAATAGGCGATATCGTCTCCATCATCCCGAATCACTGCTGCACTGTGACTAATCTCCACGATCGTCTAGCCGGTTTGCGTGGTGGCAGTCTGGAACGATGGCTCCAGGTAGATGCACGCGGTCAAGTTCGTTAATGCTGACTCATCATTTCAGTTGATCAAGAAGGAGCGATTCATCCATGCAAACTTTCGAGACATCAAAGCGCAAATTACAGGACTCTCAACAATATTTGGCAGGTGGGGTGGCAAGCACATTGCGGGCATCTATGAAGCCCACGCCATTATTTGCAGTTTCAGGTTCAGGTCCGCGAATTCAGGACGTTGATGGCAATGCTTATATCGATTATTTGTTAGCATACGGTCCGTTAATTCTGGGTCATGCTCATCCGGCAATAACGGAAAGCGTTTACGCGGCTATGAAGAACGGAGTTTCATTCGGTCTTCAGCACGATGGAGAAATCCAGCTGGCAAGGTTGCTTACAGAGGTTTTGCCTTGCGCCGAGAAAGTAGCGTTAAGCGGCTCAGGTACGGAAGCAGTCATGTTAGCGTTGAGGCTTGCCCGCGCTCATACGGGCAAACAGAAGGTGATACGGTTCCACGGCCATTACCATGGTTGGTCAGATGCCATTTTCACTTCTTTTTCGAGTGCAGATATGAAGCAGTCATCGATTAGCCATGGCGCTGCCGTAGAACAGGTGCAGCCTGGAACTGGCGGGCAAAGCGTCAATAGCTTGGACGATATCATTTTGCTTCCATGGAATGATCCGGTTATTCTGGAAGCTACGCTGAGGCAGAGACACCATGAGATTGCTGCTATTATTTCAGAGCCGGTGATGTGCAATTCTGGCTGCATAATGCCGCAGCCCGGGTATTTGGAGTTGATCCGCACGTTGACTGAGGAAATGGGTATTGTCATGATTTTGGATGAAGTCATTACTGGATTTCGTTTGAGCTTGGGTGGAGCGCACGGGAAATTTAAGCTGATGCCTGATTTGGTTACGGTTGGCAAAGCACTTGGCGGCGGTATTGCTGTGAGCGCTGTAGCGGGCAGAGCGGACATTATGCATCTTATCGAGACAGGCGAGGTCAGCCATCTGGGCACGTTGAACGGCAATGCCGTAGCCACAGCGGCTGCAATAGCAACGATTCATGAGCTAGCGAAAAATGACGGTCAGATGTATCGGCAATTGGAGCAAACAGCCAACCACCTTGTTCAGGGTATCCGTGACCTGCTCCTCAAGCACAAGGTTCCGGGAATCGTTAATCAGGTTGGTCCTGTCTTCCATTTCATGTTCACAGAAGAGACGGAAGTCAAAGATTTTATGGCGTTTAACAAAAGAGACGCGGCCAAATATTCTCGCTTCGCTGAATACATGCTGAGTGAAGGCGTGCTTATTCGCACGAATGGGCTCTGGTATGTCTCTACGGTTCACAGCGATGTTGAAATTCAAGAAACGCTTATGGCTGTCGACAAAGTACTGTCGGGCATAGCCGCTGAATAGGAATTAGTTACTTAACCAGCTCGTGCATGGTTTGAATGACGCATTTGCGGCCTTCTTCGCCGAAATATTCCAAGGAGACGAATCCGTCGTAGCCCATCTCTTCAAGCCTATGAAGTAAAGCCTGATTATCAATATCCCCGCCAAATAGCGGAACGGGCACACTTGGCACAGCATCCGACCAGCTCCACAGGTAATTTTTCATGTGCACGTGCCGGGTCCAAGGAAATAATTCCTCTATCGCTTGCAATTGATCCTGCTTCTCCACATATAAATTAAATCCATCGAAAATGAAGCCAAGCTGCGGATGTGCAGCTTGGCTTATCAACTGTTTGGCTGCGCTTGCAGTGTCGGCAAACGTGTTATGATGCAGCTCCAAACCGATATGAACGCCAAGCTGCCTTCCTTCATCAGCTGCTATGCGCAAATCTTCGACCGTGGCTGCGACCTCGCGTGCATCAGCAATTCTGGAAGGCACGTGTCCTGCAAAGGTGCGGACAAGAGGGCTGCCCAATTGCCAAGCCATCTGGATGGATCGGCAAATTTGCGCAATTTGCGGGAGTTCCTCTTCGCCGGGCTCAGCTTTTTTGGAAAATTGCGTGTACCCGCTCACAGCTGGAACGCTTAGGCGGTATTCTGCCAGCAATTGGACCAGGGGGTCCAAAGAACCGTATCGCTGGGCAAATTCCAGCAGGTGACCGTCCCACAGCTCTACTCCTTGAAAGCCTAACTGATGCGCGAAAGCAAGCACGCTTTCAACGGGCTCCTCTTTGTATCCTGTCGAACATAAACTCCACTTCATTCGAAACGCCTCCCTTTGATACTTTTAGTTTAACTGACGCTAAGAATAGCTAGAATAAAGAGAACTGACATTCCTTGTGTTAAACTGACTTATTAAGAAGTCGTAAATGGAATACAAAAGTAACTTTTGCTAATTTTAATTTGTTGTAATTTTAGCTTTAATCATAGGTGTAGACTAATTTTATCTAGGGGGACATACGATGAGGACATTCCGGCAAAAAGTTTCACTCCTGCTTATTGCATGTATGATGATGGCTCTATTAGCAGCTTGCGGCGGTAAAACAGATCCGACAGCTTCCGCGACGCCAGGAGCTACGGCACAAAGTACGGCTATCCCTACTGAACCTGCGAAAAAGGTGAACTTGAAGTTTTACACGATATCTGCCGTTGATAAGGATGTATTCGATGCGGAATATCCGGAATGGGTCAAGCTTCATCCCAATATTAACGTGGAAATGGTTGTCCTCTCTGGCGACGATTCGCTAGACAAGATCAGAGTCGCCATCGCAGGCGGAGAGAAAATCGATCTGGCGTACATGGAGAGAGATTCATTCCGTGATAAAGCGTCTAAGCTGTATTACAAGCTGAATGATTTCATGGCCAAAGACAAAGTGGACTATTTGAAGGAATTTGGCCAAAGCGGTCTAACGACGATGGTCGGAAACGACATATACGGGATCGCAACCTTCGGTGTTCCAAGTGCAATCTGGGTCAATAAGGACCTTTTGCAAGCGGCGGGCATTACGATGCCTGATGAGAACAAGTGGACCATGCAGGAATACTTTGACATGCTCAAGAAGCTGACGAAAAAAGGAGCCGATGGGAAAACCGAGGTGTACGGCGGTATTCACTGGCAGCGTGCACCGCAGATTGCAACCGGTATCTTCGACATCGCCACCTATGGCGGTTGGGACATCGTGAAAGAGGACGGGTCGCCTAATATCAATGATCCAGTGCTTAAACAAGCGGCGAATTACTTCTATAACGCCATGTTCGTCGACAAAACCATCCCTACCGAGGCGGATGTCAAAGCGAATAAAGTGATAGCGCTCTACGATACGCTAAAAGGGAAGTTCGCAACGATGATCGGCGCTTCCAGCAGTGCGCTGCAGATGGATACCTTCAGATTACAGGGGAATCTGAGTGAAGAAACGGACGCCAAAAACCCGTTTGCGATTCTAAAGATGCCGCGTTGGGATGTAAGTTCCGCTCCAAACCAAGCGACTAGCATTACCGTCGGCTATGCGGTAACGAAGAATTCAGATAATCCCCAAGAAGCTTATCAATTCTTAAAATGGTTCTCCACGACAGGAACGGAACTATCCGCCAAAGCGGTTCACCGTGTTCCGACTTGGAGCAAAGCGAACAAAGACCTCCTCGTAGACAGCTGGAGATATTATAAAGACAAAAGCGGCGCTATCGTTCAAGGAAAAGACAGAAAAGAGTTGTATCTCAAAGCGATTGACCCTACGGTCGTTCCAATCTTCCCTAAATACCGCAATCAATATACTTATTCTTCTAAGATGCTGGATGAACTCAATAAACAGCTTTCTCTGATGCTGGCCGGTGAAAAGAAAGTGGATGACGCCATAAATGACGCGCAAAAGGCTGCTGAGCAAATTTACGTGAAAGAGAAGAAATAACTGCATTTCGGGTGGAGAAGGTGCATGCTTATGCTTTCTCCACCGTTCTCTTTTGATGAAGTAAGGAGAGGATCAGCTTGAGACTGAAGCATACGACGAAAGAAACGATTGCCGGTTACTTGTTTATTTTGCCTAATCTGATCGGGTTTGGCGTGTTCACTTTATTTTCCGTATTGTTTTCGTTAGTCATCAGTTTTACCGATTGGGATATGATGTCGAGTTTAATCGATGTTCATTTTGTTGGCTTACATAATTATCTAGATGTTTTTAGCGATCAGTGGTTCATCGATTCGATTCTAAATAACCTTTTTTTTCTCGTACTGATTCCGGTGCAAATGCTGCTCGCTTTGTTCTGCGCTGTACTGCTCAATAAAAAGTTTTTCGGACGCAGCGCAGTCCGCAGTATGGTGTACTTGCCGTACATTACCAGCTTTGTCGCGGTTTCCTTAATCTGGTTCCAACTGCTGCAGCCGACCGAAGGTATTGTGAACAATATGCTGCGTGCCATCGGATTCACGCAAGTGCCAGGGCTGGTTTGGCAGCAGCTTATGGGTAAAGCCGGCTATCTTCATGGTGTTAACTTGGCAATCGCTGGGATATAAAATCCTGCTGTATTCGGCTGGTTTGCAAGGCATCCCCGAACATTTGTATGAAGCTGCGAAAGTTGACGGTGCCAGCTCACGGCAGCAGTTTTTCCATATTACAATGCCTATGATTTCGCCGGTGTCTTTTTTTATCCTCATTATTTCAATCCTGGATTCGTTCCTGATGTGGTCGAATATCCAAATTTTAACAGATGGAGGACCGGGAACATCAAGTACGGTCATTGGATTTTACATTTATAAGGTTGCCTTCGGGTATTCCAAGATGGGCTACGCATCGGCAATGGCTTGGATATTGTTTATCATCATTTTGATCATTACGCTGATCCAGTGGAGAGGCCAGAAAAAATGGGTCAACTTTTAAACAGGAGGCAGGGATATATGGGAAAACTGCTCAAAATACTGTTCAGCTATGCACTCGCATTGTCAATGCTCATTCCATTCCTGTGGATGGTCTCCACTTCGTTTAAGGAAAATACAGAAGTGTTTGTTTTCCCGATTTCGTGGATTCCCAAACATTTCAATCTAGACGGTTACCGGGCGGTTTGGCAGGAATCCAAGCTTGGCGTCGATTTCGCCGTATTTTACATCAACTCGCTGAAAGTGTCCGCCATTGTCATCATAGGAACCTATTTCTCATGCTCGCTGGCTGCTTATTCCTATGCCAAAATTCAATTCAAAGGAAGAGAATGGATGTTTTTGCTTAAGCTGTCGACGATGATGGTGCCATTCCAGGTGACAATGATTCCTACGTTTATGCTTTATCGCAATTTCGGTCTTCTCGATACGCACGCTGCTTTATGGCTGCCTTCTTTTCTAGGATCTTCCTTTGGCGTATTTTTGCTTCGACAGTTTTACATGAGTATCCCAGAAGATTTGACGGAATCGGCGCGTATTGACGAAGCCGGTCATTTGAGAATCTATTGGAGCATGATCATGCCGCTGACGAAGCCTGCAATGATTTCCTTGATCGTATTGACGTTCATTGCAACCTGGAACAATTACGAAACACCGCTCCTTTATTTAAGAAGTCCTAACTTATATACCATTCCGCTCGGGCTCAAGGTCATGGTTGACGATATATACAACATCAACTACCCCGGAATTATGGCAGGCGTTGTTTGTTCTTTAATTCCGATTCTCTTACTATTTGCGGCAGCTCAAAAATATTTCGTGCAGGGCATTACCTTCTCGGGAACGAAAGGATAGAGTAGAATGAGGATAGAGAGCAAGAACACTCGACCCATTCCTTAAGGACACCGGGGGTGCTGCAGACTGAGAATCAAGCATAGACTCACTCTATTTGTAACAGGCATTTCGTTGTTCTGTTTCTTCTTCACCTGCTTGTTTTTCTATTCGCTTTATTCGAATGCGATTCAAAAGAATGCGCTCGATTCCAGCCGGGCCGAAGTCGCATCGGTAACGGGCAATGTCGATCTGTTTTTGCACAGGTTGAGCAGGGAAACGAAGCTGATTGCGGATGACGCGAATCTTGTCCAGTTCCTGAGAAGCCCCCTAATCGCTGGTGATCAAGCGGATACCGGCACGAAAATCGATCAGGTTCTGAACGAGTTTGTTGTTAAAATGAGCAAGGAAGTCAGCTATGTAGAAATTATTTCGAAGAAACCGACTCCTGATTTCAGATTTTCTACCAGCGTGGAATCCATTGTGAAGGATTTTGATTTCGACCAGACGCTGCGGGCTTTGCAGGATCGGGAGTTTGGGTGGATTTTTGACCATACCGGTACTTCTGATTTGCATTATATCTATCTATTGAAAATTAAAGACAACGTGAGTGGACAAGTCGTTGGCATGGTCGCCGTTCATCTCAGAGGAACGGTATGGGAAAGTCTGCTGCAGGGCACCGAAATGAATATAAGCTTGACTGATGCAGAAGGAAGCCTGATTTATCGCCATGGTGACGAAAAGGTGCAGACCTTTTTTACGCAAAATGGCGCAAAACCGCTTAAGGCGCAAGAGGGGACGCTTCAAAAGACCATTGAAGGAGACTCTTATTTCGTCTCTTACCAGAGCTCGGAGGATCGATTATTTAAAGTGATCGTCTTCACGAACATGAAGGACCTTTTGCGTGAAATATCTAATGTGGGCGTATTCATTGTATGGGTCGGTGTCTTATCTTTCATTCTATCCGTGCTATTCTCCTTGTTGTTATCCTACCGAATTACCGCTTCTATTCGTTATATTCAACAGCAAATTGAATTCATGATAAAGGGTAACCACCAGGAAGATCAGCCTATTACAATACCCAATATTATGGGAAGCCGAAGCTTGTCCAACAAATTGCGCATCGTGATCATTTATGTCGCGATCGTTATGGTGCCGATGGTGGCATCGATTCTCATTATGAACGCACAAGCCACCCAATCAATCAAGACCCAAACGGTTCATCACCATAGTACACAGCTGGAAGTTCAGGCTAAGAAAATCGATGTGAATCTCGATCTGTACAACCAAAAATTAAACTATTTATTTGGAGAGAAAACATTGAACCGGGCACTCGCCCAATTCGGCGAGGGGACGCTAAGTAAAAAAGAGTTAGCGCGTACCGCAGACAACGTTGTATATAAAATGGAAGAAGTCGCTTCCGGCGAAGTGGCCGTTTCCTTGTATGACGAACACCAGCAGCTGGTTCACCGGACGGGGTGTCTTCAACACTCCATAGGCGGACAACTGGAAATCATCAAAAGCAATGTGCAGAACAAGACGATCTGGTTCCCGTCATCAGCGGATTGCGGCACTTTTGGCATTCATTTTGGTAAAAACATGCTCGCGCTTACAAACTATGAAAAATACTTTTTTTTCGAACCGCTTGGCACCTTGATTCTTTCAGTGAATGAGCAGCTGCTGCAAAATCTATACGCCCCGCAAACACAAATGCTGCCTTCTACGATTTTTATCATGGATGAAAAAGGGAAGATCATCTCTCACCCGCTCAAGTCGAATATTGGAAAGGCGCTAGCAGCGGATTGGCCTGCCGGTTCATCTTCGAAAAATGGCATTTGGAAGGGAATGGCGAATGGCGTTCCGACCCAATTTGTTTACAGCCGTTTGGAATCTACGGCTTGGATTCTAGTGGAAGCAATCCCTGAGTCACTACTCGATCAGCCCATCCCACTGAAGAGCACTTTTATGTGGTTGGCCATTCTACTTGACGCTGCGGTGCTCGGAGCGGGCATTTATTGGTTTATTCGCTTCCTGACTTTGCGCATTCACACGTTAAATGACGGCATGTCGGAAGTAGCGGGAGGCAACCTCGGCATTCAGGTGGATATTCGATCTAGAGATGAAATTCAAGGCTTGGCGGATGGCTTCAATGCGATGGTTCGACGTCTGAACGAGCTTATGAACGAAACGTATATGCAGGGAATCCGCCGAAAGGAAGCGGAGCTCAATTCGCTTCAGGCTCAGATTAATCCGCATTTCTTGTACAACACGCTGGAATCGATCAACTGGGAAGCAATGATGTTCACGAATGGTCCGAATAAAGTAAGCGAAATGGTCACGGCATTATCCGATTTGCTGCGGTTAAGCATTAATAAAGGTAAAGAAATCGTCATGTTTGAGGATGAGATCAACCATGTGAAAAATTATCTCTTCATTCAAAAAGAACGCTATATGGATAAATTTGAAGTGGAGTGGGAGATTGATCCACACCTTTATGCCTATAAGACATTGAAGCTCATTTTACAGCCGCTTGTGGAGAACGCGATATATCATGGCTTGGAGATGAAGGAAGGCATAGGCTTGATTGTCATTAAAGGCGAGATCTTCGACGACTTTGTGCAATTAGAAATTGCGGATAACGGATTAGGTATGCCGCCGGAGCAGTTGGAAGCCGTAAGGCGTGCATTAAAGGATTATAAATCGTCGCAAATCGACGGAATTGGTATCCATAACGTGCATGATCGCATCCAGCTTTATTATGGTGAACAGTATGGAATTAGTCTTTACAGTGAAGTGAATGTCGGCACCCGGATCGTGATCTGCCTGCCGCTTCATGGACCAGAGGATAGGTTTGGATCGCCCAACTTCTTTGATCAAGGAGGGGACTGAAGCGCATGTACCGATTGTTGATTGTAGATGATGAAGAGAAAATCCGCACGGGGCTGCAGCGTATCGTTGATTGGAACAGCCTGGGCTTTGTATGCATCGGAGAAGCTGTCAACGGCAAGGAAGCGATGCGTTTTATTGCTGAAGTCGAATGCCCGGACGTGATTCTGACCGACATTCGCATGCCGGTATTGGATGGCATCGGCCTTATCGAGCAAGCCCATGAAAGAGGCTATACCATCAAGTTTATGATATTAAGCGGGTTTGATGACTTTCAATATGCCAAAAAAGCGATTGAGCTGGGTGTATTCGATTATATTCTAAAGCCGACGAAGCTGCCGGAGCTACGCGAGAAATTTGGCAATCTGAAGCAAAAGCTGGACGAAGAAAAAAAGAACAAAGCGCTTCTTCACAAGAGTTCCCGCCTCATTAGGGAAAAAGCGCTAAGAAGCCTGATCTACCGGCAATATCAAGATGAGAACGGGCTGCTCGCAGCCATCGAGGAAGCGCAGTTTCCCGGTGATCCCCATGACATACTCTATACGATTGTCACGATCAAAATGCATGAACAGAACGAGCATCCGCTCCCGCAGGATCTTGAAGAAAGACTGATATATGCGGTTAAAAAGCCGATTGCAGCATTCGCAATGACGGATCAACAAGGGAATATCGTGTTCCTGTTATCCTGTCCCACAGACGATTCACGCACATTTCAAGAAGATTTGTCAGAATCGTGCAAAGAGATGATGTACGTGCTAAAAAAACAAAGCATTCGATCCAACATTGGCATCGGGAATGCAGTCATGGAGCTTAGGAGGCTAGACGAGGCTTATCAGCAATCGCTTCAAGCCCTACAAGCGATGTTCCTGGGGGGTATCTATACCGTAAGCGCTTACCGTTCCTCCCTAGATGAGACTGTCTCTATCGAATACCCATTCGAATACGAGAAGAAATTGATTGCTGCGATCGATGAAGGGAATAAGAAGGTTGCTTCCGTTTATGTGGAAGAACTGTTTCAACAGGTACTATCGGGTGAAAATATTCAACCGGCGCAGGTCCATAAGATCTGCATGGAAATGATTATTATGGTGTATCGGCAGTTTCAAGAAAATAGGTCGCTGACGATGAATCTGGTTGTATTTGAGACGCTGCTGCAGCTGAAAGTGTGGTTCAAAGAACGAATCGATCTGTTGATCGATTTGATTCTGGACAGCAGGGACCGAGGGAACAGCCGGATTGTCAGCCATATCAAAAAGATTATCGAGAAAACCTATCACGAGCAGATCACCCTGCATGATATCGGTGACTCCCTGTACATGAATCCCGATTATTTAAGCAGGCTGTTCAAAAAGGTGACTGGCAGCAGCTTTATCGACTATTTGACCAACTACAGAATTGAGCAAGCCAAACGGTTTTTAAAAGATATCTCCTGTAAAAGCTACGAGGTCGGTTTCCGGGTCGGTTATCAGAATCCAAGCTATTTTGCGAGAACGTTTAAGAAGGTTACAGGCAAGTCCGTTTCGGACTTTCGGGAGGAGCATACCTGACAGGTATGCTCCTTTTCCTATTCTGCCTACTTTGCCGTGAATGGTGTCCCCATCCAAACGGTGACGGACCCGGGTCATCTTTGACCCCATAAACTAACTAGAACAGGCAGTGCGGACTCTGGTCCCGCTGCTTGTTTACTTTATATAAAGAAGAAGTCTTGAATTGAAAATAAATGTCAGATTCCCCGCTTTAACTGGGCAGGCAGAAATCATAAAGTTAGGAATAGAAGACCAAGTAAACAGACAAAGGGTGAAAGCAATGGGAAAAATCAGACTAGGAATTCTTGGCTGCGGGGGCATGTCGGACACACATTCTCTCGGCTTTCAAAAGCTCGCCGACAAAGTGATCATTACAGTAACTTGCGATATTGTACCAGAGAGGGCGCGCAAAGCGGTCTGAGCTCTATGGTGCCTCCATTGCTGTAGAGGATTACAGGGATATGATCGATCATGTGGACGCCGTTCTCGTGGTACTTCCTCATGACTTGCATTTTGAAACCGGCATGTACTTTCTCGGGGCAGGTAAGCATGTATTAATGGAAAAGCCGATGTGCAACACCGAAGAGGAGTGCACCCGTCTAATTCGCAAGGCGGAAGAAACCGGCAAGGTGCTAATGACGGCGTATCCGGTCCGCTTTTGGCCCATTGTGGTGAAAATGAAAGAACTTTTGGATTCAAAAGCATACGGCGACGTCTTCCAACTATCGATCTGGACGGAGCAGTATACCGAATATCCCGAAGGGCACTGGGGATTGTCGGCTGAGCGTTTGGGCGGAGGACAATTTTTTAGCCATGGCTGCCACTACGTAGACTTAATGCTGTGGATGCTCGGCAATCCGGTCAAAGGCATGCATATCGGCACGAACTTCGGAACCCCTTGGATGGAAAAGGAAGGTACCAGCAATGTCGTCATTCAATTTGAGAGCGGCGCGCTGGCGTACCATTTCGGCACGTGGGGAGCAAGGGGAACCCGCCTTGGGTATAGCATTCATGCTCATTGTACCCAGGGAATGATTGAAGCTCATATCACGGATCGCAAGCTGTATGCCCACACCAATATTTTGCCTGAAAATGCGAATTTGGTGAATGCGTCTCAAGCGGAGTTGATTATGGAAGACGAAGAAGGCGGGAAATTCACCCATTTTGAAATCGAGCATTTTCTCGATTGTATCCGAACGGGTTCGAAGCCATTGACGGACGGACCTGGTAGTTTGCAAGGTCTGAGAGTGATCTGGAAGCTGTATGAGGCGGAGCAAAATAATACGATTGCTGACTTAACCGGGCTGGGTTTGAAAGATTAACACACCAAACATCATGGAGGAGATGCAAGATGGCTTATCGGGTTGCGTTGATCGGGGGCGGCAGTATAGCGGGAAGTCATTTGGAAGCGCTGCGATCTCAGCGAAACATGCAGGCTGTGGCTATTGCCGATGCTGTACCGGAGAAAGCCGAGGAATGGGCGTCCGCATACGGGATTCGCGCTTATGCCGATTATCGGATCATGATCGAGCGGGAAAAGCCGGATGTAGCTGTCATTCTGCTGCCTCATTTCTTGCATAAGGAAGCCGCTGTCTTTTGCGCACAGCTGGGCTGCCATATTTTGTTGGAAAAGCCTATGGCCCTAAGCACGGTCGAGTGCGATGAAATCATTCATGCGGTGCGAGAAAACGGCGTGAAGCTGATGGTGGGCCATACGCAGCACTACCTGCAGCAAAATATGGCGGCCAAAGCCGTGTTGAAGGAAGGCGGACTGGGTGAACTGGTTATGATCAACGATACCCGGCATGCCTACTACTTCGATACCGGTGGCTGGATTGGTTTTTCGAGAAAGCCAAAGCGGGCGGGGGGATTCTAAGCAATCTTGGCGCCCACTCCATCGACAAAATCCAGTGGCTGAGCGGCGGGAAAATAACGAAGGTGAGAGCTGCTTTAAGTTGGTTTGGGGATAGAGGCGACGTGGAGGGGAGCGGTCTTGTGTTTGCAATTAATGAGAACGGGGTGCCGCTATCGATCGCCCAATCTGGCTATCAATGCGTGCCAAAAGATGAAACAGAGCTTGTGTTTACCGGCGGCATGGTAAAGCTGGTAGCGAGGCAGGGGATTTGGATCAGCGAAGCGGGCGTTTACAAGCAGCTGCCGCTTGACCATAATCGAAATCCTTTTGAGCTGCAATTTGAAGATTTATGGAGTTACATCGAGGACGGTAAGGAGCCGGAATGCTCCATGTCTTATGCGCGGAGCGTAGTCGCTGTGATCGAACAAATCTATCGGTCCCATGAGCTTGGCAAGGAGATGGATGTTATCCATCGTGACTGAATTGTGCAATTCCAATTATACTTTAAGGAGATGAATAAGTATGTCTCAAGCATGGAGCACGCCGCAAGGCGCTCAATTTCCGCTTCCTTTTTCCCACGCTGTGCGTGCGGGTGATTTCGTGTATGTGTCGGGTCAAGTCGGCGTAGATCCCGCAACAGGTGAAATTGCCGGATCATCCATAGAAGAGCAAACACGGCAAAGCTTGCGGAATGTGGAAATTATTCTGGAATCGGGCGGTTTAACCTTGGAGCATGTCGTTAAGGTGAACGCTTTTGTCAGTCGAGTCGAAGATTTCCCGGGTATAACCGTACGTATGCTGAGGTGTTCAGCATGCCTTATCCGGCTCGCACAAGCGCGCCTGTCGATATGGGGAGTTATCTCGTGGAAATTGACGTTATTGCTTATGCGCCGGCCAAACGGGAAGGCATTTCATAATCGGATACCGTTCAGGGGAGGGAGATCATGATGGATCGTGACTTGTTATCGCAAACGATTCGCCTTTGGGTGCAGACTCATCTTGAAGAAGCGGTCGGTTTAGCCGCCGAGCTGGTGCAAATTCCAAGCGTAAACCACCCGCCAAAAGGCAACGAGGCCGAGTATCAACGCTATTTGGCGGCATGGATGCAGAAGGAGGGGGCTAGCGTCGATTGCTACGAGCTATCCGAGGTGCCCGGATTAAAGGAGCACCCCGCCTATATGGATGGGCGCAATTATGAGAATCGCCCGAACGTGGTTGGGCGATTTTTTGGGCAAGGAAATGGGCGCTCGCTTCTATTTTCAGGGCATGCAGATACCGTATACGAAGGCAATGAGACATGGACATTTCCCCCTTTTTCCGGGCAAGTCGATCAAGGCAAACTTTACGGACGCGGCTCTTATGACATGAAAGGCGGCATGGCCGCTGCGCTCATGGCCATCAAATGCCTGCAATCGCTTGGCATTCCAGTCGCTGGAGAGGTCTATGTAGAGAGCGTGGTCGACGAGGAACACGGCGGAGCCAACGGTACGTTGGCCGGCAGACTGCGCGGCCCTCGCGCTGATATGGCGATTATTCCTGAGCCGTCGAATCTGAGACTGTACCCAGCCCATCTAGGCGGCGGGATCTGGAAGGCGACCTTGACTGGCAAAAGCGGCATCGGATTCGCTGGCGAAGAGCTGGTGAGCGCACTCGATGCGACCGTTGAATTTGCGAATCTGCTGCGGGCATTCGGTGATTACCGCAAAGAAAAACTGGTGCGGCCTCTATGGTGGCGAGAGGGCAGACTGCCGGAAGTGACCCTGCTTAGCCTTATCTCGGGAGACGTGAACCGGGAACTGCAGGAGAAGCTGCCCGCCTCGGGCGAGGTCAATTTTTGGATAGAAGGCTTTCCAGGTATGACAGGTGAAGGCATCATCACGGAGCTGTGGGCATTTTATGAGGCTAAGCTTCATGAATATCCAACGCTGCTCAAATGCCGCCGACCGGAGATCAAACCACTGATCCGTTATTTAAGCGGAAGTGAGATCAAGTCAGGAGCTAATACGGATTTATTTATGCAATACGTCTGGCAAAGCGGAGAAAAAGTGTTGGAAGAAAGGCAAGAAGAACCACAAGGCGCCCCTTTTGCTTGCGACGCTTTTTTATTTAACTTGTATAACGATACGCCGGCGCTCATTCTAGGACCAATGGGAGCCAATGCTCACACTGCGGATGAATATCTTGATTTGGCCAGCTACGAGCAATTAATCCGCTGGTATGCGGAAATTATCGTCGAGTGGTGCGGGATGATACCGGAGGTGGGATGAGTAAAATGCGAATAGCGGTTGTCGGAATGTTCCACGAAACGAACACGTTTGCTCCAGGACGAACGGAGCTTGACGATTTTGCAAGTGAATGGGTCTCGGGCAACGAAGCATTTATTAGCCGTTACGCCCATACGCGCACTTCCATGGGGGGAGTCGTCGCCACCGTCCAGTCTTTAGGCGAAGAATTGGCTGTTGGCCTTTATGCGGCAGCAACACCGAGCGGCATCGTAACATGCGAAACAGCTGCTATCCTCTTAGAGGAGGTAGCGGCATCGCTCGATACAGCAGCAGACGGGGTATTGGTTATCCTGCATGGAGCTATGGTAGCGGTAGACTTCCCTGATATGGAAGGCGAACTGTTAAGCCGCCTTCGAAGTAAATGGGGTGCGTCCAAACCAATTGCCGTTACATTGGATTTGCACGCCAATATAAGCAAGCAAATGGCAGATATGAGCGACATCGTTGTCGGCTACGATACTTATCCACATATTGATGCTTACGAGAGAGCTCAGGAGGCTTTGCATTTGCTGGCGGGAGCCATTCGGAAAGAGATAAATCCTGTACTTGCACTGGCCAAGCCGGGCTTGCTGATTGTTCCACAGGTGATGTTGACGGATGAAGAAGGCCCGATGAAGGTTATCATGAAGCGGGCCTTCGCCATCGAGCGGGAACCTATGGTGTTGAATGTCACTGCGGCTGGCGGCTTTCCCTATAGTGACGTGCCAGATGCCGGCATCTCCTTTGTCGTCACAACGGATGGGGCTCCCGAGCTAGCCCGGCATTATGCCGAAGAACTCGCGCATTTGGCATGGATGCTTAGAGACAAATTCGATTATAAGGGATTTTCGCCGAGTGAGGCGGTCGTCAAGGCGATGAATCAGTCGGAAGGGCCTGTCATTTTGGTGGAGGGATCAGATAATGTTGGCGGGGGCGCTCCGGCCGATGCAACCCATACGCTGCGACATCTAATAGATCCCGTGAAAAAAAGCTTGATGGTCATTTGTGATGATGAGGCCGTTATGGAAGCGCATCGCCTTGGCGTAGGATCGATTTTGGCTCGGAAGGTTGGCGGAAGAAGCGGGGGACTGCACGGCGAACCTGTACAAGTAAGCGGAACAGTTCGGCTGTTATTTGACGGCAAATACGCTCACACCGGTTCTTACATGACTGGACAATGGGCAGACATGGGGCCTACCGCTGTAATCGAGGCCGGGCGGCTTACGCTGATCTTGACCTCGAAACGGACAGCGCCATGGGATCCGGGGCATGTAGGCTCCGTTGGCCTTCGCCCAGAGGATTTTCACGTTATCGTCGTTAAATCTGCGATTGCCTGGAAAACAGCATTCGGCTCCGTTTGCCGTCATATCATCCCTGTGGATACGCCGGGTTGTTGCAGCTCAAATCTGTCCTTTTTTACTTATCAGCATGTAAGGCGACCCATTTATCCGCTTGATCATGAGGCAAGGTCATTCATGCAGCAAGTTGGAGAGGAGGCCGAGAAATGAAGCTGATAAATAAAGTAGCTTTGATTACCGGAGGTTCCCATGGCATCGGTCGCGCAATTGCGCTGCGCTTTTCCCGGGAAGGGGCGAAAGTGGCCTTATGCGGGTTGGAACAAACAGCCCTTGACGAAGTTGCGGAGCAGATAAAGTCAACTGGTGGTGAAGTGTTGGCGCTGCAGTGCGACGTTCAGTATAAATTGGATGTTGATGGAATGATTGATAAAGTCATTGAGGAATGGGGATACCTGGATGTACTTGTAAATAACGCGGGAATATGCAGTCCGTCTCCCTTTTTGGACATAGCCGAGGAGGACTGGGACCGCCATATGAATATTAATTTGAAAGGAGCCTTCCTCGTTTCCCAGAAAGCGGCAAGGGAAATGGTACGCAGAGGACAAGGAGGCTCCATCATCCATATGTCGAGCGTCAACGGACTCGCGGCTGAAAGCGATCAAGCGCACTACAACGCGACAAAAGGCGGAATGAACTTGCTGATGATGTCCATGGCACTTGAGCTTGCTAGGAATGGTATTCGTGTAAATTCCCTATGCCCTGGTTTTATCGCAACGCGGTTGACCCTGCCACTGATGGACAATCCCGATGCTTTTTCGACCTATCTGAAGACGATTCCTATGCAAATCGTTGGTCAACCGGAAGATATTGCCGGCGCTGCTTTTTTCCTTGCAAGTGACGATTCACGATATATGACGGGACACGCTATGGTCATCGACGGAGGACAGCTTATTAAGTTGTCCTAACTTTGAAAAGTGTGGGTGCAACCTATCCTAAATGAGACATACTGCCATGCAGTATGTCTTTTGTGCGCTTGATAGAAGGGATGCTTTCATGTCTCAGCGAATTAATGGAATTAAATGTGAAACATCTGAATTCATCGATTAGGTAGGAGGAGTCATTATGATTTCCGTATTCGTTTACGGAACATTGCTTGCGGGAGAGAGTAATCATCATGTTGCTGCACCTTTTTTAATCTCCGTACAACCGGGTACGATATTTGGTCGTCTATATGATGTAGGCCCATATCCAGCTCTTACTCTTACGAAAGGGGATCATAAAGTGATTGGCGAGTGGTTCGAAGTAACAGAGGAAGGGCTGCAAGCAATGGATATTCTGGAGGGGTACAACGGTCCCGGTGCCTCTAATGAGTATGAAAGAGTGTGGGTCAGCGATGTTAATGGCTTGCGTGAAGGCTGGGTTTATATCTGGGAAACCATTAGCGGGCTCAAAGAGATTAATAGCTCCTCATGGAGAGCCTATTCAGCCCAAAAAAACAAGTGAAAAGTTCGGTTTATTTCGACAAATTTCTATCCTGCCAGAATGCATGATGCTATAATTAAGTTAATCTATTTAGGTTGAGGAGAACGACATGTCTGTTTATAAAATATTACTTGCAGATGACGAAATCGCGCTGCGTTTTCTGCTTACGGAAACTCTTTCTGATGAAGGTTATGCCATCTCGGAAGCTGAAGATGGTCAACAAGCGATGGAGCAATTGCAAAAAGATACCTACGATCTTATCATACTTGACTATATGATGCCGGAGCGGACGGGTGTTGAAGTCTGTGAATGGCTGCGGCATAGCGATAATGCCAATCGGGATATACCGGTTATTTTACTGACGGCTAAAGCCTTAGATAAGGACAAAGAAAAAGCCAAAGCAGCAGGCGTTACCACTTATATTGTTAAACCATTCAGCCCTCTTCAATTAATAGATACGGTCGGACAATTATTACAACGTTAATTCGAACGATATAGGGATTATTTTATATATAAAAAAGGGTGATTGGCTGTTATGAGTACTACGAATCTAGAGGGGTTGAAGGACTCCAAGTCAGAATTGGATAGAGATGCAAGAATTCTTAGACAAGGAAGAAAGCTGTTTATTCGTGAATTTGAAAAGCAGCTTAAACAGCTTAACTCGCTGCTTGATACGATCCAGATGGCGGCTGCAGCCGATGATTTAAAACAGTTTTATCGCATCGTACATACGCTTAAAGGCAGTGCACCTATTTTTGGTTATGTCCGGATCGGTAAACTGGCTGAGGATATGGTTCGAGCCTGGGAATGGACGCAATCCATGGATAATGACGGAGAAGAGTTACTCATGGCGATCAACCCGATTATTGAATGCGCAGAACGCAGTATACATGCACTTCGTGAAATGAATATGGAATATGATATCTGTGTGACGGAAATCCAGATGGACGAGCAGCAGGATCCTGGAGGCGGCTCTTTGCTCGGGTCCATGAAGAGTAGATTGCTGCTTGTGGATGACGATGAGGTGCTGCGTAATTATTTGACCCGTCGACTTCAACTCGATGACTGTGTTGTTGATGAAGCAGCCGATGTGGAGAGCGCGATGAAATTATTGCGTGAACACACGTATGATTTAGTGACGCTGGATCTCATGATGCATCCTCAGTCTGGGTACGAGTTATTTGAATTTCTCAAAGAGGATCCTACATTGAAATGGTTACCCCTAATTGTATTGTCGGGACGCAACGATTTGAATGATAAAGTCCGCTGTTTTCACTTGGGAGCCGATGATTATGTGACGAAGCCATTTCAGTACGAGGAATTGGCCGCAAGAATTTATGGACTGCTCAAAAGGACTAAAAATTTCGAGCAGCTTGCCTTCCGTGATCCGCTGACGGGAGTGTTCAACCGGCGCTATTTTGATCTTCAAATTGGTATGGAATTACAGCGTATTGAACGCTATCCGGCACCAATCTCGCTTGTGTTTATTGATATTGATTGCTTTAAACGGATCAATGATACTTACGGGCATCACGTGGGAGATTTGGTACTGCAAGGCTTAGCTCATTTGCTCCAAGTGAACTTGCGTTCGACAGATCTGCTAGCACGTTTCGGTGGCGAGGAGTTCGTTATTGCCCTTCCGAATACAACGGTGGAGCAGGCCTGTGCAACCATGCAGTCGATTCTTAATAAAGTTCGTTTAAATGCAGTTGCACAGTACGAGGGCCAAACCTTCTCGATCACCTTTTCAGCAGGTGTTGCAGAGTGGCATGAAGGGATGACGGTTGCGGAGTGGGTGGCTAAGGCTGATGATGCGATGTACCAAGCTAAGCAACAAGGCAGGGATAGAATTGTTAGCGCTTCGGAAGAGGATGAAGGGTCAGAGCAACGTAAGTTAACGGCCAGTCCGCAAATTGACAAGAAAAATCTGCTCATTGTGGACGATGATCCGATTTTACGAGCGATTCTCACATCACATTTAGAGCATTTACCGATTACAATTACGCATGCTGCCGATGGTGAAGTCGCGCTCAGCTTAATGCTCTCTAATACCTATGATGCTTGTATTCTCGATGGCATGATGCCGAAGCTGGATGGATTCTCATTGTTGTCGCAGATAAAGAAAGACCCTCGTCTAAACGTTAGGGATATGAAGGTACTTATGCTTTCAGGTAAGAAGAAGGAAGATGATCTAGCCAAAGGCTTTCAAATGGGAGCAGACGACTATATGACGAAGCCGTTCTCGCTCGTTGAGTTGGAAGTTCGTGTGAGAAAGTTAATGAATTTAATGTGACAAATAATTAAAAAACTCAAAGCCGCTTCTGCCTATATGGCGAGCTGCTTTTTTTTGTCAATAAATGTATTGACGGGAACAAGAAAAATTTGTATATTAATTACGTAGCAATGCTACATAATATGAAAGAGGAGATGATTCTTATGTCAACAGCCGTATTTTATCATGCAGGATGTCCGGTATGTGTGGATGCAGAGCAATCCGTGTTAGGGTATCTCGACAAATCGAAGGTTAACGTTGAGGTGGTCCATCTGGGCCAAGAGCCATCACGCATTGCTGAAGCCGAGAAGTTGGCTGTAAAATCTGTACCTGCTTTGATTTTAGATGGTGTGGTTTACCACATTAACTTCGGAGCTAGCCTTGAAGACGTTAAAAAAGGATAGCATAAAACATGATGCCTTGCTTTAGAGGCAGCTTCATTTTTTATACCTTTATTTTCTTGCGCCTTCCAATGTACAATAGGAATATTCTACATCGGAAGGATTGGTTGATATGCTATTCGAACCGCAATATCGTCATGACAATAAAGCGGCCCGGGTCGCAATGACTCTCTTTCGACTATCGCAAGCGATCAAAAAAATGACGCAGAGCGAAAGTGATCAAGCAGGGCTATCCCCTGCACAAATTCAAGGATTATTGTTCATTTACCATACGCGTTCGGATGTTGCAAGTGTAGGGAATTTTGCCGATATGATTGGATCCTCACACGTAACTGCTGTGAAAATCATCAATGGTTTGATGGAAAAAGAATTTGTGCAAAAGGACAAGCATCCAAGTGATAAACGTATCACGCTTCTGCAATTAACTGAGAAAGGTTTTGCTATGGCGCTTCGACTTCAAAATTGGGGAAGTTCGCTAGAGGAAGCTGTGTCGCAAATGAGCGATGAAGTATTGGATCATCTTGAACTGGGACTGGGTTCAGTGGCGTCGACTTTGCAGAAAAATGGACATCTAATTGTGTCAGAACCTTGCCTGGGGTGCATGCACTTTCAACCCAATATTGGTGACGGTAATGAACCGCATTACTGTAATTTGATTAAAAAATATCTTGCTCACGAGGCAACTTTAAAAGAATGTCCTGAACACACACCTAAACTTCGGAGGGAATAATCACATTGGTTCAACAGCGTATACTTTCATTAAATATCGGAATGCCCCTCAGGATGGAATATCAAGGGAAAGAGTTGGAAACCGGTATTTTCAAAGAAGCGACTGAGGAGGAGCTGTTTCTCTCTTTTACAAATTTGAAGGGCGATGGGCAAGCGGATTTGCGTTACCACGGCGGCAAAGATAAAGCGGTATGCGTATATCCCTTTGAGCATTATGCGTATTGGGAAAATCATCTTAATCGCCCTCTTTCTTTCGGAGCTTTCGGCGAAAATTTCACTTCATTAGGATTGTTGGAGTCAGAGGTATGTATAGGAGATATTTTTGCAGTAGGAAGCTCCATTTTACAAGTGAGCCAGCCTCGCCAACCCTGCCATAAGCTAGCAAAAAAATTCAATGTGACGGACCTTGCTGCTCAGGTTCAAGATACGGGATTTACAGGCTTCTATTTTAGGGTACTACAGGAAGGTTTTGTGAACAAATCCGATTTGGTTATATTGAAGAAACGGAATGAACACCAAATTACCATTCATTTTGCGAATCAATTGATGCATCATGATAAGGGAAATCAGAATGGCATCCAAAAAATACTTGCGGTTCAAGGACTTTCTGACAGCTGGTTTCATACTTTGAGTAAACGATTAGAAGGGCAAGATCATGATACAACTCCTCGTATGTTCGGTGATTAAAAGAGTGTTATCAATGATAAGGTGAGCGCTGCTCGGTATGTAAACAGTATAAAAAACGCAAAGCTGCTTCTGCCCTATGGCGAGCGGCTTTTTATTTTGTTAATTTTGTAATTGACTTCTATGGATTACATATGTAATATAACTATTGTATTACATATGTAATCCATAAAAAGTCAGGAGGTAAACCTGTGAAAAATGTTCCCCATATCTCCGATGCGGAATGGGAAGTAATGAAAGTTCTCTGGGCTAAGACACCATGTACGGCAAATGAAGTGATTGAAGCATTGGAAGTCCGAACGGATTGGAAACCGAAAACAGTTAGAACGCTTTTAAACAGATTAGCCCAAAAACAAGCAATTTCGTATTCACAAGAAAACAGGGTGTACGCCTATTTTCCATTAGTATCCGAAGACGAATGTGTGAAGTCAGAAACGCAATCGTTCCTGAAGAGAATTTACGGCGGTGCCTTTAAGCCGCTGCTGGTTAACTTTTTGAAGGAAGAACAGCTCTCAGCGGAAGATATTAAGGAATTGAAAAATATCCTAGATGACAAAACAAAATGAACGATTTGCGGGTTTGCATCGTGCCAGCTGTTACCTATTTTGACTCGATGAAGGAAGGGCAGGGTGAATGTGAAACAATTAACGGAACACCTTATTGATCTCTTTGATTGGGTTTGGTCAGTTTCAACTATGGCAAGTGTTCTGGTTGTGCTGATTATAGTGATGCAGCACATGTTAAGGCATCGCTTGAAACCAAGATGGCACTATTTGATGTGGCTGCTGGTTATTGTTCGATTAGTTTTGCCATGGGGCCCAGAGAGCGAATTCAGTATTTATAATTGGATCGGTTACACAGATGCCGTTCATTCGGCAGATCAAGTTAATCAGGAAGTCATACTTACAAGAGCTGCTGTATCGGAAACTGCTGCCCAATCTGTTTACCGGAATTTAGTTGTATTATGGCTGGTTGGCGTGTGTTTTTTAGGGATATATACGATCATGATCAACAGGAAATTTGCCGGAAAATGAAAAATGAGACGGTTACGATAACCGATGGAAGAGTAATGGAGCTTTTCAATCAGTGTAAAAAAATGATGTCGGTACATAAACCCATTGCTCTCGTTGAATCTAGCAATTTGGCGACACCAACCCTATTTGGTTTTGTAAAACCCCAATTGATTATGCCCAAAACCATTTTAAACAGCTTGAATGACGATCAATTGCAGCATGTGTTCCTACATGAACTGGCTCATAGCAAGCGTAATGACATTGGGGTCAATTGGTTCATGCATACCCTACTGATTATTCATTGGTTTAATCCAGTCCTTTGGTATGCTTATCGCCGAATGCGGGAAGATCAGGAAATCGCCAGTGATGCTCTTGCTCTAAGCTGCCTTACTCCTGACAAAAGCCAGGATTATGGCTATACGCTTATCAAACTGTTGGAAAATTTCTCGCGACCTGTTCAATCGTTTGGAAACGTAAATCTAACAGGAAGCAAAATACAACTGCAAAGGAGAATAAAAATGATCAAACAATTTAAAACAAATTCGTATCGTTGGTCGTTTCTTGGGATAGCAACCATCATCTTCATAAGTGGATGCGCGTTAACGAATCCTAAGGACAGTTCGACAACTACACAATTGCAAAGTTCGGCCGTTTCCGAAGAAAAAGTAAAACAGCAGGATTTTGTAAACTCAAATACGACAGTTTCCCAAGAGACACCGAAAGTGGGCGTTTCCGTAGTACCACAGGCAACTCCTTCGGATGAGAAGTCGAGAACGGCGACTTCCGTAGGCGTGCAGCCAACGGTGTTGGATGATAAGCCGAGCGCCGCGCCGGTAAGTCCGGAACCAAGAGTGTTGGATGACAAGCCTAAAGCGGTGCCGGTAAGTCCGGAACCCAGAGTGTTGGAAGACAAGCCGAGAGCGGCGCCGATAAGTCCGGAGGCAAGAGTGTTGGAAGACAAGCCGAGAGTGGCAGCTCCCGTAGGACCATTACCAACCGCTGCTGCTAACTAATCGTTTGAATTTAAGATCCTCTCAGCCTCTAGAACGATATTCCCCCCTCTAGGGTCGAGGTTGTTAACCCGACGTATGGTTGGTGTAAAGACCATATCTTTTCATTATGCTTTAAGAAAGCAAGTTGAAAAGGTGGAGGGGAGAATTAAGATGAGGTTAGTATTACGTATCGTTATTTATGTATGTGTATTCGTTGTTTTTGTGGGGGGAGCCGGAGCTATCGGATATTCTAGGACGATGCAAAGCGAGATGTCGGGTATCGATAAGCCATCACCACTTTTGCAAGAAGTTAAGATACCCGAATATGATCCGCGGAAGCCGACCGTAGCCGTTATTCTAGGGGATAGCGTGACCGAAGTAATCGATTTTCTGGTTCCTTATGAAATGTTCTCCCGTACTGGAGCCTATAATGTTTTTGCCGTTGCCTCGGATCGTCATATTAAGTCATTAACGGGCGGTCTTGATCTGCTGCCGCACTACTCTTTTAAAGAGATGGATGATTTATTAGGTAAAAGTCCCGACATTATAGTGATTCCCAACATTCCCATCATGGAAGACAAGAAGGTTCACCCCGTGCAAGACTGGATCATAAAAAATTCAGGAAATAAAACGATTCTACTAAGCATTTGCAATGGAGCCGAGACACTTGCCGAAACTGGTTTGTTGAACGGGAAATCAGCAGCAACACACTGGGGCGATATTAATAGATTGGAAAAGAAATATCCCGAAGTCCACTGGCAAAGGGACCAGCGTTATGTTCCTGACGGTAATATCGTTTCCTCGGCAGGCGTGACATCTGGAATCGATGCTGTCCTATATGTCATATCACAACAATTAGGCGAAGCCGTAGCCGTGAAAACAGCAGAAGAGATGAATTACCCTACGTACCAATTTGTTCATAACCCAAAGATGGAGCCATTTTCCATAGAACCAAAGGATGCGGCTTATATTTTAAATTTTGCCTATCAGTGGAACAAGAAACAAGCCGGCGTACTGTTGTATAACGGTATAGAGGAAACGGCATTGGGTTCGATTTTTGATTCTTACTCTGCTTCCGGTACGACAAAGACGTTGACAATTTCAAGCTCGGAACAACCCGTAGTGACAAAATACCGCCTTAACCTGCAGGCTAGATATCAAATGTCCAATGCCCCGAGATTAGATAAAATGATAATTGCAGGCACTCAGGCAAAGACTCTAGCGGCTGAAACCGTAAACCAATGGAAGCAGCTTGGTAATGACACGGAACTTCTGTTTATCCATAATGATTCTCCGAAAAGATTTGTCATGGAAGCACCACTGGAGGATTTATCGAAACAAGAGGATGTTCTAACTGCTCATTTTGCTGCTAAACGACTTGAATATCGTGCTAACCATCTAAGTCTTGACGGCAAACCATTTTCACTTGATGCGTTCGGCATACCTCTTTTAATCGGTGCACTTTCAGTTGGAGTAGCTTTTTATATAGATAGAAGATTTATCAGGAAGAAGAGAATGACCAAATCTAAATAATTGTTAAGTGAGGGAGTTGCTAATCGGCGGCTCCTTTTTTTGTATGTAAGAGGTCTTAATCTTTGGAATAAAAAACCGATAATCATTTTGAAAAATAAATGTTATAATCAGAAGCATCTATGTATAATAACTACTAGTTAATTATCCAATGTGTTCAGTCAGAGTGAAAAAGGAAGGTTAAGGAAGAATGATATGCATAATTGGTCAAAGGCACTAAATCTCAGAACTCCTTTTAAAATCTCTTTGGTCTATTTACTTGTAGGAAGTCTATGGATTATCCTGTCCGATAGAGTTATGGACATTCTTAACTTATCAGGGGCAATCACTATTCATTCAACTAAGGGTCTATTTTATGTATTACTTACAGCGTTGGTTCTATATTGGTGGGTAACACGTTTGAAGAAAGCCCTTACAGAAAGCGATGAACGGTACCGAATACTTGTAGAGCACTCACCGGAACCGTTAGTTGTTCACAGTAAAGGAAAAATAGTCTATATCAATCCGGCCGGTGCCGAAATATTTGGCGCAGCTAGCCCAGAGGAACTTATTGGTTATCCCATAATGAATTTGGTGCATCCTGATTTCATTGATATTGCTAAGGAACGAATTAGGCTGATCGAAGAGGAGAAGGTGCCCTCTGCTCCCATCGAGCAGAAATTTCTTCGTGTTGATCGTCAAGTTATTGATGTAGAAGTCAGAGCGGTACCTTGTATCTACTTAGGCAAACCGGCCGTACAGCTTATCTGCAGGGATATCACTGAGCGTAAACGAGCCAGGCGTATGCTGGAAGAGAGAGAGCAGAGTTATAAGTCCCTTGTTGAAAATAACCCCGATGCTATATTTGAATTAGATCTAAATGGGCGAATACTTAATATGAATTCAGCTACTGAAAGGATTACGGGCTATCAGCAGGAAGAGCTGCTGGATCAAAGCCTTTGTAAATTAATAGTAGGTGAGGATCACCTTAAAGCAAGCAATCTGTTTGAAGCGTCTACAAAAGGTGAATCTAACAATATCGAAGTCACCATTATTAATAAACGAGGCTATAGTATCGAATTAAATTTAAAGACGGTTCCGATTATCATAAATGATAAGATCGATGGTGTGTATGGTATTGCAAAAGACATAACCGAACGTAAAAGAACTGATGAGCTTCTGATTAAGTCAGAAAAGCTATCCGTAGTGGGGCAGCTAGCCGCTGGAGTTGCTCACGAGATTCGGAATCCATTAACTTCTCTAAGAGGATTTGTCCAATTATTACAGACCAGAATGGATAATTATAATGAGTATTTTCAAATTATGTTAACTGAATTAGACCGAATTAATTATATCGTGAGCGAGTTTTTGGTTATTGCCAAGCCGCAAGCCGTGTGTTTTGAGATGAAAGATCTTCGTAAAATTCTACATGATGTGATCTCGCTGCTTGACACACAAGCCATTCTTAGCGATGTGCAAATTCATACGGCATTTGATCGGGACATTCCGTTAATCAATTGTGAAGAAAATCAATTAAAACAGGTCGTTATTAATATTCTTAAAAATGCGATTGAAGCGATGTCAGCAGGCGGTATTATCGAAATTATTATGAAGGTAGACGACAATAATATCGTTATTCGGTTTATTGATCAGGGGTGTGGAATTTCTGAAGATCGAATAGGTATGTTAGGAGAACCCTTTTATACGACGAAAGAGAATGGGACCGGACTAGGATTAATGGTGAGCCAAAAAATTATTGAAGCACATCACGGTAGTCTTACTATTAAAAGTCAGATCGATAAAGGAACAACGGTTGACCTTATTTTACCTTTAGATCCAAATTAAAATGCTAATGAACTCCTGAAGAGGAGTTTTTTTTAATGAAAAAGAGGATTACTTGACAAACAAATTAGCCTAAAGTTAGCATAGTATTATGACAACTCGATGTAGAGAAGACTAAGAAAGGATTTACACCAAAGGAGGAACGATCATGTACCAGGGAGACGAACAAAGCCAGCTTGATTTAAGATTATTCCGAATCTGGAGTAAAGCAGCTAAAGCTATAGCTGATAATACCAAACGAGATATCGAAAGTCATGGAATCAGTCCTGACCATTTTATGATTCTAGAGCTCCTCTACAACAAAGGACCTCATCCTATTCAAAGGATTAGTGAAATATTTAGCATTCCAAGCGGGAGTATTACCTACGTGGTAGATAAGCTTGAACAGAAAGATTATGTAAGACGGCAATCAAGTCCTACGGATAGAAGAACCTCCAATGTCGCCCTTACTGAGCAGGGGGAAACCTTGTTTAATGAGATTTTTCCGAAACATGCAGCTGTTATATCTGAGAATTTCTCATTTATAAGCAAAGAGGATAAACTTCAGATGATCGATCTGTTAAAGAAACTGGGGTTTGGAGCACAGGAACTCAGTAAGGATAAGTAACAAAATTACGGATATCCGCTAAAACCAAAAAGGACCGTCAGGGTGATCTTCCCTGGCGGTTTTTCCTTATTTGGGTGGAGTTTTGCAGTGCCATGTTGAAAATTGTTGACAAATAAATACCCTAATGTTAGTGTATATTATAATATTATTAGGATATCTATTTGTAGTCTATCTATGATTAGGTAAAAAAGAGGAGAGTTTAGCATGAGTATTGCAGCAATTATTATTCAAATCGTTTTAGCACTTGGGTTTTTGATGTTTGGAGCTTTGAAGCTAGGCTCAAAGCAAATGGTGGATGAATTCACACGTTACGGGATGCCTCAGTGGTTTAGGGTAATAACTGGCTTGCTCGAAATTGCCGGTGCCGCACTTCTGGTTGCAGGAATTTGGAACGATCGACTTGTTGTTTTCGGCGGATGGTTGTTGGTCGTAATTATGGTTGGAGCCGTCATAACGCATCTACGTATTAAGGATCCTGTATCAAAAATAAGTATGCCCGTTATTTTAATCATTCTTACGTTGGTTGTCCTGTTTATAAAATAAGAATTACAAACATGAATAGTTGCCTAATTATCAATTTCATGGATAACACTAGAACTAATAAATGCCGGGTCCTTGTCAATAGGATCCGGCATTTTGATTGTTATTTTGCTTATAGCGGGGATTTTCTCATCGAAAGTGACCGGTTTTGCGAATTCGCTCCGGGTAAGGTTTGCTACAGAGCTCCTTTCTGCTAGAGTAAGGGTATAGGAAATGATATACGAAAAGGAGTGGGCGGATGTCTGATAAAGAAAATCTTGTGCGCTTTGGAATCTCCATGCCGCAATCTCTCATAGAGCAATATGACCGGCTCATTGCCTTGCAGGGCTATGATAATCGCTCAGAAGCCATACGTGATCTTGCGCGCAAAGCGCTGTTAACGTCTAGCAGTATGCAGCCGGACGAAACTGTAGCCGGAACGATCGTGATGGTGTATGACCATCATATTCGTGATTTGCCGATTACCTTAATGGAGCTGCAGCATGATTTCCACACTGCGATTATTTCAACGATGCATATCCATTTAAATCATCAGCAATGCTTGGAAATACTAGTTGTTCGCGGTAAGGTGCAGAAGCTCAGAGAGCTGCAACAGCGAATTCAAGTACTCAAGGGTGTAGGTTATGCGGAGCTGTCTGTTACTCATGTGGACGAGCATGGGCACTCACATGAGCATCCTCATTCTCATTTGTAGAATTCGTAGTTGAACTGTTTTTTTGATAAAATGAAGGCACGGAGGTGCGAGATGTCGGTTAAAAAGTGGTTCAGTTTAGAAGAGGCAAATGACATGCTGCCGTTTGTCGATCAGGAATTGAAGAAAATGCAAGCATTGAAGCGGAATTTTGAAGAAAAATATGCAGAGCTCCGTATGAAGAAAAACGAGCATGCTGAGAAACCCGGCGCGGAGAAGGACCCGTTTTTCGTCATGGAAGCAGAGCTGGAATTTCTTCAAATTGAAGCTCGCGGACTTATTCACAATTTTCAGCTTACAGGTGTAGAGCTCAAGGATATAGATACAGGACTTATTGATTTTCCCGCGTTGATGGATGGACAAGAAGTACTGCTTTGTTGGAAACAGGGAGAGGATAGAATTCGTTTTTACCATGGCAAACTGGATGGTTTTGCCGGACGTAAACCGATTTCGGAATAGAGGAAAATAAATGCAAAGATCTTTACGTTATACGGCTAAACGCTTTTTCATACCTACATGGCTTATATGTATGTTCGCCTTTATTCTCTTGAGCGCAGTTGCTGTTCCTCAGACAGCCTCTGCTCATGCGTCATTAGTACAGGCTCAACCTGAAGCGGGCACCAAGCTTGAAAGCTCCCCCCCTCAAGTTGCTGTTACTTTTAATGAACAGTTAGATGCAGGACTCTTTTATATCAAAGTATTGGATCATAACGGTAACGAAATAACAAGGAATAAAGCTTATATGAACCAAGAGCAGACAGGATTAGTTCTTGATCTGCCGAAGTTAACTGAGGGCTTTTATTTGATCAGCTATCACGTCATTTCCGCTGACGGTCACCCCGTTGCAGGGAGTTATCCGATAACGATTGGCAATCCGCCGCAAGAAGAAGCTCTTGATCTGCCTTCCGTATACGGTGGGCACAATCATGGGACGGGTCAGTTAACAACGAAAGATATCCTGCAATATGCGTCTCGCGGCCTATGGTATTTGATGATGTTGGCGTTGACAGGTTGGGTTATCTGGTTAAGGTTGTTGGGAGCAAGCGGGACTGAAACCCGGAAATCACTTTCAGCTTGGACTCTCAATCTTCAGCGCGCACAATTAGTTGCCTTACTGCTGCTCATTTTCACGCACATCGAAGATCTGCTTGGTGGCGGTGGGGTGGAGGAGATTTGGAAACTATTTAGTGCAACCAGTATCGGTATTTCCTGGGCGCTTATGCTAGTACTATCCTTCCTTGGATTTGTACTTATAGGTAGGGCAAAGTGGCTAGATTTATTATGGCCTTTATGTTTCCTAGCGGTGAAAAGCTTTAGCGGTCACGCGGCGTCTTTTTCACCCTTATGGGCGACAATCGGGCTGGATTTTATTCACTTGCTCGGCGCGGCATGTTGGGTTGGGGGCTTAGTGCTGCTCTATGCAAAATGGCGTCAAAAAAGTGATGATGTCAGTTCCTATATGCAGCAATTCTCGAAAATGGCTTTGATCTCCATCCTTGTACTTACCCTGTCCGGATTCTTATCCGTCTTGTTGTTCCTGCCAAACTTGCGTTACTTGCTCTACACGTCGTGGGGAATATTGATGCTTGTGAAAATTGGTGCTGTAGCACTTGTGATACTCATTGGTTTTATTATTCGGCTCAATTTGCGCAAACAGAAGGCCAAACAATCGGTTCTCTGGATTAAGGTTGATCTTACCTTTATGGTGATTATCGTGCTGCTGGTTGGGCTCATCACATATATGGCGCCAATTCCTGTTAATGAGCCGCTGCAGTGGCATCAGATGGGCGAGAAGGTCCATGTATCTGCGGATATTACGCCTAAAATCCAGGGTACCAATACCTTTGTAGCAAAAGTATGGCTCCCAGAAAAAGCAGGGAAACCGAAGCAAGTGCTCATGCTGCTTCATTATTTAGACGATAAAGAAATGGCGCCAATTTCTGTGCCAGTAACCTTGTTCGAGGATAACACACAAGAAGAATCATACGGCTTTGTAAAATTCAGCTATAAAGCACAGGGGGCCTACCTGCCGTTCCGCGGCAATTGGGAATTAGAGATGCGTGTCATGGATGCGGATGATAATGAAACGGTGTACAACAAAGAATTTATGGTGTATTAAAAAGGTTTAAATACATGATGGCTGAAAGTGGGTGGCGATAATGGCATGGATTCAAGTGCTCGACAAAGAACATTTGTCGGTCAAATTTGATAACCAGGATGAAATGGCATTGCTGGAGATCAACGATGGCGGCATCTCGCCTAATTATGTAACCATTCGTTTAAATGAAACGGAAATTGATGATCTGATTGAGGCATTACATCGGATTAAACAAGCCATTCAATAGGGATGACTTAGGAGGAGGGGCACATTGTGCCCCTTTTTTTTCATCCCTTCTGACTCTATTCAAATTGCGTATATCATGATATATTAATGGTATCGTATGATATAACATTTGGTTGGGTGCAGGGGGTAGGTAGCATTGTCAACGGATTCAAGACCCATTTACGAGCGAATATTCGAAACGCTGCGTGAAGAAATTATACAACGTAAATATAACGTTGGAGACCGCGTTCCTTCCGAGAAGGAACTGGCGGATGAATATAACGTAAGCCGTATTACGAGTAAAAAGGCGCTGGAGATGCTCGCAGAAGAGCGTCTCATCGTGCGTAAGCCAGGGAGAGGCTCCTTTGTCATGGAAGGAGGGGGGATTCCGGCTGAAGGACCATCTACGGGTGAGAGAACCAAGCATACGTTGATCGGCTTAGTCATAACGGATTTCGGCAATACCTTCGGTACGGAGATGATTTATGGCATGGAGCGGGCTTCTGCTGAGCACGATAGCTTCCTGGTACTGCGCAGATCGTTTGGTGTGCCTGAAAATGAAGTGAAAGCTATTCGATCGTTTCTTGAATTAGGCGTGGATGGCATTATTGTGTTTCCTGCACAAGGGGAGTTCTATAATGATGAACTTCTTAAATTGGTCATACAGCAATTTCCCTTAGTTCTCGTTGACCGTCATCTCAAGGGGGTAGCCGCGGCTTCGATTAGTACGGATAACATAACCGCTGCTCGCACGGGTGCTGACTATTTACTTGATTTGGGGCATAAGCAGATTTGCTTACTTACGCCGCCGCCTATGGATACAACAGCTATTGAGGACCGTATAGAAGGCTTCGTACGGGCTCATGCGGAACGCGGGGTCATGGTTGACAGGTCGCTCTGGTTAGATGAAATCACCTCTACGCTGCCCAATTCATTTCATTCACCTAATATCGATAAAGATATCGATATGATTAAGGAACACCTGCGCAGCAATCCGCAAATTACCGCCTTGTTCGCTATGGAATATAATATTGCTCTATTAGCCAAGGCTGCCGTGGAACAAATGGGACTTCAGATACCTGCAGATATTTCCATTATTTGTTTTGATAGCCCTCCTACGACGCTTGGCAGCGGCTATCGCTTTACCCATCTGATCCAAGCCGAGGATGAAATCGGCAAGCTCGCTGTAGAGAATGTGCTAAAGCTGAAACAAGGCGAGAAGGTAGCCAATAAAATAAGCCTGGAAGCCAAACTAATCATTGGGGAGTCAACGGGACCCTCCAAATGATCGGTGTACTCATCATCAGGGATTCGACACTTGAGACTGCTAATCTAGTAGTCTCTTTTTGATTGGTATATCAACCAATTTAAATGATATGTAAATAGTATGATAAATATATATTGACATGCTGTATACATACCAATATAATCGTAAATGTAAGCGGTTTATTTATCGGAATAGAGAGGAGCGAACCCGATGATGAATGAGGCTAAGTTACCTGCATCGATGAGTAAACTCATTGAGCAAGTAAGTGACGAGTTACTGAAGGAACAAAGGCCGAAGCTAGCTGCCATGTTCCGCGATTGCTTCTCCAACACGTATCAAACAACGATTCAAAGACTACAGGATGGATCAACTTTCGTAATCACCGGTGATATACCAGCCATGTGGCTCCGTGACTCATCGGCTCAGGTTCGAGCTTATCTGCTTCTAGCGAGTGAGGACTCCAGCTTGGCGGATATGATTGAGGGTGTGGTTAAGCGGCAAATGCAATATATTCAACTAGATCCGTATGCCAATGCCTTTAATATAGAGCCAACCAGCGCAGGGCATCAGCAGGACTTGACCCAAATGAGCCCATGGATCTGGGAGCGTAAATACGAAATCGATTCACTGTGTTATCCTATTCAGCTCAGTTATTTACTTTGGAAAGCAACAGGGAGAACCGCACATTTCAATGATGCCTATCGATCTGCAGTACGTGAGATCCTTCATCTTTGGCGCATTGAACAAGATCATGAAACGAAGTCTCCTTATCGCTTCCAACGATTGAATTGTCCTCTGACAGACACGTTAACGAGAGATGGAAAGGGCAGTCCAGTAGGCTATACAGGAATGACTTGGTCAGGTTTTCGCCCTAGCGACGATGCTTGCTCGTACGGATATTTGACTCCAGCTAACATGTTTGCCGTTGTGGTGCTAGGTTATATCGCTGAAATTGCAGAGCAGGTATGGCAGGATGCCAGTCTTATCCTTGAATCGACTAAGCTTGCCGCTGAGATTAAGGAGGGAATAGAAGCATTCGGGACGATCGAGCATCCCAAGCTCGGTACGATGTTTGCATATGAGACGGACGGACTTGGCAACTTCAATCTGATGGATGATGCCAACGTACCCAGCTTGCTCTCAATCCCTTACTTGGGATATGCCGCCGAAACCGATCCAGTTTATCAGCATACACGCAGCTTTATACTTAGTGATGAAAACCCTTACTTTTATAAAGGTAAAGCGGCTCAGGGAATCGGAAGTCCGCATACGCCGGATCGCTACATTTGGCATATTTCCCTGGCCGTTCAAGGTCTTACGGCTTCAAGTCGGGAGGAAAAGCTGCGTATCCTTGATATGTTAGCCGACACGGATGCTGGAACGGGCCTGATGCATGAGGGCTTCCACGTGGACGATCCATCGCAATATACGCGGCCATGGTTCTCCTGGGCGAACTCCATGTTCAGTGAGTTGGTGTTAGACGTATGCGGCCTATCGATTAAGAAGCTTCTGAGAGATCGCGTGAACGCATCGCACTCATCTTAGGTTATACAGGGGGTGGAACCCCTATTAACATAGCAACTGCACTTGTAACGTTTACTTAAAAAGGGAGGAAGAAACATGAAAAAATGGATGACCGTTTTAACTGCTCTCTCGCTCACGTTTAGTTTGGCAGCATGCAGCACGAAAACTGGCGGGTATCAGCCGGCTGATAGCAAAAAGCCTGAGGCCACGACAGCACCGGGAGCATCGACAGCCGCCACCAAAGCAGCACCTGTTGAAATTACGTTCTGGGGCGACTGGGGCGGAGAAGGTGAAAAGCAGTTTGTGATGATGGCTGATGCATTCAATAAATCGCAAGACAAGATTAAAGTTAAATATGTTCTGCAGGAAGATATGATCACGAAGTTTCTGACAGCGGCTACCTCAGGCGGCTCGCCTGATATTATGTTCTGGGACAGATGGCGGACTTCGCTGTATGCATCCAAGAACGTGCTTCACCCGATCGACGATTATTTGAAGAAAGACAATATTAACCGTGGCGATTATTACGATGAAGCCTTGAAGGAGTTTTCCTCTGGCGGTAAGCTGTATGGCCTTCCATTAACGGTTGATGCACGCGCACTATTTTATAATAAGAAATTGTTTGCTGAGAAAGGACTTCAGCCGCCGAAAACCTGGGATGAGCTGGAGAATGCGGCTAAGCAGTTAACGGTATGGGAAGGCGATAAGCTGGTTCGCTCCGGTATGTCGATGCAGGATAATGGGCTGTTCAATATGTGGCTGCAGCAAGCAGGCGGATCTATGGTGACCAGCGATCTGAAGAAGACGAATTTCAATAATGAACAAGGCAAACAAGTATTGGACTTCTGGGATAAGCTGATTAATAAGGATAAGGTGTATAAAGTTGGGTTTGAAAAAGGTCTAGGTGAAGGTACGGATGCTTTTGTGACGGGAAAAGTAGCTATGACTTATACAGGTCCGTGGATGCTTTCAACTTATAAGAAATACGGCAAGGATCTTGATTTCGGTGTTGTGCCTCCTCCAGCTGGACCTGGCGGTGCCAAAGGAAGCGTAATGGGCGGCTTCGGGCTCGTGATTCCAGCGGGCTCCAAGCATAAAGACGAGGCATGGGAATTCGAGAAATGGTGGTTAGCGAATAAAGACAACGCGCTGCTATGGGCGAAAACAAGCTTAAACCTGCCAGGCTTCAAACCGGCGCTGCAGGATCCGTTCTTCAAGGACGATCCGAACTGGAAGCCATTCATGGATACACTGGAATTCGCGAAGATTCGTCCACAGCATCCAGGATACTCGGTAATGGAAGGCGACGGTCTGATGCCGAATATTGAGCTATTCATTCAAGGCAAGCAGGATGCGGCCACGACGCTCAAGAAGGGGCAAGAGCAAGGTGATAAGCTGCTGGATCAGAACGCAGCAGGGAAGTAACTAGAAATGCGGGGGAGGGGCATCCCTCCCTTTTTGTGGAAGGGGGAATTCGCTTGGCATCGATAACCAAGCTGGGTCGACATCAAGCTAGGATGGGTTATCTCTTTATTACGCCGACGATTTTGCTATTTATTATTTTTACGATTATTCCGGTCATCATGGCATTCTATCTAAGCTTCACGAATTATGACATTGTAAGTAAAAACGATTTCGTTGGATTGGATAATTATAAGCGTCTAGCTGAAGATAACATCTTTTGGACGACTCTGAAGAACGTTTTGTTTTACTCCGTTCTTTATATTCCGCTGAATATTGCCATCTCTTTATCGATGGCTTTGCTATTTATGCGCAGCCGCTTCGGCGTAAAGCTGTTTCGTACAGCCGGGTATTTGCCAACGTTAACTTCTGGCGTTGCTGCGGCTACGGTATGGATATGGCTGTTAAACCCCGAGTTCGGACTCGTGAACGATATTCTGAGCAAGTTTGGAATCACAGGACCTTCCTGGTTGGCTGAAATGCCTTACGCCATGCTGTCCATTGTGTTAGTGACCTTGTGGCAATCCGTTGGATCGAACATGATCATTTATTTAGCGGGACTTAACGGGGTTCCCGATCATCTGTATGAATCCGCAAAGCTGGACGGAGCTAATGCTTGGCAGTCCTTTCGCTATATTACTTGGCCAGTGCTGAGGCCGACCACCTTTTTCGTAAGTACAATGGCCATTATTGGTGCGCTGCAGTTGTTTGACCAGGCTTTCGTATTGACCAAGGGCGGTCCCGCCAACTCGACGAAAACAACGGTGTATCACATTTATCAGCAGGGCTTCAACCAGCTCCAGATGGGCTACGCGGATGCGATGGCGTTTGCGCTGTCTATTATTATATTAGTGTTTTCGCTCATTAATATGAGACTAAACAAAGAGGAATCCGTGATTTAGGAGGGATGGCAAATGAAGCTACAAACCTATTGGCAAACGACAATCTTGTATATCATTTCCATCGCCGTCTGCATCGTCATGGTCGTCCCGTTTGTATGGAGTCTTATCACTTCCATCCGTCCGGATGAAGAGATTTTCATGCTGCCGATTCAATGGATTCCTTCCAGCATAACGATGGAGCATTATCGCAAGGCATTTGAGCTCGTTCCATTCGGTCTATATTTCTGGAATTCATTTTACCTTGCGTTCATGGGCGTACTCTTCAACTTGCTTTTCGGCTCTTTAAGCGGCTATGCCTTCGCTAAGCTTCATTTCCGCGGAAGAGATGCGATTTTCAAAATTCTGCTTGCTGCCATGATGATCCCTGGTGTTGTGACGATGATCCCGCAATTTTTCGTGCTGAAGCACATTCCTTTCATAGGTGGAAATGATTGGATGGGCGATGGCGGCAATGGCTTGCTCAATACATTTTGGGCGATTATTTTGCCAGGAGCGTCGGGATCCTTTGCGGTATTTTTTATGAGGCAATTTTTCGTATCTTTACCTAGTGATTTGCAAGAAGTATCTCGAATTGAAGGCAGCGGGGAGCTTCGTATCTTTTGGAACATCTATATTCCGCTCGCGAAGCCGGCGTTGGCTACACTCGGTATTTTTACCTTTCAAGCAGGCTGGAACAGCTTTCTTGGCCCGCTCATTATGCTTAACGACCCTGCCAAGAAAACGATTCAGCTAGGCTTAGCTGCTTTTACTTATAACAAACAGGTCGACTTCGGCCCGTTGATGGCAGGTGCTTTAATTGCGGTTGTGCCGATACTGATCTTGTTCTTGCTGCTGCAGAAGTATTTTGTGCAAGGAATCGCTTTTACAGGAACAAAAGGATAGTACGCAGGTCGGACAGATAGGTGAAGCGAATTGACAATTCGATTAAAAATGATCATAGCCCTGATGATTGTTGGGATAGGCATCATCGTGGCTGCTAGCTGGGGAGTGGAGTCAATGGACAAAAACAATAAAATGACCGATGTGCAAGTGAGCACAAAGAGAGAAACCTGGGAGCAGCGTGCGGATCTAGCGCAAGCCGGGCTGCTGAAGCAATATTGGAACGGAAAACTGAACTTATTCGATAATTTGTCGCCTTGCAACGATTTATGCAATGAGAAGTTCCATTATTGGTGGCAAGCGCATGGTGTAGATACGCTGGTTGACGCTTATGCTAGAACTGGCGATGCGGTGTATAAGGGCTACCTGGCGAACATGTATCAGGGAATTTTGGACCGCAATGGCGGCGTATGGCCGAATGATTTTTACGATGATATGGAATGGTTGGCTTTAGCATGGCTCCGTGCTTATAACGCTACTGGCGATGAGAAATATAAGGAAGCCGCACTTGAGCTTTGGGAAGATATTAAGACGGGATGGAACGAAGAGCAAGGCGGAGGCATTGCATGGCGCAAGCCGCAGCTTGATTATAAGAATACGCCGGCGAATGCGCCTGCTGTCATTCTAGCTGCTAGATTGTATAAGCAGTTCGGCAAGTCGGAGGATCTAGCTTGGGCGAAAAAGATTTACGATTGGCAGAAGGCCAATCTCGTTGATCCGGATACGGGCTTCGTCTGGGATGGGAAAAACCGCGAAGGGGATGGCAAGATTGATAAGAGCTGGGAATTCTCCTATTGCCAAGGTGTTTACATCGGAGCAGGAGTTGCGCTGTTTCAGGCGATTGGGGACAAAAGCTATCTGGCGGATGCGGCTCGGACTGCGCAAGCGTCGAAGCTCAGACTGACAAGTCCGGCAACAGGCATGCTGCCTAGTGAAAGCAATGGCGACGGCGGATTATTCAAAGGTATATACGTTCGTTACTTGACGGAGCTCGTTCTTGCTGACCCAGGTCAGAAGGAGTCGCTTGAGCTTCTTGTAACGAATGCAGACAGTCTCTGGAAATACGGGAGAGATGAGCAGCGCGTCATGTTCAGTAAATCATGGGCGGCAACACCTGAGCCTGCAGAGGATTTGAGCGTAAATCTAAGCGGCGTTATGCTCCTGGAGCGTATGGCCGCGCTGGAGAAGCAAGGATTGCTGAAACAGAATTAAGGCATTGAGAAGAGGGGCAGCCGAAAATCTGCCCCTTTATTAATAACACAGAAATAGAGACAAATGGGTGCGGAAAGGAGGTGAAATTTACATTTTTGAAAGCGCATTCACAACAACTAATTTTAAGTGAGAAAAGGAGTTGTTTTATGTGATCATGCAAAGAAAATCAGCTGTCAAATGGTTAAGTGTGAGTTTAGTAATGGCCCTATTCCTATCCGTTTGGGGAGGTTCGAATCGTGCATCTGCTTTCACAGCGTCGAATGCTGACACCGCGATGAATTCATTAGTAAACGTATTCTACGATGCTAACGCTAAATACTTCTACACGAACAGCGATCATCTCATACATGCTGCACATGCTTTTGGACCGAATGGAGGACTGTACACCGATTTCTGGTGGGAGGCTCAGATGTGGGAGACGGTCATGGATGCTTATCAGCGGACGGGAAGCAGCACTTACCGCACAATGATCGATGATATTTACACCGGATTCAATGCAAAATATACGAATATGATTGATAACCAATTCAATGATGATCTTGGCTGGTGGGCGCTTGCTTGTCTGCGTGCATACGAAATTACCGGTACGCAAGAATATTTGAACCGCGGGTCCTTCCTTTTCGATCAAGTCTATGCCTACTGGGATACGACTTATTATGGAGGAGGAATCTGGTGGAGAAAGGATGCAACGAACCCGGCAACCAGCAGCAATGCTCAGAAAAATATGGCTTCCAATGCTCCTATGGTAATGACGGCTATTAAACTAAGAAATGCCTATAATAACAGCACTTATCTTACGAAAGCCCAGCAAATGTACACTTGGATCAAAACGAAGTTGGTCAATGGAAGCAAAGTAAATGATCATATGGAAGGTACTGGAGCGGGTATCGTCAAGGATTGGGATTTCACCTACAACTACGGAACTTTTCTTGGAGCGGCGACCGCTTTATATGGGGCTACTGGTACGAGCAGCTACCTAACGGATGCGAATAATGCAGCTGGATATGTGATAGACAAAATGACTTCGGCTACTACCTTGATGTACGAAGGGGAGAATGATGCTCCCGGATTTAAAATGATTTTTGCCCGCAATCTGAATCAGCTTCGCGTACAAGCAGGCCAATCGCAATATCTAAACTTTTTGCAGCAAAATGCTACACAAGCATGGAATCATAGAAGAACTTCGGATGGCATTATCGGAAGTGATTGGACGGCTCCAACTGGTTCCGCCTATATCCAAAGCCTGACTGCGGCTGCGGGTGCTTCTATTCTTCAATTCGTTTCTCCGGATAATTATACGGGCAATATAGCGGGGAACGGTCTTTATGAAGCGGAAAATGCCCGGCGCACCTTAGCCAGCGGTGTTGGCATGATCAACGAAAGCACACAGACCGGCTTTAATGGCCGGGGCTATGTCGCAGGCTGGAATACGAACGGAACATCGCTTGATTTCTATGTGAATCAGAATAATGCAGGAACAAAGACGATTACATTCCGATATGCAGCGGCCGCCGGCAATGCAAGCCGATACGTCAAAGTAAATGGTGTAGACGTGGCTGCTAATTTGAACTTTACGGGAACTTCCGGATGGAGCAGTTGGAATACTGTTTCTATGACCATATCCCTTCAAACAGGATCGAATACGATACAACTTGGTTATGACACCTCGAAAGGAAACAATAACTGGCTGAATGTAGATCAACTTTATGGCTTGTAAGCCCAATTTAAATCCAAAATGGAGGTTTTTTATGAGAAAATCGACTCGGAAAAAAATTCATTTTATCGTGCAAATCCTACTCGCTTTCCTGCTTGCTTTGCCCATTGTGCTGTCTGGCAGCATCGCTCCGCAAACAGCATCTGCCTTAAATAATGGCTTATCGCCAACTCCGCCAATGGGTTGGAATAGTTGGAACTTCTATGCTTGTAACGTGGATGAAGTGAAAATTAAGCAAGCGGCCGATACGATGGTAAGCAGCGGTATGCAGGCAGCTGGATACAAGTACATTGTGATCGATGATTGCTGGCAGACAGGTCGGACCAGCGACGGTACCATAATTGCCGATCCGGTCAAATTCCCAAGCGGGATGGCATCACTTGCGAGCTATGTGCATAGCAAAGGCTTGAAATTCGGTCTCTACACGGATGCTGGGTTCACTACTTGTGCTGGAAAACCGGGGATGTATTCACATGAGGTGCAGGATGCGAATACGTTTGCTTCCTGGGGCGTTGATTACGTCAAGATCGACTGGTGCGATAATGGAGGCATGGATCCGCAAACCAGGTATACGATCATTCGGGATGCTCTCGCTAACTCGGGAAGGCCTATCCTATTCAGCATTTGCAATTGGGGCATCAACAAACCATGGGTGTGGGGTGCGGCCACGGGCAATATGTGGAGGACAACGGACGATATCTTCGACTACTGGGACCGAGTAACTTGGATCATTGATCAGAACGCTCCGCTTGCCAATTTTGCGGGGCCTACCAAAGGCTGGAATGACGCAGATATGCTCATGGTCGGCAATTATGGAACTGGCGCCGTCTTCGGCGGAGGCATGACGGATACGGAATACCGTTCGCATTTCTCGATGTGGACGATTATGGCTTCGCCATTAATTGCGGGAAATAATTTGAGCACAATGAGCCAATTTACCAAAGATACACTGATGAATTCTGAAGTAATTGCTGTAAATCAGGATGCGCTTGGCAGCCAAGGCATATTAGTAAGCGATCTCGGAGGTCTGCAGGTGTACTCCAAAAAACTGCAGGCTAATGGGACACGTGCGGTTGTGTTGTTAAATCGTACCGGCGCGGCTGCGAACATGACGGTCAATTTCTCGAGCCTTGGCCTGAATGCTACAGCTAGCATCAGGGATTTATGGTCCAAGACCGAGAAGGGATCGTTCACCAACAGCTACACAGTGAATGTAACTTCACATGGGACGGTTATGGTGAAATTGACGGGATCAGAAACAACGAGCGGTTCCTTTATCTCAGGTAAAACGTACCGAATCGTACCCAAATCGACGGGCTTATCCGTTGCCGTTGAAGCAGCTTCCTTAAACAATGGAGCGAAAATATTCCAATGGGATTACGGCACTGCGCAAAATGACCAATGGGTGATTACATCAACAACGGCAGGCTTTAATAAAATTATCAATGTGAAGAGCGGTAAATCTATGGCTGTCAGAAATGCCTCCTTGATGGACGGTGAAGACGTGATCCAATGGGACTTCGGCTCGACCCTCAATGATCAGTGGGAAATTTCGGGTGTAGGCGGCGGTTATTTTAAAATTATTAACAGGCTATCCGGCAAGGCATTGAATGTAGCCGATAACTCGCTCATCGCTGGCGGTAAAATGATTCAATGGCCGTATTCCGCCGCGGATAATATGACGTTCCAGTTAATTCCGTTGAACTAACCAATCTTATTTCTGACGTGCCTCAGAAACCCCGGAAGTACCAGAAGTACCAGAAGTACCAGGAGTACCAGAGGTACCAAAGGTACCACGAAAATGCCCGAAAAGGCGAAAGAACCTTCCCATTAGTCGGGAAGGTTCTTTTTAAGCTGTGTATGCCAGCAGAGCCATAGCAGAAACCGAAACTCACCCCTATTTAGAAGAGCAAGTTGTACTGCGTACAACAATTTCTTTGATTTCTTCTGGAAAATCTCAGGTTGTTGTATGTTGTACAACAATTTAGCCTTTTTATAGACAATATAGCTACTTTTGGCTAAAATTGTTGTATTTTTTGCAACATTCGAGTGGGAAATGTGAATTAGCCTTACGTAAAGTTGTACAAAGTACAACTTTACGCGAATAAGACAAGTGAAAGTTAGTCATTACGACTTAGCGTATCGAAATCTAAAATAAGCTCCAATCAAATTCCTGCGACAGCGTGCCCAAAAGGTGAACGCCAGCAGTGCTGTTGCCTTTGCGGTTCAACGCTGGTCCGACCAAGCCGATACCGTACTGTCCCGGCACCATCGTCAAAATGCTGCCGGACACGCCGCTTTTGGCGGGCAGCCCAACGTTCATGGCGAATTCCCCAGAGGCGTTGTACATCCCGCAGGTAAACATGAACGTCTTAGCGATCTGCACGAATCGCCGCGGTATAAGGCGTTGATTACGAATTGGATCTACGCCATTATGCGCGAGAACGAGGGCCAATCTAGCCAAATCGGTACAGTTCACCTCGACGGAACAATGGCTGAAATAGACGTGGAGAACGTCGTCAACCTCGCTATCCAGCACACCGTTGTCTTTCAGGAAGTAAGCTAACGAACGATTCCGGTGTGCGGTATCTGACTCAGATTGAAATACACTTTGATTAATTTCAAGTGAAGGATTATTAGCGATGTCTCGGAAAAAATGGAGAATTCGCTCGACTTGCTCCCTAGGACCACTACCTGCAATCAAGGATGATATCGCAATTGCCCCAGCATTGATAAGCGGGTTAAATGGGATGCCGGGTTCGACGAGTTCGAGCTTCAGCATCGAGTTGAAATCATCTCCGGTAGGCTCCATGCCCACCTTGGAGAAAACAACCTCTTCCCCGTTATCCATCAATGCCAAAATTAACGTAAATACTTTCGAAATACTTTGCAAAGTAAAACGGAAATCAGATTCGCCGGCCACAGCGATATTCCCTTCGGCATCCATAATACAGATACCTAGAACATCCGCTGGAGCGTTAGCAAGTTCAGGAATGTAGGAAGCAACCTGTCCGTCTGATGTATGTGCCTTGCTCTCGGTAACCCACTGAGGCAAGTGCTCCTTGAGCTGCTTCCATGTTTCTGCGTGTTGTGTATGACTCATTCCGAAGTCAATTCCTTCCTCATTCACTTAAGCTTTCCAAGCCTGCGGATGGTTATCGCTGATTAGCTCCGTTGCGCTTGCATTGGCAATAACCTGTTCAGGGTTTTTACAACCTGGAATGACCGTTGTAACAGCATCATGCTTCAAACACCAAGCTAATGCCCATTTGGCCATGTCCATTCCTTCAGGAACCTCTTCCTTTTGGATGCGCTGCACGTCCTCAAGCTTCTGCTTCACACTCTCGGCATCATGACGATGGCGAACGTCTGTGTTGCTGAACACCGCGCCAGGCTTATACTTACCGCTTAAATAGCCGCTAGCCAAAGGGACACGTGCCAGAACGCCAAGATCTTGATTCACACAAGAAGGGAAAACAAGCTCTTCGGGAGCTCGATCCAAGCGGTTGTACACGACTTGAATGGCTTTGGAATTGACCTTGCTGGAGGCTTCTGTTTGATGAATATTAGCATTACTGCCAATAGATGTTCCCAAATGGCGAATTTTCCCGGCTTGAACTTGTTTGTCCAAAATCGTCCAAAGATCATCATTATCAAATAAATGATCAGGTCCGGAATGGAATTGATATAAGTCAATGTAGTCCGTTTGCAAAGCTTTCAGAGAATCGTCCAGTTGTTTGACGACGTCTTCCGAACTGAAATCATCTGTTCGGGTGAACAGATCGTGGAAATGGTGGCCAAATTTCGTAGCCACGATCCAATTCTCGCGATTGCGGCGGGATAAGTAATTACCGATTAGAGATTCCGATAAATGGTCACCATAGCATTCTGCTGTATCGATCAGATTTATACCCAGTTCAGACTGCTTGATCGAGAATAGCATCTGCTTCAGCTTGCGTGTAGGTAAGTCCCCATTCTCCGCCGAACTGCCAAGTCCCAACACCTACGATGGAAACTTTCAAATCCGTTTTACCAAGTCTGCGATATTTCATGGCGAGCACTCTCCTTTTTAAGGTATCCAAGTTTATTAAACGCTATAGCTTGCTCCGTGTCAAAAAGAAAAAGCTCTTTCCTCTCATGAAGAGAAAAGAGCCTTTTATATTAAGCGAGTCCTGGTGAAAGTTCATTTTCTTTGTTGTCATCAGTTTTCTTAGATTTACGGTCAGAAACTTTAATATTTCCGATAAACAGTGTCAGAATAGCCCCAAGTAAAACGAACACTAAGCCTACAATAAACACTTGGTGAAGTGATGTAACCAAGGCATTTTTTAGAATTGGCAGCATATGATCCACGAATTCTTTTGGCATTTTAGCCAGGGTCTCAGGACTTAGCAGTGAAGAATATAAAGCTTGTGGATTGGTATGGATCATATCCGTCATTTGTGTAGCGAGCCCGCCTGCTTCCGCGGGAAGCTGATTGACAACAGGAGTTAAGTCTTGTTCCAATAGTACAGTTGACTTGTGATTCATAATGGCTCCGAGAATCGTCATACCGAATGTACCGCCAATTTGACGGAAGAATTGACTGGAAGACGTAACGACACCAAGCTCAGATTTCGGGAAGCTCTCTTGTAAAGCAAGTGTTAGGATTGGCATAACTAGCCCCATACCGAGACCAAGAATCAGCATGTAACTTGAAGCGATCAACTTCGTCGTGTTTATGCCCATAGTGCTAAGGAAATAAAAGCCGACAGCCATAATAATCATTCCACCAAGCATTTGCTTGCGAACGCCGATTTTTTGAATGAATTGACCGGAGACTACGCTGGCTGCAATCATCGTAATCATGAGCGGCGTCATCACTGTACCCGATGCTGAAGCACTGATACCGACGATGCCTTGCATGAAGAGAGGAACGAACATAATAGCTCCAAACATCCCGACAGCCATTAAGAAGCCTACGCCGTTAATTGTTGTAAATGTTCTATTTTTAAATAACCGAACAGGAAGGATTGGCTCTTCGGCTTTACTTTCAATAATAACGAAGGAAACCAACGATATAATAGCTAATGCAAAAAGTCCAATGATTTGCCAAGACAACCAAGCGAAATCTTTACCGCCAAATGTTAAAGCGAGCAGTAAGCTGACAACCCCGACAATCATGGTGACAATTCCCGGAATATCGAACTTTACTTTTCCTGTTGCTTTATGCTTTGGTAAGGCAATTGCAATTAAGACAACAGCAAGGATACCGACTGGAAGGTTGATGTAGAATACCCAGCGCCAGTCCAATGCGTCAACGATCCAACCACCGATTTGGGGGCCAATAACCGATGATAAACCGAAGATCGCACCGAATACGCCCTGCCATTTGGCACGTTGTTTTCCGGTAAATAAGTCCCCGATAATAATCATCGCCATGGGCATCATAATACCGCCGCCAAGCCCTTGCAAACCGCGGAACAAAATCAATTCGGTCATGTTCTGAGACATCCCGCATAAGGCAGAAGCGGCGATAAAGATGACTAGACCAGTAACATAGATGACACGACGACCAATTAAATCGGCAAGTTTACCTGCAATTGGAACGACAACCGTTGATGTCAACATGTAAGCAGTAGTCAACCATGCCATGAGGCCAAGACCGCCGAATTCACCGACGATACGCGGCATTGCTGTTCCGACAATCGTACCGTCCAAAGCGCCAAATAGCATAGCAATGATAAGACCGGTAAGCAGGAGACCTCGATTTTTGAGTTCGGGTCCTTCTGCTTCTATGGAATTCTCTGAAGCTGTTTTTTGTATGTTTTCCACTTGTACCACTCCTTGAATATGATGAAATTAATAATAATTAGTTAACTTTTCAAAGGCACTCACAAGAATACGCATTTCGTCCGGAGGAAACTGTGACAGTCCGCGAGCAATGACTTCTTTCTGGACATCTTCTGCTTGTTTGAGTATAGCCTTTCCGGTTTCGGTTATTTCAACTAGTACAATCCGTCGATCTGTCTCATGGTGTTTACGTATAACATGCCCACTTTGGACAAGTCGATCAATCATAACGGTGATCGCACTCGGTTTAACGCCCAGTTTATCAGCGAGATGAGTTTGTTTCGGAGCGCCTTCTTTAGAAATCATGAATAACATGAATATTTGTGGCTTTGTTAACTCCGAATTTAACTGGCTAATTACGGTGTGACTAATTTTCCGATGTGCTGTTTCAAATGTTGTGCGAAACCGATTCGTATAAGCAAGCAGTTCATCTTCCATTTCAAAAACCTCCTTACCACTTTATTAAAGTATCAAATCATTAAACAATAAAATGTTTATATGAATTAATATTTAAACTGTTTAAATAAAATATACGCCGCTGATGATTCGAAGTCAACAGGTAAATTCAGTACCCAGGCTAGTTAACTTGCATATCCGGCATATCTTGCATATAATAATTGATACATATACGTGAAAATGCTTTGACGGAGAAGAGTACGCAGTGCTTCTTGACAGGGAGGGAAAGCCGATGATTGAGAGCTATCCCCGAGAATCAGGCTGCTGAAGTTCGCTCCCGAGCAGTCCTTTGAACGGAAGCTTAACCAATGGCTTCTAAATAGAAGGAACCGGACACAACGTCCGTTATCTGAAATGAAGTGAGAATCGTTTCTTTTGGCATATGCCAGTGAACGAATCTAATTAGGGTGGTACCACGGCTTTTCGTCCCTTGTAAGGGAGCGGAAAGTCTTTTTTGTGTTTTCATTTAGGGTGATTAAGGGGCCTAATTCAGGAGGGATTTCGATGAAAGAGCGGTTAGAAGCTTTGAAGCAGGAAGCGCTGCAAGAGCTAAGCGGCGTACAAAGTCAGCAGGAACTGAACGTTTTACGTATTAAGTATTTGGGTAAAAAAGGGCCGTTAACCGAGGTACTACGCGGTATGGGCGCATTAAGTGCGGAAGAAAGACCGGTTATCGGCCAAGTAGCGAACGACGTTCGTGCAGCGATTGAAACCGTTATTGAAGAGAAGCAAGCAGCATACCAACAGCAAGAAACCGAGAACAGATTGCGTGCAGAAATGATTGACGTAACCCTGCCGGGACGTCCATCACAGCAAGGTGCCGTGCATCCTTTAAGCAAAGTTATTCAAGAAATTGAAGATATTTTCATTGGTATGGGGTACACCGTAGCGGAAGGCCCAGAGGTAGAGCAGGACTACTACAATTTTGAGGCGCTTAATCTGCCGAAGGATCACCCAGCTCGCGATATGCAGGACTCATTCTATATCACAGATGAAATTCTCATGCGTACACAAACCTCCCCAGTTCAAGTTAGAACAATGGAGAAACGTAAAGGGGAAGTTCCAATCAAAATCATTTGTCCGGGCAAAGTATATCGCCGCGATGACGATGATGCGACACATTCCCATATGTTTACTCAAATCGAGGGTCTGGTCATCGACCGTAACGTACGGATGAGTGATCTGAAAGGAACCTTGCTTCAATTCGTTCAAGAAATGTACGGCAAAGAGACGAGAATTCGCTTGCGTCCTAGCTTCTTTCCATTCACAGAGCCAAGCGTTGAAGTTGATGTGAGCTGTGCGATGTGTGGCGGCGTTGGCTGCCGTACTTGTAAACAAACGGGCTGGTTAGAAATCCTCGGAGCGGGCATGGTACATCCGCGCGTTCTGGAGATGGGTGGATATGACCCGAAGGAATACACAGGATTTGCATTTGGAATGGGTGTTGAGCGCATTGCGATGCTGAAATACGGCATTGAAGATATTCGTCATTTCTACACGAACGATTTGCGGTTCTTAAAGCAATTCTTACACTTGTAAGCATCAGGAAAAGGAGGGGTTAAGCATGAAGGTTTCTTATCAATGGTTATCGGAATATGTAGATGTAACAGGCTTCACAGCCGAGGAATTAGCAGAAAAACTGACCCGAAGCGGCATCGAAGTGGATATCGTGGAAGATCGTAATAAGGGTGTAACGAACGTCGTCGTTGGATTTGTAAAATCACGCGAAAAACACCCAGACGCAGATAAATTAAGCGTGTGTATCATTGATGCCGGACAAGGCGAAGACTTGCAAATCGTTTGCGGGGCTAAAAATATTGATGCCGGACAAAAGGTGCCTGTCGCTATGATCGGAGCTGTGCTTCCTGGCGGATTGCAAATCAAACGCGCTAAGCTGCGCGGCGTAGAGTCACAAGGCATGATTTGTTCAGCCAAAGAACTTGGTCTGAACGATAAGCTGCTGCCGAAGGAAATTCAAGAAGGCATCCTAGTTTTGCCTGAAGAAACCGAAATTGGCAGCTCAATTCTGGATGTCCTTGCTATTAACGACAAGGTGTTAGAGCTTGACCTGACACCAAACCGCTCCGATTGTTTGAGCATGCTCGGAGCTGCTTATGAGATCGCGGCGATCCTCGGACGCGACGTCAAACTTCCTGATGTGGAAGCAGCGCTTCAAGGGACTGGAACAGCCGCAGTAAAAGCTGCTGATCGCATCAGTGTGAAGATCACAGCGACAGAGAAGTGCACGCATTACGCGGCTCGCCTTATCGAAGGCGTGCGCTTCGGCACTTCTCCGCTGTGGATGCAGAACCGCTTGATGGCAGCTGGTATCCGCCCGATCAACAACATCGTAGACATCACAAATTTTGTGATGCTCGAATACGGCCAACCGCTCCATGCTTTCGATGCTGAGCAGTTGAACAATGGCCACATCGATGTACGCCTCGCTGAGGCCGGCGAGAAGCTCGTTACGCTCGACGATGTGGAGCGTACGCTAGAGCCGCACATGCTGCTCATCACAGACGGCACGAAGCCTGTAGGGATTGCCGGTGTTATGGGCGGCGCTAACTCTGAAGTGACAGAAGGCACCACACGGATTCTGCTTGAATCCGCCAAGTTCGCAGGCAGCTCTGTACGCCGAACGTCGCGCCAGCTAGGGCTCCGCTCTGAAGCGAGTCTTCGCTTCGAGAAAGAAGTAAACCCGGAAGCCGTGCTTCCGGCATTAAACCGTGCTGCTGCGTTAATGGCTCAGTACGCATCAGGTCAAGTCGCTGACGGCATCGTCCAAGCCGCAGCAGGCACACACAAGCCAGTCAGCATCGAGCTTGCAGCTGACCGTGTAAACAATTATCTCGGCACTGAACTTTCCTTGGCCGAGATGGGTCAAATCATAGAGCGCCTGCACTTCACCTTTGAGCAGGCAGGCGAAGGCAAGCTGCTCGTGCATGTGCCGAGCCGCCGCGGAGACATCACACGGGATGTCGATTTGATCGAAGAAGTAGCTCGCCTGTTCGGCTACGACAACATCCCGACAACCTTAATGACCGGCGTGACGACGCCCGGCTCATTGACCAAAGAGCAGTCGATCCGTCGCATCACTCGGAATCTCCTAACTCAAAGCGGACTGCATGAAGTCATCACCTATTCCTTCACGCAGCCGGATCAGACCGTTTCGCTGCCGGGTCTATATCCAGCAGCAAAGCCAATCTCGCTCGCTATGCCAATGAGCGAGGATCGCAGCCAACTGCGTACTAGCTTGCTTCCGCATCTGCTAGACGTTGTTAGCTACAATCGTAACCGCACGATGGATGATGTGGCTATTTTCGAAATCGGCAAAGTATTCATCACGGATGAGACTACACTTACAGCTTTGCCGCAAGAGAAGCTTCTCCTCTCCATTGTACTGACAGGCAAACGCCATCAAGCGCATTGGGCTCAGAAGTCAGAAACTGTCGACTTTTATGATATCAAAGGTGTTTTTGACCGTCTTGTAAACTACTTAGGCGTTAAAGGGCTTACCTATAAATCAGCATCACCAGATGGTTTCCATCCGGGCCGAACAGCGGAGCTTCTCTTGAACACAGCTGAGGGTCAGCAAGTCATAGGTCGAATTGGTCAACTGCATCCTACCGTTCAACAACAGCGTGATCTTGACGACACTTATGTACTTGAGGTTGAACTTTCCCCAATCTTGGAAGCTGCTGGAGATGCAATTGTATATAAATTGCTGCCGCGTTATCCGTCCATTGGACGTGATCTTGCGGTAGTAGTGAACTCTAGTGTACCAGTAGGTCTTATGGAGCAAACCATCACCGAAGTTGCCGGAGACTTGTTAGAATCTATTCAAGTATTTGATATCTATACCGGAGAGCGTTTAGGCGCAAATCGCAAGAGCGTAGCCATTGCCTTAGTATACCGTCACGCAGAAAGAACGCTGTTGGATGAAGAAGTAACAGAGCTGCATGCCAAAGTTGTGCAAACCCTTGAACAACAATATGAGGCAGAGTTAAGAAAATAGTCTAACTTTCATTTAAGTTGCAGGAAAACAGGCTGGTCTTATCGAAATTACACTCGATAGGGCCAGCCTTTCATCTAAGGGAGGATATAAAAAAGTGAACGCTGAAGATAAAACGAGGATTACCGTTGATATATATGGACACCAATACAAATTAAAAGCAAGTACCAGCACCAATTATATGAAGCGAGTAGCTGAATACGTAAATGAACAAATGTTTCGTATTGCCAAGGGCTATCCGCGGTTAGATTCACAGAGAATCGCCGTTCTGGCTGCCGTGAACATGGCTGATGAGTGCTTCCGTATGAATGAAATCATGGAAGAACTGACCAAAGCTCAAAAGAACCAAGAAGCAACAAAAGCTGCCTATGACAAATTAATTGTTAACTTTAACGAAATGAAACTAGAATACGAGCAACAACAAACATACATAAGTGAGCAAAATGCTAAACTAGTACAAGGTAACCAAACGCAAGAGCAAATGAAACAAGAAGTTCAGAAAGCAATACAAGAACAAGAGCAATTGAGGCAACAATTACAACAAGCTAAACAACATCAAGAACAAGTTAAACAACAACATCAAGAGCAAGCTAAACAACAACAAGAGCAAGTTAAACAACAACAAGAACAAGTTAAACAACAACAAGAACAAGCCGAACAGCAGCAAGAGCAAATCAAACAACAACTAGAACAAGTCAGACAACAGCTCGAGCAGGAAAAACGTCAACAAATACAAGGAAGACAACAGCTAGACCAAGAAAAACAACAACACCAACAAACAAAGCAACAATTGGAGCAGGAGAAACAACAAAAGGCGCATCAGCTGCAAAAGCTGAACGAACAGCACAGAGTCGAAAAACAGTCACTCTCAGAAATCCACCAACAAGACAGAGAAATGTTAAATCAGCAATATCAACAAGAAAAAGAAGCACTCATGCAGCAGCATCTGCAGGAAAAAGAAATCATAAACATGCAACATCAAGAGAGAATTGATACTATTAGGAACCAACTTCAAGAAAAACTAAGTACAATTTCAAACCAACATAAAGAGAAAATAGATAATATTACAATTCAACATCAAGTGGAAATAGAAACACTCACAACTGCGCACCAAAAGGAGATAGATACACTCACAACCTCGCACCAAGAAGAAATAGAAACACTCACCGCCCTATACCAGGACGAGGCAGAGGCTAAGATACTGAGTTATGAGCAAGATAAAGGCAATCTAGTTGGGGAATTTCAAGAACGACAAACAAACATTATTCAACAGCTTGAAGACCAAAAATCAACAATTATTACACAATATCAAGCTCAAATTGATGCCTTACTAGAGCAGCAGCAATTAGAACGAAGTGCACTTGCTCAACATTTTGAAGAAGAAAAAGAACGGATCTTAGCCCAAGCACGTAGAGAAAAAGAAGAATTAATGCATCAAAGCTTGAACGACGAGGCTCAGCAAAAAGAGCTTCAAAACATCAAAGAAGAGTATAAAGAGCTGCGCGAGGAATATGCTAAACTGCAGAATGAATACAATGAGTGGATCGAACTTGTAGAAACAGATAGTCCTGGCAGGTAATCCATAGTGACAATGAATACATTAGATTATGTCATGTTGTCGATAGTAGCTTTGGGTCTGCTGCTTGGTTACTTTAGAGGATTTATTGCCCAGATTGTCTCACTCTCAGGTTTTGTTCTCGCCTACCTCGTTGCATTTTATTTTTACAGGGATTTCGCCCCTCTGCTTCGAAACGCAATTTCACTGCCTACCTATCAAAATTACCAAAAATACGAATTTATCGTAAAAGGCCTTAATCTGGATACCTATATCCTGAACGCTTTAGCCTTTGCTATATTGTTTTTTGGTGTAAAATTCGCACTAGTCATCGTAGGCAGAGCACTTAATATACTAGCAAAAACCCCAGGCCTGAACTTCATCAACCGTTGGAGCGGCGCATTGCTGGGCTTAGCAGAAGCACTTCTGATCATCATCATAGCCGTCAATGTTATCACCATCATGCCCTCAGATGGACTTCAAAAGCTGCTCTCAAGCTCAACCATAGCTCCATATTTAATTAACGAATTACCCAATATAGCAGGTAAACTCCAAGAACTCTGGAAGCAAGGAATCCCCTTGTAGAAGCTGCCTTCTTTCTAATATAGAAAGGGCAGCTTTTATCAGTTATACCACGTTGAACCAGAGCCAGTACTTCCCGACTTACATCCACTAAATATATGAGTTCTGTAGTATCTACAAAGTCGCGAAATATCACAAATCCATAACTCGGATACGGCAACCTACACAACCACATCCAGAAGTACATCTACAACTATATCCAACGGCGGCCACAGCCACACAAACACATCCACAACGATAACCAACCGACTGCAAAGTCACAGCCACAAGCACTTCAACAACGATAACCAAACGACTACCACAGCCACATCCCAAACCGAACCCCGAACCCAAACCAGAACCCCAAACCAGAACCCCAAACCGAACCCGAATCCAAAACAAAACCTATACCCAACAGCACCAGCATAGCCACAGCACAGCCACAGCACTGCCACAGCCCCAGCCACAGCCACAGCACCAGCCAGAGCACAGCCATAGCCACAGCACCACCCACACCCACACCCACCACAACCTAGTTCAGTAGCTTTTCAGTTATTACTCAAGTAATTGAGGCTGGGAAAGTCGAATAAAACTACTAATCACAGGTAATATCAAGTCCAGTAACCTTCGCGACTGGGCAAGAATGATAACTCTTATAACTCCAAAAATATCTTCACTCGAACAGATAACATCTAAAATTTAGTTTTCTGTAGTATCTACAATCATCAAAAAACCTCAACTAAGCCAAAAAAAACATTCTATGTCCCTGACTGAGACGACATCTGTTCAAATTCTTACAAAGGTTTAAACTAAAACTAACAAATTATTTATTAATCGAACTCGAATTGAAATTTTCATTGTAGATACTACAGAAAATGAATATTCATTATATTAATCTTAGAAAAAAAATTTTCTTTACATACAAACAAATGTTCTGTATAATACAAATATAGGAAATTATTTGGATCGCATTATACTTGAGAGGAGTCAATTCATGGATGCATATTTATTTGAATCGTTGGATGACACTTTCAAGACAGAGGAAGATTGTGTAAGATTTTTGACGAAAAGACGGTGGGCGGGTGGGTTTTGTTGCCCGAGTTGTGATTATCATTTATTTTATATAGTGAAGACTCGCAATTTATTGGAGTGCAAAGAATGCCGTACGCAAATTTCATTAACAGCCGGAACGGTTATGCATAAATCTAAGCTTCCCTTGATGATTTGGTTCAAAGCTATTCGAACATTGATCCAGGATAGCCAAAGTTACTCGATTTCAGCTTTTGCGAGCTTGCTTGGAGTGAATTATCGAACTGCTAAATTGATGCTGGAGAAGCTACAACTAGCTTTATATAAGCAATATTCACGTATGGGTTCAGGTGCGGGCAAGATGAATAAACAAAGAGTAAAATCCAGTCTAAATAAAAGAAAGCATACAACTATTACCTCTCGAAAGATCAACACTAACTTCTGTAAGTATTTATTCACAAATTCAAAGAATATAAAGTATGTAGAGGATGTTTTGTTTAGAAAATGGATGGATGCTTTCTTATCCGTTTTTTTGTTTCCTGTCTACTTAAGGTATTGTCAAGTGCTTTGATGTATCGTTAAAGTCACTTATGAATGCACGTGCCCCCAACCTAGTGGCTAGGGCAACCAAGGCAGCCAAGGATAAATAAATGGACAGGCTTTAACGAATCCAGCATTCATTTCTTTGAGCTGATGGCTGCTTAATCATCAATTGTTGTTGATTAATGATAAGTAATTGGAAGTTTGAAGAAGAAATGTTATACCTTGTGCAAATAAAAAAGCCTTACCGCTTACTACCGCGATAAGGTCTTATGAATGGATGATGACTTAAACTATTCAACAATCAATGTTGTTTTCATATTAGCGTGACCACTGCCACACATGATCGAACAGTTAATTGGGAAAGAACCTGCTTTATCTGGCGTAAAGGTAACTGTTTTGTTGCTGTTATCGAGATTTATTTTGAATTCCTTAATGGATGCACCATGAACGCCTTGCGTATTATCAAGCGTAATTGTAACGGGCTCTCCTTTTTTGACGCGATATTCGGATTGGTCAAATTTGAAGTTACTGGCTTTCAATAATACTTGCTGGCCTGCTGCTGCAGTAGCGGCGGGAGATGAGGATTGTGTTGATTTTGTATCTTTGTTTCCACAAGCGGCTATCGCAAAGATTAAGACTATTCCCATAAAAAGAACGAGTAATTTCTTCAATGTATACCCCTCCGAAATTGTATTGGTTTCCCTCATCATTGTACACGACCTCTTCCCAAAAAACAGTGACAAACTCGTGAAAGAAATTGTTAAAAGAAAAGATCGGTCCGGCGAGTGAATACGCGGCAGACCGATCTTTTTTGGGCCTTAGCATGGATATCAGTTATCGAAACTGATAGGTTTTTATCGACGATCTTCTTTTCCTGAGATCCCTTGTTCAAAGGGGGTTTTCACAGGAATGAATAGGTCGATGATTCCGATGACCAAAGCAGCTAATATGGCACCTATTATGCTCGTAGATACATTACTTACGACAAACTGGGCGGCCCAAATGACAAGCGCGCTCACCAGAAAGCCTACGATTCCCCTGCCAAAGGGAGTGATTTGTTTGCCGAAGATCCCTTCAATGATCCAAGCAGCAACAGCAATGACCAAAGCTAGAAAAAATGCGCTCCAGAAACCGCCGACTTTAAAACCTGGAACTAACCAGTCTGACAAACATTAAAACCAAAGCAGAAACAATAAACCTTACCAGATGTCCGAGAAGATGCATCTCGTGAACCTCCTTCTTTTTGTGATGAGAACAAGTTCTCATGACAAGAAGTGATTTTTTGCAAACAATGCTTCGTGTGTTCAAGTCTTGCATTCCTTTTGGCAGGAAGATAGGTGCACAGCTTAGTGTATCCAAATCCAGTGAATATTATGGTAGGCAGCATCTTCCATATAACGATTGTCTCCGTAGCTAATCAAGCTTGTTTTGGTTTATAATATAGGGTAGAGAAAAGAGGTTGGGATCGTTGAATAAGAAAATAATTAAAACATTAGATTATCAGAAGATTTTACATAAACTAGCTCATCATGCGTCAACTTCGCTTGGTAAGGATGCCGTGGAAAAGCTTGAACCTAAGGGTGATTTTGAACTCGTCAAGCTTCGGCTGCAAGCAACTGATGAGGCTGTTAATGTAGAGCGATTAAAGGGGAATGCCCCTTTCGGTGGAATTCGAGATATTAGATCTTCATTGCACCGAGTTAGAATTGGCGGGATGTTAAACCCAGCGGAGCTTCTTGATATTTCGACGACAATGTTCGGTACACGCAGGTTAAAGCGATTTGTTCTCGCGGTTCATGAAGAATATGCAATACCGATGCTCAAAGGGCAGGTTGAATTACTCACAGAAAATAAGTCATTAGAGGATAAAATTAATAGTTGCATTGATGAGAATGCTGTTGTTGTTGACGGTGCGAGCCCTGAACTGGGACGTGTGAGAAGCGAATTACGCACAGGTGAAGGGAGAGTCCGCGAGAGGTTAGAGCAGATGCTTCGCAACTCATCTGTTCAGAAAATGCTACAGGACGTATTGATCACTATTCGTAACGACCGTTTTGTAATCCCGGTTAAATCAGAGTACCGATCCAGCTTTGGCGGGATGATTCATGATCAGTCAGCATCGGGAGCGACGCTATATATTGAGCCCGATGCTATTGTTCAATTAAATAACAAAATTCGTGAATTAAAGTTTAAGGAAGAAGTTGAAATTGAAAAAATTTTAAGAGCACTCTCAGAGCTTGTTGCTGAACAAGTGGATTTGCTTGTGCTTGATGTGGATCAATTGGCTGAGCTTGATTTTACGTTTGCTAAAGCTGGTCTGGCTAGGGAACTGAAAGCCACAATGCCTAGATTAAATGATCGAGGCTTCATTAAGATAAAGCGAGGCCGGCATCCGCTTATCGCGGCTGATTCGGTAGTGCCGCTTGATTTGGAGTTGGGCAATGATTTCTCACAAATCATTGTGACAGGGCCTAATACAGGTGGTAAAACAGTCTCCCTCAAAACAGTGGGACTCCTTAGCTTAATGGCGATGTCAGGCTTGTTTGTTCCAGCTGAAGAAGGCAGTCAATTATGTGTGTTCGATGCCATTTATGCAGATATTGGTGATGAGCAGAGCATTGAGCAGAATTTAAGTACTTTTTCGAGTCATATGACGAATATCATAAGTATTTTAAGAGATATGACACCAAAGAGCTTGGTTTTGCTGGATGAGCTTGGAGCAGGTACAGATCCTGCAGAAGGTTCGGCTTTAGCGATCTCCATTTTGGATTATATTCATCAAATCGGCTGCCGAATCATTGCCACGACTCACTATTCGGAGTTAAAGGCTTATGCCTATCAAAAACAAGGTACCATTAATGCAAGTATGGAATTTGATATACAAACGCTAAGTCCAACTTACCGATTGCTTGTAGGTGTTCCTGGTCGAAGTAATGCTTTTGCGATTGCAGAGCGCCTAGGCTTATCGAAGCGCATTATTGAGCATGCACGTACGCAGGTGGGCGAGGAGGATAAGCGCGTCGAGTCAATGATCGCGTCGCTTGAGGAGAACCGCCTGATTGCGGAAGCTGAGCGCCAAAGCGCTGAGAGGATGCGACGTGAGGCGGAAGAGATGCGCCTAACGTTAGAGGCTCAGCAGGTCAAGTTCGACGAGCAGCGCGATAAGCTGCTCGAGAAGGCCGAGCGCGACGCGCGTGAGGCTGTCGCCAAGGCGCGCCGCGAAGCGGATGAAATCATCGCCGATCTGCGGCGCATGGCGCAGGAGGAAGCCGGTGGGGTTAAGGATCACCGGTTGGTAGAAGCAAAGCGCCGCCTCGATCAGGTGGCGCCGGAACTGCGCGAGAAGCAGGTTCGCGCGGCGAAGAAGCGGCCTGAGAGAATCGAGGCCGGGGATGAAGTGCGTGTCGTGACCCTGGGTCAGAAGGGTCACGTCGTAGAGGTTGTTAGCGCCACAGAAGCAACGGTGCAGTTGGGGATTATGAAAATGAAGGTCGAGTTGTCGAATCTCGAGAAGATCGGCAGCACGGCTCAGAAAAAGCCAGCTCATCAGGTGGCTACAACCGTCAAACGAACAAGAGATGATAACATCCGGATGGAACTGGATATGCGCGGTCTCAACATGGAGGATGCCTTGATCGAGGCAGATCGATTCCTAGATGAATCTTTCTTGGGCAATTTAGGTCAAGTGTATTTGATTCATGGCAAAGGAACAGGTGTACTGCGTACAGGAATGCAGGAATACTTGCGCCGTCATAAGCATGTGAAGAGCTACCGAATGGGGAATTACAATGAAGGCGGAGCAGGAGTTACAATCGTTGAATTGAAATAACTTTTAATTTTTTAAATCTTTTTGAAACTCATTCTTTGGGACTGCGTATGTAATATGTGTAAGCACCGGTGATTAAAAAAGAATTCGCATTACCCAAATATTAAATATACGTTTATAAACCTTAGGAGGAATTCAGAAATGGGAATTTTTAAAAGACTTCGTGATATGACAATGGCTTCAATCAATGACTTGTTGGACAAAGCAGAAGATCCGGTTAAAATGTTAAATCAGTTTCTGCGTGACATGGAAGAAGACATCTTAGAGGCTGAGACTGCGGTAGCTAAGCAGATCGCAATTGAGAAGAAATTCAAGCTTCAAGTCGAAGAATCCGAAGAGATGGTAACGAAGCGTACAGAGCAGGCTATGAAAGCCCTCGAGTCTGGCAACGAAGACCTGGCTCGCCGCGCGCTGGAAGACAAGAAAGAGCACCAAGGACGTTACGATGAATTGAAACGCCAATATGATCTTGCGAAAACGAATGCTGATCAACTTCGCAGCCAATTGACAGAAATGAAAGACGAGTTCAACAAAATGAAGAACAAAAAGGATTTGTTGATTGCTCGCGCTGAAACAGCAAAAGCTCAAAAACAAATCAATCAAGCGATGTCTGGTTTTGGTACGGACAATGCAGCTAAAGGTTTTGACCGCATGAGCGAGAAAGTACTTCAAATGGAAGCTGAAGCGCAAGCAAGCGGCGAAATCCGCGCTAAAAACCGCAGCTTAGATGATGAGCTTGACGGACTTGGCGGAAGCAGCAGCGGAATTGATGATGAATTGGCAGCTATGAAAGCAAAGCTTGCTGAAAAAAAACAATCCTAATGCTATACTAATAGTACCTGCGAGAGACTGAGTCAAACTCAGTCTCTTCTATCTTTCGTGAAGGAAGGCAGGAGACGATATGAACGAAGAGGTGGATGTATTGCTAAGTAACCCATATTTATCGACGCTTGCCTTTTTTGCAGTTGCTGTAATCGCGCTTGTTGTATTTCTAACGATTTTTGAAATGGTCACCAAATATGATGATTGGGCTGAGATCAAAAAAGGCAACTTATCTGTAGCGATGGCTACAGGCGGGAAGATTTTTGGGATTTGCAATCTGTTCCGGTTCGCTATCCTAAACAATGATACGATGATTCATTCCCTCATTTGGGCAGGGTACGGATTCTTGCTATTGCTGGTTGCCTACTTCATTTTTGAATTCTTGACGCCTTATTTCAAAATCGATGAAGAAATCAAAAAAGACAATCGCGCAGTAGGTTTCTTGTCTTTGACACTGTCTGTCTCCCTTTCCTACGTGGTCGGAGCTTGTGTAACTTAGAAACATACATAATCTTGGAGGCTTGAACAATGAAATACCTGTGGGGCACTTTGTTTGCCATTGCATTTGTATTTATGGCGGCAGGGGTTTATTATTTATTGAAATATGCATGAATGCATTAGGTTGGAGGATTATGTAATGAGTGCCAATGAGGAAATAGTTTGTCCATGGTGCCAAACGGAGATCGTTTGGGATCCGGAAATTGGACCGGAGGACGAATGTCCACACTGCTTTAACGAACTGAATGATTATAGGACTATTGATTTAAAGGTGAAACAAACGGGTCAACCGCTCCGCTTTGATGAACAAGAATATGCCGATTCGGATGAAGATTTGTCATTGGCTTGGGATGATTCGGATGAACCTCTTGATAAATACGGAGAAAAAGTTCAGCATATTACGGATGAACAAGAAGAGGCGCCCGAATGTTCAAGCTGTCATGAACTGATGTTGTTTGCTGGTACTGAGGTCACGAGTGGCACTTCTTTCACGCCAGTTATTCCCAAAACGCTAGGAAGTGCTTTCCTAACAGGTCCCTTTACTTCAAATGTTTTTGTATGCCCGTCTTGCTTCAAGGTGGAGAAAATCTTGTCTGATACCGATCGACTGCTCATGGTTGAACGTATTAAATCGGAGTAATAATGAAACCGAGTCCTTTATGGATTCGGTTTTTTTATATGTCCACCCTCATATTTTCACTCGATTGGGGAAGCTTAACAAGAGCTATTTCGATCTATGGGGAAAGGTGAGGAGGAATATGCAAAAGGATCAGAGTAAGCAATTTGTTCAACCAAGCAGAGCAATAGATGGCACAAGAAGCAATTATTTTGAAGAACGTGGAAGTGGAGCCGTCGAAGTTAAAGGTTCACAGAAGAAAGGCCGGCTAGATGCGCAAGCGATTCTTTTGCTCATCGTTCACACGCTATTTGGCAGTGCAAATGCCTTGTCCGGAACTTTCGTTGGTGTGTATTTGTGGAAGGCTAAAAATGACTTCGCTTTAATCGGTTGGTTTACGTTGACGACTCATTTGACAATGGCGATTACCTTCTGGTTAGCAGGGAAATGGGTGAAGGAACACAATAAAATGAACTGCTTACGGATCGGTGTGGCAGTTTCCGCTGGCTTTTATATGCTGGTATTGTGGCTTGGAGCAAGCAGCTTTCACTATTTTGTTTGGTTAGGTATGGTTCAGGGAATTTCAGCTGGCTTATTCTGGGTTGCTTTTAATGTCGTTTATTTTGAAGTGACGGACCCCGATAATCGCGATCGGTTCAATGGCTGGGTTGGGCTATTGGGTTCTGGCGCAGGAATAATCGCACCATGGATCTCCGGTTTACTCATTGTGAGTTTGGGAGATGGTGCTGGGTATCGGTTAATCTTTTCCATCTCATTAGGTATCTATGTGCTAGGCGTGATTATCAGTTTCTTTTTGAAAAAGCGGAAAGTACAAGGTAGCTATGAATGGTTGTTTCCCTTGCGTTGTCTAAGGCAAGCAGAAACACCTTGGAAGCGCGTGTGCTTAGCCTTGCTATTTCAAGGAGTTCGAGAGGGTGTCTTTGGTTTCATGATTGCACTCCTCGTCTACATATCCACATCAAGTGAAGCGAGATTGGGGAGCTTCGTACTGATTACTTCTGCGGTTTCATTAGTGAGTTTCTGGGCGGCGGGACGATTTATTAAACCGCGTTTTCGTAAGATCAGTATGTTGATTGGTGCTGCTATGATCGTGGCCGTTATTATTCCTTTTTTCTGGAAAATGGGATACAGCACTTTACTTATTTTCGGCATAGGAGCTTCGCTCTTTTTTCCGATGTATTCGGTGCCTATGGTGTCGGCTGTATTCGATCTAATTGGTTCAAATGAAGCCAGTGCTAAGCAGCGGGAAGAGTATGTTGTTCTTCGTGAGCTTTCACTCAATGTGGGGCGTGTGTGCGGTGTGCTCTTATTCATTTGTGTCATTTCGTGGAGTACGGCGCCACTTGTAATAAACGTACTGTTATTAATCATTGGCAGCTCATCGCTGGTCAGTTGGTACTTTATGAAAAAGCAGTTAACTGTAATTAGAACTTGACATTTTTCGTGCTTCCCGATAAAGATGTGGATATGGATTGTTTCATTGGGAAGAGGAGGGGGAGACCCTTGACACATAAAAAAATGGTGAATAGCATCACAGATCTGATTGGTGATACACCGGCTGTAAGGATTAACCGATTAGTAGGTCCAAATGATGCAGAGCTCTACGTAAAGCTTGAATACTTCAATCCAAGCGGCAGTGTAAAGGACAGGGCTGCGTTTAATTTAATCGAACAAGCGGAGAAAGATGGGCTGCTTAGTCCAGGTGCTACGATTATCGAGCCGACTAGCGGTAATACTGGCATTGGACTTGCCATGAATGCGGCTGCCAGAGGCTATAAAGCCATTCTAATCATGCCTGACAACATGACCAAAGAACGGATTAATCTGCTCAAGGCCTATGGCGCAGAGGTCGTTCTCACCCCCGCCGCGCTGCGGATGCCGGGAGCGATCGAGAAAGCGAAGGAGCTGAGGGATCAGATACCAGGCAGCTATATCCCGCAGCAGTTCGAGAATCCGGCGAATCCGAGCATTCATCGGACGACAACGGCTCCGGAAATTCTGGAGCAAATGGACGGGCGTCTGGATGCATTCGTAGCAACCTCAGGTACGGGCGGAACGATTACCGGAACCGGTGAGGTGCTGAGGGAGAAGCTGCCGGATATTCAGATCTATGTGGTGGAGCCAAAGGGGTCACCGGTTCTGTCTGGCGGAAGCCCAGGCCCACATAAACTCGTTGGTACGAGTCCAGGCTTCGTACCCGCAATTCTGAACACAAGCATTTACGATCAGATCGTGCAGGTGACGGATGAAGATGCGATCCGCACCATGAAAGATCTGGCCAGTAAGGAAGGCATTCTTGTAGGACCTTCAGCTGGAGCCTCGGTGTGGACAGGTTTGCAGGTTGCCAGTAAATTAGGAGCGGGCAAGAGAGTACTCTGCATTGCTCCAGATACGGGCGAAAGATATCTGAGTATGGACATTTTTAATTAAATTTATGAATAGGCTTAGCAAATAATAGCGACTCACCGGATCTAAAAGGATCCGGACGGGCCGTTCTTCATTATTTTTTAACATAAGAGTTGATAAAAGAATATTGAATAAAAATTCATAATTGAGTATAATTATAAGTATATGAAAGTTGGAATCGAAAGGTGGAAATGCTGTGAAATTAGCTTATATTAATGCTCTTCCTGAAAAAGATCAATTCCAAGAATTTATACAGACATATACAGAAGAATGCATAACATTTGGAGCTCAAGCGATTGTGAATTGGAACGATTTCCAATCGGAGCACGTTATCTCGGTTTATGATGAAAATAAACTTGTCGGAATCGGTTGTATGGCGGGAGAATGTCATGTTCATGTGCGTCCTACGTATGAGCATCGTGAAATTGAATCTATGGTGAACAAATTGCTGCAAGCGGAATCTAAGCTTAGTTTGGTTCACGGACAATCCTGCTGATTATAGGCAGGCAGAGGCTACTCGGAGTTCCCGGTGGCCTTTTTCTTATTTATGAGGTGGAAATTTCGGTTATACAAAAATATTCCGCTCTAAAACAAGCTCAGTAATTGAATTAGGACGGCAATTCATTGTAAGATTAAAGGATGAACGAATCAGATTTCAGAAAGGTAGGTTTAACCATGGATGCTTTGAAGCTAAAAATTCTCGAAATACTGAAGGAAGATGCCCGCAGGAGTGCGGACTTGATCGCCACTATGCTAGGAACGGCGGAGGCCGAGGTGGCGCGAGCGATAAGCGAGATGGAAGCGGATAAGGTCATCGTCAAATACGCGACAGTAGTTAACTGGAGTAAAGTGGATGACGAAAAGGTTACCGCCCTGATTGAAGTGCAAATTACGCCGGAACGCGGACACGGGTTTGATGCTATCGCGGAACGGATCTATTTATATCCAGAAGTCAAATCGGTTTATCTCATGTCTGGCGCCTATGATTTACTTGTGGAAATTGAGGGCAGTTCCCTCAAACAAGTCGCTTCTTTCGTGTCTAACAAGCTTTCACCGATCGATCGCGTACTTTCAACAAAGACGAATTTTATATTAAAAAAATACAAACAAGACGGCATTATATTCGAGGATCAGGAAGACGATCACCGAATGCTCGTTTCGCCGTAAAGAAGAGGGAACGCCATGATCAAAGATGAGATAACGATCCAGCAGAACAAAGTAAAATCGATGCAGGACTACCTCGCTCCTGCCGTACGTGAAATGAAGCCTTCAGGTATTCGGAAGTTTTTTGATTTGGTGAGTAACAGCAAGGAAGATATTATTTCTCTTGGTGTAGGGGAACCGGATTTCTCAACACCTTGGCATGTCCGTGAAGCGGCTGTGCATTCCTTGGAACGTGGTAGAACAAAATACACGCCAAACTCAGGTATTCCTGAGCTTCGTGAAGCGATTGCCGATTACCTTCATACGTCCTTTAAAGTGAAATATGAGCCATCGAATGAAGTCCTTGTTACGGTTGGCGGCAGTGAAGCGATTGACTTAGCTCTCCGAGCTTTAATAACGCCTGGCGACGAGATTCTTATACCTGAGCCTTGTTATATTTCGTATTCTCCAATTACGAGCATAAGCGGCGGCGTAGCTGTTGGGATAGAGACCTTCGCGAAGGACCAGTTTAAGCTGACAGAGAAAGCTCTTCGCGATGCGATTACACCACGCTCCAAAATATTAATTCTCTGCTATCCTAGCAATCCAACAGGCGGTATTATGACCTATGAGGATTGGCTGCCGATTGCCAAAGTCATTGAAGAGAACGATCTTATTGTCATTTCCGATGAAATATATGCAGAGTTGACTTATGGTCAGAAGCACGTGAGCTTCGCGGCTATTCCCGGCATGAAAGATCGGACAATTTTGGTTAGCGGGTTCTCCAAAGCTTTTGCCATGACAGGCTGGCGGATGGGATATGCTTGCGGTCACCATGAGCTTATTTCGGCGATGACCAAAATTCATCAATATACGGTGATGTGCGCACCGGTGATGGGTCAAGTTGCTGCTCACGAGGCGTTGACGAACGGCTTGGAAGAGAAAGATCGGATGATCGAGTCTTATAACCAACGCAGACGTCTGATTGTAAAAGGGTTCCGAGATATTGGTCTCGAATGCCATGAGCCGCAGGGCGCTTTCTATGCATTTCCAAGTATAGTCGCAACCGGATTAACTTCAGAAGAGTTTGCTCAGCGGTTATTATTTGAGTCAAAGGTTGCTGCAGTGCCTGGAGATGTGTTTGGTTTAGGCGGAGAAGGCTTCCTTCGTTGTTCATATGCCTATAGTGTTTCTCAACTAAATGAAGCATTAGAGAGAATTGGTAATTTTATGAGAAAATTGTAATCTATAACGTAAATAAATATGTTCATTATTGATGAAAACTGGTATTCTTGTAGTAAGGAGGGATGAGCATGGCTTTTATGGAATATCAACTATCAACCTATCAAAAACATTTTCAAATTCGTGAACAGGATTTCGGACAACGTTGGTTAACCAAGCGTGCGAAGAAGCAAAACTCCCTTACCTTATTAGAAGAAGAGATTCATTCTCTGCGACGCAGGTTAGAACAGATGGTTTTTGACGGGGAAGAAATGACATCGGAATCCGTCGTTGAATTGAGTACAATGCTAGACCAAAAAATAAATGAATATATGCATAATGGGAAAAAAAGTCGGTGAAAACCGACTTTTCTCACGACTATCGATGGATTCAGATAACAAACGGAGGTACGCTCACAACATGAAAGTGAAATGGCTGTTGGTTATGATGATGGGTCTTATGGTGATGCTTACGGGTTGCGGCGGGCCGAAGCCGGATGTATCTATATTTATTATGGGTGCTAATGGTTTTCCAAGTGAAGCGGGGGACAAGCTGGAGAGTTCATTGAAATCCAAGGTTGGCGAGGTTCCTACAGTCAAAGTCAATACATCCCCTATATTTTCGTTGGAAAAAATGATTGTGGAGCTGGCAGCAGGAGGCAACGGTATCTTCATTCTTGCTGAAGATCAATTCAAATCACTAAGTAATCAAGCAGGTTTCGTTTCTTTGGATGATACGATCAAACCAGAAGATTATCCGGATGGCGTTATTCAAATAGCGGAAGAGGGCAAGCCTGCTGAAAAACATCTTTATGGTATTCCACTTGCAGGAAACAAATGGATGAAAGAGCAAGGTTTTGAAGGGAAAGGCTTGGTAGCTTTTATTCCTCAAAATGCTCCGAAGATGAATGAGTCGAAGCAAGTGCTCAAAGTAATTGCACAAAAGTAACAAGAAGTCTATAATCGACAAATAGATTGATAGTAAAATATGCAGCCATAGGTGCTGGTAAGCTCATTACTAGAGATTGCCACTTAAAAGGGAAGCCGGTTAAAGTCCGGCGCGGTCCCGCCACTGTAATCCAGGCATGAGTTGCCGGGAGAGTCAGGATACCTGCCTATGGTGCCGTTTACGACATCCTTCGAGGAAAAGGATCGCGTTAAATCAGGAAGCAACCGTAAGGGTTGCTGAGCGCCGCGATTTATCGTCCCCTTTGTTCCTTCGAGAACAAAGGGGCTTTTTTGTTAGTTGATAAGAAAGTATAAGTTTTATACTTTTGCTCCACATCAACCTTGACAAACGCGCTCGTCTCTGAGAGACGGCGCAGCCGTTTATCCTTGGGTTCAATCGAAATAAATTGTTCAGAGAGAGGGTTTACCAGATGAAAAGGAATTCAGTAAAAAATGCATTTATTCTTACAGTAGCGCTAGCAACAGCAATGAGTCTCGCAGCTTGCGGTAAAAAGGAAACGGAAATCTCTAATCCGTCTAAGCTTGGCGGGGAGGGGACGAAAGCCCCTGCTGCAACGGCGGCACCAACAACAGCAGCAGCCAAGAAGACGGTTTATCCTTTGAAAATAAAGGATGCTACGGGCAAGGAGTTTACATTTGATAAAGCGCCTGAGCGTATTGCATCTGTCTCCCCGGCGGAGACTGAAGCCCTTTTTGCAATTGGGCTTGAAGCTAATATTGTTGGTGTATCTGATTATGATGATTATCCAGAAGCAGCGAAAACGAAGCCAAAGCTTGGCAGCATAACGAAGCCTAACCAAGAAGCGGTTATCGCAGCAAACGCTAATGTCGTTTTTACGGGGGTTTCGATGAATCCCGATACGGTAGAAAAGCTGCGTGCTTTGAATATCAACGTGTTTAAAGTGGAGCCTAAAACAGTGGATGATGCCATTGCGAATATTCAAACGTACGGAATAATTACGGATCATCAGGAGCAAGCGGAAAAAGTGGTTGCTAAAATGAAAGCGGACCGTCAAAAGGTTGTTAATGCAGTGAAAGACGTGAAGCAAGAGAACAAGAAAAAGGTTTACATTGAATTTGCCCCGGGATGGACAGTGGGCAGTGGCGAGTTTATGGATGAATTGATCAAGATTTCTGGTGGTGTTAACGTTGCAGGGGACAAAAATGGCTGGTACCAAATCAGTGAAGAGAAAATCATTCAACAAAACCCAAGTGTAATTCTGTTCGCTAATGGTGTTGTCGATAGTAAAAGTAAGAAACCACTAGATGAAATTATCCGCACACGAAGCGGTTGGGATGCCATTGATGCCGTGAAGAACAAGCAGGTGATTGGCCTCGACCAAAACATGCTTAGCCGTCCAGGCCCAAGACTGACCGACGGGTTGCTTGAAATGGCGAAAGGCATTTATCCTGAACTGGTGAAATAAAATGAAAAGAAAATTAATGCTATGGGGAGGAGTAGGGGTTATACTCCTTCTTCTTTCTATTGTGGCGAGCTTGTCGCTGGGTACCGCAAATCTCCCGGTCCTGCAAATAGCCAGTATTCTCGCCAAGCATATCCCTTGGCTGGGAGATCACATCCATGCCACTTGGCCGCAGTCGTCCGAACAAATCATCAATAAAGTACGATTTCCACGTGTATTACTGGGGATTCTAGTAGGGGCTTCACTCTCAATCGCAGGGGCAGCCTTTCAAGGTGTGCTGCGCAATCCACTTGCGGATCCTTATGCACTCGGTGTCTCCTCGGGGGCTTCTGTAGGAGCCGCATTTTTAATCTATTTCGGACTGCAAGTAGCGTGGTTTGGGCAATGGTCGATTCCAATTGTTGCCTTCGTAACAGGACTTATTTCTTTATTTCTGGTTCTTAAGCTTGCGCAGATTGAAGGGAAGCTGAAGATGGAGACGCTTATTTTATCAGGCGTGGTCATGCAGGCATTTCTAGGGGCAATCGTATCCTTCATGGTGTCAATTTCCAAACAAGTCATTAATGAAATCATTTTCTGGCTAATGGGCAGCTTGGCCATGCGAGGTTGGTCGTATACGTATATCATTTCGCCCTATTTAATAATCGGTTTTATCGTGCTGCTAAGCTATGCAAGGTCGTTAAATTTACTGTCTTTGGGCGAGCGGCAGGCGTCACATCTCGGTGTGAATGTAGAGCGTACGAAGCTGATTGTGCTTATTGTGGCCACCTTCCTTACTGCTGCTGCGGTATCGGTTGCTGGTGTAATCGGCTTTGTAGGGCTCATCGTGCCGCATTTAGTGCGACTTTTGGTAGGTCCGGATTATCGGTTGATTATTCCATTGTCCGCAATAGGCGGCGGAATCTATGTCCTCTGGGCAGATACACTTGCTCGTACCCTGCTGAGTCCAACTGAAATACCACTTGGGGTCATTACAGCATTTCTGGGCGCGCCATTTTTTGCTTATTTGCTCCATAAGGATAAGAAAACGTTAAGAGGTTGATCAAGATGATTAAAGTGGAGAACCTTTCCCAGAGCTTTAGGGAACAGCAAGTGCTGGAGGACATCAGCTTTGAGATCAAGCAGGGTGAATTTTTTGGCATAATTGGGCCAAACGGCAGCGGTAAGTCGACGCTGCTCCGTCTACTATCAGGGATTGATCCTGTCAAAAACGGACGTGTTGACCTGGGTGGCCGTTTAGTATCCTCCTATTCGAGAAAAGAACTGGCTAAATGGCTTGCTGTTCTCCAGCAGGATGCGCTGCCTCCAGTTGGCTTTACGGTCCGTGAAGTGGTGGAAATGGGCCGCTATCCTTTTCAGAATTGGCTTGGTGAGGAGCCGGCTGATGCCGAAGGTTTAATTGATGGGATTGTCCGGAAGCTGCACTTGGAACCGCTGATAGATCGAACAATCGAGCGCCTTAGCGGCGGTGAACGGCAGCGTGTTTCACTTGCTAAAGTGATGGCGCAGCAGCCGCGGCTGCTTATGCTGGATGAACCAACAACGTTCTTGGATATCGGATATCAAGTACAGATGATGGACTATATCAAGGAATGGCAGCGAGAATCCGAGTTGACGATTGTAGCTGTCCTGCATGACTTGAATTTGGCTGCGCAGTATTGCACACGATTAATGGTTGTACATCATGGCGAGCTTGCGGCGATAGGAACACCAGATGAAATTATTACAAGCGGATTAATCAGCGAAGTGTATGGAACTGAACCGATTGTGCTACAGCACCCCGTTAACGATGCACCGCAAATTTTATTACAGCCCGGAAAATAGTTGAGCTATCGGAGGACACAATCATGAATAAGATGCAAGCAATTATAGATAGCATTAAGCCTGTTCATCAAGATGTGGTGAACCAAGCGAACGAGCATTTGAATCAGTTGACGAAACCGCAAGGAAGTCTAGGGAAACTGGAAGATATTGCGCGTCAGGTTGCCGGAATTACGGGCGAAGTGATGCCGATTTTTGAGAAAAAAGCGGTCATCGTAATGGCTGGAGATCACGGTGTATGTGAAGAAGGGATTAGTGCATACCCGGCGGAAGTAACGCCTCAAATGGTGCTTAATTTCCTTTATGGCGGGGCTGCTGTCAACGTTCTTGCCAGACATGCCGGCGCTGAAGTCGTCTGTGTCGATATGGGGGTTAATGCTGATCTGGAGCACCCTAATCTCCTTTCTCGCAAAGTAAGAAAAGGAACGCGTAATATGGCGCGTGAAGCGGCATTAACGCTGGATGAGACTGTGCAGGCGATACAAGCTGGCGTAGAAGTTGTAGACGAGTTGGTGGAAAAGGGCTATCGACTCTTCGCTATGGGAGAGATGGGGATCGGTAATACAACGGCCAGCGCGGCGATTTTGTGCGCTTTGACGGGCTTGGATGCCAGCATTGCTGTTGGTCGAGGAACAGGTATCGATGATGGCAAATGGCTGCATAAAGTGTCTGTTGTGAATAAGGCGCTGGATGTGAATGAGCTTCGTGTGGATGAGGTGAACACATCAAGCGCAGAGTATGCGCTGGATGTGTTGATGAAGGTCGGCGGACTGGAGATCGCCGGACTTGTTGGCGTGATTCTCGGCGCAGCGAAGAATCGCTGTCCGGTAGTCGTCGACGGCTTCATCTCGTCGGCAGCTGCACTTGTGGCGAGCCGATTAGCACCGCTAAGCGCGTCCTACATGCTCGCCTCGCACTTATCGCAGGAGCAGGGACATGCGAAGCTGCTCGAAGCGGTTGGCCTCGCAGCGATGCTGCAGATGGATATGCGCCTGGGCGAAGGAACAGGCGCGGTGCTTGCCTTTAACTTGATCGATGCCGCAGGCAAGATCATGAAGGAAATGGCGACATTCGAGAGCGCAGGCGTGTCGCGGGGTTAGAGGCTTGGCTGCAGCGATGATTCGTTAGCTTACGCAGTAAGTGAAGAGAGGGAGGCGAAGGCGCCATGGCGGTTTTGGTTACGGGCGGCGCGCGCAGCGGCAAGAGTTCTTTCGCGGAGAAGCTCGCTATGCATGGCAGCGAGCGAGGGATTTATATCGCGACTTCCCACATCTACGATGAGGAAATGAAGGAGCGGGTTGAGCTGCATCAGCAGATGAGGCTTGCCTCGGGGTATCTCTGGGATACCCGGGAGGAGCCTTTCCAACTGCGGGAATTACTGCTCCACCTGCAGGAGAGCGTGGAGGATGCCGTGGTCTTGGTCGACTGTTTGACGCTTTGGCTGTCCAACTGGTTGCTCCAACATGAGGGGGAAGTAGATGCTTCTGCTCGGGTAATGAAACGTATAGACGAGCTTGTAGAAGCCGTGTCCTCCTACCGTGGACACCTTATCTTGGTTACGAATGAAGTAGGTGACGGCATTGTGCCGGAATATCCGCTTGGCCGCAGTTTTCGTGATTTGGCAGGACGAATGAATCAACGCTTAGCTGAGGCGTGTGAGCAGGTATTCCTTGTCACGGTTGGCATACCCATGGAGCTCAAAAGCAGAGCTTATCGACTGGAATAATCGACTGGAATAAATACTGGAATAAATAAGTCTTTAAGCATAGAACGGTGATCAATATGTGGATATATTCTTGGCAGGAAATCGTTAGTATGACGGCTGCTGCCATTGCGCTGGACTGGTTAATTGGTGATCCGAAGTGGCCTACACACCCGGTTATTCTCATCGGACGCTTCATTCGCTGGGTAGAAGGCAAGTTACATAGAGGAAAAGAGACATCAGTTATCTCGTCTGGATGGGTGCAAACAAAGGGTGTCATGCTTACTGTTTCTACTGTAGTGCTGAGCTTTTGCGTGATGCTGCTGCTTATTCTTGCTGCTCGCTCGATCCATGAGTGGCTCGGATACTTGGTCTCTACATGGTTCATTTCCACAACGATAGCTATAAAAGGATTAAAGGATGCCGCATATTTAGTTTACAATCCGCTGCGTGCAGGTAATCTCACAGATGCTCGTAAGTACACGGGCTACATCGTAGGCCGCGATACGGATGAGCTCGGCGAGGAAGAACTGACGCGCGCGGTCGTGGAGACCGTGGCGGAGAACATCGTCGACGCGGTCATCGCGCCTTTGTTCTATGCGCTGATCGGCGGTGCGCCGCTAGCGATGCTGTACCGGGCATCGAATACGCTGGATTCGATGGTCGGCTACCGAAATGACAGATACCGTCATTTCGGCTGGGCGTCGGCCCGCTGGGACGACGTTATGAACTGGATCCCGGCTCGGCTCACCGGCCTCCTGTTGATCCTCGTCGCCCTGCTGCAGCCGGGCCTCTCGGCGAAGCGCGCAGCGGCAGCAATTCGCCGCTTCGCGCATTTGCACCCCAGCCCGAATAGCGGAATTCCGGAGTCGGCGGTAGCCGGGGCACTCGGAATTGAGCTCGGCGGGCTGAACGTCTATGGCGGCGCTGCGAGTGAGCGCGCTCGCCTGGGCTGGCCGCTGCGTCCGCGAACGCAGCAGGATATTGTTTACGCCGTGAGGATGCTCTACGGCGTCAGCTTTGTAGTGATGGGAGGATTGCTGTGCATACTACTCGTACTGTTTTACTAGACTGGCTGCGTGCTTGCATAGCAGCCTTTCAGTTTTTAACCCGTTTGCCCATTCCTGTGCAAATTGACTATACGAACCGAGTATTCCAAAGAAGCGTGATATTTTATCCGCTAGCGGGTTTCGTCATCGGTCTTCTTTTACTCCTAGCAGGCGAGGGGTTAAGCCTCATCCTGCCTGCGATGCCCGCAGCCGTTCTGCTGCTTGGGTTCTGGATCGTCTTAACAGGGGGACTGCATTTAGACGGGCTAATGGATACCGCTGATGGTATTCTTAGCCACAGACCCCGCGAGCAAATGCTAGAAATCATGAAAGACAGTCGCGTTGGCGCCATGGGTGTCATCGTATGTGTTCTCCAACTGCTCCTCAAATTTTCGCTTCTTTACACCTTGCTAGATACTGGTGGGATGGGCGGCGTAAGCTTCTTACTTGCGGTCGTGCCCATCTGGAGCCGCTGGTTTATGGTTGCAGCTATTCATGGTTGGCCATATGCCCGGCGAGACTCGGGATTAGGTAGTTTTTTTCGCGGAGTTACCAAATGGCATGTGACTTTGTCTAGCCTAGTAGCTCTCTTTACTACTACGCTTTTTATTGCAATTTTTTCCATGTGGCAAGCTGACTCTGGCGTTACATTGTTCTCCTTCACCAATGGTTTAACTATCATATTTAGCTTTGCTATAGGCACAATTCTAATTGGTTGGATTTTGGCCACGTATATAAGTCGTAAATTGGGCGGTTTAACTGGTGATACATACGGTGCATTGAACGAGCTTCTCGAAACTCTACTTTTATTGGGCATTGCCATTTTCGCAACTTCCCAGATGTAGGTTTGAAACATCCCGAACAAGAAATATGCCTTGGGGATAAATCAGCAGCTTCGTGAGGGCAGATGGGCTATCGTGGTTACCAATGTTGTATTTTCTACAACATTTATCACGCCAAAAGGATATTTTGCAACTTGAAGTTGCATTTCGTACAACATTTTGAGCACTTTTGTTGCGAAATGGTCTATATTGGGCCAAATTGTTGTACATTATGCAACAATGAAGGGAGAGAGGCGAGATTTAGGCATAAATTGTTGCACTTTCTACAACATCATTCAACTGCGAATATGAATTCATTCATCCAGCAACCTAAATTCTGCTTATAAGACGATTGATCCCGATTTAAGACAAATCAATGTAGAGCAAGATTGGTCGAATGAATCGACGGTCTCGTTTGTACAACATTTCGAACTCAATGGATTCAAATGTATATAACGCATCCCAACGAGAAAGGAGTGAATATCATGCTAGAACGCTATGGGCATGGTGGCGATCTCTGGACGGCAGAAGAAGCCTTTGGCCGTCCGAAGGAGCAATTCTTGGATTTCAGCTCGAATATGAATCCGTTAGGTCCTCCTTCGATTGTGCAGCATATTCTCAGAGACGGGTGGCGCGATATGGTCAAATATCCCGACCCCGCCGTGCGTGAGCTGAGAAGCAAGCTTTCGTTGAAATATGATATCGAGGTGGACAGTATACTGGTTGGCAACGGGGCTGCGGAACTGATCGATCTGACTGTGCGAGTGTTAAGGCCATCTATAACCGGATTAGCGAGGCCTTCTTTTAGTGAATATGAGGAAGCAGTTCATAAATCAGGCGGCGGTATTTACAACATCCCTCTATCATCAATTCACAATTTTGAATTGCAGAAACAAGATATCGAAACCGCCTATTCGGCCGTTGACTTGTTCTTTCTAGGTCATCCGAATAATCCAACAGGGAAACTGGTTCCTCGTCAGGTGTTGGACATGCTTATGCAGAGTAACCGTACATTGGTGCTCGATGAGGCATTTATGGATTTTGTACCGAATGAGCAAGAACACTCTTTCCTGAAACTCGCTTCCACAAGTCAGCAGCTTGTCATCATCCGTTCGATGACGAAATTTTATTCCATCCCGGGTATACGTTTAGGCTTTATGGTGGCTCACCCCGATAGGATTCGGCAAATCCAACAACTTCAGGTGCAGTGGAGCGTAAACTATTTGGCTCAGCGCATCGGAACAGCCGTGCTTGATGATGTGGATTTTGAGCAGTCCAGCCGGCAGTGGCTGAAGGAAGAGAAGCCATGGCTCACTCGGCAGCTCGAGCAATTAGGTCTTGAAGTCGTACCTAGTGATGTGAATTTTTTGCTTTTTTCATTTCCTGAGGGGATGGGTATCGATGTGAAGATGGCCCAGAAGCATTTGGGTCAGCAAGGGATATTGATCCGAGATGCTTCCCTTTTTGAAGGTCTCCATAAACGCTATTGCCGGGTTGCGATACGTCTTCGCGAAGATAACGAACGGTTAATAGCTGCTTTACATCACATGATGGCCGAATTCATGCAGAACCGGGGGCAAGCTGATGACGAATAAGACTGTGCAAGCTGCAACACTGATGGTTCAGGGCACAGCTTCCGACGTGGGTAAAAGCATTCTAACGGCCGCATTGTGCCGCATTCTTGTTCAAGACGGTTGGCAAACGGCGCCATTTAAGTCGCAAAATATGTCCCTTAATTCGTATGTTACTTTTGATGGCAAAGAGATTGGCCGAGCGCAAGGGGTGCAGGCGGATGCCTGTCGTATTTTAGCCACAACGGATATGAACCCAATCCTGCTTAAGCCGAAGCAAGACATGGTTGCTCAGGTTGTAGTTCACGGGAAGCCATACTCGGATCTAGATGCCAGGACGTATAGAGAGTCCTATTTGCCGCAGGCTGAAGTCATTGTTAAGGAAGCTTTACTCCGGCTGCGCAGTCAATATGATGTAGTGGTGCTGGAGGGGGCGGGAAGCCCTGCTGAGGTTAATTTGAAGGACCGCGATATTGTAAATATGCGGCTAGCGGGCTGGGCGGATGCTCCTGTACTTCTTGTCGCTGATATTGATCGTGGAGGCGTATTTGCCTCAATTGTAGGCACTTTGGAGATCTTGACACCGGAGGAAAGAGATCGGGTTAAAGGCTTTATTATTAATAAGTTTCGCGGAGATGTTAGTCTTCTGAAGCCGGGCTTGGATTGGTTAGAAGAGAGGACAGGGAAACCTGTTCTTGGGGTCATTCCCTATCTGCCGCAGTTAGGCATAGAGGATGAGGATTCGGCTTCATTAGATTCCAAGCGCATGCAGAGCAAGCGGAATGAGAACTCTCAAGGGAAACAGGCTGATCAGTTGGATATCGCGGTCATTCGCTTGCCACGCCTCTCTAATTTTACGGATTTCGATCCTCTGCAAGAGGAGAAAGATGTCCATTTCCGCTATATTACACACCTTTCCGAGTGGGGAGAGCCGGACGTCGTATTGCTGCCGGGCAGTAAGAATACGATGGATGATTTACGATATTTGAACGAATCTGGTCTGGCAGAACGAGTAAAGGCTTTTGCGCAAATAGAGAATGGTTGGGTCGCCGGTATTTGTGCAGGCTATCAGATGCTAGGCGCCAAGCTGCTGGATCCAAACGGCTACGAATCAGATCATCCTGAGCTGGAGGGGCTAGGGCTTTTACCAACGGAGACGGTATTTACTTCCGATAAACGGACCATTCAAGTTCAGGGAAGCAGCACACTTTTTGCTGAAGATAGCACTGAGATTGTCATTGATGGCTATGAAATCCACATGGGGCGGACGCGTTATTTGCAAGAAATGGTGACGCCTTTCCAGATTAAGGCTCTTACCAGCCTTGATAAGGATAGCTCTGACAACGTTCTGCACGGAGACGGGGCAGCTGCGGATCATGGGCGTGTTTGGGGGACGTATTTACATGGAATATTGCATAATGATGACTTCCGCAGAGCCTGGTTAAATCGTATTCGCAAGCATACAGGATTATCCCTCATCGAGGGCGGACTTCGTTTTAAAGAACGTCGAGAGGCTGCTTTCGATAGATTGGCTGACCACGTTAGATGTCACTTGGATATGAATCGTGTTTATGAGATGATGGAGTTATCAAAGCCTTGGAAAAGGGAGGATGTTTGAAAATGAAAATTTATACTCGAACTGGTGATGCGGGGCAGACAGGCGTAATCGGTGGCCGTGTGGATAAAGACGATGTTCGTGTTGAAGCTTATGGCACAACAGATGAACTGAATTGTTATGTGGGCCAGGCGATGAGCTTTATGGATCCAGAGAAATATCCTGATTTACTCCCGGATTTGCTGCAGGTGCAGCATGAACTGTTTGATTGCGGCTCAGATCTTGCACTCTTGAAGCAGGAGCTGCGTCCTTATAAAGTAACAGCCGAAATGGTCGATATGTTGGAGACTTGGATTGATAAATACGATGCTGAAACTCCGGATATTACAAGATTCATTTTGCCGGGCGGCGGAACCGTTTCATCCACACTTCATGTTTGCCGTACCGTTTGCCGTAGAGTCAAACGCCGGGTGGTAACGCTTGCTAGAACACAGCCAATTAATCCAGAAGTCCGCAGATACTTGAACCGACTGTCCGATTTATTCTTCACCATTGCCCGCACTGCGAATCACCGTGAAGGAATTACGGATGTGGAATATGTGCGAAGCGCTGAGGTGTTTAGACGTAAATCATGAGTTATTATGAACCGTTAGTATACATCGTACCGCCGGAGGAAGAGGGCTTCATTCTCAAGACGGTGCTGCAAAAAAGATTGATGGTCTCACGCAAATTGCTATCCCGTATTAAGCTGACCGAGCAGGGCATAACGGTGAATGGGGTTAGACAATACATCAACATTAAGGTGAAAGCTGGCGATCGTGTAGAAATTCGCATGGAAGAAGAGCAATCCGAGGATATCTTACCGCAGGATCTTCCACTGCACATTCTGCATGAAGATGAGCATCTGTTGATATTAGCCAAAGATGCGGGTATCATCGTACATCCGACGCATGGGCATTATTTGAACACAATCGCCAATGGCGTTGTGTATTATTGGCAGCAAGCGGGCATTACGTGCCGTTTCCGCCCCATTCATAGGCTTGACCAAGAAACCTCAGGTGTATTGGCAATCGCAAAGACACCCTATGTGCACCAGCAAATATCTGAGCAGATGATTCAGCATCAGGTGAAAAAAGAATACCTAGCCTTTGTGTGGGGAGTCGTCACAGCGCAAAGCGGAACGATCAATGAACCTATTGATCGCGATCCTGAACAGCCGCATATTCGCATCGTTACCGCTGACGGATATTCGGCCGTAACTCATTATGAGGTCGTGGAACAATTTGCGCATGCCGCTTTAGTTCGGATATGGCTTGAAACCGGTCGAACACATCAAATCCGTGTGCACATGCGGTATTTGGGTCATCCGCTGCTTGGAGATAAAATGTACACACTTCCTGAGTTTGAGCAGAGTTTATCAGCAGCAGAAGCCAGTGAACGACTGGGTCGTCAGGCTTTGCACGCGTATAAACTGGGCTTTGTGCATCCAGGAACAAGGGAATGGACGGAGTTTCATGCTCCTCTGCCTGCGGATTTAACTGTTTTGCAAGCATGGCTGCAGGAAAGTAAGTAATTAAACAGAAACCATCTCTTTTTAGGATGGTTTTTCTTTGTTATAACTTGACTTTCCGTATCAATTAGCTCAGAATTTTAAGTAGTTCGTTTCATTTCAACTTAGACTTAAAGGAGCTTTAAACATCATGGGAGTAAAAATATTTTGTTACGATAAATGCGGGACATGCCGTAGTGCCGTAAAGTGGCTGAAGAATCATCATGTAGATATTACAGAAAGTGTCCCTTTATTCGAAACGCCGCCTTCTGCCAAGGAATTGGCTAAGCTGCTTAGTGATAGCGGTCTGGAAATTAAAAAGTTTTTTAATACTTCCGGAGAAGTATATAAAGAGATGAGTCTGAAAGACAAGCTTTCCAGCATGTCGCAAGAGCAAATGCTCGAATTGCTCGCCTCAAACGGCAGGTTGATTAAGCGTCCGATCGTAACCGATGGCCATAAAGTAACTGTTGGCTTCAAGGAAGCAGAGTATGATGAAGTATGGGCGAAGGGGTGATCATAGGTTGGAAGAGAAGAAGAAACCAGCAGGTAAAAAGTCACCGCTAGCCATTGGAGGTTTCATAGCCGTTCTATTATCACAAGGAAAGCTGCTCTTAGGCTTACTAAAGCTTGGTAAGGTTGGCGGAGCCATCATTTCGATGTTCATTACAGTTTGGGCCTATGCCTATCTGGCTCCGCTGCCCTTTGCAATTGGCATTGTTCTGATGATTCTCATCCATGAGTTAGGTCATGTTTTCGCTGCCAAGATAAAGGGGCTTCCCGTGTCAGCTCCCGTATTTATTCCTTTTCTTGGAGCACTGATTACAATGAAAAAGAATCCTTCCGATGCTGCAACAGAAGCGTTTATTGGCATAGGTGGTCCTATTCTGGGGACTGTTGGTGGCGTTGCCGCTTTTGGTTTGGGCGTATATATCAATTCTCCTGTCATTGTCTCGGTTGCCTACGCTGCATTCTATTTAAATTTAATTAATTTACTCCCCATTCATCCACTAGATGGAGGGCGAATTTCTACAGCAGTAACTCGTTGGCTATGGATTCTGGGTTTAATCGGCGGTTTGGTATTTATTTACTATATAAATAGCCGTGTAAGTCAACTTATTTTCTTTGTCATATGGGCTATGTTTGCTTGGGACTTGTATAAAAAATTCGTGAAATACAGAAATCGAGAAGAGATTCTTTCGGTTTCGACTCGGTTCGATTTTAGGGCTGATCATCTGCTCCAACAGGGATATATCATTCCAGGCGAAAATCATACACGAGATCTTGAATATACGACTTATTCGGATTTACAGGGCCCTGGGGAGAGTAGACAAACTATTGTGTTGTATTGGCAGGGGATCGGATTCGAGGGTCATGCGTTATTGCCTCAGCAATCCATTATTAAAAGGGTTCAATTAACCAAAGTGGAACGTATGCAGAAAGAGACGGGGTTTTATTTAGGGTTGCAAGTAAAAGTGGATTATACACCTCTAGGGATACAGGAGCTTTATTATGAAGTCCCTGCGAAAACTCGTTGGAAATTCGGAATTGCTTATCTTGCGCTCGTATTGTTTTTGCTTTATATGATTAGACTTGTTCATCAAGTTGGAATTATCGGCTGATGAGGTACACTCGCCCTATTAATTAATGATATGAAGTGAATTCATTATAAAGAGGATATGAACCATGAAAATTACAGGATCAAAGCGACTTAGTCAACTAGGATCGGCTATTTTTTCAGAAGTAGCAGATTGGAAGAGAGAGGTTATGAACCAAGGGGTAGACGTCATAGATTTAGGTATAGGAAGTCCTGATCTACCTCCTTCTGATCGAATTATTGAAGCGATAACAGAGGCCGTTCGCAACCCTGCGCATTACGGTTATCCTACATCTGAAGGAAGTTTAGCGTTTCGAGAAGCGGTTGCCCGATGGTACCGCTATCGATTCGGTGTGGAGCTGAGTCCGGAAAGTGAAATATTGACTCTGATGGGCTCACAAGATGGTCTTGCTCACTTAGCGCTTTCACTCTGTGATCCTGGGGACATGGCCATTGTCCCTGATCCAGGTTACCCCATATATTCGGCAAGTCTCGTGCTTGCGGGAGTCGAACCTTACTTGCTGCCGCTGCGCGCAGAACACAACTTTTTACCCCAATTAGAGGACATTCCAGTAGACGTGGCTGCTAAGGCTAAATTCATCCTGCTTAACTATCCAAGCAATCCATTGTCTGCTGTTGCAGATCGCGCTTTCTTTGAGCATTTGATTACCTATGCCAAGAAGCACGACTTGCTTGTCGTACACGATCTTGCCTACTCCGAAATGGCTTTTGACGGTTACCGGCCAATAAGCATTTTGGAGATAGAAGGCGCTAAGGAGGTTGCTGTCGAGTTTCATTCACTGTCAAAAAGTTTTAATATGGCTGGTTGTCGAATCGCTTTCCTAACCGGAAATGCAGGCGCCGTGAATGCTCTAAAAACGCTGAAATCCAATATCGATTACGGTGTATTCAGTGCCATTCAAGCGGCTGGAATTGCAGCATTAGAGGAAGACATGGCGCATAATCACTCTGTTGCCCATGTGTATGAAAGAAGACGAAATGTGTTTATCTCGGCGCTAGCGGAAGCGGGTTGGATCATACCACCACCCAAGGCAACAATGTTTATATGGGCTCCAATTCCAAAAGGATGGACATCTCGACAAATTTCCCGGGAAATGTTATATCATGCTGGTGTTGTCGTTATTCCTGGAGACGCTTTCGGGGCCGAGGGAGAAGGCTTTGTGCGAATTGCATTGGTACAAGAAGAGGGTCGATTACTTGAGGCGGCAAAGCGAATAGGAGATTGGCTTCGCACGTTAGAATGAAAATTAGAGATATTGGTAAAAATAGGAGAATGAGAGACATATAGATGTTTACGTAATGAAATAAAACTTATTTGTTGAAAGGGGTAAGCATATGGATGCCATTTCCTCATTATCGGAGCTTTTAGCTGACCAGAAGCCTTCATCGTTCGTAGAAATTCCCGGAATTCTGGGGCAAACATTTGGGCAAGCGACAATTGCAGCTACACTGCCTATGAGCAAACTATTTTCAATCTATGAAGTTGATTTAGAAGTTCAACGTGCGATTATTCCGCGTAATCTTTCTAAACTAATTGATTACGTTAATTTGTATTTAGAAGATCGCCAACCTATTTATTTCCCGGGAATCATTTTCTCGGCAAGAGGTGCAGGTCACTATGACGAAGATCAACAAGCGCTTCGTTTGCAGCCTATTGAGAAATTGTATGTCGTGGATGGTCAGCATCGTTTGGCCGCTTTCCAGCGCATAATGGAGACGTTACAAAGTCAAATGGCTCGTGCCAAGGATCGTCGTGAGTACGACAAGATGGAAGAGATCACAGAGAAACTGCGCCGTTTGTACGCGTTCCCTATCTCAACCATGACCTATTTGGACATTAATGCTCGTCAAGAACGTCAATTGTTCTCCGACATTAATAAACTTCCGCGTAAGCTAGGTGGCAACCTGGCGGTACTTCGCGATCAGCGCAGATTCTATCACGTTGCTGCGTCGGAGCTTGCAGCCAAAGCGCCAGCTATGCAGAAGCTGACCGTAGATATGTTCTCTGAACGCGGCAAGTCCCCTGAGTATTTGTTCTCCTACCACTTGCTGATCGAAATATTGATTGCTTTGTTTGAAGGCAGAATGAAATCAGCAGCGCGTAATAATGGCTATCAATATGAGGATAAAGAGCTGCAAGATCTGGTATCCTTGGCGGGAACCTATTTCAACGGCTTGTTGAATTACTTGCCCGAACCAGCTAAGGGTGAAATCGTATGGTCGGAGAATATCCAAATTGCACTAGCCATGTTTGTGCATGAAGAAGCTACGAAACCAGGTAAATTTAATCGCTATGCACTTGAGCACGTGTTGAAAATACTTCCGCATGTGAATTGGAATAACATTTACGCGGGTGAAGAGAAGGATCGGTTGCCGAGACGGACTCGCATTATGAAAGCCTACAACCATATCAAAAACTTTTATCAAGATCAGAATGCATTTCTCATCAGCGATGCCGATTCTTATAATTCCAAGGAGGACGTGAGCTAATGGAAGGATTACGCCTTAAGATGACCATTCATCCTTTTTGCGATAAGTTCGGACTTTCAACCGTAGCTTTACGCGTTCAGGATCTGTTGAATTATACGATGATTGACCCTATGGTGCAGCGTAAGCTGAGCAACATGCAAAGACGCAAAATCTCCACCTATTTGCAAGAGCGGGAGCTCGATCATGTGTTCTTCGGACCGGTTACGCTGTCATTGCGTGAAGTGAATCAGCTGTCCAAGGGCGAGAAGGAATTCCTTCTGAAGCATGGATCTAAGCTGTCTATTTTGGACGGTCAGCATCGTATCTTAGCGCTTGGCTATGTGAATGATCAGATGCAAAAGGAAGTTAGACGTTATGAGAAAAAATTAGTGGTTCTAAAGATCAAACAACGGAAGTTCCCAGAGGATGCTGAAATTAAGCAAGAGGTTGAGGAAACAGAAGGTACCATTAATCAGCTTGAGGGAAGACGTCTAGATTTGATGGAAACACAGCTTGCTGTACAAATCTATATTGGCTTAACCGAGGAAGAAGAGCAGCAGTTGTTCGGCGACATTAACTCTAAAGTCCAGCTGGTGAGTAAAGAGCTTGGTCATTCCTTCGATTCCATTGACCCGTTAAATCTGGTTATTCAACAAGTTGTCGATCATAATGTGTATCTCAAAGCAGCCGGTGTTGAGCGTCGCAACAACTTGACTTCGTTCAATCGGAACTTTACTTGCTTCAGCTGGTTATATGCGACGGCGACGATGCTCTTTTCAGGCAGAATGCAGCCATCTTATGAGCTTCAGCGTAAAATTCGCCACGATCCATCGACGTATGTAGAAATTTTGCACCAATTTTTTAATACGCTCCTGCCGATGATGCCAGAGCAACCAGGCTTGGCGCAGTATACATCTGCCAATCGTGTGATTCAAGAAAGTATCGCGCTGTATGCTAATCGCTTCTTATTCCCGAACGGGGAGTATAACGAGGAATGGACGAATGCCTTGCAGATTCTGGATGGCTTCGATTGGTCTCATGACAATGAGGAATTGATTTACGTATTTGGCGCGTTGGATAACGGTAAGATCAATCTCATCCACGAGAAATCGCTGAAAAAGCATGTAAAGCTTGTTCAATTCTTCCTTGAAGGCACGGATAGCGGAAGTGCAAATGAGGATGATGTAGCTTCGTCTGCTTCATAAAACATTAGACAAATGAGAGATTTGATCTCATTTGTCTTTTTTTTGTTTAAGGGGCTTGGGGGGAGAATGAATGCAAATGTGACTGACTTTTTCCCATTTTTGGGGAATTGTTGTATTTCCTGCAACATTCTCCCTGGACAGAGATGATTAGTTGAATAATGTTGTACAAAACACAACATTGCTTTCAGCCACAAAGTGGTCAAAATCCAAGGGTTCCCGCGTGAAACTGTTCACCTAAAAAGGTTGGGAAATGAACGGAAAGAAGCTGACTGTGCCTGTTTACACGAGAGTGATTTTAAATTTGAACTGGAAGAGGGCTGTTCCTGATTATCCAAACTTTGTCATAAAAATTTATTAATATGTGCATGCTATACGTATTCTCAAAAAAACAAAGGAGACAACATGCAAACTCAACAAGAACAACAACAAAACGCCATTATGCAGGTACCACCTCAGGTAATTACAACCAAGGACTCTCAGTATTTAAAGGACCAATTATCGTGGGAGCTCTTAGCCATGAAAAAATGCCGCCATTTTGCACAGGAATGCTCGGATTCAGAAATTAGACAATTGATTGATAAGGCCGGTCAAATGCATCAAAAACATTACATGCTCTTATTGAAACACCTGCAAAACAATAATACAGAGGAAATGAAAAAAGTTCCTCAAACACAACAATGAAGGAGGATCGTATATGAATCAGAATCCACAAGTCATCAAGAATCCTAAACCTGCCAATGAGCCGCAAGTCAAAGGTCCCGAATTGAATGATCGTGACCGGGTAAACGATATTTTGGCGACGGAAAAATACTTAACGGATAGCTTTAACGTATCTGCCAGAGAAGCAAGTCACACTTCCCTACACCAGGATATTATGACGATTTTGAACGAGACACATCAATGTCAATATGAACTATTTGAAATGATGTTCAGAAAAGGGCACTACAAATTAGAGGCCGAAGAACAAACGAAACTGGATCAAGCCTTTCAACAGTTTTCTAATTATTCAACGCAATTCCCATATCAAGGCACAACCATTCAGTAGAGGTTGCTTGCGGCAGGAATTGATGCTCTCATCGTGAACACAAAAAGACACCATTTTTGGTGTCTTTTTGTGTTCATTGGAAATGTGCTACTCCGATCTGTCTACGTCGAGTTTTCTTCGTCAGCCCCACTTGTAATGTCATTGCTAACGAACCGTATTGTACTTATACATGAGAATACACCTTCTCGATTGATTTAACGAACACCAGTGACGTTATGGAGTAGAGTATAGGCTGAATGCTAATCTTTTGCTTAAAATAGCGCATCTTGAATTCGTAACAACTCCAGATCTATGCTCTTTGATCAAATTAGAATTATTGAGTTCGTAAGGCGTAAGAACGATAACGTTGCCTACCGCTGGCTACAAACAGAAGTTGGTACTCAACTAACTTGTGAAGAATCCGCCTCGCATGCTGGTCTGTAATTCGTAAATGGGAAGACAACTCTGATGGCGTAAATGGACGAGGTATCTGTCTCGCGTAACGGATCGTTTCAGTTTCAAGCCAGGTCAAATTTTTAGGCACATCCATCGCAATGAACTTCCCACTAAAGGAAAGAACAAACTGCTGGCAACGTTTGGGTTCATCCGTAATGGAAAGATAGGCAATCGGCATAAAGATCCAATCGTCAAGTGCTAATCAACAATGCCGCCAACATTGCTTTTCCGAAGTTAGACCAGATGATCAAAATGCTGCACATATTGTTTCAGTCTTCCCATTTTTGACCATACTGCATAATGTAGCTACTCAACTAGCAGGAGGGTATCCCAGACCATGTTGGCCGTTCATCAACGTATGGCGGAGTTATGGACATTACGCAGAGCGCGAGAGTTAACACGAGCAGAGCAAGATGAATTACTGCTGTGTATGGAAGCTAACGCGACATATGTATGGCACCGTTTGAAACTGGAAAATTTATCGCTCTGTGCTTCGCTAACCGGAGACTATGATTGGCTGCATGAAATTTGCGAGCGCATCGAAAAGCTTGAACCCAAGCACTGACCTATCCGGTCGGTGCTTTTTTCCTTTTCTGCAAGAGAGTGGACAGGTATAATGGTAGTAGTCTAAATCTAAGGAGCTGTGACATGGTAAGCTGGTTCAAGCAATTGTGGGGGGCTCCCCATAAATTCTTTCTTCTGGGTTTACTGCTATTAACCGCGTTATTACTAAGATTATTTCTAGCACCTCTTTGGATGGGCTATGATACTGACGTACGAACGTTCCTAGCGTGGTCGGATCGCGCATATACGGTAGGCTTATCCGGATTGTACACGAACGCCAAAGATTACTTTCTCGATTATCCTCCTGGGTATATGTATGTCCTATACCTCGTTGGTTTACTGCACCACAAACTGTCAATTCCCTGGGAAAGCGCAGGGTCACTGGTCATTCTGAAGCTTCCTGCCATTCTGGCTGATATAGTCACAGCATACCTCTTATTTCAGCTAGCGATTAGCCGCCAGGGCGGGGCACGGACGTGGATACAAGCTATTCTAATTGCTGCTTTGTTTGCCTTCAATCCAGCGATTTGGTCGAACTCCGCAATATGGGGACAGGTTGACTCTTTTTTTATGTTATTTATTCTTGCAACTTTGTTGCTGCAACAGCGGGGGAAGCTCCCACAAGCCGCGGTTTTTATAGCGTTGGCCCTTCTTCTTAAGCCGCAAGCCCTTCTTTTCGGTATTTTTCTACTTATCGACGTAATACGAAAGCGGAGCATGATGGTATTGTTGCTCAGTGTTCTTAGCGGAGCTGCAACGATGGCCGTGATTTCACTCCCTTTTGCCGTTGGCAGAGGGTATGGCTGGTTGATCGGACTATACTCAGGCACCTTAGCTTCCTATCCATACGCCTCTTTGAACGCATTCAATCTTATGGCCCTCTTGGGCGGCAATTTTATCGATATGAATAGCAAGTTCCTGCACATCTCTTATCAATGGATTGGATGGGTGCTTATGGCGCTCTCCATCGTTTATGTTTGCTATTTATATATTCGCAGCAAAGATCAGCGTGGCGCCTTATTGTATGCGGCTTTCTTATTTATCACGGCCGTATTCATATGTATGACCAAAATGCACGAGCGTTATTTGCACTACGGATTATTGCTGGCGCTAACCAGCTTCATTTACATAAAGGATCGCCGAATTCTATGGCTCTTTATTGGTTTTAGCATCACTCATTTTATTAATATTGCCGATGTGCTGTTGCGCAGTTTTCATCAGGATTATCACATTCCGAGATATGATCCTCTGATGTTGGTCGTTTCGGCCATTAATGTTATGATGTTTGCCTATGCATGTTTATTGGGATGGAGGCTTTTCGTGGAATCACAACAAGAACAGAAGGTGGAGGAGCCAGTTCCGCTGCCAACCGAGCAAGAAATTGACGCAGAAATTCATACAGAGTCCGAACGGTGGAAGGCGATTTTCAAACCAAGTAGGGATGAGGTAGAAAGAAGCACAAAGGGACGTTTTTTCACCAAAAAGGATGCGCTTTATCTTGGCGCTTTAGTGTTGGTTTACACGATAATTGCTTTATTTCATCTAGGTGGGCATAAGGCTCCCACAACGTTCTGGAAGCCAACAAGCGCAGGAGAAACGGTCATTGCGGACCTTGGCAGCTCGCACAATATTACGAGAATTAACACCTTTGCAGGTGTAGGTGAAGGGGCTTATTCGTTCTGGTTTTCACAGGATGGTACACAGTGGCAGGATCAAATATCGGTAAAATCCGACCACACCAAGGTATTCACATGGAACACAGTCGAGCCTAAGAAAGATGCGCGTTACGTTAAAATGGTCATGGATGCGCAGGAAGGAGCGGCGCTTCATCTTCATGAAATTGGTATTTTCGGAGATGGCAGCACGGCTATCTTGCCGATTGCTAAGCTATCGGAACAAGATGTAAACGCGGCTGACGAAGGAACGACAGCTAATTTGTTCGATGAACCTGCCACAGTACCGTATACGCCTACGTATATGAACGGGTCGTATTTTGATGAGATCTACCACGCAAGAACCGCCTATGAGCATCTTCATCAAATAGAGCCGTATGAAAGCACGCATCCACCGCTTGGTAAAGTACTAATGTCGATTGGCATTTATGTGTTTGGCTTGAATCCGTTTGGCTGGAGAATCATCGGAACACTGTTCGGTGTTGGCATGATTCCAATCATGTATGTGTTCGCTAAGCGAATGTTCGGCCGTTCAGAATATGCCTTTATCGCTGCTTTTCTGCTTACCTTTGATTTCATGCACTTTGCGCAGACGCGCATCGCGACGATAGATGTTTACGGCGTATTCTTCATCATGCTGATGTTCTATTTCATGTATCGTTACACAACGCTTAGCTTTTACAGGGAAAAGCTTTGGACCACGTTAATCCCTTTAGGGCTATCCGGTCTTTTCTTCGGCATTGGAGCTGCATCCAAGTGGATTGTTATCTATGGCGGAGCAGGGCTTGCTGTGCTGCTGCTCTTATCCTTATTAGAGCGGTTCGGCGAATACCGATTCGCACGAAATTTGCTGCGAAAGGCGGAAATTGAGCCTCCACTTTCAGAACCGGAGCACACCCGTCTACAGCTTGTAGAGAAGCTTTTCATACGAAACACGCTGCTTACTTTGTTGTGGTGCGTACTCACCTTTATCATCATTCCGCTAGGTGTTTATACGTTATCCTATATTCCGTTCATGATGGTTCCCGGAACGGGGCACAATCTGAAGGATGTGGTCACCTATCAAGTGCACATGTACAAATATCATAAAGATTTGGTCGCAACGCATCCTTTCTCTTCCCCTTGGTGGGAGTGGCCGATGATGCTCCGTCCGATATGGTATTATCAAGCCAAGCTCATGCCGCAGGGCATGCTTTCGAGCATCGTCTCCTTCGGGAATCCGCTAGTATGGTGGCCGGGCTTCATTGCCGTTATCCTTTCGTTTTATGTGGCAGTTACACGTAAAGATAAGCGGCTGCGGATGCTGCTAATCGCTTACTGCTCGCAGTATTTACCGTGGATTTTAGTACCAAGGCTGACATTCATTTATCACTATTTCGCAATGGTTCCATTCCTTGTGCTGATCTTAACCTATTACATCAAAGAGTATTTAGAAGAAGGACCAATACATAAGAAAAGATGGGTCTACGGATATTTAATTGCCGTATTCGTTCTGTTTGTTCTCTTCTATCCGATTCTTTCGGGGATGATCATTCCATCTAAGTATTCCTTCTTCCTCCGGTGGCTGCCGGGTTGGAATTTCTTTTAAGCAAAAAGTATTGACGTTTGTCTTTTTTTCATCCAAACCCTAATGGAGAGTGAATCACATGGCTAAAGTGGTTATTATTTCAGGAAGTCCAACACCTACATCCCGTTTGCATGGCGTTATCGAGGTGGCAAAAAGTGAACTATTGAAAGCGGGCTTGGAAGTGGAATGGATTAAAGTACGTGACATCCCGGCAGAGGATTTGTTATACGCCAAATTTGACAGCGAAGCTATTGTGAAAGCAAATGCGCATGTTGCTGAGGCAGATGCCGTATTCGTCGCTACGCCGGTCTATAAAGCCTCTTACACAGGTGTGTTAAAAGCTTTCCTCGACCTGCTCCCGCAAAAGGGCCTCGATCGCAAAGTCGTGCTTCCGTTAGCCGTCGGAGGGACGATATCTCACTTGCTCGCGATAGATTACGCTTTGAAACCAGTGCTATCTGCATTAGGCGCGCAGAATATTCTGCAAGGTGTTTATGTACTTGATAAGCAAGTGACGTGGGGGGATCAAGGACAAGCCATACTGGACGATGACATTGCAGAACGACTGCAAGAATCCGTGACGGAATTTATTCAAGAAATTAAATGGCATACGAGCCGTAACGCGTAATACATGAATTTTTTAACCAACTACCGTCACTAGTAGCTTTTACCAGTGGCGGTTTTTTGCTGTTGAAGTCAGTTATCCTTGGACCGATTTGGGGAGTGATTGCTCTAGAATAAAGGAATCACTTACTTGAAGAAGAAATTAAGTAGATGTAAGGTTATAACTTTCAGATGAATAACTACCGTATCAAAGATCGGGGGAGCGAATTTGTTATACAAACTGGCCGATCATTTCCGATTTCGTCGATGGGGCATAGCCAAAATTATGTATATTTCCTTTTTCCTTATGATTTTGCTGCCTATTTTTCTAATAACCTTCATTTCAGCGACATTGTATCATTCCATTTTAATGGAAACGATTACTTCACGGGCTACGACGACGCTTGAACTCGTTTCCTCTTCCGTAGACAATGAAGCAGTTCGAATCAAGAAGACGATAGCCTCGTTCCTTGAAAATCATGAAGTTCGTGACAATATCTCACGCATTCAAGCGAGTGGAAACTCTTCGCAAAACAGTGACTATACACAAAAACTTGACCAGCAGTTGGCAAGTTATTTTCACCACTATGCCCCTGATTCAGTTTCGGTACTCTTTTTTTACAAAAATGAAGGAGCTTATTACGATCATCAGAATCTCGGCTTAAATGAGAAAGAAATTCGAGAAAGTTCCTGGTATAAGCAGGCATTAGACTCCAAAAATAAAGTGCATATATTTGGCGCTCAAGATCAGGGAATTAAGGCTGAAGGTCTGGGAACCTCCGTCATAGCTGCGATTTCCCCAGGAGGAGACAACCCGCTACTTGATGGTATTGATTTGATCTTGTTCGTTTTTGCGGACAAAACACTGCAACAGCATTTAGCATCTCAGGTAGCGAAGTCAGGTGAATTGCTTGTTTTGAATGAAAACGCTTCCTTTGTGGTGTCTGGAAATGATATTCAGAATGATCATGGATTTTTTGAAGATCCGTACTTATTGGAGGCAATAAAGAAGGAATCGGGTTATTATGTCGCTGAGATCAACCATCAAGAGTCGTTCGTCGTATATTTGACCTCGAAAATAGGGTGGAAGTATATACGTATTATCCCTTATGAACGCTTTATCAAAAAGGTAAAAGGCGTCTACGAACAAACAATTGTAATCGGCACTGTTGGAATTATTATTTTTATTTTACTCTCGATTGTTATCGTACACCGCATTGTGAAGCCGATTCTCTCTCTGGTGAAGCAAATGAGTATAATGAAAACCGGAAATCTCAATGTACAGATGGGAGAACGCGGCCCTTTGGAAATATTTTTATTGACCAAAACATTCAATCAGATGGTGCTGCGAATGAAAGAGTTAATTTTAGAGGTTGAAGAGAAAGAAAGACAGAAAAAGCATGCGGAAATTACAGCGCTTCAATCGCAAATTAATTCTCATTTTCTATTAAATACATTAAATACAATCAAGCTGATGGCGGTCATGTCCAAGTCGCAGCATATTCATAAAATGACAGAGTCGCTGACGAAACTGCTCTCTTTTACATTCAATCGTGGAGGAGCCTACATCACAATCGAAGAAGAAATCGGACTGTTGGGGCATTATTTGAATATTATGAAGGTTCGGTACGGTGATAGCTTCGACGTTGAGATTCAAGTAGAGGAGTGTTTAAAAAGACTGCATATCCTGAAGCTGCTGCTTCAACCAGTTATTGAAAATGCGGTCATACACGGCCTCCATCGTGTAGAAGGAAGAGGGAAACTTAGCATTACAGGGGCCTATATCAACGAAAAGCTCATATGCTTTTGCATTCAGGATAACGGAGTCGGCATGTCCGAGGAGGAGCTCGTAGCCATAGAACCCCAATTCCCTAAGAAAGAGAGTTTCAACGGAATAGGGCTGCAAAACGTGCATCAACGAATTCAATTGAATTATGGTTCTGAGTATGGACTTAAAATTTCTAGCATATCTGGCGCGGGAACAAAGGTAAAGCTCTATTTACCTTTATTAATGGCACCTTTGCACCTGACTTCAGGAGGCGATTAGTATGTTACGAGTATTAATAGCGGATGACGAGCCGTTGTTTCGAATAGCGATACGGGAAATCATTTCCTGGGAGGACTATGATTGTGAGATTGCAGCGGAAGTATCCAATGGGTTAGAAGCTTTACGATATATGGAGCGATATCCTGTAGATATCGTGATTCTGGATGTTCAGATGCCGATCGTGGGTGGAATCGGTTTTTTAGAGCAGCTGGAGGAATATGAAGTGAAGCATAAACCGACGGTGATCGTGCTCAGCGCGTATTCGGATTATAGCTATGTTCGGAAGGCCTTTTTATTGGGTGCAAGCGACTATATCGTAAAAGAGGATTTGGAGGAGGCGTATGCCGCACCTATTATTGCGAAGGCGGTTGCCCATCGGAAAGAACACATGGAAGAAACAGAGCAGCAGCTTCGAGATTCGCGAATTCAACATAAACGTATGAAGGAACAAGCCTTTTTACTGGCACTGCAAAATCAAACGGTATATGAAGGTTTGCCTGATGAACAAGTAAATATGATCACGGAGTGGCGCTCAGCTTCGTTTCAAACACGCCAGGTTGTGATAAGCTTATTGGTTGATAAAACGTTCTCTGAAGAATCGAAAGATCTCGACTCCCAGAAACTGAGGTATATTTCAGTCACGATCATGCAAGTATTGGAGGCCAACTATACGGAGTCCGTCATTATTTCCCTCAATAAGGCCGAATTTGCCATCTTGGTGGTTTATCCGGGAAACGAAGGCGTGCAGCATGCGAGGCACCGAATGATCGAAACGGTGAATAAGGTCAGCAATCATCTCAAACAGTATTTGAATATATCCGTTAGTATAGGCGTATCACTTCCTTGTGCGGGGTGGACGCAATGGTTTGAGCAATATCGTACTGGAAAGCAGCTGGCCTGCCTTCGTTTTTATAACGGACTCGGACACGTTTATTTCCCGGAGGATCATTCATACAAGGCTCAAAACACGGCAGTTCCGCCTCCATGCAGCACGGGAGAACTTCTATATAAACTTGAAATGGGGGCACCAGATTGGAAGGCGGAATTCCACAAATGGATTCAACAAATTAAATCCCTCGGGGTCGTTCAGATCGATGGCATAGATCAGCAGTACAAATCGTTTCTAAGAGAATTAAGTATGTTAATTCACGCTAAAGGCTTTGCTTGGACGGATATATTGGATCTTGCTCAGTCCCCGTATGAGCAACTGGAACAGTTGGAGTGGATGCCCCAAATCCATGATTGGCTTTTGGAGGTGGTCACGAAAACTTGTGAGGTTTTGGATCACGGTAAAAAAGCGGCGGAAAGTATGCCCAGGTTGATCGATAAAGCTAAAAAATTGATTGAACGCCATTATGCGGCACCAATTTCGCTTTCTTTGGTCAGTCAACAGGTGGGGGTCAGCGAAAGCTATCTAAGTAAAGTGTTTGTAAAAGAAACGGGGGAAAATTTTAGTGACTATGTGACTCGTATCCGAATAGAGAAAGCCAAACAAATGTTGTACAGTGGTATGAAAATTTATGAGGTCGGCGAGACAGTAGGTTACCCGAATCAGACGCATTTCAGCCGAATTTTTAAGAAGGTTACCGGTAAAACGCCCATTGAGTACAAAAATAGAAAATGACCCCATCTTATATGCTTCGTGCAAAAACAGAAAAGAAAAGGACAAAAATATGCATTTGAAAGCGTATTCAGCTGCGTTAGAATTTGCATGTAAGCACACAAGCACATAAGCGAAAGGGGTTAAAAAATGAAGAAACTGCTAAAAGGATTGACAATTTTTTCTGTTGCATCCACTTTTCTAGTAGGCGGTTACGGCCATAGTGCCAAAGCGGCTGATTCGGGCATGGCTGAATGGGCGATCCCAACTCTTCCAACAAACGTAAAGCAGACGGAGGAACAAGACGCTTTTAATAAAAAGAACGGCCGTCCGCTGCCTACGCCGGAAATTTTGCAGCCATCGCTTGATCCGGAGCTGCCATCTTATAAGCCGCGTAAGGATGTCGAGCTCTCCGGCAGCTTTAAGGGCGCTTCTTCCGACGTTTTACCCGGGCAAGTTAATCTCTGGATCGACGAATTTAAGAAGTACTATCCGAAAGTGAACATAGAAATCGTACCTCCCTATGCGGGCAGTCTTGGGGCACAAGAGCTGCTTAAGGAAACTGTCCAATTCGTCTTCGTATCTCGGGAGCTAAAGCCTGAGGATGTCACAGGTTTCAAGGGGAAGTATGGATATGATCCTCTGAGCGTACCCATCTCCGGAGCCTCCTACCGTCACTTTGGGTTTCTCGATTCGATGGGATTCTATGTGAACAAAGATAATCCGATTGAGAAGCTAACGTTTGACCAGATTGATGCGCTGTACTCGTCCACCAATTATCGAGGAGGAACGGCTGCCAAAACATGGGGAGATCTCGGAGCAACCGGGGACTGGGCGGATAAACCCATACATCTCTACGGGATAAAGCCTTGGAACGGTTTCGAGGAGTTCATTCGTCAAAGAGTTTTGAGCCGTGACGGGCAGCGGGGCGAATGGAATGAAAGCATCACATTTGACAAGCTAGTTTTCCCTGGCGGCTGGCCGGGTTGCGGATGATCCTTATGGTCTTGGATATTCAGGCCTTGCTTACATCGACAGAGGCGTGAAAATGATTGCACTCGGAGAAACGGAAAGTGGACCCTTCTTTTCTCCGACTTACGAGAATGTGGCAAGTAGCAAATATCCGTTAAGCCGCCTTATTTACTTTAATGCCAATAAGCAGCCAGGTAAGGAATTGGATCCGGTGCTTAATGAGTTTTTGAAGTTTATCTTGAGTAAGGAAGGACAGCAGTTGATTCTCAAACAGGCGATCTATCTCCCGCTACGTTCAGAGCAAGTAAATGATAGTATTGCTATGGTGACCGGTGTTCCGGAAGTGAAAGTATTAATGGATAATGCCCAACAAACCTTTGTCCAGGCCCCTGTCATCAAAGACGGCAATACGTTAGTACCGCTAGGAGATATCTTTGAAAAGTTTGGAGCCAACGTTACGTGGGACGACAGCAAAAAATCTGTAACGGCAAAGAAGGGGAACATACAGCTTAAACTAACCTTGGGATCCACAAAGGTTCTAATCAACGGGGTTGAAAAATCGCTTGAGGTCCCCGTCCAAATTGTTAGAAATCCATCGAACTACAATAGCACCATGGTTCCGGTAAGATTCGTAAGCGAGGCGTTTGGTGCCAAGGTAACTTTTGATAAAGCTGCCAAAACAGTTACTGTTATTACTCAAAAATAGGACACAAATAATAAGGCGGCGAATTGTAGCTCAAGATTTCAAGTAGCCTACAAGCCGCAAAATTGAATACATGCATTATTAACCATCTACCGTCACTAGTAGCTTTTACCAGTGGCGGTTTTTTGTGTCCTGAACAACCGTTCCCATGCTATACTACAGGTAGAACTTATACGTTATGATTTATAGAATAGGAGCGATTATTTTGTCTGAAACATCATCTGAATCTGTGCTGCTGGTCGATGGCATGGCTTTATTATTTCGTGGTTATTACGCCACTTCTTCCGGTGGTTACATTATGAGAACAAGCGCCGGCACGCCGGTTAACGGGGTTTATGGTTTTCTCAAATATTTGCTAGATGCGATTCAGACGTTCAAGCCTACACATGTTGTTTGCTGCTGGGATATGGGAAGTAAGACGTTTCGTACGGAGAAATTTGATAATTACAAAGCGAATCGCGGACCTGCTCCGGAAGCTGCTCCCTCAGTTTGATTTAGTGAAGGAAGTAACAGCTAGCTTCAACATTCCAAACGTAGGTGTAGTCGGATACGAGGCGGATGATTGCATAGGCACATTGGCAAGTACATATAGTCCATCTACGAAAGTGCAGATTCTCACAGGCGATCACGATATGCTTCAGCTTGTAAATGAGAATACGGAAGTTATTATTATGAAAAAAGGTCAATCCAACTATATGGTGTATACGCTGGAGACCTTGATGGAAGAGAAAAGTCTAACTCCTGCTCAAATTATTGATCTGAAGGGTTTAACCGGAGATACGGCGGATAACTATCCTGGAGTTAAAGGAATTGGTGAAAAAACAGCGACCAAGCTGCTCATAGAATATCAGGATATTGCCGGGATTTTGGAAAATTTAGCGGCACTTCCCAAAGGTGTTCGCGCTAAAATTGAGGCGGAGATCGACATGCTGCATTTATCACGTGATTTGGCTACGATTCGCTTGGATGCACCTGTCGCTTGTGCGCTTGAGGAATGCGGATGGTCGATGGAGCGGGAGAAGGTCATTAGCAAGTTCGAGGAATTGGAATTCAAAGGTTTGATGAGATTAATTGGATAAATTCATAAAGAAGGGACAGGGCTATTATTGGCCCTGTCCCTTTATTTTTAACGTGCAGGTGAGAAATTGGCTGCTTGTTTGAGGATGACTTCGATTTGTTCCAATGTCTCGGTTCCAAGCTCAACATCAACAGCTTTCACATTCTCTTCGATCTGTTCAGGTCTAGTCGCACCGATGAGTGCAGAGCTTACGCCTGGTTGACGGAGTACCCAAGCTAGAGCAAGCTGTGCGAGAGAGATATCGAGCTGCTGAGCAACCTGTTCCAGGTCATGAACAACCTGAAGCACCTGATCATTCAGATAGCTGTTAATGAAGCTATTCACAGAATCATTAGCGGCACGACTCTCAGTCGGAATCGGCTGTCCCAACTTGTATTTACCGGTTAAAATACCTTGAGCAAGCGGTGAGAACACGACTTGACCCAATCCTTTTTGCGCTGAAACAGGCAATACTTCCCGTTCGATATAGCGCTCAAACATATTGTAAATCGGCTGATTAGAGATCAGCGGTCGTAGGCGCAAACGTTCGGCAATGCCAGCTGCTTCGGTAATTTGAGCACCGTTCCACTCACTGACAGCGGCGTACATAATTTTGCCTTGGGCAACTAAGTCGTCCAAAGAGCGAAGCGTCTCTTCCAGCGGTGTATGGATGTCATAGCGATGGCAGAAGTACAAATCGATGTACTCGACACCTAATCGTTTTAAGCTCGCTTCACACTGTTCGAAGATGTGCTTGCGGGATAAACCTCGATCATTCGGACCCTCTCCCATCGGGAAGTAGACCTTTGACGAGAGCACATAGCTTGATCTCTCATAAGGCTTCAGCGCCGCCCCCATCGCTTTCTCGCCTTCACCACGATTATAAGCATTGGCCGTATCGAAGAAATTAATACCACTTTCGAAAGCTTGCGCGATGCATGCATCTGCTGCCTTTTGTTCGGCTGCTGTTCCGTAGGTAAGCCAGCTCCCCAAGCTAATTTCACTCACTTTTAACCCACTTCGACCCACGTTCCTATACTTCATGAAATGTTATCATCCTCTCATTATGCTGCTTTGAAGTCATTATAAGAGTGGAGAGGATAGCTTGACAATGACGCACTATTTGTTGACTTAGTTACTTCCACTTAAGTAACCGCCGATTGCCGGTAGCGAAGAGGTGTCGTTTTGGTCATTTGACGGAAAACACGTCCGAACTGCACAAGTGACCCGAAGCCTACCTGCTCAGCGATCAAAATAACTTTAAGTTTCGTTGTTGTCAGAAGTCGCTGCGCTTCTTGCACACGAACGAGATTCACATATTCAACCAGTGAAAATCCGGTAATTTCCTTGAACATTCGGCTTAAATAAGCCGGGCTGATTTCGAATTGCTCAGCGAGCTCTTCCAGACGGAGAGGTTCAGGATAATGCGTATTGATGAATCTCACGATGGTAGAAATTTTCCGGTGCAGAGGGGAAACGTGTTCGGGCGATGTGGATGGATGCAAAAGGACGAAGCGGGCTGTGAATAGCAGCAGCTCAGTTAAATATTGCCGCAAGGCGAAAGTTTGCCCAAGCTGGGGCTCCTTCGCTTCATGAATCAATTTACTAAGAATGTCTTCGACCAATCGCCGAGTAGGTAGATCCAGTCGTAGAACGGGTGAAGCATGCGTGAAAGCATCAAGAAGAAATGGAGCATCCTCTTTGCTTTTTGCTACAAAGCTATCATCAAAATTAATCACAACACGTGCATGTCCTAAGTTGCCCGAGTCCGATGTCGCATGAAGCTCACGCCGATTTATAAGCACAAGGTCCCCCGGAAGAATGAGATACGAGCGATCACGAATGAAATACATACGCTCACCTTCGTACAAATAGTAAAGCTCGTACATGTCATGCATGTGTTGAGTCCTCTCGAACGAACCTGATCGATGAATATGTTGGATATAAAAGGGGCCTTCTTCTTCATTGCCGAAGGTGACAGTTCGTGACATAGGTAAGACTCCTTAGGTTCTCTATGATTATTTGAAGTATAGCATGTATTTTGTGAAAAATATGAATAGTTTTTACGGGAAATAAGAAGAGATGATGAGAAAATTTTCGTACCTTGCGATATGATTAAGCTATGAGAAATGAGTAAACGCTTGCATAACAAGGGAGGATGTTCACAATGAAACAGCTTATCGAAGCTATAAAATCAGGAAATATAACTACATTTTCTTCACCGGATGTGAAAGTGTATGCATCATCGTACACGCTGGTAGGTAATACTTCCCTTGTAATGGTGCAAACAGCAGAAGGAAAGAAGCTTATCGCTGCAGGAGAGGGAGAACTCTACGACCAGCTCATTGGGGATAACGTAGACGGCGGCAAAGTGGCTGCTTTATCACACGAAAATCGTCTGACGATTAACCAATTTATTCCATATACAGTTCCACAGGCATTTGGTACACAAGTAGCTACAATGGGTTTAGGTGATCGACTTGGGATTGCAAGCCCTGGACATATTCAAACGATTCGGGGCAAGGACATTCGCCCTGTCCTAGCGCAGCAAAGTATTCGTGAGCTCGCGCTAACAGGTCGAACTTATGAGGATGTTTTGGATGCGGCTGCTTATGCTGTATTCCAAGAGGGCTATAAGGATGGGTATGGCGCAGACGGCGACCATTTGAAGAAAGAAGAGGACATCGAGTACGCGCTGCGTCTTGGTTTTACGATGTTAACACTGGATTGCTCGGAAAATATCGACAATACCATTGAATCTATGTCGGAAGCAGGAATCGCTGCAAAATATGAACAGCTGCCAGTTAGTTTGCGCAATCATTATGAAAAGCGTTACCTAGAGACAGCAGCTAATGTTCCCGGAGCAATGTTAGCGTATACGTCACAGGCGCTTAAGAAAGATGTGCTAATCTACGACGCAGCAATCAATTTCATGGAAGGCATCTTCCGTAAATATATCGCGCCGCTTGATCGCGCTGTCGATTTTGAAATCTCTATCGATGAAACGGCTACGCCGACATCGCCTGAAGCGCACTATTTGGTAGCTAATGAGCTTCGCGACCGCGGTGTTACGATTTTCAGCATGGCGCCGCGCTTCTGCGGGGAATTCCAGAAGGGCATTGACTATATCGGCGACATCGCTCAGTTTGAGCGTGAGTTAGCAAGCCATGCCGCGATTGCCGTGCATTTCGAATACAAGCTGAGTATTCATTCCGGCAGCGATAAGTTCAGCGTATTCCCGCTTATAGGGAAGTACACGAACGGCCTGTTCCATATCAAAACAGCAGGAACGAACTGGCTCGAAGCGGTACGTGTCGTAGCGAAGGTTAATCCTTTCCTGTACCGCCGCATGCATCAGTATGCGCTTGAGCATTTTGCAGAAGCAACTGCTTATTACCATGTTACGACAGACATCGGGGCTATCGCTCCACTTGCTGATGTGACGGATGCGGGTCTGCCGGATTATATGGAAGACAACAATGCTCGCCAACTGCTGCACATTACGTATGGCTTGCTCCTTCAAGCGAAGAATGCCGATGGTAGCAAGCAATTTGCGGACGAATTCTTCCAGACGCTAGCTGAGCAAGAAGAGACCTTCGCAGAAGGTCTTCGTTATCACATTGGCAGACATTTAGAGCTGTTGGGTAAATAGAGGGAATAAGCAGATTTTCTGATACATGGAGGGAATTTTAACCCTGCCCCGGCCGGGCAGGAAGTTTCGGTTGCTGTGGACCCTGCCAATGCTTCATTGGAGGTTAATCCCCGATGACTCATTTGCATTTCAGCACTCCCCTTTTTCAAGTAAAATATGTTAGATTGTTGTAGTAAATACAACAATAGCTCCCTCTAAAAGGGTAGAAGGTAAGAGATGTTATACGCCATACAACAATTTCTATTAAATCGAGTGAAATAACCCCTTTTTAGGTAAAAATGTTGCATTTTCTACAACTATGGTAAGCTTTACTCACTAAAGTGAAGAAAATTGTTGTACGTTTTGCAACTTGATGGGTTCTATCTCACATCTAATAAACAAAAAGCGAGCCAAACATTTGAAATTTCAACGTTTGGCTCGCTTATTTTTATAAGAGCTTACTCTTCATTTGTAAGCTCATTTCGATAATCGTCTTCACCTGGATAGTCCCGCTTAATGCCTTCATGCAGCTCGCGATTTTCGTAAGAAAATGGATTCGACGGACGTTGATCCTTGCGCCAGGGTGAGCTCTTTCCCAGCGATTCTGTATTTAGGCTAGTGCCATAAGGACCCTCTGGGAATTCCTCTGGAATTAAGTCATTACGCTGCGACTCAACCGTCTCCAGATCAATAAAGTCATCGCGGTATTCAGGGATGAAGCCTTTTGCTTCTGATTTCTTAGCTAGTTGGGGGGATTCGTCAATCATGGATAAAGCCTCCTTATGTTGCTATGCTTTTTCCAGTTTCCCCCGCAGACAGCTTAAATATCCGTGAAATGAATGGAACCAATAATTTGCGACAAGAATTCATTAAGTTCTTGCGCTTGTTCCTCATTCAGTTTATACACATGTTCTAAATACCCTTCTTCAGCCAGATCATCTGGACCAATAACAGCGCTGCGTCCGGATTGCAAATCAATAACAAGCTTCTTGCCGAAATAACGGGATGTAGTCATAATTGCAAGATCAAATCGGTGTAATGCGTTGCCAACAAAACAAACGAAACGCGTTGTTGTTTCTTCCTGATGGTCGTATAAAAAGTCATAATCAGACATGAGGGCCCTCCATTCACTTTCTAGTATGTACCCCATTATAACCGAAAAAAGCTCGTCAACAAAACATATCTTGCGCCCATCTGACAAACATGGTATGATTTGGATATTAGAAAAAGGGAAGCACCTTTTCAGCTAACGCTGAAGGGGTGCTTTTTCGTTTTTCTGAACTATTTTTAGTTACCGTTTGGAGGAGAAGGCATGAATATTGTATTTCTGAACACATTGGAGAAAGAAGCGGGGGATCATCGCGTTACATCGGCCCAAGTGTCGATTGGGGAAGAACAAGGCATTTGGAATGTTTATTGGAATGAGCCTGATAACGCTGGCAAAATTCAGCAAGATCAGTGGTATCAAGGGGTGAGCTGGGATGAGATGCTGAGTGCTTTCCGTCAGGGGCTGCGGGATAAAGTACGTTCCGGTTTCCGTCCGCTTGTTAGTACAGATTTGGAATCAGCGCAAGGACTGTCAGGCAAAGCTAGAATGACACAGATGCTGACCTACTACTGCGAAGAAAATCCAAGTGAGGAAGTGTACGAAACGCTCCGCGCTTGGCGGCGCGAACAAGCTGCTCGTGAGGGGAAAGCACCGTATATTCTCGCTACGAATCGTGTCCTTCGCATGATCTCCGTCTTCCTGCCTCAGAGCAAGGAAGAGCTGCAGCAAATTCCTGGCTTCGGCGAGCAGAAGACGACCATGTACGCAGCAGATGTGCTCAATCTCACTGCTGAGTATACACGTTCGAATGGCTTTCCGTTAGATTGGGTAGCTAAAAGCGTAGACACAGTGAAGTTCGAGGCTTGGCTCCACGCACAGAAGGAGCAAAAGCTGCGTACTGAGCTTGACCGCGAGGTTAGCAAGCGCAAACTTCTTGAGGTTGTTGCCGGCGGAGGAAGCTTGGCGGATTTGCAAGCCGTGCTAACGATGCCGCGCAGGGAACTGCTGCTTTGGGTGGAGGATTTGGAGCGTGAGGGATACGATATGGATCCGCTTGTAGAGGCGGAGCTGGCTTCGATCCCGGAAGAAGAACAAATCAAAGCCTGGAATGCCTTCGAATCGGAAGGTGATCGCTACCTGAAGCCGGTGCTGCAGCGCATCATCGGCACGGAGGAGCTCAAAGGCAAAGAACTCGACCGCGCCTATGAGTGGCTGCGCTTGCTTCGTTTGCGCTTCCGCAGGGAGAAGGAAAGGTTTGCTTCTCAAGCAGCGAGCTAGTTGGTGTTGACTTTGGTTAGGATTATATGATTAAATGGTCATTAATCTAAATATCAAGGAAAGCGATGACGAACATGGGCTATGCCCAAAGTAGGAGAAATGCCGCTGCTGCAGAGAGTCGGTGTAGGGTGCAAACCGATGCAAGTATGGCTCCGAATTACAGTTCTGAGTTGGTTAAGGGAACATGCTCGTTAGAGCATCAGTAGCTTTTACCCGGCATTCATTTGTCGTTATGAAACTAAGTGAAAGAGAAATTTGCGAATGAGAGCGCGAATCCTTCTCTTTAATTAGGGTGGTACCGCGAGACAACCTTCTCGTCCCTTTGTGGACGCGCAGGTTGTCTTTTTTGTTTTATCATGATGAGGAGGGATTAAACAATGTTGACATGGGATCAGCTTACCGAAATACAGCAGCAGGAAGTGGAACGACAATTGCTTGTCATTGGGCGGGGCGCTGCCGAAATTGTGCCAGAGGATGCACTAAAGCAAAAGATCATGCACGCTGTGGTTACCGGAAATCCGTTAAAAGTGAAGCTCGGCTTAGATCCATCTGCGCCCGATATTCACATTGGTCACACCGTTGTTTTGCAGAAGCTGCGTCAATTTCAAGATTTGGGACATGAGGTTCAACTCATTATTGGTGATTTCACAGGGCGCATCGGGGATCCAACCGGAAAGTCAGAGACTCGCAAACAGCTGTCAGAGGACGATGTTAAGCACAATGCGCAAACGTATCAGACGCAATTATCCAAAATATTAGATTTATCCAAGACCACCTTTTACTACAACTCATCTTGGCTTGGAGCGCTTAAATTCGATGATGTGCTGAGGCTGGCAGGTAAAGTAACTGTTGCCCGAATGCTGGAGCGGGACGATTTTGCCAAAAGGTACGCGGCTAATCAGCCGATTCATGTTCATGAGTTTTTCTACCCTTTAATGCAGGGCTATGACTCAGTTTCTCTAGAAAGTGACATTGAGCTAGGCGGAACGGATCAAACCTTCAATATTTTGATGGGCCGAACGCTCCAAAGTGCTTATGAGATTAAAGATGGACAAGTGGCGATTCTAATGCCGCTGCTCGAAGGCTTGGACGGTGTTCAAAAAATGAGCAAAAGCTTGCGAAATTACATTGGCATCGATGAGCTTCCTAACGAAATTTTCGGCAAAACGATGTCGATTCCGGATTCGCTTATGACCAAGTACTACGAATTAACAACATCCATCTCGAATGATTCTCTGGATGATCTCAAACGAGGGTTAGAAACAGGTGCCATCCATCCGAGAGATGCCAAGATGAAGCTGGCTAAGGAATATGTACAAATGTATCATGGTGCGCAGGCGGCAGAAGAAGCAGAGCAGCATTTCATTACTGTGTTCCAAAAGCGAGCTTTGCCCGAAGACATTGAAGAAATGACTCTAAGCATCAGCCAGTTGGAAGATGGCCAAATCTCCATCATTAAGCTTCTCGTCTTATTAGAACTCCAGACTTCCAACGGAGAAGCAAGACGCAGTGTGGAACAAGGGGCAGTGAAGATCAATGAACAGAAGATTATGCAAATTCATGAACAAATAACCCCAAAGGATGGGGATATTATTCAAGTGGGGAAACGTAAGTTTGTTAAATTGAAGCTGATTTAAATAAGCAAAAAGGGCTCCTTGATAGCAGCATTCTGCTCCAAGAAGCCCTCACTCTTTCCACGTTGAAAATGGATTTACAGCCATTCTTTTTTACGAAATAAGACATACATGCCTATGCCCAATGCGGCCATGAACGCCAATACAATTTCATCGCCATGAGGGACACGAAGCCCGAGAATGTTATCGAAATTCATTCCGAATACGCCTGTTATGAATGTCAATGGCATGAAGATGGTCGTGAGTGCGGTAAAAACGCGCATGATCTCATTCGCTCGGTTAGCGACGCTAGACTGATAGGCTTCTCGTAAGTTGCCCATGAGATCGCGCAGCGTATCAAAGGTATCCACGATCTTTACGGCATTTTCATAAATGTCTCCGAAATATTTTTGCAGCTGATGGTCAATCAGTCTAAGCTCTTTCTTGCCAAGTGTTCCAATGACATCACGCTGAGGAACAAGCACTTTTTTGAGCCATAGAATCTCTGAACGAAGCCCGATAATTTCATTCAAATGTGACTTTTTGGTTGCCACCAGGATATCTTCTTCCAGCTTTTCAATCTTGGCCTCGATACGGTCGCCGACCGCCACATAATTATCGACGACAAGATCGACCAGATGGTATAGGAAACGATCGGCGCTATTTACTTCCTCTTCCCAAAGGAAAGGTTTCAAAGCCCGAAGTTCATTTATTTTTTGCCTAGTAACTGTAATAATGACATGTTTGCTTAGAAATAGATTAAGTGCGCGAAGAAAAATTTCCTCATCATCAAATCGAATACTATTAATAACGATAAAATAATGGGAATCGTAGAACTCAATTTTGGGACGTTGTTCTTCTTCGCTTAAGCAATCCTCCACGGCCAAATCATGAAGATGGAACAAAGGTTGAAGGATCTCTAAGTCCTCTACCCCTGCATCAATCCAATAAAAGCCTCTTTCTGGAGGTGTAAGGGCGACAGTCACGTCATCAACCAACGTAAAAATGCCATTCTGAACCCACCGTGTTTTCATCTGATCCACCCCTTTGAATGGAATCAGTCGGTTAGTTCATCATTTTAGAGCAAGGCTCCGAATGAAGGAATAACCGACTGCATTCCTACACTATTAAATTGTTTAAGATCCTTGCAGGTTCTACTCCTCGGTTCTCCGTCCAAACGTATGCCCTCCTTTTTCGTCCGTGTCGAATACTTGTCTAGTATAACCCTTCATATATCACGTTTCAAGCTATAAAAGTTTGCAGAAACTGGGTAAATTGTTGTTTAGATAACGTATGGAAATAACGCTCAGTCGGTGTCAAAAAAATAGCCACCATGATTACATGGCGGCTTTCAAAATTTTGTTTTTAATTTCTTTGTAAATTTCAATTAATTCAGGATCACCGCGCTGCAGCAGTTCTTCTTCACTGTTAGCACCATAGATACGGCATAACAGGGCAGCAGCATCCTCTGCTTGTTGAATCGTTGGTTTTGTGGTTTCAATCAGGGTGAAAAAGCGATTTAATGAAGCAAAAGCGGAGAAGCTATCGATCGTTTGGGTTGACATAAATGACCTCTTTTCATGAAAAATGATTTTATCCACAGAGTGTTGTTATATATATGAACGATTTAATATCATATAACCCGTTTTTAATCGTGTTTAAACATATTTGTTTGATACATTTTGTATCAATGGTATCATAAGGGGACAAACTGTTGCAATTTCTTTGCCCGAATTTCTTTTGAGAAGCGTTTCATGCCTTGACTTTGGGTGAATTTATAGTATGATAATTTTAATCGCATACGTTACATTTTCTTATCAAGAGTAGGTGGAGGGACTAGCCCTATGACACCCGGCAACCGACAAACCTTTGCAAGCAAAGGGGAGCACGGTGCTAATTCTTGCGGAAACGCTGATTACAGCGAATCTGGGAGATAAGAGAAGGACATTGACTTTGATTTTCCATGGCCTTTCTCTGATTCCAGAGAAGGTCATTTTTGCATTTATTTTCCAAAATAAAACTTATGAAGAGGAGTGAACAGGATGCCGATCAAGATTCCTGACAACCTGCCTGCCAAAGAAATTTTAAACCAAGAGAATATCTTCACCATGGACGAATCTGTCGCGTATCACCAGGATATACGTCCACTTCGGATTGCTTTATTGAATTTGATGCCAACCAAAGAAACGACGGAGACGCAGCTGCTGCGCTTAATCGGGAATACGCCATTGCAGGTGGAATTCGTGCTTCTGCATCCTAAAACTCATACTTCTAAGAACACTTCCGTCGAGCATTTGGAAATGTTTTATAAAACATTTGACGATATTAAAGATGAAAAGCTGGATGGTATGATTATCACGGGTGCTCCTGTGGAACAGATGGAATTTGAAGATGTGAATTACTGGGAGGAATTGACGCAAATCCTGAATTGGAGTAAGAACAACGTCACTTCTACCTTGCATATTTGCTGGGCAGCACAAGCAGGCTTATATCATCATTTTGGTGTGCGAAAGTTTGCGCTCGATAACAAGATGTTCGGTGTATTTCCTCATACCGTTCAGGTACCGAATACTAAGCTGCTGCGCGGCTTTGATGAAGTATTTTATGTACCGCAATCTCGTCATACGGATATTCGTCGTGAAGACATTGAACAATGTCCAGATTTGGAGATTTTATCGGAATCTGAAGAATCCGGTGTTTATATCGCTGCAACGCGAGATGGGAAGCATATTTTCGTAACAGGACATTCCGAATATGATGCTTGTTCATTGAAATGGGAGTACGATCGGGATGTGAGTAAAGGGCTTTCGATTGATATCCCCAAAAATTATTATCCGAATAACGACCCGAGTAGACAGCCTTATAATACTTGGAGAGCGCATGCGAATCTCCTGTTCTCTAATTGGTTGAATTACTATGTCTATCAAGAAACACCATTTGAATTGAACGCTAATATCAACGAAAGCTTGGCAAGCTCGCAATTGTAATCAGAACCCATACCCTGAGGAGGAACTCCCTTTGTTGAAAATCGAAAGTCGTCTCGCCCAAATTGGCTCTATTCAAGAACCCGTTACTGGAGCTGTCAGCTTCCCAGTCTACCAAGCTACTGCGTTCCGTCATCCGAAGCTTGGGCAAAGTACAGGATTTGACTATGCACGTACCAAAAGCCCGACTCGCAAGGTGCTCGAGGATGCTATTGCTCAGTTGGAGTCAGGAGATGCGGGCTTTGCTTGTTCCTCAGGAATGGCTGCGCTGCAAACCATTTTCGCTTATTTCAGCCAAGGAGATCATCTGATTGTTTCCTTGGATCTATATGGCGGTACGTACCGTCTGCTTGAGAAAATCATGTCGCGCTTTGGTGTGACCGCTACTTATGTAGACACGAATGATTTAGACGGATTGGAAGCGGCTTATCAGCCGAATACCAAAGGGCTTGTCATTGAGACACCAACGAATCCGCTGATGATGATTACAGACCTTGAGCTTGTGTGTACTTGGGCTCGTAAGAAAGGCATCGTTTCAATTGTCGATAACACGTTATTAACGCCGTATCTTCAACGCCCAATTGAACTTGGTGCTGATATCGTCATTCATAGCGCAACCAAGTACCTCGGCGGTCATAATGACGTGCTCGCTGGTCTCATCGTGACCAAGGGCAAAGAGCTTTCGGAGCAGATGGCTTTCTTGCACAACTCCATTGGTGCTGTGCTTGGACCGCAAGACAAGCTGGCTCCTTATGAGGGGAATGAAGACGCTCGCACTTCGCATGGAGCGTCATGAGCAGAATGCAACGGCCATTGCGAAGTTCTTATTGGAACACCCGCTGATCGGTGAAGTTTACTACCCGGCGCTTGAAACGCACCCTGGTTATGCGATTCAAAATAAGCAGTCGAGTGGGAACACGGGCATTTTCTCCTTTAAAGTAACGGATGCAAGACTGATTGAACCGATTCTTCGTCACATAGAGCTTATTGCTTTCGCAGAAAGCTTAGGAGGGGTTGAATCGCTAATGACCTATCCGGCTGTACAAACCCACGCGGATATTCCACTCGAAATTCGTCAGCAGATCGGTGTAGATGACCGTCTTTTACGCTTCTCTGTTGGCATCGAGCATATTGATGATCTGATTGCGGATCTATCGAACGCCCTCAGCAAGGCGCAGGCCGAATTGGAAGGAGATTCGTTATCATGAGCCATCCACAAGATGATAAACGTAAGCCGCATGGCAAATTCGCAACGAAGCTCATTCATTTCGGTGGTGAGATCGATGAAGCGACAGGGGCATCCAGCGTGCCTCTGTACCAAGCTTCGACTTTTCATCAAGCGGACTTAGAGGTCTCGCCCGAATATGACTATACGCGTTCAGGCAATCCAACGCGCCAAGCTTTGGAAGACTACATTGCATTACTCGAAGGCGGTACGCGCGGATTTGCTTTCGCTTCGGGTATGGCAGCTATTTCATCAGCCTTCATGCTGTTATCGCAGGGTGATCATGTTATTTGTACCGAAGATGTGTATGGTGGTACCTATCGCTTGCTCACAACAATTATGAATCGTATGGGGGTTGAGTCGACATTCGTTGATATGACCGATATCGCCCAAGTACGTGCAGCACTGCGATCTAACACAAGAGCCGTATTTATCGAGACACCTTCGAATCCGACACTCCGGATAACAGACATCGCCGAAGTAGCGGCTTTTGCTAAAGAACACGAATTGCTTACGATGCTGGATAATACGTTCATGACACCTTACCATCAGCGTCCAATCGAGCTGGGTATAGATATTGTGCTGCATAGTGCAACGAAGTTCCTTGGCGGACACAGTGACGTTCTTGCTGGGCTGGCTGTGGTCGCAAACGACAGTCTAGGTCGCAGAATGAAACAAATCCAAAATGGCATGGGGAACGTACTAGGCATTCAAGATTCTTGGCTGTTGATCCGTGGTATGAAAACCTTGCGAGCTCGTATGGAAATGTCCGAAACAAGCGCCCGTAGATTGGCGCAGTGGCTTTCAGAGCAGCCTGATATTGATGTTGTTTATTACCCGGGACTTCCGAACCATCCTGGTAGAGACGTTCATGAAAAACAGTCTCTAGGCTATGGAGCCGTTGTTTCGTTCGATGTTGGTTCCGGCGAGAAAGCGAAAAAGCTATTAAGCAAAGTACGTATTCCACTCGTTGCGGTAAGCTTGGGCGCAGTGGAGAGCATCCTGTCCTATCCAGCTATGATGTCGCATGCCTCGATGCCGAAGGAAGTTCGCTTACTGCGCGGCATTACGGATGGTCTTGTGCGATATTCGGTAGGTCTTGAAGATATCGAAGACATTATTGAAGATTTGGAACAAGCCCTTCGCGGTTAGACCTCCATGAATTCGAAAAATAGTCATATTTGAAATGGAATACGCCTTGGTAAAAGCAGCATATTGCTGCTTTTTTGGCATGAATATGGTACGATGAGTGGATACAAGCCTTCAGAAAGTAAAGGAGTGAGTAGCTTTGAAACCGATTGATCGTATTTTAAATAAAGCACAGTCAGGCGGACGAATTGATATAGAAGAATGTATTACGCTTTTCGAGTCCGATCAAATAGAGAAGATTGGCGACACCGCCAATCAGATTATGAAGAAATGGCATCCCGATCCCATAACGACATTCGTCATTGGACGGAATATTAACTATACGAATATTTGTGACGTTTATTGCAGATTTTGTGCGTTTTACCGTCCACCCGGTTCATCAGAAGGTTACGTATTGCCGGATGAAACCATTTTCCAGAAGATCCAAGAGACTCTGGATGTTGATGGCACCGAAATCCTTATGCAGGGCGGCACGAATCCGAATCTTCCATTCAGCTATTACACGAATATCCTTAAAGAAATTAAGAAACGTTTTGACATTACGATGCATTCTTTCTCGCCAGCCGAAATTATGAAAATGAAAGATGTTTCAGACGGTTTATCTTTAGAGGAAGTCGTTCGTCAATTGCATGAAGCGGGACTTGATTCCTTGCCAGGCGGCGGTGCTGAAATTCTGGATGATCGCACTAGACGCAAAATTAGTAAGCTAAAAGGTTCATGGCGCGATTGGATGGACGTTATGCAAACCGCTCACAAAATTGGTATGCATACAACAGGTACCATGGTTATCGGTTTTGGCGAATCCATGGAAGAGCGCGCGCTTCATATGCTGCGTATCCGTGATGCGCAAGATGATGTTCTGTTCCAGAAGCTCAATACACCAGGCTTCCTAGCTTTTATTCCGTGGACATTCCAACCGGATAATACGAACATGAAGGCAGAGAAAGTCACGCCTGAGGAGTATTTGAAGACGCTGGCCATTAGCCGAATTATGTTGGATAACATTCCTAACTTCCAATCCTCGTGGGTGACGATGGGACCTGAAGTGGGCAAGCAAACGCTCAGCTACGGCTGCAACGACTTTGGAAGTACGATGATTGAGGAGAACGTGGTTTCCGCGGCGGGCACAACGCACAAGGTCAACGTTAACTCCACACTGCGAATCATCCGCGAAGCTGGCAAAATTCCAGCACAGCGGAATACGAAATACCAAACATTGCGTGTATTTGATGACGAGTCGCTCGTTATTGATAAGGATTTCGTGATGCAAAACTAACGAATAAAAGTTGGAGAGCAGCTTGCGGCTGCTCTCTTTTTTATTTCAAATTTTAATTGAACAAGTTATGAAAAAATTAATGTTATTTTCATGTTTTTTTCTGAAAAAGGAGTACAATTGAAGTAGTTCACAAATTAGACAAAAACGATAGGAGATGATTCTTGTGAAACTATTCAAAAATTTTCTTCAAGGATTTTTTTATGCTTTTGTCTCTATTGGTGCACTTCCGTTCTTACTTATCAAAAGTATTTTTGAATCATACTTAGGATAATACCTACAAAAAAGCCTCCAACTTGGAGGCTTTTTCTTTTAGGAAAAAGTAGAGTGGACCATTTTAACATCATGATTGAAATAAAATATCTGCGAGATTGGAATATATGAACGAAAGAATTGACAAAAAATTAATGAATGGAAATGGCAAATTGTTCGTTGTATATCTGATTCCTATCGACCATATACTCTTAGGAGGAGGACGATTGATGAAAGGAGTTAGTCTATGGAACTGTTTGCCATTGTTGTAATGAATGCCGATGAGGCCTATGTACGTTCGCTAAGCGCTCAGATAGAACGTGAGCTGCAGCTTTTACATATCGCTGAAAGTGGAGTAACAGCCCCTTTTGATTTACACGATACACATGCTTACATTCGAATAGAAGTGAGGATGAAGGATAGAGATATATCTTCCATTCACAAGGAAGTAAGGGAGGGACTAGCTAGCGTTTTGGCTGATCACATCATCGCAGAGAAAGAGTTGCCTATTTTGCGTGATTTGATCGTTAAAGAATTTAAATATGATGCCATAGACGATTTGGAAGCAATTGAAGGGTATTGTAAGCAATCCATGTGTGTGGAGACGGTCATTGATGAATTGCCTATTTTGAATGGCAGCTCAGCAAAACTTCGCCGCAAACAAATGTTAACGGAGCAGCTCGTGCAGTCTCTGGAGGAAACCCCTCGGCTAAGCTTGGATGGCTTTCTTACATTCCGTTTACAGGATTACACCGAGGAGCTGCGAGAAATAGCTGAGTATGCCATTGATGAATTTATGATGGATCGCCAGTATCAGGAGTTTATTTCTCTACTGCAGTACTTTGTTTATATTCAGGAAGCCAAAATACCCGTTGCTCATCTTATACATAAAGGCGGGCATGAGTTTGTCATTCTGAATGATCAGCTTGAACTCATAGACGCGAATGAATTCGATACAACCTTTAAGCTAGAAGTGCTTGAGAAAGATATTAATTTCGAGGATATGATTGTTAGCACACTCATTACGGTATCTCCGGCAAATATCTACATCCATACACGAGATCCCGAATTAACGATCATCAAGACGATTAGACAAATATTTGAAGATCGAACAACGGTCTGCTCCTATTGTCGGACTTGTGACATCTTCTTGGGTGAAGCCAAGAAGCAAGATCAACTGTCCCCTTGACCTTAAGTGAAGAGGCAATTATAATAGTGATCGAAGGCGTTAATATCAAAGACATGAACTTTCTGCAAGAACTGCTCAGAGAGAGGAGACTAGGCTGCAATCTCCTTCAGCTATTCAGATCGTTTACCCCTTTGTAGCCGTATTGTGGAATTCGACCTGATTTGCAGGATCGTTAGTATACAATACCGGAATCATTCCCGTTACCGAATGCTGATGAGGATTCGCCTTACCCGTGTGGGTATGCAGCGAATCGAACTAGGGTGGAACCACGAGCTGAGCGCACTCGTCCCTTTTGGGATGCAGTGTGCTTTTTTGCGTTCAAAAATAAGAGTACAGATAGCTATCCTAAGGATAAGCTCAGAGGAGGAACGAAGATGGTTGTTCAAGTAAAATTACCAGATGGCGCAGTTAGAGAGTATGCAGTTGGAACGACCATTGAACAAGTGGCGGAATCCATTTCATCCGGATTGAAGAAAAATGCCATTGGCGGTAAAGTAAACGGGAAATCGGTCGATCTGTCATTCGCTTTGGAAAATGATGCTGACGTTGAAATTCTTACGCTCGATTCTGAAGCAGGATTAGAGATGTATCGTCACAGCACAGCGCATTTGATGGCTCAGGCCATTAAACGTATTTATGGTGACAAAGCTGTTAAATTAGGGATTGGACCTGTTATTGAAGACGGATTTTACTATGATATCGATTTGGATACACCGCTTAATCCTGAGGATTTGGTAAAAATCGAGAAGGAAATGGAACGTATTTCCGGTGAGAACCTGGCGATTACTCGCCGCGTTGTTTCTCGTGAGGAAGCGATTCGCATTTTCACTGAAATGGAAGATCCGTTTAAGCTGGAATTGATTCGTGATCTACCGGAAGATTCAGTACTAACCATTTATGACCAAGGTGAATTCTTTGATTTATGCCGCGGACCGCATCTTCCATCAACAGGCCGAATCAAAGCGTTCAAATTATTGAGCGTTGCTGGTGCTTACTGGCGTGGGGATGCAAAGAACAAAATGCTGCAACGCATTTACGGCACAGCTTTCCCTAAGAAAGCGCAGCTGGATGAGCATTTGCATCTGTTGGAAGAAGCGAAGAAACGTGATCACCGTAAGCTGGGCAGAGAGCTTAAAATGTTTGCTTTTTCACGTGAGGTTGGGCAAGGATTACCGCTTTGGTTGCCGAATGGCGCTAAATTGAGACGTACAATGGAACGCTATATCGTCGACTTAGAAGAGCGTTTGGGTTACCAACACGTCTACACTCCTGTACTGGCTAATGTTGAGTTGTACAAAACATCGGGTCACTGGGATCATTACAATGAGGATATGTTCCCCAAAATGGTGATGGACAACGAAGAGCTTGTCCTACGTCCAATGAACTGTCCACATCACATGATGGTATATAAAAGCGATATGCGCAGCTACCGCGATCTGCCGGTTCGGATTGCTGAGCTTGGCACTATGCACCGTTATGAAATGTCAGGAGCTTTAACAGGTCTACACCGTGTTCGTGCCATGACACTGAATGACGCTCATATTTTCTGTCGTTTGGATCAAATTAAAGAAGAATTCTCCCGCGTTGTGAACCTGATTCGTCAGGTTTATGCAGATTTCGGAATTACAGAATACCGTTTCCGTCTTTCCTATCGGGATCCTAAGGATACAGAAAAGTATTTCCAAGATGATCAAATGTGGGAAACTTCCCAACGCATGCTGCGTGAGGTTGTTGAAGAGCTAGGACTTCCTTTCTATGAGGCTGAAGGTGAAGCTGCTTTCTATGGTCCTAAACTTGACGTTCAAATCAAAACAGCGCTCAAGAAAGAAGAAACACTTTCAACAGCACAAATTGATTTCTTGCTGCCAGAACGGTTCCAGCTTGAATACACAGGTGAAGATGGTCAAAAACATCGCCCAGTCGTTATTCACAGAGGGATTATCAGTACTATGGAGCGCATGACTGCCTTCTTGCTTGAGAATTTCGCTGGTGCGCTGCCAACTTGGTTAATGCCTGTCCAAGCCAAAGTTATCCCAGTATCTCCAGCATTCGAAGAATTCTCGAATCATGTGACTGAGCGTCTGCGCGAAGCCGGTATTCGGGTTGAAGCTGATAATCGCAACGAGAAGCTGGGTTATAAGATCAGAGAAGCGCAGCTGGAAAAGATTCCTTATATGCTAGTCGTCGGTGAAAACGAAGTGAAGAGCGAAAGCTTATCTATTCGAAAACGTGGTCAAGGGGATCTAGGTACCCATCCGATTGACCAAGTGATTGGCATGATTAATGAGGAAATAAGCAAGAAACTTTAAGCGCATAATTTATAAATGAAGCAGAGAAGATAATCTTCTCTGCTTTTTTGTGTTTTCAAATTCAGTTAATTGGGTATGTATAGGGGAGTGTGAATTGGACACCTTAAACAGTGAGTCTGCATCCGGAGGTTTAAAGGTGGTAGGTATTGGACAACCTGCAATAGTAGGGGAGGTATTAAATAATAGTAATGTTAACCAATTTTTTGACTCAGTCTAAATGGTTTAGTGCGTCGATCATCGTTGTTCTGATGGCACTTTTCGGACAAGAGACGACGGGCAAAAGCAACCAAAGCTACATGACGGCAAATACCGTCACCCATATAAAAGATCAGCAGCAAACGGTTATTCCGGCCAAAACGGCACCAGTTTCACAGCCGGTTGCGCAAGAAAACCTACAACAAATCAACTATCGTTATGTTCCGAAGTTAGACTCAGATTTGTCCAAGCTCAAGGCAGTCGAAGTGACAGCCACCGGTTATTTTGCAGGTAAGGAATCAACAGGGAAAAATCCGGATCATCCTGAGTATGGGATCACATATTCAGGTATTAAAGTAAGGCGGGATGATAAAGCTTTATCAACGATCGCAGCAGACACGAACGTTTTTCCGCTTGGAACTGTCTTGTTTATTCCCGGTTATGGCTATGGGGTTGTTGCTGATACAGGCAGTGCAATTAAAGGAAAGAAGATTGATCTTTATTTCGATACAAAGGATCAGGTTTATAAAGAATGGGGCAAGAAGACGGTTAAAGTATTTATCGTCAAAGAGGGAAATGGGAAAGTGACCGAACTCATCTGGAATCAACTAAAGGATGAGATCATCGCACCAACCAAAGCGCTTTAACGCGAGCTCATCACTAACCGAACATTTCCATCATAAAATCTCCTGTTTGGGAAATCCTATGTTTACAGGAGGTGATTTGAACATGGCTAAGAACAAGAACAACAAGAATAACAATTTGAGCTCTAAAACAGCTCAAGACGTAGAGTTTGCTGCGGAAACATCTGTACCGAGCAAACAGCAACAAACGAATACACAAAACCAAAATAAATAAGGCAAGATCAATAAGCTAAAAAGTGATGGAAGAACAGAGATCTGAAAAGGTCTCTGTTTTTTTATTTCTTTTCAACATCTCCTCTTTTCGTTATAATGTAACAAAAACTAACATTTAGGTTCCTTTTGGGAGGAGTTCCAATTGCTTATGCGCGCAGAAATGAAACACAAAGCTTGGTTGAATGCTCTTATTCTCATTGGTATTACGGTAAGTGTACTCGCGTTAATGACTTCTTCTCGATGGTTTACGGCTGCAAGTTTGGCTGTTTTTTTGTTTATAGGTATTCTTACTTGGCTTCGCACGAGATCAACAAAGTCATCAAATAGCCAAGATAATAATGGCCAACACGAACAATTCCGAACGTTTATACAAGAATCTCAGGTTGTTGCGGACAGATTGGCAGCTGCAGTTGAGGAAGTCAATCGCTCGATCGGACATTTGCTGCACATAGCTGATGCTTCAATCCAAGGAGAAGAGGATCTGAAGATTCGAAGTAATCATGCTGTCGGACAGCTGCAGGAAGCATTCGCTGCGATTCAGCAGGTAGCGGCTGCTGCAGACCAAATTCTAGACTCATCCTTACATATGCATCAAGAGAGTGAACAAACCAAAGATACAGTGGTTGATGTTTGCCGGTCACTGAATGCCACGGATGAAGTCATGAATGATCTACATATGAATAATGATACGATGCAGAAGAAGATTCAGGATTTGACAGGACATACTTCAAAGATTGAAGAAATCAATACCTTCGTTGCTGAAGTAGTTTCTCAAACCTCGCTGCTCGCGCTTAATGCATCCATTGAAGCGGCCAGGGCGGGTGAGCATGGACGAGGCTTTTCTGTGGTCGCTCAGGAAATAAAGAAGCTTGCTACACAAAGTCATGAAGCGGTTACGAAATCTTCCGAGCTATTGGCATCCATCGAGAGCGGAGTTTCCCAAGTTGTGACAGCGGTTGCTGAAGAAAAAGCATCTGTCGCTCATGGGATCGCTGAGATGAAAATAATTAAAGACAAGATCGATACCATCTTCGGGTTGATTATAAATGTCAATAATCTTGTATCGAGTACAACTAGCTCTACCCAGCATCAGTCCTCGCTTGTTTCAGGCACAAGAACATCACTCGCCCAAGTGGTTGATTTGATGAATGAGACGATGTCTAGTGTGGAGATGACCTTGGATCAAATGAAAAAGCAGCGCCATGAAGTATCGATGCTGCAGCTTATCAACCAAAATCTTGATCGTTCCTCTAAGGAATTGATACAAGCGATTCAAGCCGTAGGGATGCAAAATAAAGAAGGTACGATTCATGTAAATATCCAAGAAATGAAGCAACTACTTAGCTCACTTGTGGTAATACCTGACATAACTTCATTGCTTGATGTTAAGCATGCTTCCCATTTAGGCACTATCTTACAGAAAACGGCCGGAATTGAAGCAATTTGGTCTAACCGCGCAGATGGAACCTTCATTTATTCAATGCCTGAGGCAGGTCTAGTTAATGCTAAGGGCAGAGAGTGGTGGAAGCGTGCGATGGGGGGAGAACTCTTCGTTTCTCCGGAATACGTGTCAGCTATTACTAAAAAACCATGCATCACGATGTCAAAAGCGATAATAGATGACACGGGAACCCCTGTTGGTGTTATAGGAATCGATTTAATATTGAAATAAAGGTTCTCAAATCGCTTATTTTGGTGTAAAATAAGATTACTGTTATAAATCTTGACACGGGGAGATAGGTGAGTGATCATGCTGAATGCTTTGCGATTGGACGGAAAACCTCAAAGAACACCAAGGAAAGCTGCAGAGGTACTTCCTTTCTTGGAAGCTTACATTGTCCGCAAGGAACAGCAGGTCCTGGATATTGAGCAGGTAGTAGAGCGCTACGAAATCAAAAGAATGAAAGAAGAGCGCGCTTATCAGACGATGTCATCGTTGCGCCGCATGTTTTCTGGTAAGAAACCTGACCATCATCTTGCTGTCGAGTATATCCACTATGTGAAGAAACCTATGGAGCAAGTTAGGAAGCTTCGAGCTGAAATTGCCCATGCAAGACAAATTATGAATGAATCCAAACCAGGCGATGTGATCTCCGTACCGGATGAGATTGAAGAGCTGCTTTCTTAATACAAATAATAAAAAACCTTCCATTAGGAAGGTTTTTTGTTTATTGGCCTTTCTTTAGATGTTCTAAGTCCAGGAATCCATCCTCTTGGCTATAGGCTGGAACACCGTGGATACCGACGTCTAATCCAACTAATTCTTCATCTCTACTAACTCGCAGTGGAACAATAAGTTGAATTAGCTTCATGCAACCCCATGTTATAACGAATCCCCATATACAAATGGTAACAAGCCCTAACGCTTGAACACCTAGAAGGCTGAAGCCCCCGCCATAGAATAATCCAGCAGTGCCTTCTCGAATGGCGTCAGGCTGAGCGAATAAACCTACAGCGAGAGTCCCGATGCTGCCGCTAATACCATGAACGGGAAAAGCGCCGACGGGATCATCAATCCGTCTAGCTTCAAGCATTTCTGTTGCATAAACCATGGCGATCCCGCATACGGCTCCGATGAAAATGGCCGCAGCGTCACTAACGAATGCACAGCCTGCGGTAATGCCAACGAGCCCAGCAAGGGCGCCGTTGATAACCATGGGGGGATCGGCTTTGCGGTAACGCATCATGGTGAATAGAATGCAAGTTGCGCTGCCCGCTGCTGCTGCGAGCATGGTGGTTACGGCAATGTGGCCGATCGAAGTATTGGTGGCACTTAGCGTGCTTCCTGAGTTAAAGCCAAACCAACCGAACCAAAGAATAAATGCGCCTACCGAAGCAAGAGGCAAATTAGACGGTGGTACAATATTAGCCGTGCCGTTAGCGGAAAATTTGCCAATCCGTGGACCAATGATCATCGCTGCGGCAAGAGCAGAGAAGCCGCCAAGTGCGTGAATGACAGCGGAACCTGCGAAATCAACCATGCCTAATTTGCCGAGCCATCCATTAACGGCCCAAATCCAGTGGCCAGCAATCGGATAAATTAAACCAGTCATTGCGATGGTGTACAGAATGTAAGCACGAAAATTGATGCGTTCGGCTACAGCCCCAGAAACGATCGAGATCACAGCGATAACAAAGGCGCACTGGAATAGCCAATAAGTTTCATGTGAGATAGTTAAAACGATATGTGTTAAATCTCCTCCCATGAAAAAGCCGGTAGTTCCAAATAGTCCGGAAACATCTTTCCCATACATAAGGGCGAAACCGAATAAGTAAAAAATAAGTGCTCCAAAAGAGATATCAACAAACACTTTCATAATGATACTTACGGCATTTTTTTGTCTGACGAAGCCTGCCTCCAATAAAGCGAAGCCGCCTTCCATCAATAGAATCATGGCAGCTGTCAGAACCACCCATATGGTATCTAGGCCGCTAGAAAGCTGTTGGATTGCATCCATAAACTGATCTCTCCTTATGTTTGAGGAATTCTTTGCACCAATTATACGGTTCTGATGATAAGCATGTCAACGAAATGCGTAAGAATACATAACATCAAAGGGTTATTGTTCGTTTTTATTATTTTGATGTTAGTTATTCATCTGATTCTGCTAAAAACTCAGTCTCTAGACTGAGGTAGCCTTCAATCTCTCGTCTCTTTTCATTCAGGGCTGTATCTTATAAACTAGAAGTATCTTAACGACGTTGTACTCAAATGGAGGAAGAAAGTATGAATCCGCATATGTTTCAAAGAATAATTTGGGGGCTTGTCCTCGTAACGGCAGGTGTCCTTTTTTTACTTAACCAATTAGGGGTTATTGATATTGATCTTGCTTATATGTTTTCCACTTATTGGCCTGTCATTCTTATATTCTACGGTCTAGTTGGTTTTGTTTGGCAGCGTAAGTACCATTGGGGAGGTTCTATTTGGAGCTTACTCGTTTGCTGTATTGGAACGATCTTTCTCCTCAAAAATTTAAAGCTGACCGATCGATCGCTTGGAGAGATGTTTCAAATTTTGGGACCTATTGCCTTAATTCTGTTTGGTTTGAATGTGATTTTTAAGCCTAGCAAGAAAGAGTCACCGGATTGGCCCTCTATTAAAGAAGCGAAAGAGCAAGCAAAGCAGGCAAGACGTGAAGCTAGAAGATTGCAGCATGAAAAATACAGAAATCCATGGGATCAACCCAAGTGGAGTGATGGAGCGCCATCGCCTACAAAGGATAAGGAGCATAACAGTAAATCTACTTTTAATGAAGCAAAGCATGAACTCAGTGACGAGGAGAAAGCCGTACTCAAGGATATTCATGGCGAGTTTCATGATAAACATTTGTGGGATGTGCCTGAAGCACCGGGGGTACCCGATCTAAGTAAACCACCTCAGCCACCGGGACAACCGCAAACGCATGCTTTTAACCATCATGGGCATAAATACGATGATTTCGTACGTAACTTCGACTCTGGTGATGTACTTCATCGGCATGGATTTATCGGAGATGTGCATCTGGGACAAGAAGCTTGGGAACTAAAGCCGATTCAGATCTCACATTTCATTGGTGATTCCGTCATAGATCTTACTCGTGCAGCCATTCCCTTGGGAGAAACAACGATTCATGTTACAGCATTTATTGGTGATGTGAAAATATTCATTCCTAATGATATTGATGTTGAAGTTCGCGTAATGGCAAGTTCTTTTATCGGAGATATGAAAGTGCTTGATCGGCGGGAGAGCGGGTTTCTGCGCAGCGTGAGAACTCAGACCTCGCAATATGAAGAGGCTGAACGAAAAATTATTGTAACTACGAGTATGTTTATTGGTGACATTACAATTAAAAAGATAGGGTAAGGATGGAGCATGTACAAATTGCGAATGTTCAATATGAAGTGGCAGCTGCTGAATTACTTTCTGATCTCGAGTTTACTCACGGTATCTAGCATCTATATTGTGCTTGAATATTATAAGGATGAGCTTATTTCATGGCAGTTCCGCATGTGGTTCCTCATAGCCATTCTCTTGGTCTGTCTAACGGTGGGTTATGTTGCGACCAAAAGATGGCAGCGCAAAGTTGATGAACTTCATGTAGCCATGCTCGAATTGTCCAAAGGGAATTTCTCCAGTCGGATTGAAATGGAACCCGTAGAACCATTCTTGTATTTGTATGATGCTTTTAATAACATGGCCTCTGCCGTTGAAGAGCGTATTCAGCTGCTGCAAAAATTGGGTGAGGCCGAGGCCATTCGGGATCAGGAGCTCACGGAAAATGCTGTGCTTGAGGAAAGACGCAGACTCGCGCGGGATTTGCACGATACCGTTAGTCAAGAACTGTTCGCCATTCATATGTCAGCATCCTCTTTACCCAAGATTCTGGAGAGAAACCCAGATGCTGCACCAGGCGTCATGAATCAGCTTATTCAAATGTCTCACCATGCCCAGAAGCAGATGCGCGGACTCATTTCGCAATTAAGACCCATCGAATTGGGAGATATGAGCTTACAAGAAGCCCTGGAGAAATGGTTTCCGGAATATTGCCGAAACCATGAGCTGCAGGGCAAGCTTGATGTTTCACTGCATGAATCGATATCTGAAGCGATTGAACATCAATTTTTCCTCATTATACAAGAAGGTCTTGCGAACGTAGTTAAGCATGCTTCTGCCAAACAAGTTCGCCTAGCTATATATGAAAGAGAGCATCAGTATGTACTTCAGCTGCAGGATGACGGTCAAGGCTTTGAACGAAGAGACATTCCATCGGCTTCACATGGTTTATCGACAATGAGAGAGCGAGCGCAAAAGCTTGGTGGCGAAGTAGAGATAGACAGCAAATTAGGATCAGGAACACGAGTTAGAGTACGCATTCCGCGGTTTACGGGACAGTCGAGCTTGCTAATGAAGGAAAGAGAGGGAGAAACAAATGAACAGTAACATTAAAGTGATGATCGTCGATGATCACGATATGGTACGGGTTGGGCTTCGAACCTACATCTCGTTGGAACCCGGATTGGAAGTTGTAGGGGAAGCAAGCAATGGCCAGGATGCGTTCGATAAGTTAAATCAGGAACTCTCTCATCTTTTGCCGGATGTTATTTTGATGGATCTGACCATGCCGGTGCTGGATGGAATTGGTGCCACCAAGTTGATATGCGGAAAATTTCCACAGATCAAAGTAATTATGCTGACCAGCTTCTTGGAGGAAGCGAAGGTTCTCGAAGCTGTCGAATCGGGTGCCATCAGTTATATGCTGAAGACAGTTTCATCCGACCAATTGATTCATGCGATTATGAGCGCTTACCGCGGTATGCCGGTTATGAATTCAGAAGTGTCCTTGGCACTTACAAGAGGGATTAGACAGCGTAATAGTGTGCCTGAGGAAGAAGGGTTGACTTCGCGCGAGAGAGAAGTATTGCTTTTGATTGCAGAGGGAAAGAGTAATAAGGACATTTCAGAAGAGCTTTTTATTAGTATCAAAACGGTCAAAACACACGTCAGCAACCTCCTAATGAAGTGTGAATTAGAGGATCGGACTCAGCTTGCTATCTACGCACACCGCAAAGGCTTGGTTTGACAATAAGGAACGAAACACACATAAAAACTAGATTTTGACACATTCTATGCGTAAGTAAAATAATATGAGCGCTTAAGGAGTGTCTGAATGAAAACTTTATCATCATCTTTGGAGCAGGTTCAAGAATCTTTCGACAGTGTCCGTGAGCACCTGCATGAATTCGATTTTGCTTTGGGCGGCAATTGGGATTACGATCATGGCTATTTCGACCACTACTTAGATGAAGAGCATCTAGTTTGGCTGCGTATACCTTTTCAAGTTATCACAGGAAGGATTGATGGCGATTCCGAATCAACGGATGCGATCGTCGAAATGGGAACTCCTTTCGTGCTGAAGCATGTGTATAATGAAGGACTTAGCCAGGATGCGGAAGCAGAAACCTATGGCGCAATGATCGATCAATTCCAAACTCCGCTTGATCCTGATGCCAAAATCGAAGATAAATGGGTGAAAGAAGCAGCTGGGTTGCTCCACAAAGTGGAACAAGCTTGGATACAGTGAATTAGCCCTTTTTTTACCTCCATTTTATTGTTTTTTAATATTCGTTTAAGGTTGTAGGTGCATGATAGAACTACAGAGAACAAGACATAACCCTTCAAGAACATGCACTTATAACTTTATTAATCAAATGGAGGTAAGAACTATGGAAGACAACAAGAAAGATTATAGCGACTTCTTTAAGTCGCAGAACAACAATAGCAATAACAACGATGGCGTAAATCGAAATGATACTAATCATCAAGACCCGCAAGACCCACAAGATCCACAAGATCCTAACAAAGCAAGACCGTCCTACTATTATTCGTATGGCCCTTACAAGTCGGCTTTTAACGAAGAAAACGAAGGACATTCGCTAACAACTTCTGCGTCGGGTACTGAAGGAACTTCCAGTGTTGAAGTTACTCCTCCTAAGAACTTACGTCCTTTCAGTTTTGGACCGGAAGCAGGCGCTCCGCAAGGCTCGGGACCCTGGGATCCGAACGCAAAAAAGCGTTCATCTGTGAAAAGCATTTTCGCGGCTTTCATGGCAGGCGCCTTGGTCGTAGGTGCACTTATGTTCAGCGCTGATAAAATGAATTTGTTTACTGGCAATCAGCCTCTAGCTTCGGGCAGCTCCACAGCAGCTGCAACGAAGAGCGGAAGCAGTAACGGAGGCGAAGTGAAAAATGTCGGGCTTGATGTTGTTCGCCCGGGAAACATCTCAGCTATTGCACAGAATGCTGGACCTGCAATTGTTAAGGTTGAGTCTCTCGTGAAGCCGAAGCAAACAAGCCGTGGCGGCAACTCCCTCTTTGATGATCCGTTCTTCCGTCAATTCTTTGGAGATAATGGCGGCGGCAACACAGCGCCTAAGAGTAATCAGAATAACTCTGGAAGCGGCGAACTGCAGCCAGCAGGTATGGGAACAGGGTTTATTTTCGAAAAAACCGGATATATTTTAACCAATGAGCACGTTGTGGACGGCGCTGATGAAATTCAAGTTACGGTTGAAGGTTATGATAAGCCATTTAAAGCTAAATTGTTAGGTAACAGCTACGATTTGGATTTGGCTGTCCTCAAAATCGAAGGCGATAAAGAGTTTCCAATCCTCCCGCTTGGTAAAGCTGAAGATGTGAATGTAGGGGATTGGGTTGTTGCTATCGGTAATCCATACGGATTCGACCACACGGTTACTGTAGGTGTGCTTAGTGCGAAGGAGCGTCCTATCAGCATTCCAGATGCGAAAGGAACTCGCGAGTATAAGCACTTACTGCAAACGGACGCATCCATTAACCCTGGTAACTCCGGCGGACCTTTACTGAACTTGAATGGTGAAGTTATTGGTATTAATACGGCCGTTAGTTCTCAAGCGCAAGGAATTGGTTTCGCCATTCCTACTAGCACCATTTCTTCGGTTCTTGAAAATCTTAAAAATAATGTTCAAATTCCTAAAGAACCCGTTCCTTACTTAGGTGTAGGTCTACAAGATATCGGTAAAGACTGGGTAAGTGAATTGAAGCTTTCGAACACAGATGGGGCATTAGTTGGCAGCGTTCAACGTAAAAGCCCTGCTTTCCAAGCGGGTCTGCGTCAATACGATGTCATTGTAGATATTAACGGAACCAAGGTGAAAAATTCGCAGGAATTGATTACTAAGGTTCAGGCATCGAAAGTTGGCGACAAGGTTACTTTGGGACTTATTCGAGACGGCAAGCGCATGGAAGTACCAATTACAGTTGGGGATAAAAACGCGTTAGCAGAGACGCCTGCCCAACAATAAAAGGGAAATTTGAGAGATAAATAAAGGTTAGTTCGGAATAAAAGGAAGTGGAGTCCCGCGGCCGCAAGCTTGCAGGCTCTGCTTCTTTTTGCATGGATAGCTGAATTTGTTACAATGGTTGATAGAAGGGTGGTTTCGTCGATGAGAGAGAACATAATGGTTATTGATGATGATGAGAAAATTACGTCTATGTTGAGACGAGGTTTGGCCTTTGAAGGATATTCGGTCATCACTGCCGCCAACGGTTCGGATGGCCTCAAGCAAATGTTGACAGCGGAACCGCATCTGCTGATCTTGGACGTTATGATGCCGCATATTGATGGCTGGGAGGTCGTTCGTCGAGTGCGTGAAAGCGGCAGCGAGGTACCGATTCTTATGCTTACAGCCAAAGATGAAATCAGCGATCGTGTGAAAGGCTTGGATCTTGGTGCTGACGATTATTTGGTCAAGCCGTTCGCGCTTGAAGAGCTGCTGGCTAGAGTACGTGTACTTCTTAGAAGGAGAACGGAGCGTCCTGAGCAGCAGACGAATAGATTGAGTTATGAGGATACAATCTTGGATTTGGATACACGTGAGATTTTTCGCGGCGAGAAACTGATTGAGTTAACAACCAAGGAGTTTGATTTACTTCACTTGTTCATGCAGAATCCGAAGCGTGTCCTTTCACGAGATATTATTATGGAAAAAATATGGGGCTACGATTATAGCGGAGAATCCAATGTTTTGGAGGTTTATATCGCGCTGCTGCGCCAAAAGACCGAAGAATATGGCCATAAACGATTGATTCAAACGGTGCGGGGGGCAGGTTACGTATTGAGAGGGGAATCTTAATATGTCACTTCGCTTGCGACTAACGCTTTGGTATTCAGGTATTTTGGCTCTAACTATGCTGCTCTTCGGCATTCTTCTTTATTTTTTCTTGAATTATTTCCTATACGATCAAATTCGCCAAGATGTGAAAAGGGAAGCGAGCAATACCTCTTTGCGTATTCAAAAGAGCTTCGCCCTTTCACAGAAGGGACTCGTTGTTGATCTGGAACTGGAGAGTAGAGATTTCTACTCTACGAATACGTTTCTGCAATTATATAATATTGCACTCAAAAAATTTAATCGCTCGGCTAACTTACAATTCTATGATGTTACATTGCCTTTAGCGAAAAATACGATTGATAAATTAATGAATGAGGATGGTTTTTTCGAAAAGACCAAGGTACTGGGGCAAGACTTCCTCATCTACAATCAAGCGATCAGGTCTGATGACCAGAACCAACTCATCGGGGTTCTTCAAGCTGCTGTACCGATTGGCAGTTATGAAAAAACGTCCGTTACCCTCGGGTATACGCTGATGGTTTGGGCATTACTCACGATTATTGTGGCAGCTTCACTTGGCTGGTTCTTGGCGCGTAAAGCGCTCAAGCCGATAGAACGCGTCATTGATGCCGCGAATCAAATAGGAAGCAGCGATGATCTAGAGAAGCGTATCCACTATGACGGCCCGCTTGATGAGATTGGGCGCTTGACGGAGACGATCAATGGGATGCTCTCTCGTATTGAGATCACCTATCTAGAATTAGATGAAGCGTACCGCGCTCAGCGCAGGTTCGTATCGGACGCATCTCATGAGCTTAGAACACCGCTTACAACGATTCGAGGAAATGTCGACTTGCTTGAAAAGATGTGGAAGCAAACTTCGGGGAGTACAGAACTTGCTACGCCTGATCAAATGCAAATGTCACTCGAAGCTATGCATGATATCGCAGGTGAAGCACAGCGAATGAGCAGACTAGTCAATGATCTTCTGGCTCTGGCGAGAGCAGATGCCGGCGTTCTTATGGAAAAGAGGCCAGTTGAGATCATGCCGCTCGTTCAAGAAGTGGTAAGGCGGGCTCAATTGCTCGAGCATACCGCTGATTGGCAAGTGGGTGATCTAGATGCACTAGAACATGCGGCTGTACAAGGGAACCGGGATTACTTGCAGCAGCTGTTGTTTATTTTCATCGAAAACGCGTTCAAGTATACCCCAGTTGGAACCGTAAGATTCGAGGCATCGCGAACCGATAGCTTTATAGGTATTCGGATTGCCGACACCGGAATTGGCATGGATAAAGAGGATGTTCCTCATATTTTCGATAGATTTTATCGCGCAGATTTATCCAGGGGACTGACGTCTGGAACTGGACTTGGCTTATCGATCGCCAAATGGATTATAGATGAACACGGTGGGTCTATTGAAGTGACAACGCGCAAAGACGAAGGAAGCACCTTTATGATTTGGCTTCCAGCAAACTTTCCTCTCCCTGTATAATCAGCTATAATGAAAGAAAATAATGATTTCTTAGGCAGGTGGAAGAAATGGAAGTAGTCCGAATAACACCCAGAGGCTATTGTTATGGCGTTGTAGATGCTATGGCGCTTGCTATGCAAACTGCTAAAAACTTAAATCTTCCCAGACCTATTTATATATTAGGCATGATTGTTCATAATGCGCATGTTACTGATTTCTTCAAAGAAGAAGGTGTCATCACCTTAGATGGTGAGAACCGGCTTGAAATATTAGAACAAATCCAAACAGGGACGGTCATTTTCACAGCTCACGGGGTATCTCCTGAAGTAAGACGCCGAGCTCGGGATAAGGGTTTAACCGTTGTGGATGCAACCTGCCCAGATGTGACGAAGACACACGATTTAATTCGAGAAAAAGTAGCCGACGGCTATGAAGTTATCTATATCGGGAAGAAAGCTCATCCTGAGCCTGAGGGCGCAGTAGGTGTAGCTCCTGACAAGGTGCATCTCATCGAAAAGCTTGAAGAGGCCGAACAACTAAATATTAAATCCGAACGTATTATTATTACTAACCAGACAACAATGAGCCAATGGGACATTAAGCATATTATGAATCGATTACTGGAACTATTCCCAAAAGCTGAGATCCATAATGAGATATGCCTAGCCACACAGGTTAGACAAGAAGCGGTAGCTGAACAAGCGAAGGAAGTTGATTTAGTTATCGTAGTTGGAGATCCGAAAAGTAATAATTCGAACCGCTTAGCGCAAGTTTCAGAGGAAATTGCAGGCGTTAGAGCGTATAGAATATCTGATATCACTGAGCTTAATCGCACGTGGTTAACCCATGTACGCAAGGTCGGTGTTACCTCAGGTGCTTCGACACCAACACCGATAACCAAAGAGGTAATTTCCTATTTGGAGGCTTATGATTTAAAAGATGAAACCAGTTGGGATATTACGCGTACTATTAATATGAAGAAGCTCATTCCGGCTGTTAAATCCAAAGTGGCTAGTAGTGAGTGATCCTTATTTATTCCACAGGGCGGGATTGAGACCAGCATGCAAAGCACTCAGAAGGTGAAAATGATGAAAGTGAAAGCTCGCTACGATTGGAAAAGCATGAAGCGCTGGTTTAGATATAAATATTTACTTCTCTTACGTGCCAAAGGCGGTCCTTCCAAGGTAGCACGCGGCTTTTCAATTGGATTGTTTGTAGAGATGTTTACACTACCTACAGCCGGTTTTGCATTCGCTCTTATCTTTCCGTTGGTTTATTTATTAAGAGCTAATTTACCTGGAGCGTTAATTGGATTTGTGTTTGGAAAAGTGATTTATATTCCATTCTCGATTCTCAATAAGCAAGTGGGGGATTGGTTGGTACCGAAGCACTTTAAGATTTATCTGATCCATCATTTACCCCACATGCTTTCTAACATTATTAGAAGTGGTTTGGATTTGATTGTAGGCGGTATGGTGGTTGGGTTGATACTCGGAATTATTTCTTACTTCCCAATTATGCTCTTACTTAAATACCATGCGAATCGCCGCAAAGAAAAACGTAGAATCCGTAAAGATCAACTTGCGCCTTCGAATACAAATGAATAGCAAATAAATTAAGGCTTGACGGAAACTCGTCAAGCGTTGTATATTTACTTTAGCGGTTAAAAGCGTAGAAGCGAACAAGCGTTGAAGTATTCAAGTGATTCAACCCATATAAATAAGGAGCGTGTTTAAGATGATCGCCATTACATCCAACAAAACGTCAGATGAGCGTATTCAGGAAATTGTACAATTTATAGAAAAGCAAGGTGTTCAAGCTCACGTCTCCAAAGGTGAGGATCGCACAGTAATCGGAATAATCGGCAAGGCCGATCCTAAATTAGCTGAACAGCTGCGTCAAATGTCAGGAGTGGAGCAAGTCGTGAAAATTTCAAAATCGTATAAATTAGCAAGCCGTGACTTTCATCCGGCTGATACCGTTATCAAAATTAAAGATGTTGAAATCGGTGGCGAGCAGCTTGTTGTTATGGGCGGCCCTTGTGCTGTAGAAACGCCAGAACAGATAGATGAGATCGCACGTTTAGTGAAAGCAGCGGGAGGTCAAGTTCTTCGCGGCGGCGCATTCAAGCCAAGAACAGGTCCTTACAGCTTCCAAGGTGTTGGCGTAGAGGGCTTGATCATGATGGCTGAAGCGGGTAAGAAGCATGGACTTCTTACTATTACAGAAGTTATGACTCCTGAGTATGTTGATGTATGTGCCCAATACGCGGATATTTTGCAAGTAGGTACACGTAATATGCAAAACTTTGATTTGCTTCGCAAGCTTGGGACTATTCAAACACCAGTATTGCTTAAGCGTGGTTTCAGCTCCACTTACGATGAATTCTTGAATGCTGCTGAATATATCCTTGCTGGCGGTAACCCGAATGTTATGCTCTGTGAACGCGGAATCCGAACATTCGAAACGTACACTCGGAATACACTAGATTTATCGGCTATTCCTGTTCTTAAACAATTAAGTCATCTTCCGGTAATCTCAGATCCGAGTCATGGTACTGGCCGTAGAGAGCTTGTTGTTCCTATGACTAAGGCATCCGTAGCCGCAGGAGCAGATGGTTTGATCATCGAAATGCACACAGATCCAGACAATTCAATGACTGGGGACGGCGTTCAGTCCTTGTTCCCGGATCAATTCGCTAATTTACTTGTTGATCTTGAGAAGCTTGCTCCGCTGCTTGGTAAAAAGTTTGATACACATAAAGAAGTTATCTTGGCGTAACGGTAATAGTTCTAAGATGACTGGCTTCCTCGAATGAGGAAGTCAGTTTTCCTGTTTATGGATATAAGACGGACAAATATGTGAATTAGTGTGAGCATAGCTTACACATCTTTAAAAAATACCTGACATAAGTATTGACTGTGTAAGCTTAATCGCTATATAATATGTGCAAGATAACAACCAAAAGTTGAACATTAATCATGCAAAGTACGTTGAATGTACGGAAATGGGAGGGTTTTTAAATGTCAGTTCAAAACGTGTTGAACCTTATCAAGGAAAAAAACATCGAGTGGGTAGATTTTCGTTTCGTAAGTCTTTCCGGTAAAGCCCACCATATTTCTTTGCCTGCAACAGAAGTAGATGAAGAAACTTTCGTAAATGGGGTAGCTTTTGATGGTTCCTCCATCGCGGGATTCCGTGGTATTGAACAATCTGATATGGTTATGATGCCAGATCCAGAGACTGCTTACGTAGATCCTTTCACTGCTCACCCAACTTTGGTCATTATGAGCAACATTCATACGCCAGAAGGCGAACGTTATGATCGCGATCCACGCAGCATCGCTCAAAAAGCAGAAGAGTATTTGCAAACAACAGGTGTTGGTACAACTGCATTCTTCGCTCCTGAGTCCGAGTTCTTCATTTTTGACGATGTTCGTTATGAGAACGGCATGAACAAATCCTACTTCGAAGTTGACTCCGAAGAAGCAGGTTGGAATACAGGCCGCAAAGAAGAAGGCGGAAACCTAGCTTATAAGGTTCCAGTCAAAGGCGGTTACGTTCCTGTAGCTCCAGTTGACTCCCAACAAGACATTCGTTCCGAAATGTGTAATAAGCTTGCTGACGCAGGTCTTCGTATCGAACGTCACCACCATGAAGTAGCTACAGCTGGTCAAGCTGAAATTAACTTCCGTTTTGACACATTGACTAAAACAGCAGATAACCTGCTCAAATACAAATATATCGTTGCCAACACGGCTAGAGAATACGGTAAAGTAGCAACTTTCATGCCTAAACCACTGTTTGGTGATAATGGTAGCGGTATGCACGTACACATGTCCATTTTCGACGGAAGCGAGCCTTTGTTCTATGAAAAAGGAGCATACGCAAACCTAAGTGAAATGGCAATCAACTATATCGGTGGTATTCTTTACCACGCACCAGCTTTGATTGCATTGACAAACCCAAGTACGAACTCCTTCAAACGTCTGGTTCCTGGTTACGAAGCACCGGTTAACCTTGTATTCTCCAAAGGTAACCGTTCCGCAGCAGTTCGTATTCCAATCGCAGCGGTGACACCTAAAGGTTGTCGTATCGAATTCCGTACACCGGATAGCACGGCTAACCCATACCTCGCTTTCGCAGCAATGCTGATGGCAGGTCTTGACGGTATCAAAAAGAAAATCGATCCGCGTGCTCTTGGATACGGTCCTTTTGATACAAACATCTATGAAATGTCCGATGCAGAGAAAGCTGAAATCCGCAGCGTTCCTGGTACATTAGATGAAGCTTTGGATGCTCTTGCAGCTGATTCCGACTTCTTGATCGAAGGCGGCGTATTCACACAAGATTTCATCGATAACTATATCGAATTGAAGCGTGGCGAAGCGAAAGCTGTAGCCATCCGTATTCACCCACACGAGTACAACCTTTACTTCGATTGCTAATTCTTTAGCACTTATACATCAATAACATACGAGCTGCTTCTTCCATAGATTTCTATGGAGGAGGCAGTTTTTTCATTTTTCAATACTAATACTCTTTTGATAATTATTATAATTAGTGATGTTATTTGATTGAAATTGAGGTATAATGAATGCATGAATCAGATCTGGAAGGAAGATTAATATGAAAATTACCATGATAGCAGGAAGTAACCAGAGATCAGCGACAAGCACAAGACTTACTGAATATATCAAGCATCTTGCGACCCAAGAGGGCCACGAGGTGACGTTGATTGACTTGTATCAAACACCGCTCCCTTTCTATACACCAGATGATGCAAACGAGGGGCACGAAGCTCTAGAGAAATTAAAAGAAGCTATGCTTAAAGCAGAGGGGATCGTACTGGCAACACCGGAATATCATAGTGGAATTTCGGGTGTTTTGAAAAACGCGCTTGATCATTTGGGACAAGACCATTTCAGCAACAAGGTTGTCTTATCTGTAAGCTCAGCAGGCGGAGCAATTGCTGTCAGCTCTCTGACGCAGCTGCAGACGATTGTACGCAATCTGCATGGCATTAACTGCCCAGATTGGCTGTCTATTGGAGGCGACCAGCGGAAGAGCTTCCATCCGGGTGTCACCTATCAAGATATCCATCCAGATGTCGATAAACGTGTTCGTCGAGTTGTTGGTTCCTTCCTTGAATTGACCAAACAGTTAGCAATTAAACCAAGATAAAGTTTCCGAAAACAATACGCTATTACATATATTGTGAGTAATGCAAAGTGTAAACTACGCTTTGTGTTGCTCATTTTTTTATGTTTAACAACATGTTGCGATGAATTGGAATTCTCTTTACAGGGACGTTCCGATCTGCTAAGATAACCACAAATCAATTGTCAACCTTAAATACGATTTTAAGTTGACAATCAAATATATGGATGGTGATCATTTGTGACAACGGATTACGAACGTCTTGCTGCAATGAACAAGTCGTACTTATGGCATCCTTTTACTCAGATGAAAGACTACAACAGCACAGATCCTCTCATTATCGAACGCGGCGAAGGTATCAGGCTTTATGACGTCCAGGGAAGATCTTATTACGACGGTTTTTCATCAATTTGGCTAAACGTACATGGACACAACGTACCGGAGTTAAATCAAGCGATTGCGGACCAGTTAGGGCGAGTCGCCCACTCCACCCTTCTAGGAATGGCCAATATACCGGCAATCGAACTTGCAGAGAAGCTGGTAGGGATCGCTCCGAAAGGGTTAAACAAAGTATTTTATTCGGATTCAGGAGCAACCGGTGTCGAGATTGCGATCAAAATGGCATTTCAATACTGGCACAACCGGGGATCACGGGGAAAAACGACGTTTATTACGATGAATCAAGCGTACCACGGAGATACAATTGGCGCGGTTAGTGTAGGTGCGATACCGCTGTATCATGATGTGTTCCGTCCCATGCTGTTTCCATCGCACGTCATTCCATATCCTTACGCTTATCGCCATGAAGGCGGTGCAGCGGAAGCATTGGAAGCTACGCTAACCGCACTGCGTAAGTTGCTCGAGAGAAGAGCAGATGAGATCGCAGCTCTCATTGTGGAGCCGATTGTGCAAGGGGCCAGCGGAATGATTGTCATGCCGCCGGGCTGCTTACGTGAGATGGCAGCACTCTGCAGCAAGTATGACGTACTGCTTATTGCCGACGAGGTGGCGACCGGCTTTGGTCGTACTGGCGCTATGTTCGCCTGTGATCTCGAAAGCGTATCACCTGATTTGATGGTGGTAGGGAAGGGGCTGTCCGGCGGTTATTTGCCTGTGGCCGCGACACTTGCAACGGATGAGATCTACGAGGCGTTTTATGCGGATTACCATGAGCAGAAAACATTTTTTCACGGTCATTCCTACACGGGAAACCCACTTGGCTGTGCCGTTGCTCTGGCCAGTTTGAAGCTGTTTGAAGAGCGCAAGATCATTGAAGGAGTTAGAGCTAAGGCGTCCTTTGTCGAGAATAAGCTCGCAGCACTTAAGGAGCGACCGCATATTGGTGACATCCGGCAAAAGGGATTGATGATCGGAATCGAGCTCGTACGTGATAAAGGTTCACGTGAGCCCTACGATTGGGTAGAACGAATCGGCGTTCGTACGAGCATGAGGGCCAGAGAGCTCGGGATGCTGACGAGGCCGCTCGGCAATGTGATTGTCTTCATCCCTCCTCTTGTTAGCACAGAAGCTGATCTTGATGCGATGATAGATATTTTGACTGAATCGATTGTTAACGTCACAGAAGGCAGCCGAGCTTTATGAACAAGATGGACATGGGTTCGATACGCGGATTATTTGTAACAGGTACGGACACCGGCGTTGGGAAGACGATTGTGACTTCAGCAATCACCGCTGCGCTTCGCGCCGAAGGATTGAACGCAGGTGTATGGAAGCCGGTACAGTCCGGTGCACTTCTTGGCAGCGGAGTTACCGATGCTGAACGGCTGCTGCAAAGCACGGGAATCTATGAGTGGCCAGAGGCGGTGGCGCCATTTACATTCGAAGCTCCGCTTACTCCAATGCTCGCCGCAAAGCGTGCAGGTGTGACCTTAACGCTGAAGGAGTTAATTGCGGTCTGGGGAACCGCTCACTAATCGTTATGAAGCGCTGCTCATTGAAGGCGCAGGCGGTGTTGCAGTTCCTCTGACCGATGATGCCCTTGTAGTGGACTTGATCGCGGAACTCCATGTGCCCGCTCTAATAGTAGCCCGTTCCAGCCTCGGCACGATTAACCATACGCTTTTGACGGCGTCATTTCTGAGGTATCACGGAATCCCGATTGTAGGCGTCATAATGAACGACGGCGAATTAACGGAGGGGCATGACGATCCGAGCGTTGCTACGAATGCGGAACTAATCGAGCATTATAGCGGTCTTCAAGTGCTCGGCCGATTTCCCCATTTGCAAACCAACGCGAATTCAGAAACTTTGATACATACCATTCGAAAAACGATACAAGTCGCGCCTATCAGAAAGGCTTTGAATTTTAAACGATAGCGAATGTTTACGAGAAAGCTTTCCTGCGGAAAGCGCTAAGGAGGACGATAATGATGGAAATTATTGCTGCCGATATGGAGTGGCAAGCGCTTGCCCAAAAAGCGTTGAGTGGGGAATGTTTAACACTAGAGGAAGGGCTATCTGTACTAGAAGCCGACAATGATGAGGTACTGCCCTTGCTGCAGGCTGCATTTAAAGTGAGAAAACATTTTTATGGTAAAAAAGTGAAGCTGAATATGATCATTAACGCCAAAAGCGGCCTTTGTCCCGAGGACTGCGGCTATTGCTCACAATCCATTGTTTCGACGGCGCCAGTTAATAAATACACCTTGCTCGATAAAGACACGCTGCTTGCCGGCGCACGTGAAGCTATGGCACGCAAAGCTGGAACTTATTGCATCGTAGCAGCCGGAAAAGGTCCTACAGACAAGGAACTAGATCAAGTGGTGGATGCGGTTAGAGAAATCTGTGAAACGATGCCGCTAAAAATTTGCGCATGCCTGGGCATTTTGAAGGATGAGCAAGCCGAACGTCTTGCGGAAGCGGGCGTACATCGCTATAACCACAACCTAAATACCAGCAAAGCCAATTACCCATCTATTACTAAAACTCATACCTATGACCAACGTGTTGAAACAGTGGAAAAAGTAAAAACATACGGAATGTCACCCTGCTCTGGTGTCATTATCGGCATGGGCGAGACGAATCAGGAAATTGTTGAAATGGCTTATGCGCTTCGCGATATCGATGCGGATTCGATTCCGATTAATTTCCTAAATGCGATTCCAGGAACCCCATTGGAACATGCAGGCCGCACGCCGTCGATGAAAGCTTTGAAGGTACTGGCTCTGTTCCGTTTCATCTGTCCTTCTAAAGAAATCCGAGTAGCGGGCGGTCGTGAGGTCAACCTCCGTTCACTGCAGCCGCTATCACTGTACGCTGCAAATTCACTTTTTGTTGGTGATTATTTAACAACAGCAGGCCAAGAGGTTGGAACGGATCATCAGATAATTGAAGATTTGGGGTTTGAGATTGAATTAAGTGCCTTTTAAGGTGGTGCCGATGATGAATTGGATGGAAAAAGAACTTGCGGCCATGACGGACGCCTCGTTGATTCGTTCTTTGCGTGTAAGCAGCCTGGTTCCGGAATGCCCTGGTTATACGGTTTGTGGAGAACGCTCACTGCTCAATCTGTCTTCCAATGATTATCTTGGACTCTCGCAGCATCCCGCCATTGTGGAAGTGATGCGCGAAACGCTGCTGAGCGAAGGCGTAGGCTCAGGTGCATCGCGTCTTGTGACAGGCAACCGGGCGCCTTATGGCCGACTTGAGGAAGCACTGACCGGTTGGCAGAACTGCGAAGCAGCGCTAGTTTTTGCAAATGGATATATGGCGAATTCTGGTGTGATTAGTGCGCTAGTAAGCCGAGATGATGTTGTTTTCAGCGATCAGCTAAACCATGCCAGCATTGTGGACGGTACGATATTGAGCCGTGCGGAGCTCGCTCGGTATCGTCATAACGATATGGAACATTTGCGTTTCTTATTGAATAAGTACCGTGATAAACGGCGAAAGCTGATCGTTACAGATGCCGTCTTCTCCATGGATGGTGATCAGGCACCTTTGCATGAACTCGTTCTACTCAAACACGAATACGGAACGATGTTGATGGTGGACGAGGCGCACAGTGGGGGGGTATACGGGGGGCGCGGCGAGGGATTGTGCCATGAGCTCGGGGTGCAGGATGAAGTGGATGTCCATATGGGAACGTTCAGTAAATCTTTCGGTGTGTATGGAGCCTATGTGTGCGGTAGCCGCACACTCATTCGTTGGCTGATAAATAAGGCAAGGCCGCTTATCTATTCAACAGCGTTGCCTCCTTCTCTTATAGCTGGTATTTCAAAAGCTTTGGATTTGGTACAGACTGAGCATTGGCGCCGTGAACGACTTCATGAGGCTATTAGGCTGTTTCGGTCCTCGCTTTGCGCGACAGGTTTTGATGTAGGTACTGGCGATTCTCCAATTGTGCCGATAGTCATCGGTGATAATGATACGGCCCAACGTTTCAGTGGTGCTCTTGAAGAGGAAGGGATCGCGGCGGTTGCCATCCGCCCACCTACGGTGCCTGCTGGTTCAGCTCGTATTCGCTTCTCATTGACAGCTGTTCATTCGAATAAGGAATTGATTGATGCTGCTGAGCGAATCCGTACCGTCGGACTTCAACAAGGAGTGCTAAGACTATGATTGCATCGACAAGCGGCACCATCTTATGGCTGACCGGATGGAGCATGCCGGATACGGTTTTCGATCGACTTCGCGAGTTGCTCCCGGATTTTCATCATGTTTCCGTTGATTACAGTGAGGCCGACTCTCTGGAGAAAATGCTGCTGCTTACTGAAACGGCGGCAGAAAACATGAGGTTTTCGGATATTTCTACAGGTAAGACTAGGGATTTCCGTGGTCCACTGTTAATCGGAGGTTGGTCGCTCGGTGGATTACTTGCGTTGAGGCTAGCGGTTAAAGGTTTCGCCGATGGGCTGGTGTTATTTGCGGCTACAGCTCGTTTTACCCGTTCCATTGAAGAGATGGACCGCGGCTGGGCAGATGCCTACGTTAGGCAGATGATTATAGAACTTAAGAAGGATCCACAAGCCGTTGAAACAAAATTTCGGCAGGTTATGTTTACAGAAGCAGAATGGGAGGCCGGTCTCGGCAAAAGATTTCCTCTCATTGGCAGCTGGACAACTCCAGCACTAATTGCTGGTCTTCAGATTTTGCGAAGTGAGGAAGTCTTGTCTGGGCTGCCGGAAATTAAATGTCCGGTTCTGCTTATTCACGGCACGGAGGATAGGATTTGTCCTTACAATGCTGCGGAAGAGCTTGCAGCACAATTGCCTCAAGCAGAGTTGCTTTCCATACCGGACAGCGGGCATGCGCCTTTTTTGGGAAGAGAAGTTGAGATAGCTGAGAAACTGAGGCGATGGTGGGATGAGCAGAAGGATAACGGATATTGAGCGCCAATTTAATCGTAGTTCAGCGGGTTCGTATGATGTTCACGCCAATGTGCAGCGCAATATGGCAGAGCAGCTTGCTAAATCTCTCATCGCGTGGAAGGGTGAAGAGACGACTAATATTCTTGAGATTGGTTGTGGCACGGGTACTCTGACCAGAATTCTGGTTAACGAATGGTCCAAAGCGTCTATTACTGCACTAGATATTGCACCTGGCATGATCAAAGTGGCGGAGCAACGTGTCCGATCAGGTGCGGCAAGCCATTTGGCTGTCAGCCAAAGTCAACCGGATCGATTAAGCTTTATTCATGCCGATGTAGAAAAGTGGTCGGCAGATGCGCAAGAAGCCTCGTTCGACCTCATTGTCTCGAGCGCCTGCTTTCAATGGCTTAAGAATCCGAGGCAAACGTTACGTCACCTTCGGCAGATGCTTCGTCCTGGAGGCTTACTGGTGTTCACAACATTTGGGCCGAGAACGTTTTACGAGCTGCATCAGTCATTTCATGACGTGTATCGAACCATGGACATGGAACCACAGCGGCACGGACTGTCGTTTCAAACCGATTATGAGTGGAAAACCTCGCTCATGGAAGCAGGATTTTCAAGTTTTCACAAAGAACGGTTGATTCAAAAAGAAATGTATGCTTCCGTAAGAGATTTTCTACTATCGGTTAAAGCAATGGGAGCTAGCACTTCGGAAGCTGCCGCTACGCCTGGACTCAGCTCGCGAAGGCTGTTCGCAGGCATGTTTAAGGCATACGAAGAAAAGTTCAGCCTACAGGGAGGCATCGCAGCCACTTATGATCTTCTCTTAATCCAAGCTAGGGTCTCTCATGAATAGGTTCACGGATAGAGAATCAGATAATTCTGATAGCTCTATCCTTTTTTCATTTCCACACACTTTTGACATATTTATGTGGTACAGTTTGGAAAATAGGGCGAGGGGGGAGATCATGGGAGCACCATGGACTAACAAGGAAGTCGTTCATTTATTACATCGAGCGGGATTTGGTTCCACTGGGGAAGAAGTTACTGCTTGTGTTGCACTAGGTCGTGAGGAAACGGTGCGACGTCTTATTGCAGGAGAAGCGTTGATCGATCAGGCACCATCGCTAACTCCATTTGACCAACTAACTGCTGATGGCAAGAAGTCACTAGATCCGCTGCAATTAGCTGATCAACAAATGTACTGGTTATATCGAATGGTATATTCCAATGCTCCGCTCATTGAAAAGATGACATTGTTCTGGCATGGACATTTTGCAACGGCGAATTATAAGGTTAATGATGTCACGTTAATGGTTCAACAAAATACCCTTTTTCGCCAACATGCACTAGGAAATTTCAAAGAACTCGTACTCGCCATAGGTAAAGATCCTGCCATGATGGTCTGGCTAGATGTGAATCGGAATAAAAAAGGGAAACCGAATGAAAATTATGCCCGCGAAGCCATGGAGCTATTCACGCTAGGTATCGGTCACTATACAGAGACTGATGTGAAGGAAGCGGCGCGCGCTTTCACGGGATGGACTTATGACAAGAAGGAAAATAAAGTAGCTTATAATCCTAAACAACACGACAATGATACGAAAACGCTGCTTGAAGAAACGGGAAAGCTGAATTCGGAAGATGTAATTGAAATTATTTTTCATCAAAAAACGCTGCCGATCTTTCTTGCTACGAAGCTGCTCAAATATTTTGCAACGGACAGCCCCTCAGATAGTTGGATTCAAAAAGTTGCCGAACAAATATCAAAAAAGGTTACTGTGGGGGAAGTACTGCAAGAGTTATTCCTATCGGACGAATTTTACGATGAGAAATTGCGGTTATCTCTCATCAAAACACCTGCTGACTATGTGGCAGGTATTCTCAAATGCTGTAAGCTAACTGTGTCGAAGGGGCATGAACAAGCGATGAGGAGGATGGGACAGGAGCTATATTCTCCGCCGGATGTTGCAGGTTGGAGAGGAGGCACCTCTTGGCTGAATACAAACGCCTTATTAGCCAGGTACCAGTTTGCCGAGTCCATTGCCAAGCAGCTGAACGGGAAAGTGCTCTCATCGGCAGACTATACACCTGAACAACAGGAGCGTCCGGAAGAGTGGGTGAAAATGTGGAGTCAGCGTATGGGAATCACGGATTTATCGGATAAAACATTGCAGGGTTTACGTGCATACGCAGACGATACCATTATACATACAAAGCAAAAAAATGTGGGATTGAGAGGCTTGCTTCAATTAGTGCTGATTAGCCCGGAAGCTCAAATGAAATAGCAAGGGGTGAGAAAAATGAAATTATCGCGAAGGGATTTTCTGCTGAAAGGTACAGCCATGTTTGCGACTTTAGGCCTAGGCGGGGCTTTATTTACAGCAACGGGAAAATCGATTTTTGCTGGCGGTGTTGACGATAATGTTGATGAACCCATGCTTGTTGTTGTTCAGTTAAGCGGCGGGAATGATGGCATTAATACGCTAATCCCTTATGGACAAGGAATTTATTATGATGCGCGCCCGACGCTGGCTTACCAGCAGAAGGATGTGCTTGCGTTGGATAATCAAGTAGGTTTGCATCCGAGTTTAGTTGGCCTCTCTGCACTTTATAAGCTTGGGAAAATGGCTGTCGTACAGGGAGTTGGATATCCGGAACCCGATCACTCTCATTTCCGCTCTATGGAAATTTGGCAGACAGCTGAGCCAGCGAAGATGAGTCGAAGCGGTTGGCTTGCACGCTATGCGGAGTCTTCTTTAAGAGATAGCAGCAATCCGCTCAAAGCTATACAGATTGGCGCAGGTGGCAAGGCATTTGCTTCAGAGAAGATGAGCTTTCCTGTTATCCAATCTTTAGAAACCTATCATCTGATTGATCCGAAAACTGCGATGATGGACAAAAATCGGATCACCAAAGCATTCTTGGAGATGTATGGTGTGCAGAATCAGACGGAACAGCTGCGCGTCGTATCAGGGCGTGGATATGAAGCCTTCAAAAGTGTTGAAGCGATTCAAGCTTTAACGGCTGCTTATGCGAATAAAGTGGAGTATCCGAAAACTAATTTTGCAAGGGATCTCCAATTAGTATCTAAGCTGCTGGCCGGTAAATCAGGCACAAGAATATTTAATGTGCAAATCGGCGGTTTTGACGATCATGCCGATGAGAAGGTACAGCATGCCAAAGTGCTGACTCAAGTTGACGAGGGTCTGACAGCGTTCTATAAAGACTTGGAGTCACAAGGACTGCAGGACCGTGTTGTGGTGATGATGTTTTCGGAGTTTGGTCGCAGGGTGAAGGAGAACGGAAGCGGCGGAACCGACCATGGAACGGCAGCTCCGATGTTTATTATTGGAGGCAAAGTGAATGGCGGTCTCTATGGAGCGTACCCGAGCCTGAGCAATTTGGACAATGGGGATTTGAAGTATGAGGTTGATTTCCGCTCCGTTTACAGCACGGTTATTGATAAATGGTTAAAAGGCGATACCACTGCTGTACTAGGCAAGTCCTATGAGTCTTTAAAGTTTATCTAAATGAAAGCCGGGGTCCTGTGCCTCGGCTTTTGGTTTTTAGTCGTTCATGGTAACCTGTTAAAAAGGAAAAAATTCTTCGTGCTAGTGGAGGTGCTTTAACGGTGAGCATAGAGCCTATTTCGGATCATCTGCAGGAGGATTTAAGGATACTTTTCGTGGGCTATAACCCTAGTTTACGATCCGGAGAAACGGGTCACCATTATGCGAGTCCGAACAATCGTTTTTATCGGATCCTTTTCCAAGCGGGATTAACACCTCGGCTGTATAAACCTCAAGAGGATGGGGATCTGTTGAAGCTCGGTTACGGGTTTACGAATATCGTGGCTCGACCTTCTTTAACGGCTGCAGAAATTACGTCAGAGGAATACCGGGAAGGTCGACTTATTTTGAAAGAAAAGATCAAAGCCTATCGTCCAAGTGTTGTCTGTTTTGTAGGGAAAGGTGTATATGAACAGTATAGCGGCCGTAGGGGAATGAGTTGGGGGACTCAACAGGATCCGATGGTTGAAGGTGTGATCGACTATGTATGTCCCTCTTCTAGCGGGCTTGTTCGGATGAAGCTTGAGGAGATGGTTGCTATTTATAGCGGCATTAAGAAATATATCGGAACGGAGTTGGGGAACGGATGAATATCCCATGGTTGGGGTGGGCCAAAGAGATTCAGGCCATTAGTCAAGCGGGGCTTACTTACGGTGAGAATGGGTATGACTTGGAGCGATACGAGGCGCTGCGCAAGATCAGCGTGGAGATGATGAGTTATTTCTCGGAGACACCGATCGATAAGGTGACAGCTTTATTCGCTAGCGACACAGGGTATCAGACGCCGAAAGTGGATATTCGGGCAGTCGTATTGAGAGAGAACAAGCTGCTGCTGGTGAAGGAAAGAGCCGACGGTGCTTGGGCTTTGCCTGGGGGCTGGGCGGACATCGGCCTCACACCGACGGAGGTCGCCGTCAAGGAGACCCGCGAGGAGGCCGGCTATGATGTCAAGCCGGTGCGATTGCTGGCGGTCTTCGATAAGAAGCGCCACGCGCACCCGCCCTCGGCCAACCACGTGTACAAGATGTTCATCTTGTGCGAGTTGGTGGGCGGGGAAGCACTTGAAGCTGGTCTGGAAACGACCGGCGCTCAGTTCTTCGGCGAGGGCGAACTGCCGCCGCTCTCGGTGGAGCGAAATACCGCTGAGCAGCTGCAGCGGATGTTCGAACTTGCCCGCGACCATACAGCGCAGACGCTGCTCGATTAGCCAAACGTGGAAGCTTTAACGCTTAAGTACGGGTTTCAATTGTGCGATGATTTCCTCCATTTGCTTCGAGCATTGTTCGTACATCTCTTTGGCAGCTTTATTATTCGTAGTAAGCCCAAACAGCATCAGATCGCTTTCGCACTTTTTTAAAGTTGCAAATAGGCTTGCTTTCTCCTGTGGCACAGGTACCATGATCTTGTCGTCAAATAAATCCACATACAATTGGCTGTAAGTATCGACTTGACCTAGAAATACATTTTCAATCGTCACACCCAATTTATCAAGTTCTGTTTTAAGCCATCCTCTGTTTAAACCGATGGTGGCCAATGCTTCATCCATGATTTCACCGTCCATGATAACCGCTTGGGGCTCCTGTTCAGGTGCAACTTGGATGCCCAAATGTTTGGCAGTCAACGGTTGGTTTTTTCGAGCCAATAGGACATTAATATCCCCATCTGGTTCCATGATCGCAAATTCAACATCAGCCACTTTAAATACCGATCTCTTTCTTAATTGCTCCATAAGTTCATCGGTGGTGAGTCGTTCTTTCTTTAAATTATCTTCCAAAACTTTACCGTCTCTAATGAGCACGGTTCCTTTCCCATCAATAAAATCCCGCATTTTTTTGCTTTTTAGCTGTAAAAATTCAATTCCTAAAGAGCACGCGACCCAAGCGGCTAAGGACACTAACCCTAAATACCAATCTTTCTCCAATGATATGTAAGCCGCGAGATTACCAATTGTAATACCAGTTATGTATTCGAACAAGGAAAGTTGAGAAACTTGTCTTTTTCCCAACAACTTTGTCATAAAGAAAAGCACGACAACTGACAATAATGTGCGTAAAAAAATTTCAATCCATTCGGGCACACCGGATCCTCCTCTTTTATAACATCTAATTCAATCGGTTAAATTATTTGTAGAATTCTTGAAAGTTATACAAAAACAAGATATTAATTCCAGTGTGGGACTCATGCCTCAAACGGGAACACGCCTATTGGCTCGTACGCCGGCTGGCGGCCCAAGTGGCTGCGGTAGAGGACAATGTCCTCTACCCGCCACGCGGGCCAGCCGCCGGCAGGCGCCCCAGCCGCTGCTAGGGCGGAGCGCTTGAATGGCCCCGCCGCTGTGCGGTAGCGGCGGGCTAGGGTGAGATGCGGCCGATAGGCGCGAGCCTCGGCCGGGAAGCCGTGGCGGGCGCAGACGCCCGCGACCTCGTGCTGCAGCGCAGCCAGCGCGTTGAGGTCGCCGGCGAGGCCCGCCCAGAGGATCGACGGCGCCGCCGGAGGTCCGAACACGCCGAGGCCCTCGGCGTGCAGGGTCAGCGGCAGCGCAGCTGCTGCAAGCTGGCGCAGGTCGGCCGCCAGCGCTTCGGCGGTCTCGGCGGATGCGTCGCCGAGGAAGCTTAACGTAACGTGGACATCCTGCGGATGGGTCCACTTTTGGAAAGGCAGCACCTCTTGGAGGCTGCTTTTCCATATATCAAGCACCCGCTGGACGTCTTGCGGGAGCTGAATGCCTACGAACAGCCGATACTCTGAGGCGTTCGTCGAATTTGAATTGTTCGTCGAACTTAAGACGTTCGTCGAATTTGAATTGTTCGTCAAACTTGAGGCGTTCGTGAAACTTAAATTGTCTGAATTTGCAGAGTTCAAGCTGTTTTCGTTTGCTAATTTTACAGCGTATGTAGAACTTTCTCCTATCATATCGAGCAATGTCATAAGTAAATTAAGCTCCTTTTGTATCCAAATCTGTTCTCTTCTTCGTACTTCTCCTAGCATTTCCAAGTGAGGTTTTACTTGATGCATGAAGAGAATATTGCTATCATAGCGATAATACAAAAAAGCAAAGGTGTGGTCATCATGGGAAATAGGGCTTATAACTTTAACGCAGGGCCTGCGGCATTACCGCTCGAAGTACTGCAGAAAGCACAAGAGGAGCTTGTCGAATTTAAAGGCATCGGCATGTCCATCATGGAAATTTCGCACCGCAGCGCGGAGTTCGAACAAGTACATAATGAAACACAGCAATTATTGAAACAAATTTTCAGCATCCCTGACGGGTACCAAGTGCAGTTTCTGCAAGGTGGTGCGAGTACACAATTCGCCATGATTCCGCTTAATTTTCTAAAGCCAGGTAAAGTAGGTAGCTATGTGCTAACAGGTGCATGGGCGGAGAAAGCTATTCAGGAAGCAAGCTTGTTCGGAGAAATTGCCATCGCAGCAAGCTCGAAAGAACAGAAATTTATGAAAATTCCGGACTTAAGTGAAATCAACATTCATCCGGATTCCGCTTATCTGCATCTGACTTCGAACGAAACGATTGAAGGCGCTCAGTTCCAGAGCTTCCCGGATACAGGGGCTGTACCTTTAATTGGGGACATGTCCAGCGATATCTTGAGCCGTCCTGTTGATGTTTCGAAATTCGGCATGATCTATGCAGGAGCACAAAAGAATCTAGGTCCTTCTGGAGTAACTGTGGTTATCGTTAAGGAAGATTTATTACAAGATTTGCCTAAAACGATTCCAACCATGCTTCGCTACGAAATCCATAGCAAAAACAATTCCCTTTACAATACACCACCCGTTTATTCCATCTACATGATGAATCTAGTATTAAAATGGATTCAGGAACAAGGCGGACTAGCGGTTATTGAAAAAAATAACCTTGAGAAATCAGGCCTAATTTATAGCGCAATTGACCAAAGCGGTGGTTTCTATCGTGGACCTGTTGATGCAGGCAGTCGTTCAGCCATGAACATCACGTTCCGTTTGCAGGATGAAGAGTTGGAGAAGAAGTTCATCAAGGAAACCGAGCAGAACGGATTTGTTGGGTTGAAGGGTCATCGCAGTGTAGGCGGTTTGAGAGCATCTACGTATAATGCTGTTCCCTATGCCTCATGCAAAGCGCTCGCTGAGTTCATGAGTGATTTCCAAAAACGCAACGGTTAAGAAATAAGATTAAGCTATTCACGGCACCCTCGTGTGCGTGTGAATAGCTTTTTTTATTTCTGGATAGATATGTAGAATCTTCGCTATTAACGACCTTAGACGGACTCTGAGAGGGCTTAATGAGCCTGTAATTGGGATGTGTTGGATCTATATCTAGTGAGCTCAAAGCCCTATACTAGCTTTCGACAAATTTGAAAATTTCAAGTCAAAATTGAAAAAATATTTTCAAAGCCTTCCGAGCCACGTCCTGTATAGGTTTACGTATTTTACTAGTCAAAATAAGCCTTTTTACTCGTTGACAAACACAATATATTGATATAAATTTGAATCTATCAACTAGATATCGTAAAAAAAGCGATACACACAACTGCTAGAATTTGTGAAAAAATAGAGTCAAAACCCGTGATAAACCGCATGATTGAAGCCTTTTTCCTAGGATGCCTACTCCTAAAATTCGCATATTTTGTCGAAAGGACAACGGCGTATTCGATCTCGAATTGCACGGAATGATTCATTTGTTTACTACATATAGGGTTACTTACATACGCGGTACTAGATAGAGAATAAGAGAGTGTTAGGAGACGGAAACCTATGCTGATTGCTTACGATTCGAAGACGGGAAATGTTCGCCGATTTATTGCTAAGCTCAAAATGCCAGCGATTCAAATTGAGGAAGCGATGAAGATGGATGAGCCTTTCGTGCTCGTTACTTATACAACCGGTTTTGGTCAAGTTCCACCGAAGGTAGCTTCTTTCTTAGAAAGCAATGCCTCTCGTCTTCTCGGAGTAGCAGCAAGTGGTAACCGCAACTGGGGAGACGGATTTGCCAAAAGCGCAGATACGATCTCACAGCAGTACGATGTGCCCGTGTTAACGAAGTTTGAGTTATCCGGCACCAAAAATGACGTAGAACGATTTGTTCAGGGGGTACAAGCAATTGCGGCACATTGAGCTGAATAATTTATTGATGCAACGCGGAGCGGATGGCTTTTTTCAACTAGAGAAGGATAAAGAAGCCGTTGAAGTTTTTATGAAGGAAGTCCACAGTAAAAGCCTCACTTTCCCCGATACTTCTTCTAAAGTTCGTTATATGATCGATCATAACTATTACGAGAACGTATATGAGCGCTATACGCAAGACGAAGTTAACAGTGTTTATCAAGTGGCCCACGATAATCAATTCGAGTTCGCCTCCTACATGGCAGCTTCGAAATTCTATACAGACTACGCTTTACGCAGTGATGACAAATCCTTATACCTGGAACATTTCCCAGATCGCGTTGCTATCGTTGCTTTGTACTTGGGACGTGGAAACGTAGAAACGGCGCGTGTTCTTGCTGTATCGATGATGGAACAACGTCTGCAACCGGCGACACCGACGTTCCTTAACGCAGGCAAGAGCCGTCGAGGCGAAATGGTATCCTGCTTCCTGCTTGAGATGGACGACTCGCTTAATTCAATTAACTACGTGCTTGCTACCTGCATGCAGCTTTCTAAAATTGGCGGCGGCGTAGCCGTTAACTTGTCCAAGCTTCGTGGACGCGGTGAAACGATTAAAGGTGTGGAAAACGCCGCAAAAGGAATTATGCCGGTTCTTAAGCTCATGGAGGATGCTTTCTCCTACGCAGATCAAATGGGTCAGCGCAAGGGTTCAGGAGCTGCTTACTACAACATTTTCGGCTGGGACGTAATGGAGTTCCTAGATAGTAAGAAGATTAATGCGGATGAGAAATCTCGTCTGAAAACATTATCTATCGGCCTTATTGTACCAAACAAGTTCTACAAGTTGGCTGAAGAGAACAAGCCGTTGCATGTTTTTGCTCCTTACACGGTCCTGCAAGCTTATGACAAGCATTTGGACGATATTGATCTCGATGAGATGTACGATGAACTCTTGGCCAATCCGAAAGTGAAGAAGAAGGTTGTCATGAGTGCGCGTGACATGCTCGTCAAAATTGCGACAACTCAACTGGAATCCGGTTACCCATATATGATGAACCGTACGAATGCGAACAAGGATCATGCCTTGAAAGGTATCGGTACGATTAAAATGTCTAATCTCTGTACAGAGATTTTCCAACTGCAAGAAACTTCAGAAATCAACGATTACGGTCAAGATGACCTTATTCTTAGAGATATCAGCTGTAACCTCGCTTCCATGAATATTGCGAACGTAATGGATCGTAAGAAGCTGCGCGAAACCGTTCACGAGGGCATGATTGCCTTGACTTCTGTTAGTGATATGACGACGATCAGCAATGCGCCGGGGGTTGCCAAAGCGAACCGTGAGCTGCACTCCGTTGGTCTCGGTGTTATGAATCTTCATGGCTACTTGTCTAAGAACAAAATTAGCTATGAGAGTGATGAAGCCAAAGATTTCGTCCGAACGTTCTTCATGGCTATGAACTATTATTCGATTGAGAAAAGTATGGAAATAGCCAAAGCGTCGGGGCAAACCTTTGAAGGCTTTGAGTTATCCGAATATGCGAATGGCGCCTACTTCAACCGTTATACAGAGACAGATTATCGTCCGCTGACTGACAAGGTAAAAGCCTTGTTTGACGGAATGCCCATTCCATCACCAAGCGATTGGGCCAAGTTAAAAGAAGATGTAAGAACAAATGGTCTCTATCATGCTTACCGATTGGCGGTTGCTCCAACCCAAAGTATTTCTTATATTCAAAATGCTACTTCGAGTGTTATGCCGATCGTTGAGCCCATCGAGACTCGAACTTACGCGAACTCAACAACGTACTATCCGATGCCTTTCATGGCACGCGATAATTTCTTTTACTATAAATCTGCTTATCAAATGGATCAGTTCAAGATTCTTGATCTTATTGCTGAAATTCAAACGCATGTGGATCAAGGGATTTCGACCATTTTACACGTAAATAGTGATGTTTCAACGAGACAACTTGCTAAACTATACCTCTATGCTGCACACAAAGGACTTAAATCGCTCTACTACACGCGAACAAATCAGCTATCCGTTGAGGAATGCGTCAGCTGCTCGGTGTAATTTGGAAGGGGATTGATTATAAATGAGTACGGCTACTACCCTAAATAATGCCAAGAAAGCTGTGAACTGGAATCGTCCCGATGATGATTTTACGATCACTTTCTGGAATCAAAATATTATGCAGTTCTGGACAGATGAGGAAATCCCATTATCTGATGACAAAATGTCATGGATCACGTTAAGCGGTGCTGAGCGTGAGCTTTACATGAAAGTACTCGGCGGCCTTACGCTGCTCGATACGATGCAAGGCGGCGTTGGCATGCCGAAGATTCTTGAGCATGTCGATGGGCTCCAGCGCAAAGCTGTGCTCAGCTTCATGGGGATGATGGAACAAATACATGCGAAGTCCTACAGCAGTATTTTCACCACATTGTCAACAACGGAAGAAATTAATGAGCTGTTCCTTTGGGTGGAACGTAACCCTTATCTACAGTTCAAAGCGAACAAGATTTCTCACTTCTATGAGAACATTGGAACGACGAAAGAGCTGTATCTAGCTATGGCAGCATCTGTCTTGCTGGAAAGCTACTTGTTCTATAGCGGCTTCTATTATCCGCTGTACTTGGCTGGGCAAGGTAAAATGACGAGCAGTGGCGAAATCATCGATTTGATTTTACGCGATGAGAGTATTCATGGTTTGTATATCGGTGTATTGGCACAAGAGGTTTATGCGGAGTTAAGCCCTGCTGAGCAAGATGAGGCGTATGCGACATTGTGTGCCCTACTGAAGGAGCTTCATGCCAATGAAGAAAGCTATACAGAGAGCCTCTATGGAACTTTGGGCTTGGCAGAAGAAGTGAAAGCTTTCTTACGCTACAACGCGAATAAAGCGTTCATGAATCTTGGTGTAGACCCCCTTTTCGAAGAAGAGGAGATTAATCCGATTGTTCTTAACGGTCTAAGCACGAAGACGAAGCAGCATGACTTTTTCTCGAAAAAGGGGAACGGATATGTCCGCACGATTCACGTTGAAGCGCTGACGGATGATGATTTCCTTTTTGGGGATTGAACATAAAGAAGGACCTGACGGTTTTCGTCAGGTCCTTTGTTTGTTGTTCAGCGGGGATGGTTTTGGGGTAAGTAAGGCTGCCCTCACCTTCGGTTCATTCATCCATCTAGATCCCGCCACTTTCCCTTGATGCTAAGCGATAATCAGCAGGATAGGGGGTTTTGAACAGAAAGTTGACCTTAGCGAACTCGGCATACTCTTGAGAAATGATTTCGTTGGCATAGTTATTGGACTGCAAGAGGCACTCATTGTTCAAGAAGTCCCTTGAACGGTTTAAAGATGAACTGAAGGAGCGTGGTTGGACCCGGCGTTTGGGGCAGATCCAACATGGACAAAAACCAAACGAGAAGAATCAGCGACACAAAGACGGCCTTATCCCGTTTCGGCTTTTGTTTAAGTTTAGGCCATTCAAACCAACAGATCAGTAGTACGGCGATCGTGACGCCACAGAAAAAACTCCATCTCATTTTTCAATTACCTCTTCTTTAGGCATCCCCCCTGGCGAGTTAATAAGTCCGGGTCTGAGGATCTGTGTTTTAATGTCAAGATTCACTTCAACCTTGGGAAACAACTCCTCCCAATTGTCTTTATTTTTCTCCCATTGTTTAGGGTACTTCCTGTGAAATTCGGTAGCGAACCCCAATATGTCTACCTTTAACCGCTCCTGAATCTCTTGAAGCGCTAGCTGGATGCGTCCTCTGACGTCATTCGCGAATGCCTTATTCATATTGCTTAACAAGTCTGGATTCATAGGATTCAATAGGGTACTATTTTGAACGATATCTCCTTCTGTCTGCACTTTTAGGGTCATCTTCCATTTTTCCCCTTCGATTTTCGGAATCAGCTTTACGTTTGCTTTAACTGGTTTTAAGGAAACGAGCCCTTCCGCCTCATTAGCCTCATAGGTAACTGTGTACTCTTTAATTTCATTTTTAATCCACATCACCCCCCGCGTTACTTTTTCTGAAATTTCCCCAACCATCTTGTCTTTTTTGAATACAGCGGTCCCGAAGATGTAAGGAATGGTTTGGAATGGTTCTGCCGATTTATTTTTCGGGAGAATATAGAGAAGCGGGAGAGCGGCCGTCTGAGAATCTCCTTTTAACATGATGCTCATTTGTTCAATGGTGACACGGATTCCAATCTGCAATTCGCTTAACTTCCGTAGTACTTCCGCTGAAGAACGTTCGATTGGAGGAAATAATTCGAGTGCATCCGCCGCTTTGCCTTTACTGATAAACATAAAAGCTCTTTCTCTCGGTTGGGGATGACGAACCAAAAAATCAAATTGTTCCCGAATACCTGTCTTTGCAAGCGATTCGCTGAATATAAATATTTTGCATTGTCCCCAAAACAGTTTCCGTGGAATTTTCCGTTGAAGCTTGGACAGCGCGTCAGCCGTATCGAATCCGTGTTCCTCTGTTCGAACGGTTGTCTTTTTTGCCGTACCGCTACCACCACCACCCATCATCCCCACGCCGCCCTGGCTCTGAGGGATGACGATTTGTACGGTCACTTTAATCTGGTTATTCTCCGATTTGTCGAAGGCTAACGCGGTTATAAGCGCCAAATCATTGAGTTCTGTACGATCCCAGCAACCACCAAGTAAGCTAATAAGAAGGATCAGGATTAATGACTTTATGCATACTTTCATGGAGACGGCTCTCCTCCACCAATCATTTTTCTTTTACGTAAAACGGCAGCAATGAACAAACACAAAGGGATGAGCGTCATGAGTAACGGTTTATAGAAAGGAGGTAAAGTCTTTGCCATAAATCCTAATATCGAATAATTAGGTACGGCCCATATACTGAAAACAACAATAAGAATTCCGAGAGGAAAGACAGCAGGACGATAATCCGATAATTGAAAGCATTGTCCAAATGAAAGGACAGCCGCATAGTAAAGTATGCTAATTCTAACAAAGTTCCCAAGTACCCACATCGCCAAGAGTAAGGCCTCCAAATTTTCAAAGAAATAGCCGGCGCTAATATAGCGGAAGAGCGTCAAGACGGGATTAATTTTGTTGCTGGTGTCTGGCCCAAGCAAAAATAAGGTGATTAGCCCAATATAAGTTATACTCAACATGATAGTACAGAGCGAAATTAGTCCCCACTTCCTCCCTTTTTCCGAATCCGCCAAGTAGGGCAGGAAGAATGCCATCATAAACATATCGCTTACCGCGGCATACACTTGGAATGTTCCTTTGACAATAGGCGTAATTCCATGGCTAAAGATGGGGAACATGTTCTTAACATCCAGTTCGGGGATTAGAAGCAAAAGAAAAAATAAAGGCAAAATAAAGAGAGGAGTGAGAATGACAGCACACCTTGCCAACAGCTCCACTCCGCCGCGTACGGCAAAAGCGGAAAGCAGGATAATGGAGGAAATAATTATCAAAATTGGCGTTTTAAACAGAAAACTGCCCGTAACGAATTCGGCATACTGTCGACTAGCCACTCCACCGACATGCACAAAATACAGAACGTAAACCATTCCCAAGATTTTCCCGGGTATTTTTCCAATAATATGTTCGATGTATTGGATAAAGGTCATCTTCGGAAATAGCTCGTGCAACCTGGTAGCCAAATAAATGGGAATCAAGCCCATCAAAGCTGCCAAAATGTACGACATCCAAAGATCGTTTTTGGTATATTGGGCCGTAATGGTTGGCAGGGAAAGAAAGGCAGTAGCTGACACATTCGGATACATCATGATCCCCAATTGAAAGGCAGAAATTTTTCCTTTCTCCAACATCATCGTTCACCACACTTTGGTTAGTTTTCAATCTATGTGCTAATTGTTCTTCTAATGATCGATATCAGAATGGCTGATTATCCTTCTCCAATCGATTTTCCTTTACGTAATAAGGCCACAATCAGTAAAAGCAGGGGGATAAGCAGCAGAACCGACAGTAAATAGAATGTATCAAAGTACGTTATAAAAAATGCCAACCTAGTGAAGCTCGGTAAATCCCACATGCTTAACGCTACAATGAAAATTCCAAGAGGAAAGACAAAAGGACGATATTCCGACAGATTCAGCCATTGCCCGAATGAGAGTACGGCCGCATAGTAAAATACCCCGATTTTAATGAAGTTTCCGACGACCCACATGGTCAAGAGTAAAGCCTCCATATTTTCAAAAATATTGCCGACGCTGATATAACGGAAAGCGGCAAAGACGGGATAGGTTTTGTTGCCTGCGTCCGGTCCCAGCAAAAATAAGATAAGCAGGTTGACATAAATCATACTCAATGTAATGGCGCTGAGTGAAATGAAACCCCATTTCCTTCCTTTTTCTGGATCTGCCAAGTAGGGCAGGAAAAAGGTCATGATAAATAATTCACTTATCCAGCCCTGCGGCGCGGCGGATCCCTTGATCACGGGGATTATCCCATGACTCAGGATGGGGAAGATGTTTTTAACGTCCATATCGGGGATTAGAACCAAAAGAATGAAAATAGGAAGTATGAAGATAGGTGTAAAAATAACTGCGCTTCTTGCCAATATTTCCACCCCGCCGCGTACGGCAAATGCAGTAAGTAGGATTATGAAGGAAATGACCAACAAGATTGGGGATTTGAAAAGAAAGTTGTCCTTAACAAATTCGGCATACTGACGAGAAATAATTCCGGTTGAATGTAGAGTAAAAACGAAGAAAACAAAACCAACGAGTTTTCCAGGGATTTTTCCGAGTATGCGTTCACTGTATTGGATAACGGTCATCTTCGGATAGAGCTCGTGCAACCGGGTCGCGATATAAACCGAAATAAAGCCCAAAATAGAGGCGAAAATACTCGTTAGCCAAAGATCATTTTTGGCATATTGGGCTGTGATGGTCGGCAACGCAAGAAAGCCTGTGGCCAGTACAGTCGGATACATCATAAGTCCCAATTGAAAGGCTGAAATTTTCCCTTTATCCAACAACAACGTTCACCCCCACTCTGGATTATGCCTCATCACTTCGCTCAGGTCCCGGTTTTTGACCAGGCGACTGGCGGTACTCGTTGTAATCTCCCGTAAAGTGCGGACGTTTATCCATCATCCACCATGGAGCTCTGATCAAAACGTCTTTCAGTTCGTCTATTTTCGGAGCTCCGATAGAGGCCAAGTAAGGAACACCGAACGAGCGCAAGCTGCACAAATGAAGAACAATGGCTATGATCCCCATCATAACGCCAAGCAGGCCCAACGTCCCTGCGAGAAAGATCAACGGAAAGCGCAGCAACCGAATAGCAATTCCGGCAACGTAGCGTGGAATCATAAAGGAAGAGATGCCGGTGATGGCAACGATGATGACCATCGGCGCAGAGACAAGTCCAGCCTGAACCGCTGCTTGTCCGATGACGAGCGCCCCGACAATGCTAACGGCAGCGCCTACCTGTTTGGGCAATCGAACTCCTGCTTCACGAAGCGCTTCAAAGGTAACTTCCATGATTAGCGCTTCGATCAATGCCGGGAAGGGGACTGATTCCCGAGAAGATGCCATACTGATTAACAATGAACCTGGCACCATCTCTTGATGGAAACTAATAATCGCCACATAAAGTGAAGGAAGTAACAGAGAGATCAAAGTAAAGATATAACGCAGCCACCGTATGACGGTACTTACCCAAAAACGTTGATAATAATCTTCCGCTGCCTGCAATAAGGAAAAAAAGGTGGTGGGAGCTATTAAAACGAATGGGGTTCCCTCCACAAGAATGGCTACACGCCCTTCCAAAAGACTGCTGCAAGTTACATCGGGGCGTTCCGTACTTAGCAACTGCGGAAAAGGAGAGTAGGGACTGTCCTCAATCAATTCTTCGATATTTCCGCTTTCCAGAATTCCGTCAATGCGAATGCGATTCAGCCGATTCTTGACTTCTTCTACCAGCGTCTCATCGACAAGCCCTTCGATATAGGAGATGACGACATTCGTTTGGGTATAATCGCCGATTTTCATGGATTCCATTTTGAGGCTGGGACTTTTGATAATACGGCGTATTTGGGAAGTGCTGATTCGCAAGGTTTCCGTAAAGCCTTCGCGCGGGCCGCGAATTCCTGCTTCAGCCGCTGGCTCTTCGATGGCTCGCTTCTCCCATTGAGTTAATCCTAAAGCAAGGCCGCATGCTTCATGATCACGCAGCAGGATCGGATTGCCGTTCGATAAATATTCAATGCATTTTGAAAATGTAGGACATTCATTCGCATGAGAAACAGATATTTTTCGCTCGATTAATTGTCGTATTTCGATTGTTTCTTCTGTGTCCTCTTTCATAAGAGGGGCAATGACATATTCTTCGAGCCCTGTAGAATTAGTTAAACCTTCGATGTACATTAAGAGGGCTTTCGTTTTTCCGCTAATCAAAAAAGAACGGTAGATGACATCCGAACAATTGGCATAGATGGAGCGAAGAATTTGTTCATTTTGCTGCAAATTAGGATAAAGAAACTGCTGGTGCTCATTATCGGCAGGATGCTGCTGAACAAGCTGCTGAGTGTGTTTGCTTTTCAGTAATTTAAAAAAGTACTTATTCAAGAGTTCTCCCTCATTTGGAATTAATTGCATGGATTGAAGTTCAACAGTAGGTTGAGCTTAACATTCCATTTTTATACAGTAGACAACGTTTCGAATTTTACCTTCAAACCTTCCATATTTTCTGTATAATGGTGGTGAAAGCAGTTACAACATGGCGATGAGGGGTAATCTAATGAGTCTTGCTCGAATCCGGTTCAACAAACGAAGTGTAATCGTCACATGGCTTATATCTTATATCTCTGTACTTCTTATCCCGATTATTATAAGTGGGATTCTATACGCAGCGGCCTGGCATGTCGTGGAATCGGAAGTCAACCGTGCGAACAATTCAGCCTTGGAGCAGATGGAGCAAGCGATCGATAACAGCCTTCGCGGTATTGAACGGTTAAGCTTGGAGATTGCTTTGAGTAAACAAGTAACCGGTTTCATGAATACGGTGAAGCCATTGACGGATAGCGATTATTACGATTTGGTTAGCATTTCCAATGATTTAAGGGTGTATCAGACAGCGAATGATTTTATTGAGCAAATTTACATCTACTACCGGAATAGCGACACGGTGATATCCACTCGTGATCACACGGACAGCCATGTACTATACGAAAAGATACGTGAAAAAGACGGAATGAGCTACGAGGAGTGGTCGAAGTTTTTTGAGAAGCCTTATATCCAGGAGTATGCCCCAATTACATTTAGGGAAGACGGTCATGCAGTCAAAGCTGTGATGTACGCCAAATCCGTCATACTCGCTAACCCGGATCATCCAGGCGCAGTCATTTTATTTGTCATTAAGGATTCCAAACTGCTGGATAATATCCCATCCACGTCGGATAAAACCTCGATAGCGGTCTTAGATAAGGAAAATCGTCTAGTTGCTTCAACAGGCTTTGAATTTAGAACGGACTTTCTCGATTACGGCAAGCTTTCTGGTAAAAATGGAATGTTTATTAGCGCGGATTCCGGCAAACGGGCGGCCGTTTCTTATATCACTTCTGGCAGCACGGGGTGGAAGTACATATCGACGATTCCTGCCGAATTATTTGACGATAAGATGAAATACATGAAGAAGTTGATTTACGCCAGTGTGATCTTGAGCCTTATCATGGGCGGTCTTGTTACTTATCTCTTTTTGAGAAAAAATTACAACCCCATCAACCTGCTTATTCGGAGCTTTTCTCTGAAATCAGGGATATCCTTTCATGAAGGTTCGAACGAGTACGGATTTTTGCAGGATGCATTGAACAATACGTTCGCAGAAAAAGAACAGATTGACCGCCGGCTGCATCAGCATCGTGATGCTATCCGTTCGCATTTTCTTCAGGGGCTGCTGAAAGGTCGTTTGGAACAAAATGTCCCGATACACGAATCGCTTGCAGCCCACGATATTCAGCTGGCATCGCCTTATTTTGCTGTTCTGTTATTCCATATCGAGCATTACGGCAAGTTTGAGATCGACGAATATGCCGCGCCCGAGAAGGTGAGGATGCTGCATTTCATTATTATGAACGTCGCTGAAGAAGTGATTGGTCATCACAATCGAGCTTTCATTACGGAAGTAGATAATATGCAAGCGTGCATCGTCAATTTCGGGACAGATCCGGATTCGCAAGAGTTGAAGCGGATTGCCGAGCAGGTGAAATCATTCCTGCTGGACCATTTCCATGTCCATTTGACCGTGGCAATTAGCAGCATCCATCAGGAGCTGTATGGGATCCCTCCGGCTTACCAGCAAACCTTAGCGGCTTTGGAATACAGGCTCGTTATGGGAAGCGGGGAAATTATTGGGTACGATGATTTACCGAGCTCTGAAACGGTTAGACAATCCAGAAGTTATTACTATCCATTGTCTGTAGAGCATCAGCTGATCAATTTTGTGAAATCGGGCGATTTTGAGAAATCGAGCGCAATTATAGACGAAATCATCGAGATTAATGTATCGGATGCGTCCCTGTCCGTACCGCTCGCCAAATGTCTCATGTTCGATTTGACCAGTACCTTGCTGAAAACGATGGATGAAATCGGTACGAGCAGCAATAATCGGACGTTTATTGTGAAAACGGATCAAATCGATCGTTTGATGAGCAGTTCAACCATTAAAGAGATGAAGGTACAGATTCGAGAAGTGCTGAGTCAGGTATGCCAATTCATTCAAGAGGATCGTCAACAGGAGCACAACCAACTTAGTCAGCAGGTCATCGATTATGTCAAAAGCAATTACGCCGAGGAAAATCTGAACATCTCGATGGTGGGCGATAAGTTCGGATTAACGCCTTCTTATTTATCCAAACAGTTCAAAGCACAGACGGGTGAAGCGCTGCTTGATTTTATCAGCAGAACCCGATTAGAAGAAGCAAAGCGGCTGCTTTCTCTTCAAGTCTTATCTGTCACGGACATTGCGAAAAAAGTCGGATACTCCGACATGAATACGTTCAATCGGATTTTCAAGAAATTTGAGGGCATTACACCTGGCAAATATAAAGATATTCAATGACATAAAAGGAGCCGTACAAGCATGCTTGCGCGGCTTTTCCGTTTTTACATAGCGATTGCGTAAATTGAAGGTTGATTATTAGCGATTTTAATGATGCAGTTTCGGTTTTAACGATATCCGATCCATCGTTTTCGTTACATAATGAAACCACGGCGCACCGAAGTGCCTAGAACCAATTCATCTGAGGGGGATTTACATGGGGAAATATGTGAACAAGAAGTCTTTAAGTATGGCATTAAGCGTTGTTGTCGCATCTAGTATGTTCGTGGGTTGTTCCAAACAAGAGGCGGGTGTGAGCACATCTTCGCCTAAAGCATCTGCTGCTCCAACAGCGGCTGGAGCTAAGTATCCAATTAGTACGCAAGAAACGTTAACGTCTTGGGAACAGATCGACACCAACTTGGCATCTTTCGTTCCTAATCTGGCCGAATCACCTTTTGGCATGCAGCTTGAGAAAGAAACCGGTGTGAAAGTGAAGTACACACATCCGGCAGACGGGCAATCGAAGGAGCAATTCAATCTGCTTATTGCATCTAATAAATTGCCGGATGTGATTGAATATAACTGGAGCGGTGGCGGTGGTGGGAACGGGAACGCCGCTTATCCGGGCGGACCTGAGAAAGCTATTGCAGATAAGGTCATTCTTCCACTTAATGATTTGATCGACAAGAATGCGCCGAACTTAAAGAAATTGCTTCAGCAAGACAAGGAATTAGACAAAATGATCAAAACGGACAGCGGCAAATATTACGCCTTCCCGATGATTCGTCCCGACAATGGGTTAGTGTTCCGAGGACCGATGATTCGCAAGGACTGGTTGGACGAATTGAACCTGCAGGTTCCGACGACGATCGACGAATGGTATACGGTATTAAAAGCATTTAAAGAAAAGAAAGGTGCATCCGCACCATTTACGGCTCAGTATAGTAATGAGCTGAACATTCAGGACGCATTTATTGGCGCCTTCAAAACGGCCAATCGATTCTATATCGATGATCAAGGAAAGGTGAAATACGGTCCAATCGATCCGCAGTTTAAAGATGCTTTGACTCTGCTGCGTAAATGGTATGCGGAAGGACTGCTTGATAAAGACTTTGCACTTAACACGGATTCCAAAGCGCTGGACAACAAATTAATGAGTGACAGTGCGGGAGCAACGGTAGGTCTTTTAAGCGGCGGGATGGGCAGATGGATGGATACCGGGAAGAAGAAAAACCCGAAATTCCAGCTGGTTGCAGCTCCATATCCGACTTTGAAACAAGGGGAACGCGCTTTTATCGGTCAGCGCGATTTCAAATACAACCCAGTTGCGAGTAAAGCTGTAACGGGTGATTCGAAGAATGCTGAGCTTGCGGTTAAATGGTTGGATTATGCTTATGGTGAAAAAGGCAGCCTGCTGTTCAACTTCGGTATTGAAGGCGACAGCTACAAGATGGAAAACAATGTCCCTAAATTTAGCGAGAAAATAACTAAAAATGAGAAGTTTAACCTTCAACAAATGGTATCTCAATATACGAAACCGAATGGTCCTTTCCTAGGTGACGCACGAAAAAGCTTCAATACGTTCAAGGAGCAGGACGAAGCGATTAAAATTTGGGGTGAAACGGATGCAGCCAAGCATGTTATGCCGCTTTTCATTACACCAACAATAGACGAAAGCAAGGAAGTTGCCAAATTGAATACAGCGATTTCGAGCTATAAAGAAGAAATGTTCGTGAAATTCATCATGGGCAAGGAACCCATCGAGAAGTTCGATGAGTATGTAAAACGCATTAACGAAATGGGTATCGATAAGGTGACGAAAATTTATCAGGATGCGCTTGACCGCTATAACAAAAGATAACACCTTTTGGGCATCTTGCAGGTGAATACGGAATATTACGCCTCTATAGTAAGCGGCTTGTATTCAACCTGCAAGGAATTTGCCTAAGGAGAGAGAGGGAGCAGAGAAATGAACACAATCAGTCCTGAAACGGTCATTCCCTTCACAGCGAAAAAGAGATCCCGACTAGGGATATTGATCGATATCCGTAAAAATAAATTGCTTTATGTGATGCTCCTTCCCGTGCTGCTTTATTATGTAATCTTCCATTATGGACCGATGTATGGGGCTATTATCGCCTTTAAGGATTTCTCTCCACGCCTGGGCATTTGGGGGAGCGAATGGGTAGGCTTTGAGCATTTTCAAGCATTCTTTACCGGGCCTTATTTCTGGAGGACAATAAAAAACACAATGCTTATCAGCTTCTATCAGCTATTGTTCGGATTCCCGGCACCGATCGTGCTAGCGCTTCTTCTCAATGAAGTGAGACATGCCTTATTTAAACGCACGGTGCAGACCGTTACGTATATGCCTCATTTCATTTCACTAGTTGTCATCTGCGGCATCATCAAAGATTTCACCGTTAGCGATGGCGTAATGAATGACATCATTGTCTTTTTCGGCGGGGAACGAACGACATTTTTACTTGAACCGAGCTTTTTCCGTTCCGTCTATGTATCGTCGGGTGTGTGGCAGCATATCGGGTGGGGAACGATCATCTTTTTGGCGGCTTTGACTGGCATTGATCAGGAACAATACGAAGCGGCTAAAATAGACGGCGCAGGCAGGTGGAAGCAGATGACGAATGTGACGCTTCCTGGCTTAATGCCGACGATTATCATTTTGCTCATTTTGGAGATCGGAAGAATGATGAACGTCGGGTTCGAAAAGATCATTTTGCTTTATAATCCAGGCACTTATGAAACGGCAGATGTGATATCTTCTTACGTGTATCGGGTCGGTTTACAGGATTTCAATTATAGCTTCAGCTCGGCGGTTGGCTTGTTTAATTCGGTGATCAATTTTATTCTGCTCATTTGTTCCAACTGGTTAAGCCGTAAATTTAATGATACTAGCTTATGGTAGAAAGGAGGCATAGTCATGCTGAATCGGGCAACATTTTCAGAAAAAAGCTTTGATTCTATCAATGTGATTTTCTTGACATTCTTGATGATTATTACGATATATCCCATCGTTTATGTGGCATTTGCCTCGATTAGTGACGCTGGAGCTCTGATGGGGCACAAAGGCATTTTATGGCGGCCGCTCGGATTTTCACTGGATGCTTACACGAATGTGTTTCGCAACCCCATGATCCTGAAAGGATACGGGAATACGTTTTTTGTTGTGTTGGTGGGACTGTTTATCAATATCGTGCTTACAGCTTTCGGGGCCTATGCCTTATCGAGGAAAAGCTTGGCCTACCGTAAACCTCTGCTGCTGTTTATCGTGTTTACGATGTTTTTCAGCGGTGGACTGATTCCTCTCTATTTGACGATTAAAGGAGTTGGACTCGTCGATTCGCTATGGGCGCTCATTATTCCTCAAGCAATTAATACCTTTAATCTGATTCTGATGAAAACTGCGTTCGAAGCGATTCCTGATGCCTTGGAGGAGTCGGCCAAAATAGATGGCGCGAATGACTTTGTCATTTTATTCAAGATCATTTTGCCGCTTTCCATGCCGGTTATTGCCGTTATGCTATTGTATTATGGCGTTAGTCATTGGAATTCTTGGTTCAATGCGATGATTTTCTTGCAGGACCGGTCGCTCTATCCACTGCAGCTTGTGCTGCGCGAAGTTTTGCTCCAAGGGGAAGCAAGCTCAAACTTAGGGGCCTCGGACGGCGCCTCGGCCATGCTCTCGGTGACATTAAAGTACGCGACTATTATTGTGGCAACCGTACCGATTCTGCTTGTTTATCCGTTTCTCCAAAAATATTTCGTCAAAGGCGCTCTAATCGGAGCGATTAAGGGATAAGGAGCTGCTTGCAATGAATGACATAGAATGGGAACATTTTATGGCCGACAACGATATGGAATGGGTTGTGAAGCCAGTCAGTTGGGAGGAAGGGGCCTTCATTGGCAATGGTTCGATCGGCGCGATGGTATATGGGGAGGAAAATGCGAAGAAACGGCATGTGCTCCGTTTTGTCACGGGACGCACAGATGTAACAGCAAACCGGACGGATAAACCCGGATTCCCTCCACGTGTGCCGATTGGCGAACTTGACCTAGAGATGGAAGGCATGATCTATCATCCGACGAGCATGCGAGTGGACTTATGGAACGCGGAGCTGCGTGCTCATTTGACGACGACTCGGGGTGAGGTAAAGCTTCGCTCTATTGTCCATAGCGAGGAACCGGTTATGGCTATCGAGATGGAGACATCAGAAGGGGAGTGCGGCACGCAGTTCGCGTGGTATGCCTACCCGGAAGTGGATCACGTGCTGAAAAATGCGGATGGCTTTAATTTAAATCAATATATACCTGCAACGGATATGGAAAAAATGGTTAAAGATGGCGTAAATCTTTGCATTCAGCGATATTCAGGCGAGGATGGGTGTGTGACAGCCTGGAAGGAAGTCCATGTGTCGCCAAATCGCCGGGTTTGCTACATGTCCGTTATTAATGGGCATAACGAAGCCGCAGTTGATAAAGCGGTAAATGCGGTTGTGCAAGCCTCCAAAGTTGATTTCGATGCATGGGTGGACGTTCACCGTCGGTGGTGGTACAACTATTATCAGCAAAGCTTTGTCTCGATTCCGGATGGGCGGCTCCAAAGCTTCTATTGGATACAAATTTATAAATTGGCCTCAGCCACGCGAGCGGATCAGCCATTGATTGATAATCAAGGCCCGTGGCTAACTTCAACGCCATGGCCTGGCGTTTGGTTCAATATGAATGTACAAATGAGCTATTCTCCGGTGTATACCGCCAATCGATTGGACATAGGGATGTCGCTGGTTCGCGCATTAGACGAAAACAGGGAAAATCTAATAACGAATGTTCCGGAGTCCTGCAGGCATGATTCTGCAGGACTTGGTCGCAGCTGCAGCTATGATTTGCGGGCCAAAGTAGATGATGAAGTAGGGAATTTGAACTGGATTTGCCATAATGTGTGGCGGCAGTATCGGTACAGCATGGATGATGAGATGCTCAAAACCATCTTATTTCCGCTTTTACGCAGAAGTGTGAATTATTATCTTCACATTCTTGAAGAAGGCGATGATGGCTGTCTGCATCTTCCGCCTACCATTTCACCTGAATATGGCTCCTTTATGAAAACTAAGGTACATGACTGTCATTATGACCTTGCTTTGCTGCGCTGGGGCTGCCAGACGCTTTTGGAGATATGCCAAAGGTTGGCGGTGGAAGATCCGCTTATCGGGAAATGGGAGGAAGTACTGGAAAGGCTGGCACCGTTACCAGTAGATGAGACTGGATTTATGATAGGACAAGACACACCTCTTGCATACGGTCATCGACATTTCAGTCATCTGCTTGCGATTTTTCCACTCCACCTGATTGGAGCCGACAATGAAGAGGATCGGAAGCTGATCGCAACCTCGCTGCGTCATTGGATCGGAAAGGAAGGCGACTTACGCGGCTTCAGCCTTACTGGGGCGGCTTCCATAGCTGCTATTCTTGGCTCAGGAGATGAGGCGCTGCGTTATTTGCAATCGTTGATGTTGATCTTGAAACCCAATACAATGTATAAAGAAGCAGGGCCCGTCATTGAGACGCCCCTCGCTGGTGCAGAAGCGATACACGACATGCTGCTTCAAAGCTGGGGCGGCAAGATACGTGTATTCCCAGCTGTGCCGGGCGAGTGGCAGGAGGCATCTTTCGAAAATTTGCGGACTGAAGGAGCATTCTTAATCAGCGCGGTGCGTCGTAATGGTGAAACCCAAATGATTCGAGTGAAAAGCTTGGCTGGGGAGCCGTGTATCATTAAGACAGGCATGACCGGTGTATTTCACTGGAAGATATCAGGAACTAGAGCTGCCGAGCATACCGTCTATGTAAAAGCAGGTGAAGATGAAATCGTTTTGGATTTGAACGAGGGGGATGAAGCGCTTCTCTCCCGAGGTGCCGAGATGCCTGATTGGCGAATCTTTTCCGTGGAATCACCCCGGAAGGTTGTCCGTTTTTTCGGCGGACATAAGCCTTGGCGTCTTTACGGATTTTAACAGGTTAAATTCAGATTAGGAGGATGTGCAAATGGGAGTGCCATTCAAGCAAGGCGACATCGTATTATTTCAAGGGGACAGTATTACAGACGCCGGTAGGGTTAGAGATAATCCAACCGATTTGGGCAAAGGGTATGCTTTGATGACGGCAGCCCTGCTCGGTTCTTCTTATCCGGAAAAACAAGTCACATTCCTGAATCGGGGGATTAGCGGGAATCGAGTGAAAGACCTCCAGTCTCGTTGGGAAGAGGATTGTATCGCACTGAGGCCGAGCTGGGTATCAATCTATATCGGTATTAACGACTGCTGGAGACGATATGATCGGAATGATCCTACATCTGTGGAACAATTCGAAGAAGGCTACCGGGAATTGCTTAATCGCACGAAAGAGGAGCTTGGAGCCAACCTCATCATGATCGAGCCATTTGTGCTGCCAGTGCCGGAAGACCGCAAGCTGTGGCGTGAGGATCTCGATCCCAAAATCAATGTCGTCCGGGAGTTGGCGCGGGAATTTGGTGCCCTTTTGGTTCCGCTTGACGGCATATTCGCACAAGCTTCGATGCTCGCACCTTCCAGCTACTGGGCGCCAGACGGCGTACACCCGTCGCCGGCAGGGCATGCGCTAATAGCCAAAGCTTGGCTTAAGGCGGTCGGGGCTGCACAATAAGTGAATGCAAAACGAAATAAAGAAAAGCCCCTGAGTTCTCAGGGGCTTTCGTATTGGTGCTCCGCCGAATGCGGAAGGGGAAAGGCGAAGAGGCAATTACGCCAGCGATTCCTTCACAACAGGCTCAGTTAGCTTATAGCCAACGTTCCTGATGGTCATAATATATTCCGGATTGCGTGCATTGTTCTCAATTTTATCTCTTAAATGAGAGATATGCACATCGACGATTCGGGTATCTCCGAGGAAGTGATAATCCCACACCCCATGGAGAAGCTGCTGTCTGCTAAGAACTTTGCCGCGATGCTTACACAGGAAGAGCAGCAGCTCGAATTCCTTAGGTGTAAGTTCAATCGGGGAGCCATTCACCATGACTTCGCGTTGATCGGCTTTTATTGCGATTTGGCCAATTGTGATAGGCGCATTTTCTGTCGTGGACGGTAAGGTTTGGATTCGCCGATGTATGGCCTGAATACGAGAAATGAGCTCCTGCGGTGAAAAGGGTTTGGTCATATAATCGTCAGCGCCGTTATCCAAGCCGGCAATTTTATCCGTGAGATCCTGCATGGCTGTAAGCATAATAATGGGAACGAGGTTATTCTGGTTTCTAAGCTTGCGGCACACTTGAAACCCGTCCATCTTCGGCAGCATTAAGTCGAGAACGATGAGATCCGGGCGAAACGTTTGGATAGCATCGAAGACAGCTTCGCCGTCGAATACGCAATGGACTTCAAAACCTACAAGTTTCAAGTTGAATTCTATAAGCATGGAAATGGAAGGTTCGTCGTCAACAACTAGAATTTTCTTTTTCATCGATGGGTGGACTCCTTTTATCGAGGATAACTCTATTATGACAGCGCTCTATCATCGAGATATTAAGATAAAGTTAACCCTGTGTAAAATTGCAATCCGCATTCGCTTATAATAGGATAGAGAATGAGGTGAATTTGACAGAGATGGCTTTCCATATTGTATTAGTAGAACCTGAGATTCCTGCAAACACAGGTAACATTTCCAGAACCTGTGCAGCGACAGGCACGTATCTCCACTTGGTTAGACCGCTAGGCTTTCAGACGGATGATAAGACGTTAAAGCGCGCTGGGCTGGACTATTGGCACTCGGTTAAGCTCGAGTATCATGACTCCTTTGATGAGGTGCTGGAGGCTTACAAAGAGCATCGTTTTTTCTTTGCAACAACGAAGGCAACCAAGCGTTACACAGAATTTACATTTCAGGACGGAGATTTTTTTGTATTTGGCAAAGAAACCAAAGGACTTCCTGAGGAACTGTTAGCTCAGCATCCCGAAACCTTGCTGCGATTGCCGATGTCCGATGCGGTCAGATCGCTTAATTTATCAAATTCGGCAGCGATCATGCTGTATGAAGGCTTGCGTCAGACCGGTTTTGTAGGTCTTGATTAAACCATAAGCCCTATCCATACTAGGGCTGTGCCGACATATTTGACAGGAAAAGAAAGTTTCAGCATGTTATTAGCAGGAGTTTCTTAAATAACGGCGAATAGTTATCGGTATCAGTCCGTATAGATATGCTAGATGAAGTAGAGAGCATGGAAAACGTGAGCGGAAGAGAGGTGAAGTCCTATGATGAAGCCAGCCGGAGTCGTTCGTAAAGTCGATCAATTGGGACGCATTGTACTGCCTAAATCATTAAGAAAACGATATCAAATGAATGAAGGAGATCCTGTCGAAATTTTGGTGCAGGGTGACCATATCATTCTGGAGAGATATCGTCCAAAATGTGTGTTCTGCGGAAGTATGGAAAGTGTCAATGAATTCAAAGATCGCTATATTTGCGGCGTATGTGTAACTGAAATGAACTTGTTAAAGGTTAGAGCGTAATAGGAATAAAAGAAAAAGCATCTTTTCTCTTAATGGAGAAAGATGCTTTTTTACTTGAATTTCAATTGTCTACAGACCTTTTGTTTTGTCCTCGTTATAGGAAGCCGTCATCATAGCGACGATGAATAATAGAAAAACGGTGTTAACGAGCCAAAATGTTGTTGATAAACCAAACATTGCTGCACCTCCATATATAGGGATCTTTGAGCTTGCTCAAAGTCTCTCCGCTTTGGGATCTTTATTAAGGCTTATTATACCCAACCAATCTAAAAAAAGAAACGAATAAAGTGTGAATAATTTCGGTTATTTAAAAAATAGAAAGTTGGTGGCTAGCGGCCTAAGCTTCCCATCGGACGGGCGATTGAGGACGCTGCCCCCCCAAACTAAAGTGGTAGAGCCGCCCCCATCCAGATTATACGCATCTACTATGCCTAATTGCTGCATTTTGTCCTGCAGCTCTGCAAGTGTTGCTCCAGAATTACCACTCTCGTCATAGCCGTCGGTCACAATAAACAACAGCTGGTCGTGCTTGTAGTTGGCCATGACGGTCCGCGCTGCTCTTGCCGGTGAGCTTTGCCACTGATAGGGAATCGACATCTTGTTGCCATTCTTCAGGAGAACCGGAACGAAGGTAGATCCCATAAGCGGGTTCAACTTGTCGAGCTCAGACTGAGAACTGAACTTACCGCCAATGAGTTTGCGGTCTTTATTCAAGCCAATGAAGGTCGTATCGTTGTTGGTAGGAAAAAAGCCATTCACATACTTCCCATTCATCATGGTTGTGTCGAGCGGATAGCGTTTGCCTTTACTATCATCTGCGAAGCCGCCTGCATTCACACCAGCGATAGCCCCATAACGTGTAACTGCATCTAATGTTGTTTCACTGGAGCCAATATTATCCTTGCCAAGCACAAGTTTAATGGCTTTATCACTCTTGAGGTTTACTTTAAGTGCATAACCTTTATAATTGCTTTCATTTAAAGCGAAAAGTTTCAAGTCGATATTCCCGGAAGAAGCTTGTCTAATTGGGCTGCCGAGCTTGGCCGTTATCCGCGTATCATAGATAATGCCGGGTTTGGCAGCTTGTGCTGCAGCATTCTGGAGCATGGCTGCTACTTCCGCGGAGCTTTTCTCATAAAGTTGGAAATATTGCTGAATGATGGACTTGGTTTGCACAGCATCCATATTCGCTTTGGTCAGCAAATTATCAAGCGTAAGTGTTTCTTGTTGAAAAGAGATCGGCCTAGACGCGTTATGTACCAATGGGTTGATAGGGACGTTCGCCGAAACAAAAAGCAGCCAAATTAGCATCCCCAGGAACGGGGCGCTTGCAAGTAGAAGGACGCGGTTAATCTGTTGAATGCTAATTACGTTCATTACTTTAACACATCCAGATTTTTTTGCAGTTCTTCCAGCTTCTTCTTAACGTCGGCAAGCTGCGTATAGAGTTGGTTGCTGTTATCGGTTTTGCTGTTAGCGCTGTCCTTCGTGAAAGCCAGTAATTCATTCAGTGAGTCTACCTTTGTCTGTAAAGCTTTCATATCGGTCGTAACGCTATCTTTCAATTGGGCAACTTGCTTCTGATAGTCTTGTTGAACCACTTGCAATTGTTGCTGGGTTTGCTGTGCGATATCGGCTGAAATTTTTTGCCTCAAATGCTCTGTATACATCATAGCTGCGGCCACTCCGATTGCGATCAGCATGACCCAACCCACAAACAAGTATACGTACGTTTTCTTTCTTACCTTGGTAGCCTTCGAAGCAGCGAGAGGGAAAGAATTCGCAGTCGTAGTCTCGATGGGCATGTTCATGAAAATCACCTCTGATTACTAGTATAACATATTCCATATTTTTTACAGAATTTTAGATAGAATTCGCTGTTTTTCGATATTCATTTGGGGTGAGCCCTTCTAGCTTTTTGAAAACTTTGCTGAAATATTTCTCGTCCTGGTAACCGACCATTTCAGCTACTTGTGAAATCCGAAGATGTGGATTACGCAGCAAGACCTTTGCTTTACTCATACGAATTTGACCTAAATAGTCAGAAAGGTTAACCTCGAACTCTTGTTTGAATTTCCGTGAGATGTACTCGCGGTCTGAGGTAGAATCGATTCGCGATATCCTGAAGAGAGACATCTTCGTGATAGTGCTTCTCAAGGAACTCAGCGATTTCAAAAATAACACTTTTGTCCTTCTGCTGACTCTCAAGAAGCAGCTTCGATAAGTGAACAACGCTCCGAGTGAGTTCCTGCTGCCACAGTGAAAGAGATAGAATCCCATATTCATCCAGCGGAACGATCAAACTGGATGGCTCATCCAGGAGCAGTTGTTTGACCTGATCTTCACTAATGTTAGAGAAAAATTGCTGCACCCAGCGGCGCTTCATCACCCTGTACTCCCGCCACCAATGGTCGAGCTGTTCAAGGGTAATGGCTTCGCTCATTTTGACAGCGTCCATCCACTCTTGAACCGTTTCTTGAATTTGGTCAATGCTGCCGCTGCGTATAGCGAGTTGAATTCGTTCCTCATATTGGCTGAACGTAAGCGCAGGCTGAACGGTTTTGGCTGTTTGCAATGTACTATGAATCCATGTTTCCTTGGATTTGAGATTTCGCTGCCTGAGGGCATTGCGAGCTTCCTGATACGATAATGCCAAATCCGTAGGAAACGACTGAGAGCTTCCAATACCGAAGTCCACGCGGGTATGAAGCGCGGTGCGTATACCTTCATTGATTTTTGCGAGAAATGACTCAGAGCCAGGTTGATCCTTCCATAGAAGCAATACAATTTCGTTATCGCTGTTCCAATGGCGGAAAGCATAACCGCGCTGATCGTTAACGAGAAATTCATTACATATGTTAATAAGCGAGAAGAGCAGCAGGTCCAGATTATGGCTGAACTTGTTCTTCACACTACGTTCCATCGTATCTAACGATAAAATTGTGACACGACATTCTCGAATCGTCCGAGATAAATGAAGCTCTTTCTCCAGCTGCTCGGCCGCTTGCTCATAAGCGGAGGGTTCGGCAATTAAGTTCGATAGCAACTTGTCCCAGTACATGGGCTTAATTTGGTTCATTTCTATATTTAGTTCTCGATTGGTATGACGAAGCTCCTCATCCTTTTTCCAAGTTTGTATGGCTTTATCTAACGCTTCATTTAATTGCTCGGGATCAATCGGCTTCAATATATAGTCCGTTCCCCCATACTTCAATGCATGGCGAAGCAGAGAGAAGTCGTCATGGCCGCTAATGACAATGGTCTTCGAGTTAGGAGCATGCGTATGCAGCCACTCGAGCAATTTTACGCCATTCATAATTGGCATCATCATATCGGTCATAATAATCGCAGGATGTTCACGACTTACGATCTCGATGGCCGATTCACCATCTTGAGCTTCTAAGATCGTTTCTATGCCATGCTGCTTCCAGTTTACAAGCAGGCGGATAGCATCCCGGACATGTTTCTCATCATCAACAAGTAATACTTTCATTCAAGTGCTCCCTTTTTCATAGGAATATGGATCACGATCCTTAGACCTTGGGGCTGTACGTGTTCAACATCTAGAAATGCATCATCAGTGAAGTACAATTGTACTCTGGTCAGTACATTACTAAGCCCAATACAAGCCTCATCGGTTATCGATGGGGCATTCAGTCTGTTTCTTACTTCGCGGAGCCGCTCCTCGCTTATACCAATCCCGTTATCCTCCACGATAAGTTTCAAGTATTCATCTTCATGAACGATAAGCTTCATCGCTTGAATACGTAATAAGCCCGATGCTGCGGAGCTAGGTTTAAAGCCATGCTTGAAATAGTTTTCAACGAGAGGTTGAAGGATCATCTTGGGTACAGAGATTGCTTTCGTGCTTTCTTCGATATCATAAATAATTTCGAATTGGTGCTCGAAGCGCTGTTTTTGCAGTTCGAGATAGGCTTTAATATGATCGAGTTCTTTACGTAAAGGGACGATGGATTCATTCGTGTTCATGCTGTAATGCATCATTTTGGCGAGGGACGCAATCAAAGCATAGACCTTTGGTGCATCATGCTGCAAAGCTAGTGTTCCGATCGATTGGAGCGCGTTATTCAAAAAGTGCGGATTGATCTGAGCTTGCAGGGCCATAAGCTGATTCGATTTGTTCGCAAGCTCAAGACGATATTCACGCATGACCATTTGATTTAAATCCTGCATGAGGTTATGGAAGCGGTTGGCCAGGATACCCATCTCATCCGTTCGAGCTAGTTCAATATCCACGTTCAATTGGCCTAACTGAACCTGCCCAGACTGTATGCGTGTGATGTAACGAATCAATTGTTTAATAGGAGCTGTAAATCGAATACTGATATAAATGGTTCCGGCAATAACGATCAACATGAAAAAAGTAAGTACTAAAGAGTTAATTAATGCTAACTGTCTGGCATTTTTCGTTAATTGCTCGTAAGGAAGACGCTTGACGATCGTCCAGTCTGACATAGTCAGTTTTCATTTTTTCATACACATTTATTCCCGCATAGGGGCCTTTGGTCCATTCGTACGAACCTTTATCGAGCCCGCTGTGAATAGCTTCATTTCCCCAGCTTCCTTCAAGAGGCTGTCCCCATTTCGCAGCATCTGGACCGAAGACAATGAACCCGTCATCATCAAGGATGTATAGCTCTTCTTGGTTATGGGTGAATAAGCTTTGGGATATGTCAGAGATTAAATTTAGCTGAAGATCAATAACCAGCTCACCAATCGAGGTGTTACTAGGTGAGTACATAACTTTACGATGCATAGATAGGACAGGGGTTGGAGCAGAATACACGTTAAGTACCATATTGTAATTATGGCTTGGATGGGTCGTTTCAAAATAAACACTTTTGTTATCAGGAAAAGGACGAAGAGACTCATATTTGCCTTTTGCGCTATTTTGATAGTCGTTGCTTGCCAAAAAAGAACGGTCACTAACGGAGGCGTAAAGGTAAATTTGTTTGATCTCTTTAACCGAATGGGACATGACCTGCAGTCCGTTTTTGATAACCTTATCACTCATGTAGTTGATGTCTCGCTCGGTTTGCAAAATTTCGTAAAGTTGACCAAGCTCAGACAGATGCTGTCCTGTATAAATCGTCGTTGAAGCTTGGACCACACCATTTAAGTAATTCAATATATTCATTTTTGCTTGGGAGATCAGGGCAGAATTATTCGTAATCGTGTCTTCCGTGACTCTTTCTTTGGTAAACAGGTACGATACCACGATCGATGTAATAAACGGGACAAGGGTCGCAATGAGTAAAAATAGAATTAATTTATTGCGCATACTATGTCGGAACAATCGGCATCAGCTCGGTTTCATAATAGAAGTTTTCACCCTACATTGTAGCAGGAGAGGTCAACAAATTCCACCTAATGCATCACGAGAATCTGTGTTTTACCAAGAATAAGGGATTTATACTTAAGGTATAGTTACATAATCGTAAGGGGGAAATTCCCATGAAGAACAACAAAGGGCTAGCAGGACTTATCCAACAATGGGTGTTTATCGGACCGGCGTTGATCTTTTTCGCGCTCATTGTTGTTACTCCTTTTCTCATGAGTATTTATTATTCATTTACCGAGTGGAATGGTGTGACAACAACCGTGAAGTTCAACGGCTTAGATAATTTCAAGCACCTTCTTTTTCATGACACCGACTATCGCAACGCATTCTGGTTTACAACAAGAATAACCGTGACGGATGTCATTCTCACGAATCTTGTCGGGTTTCTTTTGGCGCTCTTGCTCACTCAGGCACTGAAAACCAGAAATGTACTGCGTACTATTTTCTTCATGCCGAACGTGATTGGCGGACTTCTGCTTGGTTTCATTTGGCAGTTTATTTTCGTCAAAGGGTTCGCGACGTTAGGCGATTTGACCCATATCAGTTTTTTCCAACTTCCTTGGTTGGGTGATTCACCTACAGCCTTCTGGGCAATCGCCATCGTCAGTATATGGCAAGGTTCGGGCTACTTAATGATCATTTATATTGCGGCGCTATCGAATGTGCCCAAAGATATGGTTGAAGCGGCTTATATTGATGGTGCTACGCGATTACAAGTGCTTAAGAACATTATCATACCACTCATTATGCCGGCTGTTACCGTATGTTTGTTCCTGACCATTTCATGGAACTTCAAGATGTTTGACCTGAACTTTGCCTTGACCAAAGGTGGACCGTTCAACTCAACAGAATCGGTTTCCATCAATATTTATCAAGAAGCTTTCCGCAATAACAACTATGGTTTAGGAACAGCAAAAGCGTTAGTATTCTTCGTTGTAGTGGCCATTATTTCGACCATCCAAGTCATTTATACGAAACGCAAGGAGGTTGAAGTTTAATGGAATCCGTCAAAAAATACTCTGGACGACTATTCACTCTCGAGGTGCTGGGCATCTTGATTGGACTCGTATTTCTAGTCCCTTTCTACTTTGTCATCGTCAACTCCCTTAAGACATTTCCGGAGCTGGCGGCCAGCACAGCGAAGCTTCCGTCTAGCTTATATCTAGACAACTATACGAAGGTATGGACAATCATGAAGTTCCCAAGTGCCTTTATGAACTCTTTAATTATTACCGTGCTCAGTAATGTGGGGCTTGTGTTGATTAGTTCTATGGCCGCTTATCGAATGGTGCGCAAATCAAGTAAATTCAACAATCTCGTATTTATAGCTTTCGTTGCTGCCATGGTGATTCCGTTTCAATCCATTATGATTCCGCTTGTGCGTGTTGCGAGTCAAGTTGGACTTATGGATAGCAAGATTGGATTGATTATTTGTTACTTCGGATTCGGTGTATCATTGAACGTATTCTTGTTTCATGGTTTTATTAAATCCATTCCGCTGGAGATTGAAGAGTCAGCCACTGTGGATGGTTGCTCGCCATATGGGGTATTTTGGCGAATTGTTTTTCCTTTGTTAAAGCCGATGTCTACGACAGTCATCATCTTGAACAGCTTATGGATATGGAATGATTATTTGTTGCCTTCCCTCGTGTTAAATAGTCCTGAGCTGAGAACAATACCTCTAGCAACGTTCTCTTTCTTTGGTCAATATACGAAGCAATGGGATTTGGCCTTGGCTGGTCTTACACTAGGCGTCCTGCCGATCGTTATTTTCTTCTTAGCCATGCAGAGACATATTGTTGAAGGCATTACGGCTGGCTCGGTAAAAGGTTAACAATTTTGCAAATATGTTCAAAATCTTCCACCTTTATGTTCAATATCCTCTGTGTTAAGGGTTTAAGTAAGTGTTTACAATAAACCATGTAAGCTGATGACGAGCTAACGAACCGTTATCAGGGTAAACTGATTGAAACTTAAAAGGGAGGCTTTACCTAAATGAAAAAATTAACAATGATCAGTATGGCAGCTGTACTTTCTCTATCTTTAGTTGCTACTGGCTGCGCGAAGAAAGAAACAGCGCCAACTCCAAGTGCAACTACGGGTGGAGCGGCAACAGCAACACCTGCTGCAGGCGGTAAACAAGTTACGATTAAAATGTTCCAATTCAAAGTAGAAATCGCCGATCAACTTGGCAAACTCGTTCAAGAATATCAAAAGCTAAATCCAAACGTTAAAATTCAAGTGGATACAGTTGGCGGCGGTGCTGACTACGGCGCAGCTTTGCTTGCGAAGTTCAACTCCGGCGACAAACCGGATATTTTCAACAACGGTGGTTTCACGGATCTCGATAAATGGATCGAAAACCTAGAAGATCTTTCCGATCAACCATGGGTCAATGATCTTGTAGACGTAGCGAAAGAGCCAATGACGAAAAACGGTAAAATATATGGGCAACCGCTGAACCTTGAAGGTTATGGTTTCCAATATAATAAAGACTTGTTTGCACAAGCTGGCATTACGGAATTGCCAAAAACACTTACACAATTGGAAGATGCAGCTAAAAAACTTCAAGCAAAAGGAATTACACCTTTTGAAACCGGCTATGGCGAGTGGTGGGTACTAGGAAATCACTTCGTAAACCTTCCGTTTGCCTACCAAAAGGATCCGAATGCTTTCATCGACGGTTTGAACAAAGGAACGGCTAAAATTCCGGGTAACGAAGTATTTAACCAGTGGTCAAAATTATTTGATCTACAATTGAAATACGGTAACAAAAATCCGCTTCAAACAGATTACAATACGCAAGTAACTGACTTTGCTACAGGTAAAGCAGCAATGACACAACAAGGTAACTGGACACAAGTTCAAATTACCAAAACAAATCCAAACATCAAAATTGGCTTCTTGCCAATGCCGATCAACGATGACGCTGCAGCGAACGATAAATTGTTCGTTGGTGTACCAAACAACTGGGTTATCAACAAAAACTCTGCTGTGAAAGACGAAGCGAAGAAATTCTTGAACTGGATGGTAACTTCCGATATCGGTAAGAAATACATTACAGAAGAATTCAAATTTATTCCTGCATTCAAATCCATTCCTGCTGACGAGAAAGTTCTAGGACCTTTGGCAGCTGACATTATCGCTTACAGCAAAGCTGGTAAAACACTTAGCTGGAACTGGTTCAAATTCCCAGGCGGCGAAGCTTCCAGTAAAAAATTCGGCGATATTATGCAAGGCTATGTAGCGAAGAAGTATACGAAGGATCAAATGCTTGAGGAATTCCAGAAAACATGGGATAGCCTTAAGAAGTAACTCAATAATGGGTGGTAATAAAGCCTCAGCGCCAATGCTGAGGCTTTTTGCTGTTTAACAGAAAAGGAATAGGCTGTTACAATGAAGAGGACTGGAGGTCTATGATGATAATAAGAATCAGGTCTTGGCTGCATAGCAGAGGAAATTCACTTCCGCGTGAGAAGCAATTGTCTCGTGAGGCCGTAATTTCATTAATTATTCATTCTATTTTTCAGTTTGGCGCTTCCATGTCGGGCGTGTTCTTAAACTTGTACTTATGGCGGTTAACGCACAGTGTCGTAGTGAATGGTACATACAGTATGATCGTTTTTATCTTAACACCGATTGGCTTTGCACTTGGCGGCCTCATGATTAAGAAGAAAGACCGAATGGTATCGTATCGTCTAGGTATCATGCTCATAGGTCTTTTCTATTTGAGCGTCATTCTAGCACAAGAGAAACTGGTCGAATATTATATCCTATTTGCCATATTTAATGGACTTGCCGGTGCTTTTTACTGGGTAGGTTATTTGACCCTGATGTATGATGTGTCTAACGAACAGAACCGGATTCGGTATCTTGCATTTAATATGATTTTTTTCACAGCAGCAACCTTAGCAGGGCCTCTTGCCGGATTCATTATCCGTTTAAAAGAAGGACTTAGCGGTTACACCATCGTCTTCTCAATAGCATTCTGTATGTTCTTACTAGCGGCGCTGATTTCTTTGAAAATTAAAGCTTCAGGTGGACATCATCGCGTTTATTACTTGAAGCTGACTGGTCTTATTATGAAGAAAGAACGTGACTGGTTGAAAGCGCTGCTTGGATTTATGGGAATGGGCTTGCTCCAAGGGACGATGCTTTTCTTACCGAATATTCTACTGTTCAAAGTAATGCCGCGTGAAGATATTGTGGGCTATCTCGGTGTATTATACTCAAGTCTATCGATCGTAATGGGCATTTTTATATCTAAATATGCAAACGCTAGTAAATCTCGTCTTTATTTAGGGGTATCAACACTAGGCTACCTCATTGGGGTATCTTTTTTACTAGGAAATGTTAATGTATGGACGGTTGTAAGTTTCATGATTTTGTACTCTATTTTCGCTCCGCTGCAAGGGAATACAATGACAGGCTATTATTACAGCCTTATTGCAAAGCTGCCGCTTAAAGGCCAATTGAAAGTAGAAAGTGTCGTTGTTAGGGAATTTTTCTTAAATGTTGGGCGTGTGATTTCCATTATTTGTTTACTCTCATTTGGCAGTGATTTGGATGGGGGCTTAATTCCATGGATTTTAATGATGGCAGCGATGTCACAAATTGCCCTTGTATGGTCGATTAAGAATCAATGAGATGAGCATGAAAGCGCGTTAACTCGGATATCCTAGGAAGTAGATGACAGGAGAAGAGGACGTGCGGTTATGGAGCAGTATGACAGCATGATTGTTGGCGGAGGGATTGCTGGACTTCAAGCGGCCATTCAATTAGGGAGATATGAGCATCGTGTGCTTGTTATTGATGCCGGCTATGGCCGGTCTACACTATGTAAAAGCTATCATAACCTCTTGGGGTGGCCGGATGGTGTATCGGGGGAAGACTTCGCCGGTTAGGAAGGCTTCAAGCTGAGAAGCTGGGTGTAAGTTTCGTCAAAGATGAAGTTGTGCAAGCTGTAAATAAAGGTAAACCTGGGGATGGATTTGAGCTGTGGGGGAAGTCAGGTAAGGTGTATGAAGCCCCAACTTTACTCTTGGCTACAGGACTCCTAGACCGTATTCCCGAGCTGCCCAAGCTGAAAGACTGTCTAGGGTTGACTGTTTACGTCTGTCCAGATTGCGATGGCTATGAGATTAAAAACAAACAGACCATCGTGATGGGATCTGGTGATTCCGGAGCGGGAATGGCCTTGACGCTTAGTTCTCGTACGGACAGGCTGACCTATGTGAATCACCAGCAAAGGGCTGTGAGCAGCGAGCTTTTAGCTAATTTGAAGGAAAAAAGAATTACCTATGTCGCGGAAGATATTCTAGAGGTGATGGCTGAAACCAATGGGTTATTTCGCGGGATCGTTTTGGCAAATGGGGAGCGAATCGGTGCGGAGCGAGGGTTCATAGCCTTCGGCGGGAATGAAGTGAAGTCGGATTTGGCACGACAGTTAGGCGCTGAGCGAATGGAGAATCGCCACATTGTAACGGATGCTCGCAGTAAAATGACAAGTGTGCCTTTTGTGTGGGCAGCTGGGGACGTAGGTGTTCACGCGGAGCAAGTGACCATTGCCATGGGAGAAGGGGCGCAGGCGGCGATTTGGATAAACAAAGCGCTGTTGATGTTGAAGGAAGAAGCGAACATACATCGAGTTATTGTTCGCTCTTAAGAGTTTAGCGTAGATAGGTGAGTAGATGAGTCGGACGTCTCCGCCTCTGGAAAAGCAGTTACAACATGGGCATACTCCGCTAATGCCTGCTCCCCCAGTGGGGTAATATGATAAATGCCGCGGCTTTGGCGTATGAACCAGCGGTAGTAGTTTTTTTGAAGAAGAGAGCTCACGGCTTTATTGCTCGTGAATTCGCGAAGCTGCCGAGGACTGAGTGGTCCATGTTGACGCATTAGGTAGGCGCAATGAAGCGATTTCTCACGGTAGGCGGTCATGAGCTTCTGCTGAGAGCTGCCTCCGACGTTGTAGTCCCCACTGCGTTCATGAAATTCATTGACGACTTTCAAGGCTGCCCTTTTATTTGGGCGCAATAGATAGGGAGTAGGCTCGCAGACGAGATCCACTGCGGGCTGTTTGCGTTTGAAAAATTGAACTGTCAGGACACCTAGGCCGAGCATGCGGCATAAACGTCGAATCTCTTCCCATTGCAATCGATGCGGCGCTCGCCCTTTATTGGGCAGCTCGAAAGCGACATACACCTGATCCGTCAGCCGCAAACGATCGATGCCTTGCACGAGGAGCGGAATATTGAAGCTTTTTTTCAATTCGACAATGATGGGCGGCTCATCACCGCGAATGGCAACTAAGTCGCAATGCTTAATCTCGGCGCGAACGGTGTATCCCCGCTGCTCGAAATATTGTTTAATCGGAGCGTAAAGCTCCGTTTCTGTTTGGATAGGCATGAGGTTAATGATCTCCTCTCTAGTTACAAGAATTGCAGCCAGAATGTGTTCCATTATAGCACAGCTTTTGCTAGAATAGGGGAAGAATCACTTGTACGTACATGTTGGTGCCTTAGAGCCAGGAGACAGAGGAGGATGCGTGGGATGAGTGAGATATTGGATACCTGGCTAGGAAAGAGTATAGATTGCACTTGCGGGTTGCGGCACGAAGTGCCGATTCGGCGCATCGTTATTGAACGGGATGCGCTGGCGCAGGTGGCCGGGTATGTGAAAGCAGCCGGCTATGGGGAAGTGACGCTTGTCGCGGACGGGAGGACGTATCAAGCGGCTGGAGAGAAGCTGCGCGAGCTGCTGGAAGCCGCGCAGGTGAAGGTAAGCATCAGCGTGATTCGTGAGAACGCGATGGGGGAAGTGGCGGCCGATGAAGAAGCGATTGTCCAGGTGATGCTGGACACGCCGCTTTCATCGAAGGTGTTGGTGGCCGTGGGCGCGGGCACCGTCCACGACATCGTGCGCTTCGTGGCGCATCGCACGAAGCGTCCGTTCTTGTCTGTTCCGACGGCGCCGTCGGTGGACGGCTTCGCGTCAGTAGGCGCGCCGCTCATCGTCCGCGGCTTCAAGATGACGATCCCGGCCTGCGCGCCGGAGGCCATCTTCGCCGACCTCGCTGTGCTGGCGAAGTCGCCGCAGGCGATGATCGCGGCCGGCCTCGGCGACATGCTCGGCAAGCACACATCGCTGGCCGACTGGTCGCTTGGCCGCGTGCTGCTCGGCGAGCACTACTGCGAGCTGAGCGCTCGGTTGACGCTGGAGGCCGTGGAGCTCTGCACGGCTCACTTGGCCGAGATCGCGCAGCGCACGGATCTCGGCTTGCTCCGGCTCATGGAAGGCCTGATCCTATCGGGCCTTTCCATGCTCTTGGTCGGCCATTCACGGCCGGCCTCCGGGGCTGAGCACCATCTCTCCCACTACTGGGAGATGGTGCTTCTGCAGCAGCGCCGCCGGGCGCTGCTGCACGGCGCGAAGGTCGGCGTCGCGACCGTGCTCATGGCGCAGCGCTATGAGGCGCTGCGGGGGCTCACGGCCGACGCGGCCGCTGCGCGCCTAGCGCAAGGCCATGTCCCCAGCGAGCTTACGGATGCGCAGCGCATCCGGCAGGTCTACGGGGACATGGCCGAGCAGGTCATCGCCGAGAATTTCCCGGCGAATGGCACGGCTATTGATGCGCAGGCGCTGAAGGCGCGCATCGTAGAGAAGTGGGGCGATGTGCAAGCCATCGCCCGGGCGGTCCCTGAACCGGCGCAGCTCATCGCATGGCTTGAGGCCGTGCAGGGACCGGTAACGCCTGGAGCAGCTCGGCGTGGAGCCGGAGCTGGTGGAGGCGTCCCTGCAGGATGCGCTTTTCGTGCGCAACCGTTTCACGATCCTGCGTTTACAGCGTCTGCTGTAGACGTTTCATCCTTATAAAAGGCTGTTCCTCAAGGAGATAGATGAACTTGAGGGGCAGCCTTTTTGCTTGGTCCTCATGGAACATCCGAATTGGTTTTCAGGACGAAAATTGCAACTCCATTGGAGCAAATCCAATCAAATGCTCTCTCAAGCTCTGAAAATCGCAATTCCATTGGATTTTATCCAATCAAATAGCCTATTCCTCGACTGGAGACGGACTTCTATTGGATTTACTCCAATGAAATCGACTCCCGTGTTTCAAGTTGCATGTTAACTATCGTAATTTACTACAATAGTCCATTAATTTAGCACATCCAAATACAAGACCGCAGGTGGTAAGATTTGAGTCGTAAGAATTTAGTCTTAAGATTTGAATGGTAATATTTGGATGACCCCTGCCAACTAAAGCCTTTCCTTATATCTTCATCCTTCGTACTTAAAAGTGTAAAAAATCACAACCTGACTTAATTTTTGCCATCCCTCAATGTGGAATTGTTTTCTATACTGGTACGTATGCAAGACGCTTCCAGGACAAGAAGGAGGGGCAATATGAAATTTGCTAATGAGAAAGTCAGCGATATTCAAATCGCTTATATTGGTGGAGGCTCGATGTATTGGGCCAAAAATCTGATTGCCGATCTGGCGCTTGATGGTCAATTGTCGGGCACCATTCGTTTGTTCGATCTTGATTACGGCAAGGCCAAAAATAATGAAAAGCTGGGAAACTCGGTTTCCGATTATGCGGAGACGAAATCCAGATGGACTTACAAAGCGTATCCGACGCTCCAAGAGGCGCTTAGCGGATGCGATTTTGTGTTTATTTCAATCCTACCAGGTACGTTCAGGGAGATGGAATCCGATGTGCATGAACCGGAAAAATACGGCATTTATCAGGCCGTTGGCGATACGACTGGACCAGGGGGCCTTGTCAGAGCGCTGCGCACCATTCCCATGTATGTAGAAATTGCACAAGCGATTGAGCGCTTTTCACCGGATGCTTGGGTGTTCAATTACACGAATCCAATGACGCTTTGTACGCGGACGCTTTTTGAAGTATTTCCCAAAATTAAAGCGCTCGGCTGCTGCCATGAGATTTTCGGTGTGCAAGGACTTTTGATTCGTATGCTGCGCGATATGGAAGGGATTGAAGGTGTGCATCGCGATCAAGTGAAAGTGAATGTGCTGGGTATTAATCATTTTACTTGGATCGATCAAGCGACGTATCAAAACAGGGATTTACTTCCGATGTAGCGGAAGTTTGTTGATAAATACTTTGAATCCGGTTTTGAGCACAACAAAGATGCCTGGGTCACGAATACGTATACGGCGGCTAACCGCGTGAAGTTTGATTTGTTTAGACGTTATGGCGTTATTGCAGCGGCAGGTGATCGCCACTTGGCGGAATTCATGCCTCCTTGGTATTTGAAAGATCCAGAGACGGTTCGTTCCTGGAAATTCGGCTTAACGACGGTGCAGAGCCGGGTCGAAAAGCATGCAGCAACGGAGCTTTTTTACGGGAAGCTGCTACGTTCCGAGGAGAAATTGCCGCTCAAGGCATCAGGAGAAGAAGAGGTCAGACAGTTAAAAGGTCTAATCGGACTGGAACAGTTTGTAACCAATATTAACGTTCCCAACGTTGGACAAATGAAGGGAATTCCTCTGGGAGCCGTTGTAGAAACGAACGCGGTGTTCTCAGCGAACAGTTTGCGTCCGGTCTACGCCGGCGAGCTTCCGATGGAAGTTAATAATCTGGTTTTGCAGCATACGATGAATCAAGAGCTTATTTTGAAGGCTGCTCTTCAAAAGGACAAAGACTTAGCATTCAAGGCGTTTATCAACGACCCGCTTGTGACTATCGATATCCACGATGCTGAGGTATTGTTCGATCAGATGTTGCAAAATACGAAAGCGTATTTACCAGGATGGAACATCTGATGGAGGGCCGGCCATGAGTGCGGGGTTAGAATTATTCGGCGAATCCGCCTCCATGGATCCGCAGGATGATAAAGCCGTTCGCCGGATGACTTTCAAACTAGCAGGTCCATCTTTGATGGAAATGCTGCTAATGAATATGACCCAAATGGTGATGATGATCCTGGTTGGGCACCTTGGGGCCATTGCGGTGGCTGCAGTGGGCTTAACAAGCCAATCTTATTTATTACTGACTGTCAAGCATCTAAAGGTTTAATACGTAAAAAGGAGAAGCGGAATAATGGGGATTGTGTACGATTCGAATTCGCAAACTTTCCATCTTCAAGGGAAGTCATCGAGCTATATCATGCAGCTGATCAAATCCAAATATCTGGCTCACGTTCACTGGGGACGCCAAATCCGGGGAACGAATCCGGGAAGTTTGCTCGCAATAAGACGTCGCTGCTCATTCTCGCCGTCCACGGACCCAAATGATCTAACACTGTCTTTGGACACATTGCCTCAGGAATTTCCGGCATACGGAGGCAGTGATTTTCGTGTTCCGGCCTATCAGGTTCAGATGGAGGACGGGACGACGGTTAGCGAACTCGTCTATGAGTCCCATCGAATTTATGCGGGAAAAACATCGTTAGAGGGACTGCCGTCCACTTATACGGAGGATGACAGCGAAGCGGAGAGTATCGATATCGTGTTGGCCGATCCGATGATCGGGTTGAAGGCCGTTCTCACGTATACCGTATTTCGTGATTTGGATGCGATAACCCGGTCTGTTCGATTCGTAAATGTGGGTAATCAGTCGATCAAGCTGCTTCGAGCATTGAGCTTTGGTATCGATATATCCCACAGCGATTTCGATATGCTTCATTTATCAGGCACATGGGCGCGTGAACGTCATATCGAAAGACGCCCCATTCTTACAGGCGGGTCTGTGATTGAGAGCCGTCGTGGGTCTAGCAGCCATTCGCTCAACCCCTTTATGGCCCTGCTTTCCAAGCAAGCGGACGAAGACCAAGGTGAAGCCTATGGATTCAGTCTTGTCTACAGCGGCAGCTTTGTTGCTCAAGCGGAAGTGGATCCTTACGGGACAACTCGCGTTGTGATGGGGATCAACTCGTTTGATTTTTCATGGCTTTTGGAGCCTGGGCAAGCCTTCCAAACGCCGGAGGCAGTTCTCGTCTATTCCGCAGAAGGCATCGGCGAGATGTCGCGAACGTATCACAAGCTGTACCGCACACGGTTATGCCGTGGAAAGTTCCGTGATTGCCACAGGCCGATTCTCATCAACAACTGGGAAGCTACTTATTTCAATTTTAACGCGGATAAAATGGAAGGGCTTGCGCGAGTCGGCAAGGAGCTCGGTTTGGAGCTTCTAGTGCTGGACGACGGTTGGTTCGGCAAGCGTGATAATGATAAAAGCTCGCTCGGAGATTGGTTCGTTGATCGTAACAAGCTCCCGCTAGGCATGCCGGATTTGGTAAGCCGTGTGAAGCAGCAAGGGCTGGAGTTCGGTCTATGGTTTGAGCCTGAAATGGTATCCCCGGACAGTGAACTGTACCGAGCCCATCCCGACTGGTGTCTGCACGTGCCAGGCCGGCGCAGGACTGAAGCGAGGCAGCAGCTGATTCTCGATTATTCGCGTCAAGATGTAAGAGACTACATCGTTACGGTCATCACCGATATTCTTGCAAGCAGTCCAATCACTTATGTGAAATGGGATATGAACCGCAATATGACGGAAATCGGCTCCGCCCAGCTCCCGCCTGAGCGGCAGCGTGAAACGGCTCATCGCTATATGCTTGGGCTGTATGACGTTTTGGAGCGGATAACTTCCGCATTTCCGAATGTGTTGTTCGAAAGCTGCTCCGGCGGTGGCGGCCGATTCGATCCTGGGATGCTCTACTATATGCCGCAGACGTGGACGAGCGACAATACGGATGCGGTGGAACGGCTGAAAATTCAATATGGAACAAGTATTGTGTACCCGATCAGCACGATGGGCGCTCATGTTTCCGCAGTTCCTAACCATCAGGTGCATCGTACGACGCCGCTCGATATGCGGGGGAATGTGGCGATGTCGGGTAACTTCGGCTATGAGTTGGATTTAACTGCTTTCACAGAAGCGGAAAAGGAAGCCGTGAAAAAGCAAGTCGAGCTTTATAAACAATTGCGGCCACTGATCCAATTCGGTGAGTTTTACCGATTGATCAACCCCTTTGAACATGTTAGCGCTGCTTGGATGTTTGTTTCTGAGGACAAGAAGGAAGCATTAGTCGCTTTTTTCCAAGTGCTGTCGGAGCCGAATGCACCGCTCAGGAAGCTGCGATTAAAAGGGTTAGCAGCAGAGTGCAATTATTTCCTTTACGATGCGGAAGATCAGGGTGAGGATGCGGAGATTTTTGGTGGCGATGAGCTTATGCATGCAGGTCTAAATTTACCGATCTGGAAAGGCGATTTCCGAAGCCGCCTTTACCGCTTGAAAATGGAGGAGTGACAAGATGAAAAAGCTGCGTTTGAGCGATTTGCAGGATAAGAGGAACGGTCACATTTTGCAGGATGTTTTACCAGGTGCTTATTTATCTTCAGGCGGTCTTTCATTCGCGAAACGGGGAGAACGCAGCCACAGTAACAATGGTCCGGATGGAAGGGACTACCATGTCCACGAGGATTGTGAAGCGTTCCTTATTTTGCAGGGAACCGGAACGATGGAAGTTAACGGGGAGCATATTCCGGTGATAACCGGGGATATCATGATTGTTGAACCCGGCGAGGATCATCACCTCAATTCGAATGAGGACGACCCGATTGTCACCGTATGGTGTCATGCAGGCCCGAATCGTCATAAGAATCAGCAGGAGGACGCAGTATGAACAATATCATAAACACGGATACCCATGCCTTTACTTTATCGAGTGAAGATCATGGGTTCACCGTTACCCTGTTTACGAAAAAACTTCAGGAGGGAATCGATCTTCTCACGCTGCGATTGGAAGCGGTGGAGGCGCTGACGCCTCCTGTTTTTACGCTTCAATGGTCGCATCCCGCTTGTGATATTCAAGCCAGCTGGCATCCGGCCCAGGATCGGAATAAGAGCTTTAAGGCCGATTGGATGCGCACTTTACGTTCAAACGCGGCTGCATCGGCTCCTGTTTACGCCTTGTTTAATAGTCAGGGCCGTAATAGGCTGACATTTGCTTATTCGGATGCACTTAACACGGTGCACTATTCGGGAGGCATCAGTGAGGAAACGGTCGATTTCCATTGCCGCGTTCAATTGTTTACAGAAACGACGGCGCCTTTCACTTTTTATGAGGCAAAGCTTCTCGTAGACACGAGAGATATTCCTTATTATGAAAGCCTTCAGGGCGTTCAAAAGTGGTGGAGCGCCATGCCGGAATATCGTCCGGCGTTCGTTCCTGCGGGTGCCAAGGAACCGATGTATTCGACCTGGTACAGTATGCATCAGAATGTAAGAGACACACATATCGAAGAACAGTGTCGTTTGGCCAAGAAGTTGGGGATGGAAGCCGTCATTGTGGACGATGGCTGGCAGACGGAAGATAACCGCAGGGGGTATGCGTACTGTGGCGATTGGGAGACTTATGACGGCAAATTCCCCGATATGAAGCGGCATGTTGATGCAGTTCATGAGTTAGGCATGAAGTTTATCCTTTGGTACTCGGTACCTTTTATCGGTAAATACAGTAAGGTGTGGGATCGATTCAAAGATAAGATTCTGCGATTTAATGAAAATCATGGGGCAGCCGTGCTCGATCCGAGATACCCTGATGTCCGAGAGTATATCATAAATAAATATGAAGAAGCGGTAAAAGAATGGGGCTTGGACGGCTTCAAGCTTGATTTCATTGATACGTTCTACTCGCCTGAACTGCAGCTTCCATCAACGTTTGAAGGTAAGGATTATGAGTCCATACCGGCAGCCGTTGACCGTCTATTGACTGACTCCATAGGTAGATTGAGAGAATTGAATCCCGATATCATGATCGAGTTCCGCCAGATGTACATAGGTCCTGCGATGCGCAAATACGGCAATATGTTCCGTGCAGCCGATTGTCCGAATGACAGCATCCAGAATCGGGTGCGTACCTTGGATATTAGGCTTATTTGTGGTGATACGGCAGCTCATGCCGATATGATCATGTGGCACCCGGAGGAACCCGTGGAAAGCGCCGCCTTACAGTTGATTAACTGTCTATTTTCGGTGCCTCAGGTATCGGTCCTCTTGGATAAGCTGCCTTCCAACCATTTGAAGATGCTCGACTACTGGCTTTCCTTCTGGAAGGAGAACCGTGATTTGTTATTAGACGGTCGTATTGAGCCTTTGAATCCGGAGCTGTTGTATCCGATAGTCCGTGCAGTTAAAGAAGATAGAGGGATTGTTGCCGCTTATCATGAGCAAATAGTACCTATTGACGCAGGGACACCGGTATCACAGTGGATCGTTGTCAACGGCAGAAGGCAGGATGGACTCTATCTAGAGGTTACCGGTGAGGTTGGAACAGCGAAGGTGATTATTAAAAATTGCTGCGGAGACATCGTGGAGGAGCTGTCTGCCATGTTGACGCCAGGCATTCATAAGCTTGCGATTCCGGCCTCGGGCCTAGCAACCATCTTTATCCAATAGAACTTATGGTAAGCACACTGGGAGGATGATGATTACTCTCTTATTACTTTAAGTTTTTTTCAAATATTCATAGGTTAATTTACTTAAGGTGCACTATCCTCAATTAACGTGTGTACAGGCTCCACTCCAATCCACGCCTCCTTTTTTCACATAAGATATCTTGAAAAAGGAGGCTTCACCATTCGATGTAGTAACGGGAAATGTAAAGGCCCCGACTCTATCAAATTTAAAAACAAATTATCCAAAGAAGTCCAAGCCTTCCTGGATAAATTACCACCGCAAGGAACATGTGAGATTGCCTGTATTGCCGCAGGAGGTGCCTGTACGGCCGCTTGCTCGGTATTATTCCCACCTTGCATAATTGCCTGTGCAGTCGCACAAGCTGCATGTATAGCCCTTTGCTAGTTTAAAAATGCTAGAACCACCATGATGTTGGTGGTTTTTTTGTTTTGAATAAAGAGTATATGAGTGACATCATAAAAAATCACAACCCAGCGGAAGTTATCCCATGGAACAGATACAGCAACCATTGTACCATCAGGACATGGTTGTGATAGGAGGAGGAAAAGGAATGAATATGGAGATGAAGCACGGTAAGGAAGCATTTGAGGAGCACATCATGCAATTGCCTGTTTTGGATACGCACACCCACCTTGTGGGGAATCGTCTCTGTGCTAGCGGCTTCTGGGAGATTGCGCATTATTTCTGGCTGTTTCGCGAGCTGCAGGCAGCAGGCTATCCGGCGAATGCCATGGAACTCCCAGAGGATATACGAATCGCTGCCTTTTTGGAAGCGTACCATGGATCAAGAAACACGATGATGAATGTGGTGTTGACCCAGATTTTCAAAAATCTATATGGCATTGTGATCAGCGACGCTGCCTCGGTACTGAAAGCCGACGCTGCTGTCAAACAGACCGCGCAAAGCGCCACATGGGCGCAAGAGGTCGCGGACCGTATGAACGTGAGCAGGTTCGTTGTAAATATACCCGAGTATGCGGAGTTCCAAGGCATGCGAGAAAATGCCATACTGATCCCGCGAATCGACGGGAAATTAGGCGGGTGGGTCAAAGAAGTTGAGTTGTCGCATAACCCGGCGGAGGCATTCGCTCAAGCGCGTGAGAAATTGACTCAGCTATTGGACACATACAAGGAAGCCGGTTACGTGGGCATCATGACCACATTGCCGAGTTATGAAACCAGGGCGAACCGCAAGGTTGTGATCGGCCAAGGCAGCACGAAGGATGAGATACTAATGATGCTTCTGCACGAATTAGGCGCCGCTGCTGAGCAGAGGGGACTTCTCATTCAGTTGTTTCTAGGCGTGGAACGTTCCTGGTGTGGAACAGCCACCCCGGTCAATGACCCGGCTCGTATCTTAAAGCTGTCTGCTTTGTTTGAAGCTTATGCCTGTACCTTCGAGCTTGTGGTGGCCTCGGAGCTTAACAATCTGGATATTGTGCAAGCGGCATGGAATTTTCCGAATGTTCATGTGGGCGGACATTGGTGGTTTAACTTTCGGGCAAGTACTTACCGAGACAGCATGCAATACCGGTTAGAAGCGCTTCCAGCGATCAAAAGCTCGCTCATTGTATCCGATGCCCGCTGTATGGAGTGGAGCTACGGCAAGATTTTACTTGTCAAACGGATTGTGAGCGATTTCCTGTGGGGGCAGGTCGAAGCAGGCTGGATCGATCATGACACGGCCTTATTTGTTGCGGAGAATTGGCTGTACGGAAGTGCAGCGAAGCGCTATGGCATCACTCGTTGATTCTGATTTTTCAATCGTAAAAAAACACAATCCTCTATAAGTTTCACCATCGCTACCCCCGGACAACCCTAGTAAGATGAAGAAGTCAAATTGATGCAGCATGCAAGAAGGGGAGGACAACATGGCCAGTAAAATTCAGCCATCCGATCGAACGGTTTACGATTTCTCATCGCAGAGTCAGAAATGGGCTTTTATACGAAAACATTGGCCGATTTATGTGATCTCATTACCGGGAATTATTTATTTCTTACTTTTTAAATATATCCCGTTATTTGGATCCGTCATTGCGTTTCAAAACTACAACATTTTCAAAGGAATTAAAGGAAGCAAATGGGTAGGCTTAGAAAATTTCCAACGCATGTTCACGTATACAGATTTCCTTCAGATATTGAAAAATACGATATTAATCGGTATTTACGATATGTTCTTCGCTTTTCCGATACCGATCATTTTGGCTCTTCTCATCAATGAAGTGCGCGTTATGATGTATAAGCGAATTGTTCAAACCGTGGTTTATATGCCGCATTTCCTGTCGTGGGTCATCGTTGGCGGAGTTGTCGTAGGAGTTTTATCGCCTTCCACGGGAATCGTCAATCATTTGCTGTCCTTATTTGGTGTAGAACCTATTTATTTCTTAGGGGAAAATACATATATTCGGACCATTCTAATCAGTTCTGGGGTGTGGAAGGATAGCGGTTGGGGGACCATCATCTATTTAGCCGCAATTGCTGGCATCAATCCCGATCTGTATGAAGCTGCACAAATTGATGGAGCCAACCGGATTCGTCAAGTGTTTTCCATCACAATTCCAAGTATTTTACCTACGATTGTTATTTTATTTCTGCTTCATATTGGGAATTTTCTCGATTTCGGCTTCGAACGAGTCTTTGTTTTCCTTAACCCGCTTAACAATGAGAATGGGGAGATTATCGATACGTTTGTGTACCGGGCAGGTCTTGTTGATCGGCAATATAGCTACACGACCGCCATCGGGCTGTTCAAGTCGGTTGTGGGTCTTATGTTGATCATGATCAGTAATACGTTTAGTAAAAAGATGACCGGGGAAGGTTTGTACTGATACGGAAGGAGACCGGAGGTGAATCGCTATGATTATGACAAGAGGCCATAAAATTTTTAATGTATTCAATATCATTTTGTTAGGTTTGATCGGACTCAGCATGGTACTTCCTCTTATTCACATTATTGCACAGTCATTAAGTAATAACGTTGCTATTAATGCGGGTAAAGTTTCGTTGTGGCCTGTTGGCTTCACACTGGGCAGCTACAAACTTATTTTACAGGATCCAACGATATGGATTGGGTTTCGAAATAGTGTCATTATTACGGTTTTTGGAACCTTGATCAACCTGTTTATGACAACAACATTAGCTTATCCTTTATCCAGGCCTGAATATTTGTTCCGTAAATCCATTCTGGTGATGGTACTGTTTACCCTTATTTTCAGCGCACCATTAATTCCGAACTATTTATTAGTGAAACAGTTAGGGCTTCTTAATACGCTTTGGGCTTTAATGCTTCCTATGGCGATTAGCGCTTTTAATTTATTCGTTATGCGTTCATTCTTCCTGAACTTACCGACGGAGCTGCTGGATTCGGCAAGAATTGACGGGTGCGGCGAGTTTCGGATATTGTGGAATATTGTACTCCCTCTTTCTAAGCCTGCTATGGCTACGATGGGTATCATGTATGCCGTGGGTCATTGGAACCGTTATGCCGAGGCCGTGTTTTATATCGATCATCGCAATTGGATTCCGCTTCAGGTGCGGCTAAGAGAAATTGTATTTACAGATCAGATGGGGCAATCCGATGTATCTTCGGAATTAATGATGTTACTATCACCGGAAGGGATTAAGATGGCGGTCATTGTCGTGGCTACGATCCCGATCCTTTGTGTGTATCCGTTCCTGCAAAAGCACTTTATCCAAGGGATGATGGTGGGTTCAGTGAAATCCTGATATTTTCATTTGGAAAGAAGGGGTTCTTTTGAAAAAAGTTGCAAGTTTCGCGCTCGTCGCTGTATTGTCTGTTGGTACTTTAGCGGGTTGTTCAACGGGAAAAACCGATCAGTCACAAGCAACGCCGTCATCAGTCACAACAGCGGCAAAAAGGCACCGACCCAGTTTTCTATTTCATATCCGACCACGACGAACACTGGATACCACACGCGTGTTGACATTAACAATGACAAATGGGTAAAGAAATTGGAAGAGCTGACGAATACAGACCTTACACTTAGAGTAACTGAAGTAAGCAAGATGGGTGTTTTGTTCGCGAGCAATGACATTCCAGATGTGGTTGGCAGTTTGGGCACAGCAACAGACAAAGTGATGTCAGGTTCCGTAGAAGCTGGAATGTTCTTGCCACTGGATGACTTGCTGAAACAGAATGCCCCTAATTTAATGAAAACAGTACCAAAAGAAGCATGGGACGCCGTCTCCTATAATGGGAAAATTTATGGAATCCCCAACTGGTTAGAGAATCCTTCCAGACGAGCTACTTTTATTCGTACCGATCTGCTTGAAAAGGCAGGCTTACAGCCACCTAAAACAATTGATGAATTCCTGAACGTTCTCAGGAAGTTTAAGGCAATGGGCGTTAAATATCCCTACGGTGCGCGTGAAAATTTGAAATATGCCGATACTGTTCTGGGTGCATTTGATGTGCTGCCTTATAAAGAACAATTCGAGGTTGTAAATGGTCAAGTTGTGCCGAAGTTTTTTGATGTGGACAATATGACGAAAGCACTTAACGTGATCAAGACCATGTTTGATGAAGGTTTGATGGCCAAAGAGTTCGCGACGACAACTTCCACCGATTGGTTGAAAAATATCCGCTCCGGCGATGTTGGTATCTGGTCCTCTAACTTAGTCAGCTTGAATGACTTTCGGACGAACGTTCCGAATGCGGTGAAAGATGCGAAGATTGATGTTATCACTTCGCCGAAGGGACCGGATGGCAAAGGCGGTTATCTGATGTACCAACCAGTGATTGGTGCTCATTACATCAACAAAAACGTGAAGCCCGAAACGGCCGCAGAAATCGTTAAATATTTCGACTGGATGACGTCAGAGGAAGCATTCAAGTTCTTTACCTTCGGTATCGAAGGCGATACGTATACGGTCGTTGACGGTAAAGTGAAGTATAAAGAGCCGACCAACAAAGAAGAACAAGAAGAGCAGGATCACCGTGGAACGCTGCATTCCTCCCATGAAAGTACCGTTAACCGTCTGAAAATGCAAACGGATCCTAACGGACCCTACATTTTGAATGCATTTGACAATATTTTAGCCAAAGAAGGCTTATCGGGTATTGGCTTTTCTCCTAATCTGGAGGCCGATGCCAAGTACCCCGATGCCGCTTCCCCAGCTTCTGATGCTGCGCCGAAGATTATTATGGATCATATGATTAAAATGATTTACGGCAAGGAACCGATTTCCGACTGGCCGAAAGTCATTGAAGAATATAAAACCAAAGGCGGCAACGAGATCATTAAAGAAGCGACGGACCGCTACAACAATAAAAAAGGCGTGCTTTTTCTGGGTAAGAAATAGTGATAGCAAATTGATATGAAACTGCTCTGTGTGTGAGCAGTTTTTTGTTTTTTGGTGGGGTTTGCTTATGAGCCTCCCAATCTTAAGCCAAGGCCAAGGACAAGCCCGAGGCCAACCAGCCCCAAACCGTAAACCGCTCAACCGTCCATTTCGCATCGACTTTCCAAAAAAGACAAAATAGCGCCCTCGCATTCAACTTTATACTAAACACTCCAGTCACCATATACTTAGCGAAACGTAGAGTGCGCTAAAACGTTTATTTTTAATCGTATAAAATGACAGGGCGTCTTAAATTTATACATACAGGAAATGCCAGCTTTTCGTTATGATACATACAGAGTTGTGAAACCGCTTGCACATTGAATGGAAAGAAGGGGTGTTATATGAAAAAAACAATCAGTCTTACCCTGGCTGTCGTGTTGACGGCTTCATCTTTAACCGCATGTTCTTCGGATGGAAAGGTTGCTGTAAATGGTTCACCACAGCCATCAGGTAACGTGAAGAAAGCTCCAGTGAAATTCTCCATGCTCTATCCAACGACGGTCAGTACGGGATATCATACCCGGGTACCTGATTTGAACAAGGATAAATGGATATTGAAGCTGGAGGAGTTAACGAATACGGATGTGGACGTCAAGGTTGTGGAGGATGCCAAATTCGGCGTTATGTTCGCAAGTAACGATATTCCCGACGTTGTTGGCAGTATCGGCGGTCCTGGCAGTAAGTCGATGTCCGGTTCTGTTGAGAACGGTGTTTTCATGCCGCTGGACGAGCTTTTGAAGCAAAATGGGCCGAATTTGTTAAAAGTGGTGCCCAAAGCAGCTTGGGATAGTGTTTCGTATGAAGGGAAGATTTATGGCGTTCCTGAATTTTTGAGCAATCCATCCCGTCGTTCCACGTACATTCGTACGGATTTGCTGGAGAAGGCCGGGCTTCAACCTCCTAAAACCGTAGATGAATTTCTGAATGTGCTGCGGGCATTTAAGAAGATGGGTGTAGAGAATCCCTATCAAATGAGGGAAAACTTCAAGTATGCGGACATTATCCTAGGAGCTTACGATGTTTTGCCTTATAAGGATCAATTTGAGCTGGTAAATGGTCAAGTCATCCCGAAATTTTTCGATGTAGAAAATATGCAGAAAGCACTCACCACGTACAAAACGATGTATGACGAAGGTTTGATTCCAAAGGAATTCGCAACCATTACTTCGACTGATTTTACGAAAAGTATTGAGTCGGGCAAAGCGGGAATCTGGTCGCAAAATGCTTCCGGATTGCCAGGTTACCGCACGAAAGCTCAACAAGCTGTTCCAGGAGCAAAAATTGATATTATTGCTTCGCCAAAAGGTCCGGAAGGAAAAGGCGGGTACTTCTATTATGCACCTGTTATTCGTTCCTTTTTCATTAATAAAAATGTGAAGCAAGAAACAGCGGCGGGAATTATTAAAATGTTTGATTGGATGGTTACTCCAGAAGCTGAAACCTTCTTTACCTTCGGAATTGAAGGCGATACCTACACGAAGGACAGCAGCGGCAAAATTACGTATAAATTCCCGACGACCAAGGAAGAAACCGATGAAGAAGGGTTCCGCAGCGGAACGATGTGGGCGGTGCATGACTCCACTTACAATAAACCAAGACTGCTGCTGAATGAAGATGGAAAAGCGACCTTGAAAGCATTCGATGAAGTTCTGACGAAGGAAGGTCTGTCTGGTATCGGGTTTTACCCTGATTTGAGCAGCTTCGCAAAATTTCCGGATCTTGCAGCTCCTCAGCCTGACGTTGGCCCGAAAATCATTATCGATCACATGATCAAAATGATTTACGGCAAAGAGCCAATCTCCGATTGGCCGAAGGTGATCGAAGAGTATAAAGCGAAAGGCGGCAACGAGATTATTAAAGAAGCGACCGATCGCTGGAACAAGAAGCAAGGTGCGATTTTGATCGATACGAAATAAACGGTCTTTCAAACGAGGCATCCCTTACGCAGAGCATTCAGCGGAGGGATGTTTTTTCATAGGCTGAATCGTAAAAAAACACATGTTATCTTAAGTTTGTCCGTTCTACTAGAGTGAATAATCTCCTATAATGAAGGCAACAAAACGATGGAAAGGTGAGTGTCTGAATGGAAAGTATCGCAGAACGTATGCTGCCGGCGCCCCGCGAAGGCGGATTTCGAATGGAAGGTTATTGGGTATGGTGCGGTTCGGTTATTCGGGGAGAGGATGACCGCTATCATATGTTTGCTTCCCGTTGGCCCAAATCGCTGCCCATGCATCCTGGTTGGCTGGTTGCTTCGGAAATTGTGAGAGCGGTTTCGGATACTCCGGAAGGACCATATTCCTTTCAAGAGGTCGTTCTGCCGGCTAGAGGAGCCCAGTATTGGGACGGGCGCAGCACACATAATCCACATATCACCAAATTCGGAGATAAGTTTTTACTCTACTATATGGGTTCTACGCACCCGCTACCTGATGTGGTCGCCGGTGATGGATTCGGGTTGGAAGATCCGCGATGCATCGTAGCACGTTCTAATAAACGAGTGGGTCTCGCTATGGCAGACAGTGTTTTCGGACCTTGGGAAAGAAGCGAGAAACCGATACTCCCCGTGCGCCCAAACCGGTTCGACAGTTATTTGACCTCTAATCCGGCACCTTGCTTACAGGAAGACGGTTCCGTGCTGCTTGTCTACAAAGCTCGTCAATACGAGGGTAATGTTCATGGGAAAATGATGATCGGGGCAGCTGCAGCAGACAGCTATCAGGGACCCTATCGCGTATTAACAGAGGAGCCTATTTTTCCACCAGATCAATTTCATATCGAGGATCCTTTCATTTGGAAGACGCCGGAAGGGTATGAGCTGTTAGCCAAGGATATGGAGGGGACGCTTTGCGGGGAAAGGCATGGAGGCATTCATGCTGTTTCTCCAGATGGGTTGAATTGGCAATTGTCTAAGACGCCAAAAGCTTATTCACGTACGGTTCTTTGGGATGATGGAACGGAGCAGACGATGGGCAATCTTGAACGGCCATTTCTGTTATTTCATGACGGGAAACCGACTCACCTGTTCGCAGCAGTTGCCGACGGACCCGGGGGATTTCTGGGCGCAGTGAACACTTGGAATATGGTTATTCCATTGAAGGATTGAAGCTTAGGGAGGTTAATTTACATATGAAAGCTATACTGGTTGGTTTGGGATCTGCAGGGTTCAGTTGGTATAAACGTCTAAGAGATCAAGGATTATTAGCAGCCGTTGTTGAGGTGGATATGGCCATGAAGGAGAAAATGATGGATGATCCGTTCCCCTTCTATACCTCGTTAGATGAAGCTTTGCAAAACGAGCAGGCGGATTTTCTCGTCAATGTGACCTCGCCGATGATGCACACAGCTGTGAACCATGCGGCGTTTGACAGTAAGCTGGCTGTTTTGTGTGAAAAACCGATTTCCTTTGATTATGAGGAATCCATCGAGGTCGTAGCTCGAGCTGCACGGGAAAACATTCCTTTTATGATCGCAGAAAATTACCGCAGGATGCCTTATGTTCGTAAAATGAAACAGCTTTTGGACGAAGGTGCGATTGGCAGCATTTCTACTTTGGACATACAGTTCTACAGATACCACCATGTGCAGCGGAGATATACCGTTAGTATCCTGGATGACATTGGGGTACATCACTTTGATATGATCCGTTATTTTACCGGAAGAGAAGGGAAATCGGTCCAGGCCAAACTCTACAATCCAATTGGCGCCTGGGAAGAGGAAGGGGCTATTATCAATGCTTATGCCTTCCTTGAAATGGACAATGGTATCACAGCTGCCTACAATGCATCCATCGCAGCAAGAGGGACAGAAACACCGTGGAGCGGCAATTGGAGAATTGAAGGAACCAATGGGGCTATGGAAGTCATCGATAAGGAAATCCGCCTAATTCGTGACGGAGAGGTCTTACTCGTCGATGATCTTAGCGGAGTGGATGAAACGGATACACTGGCTGAATTTTTGGCGTCGCTTCAGGAGGGACGCGAAGCGGAAACAAGCGGCAGGGACTATTTGAAAACTCAAGCACTTGTTCATTACACGAAGCTGGCAAGCGAATCCGGTCAGACGAAGGCCATTAAGGTTCCAACTCTATAGGTGAATGGGGAAACTAATATGCAGATAACGAATTGGCAACAATCGGCACCTGGCGTATGGCGCCTTACGATCGGAGAACCGCAAGGAATTACACCGCTCTCCTTAATGGGCGTTTTGCCGAAAACCGAGGCTCTGCAACAAATGCCGCAGGTACAGCCGCCTTTTGCCTGGGAAAGTATTCAGCTTGAGGAAGCAAGTGGCTGTCTAATTCTATCTATTCCGCTTGATCGTACAGAAAAGTTGTATGGTACTGGCTTGCAATTATTAAGAATGAATCAACGGGGAAGAAACCGTTATTTGCGTGTGAACAGCGATCCCAAGCAGGATACGGGAGAGACGCATGCTCCTGTGCCTTTTTATGTAAGCGATCTCGGGTATGGCGTTTTGGTGGATACCTCACGGATTGTGACAATGTATTGCGGGTCAACGATAAGGCAGGAGGAAACGCAAAGCGAGGATATTCGTGATCGCAACACCGATAAGGAATGGAAAGCAACACTAGTTGCATCGCGGGTGGAGATCCGGCTTCCTGCTGAAGGTGCAGATGTGTATGTATTTGGCGGACCAACCCTTTCGGATGCGGTCGCTAGATATAATTTATTTTGCGGTGGCGGCCTACTTCCTCCGAAGTGGGGACTTGGCTTCTGGCACCGTGTTCCGACGCTGTATACGGATCAGCAAGTGCTTGAAGAAGCGGAGCAGTTCCGTAAGCATGATATTCCCTGTGATGTGATCGGACTCGAGCCCGGTTGGCACAGCCAAAGCTACCCAGTCAGTTATGAATGGGAAAAGAGCCGATTCCCTGAGCCCGAAAAATTCGTAAAAGATTTGGACCAAAGCGGTTTTCGAGTGAACCTGTGGGAGCATCCCTTTGTATCACCTAAGAGTGAGCTGTACGAAGAACTTAAGCCTTTTTCGGGGAGTCATTCGGTATGGGGTGGGCTTGCTCCGGATTATTCACTTCCTGCAGCAGTGGAGCTTTACAAGAAGCAGCATGAAGAGCAGCATATTAATATCGGAGTATCAGGGTACAAGCTGGATGAATGTGACGGTAGTGATTTGACCAACAATTCCTGGATGTTTCCAGGACATGCTCAGTTTCCGTCCGGTCTGGACGGTGAGCAAATGAGACAAATGTACGGGTTGATGTTCCAAAAAATGACAGCTGAACTGTTCCGCAGCAAAAATCGTAGAACGTACGGGCTTGTTAGAGCTTCGAATGCCGCAGCCTCAACGATGCCTTATGTTCTATATTCGGACCTCTATGATCACAAACAGTTTATTCGGGGTCTATGCAATTCCTCCTTCAGTGGGCTGTTATGGACGCCAGAGGTTCGCAGAGCCCGAAATGCTGAAGATTGGGTACGGCGGATGCAGACGGTATGCTTCTCGCCACTCGCCATGCTGAATGCATGGGGAGATGGAACGAAGCCATGGTCTTTCCCGGAAGTGGAAGGAACAGTCCGTCATTATATCAAGCTGCGGATGAGATTGCTGCCTTATTTATATACGGCTTTCGCCACCTACCGAGAGCAAGGTATTCCTCCTTTCCGGGCAATGCCTTTCGTTATGTCCGCATCAGAAATCGCGGAAGCCGAGGCGCTGTATGCCGAAGCAGCTGAGCAAACCTTGAATACGACAGATGCCGCTTACGGCAAGAAAAAAGTAAGAGAATGGGATGATCAATACATGTTCGGCGATGCATTGTTAGTAGCTCCACTGGTTGAAGGAGAGTCCGAGCGGGAGGTCCTGCTGCCATCCGGCATCTGGTATGGGTTAGAGACAGGGGAACGCTACACCGGCGGATGTATTATTCGCGTTCAAGCAGGTTTAGAGCGAATTCCGGTATTTGTTAGAAACGGGTCCGTCATTCCGATGATGCCTGCGTTGGCGCATGTCCCCCCTTTAGGCACGCGTGTTCCGCTTGAATTGGTTCATTTCGGTGATGGAATGGGTGAAGGCAATCTATACGACGATGACGGGGAATCGTTTGATTATGAACAAGGCAAGTTCGGCTGGTGGAAGGCAGCAGTCACGCAAAATGCAACTGGCGTCTACTCCGGGGAACTGATAGGGACTGACGGGGAACCGACATCCTTTAGCTCTGTCACGTGGCGTTTCGCACAAATTCGTTTGTGATTCCTTCCGTTGTAGAACCAATTTCCGTGAGTTATCATAATTGGAAAGCGATTCTGAGAAACATAGGGGAGGTCTGGACATGCATGTACTGATTGTAGACGATGAACCTGTCATTCGCAGAGGAATGGTCAAGATGGCAGAAATGTACGCACCTTCTTTCTCGAAAATACAGACGGGCTCGAGAACGGCGTGGCTGCTTTAGAGCGGATTCGCGCCTGTGAACCTGATCTTGTGTTGACGGATGTTCGCATGCCCAAAATGGACGGATTGGAGCTCTGCAGAATCATTCATGAGGAATTTCCGCAAATTAAAACCGTTGTGATATCCGGTTACAGTGACTTTGAATATGCCCAAAAAAGCATGAATTATGGTGTTCGTCACTATATGTTGAAACCGGTTACCAAATCGGATGTACATGGTATGCTGGATCAATTGATCAAAAAGCCATCACGCAGCTATATGCCGCCTTCTCGTTATATCGAGTGGATCGATCAAATGGAACAGCAGATATGGGCTTTGCAAATGGAGGAACTAAGCAGCTTAATCAGCCGCTGGCGGGAATACTGCCTATCTGCCAATTTATCGTTGGCCCAGCTCAAGGAGCTGTTAGATGATTGCAATGCGCTTCTTGTCAAACGCTTTCAAGCCCGCAGTTACTCCCCTTCCTCCGTGCAAGCTCACTTGCAAGCGGATAGTGTGAAGGAAGCCCTCGAAGCGTTCGAGAAGGGTTTGATTCACATGGCGAAAGGACTTCAAGACGTTCGAAGCGGGAGCTTCAAAGATCCCATGGAAGAGGCCAAATGCTTTATCGACAGCCGTTTGTCAGAAGACATTTCGCTGGATCAAGTCGCTGCGATGGTCGGTTTGACACCTACCTATTTCAGTTCGCTTTTTAAAAAAGTAACGCAAGAGACCTTTGTTCAGTACCGAATCAAAAAAAGGATGACCAAAGCGAAGGAAATGCTGGCTATCCCTTATGTTCGAATCGTGGATGTAGCCTCCGATGTCGGGTATGACGATTACCCTCATTTTACTAAAACATTCAAAAAAATTGTTGGCGTTTCGCCTTCTGAATATCGCGCAGGGCTCGGTATCAAATGAAAATTAGAGGTTTAACTAAAAAGTTATTCGTCTATTTTCTGATTGTCATCATTCTTTCTCTTAGCAGTGTCGGTATTTTCTCTTATATGACCTCTTCCGATGAGTTAGCGGAAATGGTTGAGAACCAAATGAATCAAATCGTCGGAAACGCGGTTCATCATACGGATCTGTATTTGAAAGACTATGAGCGCTCCATTGTCTCTATGTTGACGAACAGACAGGTGATGGAGTTTATTGACCTGAAGGCCAATCGAGAGGAATATGACTTTTATACCTATCGGAAAATGATTCTCGAAACGAGTGTCGATCCGTTATTTATTCGCAACCCTAAGTTAGCTTCCGTTTATTTGCTCAGCGATAAGCTGAATGCGGTCTATTACTATAATGGGGTGAACGAGCAATCCTTCAATGCGGAGGATAAACGGAAACAACGAGAGTACTTTCTCGCCAATACAGAGGCTGACGGCAAATTAAGTATTTTGAACCACACCATTATTGAAGGTCAAGAGAATCAAATGCTCACACTAGTCCGTCGTATCCGAGGCTTCACCTCGCCTGAATTGAATGGCTTGCTCGCCATTGAGATGAGATCCGCTGATTTGTCTGCCCTATGGAAAGGGATTGATTTAGGTAAATACGGGTACCTGTTTATCATTGATGATAAGGGGCGCTATGTGTATCACCCCGATGGAAGTAAAGTCGGATCAGATGTTCCCAATGAATTTGTGCAAAAGCTTCAAGAGGCTGGGAATAGATCCTTTATTGACAGCAATGAGGGGGATCAGCGCATGTATCTAAGCCGCACATCCGATTACTCGGGTTGGCAGTTTGTTGTCTCCATGCCGCTTCATGAGCTCCGTAAGCCGGTGGCTAACATTCGTTCAACAACGCTGGTAGTCGGATTATTTACACTGGTACTAGCGATCTTACTTGCTTATAGATTCGGTAAGTCGATTACCAAGCCGATTCAAGTACTTAAATCCGGGATGAGAGAGACGGAAAAAGGAAATTGGGCCACCATCCCACTCCCCTCTCACAGGGACGAAATTGTCGAACTCATGGTACGCTATAACGTGATGGTCAATCGGCTATCTGAAGCGGTTGATCGTGTGGTTCAAGTCGAATTAAGCAATTCAGAAATTCGGATGGAGCGGCAGAAGGCTGAGTTTCAATCTCTTCAGCTGCAAATCAATCCTCATTTTATGTACAACACACTGGAGACGATTATCTGCTATGCCACGATTCAGGATTCAGAGGAAATATCCGAAATCGTTAAGGCACTGGCGTACATGCTGCGGTACTCGGTCCAAACCAATCTGGAGGAAATAACGGTTGCGAACGAGTTGAAACACGTTTTGTATTATCTGGTCGTTCTAAGGCATAGAATTGGCCAGGAGTTCGAGATTGATGTTGCTATTAAGCCCGAATACTTGCTTCATGTCATGGTTCGGCTGACTCTTCAGCCTCTTGTCGAAAATGTGTTCCAGCACGCATTTCCGGAAGGATTGGAAGATTATCATTTCATCCGAATCGACGGAGGGGTTGAGGACGGAATCTTCTGGATCAGCGTAGAGGATAATGGTTCAGGGATGTCGGAGACACAGCTTGCGCAGCTACAAGAGAAGTTGAGTACGAACAGACTGGCAGATGCTGAAATTGATGAAGCGGGTAAAAAAGGCGGCATTGGCGTGCTGAACGTCCATCGCCGGATTCAAATGGTTTATGGGGAGAATTATGGACTTAGGATTGAAAGTGTGGCTGATCAGGGAACTAAAATGATCATGGTGATGCCCGCATCGCCTAAAACATGAAGAAAAACCAATTCCTATACAGGGGGCATAAACTTGAACAATCGCGAGAAATTGTGGTACCTTCAGCCTGCTAAGATGTGGGTAGAAGCGCTACCGATCGGCAACGGTCGACTAGGCGGGATGATTTTCGGTCATGTGCAAGAGGAAAGAATTCAGTTGAATGAAGATTCCATCTGGTACGGAGGTCCCAAGGATGGACTCAACCCTGATGGTTCTCGATATTTAGACGAAATCCGGGAGCTGCTTTTTGCCGGAAACGTTGCGGAGGCCACGCGATTAACACGAATGGCACTCTTTTCCACACCTAAATACTACAACCCTTATCAGCCTTTGGGAGACCTGAGGCTTTATTTTCATGATCAGAAAGGTGAGGTTGAAGCTTACAGGCGAGAACTGGATTTGAAGCATGCAATCGCTCGCACAACCTATAGGGTGGGCGGAGTCACCTACCGTCGTACGATGTACGCCAGCTGCCCTGATCAAGTGATCATGATTCAATTGGAATGCGATCAGCCAGGCCAGCTTAATTTCTCTGCGAATCTGAATCGCAGGCCGTTTGAGGGGGAAACGGGTGCTTTGTCGGCGGATAGTATATGGATGAGCGGTGATTGCGGGAAGCATGGTGTTGAATATGCCTGTGTGTTGAAAGCGAAATCCCAAGATGGTCATGTGTCCGTGATTGGCGACTTCCTGTCTGTGGAAGGGGCTAGCTCTGTAACATTAATACTTGCTGCAGCCAGCACATTTCGAGAGTCTGATCCATTAACAGCATGCCAGCTTCAAATTGAAGGCGCCGATCGGTTCCATGCTGATGAGATTGAACGCCGGCATATCGAAGATTATCAGGAATTGTATAATCGGGTGCGTTTGCGTTTGACGGTAAATGATCCATTCAATGATTTGCCGACGGATGAGCGTTTGAAGCTTATACAAGAGGATCAATCGCGTATGGATAGCGGTTTGGCTGAGCTTTACTTCGATTACGGCCGTTATTTGTTGATCGCCAGCTCCCGGCCAGGGATGTCTGCCCGCGAACCTTCAAGGCATTTGGAATGACAGCTTTACACCTCCGTGGGAGTCCAAATATACGATTAATATCAATACACAAATGAATTATTGGCCGGCTGAGGTTTGCGGATTATCGGAATGCCATGAACCGTTGTTCGACCATATCGAGCGGATGCAGGTCAGCGGTCGACAAACTGCGCGGGAGCTGTATGGCTGCTCGGGCTTTGTCGCTCATCACAACACGAACATATGGGGGGAGACACGGCCTGAAGGTTTATTTCCGACATGTGTGATATGGCCGATGGGAGCTGCGTGGCTAAGCCTTCATGTATGGGAGCATTTTGTGTTTACCGAAGATATGGATTTTTTACGGGATAGAGCTTACCCGATCTTGAAGGACGCTGCCGCATTTTTCCTTGATTATTTGGTGGAATCGCCAGATGGACAGCTTGTGACTGGACCTTCTGTGTCTCCAGAAAACCTCTATGTATTGGCAGATGGAACCAGAGGGGCACTAACCATGGGGCCTTCTATGGATACGCAGATCATCCGAGAATTGTTCGAGGCCTGTAAACAGAGCAGCCTCCTGCTGCAGGTAGATAATGAGCTCAGTGAACGGCTTTCCTCGCTGCTGGAGCGTTTGCCTAAGCCGCAGATTGGCAAACACGGACAGATCATGGAGTGGTTGAAGGACTATGAGGAGGATGATCCAGGTCATCGCCATATTTCACAGTTGTTTGCGCTGCATCCGGGAACCCAGATCACTCCTCATCGCACACCGGAATTAGCCAAAGCAGCTGCAGCCACACTGCAGCGCAGATTGGAAAATGGAGGAGGGCATACGGGTTGGAGCAGTGCATGGATCGTCAATATGTTTGCAAGACTGGAAGATGGCGAACAATCGTATGCGCATTTGAGCCACATGCTGCGCAAATCAACGTATCCCAATCTCTTCGATGCGCATCCTCCTTTTCAAATTGACGGGAATTTCGGTGCTGCGGCTGGTATTGTTGAGATGCTGCTGCAATCCCATGCTGATGAGCTGAGCTTACTTCCTGCGCTGCCGCCTGTCTGGTCTGAGGGAGAAGCGATCGGCTTGAGGGGGCGCGGAGGTTACGTCGTCGACCTGAAATGGACCGATGGGAAACTATCGGAAGCTATCATAAGCGCGGCGAAGGATGGCTTATGCAGAGTCCGTACACGCCATGCGGTTCTGGTCCGCTGCAAAGGAGAAGATATCGCCTTGGGCGGGGATAAATCGGTTGTAGAGTTTAGCGTTGAAGCGGGAAAAATGTATGAACTTTTTAGTAAATAATTATCTGTGATTCAGAAGGGCGAGCAGCTTATTCGTGACTGCTAATCCATAACGTTAACCAAAATTGTAATGTGAGAAATCCATTAGAGTTAAAAAATTTCGGGCAAGTTATCTTCCATGAGTGCATAGGATTGTAGTACACAATTCACCATCACGAGCTGACCTAGTTAAGAAAGGCAGCAGTGAAAGGAGGTACCCATGGACATATTCAAAAGAATTTCGGAGCATCGTACGGAGAAGGATTCATTGAGCTGGACCGGTACGTTCGCGGAGTACATAGAATTGCTTCGCAAAAATCCTGGACTCGCGAGAACAGCGCATTCAAGGGTCTATGATATGATTGCTTCGCAAGGAATCAATGACCAAGTCGGGCACAAATCCTACAAATTCTTCAACAAAGAGATTTTCGGCCTGGATCGAGCCATTGAGAAGCTGGTGGAAGAATATTTCCATTCTGCTGCCCGTCGATTGGATGTTCGGAAGCGGATATTACTGCTGATGGGTCCTGTAAGCGGTGGTAAATCAACCATTGTGACCATGCTGAAAAGAGGGCTGGAGCAATTTGCTAGAACTGACTTAGGGGCTGTCTATGCAATCAAAGGTTGTCCGATGCACGAGGAGCCACTTCATTTGATCCCTATGGAGCTGCGTCCTGAGATCGAGCGAGAACTGGGCGTAAAGATTGAAGGCAGCTTATGTCCTTCCTGCCAGATGCGTTTAAAGACCGAGTACAACGGCTGTATTGAAGATGTTCATGTTGAGCGTGTATTCGTTTCAGAAGAATCGCGTGTAGGTATCGGTACGTTCAGTCCATCCGATCCGAAATCACAGGATATTGCCGATTTGACGGGTAGTATCGACTTCTCTACCATCACGGAGTTTGGTTCCGAATCCGATCCGCGTGCCTATCGGTTCGACGGGGAGCTGAATAAGGCAAATCGGGGTATCATGGAATTCCAGGAAATGCTGAAATGCGACGAGAAATTCCTCTGGAATTTACTGTCTCTCACACAAGAGGGGAACTTTAAGGCAGGACGGTTTGCCCTCATTAGTGCTGATGAGCTGATCATTGCGCATACGAATGAAACCGAGTATAAATCATTCATTGCGAACAAGAAAAATGAGGCTCTGCAATCGAGGATGATTGTGATGCCAATTCCGTATAACCTGCGGGTTTCAGATGAAGAAAAAATTTACTACAAGCTCATCGGGCAGAGTGATATGTCCCATATTCATATTGCTCCGCATGCGCTCCGAGTTGCTGCGATTTTCTCCATTCTTACCCGCTTGAAAGAAACGAAAAAGCAAGGGATGGATTTAGTCAAGAAAATGCGCATGTATGATGGTGAAGTTGTGGAAGGTTACAAAGAAGCAGACCTCAAAGAAATGCAAAACGAATACCAAGAAGAAGGTATGAGCGGTATCGATCCGCGTTATGTCATTAACCGCATTTCAAGTGCATTGATTCGCCAAGATCTTCAGTGCATTAACGCGCTGGATGTCCTGCGGGCCCTGAAGGATGGTTTGGATCAGCATCCGTCGATTACGAAGGATGAGCGTGAACGGTTCCTCAATTTCATTTCCGTGGCGCGCAAGGAATACGATGATATTGCTAAGAAAGAAGTGCAGAAAGCGTTCGTCTACTCCTTCGAAGAGTCAGCCAAAACTATTTTCGATAACTATCTCGATAATATTGAAGCTTACTGTAATTGGGGGAAAATTAAGGATCCGCTAACCGGTGAGGAAATGGATCCAGATGAGCGGCTGATGCGCTCGATAGAAGAGCAAATCGGCATTTCTGAAAATGCGAAGAAAGCATTCCGAGAAGAAATACTGATCCGCATTTCATCCTATTCCCGGAAAGGCCGAAAATTCGATTACAGCAGCCACGAACGGCTGCGTGAAGCGATTGAGAAGAAGCTCTTCGCTGACTTGAAAGACATCGTGAAAATTACGACTTCCACGAAGACGCCGGATGAGAAGCAGTTGAAGAAAATTAATGATGTGACGAAGCAATTGATAGATGAGCACGGGTATTGCCCTGTATGTGCGAATGAGCTTCTGCGTTATGTAGGGAGCTTGCTGAACAGATAAAGGAATTGATTTAAGGCCATGGTAGCGATCCATGGCTTTTTTTTGCTTTTTTGAGTGTGTTACATATTTCTATTATTTTGCTACTTTAGAACTAATGGTGGTGGTCTTTCGTATCAGATTGTTACTCAGATGTTTACAAAAAAAGTTCTTTTTTAGGACTTAATGTAATCTTTATGCAATCTTTATGTAACTTAATGACGGTTTTTAAAGGTATATAATGGAAATTGTCGTATATTACTTACTATGAGTAGGTAATTAGGCGTAGTATATTTATCTCTAATTACTAAGCTCAACTTAGAGTCAGGGAGGAAAAATGGCTGAACTCACGCCAAATACCCAACTATAGACTCAGACAAATGGATCCAGGAGGACAACATGAATCAATCTAAGAACAAAATGATGAAAAAGATGCTCCCAGTATTGGTGGGCTCCAGTATGGTGATTTCCATGCTTGGAACAGCCGCAGCAGCAGCACCGTCGGATGTCAGTGGACATTGGGCAGCCAAACAGTTGAATGAATGGCAAGGTAAAAGCTGGATTCAAGGCTATGAGGATGGAAAAGTAAAACCAAACAACACCGTAACTCGTGCGGAATTTATGGCGTTTGTCAATAGGGCGTTTGGATTGACTGCGGCAGCAGATGTTACGTTCAAAGACGTTAATAAATCTGGTTGGGAATATGCTGAAATCAGTAAAGCTGTTAAGGCAGGCTATATCAGTGGTTATGAAGACGGCACGATTCGTTCTGGTAATGAGATCAGCCGTCAGGAAGCTGCCAGCATTATCGCGAAGCTGCTTAATTTGACTGCTTCTGATGCGGAGAAGGCACTGGGCAAATTTGCTGACTCTCAAAAAATTGCCGTTTGGAGTAAACATGCGATTGCAGCGTTGTCTGAAAAAGCGATAATTAACGGCTATGATGATGGATCTTACCGCCCTTCGGCTTCCATAACTCGAGCTGAAGCAGTAGTAACCATCGATCGCGCGCTAGCGGCAAAAGCAACTGTTTACGATAAAGCTGGAACTTTTGGTCCAGAAAGCGGAACACAGACAATCGAAGGCGACGTTGTCATTTCAGCTCCTGGTGTTACTCTTAGAAATGTGACCATCACTGGGAACCTGCTGTTCGCCGAAGGAATCGGTAGCGGCGATGCGTTCTTGGATGGTGTAACAGTTAAGGGGTCTACAACAGTTAAAGGTGGGGGCGAGAACTCCGTTCACTTCAAAAATACGGTGCTAGTCACTGTTATCGTCAACAAGAAGGACGGTAGTGTTCGTATCGTTGCCGAAGGTTCTACAACTGTCCAACATGTGACCGTACAATCCAGTACGAAGATTGAAGAATCTAGCGTTACGGGCAGCGGATTTAACAACGTTGATTTAAGCGCTGAACTTCCAAAAGACTCCAAAGTCACGATGGTTGGAGATTTTGAGGATGTAGAAGTTTTCGCTAAATCGATTGTCGTTGAAGTTTCAAGCGGGTCTATCAACAAGTTCGGTGTAGGCAAAGACGCTGGAGATTCTTCAATCAATTTGAGCAAAGATGCCAAAATTGTAACGCTTGTGCTGGATGCAATCGCTAAAGTTCTCGGAGATGGTAAAGTCGAGAAGGCGACTGTTAATGACGGTGCAAAGGGCTCATCCTTCGACAAGAAGCCGGACAAAGTTGATGGTCCACAGAAGGACAGTACTTTAGTTAACAACCCGTCTACTGGCGGTGGTGGATCTAGTAGTGGTGGGTCAAGCAATAGCGGTTCTACGCTTCAAGCTAGCAAAGCTCCTGCTGCGGAATTGATATTTACCGCTAACTATTTCAGCGGTAGTGATATTGTCTTTATCTATAATACCTATACAAACAATAATGATGGGACTGTTAGCGATGCTGTTTACACCGTTCCTGCCGGTGCAACCGTAAAGGTATATGATGCAGGAGGTAATCTGCTCGGCTCGAGGACGGTAACAGCGTTGCCAGTCGATCCGCGTTCATCGACAGTCGTTTTTATACCAGACGGTGGTTTTGGATCCACGGTTAATAAGATTTATGTAACGATCACAGAATCTGGTAAGTCGGAGAGCACGCGTGTAGAACAAGCGGTACTTCACGTTAATGTACCTAAGCCAGAGGTTTCAGATGTTAATAATCATTTAACGGGAAGTGACGATGTTTATTTAAAGAATGTGCCTATGGGCAATTACGCTAACTTCTATGACGAAGAATTCCGTATTATTCCGGCAATGTCCATGACGCCAGAACATTATCAAATTCTCAATGGCTTCAATCCTAATCAAAAGTACTTTTATATTGCTTATAGGCAAGTTCTTGGTCGAGCGGGTGTCGAAAGTGATCTTACGAGAGTAGATATACCTGCAAAAACAACATTAAGCAGCATAGCCATTACAACACCAGCAACTAAACTAGTTTACACCGTAGGAGATATGCTAGATATTACTGGTTTGGCAGTAACTGGAACTTACAGCGATGGTAGTACAAAAGCTGAAACAGTAGCATTGGCAAATGTAACAGGCTTTGACAGTACAGCACCTGCAGCTAGCCAAACATTAACAGTCACAGTTGGTGGACGGACAACTACGTATACAGTAGAAATCAAAGCACCAGTAACATTAAGCAGCATAGCCATTACAACACCAGCAACTAAACTAGTTTACACAGTAGGAGATACGCTAGATATTACTGGTTTGGCAGTAACTGGAACTTACAGCGATGGTAGTACAAAAGCTGAAACAGTAGCATTGGCAAATGTAACAGGCTTTGACAGTACAGCACCTGCAGCTAGCCAAACATTAACAGTCACAGTTGGTGGACGGACAACTACGTATACAGTAGAAATCAAAGCACCAGTAACATTAAGCAGCATAGCCATTACAACACCAGCAACTAAACTAGTTTACACAGTAGGAGATACGCTAGATATTACTGGTTTGGCAGTAACTGGAACTTACAGCGATAGTAGTACAAAAGCTGAAACAGTAGCATTGGCAAATGTAACAGGCTTTGACAGTACAGCACCTGCAGCTAGCCAAACATTAACAGTCACAGTTGGTGGACGGACAACTACGTATACAGTAGAAATCAAAGCACCAGTAACATTAAGCAGCATAGCCATTACAACACCAGCAACTAAACTAGTTTACACAGTAGGAGATACGCTAGATATTACTGGTTTGGAAGTAACTGGAACTTACAGCGATAGTAGTACAAAAGCTGAAACAGTAGCATTGGCAAATGTAACAGGCTTTGACAGTACAGCACCTGCAGCTAGCCAAACATTAACAGTCACAGTTGGTGGACGGACAACTACGTATACAGTAGAAATCAAAGCACCAGTAACATTAAGCAGCATAGCCATTACAACACCAGCATCTAAACTAGTTTACACCGTAGGAGATATGCTAGATATTACTGGTTTGGCAGTAACTGGAACTTACAGCGATAGTAGTACAAAAGCTGAAACAGTAGCATTGGCAAATGTAACAGGCTTTGACAGTACAGCACCTGCAGCTAGCCAAACATTAACAGTCACAGTTGGTGGACGGACAACTACGTATACAGTAGAAATCAAAGCACCAGTAACATTAAGCAGCATAGCCATTACAACACCAGCAACTAAACTAGTTTACACAGTAGGAGATACGCTAGATATTACTGGTTTGGCAGTAACTGGAACTTACAGCGATAGTAGTACAAAAGCTGAAACAGTAGCATTGGCAAATGTAACAGGCTTTGACAGTACAGCACCTGCAGCTAGCCAAACATTAACAGTCACAGTTGGTGGACGGACAACTACGTATACAGTAGAAATCAAAGCACCAGTAACATTAAGCAGCATAGCCATTACAACACCAGCAACTAAACTAGTTTACACAGTAGGAGATACGCTAGATATCACTGGTTTGGAAGTAACTGGAACTTACAGCGATGGTAGTACAAAAGCTGAAACAGTAGCATTGGCAAATGTAACAGGCTTTGACAGTACAGCACCTGCAGCTAGCCAAACATTAACAGTCACAGTTGGTGGACAGACAACTACGTATACAGTAGAAATCAAAGCACCAGTAACATTAAGCAGCATAGCCATTACAACACCAGCAACTAAACTAGTTTACACCGTAGGAGATACGCTAGATATTACTGGTTTGGCAGTAACTGGAACTTACAGCGATGGTAGTACAAAAGCTGAAACAGTAGCATTGGCAAATGTAACAGGCTTTGACAGTACAGCACCTGCAGCTAGCCAAACATTAACAGTCACAGTTGGTGGACGGACAACTACGTATACAGTAGAAATCAAAGCACCAGTAATATTAAGCAGCATAGCCATTACAACACCAGCAACTAAACTAGTTTACACAGTAGGAGATACGCTAGATATCACTGGTTTGGCAGTAACTGGAACTTACAGCGATGGTAGTACAAAAGCTGAAACAGTAGCATTGGCAAATGTAACAGGCTTTGACAGTACAGCACCTGCAGCTAGCCAAACATTAACAGTCACAGTTGGTGGACGGACAACTACGTATACAGTAGAAATCAAAGCACCAGTAACATTAAGCAGCATAGCCATTACAACACCAGCAACTAAACTAGTTTACACAGTAGGAGATACGCTAGATATCACTGGTTTGGCAGTAACTGGAACTTACAGCGATAGTAGTACAAAAGCTGAAACAGTAGCATTGGCAAATGTAACAGGCTTTGACAGTACAGCACCTGCAGCTAGCCAAACATTAACAGTCACAGTTGGTGGACGGACAACTACGTATACAGTAGAAATCAAAGCACCAGTAACATTAAGCAGCATAGCCATTACAACACCAGCAACTAAACTAGTTTACACCGTAGGAGATATGCTAGATATTACTGGTTTGGCAGTAACTGGAACTTACAGCGATGGTAGTACAAAAGCTGAAACAGTAGCATTGGCAAATGTAACAGGCTTTGACAGTACAGCACCTGCAGCTAGCCAAACATTAACAGTCACAGTTGGTGGACGGACAACTACGTATACAGTAGAAATCAAAGCACCAGTAACATTAAGCAGCATAGCCATTACAATACCAGCAACTAAACTAGTTTACACAGTAGGAGATACGCTAGATATTACTGGTTTGGCAGTAACTGGAACTTACAGCGATGGTAGTACAAAAGCTGAAACAGTAGCATTGGCAAATGTAACAGGCTTTGACAGTACAGCACCTGCAGCTAGCCAAACATTAACAGTCACAGTTGGTGGACGGACAACTACGTATACAGTAGAAATCAAAGCACCAGTAACATTAAGCAGCATAGCCATTACAACACCAGCATCTAAACTAGTTTACACGGTAGGAGATATGCTAGATATTACTGGTTTGGCAGTAACTGGAACTTACAGCGATGGTAGTACAAAAGCTGAAACAGTAGCATTGGCAAATGTAACAGGCTTTGACAGTACAGCACCTGCAGCTAGCCAAACATTAACAGTCACAGTTGGTGGACAGGTAACTACTTATACAGTAGAAATACAGTAGAATCGTATTAGCAGGTTAATATTGATGATATTGAGTTAAAGGGGTTGTCCTAAGAGTCATTTTCGGAAATTACAGCCCCCACTTTGTACCTAATATTCGGTTGTAAAAGAACCTTTATTTCCACTTTCATAGTGGTTTTGAAGGTTCTTTTGCACATTTTACGGGACTCACTTGGGTTTACCCTTTTGGGTCTCTAGAACAATTAGAATAAGTAGAGTTCAAATAATGTAAAAAGTGTGTACATCAAGAAAAGGTAACCCCAGTTGGTTAACTTTTCTTGATGCGCTTCACAGTCGAACAAACCGGGTGCTTCAATCGACTCTGTAACTTTACCATTTAAAGTGCCGTAGCCGAAGCAGAGTTCAATACTCCGCAAGGAGAAGGACTCGCAGGTGTGTCCCTTGAGAGACAAAATCTGAAGGGCCTGCTGGTAATGTCTAGCAAAGAATGCGATTAGATAACCGCTCCTAAGATAGAACGATCAAGTGTGATTGTAGACCAATTCCCTCTATATGCTGAAGGAGGAACTAAAGAAAGAAGCAAAAGAAGTTACTATTTTAGTCCGTTCCTCTCCTTACGCTCATGAAAAGAAACATTTTTTCCTATCACCGAATCTAGTAATCTCTCATATACTATAAGATCTTACGATAAGGGAGGTGCAAGAGAGTATGATAGGCAACTCAATGAAAAAGACAGGTGCATTTCTTTTACTTTTAGTGAGTTTACTAGCTTTCGTGATGACTTGGGAGGTGGGGTTATTATCCCCTTTGGGGGGAATATGTATAGCGGGGTTTAGCTTCGGCGGAGCCATTCTGATGTGGTTGGATGTCCATGAATCGATGCAAGGTGCTGGCAAGAAAGATGCAAAACGAGCAAAAGCCGATCTCTGATCGGCAAGAGGACAATTCCCCCCAGAAAAAATCCAACCAACCTGGAAGATGGTCAGACGTCTTTGGATTCGGCAAAATGTTGGACAAACTACCGCTTCATAAGCTTTCAGCTCGTATGGCCTACTGTATGTTTTTTGATTTAGTGCTGCTATTATTTGTTCTTGTTCTCCGTGCTTCGGGTACGAAGGTAAATGATTTTCCGAACGCATGGGATATTCGATTTATAGTGATCACGACAATTGTTGTTTTTTTCGTCGGTCTTTGCGATATCTGGAAAGACCGGAAGTAATAAGCTTGTTACAACGCAAATGAAAATAAGCCCAATTTCGGGGAAGCGGTCACCAACTAGGCAATCGCACACATACTGTATAATAGGCAATTAACTATACAGGAATGTGAGTGATTTAGAAGATGACGAAACCAGAAGAGCAAGAATTTCGTCCACCAGTAGGTGGGCACGGAGGCGGTCCAGGCCATGGTGGCCCCGGACATGGTGGTCCTGGCGGTCCGGGAATCGGAGGACCTGGTCATATTGGCCCCGGTCATGTTGGGCCAGGATTCGGTGGTCATGGTCATCATGGCTTCCCAGGGCATGGCGGGTTTCATCACTTTGAACATGAGGAAGTGGAAAATCTGCTGCCTTTTGTTGTTGTAGCCCCTTATTTATATCAACAGCCTTACTATCCATATCCATATCCAACATGTCCATGTCCATATCCATACCAGGATTATCTATGTCAATGTCCATATCCAGACCAGACTTATCCATACCCACCATATTCCCCGGGTTATCCAGGTATTTGAAAAAATTTACTTGCACACTTAAACAAAACAGAGAAACTTTCTGTCCAGAGAGTTTCTCAGTATTTTGCTATTTTCTACTAAAAATGGGTGATGAGTACTATAAAACTTTATCAAATCTTTATATTCCTATAGGCATTGTGTCGTTTTCATGCTACAATTCAATTTATACAGCGTTTACATTAATTTCCCTCTCGTTTACTCAGCCTTCATCGGTACGATGATTAAACCATCTTGGCTTTTGCTTATGAGGAATTCACTTGTGCAAATCTAAGGGGGAAAGTGTGTTGAGCAATCAACCCGTTCGGATATTACATCATATTAGTGATATGAATCGTGGAGAAGCGCAAAGCTTTATTATGAATGTGTATCGGCATATGGATCGATCTAAGATTCAATTCGATTTCGTTGTCCACTCCTATAATCCTTGTGATTATGAGGAAGAAATACGAGCATTAGGCGGGAGGATTTTCATCCTGCAGAATCCAAGAGCGGGCTGGATGGGTTACCTATATGAGTTAAAGTCGACGATTCAGCATCACGGTCCTTTCCATGCTCTACATAGCCATAACTTTGAGGCTAGTGTCTTAACTTTGTTAGCATCAAGGCTGTTTGGCATTGATATTCGTATTGTACATTGTCACAGCATCAGTGATTATACATACTCTTCCTTAATAACTAAAATATCTCGATGGCTAAAAAGGAACATGATACGACGATTTGCCACCAATTGGCTTAGCAGCTCGATTACGGCAAGTCAGTCGTTCTTCGGGTATCAACGGTCCAAAGATAAACGCGGCAGAATGGTGCGCAATGGGATAGATGTCGGTCGATTTACAAGTAGAATGTACAAACCCATGACGCTCCGGGAGGAATTGCATATTTCATTAGAGGAGCCAATTATTGGCCATATTGGACGGTTTAGCTCAGCAAAAAATCATACATTCCTGATTGAGATTTTTGAAGAGCTGCTGTACCGTGTGCCAAATGCGAGGCTTATTTTGGTGGGGGATGGTGCATTGCGACCTCAGATTATAGCGCTGATCGAGCAAAAAGGGATCCAAAACCGCGTTCATCTATTAGGGCTGCGAGACGATATTTATGAGCTTCTTCAGGAATTTGATTGCATGGTCCTTCCTTCATTCAAAGATGGTTTACCTATGGTATTGATAGAAGCGCAAGCCGCGGGTGTTCCCTGTGTGGTATCCGATGCTTTGCCGGCAGAGGCGAATCTGAGGGCAGGTTTTTTCACATTCGTGTGTTTGAAACAAGACATTGCCGTATGGGTGCAGTGGTTAATGAGGGCATTGCGCAGCGATCCTGTTCCGGTTGATGAACGAATCCGTGCGATTAGACAAGCCGGGTATGATATTAAAGAAGCAGCTCTAGAATTAGAAGAAGTCTATGCTTTCCAATAGAAAATATTGAGAGCCCTTATGGATGACATGAGGGTTCTTTTCTAATGGTAGTCTAACGACATGAAAGTCCCTATTAAGAACCTTGATAAATCAAGGATTTTTTCAGTTTGAGGGATATTCTTGTCGTTTTTTTTGCGACAAGAAAATCCCTCGAATGTAAGCAATTAGATATGAAATGAGGCTATACCCAAATGTGGTAAAAAAAACTCAAAGAAAAACTGCTAAAAAAGTAAAAGGGATGACTAAAAAAACGGGCATATGAAAAAGCCAATAGTACGGCTGGCAACAACAAGGAGGTGTCCAATGACACAAAAGTGCCTACATAATTTTATAAATAAACGCCTAAGAAATCAGGCTTTTTTATTTTTATGTGGGAAGATTTGTGTCATCAAAAAATGCACAAATGTCCTTACATTGTAGTCTTACGACACAAATTCACCTACTTTATAGAAGCTCGAATTCGGGATAGCTCCTTATTTCATTAAGCAAACGGGAGTTTTGTGGAGAAGACCATATAGATTTTCCTTCGTCAATCGTTTCTAAATTGGAATCGACTAAGTTCAAACCAATAATAGTGGAACGAGAATTTCTATTGTAACGACATTAGTTTTCTAAATTATGGTAATATAATAAAAACATAAGTTAAAGAACCTGTATTAAACGTACCAATAATTCAAAAGGAATGGATTGGGGAGGGATAAGTATGTCGTTTACGATTTTTAAACGCATATTCGATGCCATAACACAAAGAATCCGAGTGTCTTTGTATATAGCCCTAAACGATGAGGATTATTTTTTGTTATCGGTCAATTGCAAAAAGCAAACATTCGTTTCACGGTGAAATCACCTATCAACATGAAAACACCAAGAGGGACAATCTTTTCCACAGAAACGGATACATAGTTACGAAATATACGTGAAGCAAGAAGATGAAGATAAAGCCCGGGAGGCCCTTAGATAACCCTTACAGACTGCCATCATTGACGGCGGTCTGTTTCAACTAACGGGAGATTAGTTGAAGATGAAGTGCAGGGAACCGTATCATAAATGACGGCTAAATTTTTTTGATAATTGAACAAAGAAACGCTGCAATGTAGATTGCAACAATGGATCTTGAGGTTTGAATAGTTATATCAAGGGATCTGAGTATTTCGTACTGAGGTCTCTAGTTGCCATTTTGCAAATATAAGAATTTCAATGATATATTAAGTCGGTTTTTCTTAATAAAGAATACCAATTTTCGATGTCAATTAAAAATCCCATGTTTCGTAATTTTAGCATCTACCTTTACTTCAAAGTTAACATTCGGGTATTCTTCTTTCCAATTGATCTTTTCCCAAGTATCATGATGAAAGGCGATAATTTGTCTCCCAATACTCAGGCTATCCGAATTCGCTTTTTGCATTTTTTTAATAATTTGATTTGCTTTTTTCGTCATCTCTTGGGATATTTTGTTATTCAGATCATTGATTTTTCCCTCCGATTCTAGATGGTCTTCTGAATACTCCAGGATTTCGACTTTTAAATCTAACCGTAAGTTAACGGAAATATGATCGGGATTTTGAGCGGTTACTTTTAACTCGCGTTTTGATTTTAATACATTGATATAAATGAAGTTTTTTCTCTGTGGTACTCGATTTTCATCAACTTTAACTTTGATCCATGCCTTTTTGCTCTTATGATTGGCCATCAACATATATAAAGTTGATTCCTGAAGTGTTAAATAGTGCCCGGTATACTGACGCCCATTAAACATAGCCAATCCAATAATTTGTGCTTCTTTTTCTTGTGCTTCTATAAGGGGTAATATGATATCGGTTCCAGGATCAAAAAAATCGGAGAACATAGGCCTAGTTTGCCGCGGTATGACGGTGTTTGCTTGAGCGCTTTCAAATACACCGTTCAGGTATTCACTCATGCTTGACTTCTCCTTGAGGGGGAGATTGAGCAGGTCAGCAGCTTGTCCTTTTACAACCGCGGCGTTTGCTACAAGGGAACCTCTCGGATCTCTGTAAAATACGTCAAGCCCGGAGTAAATGTCCTGCTTTGCGTATTCTTCTCCCAACAAGAGGACAATGAGTTTGGAGGCATTAAATTCTCCTGAGATTTTAAGATTAATTTCTTTCCTTACATCCCTTGATGTATCGCCCTTCCCCGATACGACATGACTCACTGTTTCTTTCGTTCCTTCCCCGCCTCCTTTAAAAGAAGGAATGGTAATCGTACTCATTACTTTACCGTCCGATGTTAAATCGAACCCGGTCGTCATCACCAGTTTTACATCCTTTAGCATATTTTGATCCCAGCAGCCGGTTAAAAGGGAGACACACAGCCCAGCTAAAAGGAGCACTTTCGACATCTTCATGATTTAACATCTCCCGATAATTTTTTTTTGCCCTGTACCATAGAGACGATTAATAGGATGCAAGGCAATATTAAAATGAATACATATCTGGCTAGATCAATCAATTCACTTAATGATTTAATCACTTTTTCGTCCGTGGGTAGCGTTAGAGCACAAATAATCATTAATGCCGCGGCGTAAAAAACGAGTAGGGAATGGTTCTTTTTACGAAACAAATGGGTTAAACCATTGGAAGTTAAATAAAGATACATCATAAACGAAGTTGCAACGGAAACAATCCAAATTGAAAAAAAGAGTAGATCCACTCTATCAATGATTTTGAAATATTTGAATTTCATGATGTATAAGATAGGTTCAGGGATGAACTTCATTGCCGAAGGGCCGAAATAAGTGAGAACAACCATTGTTAGATAGGTATAAAAGAAGGTGACAAATCCGTTAGCCAGGAAGGCAACCTTCAATTTCCCTACTCCTTTTCCCAAGCAATAGGGGAATACAACTAACAAGAGCTCAACGCCTTGATAAGCGAAAGTGGCATTTGTCGCCCCTTTTACCATGTTGGGTAGGCCGCTTTGTCCTACTGGAAGAATATAGAGATAGTTAAGATCCTTTAAAACGACCAATGTAAATGTGAACAAAACAATCAACAAGATCGAAACCACAACAAAAAAACGAGCAATTACTCTTAAATTTTCTTTTACACAAAGGACACTTATAACGATTAGGAGGACACTCACTATCCATATCGGCGTACGTGGGAGTATCCAAATATTGACCTTTTGTCCAAACTGTAAAATGATTAATATGGCTGTTGCGAAAAAATAAAAAATATAACCGATTTTCAACAAAAAGGCCACATGTTTTCCGACAACTTCACTCATCATTTCGAAAATAGTTAGAGCTGGGAATCGCCGATATAATAACCAGATAAGATAAATAGCAACCTGTATTAGGCACCCTGCAACAAAAACCGAAATCCACGCATCACTTTGTGAGATCTTAAACACATCATAGGGTAAAGATATCACCCCAATTCCAATTTGTGTTTGAATGATGATAAAGAAAAGTTGAAACTGCGTAATCTTGTTTTCACCTTTTATCATTTTTTTCCCACTCTCTTGATGCAGATTGTTGCTTCATTTTGTCAGGGTGAGGGTCTAAAGGCCTGCTATCCATCCGCCATATGGGTACTCTTACCAGCGCATCCTTTATATCTTTCCAGCGAAAAGGAGCAATGGGGGCGAAATAAGCGGCCCCAAAAGATTCCAATTTACATAAATGGATTAACAAAGCCATCAGCCCAAATACAATTCCTACAAAGCCTAACATTGCAGCTGCAATCATCATCGGGAACCTCAACAATCGAATAGCAGAACTCATTTCATTCGAAGGCACGACATAGCAAGCAATAGCTGTCATTGCGACAACCACAATCATCGGATTCGATACTAATCCGGCCTTCACAATCGCATCTCCAATAACGAGACCTCCGACAATGCTTATGGTGGGTCCGATTGCAGAAGGGAGCCGTATCCCGGCTTCTCTGATCAATTCAATGGTTAATTCCATGATGAGGGCTTCGATTAATGGCGTGTACGGAATCTTATCAATCGATCCTTTGACGGTAATGACGAGTTGATACGGCAACACTTCAAAATGATAGCCGACCACTGCAATATAGATAGCGGGTAATGTAATGGCAATCATAAAACTGAATAGTCGAATGACTCGAATGAAAGTCCCAACGTACGATCGGCTGTTATAATCATCAGGCGATTGATAAAACGAAAAGAAGGTTACGGGTATTATGAGTACCGTTGGGGTTCCTTCCGTAAATAAAGCTATTCTACCCTCCATTAAATTGGCTTCTACTCGATCTGGGCGTTCCGTATTTAACATTTGAGGAAATGGAGATGAAGAGGAGTCTTCAATGAATTCTTCTAAATATCCTGAGCTGAAAATCATATCTGTCGATATACTTTCTAATCTTCTTAGAGCTTCATTCACTACTTCTTCGTTAGCGATTCCTTTCATATACGCAATTGCAATTTTTGTGTTGGTTTTTTTGCCAAGGGTTATGTATTGAATATAGAGGTTTGGATCCTCAATTCTGTTACGAAGAAGGTTTAAATTGATGTTTAAATTTTCTGCAAACCCCTGATGAGAGCCCCTTATGACCTTTTCGTTCTGAGGCTCATCCGTGCTTCTCGCAATATTTGCAGCCGTGTCGATTAAAAATGCATGTTGGTCTCCATCGATATAGACAACTGAAAATCCGTTCAGCATTTTTCTGGTAATCTGATCTAAGTTCGTTGAATCAGGAAAATGACCGAAGGTAAAAAAGCCTGCGATATTGTCGTTTGAGCATTCAGATAATGGCACAAAAAATCTTTGTTCAAGCTTGTCCTGATCAACAAGGGTTTCGAAATAAAAAACAATACACTCTTTCTGTTGAAACATAAATAGATGGGTCTTTAAATCCTGCGATTGGAGAAAAAATTCTTCCATGTAGTTAACATTTTCTATTAATGAGGGGAAAACTGGTGTGATTTCGGATTCAGATTTTTGTATCTTCTTATTATGATTACTCATACGTAGAGATTTATGTTTATGAAATCTCAAATTTACACATCCCGGGGAATCAGTATGTAACGATTTATCATATATAAATTGTTACAATTTACGGGAAATTATACCTATTCCTGTCCTGCAATTGGCATTATCGGGCAGAAAGCAGGCCTGTAATCGGATTAATCATGTGCTCGATCAGGTTGGGGATCGCTTTGCGCCCTTAGATATATAAATCCTATGCTCAAACATAACTTTGTGCTTGAGTATACAGCGGTGAACGGTAGGGTGGAGGAAGGAATAGATGAGGCTCGATTAGCTTGTTTGGAGGCTAATACGGGCCTTATTATTCGAGATATTAATCTGAAGGGGAATTCGAGGTGTCGGACCTGCTATTTTTGGTTTGCAATTGCAATAGTTTTTCTCCCGGATAGTGAATTTCGTTATTTTTCGCACTTGTTTTAATCTCTCAATTTTTTGAAAATATTGATTTAGCTGCTTATTGGTCATTCTTATATTTACGACAATTAAGTACGATATATGTTCTTGTCAAAAGCCAATGACAAGAACATATATTGTTTGCCGAATGATGACAAGAACTTGTATTGTTATGCGTAACTGAAAACCTTTCTCAACACCTGTTAAATTGGATGAATTTGACACGTAAGCTGGAAAGGGGCAACGATTGAGCTAACGGCAGGATTGTGTAAGGGACATTTGTGTCGTTAGATTAGCTGATTGTTCGTTTTTGAGGTATGTTCCTTGTCATGAAATTCTGCGATTTTAATTATTGTAGGGAATATTCTTGTCGCGCTAGCTAGAAGTATAACGACATGAAAGTACCTATTATGGAACTTTGTTAAATCAAGGTTTTTTGCGTTTGTAGGGATATTCTTGTCGTTTTTTTTACGACAAGAATATCCCTACATAACACGCAGACGACAAGAAAACCCCTCATATATGTGCAATGTGAGTTAAATTGTGATGAAAAATGGAAATTGCCTTAATTGAAAGATAAGCACATCATCAATTAAGTGATGAAATTCGAATTATGATCCTGCCGCGTGGTAGCCCTTCACTCCGAGGGATGGGCAGATTTGCTCAACGAACGAGCTGTACTCACTCTAAGAATGTTAAAATAGATAATAAGTATTAATATGCTTTGATGCTTTGAGAAGGTTATTATAGGGGAATAAAAGTATGGCAAAAAGAAAATGGACAAAAAAAGAGATTGTAGAATACAGAAAAATATACGGTGCTTTTTTCTTGTGATTATATCCCATTTATAACATGCATAAGCCCTCAGAATTGCTGAATGTTTATATTACATCTACTATTGGTTACAATGGAACTATGCAACTATTAATTCATAGTATTTAGTGTATAAAAGCAAGCTTATAACACTTACGAATAAGGCTGATGAAAAATGAACGTAATCGAAGAATTTGAATTCAAGTCAACATTATTTCCGATCATGAAAGATCAACAACTCCTAGAATTTACTATGCCAAACTTAAACACCATTCACGAAATTAATATTCACAGTATTGATGAGCCATTAACTATTATTTTATGGAGAAAAACAAGCAGTGATAAGCTCTCCCTATCTATAAATTTTGAATTGACTGCAAATTTATACACTGATGATGATACAGATTGGTCCGTTACGCATAAACATGACTTTATTGAGTTGACCTATGTTGCCAAAGGAGAATTGAATCAGTTAATCGCCGGCCAGAAATATACCTTTGTGGCGGGAGATGTATGTATTATAGACAGGAATAGCGAGCATGCGGATTCCGCTAGAGATCAGGATAACTTCATGATTAGCATATGCATGAAGGAAGAATTCTTCGATGAGTTGTTTATATCCGAAATTGAAGAAGATGAATTTCAAAAGTTCATTCGAACCGCGCTACTAAAACAAAAAAGCTTCAAACAATTCCTTAAATTCACACCGCGAGGCAAGGAAAATGTCCTCTTCCCTATCATCGAACAAGTCGCCAAGGAGAAGAAGGAGAACAGGAAAGGATCTTCCCATATCATCAAGGGTCTCATGATTCGGATATTCGAGCTATTGACGAAGCATTATGAATTAAGTTTAAATGAAACGCAGTCAAAAAAAATGAATCAGCTGCTATTTGTCAAAGTGGAAGAATATCTTCGAAAACATTATAAAGATGCCTCGATTAAAGAACTCGTAATCCATTTCCACTTCCAGGAGGACTATTTTACAAGACTGATCAAAAAACAAACGGGCATGTCCTTCTCTCAATTTCTTAGACATATCCGTCTCTCCAAGGCAGTCGAATTGCTTCTAAATACGAATTTGCCCGTTAATCAGATTATAGAGACGGTAGGCTATGAGAATCGGTATCACTTTTATACTTTATTTAAGGAACAATACGGCATGACACCCAAAGAGTTTAGGCAAACCCGAGGGATTTCAAATCCATAGTCACAACGAAAGAGAGCTCTGCTTTCTTTCGTTTTTTTATTTAAATAGTCGCAAATCGATACAGTATTTTTTTTATTCATCGAGAAGCGGCAACGATTCCATTGGCGGTTTGTTTTATTCTTATTGAAGAAGCGATGTGTTGTGAGAGCGCTCTCTAAACACTTAGGTGTCTAAATAAATGAGTAGGATTTGCTTGATTTAAAGGGGGGGTTGCCTTGTATACTAACGTTGAAAACCAGAACAGAAAAGTAACAAAAACACAGCAATTAGGTCACGCAATCGCAGGTGTTGGCCAAAACTTTGTCTTTAACTTTTGGAACGGTTTCATTATGATTTTTTTTACAGATGTTTTTAAACTTAGTCCGGCTTTTGTTGGTACTTTACTTTTTGCGACACGGCTCGCCGATGCTTTTGTGGATCCCATTGTCGGGTTTGTAGCGGATCGTACGCGAACGAGATGGGGACGGTTCAGACCATGGCTGCTATTTTTACCTGTGCCTATGGCTATAGGTCTTATTATGAATTTCTCAGTTCCTCATTTAACAGGCGTTTCGGCTATGGTCTATGCTACAGTAACCTACTTAATTATGAGTGTCCTGTTCAGCTGTATTGAAATTCCGTATTGGAGCATGCCTGCAGCTATGACTAAAGATCCCAATGTCAGAACAAGCATCATTGCCACCTCCAGGCTTGCTACTACAGTTGCAGGGGTGGCAGTAGGTGTCGGGGTTGCTCCTATGCTTACTGCTTTTGGACATGGTGATCCAACAAAAGGTTACCAGATGGTTGCGATTATTATAGCGATACTTGCAGGGTTATTATATCTTACGGGATTTGCATTAATCAAAGAGCATGTGTTACCTGCAACAGAAAAAATTGAATTTAAAAAAGCTGCTAAGGCCGTTCTCTCTAACAAACCGTTGTTGTTGCTAGCTATATTTAATTTACTTAATTCGACAGCGATATTTACCAAGTTTAATATCCAAAATTATTATGCCCAATATAACCTTGGTTCATTGAATTATGTTGCGCTTCTCTCCATAGTTTTACTGCCTGGCGCGATTATCGGATCATTACTTGCAACGCCATTGTGTAAGCGCTTTGAGAAGAAAACGATTCTGATTGTAAGCAATCTATATACCGCAATTCTAGGACTTATTTTATTCTTTGCAGGCTATAACAGTGTAACGTTTGTGTTAATTATCCTTGGCTTACAGGGGCTTCAATTGGGTGTCATGTCGGTTATTATCTCTTCCATGGTGGCTGATACGATCGAATATGCTGAGTGGAAGACCGGTCAAAGAAACGAAGGCGTTATTACTTCATCAAACTCGTTCGTTACTAAATTTTCAACAGCTATTTCTGCAGGGTTGATCGGAGTCATACTTTCCATAACGAACTATGTTCCGAATGTACAGCAACAGGCAGGAACTTTGATGGGAATACATGCAACCATGTCCATCGTACCAGCGATTACTGCGTTAATCAGTATTCTACCTCTACTAATTTATGACTTAAACAATAAAAAATATGCTGAGATTGTTGCCATCCTAAAAGAAACAAGAGTCGGTAAGGAGTGAATGAGCGCATGAGAAAGAAAATGAATTTTAACAGCAACTGGTATTTTCACATGGGTGAACTGGAACAAAAAGTTGAAAAAATTACAAGTAAAACAGGGACATGCGGAGGTGCCAGTAATCTAACGAGAGAAGAGGGATTTGTGTATAAGAATCCTCGACATATTGCGGATGTCATTGGTATCGAGGATGGGAACCCCCTTTATAAAATCGCAGAGCGCCTTGAGGGAATTTGGGACATGGTCGATCTCCCACATGATTGGAAAATCAGACAGGATTATGTAAAACCCAGCAATTACTCTAGCATGTTTGATAAAGACGGACAAAAAGGGTATTTACCGGATGGAGTGGGATATTACAGGAAGAAATTTTCACTGTCGAAAGAGGATTTGGGAAAAAGAATTGTGATTGAATTTGAAGGCGTCATGCGGGATGCCATCGTATGGGTTAACGGCAGCTACATCGGTTCACACTTATCCGGTTACACAGGGTTTGCTTACGATATAAGCGCGTACCTGAATTATGGAGATGAAGGTGAAAATGTCATTCTGGTGAAGACCGATTGTACGTATGAAGAAGGCTGGTGGGCGGAAGGTGCCGGTATTTACAGGGATGTATGGTTGTATCAGCTGAATACGGTGCACGTCAAAAGACATGGAACCTTCGTCTATTGCAAGGACATCACGGACAGCAATACAAAGGTAATGATAGATACAGAAATTGAAAACAAGGTTCATTCGGATTGCACCGTAACTGTCAGACAATCTCTTGTATCTCAAGAAGATCAGATTTTGCATCATCAGGAAAAGGAACTTACGGTAGGATCTCTTTGCGTAGGCACAATATCCTTTGATTTTATGCTTGAAAATCCGATTCTTTGGGATTTAGATCACCCGTATCTCTATAAGATGGTAACAGAGATTGTCAGAGAGAATGAAATTATTGACCATTATGAAACATTATTTGGTGTGAGAGATATCAAGTATACAAGTCAGGGCTTGCTGCTTAACGGAAAATGGATTGAAATCAAGGGCGTGTGCGAACATCAGGATTTTGCCGGCGTAGGCATTGCATTAACGCCAGATATTATCGATTATAAATTAACCCGGATTAAAGAAATGGGGGGTAACGCTTACCGCTCTGCCCATCATCCGGCAACCGATTATCTATTGCAGGCCTGTGATAGAATGGGGATTCTCGTCTTAAATGAAAACAGAAGGTTGGATGTAGGTCCGGAAGGCCTAAATGACGTGAAAGAGCTGATTAAAGGATCCCGGAATCATCCTTCTGTGTTTATGTGGTGTATGGAGAATGAGGAACTGATCACATTGCTCCCTCCAGGAAAAAGATTGCTGAAAGAATTAATGGCATACGCCAAAAAACTGGATCCCACAAGGTTATTTACGGTCGCAGGACAATTTGCGAAAGGCGATTCGGAATACGAATCCATCCCCGATGTCGTAGGGTTCAATTATGATTCCGGTCATGCAATAGCAAGGCTGGAGAATTACCCCGGTTCATTGGTCATGGCTTCTGAAGATGCAAGCTTCGTATCAACAAGGGGTGTCTATGAAGATAACCGGGAATTGGGGGTATGCGACAGCTATGACAGCGGCAGTTATTATGAAAAAGTATTGAAAGGCTCGGATGTGGAAGTCTCTTCAGGAACAGTAGGCGGTGCCTCCTCTCTATTTAACCTAGTATATTGCTGGAATCATTCTAAACACGAAGTGCCTGATTTGGGCGGAATATTTATATGGACTGCTTTTGACTATCGCGGAGAAACTTTCCCATGGAATTGGCCTACTATTAATTCCCAATATGGGGCAATGGACATGTGCGGATTTGAGAAAGACGTTTACTATTATTGGCAGAGTGTATGGATGGATCAGCCTATGGTTCATATGCTGCCGCACTGGAATTGGAAAGGCAAGGAAGGGCAACAAATACACATCGATGTGTACAGCAATTGTGAAGAAGTAGAGCTGTTTATAAACAACGAGTCTCAGGGCCGGAAAAAACATACCAAAGGTTTAATCACAAGATGGGAACCTTTATATGCACCTGGTGAAGTTAAGGTAGTCGCGTATAAAGATGGAAAACCAGTCGCGGAGGATCAAAAGATTACAACAGGAGAACCGTTTGCTATAAGACTGAGTAAAATCTACAGCGGCAAAGATAACGATCTAATTAAGGTTGAAATCGTTGATAAGTCTGGGCTGTTGTGCCCAACTGCAGATAACCATATCCAATTCTCTGTGATAAATGGGGAAATCGTTGGTGTTGGTAACGGGAATCCATCCAGCCATGAACCTGATGTTGCGGATCAAAGGAAAGCTTTTAACGGTCTCGCCTTAGTAATCCTCCGTAGACAGAGTGATAACACTACATTGATGGCTGATTGTAGTGGTTTAGAGAGCGCTAGAATTTCTTATACAAATGGCTCGTCTAAGTAAACGCAAATCTTATTTAAGGAGATGGAGGAAATGGACTTAAAAAGAAAAGTCGCGATCGTGACTGGAGCTGCATCAGACATTGGTTATGCAACCAAATTGATGTCAAATGACGGCGCATTCGATGCCTCTGAATTTATTACAGGACAGACGATTCAAATTGATGGTGGAGCGGGCATGCACGCTCTTACATTTGCGGACTTTTCTCAAATGGGCTAGTAAAAAGGGAAGATAGGATAAGACGGATTACACAAAGAGGAAATTGATCATATATTGTTAAAAAGAGATCGGGAATATGTTCCTGGTCTCTTTTTAACGTAAGGTTATTGGCACAAAAAAACACAACAGGGAGAGATACACGTTTTAAGATATATGTTCATGTCTTTTAAGGATATATGTTCTTGTTTTTTGAAAGCTGTGGCTTTGAAACAATAAAATTATTGTCTTCAACAGGTATTGGTGGCGGTATGTATATATTTGATAAAAATCTTTTATGTCGCAATAAATATATGTTATCAATTTTAATAAAGTTCTGAGGATATCATCAGAGGGTGGTAACAAATGTGGAATTCTTTCAGCCGGTTAGAGACAAACAGTAATTCCAGTATTGGGGAATATTCATGTCGCTTGACTCCTCCGATCTGCATTGCAGTTATTCTTTACTGCTTACAATAGCGGTACTTTCATGTCATGTTGTTTGCATTAGTGGTATTTTCATGTCCTGAAAAATTCAGTATTTTATGATTAATGGGATATTCATGTCGCTAATGGGATAGTTTCTTGTCGTTGTACTTTTTCTTATTTATAATAATTATTAAAAAGGATTGACTTTTATTATTATTTATTTATAATAATTATTATCTGATATGAGTTCTCATTGGACAAGCCGTCTTAATGGGCTAAAAGGAGTGCACAGCGATGTATGATGTCATTATTATTGGGGCTGGACCAGCAGGAGCCTCGGCTGCTATCTATACAGCAAGAGGAAATCTGAAGACACTCGTTATTGACAAGGCACCGAACACAGGGGCTCTGGCCATCACTCACAAAATTGCGAATTACCCGGGGGTCATTGGGGAGTTATCAGGTAAAGATTTGCTCGATACGATGCGGGAGCAAGCGAAGGGCTTTGGGGCGGAGTTCATCCAAACAACGATTACAGCTGTGGATGTGGAAGGCGATACGAAGTATGTATTTACGGCTGACGGAATCTATGAAAGCAAGTCGATCGTTATCGCGACGGGGTCCAAAGGACGCAACCGTATGCTGCCGGGGGAAGAAAGCTTGTTAGGGCGCGGCGTTAGTACATGTGCAACGTGTGATGGAGCCTTTTTCGATGGCAAAACGGTCGCTGTCATTGGCGATTCAGAGGAAGCCTTGGAAGAAGCGCAAGCGTTAAGTAAATTTACGGATAAAATATACTTCATAGTTCCACGACCTGAACTGCAGGGCGTTCATCACGTTCCAGAATTGCCGGGCACTGACTTTCTATACAAAGCCAAACCGCTGGAAGTGCTTGGAGACAAGCATGTAGAGGGGCTTAGAGTACGTACGAGCTCTGGTGCTGAGGAAGTACTCCAAGTGGATGGTGTGTTTGTCTTCCTATCCGGCAGTAAGCCAGGCACAGATTTCCTACAGGATCAGGTTCCGCTGGACGCGGATGGCTTTATGATTCTGGATAGCTCGATGCAATCACCTGTTGCAGGCGTATTCGGGGCTGGAGAAGTTAGACGCACACCGGTGAAGCAAGCGGTTGTTGCAGCTGCTGATGGAGCCATCGCAGCCATGGCGGTTGATAAATTCATTAATAAACGGGCTCAGCTGATCCCGCAATACAAATAATCTTATACCCTACAAGGAGATGAATTCCGATGTCTAATGTCATTGTTTATTCAAGTACAAATTGCCCATATTGCCAACAGTTGAAGAAGTATTTAACAGAACAAAATGTCTCCTACGAAGAAAGAAACATTGATCTGAATGATCAATTTGGACAAGAGCTTCACGATTTAGGCTTGATGTCTTTGCCTGTGACGGTCATTGGCGAACACAAAATTTTGGGTCTCAACGTTACCAAACTCAAAAAAGCTTTGGCTGAAATCGCAAGCTAATTTCATACCATATAAATAGATAGAGGAGAGCAAACCATGACACAATTAACCGTACAACCTGCACATACTTTTGCTAAAATAGGGCTTCCAGCACCTTCATTTTCCTTGCTGTCTACGAAGAATATGGAAACCTTAGAAGAGAAAATAACGCTTGAAGATTATAGAGGAAAATGGCTTGTTTTCTTCTTCTGGCCATTCGACTTTACTTTCGTTTGCCCAACCGAAATTACAGCATTCAGTGACAATTACGAGCAGTTCCTTGAACTGGATTGTGAAATTGTAGGGGCTTCTGTAGACAGTGTGTTTACACACAGAGCTTGGACTCAAACGCCGCGCGACCAAAATGGTATCGGTCCTGTGAGGTTCCCATTGGTCAGTGATTTCTCCAAAGAAACTGCACGCGCATATGGCGTGTTAGACGACGAAAGCGGTGCTGCGCATCGCGGATTGTTCATCATCGATCCGGAAGGCGTGCTGCGCTATCAAGTGGTTACGGATATGAATGTTGGGCGCTCTGTAGATGAGACGCTGCGCGTGCTTCAAGCCCTTCAGGCTGGTGGACTTTGTCCAGCGAACTGGAAGCCAGGCGATAAAACACTTTAAGCTGCACAAAAAATTAAGCCCCCATCGACTCTCACTCGATTGGGGCTTTTGTATGTATTCAATGTCTGTTTTGAAGTATAATAGAAGAACTATATAGGTGAAGACAGAGAGGTTAGATGCATGATGCAGTCCTTATCGGACAAACTGTTTATGGGTTCTTTGATTTTACTCATGATTTCCATCGTTGTTAGCGGAATTGGATTTCAATTCGTTAATTGGCGTACACAAGTGACAGATGAGTTAGATGGGGAGACGCAAGAAAGCGGTTCTCGCAAGAAAGCCGTATTGGATCGGCAGGATAAGAGCTTGGGACGTGTGCTGCGGTCAAAATTATTTTGGATCGCGATAGCAGGCATTCTCATATCCATTGGACTTTCTTGGTTTAGCTCTAAATAAAAATATAAGGCGTATAGCCCTCGGGATGAGTGTTATACGCCTTTTTGTATCCTATTTTAACCGGAATGAGGATTTAAACAACAATTTCTTCTACGCATGAGCTGCAGACCAGCTTGCCTTTGAAATAGGTCATATTCTCGAAATTACCGCAGAATACACAGGCTGGCATATACTTCTTGAGTGTAATACGCTCTGGATCGACATAAACCTCGATCGCGTCGCCGATATCGATATGAAGTGTTCGCCGCAGCTCAATCGGTAAAACAATCCGGCCCAACTCGTCTACTTTTCTCACTATTCCTGTCGATTTCATCTGAAAGCCTCCTAATTATTTCATTAGACTTCGATCAATTATGTTGTATATTCAATTCCACATATAAACTTGAATTCCTTTTATTTACTTCAAATATTTTAGTGAATTATCTGTAAAATGCATGAAAGTAAACGACAAATAGAGGGCTCCACGTATTTCATTTAATACGTGGAAACCCTCTATATTTATTTTTTTCATCATTTCCGCATGGTTGCGCGAGAGAGTCTGCTGAGAAGTCGATTTCCGGCTTATCGGGCTCTGTGGGTGTCGGGTGACAAATTAGTTTTGAAGTAAACAATAAAGTCTTGAAGTGACAAATAAAGTTCTGAAGTATAGAAAAACTACGCTGTTTGTAACGATTTTCATCCGAAATGTATGGAAATGCCGATCTCGTCCCTGTAAAATATACAGGCACTTTGTGCTGCCCGTATCGAACAGCCTTTCTCCTTACCGTGAATCTGGATCTCATTAAAAACCATTGTAAAGACAGACTTCCGAGAAGAAAACAGTTCTATGAATCAGTCTTTATAATGTCCATCTGCCACGCCCACTCAACGAAAACACCTAACCTGATAACATTGGGGGGAGTCCTCTCACACCGGCACCTTCGGGTGCCCATTTTTTCTGCCGGGGTGGTCAACAGTCTGGTTAATAACAAAGCCTATGCTCAAAAGTCTTTAAATTCTTTTTATTGATGTTCCTCGTTCTTGGTGTTCTTTCTTTTAAGTTCTGACTTGAGACAATCAATAATTAACAAAATACTAAAGTAAATAACAACTAATAGCCCTAAACGAGATAGAAAATTCCCAATAAAACTGCTTACAAACCCTTGGAAGTTCCCTAATACTTCATAAAAGTAAACAGACGGAAGTCTAATACAAATTAAAAATATTCCACCCAAAACTCCAAATAATAAATTCAGTTTACGCTCCATAAATTCACCACTTTCAATTAGTAATAAAATTAATTTGTCCCATTCCTTGACATAATACGTTACAATCAGATAGTTTCTCAGCATGACTATTCAAATATGTTTCTATATTTGATATGTGCTGATCCCTATTGCTTTCAATTAATACAGCTAATGCTCCGGATAATATAGCAGCTGCATATGATGAACCCGAGGCTAATTGATATCCTCCCAGGTCTTGGTAATCCAAAGATAAAACATCGACTCCTAAAGTAACTAAATTGGGTTTTAAGTGATTTGCATTTTCAAAACCTCTACTTGATAAGTAAGCTATTTTGTCATCGGAATGAGAATATGTACCATTATTATTTATATATCCCACTGTAATTACATCTGGACTATTTGCTGGATAAAGTACCGTGTCTGTATTTGGCCCATTATTTCCAGCAGACATCACAATCAAAACACCCATTTTTCTTAACGCTTTTAATTTCTCGAATATTTCATCGGAAGATAACTCGTAGTTATTATATGTTTCAATACCTAATGATATGTTAATCACATTAATATTATATTTAAACTTATTTTCGATAAGCCACTTAAGTGATTTCTCTAATAAATCTATAGTTGTATTTCCTTTAGAGTCAATTACTTTAAGAATGACTAAATTTGCATCAGGTGCTATACCTCTCAATTTACCATTAGCACTTATTATTCCTGCGATGAAAGTACCATGACCGTAATCATCATAAAGCTCTTCTTTACTATTTACAAAATCCTTAAATACCAATATTTTTCCTTTATTGAGGTCTTTATGAAGTTCAATACCCGAGTCGATAATGGCAACTGTTACATTTTTACCATTACTTTGTTTAAAGGGAGGTTTATCTAGACCTACATAACTCCTCACGCTTAAACCTTGAGCAGTAACGACTTTATATGATTTCACATCATAACTAATCAATAAAAGAATAATAACAATTATTATAACAATTATTATAAAATAATACTTTTTATTATTCTTTGTACATTGAACTAAGTAGAGTAGCATAATATAAATCTCCTAGTTCTAGACTTTGATAATTACCACGTAAACCCATAATACTATCCCCTGACAAGGCTACCTCAAGAAATTTCTTAATTTCTTCTTTCTTAACGTCATCAAAATTACCACTTTTTTCCACGATACTGTATCCCATATAAGTAGAATATATATTTGGATATTCAGACATTTTATTAGATCTAATTCCATTTTGGCTTTTTAATTCATTAATACTGCTAACCATCTTTTCTAATATTCTATTAACACTTTTTTGTCTTTTTCTATCTGTTGCTAGGATAAGATCATACATATAACAAATATCAATACGTGTATAAGAATCAGGATATCGGTCTATTATTAACGCTAGTTGAATGACTTTCTCCTGAATATCCTTTGGAATCGATTGTTCTAATATTTGGAGTGATCTTACTCCAATATAAAATCTTTTCAAAGTCTTTGATAGTTCCTTCTCATCTATATTATCATTTATTTTCGTATATTTTGTTATATAATTTGCAATGCTCTTTGAGAGACTTCTTGTCTTTGAATTTCCATCTTTAAAACTTTGAAGCTAAGTAATAAATAGTATATTTCATTTAACTTTTCGTCATCTTTTATTGTAATGTTATCTTCAATAAGTACCTTTGAGTAATTCGAAAGACTTTCTTTTATATTTACCTTATCGTAACTGAAACCATAATATTCAGATAATGCAATTCCAAAAAAATTATCCTTAATATTCCCATCTATCTGACCTATTTTATTAAAATCGCTTTGTATTGAATCATCAATGTAATTAGTAATTTCGTGATTTAAGGGGATTGTATTAATGCCGAATTTTTGATAAACGTCAATCATTGCACTTAAAAAAAATGGTTCGAGTGGAGTATTATTTAAGGCGTAAATTTTATTTACTGATTTATCTAATGTCTCTTTTGGTACCTTAAAGTCATGTTTGAGAAATTCATTAATATTAATTATTGTTTTCAAATATAAAAAATAACTTGGGTTTCCTTCGTCTAACGAATTCAATAAGTTAGAATTTATGAGGGAAAGCCAATTGCTGCGATTTTTTAATGTAGTAATTTTAGCAACACTATCAATATCATACCCCAGTAAATTAAAAATAGAAATAATAACTCCTCCAGAACCTATTGAAGACCCAAGTTCATTCTCATTAAAAAGAGAATCTTGTTGGTAAAGCTTGATACACGTATTTAATATCTCATCTGCATTCGGAATACTACTTCTAATATTCTTGAAAGTTTCAAGCACTTCACGAGTTGCGATAAGCTTCATATTAATATCGTCATCTTTACTTTTGAAAAAAAACAGATTGTTTTCTCTGTCGTAATTCATAAATAACAATGAAGTATATTTTTCTACATCATTATTAGCATAATTTAGATTTGAATAGATTCTGATTTTATAATTTAACTCCCAAAAATCCTTTGACTCCTCTAGAAAATTCCTTGAACTTAATAAAGTTTTATATCTCTCTTTATCTAGTTCACTATTCCCATTGTGTAAATCATTCTTTAAATACAGTGACCAGTACATTATATATGGGTTAGGATAAGGAAATTTCAGCCCGTATGAGCTAAAATATTTAATTTTTTGGTTATTTATATAAGATTTATATAAAACTCTCTGGATGTCATTCTGTTTTAATAAAGAATTGGTCAATTTCTCAGTAAGTAGATCTGTTCTATAAATTGAACTATTTTCACTAGGAATATTACTGGAATATGTATATGTTAGCGATATGAAAACAAAACATATTACAAAAGTAATTATCAGTCCTAATAGCAGTCTTCTTAGCATACTATTTATTACCTCCCAACCGAGTGAGGGCGTGAATACCGAATAGCTGCGATCTCAATGGATTACCGCTATCTCCAGTAACCACGCCCACGGAAGTTCTGAATCAACTCTTAAAATTGATTAGTAGATCTTGCAAATAGCCCTATAAAGAGCAGTAGAGTTATTTTACGACACAGTCACAGATTTATAAGCATTAGTTAATACCTGATAGCCTGCAATTGATGCAGTAGCGGAAGCACTGTGACTATAACTTGTTACATCTGGAGCTGTTACTGTGATTGTTCCATAACTTGCTCCATAAAAATAGTATGGCCCTTTACCACTCCATTCAACAGGGATTGTAGCTGTTGTATTAGTTGCAGTTACAGTACCGGACCCACTAACTGTTGTACCAATCGTAACTGAAGTTCCTACTGAGCTAACATAATTATAACCAACTACAAATGAATCTTTTACACTATATAGTGAATCCCAATTGGTATTACTATTAGTTCCTTTAAACCATTGATGTGTCCATTGACCTGTAATCGTTATCGTTTCGGGGTTAGCCCCCCATGGATCAGTATCAACAGCATTATCTTTAAACCAGGTTTCCATGTATCCACCAGAATAGTTGGTCTTATTCACTGTTTCGACGGTTTGTTGCGCTTTCAACTTGTTTACTTTGATTGCAAATCTCTCCTTATCCTCCTTTGACTTAATGTTTTCAGAAGCAGTGTACGTGAACGTACCACTTCCGTAATCATCCAGTATTTTAAAATCAGGATCATTTTTAATAGTTTTATAAAACTCCTGCTGTTCATTAAGTTTCTCTGTTTGTGCGAATGCTTGACTACCAATGCTAGAAATTGCTATTACCATTGCAGCTAATAATGTTACACCTTTTCTCAATTTCATTGATATATCCAGCCTCCAATATATTATTTTTTATGGGTGCGCACCGCATTAATTTATAATATCTTAATTTTCAATTAATGTAAATATATTCCTTGGATAAAATAGGAAAAAATTCATTTTTTATATATAATCCAAGGAAAGATACTAGTGATAACTTGATAGAATTCACTGTATTTATCACATTTTTGTAAAAACGCAAAACTATAATCAAACAATCAAGTGGATCCTTTAAGCTCAATAAACACCATTAGCGAACCTGAGAGGATCTCGGGGAAGCAGTATGAATCAGTAGTTATCTTACTAACAGTAAGATGGTATTTGAAATATAGCCTGAGTTATCGTGATTTAGTTGAGATAATGGAAGAATGGGGTCTTGATATGGCTCATACAACAATCATGCGATGGGTTCATGAGTTTGGGCTGGAATTAGAAAAGCTGACAAACGATTCCTTCCGGACTGATGAAACCTATATTAAAGTCAAAGGACAGTGGAAGTATCTTTATACTGGTATCTTGTACTTCAAAACTTTATTGTCTCCCAACAGAAGAATACCCATATGGTATCCATACGATGAAAAAACTCAGTGAATCCTATAAGTTTCTTTATTTGGGATTCATAGTGGAAGGTGCACTCACTGCAGAGACTGACACCACCTATGCCTTTAATGCAGCGGCCTTGAGGGATGAGAAGACCGGCGAGAACGTACAGATGCTGCTTCAGTTTGTGGAGATTGTAAAAGATATGGCAAAAGTATTGTAATCAAAAGTAAGAAGGGCTACCGGGAAATTGCCCAGGTAGCCCTTCTTTTCACAAGGAGGTAATGACACTTTGATGCAATTGCTGCTTGAGGCGGTTGAAGGACAATAAAGTTTTGAAGTATAAAAGGATTATATTTGTCCATATCGGTATTAACAATGCTTAGATTAGAGTAACAATAATGAAGTGCGGCAGTAGAGATCTGGGCATTATGTTGTATGAGTGTAAGGGATGTAAAGAAAGAGAACCGGAACCGGTATATCTATGTTTCACCTGAAAGAGCCGGTTTTGTCACGGCTGTGGGAAGAAATATACGGACGAATGGACAGAGAAACAAGTTGAGCGGATCATAAACGTGCCTCATCGGCATACGGTGTTTATGGTGCCAGACTGTGGGCGAACTTCGGCTCGCAGAGCTCTCGCGTTAAGCACGTTTTCCGAGCTTAATCTGAATGGAAGCGCGAGACGGTCTGCTGAGAAGTCGATTTCGGCAATAGCTAGCTGTTCTCAATCAGCTTTACATCGACAATGACTTCCAGGTCTTGCTGACCGGCACCGCGATAGACGCCTTTGACGGGAACGATATCGTTGTAGTCGCGGCCGTGTCCGAGCTTAACATAGCGCCAATTGACCTCACAATTGTTCGTAGGGTCGTAACCGAACCAACCGGTTCCTGGGATCAGGCACTCCACCCATGCGTGGGAGGCTTGGGTGAATTCCGTGCTGCCTCCTTGTAGATCGCCAACAAAGTGATAACCGCTAACGTACCTAGCAGGAATCCCTTTATCTCGGCAAATGGCAATCATGAAATGAGAGTAGTCCTGGCAAACGCCACGCTTAAATTGAAGCATTTCTCCGACGGTGGTCTGTACAGAAGTGGCTGAGGGATCATAAGTGAAGTCACGATGAATCGTTGTGTAGATCGTACGCAGCAATTCGTATAAACGGATATTTTGATCGGAAATGGCATCTGAGTAAGCCTTGAGTTCAGGGGTCAAACCTGTATAACTGGTAGGCAGCAAGTACTCCGCATGCTGATTTTGGAAGTCATCGCTAAGTCTCATCGTTTTCTCCTCGAAGGGAGAAGCGACGTTTGACGGGATGTTGTCGTTGTCGTTCGTGACGACAGTGGACACCATTTTAATTGTTAGCTCGCGATGAAGTTTATTGACGGTAAAAGCATGTACGCGATTATGAAAAAAATCCGAATACGTAAAGAAAGCTGAAGCAGGTTCCGTGGTGATGGCGTGGTGATAACAGGCTTGACGATTATCAGTGAGAGGCGTTAAACGAACTTCATTGACACTGTCCTGCGCTGTATCGGTGTAGGAATAGCGTGTGATATGCGTAATCTCCAGCTTTTTCATGCGATGACCTCTTCCCTGGAGGGAAAAAAGACTTTGGACATCCTTAAACCCATCACGTTACAGGATTCCCGAAGCGCACTTAAAGTCATTTCCAATTTGCCGGATAAAATATCCTCTTCGTCCATGCAAGCAAGATTAGCTTTTACTTTTCCCGCTAGCTTAGCGAGCCTGTGTACAGTAAGATTTAAATCTGGGTCCTCTAATTGAATGCCCTGCAAGGAACGCTCTAAGGATTGGAAGGAGAAGCTAACCGAGCGTGGAAAAGTTTCATGGAGCATCAGAAATTTAATAATGCTGCTTAGATTAATCGTGTCTGCATGTTCCCGGCGAAACGACTCATATCCGCTAACCGACTTCAAAACGGAAAGCATGAGCGGGTAAGAAGAGAGCTCTTCCCTAGCGTAATCATGACATAACGATTGGAGTAAGCGCAGCAAGTTCTCAGCACGCTCCAAATATCTTCCGGCTTCCACGAAGTGCCATTCATTTTGACGGGGCATGACGGATGTGGCTGCTCCTTGAAACATAGACAAGGTGTCGCGAATGAAGCGATAGAACAAATGAGGTGATTCGTTTGTGATATCTCGGACTTCTTTTTCTTTTAGCCACAGATATAAGCCATTCATAATATCCCACAGCTCCGCGGGCATTTTCTCGCGAATATTACGAAGGTTGGAGCGAGCATGGCTGGTGCAAGCGAGCAAAGAATTCGAATTATTTTTATCGAGTGTAATATACTGGAGGACATGCTGCTCGGTGAAGCTCCCATATTGCTCAGTAAATGCGGCGCGATCGCCAATCGTATCAATTAAGCGGCTCCACGATTGATCGCTGCTATTCTCCTTCTCCTCGCGAATATGATAATACACGTCGATTAGCCTCGCGTGATTCTCCGTTCTCTCCGTATACCTGCCGATCCAGAATAAAGCTTCCGCTGTACGTCCCATCATCACCATGAACGCTAGCCTCCAATCTATAATTGTTTCACTACGAATTAGTGACCCACGTGTCCTTGCATCCCCCGCCTTGCGAGGAGTTCACCACAAGTGAACCTTCTTTAAGCGCTACCCGAGTGAGTCCGCCAGGTATAACCTGAATGCTCTCGCCAGCGATGACGAAGGCCCGAAGATCGATGTGCCGCGCAGTCATTTGACCGTCCATCATGACTGGAGCTCTGGAAAGCTGGATCGTGGGTTGAGCGATATAACGATCGGGATTCGCTATAATTTTGAGCCGAAAATCAGCCAACTCACTCTCAGAAGCCGAAGGCCCAATGAGCATACCGTAACCGCCGGAGAGCGAAGTCTCTTTGACGACCATTTTATCTAAATGCTGCAATACGTGATCACGTTCTTCCGGTGTAGAAAGGATATAAGTAGGCACATTATTCAGGATAGGTTCTTCGTTCAAATAGTAACGAATCATGTCTGGAACAAAGGCATAAATGGCTTTATCGTCAGCCACGCCGGTCCCAGGGGCATTCACGATGTTAATATTACCGGCGCGATAGGCATTCATGATCCCAGCAACACCTAACATCGAGTTCGGATCAAAAGCGAGCGGATCCAAGAAATCGTCGTCGATTCTTCGATATAAGACATCGATTTGGCGGAGTCCCTTGATCCCGCGAATATATACCTTATGATCAATGACGACGAGATCGTGTCCTTCAACAAGCTGGATGCCCATTTGCTGTGCAAGGAACGTATGTTCGAAGTAGGCTGAATTGTAGCAGCCCTGGGTCAGTAAGCCAATGACAGGATCGGATTTGCCCGAAGGGCTTAGCCTGCGCAATGCGGATAGAAATACATTTAAACTATGCTCAATATCTTGGATCGAATGGCTAAAAACAAGTTCAGGGAATAAGTGCGTCATGATGGAACGGCTTTTGTACAAATAGGAGAAGCCTGAAGGTGACCGCAGATTATCCTCTAGAACGAAATATTCGCCATGCTCATCACGAATTAAATCGATACCTGATACGGTTACGTAAACATCATTCGGGATGGATAAACGCATCATTTCAGGTCGGAAATAGCAGTTGGAAAGCACCATTTTCCTAGGGATAATACCGTCCTTTAAGATGCATTGGTCATGATAAATATCCTTGAGAAATAGATTAAGCGCCTTAACGCGCTGTTGAAGCCCTCGTTCTAGCTTGAGCCATTCATCCCGTGGAATGATTCGTGGGATCGGATCGAAAGGGATGGTTCGTTCCAATGCTTCCGCTTGATCAGGGCTGTAGAGTGTAAACGTAATTCCTTCTTCCATCATGCGTTTCATGGTGGCCGTCTGGCGCTTGCTCAAATTCCCCGCCTTCATGGACATGAACTGAAGGAAAACATTTTGATAATGTGATCTTACCGAATATGAGTTCACAAACATCTCATCAAAAAAAGGACGGGGATCATAGGGGGTGGTGACCAGATTCTCAGGTTTGGACATCGCAGCTCCTGGTTTCTTAGCTATACTTCGAGTGGAAGCTACGTTAGGATAAGGGCCCGAAGCAGAAACCAGGCCTCCTTTCTGATCTAAGTTCTTATTTTGCGTTAGGTAATATGACGCGAGTTAATGGAAAAAATAATGATTTTTCTTATATTGTAAATTTATCAGAAAATTATGTCAATATACATGACGTATAAATTAACTAACATGAAATGCGCAAATAGATCAAATAGTTGAAATTTTCAAGAATTTTCTGTTTTTATCTTGCTTTACGTCGGAATCAGCTATAGAATGTCGAATAAGTAAATGTTATATAAAGTCACATATGGATTGTGAATATAGGGGGTTTGGGTATGTTTGATTGGCTGGGATTTCGAAAAGGTCTGCCGTTGTGGTGGTCTTATCGTCTGAATCGTCATCTCAAGGAAGATGTGGAACATATCTTCGAAGGGATTGCGCATACGAGAACTGAAATTTTACGAAGCTGGGTGGAAGCCTATTGGTCCAATTTGGATCGTCTGCTCGAGCAGCTCTCTGATTCTGAATCTGGACCAACGATACAGGATGACTCGATGGTTCAACGGTTGCTGGCAGCTGCGTTAAAGAGCGGGGCTGATTTATCGGAAATCTTCATTGTGGATGAAAAGGCAGCAGTGATATACTCTACGTCCCCTACTCATGTTGGGAAATCTTATGATTCAAGTAGTGAACTTACAAAAGGGCTAGAGGAAGCACGTAAAGGCAAGAAATGCTTATTCGGACCGTATTCCGATCCTCTTACATTAAAGCTAGGTCCAAGCACTTCGCCGTTTCACGATGCTATGACACTTGCTTTTATCGCTCCTATTATGGTTAACGGAATATGGAAAGGGGCCATTTGCGGACGTGTCCCGAACGATGTGCTCGGGGATTTGATCCAGCGTGAATCTGGACATGTTTATCCGGACTCTGGAGATAATTATTTATTTATGGCGAAGCCTGTGTTAAATAAACAGATTGCTCCAGGCACAGCATTATCTCGCAGCCGTTTTGAGGATCTTACTTTTACGCATGGTGATAATTTAAAAGATGGCGTGCGCACAGATTACGGTATTGTCGGTGTAAAGAAGCATACGGAGCTTGAGCTTATTTTTACGGATCCGGCAACGGGACAGCTTCATCCGGGGGTTGCGGGAACGATTGCAAAGGGACATAACCTATTCGTGGAGTTTCCAGGTTATTCCGATTATCGGCACATTTCTGTCATTGGCAAAGGGGTTACCTTCCAGCTTCCGCACTGCCCTGATGTTTGGGGGATGATGTGTGAAGGCGATCTAGAGGAAGTATACCGGATTCGCAGTATCGACTGGAAATTGTTTAAGCTGCAGTTGCGGTTCATTGTAGGTTATATATTACTCTCGGCAGGGGGCTTTTGGCTGCTGAATGGACATGTTTCTAGTAGCTGGGGATCCGTAATTGTGGCAGCTATAAGTCTTGTGTATGGAGGAATAGGCGCAAGCATTATAAGGCAAAAAGGCAGCAGGCCGATCGTTAGGCAGCTCGCGCAAATGAATAAGTTCATTCGCATTAACGCAGAGGGCAGCGGAGATTTGACACAACGCCTGCAAGTGCAGGAGTTCGCTGGCGATGAGACGCGGGAATTAGCGAAGTGGATTAATAATATGATCGATTCCCTTGAGGGGATCATGCTGCAGGTGAAACAAGCAGCGGCGGAAGTTCAGCTAAGCCAGGAACGAATGAATGAATCAACCGGTTCAACGGAACAGTCGACAGGACGCATGAGCACCAAGATTCATGATATGATTCGTTCGCTGCGCGGTCAGCTCAAGGACATTGATGTTGCGAAGGATGTAACGCAGAATATGAGCGGGACACTGCGCGAATTGGAAGAGAAGGCTTCGGATCAAATTGCGGTGGCGCAGGATGAAGTGGATCGTATTGGCGAAAAGATGAATCATATTTCAGCGAAAGTAGCTGAAACGAATCGTACCATCCAGACTTTTTTGCAAACGACGCAAGAAATTCCGAAGCTGCTCAAGGTCATCGAAGAGATTTCGGCACAGACGAATCTGCTCTCCCTGAACGCTTCCATTGAAGCCGCGAGGGTAGGTGAGCACGGAAAGGGCTTCGCAGTCGTGGCCGGAGAGATTCGCAAGCTGGCTGATTTGACCAAGAAGTCGACTATGGAGATCAATGATACCATTGCGCACATTGAACGTCACGCGAACGAAGCCTTCATCTCGATGGAAGAAGGCACCAAGGTTGTACTGGAAGGGACGCAAATTGTGGCGGCGGCATCTGAAATTCTCAGCAGCGCGAATGCGCACGACACCATGAAGACACAGGTGGTGGGTGAAGTGGTGGCGCTGATGGAGAAGGTAGCGGCGGTAAGCATGGAGAACCGCCAAATATCGGCGGAGGTTGAGCGTAACGTGCAAGAGCTGCTGCAGGATATGCTTCACGTGCGCCAAACGACGGGGGATGTAGGCGCGATTACGGAGTCTCTGCTCCTGCTTGTCAATCAGTTTCATTTAACGGAAAGCCGTATTCGATAAAGGTTTGCTTCTAAGACATTTCCTGCGCATGTAAGCTAACTCATCTTGCATACAATGATAATGCGGAATGGGTTAGCTTTTACATGTTTGCGAAGTTAGTTTTCATAAGAAAACTCGAAGGAGGATGTCTAATGAATGACCGCTTGAGCATTCGAACGAATAGGGAGTACATGATGGATCCCGGCAATTTTCCAATGCTCGTAGAGCGTCTGAAGGAGGAGCATGTGCAGATGCGCGAGCAGCTCTCCGAGATCCGAGCGATGGCTGCTTCCTTGTACTCCCTCGAGGATTGCTCAATAGGAATGTGTAAGCTGATTGAACTCCAAGATCTGATTCTCTCCCTTGTTGAAGAGCTGGAACAGCATTCGGAATGGGAAGAAAAAGAATTATTTCCTCTTCTGCAATCTTATTTGCATCCAACTACAGCGCTGTCTGTCTCTCGTTCCATGACGGTTTTGGAGCAGGATCATGACTTGGCGAAAAGAGTGGTGCAGGCTTTCGTTGATGGTGTGAATGCGATGAAAGTACCGATAGATGAGGAGTTTTTACATTTGATGGCATCGGAGCTAATGACGGCTTGCTTAATACTGCTCAAACATTTCACCTTAGAAGAGGAGCTTGTGTATCCGCTCACCGATCGCATCGTCGAACAATTAGCCTAAGTACATAAAGAAGGGTCTTCTACTAGTCAAATGACTTGTAGAGGACCCTTTTTTGCTGAGAAGAATTTATATGTTTTCTGAGGCATGAGAGATCTCCTTTTGGCTAGGTTCGTCAATACTAGTACTGGAAAACGTACAGAAGAACTCTTCTTCTCAGCCACCTTCCATTAGAATACTGTACATTTTCCAATAGGAGTGGATGTATCTAATTCAGATTTATATTGTTGCAAAGCGTGCATAGCCAATGCATAAGCTGTAAAGATATTTTTCATCGTTACAGATGCGAGGGGATGTGGATTCGTGTCTGTAACGATATATTTCATCTTTACATACGAGAAGATGAATTGGTATCAATCCGAGCGAGTGGTAGCAAAGAGAAGTTCGCTCCTCCGCAGCAAGGTAGAAAAAGTAGAAGGCAGCACAAAGTAGAATAGAAGAGGGATGGGTGTGAGGGTGGAAAGGCGCCTTGCGGTGTGCCGCCTTTGAAGTCGTGTTTATACCGCATAATAAATTAAAAGAACACGACTTCAACAGCGGTTGGAACCCCACATCCATCCCTCCCCATGCACAAAAGTAAGGGTTTGCACGCAAAAGAACCGTCAGGATGATCTTCCCTGACGGTTTTTCTCATCGAGCAAGATTAACTATCGGGAGTCAAACATGCATAATGACATTTGATATTTGATCAAATATCAAATTTACGTTTACATAGTCAATTCGGATGTGATATTATATCAAATATCAAATAAGATAAATTAAGAGGAGAAAAAACCATGGATGTAACTCAGGAATCAGCATTAAATGAAACGACTTACTCACGAGTTCGGGATAAGTTGCGCGAAGATATTTTATCCGGTGAATTTAAACCTGGCGTACGTTTGCGGATCGTCGATTTATCTAATCGTTACGGCGTTAGCCAGATGCCGATTCGGGAAGCTCTCCAGCAGCTTCAAGGGGAAGGACTCGTTAGTTTGCTGCCTCATAAAGGAGCAAGCGTACGGGAGGTAAATGAGAAGTTCGTATCTGATATGTACGATATTCGAATGGCGATTGAAACGATGTTGGTTCATAATGGAGTACCTTACATGACGGATAGCGATTACAACAGACTTGTTGCCATTCAAGAGCAATACGAGAAGGCATCTGAAGAAGGTGACTTGGGATTAAGCCTGAAACTGAATGAGAGCTTTCACAAAATCATCAATAATCTGGCGCAAAATCCCGAAGCGATTAGGATTATTGATCGGCATTGGGGACTGATTGACAGCATGCGCCAAATATTCGGTTCGAACCGTGGGGCCGATATTAGTAACGATCATCGGATGCTGCTGGAGGCTTTGAAAAATCGAGATGCAGAAGCTGCCGCAAATATTGCCAGAGATCACGTCATTAAGGCCAAACAGGATTTGATTGCAAGAATGAAAGCAACGGGAAAACCATCTAAAACCTAGATGTCGTTTTCGTCCACAAATTAAAACGCTTACAAGAGAAGGGGGTTGAGCGTGTTGTATGATCAAACGGTGACGAAACTTAATGGGTCTTCAAAGTCACTAGAGCGGAAGCGGAAATGGTCCCATATTCGGAAAGATAAGCTATTATACCTCATGGCTATTCCAGGGATTTTGTTCTTTATCGTGTTCCATTACATACCGATGTACGGCATTTTACTCGCATTCAAAAAGTACAATATCTATCAAGGATTTTTCGCCAGCGAATGGATCGGGTTGGATAATTTCAAAACGTTGTTCACCATGTATGGATTCGACAGAGCTTTCAAGAATACCATTATCATTTCGATTTACCAATTGGTATTTGCTTTTCCGTTTCCGATTATTTTATCTATTCTACTGAATGAAATCCGGCATCAATTGTATAAGAAATTCGTTCAAACGTCGATTTACCTGCCTCATTTTGTGTCATGGATTATTATCTCGGGTATTTTGTTTGCCATCTTATCTCCTTCTACCGGTGTAATTAAAGAAGTAGCTGGATTTTTCGGGTATGAGAATTTCACCTTCAACTTGTTGAGCAGTAAGGAATATTTCCGGAGCCTGCTTGTCATATCGAATATCTGGAAGGAAGCGGGCTTTGGTACGGTGCTATATCTCGCTACCATTGCAACGATTGATCAACAGTTGTACGAGGCAGCCAAAGTGGATGGAGCAAAGAAATGGCAGCAAATTTGGCATATTACGCTGCCAGGTTTACGGACGACGATTGTTATTTTACTTATTTTCCGCGTGGGCAGCATGCTCAACACGGGTCTGGATCAAGTGTTTGCACTCTATAACCCTCAGGTCTACGAGGTTAGTGAAATTTTAGACACGTATATTTATAAACTGGCTTTCCAAGAAGCGAAATATGATTTGGCTACCGCATCAGGTTTGTTCAAATCGTTGATTAGTCTAGTCCTAGTTTTATTTACAAACTTTATTGCCAAAAAAATTGATTCAGATAGTGGTTTGATGTAACCGATTTTGTACGAAGGAGGTTCGTCTGGTGAGAGAGTCATTTGGGGAACGTTTATGGTATTTCATTTTGAATGTAGGCATGCTGCTGGTATCGATCGTTACCTTGTATCCATTTTGGCATGTTTTGATGTATTCGTTAAGTGATCCAAGGCTTGCTATGGGTGGAGGGCTATTTTTATGGATGAAAGGATTTTCTCTTACTTCATATGAACTGCTGCTTCAGAGCAAAGGGATTTATTACGCTTATGGAAACTCGATTTTTCGCTTAGTTATCGGAACCGCGATCAATATTGTGTTGACCGCCATGTTGGCATATCCCCTATCCATTCGAAGATTTGTGGGAAGAAACTTCATTACGCTCATGATTTTTTTCACCATGCTGTTCAGCGGAGGGATGATCCCGACTTACTTAATTGTCAAAGAGCTCGGTTTGATCGATTCGATTTGGTCGCTCATTATTCCAACTGCTCTAAGTGCATGGAACCTGATAATTTTGAAAAATTACTTTCAGAGCTTGCCCGCCGAGCTTGAGGAATCGGCAAACATCGATGGAGCTGCTCCGATTCGTATATTATTTTCGGTAATTCTGCCCGTATCCGGTCCTGTTATCGCCGCAATTGCTTTGTTTTACGGTGTAGCTCATTGGAACTCGTATTTTGATGCTATTCTTTACATCAACTCTGATGCGAAACAAGTACTCCAAGTGTTTCTGCGAACGATGCTGCAGAGCAGTTCGCTGCAGCAGGTTCAAGGGGCGGAGAGCCTAGCTTCCTCCATCGGGATGGTCACCGAAGAATCTGTCAAAATGGCAACAGTTGTTGTTTCTGTGCTCCCGATGCTGCTCGTGTATCCGTTTTTGCAGAAATATTACGTTAAAGGCGTGATGGTAGGATCCATCAAAGGTTAGATTTTGAAGAGTGCTAGTTAAGCTCTCAAAATAGATTTATTACTCAGGGGGGTATATATATGGTGAAGTTGAAGAAGACAGTTACGTTAGGGTTGGTCAGCGCGATAATGCTGAGTACAGTCGCTTGCTCTGTTGGTGGAAACACAGGCAAAGAAGGCAATAAAGCAGGTGAGAGCAGCAAACCAGCAGCACCAGCAACGGTACGAATTTTGATCGACAAGACGACTAACTTTCCAGAAGATAATGCGGTAGTCCAGGAAATTCGCAAAAGAACAGGTGTAAATGTTCAGTTCTTGACGGTAGACACGGCAGACCTGGAAACGAAGTTAAATACGATGATTGCGTCCAACGATATGCCCGATGCCTTCCTAAACCCGAATAAGGCGAAAATTAAGGATTTAGTTCGCAATCAGGCTATTATTCCGATGGATGATTTATTGAAATCCAACGGCAAAAATATTTTGGACAACAAAGGCTCCATATTAAAAGGCGCTACGCAAGTTGATGGCAAAGTGTACGCCATTCCGCGTGGTTGGGGATTCGGAAGTGCACTGGCTATTCGCAAAGACTGGCTGGATAAATTGAAACTGCCCGTTCCGAAGACGATTGATGAATACTATACAGTGTTGAAAGCATTCGCTAATCAGGATCCTGATGGCAATGGTCAGAAGGATACGCTTGGTGTGGGGGCTTACTTCGGAGGAGGAAGCGGTTACCAAACGTTCATACACTTCTTTGCGGCCTACGGTGTTCCGATCGGAAGAGGTAAAATGGTTGATGGAAAAGTGCTTCCATGGGTATTGCAGCCTGGATTTATGGATGCCATCAAGTTCCTGAACAAATTGAATAAAGAAGGCTTAATGGATCCCGAGTTTGCTACGATTTCCAATTTGAAAGAATTTGAGAAGCTATGGAACGGCAAGATGGGGGCTTTCGATTTCACCCCGAACGGGACTACGCAAAACTGGTTGACTCGTTATGTTGAAAATCCAAAACCGGAATTTGAGTATACCGTTATTAAGGGACCAAACAATCAAGGAGGCACGCTTAATTTATACCTTGAGGACTCAGGTCCGTGGATGCACATCAGCAAATCATCCAAACATCCTGTTGAGGTAATGAAAGTTTTGGATTTCTTGATTAGTAATGAAGGCGACAAATTGACGTGGGCAGGTATTGAGGGCAAGCATTACTCGATGGAGAACGGCAAGTTCTCGTGGATTAAACCTTATGATGATGCAACTAGCTTGCGTAATGAGGGAGGATTCGCTTACAACGGAGTCATGAATCGAATTAATGGTTTTTCAGTTCAATTGTTGAATGATAAAACGAAAGCCGGATTGAAACTTGCTGCTGACAATGTGATCGAAGACGCTTATCTTTACGATATTCCTGCCGTTGAATTGGAGAAAAAGAAAATATTGGAAGACATCATGAATGAAATCTTCATTTCCTTAATCGTGTCCAAAGGCGATCTTGACAAAGAATACGAGTCGCTCAAGAAAAAATATTTGGATGCGGGCGGTCAGAAGTGGATCGAGCAAGCTACGGAAATTTACAAAAAGGAACATCCAGAGAAGAAGTAGAGTGATTAAATAAAACAAGGTTCATAGGGGTGCGTAGATGAAAATTACTGGCGTGAATACGTTTGTCGTTGATTGTTACCGTACAAACTTCGTATTCGTCAAAGTTTACACAGATGAAGGTATTTCAGGGGTTGGCGAAGCAACGCTGGAGTATAAAGAGAATGCTGTAGTTGGGGCAATTGAAGATATAAAACGGTATCTGATCGGTAAAAGCCCGCTTGATATCGAAGCCCATTATCACAATATATATCGCGATGCCTACTGGCGGGGCGGAGCCGTTCTGATGTCAGCGCTCAGTGCAGTGGAAATGGCATTGTGGGACATTAACGGTAAATCACTTGGCGTTCCGGTTCACAGGCTGCTTGGTGGCAAGGTTCACGACAAGGTGAAGGTGTATGCCAATGGGTGGTTTGCCGGTGCCACTTGCGTAGCGGATTTTGGTGTAAAAGCCAAGGAAGCGATGGATCGAGGATTCAAGGGGTTGAAGTGGGATCCGTTCGGCAAAGCATACATGACCCTCTCGAATGAGGAACTGGATAAGGCTCTCGAATGCATTGGCATTGTGAGAGATGCCGTCGGTTATGATATGGATCTGTTCATTGAAGGGCATGGCCGTTTCAATGTACCAACAGCGATCAAGATCGCTAAGGAGATTGAAGTTTTCAAGCCAGTATGGTTTGAAGAACCAGTTCCACCAGATAACTTGGATGCGATGGTAGATGTAAGGCGGAAATCTCCGGTGGCCATCGCAGGCGGGGAACGATTGTTTACGCGACAAGGATTCAGCGAAGTGTTCAAGCGAAGAGCGCTTGACTATGTGCAGCCGGATATTAGCCATGCCGGCGGCATTATGGAATGCCGCAAAATTGCTGCAATGGCGGAGACCAACTATATTCCATTCGCCCCGCATAATCCAAGCGGCCCCGTAGCTAACGCAGCTACATTGCAATTGGCCGCCTGCACGCCTAACTTTTTTTATCTGGAGATTATGGCAAGTGATGTGCCTTGGCGCAAAGAGATCACGGACGAACAGCTGCATTTCGAGGATGGCTATATGACGATCCCGGATAAACCTGGGTTAGGCATTGAACTGTATGAAGATTCAGCCATTAAGCATCCTTTTGTCCCCCACGATTTACGGCATTATAACGGGCAACTTATTCAAATTCGGCCACCGGCTGCCGAGCACTATTTTTAAGTCATATCAGAAACCGAGGTGAAGCATCGTTATGTTTGATTTATCTAGCAAAGTGGTCATGGTAACGGGGTCATCGCAAGGTCTCGGACGCGGGATGATCTTAGGTATGGCTGAAGCGGGAGCTAATGTGATTATTAACGCTCTGGAGATCACGGAAAGCGCACTTCAACTTGTTGAGCAAGTCAAGGCGTTAGGGCGGGATGCCATTGTGATCCAAGCGGATGTCAGCCAAGAAGAGGATGTCCAGAGATTGTTTCATATGGCGGTAGAGAAGTATGGACGCCTAGATATACTGGTCAACAATGCCGGCACTTCTAGGGCGGAAACGATTGGCGAAACGTCGCTGCAAAGTTGGAATGAAATCATCAACAACAACTTGACGAGCACCTTCTTATGCTCTAAGTATGCCATGGACATCATGATGCCGCAAAAAAGCGGAAGGATTATTTCCATCAGTTCGGTCGTTGGACATCAGGGTGCCTTGTATGGCCATGTTCACTATGCTGCTAGTAAAAGCGGACAGATCGGCTTCACGAAAACGCTCGCTCGGACGGCCGCTCCTTATGGCATTACCGTTAACGCGATCGCTCCGGGCATCATAGAAACCGAATTATTGCTTCAAACGCATGGGGATGAGAAGGTTAAGACTTTAACAGAATCTGTCCCCCTAGGCTTAGGGAAGCTTGAAGATGTTGCGGCAGCGGCAGTATTCCTGGCAAGCGACGAAGCTAGGTACATTACAGGAGTTATTCTGGATGTGAACGGCGGTCTATATTTAAGATAAGGAAAGGACAGATTGGGACAATGACTCATTCAATTAGGGCAGGACATTTACAGTTTGCCGTAGATCCGCAGGGGCGGTTCATACGTTGGTCGGCTGAGGGACTTCTATTACAAGAGAGCGCAGGAGCGGATTTCTGGAGAATTCAACTCGACGACGGTGAGTTTCGCGACATGTCCGTTCGTTCAAGTCTTCAGAGCGGGACCGTAACTGAAATTGAGGGTGGATTGGTTATCCAATACAATCAGCTCGAAGCCGAGGATGGCAATACGTATCCAGTATTGTTTCGGGTGCAGGTCCTGGTAGTAGGAGAACAATTGCACTTCTCATACAAGGTAACTAATCAGAGCAAAGTACGGGTTAATGAGGTCAAACTTCCGTTCGTAGATGTAGCTGTCGTTGCAGATGAACAGCGTAATCGCGATATCCTGTACCGCAGTCAGGGGCATGGACACAGACTTGCAGATCCTTGGAAGGCAATTGACAAGGCTCACACGGAATACATGTCCAGTGATGACCATGAGATTTGGCTCGACATGACCTATCCGAGTTTTGGCAGCATGGCTTGGTTTGGCGTGCAGAGCGGTTCGCATTTCCTCTATGTAGGTCGGCATGATGATAACTTCACTACGTGTGTGTTGGCCGCAGGAATAGGCCCGCGCAACAGCGATCCGCGTCTCGTTCTAGCCGTTTCTCAGTTCCCATTGGTGCAAGGAGGAGAAGAAGTTTCCTCCCCGACCTCTGTAGTAGCGTTCGTTCCAGGGGATTGGCGACAAGGCTCGGCCATTTACCGGCAATGGGCGGACGGTTGGTTTAATGAACCGCAGAAACCCGAGTGGGTACAAGACTTCCCGGTTGGCAGCGCATTATCATGAAGCATCAGTTCGGCAAAATTTACTTCCGTTATGAAGATTTACCGCGAGTTTATGAGGAAGGCAAGGCTGTCGGGGTGGAAATGATTCTGCTCTTCGGTTGGTGGAAAGGCGGCTTCGACAACGGTTATCCCGTCTATGAGCCGGATCCTGCTCTTGGCGGAGAAGAAGGGTTTAAAGCAGCGATTGCTGAAGTGCAGCGACGAGGGGGACGTGTTGCGCTTTACACAAACGGTGTACTGATCGATGTAAAATCAGACTATTACAAGGAAACTGGGCATCGGATTTGCCGCAAAAATATTGATGGCATGGAGTACAGGGAGCATTATAAATTCAACAATGACGGCATGCTGCTGCGCAATTTTGGCTATAAAAGCTTTGTGTCTGCCTGTCAGGCCACCGATGAATGGAATAAGCATCTAATTGAGATCGGTCAACAAAAACTAAGCTACAATCCGGACTCCATTTTCTACGATCAGATCGCTGGGCATTTTCCGCATCTCTGTTTCGATGCTTCGCATGATCATGGGAACCGGGGAGATAACGAGACGGTTTATCGGCGGCGCAATTTGCAGCAAATGCGTGAATTATGCATAGGGGATAAAGCTTTCGGCTCTGAATTCGTTGTCGACTGCTATGCGCCTCTTCTGGATTTCCATCATAGCTGCCAATATGCGAGTTTTAAAGACGAGGAGTCGTTCCCTGAGCTTTATCGGCAAACGTTCCCCGAGACGATTATGTCCAATCGCTACATGCATGATGAAAGAAGCGATTTTAAACAGCAGCTAAACTTCGCTTTTGTGTATGGATACCGCTTTGACATTGCCATTTACCGCTCTCGGGCAACAGTGACTGCGGCTCCGGCCTATGCGAGCCACGTCAAGGAACTGATCGCCTTACGCGAGCGCTACTCCGAATTTTTCTATCACGGCACATTCTCACTGGATTCCAACATGGAGCTGCCTGAGGGAATTATCAAAACGGAATACGTTCATAATGCGAGAAGACTCTTCGTTTTCTGGAATGATTCCAAGGAGGAGAAGATGATCTCTTTCCAAAATCGAGTAATTCGTTTGGGAGCTAATGAATTTGTTTGTGAAATTGTGGAATAGGTAGCTGCAAAGAGGGAACAGCAAGGATGCTTTGTGTTCAAGTCGGCACGGAACAACCTTGTTGTTTTCGCTTCACGATAAAACTAAAGCGCTTACATTTTATGTTAAATTTTCATATTCATAGAGGAGGCTGTTTATAATATGTATAAAAAGGTTATCTGGGGTGTGATTTTTAGTATATGTTTGGCTGCATGGTTATTCCGAGCACCAGAAAGTCTGGCTGTTGGTGCTGGAGATACTGGCGTACTGCAATTTCAAGATGATTTTAGCGAGGGCATGTCGTTATGGAAGGGGGTAAAAGGATCATGGGTGGTTGACAACGGCGCTCTTCGGGTTACCTCGGGCAGCACGAACGAAATAGAGCCGAAAGGATCGAATGCTGTTTGGCAGGATCAAATTGTCGAGTTTCGAGTCCAAATCGTGGGAGCGCCAGGAGGCGGTTTTACAAGAGTCTTTACAAGGTATGTGAGTGGCTCGAGCAATTTGGGATTGTTGATCAGGCCTACGGGGTTAAGTTATTCGTTAAATGGAGCTGCGGAGTCGTACCTTTCCAGTTATAAATTTACCGTGGGTACTAACTATGACGTAAAGATGATCCTTTCAGGAAGTACGGCAACCATCTATGCCAAAACGGAAGGGCAATCCAATTACACGAGCGCAGGGACGATTGCAGGCCTGCCTGTACAAAGCGGTAAGCTGAGATTCCAAACCTCCAACGACAAGGTGCTGTTGGATAATGTTAAGGTATCGAATACGCAATCTTCCCCTTTTATGGCGAATGGAAGCGTGTTGTCATCTTTGAATTTGGGAAGTCAATCTGCTTTGCAGCTAATCAATACAACCGGAAAAACGGTTGTCTGGACTTCTAGTGATACGACGAGAGCAACCGTAGATGGTAATGGTGTGGTCACTGCTGCAGGCAGGGGGCTGGTGACGATTACGGCTTCCACGGCTGATAATCTGGAACAAGTCAGATTTGATATCTATGTGAAGGATCCCGTTGTTTCGCCAGGGGTCTTGCAGTTCCAGGACGAATTCAGCAACGGCATGAGTTTGTGGAATGCCGTATCCGGAGCATGGGGAATCGACCATTCGCAGCTTATTTCTCCGGCCGCTTCATCCTCACTGCTTGAGCCGAAAGGGACATTTACCAAATGGCGGAACATGACGGTAGCCATGAGGTTTAACAGACTCGCTACAAGCTCAAACGACAACTTCATTTCGATCAAATTGAGGTATGTCAGCGAAGCGGATTATACACGATTGCTGATCAGAAGCACGGGATTAAGTTATATCCAAGCAGGTGGAACGGAGCAGTCTTTTTATGCAACGACATTCAACACAGGAACGGATTATGATATCAAGCTGGTAGCCTTGGACGATTTGGTGCAAGTATATGTAAAAAGCGCTGCAGATCCTGATTACATCGTTGTGGGTGCGATTTCCAATGCTTCCTATAATTTCGGCAAGGTACAACTGACAACGTTCAATGTAAAGGCAGCTTTAGATAACATTCAAATATGGAACCATGAAAGCTTGCCGTTTATGCTAGGTAAAAAGTTAAGCGTTTTCAACAAGGGGGATAGCCAAACGCTGCAGTTGACGAATACGACTGGGAAAAGTGTGATCTGGAGTTCAAGCGACAACCAGGTAGCGACTGTAGATCAGACTGGAGCTGTTACCCCGCTCGCGCGCGGACAGGTGACTATTACCGCAGCAACATATGACAGTACCTCTCAGGATAAAGCTGAAATCGTGGTCAAGGATCCGATTAATCCTACCGGTATCTTGCAGTTCGAGGACGATTTCACCGAGGGCATGAGCGTTTGGAAAGCGGTGTATGGGACTTGGACGGTTGATAATTCTCGGTTATCTTCCACCTCAACTGCCTCCTCTTTGATCGAAATGAAAGGGGCAGAAACAACGTGGAGGAACCAAACGATTGCTATGAGGTTTAATCGGGGTGAAAACCTGGCTGGCAACTTTATTTCTGTGAAGTTCAGGTATGTCAGCGAAGCCGAATATACACGTTTATTGATCAGAGGTACCGGATTAAGTTACGTCAAAGCGGGCGGCACGGAGCAGTCGATGTATGCCATGACTTTTAACGCGGATACGGATTACTATATTAAATTGGTCGCCTTGGATAATTGGGTTCAGGTTTATGTGAAAAGCGCAATCGACCCCGACTATACGTATGCTGGTGCCATATCCAATGTATCCTATGTATTCGGCAAGGTGCAGCTGACCACGTATAATGTAAAAGCTACTTTTGATAACATACAAATATGGAATCATGAAAGCTCGCCTTTTGTCTTGAGTGCCAAACTAGCTGCTATCGCAAGTGGAAATAGCGAACCGCTGCAGCTGATCAATACAACAGGAAAAAGTGTGGTGTGGACTTCAAGCAATACGCAGGTGGCGACAGTAGACCAGATGGGAGTGGTTACAGCTTTAGCGAAGGGTCAGACAGTAGTTACTGCTGCAACGTATGACAATTCTTTTCAGGAAAAGAGCGATATCGTTGTCTATGTCCGGCCTACAGGTGTTAGCCTTAACAAACCTAGTACTTCCCTGTACATGGGGGAAGCGGAGGAGCTTACAGCTACGGTTAGTCCGGTGGATGTAGATAATCCGTCAACCATATGGACTTCCAGTAATCCTTCCGTGGTAAGTTTGGTAGGAGGCTCCAGTACCTCCAGAGCCATTAAAGCCTTGTCTGCAGGTACGGCGATAATCACCGTTACTACCGTAGACGGTGGATTCTTGGCTTCGACGCAAGTGGTTGTGAATCCCGTGCCGGACCCAACCGTATCGATGGCTGAATTCGCGATTGATCCGACTCCGAATGCTCTGCCATCCCATTTCTTAGGAGCACATAACGAACAACTGGTTAAGGTTGGAAGGGTGACTGATTTTCAACTGGCAAGCTTTGATAATCTGGGCATGGACCTCAAGCTTCAAAATGTTCGTGGACCCGATGGTACGGGTGCAAATTACTACTTGTACAATGAGGGCACGGTCATGAATTCCAAAGATCCGCGTTATCAGCAATTCTATGGGAACCGAACCGTTGGGGCGGTAGAGGGTGTGAATCTGCAGCCTGGATACCCAGGGTTATTTCTGGCGGATTCCTACCATCTCCCCAATACGCTAGAGGTTCCCTACGTATTTGTACTAAATGTAATCTCTCAGTCGGTAAGTGAAATTCTGACACAGGTCCAACAGATGAAGCAGCAAACTACACAACCCATCTATGTGGAAATGGGGAACGAGCTTTATTCCATCTTGTTCGATGCAAGCTTTCCATCAGTCTCTGAATATATTGCCAAATGCAAATTGATCTATCAGGGTATCAAAGGTATAGATCCGACTATTAAAATCGGGATTGTGGCTGTGGCCAAGGATTTGGAAGACCGAATAGCAGCTGACCCCAATAATCTGCCAGACCCCAATGTGGATTGGGGAGCTACTCAAGGGGGACGCGTAGCACTTTGGAATCAAACGCTAATGACGGACAGCAGTTTCTACGACGCCATCATCGTCCATGTGTATTCACCCATTCCAAATCTATCGGATCTAACGAACAGCAAAATGATGAGATACTTATATACGTATAATCAAAGTGCATTAGAAGGTCTGTCTATTCAGAAAAACCAATTCCCAGGCAAGGAAATATGGGTTACGGAATGGTCTTCTCTTCCAACCGTCCTATTTGGCGAGAAAGACCCTAACGAGAAGGCACGCAAACAATTTATGAAAACCCCAGGATTTGCGATGCACAATATGGAACGGGTGCTGCAAATGATCGAGTCAGGTGCCGTGACGATTTCCGACGTACATGCGATGGTAGATCCCCAAGGGTTTGGCATCGTGCAGCAAACCGTGGCTGGAGATCTCACTAAATTACCGAATTATTATGTATTTAAAGCTTTGGGAGGTCTGCTCAATACCCATAGCAGCTTTTACAAACTCAATCTTGCACAAGGCAATGTTCAAAATGAAAAGCTGCGGTTCATCGCAACGGATGTCTATTATAACGTTGCGGATGTTGGCGCATGGGGTTTCGGTGACGCTAATGGCATTAAGCAGGTTGTTTTTGCCAATCGGACCATGAACCCTGTCAATGTTTCCATACCGGGGTGGGATCTCAAGACAAATTGGGTATATGGGGGCTCAGATCCTTTGCCCTCGTTTCTGACGAACCCGAATGCGAGTTGGTTGGACGCGCCACAAGTTAATCCATTACCGGAGACGCCATCTTCCATTTTCGCTGGAGAGATCCAATTGAAGCCTTATTCGATGACGATCGTGGACATTACAAGTGTTGCTGCACCAGTTACGACGGCTTCCGTGTCTCCGGCACAACCGGATGGACAAAATGGTTGGTATGTAAATCCGGTAACGGTAACATTGACCGCCACCGATCATGTATTGGATATGGAGAAGACGGAGTATAGTTTGGATAACGGGACTACGTGGCAGCCGTATACGGCACCCGTAACGTTTGATCAGAGCGGCAATTATGGCATACTGTATCGATCGACCGATAAAGCGGGGAATGTTGAACCTGACAACCTTGTTAGTTTTAAAATAAATATGACAGCCGCAGTCGTTAAGCTGCAAGACAGCAGCGGTAATCCGATAAGCGGTGGAATCGTTACATACTACGATGGCGGATGGAAGGATTTTGGGGTAACCGACGCTTTTGGATTGATTAGTAAGGACTTACCTGATAAAGCATACACCTTTAGCATGACATACGAAGGAACATACATGGAAAAGACACAGAATACAGGCGATAGCCCCATCGTTGTATTCCAGACGGTGAACACGACGGTACAGCTGAAGGACAGTTCGGGGAATCCGCTCGACGGAGGAACGGTGAAATATTACGCCGGAGGGTGGAAGGACCTTGGGACTACTGTTGGAGGAATGGCAAGCAAGGAATTATTGCCTGGCAACTATACCTTCAGCATGTCTTACTTGGGCACCTATCAGGAGAAAATGCAGAACACAGGTTTGTCTGCGACGATTGTATTCCAGACGATGAACACAACGGTACAGCTGAAGGATAGCTTGGGGAACCCGCTCGACGGAGGAACGGTGAAATATTACGCCGGAGGGTGGAAGGACCTGGGGACTACGGTTGGCGGAATGGCAAGCAAGGAATTATTACCTGGCAACTATACCTTCAGCATGTCCTACTTGGGCACCTATCAGGAGAAAGTTCAGAACACGAGTTCGATTGCGACGGTTGTATTCCAAACGGTGAACACAACGGTACAGCTGAAGGATAGCTTGGGGAGCCCACTCGACGGAGGAACGGTGAAATATTACGCCGGAGGGTGGAAGGACCTGGGGACTACGGTTGGCGGAACGGCAAGCAAGGAATTATTGCCTGGCAACTATACCTTTAGCATGTCCTACTTGGGCACCTATCAGGAGAAAACGCAGAACACGGGTTTGACTACAACAATTGTATTTCAGAAGTAATATCCGTATCAAATTGTGCGCTCAGAGCGCCTGTAAATCCTATATCCGGCATTCAAAATTGATAGAATTGTACAGGAAATGTTGCCACCCGTATCCAATTGGATGCGGGTGGTTCTGTTCTACGATGTTATGCTAGCTTTCCTGTTAATAGGGGGTCAGCATGCTAGCTTATCGAAGTGTTTTATGGCAAGATTAGTGGATGCATCATCAATAGAGAACGAGTTCGGGGGGGGGAGTTCTTTTGAAAAGAATTAGCTCACAAAAATGGGTTTTTGTAGCCTTAGCTATCTTCTCTATGTGCGTAATCTTTCTAATAGCCACAATCAATAAAAACCCACTTCATATTTATTTATTACCCGAAAATTTCAGGGGAGAGGTAGAAATTACTTTTTCACAGGCGGATTACCCACCGCTTGAAAAAAGAAGAAATACTTATATCTATCATGTACCTATGTCAGGGAAGTTGAAAACTTCATCTGATCTGAAAGGTGGAGCTGTTGAGGTATATTATGTTGACAATAAAGGTCACCGTAAGAAAGTTAGCTATAATGACTTTTCAGGAGTGTCCACTGGTGGCGGCGGCACAGATAACTTAACAATGGCACATTTTTTTATAGGTACAAAAGAACAAGCTGATCTTTACAGAGAACCTAAATAACGGGTGATAATCTCCAATTTCCTTCATTGTATCAACGGTGTTCCGAACCGATAACCATGCTCTTCCGAATCTAATAAACGATCTTGAAATTGCTGGGGGCTGATGCTTTCCAGCCTTTTGATTATGCGGGAGTAAAGGGATGCCAATAGAAAGTCGGTATGCTTGTGCGTTATAATGGGTTTATTTACGCGAAAGGGGGCGTCAACAGTGAGTCAATTATTGCTAGTTGATGATGAAATCTATGCAATTGAGGGACTTAAATTCAACTTAGAATGGGAATCCCTGGGATTCACTGAGATTTTTGAAGCCTACAATATCGACATGGCCAAAAAAATCTTAACTGATCATCCGATTGATATCATGATCTGTGATATTGAGATGCCAAATGGCAATGGACTTCAATTAATGGAATGGGTCAAACAGTATTATCCTTCGATTGTTGTCGTGTTTCTTACTTGTCACTCTGAATTTGATTACGCTAAAAAAGCTCTTCAATTGGGAGTCTTTGATTATATGGTGAAACCTGTGATTTTCTCCGAACTGGAAGAAATTATCGTAAAGGCGTTGGAGATTCGGAAAAAAGAGCTGGGCTATGAAGAAATCAAGGAGTCTTATGACAGGTTCTATCCTTTGTGGGAGGCCAAAAAGCCTTTACTCATCGAACGCGTTTGGCAGGATTATTTGGACGAACGTATATCCAATGATCCAATAAAGATCGAAGGGGAGTTAAACGAAGTTGGGCTAACCATTTCCGGCAATTTTAAAATTCTTCCTATCCTGATCAGTGTGGAAAAGTGGCATAAAGAATTCAGCTCCAGAGATGAGGAAGTACTTGAGTATGCATGCCGAAACGCAGCGGTGGAGATGGTGATCAAGCAGGATAACGGACTTGCGTTTCAGGATCATTCTGGAACCAATATGATATTTATCTATTCCGAGGGTATTCAAACGCTTTCTCAGGAAGACTGGTGTCTAAGATGCGAGGCGTTTATTCGGGCATGCGGCGAATATTTCTATTGCAGTTTATCTTGTTATATAGGAAATTGGACGTCCATACAAGACTTATTTCGTGTATACCAAGATTTAATAGCGATGGAAAGCAACAATGTCACTTTATCCAATCAGACATTTATTTACCAGAAACAATATGCTAAAAAAGGAGAAAAAACAATCATTGAAATGGTAAAAAAGTATATCAAAGAAAACTTAACCTCGGAAATAACCCGAGAAGAAATAGCAGCGTCTGTACATTTAAATCCAGCCTATTTATCTCGTTTTTTTAAAAAAGAAACAGGCGAAACACTCACCGATTTCATGACTTCCGAACGGATGAAGATGGCAAAGGATCTAATCACAGGCACGGACGATACAATCAGTCAAATTGCAGTTTCTCTTGGCTATTCCCATTTCTCTCATTTTTCCAAAATGTTTAAGCGCACCTATCAGATGACACCGTATGAATTCCGGAAAATGCAGAATTAAGGAGTTGGAGAGGGGGATGAAGATGAACTACCGAAGTTCTCTTATTTTTAAGTTTGTAAGCGTTTTTATATCAGTGTCCCTTCCTTTGCTTATGTTATTGTTTTTCAGTAATCGCTATGCGATGAATTTGGTTCGCGATCAAGTAGCCCAAACCAATTCAAGTCTATTAAGCGGGCAAATGAATCAAATTGACAATAAATTATCGGAAATCAATAAGTATATGTTTCGATTGGCACTCCAAGATCCGGCTATCACTTCATTAGAAAAGCAGCCTCATGGAAGCGATGAGTATTTAATGACGCGAATAGCCGCTGCGAATACGATGGAGAAGGATATTAATTACTACAGCGAAATAGGCGCTTTATTCATTTATTCTGCGAAAACGGAAGATTATGTGATTACAAGGTCTAACGGGTCTGAGATTCTACAAAATAAATTCACGGAAAATGCCATTTTTGAGTGGTTGCAAAAGGACGGCCAATCCTTGGGACAATGGGATGGATGGAGAACGATAAAGGTCGCAGACATTCCCTGTCTCATTCATGTTGTAAAATCAGGGGCAAATCTATATGTGGGGAGCATTGTCCCCATCCAGAAGTTAGCGGAGCCATCCAACAAGGTCTCTTTAGTTGCCGATGAACAAATTATGTTCTTCTCTGATCAAGCAGAACCGTTAACGAAAACAAATCTATCCCCTGCCTTTTTGAACCAACTTACAAACAAGATTCTTATGAATAACAAACCCTTTCAAACTGTGGAGATCCCTGATAATTATTTAATGGTCACGAATCATTCGCAGGTTTCAAATATGATTATGATCGTTCTCTTGCCAGAGAAACATGTATATAAACAGCTCTCTTTGCTGCAAAAGTTAATTTACTTCTTGCCCTTTGTCATGGGGGGCTTTCTCATTTTAAATTTAATTTTACTTAAAAAAATCGTGGTGAACCCCATTGTTCGTGTCATTCATGCCATGAGACGCATACAAGGCGGAGATCTGAAATACAGAATGCCTCCCAGCAACTCCAAGGAATTGACGTTGCTTTCTGAGACATTTAACAGCATGTCCACCGAAATTTCATCTTTAAAAATTAACGTTTACGAAGAGCATATCAAAACGCAACAAGCCGAAATTAAGCATTTGCAGCTGCAAATTAATCCGCATTTCTTATTGAATTCTCTAAATATAGCCTATAACCTGATTGCCACTAAAAAATCCGAGCTTGCGCAGAAAATGATGGTTCATCTCATGAATTATTTCCGTTCCATGATCCGAGGTCGACAAGAAATGGTCACGATCACGGAAGAAATGAAGCACATCGACCATTATTTGCAAATTCATAAATTACGATTTCCCATGCATTTCGATTACGCCATTGAAATAGACGAATCCGTCGGCGAATGGCTTGTTCCTGCTTTAATTTTTCAGCCTTTTGTAGAAAATGCGATTATCCATGGCATGGTTATCCAAGAGGAGGGTTTTCGTTTGAAAATTACTTGTCACCAAGAACGTGTGGAAAATAGCCGTGGGATATGGATACAGATTGAAGATAATGGCAATGGATTTTCAGAGCAATCCTTACAGAAGCTTATGGCGAGCAACCAGGATCTACAAGGTGATCAGCATTTAGGCATTCAAAATGTGAAACAAAGGCTACAAGCTTATTTTGCAAATGAGGCCTCTTTAATGATGGGTAATGGCTTGGAAAAAGGGGCAATCGTTCGTCTTTTTATACCTAAGAAGTAACTTGAGTGATAGTTTCGGTATCTTGAACGCTATCTGAAGAACACCATTCTCTCTAAAATAAGTAATAGAAGAACAGAGTGGGGGTAGCGGAATGGCAAAGAAGCATAGAAGTCTTATTTGGATGGCATTACCCGGGGTCATCTATTTATTTATTAACAATTACTTACCCATGCTTGGCGCGTTCATTGCGTTTAAGAACATTAACTATACCAAAGGAATTTGGAATAGCGATTGGGTTGGATTTAAGAATTTTGAGTTTCTTTTCAAATCTCATGACGCCTTCATCATTACCCGAAATACGCTCCTCTATAACGGAACGTTTATACTGATCAACAATTTAATTATTGCCTTGTTGGTAGCCCTACTTTTGAACGAAATTAAAAATCGATTTGCGCGCAATCTGTACCAAAGCATCATGCTGCTTCCTTTCTTAATTTCCTTTAGCATCGTTGGTTATATTGTCCTTGCTTTCTTTAGTATAGAGCACGGTTTTATCAATGAAGTTATTTTTCCGCTATTGCATATACATCCGATTGAATGGTACTTGGAGCCTAAATACTGGCCTTACATCCTTGTCATGGTTAACACGTGGAAATATGTTGGTTATTCAAGTCTAATCTATTTCGCGGCTATTATCGGAATTAATCAAGAGTATTATGAGGCTGCCCGAATGGATGGAGCGAATCGCTGGATGCAAATGACGAAGATCACGCTTCCTCTGATCCGTCCAGTTGTAATCGTAGTGGTGCTTATCTTGATTGGTCGAATATTTTATGCGGATTTTGGCATGTTTTTTCAAGTGCCTTTAAATACGGGGATTCTGTTTTCGACTACGAATGTTATTGATACCTACGTCTACCGAGCGTTATTGGTAACGGGAGATATTGGTATGTCTTCTGCTGCCGGCTTATATCAATCGACGGTTGGTTTTGTGCTCGTATTATTTGCCAATCTGTTGGTAAGAAAATGGGATAAAGAGAGTGCTTTATTTTAAGGGGGATAAAGATGGAAGCTAATATTGCGAAACGAAATCGTTTTCGAAGTGATAGAGAAGGATCATCCTTGGTGAGCGGTTTATTACATACTTTCTTCGTAGGTATGGGTATATTTTGTATACTTCCAATTGTTTTGGTGCTGATCGCTTCTTTTACAGATGAAAGTATTATACGCACAGGCGGTTATACCTTTTTCCCAAAGATGTTTAGTTTAGCAGCTTATCGCTACTTATTTTTAGATATAGGTCAATTAATTCGGGCTTATGGGGTTACACTTTTCATCACTGTGGGAGGTACTTTAATCAGCTTACTCCTATCAAGCTTAATTGCCTATCCGATGTCTCGTCTTGATTTTCCGTATCGAAAGATGCTCTCGTTTTATGTGTTTTTTACCATTTTATTAAATGGCGGTTTGGTTCCATGGTATTTGGTATATACCCAAGTCATTGATTTGAGAGACACGATATGGGCGCTCATTATTCCAGGTTTACTTATGAATGGATTTAATGTGCTGATCATGCGAACTTTTTTTTCGAACTCAGTGCCTATTTCCGTGATCGAGTCTGCTCGAATAGACGGCGCTGGAGAGTGGCGAATATTTTTTCAACTGGTTCTGCCGCTCTCGGTTTCCGTGATTGCAACGATAGGTATGTTCACCACGCTTGCTTACTGGAATGATTGGTTTAATGGACTCATTTTTATTAGTGAATCGAAATACTTCAGCGTTCAATACTTAATGACGAAGGCGCTATTGAATATTCAATTTCTATCGTCACATACGGAAAATGCCAATTCCGCAAAAATGATTTCCGAAATGCCCCAAAACTCCGTCATCATGGCAATGGCTGTTATTGGCGTAGGTCCCATTCTTATTTCGTATCCCTTTTTTCAGAAGTATTTGGTAAAGGGCCTCACTGTGGGTTCGGTGAAAGGTTAGTGCCGGATTACTTTAAGGAGGTGATTGAACAAAACGATGTATGGGATAGTGCTAGTGTTTCATTGTTTGGATGAAGCTGTAGTTGAATGAAAAACATTCGGGGGAGACTTGGTAAATATGAAAAAGTATATCGGCATGATGGTGACAATTCTTACATTAGGTGTCATAATCTCGGGCTGTAGTCCTTCAACAACGAAGGAGAATGACGCAAAAAGCAGCACGGAAAGTACGAAGGAGACCAACAAGACTTCATCTTCTAAACTGGATCCATATAAGCTTACGATTGTTTATGCGACAGGAGCGATTCCCAAAGACTTAAAAGCTGTTCAAGACAAAATGAATGCCTATTTAACCGACAAGATGAACGCCACTGTTGAATTGAAACCGATTGAGTGGGGAACTTGGGTCGAAAAAACCAATCTGATGATTGCTACAAATGAACAAATGGATGTTATGATGACTGCCGGTGGACTTGGTTATTCCCAAAATGTAGCAAAAGGAGCGTTCTTGCCTTTAGATGATCTCATTGCTAATTACGGTGGAGATGTAACGAAAGCGTTGCAACCCCAATTCTTAGATGGAACTAGGATTGGCGGTAAAATATATGGACTTCCAACGAATAAAGAATTCGCAAGTGTTGATGGTGTTTTGTTTAATAAGGAATTAGTCGATAAATATAAATTTGATATTAGCAAAGTTAACAAGCTCGAAGATATAGAGCCGATGTTGCAAATCATTAAAGACAACGAACAGGGTATCGTTCCTTTCTTTGGACAAGAAGGGCGTCAAATGAGTAATTTTGCAATTAGCTCTTCGTCCTTTGATAATCTTGGTGATTATTTGGGTGGTTTAGATCGTTCTAGCAAGGAATTAAAAGTAGTTAATATTTTTGAATCCCAAGTATTCATGGATTATGCGAAGCTAGCGCGTAAGTGGTATCAGGCTAAGTATATGAATCTTGATGCGGCAACAGTTAAAGACTTTGGCGCCATGCAAGCAGGAAAAGCATTCGCCATGTATTCGGAACTGAAACCTGGCAAAGACGCTGAAATGTCCTCAACCTGGGGTATTAAGGTGATTCAGAAAGAAATGGTGAACAAGCCGATTACTTTGAATACGACGGGAATTATGACGGCTATTCCTAAGTCTTCCAAAGATGCTAAACGGGCTATGATGTTTTTGAACCTGCTCTACGGTGATAAAACGTTACTGAATCTGTTTGATTTCGGAATTGAAGGAACTCATTATGTGAAAAAAGATGCGACAACCATTGATTTCCCGGCTGGAATCGACGCTACAACCGTTGGTTATAAAAACGAGCCTTGGATGTGGGGAAATCAAATGTTAACTTATTTATTTCCAAATGAAGATCCGAAGAAATGGGAGAAATTCAATACATTTAACGAAACTGCTGATAAATCGCCTGCACTCGGTTTTGCCTGGAATTCGGAATCTCTAACGCAGGAAGTGGCAGCGAGCGGCAGCGTGCTCAAGCAGTATCAACAAGCTATTATGTCTGGTTCAGTGGACCCAGAAGTCTACATTCCTAAATTAGTTGCTGGACTGAAAAGCGCTGGCATTGACAAAATTATTGCTGAGAAACAAAAGCAATTGGACGCATGGAAATTGACAGCTAAAAAATAATGAATTGTTGGAGGGGGACCTATCGGTTAGGTTCCCTGATTATTATCCATTACGATGACCTGATCACTAATTTGAAACGGGGGGAAATTAATATGTTCATTATTAAGCGATTGCCATTATTTTTATTGGTGTTTAGTATGGTATCAATTCTAAGTCTCATAGGTGTATCGCATGCTACGGCCGCAGGTACAAATATAGTAAATTTATGGTCTCCACCTACAGGCACTGCAGCAAATACGACATTCACGGTCCAGGTTAAACCATCGGATGAGACCACTTGGATGGATGTATATGAATACAATGTAAAAGTTGGTCATCAGGATGGTACTAATTTTAATTCTTCCTATGTAAATTTCGATTTTTCCGGCTACATAGATGTGAAAGTAACCTACAATTCCGGAACGATTAGCTCTTATAATATTACGCCGACTTCGTATGGCGTTAATGCCATTCAGACGGGAAATACGCTTACTTTCTCAATAGCACAAGACAATCTTTCTCCGCGTAAAATAGTAGTTCGTATAAATGATAGTTGGGATACGGGGGATTTGCATATTCTAACCAATACGCCCGAAGTAAATGCGCCATCTCAAACGGCTTCAAATGTCTATCTGATTAATCCTGGGGATTCAATTCCACTGGAGCTGCCCGCTGGAAAAGATACCTATTATTTTAAAGCAGGTGAACATACGCTGCCAAAAGGTTCATGGGCGGAGGTTGATCTTGGCGCGACTTATTCGATCGATAAGATCGGTCTTGAGCAGGCTCCCTTATACACGAATGGCCCGGAGTACCCGAATAAGTTTATCGTCGAAACGAAAGTGAATTTAGGCGACGCCTATACGACAGCCTATGATGGGACAAACAATGGGCTTCTAGGATCTATAACCAAGACGTTTCCAGCGCGCAATGCGAGATATGTTAGGCTAAAGCTATTGGGAAGCAATGTAAATACAGGCTATTTATTTAGTAATACGGTCACTGAATTTAAGGTTATTCAAGCTAGCGGGACAACAAACCTAGCTTTAAACCATGGCATAGCTGGAGCCTTCCCTAGTTACATCAATTTATTCGATGGAAACACAATGACCACATTTGGTACAAAAAATGGATATGGTAACTGGCACCCGGGAGAGTCGTTCTATATCTCAAAAAATAATACAACGGTTTATATGCAACCAGGTGCAATTGTACATGGATCCATTTCATCTGATGGCGTGAGTAATGTGACGATCAAAGGCCGTGGCATACTGGATGGCAGCCTTTTGCAGCACGCGAATCCAAGTCCCGGGGAAGGAAGAACAGGCGCTATTTGGTTAAATAACGGAAGTGACAATACCATTGAAGGCATTACGATTACAGACGCTTGCATGTGGACAGTCGTTATGAACTTTTCAACAAGGCCTACAGTAAGAAACGTAAACATTATAACGTATGTGGCGAATGCGGATGGCATCCATTTCTCTGGCAGTAATAACGGGTTGGTTACAGGCTCATTTGTAAGAACTCCTGACGATAATATTGTGATGTATCACTATGGCCCGACTTCCTTTAATACGGTTCAGAACAGTGTTCTGTGGGGAGATGATGCTCATACCATTCTCATCGGTTTAGGAACGGTGCCTAATGCGAATATAACGGATTTAACTTTTCAAAATTTGGATGTCCTTGCCCAACAAGGGGTCGTAGATCTTACTAAATTTAATGGTGTGATGAAGTTATGGCCAAATGGCGGAAACGAAATTAAAAATGTTTTATTTAAGGACATAAGAATAGAAGCGTTCAGAGATCCTGCCAAATCTGTCGTATTTCAATTTAGAACAGATGAACGATTCGCTGGAGAAGGGAATGGCAAAATCTCCAACGTCACGTTAGATAACATCAGCTATAAGGGCAGTGGAGAATTGACATCTTTATTGTCTGGCGCAAGCAGTACGAATGATGTCAAAGATATTTATATCAACAACTATACAAGAAATGGCAGTCTTGTTACGGATCAGACCTCTGGCAATATAATGAGTACGGGCAGTGTATCGAATGTCAATTATTCTTATACAGCCAATTTCAATAGCGATACGACTGGAAACGCGCCCTATGGTTGGACGAGCAGCTCAGGAATAACGGTACAGCCAGATCCGAGCGCGAGCGACAAAAGTGTGCGTATGAGCAAGACGACAAGCGCTGCCATAAGCAGTTCCAAATCCATACCCCCATCGTCCGGTATCGTTTCTGTGCAAGCCAAGATGAAAATAGTCGATAAAACAAACTGGAAATCGTTAGCTGTGCTGAACGCCTCGGGAACGGAGCTTATGCAGGTCGGTTTTGACTCGGCAGGCAACATCTACAGCAATAATGGTTCGGTCTGGACCGCTTTAATGCCTTACAGTACAAATCAATGGTATGACGTCAAGGTAGAATTAAATACCGCAACGGATCGATACAGCCTTTTTATTGACGGTGTTCTCAAAATATCTAACCAGTCACTTGAAGTATTGACAAACAATGTTGGCGCTTTAATGTTTACCTCGGGTGAAGCTGCTTCGGGAACTTATTATTTTGATCAAGTGAAGGTTTCTTTTCTGCATACGATTGTTGATAGCGATTTCAACTCGGATACGATCGGGAACGCGCCAAGCGAGTGGACGAGCACATCGGGAGCCACTGTCCAAGCGGTACCGAGTTCGACGGATAAAAGTGTGAAAATGTACAAGACGACAAGCAGCATCGTCAATTCTTATAAGTCCATAAGCGCTATGTCCGGAATCGTGACGGTACAAGCCAAAATGAACATATCCAATAAAACCAACTGGAAATCGATGGCGATATACAACTCCGCAGGAACAGAACTTACCCAAGTTGGTTTCGATAGCGGCGGAAATATATACAGCAACAACGGTAATGTCTGGACAGCCTTAATGCCTTACAACATCAATCAATGGTACGATGTGAAGCTAATTATCAATACGACTACAGACACTTTTGACTTGTACGTCGATAATGTGCTGATCAATGCGAATAAATCGCTTGAGTCAGCTACCAATGATATAGGCAGAGTAGGTTTTGTATCGTCCGAGGCACCTACAGGCGGAATCTTTTATTTTGACAGTGTAATCATTACAAATTAGTTTCGTATCATATCTAAGTTTCATAGGAGGAAAAATGCCGAATATTGTTCATGTATGGTCTCCGCCGGTAGGTACTGCAACGAACCCTACTTTTACGGTTCAGGTTAAGCCATCGGATGAGTCTGTTTGGATCGATTTATTTGTATATAACGTAAAATTGGGTCATCAAGATGGGACTACTTTTAACTCTTCGATGGTCAATTTCGACTTCTCTGGTTCCATAGACGTGAAAGTCACTTATCATGGTGAAACCATTAATTGCTATGATATCAGGCCGAACTCATACGGAATCAATGCGACACAAATGGGGAAGAGCCTTATTTTTTCAACTGCACAAAATGATGCTTCTCCACGCAAAATCGTTATACGTATCAATGATAGCTGGAACACGGAAAACTTACATATTCTAACCAATCCGTTGGAAACCAATGTGCCATCTGAGATCGATCCAAATGTGTATCTCATTCATCCAGGAGATGCAATTCCTTTGCAATTACCCGCTGGAAAAGATACGTATTATTTTAAACCAGGCTTTCATACGCTGCCAAAAGGTTCCTGGGTTGAGGTTGATCTTGGGACCCTGTATTCAATTGATAGAATTGATCTCGGGCAGTCTATGATTAAAATGCAAGGCGTAGGCATGGAACCTCATTCGTATCCCAATAGGTTTCTAGTGGAAACAAAAGTGAATGAAAGTGAATCGTATACGATTGCTTACGATGGTACAAGTAATACGCTTACGGGATATGTGACAAAGACTTTTGCGCCAAGAAAAGCTAGATATGTGAGGCTCATGCTTTTGGGAAGTAATGTTCCTACAGGTTGGGTGTTCAGTAATTCAATCAGTGAGTTTAAGGTTTATGAAACCGGCGGTACGATAAATCTGGCTCTGAATCGCGGGGTAGCGGGAGCTATGCCGAGCTACGTTCACGCAGTCGACGGAAATGAACATACGCATTATGGCACAAGCTCAAATTATGGGAATTGGCATTCTGGCGAGTCTTTCTTTATTTCCCAAAACAACACTACGGTATATATGGCGCCCGGCTCCGTTTGTTATGGATCCATTTCTTCTGATGAAGTGAATCGTGTGACGATAAGAGGTCGGGGCATATTGGACGGCAGTCAATTGCAGCATACGAACCCTCAACCTGGCGAAGGCCGAACAGGCGCCGTTTGGTTAAGCAGCGGTAGTGATAACCTCTTGGAAGGAATCACGATTATAGATCCAACGATGTGGGCAGTTGTTATGAACTTTTGCACAAGACCGATCGTCAAAAACATTCATATTATTGCTTACGAAGTGAATGCGGATGGCATCCATTTTAGTGGATCAAGTCACGGTCTAATTACAGGTGTATTTATTAGAACGCCTGATGATGATATTGTGATGTATCATTATGGCCCCACTTCCTTTAATACGGTTCAAAATAGTGTTCTATGGGGAGATGACGCACATACCATTTTGATAGGTTTGGGAAGTGAACCAGGTGCCCATATAACTGATTTGACATTTCAAAATATAGATGTGCTTAATCAACAAGGGGTTTATGTGATTGATAAATTCACTGGCGTATTGAAGTTATGGGCAAACGGGGGGAATGATATTCGAAATATCGTATTCAAAGATATAAGAATAGACGCTTTCAGAGATCCCTACAAAGCCACCGTGTTTCAATTCAGAACGGATGAACGGTTTCCCGGTGATTTAGATGGAGGAATCATACAAAACATTACGCTAGATAACGTCACGTATCAGGGTAGTGGAGAACAGAAAGCTTTATTAAAAGGTATAGATAGTGATTCTTATGTAAAAGATGTTTATATTAAAAATTATAAAAGACAAGACATACTTATTACAGATGTCATTTCCGGGCATATAGAAATGCAAGGTAATGTATCGAATGTTAATTTTATTACTCGGGAACTTATCAGGAGAAAACGCAGAACATGAGTTTGAATACAACGATTGTATTTCAGTAATTTCCGTTTCAAATTGTGACTTATTACGCCTAACCGAAATTGATACTTTTATTTGAATCTTGAAAACAACCTCCCGCGGGCCGTCTAGTCTTTGGGAGGTTGTTTTTGTCGAGATTGCGTCGGCGTGATGCCAACCGCTTTTTTGAAATTCACAGCGGGGAGTGGATATTATTATGGTGTTCTTTTCGGAAAGCGTCCAAACTTGAACCGATGATACGTTGGGTTGGGAATGAAGACGGTATGGCTCCGTACCCATGTTGGAATACGGCAGAAAAGGCCAGACCAGAATAGAATAGTTAACTTCTCTTCTTATAATGATCTAAAAGAAGGGAGGCTATTGCTTTGGCATCCTTAGCGGATAATTGGTTTCTATAAAGAAGCTCATTTACGGTAGCTCCGTCAATCAACAGCATGAATTGTCTCGCAAGATCGTCGGGTTGTTGTAAGTTTGCCTGATCAGCCAACTGACGAATATAGTTATAGACATCCGATTTCCGTGTTCTGGAAGATAAATGGGCGCTGTGCGTTGGTTCTGCCAGCTCGGTTACGATATTGATGGCCCCGCAGCCTCTGAAATGGGGGGCTTCAAACCATAAATGGATTGCGTCAAAAACAGCAATCAATCGCTCTTCGGGATCAGAAGCTAATCGCTCGACGGTGCTCATAAACCAGTGTAACCAAAGTTCCCCCCCTTTGAGTACGACTTCGTTGATGAGATCGTTTTTAGAAGGAAAGTGTTTGTAAAGAGTCATTTTTGCCACGCCGGATTGCTCAACAACTTCATCCACTCCGAAACTAATTATTTGGTTTTGGAAAATAAGTAGAGTAGATTAAATAATTTAGCGAATTAACAGCTCAAACAGAGTGAATGTGATCCGGCTTATTTTTTGAGTTTTGGATGAAACTAAAGTTAAACTAGTTCCTCTGTTTCAACGGATTATAATGAGATTAACTCCGAGGATGTAGATTTAATCATGGTTAACCATGTGCAAGCGAGTGTTGAAGTTTCAGCTAAGCCTCCTGTTTCCTATATACCGGTTGTGGTCGCAGTGGGTGTTGGAGCAAAGGTGATCTGATTTGCTCTGTTAAAAGCTGGGCACTTATACGTAAATTGAAAGGGGAATGTAATGTGAAAGTGAAAAAATTTAGAAAGCAAATTGTAAGCGCATTCATTTTACTCGCTCTACTTTTGGGAATATTCATAGATCAACGAAATCTCGTTCATGCCGCAGATTATACAGCCATCATTAATATAGACTCGAATGTTGAATCGAGCTTAAGTGAAAACTTCGGGGGATATAATGGGGATTTTCAAACTTATGGCATCTTATACACGGATCAAACGGCCATCGATTTGGCAAAAGGATTGAATAGCCGTGTGTTTCGATTTCCCTCCGGGACGGATAGTGACTATTTCGACATTAGGAGAGGGGATGACGATGACGAATGGGTATCGCAATTTTTCGGAAAAATGCCTACATTCCATGCTGCCGTTAACGACGGGCAAATTTTGAGAGCCAAGCCTGACAAACAAAATCTTCAGGATTGGAAATATTTTCTGGATCAAGTGCAAGGAGAAACCATGATTATTATCAATGGATTCACCGATACGCCAGAAACGGCAATGGCGATTGCGAAATATTGCAAGGATAATCATATTAAGGTTAGCGCCTACGAGCTGAGCAACGAAGCTTTTTTATTCAGTAAATTTTTTCCGACTGCAACGGATTATGCGGATAAAATGAAACCGTATTATGATGCAATCAAATCGGTAGATTCGAAAGCACAGATTAACGTCATGTTTTCTCAAGGCGAAAAAGCCGAGTGGGATAAAGAACTGGCTGCTTATCCGAACAAATATTGGGATGGCGTATCCTACCATTTTTATCGGGGCGGTGATCGGTATTCAACGTTCGATCAAGCGCGCAAAGACCTGAATTCCGCCTTGGCCGAGCGCACCAATTCGTATATCGATTCTTATTACCTTGCCAAAGGAAGACCTGATATGCCTGTAACGATAAGCGAGTTTAATACGACTCCTTCAACGATGACCAGTTTATCCACATCCGGGATGATAAAAACGCTGTATAATGGCATATTCGCCGCTGAATATACGACCAGATTGTCGAGCCATCCCAATGTGAAACGTGTACTTCTTCATGCGATGATGCAGTTTGGCACCCAACCTACCAATAACTATGCTGTCGCCATGCGAGATGCTTATGAAAAAAAGACGACATTAGATACAACGGGTTACGATTTCGGCATTTATAAAAGCGGTGCCGCTTTAGGTTTGCAAATCGCTTATGAAGCCATCAATAACAGTTCCCACCTATGGAAAACAACGACTACGGGAGGGGCAGAGGTTAACAAGTATTCAGGCAGTAATATACCTGCTTTATATTCGCAGGCCTATAAGGGGAAAAACAATAAAAATTATGTTGTGATCACAAACAAATCGGACAGTACTCATACCGCAACAATCAACATGAATGGAGTACCGGTAGCATCCAATATGACGAAAACGTATATTTCATCTACAGACCCAGAATTAAAAAATACACTGGCAAATCCTAATGCTATTGCTATTCAAACGGAAGGCACACTCAATCCGGTAACGATTCCTCCATACAGTGTGATGAGAGTAGAATGGGATGCTTACGGAGGACAACTGCCGCAGCCTACTCGTATTGTTCGATCTATTGTCGGTAATAGTCAGGTTGAGCTCACTTGGCTTGATTCGCTGCTTGCAGCAGGCTATGTCGTGAAGTATGGGACGACACCCGGCGTTTATACAAATACGATAAATGCAGGCCAGTCAAAGAACTATACCGTGACGGGCTTATCCAACGGGGCAACCTATTACTTTGCGGTAAGCGCTAAGAATAGTGCAGGTTCAAGTGTTAATTCGAATGAAGTAGCTGCGAAGCTTGCAAAGCCAAGTGCACCATTGCTGGAAAGCCCGAAAGCAAAGGAAGGTTCCGTTGTACTCCATTGGAATAGTTCAGCCAACGCTTCCGGATATTATGTAACGGTTAGAACAGGATCTGGCAACAATATAACGGTTAAAGACGTTGGCAATTCTATAGGCTACGAAATGACCGGATTAACCAATGATACTGCCTATTATTTTACGGTATCCGCGTATAACGGTATGGGAGAAGGATTAAACTCTAGCGAATACAGCGCGGTTCCGAGGGGGAATATGCCCTATTCTCCTCACACTGTAAAAGCCTCCGCAACCGGAACGGGAGTCGATTTAAGCTGGAGCCCCTCGTATTCAGAGCGATTTTATGAAAACTTTGAACTTGGAGACGGTTTATGGACGGTATTAAACGGTGAATGGGGGATTGTTCATAGTACGGAAGGCGGTCTTGGCAGTACCAACGTGTACCGAAGCAGTAATTCTTCCGGTTATGGAATGAGTGTTGCTGGAGACAGCACTTGGAAAGACTATGTTGTTGAAGTTGGCATCGTAGCGCCTGGTTCCGTTACGGGTAACTATGGCGTGGCCGCAAGATATGTGGACAACAATAATTACTATTATGCTTATTACGATTCTCAAGAGAAAAAATATAAAATTGTTAAGCGATTTCAGGGGGCAGAAGCGGTTTTGGCTTCTTCTGAACCAATAGCGGACCCCTATTTTATTCTTGGAGCAAATACGAGTAATAAATTTAGGCTTGAGGTATCAGGCGATAAGTTGACCCTATATAGGGACGCAAATGTAATAGCTTCAGTGACGGATGGAAGTCATCCGATTCTTTCCGGAAAAATAGGTCTTTACACGAACAACCAGCAAGCTGATTTCGACCGGTTATCCGTGAGATTGGATAATGCAACTGGTTATGCTATCAAAAGAAGTACGAGTCTAAAAGGCGTTTATACGACTGTAGCGACAGGAGTAACAGGAAGTACCTACAAAGATACTAGCGCAAATCCGGCACTGCATAATTATTATGTGATTTCAGCGTTAAATGACAGTGGAGAGAGCACAGATACTTCTCCACTATCGATTGCTTATCCAATAGAACCGTTAATCAATATCGCGCCAAGCGCTATATTATCGGTTGATTCCACTAATGGTTCGTTCAGTGCGAATAAAGCGGTAGATGGCATTAAAAATGACAACGCCAGCAGATGGCTTTCTTTAAGCGGAGAGCCGCATTATTTTCAGATGGAATGGCCGACGGACAAATTGATCAGTAGTATTCAAGTTTGGAGCGGACTAATCGGTGGATACGGGTTCCAAATCAAAGATTATACGATTCAATACTGGGACGGAGAAAAGTGGAAGACGGCGGCCGCCGTTACCGATAATAAAAATGACGCCAATGTTCGTTCTTATAACATATTGGAATTGGATGCTCCGATTATTACCAAAAAATTAAGAATGAACATAACGAAAGCCTCTGGTGCAGCCGGTTATACGGACGCCAGATTGTTAGAAATCGAAGTATTCGGTACAGATCGATATAAAAATATTGCGCCAAGCGCTGTATTAGCTGTTGATTCGACGAATGGTTCATTTAGTGCAAATAAGGCCGTAGACGGAATTAAAAATGACAACAGCAGCAGATGGCTTTCTTTAAGCGGCGAACCGCATTACTTTCAGATGGATTGGCCGGAGGATAAGTTGATTAAGGGCATTAACGTCTGGAGCGGATTGATCGGAGGCAACGGATTTCAAATCAAAGACTATACGTTGGAGTATTGGGATGGGGCCAATTGGACAACCGCAGCGACTGTAACTAATAACACCTATGATGCTAACGGTGGTTTGTACAATTCTATGAAGTGGAGTACCCCCATTTCCACCAAGAAAATAAAAATGAACATAACGAAAGCCTCTGGTGCAGCGGGCTATACGGACGCTAGATTGTTGGAAATTGAAGTGATTGGCGCAGATTTACCAACTACGACATCGAATTTATCGCCTTCACAGCCGGATGGACAAAATGGGCGATACATGAATCCGGTAACGGTCACTTTGTCTGCTCCGCAAACATTATGGGGGGTTACACAGTCCGTATACAGTCTGGATAGCGGGAATACGTGGCTGGCATACACGGGACCGATCACGTTTGAGCAGGATGGCTCCTATCATATCAGCTTCAGATCGGTAGATCAGGAAGGCAATTCAGGGAGCATTCAGACGGTTTCATTCATCATCGAAAGGAACGCAATGGCACCAGTGACGACAGCGGCATTGTCGGGTGCTCCAAATAGCGAAGGCTGGTTTAAAGAAGATGTGACGGTTACCTTGACAGCGGTGGATGATTCAGCGGGTGCGGTGGGGACCGAATACAGTATCAATGGTGGGACTGCAGCTCCTTACGTAGCACCTATTGTTATTCAAAACGAAGGAACGAGTACGATTGGATATTTCTCTACAGATGCCGCAGGGAATGTGGAAGCGGCGAAATCTTTGCAGGTGAAATTGGATAAAACAGCACCCATTGCTGTTTTGACGGAGTCTGGTCACGCAGTGGCAAATGTAACAGATGCAGATACACTGAGATTTGATTTGAACAGTACAGATGCACACTCCGGTGTGGCTGCGCAGACGTTGACTTTGGATGGCGCTGTGATTAACAGCGGTCAAACCATTGCTGCAGGTAGTCTGGCACTAGGTGCACATACGGTGCAATACAGTGTAGTGGATGCAGCAGGCAATTTGGTGCAATCGACACAAACTTTCAACGTGAGTGCGAGCGTTACATTCACTCAAGCTACCCTTGCTGCTGACTCGGTGTCTCTGAAGCCAGGCGAAACAACGGCTACTCACCTTTCAGGCACATTAAGCAACGGAGCGCCTGCTGATCTTAGTAGTGCTGTAGTTGCCTACAACACAAGTAATGGAGCGGTAGTTACCGTAGATGCACAAGGTAAAGTTAGCGCTTTGGCTGAAGGTACTGCGCAAATTTCAGCTCTCGTTACCATGAATGGTAAAACAGTACAAACGAATGCTGTGACTATTACGGTTGTGAAGCCGTTATCGGTTGGGGCACCTGGTCAGCCCGTTTTGTCAGATAACAGTGGCTATGCTACTGGATTAAAAGATGGTAACTACACCGTCGCGATGAACATGTGGTGGGGGAATAACGGCTCCGTGTTCAAGCTGTACGAAAATGGCGTGCTCATTAGTACGCAAACTTTGACGGATGCGTCCCCGGCAGCACAAGTGGCTAAAGTAGATGTGATAGGCAAAGCGAACGGTACCTACACCTATACGAGTGAACTTATTAATTCCTTCGGAACGACAACCAGCAGCCCACTTGTGGTCAAAATTACAGACGCATTGCCAGGTAAACCGGTATTATCTCAAGATAATTGGGATGGAGATGGCAACTACAAGGTGACGATGAACATGTGGTGGGGCACCAATGCTACCGAGTATCGCCTATACGAAAATGGCATCTTGATCGATACCAAGACCTTGAACACTGCTTCTCCAAATGCACAAAGCGCAGTGTCGACGATTGCCGGCAGAGCGATTGGCGTGTATGAGTACCGCAGCGAATTGGTCAATGCGGGTGGTGTCACTTCGAGTGACAAGATTACGGTGAAAGTAACGAAGTAAGAGATGACGTGAGTGACGAAGTAAGTAACTGAGAGTGATGAAGTAAGTAACGATGAAAGAAACTAAGCGAGCGATGAAGTGAGTAACGAAGTAAGAGATTACGTTTTGGAAAAAGGGCCTTTAACAACTCCGGCTGGAGTTGTTGGAGGTTCTTTTTAGTTGGGTTGTCAGAAACCGATCGTGTTTACAGCAACAGATGCAGAAAGTGCAGTAAATTATGAGTTTTTTACCGATTTGAGTAGAAAAGATGCATTTAGGAGTTAGTACATCAAATATCAGCATTATAGCTTGAATATACTTTTATTCGTTGAATTAGCTGCACTTTTTGCATGTTTTCTCATGAATACGTCGATAGAGGTGAGATTAGCTGTACTTTTTGCATCAAAAGATGTTAACCTAATCCTCATACCCATCCCCGACTACAGATAAAGAACAAGCTACTCCAAATAATTTAATAAATCTGCGCACGAGCTAATATTGGGCGAGGTACCCTTTAGGTTCTCCGCGAGCGACTTAATTAGTTTACAAGCAGTTCTTCCACAAACGAGTATTCATCGACTGGAGTGTATGAGTACCGCAGCGAATTGGTCAATGCGGGTGGTGTCACTTCGAGTGACAAGATTACGGTGAAAGTAACAAAATAAGAAGCAACCTATCTCCTTGTAATGAAACCGTCTAGAGTTCGTCATTGTCGTTGAACGGCTCCCTTTCCTAGCGAATTCAAGCGCCTTTTAGCCAAATAGCGTACGTTAGCACCGCAAAAGGGGCTGTCCCAAAAGTAGAGAATCTACTTGAGGACAGCCCCTTAAGGCCTATTGACCCTTGGAACACTCGAATCGGTATTCAGAACAAAACGAAATTCATACTCCCATTGGATTTTTCCAATGGAAACTACTCTCAGGCTTCGAAATTCGCGATTCTATTGGAATATTCCAATGGAATTGACTTTTAGGCCGCCAAATCCCTACTTCCACTGGATTAATCCAATGGAAGTAGTAGTCAGACTGCGAAATTCACAAACTGGGGGCTGAATTTTCCCAATATGACTTTTGGGAAAGCCAGTTTCGGTACTAAAATCAAGCCTCAAGCGTGCTCATCGTTTTCTCTTCGCATTCCTTCGAGCAGAAGCTATTATGCTTCTCTTCACAGGCTTCACAGCAGATATGCTTCAAGTGGCAAGCATCGTTCGCGCAATTGATGTAGCGATCTTCTGCTGTTCCGCAGTGGTAGCATTTGCCTACGACGATATCTTCGTCTGTACGATTGATGGGGACAGAAATCCGCTCGTCGAAGACGTAGCATTTGCCATCGAATAAGCGGCCTTGAACATCTTCATCTTTCCCGTAGCTCACAATACCGCCATCCAGCTGGTAAACCTCTTTGAAGCCTTCCTGTAAAAGGAAACCTGACAGCTTCTCACAGCGGATACCGCCGGTACAATAGGTCAGAATGGGTTTGTCCTTATATTCCTGGAGATTATTGCGAATCCATTCAGGGAATTCCTTCGTCGTTTCCACCTCAGGACGAATAGCGCCTCGGAAATGTCCGATATCGTACTCGTAATGGTTACGGCCATCAAGGACGATGACATCTTCTTGCTGGAGCTTCTCGTAGAAATCCTTTGGCTTCAGATGTGTGCCGGTTAGTTCGTTCGGATTCACGTCTTCTTCAAGCCGGAAGGTGACAAGTTCCTTTTTAGGACGAACGAATAGCTTTTTGAAAGCATGCTGTTCACTTTCATCTATCTTGTAGATCATGTCTTTGAATAGTGGCATTTGACGCATCATCGCCATGTAAGCATCGGTTTGCTCAACCGTTCCTGAAAGCGTGCCGTTAATGCCTTCGGGAGCGATGAGGATACGGCCTTTGATTCCGAGTTTTTTGCAAAAAGCCAAATGTTCTTGAGCCAAAGCTTCATGATCTATGACGGTAACGAATTTATAATACAACAAAATGCGATATGGAGCGCCTTCTACTGTCATGATTAACTTAACCACCTATACATATAAATTGCATGCTCAAACAGAAAAAAAGCATAAGCATATAGTGACATAAATCAGCGTATTTTTCAATCTAACAGCAATTTTTGGATAGAATGAAAAACTTCCTCCAGAGCAATGGCAACCGATTGAAGCTGGTTCTGGATCATGCTGGTATTTGTTTCATCGGACCCAGCGTTATGTTCTAACATTTCTTCTAGGACAGTTGCCGCGGCGAATACGCGATTGGCAGACAGGTTGCTGGAAGAGCCGCGCAGCGCATGCAGCTGACTTATGGCTTCAGCATAATCCCCTTTCTGAATCGCAAGGGTTAATTGCGAAATCATAGGAGCGGATTGACTATAAAATGTTCGAAGCATTTCGTGATAGATCTCGGTTTTTCCGCCAAGCCGTCCAAGTGCTTCTTCCATATCTAGTCCAGGGACAGCCATCCGATTCTTCTCGCTAAGAACAGCATCGATGGCTGCAAACAATCGGCTAGGAATGATAGGTTTGGAGATCACTTCGTTCATACCAGCGCGAATACAATCTAAACGCTTCTCCAAAGTAGAGTCTGCAGTTAATGCAATAATAGGAATTTGCCTCCATTTAGGCTCAAGACGAATTCGTTTGGTAGTCTCAATGCCTTCTAGAACGGGCATATGGATATCCATTAAGATCAAGTCATACTCGTTATTCTCTAAGTCATTTAATGCTTCGAAACCATTGGAAGCCAATTGAACGTCACAATTCATACGGCTTTCCAGTAACGAACGAGCTACCGTCTGATTAATTTCATTATCTTCGACTAACAGAATGCGATTGAATTTTGTCATTATTTCTGCTGTTTGTATCAAGTCTGTCGTAGATAGGAGTTCCTTATCGGCATGTGTGCCTGTTAGTGTTTGCAGCGTCTGGTACAGTACGATCCGTGAGATAGGTTTGACCAAGATGGCATGCGGAGCCCATGCTGCAGGCAGCTGCTCCAAGGCATCCCTGCCCGATAAAGTGGTGTAAATAATCGTTAGAATGTTCATTCGATTGCATTTTTCAAGCATGCCGAGCCATACTTCCTCTCCGTACATATCAAAAGCTTCCATATCAAGCAGGATCACATCTACGGGAATAACTTCAATGGCATTCCTTGCTTCTTTCCAAGAATAAACGCCGGCTGCTTCTGTGCACATGGATTGAAGGGTATGGACAAGTACTTGGTTCAGATCAAGGTGGTCTTCCACAATTAATGTGCGCAGCGGGAGGTTTTCCTGAGACTTCATTGGTTGTAAGGACAACGAGAAAGGCAAGCTAATCCGGAATTCACTGCCATGCTCGGGTTGGCTTGACACCTCGATGGTGCCGCCCATATTCTCAATGATGTTCTTGGAGATAACAAGACCGAGGCCCGTACCCCCGAATTTTCGATTCGTTACTTCATCTGCTTGAACAAACGGCTGGAACAGCTTGGATAGCTGCTCTTCATCCATCCCGATGCCTGTATCGCTGACAGTAAAGCCAATTTGGACTTCTTCTTCTCGAAGTTGTTCCAAAAAAACGCGCAGCGTGACTGTTCCTTGCTCCGTGAATTTTATCGCATTGCTGGTAATATTGAGCAAAACTTGATACATGCGCAGTGAATCCCCAATAAGTCCAAGCGGCACATTGTCACGGATATCACAAATAAAATCAACCGGCTTGTGGCCAAGCAGCACGCTAAGAGTTTCACAGACACGGTCAATGGTCTCATCTAGCTGGAACGCATGATGTTCTATGGCCAGCTTGTCCACCTCGAGCTTCGAGAAGTCCAGAATATCATTAATAATATTGGAAAGGGACACCGAGGATTTCGCTATTTTACTTATATAATCACGCTGTAGCGGAGACATGATCGTTCGTTCCATCAAGTAGGAGAGTCCGACGATTCCATTGAGCGGTGTCCGAATTTCATGGCTCATACGAGCCAGGAAAATCCCTTTAGCCAGATTGGCTTCATCCGCTTCTTGCTTCGCTCGAATGAGCTCCTCTTTGGAATGCACTTGGTCCGTAATATCGCGCGTAATGGCAGAGAAATAACACTCATCTTTGTCTGCTGGGCAATGGGGCACGATGATCACGGAAATGAATATTTGCCGTTGTTCCTTCGTTAGGACCTCTGCTTCGAACTCCCAGAATCCTTCCCGAATGGCTGTAAGCAAGCCCTCTTCAAAATTAATATCATTCTGGATATCTACGTACTCACTGAAATGTTTGCCGACGGTTTGCTGTTTGTCTAATCCAATTATGCTCTTGCATGCTTGATTCATATAGAAAATATAGCCTTTCTCATCAAATGAGAGAATGGAATCACGCGCACTTTCTACAATCGTTAACAGCCTCTCCCTAGACTCGTTGCTCTCCTTAATATCGCTAATGTCTCGAGCGATGAATACGAACCCTTTCAGCTCACCATTCGGATGTGTAATGCTGCTGACACTAACTTGAACGAAGAAACGAGTGCCATCTTTGTGATGCCAAGTCCATTCAGAATCCTCTTTGAGGTGACGTAATGAACGAATCACGAGGGCTGTACAATCAGCTGGAACATATTCCCCAAGCTCAGACGAGTATTGCGCGGCTCTTTCAATCAGTTGTTCTTGATCCAACCACAGAAGAGGCGTTGCTTTCTTATGAACTTCTGCTAAAGAATAGCCAAGAAGCTGTACGGCTCTAGTGTTGAGATGATTAATGGTAAAGGAAGGATCGGTCACGATCATGGCATATTGATTGTGATGAATAAAAGCTTCGAACGGCTCGAATAGTTCACGTAAGTTTTCAATCATTCCATTCACAGAATGGGCAAGAGCACCCAACTCATCCTTGCTTTTGAAAACAAGCGGTTTTATGTAGAAATCACCTGCAGCGACTGATTCTGTGACATGAAGAATCTGCTTGATGCGTTTAATAATCAGTGTATTAGTCGTCAAATAAATGAGGAAAAAAATGACCACAGCCGTCATTGCAATTAAGCCGATAGTCGACCAAAGCAAGGGGCTCGTTGGGGCTTCGAAAGCGGAAAGGGGCATGGAGTAAGCGAGGTACCAATCTAATTGAGGTACACGCGCATAAAACCACCGAGCCTTTGGGCCGCCATAATAAGATTCATCTAGAATTCCTTGATTCGACTGCAACGCTTTTTGAAAGGCTGGTACAAGTGAAGGGTATTCTCTGAAAATATTAAGGTTCAAAATTTGAGGCGTATCGGTATGATACAGAATGAATCCCTCTTGGTTCACGACAAGTATTTCGCCCTTCTCCAAGGGGGTATGAAGATGCTCGTAAAAGGTTTGTTCCGCATCAAGCGAAATGTTTATGATGCTCGTAACTTCGTTTTTCTCATTAAAGACAGGTGCGGTTATGGAAATGATGTATTTCCCGTTTATTTTACTGATTTCAGGATCAGAGATGAAGGTTTTCCTTTTTAGAGCCTCTTGGAATCTTCGTTCCCCTGCTGCATAAAGTGTTTGTCCGGTAGTGAGAGTCATATAGCCATTAAGATCAATAATTCCCATGGAATGATAGCGATTAGCGCCTGTTTTTAATTCTTTGGTCAAAAATTGGAGCCGCTGCTCAAGTGTCCCATGCTTCATAACATCTACCCGGCTTAGTAGTTCCGCTTCGGCCAAACGAATGGATAAGAAATCGTATAAATTTTGCGCGGAATTGGAAACAGAAGTTATCGATTGCTCCTTCATTTGTTGAATCAGTTTATCTCTCGAAAGCCGGTAGTTTGTAAGCCCTACAACAGTTAGGGGAATGCAAGTGATAAGAACAAGCAATGAGACAAGTTTGAAACGTAAAGATGATGACATGAGTAACCTCCGTGAAAATTATAAACTGTTAGCAAATCTAACAGTTTCACAATGAATGTAAGGTAAGAAATTTAATGAATAAAGTTTATGATGATCGTAGCCGATGAATTGAGTATACATCATAGTTGAATCATTCATTTATTATTTGGGAGGAATTGGCACATGCGACTAACAGTGCGAACTAAAATGATTATGGTATTTGCAATCATCTTTCTGATGATTGGGGGTTTAAGCTGGACAGATATGAGTCGAATGGGCGCGTTGAAGGATAATACCAAGAAGCTAGCTAGCAATTGGATGATGGGTATTCAAATTATTGAAGAGATTCACTACAACTCGGAGCATCTATTGGCTGTGTACAACCAGAAGAAATTAGAACCAGATGTAAAGAAGCAAGAGCCACTAGATGCTGGAATGGCAGCATCAATCGCAAGTATTGATAAATTGTTAGCAGATTATAAGGAATCCCTCGCCGGGGAAGAAGATGCCAATAACTTCACCGAACTTACTAAGAATTGGGAAGATTTCAAGGTTGCTTTTGCGAAAAATAAACAAAATGCCTCGGATCCAAGTAAAGTAAAGGAAGCAGCAGATAGCTTTCAGGTGATGGCAACTGCTTTTGGTAAAGCGCAAAAAACGATGGCGGATATGGTTGTGTTTAATCAAGAGGGAGGAAAACAAGCGGAGCAGGAAAGCTTGAATGTATACAAAACAAGTGTGAACACATCACTTATTGTGCTTAGTGTCATCATTGCTTTCATGCTAATTACTTGCTACATACTTGTTAGAAACATTTCCTCACCTGTTCGTATAGCCTCACAAGCCTTAACTCGGATAGCGAATGGGGATCTTACGGTTGAACCTATCATCGTAAAAAATAAAGACGAGATTGGCGTGTTAGTCGGTTCTGTTAATCAAATGGTTAGCCATTTACGTAAGTCGGTAGAGCAAATGATGGCAGCCTCGAATAGCGTAGCAGCATCGTCTCAGCAGTTGTTTGCCAGCTCTGAGCAGAATACATCTGCCTCGCAGCATGTTGCAGCAGCCGTTCAGGATTTCGCAACTGGAGCTGATCAGCAGGCCCAAAGCTCGATGGAATGCGGCAGAGCGATGGAAGAAATGGCTGCAGGTATTCAACGGATTGCAGAAACAACATCGGATGTATCTGATTTATCGATTTCTGCAACGCAGCTTGCTGAGCAAGGGAGTCATTCGATGGAACGTGTAGTGAACAAGATGCAGGCCGTGAGTCATTCTGTGGACGCTGCAAACAAAGTCATCAAAGAGCTGGAAAAACATACGCAGAGCATCGGTCAAATCTCAACGTTAATTGGAAATATTGCCTCGCAAACCAATCTTCTTGCTTTGAATGCTGCCATTGAGGCTGCTCGTGCCGGGGAAAGTGGAAAAGGTTTTGCTGTTGTAGCTGGTGAAGTCCGAAAGTTAGCGTCACAGACGGATGATTCTGTACGTGATATTTCCGAACTCATTTCGAACATTCAAAGAGACTCCGCACGTGCTGCTATAGTTATGAATACTGGACAGTCGGAGGTGCAGGAAGGTCTTAAAGAAGTAGGGATCGCGGAGCTCGCATTCGGTAAGATCGTCAACGCATCGCAAGAAGTAGCCAGCATGATTCAAGAAACAGCTGCAGCGGCACAGCAAATGGCTGCAAGCTCAGAAGAAGTATCGGCAACCGTAGCAAATGTTGGATCTGTTGCGCAGCAAACTGCAGGGACCGCTCAGTCGGTAGCGGCTGCAACGGAAGAGCAGTCTCGCGTCAACAGAAGAGATTACAGCTTCTGCTGAAAGTCTTGCTGGTATTGCTCAAGATTTGCATCAAGTTGTGAGTTCATTCCGAATTTCATAAAAAGAATGTTTACTTTCAGACTTTCTTGAACGTTGGCGCGTCTTGTTATCGTAAAGGTTAAATTAACCGAAAGATTACTTACGATAACGAATGAGGAGTGAACATGAAATGAAAAAAAATCCGTTTAACATGTTGAAACTTGGTGTAGTCGGCTGTGCAATGCTGGTGGGAGTTAGTGGTGCCGTATTACCATTAACAGGTATGGCATCAGCGGAAACTGTTACCGTAGTTCCAATTCTTGCACCCGCTGCATCTGAGTCAACTTTTCCAGTGCAAGTGAAAGAAGTAAATCTTACGTCTAAAACGCAGGATCTAAAAACCAATATCAAAGTGCCGCAGCTTTCAGGCATGTTGGATACGAAGTATCAAGAGCAAACAAATGACCTCATTTTATCCCAAGCGAACAAAGATTTGGCGAATTGGGAGAAAGAGGCTGCTCAAGCCGCTGCTGATGCCAAAACAAATGGTTTCACTTATCGCCCCTACGAGCTGACGATTAATTATGTGTTGAAATCGGATGGTTCGAGCAACCCGGCAGGTGTTATCTCACTTGAAGTCACGACGTATGCTGCAACAGGCGGTACAGGTATGCCTCGCGTGGATACGTACAATGTGCTAAATAGTGAACAAGGGCAGCGTGTTACTTTGCAGGATCTGCTTGGTGATCACTTCAAGGAGAATGTCAATGCCGGAATTCAGGCCAAAATCAATGAAAAACCAGAGAGTTATTTCAAAGATGATTTTAAAGGCATCAGCGAAGAGCAAAACTTTTATGTGGAAAAAGGCGAAGCGGTTATCGTGTTCCCGAAATATTCGATTGCTCCGGGCTCCACAGGCACTCCGGAATTCCGTTTTAACTTGCCTGAGAAATGGACAATGACAACAAAACCCGTTGCGCCTAAGCCTGTTGAAAAAATGAAGCTAGATTTAGCGGGGAGCGATAGCCTAACCAATGCCGAAGGCGTGAGTCTGGTGCCTATACGTAAAGTAGCAGAAGGACTTGGCTACGAAGTGAAATGGAATCAAGAAAAGTACGCGGCCGAATTGACAAAAGGTGCTGGGTGGACGAATGTTTCCGTAGGCAGCGACAGCTATTTCTATGCGAAAATGACTCCGGTTACGCTAGGGACAGCTCCAGTTATTCTTAAAGACACGCTATATGTACCTTTGAAATTCGTAACGGACATCCTGCATGCTGATGTGAAAACAGGCGATGCAGGCGCCATTCATATTGAACAATAAGACATTTAGAAACATAAGCCTCTTGCTGCCTATTTATTTGGGTGAGCTGGAGGCTTTTCCATTCACAATATTGAAAGCGTTTGCATATACTGTTACATATCGTCATGTAGGAGGTGGAAGCAAGCGATGTATTGGAAAAACTTATTGTCCGCTTGTATGGGTCTTTGGTTTGTGGTAAGTCCCTGGGTGTTCGGATTTGAAGCTCATACGAATGCACTCTACACTTGCGCTCTGCTTGGCAGCTTGCAATTCGTAGGTTCTCTATTGGCCCTTGGAAAAACGGGTAAAAAGGTTTGGCAAAATTGGTTTTGTTTTATTATTGGTGCTGTTTTTATTGTTGTTCCCAACGTCTATCATTTGGATATAATGGCCTTTTTTTCATTTGTCGTATTGGGCTTTATGACCATCCTAGTCAATTACGCGAATCTATATGCCGATCAACAATGAAATCGTAGTGTGATAGTAAACGTGAGATTGCCATGAGGTTGGTTTATACTAGTCATAAAGTGATTGGTAGGAATGGGAGGATATATACCTGCATGTTAAGTTCATTAGAATTAATAAAAAGGTATCGGGCAGGGGACACAAATGCCGCAGACCAACCTAAATGGTTAACTTATATCGTTTCGGCGGAGGAGCGCATCGTTAACTTCGAGCGGATTCAGTCGATCCAGGAGCTGGCACAGGCGAACCCTGTGCTAGATTATGTTGAGCGGACTTTGCACATTTTGGACGGGCTAGCGTTGTCCTTTTGGAAGAAAGATTTACTAGAAGAGGTGTTGATTTGGTCTGAAGTAGCGAAGGGTGGTACTTCAAGAGACCGTTTCAAGTGGCAAGAAGCAGGTATTCATCTTTCCGTCCATAACCTAGGTTCAGCGCAGTTATTTAAGCTCGATAAAGGAGATACAAGCGATAAGTCAACTGTCATACATACGTTAATCTACACACATGGGCTAATTGGCCAAACGATCCGTGGCGAAGTTCCATTTAAAGAACATGCACCTTTAATTCATTTGATGAAGGATAATTTGCTTACAGCTGATGAATTAAGAGGCTTGCTCTTGCCGCTAAATCAATGCATTATTGCAGGTGTCTCAGAAGAACTCTGGCATTCTGTTCGTAATGAAGTGGAGTCAATGATTGAGCAGATCATATCCGATTCTTTGAAAAAAGAGCCTGCCATAAAGGATCGCCTTGCCAGACTACGGGGAAACACGATTCAAAAGGGAGAAAATTTCGACGCTGAATATGGGAAGCTGCTTGAGGAAGTTCCATTAGAAGGATTGACGGCATTTATGGATGGTAGAACTCTGTGGTTTGTGGAAGCGGCACTACAAGAATTTTCTCTGGAGCAAATGGTGAAAGTATTCCTGATTATTCAGTTTTCAATGGGTCAAGCGGATTCCATTCAACACATTAGCTTCGAACCCTTGATGAATACGATGTATTACGATTACAAGGGCAGCAAAAAGGTAAACGTATATAAGAAGAGGATGATTGAGAAATATTTGGGTGAGCTTACTTGGATTGATTTGATGAAGGATCCGAGTGAATCATCTCAAAAGTTCAAATCCGATGCTATGTGGGGCAATGCCCATCTGAAGCACCTCATGGATCGAAAGCCGCTGCTCCCGGACACGATATTCTTTAACTTTCAATTTTCTCCTGCTGCTGAGAAGCTGATTGAATTTTGTGTAGAAGCCGAGAAATCTCCACTATATGAAAAGGCGGTTCTGCTTCTGTTCGATCTGTTCGAATTGCGCAGAGATGCCTATGACCGGTTTCATAATGAAGAAGAATACTTAGCCACGATGAACCAAACGGCTGACTATAAGAAGATGATGCTGGATTACGTTGTTGGGAAGCGGGTCGTCGATATCGGACCTGGCGGCGGGGTTATGCTGGATCTCATCGAGCAGTATTTACCGGACAAGCATCCGATTGGGATCGACATTTCGTCGAATGTAATTGAAGCGCTGGAACGCAAAAAGCAACTGGAGGGGCATCGATGGGACGTCATGAAGGGGGATGCACTTGATCTCAAGCAGTATGTAGAGCCGGGCTCCATCGATACAGTTATTTTCTCATCGATCCTGCATGAATTATATTCCTACATCCCTTTTGGCGGAAAGAAGTTCAACCATGCTACTGTTGCTGCGGCGCTGCGAAGCGCTTTCGATGTACTAGCACCCGGAGGCCGAATCGTTATCCGCGATGGTATTATGACGGAACCTGCCGAGCAGAAGCGGACCATTCGCTTTCTACAAGAAGGGACGATGGCTTGGCTGCAGCGGTATGCGAAGGATTTCGCAGGGCGATCAATTGAGTATGAGGTCGTTGCTGTGGATGAGGTCATCATGCCCGTGAATGATGCGATGGAATTCCTTTATACATATACATGGGGTGAGGAAGCTTATGTGCATGAAGTGCAAGAGCAATTCGGTTACTTTACCCCAAGCGAGTTTACGGCGTTCATCCTGGATACATTAGGTAATGAGGTCAAAATTGTAGAGAACAAACACTTCCTCCAGGAAGGGTATACGGACGCATTGGCGGATAAAGTAAGGATCATGGATCAAGATGGAAACGCGGTTCCGCTGCCGGATAGCACGTGTTTGATTGTGATAGAGAAGTAAACTGCAGACCAACCGCCGAATTCCTATTGCAAAAGAATTTTAATTATGTCATAATGAAATTATCAAATTGACAATATAAAAGAAATGCGACTAAACAGGTGATGAAATGAACATGCCATTCGAGAATGAAACCAACTACCAAGCGAGTAAATACCGCACACCTGACGGCGCGCCTACGGATATCGTCATCTTTACGATTACCTCGGAAGGAAAAGGATCAGTGAAGAAGTCGCTTCCTACTCGGGGACTGCAAGTGTTACTGATTCAAAGAAAGCAATGGCCATTCGAAGGCCAGTGGGCGCTTCCGGGTGGGTTCTCGATGGAAACCGAAACGATTCAAGAGAGCGCCCGACGCGAGCTAACGGAGGAGACGGGGGTTTCGGACGTGCACATTGAATATTTCAATGTGTATAGTACGCCGCAGCGCGATCCACGGGGGTGGATGATCTCGCACGCTTTCTTCGCACTCGTGCACGAACGTTATCTCGAGAAACGTCAAGCCGCTGATGATGCAGCTGACGTTCGCCTCTTCCCTATCGATGAGGCGCTGGCAATGGATCTCGCTTTTGATCATGAAATCATCATGAGAGATGCACTTGCTCAAATTCAGCAGAAGATGCTGATGACGACGATTGCCAGAGAGTTCCTGTCCGAGGAATTCACGATGAGTGAGCTGTATCAAGTCATTCAAACGGTCGTTCCGACCTTCGAGGAACGGAATTTTATTCGTAAAATTACATCGACCCAAAGTCGCAAAGGGATTATCGAAGAGGTGCTGGATCATCAAGGACAGGGCAAGATGTCTAACCGTTACTCCCAGCGAGCTGCTCAGTTATACCGATTTACCGATTATGTGCCTCAGCTGTCTATTTACAGCTAGGCCTCTCTTTTCCTTTTTGATATTGTCTTAATAATACTATCAAATACACAATATGAAGGAGTGTTTAGGATGAGAGCTCTTATAATCATTGATTATACGGTGGATTTTGTTGTTGGGAAGCTTCCTTGTGGGGAACCCGGCGCTCTGATTGAAGCGAGAATTTGTGAAATTACAGAGCAATTTTTGGCCCAGATGGACTTTGTGGTTATGGCCGTTGATCTCCACGATGAACAAGACCCTTTCCATCCAGAGACGAAGTTGTTTCCTCCACATAATATTCGAGGCACGGCGGGTCGCGATTTATATGGAAGGTTGAAAACTGTATATGAGCATAATGAGAGCGAGATTTATTGGATGGACAAAACAAGATACAGCGCCTTCTGTGGCACCGAGTTGGAGCTTAATTTAAGGGCAAGAGGCATTCATGAGCTGCATTTGGTTGGCGTTTGCACAGATATTTGTGTTCTGCATACAGCGGTGGATGCTTACAACAAAGGCTTTGAAATTGTTATTCATGAAGATGCAGTCGCTAGTTTTAATCAGACGGGGCATGAATGGGCCTTGCAGCATTTTCAACATACATTAGGGGCGAAAGTCGTTCGTGGTTAAAAGTGGCAGCTGCGATGGCAGCAATGGTATGAATTGGACAAAATTCACAGAGAATGAGGAGATGGTGTAATTGAGGAATCTTAGACAGGAAACGATTCAAGCTTCATTGTTTGTGCAGGAAAGCATCGACGTGGCCTACGAAATCAAGCGCCGAGTACAGTTCCTCAAGGACTATCTGGTTCATACAGGAGCCAAAGGCTACGTGCTCGGGCTTTCTGGAGGTCAAGATTCCACATTAACTGGTAAGCTGGCCCAAATAGCTATCCAAGAGCTGAATGCTGAAGGCGGCACTGAAACCTTTCAATTCGTGGCTGTAAGGCTGCCTTACGGCATCCAAAAAGATGAAGCAGATGCACAGGCGGCGATTGACTTTATTCAGCCTAGCCGTGTTATTACGGTCAATATACAATCAGCTGTGGATGCATCCGTACGGCAATTTGCCGAAGCTACGGGAGAGGTCTTGAGTGATTTTCACAAAGGGAATGTGAAGGCTCGCGAGCGTATGAAGGTGCAATATGATTTGGCCGCGCACTATCAATTGCTTGTTTTGGGTACGGATCATGCGGCTGAGGCGATTACCGGATTTTTCACAAAACATGGAGATGGTGCATGCGATGCGGCTCCGATCTATGGCCTTAATAAGCGGCAAGGCAAGCTGCTGCTGAAGCAGTTAGGATGCCCTGAGCATTTGTATTTGAAAAAGCCTACGGCAGATTTGGAAGATTTAAAACCAGGTCTTCCGGATGAAGAAGCACTGGGACTCACATACGATCAGTTGGATGACTACTTGGAAGGAAGCCCCCTGCTCGCTTCTGCTGTGCAGAAGATTGAGGAGCGCTACGCTGTTACCGAACATAAACGCAGAGGTCCAGTAACGTGCTATGACAATTGGTGGAAAGGATGAATCCTATGAAATACGAAAACTTGACGCTTCACACAGACAAATACCAAATTAATATGATGTATGCACATTGGCTTCAGGGCACTTATAAGCAGAAAGCTGTTTTCGAAGTATACTTCCGTAAGCTGCCTTTTGGGAGCGGATATGCGGTCTTCGCTGGTTTAGAGCGGGTGATTCAATACATTCAAAATCTGCATTTTGGCGATGAGGAGATCGCCTACTTGCGGACACAGGAAGAGAATTATCGGGAGGATTTCCTGGAGGCGCTCCGCGCGTTTAAATTCGGAGGAGATTTACAAGCTGTGCCGGAAGGCACACTTGTATTCCCGAATGAGCCGCTCGTACGCGTAGTGGCGAGCATGTTCGAAGCGCAGCTGGTTGAGACGGCGATTCTCAACTTTGTGAACTACCAGACGCTTGTCGCGACGAAAGCTTCGCGGATCAAACAAGTTGCTCCGCGCGATGTGCTGCTCGAGTTCGGCACTAGACGCGCCCAAGAGGCTGACGCCGCAATCTGGGGCGCAAGAGCGGCCTATGTCGCAGGGTTCCATGCGACATCCAACCTCAGAGCCGGGATGCTGTTCGGCATCCCGACCAAAGGCACGCATGCGCACGCATGGGTGCAGGCCCACGACACGGAAGAGGAAGCCTTCCGTGCTTATGCTGAGGCGCTGCCGGAGCAAGTGACGCTGCTCGTGGACACGTACGATACGCTGCGCAGCGGCGTACCGAACGCGATCAAGACGGCGCGTCTGCTGCAAAGCCGCGGCAAGAGCATGAACGCCATTCGCCTGGATAGCGGCGATTTGGCGTATTTATCCCAGCAGGCTAGGCACATGCTGGATGAAGCGGGCTTTCCCGAGGTGAAGATTGTCGCATCCAATGATTTGGATGAGAACATCATCGAGGGGCTGAAAGCCCAAGATGCCAAGATCGACGTCTGGGGCGTCGGTACCCAGCTCATTACCGCAGCTGATCAACCCGCGCTGGGCGGTGTTTACAAGCTGGTTGCCCGCGAGAAGAACGGCGAATTCGTGCCGGTCATTAAGATCTCGGGCAATCCCGAGAAAGTAACCAATCCGGGCTTCAAGGAAGCCTACCGGATCATAAACAAAAAGACAGGCAAAGCGGAAGCCGACTATCTGGCTCTTCAGCATGAAGTCGATATCAAGAAGGGTGAACGAATCAAGCTGTTCGATCCCATCCACCCGTATATCTACAAATTTATTGATGACTATGAAGCAGTTCCACTGCTCCACCCCATATTTCTCCAAGGAAAGCTTGTCTATGAGGAGCCTACGTTGGACGAAATTCGGGATTACCATACGCAGCAGAAGCAGTCATTTTGGCCGCAATATTTGCGCAAGCTTAATCCGGAGGTTTATCGTGTGAATTTAAGCGCGGCACTGTGGAAGCTGAAGATGGATTTGATTCATGAGCATCAAGGGTAGTTGTCGCACCATGCGATCGCCCCTTCTCGCTTCAATTCAACAACGCAATCATCTGATACACCTCGCGATGATCGCCGGGGAGCAAGTAATTGGCGACTTTGAGCTGGGAGGAACCGTCGCCGTCCAGGAACAGCCCATCAACCAGCTGTCCATTGCCAACCTGCTCTTGGACGGCTGTGCGGAACTCCTCTCCGGTGCACGGCGTTGGAGCTACGACTAGATAAACGTTGTTATTTCTGTCGTAGACGATACCTGATCGCATGCGTTTCTCGTTAATGACGGGCATCTCTTCCGATATCGCTTGTTCCGCCCATCCCTCTGGATTCGTAAGCCCCATGCTCACGCCTCCCTGTGCCCAATAATGAGCGCGATCCATCACCCTCAGCTCGTCCGCATGTTCAACGACTTGAATGGTGAAGGTTTGAGCCTTCTCATCCCATACGAGCGTTCCCCGCTTGCGATCAATATTAAACCAGCCAGAGCCGTAATCACCGGGTTCCCCTTTGACAGGACGATCATTAATGACAGCAATGCTAAGGAGATAACCCTGCCAGAAAAACCCGCCGTTAATCCCGTTTTCCTGCCTTTCAGTCACATTGCCTGTAATTGCTTTCAGCCCTATGTTCTGTGGTGGAGTCCGAATGCTATGGAGCGTAACGCCATTGCTGGCTTGATGGATGCTATATTCGGAAACAGGGAGTTTCGGCGGTGGTTTCACCGCGACATGGGTTCCCCAGATGATCGTCCATATAAAACTAGTTATCATTATAAGGAGATAGATAAGTAGGTAAGCTGCTTTCATTTTTACAAGTCGTAACATGTACATGGGGCAACTGCTCCTATTCTCTTAAATCAGATCCTTTCTATGAGTCTATGAATATGAAATTCGAAATATGCTTATAAATATAAAACAGTTGAGCGGGAAGCTATGGACTATGACCCCATTCCTGGACACGTAAAAGAAAGACCCTAGTTTAAGCTATTAAAGAGGGCTCCTGTATTCGGTAATCGCCGGGAGTCATCTTTTTTAATGTCCAATGAGAACGATTTCTAATTCGATATAATGAATTCAGAGCGCTCAGAGGGTGTCAAAATTCGTTAAGCAAGTCTCGATGGGCTACCGTGATTACCAATGTTGTAGTTTCTACAACAATTCAGACGCCAAAAGGCTATTTTGCAAGTAAAAATTGTAGTTTGGAGACCATCGATTCATTCGACCAATATTACTCCACATAGATTTGTCTTAAATCGGGATCCTCGTCATATAGGCAGAATTTAGGTTGCTAGATGATTGAATTCATATTAGCTGTTGAATGATGTTGTAGAAAGTGCAACAATTTATGCCTAAATCTCGCCACTTCAAGTTGCAAAATAGCCTTTTAGCGTGTGAATTATTGTAAAAAATACAACATCTTGGGATAAAAAAGAAAGAGATCATAAACTGTGAATTTCCGTGCAGAGTCAACATATCCAGCCTCTTTGATGAGGGGAAGCACTTCTTCTTTCGGTATAATTGTTTGCAGAAAGTTCGAGAACATAGTAAACTTTTTCATGAGGTCGCCTTCTTTCGGATGTTTGTAGGGGTACAAACAGTTAACCGAATGAGCGACCTTTTTTCCTACCATTTTGTGGATAATCAACAGGCCTGTACTTTCTATAAACGTCAAAAGACCCGAAAGAGGTCACTTTTTTCAAAGTGTCCATCTTTCGGGTCGCAGTTCATGGATCCCGTCCAACTGTCTTTTTATTTAAAATCGCCTAGTAAATAATTATAGAAAGGTTCGTCTACCCAGAACTTATAAGAATCGACGTTCAAGCTGGCGTTGATTTTCTTTAAGCCAGTAACGACATCGCTAGATTTATCGCTGAGAGAGAAGGACTGTGCATAATAATGGCCTTTGCTGACTTTATTATTCGTAATTACTTTGTAGTCTTTCACATCGGTTAATGAATAGTAGAGCGGCTGCCACCAGGAAGAATAAATAAGTCCTGTCTCGTCTTTACTGTTCTTTTTAGCATATTGGAAAATGACCTGCTGGAACTTATTCTTTTGCTCGGCGTTATCGAATTCGAACTCAATGTCGTATTCCTTGGCGTAGGCGATGAAATTGCCATTCTCGATTTGGACGACTTGATAATCATCGGATTGTGTGGGCTCGCCCCATTCCTTCAAATAGATGAAGGCAGACGTTTTGGGCTCCAGTTGTACTTTCGCCTGGATGTTCTCGCTGCGCAGCAGTCCGATTAACTGAATCGCATGCGTAATGTCAGAATGTCCATAGGTGAGAGAGCGCGTTGGATCAAAGTTCGCATCGAATCGAGAATCCTTCAAGTTGTAGCCGGTAACGAGATTCTTTTTCAAGGCTTCATCGAAGACAGCACGCAAATCTGTTGATGAAATAAGATCCTCCGTACGCCAGGTGTCGTTAATTTTGCGGAAAATATCATCATCGGAAGTCGTTCCAATGTAGTGCTTGTAATGTCCTTGGAAAGTAAGTATCTTACCAAGCAGTTCGCCAGCAAAGCTTTGGCTAGCAGCAGCATCCGCTTCGAAATCGGAGGAGACAAGGCCTGTATCAATAGCGGCGGCCAGCTCCTGAGCAGCTTGCAGCGTTAATTGATTGTTTTGATCGTAATCGATATGTACTTTAGCCAGGGCGGCTTTGATTTTATCCTTGGAATAGGTATAGGCGAGTTCTTTTAAGCCTGCGGCTTTTAACGCTATGAAAGTGGCTTGCAGCTGGGTAAGCGGCTGATCACCCTGCAGCTTGCCTTCGGATAGAATGCCTTTCTCGTGCAAAGCAAGCGCAGCTTTATAATAAGGGCTGTCCTTCTGCAAGTCTGTGAATGCATTGGTCTGATCTTTGGCTTCGGCATTCAAGACGCGGTTAACTGCGACAACGAAATCGCCTTTTGATAAGGAGTCTGACAAGCTGATGGCATACTGATCTTTCAAGAACTGCTTGTAAGAGACTGCGGAATCACTCGCTTCAGCGGCACTGCTTAAGGTGCTCACAGAGGAGAAAAGAACGGCTGTTAATACAGCTACTTGCAGGGGCTTGCGGGATTTCAATGGTTTCATAAGATGAAAGCACCTCCTTTTTTTTATTCATATAGGAATAGTATGGTTTATTGAAATATATCAGCTAGGCCTATAGGTGTCAATATATAATGGTTGTCGTTTTTATTCTTGACATGACTTAGGGAATCCACTACTATCAGTCTTAGTTGAAAAGTCGCACTTTGTCGAATAGGATAAAAAAATATTTAATAAAAACAGATCAAAAGGGGAGAACCACACATGAAAAAAACGTTATTGTCTATTTTCGCCGTTACATTAATGCTGACTGGCTGCGGCACCGCTAAAAATGATACAGCAGCTCCGGCAGCTACGAAAGCTGCAGAAGCAACAAAAGCGCCTGAAACCAAATCATCCAAAAAAATCATTCTAATAACACCAGAAAAAATTGGTGTGAACCCTTTCTTTGCTCAAGAGGATGAGGGTGTTAAAAAAGCTGGTAAAGAATTCGGCGTAGATGTAAAAACGGTAGAATCTACGGATGCCAGCGCGATTGAACAAAACCTGCGTGCTGCAGTTGCAGACAATTATGATCTTATTATTACCAGCTCCTTTGAATCCGAGGATGCTTTGAAAAAGGTAGCTGCTGAAAATCCGAAGAAATCTTTTGCTATTATTGATACAGTTGTAGATTTACCGAACGTTAGAAGCGTAGTATTCCGTGAACATGAGGCAGCTTACTTGCTTGGTGCGGCCGCAGGCCTTGCAACTAAGAAAAATGTTGTCGGTATGGTGGCAGCAGTTGATATTCCTTTGATCAAAAAATACACAGTCGGTTTCCAAGAAGGTTTGAAATCAACGAATCCGAATGCCAAATTCATCGTTAATTATGTAGGAAGCTTCACAGATCCAGCAAAAGCGAAAGAGCTGGCATTGACGCAATTCTCTCAAGGAGCAGATTTCATCGCAGCGGCTTCAGCTGTTGGTGATTTGGGCGTATTCGAAGCAGCTAAGGAAAAGGGCTTCTACACATCTGGTCAAGATATCGACCGTACGGTGACAGACCCTGAGCACATCGTTCTCTCTCAATTGAAAGGTACAGACAGCGTAGCTTACCAAACCGTGAAAGATTTCGTAAATGGAACCTTTAAATTTGGCGCTATGGATTACGGCTTGAAAGAAGACGGAGTAGGCCTTACTTTTGTAACAAAAGAAAGCAAATCCAAACTAAGTCCATTTATTGGACAAGACGTTGTGAATAAAGTGAAAGCCATCAAAGACGATATCGTAGCTGGCAAAGTTACGGTTCCGAATCCTCTGAAATAGTCGTAAGTCCTTACAAACATCATATAACCCCGGAAACTGTTTACGGCGACGTAGACAGTTTCCGCATTTCTAGGAAAGGAGTGCGAAACCCGTTATGCTGCTTCAAATGAACCAAATTACCAAAACCTATGGAAGCTTGACAGCTAACTCCAACGTAGATTTCTCACTGCGCGAAGGTGAAATCCATGCGCTAGTCGGCGAGAATGGGGCAGGTAAAACAACCCTGATGCGCATCCTTTACGGCATGGAACAGCCAACGTCGGGAGCGATTCTTTTACGCGGAAGAAAAGTCCAGTTCGTGAATCCAACGGATGCGATTCGTCATGGCATTGGGATGGTGCATCAGCATTTCATGCTGTTCCCTTCTTTTACAGTGGCTGAAAATATTGTCATCGGCAATGAACCGCAAGTCGGCGTGAAGTTCGACCGCAAGAAAGCTGCGCAGCAAGTTAAGGCATTGTGTGACATGTACCGGTTACCCATTGATCCACTCAGGAAAGTGGCTGATCTTCCGCTAGGACTACAACAGCGTGTTGAGATTCTAAAGGTGCTCTATCAAGGTGCGGATATCATTATTTTGGACGAGCCGACTGGCGTTTTGACACCGCTGGAAGCGAAGGAACTGCTTGTCATTATGAAGAGCTTAGCGAGTCAGGGTAAAAGCTTCATTGTCATCACGCACAAATTACATGAGGTCATGGAAGTTGCGGACCGAGTTACGGTGCTTCGAGACGGTAAAATCAGAGGAACAGTAAATACTTCGGCAACTAACGCAGAAGAACTTTCTAAATTAATGGTAGGAAGAGAACTGGTGCAAACGAGCAAAAGTGCCGCTAGACTTGGTGAAACGGTTCTCGAAGTGAAAGAGATTACCATACAAGGCAAGAAAGGAAAGCCTGTATTGGATCGTATCAGTCTTGAGGTGAAGGCTGGTGAGATCTTGGGCGTCGCTGGCATTTCCGGAAACGGACAGTCTGAGCTGATTCAAAGCATTACAGGACTCCAGTCGATTGATCAAGGTCACATTCGTTTAATGGGCAAGGACATTACAGGCCGTTTGGTTCGTGAGATCAGAGAGAGCGGGCTTTCGCATATTCCTGAGGATCGTTACCAATGGGGGGCTGCCAAGGAAGGCAGCGTACTTGAAAACGGTACAATGGGACATCACAGAACGCATCGGCGTAACGGATTTTTGCAAGGCAAGTCGCTGCGAAATATGGTTGACGGCTTCATCCAGCAATTCCAGATTAAAACGGGTTCCCAGGATACGAAAGTCAAATTCCTGTCTGGAGGCAATCTTCAGAAACTGATTGTAGCCAGAGAAATAGCCCAAAAACAACCGTTCCTTATTGCAGCTGAACCCACGCGTGGCGTGGATGTTGGGGCGATGGAAGTGATCCATGATGAGCTGTTGAAAAAACGCGATGAGCAAGGTGCGATTCTATTGGTATCTTCGGAATTGACGGAGATTCTTAAGCTTTCTGATCGCATTATCGTGATGTATGAAGGACGAATTGCGGGAGAGCTGTCAGCGCAGCATGCGACTGAGGAGCAAATCAGTCTGTTGATGGCAGGAGGTCATTCCCATGCTTAATTGGAAAGGAAACATTGGCGCACTGCTGCAGCCTCTTATTGCGGTATGCATCGGTTTACTGGGCGGGGCCATTGCCATCGTCTTGATTGGCGGTTCCATTTCGGACACATACGCACAAATGTGGAAAGGCGCCTTCGGTAATTTTTACTTTTTTACCAATACATTGACGCGCGCGACACCGCTTATATTAGTTGGATTAGGCGTTTCAATAGCCTTCCGCGCCGGATTTTTCAACATGGGTTCGGAAGGTCAAATGATCCTTGGTGCTTTAACCAGCGCGATGATTGCGCTCTATTTTCCTGGACCTGCGCTTTTTAAATTATTCGCTGCGCTTCTAGGCGGTATTGCAGTCGGCGGCATATGGTCAGCCTTAGCTGGTTGGCTTGACGCGCGATTTAAAATGAATTTGATTGTCACCACACTCTTGCTCAATTATATTGCAGCTTTGTTTGCAGGCTATTTGGTCGCCTATCCGCTCAAGGATAAAACAGGATCAGACTGCACTCGCACAAACGATGATGGTTGATAAAAGCATTTGGCTGCCCAAGCTTTTCCAAGGGATGAGCATGCATGCGGGCTTCATCATTGCCATCGTTTTAGCGATTCTCTTATTTTTGTTTATTAAATACAGTGCTGCCGGTTACGAGATCCGCATGCTTGGCTACAATCCGCTGTTTGCCGCTTATGGAGGCGTAAACCGCGGGAAATTAATGCTCGCGAGCATGTTCGCGAGTGGTGGCTTTGCTGGTCTTGCAGGCGCTGTAGAAGTGCTAGGCATGCAGTATCGCTATACGGACGGCATGATAACGAATCCGGGGTTCGCTTGGTCCGGGATTATGGCTACACTGCTATCTGGCGCACATCCGCTCGGTACGACGGTTGCCGCAGTCCTTCTGGCCGCACTGCAGACAGGCGGTATGGGTGTTGAACGTAATACGAGCATTCCCCTCGAGATATCAAGTGTCATTCAGTCTCTCTTGATCTTGTTCGTCACGGCTAGGTTCAGTTATACCCTATGGAAACGTAAGAAAGGAGGAGGAAGCGGTGCAGCATCTTCTTGATGTTTCGTTATTTAATTCCATGATTCGGATGGTTGCTCCGATTCTCCTCGCTGCGCTCGGCGGTGCAATCTGCTCAAGAGTTGGGTTGTTTAATGTTGGTTTGGAAGGCTTCGTGCTTGTAGGTGCGTTCTCTGCAATTGTAGGCAATCATTATTCCGGCAATGTCTATCTAGCAGTCTTGATTGCGATAGCGGTGACGATGTTATTTTCACTCGCATTTGCGTATATTAGCATCCATTTGCAAGCGAACGTCATCGTCGTTGGTATTTCATTTAATTTTCTGGCGCTTGGCTTAACAGCGTTTTGCCTAAAAGCCATTTTCCATGTGAAAGGCGCCTTCTACGATAAAAATATGATGGGGCTGCCAAAGTGGAACATTCCTTTTGTACAAGATATTCCTGTAATCGGCGGTATTATATCGGGCCATTCCCCGCTTGTTTACTTGGCCTTTGTACTGGTGCTTGGCTTGCAGTATTTTATGTTTAAATCAGTCCTTGGCTTCCGTTTGCTGGCCGTGGGTGAAAACCCTGTTGCAGCGAAAAGCATAGGCATTAAAGTGAACCGTATGCAGTATTTGGCCGTGTTAATTTGCGGCTTGCTTTGCGGGTTGGCAGGCGCTCAGCTTTCACTAGGTCAAGTCACGATGTTTACCGAAGGCATGACGGCGGGAAGAGGCTTTATTGCGCTGGTCGCAACGATGTTAGGACAAGCCAATCCGCTTGGCGTCATGGCATCAAGTCTGCTATTCGGACTGATGGATGCATTCAGTATCAGGCTGCAGGGCTTCTCGCTGCCGACTCATTTTACACAAATGCTTCCTTATATTGTGACGCTGCTCGCGATGCTCTTTTTTAGAAAGAGCAGCTACATGGCAGATGCTCAGAAAGCTAACGGAAGCTCGCGCTAGGCTGCTAAAAGGAGATAATAACAGATGGCAAAAGACACCAAAGCTGATCGAATTAGAAAAATGAAGGTTCCCTCCGTAGGTGCCTCCATGTCAGACCGAGTCCCGCCGGGACAGGTTTTGACAGACCGGTTTCCGATTTTGCATGAAGGAGAAGTGCCGGAATACGACATGGCGGAGTGGACATTGCGAGTGTTTGGCGAGGTCGAAGAGGAAAGAGTTGTCACATACGAACAATTGTTGGCGATGCCTCAAACGCAAGTCCTGTGCGATATTCACTGCGTAACCCGTTGGTCTAAGCTTGATACAGCCTGGGAAGGGATTCTATTTCGCGATTTTCTTCGCCTGCTGGATATCAAGCCGCAAGGTAAGTTCGTCATGCTGCATGCCGACAACGAGTATGAAACGAACGTTCCGCTCGAGGATCTGATGGGCGATCACGTTTTGTTGGCTTTGAAATATGATGGGAAGCCGCTGACGCCGAAACATGGTTGGCCTCTACGGTTGATTGTACCTCATCTGTATTTTTGGAAAAGTCCGAAATGGATTCGAGGCGTCGAATTTATGACAGCTGACCGTGAGGGCTTCTGGGAACAAAATGGCTTCCATAATGTGGCTGATCCATTCCAAGAGCAGCGCTTCTCGGGGGAAGCGATTCCGATTCCTGAAGATGAATGGGAAAAGAAGGAGTTTGATTGACATGATATTGCCAATTTTACAGGTTCATTCAGAGGATTTATCACCCTACGCGATCGTATGCGGTGACCCTTTTCGCGCGGAAGTCATAGCCAGCAAGCTCGAGCAAAGCAAAGAACTCGCCTTCAGCCGTGAATATCGCACGTTTGTCGGTGAATTCCAAGGCGTTCCGATTACGGTTGTCAGCCATGGCGTTGGCTCGCCAGGAGCAGCCGTTTGCTTCGAGGAACTGATCAAAGGCGGCGTAAAGACACTGATTCGCGTTGGCACAGCAGGCTCGTATTCCGCTGATGTGCCGCCAGGCAGCTTAGTCGTCAGTACGGCAGCTGTGAGGGAAGAGGGCTTAACCCGCCAGCTGGTTCCGCATGGCTTCCCAGCAGTTGCTGACTTGGATGTCGTGCAGGCGTTGTACGAAGCCGCATCAGAGACGGATGGTCTTGTGCGCAAAGGGATTACCGTGACCTTGGATGCCTTCTTCCAAGGTGTCGAGGAATTTCCGCACCGCAAGTACAAGCAAGCCGGAGCTCTTGCCGTTGAGATGGAAATCGCAGCGCTCTATGTGATCGCTTCATTGCGTGGCGTGCGTGCGGGTGCGATTGTTGCGCTAGACGGTTACGCCGACGCTGATTTGAGAGAAGTCTACAACCCTCATACCGATGTAGTTGCTCAAGCGGTTGAACGTGAAATTATGACGGCGATTCATGCGGTTATCAAACTTCACGCTAAGGTTTAGATACATTGGAGTGACCATGCCGCAACTGTTGCTAGTTTAAGCTTGTTTAGAAGAGGCTATGCTAAAAGGTGTTTTTGGAAGTTATGACTCTTTGCCCATAACTGTAATGTGCTATGGTTTGCTTTGCTTTGGTAACCAAAACTTATCGAGGGAACGTAGATGCACTATTTGGGCGAAAACAGCCGAAATCCTGAGGAAGAGGAACGACGATGTGTTATTTCACGTTTTTTTGCCTCCGGATCGCTCATATAGATCAAATAGCGCACTCACGTTCCTCTTATTCTATTTCACGCACAGATTTCCCGAAATAACGCATCGACGTTCCGCCAACTAGAGATCGGGTGACTTTCCCTTCGAAAGAAAACAAAAAAAATGAGAAGGCAAGAATCTTGCCATCTCATTTTTTTGTTTTCTGTGCCCCTAATTTTGGTCAGATCTTTATGCGTATGTAACAAATATGTAATTAAAAAATTGGGATTCTTGCTTTATTCCCATCTTTGGCATATAAAATGGCTTCTGAACTAAATAAATCAACGTGCTCCAACGGTTGAGCAAGGTTCATCGTTGTAAATTTGTTATAACGAAGAGCGTTGATCAGAGAGGGAATTAATTTGTGGTCCGTTCCAACGAAATTGACAGAAATCGGTGTTTTGTTAAATAAAATATTCATTCTCAACTTCAACTCATCTCCTATCAAAAAAATAAATATAACAACTGAGAGTTAAGAATATCATCTATTAACGAATAAGTCCGTCGATTATCGTTGTCGGATTAGCACTAGTTCTGTCGAGGCTCGGGAATATAAAACAGGTGCAAATAGAGGCCGCTTGAACCTATGCGTTCAAGTGGCCTCTTCGTATTACAGAAAACGACGATGATGCTTCTTCCCGTCAAAAGTGAACAAAACCGGTTTATCCTCGACGATGGTATGCATATGAATGGATTTGCCCCAGAGCTTGTAAATGTAGGGGAGCGTTCGCTCGACGTACTTGAGGTCAAGTTCGACCCCCTCAAAAGCGTGCTTCAAATACAATTCCCCGCTGCGCTGGTAATCGCCATCTTCCACAACAATGTAGGGGAAGCCACCATTCACTCTAGAGTAAATGAGCTGATCCCGCGTGTTTTCCCACGTTTTATCCGTAATCTTCCACTCAGGACCTTTCTTTTCAAATATATATAAATCGAGTTCTTCCACAAGCGGTTTATTCAAATAATTTCGGATAAAAGAGGTATCTGATTCGTATTCGCGAACCTCGAATATTTTATTCCGGCCATCTCCGGGCTTGCGTCCATGCCTTCTTATTTCTTCTTCTGTCGGATTATCCCAGTGCTTCTCAATATCTTCAAAAATTTTAAGCCCAAGATAATAAGGATTTAAGGTATGACGAGATGGAACTACAACCGAGGAGTTGAGCTTGGAGTACTCAATCGTTTCCTCTTCAGTCAAATCCAGCTCGCGCAATATGTGTTGATGCCAGTAGGAAGCCCAGCCTTCGTTCATGATTTTCGTTTCAAGCTGCGGCCAGAAATAGAGCATTTCATCGCGGAGCATCGTCAGAATATCTCGCTGCCAATCTTCCATATAGGGGGCATTCTCCTCAATGAAAAGCAAAATATCTTTTTCAGGTTGAGGTGGAAAGCGTTTGTTTTCCTCTTTTTCAGGTGCAGAAGGTTTGTTCTTAACATCTAGATCCCATATATCCTCATATCCATAGGTTGCTACAGATCGGGCGTTTGGTGTGGAGGCTTTATGGGTTTCCTGACGCTTACGCGACTGTCGATAGGATAAGGTTAACACAGGATCAATGTGCTCTTGAATAGCTAGCACGGCGTCAATGAATTGCTCAACTTCGTCAATGCCATGTTCGAGTTCATATTGCCGAATTCTTTCGGCGGTAGCGGACATGCTTTCTACCATATTGCGGTTCGTATTTGCGAAGCGAGCGTTATTTTTGAAAAAATCACAATGGGCAAGAACGTGTGCGACAATCAGCTTATTTTGAATGAGAGAATTCCCATCTAATAAGAAGGCATAACAGGGGTCAGAGTTAATGACCAATTCGTAAATTTTGCTCAAGCCAAAATCATACTGAGTTTTCATACGGTGAAAATTTTTGCCGAAGCTCCAGTGACTGTAACGCGTCGGCATCCCGTAGGCACCGAAGGTGTATATAATTTCGGCCGGGCAGATTTCATACCTCATCGGGAAGAAATCAAGTCCAAACCCTTTCGCTATTTCCGTTATTTCATCAATGGCGTATTCGAGACTGCTGAATGTCGGATTTACTCACTGAACAGCCACTCCTTCCTGCTTGGTAAAAAAGGTTTTCAGTGCTTTGTACACTTCACCTTTCTCACGAATGACATAATGAAGAAATTTAGGATCATGAATATGGCGGAAAGCGGACATGAGTGTACTGCTGCGATTGTACTGGTTGACCTCTCCGTAACCGAACATGTTGGAGCGCTCCATCAACTGCGTAATGAGCTTCACACAGCGTTCGTTATCTGATGTCAAATTATCTCCGTCGGAGAAATGAAATGGATAAATATTAAATTGTGACGGTGGATACCTTTTGTCGATAATATCAATCGCTGCTTGGTAAGCCGAGGAGCAAATCGTACCTCCACTTTCGCCTTTGGTGAAAAACTCTTCCTCCGTGACCTCTTTAGCTTCAGTATGATGAGCAATAAATACAATCTCGACATTCTCATACTTCGTGCGCAGGAAGCGCGTCATCCAGAAAAAGAAGCTTCGGGCTATATATTTCTCAAAGGAACCCATGGAACCGGAGGTATCCATCATCGCAATAATCAGCGCGTTCGAGTGAGGCTTCTCTATCTCTTCCCACGTTTTGAAACGAAGGTCATCGGGACTGATATGATGGATCCCAGGGGAGTTCGAGCGTGAATTACGCCGCATGTTCTCCAGAATTGTCCGTTTCTTATCGATGTTGGACATAATCCCTTTTTTACGGATATCGTTGAAAATCACTTCCGTCGTTGTCATATTGCGCTTATCTTTTTTCTTCAAATTGGGCAGCTCCAGCTCAGAGAACAACATGGCTTGCAGTTCCTCCATGCTCACTTCCGCTTCATAGTAATCCTCGCCGGCTTGATCGCCTGCACCCTCACCTTTCCCGGGGGCTTGGGCTGGCTGTGGATCTGTACCCAAAACGTCTCCGACCTGAGAGTCCCCGTCTCCCTGACCAACATGTTTTCCTTTACTGAAGTTATAGCGGAATCGGTATTCATCCAGGCTCTTAATAGGTACTTTCACGACCTGTTTTCCATTGGACATAACAATGCTTTCGTCGGTAACCAGATCGGGAAGATTCTGTTTAATGGCTTCTTTCACCTTCTCTTGGTGCCTGGTCTGATCCTGATATCCTTTGCGATGCAAGGACCAATCCTCTTTGGAAACGATAAATAGGGGTTCTGTCATGAGGACACCTCCTTTAACATATAAAAAAAGCTTCTCGCTTCGTAGCAGTCAACTCAAAAAATGATGCTCATTACTAACTATATTCAATTAGAAGGGGGATATGAGTATCTAAAAATATCACAACTTAGTATGGGAAAAGTTCTATGTCCATTGCTCTGTACGTGATATAAAAAAGATAATTATTTGCAAAAAATGTTGTATTTCTTTTTTCTAGAGAGGGGATAGAAATTTGGAGTAGTACTTTCCAAATGAATTTGAAAGCGTTTTCCATAAAAACTAGTTCGATTTTATCAATGATCAAAAGGGGTGTTAGGAATGAGTATACAATTCATTAGAAAAAACATAAGTGTTCTTCTCTGTATGACGCTGCTAATCATGTTTATACCGCCAATACAGTTGGTGTCAGCTGCTACGTTAAGTACTGCAAATGAATGGTCTGAGGATTTTGAAAACTTTACGACTGCAGCAACGTTTGGAACAAGCGGCAATGGGGACACACAATTCGGCTGGAAATCAAATTCCGGTACGAATCCTTGGGGTATTGTACAAGATGGAGCTTCAAAAGCATTAAAAGTAACGAATCCAAGCACATCATCCACAACCGTATTTATTGGGGGAACAGGAAGTTACGTGTTTGATGCAACGGATGTTTTAGTATCGGCAGATATTAAAGTAGTGACAACAGGAACAATCCCAAGCCCTTCGGGTCAAGTAGGTATTGATGCAAGACAGGCTAGCAACAGCGATTACTACAGTTTGGTCATTAAAAGTGGGAATTTGCAGCTTCTTAAAAGAACCAGCAGTACTACTGCAATTATAACTCAGCAGCCTATTCCCAATTTTACTCCTAATAAATATTATACCTTAACACTGCTTGTAAAAGGCTCTCGATTGATCGGCTCCATAACCGGCGGACCGACTCTCACAGTTACGGATACCAGCATTACGACCGCTTCGACTAAGGTTGGAGTTAATGCAACTTCGTCCATCGAAGCCTATATAGATAACTTCCATGCTATGAAAGTGTTTCCTAATGCGCCTACTGGCTTAACTGCGGTAGCATCTGTGGACAATCAGGTTAATCTGAATTGGTCTGGAGCGGTTGGAGCGGAACAATACACGGTAAAGCGGAGTACAACAAGCGGTGGTCCGTATACGACCATTGCAACCGTCACCGATGGGGTTTACACAGATAGCAGCGTCACCAATGGTACCCAATACTATTATGCTGTAAGTTCTGTTGCCAAAGCTAACAATGGAGCCTACATCGACGGGTTGATTTCTTCCGAACTCCAAGTCAAACCTCAGGCCTCTACACAAGCTCCACCTGCTGCGCCAGCACAATTCAATGGGACGCCTGGTGATGGACAAGCTTCCTTATCTTGGAATTCAGTAGGCCAAATAACAGGCTATCACATCAAACGAAGCGTAGTAAGCGGTGGTCCATATGGCCCCAACACTGTAGTTGGTACGGTATATCCCACATTGACAAGTTTTATTGACACGGGACTAAATATAAACAGCCCCTATTATTATGTGGTTTCCGCTTTTAATTTGAACGGAGAGAGCCCAAATTCATCTGAGGTTCCTGTTTATATAGCACCGGCCCTAGAGGCACCGAAAAACTTAACTGCCATCCCTGGATATAAATCAGCTAAGCTGCAGTGGGAGCCTGTAGCCGGCGCTGTCAGCTATATGGTGAAAAGAGCGAGTACGTCTAATGGTTCTTACAGCATTGTTGCATCTAATGTTACGGATGCCGCTTACACGGATACAAATCTTCAGAATGGAACGACTTATTTTTATGTAGTTCAGGACGTAAACGTAAGCAGCATTCATAGTGCGAACTCCAATGAGGCTCCGGCTACCCCGCAAATGAAATATGATTTAAGTGATACACAAATCACAGCCAGTAGCTATGATGGTACACGGGATCAAGATCCGGCTTCTGGAAATAAGCAAGTAAATGTTAAGGATGATTTAACTACGCGTTGGGGAGCTGATGGGAAAGGCCAGTGGATTCAATTCGACCTGGGTAAGATTTCATCCATTGGATTTATAGGTATCGCCTTTTATAAAGGGAATGAAAAATCTTACTTCTTTCAAGTTCAAACCTCCAACGATGCTGTAACGTGGCATACCGTTTATAACGGAAACAGTAGCGGAACTACATTGCAGATGGAAAACTTTGATCTACCTGACATGGATGCGCGTTATGTCAGGATTATTGGGAACGGGAATTCCGCTACAGACTATAACGGTTACACCGTAGTGCATCTGTATTCACCTAATCCGAACGGTCTGGTCAATGCTCCATATTCACAAGGAACTCCTGTGACTCCAAGTACAGTCGTACGCCCATCGAAAGCGGGTTTGTATAACCCAGATGGTATGGTACATCTACTGCCTACACCCAATCAAGTAATGGGAAGAACATTGAATGTCAAAGACGCGGCATATGGCGCAAAGGGAGATGGCGTGAGCGATGACCGGGCAGCCATCCAGAAAGCAGTTGACGATGCCCAACCCGGGGATGAGGTTTATTTGCCAAATGGCGTGTATAAATTACTCTCTGCTCATCCTACGGATGCAAACTCCCATATCCGATTAAAGACTGGGGTGAATTTCAGAGGAGAAAGCCGTGAAGGTACAGTTTTGCTTTCAGACATGGATAACGGATTTGTCCCTCCTAATGCCACAGGTCATGTTACAAGTACCGGCATTACTGCAGGAAGCGGTAGGGTACTACTGATATTTAGTCTAAATAATATTGTCGTCTCTAATTTAACGATTACTTCTACTTGGAACAACACGTATTCGACCGACCCGGGCATTTTAAGTCTTACCAGTGGCGGTCCTAAGACCGGAATTTATATCGATCAAGCGAATGCATCGTCTCCCGGGCCAAATAACATTGTGATCGATAATGTGATTTTCGAAAAATTCCAACAAATGGGTATACGGCTCAGTAAAGCTAGCGATGTTACAGTGAGAAATTCCATCTTCCGCAAGGCTACCGATATAGGTCCAAGCGGATCGGGCTATGGAATATCCATCCAAGGAAAGCCGAAGGACGACCATTTCGGTATGAATGATGATTCGCTGTTCGCCTTGGTGGAAAACAATTTTTTTGATGGAACGGTTGCTTTGCGGCATGGAGTCATTATTGAGTACTATTCTCATAATAACGTTGTGAGAAATAATCAATTTTCCAGCACGACATTGGACGCTATCGACCTTCATGGAGAAAATGAGTACCTGAATGAAGTGTACGGAAACACGATTGTCGGAGTACGCATAGGTGCCGGTATTGGGTTGGGCAATACAGGCGGCGGCTTCCCGAGCAATCATAGTGAATCAGGTCCATACAACCATATTCACGATAATACGATTAGAAATTCAGCTGAAGGCGTTTCTCTAACGATGAGTTCGCCTGATACCATCATTGAAAACAACACGATTGAGCTTGATAATACCTTAATTCGTACAAGCTACAATCAAGATATCAAGGGGATTAGCATTTTGAATGCACCTAGAAGCATTGTCAGGGGCAATATCATACAAAACTTTACCGATACAGACCATCCGATTGTAACTGACTATGATATAGGTGATAAGAATGCCAATTTCATCGGAGCTGGAGATCCGAGAGATATTCAAATGATCGGCAATACAATAGTCGGTAATGTCAGTGGAATTAAGATTGTCAAAGGGTATGGCATGGTCATGCAAAATAACCATTTAAATAACACACTTTTTAACGTGGATAACTCTTCTGGAAATATAGTCTATGACTCGCTGATTCATGCTTCTGAAGATGCATGGGTAGAGGCTGCGAATCCACAGCAGAATTATGGCACAGGTTCTTCCGACAAAGTAAATAACCTTACAGTGAAAAGCACAGTAAATGGTAGTGGCAACGGCATAGCTTATTTCAAGTACGACTTGAGCGGTGTGAACGGGAAAACGAGTGCCGCGCTTCAGTTAAGCGGAAAGCTAACAGACAGCAATCCAGGTGATGAAACAGTCACCCTAAGCGTTTATGGATTGAGTGATGATAGCTGGACTGAAAATACGATAAATTGGAGTCATTCACCCAATCATAGCCCTGTCAGCACGGATGTAGTAGGTGAAGGTCAGACGGCTTTTTATCTCGGTAGCTTTACAATGAAAGGTTATAAAGTAGATTCTTATGATGTATCTACAAAAGAATTATCTGATTTTGTCTTATCCAAGCAAGGTGGTACGGCAACATTTATGGTCGTAGATCCTAAGAAACAAGGAGTAAATTCGGAAATATACTCTAAGGAAAAAGAATTTGAATCGCTTAGACCAGCGTTGAAATTATCTTCTTCTGTGTCAATGAACGCCGATTTAAGCAATTTGACCGTAAGTGCAGGAACAATGACTCCTGTGTTCGACGCAGGAGTAACCGATTACACGGTTAACGTTGAAAACAGCGTGAACAATATTAGCGTGACACCAACTGCAGATGACCCAGGCGCAATATTGAGGGTTAACGGTGTATCAAGTGTTAGCGGAAATACGTATGGGCCTCTTAACCTGACAGTCGGAGTTAACACGATTCGTATCGACGTTACGCCAGTAAGTGGATATGCCAAGACCTATACGATCAGAGTGAATCGTGCGAATTCGTCGGGTTCCGAGACTCCACATGCTATACCAATCGATTCAAGTAATACTAAAACTGATCAAGTCACTACAATTAAATCAGAAGTTAAGAGCGTTGACGGGAAACAGGTAGCCCTAGCTCAAGTAAACGATCAAATCATTGATGCTGCGCTGAAGAACAGCAGCACCGGTAAGCTCATTCTATTAGTAGACTCTAGTGTGAACGTAGATCAAACTAGGGTGTCCCTAACGAACAACGCTCTGCAAAAAGTTGCAGCGGAGGAAACTATCAAATCCGTGAGAGTGGGAACCAAAGCGGGGAGCTATGAGCTTCCGGTGAAACAGATCAATGTTCAAGATTTGGCAGCCAAGCTCGGTGTATCGAAGGACCAAATCACTGTAGAAGTGACCATTAGCAGAAATTCCGCTGCAACTGAGAAGGCGAAAGCTTCCGGTCAAAAAGCGCTTGGAGCAGTGGAGTTTACAATTAAGGCCATGTCTACGGACGGAAAAAGTGTAGAGGTTTCTAGCTTCACGCAATATGTGTCGCGTTCCATTAACACGGAGACCGATTTAACCGGACGTCATATAGCGGCGGTTCGCGTGGTGACGGATAGCAAAGGAAATATCGTGTACCAACCGGTTCCTTTTACTGTTTCCGGAACGGAAGTTTCGATCTACAGCAGAACGAACAGTACCTACTTACTGTTGGAAAACAATGTCACTTTTGTTGATGTGAATAATCATTGGGCAAAAAAAGACATTGAACGTATGGCGAACAAAATGATTGTTCAAGGCGTATCCAAGGAAGATTTTTTACCAGACCAAATGGTAACCCGTGCGGAGTTTGCTGTACTAATCGCTCGGACAATCGGATTGAACGCTGTCACATTGCCGAAAAACCGATTTACCGATGTTCGCGCTAGTGACTGGTTCGAGGGCCAAGTGTACGCTGCTACGGAAGCAGGTATCGTAACTGGTTACGAAGATCAGACATTCCATCCGAATCAGTATATATCTCGCCAAGAGATGGCAGTAATGATCTATCGTGCAATGAACTTTGCCGGATACTCCGTCAGCAGCAATGCAGGCGAGAAAATAACGTTTGCAGATGAGAATTTGTTTGGAAATTGGGCGAAGGAATCCATTTTTATAATGGCTAATAACAAAATTGTAGAAGGTGTTACTTCTGGAAAATTCGATCCAGCGGCGATGGCTACTCGGGCTCAGAGCTCAGTCATTTTAAGTAGAATGCTGTCCAAGCTTCAATTCACTAATTAATAAATATAAAAGTCTGCTTGAGCTTTTATCATAAGCTTAAGCGGACTTTTATTCTTATCAGCAAAGCATCTAGTTACTTCTGAAATACCAAGTTGGGTTGGATATTCTTCCTTATGCGGTTTTCAGAACCACAGCGATATTACATGCTGTTATAAGTACATAAAAATGTTATTATCCATGTATTGGATTAATGCGAAATGCGAACACGGCCAACATGATCGGAGGAAATCACATGAAGTATTTCACCATATACGCCTCGAGGAACGACACACAAGGCATTGAAGAGTACATAGCTGACATATTCGATGACGGTTTTAAAATAGAAAGAAATGACAACGAGTACGCGATCCGCTCCAAGAAGTTGTTCAATAAGAATCATATCTTCATCAAAATAGCTTCAGAAGAAAGTGAACCCGATTACTTCAGCAGAAATATCCCAGGTATGATGGGGTTTTATGAAAGCAAACAAATGCAGGATGAACATACAAAATCATTGGTGTTTACGCAAATCTCCGTCATTAATACAATGATCGCTATTCAAACGGACAAAGAGTACGATGATGGCTACTATGAACGTTTTCTCGCCTTGACCAGCCGAGTAAGTGGAATCGGCTTTTTGCCTGATGGTACCCTGCTGGGGCAAGACGGACTTGTAATCGTGCACCCCGATGGGACAACCGGGCCTTCGAAGTTCACACCTCATGCTTGTACGAATAAAATAAGAAGCGCGGAGTCGAAGACTACGGAAGGTGAAGAACGTAAACAAAAGTCGATTGCTTATCTAAGGGAAAATCATATTCCGTTTATTGAACATTTGCCGGAGCTGCCGCCATTGGCAAACAGTCAGTTTCGCTCTCAAGAGGAAATAGCCAAAAGAGCTGTTGCACTGCTTTTGGTGATCCAGTTTGCGTGTGATGTCGCGAATGGGGCAGAGTTGAATCAATCCAGAGAAGTCATTCTCAATTTGTTGAAGCAGTATGAAGTGGAAAACGATATGACGGAAAAGGAAAAGCACTTGCTATTTGGAAACCAGCCGAGTAGAGAAGAAGCCATCCCTATTAGTTGGCAATACGAGGCGTTCTGGACTCTGATTTGGGCGCTCGGGTTGGTTGAAGCACTCCAATTGCCGAATCAGCTCTGTGACTGTGATTATGCGATCCAAACGGTTTCTAGCTGTAACACGTTCGAGGAATTTGTAAGTCGGATCCAGATGCGAAGTGGTCAGGAGATTCAGGACGAAGCTGACAAGGTCTATCGGCTCCATTGGGCTTGTGTCAATGCTAGAGTTCGTGGGGAAGCGACTGCCAATGACTTAAACGAAAGTATTGTCATGGAAAGACGCAGGGCGTTGTTTTGGTTAATTCAAGCTGACCAGAAATCCTGGGATCAAATCAGCATGGACACCTAGCTTGAAATCGTAATTCTGATAAAGTCTGTCTGGGCTTAGTCGCTCAAACAGGCTTTTTTTATTGGATGGAACTACTTCCCAATAGCCCATCAATCCTTCAACCTTTGAATTTTGATATAATAGGCATATATTCTCAAACAGGAGCAACTTTACATGGATCTCAATTCGAAAATACGATCGCATTTACAATCATTAAAGAAAAAGACAGTTTCTCTTCAAGAATTAGAAGACATGGGACAACCATGTACCTATGAAGACTTCTCTAGGTCGGTACTGGAGCTTGAGGCTGCTGGAATTCTTCAGATGGTTCAAAGCCAAGGGAGAACGGGGAAACAACTATCCCTTGCCTATCAATATAGTGTGCAGAAGAATCGTTTAAAGGAAGATACTCATAAGGAAATCCATCGAGCCAGATTGCAATTGCACCCGTTCATAAACCTCGATGCCTACTATTCATTGAAATCTAGCATTTGGGAGAAAGATAGACCTTTTATTGAACGAATAGATGCTTACTTGAAAAAGAATATGCTCCCAAGCGCTCCCGCACCAGAACCGGAGAGAAGCTTTGAGCTTGTTGCTGATGAGAAATGGATAACGGAGAAGCAAGGGAAAAGACTGCTGATCCGAATTGGTTTGTGGGATAAGCTGCTTATTCTCCCTGTGGATGATCCCTTGATGTTTGCTGTGAATCCGTATGGCCTAACCAATGCGGTTCATAAGCATCTCATCGTTGAAAATAAAACAACCTATCAAGCGCTGTTGCAAGTTTTGCCGGATGTCCCGTTCGCGACGCTAATTTTTGGCGGCGGTTATCGTGTAACGAAGAGCATTGAGCTGCTGCCGATGCAGCTTCCGCTCAGGGACCCTGCTCATGAGTTTTACTATTTTGGCGATATAGATAAGGAAGGAATCCACATTTGGCATCTATTCAATGAGCGTGTGCTCGCTCTTTTTGGCAGGCCGGCTAGTTTGGCCCTTCCCTTCTACAGAGCATGTCTGAGCAGGGACTTTGCTTCCGGCAAAGAAAACCAACGTGATTTTGAGCAGGCTTTACAGGCATTTGTGTCTCATTTTACAGAGGAGGAACAAATGATAATCAACCGCAGTTTAGCAGCCGGCGGTTATTTCCCCCAAGAAATATTACCTACACACGAGCTTTGTATGATTTGGAGGCACACAGCATGGATTACGTAGAAATTGGTCAGGTTGTTTCCGGATTTCGGGAACGCATGACCAAGCTGGCACTTTTTGATCCTCTCTATGAGCTTCAGAGAAAGCGCCAAACTGATCGGCAAAACAAACCGATAGATTTCATGGAGCTAGGGCTGTTGACGCTGCTTTACTTTTTTGAGCAGAAGTTGATGCGCAATAACAAGGCGGGTGTCAAAGACTTAGCCGAGTTCCTTTTGAAGGTGACGGGGATTTTCATCGATTTGGACGATGTCGGTTTTGAAGATCTTGCCCGGCAGATTACGCAAGTTTTTCGCCCGACGACAGGGAAGAAACGGGATTTTACGTTTATGAATTGGGAATCCGGTCATACGGAGCATATTTACATATCTATTTTGAAAGCTAATGCATTCGACTTAAAAACGAATACGCAGTACTACACGCTCGACGAAGATGGGTTGGAGCTTATTTTTGCGACTAAGGAATTTTATACCGAATTTCAATTGTCGATTCATCAGCTGGTGCTGCGCAAGCAATTGGAAAAGGGCGAGTTTGAAGGAGCACTGCGGCAAATTAATGAGATGCGGATAGATGTGGAAGCTTTGCAGGAGCGAATGGTCAAGCTGGAGCATGAGTTGAAAAGAAATATCGTATCCGAAGAAACATTCGGACGTTATAAAGGTTTGCTGGAAGATATTTATTTGCGCTTGCAGATGGAGAATGAAGAGTTCGAAGAGCTGCGGCAATTTGTGAAGGAGACCAAGGATCGCGTTCAGGCACAGACGGTTAGACAGGCTGATCAGCGGCCATATGAGTTAATTTTACGAATATCCAATGAGTTGGAGAAGGTACATGGCGAGCATTCTGTTCTTTTTCACCAGAGTATGGTGTTGAAATCACAAGCACTCAGCGCAGCGCAAGAATCCTTATACTATACCGGGTTGGACTCTTTTAACTTTGATCAGGATATTGCTTCTCTTATTTTTAGTACGCCATTGCCTTTGGAAATGATGAAAGGTGTGCTGGCCCCGTTCCTGCCGGTTCAAGAGACGAAGATGTGGTCGCTTTTGACGGTGTGGGCCGAACAAAATATGCTGGAAGACGGCAGCGGACAGGAGCGGGATGACAAGTTTCTGGAAATTGGCGGAGACAGTGACGAATACCGGTACCAAACGATGCAGAAAAAGCTGTATATGCTTCTTATGGAGCTGCTGCTGCAAAGGATGGAAGAGCAGGGGCAAGTCGAATTGAAACCGTTTATTCATTGGTTCGGAGAGAGCGAACATGCAAGATTGCTGGGCGAAAGAGCTTTCTATGATTTTTGGATTTATTTGCATCAAAGAAGCCCCCTACGGGCGGATGATAGGGATAAGCAGCAGAATGAAGAGCCGGGGACGTTGCTGGAAGACATGTATATGCTTCTGGGAGGCCGCTGTCTGGTTATCATTGAGCAAAAGGATATTATGAAGGTAAATGACAGGTTTAGCATACAGAATATGTTGATTTCGTGGGGAGAACAGGATGACAATGGGACTTGAAAATGGGACAGTAATGAGAGCTTTTCGCATCTATACCTTGCTCGCTCGCGATAACGCGGTTGGCAAAGAATGGCTCCAAGAATATATGGCGGACGATGTAGTACGCGGGCTTGTGGATCAATTCGCGCGAGAAGTCGATTGCGTAACGATCATTGCCGGAGAACAGTTGTATATGATTCCAGAGACAAGGCTATCGCCTTTTCATATGAACAATGAAGTGATTAAACGCACCTATCTGCGGGCGAATGCCGTTAATGCGGATCTTTATCTGATGTATGTCAGCATTATTGTGCTAATTGGCGCCTTCTATGATAGCTATCAAACGATGGAGCCCACGAGAAGTTTCATCGGGATTGAAGAATGGACGGCGCTTGTGAATGAGCGAATTGCGTTGTTGAAGACGCATCCTGAAGCCGAATTAAGAGAGATGGAACAGGAATTTTCCTATAACTGGACGGCCTTGATTGAAAAATGGAGCGCCATGGACGATATCAAGGAGACAGCCGCGAGACAAAGCGGGAATACGATTAGCCGGGTTAGCTTCATGGACTCTGTCCGCAAGTTTCTGGTTGCGCAAGAGCTGGTAATCGATATTGGCAACCAGGAAATTGCCTTGACCGAAAAGGCCAAAGTGGTTGTGCAGCGTTATTTTATGGAGCTGGAGTATAACCGCGGTATTTTGGAGTTTTTATATCAAAGCGATTCGTTTGAGGGGGAGGGAAGCGAACATGCCAGCGATCTCTAAAATACGTTTTACGAATGTGGTCTATGAGGATGGAAATAAGCGCTATAACGATGAATTGTTTCATTTCGATGGGCATAATGGCGCAATCCTGCTCGAAAATGGAGGGGGCAAGACGGTTTTCATCCAGTCTGCCATTCAAGCTATCCTTCCGCACGCGGAGCTTGCAGGACGTAAAATGAAGGATACGTTAAGTCTCGAAAACGGTCCTGCGCATATCGCGATTGAGTGGATTCTGAGTGAAAGGCCACGGAGATATGTGGTGACTTGCGTCAGCTTGTTTCTGACAGCAACAGGGATAGACTCTTACCGGTATGTCTATGATTATCAGGAGCTTGATGCCGATGCTATTGATCGGATACCTTTTGTCAAGGAAAGTGCAGGCAATCTTAGAGCAGCGGATAAAGGCGAAATTCATGATTATTACCACCAAATGACGTCGAAAAAAATGAACGCGAAGCTGCCGTCCACATTGAAAGAGTATAAGAAAATATTGGAGAACGATTATCACATTATCTCATCAGAGTGGGATCGTATTGCTAAGATCAATAGCTCAGAGGGCGGTGTAGAGAGCTTTTTTGATGAATGTAAAACAACGAGCCAGTTGTTCGATCGCTTGTTGATCCCAACTGTAGAAGATGCGATGGCCGGATATGAACAAGGCGAGTTCGCGAATAATTTTGAAATGCATAGGGACAGCTTCAAAAAATATAAAGAATTAAAAGAAAAAATCGAAGAAAATAAAAAAATCCTCGTGGAACTGGATGGCTATGTGCGCCATTTTGCTAAAATGGATACCAAACAGATGGCTTATGCAGCCGCTCAAGCTGAAACGAAGGCCTATTGGCTGCTCGTGAATGAGCAGAAGAATGAGGAAAGTGCCAAGCTCTCGCAATGGCATCATCAGATGTCAGAATGCGACCAGCAATTGCAGGTATTGGCTCGGAAGAATGAGTCGCTTCATATTGCCAAGCAAAAGCAGGAGCAATCCGCTTTGGAAACAAAGCTCAGATTGGTTGAGGAAGACGTTGAGCTCAAAGAAACGCTGGTGCGAAGTGCTAAACAGCACTACTACTCTTTGCGTTTAGCCGAATACAGGCAGCAGTTAACCTCAACCGAGGAGCGCATGAACTATTTGCAGCGTGAACTGGATCGATTTGGCAATACCGAGGAAGAGGCTGATCTGAAGGAAGCATGGCTCAATAATGGCGGGCAAATTCGCAGTATTTACAGCCAGATGGAGCAAGAGTGGCAGGTTGAAGAAGAGAAACTGAGTCAGGAATTAGCTGCTTATCAGAATAGGACCGACTTAGAGGAAACGATGCTTAGAGAGCTGTCAAGCGAACTAGAAGAATTAAATAAGCAGCTCATTGAACATAGATCTATCGTGCAGGCCCGCGAGAAAGATAAAGAGGCGCTGAGAGCCAATGTTTTGGCCAACCCGGCCGTCGAAAGCATGGAAGGCAGCATGGCGGACTGGATTCAGCGTTATCAGAAGTTGGATGACAGCAATGTGCTGCTTGTGCAGAAGAACAAGGATTTGGCATTCGGTAAAGAAGAAAGCGAGCGAGAGCTGGAAGGTGTGAGTGAAAGCCTCAAGATCGCCTACGTAGAACGTGCAAGTTCAGAGCAAAATCTCGAAGCGTTTAAAAAAGAGCATCAATCCATGCTTGACGAAATTGCTGCGTACAAGTCTTCATGGGGGAGACTCTCCACCGTTTATGAGAAGCAGAGTTCAATTGAAGAGCGGCTTAGAGAAGATACGGAAAAGCAGCAGCTGGAGAAGGAAGCTTACTTATTGAAGGAGCGTCTTGCTTTCCGTTACATCGATGATTACAGCTACCAGGATACATTTTTTGCTGATGTCTATGTGGCAGGCTTAGTGGACAAATGGAGAAATCAGTTCGCCTTATTGGAGACAGGCATTCAATATTTGCAAGGCTTGGAGCTAACCGAACGGGCGATGACTCATCCTCTTTGGTCTGTGACGTTAATTACGACTGAGGGTGAGGTTGGGTTAGTAGCGAGCAAGCTGCGGCAGTATGCGGAGGATATGCAGTTCCCGATTCAAGTGATCTCGTCACAGGAAGCAGCGCGTCTTGCCAATAGTGATACACCGGCAGCTGTCGATGATAACGCTTGGGTTGAACCGCAGCATTGGCGTGATAATACGGATGAAGCGGAATTCGTGAGCTGGAAACAAACGATATCGCAAAAAGGGGAAGAAGTTCGGACCACACGAAAAGCAAAGGAACACGATTTGCAGCGCACTTCTGATCTACAAGCTTCTTTCAGTCGATTCATTGCTTCTTATCCGCTTGAGGTCGTGCAAGAAATTGAAAGACAAGTTGGACTTAAACGCGAACGTGTGCGTGAGTTAGAGAGCCAGGGGGATGCCATTCGGAAATCCATTCGCCAGGTTGAGCAGACGATTGGGCAGCACAATTCCGTCATGGACGAGCAAAAAGGTGAGATAGTCCAGCTCCAGCAGTGGATTGAAAAAGGGCGAAAATATGTCGAGTTGGGCAAAGAAATCGAAACTTTGAATGGGGTCATCGAACAGCTAGGTGAGCAGTCAGAAGATCGGCAAAGCAAGTGGGAGAGCAGACAGCGCTCCATGGAGCAAGTGAAGCTGCAGATCGAAGACGTGAAAAGCAGAATGAACTATTTGAGAACGGAGAAAGCGAGTCTTCAAAGTCAAGATTTGTATATCGAAATGCTGGATATGCAGCCGATTGAAGCGAAACATAGCTTAGATTGGTTGAAAACGGAAAGAAAAGATTTGCATCTTAAGATAAATCACATATCCCAAGGGCGACAGCAGCTTGAAGCTGAATGGAGCCATGCCAAGTCCAGCAGAACAACGCTGGAGAAAGAGATGAGCAAGCTCCGGCTGGAACAAGCAGACTTGGAATTGAATGAAGATCTTGCCTTCACGGTGACCGGCGAAGAACAGATGTCGCAGCTGTTATCGGAGCTGAAGGAATATGAATCACGATTGTCTCGTGACAAAGAAGAATTCGTGCGAGTCGAGAAGCAATTTGATGCGCTGGCGACGAGGATAAAACTATTGATTGAGCAGTATAGCGCTGCGCATTCAGGTGGGCTCCCTCTAACCTTTACGGAGTCTCTGACTGATGTGGATCAGCAGGTCCACAGTGAGGATACGCGTCTGCAACAGCTGAAAACGGGCTTACAGCAGCAGCATGCGCAAATCCAAGCCCAATTAAGCAAAATTGAAGAGGTTATCCAATATTTAAATCAATACAAAATCATGCATGGGTTTGAAAATCCGCTCATTCAGGCAGCCTTCATCGCTCAGGAGCAGAAAGCGGAGTTTCCGTATGACAGAATGAAGATGGTCCGAAAATCAGTGACTTTGCTATCCGCCGTTATAAAAGAACTGGAAGTCGAAGAGTCATTGGTGAAAAAGGCCAGACTTCACTTTATTGATTTTTGCCGGAAACAGATCAAAGATGTCAAAATGAGAGATATGGCCGAGCAAGGTGTCGAGAAAAAAGACAACTACCAGGAGCTAACGCAATTTCAGCAGAAAATGCACAGCCGGATTGAACGTGTCAACCATGTCGCAGAAGAAACGATGCGCACCCATAATCAGCAGCTTGAGCAGTATATCATTCATGTACACAGCCATATTAAGCTTATTGCTTCTGAACTTCGAGATATCCCTAATAAAACCAGAGTCAAGGTTGAGGACCAGTGGAAGCACATTTACTCGTTCCAAATTCCCGAATGGGATGAGCTGGAGGCCAAGGACTATCTGCGCAAGCATCTGGAATGGATTTTAGCCGAATTGGAAAAAGGTCACTATCGGGATGACAACGGGCAGGAAGTGAAATCCACCGTTCGTAAGGAGATCGAAAAATGGCTGGATACCAAGCAGCTTCTGCACATTGTGTTGCAAGAAAGACCGATGAAAGTCTCCTGCCGCAAAGTAACCAATGAAAATAACGTAACGAAGGCTTCCTTCTCCTGGGAGCAGTCTAATAATTGGTCCGGCGGGGAAAAATGGAGCAAGAATATGACCTTATTCTTGGGTTTACTCAACTATGTCGCTGAAAAACGTCAGCATATTCAAGCGAATATGAAAAGACATCGTACCGTAATCCTGGATAATCCTTTCGGGAAAGCGTCGAGTGATCATGTCTTGAGTCCTGTGTTTTTTATTGCAGAGCAGCTCGGTTTCCAAATTATAGCGCTCACCGCGCATGCGGAAGGGAAATTTCTTAAAGACTATTTCCCTGTCGTCTTTAGCTGCAGGCTAAGACAAGCGGCTAATGGAAGCAAGCTAGTGATGACGAAAGAGAAGGAGATTAATCAGGCTTATTTCCGTGATTACGCGCCGATTTCCCTCGAAAGATTAGGGGATGTTAAGCAGATGGAGTTATTCATATAGCGGCTTGAAAAGCAAATAAACCTTAAAGAAAGTCTGCCTGATCTCCCTTGGTTACGCATCGGAGATCAGGCAGACTTTATTGTTGCTTCCTTCAGAAATTGACTCGACTTGACAAACAACAAGTTTAGCAACTAAACTAAAATTATGGATAATATAAATGTCTCTCCGTCACATAGTAGGAATAAAGGAAGCCATAATCTTGGAAGGTTAATCATGCAGCTTAGGAGGCTCGAACGTCATCCTCAAACTTTTGGAAACGCGGGATCCCTGACTCCGAGTGAAATTCACACGATCGAGGCGATCGGTTACGAGGGTGCGGTATTAATGAGCGAACTCGCTGCCCGTCTGGGCGTTACGAAAGGCGCTGTATCACAGCTTATCGTCCGATTGGAAGATAAAGAATTGGTAACACGAGCGTCGCATCCACATGATTCGAGGGGAATTGTGATTTCACTTACCGAGAAAGGGAAGGAAGCATTCACAGCTCACGAAGAAGTACACGTTGATTTTTACGATCAGCTTCGTACTCAGGTAAGCGATCAAGAGATCGAAATATTTGAGAAATGCATTGAAAAATTAAACGAGTTTTTACAGAAATAATTTTTTTTGATTATTTAGTTTAGTAACTATACCAATTAAGTTGACGGGAGAGATGGTTATGAAGAATGACATTATAGTGGTTGGCGGATATGGGCATGTAGGAAAAATGATTTGCAGGGATCTGGGTGAGTTATATCCAGGTAAGGTATATGCGGCGGGAAGAAACTTTAGCCGGGCTGAGCAATTCAGCAGCACAACCAATGGGAAGGTAAGGCCTTTACAGCTAAATATCAAGGAGGCGGTCGATCCGGACATTTTGAAAGACGTCATGCTGGTCGTGATGTGTCTGGATCAGGCGGACACTGCATTTGTTCGAACTTGTTTCAAAAGCGGGGTTCATTATGTGGATGTTTCTGCGAACGATTCGTTTCTATCGCAGTTGGAAGGATTGCGTGCGGAAGCCGCCGCAAGTCATGTAACGGCCGTGTTGAGTGTTGGACTCGCTCCGGGGCTGACAAACTTGCTGGCTCTTCGTGCCAAACATCTGATGGATCAGACGAATGCCATAGATATATACATTATGCTGGGAATGGGAGATCAACATGGACAAGCCGCTATAGAATGGACCGTTGATAATCTGAGCACGGATTTTGGTGTCGTAAAAGATGGGAATAGAGTTGTCGTATCTAGTTTCACGGACGGAAAAAAAACGGATTTTGGATCAGAGTTGGGACATAGAAAGGCATATCGATTTAATTTTTCTGACCAACATGCACTTACGCGAACTCTTGGAGTGCCAATTGTTTCCACACGTCTCTGTTTCGATTCGATTGCGGTGACTGGTTTACTCGCGTGGTTGAGAGTATCGGGAATGTTCCGATTATTGAAGTTAAAGACGATTCGTAATGCCGCGATTCAATTGTTCGGTAAGATGCGATTCGGAAAAGAGATGTTTGCCGTAAAAATCGATACATGGGGAAAAAGGGGGCAAGAAGATGTGTTGGTTGAGAGCTTTTTACAGGGAATAAACGAAGCCAAGATTACCGCTATGGTGGCCGCTTCTGTGTCGGATAAAGTTTACAGTTCAGTGTTATCACATGGTGTATATCATATTGATCAGTTATTTGAGTTGGAGAGCCTACGTCCTTCCCTTCCTCCAGAGGCTACCATTGAAACCCGGATCAACGGCAAGGTGATTTATTGATTTCTTGCTTGTACATATTAGAAACAAAATCCCAAACCAAATGTCAACGGTTGGGATTTTGCTTACGAGAGCCAAATTTATCTATGCATTGCTGAAGCACTTCTTGTATTTCTTACCGCTGTCGCAAGAACAAGGGTCATTACGTCCTATTTTATCCATCTTCTTGGAGGGGGCTGATACTGGTATTGGTACTGGACTTTTACCCTTAAAGAGCCGATCTATCTCATTGTTCGTTTGACCCGAAAAAAGTATGGCGAGGAGGAACAGTTGTTCATGGCCGCGTTGAATCATAAGAATAAGCAGTCGAAACCGGAGCTGACAGCTAGTTTAAGAGAAGAGGAAATCCGTTATATCCTTCACGCGGCAGATAGTTTGATCGGTAGCGGAGGAAGGAGCATGTTAGCCAAAATTCTAAAGGGCTCACGTGATAAAAAGCTGTTGGAGCTGGAATTGAACACGAATGTGGCTTATGGCTACTATAGTTACTTGACTCTAGAGCAAATTACAGAACGAGTCGATTGGATGATCAAGAATGATTTTCTTGAATTGGAGTACAACCGAGATATGCCCCTGCTTATTTTCACAGAAAAAGGATGGCTGATCCAGTGTGATCAGTTGACTGACCTGCTGCTGCATCAGTGGAACCAGTGGATTGAAGCTGGAATTGGCGATATAGATATGTCCTATCTGAAAGATCGCAACCGAGGCATGATTCTACTATTTTTACAGAAAGTTGCCGGCACTTCGGATGAAAGCTTCATTCCACTACTCAAGCAGTGGCATCTTGTCGATTATCAAAAGGTGAAGAAAGCGATAATGGAGGTTATTGCTCATCTTCAGAATAAGGGGGAGAGTCGCTTAGTTCTAGAAGGTGCCGCGCCTCAAGTGGGAATTACCTCCGATCTGTTCCATCAACCGCGCGAAGCAGAACGACTTAAATGCTGGGAATGCGGAAAACGTTTTGAATGGAAGATAGAGGAACAGGATGTATTCCGCATGCGTGGCTGGGATCCGCCAAAACGTTGTTCTTCTTGCCGGGATGAGCGCCGTAGTCAAAAAGAAGGCTTCACATGGAATGATTTTGATTAAGCTTAGGACTCCCCATACCTAGCTAAAGCTTTTTTGGCCGATTCAAGCATTCTCTTTTGCAAATATTCGCCTTGGGTGACGCGCACGCGCTTACCCAAGAAGCGAAGTTTGCTAAGGACATATTCGGCTTCATTGTTTTGAAAGGTTAATCGGATTGTATACGTTTCTTGAATTTCATCGTAGTCGACTTGCTTCTCAAAGCAAGAGAAGGCATATAAAATCCGCGACAATTCTCGATTGTACTCTTTTATAACCTCAATCGTTGCATGAATCTGACGTTTTTGCAGCAGTTTCTCTATGTCTAAACCAATTTGGGCAACTCGCTCAGGAGAAATGGACAACTCTTTGATCGATTCAATTTTTTCCAGTTTCGTACTCATCATCGCCCGATGTCTGATGTGATACCATAGCAAGTACCATTCTTTTTTCACCAAAGAATACTCAAGCTTATAGGGAAAAGCCATTTCATTGGTAAAAGTCCGATCATCCTTCACTTTGAATGTAAGTTGGATAGCGGCTTGACTCGTAATGAATCGACGTAATGCGCGAAGCATCGGGTGATAGACTAGCTTCTCCTTGCTTCGAGCTTTCTCAATAAAGGCATCAGAAAAATCCAAGGGGTTCTCATCAACAAGCACAGATTCAAGCTTTTTGAGTGTCACTGGGGTGAAAGCATGGGACGCCGAGGGGTGATTAAGCATGGTCTTCAGCCATGACCTTTCCTGTGAGGTGATCATGAAAGTGCCCGAATTCTCTAGGCGCGTAATCATTTGATAGTTAAATATTTTCTCGAACAGGTTCATAATACGTCTCAAGCTCCTTCCACTCCGCAATCATCTCATTCCGAAAATAGATCGGTTCAAGCACCTCGCAGCTAGATCCGAAGTTTCTAATCCAAGGCTTAATTTCCGTAGTTCCATTAACCTTAATTTCGAAAATAAACGAATCGAGCTGTTCTTCTGTAATTTCTCCCCACTGCCCCTGAAGAAGGACACGATCTTTAATGAAATTCGGCCCCGTATCGCCAGGATTAAAAAATCTTACTTTCAAGATAACCGATCGTCCGGTATCAAGGACCCAACTATGCTTTATACTCTCTTCCAATACACTTTTCTTCTCATCAAAAAGGATGGAGTCGACAGTCTCACCCTGCTCAATCTGAGTCATGCCTTCCATGCGATATTTCTTGATACCATGCCGGGAGTCATAAGCAAGAAGGTACCATCGTCCATATTGGTGGTCGTAGACAATTTTGAGCGGTAATGTTTTCTGCAGTTTCCCTTCCATTTCCCGTTCAAATAATGGGTTTGTGTTTTTCGATGAATAAGACTGCGAATTTTTGGGCGAAAAGTATAAGAATTCGATCTTGCGACGATTTTGAATGGCTGATAGAAGGATGGATAGATGCGCTTCATCCAAAATACGTGAATGGTAATGATATTTATAAAGGAATGGCTCTATGGATGCCGGTTCCGATGAAGTCCGATTCATATGCTTTTTTAGCCCGTCTCGCAGTAAATATCCTTGTACCGACGGTACCTGTGTATTCGACATCACATCAATGAAATCATAGAGATCAAGAAGCTCATCCTGGCTAAGTTCATGGATTAAATCATTATGTATGCGATAACGGTAGGGGCGTGGTCCTGGCACTTTTTTGATGACACCGACTTCTTCAAGATATTTCAAGTCGTTTCGAACCGTTTTCTCATCAGGAAGTGAGGAATCAGGCTGGATATCTTTACAACATACATCCAGCAGCTCAATAGCGGTAAGTGCCTGCTCATTCAAAGCAGCAAGAAGCGTAGAAATTCGCTGACTTTCGGATTCTTTCAATGACTTCGCTCGAAATAAGAACAGCAGCATAGGGTCCGTTGAATCGAAATAGCTGTATCGCAGCATCTCAGTGAATTCTTTCCTTTGCGTGTCCGGTGCCTGTTGATACATCGTGGCTACGATTTCTTTTAACCGGCGTAATGTTTTATCAAAGGTATGTACCGAGATCCCCAGCCTCTCCGCAAATTGCTGACGACTATACGCGCCACTAGTGAGGACAAGCATTCGTAGAAATTGAATTTCTTTATCAAAGCTTTCCTTAGCCATTTGTATCCCTCACTCTTCATTTCAACCTTATCTTATTGTAACAGGGGAGAGATATGGAGAAAATGGAAAACTTTTCACTGTCGTCATACTTCCACCATGTTCGTTTGCATGGAAATCAGCGAAGATAGCTTTAGAAGATAAACGGAGGTTAACCAAATGGATATGATAACAAAAGCTCACGGAAGTAATCATTATGAAATGGAACTAGAGCATGGCAATTTGCACGTTTTTGCTAACACTGATGTGTTCCAATCCTTTGAGAACAAAGTATTCGAAATGGCAGATAATAACCTGCGGATTCCGCGTAATGTGCATATGAGCTACACCCCTGACGCCCATGTTGGAATTGGTACTTGCATTGGTACAACGGCAGTTTGGAGCATGAAAGACGGGTTCGTTTCTCCTTCCATCGTTGGCGTAGATATCGGCTGTGGCATGCGCGTGCATACGACATCTCTGCATAAACGTGATATTCAAGACAAGAGTGTTCGTAGAGCACTAATTAAAGCGATCGAGAAATATGTTCCAACGAATGAGCGCACGAATACGAATTATTCAGATATCGATATCATGAATGTCGTTCAAAACGGCTTAAAAGGACTTCCTGAGAAATATGTTCCGAATGAGCAGTGGCTTACGCATGTAGAAGAATCTACGTTCAAGTTCGACCACGCCTACCTTGAGAATTTGCCAGCAAAAATCCGTAAATATGCCCATGGGCAACTTGGGACGCTCGGTGGCGGGAACCATTTTATAGAGATTCAGTATCTAGAAGTGGCGGAGGCTCATAAGGATTTGGCAGAAAAATGGGGCTTGTTCGACGGTCAAGTTGTCGTCATGATTCATTCTGGATCACGTGCGTGGGGAGCTATGTTGGGTCAAGAATTCACCAAGGTTTTCAGAGAAGCAATGAACAGTTGGGGAATTGAAAATCCCGATCGGAATCTCTTATATGCCCCTATTGTAAGTCAAGAAGGGCAAACCTATTTAAATCTGATGTATTCCGCTCTCAACTTTGCAGTAAGTAATCGACATATGATTGCTTATGGCGTGCGTGAAGCTTTCAGAGAAGTTTTTGGAGGGGATGAAGAACTGCCTGTTCTCTATGACCTTATGCATAACTATGCATTAAAGGAGTTTCACCGCAATCAGCCGATGCTCGTCCATCGGAAGGGAGCGACAAGAGCGCTGCCGCCAGGTCATTTCCTGAATACAACGGCCTATAAAGAAACGGGTCATCCGGCATTAATCCCTGGTTCTATGGGAACCTCATCGTACATTATGGTTGGGAAAGAGGAAGGGCTGAAAAACTTCTACTCCATTTGTCACGGTGCCGGCAGAGCGAGATCACGGAAAGCGACAAAAGAGCTTGTCACTGTGGATCAATTCGCGCAATCGATGAAAGTTGGGACGGATGATGAGATTCTCGTTAATCATCGTTCCCTGCAAACCATCCTTGATGAATGTCCGCAAGCCTATAAGGATGTGGATCAGATTATAGATAGCGTTGTTGGCGCATCGCTAGCAGATGTGGTGGCGACTTGTAAGCCGATGGTTGCGATTAAAGGGGTTTAGGAAATTGTAGTGATGATAGACGTCAATGGACGTATAATCATAAATTTGGATGTATGTACGGATGACTTTACCAAGGCTAGGATTTCAAATAGTCCGGCAGTGCTCACACATCCCTATGTGTTTGTATACTGTAATGTTCATTTCGGCGTACATTCCCCAGGTGCAGGGGTTCGAATCCCCTATCGTGTGGAACGATTAGCTCAGTGGTAGAGCACTCGACTTTTAATCGAGCAAAAAACATCCCAATTGATCGTGTACTGGAGTCTTCTGTGGCTTTCAAATTGCACACTGCACTAAGGCTATGCAGTCTGCAGATACCGATTGCAAGAATGTTAACAACCTTTTGTTAAGAATTGGACGATAGACGGTTTGCTAGTGAAACCCGACAACTCCAACTAGTTTTCAAATGGCTATTATTCATTTCTTGTACTCTTAAGCAGGATTCCGCCCTACTCGCAGGAGGACTCCAAATACGTGATCTATCATTCAAGGAGGTATAACATGTTAAAAAAAGTGACGATACAAAATGACGAACGAGGCCTGCTTTTTCGTAAAGGCAGCTACTATAAAAGTTTACAACCGGGCACTTATCGGTTTTCTCCATTTTCGGAAGATACTGTTGTTGTTCTAAATATCATGACCCCTTTTAATGTAAAAGGGAAAGATCTTCAGTTGTTTATACATGACGAAATACTCATACAAGAGCTGAATATTGTGCAAGTTCAAGACTATGAATATGTACTACATTATGAAGATGGCAAATTTGTTGGTTTGTTGACAGCTGGAAGCTATGCTTTTTGGAATGTTCTGAAAAAACATACCTATCTTCGTGTGGATATTCGTAATCCTGAATTGCCAAAGGAAATTGATCCAGCTATCATTCCTAAGCTGATTGGTTATTATCAGACATTTGATGTGGCTAGTCACGAAAGTGGAGCATTATTTTATAACCATGTCATGCAAAAGGAGCTTGCTCCTGGCAAATATTATTTCTGGAAGGGGCCTATAGGAGTCGCTGTGAAAACAGTCGACCTGCGCCAACAGCAAATGGATATGACGGGACAAGAAATGATGACGGAGGATAAGGTAACACTACGACTTAACTTTGTGTGCCAATATCGCATTTTGAATCCGCTTCGTGCGCTTGAAATCAAGTCGTTTGAAGAGCAAATGTACATTCAATTGCAACTTGTTTTGCGTGAGTATGTAGGTGCATTGAAATTAGATGATTTGCTGAAAATGAAACAAGAAATCGCTACCTATGTTTTGTCGCGCTTGAATGAGAAAAGCCTAGAGTATGGCGTGCAGTTCTTGTCCGCAGGTGTGAAAGATATTATTCTGCCGGGCGATATTAAGGATATACTGAATACGGTCCTGTTAGCTGAGAAGAAGGCTCAAGCTAATCTCATTACGCGGCGTGAGGAGACTGCTTCTACACGTAGCTTGCTCAATACGGCTAAACTTATGGATGAGAACCAAACCCTGTTTCGCTTAAAGGAGCTAGAGTTTCTGGAGAAGATATGTGAGAAAATCGGGACAATTTCATTCAACGGTGGAGGTAACTTACTAGAGCAGTTGAATTCGCTTGTTGGAGATAAAAACATTTCTAAGCAATGATAAATTTTATTAATAAGCACGATCATTATAATTAATCTTTCCGCCGCAACGGATTGACAGTTCTTAGGTTTGACTCGTATGATGTTTGTAAATGAATGGAAAGGAGGCCGACGCTATGATTTGCAATCAAATTTCTATGAAAAACCTGACAATTGAAGAGCACAACATACCATCGGTCTCAACCGGACTAATGACGAATACGTAGGTACTCTTTGAGTAAGCCTAGTTTAAATTTGACATGATAAAGCCGTAGACGATGTTGGTCTATGGCTTTTTTGCGTCCACATAATACGAAGAAAGGGTGAGTCCCATGACATTTGATGTGAGAAAAATAGATAGTGAGCTTAAACGAATTGAGCAAGAGGAAGGCGTACGGATTCTCTATGCCTGCGAATCGGGTAGTAGAGCGTGGGGATTTCCATCGAAAGACAGTGATTATGATGTTAGGTTTATCTACGTAAGACCTGTGGATTGGTACTTATCCCTATTCGAGAAACGAGATGTCATTGAGCGTCCGATCAGCGATCAACTGGACATCAACGGGTGGGATTTGAAAAAGGCGCTGAATTTGTTTCGCAAGTCGAACCCACCATTGCTCGAATGGCTGCAGTCGCCAATTCAATATTTGGAGCAATACGGTGTGACGGAGCAAATCCGCCAGCTGTCACCGTTAACCTTTTCACCGCGGTCCAGCATGTATCATTATTTGCATATGGCCAAAGGGAACTTTCGGGAATATTTGCAGGGTGAGTATGTGAAAATCAAAAAGTATTTTTATGTGTTACGCCCCATACTGGCTTGCCAATGGATTGAGGAGCACGGCAGCATGCCGCCGATGGATTTTGAAGATCTGGTGGAGCAAATGCTGCCAGAATCGAAGTTAAAACAAGAAGTGTATACGTTGTTGACGCGTAAGAAGGCTGGTGTCGAATTCGATTTAGAGCCGAAAATTACGGTAATCAACGATTATTTAGATCGACAAATCGCTTATTTTGAAGAAACTGCCAAACATATCGCTGTCTCTGGTGAAAAGCAAGAAGCAGCATTAGATGCTTTATTCCGAGATGCGCTGAGGGAGGTTTGGGGTTCATAGAGAGGATTAAAACGAATGAAAGAAAATTATATTCAGCAGGTTCAGCTCCCATCGGGAGTCGTGCATGTATATGCAGGACCTGAGTTGTTTAAAGCTTTAGATTATCAAGTTTTTCAAATGGCCAACAACAATTTGCAGATTCCAAATCAAGTGTATATGAGCTATACGCCTGATGTACATGTTGGTATTGGTACTTGCATAGGCACAACAGCAGTATGGAATACGCATAACGGATATGTATCACCGTCTATTGTCGGCAGCGATATTGGCTGTGGCATGAGGGTGCATATGACGAATTTGCACAAGGATGAACTGAAGGATGTGAAGCTGCGCCGCAAGCTGGTGAAGACGATCGAGAAGTATTTGCCCGTTGAAGATCACGCACGTGGACATTTCTCGGACATCCGATTGGAACACATCGTCACCAAAGGACTGCATGGACTCCCGAAGAAATACATCCCTGATGGTTATACGCCCCGAAAGGCAACGTCGCTTACGCATGTAGAAAGCAGTAAATTTACTTTGGATGAAAATGCATTGAATCGATTTCCGAACAATGTTTGGCATCGGTCACACCGCCAGCTTGGGACGCTTGGGAATGGGAACCATTTTGCGGAGATTCAGTCGATAGAGATTGCGGAAGATAACCGGGAAGTGGCTGAAGCCTGGGGACTATTTGATGGTCAAGTGGTCGTGATGATTCACTCGGGCTCGCGTGCATGGGGCGGCTCTGTGAGTCAATATTGCAGCAGTGACATGTTGAAGGTGATGCGGATGAATGGATTGGGAACGGCTGATCCTAAGCTGTTATTTGCACCTTTAGAACATCTGGCAGCCCAGACTTACGTAAATCTCATGTATTCAGCGCTCAATTATGCTGTTGTAAATCGCCATCTCATTGCCTATGCCATTCGTGAAGCTGGCAAAGATGTGTTTGGGTCGAAGTTTGAAATGACCACCCTGTACGATCTTATGCACAATTATGCATGGGAGGAAGAGCATGAAGGGCAGTCCTATTTTGTCCATCGCAAAGGGGCGACGAGGTCGCTTCCGGCAGGCCATTCAAGTAATCCGCAGCCTTATCAAAATACAGGTCACCCTGCACTGATTCCGGGTTCGATGGGGACAGCTTCCTACATTATGGTAGGAGCTCAGGGTGGCAAAGCCAACTTTCACTCCATCTGTCATGGAGCGGGACGGATTCGCTCTCGCAGCGCGACGAAAAGGCTGATTACGCTAAATGAATTTGCCTCTTCCATGGGAGTAGGTACGGATGAGGAAATTGTCGTTAACCAAAGATCGTTAGAATCGATTCTAGATGAATCGCCGCAGGCTTACAAAGATGTAGATCAAATTATTGAAAGTGTCGTCGGAGCGGGATTGGCTGAAGTTGTAGCCAAATGTAAGCCTTTGGCGGCAGTAAAAGGTGCCAAATGAAACAATTACAAAGCGTAAAAATTAATGAAGAATCAGCGGCAGTATCGGCTCCGATCAGGTCTGAAGGCGGCTCGCTTGCAGCGTATAGGGACTATGCCTATGTATTAGAACGCATTCAATATGTGCTGGGAGATAAATTTGGACACCGCTTTGAACCCTATTTAAGTGATGATGGGAAAGAAGAGTATTGGGAGCTGCTTGAACAGGATGTGAAGGCTGAAAGTGATAATGTGCTGTTCGTCTCTAGAATCTTCGACCATATGGAGTCACGTGCATTCGGATTGGATGCGGAAAGTGAAGTATCGGCTTATCGCACGTTTCCTACACTGCGCAATAACGTTTTCGCTTACCCATCCTGGGGAATCGCGTTAGCTAGAGTACCTATCTTTCGCATGAATGGTATCGGAGAAGAGGATTTTGTTTTTGCTGTGGATGATGAGAGTCTGTTGCATTTTCTAGAGCATGCTCGGCAGCGCCGTAGGGATTTGGACCGAAGGCAAGTGACAGTTTTCACGGATGGACCTCATGGCATGGAGAAGGAATTAGCTCCTATTACTCGCATGGTCGACCGTTCGGAAGTCATTATGAAGGACGAAGTGAAGACAGACATTTATCGCTCAATCGATCAGTTTTTTGCTGAGGATCGTGCTTTTTTCAAAGAGTATCAGCTACCTTACAAAAGAGGTATTTTGCTTTACGGCAAACCGGGCAATGGAAAAACGACGCTCGTCAAATCGATTGCCGGCAGCGTGAAAGCTCCTGTTGCTTATTGGCAAATAACGGAGAATACGGGTAGCGAATCTATTCAAGAGGTGTTTCAAGCTGCGGCTAACATGGCGCCAATGATTCTCGTTATTGAAGATATCGACGCTATGCCTCAGCGGGCGAGGTCGTACTTTTTAAACATTTTGGATGGTGCGACTTCCAAAGAAGGCATTTTCCTCATTGGGACAACGAATTATCCGGAGCAAATTGATCCGGCTATGAACCGGGCAGGGAGATTCGACCGAGCTTATGAAATCAAGCTTCCAGATCTTGAGCTTAGACAGATCTATTTGGAGCAAAAGGGGATAGGGAAGCTTTTGAACGAAGAAATGATTCACTTAACGGCGAAGCAAACGGAAGGGTTTACTTTTGCCCAGTTAAATGAGTTGTATGTATCGGCTGCGCTTCAGTGGCATTATGAGCAAAACGTGAATATGGAAAAGCTGGTGAAATCGATGAAGTCTGATCTGCACAAAGGGCAGACGATGTCATGGATGAAAGAGGATGCGGATGTGAGGGTTGGGTTTTTGGTTAGTTGAGAAGTGTGATTATAAATATGGATTAGATTTGAGGATGTGATTGTCATGTTGCAAGATAATGTACAAACAAAATTAAGTAAGTTTATGAGTAAAATACTTCGGCACTCGCCTGAAGATTTCGGACTGAGCTTGAATCCTGTTGATGGTTCATGTGCGATTACTGATTTACTCGAAATTCTTCGTTTACAGACGAAGTGGTCAGAGCTTAAAGTAAGCGATATTGTTTGTCCGAAGGACTACATTTTGCAACGCTCGCTGATAAACGAAGAGGGGAATTAGTTATTTTAGCCATTGATGCAGAGCAAGCTTATGAGGACGAAAAGGAGGGGCAGTTAAATGAATGATCAACTCATCGATATTGGTGTTAATTTGATGCATCGCTCTTTTGATCAGGACCGCGATGAAGTGGTTGCAAGAGCGCTGGAAGCGGGAGTGTCCCCACTTCTTTTGACCGGCACAAACGTGAGAAACAGCGAGGGGGACTGCGCGTTATGCCGATAAATTTCCGGGGAAATTATTTGCAACGGCTGGGATTCATCCGCACGATACGCGCAATTGCACGGCGCATACCATTGATAAGCTGCGTCAATTGGCGAAGCTGCCTCAAGTCGTGGCCATTGGTGAATGCGGACTGGATTATAACCGTGATTTTTCACCACGCGACGTGCAGCGCAAATGGTTTGAGGAACAAATTCAGCTTGCCTGCGAGCTGGAAATGCCGCTTTTCCTACATGAACGTGAAGCGCATTATGATTTCGTTCGCATAATGAAGCCTTATATTAGCTCAATGAAGAAGAAAGCTGTGGTCCATTGTTTTACAGGGTCACTACAAGAGCTTCAGGTTTATCTGCAGCTAGGATTTTATATCGGAATCACAGGCTGGATCTGTGATGAACGAAGGGGGAAGCATCTGCGTGAGCTAGTAAAGCGTATACCGCTAGATCGTCTGATGCTAGAAACCGATGCTCCATTTCTTACACCGCGGGATTTAGCCTCAAAGCCACAGGGTGGCCGGAATGAGCCGGCTTTTCTACCACACATCGCAGCGACAGTTGCTGCATGCCTTGGTAAAACGGTAGAGGAAGTCGCCGAATCAACGACGCGGACAGCAAAGGATTTTTTTGGATTGAATGAATTCAATATGTGAGGATTTCCTCTCAATACACGATTTTAACGTCATTCAGCTTTCGTGAGGGCAGATGGGCTATTGTTGTTACCAATGTTGTATTTTTTACAACAATTCACACGCCAAAAGGTTATTTTGTAACTTGAAGTTGCATTTCGTACAACATTTTGAGCACTTTTGTTGCGAAATGGTCTATATTGGGCCAAATTGTTGTACATGATGCAACAATGAAGGGAGCAAGGCGAGAATTAGGCATCAATTGTTGCACTTACTACAACATGATTCAACAGTGAATATGAATTCATTCATCCAGCAACCTAAATTCTGCATATTAAACGATTGATCCCGATTTAAGACAAATCAATGTAGAGCAAGATTGGTCGAATGAATTGACGCTCTCAAAGATACAACATTACACGGATAAGCAAATGAATGTTTAAGCATTTTCCTCTTGAGCGTAGCTTGCTTAGTATCAAACTTTATAAACACTCTCATCCATGGACGGCGTAAGCCGTTTATTTAGTTTTTCGAGTTCTTCGTTCTATTCACAGCTGAAATTCCATACCCATGAAAAAGGAAAAATTAGGAACAGTGTGGAAACTGTTTGTATAACCAAGTTATGAGGGGTACAAGATGAATTATTTAACGGAATCGTATGTAGATAGTCTGGCGCTTAACAGCAGTGCGATTAAGAATGGCAAGGATTTGGTGAAGAAAAACAGTTTTCCGCTGCTCTGTCAGTCGGAGGACGGGACGATCATTTTTGGGGAGTGTAAAGGCAGCGGGAAGGACCCATATCGGTGTTCAGTTGATGTGGCGAAAGAGGGCGATCCCGTATTCCGCTGTTCATGCCCGAGCCGTCAGTTTCCGTGCAAACACAATCTCGGTTTGATGTATGCCTACACGTCAGGTAAGACGTTCATCACTGCACCTATTCCACAATATATTGTGGATAAAAGGGAAAAGGCGGAGAAGCGGGAAGAGAAGAAGAAAGAACCTGTCGACCCGGATGCTCCAGTTGTTAAGCGCAAGACGAACAAGTCAGCATTAGTGAAGAAAGTAGCTGCACAGCTGGAAGGAATCAGTATTGCTGAGAAGCTTATCCTGCAGCTAGTACAGTCAGGACTAGGAAGCCTGGACAAAAAGGCGCTGCAAACCGCTGAAGAGCAGGCCAAACAGCTCGGCAACTATTATATCCCGGGGATCCAAGCGGCGCTTCGTGATTTGACGCTGCAGTTTCGCGCAGAGGAAGATCGGGAGACCGTTTATACAAACGTGATCGAGCAGCTCACTACACTGCAAGCGTTGATCAAGAAAAGCAGGGAGTACCTCAACAGCAGATTGGAAAATCCAGATCATCCTATGGATACGGAATCAACGTTGGAAGAATGGATTGGGCATGCCTGGCAAATCGCAGAACTGAGGGAGTATGGTCGCGTTCGCAGCGAGTCCTCGGAATTGCTTCAGTTGTCGTTCCGATCCTATACGGATCAGGCGAGAGGCGAGTTCATAGATGAAGGATACTGGGCGGACCTACTAAGCGGACAGCTCCACATCACAAGAACGTATCGGCCATTCCGTGCAGCGAAATACATACGAGAAGAAGACTCTGTATTTCAAGTCGTCGAAGCAAAAGAACTTGCGCAATATCCCGGAGAGCTTAACACGAGGGTGCGATGGGAAGAAGCGATGTTCCGCGAAGCTGATTCACAAGATTTTCAGAAGATTCTTGCGTCAGCTCACAAGTCATTCCCAGAAGTCATTAAACAAGTGAAGAATCAGATTAAAAATCCACTTTCGGACAAGCGCCCTGCCGTACTGCTGCAATTTGCTGAGATCAAGAAGTCGGAAACTTCCTTTGTGCTATTAGATGAACAAGGTAAACGGCTTCCACTTGCAGACATTCCATATCTCAGCGAGCCTACGACTCATTTGCTGCCTATGTTAAATAAGACGTTCTTACAGAATCAGGCGATTCTGGTTATGTTCGAACACAATTGGAAACATAACAGGCTTGAGGCACAGCCATTAAGCATCGTAACGACAAATGAAGTCGTTCGCTTGCTTTATTGACGAATAGAATTAGGAGACGAACCTATGAGTATAGATCTATTGTTTGAGCTGCAGCATGAGGTGCGGCGTTTGTTTATAGCAGGGAGCGGGATGGCGGCGGGCGATTTGCGGTTGCAGAAAATGCTTCCCCAACTGCAGAAGTTGGGCGAGTCAGCACCGGTGTTTAATCGAATAGCTCAGGCGGTTAGTCAAGTTCTAGAGGCAGAGATGAGTAGCTCAGCGAGCAGACTTTTAGAATTAGGTACACTGTTGAATTCCGTTCTGTACACACAGGGGAAAACGGAGACGAAAGAGGATCTAGTTCCTGTGGAAGGAACGGGAGCGAAGCTTCCGACGTCAATTCCTTACCGCAAGCTGCACCCACTCATTGAGGCATTGACGCAAAAAGGTCAGGGCCGAATGGAGCAGCTTCGTCAAGGGTACGACGATGGGTTGTTTGATGATTTCCGCGTCATACCTGCGGCCGTTTCTGCGTTAGACGACAGTTATGTAGAAATACCCGATTTTCTTCATCGAAAGGTGCTGCCCGCACTCGGTATGGAGGCGCTCCCCGCGCTTCAGCAGCAATTCCGGCTGGATGGCGGAAAAGGTGACGCCCGCAGATTGGAGCTTATCCATGAGTTGCTTCCCCTATCTGCCTCAGATCTCCTTCTTACAGCTGCCAAACAGGGCTCAACGGAAGTTCGCTCCACGGCGATTGAGCTTCTGGGCGATTATCCTGATCAAGAGGAATTTATTTTGGAGCAGGCTGACGATAAGAAAAAAGAAATACGCAGAGCCGCCTTATTCGCCTTATCTCGTCTTGGAACGGAGCAAGCAATCGCTCGCCTTTACAAGGCACTGGGTTCGAAGGATCAGGATCTTGCGATAGAGCCGATTCAATTATGCAAAGCCAACGATTTGACACTCAGCATCATCGGGCATGCGGAAAGCGTGTTGGAGCGAATCGTTCAACGTACAAACGTGGAAGATTCCGCACAACAGTTGTTAGCGGACATCCGCAGCTTACAAGGCAAAAGAGTACCGGAAGTCGTGAATTTCCTAGAAAAATTACTGTCTACGCCTAGTTTTATTGTTCCAGAAACGGAAGCTGTCCAGGAAGCTGCTGCTGATCTTCTGCTGCAATTGGATCTACCGGAGGCAGACCGTTTTGCTGTTTCTTTACATGAGGCGTACAATCGCAAGTTTATTGCTTATAGCTTTAGAGCGGCCATCAAGATTCTTCCTCCAGAGGACGTCTACGAACGCTTTTGCCATGATCTTAAGGATAAAAAGCAGCCGGCTGCTAAGGATTTACTGCGAGTATTGTATGAAGTGACACCTCCGCTGCTACACCAAGTAGATGAACCAAATGAGGCTGCAACACCTGATTTTGTAACATGGGATCCACGATGGGCGCATCTGTTTGTGAAATTGGACGAGGAAGAGCTCGTGTGCAGATTTGCTCAAGACCCGGATCCGAAAATCACGGCTTATCTAGTCAAGAAATGCGAAGAGCTGCCTAATTTTAACCGAAATAAAACAGCTAATATGTTGTTGATTCTTTTCAGCCAAAACTATCAGGATGCGCCTAGGCTGCTCATGGATATTTTGGAAAAAGGCGGAGCAAAGCAGTTCTATTACTTGGATCGTGTCCAGCTTACATTGCTTTCTTTACTGCCAAGGCCTTATGCAGAGAGATTGCAGCTATTCGCAGAAGGGTTATCCTATCAAGGCATGAAAAATCAACTGTTAGAAATTGCGGAAACGATAGCTGCGAAGCCGGAACAAACCGAACGCTCAGATAACGAAGAGAAGGGACAGGGATTATGGGGATGGATCAAAAGCAAGATGTCGTAAGGTTACCTTCTGAACGTTTATACATCGACGAATTGGAAGCTTTGAAGAAATTGGATCAAGATGCGAAGCCGGCCGGGTGGCAGCTTTCTCCGAAGGCCGTACTGACGTTCCTGATTGGTGGAAATGAAAAAGGGGTCGCGATCACGCCCAAATATATTGGCAACAAGCGGTTGGTAGAAATGGCGATAGCCACGCTGCTGACAGACCGTGCTCTCATGCTGATCGGGGAACCGGGAACGGCTAAATCTTGGCTTTCGGAAAATTTGACGGCAGCGATCCATGGGGATTCTGGCAAGGTCATTCAAGGAACGGCAGGCACGAGCGAGGAGCATATTCGTTATTCATGGAACTATGCCATGCTGCTGGCGCAAGGACCTTCCGATCAAGCGATTATCAAAAGTCCGATTTTCCGTGCAATGGAAACAGGTGGGATTGCCCGATTCGAAGAGATCTCGCGCTGTGCGTCCGAAGTACAGGACGCTTTGATCTCCATCCTGTCGGAGAAGACGATCTCGATTCCGGAGCTGGGCAGAGAAGTGTTTGCTGCAAGAGGATTCTCTATCATCGCAACGGCCAACACGCGCGACCGTGGAGTGAACGAGATGTCAGACCGCCTTGAAGCGGCGATTTAACATCATCGTGCTCCCATCCCCTTCGGATATCGATACGGAAGTGGAGATTGTTCGCAAACGTGTCAGAGAGATTTCGACGAGCTATGAGTTGAGAGCCTCGCTCCCAGAGGAGGAGGCGGTGCGGAAGGTTGTGACGATTTTCCGTGAGCTGCGCAGCGGGATGACACTCGACGGCAAAGAGAAGGTGAAAGGGCCAAGTGGTGTGATTTCGACGGCTGAAGCGATTTCGCTGTTAACGGGCAGTATGGCGCTTGCAGGAAGCTTTGGCAGCGGACAGATTAGTGAGGAAGACATAGCCGCCGGGCTGCAGGGAGCTATTGTGAAAGACGAAGAAAAAGACCGCCTCGTATGGAAGGAATATCTAGAAAATGTGATGAAAAAGCGGGGATCGACATGGAGAAATCTGTACTTCGCGTGCTCGGAGATGAACAACTAGATCGCAGTCAGGGGTTTCATGTTTTCGGTATACGGCATTTATCTCCTGCAGGCGCTTTCCACCTGCTTGCTTTCTTAGATGAAGTGAAGCCTACGGCAGTGCTCGTTGAAGGACCGAGCGACGCAAGCGGGTTTATTGCTGAACTGACCTCTAATGGTGTTGTCCCGCCAATTGCTATTTTGGCGTATACGGATCAACTGCCCGTAAGGACCCTGTTGTACCCGTATGCAGATTATTCTCCGGAATATCAGGCGTTTCAATGGGCTAGCCACAACGGTGCGCAGGCTGAGTTTATCGATTTGCCATCCGAGCATGCTTTGGCCTTATACGAGCAGAGGCAGCAGCGGAGATCATCTTCTGCTGAGGGAGAGAGCAATCAGACTGATGGCGACGATTTTCAGGCATATGTCCTTGGACAGAGGACGCTGTATCAGCAGTTTGCCAATCTTTCGGAAGAACCGGACTACGAGGCTTACTGGGAGCGGCATTTTGAACATAATCTGCAAAAAGACGCCTACCGCCATGGCATTTATCAATTTTCGGCTCAAATGCGGGAGCTGACCGCGCAGCAGGAGTGGCAATATGCGCCACAGGAAGCGGCGTACAATGAGATTCGGGAAGCTTACATGCGGCGCAAAATTCAGGATACGATTGAAGCAGGTCACGCTCCTGAGAAAATTGTAGTCGTAACTGGCGCGCATCATGCCTCCGCATTAGATTTCCGGTTTCCGGTGATGACGGATGAAGAGATGAAGGGGCTGCCCAAGACGACAACCAAGCTTACGCTGATGCCTTATTCTTATTATAAGCTGTCTTCGCACTCGGGCTATGGGGCAGGGAACCAGGCACCCGCTTATTTCGAATTGTTTTGGCAGTGCCTCCAAAAGGGTGACTTGAGCAGGCTTCCTTCCTTGTATTTTTCTCAGGTAGCTGCTTATCTCAGGGAACATGGCACTTATAGATCCACAGCTTCGCTCATCGAGGGTGTGAGGCTGGCAGAGGCTCTAGCTGCTTTGCACGACGGTAGTCATCCTACGTGGAAAGACCTTCGGGACGCTGCAACGGTATGTCTCGGTCAGGGGGAGCTTTCGACGATTGCGGAAGCTTTGGCAAGGACGGACGTGGGCACGGCCATCGGCAGATTGCCAGAAGGAGTTAGCCAGACACCGATTCAAGATGATTTGAACAGAGAGCTCAAGCGACTCAAGTTGGAGAAATTCAAATCTACGGTTGCTACAACCTTAGAGCTTGATTTACGTGAGAACCGCAGGGTGAAGTCGGAGGAAGCCGCGTTTCTGGATTTGAAGCGGTCTGTTCTTCTGCACCGTCTGGAACTGCTGGGCATTAACTTTGCCAAGAAGCAAAGAGTGAATCAAGACTCCGCATCCTGGGCGGAGAATTGGGTGCTGCAGTGGTCGCCGGAAGCTGAGATCCAAGCGGTGGAGTCGACCTTGAAGGGGGAGACGATTGAGCTTGCGGCGGCTTTCGTACTGAAGGAGCGGCTCGACGTTTGCGGCGATATCGCGGAAGCTTCGCGCATCATTCGGGTCGCTTGCGACTGCGCGTTGACGGAGCTGATGGAGCAGGCCAAATCCACGCTGCAAGGGCTTGCGGTGGATGCCGGCAACTTCGAGCAGGTCGCGGGGGCGGCTTACGAGCTGTCGGTGTTGATCCGTTATGGATCGATTCGCCGAATCGAAACGGATACCCTTGTTCCGCTGCTTCAGCAGTTATTCCTGCGCGGAACGCTGCTTCTCCTAGATAGCGCGGGCTGCAACGATGAAGCTGCTCAGGGCATGGTTCGAGCGATGCAGTTGCTGCACACAATTGCTCAAGACCATTTTGAAACGGTAGACGATAGTTTATGGTTGAGTAAACTGCAAGAGTTGGCTTCACGTGATGACCGCAATGCCAAGCTGTCGGGCTACGCTTTTGCTATTTTGCTTGAGCGAAACGAAATACCGGATGAGCGTGTTGCTCAGGAAGTTTCGCGCCGCCTATCACCTGGGATTCCCGTTGATCTAGGAGCGGGATGGTTCGAAGGGATGTCGATGCGCAACCGATATGCGCTGCTGTCAAGACAAACGTTGTGGCAGCAGCTTGATACCTATATCAGATCGCTGGAAAAAGAGGCCTTCCAACGTTCACTTGTGTTTCTACGCCGTGCTTTCGGTTCATTCGAACCGAGGGAGAAGGCAACGGTGGCCGAGATGATGGGCGATATTTGGGGCGTTGGTGCAGATAACGCCGGGACTGCTTTGCAGCAGCCGTTAAGCGAGGAAGAGAAGGAGAAGCTGGATGAGCTCAACGATTTTGATTTTGGGGATTTGTAGCCTATGACCATGATAGATCAAGAACAACTGAAGCGTTGGCGGTTAATTCTGGGTGCTGCTTCTGAAGAGAAGCTGCAGTCATTTGGTTCTGGTGAAGGAATGCTCGACGAGGAAGCGAGGCTCATGGATGAGGCGCTTGCCGCGATCTATGATGAGACATCCGGCAGTAGTGCTGATGATGTATCGAACGCGGGAGGCCCCCGCAAAGCGGGGCTTGGTCCTTCGTCCCCGAAGCTTGCCAAATGGCTGGGCGATATCCGCACCTTTTTCCCGCCGGATGTGGTCTCCGTCATTCAGTCCGATGCCATTGAGCGCAAAGGCTTGAAACAGCTGCTCTTCGAGCCGGAGCTTCTTTCCCAAGTGAAGCCAGACATCCAAATGGTAGCCACGCTAATGGCGCTCAAAGGGAAAATTCCGGAGAAAACGAAAGAAACAGCAAGGCAATTAGTGAAGGCCGTTGTAGATGAAATCGTGAAGTGGCTTTCGCAGGATCTGCGCCGAGCAGTTACTGGTGCCTTGAATCGCAGGCAGCATTCGCCGCTGCCGTCGTCCACAGGACTGGACTGGAACACAACCATCCGCAAAAATCTCAAGCACTACGACATGGAGCGCGGTCTCCTGCTGCCCGAAAAAGTCTACTTCTTTGACCGAGCACGTCGGAGCAAAGAGTGGACGGTCATCCTGGATATTGATCAAAGCGGTTCGATGGCGGGCTCTGTTATTTACGCGTCCATTATTGGTTCTATTTTCGCTAGTATGCCGGCTCTGGACACGCGAGTGGTTGCTTTTGACACCGAGGTCGTTGATTTAAGTGAGCAGTGTGCAGAAGATCCCGTTGATATGCTGTTTGGGATTCAGCTTGGCGGGGGGACGGATATTAACAAATCCATCGTTTATTGCGAGTCTTTTATCACGGAGCCGAAGAAAACGCTGTTTATCTTGGTCTCAGATTTATATGAAGGCGGCAATCGGACAGAGATGATTCAAAGGCTTGTCGACATGCATCAGGCTGGCGTGAAGACGATCTGCTTACTCGCTTTATCTGACCAGGGCGTGCCTTCTTATGACGATGCTGTTGCTAAAAAACTAGCACAATACGGTATCCCTTGTTTCGGATGTTCTCCTGAGAAGCTCCCGGAATTCATTGAAGGTGCATTAAAAGGGCATGATCTTGCGGTGCTTGCTGAGAGGGTAAAGCATGGTAAGGGGATGTAGCGCTATAATGATAGACGGCTCTCCATCGCATCTAATGTGATAGAGAGCCGTCTTTTTCCAGTATTTATGAAAAGCTATCCGTGGATGGCCACGACCGCAGAACGAGGAACTTCGTTACCTAATTTGTTTGGCCATAAAGATCCCGCGCCAGGGTGATTGACGGACACGAACATTGTCTGCCCGTTTGGGACGAAAGCAGGGCTTGAGAAAGCCGCGTCTTTCGGCGCTGAAGCGAACTGCGTGATTGAAATGCTGGAACCGTTGTTCCCTGCGGCAATCACATACAGTCCATTGTTCCCGAACGATTGATAAGTGCCTGCATGTAGTTTGTCCACGGTGATATCCGTTGCAACCCACATCTGGCCGGAACCATCGAAGGTAAGACCATCCGGTGAGCTCAGTCCGCTTTGACGTCCACCGGTTATGAGAATGTCGAGCTCGAAACGACCGCCATCGGAACCTGTAAGCTCTTCGATACGAGCCACTTTACCGTGGATATTGCCTTGTGCATCATTGTTGACGAAAGAGACGTAAAGAGCTTTATCATCCGGTCCGATCACTAGGTCGCCTTGACGGTCAAGAGGGGTGGCCCCCAAGATGAGAGCAGCATCTGTCGCATTAACGTAAATATCGGCGTCCTCTTGAAACAGTGCAAGCAGTTGGTCTTGACTGTAACCGATCGAGCGCGGCATGAGGAAGTCAGGACGCTCCAATTCCTTGCGAACAGCTTTCACGTTAAGCGGAATCCACTCTCCCCGAGCCAATTGTGCCGCGTACAGAGTACCCTCTGTCAAAAGATCCGAATTATCTCGCCCTTTTGCAGCGTTGAAGGTACCTTGAGAGACGAATTTGAACAGACATCCGCCTTGAGAGTCTCCCAAGTAGACAACTAGACGGTTGTTCTCAGATAACGTCATGGCGGCGCCTGCGTGACGGAAGCGACCGAGCGCCGTATGCTTGCGCGGCTTAAACCCAGCATCAAACGGATCGACTTCGGCCATCCATCCATAATGTGTCTGATCGAATCCGGCGTATCGGCTCGTTAAATCATAGGAGCTCTCCCCGCTTAGCGCTGTACCCCACAGTGTTTGCGTCAAGGATCGGTTTGCAATTGTTCCCTGCACGCGGGTTGCGTTGCGAACGGATTTGGCGCCTTTAGCTGGCCCTGTCAGTTCAATCACATCCAATCCGGTTACCCGGCGGGCATAAGCCGAATTCGTTTCTATCTTCCAGCGGCCGTCTGTACCGCGGTAAACCTCTAACACGGATAAACCTTGATCCGCCAAAAGGCTACGAATTTGTGGAACGGAGTAGCTTCCGTTCAGCTGTTCCCCTTGCTCCAATAAGGAATGGGAGGATTCATGGGCCGCCACGAGTAAGCCATGTACGGATGAGCCTTCGATCGGCAAGTAAAGCGTAGCCGCATTTTCATAGCCAAGTACATCGCCTTTGGTATTAATAGGGTCTCCGTATGCGGCGATGACATCGTAAGTGAAGCTGGACGAGACGTTCAACTTGTCGTTTGACGGAAGTTTGTCGATGGCCGCCAATGTTGAAAGAAGGGCTGTCTGTTTCCCGAAAAAGGGCTCTGCTGCGCTCGCTGTTCCTTGTCCCATAAACAATTGAAGGCCGGATGAAGCGGTCACCACCGTAGCTGCGCTAGTTCCTAAGTACCCCAAAAAAGCACGTCTTGAAATCGTCTTCTTCGAATTCATGCTAGTCCTCCTAAAATTTCAATAAATTACCGGAAAGTTGTTATATGTATCTATGAACATATGATAGTATGTAAATATATGGAGTTATATTTATTCTAATATAGAAGTACGAAATTTAATAGATGAAATGTCAGAGGAGGAACTAGTTCTGGAGACATGTGACGTTCGGCCAGGGGATGAACCTTTTCTTTATCGGCTGTACGCTTCAACGAGAGATGAGGAAATCACAGCCTGGGGCTGGGATCAGCATGCTCGGGAAGCCTTCCTGAACATGCAGTTTAGACTCCAGCAGCAGTCGTATCGAAATCAGTACCCTCAGGCAGAGCACCGGCTCGTGCTTGATCAAAGTATTCCTATAGGGCAATACCGATTGTTTCGAGGAGATGAGGAGTTCGTAGTCGTTGATATTTCATTTGAGCCTAATTGGAGAAATAAAGGCTTTGGCTCTTCATTGTTTCGCCTTTGGCAAATTGAAGCGAGTCGGTCCGGCAAAGGCATTCGTCTTCATGTGCTGCAGGGCAACCGTGCGCGCAAGATGTACGAGCGTTTCGGATTCGTAACCGTCAAACAGGACGGGCTATATGTAGAAATGATGTGGGAGGAACGGACAGAATGACAGTTTCCGTGCAACAATTTAAGGATCAGGTGGGCAGTGTTTTTCATGTAAAGTTAGGGGAGGGCTCCACATCTATTACCCTGAAAGAAATAGAGGATAACAGTGATTCTGTAACAGAGAGATTTACACTCACATTTCAGGGACCGATCGACCGTTTCCTGGAGCAAAATACATATGTGCTGGAACATTCTGCACTCGGCGAGGAAACTATTTTCTTTGTCCCTGTCGCCAAACAGGCAGACGGTTACATCTATCAAGCTATATTTTATCGCATTCACTCGAAGGAGGCAGACTAAAATGGCACAACCATATCTTGGAGAAATTCGCATGTTTGCGGGCAATTTCGCTCCGCTGGGATGGGCATTTTGCATGGGGCAGCTCATGTCTATCTCGCAGAACTCAGCCCTTTATACTTTACTTGGAACGACGTATGGGGGGGATGGTCAAACGACTTTCGCTCTACCAGATCTGCAGGGCCGGATTCCGGTTCATTTGGGTAATTCATACAATCTAGGACAAAAGGGTGGGGCAGAGACTGTTACTCTTACAGTGAATCAAATGCCTGCCCACACGCATAGTGTCAATGCGCGATCGGAAAACGGTATGGTCGGAAATCCGACAAACGCAGTGTGGGCTTCATCTTCAATAAAGCCTTATGGCACGGGAACTCCCAACGAAGTAATGAGCGCGTCGGCTATTTCCACGGTAGGGGGAAGCCAACCTCATGACAACATGATGCCGTTCGTTGCCATTAGTTTTATTATTGCGCTAGAAGGTGTGTATCCTAGTCAGAACTAGAAGGATAAGGAGGTTTTCTTGTGTCAGATTCGTATTTAGGTGAAATTCGTTTGTTTAGTTTCGGGTTCGCTCCGAGAGGGTGGGCTCAGTGTAATGGCCAGATCTTGCCAATCAATCAGAATGCAGCTGTTTTTTCAATATTAGGCACCACCTATGGAGGGAACGGGCAAACCACTTTTGCGCTTCCCAATCTAAATGGGAGAGTTCCCGTACATCCGGGTCAAGGTATTATGCTGGGACAACTCGGAGGAGAATCCAGTCACACCTTGTCGATAAGCGAAATACCGAGTCATACGCACATTGCCAATGCAAAGACGGCGGCTGCATCTTCGGCAGAACCGACTAATCAATTATGGGCATCACTGCCGGTATCCGGTTATAGTAATGCCGCCCCTAACGTAAGCATGAATTCCCAGGCTCTAACGGTCATAGGGGGATCGCAGCCTCATGAAAATATGCAGCCTTATACGGTCCTTTATTTTTGTATCTGTTTACAAGGGATATTCCCATCAAGAGGATAGGAGGTTTGAATAATGGCAGATGCATTTTTAGCGGAGATTCGTTTGTTCGCAGGGAATTTCGCGCCGACAGGCTGGGCCCTTTGCAATGGACAGATTCTCCCCATTTCACAAAATACAGCGTTGTTTTCGCTTCTAGGCACAAATTACGGAGGAAACGGGACTACAACCTATGCACTCCCCAATTTACAGGGGGCTGTGGCTATGGGCACCGGGAACGGTGCAGGAATAACCCCTCGTTCAACAGGTGAAACCGGTGGAACTTCTGTGTTGACGCTGGTATCATCCCAAATGCCTGCGCACACACATACTGTCTCTGCAAGCTCCGTGTCATCGCAAACAAGCCCGGAGAATGCGGTTTGGTCGAAGACTGCAGGCCGCCGGGGAACGCCCGTGTACGACTCAGGATTTCCCGATACCATGATGAACGTGAATGCGATCGGAATCGCTGGAGGTAACCAGCCGCATAACAATATGCAGCCTTATCTTGCTTTGAATTACATTATCTGTATGAGTGGTATTTTCCCAGCGAGAAGCTAAACAACATCGAGGAGGTCGAAAACCATATCATGAAGGAGGAACTATGGAAACGGATGTCCGATATTTGAGGCGATCAATTCCCGCTAGTTGGGTTTTGAAATGGATTATATTTATATTTGTCACTGTAGGCGCATTTTGGGTCACAGCGGGTGTGGCGCAAGCTGCAACGCTCACCGTTACTTCTTTTTCAGATGACGCGAATCCCGGAACACTACGAGCAGCGGTTATGGAAGCGAATTCGACCACAGGCGCAACAACCATCATTGTGCCTGCAGGTACTTATACGTTATCGAGTTCACTTTCGATAACGAGCAATCTGACGATTATCGGGGCCGGGGGTGATTCGAACGGCGACCCTAAGTCTACCATCATTCAAGCGGGAAATTCCGCGGGGAGCGGTACAGATCGTATCTTCAATATTAACCCGAATTTGGACAAAGAGCTGAACGTTACGATTCAATCCGTTTGGCTCCGTTACGGTAAAGCAACGGACGGTTACGGCGGAGGTGCCATCCTTGCCGATGTGGGCAAGAATTCGGGCGTGACGACAATGATCCAAATCGATAACGCCTATATCAGCGAAAATAGTTCGACAATTGGTGACGGTGGCGGTCTCAATTTGACCGGAGGGAAATCGAACGGCACGTTGAAAGTAACCCGATCGACGGTGACAACCAACACCTCGGCAGGAAAAGGCGGCGGCATTTACGTACAATCGTGGGGACCTTTCAAGCTGGATGCTTCGACTGTGGAGAAAAACACGGCGACGGGCGATAACGGCGGTGGTCTTTATATGGAAGGGACCGGAAGCAGCGCCATCACGTCCAGCACCATAAACGAAAATAAGGCCAACTCGAACACTTCCGGATATGGTGGCGGTATATACGCCAATCAAGCTTTGACTTTGGAGAATTCCACTATTTATGGGAATACATCCGCTCTTGATGGCGGCGGCATCTATGTCAACTCGATAGGGACGAACTTGTTCCGTAACAACACATTGAACGCGAATGTATCGACTTCCGGAAATGGCGGAGGGATTTACGTTCAATCGAACGTCGGAAACGTCGAGCTGCATAACAATATCGTGGCAGGCAATAGCAAGGGCGGAGGAACGGCCAGTGACATTGAAGGCTATTCTGTCAAGGTTGCAACCAGTACGAACAACTTAATCGGTACTGGCGGCGCTGGCGGACTGAGCAATATAAGTTTAGGCAACCAAACAGGAGTGGCAAATGCGCTTCTAGGTCCTCTTGCCAATAACGGCGGCATCACGAAAACGCAAGCCTTGTTACCGGGTAGTCCGGCTTTGGATAAGGGCGACAATGCAAACGGTCCTGCTGGCACGTCCGATCAGCGTGGGAATGGATTTGCCAGAAAAGTTCATGCCGCTGGAGCTGGAACATCGCAAATTATCGACATCGGTGCTTTCGAAGCGAATCCGACGATCCAAGTGATTTCTAATCAAACAATGAACAGCGGCGATATGTTGCCGATAACTTTTGATGTAGGGGATGTTACGCTCGGAACGGTTACGACTACGGCAGTTTCAGGGGATAAGACACTGTTGCCTGATGCGGGCTTGAGCATTTCTGGAACTGGCGCGAGTCGTACACTTAAAATCACACCGACCCCGGGAGAACACGGAACGACTATTGTATCCATTACAGCTGTCTCTTCGGTCACCAATCAATCTGTTCTTTTAACATTCAATCTTACAGTTCAAGCATCACCCGATTTAACGATCTCGATGACTCACACGGGTAATTTCCATCAGAGCCAAACAGGAGTTCAGTACACTATTCGGGTGCAGAATAACGGTAATACGAATACGAGTGGGGCTGTTGTTGTGACAGAAACACCACCGCCTGAGTTAACCATAACTGAATTTGATGGCACTGGATGGACATGCCAAATTTCGCCTACGTATACTTGTACGAGAAATGATTCGCTCGCTATGGGAGCGAGTTATCCGAGCATTACCCTAACGGGGAATGTTGCAAGCAACGCTGGCACAAGCATTACGAATAGGGTATCCGTTTCGGGTGGTGGCGAAACCAACACGACGAATAACTCATTCTCTGATCCGACGACTGTGGATACTAAGACCGTGACGAATACGACGGCAAGTTCGACTGCTTCACCAATTGTTTACGGACAAACCGTGCAATGGACGGCGACGACCACATCATCCAGCGGTACACCGACGGGTACGGTGACATTCAAAGAAGGCTCAACCGTGGTCGGCTCAGGTACCTTAGACAGGTCTGGGCATGCAGTGATTACTGCAACTTCGCTTACAGTCGGTACGCATACAATAACGGCTGAATATAGCGGTGATAGTCTGTATTTTGGAAGTACCTCGGCAACATTTACGCAAGTAGTTAGTCAGGCAACTGCCAGCGTAGCTCTTACTAATAACCCGTCCGCATCAGTATATGGTCAAAGCACCACGCTGACGGCTGACGTGACCGCTGTCGCACCGGGAAGCGGTATGCCAACAGGCTTAGTAAGGTTCAAGGAAGGGACTGCAGTGCTGGGTAACGGAACACTTAGTTCCGGCAGCGCGACGTTAACGACTAGTATGCTCGCCGCAGGTTCCCATACGATCACCGCAGAGTATGTAGGCGATGGCAACTTTGCAACCGCGACTTCAGCGGGAGTTACACAAGTTGTTAGTGCAGCCAGTACGACGACGACGCTGAGCAGTTCGGCAGCTACAAGCTTTTTCGGCCAATCTGTAACGATTACGGCGGATATTGCGTTAGTTGCGCCTGGAAGTGGGGCGCCGACTGGTACCGTAACGTTTAAGGAAGGCTCTACGGTGCTTGGCAGCGAAACACTGAGCTCCGGTAGTGCTTCGTTCACAACGACTGTTCTAGCGATCGGATCCCATACCATTACCGCAGAGTACGTCGGCGACGTCAGTAATGGGAATTTTGCAAGTAGTACGACGGCAGCTGGGATCACGCAAACGGTTAATGCCGCTAGTACAACAACGACGTTGACCAGCTCAGCAGCCATCAGCGTGTCCGGTCAATCAGTGTCGATTACGGCAACGGTAGCAGCCGTTGCACCAGGAAGCGGTACGCCAACCGGCACGGTAACGTTCAAGGAAGGTGCTACGGTACTTGGCACCGGAACGCTGAGCTCAGGCAGCGCAGCGTTCACGACGAGCACACTTGCGGTCGGAACTCATAGCATAAGCGCGGAGTACGCAGGCGATGGGAATTTTGCCAATAGTACGACTGCGGTTGGGATCATGCAAACGGTGAATGTCGCTAGTACGACAACGACATTGAGTAGTTCCTCTTCGACAGCTGTAGTAGGGCATGAAGTGACGTTCACAGCAACGGTGACGGCAGTTGCGCCTGGAAGCGGCACGCCAACCGGTACGGTTACTTTCAAAGAAGGGGCTGCGACGCTTGGTACTAGTACTTTAAGTGCAGGAATCGCTACGTTCCCATTTAGCGCACTGACGGTTGGATCTCATACGATTACCGCGGAGTATAGCGGGGATGGCAGTTTTGCGATTAGTACGACAACGGCAGGCATCACACAAATCGTGTCACCGACCGATACAGGGACGACGTTGGATAGTTCATCGCCAACCAGTGAGTACGGTCAATCGGTAAGCTTTACAGCAACGGTCATTTCTCAAGGAGGCGCTATCCCGGTCGGCTCGGTGACGTTCAAGGATGGGTCGACAGTTCTCGGTACTGCCGTTCTGAATGGAACGGGTATTGCGGTATACTCGACAACCGTATTGTCAGTCGGCTCACATACGATTACTGCTGTGTATAGCGGCGATAGCACGAATGCGGCAAGTACCTCAACAGGATTCGCGCAGCTCGTTAAAGCAAAGTCCATGGTTTCCCTTAGCAGCAGCGTTAGTACATCGGTTTATCAGCAAGACGTTACGCTGACAGCTACCGTTACGACAACTGCACTGGGCAGTGGAACACCAAGCGGTACTGTGACGTTCAAGGCCGGCTCTACAGTGCTTGGTACCGGAACATTGAACTCCGCAATCGCGATGATTACTACCAATGTATTAACAGTCGGTACTCATACCATTACGGCTGAGTACACAGGAGATGGCACCTTTACGGCAGGGATGACGGCAGCTGGGATCACGCAAACGGTTAATGCCGCTAGTACAACAACGACGTTGACCAGCTCAGCAGCCATCAGCGTGTCCGGTCAATCAGTGTCGATTACGGCAACGGTAGCAGCCGTTGCACCAGGAAGCGGTACGCCAACCGGCACGGTAACGTTCAAGGAAGGTACTACGGTACTTGGCACCGAAACGCTAAGTTCCGGCAGTGCTACGTTCACAACGAGCGTACTTACGGTTGGAACTCATAGCATTAGTGCGGAGTACACGGCAGAAGACGGGAATTTCATCAAAAGCATGACGACTGCTGGAGTCACACAAACGGTTAATGCGGCCAGTACAACGACAACATTATTGCCAAGTTCTGTGACTAGCAGCGTGTATGGCCAACAAGTGACATTTGAGGCAACGGTAACTGCTGCAGCACCAGGCAGCGGGACGCCAACCGGCACAGTAGCGTTCAAGGAAGGCTCAGTGGTTCTAGGTAGCGGAACAATGAACGCTGGTATTGCATCGTTTAAAACCAGTGCGCTTATAATTGGCCTTCATAACATAAGTGCGGAATACAGTGGAGACGGCAACTTTTCTGGTAGCATAGCTACAGCTGGGATTTCGCTAACAGTAGCAAAGGCTGATACCACAACGACACTGCCAAGCTCGACGATCAATGGATCATTCGGTCAACCGGTGCTGATAACAGCGACAGTAGCGGCTGCCGCCCCTGGAAGTGGGACGCCGAGCGGCACAGTTACAGTCAAGGAAGGTGCTGTGATACTTGGTAGTGGTACATTGAGTTCTGGTAACACAACTATTGCAATAAGCACACTGGCAGTGGGTTCCCATACTGTTGACGTTGAATACGGTGGAGACAGTAACTATACAGCAAGTTCTGCGAGCGCATTAACTATTGAAATCGGCAAATATACAACAACAACCGCGTTATCGACTTCTGTTACTGAACAAGTTTATGGTCAGCCTGTCAAACTAACGGCAACGGTGCAATCTACGGATCCTACCGGCGGTATTCCTAACGGAACGATCGCCTTTAAAGACGGGGGGCATGCTCTCGGAGTTGCAGTTCGGCTTGACGGCAATGGAGTTGCAGTGTTGGAAACAAATGAACTTAGTGTGGGCGTACATGCCATAACTGCCGAGTTCATTAGCGGCGGGGCATTTACTTCAAGTATCTCTAACGCACATCAGGTAACGGTGAAATACGGAACAAGCACTACGGTTACGGCAGTAACCTACGGTATTTCCGCAGAACTGTCTGCCATTGTTACTGCTCCTTCCGACAGAAGTCGTGTTCCTGATGGCACGGTGACGTTTACTAACACTGGTACTGGAATAGAACTTGGCAAAGCCACCCTACAGCAAGGAAAAGCGGTACTTCCTCTGACTTTGGCTCCGGGAGTTTACAAAGTTCAAGCTCTTTACGATGGAAGTACATTGTTTGCGAACAGTGTATCGTCCAATACAGTTACTTTATCTGTATACGGTACTGGTCTTCTTCTAGATAATGTTAGCTATCAACTGAACGTCGGTGATTCGCACTCGACTGTCGTACAGGTCGTGTATGGCGCACCACCGTACAAGAACGTAACCAACTCGGCGATTTATGTTTCTTCACATCCTGATATCGCATCCGTGGATAGCAAAGGTAAGGTAACCGGATTGAAGTCAGGTGATAGTCAAATAACCGTTACTTATGGAGGCTTGCCACCGGTCAACGTGCAGGTTCATGTTGTAGAGCTGAGCTCGTCTCCTGGTCCTTCGGGTGGGGCTTCAACGCCTGAACCTTCAATTGAACAGAATTGGTTTACATTGGATCGGACTTCGCAATTGAAGCTAAACAAAGTATCAGTAACTGTGCAAATGATAGGGAATGTACAAGTGGTGATACTGAATGAAAATGATTTGAAGAAAAAGCTGCTGCTTTCCAGTGAACCGCAATTGTTCGCCGTTGAGTTTCCATCAGCATCACAGGAAATTCAAGTAACGCTGGGGATCGATTTGATGAATCAAATCAATGCTGCGAACTCCGCAAACGTGATCGGTTTGCATACTGAAGGGACGGAATTCCTACTCCCTGCCAAATTGTTCACCATTGATGCGATCAGCCGCCAACTCGGTATTTCCAAAGATGATGCGGCAAAAGGTTCTCTGAATGTGCAAATCGTAGAAAAATCTGCTCCAACAGGTTCCAATCCGATTACAAAGGTCATTGACATTAACATTAGTGTGAAGATCGGTAATCAGACGATGGATCTGAATGCGTATCATGGAAATTACCTGGAGCACTCGTTCTTGCTTTCATCCGAAGCAGATCTGAGCCAAACGGTTGGCGTTGTTATTGACAAGGACGGTAAGATTTACCCAGTTCCGACGCTATTCCAAAAAGCTCATGATGGCAAAATAATCGCTTCCTTAATGGCTGATCATCATGGAACATTCACAGTCATAACGAACAAAACGTCATTTAACGACATCTCATCCTCTTGGGCTAGTCAAAGCATCCTGAAGCTGGGGAATCGTCTAATCGTAACAGGTTATCCTGACGGATCGTTTCATCCCAATGCTCCTGTCACGAGAGCGGAATTCTCGGCTATTCTCGGCAGGGCGCTTGGAATTATCCCTGAGACAATTCTGAATGCTACGTTTAAAGATGTAAGTCAAGCAGACTGGTACGCTGCGTTTGTGCAGCCTATGATTCAAGCGGGCCTCATCTCTGGTTATGAAGATGGTACGTTCCGTGGAAATCAGCAGATTACGCGAGAGGAAGCTGCGATTTTACTGAGCAGAACTCTCAAGTACATTCAAACTAATTTGAAATCGAATCAGGTCGACTCTAGCGCAAATAACTTCACAGATAGCGGACAAATTGCCGACTATGCGAAGGAAGCGGTACAAACGGCCAAAAACAATGGCTTCATTAGTGGCTACGAGGATGGTAGTTTCCGGCCAAACGGTAAGACGAACAGGGCAGAAACGGTCATGATGATCATGAATCTTCTGCAACATACAGGCTTAATGAATCCATAAGTTTTTAGCAGTGGCCACTCCTTCAATAGGGGTGGCCATTTTTTTATTATCTATATTTCGAAGGAGTTTTTTGGAAACTTTTTACAACCATAAGCGTAAATTCAATGAGCAGTATTTTTGTGGGAAAGGGAGTGCGCTCTTGAAAGGTAGGATTCACGGATTGTTGTGCTTTGTTTGTATGTTCGGTTTGTTTATCAGCTTTATGGCGCCTAAGGCGTATGCTTGTTCCCGCGGGCCGACAACGTTTGAGGAAGATTTTCTGGAAGCGAGTGCGATCTTTACGGCTAAAGTCACGAGCGTGGATGCTGTGTATCCATCGCAGAAAGCGGCAGTAGTGGAACCTGATAAAGTATTCAAGGGACAGTCTCCGTCCTTTGTTGTGACCAATGATGATTCGGACCAATGCGGTGCCGGTATCGAAGTTGGAGAAACCTATTTATTTTACTCCCAGAGATGGGATTTACCTTACGTTAGTGTATTTGATACGCATCTTCTTAGTACAGAAAGAGCAGAAAAGCTGACGCATTGGCTCTCAGATAGGACTGAGAAACAACAACCTAAGCCTCCCCGCACGGAGACTATTCTTGCCCACAGGCAGGGAGAGATCCGGATATTTTTTGAACATCATGATAGAGGGTACTCGAAAAAGTCGTTCATAACGAACAACTCCATTTATGTTCCTCTTTCCTTTTTCAACGATACACTCTGGCATTCGGCGAACTGGAATGAGGATAAGAATGAAATTGTCATCGATACAACGAACCGTTTAGAATTCGAAGAGCCAGATCCCAATGCCCTCCTTGCTCCCCATAGAGGGGCGCCTAAAGAAATCAGCGCAGCGTATAATGAGATTAAAATCAAAGTGAAAAGTGAAACCCTACAGGAACATCCGGAAGCGTTTGTTTCGGGTGATGAAATCTTTGTCCCTTTACGCGTCGTCGCAGAAAAGCTTGGTTATGAAGTCGAATGGGTAGACACTTCTTCTTCTGTCATACTTCACATCCCTCTTGAAAAGCAGAGTGGGCCCAAAACTTTGGCCATGAGATATATCAATAATACCGGGTTGGAAGTCGAAGTTAAGCCGGAAACGGTTCCTTTTGCGGAAATGTTAAAAGATGAGCTTGGATATCGAAAGTATGGAATACAATTTTATTTGAAAATGGATAAACAGGATATTCGGCTGTTAGTGCCTTATGAACTCCTTCGCAAAATCGAAAGTGACGCTTCATTTCGTGAAAAGGTCGGGGCAAAATTAGGAAAGCCGATGAGCGAGATACCCCGCAACAGGATGCTGACAGTAAAAGACTTTGAGTGAGAACAGCAGCACTTTCTCAAATTTCTATCATTTTCTATTAATTAATTCCATCCTATTCGTAGTATAATGTTCCTAATGACATATGGAGGAACTAAAATGACGTTAATTAAGCAACTGCAAGCACCAGAAGAGTTTGTAGGTTACTACCTCATTAAAGAGTTAGAAGTCAAACAAACGAATACCACGCCTGCCAAGGATTTCATGGACATTGTTCTATGCGATGCTAGTGGGCAGATCTCCGCAAAACTATGGGATGTTAGCGCGACCGATAAAGAAACCTTTTTCCCGATGACGTTGGTCAAAGTTCAAGGCTTAGTCCAAACCTATCGAGATAAACTACAGGTGAAAATCGGTAGATTGCGCAAGGCGCTGCCAGAGGATGGCGTACATATTACGGATTTCATTCGTTCAGCACCAATTAGTCCAATCGATCTTATTCATACGATAAATCAAGTTTTGGAAAGTATTACGAATCCGACCATCAAATCGATTGTTTCGTTTTGTGTGAGCAAAGTAGAGGAGAAGTTAAACCATTCCCCAGCCGCCAAGACTCATCATCATGCCTATTTCGGCGGCCTTGCTTATCATATCGTACGAATGCTGGAGATTGGTGAATTTATTTGTAAACAGCGGCCATTTCTCAATGCCGATTTAATTAAAGCGGGCATCATTTTGCATGATATCGCCAAACCCGAAGAGATGATCGCGCAGCTAGGAATCGTTTCGGATTACAGTGTGCAAGGAAAGCTGCTCGGACACATCTCGATGGCGTCGAACTGGATTACGGAAGCTGCCCTGCATCAGGGGATTGATCTTCAATCGGATGTTGTCATTGGTCTGCAGCATATTGTGCTGTCCCACCACAACTTGCCTGAATGGGGGAGTCCGGTGCTGCCTCAAATTCCAGAAGCTGTTGCTTTGCACTACATTGATTCGATGGATGCGAAGCTGCAAATGGTTGAGGACACCCTGCTGACAACGCCGGAGACAGAAGCATGGACGCCAATGATCCGCGGACTAGAAAATAAGGCGATGTATCGTTTGAACTTATAACTTATATTAAAATAACGAAAACTGCGTGAGCACAGATGCTCACGCAGTTTTTTTTGTCTTTTTTCACAATTCCAATCCAGTTCCTTGTTTAAACCGTTTAATGACGACTTGCGTGTTAACGCGTACGACGCCTTTCAATTTGTAGATATTTTGGTAGAGGAAGTCTTCGAGCGCAGCATCGTCTTTGAGCAAAGCATGCATATGCAGAGAGCTGCTCCCTGTCATTTGATAAATACTGATAACGTTGGAGTCAGCGGAAAGCAGATTGCCTACTTCCTCAGCAAAACGCGGCTCCACTTCGACTTCGAAAAAAGCGCTGACTACTTTACCTAACTTCGTCGCGTTCAACCGAATCGTAAAGTTTTCGATGACTTCTTTCTCGATGAGGCTTTCGACTCTTTTTTGAATCGCAACACGTGAGAGATTGAGAATTTCCCCGATTTTTGCATAGGATATCCGGCCGTTCTCGTGTAGTAACTTGATGATTTCTTGATCGACTTGGTCGAGGTGAGGGAGTTCTAACACAGGCATGACTCCTTTTTCGTGAAATATATACAGTTGTTAATATTATCACAGTATTCTCATGGAAAGAACAAATTTAACGCGAAAAATCAAACTATGTTAATCGAATAAACTAATATTATGTTAAAAACGCAACTATATACAGTGATTTCATTTACAAATGGAGTTGACGGTAAAAAGGTTTATTCATATAATAATGTCAATTAACATAACACATAAATAAAATAAACAAGTTTATGTTAGATTATATAACATAATAGAGAGGTGGTAACATGTCAAATAAGTTAATTTACAACGGTACAGTGTTGACCATGAATGCCACCAATCAGATTTTCAAACCCGGCTATGTGTATATGGAGCATGATGTGATCCGTGAAGTGGGGGAATGGAGATCCGATGGGAGCTTGGACCATTTAATCTCACAATCTTCGTATACGTACAATGCTTCGGGTAAAGTCGTCATTCCCGGGATCATCAATGGTCATACCCATTTGTTTCAAACGTTCATGAGAGGGGTATCGGATCACTCCCCGCTCGCACAGTGGTTGAAGGAGATTATTTGGCCGATGAGTCTCGCGATGGAGCCTGAAGATTTTTATTTGGCTGCTTTAATTGGGTGTATTGAAAATTTGAAATCGGGCGCGACATATATGATGGATCACCATTATATCCACACGTATCCAGAGAATGATGCAAGTGTACTGCAAGCGATGGTGGATTCAGGGATTCGCGGACATTTGGCCAGAGGTGGCTCGGATTTGGCTGGTGAAGTCCGCTTGCGGGAGACAGAGGAACAGATCTTCCACTGCACAGATCGTTTGCTCGATGAATGGGATGGGGCTGCGTCCGGCCGGATTCGAATTGCACTAGGGCCGCTTAATTTATATGGATGTTCCCGAGGGTATCTCGAGCGGGCGGCTGTCTTTAGCCGGGATCGCAAGCTGATTTCTCACATTCATGTTGCTGAAACAAGCGAGCAGATCGACACGACGATGGCCCGTTATGGCCTGCGCAATTTGGAATTGCTGAATGAAGTTGGACTGCTGGGCGAGCAAACTCAGGTTGTTCATGGTGTGTGGCTTGATGATGGAGAACTAGAAATGATTCGTACAAAGCAAGCTTCCGTCATCCATTGTCCAGTATCCAATATGTACTTAGCTTCTGGTGTTGCTAGAGTACCTGAAATGCTGCGTATGGGCATTAACGTTGCCTTAGGTACGGATGGTCCTGGCAGTAATAATTGCCAAGATAACTTGGAAGTGCTGAAGTTCACGGCATGCTTGCATAAGGTGAATGAGCTGGATGCTACCTTATTGCCGCCGATGGATGTGCTGCGTATGGCTACAGTGAATGGCGCAAAGGCCGTTGGAAGGAGTGCTGATTTGGGTAGTCTCGAGCCAGGCAAGAAGGCAGATCTAGTGACCGTAGATATGCTCAAAGCACACATTAGTCCTGTGCATCGCGCTTCTTCAGCGCTAGTTTATAACGCGAACGGCAATGATGTCGATCTCGTAATTGTCGGCGGTCAGGTTGTTGTAGAGAAGGGGATAAGCACGTGGATCGATGAGCAAGAAATTCTGCAAAGGGCCCAAGCAAGGGTTGATGCTCTGCGTAATAAACTGGCTGGGCAATATCCTATTTTTTCAAATATAGAGTAATTCCTCTTAAAACTTGCGCTAAACAAATTTTCAGAAACGATAGGGAGGATGATTTCAATGGCTTTACAACGTCTACATGATCCTGTACTTGAAAATGATTGGCATGCTGTGTACCTCGCGTCTGAGCTGAAAGACCAACCTGTGGGTGTCATCATTTTGGGTGAAAGAGTAGCCATTTACCGCTCTAGCAAAGGGGTTCATGCGATGCAAGATCTATGCGTTCACCGTGGAGCTATGCTTTCCAAAGGGTGGGTACAAGATGATGTCCTTGTCTGTCCATACCATGGCTGGCAGTATGATTCATCTGGGCAATGTGTCTGTATTCCAGCGCAGCCTAAGGGAGAGAAAATTCCTCTCAGAGCTAAAGCGCAAACCTATGCCTGTGAAGAGAAGTATGGCTTCATCTGGGTGTGTATAGGTGAACCCGTGGCATCTTTGCCTCATTTCGAAGAGTTTGCTAATTCGGAGTTTCGTCCATTACCATGCGGCCCCTACAAAGTTGAGGCAGCTGGGACAAGGGTTATTGAGAATTTCACAGACTTTGCACATTTGATGTTCGTCCATCAGAATCTGCTCGGACACCCCGACTATGCGGAGCTGCCCGACTTTCAGGTTATCAAAGAGAAGGAACGCATTTATATCGAAAATATTCCGATCTTTCAACCGGTTGCCCATTCTGGCTCGGATAAGAGTGAAGGGACGACTTACGTCTATATGAAAGAAGTTTATCGGCCTTTATCGGCTCGATTGTCCAAAGCAGATCCGAGCAATGGCCAAACTTTGTGGATTATGTTGACGGTATTGCCTGTAGCCGCAGAAGAATGTGTCGTGTTCATGATGGTTTCGCGGAATTATGCCTATGACGTTGATGATGCCAATTTTATTCGCTTCCAGGATATCGTGTTTGAACAAGATGCGAGGGTAATCGAGACTCAGAAGCCGGAGCTGCTTCCGCTGGACCTGCAGATCGAACTCAACCATAAGGTAGATCGTTTCTCCATTGCGTATCGTCGTTGGTTGAAAGAATTAGGTGTGGTTGTTGGTACAATTTGAGTGAATGTTCGTGTTTTATGATATATTAGTGCATTTATTCAAAATAACTCTTGAAAAAGTAATAAAAAGACGTACTTTTATTGTGTGAAAATACAAAACGTTAGTCTATTCGTTGACTTGAACAGGCTATCAACTCTATATTTGACTAAAGATTGATATGTTCTTTTGTAGAGAAACCAAATATGGAGGGGAAGTTTAATATGAAACCATTTAATCTTACTAACCCGCTTGCAGCGAAACGCCCAGTTGTTTTGTCCATTAGCTTAGTTATGATCTCAAGTATGCTCGCCGCATGCGGAAACGCGGGCTCATCGGTTTCAACGTCAGCGCCAACTACAGCACCAACGGCAGCAACGACGGCTTCCGCTGCTCCAGCAGCTTCAACTACAGCTACCAAAGCTGTCGTACCTGCAACGGTTGTTTTAAACTGGTTCGCCGAACCCGAACATGGTGGGAACTTTGCGGCTTCCGCCAAAGGATTCTACAAAGATGCAGGATTTGATATGACGCTCATGCCGGGTGGTCCGCAGGTTTCTTCTACACAAATCGTCGCTTCAGGCAAAGCGCAATTCGGTATGGCGAATGGTGATGATATCCTAGTAGCCAGACAAGAGGGTATTCCGATTGTAGCTATCGCAACCTCCATGCAAAAGAGTCCACAAGCTGTGTTTTATCATAAAGAAGATACTGCGATTAAAGATTTTGGTGATTTAAACGGACATAAGGTGTATGTGGCTTCAACGGCCAGCTTCTGGCAATTTATTAAGAAGAAATACAAATTAGACAGTGCTCAAGAAATGAAATATACAGGTCAATTAGTTAACTTTGTCAGCGATCCCAAAGCTCTTACGCAAGGATATGTAACTTCTGAACCATTTACTCTTTCTCAGCAAAAGGTAGAGCACGGCACGCTTTTAGTTGCCGATTCCGGTTATAACATCTACGCTGGCGTATACTTCACTACGGAGAAAATGATTGCTGAACATCCAGACCAAGTGAAAGCTTTCGTTGAAGCTACGGTTAAAGGTTGGGATTATTACAAGGATCATTCCGAGGAGATTAATCCTTCCATTCAAGTGAAGAATCCAGATATGGGCTTAGATATGATGAAATATAGTGCTGCTAAAGAGATGGATTTTGTATTCGGCGGAGATGCAGCGTCCAAGGGAACAGGAGTAATGACCAAAGAACGCTGGACAGAAGTTCAGAAGCAGCTTGTTGATGTAGGTGTTCTGAAAACAGCAGAGAACATCGACAAAGTGTTCACAACGCAATTTTTACCTAAGAAGTAAGGGATAAAGAATAGGAAATAATCAGGAGGTGGCGGCATTGGCTTCTAATATGAATATGGATTTAGTGAACGTACGATTGCCAATGGAGGATGAGGGGCATTTGTTTCGTCTCTCGATTCGTGAAGGCATTTGGACTCAGATTCAGAAGCAAGAAGCTAATGCTGCCCATTCTGATGCAGTGTTATTGGAACAATGGAACCCGCAGCTGGGTATAGGCGAATCGAGCGTCTCGTTCATTGATCTTGAGGGAAAAGTAATACTGCCTGGCTTCGTAGATTCTCATATGCATTTAGACAAATCTTTCTCGCTAACCTCGGTTGAGAACCGGAGCGGGACATTAGAAGAGGCTGTACGCAATTACTCATGTGCATCACCGTCTTTTACCAAAAATGAGATTAAGTCAAGAATCATGCGTTCGGCATTGCAAGCTTTGTCTTTTGGTACAACTCACATTCGTACACATCTTGATTTTAATTTGAGAGCCTCTCGTGAAGTAGCATTACGCACAATTGAGGCTGCTTTGGAAGCCAAAGAAGCATTAGCGCCGTTTATCAGCTTGCAGCTGTTTCCGATGTGTCCCTACAATTTCATGTCACTCGATGTTGATGCCGTGGAGGAAGCACTAAAGATGGGCGTTGATGGGATTGGTGGAGCACCGCACTTGTCATTAACCCCTAAGGAAGATATCGATTATATATTCAAATTAGCAGAGAAATATGATGTGCCAATTGATCTGCATTGTGATGAAACAGACAATCCAGCCATGCGTACCATTAATCATATTGCTTTGCGAACGAAATCAGAGGGGTATTCAGGAAGAGTTACCGTCGATCATTTATGTGCGTTAGCTTCGATGACGGATCAGGATGCTCACGGCATTATTGAGCGCATGGCTGACGCGAGGCTCAAAGCAGTCTCATTACCCGCAGTCAATTTGTATTTGCAAGGAAGGCATGACGGATTCCCCGTTAGACGTGGTGTAACTCGTTTGAAGGAAATCTGGGAAGCAGGCATTCCTATTGCCGTGGCTTCTGATAATATTCACGATCCTTTTCACCCTTTTGGCAGAGGCGATTTATTGCAAATTGCTCTTATTGGCTCTTATGCCGCTCATATGGGGCGACCGGATGATCTTCGCACACTGCTGCGCATGATCACAGATGTGCCCGCCAAGGTGCTGGGTCTCACCTCCTATGAGGTGAAGGCTGGCAACATGGCGAATTTTGTTATCTTGGACGGAAGTACGCCAGAAGAGCTCTTTACTATGCTGCCTGAACGCCGATGGGTATATAGTCAAGGAAGCTTTGTGCGGATGGCTGCAAAAAAAGCAGAGTGGCAGGATAAGGCCTTAGCTCATTTTTGGCAAGAAGTAAGTGAGAATGTATCCTTCCATAAACATGAATTCGCGAAAGGGTGAGCGGCTTAATGGCTAACCTGTTAGTCTCTCCTTAATTTTGAACGATGCTAATTTGAAAGCTTAAGATCCGCTCTTCACTCTGAGTCTGGGTCTTTTTTCATAAGAGCTTATGCGTACAATAATGTCCACTCATTCGGAGGTGCTCAGCTTGTCATTCAATCGCTATCAAGGTAAGGCGTGGGATCACTGCTTTTTTCCCCGCTTAAGTAAGCTCGAGGTTGCTCAGGTTCCCAAAGATGATGCGCTCATCGTTCTGCCAGTTGGCGCGATAGAGCAGCATGGTCCGCATATGCCGGTGTTTACCGATACGTTAATTTCCGAAGTGCTCTTGACCGAGGCTTTCGAACAGCTTCCCGATGATGCGAATATATGGCTGCTTCCAGCCATTCCGTATGGCAAAAGTACGGAGCACCTTGGCCATCCAGGGACCATAACGTTATCAGCAACTACTTTAATGGCTGTCGTGATGGATATAGCGAAAAGCCTGAGTAAAAGTGGGTTTCAAAAATTGGTGCTTGTGAACACGCACGGGGGCAACACGGATTTATTAAATATGATGGGCCGGGAAATCCGCATTGAAACGGGACTGGCTGTATTTCGATTAGATCCTGGCGGACTTGGTGCCGCTGATGAGTGGATAACGCCGCTGGAGAAGCAGGCTGGTATTCATGCGGGTGATATGGAAACTTCCTTAGTGATGTCTGCTAAGCCTGATTGGGTCCATATGGAGCTTGCTCCTACGGAATATCCGAATTACCCGGATTCGCGTTATTTGAGCTTTCGCAACCGTGCTTTTGCTTGGGTCATGGATGATTTATCTCATTCGGGCATTTCTGGTGATGCCACGCAGGCAACGATAACGAAAGGCCATGCGATGGCTGCAAAGTACGGTGCACATATTGCCGAGGCGCTGCTCACCTTTCAAGCTTTTGAGATGAAGTCATTGAAAAAGAAACAATAACGGAGGAAAGTTCCAAAAATCACATACAGGAGATGAAGTAAATGGCTATGAATTCTTCTCTGATCCATACATCCAGTTCACAAGTAGCAAGCCCTAAATTCGTAAGCATGGAGAATCTCTCTAAGACGTACCCAAACGGTACTATTGCCTTGCAAGATGTGAATTTAACGATACAAGAAGGGGAGTTCCTTTGTTTTGTTGGTCCGTCTGGATGTGGGAAATCAACGATTTTCAAAATGATCACAGGTCTTGCCAAGCCGAGTAAAGGGACATTAGACGTATTCGGAACGACGCCCAAAGAAGCGCGCAAACAAAGTGATATCGCCTTTGTTTTCCAAGATCATACGCTGCTGCCTTGGTCTACGGTAGAAGCTAACGTAAGATTGCCGCTTGAATTGCGCGGAGTAGATAAGAAGACACAGAAAGAAGAGGCACAGCGCGTGTTGGAGCTGGTTGGCTTGAAGGACTATATGAAGGTGCTGCCTAGACAGCTCTCCGGAGGGATGAAGATGCGTGTCTCCATCGCGCGTGCCCTCATTTCGAGACCTAAGCTGCTTCTGATGGATGAGCCCTTCGGCGCCTTAGACGAAATTACGCGTCAAACCTTGCAAATGGAGCTGCTCAATATTTGGCAGCAAGATAAATCCATGACCGTGTTGTTCGTTACTCATAACGTATTTGAATCGGTATTCTTATCCACAAGTGTTGTTGTCATGACACCGCGTCCCGGTAAAATATCGGCGAGGATTGATATTCCCGTCCCTTTTCCTCGAGATGAAAACTTCCGTACAACGACGCAGTTCAGTGATTTAGTTCGTGAAGTATCTGCCGCTTTGGATCATTGATACGAAAGGGTGAATAAGCTCATGGCCATGAATATTAGCTGGGAGAAAGAGATACAGGAGCAGCTTGCTAAAGAAATCGTGTTTGTCGATGGCGAAACGAGAGAAAAGCTCTCTAAAGATTATTACTGGTACTCACCTGTACTTAATCGCCAATTGCAGAATATGAAGGCGGCTGATGTCGTTGCCATACCGCGTAATGAAGCCGAAGTGGCAGAGGTATTAGCCTTCGGTTACCGCTATAACATTCCCGTTACAGTTCGTGGAGCTGGTACAGGTAACTATGGTCAGGCGGTCCCTCTGCAGGGCGGCATTGTCTTAGATTTAAGCCGAATGGATGAGATTCTTGAAATCGGACCTGGGTTTGGTCGTTTACAATGCGGAGTTCGTCTAGGTGTCATTGATAAAAAGGCTCGTGAAGTTGGGCAAGAAATTCGCATTTACCCCAGTACTTATGTCAAAGCGACGGTGGGCGGCTTTGTAAGCGGTGGTTCCGGCGGAATCGGCTCGATTACCCACGGAAACCTGTGGGATGGCAATGTGCTGGAAGCCGTTATTTTCACCATGGAAGAATCTCCGCAGCGCTTGGTTATCCAAGGCCGTGACTTATTTGATTATATTCATAATTATGGGACGACCGGTATTTTGACTGAGGTGACCATCCCGCTTTCTCCTCGCACAGAATGGGCTCAGGCTATTGCTAATTTCGATACCTTCGAGCAGTCGATGCAATTCGGTGAGGCTCTTGCCAGAGAGGAAGCTATTCTGAAACGATTGATTGCTCCCATGGAGTGGCCGATTCCCTCGTATTTCGTTCCGTTTGCCAAAGTGATTAAGCCAGGCATGGCCGCTGTTATGCTTGAATTTGCTGAGGATACGCTGCCGCTAGTCGAAGCTCTTGCCCAAAGCTATGGCGGGCACATCGGTCATCTGATTGAGGCTAAGAATTACCGGAAAACGATCGGCGTGTCGGATTTTACATGGAATCATACAACGTTATGGGCAATGAAAACGGACCCTTCGATGACGTATCTACAAGCTGGCTTTAAGCTGGATTCCTATATGGAACAAATTCGGAAGATTAAAGACCAATATGGGGATGAAGTGTACTTGCATTTTGAATGGGTACGCAGCGGTGGGGAAATCTCGCCTAATTCGCTTCCGGTTGTTCGCTTTGAAAGCGAAGAACGCTTATACGAGATTATTCAATTTTGTGAATCCATCGGCGTGAAAATATTTGATCCTCATACCTGGGTGCTGGATCATGGCGGACGCGGTGAAGTTGGCAGCATGGAGCGTAAGAAACGTGAGAATGACCCGCGTGGGCTGCTGAATCCAGGGAAAATCATTTATGAGATGTAAATGAAGGGGGACGTACAATGGCTGTAGATTCTAAATACTTGCAAATACTACCGGATGAAATATTCCCTGCCAGAGAACGGGCGGCGTGGGCTAATCGATTGGAAGACGGGGCTTCGCCAGGGCGTAGGCTTCTGATGCTGCTTAAACATCTTTTGCCACCGCTGGTTGCTTTTGTTGTTATCATTGGAGGCTGGGAACTCATCGCTTATTTAGTGAAAGCACCTGTTTATCTGGTGCCTAAGCCTTCCGATATCGTCGCAGCGGCCGTAGAGAACAGACATTCACTTTGGGTATCCGTTAGGACGACGACGCTGGAAGCTGTGCTTGGATTTTTCCTCAGTATTATATTAGGCGTCACAGGCGCCATTCTATTGGCAAGCTCCAAATGGATCGAGAAGAGTGTATATCCTTATGCGATTATTTTACAAACGATTCCAATTGTCGCCATTGCCCCTCTCATTGTGATATGGTTCGATGCGGGTGTGAATGCGATCGTCATTATTACATTCTTAATCGGATTTTTCCCCATGCTTTCGAATACGTTAATCGGTCTAAATTCCACGGATCAAAATATGAGCAACCTGTTTTATTTATACAATGCGAATCCGATTCAAACGATGTGGAGGCTGCGCATACCAGCTGCCCTGCCTTATATCGTAGCAGGTCTGAAAATCTCTTGTACTTTATCCGTAGTCGGGGCTATTGTCGGTGAATACATTGCCGGTATCGGCGGTGGTCAAGGCGGACTTGGTTATGCAATAACATATGCCGCTGCTCGCTTAAAAACACCTTACTTATTCGCTTGTGGACTTTCAGCATCAGCGCTAGGCATTATTTTCTTCCTATTAGTCAATGCTTTTGCCAAATGGTTGCTTAGTTCGTGGCATGAATCAGAGATGAAAAAGGATAACTAAACGGCACCAAGGTAAAGAGGGTGAGTTAGCTGCTGGATATTGTATTTCGTAATGTGCGTAGGCTTGGACATTCAGAGGACCTCGGTCCTGTAGATATCGGTGTAAAAAACGGTGAAATCGCCATGCTTGGACATATTAACGAGCAAGGGGAACGCGAAATCGATGGCATTGGTCATCTGCTGCTCCCTCCGTTTGTGGAGTCCCATATTCATTTGGACACCGTCCTAACGGCGGGGGAGCCAGCATGGAATGAGAGCGGGACCCTATTCGAAGGCATCGGATTATGGCAAAAGCGGAAACAAGCACTCACCTACGAAGACGTCACGGAACGAGCAGAGAAGGTGCTTCGGATGCAGATGGCTGCCGGTATCCTTCACGTGCGAACACAAGCAGATATCTCAGATCCGAATCTGACTGCACTACGTGCACTTCTAGCTTTGCGCGAGCGCATTAAACCATACATGAACCTGCAAGTTATCGCGTTTCCTCAAGATGGCATTCGCGCGTGTCCCGATAATGAGCGCCGGCTGGAGCAAGCGCTTGAGCTTGGCGCTGATGGAATAGGAGCGATTCCGCATCTTGAGCCTACGCGTGAGGAAGGTTTGGCTTCGCTGGAAATTTGCTTCAATCTAGCCGAAAAGCACGGCTGCTTCGTCCATGTTTTTTGCGATGAGATGGACGATGCTCACTCCAAGTTCTTAGAAAACGTGGCCTATCTCGCGATTCGTTCTGGACTGCGCGAGCGAGTAACAGCTGCGCATGCGAACGCAGCAGCCTATTATAGTGAAGCTTATTTCCAGAAGGTGCAGGGACTGCTGGCGCGTTCGGGTGTGAATGTTGTTTGTTGTCCGCTTATCAATAGTGCCATGCAGGGCAGATACGACGGATATCCCAAAGGTAGAGGCATTACCCGGATAAAGGATTTATGGTCGGCTGGCGTTAATGTAAGCATCGCGCATGATGATATTCAGACGCCGTTCTATCCGCTGGGTACAGGGAATATGCTGCAAGCAGCTCATATCGCTGCTCATTTAGCACATATGACGGGGCGCGAAGAAGTGGCGGAGCTTGTGCGTATGATCACGACACGTGCAGCGAACACCTTGCATCTCAAGGAATACGGGCTCAAGCTTGGCCAGCCCGCCAGCTTCATTATGCTGCCTGGAAATGATGCTATGGATCTTGTTCGCGAGCAGCCTAGTTGTCGGTATGTGGTGAGCCGAGGCCGCATTGTTGCTGAAACTGTGCCTGCAAGGAGTCAATTGTTTACCACATTATAAATGTAAAAATTTATACAATTAGCAGCACCCCCTGATGTTATTACACAGGGGGTTGTTTATGTTTTGTTTTTCAAATGTTTACCATGAAATAAAAAGGGAATGAAAAGAAACCTGTCGAATTTATTATATTGTTAATTACTTACAGTTTTCTTCGGGGGAGGAAAATGAATGAAACGGATATCTCGAGTATTCTGGAAAACGATGTTGGTTATGATTATTTGTTGTGGCTTCATGTCTTCCCATACTTATGCCGATGAGCAAGCAGATTTGAAACCGATTCCAGTGTGGAGTATATTGTGGAGTGATTCAGCTGAAGGAAATGATAATGTTGTGATTCCCTCACCTACATATAAATGGATAACAGTCAGGAATGGCGACATGCCTCCCGAGAAACCGAAAGATATTTCTTCGGCATGGGTTCGATTTCAGCTTCCGACTCATGTACCCAAAGACTATGGCATTTACATTGAACAAATATATGCCCAGCAACTCTGGGTATATATTGGTGATCGATTAGTTCGAGAAATAAATTTTGATTTTCCAACTGATGAACAGAGAAGCTTATTTCCTGTAGGTAGTGAAGATGGGGGGGAGTTCGTATATCTAAAGCTGGGGACATCGATGGATCGCTTGGGTTTACGTTCAGAAATTAAACTGGATCATTATTCAGCTTTGACTCGATCATTTATATTTCGGGATTTGCAGAACATCATTCTAGGCTGTGCATTTCTTTTTATTGCGGCGATTATGCTGATATGTTCTTTCTTTTTGAAGCAAATTCAACTTGCAAGCTGGATTTCACTTAGTTTACTTATTTTAGCGTTAGGAACAATTTTTATTACATATTCACCTTTCATGTACGCAAATTTCATGAAGTATGGTGACCTATTTCTTGATTTATTTGATATTTCACTTGCTGTTTTTTTACCAACACTCACCTATTTCTTTGAAAAAATATTTGATAACGGGAATTTTAAGTGGATCAGGGCATTTAGGAAATTCCAGATTATTTATTCCGCTATTTCAATTGCCTTTATGTTTATTAATCAACTCAACGATTATCGATTTATCAAAGCGTATTTCTTTGCGTCTGTTACAGTTTTGGGGTCTATTATGATTATTCAATTCATTTTAATTATTGGATTATCCATTGTATTCGTGAAAAGAGGGAACAAGGAAGCAGTCATTTTTTCATCCGGTTTTGCCATGCTGGCTTTAATGAGTGTCCTAGATTTAATATTCTACTATGCTAGTTCTCAAAAATATCAATTTTTCTTGTGGAAATGGGGCGTAGTAGGATTTATAATAGCCCTCATTGTTATATTAGGTAGACGCTTTGCCATCAACCAGGAGCATATGATCAACTATTCCAAGGAATTGGAATTTTATAACCATCAACTTCAGCTCTCAGATAAGATGGAAATGATAAGCTCGTTGGCGGCATCTGTCGCTCATGAGGTAAGAAACCCTTTGCAAGTAACGAGGCCACTGAAGAACTAGCCTTTTAGTTTAATTGGTGGTTCATTTACAGAAAAAAGAAGACATCCTCCTAAGTGGTCGATGTCTTCTTTCGCTGTTTTTGGCCTTTTGGGACTTTCAATTTTAATCATTTAGCTTCAAGATTCGTTTTAGATTCACCGCAAAAATCGCCATTGCTCCCTGAAGTTCCATACCTAATAGACCCGCGGAAGTGGCTACATCATACCCGTGTCTGTGCTTCAATTCACTGTTCTTCGCTTCAATTTTGTAGCGTTCTTTCGACTTCGCTTTGAAATCTTCACTCTCTTGAAATGCCATTTGGTCGGAATGTTCGTCGGACTTTATGCTGACGGAGTAGCTCTTTGACTTGGCTCCTTCCTTGTAACACCCTTCCCGAAGAGGACATCGCTTACATTTCGACACATCAAAATAATAGGTAGTCACTTGGTTCTTGCTGACACCTTTTTTCCCCTGCCTCGCTTTTCGCGTCGCCAAATGACCTGCTTTGCAAACATACAAACCTGCGTCTTTGTTAAACTCAAACTCCTCTTCTTTTTTCCGGTTTCCCTGGGTAACCACGGGATTCAGTTTGGCTATTAATTCAATATGGTTTGTATTGCTGTAGATGAGATTGTCCTTCTCCGAGTACGCCATGTCGCCGATCACTGTTCGGACATCCATGCCTGCCACTTTACTTTTTTCAATGAGTTCTTGTAGTTGCTTACCGTCGTTCTTTTCACCTGTTGTAACGATGGCTGCTGTAATAATTCGTTCCTCGGTCATGGCCAGATGTGTCTTGTACCCAAAAAAAGCGGAGTCCGCACTCTTGTGCCCAACCCGTGCGTCAACATCTTCTGAAATTCGAAGCTGCTCTACATCATCTAGAACGGTTTCCTTCAACATGTTGAGGGTCTCTTGAAGTTTGGGCACTAAAGCAATACCTAGCTCATTTTCTACGGTATGTATGAGTTTTTGGCAATAACTGATCTCATCTTTCAAATCTGCATTGGTATTTTTGGCTGGGAGCTTGCCCTTTAAGCTTTCATCTATCATATAGAGAGCTTTGCGCACCTTACGTGCCCGATCCTGCAAGATTTCTTGAGGAGACTTCTGGTTGTAACGCGCTTTGGTGTGGGTGGCATCAACAATAATAGCCTTGCTCTTAATAATTCCCTTTTCGGTGGCAAGTTGCACAGTTTTCTGAATGAGCAAATCCAGCAAATTCATGTCTTTCAAACGAAGTTTGCGAAATTTGGTCAAGGAACTAGGATCCATAACAGGGTCTTCTGGCGCCATTCCAAGAAAATATTTGAAGGACATATCGTAACGAGAACGGTCAACAATGTCCACATCGGACAAATCGAAAATAGCTTTCAACAACAAGTATTTAAACATTCGGATTGGATCAATGGCATTACGACCATTATCGAGACAGTAATTTACCTGAAGTTCTTCGTATATGAATGTAAAATCCACGAGTTCATTTATTTGTCGAAGCAAATTATCCTTAGGCACAATCAAATTATAGAGTTCAACATAAGGACTTAACAGCAAAGTTTGTTGTTTTTGGATCACTCGACTCACCCTTATTCCAATGATAATAAAAGTATACAAGAAAAAGGTGCAGTCTCCTCACATTTTTCGCGAGAATACTACACCTTTGTTTGGTTTTACTTTTTCAGTGGCCTCGCAAGTAACAAGAGGATTTTTACAGCTTGTCGCAGCTAGAACAGATGATAAGAACAAAGAATATATGGGAATAGCCATAGAAGAATTAGATCGAGCTTCGCTAATCATTACGGACTTCCTGACATTTGCAAAGCCACAGCTGGATGAACTCGTTGACTTAAATGTTTCGAAGGAAATCAGTCAAATTGAAGGTATTATTGTGCCATTGGCCACATTACACGGTGGGCGGATTACGGTTAGTATTCCTAATGATTTGTTTATACAAGGGAACTCATCTAAATTGAAACAAGTGCTTATTAATATTATAAAAAATAGTATCGAAGCCTTTCAGGTTGATGGTCAGATTCATATATGGGCATATGAGAAAGATGGAGAGGTCAACATTCATATCAAAGACAATGGAGAGGGAATTGAAGCTGCGCAGTTAACTAAATTAGGAGAGCCATACTATTCTACCAAAACGAAGGGGACCGGACTAGGACTCATGGTTACTTTCCGAATTATTGAAATTATGAAGGGGCACATTGAATTTAAAAGTCAAAAATACATTGGTACTGAGGTAGTCCTTAGGTTTCCATCCATAGCTGTAAAATAAAGAAAAGGTGCTACGCGTAATTACGTGGCACCTCTTTTATGTTTTGTTTTACCAGATACTTTCAACGGCATTCGTAGTAACTAATACTTTTGCAGGATTCGTAGGAATGACGAGAACAAACTCAGTTGAAGTTTCTTCTACGGCTTTAACTTTGATGTCATCAGGAAGAGTGATGCCAAATGCTTGTTTTAGCGCGGCTTTGGGATTAGCAATAAGTTGGTTCTTGAATGCTTCATCTTCCCAAGCTTTTTGAATAATTTTCTCTTTTAAAATTCCATTGTTCGACATTACTAATCACTCCTCAATTGGGTAAATTTACCTGCAAATGAATTATAGCATGAATATTCAGAATAATCTATTAAAATTAACTAGTTTTCGACAAGAAATAATAGAATCCACCTAATGTTAACATTTTTCTATTTTCTTTGATTTCCAGTGCGACTTTTTGTATGTTTTGCACAAGAGAATCATGGAAATTGATCATTTGTGTCATAGAAATCTGCAAGTCTAGTAATTGCTCATGATGAGTAATAGCGATTTGCCCATAGAAATCCAGAAAGTCATGTACATACAGCTGCTGCTTCACCATTTCAGGCAATATAGTACTATCCGTTGAAAGCTGTAAGTGCTTATGCATCGAAGCTAATAAGCAGTTGTAAGATCCTTCTTCGAGATCTTCTTCCCAATCAGCCCAATCATCCAGCATTTGTAAAGTGATAAGCGTTTGTTCAACAGCTGAAGTGACGACAGGGATAAGGTGATCTTGATTGGCTAATAGAAGAGCGCCGGTGCTGGCATTTTTGACTGGACTTGCTTTCTTAGCGACCTTGACAATGTCTTGATGGAAGTAATCGGATTGCTGCTCATTGGAAACAGCTTCAGACCATTCTGTGATATACGTCTCATAGTAACTCCAGAAAGGCGACCCCGCAGGGAACATTTCTCTATAAATGGATAGGAACTGCATATGAAATAAATTGGCGAGCGGCAGCTTGTCCTTATGCTCACCCTTGGCCGAATCCATGATATCGTCTTGTATAAAATAGTAGAGCATTACGAATACATTCGCTAAAGAGAGTTTATTCATTGAAGCTGGAGGCAGTTCACTGATGTCTTTCATCCAATATGGAAGAAGATAACAGATATAATTTTTAGTGCTTTCTTCTTTTCTCCCGTCAAATGTAGCTAGATAGGCAAGTCCGAGGTGATCTAACGGTGTTGGAAATGTGCTAATGATGTGTTCTGCCTCTGCAAATACGTCAGCGAGATCTTTCTCATGAGCAAGGAACCAGTTCACAGGTCATTACCCCCTTTATTGGTAGATTCTTGAAAATAGACTAGCACGAATTCACGGCGTATACAATTAGTATTTTTCTTGACAGAGGGATTTATTTTATATACATTTGAAACAAATCGATTGTTTACAATATGACTGAACAGAAAGGAAACCAATCCAATGAGCAGCAGTGAATTTTTAAAGCTAGAAAATCAACTGTGCTTTAGTCTATATGCAAGTTCTAGAGCCATTACTCGGATGTATCGCCCTTTTCTAGAAGGTTTGGGGATCACCTATCCGCAATATTTGGTACTGTTGGTTCTTTGGGATCAAAAGGAAAGCACGGTCAAAGAGCTTAGCGAGAAGCTTGATCTTGATTCGGGGACTTTGACACCTATGCTTAAGCGGATGGAAGCTCAGCAATTGGTTCAAAGGAAACGATCTTCGGAAGATGAACGTGTCGTGAATATTCAAATCACAGAAGCGGGTCTTGCCCTTTACGAGAAGGCGCTTTGTATACCACAGTCGCTGCTTGCGTCAAGCGGGCTATCTCCTGAAGAAATTTACAAATTCAATGAACAGTTAAAACGTATTATTAGCAGCGTAAATGCGTTCGATTAAGGAACGACTATAGGTTTTTTGAATTGAGGATCTGGAATGAGTTATTTCATATACATTTTAGTGAATAACATTGTACCTATTAGTATAATGATCGCGATTGGCGCGGCGATGTACCGCGCTTTTCAAATCGATATTAAGACATTGTCGAAGCTTAATTTCTACGTTTTTTCTCCTGCGCTCGTTTTTGTTAAGCTGTATGAGTCCGAAATGAACTTGCATGTATTATTGCAGGTTCTCTTGTTTTTTGTCCTTTTCTTTAGTCTTCTTTTTGCCAGCATTGAGGTTATCATTCGGTTGAAAAAGATGAAGCGCGGTATGCGTATCGCCATGCGAAATAGCGTGATTTTTTATAATAGCGCTAATTACGCACTGCCGCTGAATCAAACTGTTTTTGCTGGGAATGCTTATACCTTATCTATCCAAATCGTGATCATGATTATGCAAACGCTAATTCCCAATACATATGGCATCTATACTTTAAATGCACATAAATCGACCTGGAAAGCAACGATGAAGACCATTCTTTCCTTACCGGTTATTTATGCCATTCCGATTGCGCTTCTGCTGCGATATTTCCATTTACCTGTTCCAGGATCGATTCATATTCCGCTGCAGTATATTTCAAATGCCTTTATGGCGACAGCCTTATTAACCCTAGGAGTGCAACTTGGCGGCATGAAATGGGAATTTCATTTTTCCAATGTGCTTGTTTCAAATATATTAAGACTTGCCATAGGACCGCTGCTTGGATTTTTCGTTGTTTGGCTGCTCGGAATTGAAGGAATTACGGCCAAAGCATTGATCCTCTCATGCGCTGTGCCCACCTCTCTAAGCAGCGTGCTGCTGGCCATTGAATATGAGAATGAACCGGAGTTTTCTTCACAGGCAGTCTTTACTTCAACTTTATTTAGCATGTTTACAATCCCAGTTGTTATCTTTTGTTTGAATTTTATATGAACATAGAGGGGAATCATGAAATTAGCAGGAATTTCGACATTTTTCAGCGAATGGGTAACCATACTTATCTATAAAGGGGGACATCCTTAATGCGTTACCAATTTTGCCAGTATGTTACGATAGTGGATATGAATGAAGAGATTTTGTCAGAGGTATTATTTGACCATGGCGATTTTGAAACAAATGCCTTATCCATTGGTTCATCTGTTGTGATTTATCAGCTTGGTCTGAAGCAATTTGATGTTGTTTATGACAAAAGAGAAGGCAAAACGGCTCGTAACAAGGTTGTAGACATTGAACTCGATCTTATCAAAAAGCCTTCGGTAACTCGTGTGTTTTTGGAGCCCGTGCGGTTAATTGTCGGACAGCATGATATTGGCGAAGTAGAGTAAGTAAATTCAATCGTTACGGAAGGAAAGAAGACGAAAATGATGAAACTTTTTTTACTGTTAGGCAGTGTGAATGCGTTTCTTTCTGTTGCACTAGGCGCGTTTGGGGCTCATTACTTGAAACAAAGAATTCCGGATAAGATCGATGTGTTTCAGACTGGTGTACAATATCACATGATTCATGCTATAGCGCTCATCCTTATTGCTTTATTGTCGGATAAACTGGCAAATAGCTCTATGGTGAACGCCTCAGGGTGGGCCATTTTTATTGGGATTATCCTATTCTCAGGAAGTTTATATGCGCTGAGTTTGACTGGACTCAAGGTTTTTGGACCCATTACCCCGCTAGGCGGGCTGAGTTTCTTGGTTGGATGGATACTTCTGGCCATAGCTGCTTACAAATAAAAAATTGGAAAGAGTCAGGGAATCTGACTCTTTTTTCATTGTTTTGTGTCTGCTTAGCAGGAAAAAGCGCGGATCATGTAGAAAGTAGTCCATGACGAATACGATCATTCTTCCTTAATTGAGAGGATGTAGCGCATGGTTGATTTCATGGGGAACCAATCAAAAACGGGAAAGCCAATTGCTTCGGAACTAAAGCTGCTCACAAGCCATGAGCTGTATCATCAATTGTTTGGCTGCGCACTCATCGCAATGGGAATCGTTAGTCTGGACGGCAGGATACTCAGGGTGAATACATCATTTTGCCGCCTGTTAGGCTACACAGAGGAAGAATTGATTGGTCTTCCTATTCAAGAGATTTCTCATCTTGAGGATGTGGCAATCTTTGAAGAACTATGTAAACAGACCCTTCGTGGCGAGCTGGTATCTTCTCAAAAAGAGAATCGCTATGTCCACAAGGATGGCTCCATGATATGGGGGATGGTTCAAGTTTCCATTGTTCGTGATACGGATGCCTGTCCTAACCTTGCATGGATTCAGATTCAAGATGTATCAGAAAGAAAGCATTTGGAGCAAAAGCTTGAGGAAAGCATGCGCAGCTATCAATCCCTGCTGAATCAAAACCAAAATCAACTCATTCTAAATGCCGTCTCAGAGGGCTTGTTTGGCATCGATGAGCATTTTGGCACTACGTTTTGGAATAAAGCGGCGGAGTGCTTAACGGGTTACACCTATGAAGAAATGGCGGGAAAGAATCCATATCTCGTTTTGACACGTGCTTATGGATCTGATGAAGATTTGCAAATCAAGAATGAAACAGTTTTATATCGAACGATGCTAGAAGGGGTTTGTGAGTGTTCAAACGAGATCTTTTACAAAAAAAATGGAGACTCGTTTCCGGTTGAATATATGACTTCTCCGATCTTGGATCAAGATCAAATCATAGGAGTTGTCCTATCATTCATTGATATTACTGAGCGGCAGCGCACAGAAGAGCTGCTCCACAGGTCAGACAAGATGTCCCTTATCGGGCAGCTTGCTGCTGGGGTTGCTCACGAAATTCGTAATCCATTGACAACGCTCAAAGGCTTTATGCAATTTCTGCAGCAGGGTGCTGCAAATAAGAAAGAATACTACGATATTATGATGTCCGAACTAGAACGGATCGAGCTGATTACGACTGAAATGCTCGCTCTGGCTAAGCCGCAATTCATACACTACCAGCCCAAATGTATCGAGAACATTATCCAAAGTGTTATGACCTTGCTTGAAACACAGGCCATTATTAATAATATTCAATTCGCTGTCGTTATGGAGAATCATCTGCCGCTTGTTCTTTGTGAGGAAAATCAGATGAAGCAAGCCTTCATTAATTTGCTCAAAAATGCGATGGAAGCAATGCCAGATGGCGGACAAATCGATATTCAACTATGTTCAATTAAAGACAAGGCTGTTCGAGTATTGTTCCAAGATAGAGGGCATGGGATACCGCATGATGCACTGGCTAGACTTGGAGAGCCTTTCTATACAACGAAGGAAAAAGGGACTGGGCTTGGCATCATGATTACAAATAAAATCATTGAGGATCATCATGGCCAGTTTGTTGTTGAGAGTAAAGTGGGAGAAGGAACGGTTGTCAGTGTGACGCTTCCTATTACCTATAGTGAGCAGTAAGAGGAGGCTAATTTGTGAAAAACCGGCTCTATATTGGCGGATATTTGTTAGTCGCGATATTCGTAAGCTTTTACGTAAAGCCGTATGCTGTATGGATTTGTTTACTTGCCTCACTATTGCTGTTAGTCGTGCTGTTTAGAAAGGGTGGAAGTTCACAATCCTTAAAAAAGGACATGTCGCGAGATCACACTTATTTGAATGTGCTTGATTCCTTATTCGAGCACAATCCGAATGCGATTGGAATTTTTGATCAAGCGGGCAAGTTTATTCGGATTAATCTAGCCGCAGAAACGATCCTAGGCTACTCCGTAGATGAGCTGCTTAATCAACCATTTATCAGCTTTGTTACACAAGAGCAGTTGGAGCGGACAAGCAGCCAGCTTGAACAAGTGAAAAGCGGGACTCCTGTTACCTTCGAAACAGCTGTCATTCATAAAAGCGGCTACCGAGTGGATTTGAACGTTACCGCTGTTCCTGTTGATTTGCAGCCTAATTCCAAAGGCAATATACTGATTTGCCAGGATATCACTGAACGTAAGCGCGGCGATGAACAAGTTCGCTATATGGCTTATTATGATGATATGACAGGTCTGCCAAACAGGCGAATGTTCAGAGATAACTTGAATGAGCGGCTAAGTATTTCCAAATCCATTGGCCAAAAGGTAGCAGTCTTCTATTTGGACATCGATCGCTTCAAGCTGGTCAATGACAGCTTCGGGTATGATTATGGAAACATGCTGCTGCTGCAGCTGGCGGAGCGTTTCACGAGATGTGTAACGGACAATGATTATTTGGCCCGCACCGAAGGCGATGAATTTGCCTTTTTCTATACGAACGTAGCCGATTCTAATGACGTAATTGCGGTTATAGCAGAGATTAATCGTGTCCTCGAAAAGCCGTTTCTTTTAGAACAATATGAATTACATGTAACAGCTAGTATCGGCGTTGCGATATCCTCGGATGATGCCGATGACGCGGATATACTTATGAAATATGCAGACATTGCTTTAGCCAGAGCCAAAGAGAAGGGGCGCAACGACTTTCAGATCTTCAATACGGACATGAAGTCCGTTTCAATAAATCGACTCAAGCTGGAGAGTGAGCTTCGCAGGGCGATTGTCGGGGATGAGTTCGTCTTATACTATCAACCACAGGTCGACATTGAGACGGGGCGTATTGTCGGTGTTGAAGCTTTGATACGGTGGGATCATCCGGAGAAAGGCCTCATTTCCCCAAACTATTTCATTCCCTTTGCTGAAGAGTCCGGATTGATCGTTCCGATCGGTGAGTGGGTACTGCGCGCTGCATGTAAGCAAAATAAAGCATGGCAGAATCAAGGGTATCCGATGATGCCGATATCTGTGAATCTGTCTATGCGGCAATTTTTCCAGCATAATCTTAAAGGCAAGATCAGACATGTTTTAGAACAAACAGGACTTGATCCGCAGTATTTGGAGCTTGAAATCACCGAAAGCATGACAATGGATGTTGATCATGCCATTCAGTCCTTGCTAGAGCTTAAGGAGTTAGGTGTGAATGTAAGCATTGATGATTTTGGAACAGGCTACAGCTCGCTGTACTACTTAAAGAAATTTCCGATTGATAAGCTGAAGATTGATCGTTCCTTTGTTCGAGATATCATGGTGGATCCGAATGACGCGGCTATCGTGGCCACGATTATTGCGATGACGCACCATCTGAACTTGAAGGTCATTGCAGAAGGCGTAGAAACCGAAGATCAACTGCATTTCCTGCATGAGAATCGCTGTAATGAGGTGCAGGGGTACTGGTTTAGTCCACCCGTAAGTGCGAATGAACTAGAAAAAATGCTAAAATCGGGTATTCCGAACGCTTCAGCTGCGTCTGTTCATGCCAAATAAAAGCAAGAGGGTATCCTTATTCTAGGATACCCTCTTGCTTTTGTTTAAAATGCGACATAATCATCAATTTCATTCAATTTGAATAAGTAGACCTTCTTCTCATCTACATGATACACCGATACATTTTGATTACTGCTATCAAAATTCAAAATACGACAAGGAAGATTAAGCTTGATTCCTTGTCCTTTGATCACCGTTAAACGGATTAACGTATTATTCGCTTTGAAACTTTCCAATTGCTCAATAATTTTATCTGAAGCTCCATTATTGGTGGTGGCTTTCGCCGGAACTGTTTCCTTTGAAGGTGGGACAGCAGCCGTCTTTTTACTTGGTTGTAACGGAGGGGGGCTCTCATTTTTCGTGTTAAGTTCAATCAACTTGCCAAGTTGAATGCCTTTAATGATCTGGTAATCCTTGACTGTATCCACATTCAGAAGATGAAGGAGCTTTTCCATGGCAAGGCCATTGGTGGCCTCTTCAATCAAAATTTCGACGGTAAATAGATGTCCATTCGGACTTGTGTTTGCTTTCCCTTGACTCATAAAGCCTCCTTGCGGCCAAAAACTACTCTTGCACTTACTATATCATGATATCATGCCCAAAAATAGCTTGCTTTTTACATGAATCTGGGAATTCACCTGAAATTTTTCAACCTTTCTTACACCGTACTAGCCGAGCGCGCATATACTACCGTAAGACTGCGAAGAGGGACTGTGCAGAGCATGATGCGCGTAGAACCCATTCTCCTTGAAGGACATACAGCAATTGCTATAGAAGTTAAACTGCCGAAAACAACGCTGCTGGTTGTGACTACGGACAAAGGTTACATTATGTGTGGCGCACTCGATGTTGCGCTGCTCAATGAACGCTTAAGGGACAGGAATATTGTGGCGGCACGGGCAACGGGGGTTCGCACGATTGAGGAACTTCTGGAAGCGCCGCTTGAATCGGTAACACACACCGCAGAGGATTTGGGCATTGTTGCTGGGATGACAGGAAGGGAAGCCATTTTGAAAATGATGTAAAGGTATTTTGAATGATAAAATTAGAGCGCTGGGGATCTTAGGATCTCGGCGTTTTTATTTATTTGAGCATGCATGATGACCAACCAGCTTTCATACCTTTGTGCATATATCTAAATATGTGAAAAATGAGTCATTTTCAATATAATTCTAACAAATTTCCTTAACAAAGGCGTTGTTATTTTATTGACCAAGTGTTAAAATATGATTCGTCCATTACATAGAACGGGGGAATAATTTTGAAAAAAATAATGTTTTTATTACTAAGTGCAGTTTTAGTTGTTGCTCTAGCAGGTTGTGGTTCTAAGGGAGCTAGTGGTACGAAGTACAAATTTGCTACTGATGCTGCCTATGCACCAATGGAATATATGGATAAAGATAAAATGACAGGCTTTGATATCGATTTTCTTGCAGAAGCGATGAAGGAAGCAGGTCTTTCCTACGAGGTAGTGAATACAGGTTGGGATACCATGCTAACAAGTGTGAAGCAAGGTAAAGAGTTTCAAGGAGGAATTTCCAGCGTATCAATTACAGATGAGCGTAAACAAACTTACGATTACTCCATCCCTTATTTTGAATCTACGAACATGATTCTTGTTAAAGAAGGCAGCCCGATCAAAAGCGCAGCAGACTTGAAAGACAAGAAAGTAGCTGTTCAAATTTCTACAACGGCGGATACGCTGATGAGCAAAATTATGGGTGAGAAGAACCCATCTTTAAAACGACTGGATAATAACACATTAGCTTTAATGGAGCTTGAAAATAACGGTGTAGATGCAGTTGTTGCTGATATTGCGATAGTTCGTGAATATGTGAAAAATAATCCGAATAAGAAATTCACTACGATTTCTGATCCGAAAAACTTTGAGTCTGAGTACTACGGTATTCTGCTTCCAAAAGGCAGCGAGCTTAAAGCGAAGCTAGACCCAGCAATCAAGAAAATCATTGAGAATGGTGCATATGCAAAAGTGTACAAAAAATGGTTCGGCCAAGAGCCAGATACTAAGAAATTACTTGAACAAAAATAATAGGCCAACAGCATGCGTGACTTCAACCTTGCGCATGCTTTTGTTCTGTAAAGGCAGAATAAGTTAAGAAAGGAAGTGTGGAATGGATTTTCGTTTTGACATCATTATTGAATATATACCTTTATTACTGAAGGGTACGCTTTGGACCATTGGCATATCCATTCTTTCCATCCTCTTAGGCTCGGTTTTAGGGTTGGCTGTTGGGTTGGGTAAAATGTCTCACCGTGGCTACCTAAGATGGCCAACTAGTATTTATGTAAACTTCTTCCGCGGCACACCGTTGCTGGTTCAAATATTACTCGTCCACTTTGGGGTTGTTCCGTTATTCTTAGGAACGACTAATGCGATTGTCGCATCAATCGTTGCTTTATCTCTGAATTCAGCAGGCTACATGGCCGAGATTTTCAGAGCTGGTATTCAATCCATCGATAAAGGCCAAACAGAAGCCGCGCATTCGCTAGGTTTGACCCATTATCAAACCATGAAATCGGTTATTTTGCCTCAGGCGATTAAACGTATGATTCCTCCATTTGGGAACGAATTTATCGTGCTTATTAAGGACTCTTCCCTGTTCGCTGTCATTGCAGCGCCAGAATTGATGTATTGGTCCAATGCGATGCGCAGCCAATATTTTAAAGTATGGGAACCTTATTTGACAGCAGCTCTTATTTATTTCATTCTCACTTACTCTCTAAGCAAGCTGCTTGCTTATCTGGAAAGGAAAGTGTAGAGCTATGACCGCTATGATTGAAGTGAGAAATCTTAAAAAATCGTTCGGGGATAATGTCGTCCTGCGAGATATTAGTGCAGACATTCAGAATCAAGAGGTTCTTGTTGTGATAGGACCTTCCGGATCAGGGAAATCGACATTTCTACGTTGTTTGAACCTGCTTGAACAGCCGGATAGCGGCAGTATCTTGATTGAAGGTAAATCGATTATGGATCCGATGAATAAGATCAATGAGATCCGTATGGAACTCGGTATGGTTTTCCAACGATTTCATTTGTTCCCGCATATGAAGGTCATTGATAATATCATGTTAGCACCTCTTCAAGTGAGAAAATGGCCGGAAGATAAAGCACGTAAGAAAGCGCTGGAGCTTCTTGATAAAGTAGGGCTGGCGGATAAAGCCAATGCCCTTCCAGACTCGCTTTCTGGCGGTCAGGCGCAGCGTGTTGCTATTGCACGGGCGCTTGCTATGGAGCCGAAGATTATGCTGTTCGATGAGCCTACATCAGCTCTTGATCCTGAGATGGTTGGGGAAGTGCTTGCTGTCATGAAGCAGCTCGCCAAAGAAGGGATGACCATGGTTGTCGTCACACATGAGATGGGCTTCGCTCGCGAGGTCGGCGACCGCGTAATGTTCATGGAACAAGGCGTTATTGTCGAAGTAGGAAAGCCAGAGCAAATCTTTGAAAATGCCAAGCAGGAACGCACGAAATCATTTTTGTCTAAAGTGCTATAGCACTTTTTAAAAGCATAGAAGCAAGCAGGGAGGATCACATGTTGATCCTCTTTTTTATTTGTATCTTTTTGGCAAAAGATAGATTTATAATGAAGTTAACTATCTTGTATTGAAAATAAAGGTGTTTTATTCCATCCCTTCAATTCATTCATTTAAGCGCTTCCAATGAGGTGTATTTCTCTTTCCATGCCTGGTCATTTCGATTCCAATTCTAAAGAGGTGCTAGCTTTGAAAACGTATGAAGAACAAGTACCCATGGTGCAAGCAATTGGCGTTACGCGTGTTTTTGGGAAAGGATCGGGAGCTGTTCACGCATTGCGTGGAGCTGATTTAAGTATTCCTAGAGGCAGATTAGTCGCATTGCGCGGGAGATCCGGATCCGGTAAAACAACGCTGCTTAATATATTAGGGGCGCTCGACCATCCGTCGGAAGGTACGGTTTATTTAGAAGGGATGGAGATTAGCCGTCTATCCGAGTCCAAGCGCAATGAAGTCAGGCGGAAGCAGATCGGTCTTATTTTTCAATCCTTTGCCTTGGTGCCTCATATGTCCGCCTACGAGAATGTAGAGTTTGGATTGCGCATTTCGGGTATTCACCCCAATCAATACAAGCGTTTGGCCGAAGAGGCATTAGATTTCGTTGGATTGAAGCCGAGAATGAAGCATCGTCCCTACGAACTTTCTGGCGGAGAACAGCAGAGGGTTGCGATTGCTAGGGCCATAGCGCACAAGCCGAAGTTAATTTTGGCAGATGAGCCTACAGCTGAGTTAGATAGTAGAATGGGACTCCAGGTGCTTAAGCTGTTCAAGGATTTGGTACAGGAAGGAATGACTATTATTTTGACCACGCATGATCTCGCAATTATGGAAATTGTAGATGAAGTGTATGCATTGGAGGATGGTACCATTGTCGATGAAGGTTAATAAATTCGTTTCCCAGCTTGTTCTAATAACAAGTGCAGTGCTTTTATTAGCAGGTTGCTCGCTGCTGCCCAAAGAAGAGGAAGCGCTTAAACCGCCTTTAGTCAAACCGGTGAAAGAAAATTTCGACCTTTACGAAGTGAAGAAAGGCAGTATAACGAGGAAGGTCAGTGTTGTTGGGACTTTTAAGTCCAGCAGCACGACCAACTATTATTTTAAAGAGTCAGGTCATCGGTTAGCAGCATTGCGCGTTAAACTAGGCGACACTGTTAAGCCTGGGGATGTGCTTGCCGAACTGGAAAAGGGCGATTTGGAAACCCGGATTGCTCTCCAAAAACTGAATCTGGAGAAGGCCCAGATTGCTAGCGTGCAAACGAGGCAGGTTGATCCCGACCAAGCGCTGCTGAATCGTTTGAAAGCCATAGATGTTGAAGCCGCGCAGCTTCAATTGGCAGCCCTCCAAGACCAACTGGACAAGACGATGCTGACGGCCGATTCCGCGGGAGTTGTAACTTACTTAACCGATGCACAGCAGGGAGCTGTCGTGGATGCCTTCAGTACGCTTGTAGTCCTCGCTGATCCTACAAAGCTGCAGCTATCTTACGAATCTACAGATACAGGTGCTCTCTCTGGTATTGAAGTTGGCATGGATGTTGAAGTGAAGATCGGATCCTCTGGAAATAAAATACAAGGTAAAGTGCTGCGAACGCCTTCAAGTTCTCCTCCAACCGACAATAAAGCGCAAGCTGAAAGAAATGCTAAAACGATCATTGTTGGCGTTCCCGATGGAACCGAAGGAGCGGTGATCGGTGCATCCGGAGACATAACGATTATCGTTGAGAAAAGAGAAGATGTCATCGTCATTCCAAGAACAGGTCTTCGGAGCTACCTAGGCAGAGATTACGTTCAAGTGTTGGTTGGTGAAAGTCGAAAGGAAGTCGATGTAGAGAAAGGGCTTGTAACACCGACGGAAGTGGAAATCCGAACCGGTCTAAAGGAAGGTCAGAATGTTATTTTAAATAACTAGCATTCTTTAGGAGGAAAGCAATGGCTTTATTTCTGATGATTCTCCGTAAAATGGTCAAAAACCGCTGGCTGGAGCTTAGTTTATTAGTAGGGCTTATTATATCTGTCGCACTTGCTAGCTCAATGCCCATTTATACACACGCCATTTTACAGCGCATGCTGATCAAAGATTTGGAAGTTCTACAAACCAACACGCAGCAATATCCAGGGAATGCGTATAATTCTGCCTACTTAATGGGAGAAAACGGAGATCAACTTTTAGCGGAAACAGATGCCTTTATGGCAGAACAAAGCCAGCAGTTTGGCTTGCCGATTCTCCTATCCACGATAACGCGCAGCACCGTAAATTTCGAGCTTACACCTAGCGATCCAAGTAAAGTAGATCCTAAAGTGAACCGGTCTGCTGAATTAACAGCCATGTCAGAGTTGGAAAAGCATATTCGCATCGTTGACGGTGTCATGCCTTCTACGGAACCTGTGGATGGTGTTTATGAAGCGTGGGTATTTCCTGAACTGTTGACGCAATTAAAAATCGTACTAGGCAATGAATTAACCATCGTTAACAAAGAATTAAAACAAAATATTCGAATAAAGCCGGTTGCTGTCATCGATCGTGCCGATTATGCGGATCTTTATTGGACGAATAATATGAGCGACTCGCGCACAAAATTTTTCCTTCCCTTTGGCTTATTTGAGAAAGATTTTACGAAGAACAAAAGTTTTCCCAACACATTTTCCTATTGGAATTACATGCTGGATTATCATCAATTGAAGTTGGAAGGACTTGAAGCCTACGCCAACACTCATGCAAGGATAACCAGCTTTTTAAGCAGTCATTTCAATACATATACGGTCAAAAATTCAGCGATTACCACATTGAAATTGTATTGTGAGAAAGAGAAAAAGCTCAGAATTATGCTGTGGTCGCTTAATGTACCCATTAGTATTTTATTGGCCTTCTATTTATTCATGGTTGCCAATTTGATTACAGAACGACAGAAAACAGAGATTGCCGTGCTGCGCAGCAGAGGAGCTAGCCGGACTCAGATTCTTCTGGGATATGTGTTAGAAGGTATTTTATTAGGAGGAGTTGCCCTTCTAGTCGGCCCTCTTATTGGCCTGCAATTAACGAAAATATTGGGTGCATCGAATGGATTCCTATTGTTTGTCCAACGCGCAGCGATGGAGGTCAAGCTGAATAAGGAGGCTTATCAATACGCTTTAATTGCCGTAACCGCATCGGTCGGTATGACTCTTATTCCCGCTGTACTCGCCACACGCGCTACAATTGTTAGCCATAAACAAACGATGGCGAGGAAGAACAAGCTCTCTTTTGTACATAAAATGTTTCTCGATGTTGTCTTATTGGCCGTTTCTATTTATTTATTACAAAGCTTTAACCGACGGATGAATGATCTGGTAGCCTTAGGTCTTGACTCTATGGACATGAAAGTAGATCCACTTCTTTTCGTAGTCCCGGCTTTGTTCATTTTCGCCATGGGCCTGTTCCTACTGCGGGTATACCCATGGGTCATTCAGCTGCTCTATCTCATCGGCCGAAAATGGTGGCCTCCCTATTTGTATTCAACGCTGCTCCAAGTTGCCAGATCAACCACACAATATCAATTCATTATGCTGTTTATCATCATGACACTTGCAACGGGATTGTTTAGTGCCAGCGCAGCGAGGACGATGAACAAAAATATTGAAGAGAAGATCCGTTATAAGAATGGGGCGGATATTGTTCTGCAAACCAAATGGGACAATGATGCACCGCCTCCGCAGTCAGGGCCGTCTGGCTTTCCGGGGGAAGCGAGTTCGGTCCCTCTCGTGAAGAAGCGTGTCCAATATACGGAGCCTCCGTTCTTGCCCTTTACACAGTTGGCTGGCGTAGAATCAGCGGCTCGGGTGTTTAATAAGAAAGATGCTTATTTCGCGCTTGGCAAAGAAACGAAAAAAACAGCATTCATGGGCATTGATACCGATGAATTTGGTCAAACGGCCTGGCTCCGCGACCATTTGCTCGATCATCACTTTTATGAGTATTTAAACCTACTTGCTGGAAATTCCAAAGCCGTGCTGATTTCCAAGTCGATTGCAGAGGAAACTGGAGCTAAAATTGGCGATGTGGTGCACTTAGGATGGAGTGATATAGAGGGAGCAACTTGTGTTGTGTATGGGATTATTGATTATTGGCCGAGCTGGAATCCCAATCCGATCTTAACCGCAGGGACCAAAACTGGGAGCAGCTCTGACTCGACGAAGCAAAGTAAAGTGGATGCACCGAAGCTAGTTGTTGGGCACCTGTCCTACATTCAAAATAACATGGCTGTAGAGCCGTATGATGTCTGGCTTAAGCTAAAACCGGATATGACCAGTCAAGCTTTGTATGAGGAATTAGAGCTTAAACATATCTCCCTCTCAAGTTTGATAGATACGAAACAAATGTTGGTTCTCTCCAAGAATGATCCATTCCAACTGGCTGTGAATGGCGTTATGACGCTTGGTTTTCTGATTGCGATTGGCATAAGCTTTATTGGGTTTCTCCTGTATTGGGTGCTTTCATTGTCCGGAAGGATCTTACAATTCGGTGTGCTTCGGGCGATGGGTATTTCTTTTGCGCAGCTGATTGGAATGCTTGTCGCTGAACAATTATTAACTTCTGGCGCAGCTGTTCTAATAGGCATGATTACGGGGAATACAGCCAGTCGATTGTTTGTTCCGCTATTCCAATTAACTTTCGATTCATCCAGTCAAGTGCCGCCTTTTCAAGTGAGCTTTGATCCGAAGGATCAGCTGCATTTGTACGTTATTGTCACTGTGATGATAGGGGCGGGTCTGCTCCTACTCGGCACGATGCTGTCCAGAATTAAAATTCATCAAGCCGTGAAGCTTGGGGAGGATTAAGGATGATTCACTGTGAAAATCTAGTTAAAATTTATAAAGCGGCTGACATTGAAGTCGTCGCTTTACAAGGGCTTGATCTCCACATTGAGGAGGGAGAGCTGATGGCGATTATCGGCAACAGTGGCAGTGGCAAATCGACGCTGTTGAATATGCTGGGAGGGTTAGATCGACCTTCGGCAGGCAATCTCCATGTAGATGGGAAGGATTTGTTGAAATTTAAAGAATCCGATCTGGTGAAGTATAAAAGAGAAACCGTGGGCTTCGTCTGGCAAAATAATGCACGCAACCTGATTCCCTATTTGACAGCTTTAGAAAATGTAGAGCTGCCCATCCTGCTGCAGGGACGACGCAAGCGCCATCGAGCATTAGATTTACTGGAAGCTGTAGGTTTGAGCCACCGAAGAAGAAATAAGCTAAATGAGCTTTCTGGCGGTGAACAGCAGCGGGTGGCAATTGCTATTGCGCTGGCAAATCAGCCGAGGCTCTTGCTTGCTGATGAACCGACAGGGTCAGTTGATACGAAGATGGCAAATCAAATTCTCGATCTGTTCCGAGAGCTGAACCGCAGCTTCGGTTTAACGGTTGTAATCGTTACACATGATCCGCTTCTAGCTAAGAAAGTAGACCGCGTCGTTGCGATTCGTGACGGTAAAACCTCCTCGGAGATACTGCGGCGCAAATCATATCAAGAGGAATTGCTGGAGCTTGAGCAAGGTATCATTGCAGCTGATGGCGATTCTCATGTCGAATATGCGGTCATTGACAAGGCAGGTAGACTGCAAATTCCAGCTAACTTCCTAGAATCTATTGGCGCTTCTACTACGAATAAAGTTCGCGTTGCGATGGAAGATGGACGAATTGTCCTTCTTCCGCCAGACTAATCTTGAAAAAGGCCGTTCTAGCTATGAGTATCCACAGTCTATCGAAAATGGTATAGAAAAAAATCCTAATATGTTATATTGACTTTACCTAGATATTTCCATTAGAATAATTGTATACTATTCCAGTGGGGATTATAGGATTTATCCGTTTCAGCTCTAATTCAATTTATTTTTATCCTAGGAGGCATGTGCAATGTCAGATTCAGAACGCCAATATTTACCGGAAACGCTAGCAATTCATGCAGGTCAACAGGTTGATCCGACAACCAATTCAAGGGCTGTACCGATTTATCAAACGACATCCTATTTGTTTAACGATACGGACCATGCTGCAAATTTATTTGCGCTCAAAGAATTCGGCAATATTTATACGCGTATTATGAACCCTACGACCGATGTATTTGAGAAGCGGATTGCCGCGTTGGAAGGTGCCCCAGCCGCTCTTGCTGTAGCATCAGGGCAGGCAGCTATCACCTTCTCAATTTTGAACATTGCAGAGGTCGGAGATGAAATTGTTTCAGCTTCTTCCTTGTATGGCGGTACATATAATTTATTTTCAAATACATTGGCTAAACTAGGCATTAAAGTGAAATTCGTTGATCCGAGCAACCCGGAAAATTTCCGAGGAGCGATTACGGACAAGACCAAAGCCATTTATGCGGAATCGATCGGTAATCCTAAGGGGGATATACTCGATATTGAGGCTGTAGCAGCTATAGCACATGAAAATGGCATTCCTTTAATTATTGATAATACATTCCCGAGTCCTTACCTGCTTAGACCGATTGAGCATGGGGCCGATATTGTTGTTCACTCTGCAACCAAGTTCATTGGTGGACACGGAACTACTATTGGCGGAGTTATTGTAGACAGCGGTAAATTTGATTGGGCTGCAAGCGGTAAATTTCCTGGTTTGACGAAGCCTGATCCAAGTTATAACGGTGTCGTATATACCGAAGCTGTCGGTCCAATTGCCTACATCATTAAAGCACGGGTTCAGCTGCTTCGAGATTTAGGCGCTTCATTATCCCCTAATAGTGCGTTCCTATTATTACAAGGTCTTGAGACGCTGCATTTGCGTTTGGAACGTCACAGCTCAAATGCGCTTAAGGTTGCTGAATATTTAGAGTCACATGACTCCGTAGAGTGGGTTAGTTATGCGGGCTTAGAAAGCCATCCTTCCTATAAGCTTGCTCAGAAGTACTTGCCGAAGGGTCAAGGCGCTATCTTGAGCTTTGGTATCAAAGGCGGTATTGATGCAGGCAAGAAGCTGATACATGCTGTAAAACTATTCTCACATTTAGCGAATGTTGGAGATTCCAAGTCGTTGATTATTCATCCGGCAAGCACGACGCATGCACAATTGAATGAGCAGGAACAAGTATCTGCGGGTGTGTCTCCAGGACTTATTCGATTGTCCGTTGGTACGGAAGCGATAGAGGATATTATCTATGATTTGGAACAAGCGATTGCATCAAGTCAAGGCTAGAAGAGCAAAGGAATTATTTTACGAATGATAAACTTGTAACCTTAGACGAATACGCATAAAATAAGAAGGTTGTAATCTAGGCTCAAAACCTAAAATTACAGCCTTTTTCATTTGCGATGCAACTTTTGCATGAGCTCAGAAGTCTATTTCTATGTAAGTTTTTTTATTAGTTGAGGAGGCATTCCAAAGATCATGAACAACAAGATGACATACTCACTCGCCATATTTGTGGCGTTATCTATAGCATCAGGATGCAGTAAGGGGGAAGTAGCTCCTTCGGTTAGCCCTGCTGCGACGGCTACTCCACCGGTTAGTGCGGGAAGTCCTACACCTTCTCCGAGCCCTTCTCCATCGCCTTCCATTACTCCGAAACCCTCAAATACTCCTACGGCTTCCCCATCAACTTCAGCTGTTCCGCCAAAGAGTGGAGCTATTCAAGTTGTAGCCAAACCAGAGAGTATAACTGTTCTAGTAAATAAGCAAAATTCATTGCCTTCTAGCTACGAGCCGACGGATTTGGTATACCCCGATATCCCTTTTACTTTTGCTGAGAAAAATGAAAAACGCAAAATGCGCAAAGACGCTGCCAGCGCGATCGAAAAGCTTTTTGCTGGAGCTGATAAGGATGGCATCCACCTTGCTGGCGTTTCGGCGTATCGCTCTTATGCGACGCAGAAATCTATTTTCCAGCGTTATGTGCTTAAAGATGGCGAGGAGAAAGCCAAAATGTACAGCGCTGTTCCTGGAACGAGTGAGCACGAAACTGGGCTAGCGATAGATGTAACGGGCAGTGACGGGAAGTGCGCGGCGGAAGATTGCTTCGGTGGAACCAAGGAAGCGAAATGGCTTGAAGCACATGCGGCGGAGAATGGTTTTATTATTCGTTATCCCAAAGGAAAAACATCGATTACCGGTTATCAATACGAGCCATGGCATATTCGCTATGTGGGTATAGATGTTTCGAAAGAACTAGCAGCCAAAGGCTTGACAATGGAAGAGTATTACAATGCGATTCCTGTAACCAAGTAATGAAAGATGTCACTATTTTGTACCTCTATCTGTCGCTAATTCGAAATTTATCAAGATGTTATGGCATGTTACAATGAGACCAAGTCACTTATTTGGAGGTTAACATGATTAGAGTAGCGATGTTAAGTTTTTGGCACGTGCATGCAAATGACTATGCAAAACAGGTAGAGGGACATCCGGATACCCAGATTGTTGCGGTTTGGGATGAGCTTCCAGAACGTGGGCAAGATGAGGCTGCGAAGCGTGGAGTGAGCTTTTACTCAGATCTAGCAGAGTTATTAGCGAATAAGGAAATTGATGCTGTTGTTGTGGATACACCGACCAACCTACACAGAGACGTAATGATCGCTGCTGCGAAGGCAGGTAAACATATTTTCACAGAAAAAGTTATTGCACCAACCTTACATGAAGTGAATGAGATTCTGAATGCTGTTAATGAAGCGGGTGTGACCTTGACCGTTTCATTGCCTCGTTTGAATCCAACGTATACGTTAGCGATTCAAGAAATTGTCCAAAAAGAATTATTGGGTCAGATTACACTCGTTCGAACACGCTTATCACACAATGGCGGCATTTCCACGAATGAAAATCCGAACGGTTGGCTGCCAGCGCATTTCTACAATGCAGAGCAATGTGGCGGAGGCGCCCTAATTGATCTCGGTTGTCATCCTATGTATTTAACTCGTTTATTGTTGGGTCTTCCTGAAGCTGTAAGCGCTTCTTATGGCTACGTAACAGGCAGAGAAGTTGAAGATAATGCTGTAGCAACACTTCAGTATGCAAATGGAGCATTAGGCATCGTTGAAGCTGGTTTTGTGAACGCAGTATCGCCGTTTGTGATTGAAGTTCACGGTACGGATGGCAGTGTTCTTTATTCCGACCATGACGGAAGAGTCTTGCTTCGTACGAGAAAGCTTGCAGAGGCAAGCACGCAATGGGTAGCCTATGAGAACGGACCAGAAGCGAAGCCATCTGCGTTTGATCAATGGGTAGCGCATATTCAAAATGGGACTAAAGCAGTTGAAAATATTGGGCTAGCAGTGGATCTCACGAAGCTGATGGAAGCTTCTAATCGTTCCGTTGCAGCCAAACAGCAAGTGCGACTTGATTCTCTAAACCAGTAATTTTAGCAGGTAGGAAAGGAGGGCTACAGATGAGCCAGCCATTTTACTTTGAACCCATGGTCGAGAATCCAATGGCATTGGATCGCTTGGAGTTAAGTTTCAGGTGGGGTTCTTATGGACTTCGGGTACTGCGCTGTCATCTGACTTCCTTTCCTGCAGGAACGATCATAGATTTTCATCAACATTCCGAGTATGAAATTCATTACATCCCCTATGGCAAAGGCCGGGTAATACTGGACGGGGTCACGCATCCCCTGCAAGAAGGCATGCTTTATGTGACGGCACCAGGCGTTAGTCATCGCCAAGAGGCCGATGAGCGGGAAGCGATGGGCGAACTTTGTCTGCATGTGGATATCGTTAAGCTGGATCAAGATGAAGATGAGCGAGGTTCTAGGCCCGTCTCTGAAGCATGGGGAGAAGCTTGGGAGATTGCTGAGGCAGATGCATGCTTAAGACAACTGAGCGAGCTTCCTCATGTTCCTGCATTAGACCGACAGGAAGCCATGAAGTGTTTTCTTGTCGCTTATGAAGCCTGGCGAAGCAATCAATTAGGGCAGTACACGATCATTAAGCAATCCATTGTGCAAATGCTGTTAAGAACAGTGGGGGCCTATAAGGCGGACCAGCAGGGGTTGAACCTGCCTGCACGCGATATGAAGAGCTATAGGTATCAGCTTGCTATTCAGTTTATTGAGGATAACTTCCGTCGTCCACTGACGCTTGAAGGCGTAGCTGAACGCTTACAGATCAGTTCAAGGCAGCTTCAGCGCATCTTCAAAGAGCAGGCGAGCATCTCGTTCAGCGAATACTTGGAACAAGTGCGTTTGAAACACGTTTGCAGCGAACTGCTTCAAACCTCGTTGACCCTTGACAAAATTGCGGAAAGCAATGGCTTTGCATCAAGTAATTATTTGCATTATGTCTTTAAGAAAGCACATGGTGTCACGCCGAATCAATATCGTGATCAACAATTAAATCCTGTTTAAAAGAATAAGGCTGTTCCCTCGTAGAGTTGTCTACGCAGGGAACAGCCTTATTTTATGGAATATAGAAGTCCGTCGATCCAATCATCCCATCTGGTCATACATATAGGTGTCTTAATCGAAATCCAATCGACACGGATGCTCATTTGAGGTTGCTGGATGAATGAATTCCTATTCTCAGTTGAGTGATGTTGTAAAAAGTGCAACAATTAGTGCCTTGATTCCGCTGAGCTTCCTGCGTTGTTGCATAATGGAGACCGTCGATTCATTCGACCCATCTTACTCCACATAGATTTGTCCTAAACCGGGATCAATCGTCATATATGCAGAGTTTTGGTTGCTAGATGATTGAATTCATATTAGTTGTTGAATGATGTTGTAGAAAATGCAACATTGGTAACAACAACGAAAGCCCATCGATCTCCATGACGCTACTTAACGACCTAATTAAAATTTTGGAGTTAATCTTAGGTTTCTATTCGAACAACTTCCGCAAGTTTTCCGTATAAGGAGCTTGTATAATACCTTTTTCGGTAATGATGGCTGTCACATATTCGTTAGGTGTCACGTCGAAGGCTGGATTAAACACTTTCACCCCAAGTGGAGCTGTACGTTTCCCAAAGCCTTGCGTAATCTCATCCTCATGACGCTCTTCAATGGGGATGTCTCCTCCCGTAGGCGTATTCAGATCGATCGTGGAGAGAGGGCTCGCCACGTAGAACGGAATGCCGTGTGCTTTCGCCAGCACGGCTACGCTGTAGGTGCCGATTTTGTTGGCTACGTCACCGTTAGCCGCAACACGGTCTGTCCCTACGATGACAGCCTGGATCCAGCCCTTCGACATGACCGCGCCGGCCATGTTGTCACAGATCAGCGTCACGTCAACGCCGGCTTGATGCAGTTCAAAGGCGGTCAACCGTGCGCCTTGCAGCACGGGCCGGGTCTCATCGGCGAACACTTTGATGTTCATGCCTTTTTCCTTAGCCAAGTAGAACGGCGCTAGCGCCGTGCCGTACTTGGCTGTCGCTAAGCCCCCGGCGTTGCAGTGCGTCAGCACGCCGAAGCCATCCTCGAACAGCGTCAGCGCATGTTCGCCGATCAGGCGGTTCGTCTCCTCGTCCTCGGCTTGAATCTTCTGCGCTTCGTCCAGGAGAGCTTCCTTGAAGGCAGCCGGGCTTCCACCAGCAGCTGCCAAAGCTACGGCCTGCGCTCGCATGCGATCGAGCGCCCAGAACAAGTTCACAGCTGTCGGACGCGATGTCGCCAGGTAATCCGCTTGCTTCTGGACTTCCGCCAGAAGCCCGTCGAGCGGAGCATCCACTTCACGGATGCCGAGGTAGACCCCATACGCGGCGGCGATTCCTATCGCTGGTGCGCCGCGAACCTTCAAATGCCGGATCGCTTCCCACACCTCTATCGGTGTCTCCAACGGCAAATACACAATCTCTTCCGGCAGCAGCCGTTGATCGAGCAGATCAAGCTGCTTGCCATTCCAACGCAAGGATTGCAAGGCACCTTGATTCTCAAGGTTTTGCACGTCTAAATTTTTGTTGTTTGTGTTTGTCATAGGACAAGTCCTCTTTCTGCAGTAGATTCTTGGGTGGCGATGGCAATAAGCTCATCGATGGATTTCACTTGACGATTAGTACGAATGAATGAAGTGCCAACGGCTAATGCCAAGCGCTGTGCACGCTCTCTTGCAGCTGCATCTTCGATTTTATCAATATCAGCCACATGTGCAAGTCCCACAATGCGGCGCACCATTTTGGCTCCGGCGAATCCGACTGTGTCTTGAAGCAAATTGGCCATGAAGAAGTTTTGATAGCCAGGCGTTTGGAATACACGATCTACACCATGCTCATCCCATAAAGCGCGGAAATTCGTTTCGAAATGAGTCCATACGTCTTTCACTGTTTGAAGCAAATACGCGCGATAGGAATCACGGCTCTCACTATCCGTACTCCAGCCCTCTTGAGCAGCGAAATTGAGGAGCAGGTTCGCGAGAACTGCACCGATATCGAAGCCCATCGGCCCATAATAAGCGAACTCTGGATCAATAACCTTCGTGGAATCGGGTTTGATAAAGATACTTCCTGTGTGCAGATCGCCATGAAGGAGCGCTTGTGCACTCGTAAGGAATTTGTTGCGAAGGATAGCTACCTCAAAGTGAAGTTCGCTGTCCGCCCAAAGCTGTTCTGCCGCATCGCGGATGTGCGCTTCGATATTATTCGTATCTGCATCGCGGTACGGATCATCGAAGATCAAGTCCTCAGTAATTTTACAAAGCTCGGGGTTGATGAATCGGCCTTGCTGGATTTTCTTTTCTTGTTGGTTTTTGCCTAGATCGGAAGTGAAAAATAACGTATTTGCTAGAAACCGACCGATATGCTCAGCAAAGAGCGGGTACTGGTTATGTTCAATTAGCCCTCTGCGCATAATGACATGATCGCTCAAATCTTCCATCACGGTAAGCGCCAAATCAGCATCATAGGCATAAACGTGAGGTACAAGGTCAGGATTCAGGCCTTCTTCAATCAAAAGCGCTTCACTTTCAATTCGTGCACGGTCCAGCGTTAACGGCCAGGATTCACCGACAACTTTGGCATAAGGAAGGGCTTGTTTTAAAATAATACTCTTTCCTGTAGCTGTTTCCGATATGCGAAAAACGAGATTTAAGTTGCCGTCGCCGATTTCATGACTAGTTAAGTCTGAGCCCGGTTGAAACAGATTTGGAATTTGACGTGCGTATTCAATAGCTTGAGCTTCACTTAAAGGATGATATTTGGACATATAGTAACCTCCTATGATTCATTGGATTTAATTCCAACTAAATTACTGTGTTTTAATCGTCTTTTCCTAGTATAAGACAAAATGTAGCTGCTTGAAATACTAACTTTGGAAATGTTGCACAAATTACATAAAATAAGTGTTTCTAACGTAAATTAACGCGTACATGAACAGAATATTACCGATTAATCAAAGATCAGGAGGCTTAAATATGGTGACAACGTCCTTAACCCAATCTATCCAAGTTATTCTGAATAAGCAAATTGCAAACTGGGGTTTGCTTTATGTCAAGCTGCATAACTTCCATTGGTATGTGAAAGGCAATCAGTTTTTCACGCTGCATGTTAAATTTGAAGAGTTATACAATGAAGCTGCCCTTCACGTGGACGAGCTGGCTGAACGTTTGCTTTCTATCGGTGGTCAGCCGGCGGCTACAATGAAAGCTTTTATGGAATTGTCCTCCTTAAAAGAGGCATCGGGTACAGAAACCGCCACGAAAATGGTTGAAGCTGTTATCGAAGATTTCACGATCCTTACGCAAGAATTAAAAGCGGGCATGCAGGCTTGTGAAGAGGTTCAAGATGATACGACCTCCGACATGCTTTTGGCCATTCAAACTTCCTTGGAAAAGCACCGCTGGATGCTTCAGTCATTCCTAGGATAATCGATTTCGATCTTTACAAAATCTTTAATCTGAACAAACATCTGGTTGATGAAACTTGGCTATACTTGGAGCAAAACAAACAGTTCTGGAGGATATCAATGTGATGAAAATCCTGAATCTGCTGCTCATTGTGGCCGCTTGCTGCTTCTTGCTCCTAATGGCTTTCGATGCAGACTCTCCTAGCACGGCTGCTGATCCTAACCCCATGAAACAAAATCAAGACCAGTTTACCCGTATGCAGCCAACCTATTACGCTGAAACTTCGAAATAAAAAACATGTAAAGGGATGGCCTATAGGGCTATCCCTTTTTAATACGCCAGATTGAGTTGTCTTACATCGGGATCAATTGTCATATATACTCTCTTAAGGTTGCTGGATGAATGGATCCCTATTTGCGGTTGAACGATGTTGCAAAAAATGCAACAATTGCTGCCTAAATCTCGTCTATCTCCCTTCGTTGTTGCATAATGTACAACAATTTGGCCCAATATAGTCCATTTCGCAACAAATGTGCTCAAAATGTTGTACGAAATGCAACTTTAAGAAGCAAAATAGCCTTTTGGCGTGTTAATTGTTGTATAAAATACAACATTGATCACCACTAGAGCCCAGCTACCCTCGTGGGCGCTCAAATGACTCTAAAATCGCATTTTGGAGTCATGAATACCAGTTGTGAATGAATCGACAGTCTCCAAAGCAAAACTTTACATGGATAAGTAAGCATAAGAATTACGTTCTTGGGAGTAGCTTACGATACTTCAACCTTTATAAAAACTCTCACCAAAGGAAGGCAAAAGCAGGTTATTTTATAGTACTAGTAACTGGTGCTATCTAAACTTTATGTCCCAAGATGCGGCACATTGTTTTGCTTCCTTAGATTCCTTATAATAAATAAGATTAATGAGGAGAACGAGGTGTTTGCTTGATGGGGAAACCAAAGGCTCTGAAAGAATGGGCATCGGCTGTTAAAGCATTGGAAGATGGAACGCAAATTTTTATTATGCGCAAGGGAGGAATTGTTGAGGAAACAAAAGATTTTCAAGTGGAATCCGCAGATTTCTTTCTATATCCAACTTATGAACATCAGAGAAAAGAATTATTAAAGGAAAATTATCGCGGGGTTATCGATGAATCCCTCATAGGCTGGAGTGCAGCGGATACACACGTAACGATTAACAGCTTTGCTCGAATGGTTGAAGATATGGAGATCAGTGATCAAGAGCAGTTGAATAAACTGTATCCTTATCACATTTGGACAGAAAATTTCACGGAAGAAAGATTAAAGTGGAAACGCAAAAATCCGCTGCATATTATGCTGTTAAGGGTATATACATTGGTACAACCCTTGCAAATTCCGATCGAACAAGCCTATATAGGCTGCAAATCATGGATTGAGCTTGGGGTAGACATGCCAGAAGAGTCTTTCATGGTTCCCGTCTTGAGTAATGAGGAGTTTGCTGCGAGGGTTGCTGAAATTAAGCATACTTTAGCGTAATTAAAAGGTAGCATTTTCAGAAAATGACCTTCTTTTTCATGCAATTGCCCTTTCTTGATTTAACATAGTAAGTTATAATAGAATTATTCTAATGAGAATCAATGATAATCATTTGAAATGGTTGTCGTTTAGCTTGTACATTCCAACACATTATGGAGGCTTAAGAAATGGCGAATTCATCAACATTTACAATAGACGGTCTAAAAGCGAACGTCGAAGGAAAGGAAATTTTGAAGGGTCTTAGCCTGGAAATCAAAGGCGGAGAAATTCATGCCATCATGGGACCAAACGGGACAGGTAAAAGTACTTTGGCTTCTGCTCTGATGGGGCACCCGAAATATGAAGTAACTGAGGGTTCTGTAACCTTAGATGGTGAAGATGTTCTTGAAATGGCTGTTGACGAGAGAGCACGCGCTGGTTTGTTCTTGGCTATGCAATATCCAAGCGAAATCACAGGCGTAACGAACGCTGACTTCTTACGCAGCGCAATGAACGTTCGTCGCGGCGAAGGCAACGAAATCTCGTTGATCAAGTTCATTCGTCAAATGGAAGCGAAGATGAAGCAGCTAGAAATGAACCCAGAGTTCATGCACCGTTACCTGAACGAAGGCTTCTCCGGCGGTGAGAAGAAACGTAACGAAATTCTTCAAATGCTTTTGCTTGAGCCTAAATTCGTTATTTTGGACGAAATTGATTCCGGTCTTGACATCGATGCATTGCGCATCGTAGCTGAAGGTGTTAATGCTATGCGCAGCGAAGACCGCGGCTTCTTGATCATTACGCATTACCAACGTTTGCTGAACTATGTTAAACCTGATTTTGTACATGTTATGATGCAAGGTCGTATCGTGAAATCCGGTGGTCCTGAGCTTGCAGAGCGTCTGGAAGCGGAAGGTTACGATTGGATCAAAGAAGAACTCGGCATCGTTGATGAAACAGTTGGTCAAGACACGGAAGAGTTCAAAGTTCCAATGAACACGCCTGGACCGAAGTACTAAAGAGAGGAGAGACTTTGATCTAAGGGTCAAAGATCCCTATAAATGGAGGAAACCATGAGTAGTCAAACAACACTTTCCATAGATACTAATGCTGTCATCGAGCTCTCCCGCAGCAAACAAGAGCCGGAGTGGGTGACTGCCCTTCGTACAGAAGGGTTAGCGTTAGCGAATTCTTTGGAATTACCTGCGCTAGAAAAGACGAGAATTGACCGTTGGAGCATCTCCTCCTATGGTTCCTATAAATCGCAAGCCCCTTTGGCATCCCTCGATGCTTTACCCGAAATTGCCAAAGGTTTAGCTAATTCCGAAAACTTGATCGTACAACGCAACTCCGGTATCGTGTTCAACCAAGTTTCGGCGGAATTGAAACAGCAAGGCGTTATTTTCACCGATTTGGAAACAGCCATTCGCGAGCATGCGGATTTGGTGAAGCCATACTTCATGAAAGCAGTAGAAGCTAATGAAAATCAATTAACAGCTTTGCATGCTGCATTATGGAACGGTGGTATTTTCCTTTATGTACCGAAAAACGTTCGTGTGGACCTTCCACTGCAAGCGTTATTTGTAACTGATGATGCTGAAGCGACTTTTGCACCGCATGTCTTGATTGTTGCTGAACAGTTTAGTTCAGTAACTTATGTAGATAATTATGTATCTGCCGTATCAGGCGTTCCGATGGTACAAAACGGAATCGTTGAAGTATTCGTGAAGCCAGGTGCGCGCGTTAACTATGCATCCGTTCATAACTTGGAAGAATCCGTTACGGACTTGACTTACCGCCGTGCAATCATCGATAACGATGCGAGCATTCAGTGGGTCGTTGGTGAAATGAACTACGGCAACACACTTTCGGATACAACATCGATCCTCAAAGGCAAAGGTTCCGACTCCGATGCGAAAGTGATTTGTGTAGGAACTCAGGAGCAGAAGTTGAACCTGACAACACGCGCTGTTCATTGGGGCAAAGCTTCGACAAGCGACATGATTACTCGTGCCGTAATGAGAGATGGCTCAACAGCGATCATCAACGGGATTACGAAGATCGAAAAAGGCGCAACAGGCTGTAACGGTCAACAAACTGAGAAAGTGCTTATGCTCAGCCCGAAAGCGCGCGGTGACGCGAATCCGATTCTTCTTATTGATGAGGATGATGTTAAAGCTGGTCATGCAGCGAGTGTTGGTCAAGTCAATGCTGAGCAAGTGCACTATCTGATGTCTCGCGGGATTACGAAGGAAGAAGCTCAGCGCTTAATTATTTACGGATTCTTGGCGCCAGTCGTTTCAGAAATTCCAATTAAGAGCGTTGAAGAACAGCTGCAAAGCTTAGTAGAGAGGAAGCTGGGACAATGAATACCTCGGAGATACGTGAACTTTTTCCCATTCTGAAGCAAGAAGTGAACGGTCATCCGCTGGTGTACTTGGACAGTGCTGCAACCTCCCAGAAGCCTATTCAGGTGATTGAAGCACTGAAGCACTACTATGAGTGGGACAATGCGAACGTTCACCGCGGGGTTCATACCCTAGGTTCCCGTGCAACGGATGCATACGAAGGAGCCAGAGCCAAAGTGGCTAAGTTCATTGGTGCATCCAGTGAGCAGGAAATCATTTTCACAAGAGGCACGACAACGGCAATCAATATTGTAGCAAGCAGTTATGCGAAATCTGTCTTGCGTGAAGGCGATGAAATCGTCCTTACACCGATGGAGCATCACAGCAACCTGATTCCATGGCAGCAAGCTGCTAAGGCAACAGGTGCTACTTTAAAATATATTCCTTTACAGCCTGACGGTTCGATTTCGCTTACTGACGTCGAAAACACGATAACCGATCGTACGAAAATCGTTTCGGTTGTGTATGTATCCAACGTTCTGGGTGTCGTTAATCCGATCAAAGAAATCGCCCAAATCGCCCATAAACATGGTGCGAAGATGATGGTCGACGGCGCACAAAGCACACCGCATATGAAGGTGGATGTACAAGATTTGGATTGCGACTTCTACGCGCTTTCCGGTCACAAGATGTGTGGCCCTACCGGAATCGGGGCATTGTATGGAAAGAAGGCCTTGCTGGAGAATATGGAGCCCGTTGAATTTGGCGGCGAGATGATTGATCATGTGGATCTCTATGAGTCAACATGGAAAGAACTGCCTTGGAAATTTGAAGGTGGGACACCCATCATCGCAGGCGCTGTTGGCCTCGGCGCGGCCATCGATTTTCTACAAGAAGTCGGTATGGACAATATTTATAAACACGATATTCAGCTCACGAATTATGCGATGGAGCGTATGACCCAGATTGAAGATCTGGTTGTCTATGGCCCTACTGCGAACCGTGCTGGACTCGTAACGTTTAATCTAGGCGATGTGCATCCTCATGATGTGGCAACCGTTCTGGATGCGGAAGGGATTGCTATACGCGCCGGTCACCACTGTGCTCAGCCATTAATGAGATGGTTGGAAGTAAGCAGTACGGCTCGTGCCAGCTTTTATCTGTACAATACAGAAGCAGATATTGACCGGCTTGTGATGGCCTTACAAAAAACAAAGGAGTACTTCGGCCATGCAATTGGATGATTTATACCGTAGAGTGATTATGGATCACTATAAAACACCGCGCAACCGTGGGAAGTTTGAGTCTGGCGAAGCTGTTACCATTGATCTTAATAACCCGACCTGTGGCGATAAGATATCCCTGCAAATGCAAGTAGAAGATGGTATTGTGAAGATGGCTAAATTCACAGGTGAAGGCTGTTCGATTAGCTTATCCTCTGCATCCATGATGACAGATGCGGTTAAAGGTAAGACCATCGAAGAGGCGCTGAAGATGGCTGATAATTTTTCCGGCCTGATGAAAGGCGAACCTGTCGAATTTGAATATGAAGATATTGAGGCGCTATCTGGAGTAAATAAATTCCCAGCACGAATTAAATGTGCAACCCTGGCATGGAACGCACTTCGCAAAGGGATTGAACATTCCCAAAAAACCGATAACTAACGCAAAAGCGATGCATAGATTGAAAAGCAGTTTTTGCAGCACAAAAATTCTAAGGAGGAATCAACCATGGCTAAACAAATGCCAGATCTCGAGGATTATAAATATGGTTTTAGAGATGAGCACAAATCGATTTTTCAATCGGGTAAAGGCTTAACTCGTGAAATCGTTGAAGAAATCTCCAGAATTAAAGGCGAACCGGACTGGATGTTAGAGTTTCGTCTGAAATCCCTGGAACAATTTTTCAAAATGCCAATGCCGCGTTGGGGCGGAAACATGGATGATCTAGATTTCGATGATATCCAGTACTATGTAAGACCATCCGAGAAGCAAGGCAAAACGTGGGAAGAAGTTCCTACAGAAATTAAAGAAACATTCGACAAGCTCGGTATTCCTGAAGCGGAACAAAAATTCTTAGCTGGTGTATCGGCTCAGTATGAATCTGAAGTTGTTTACCACAGCATGCAAAAGGAGCTCGAAGACCAAGGCGTTATCTTTACAGATACCGATACGGCGCTTCGTGAGTACCCTGAGCTATTCAGACAATATTTCGGAACTATTATTCCGCCGAGCGACAATAAATTCGCGGCGTTGAACAGTGCTGTATGGTTCGGTGGTTCCTTCATTTATGTTCCTAAAGGCGTAAAATGTGAAGTGCCATTACAAGCATACTTCCGTATTAACTCCGAGAACATGGGTCAATTCGAGCGTACATTGATCATTACCGATGAAGAAAGCTTTGTACACTACGTAGAGGGCTGTACAGCTCCTATCTACAGCACAAACTCCCTTCATAGTGCGGTAGTTGAAATCGTATGTCTCAAGAACTCCCGTGCACGTTACACAACGATTCAGAACTGGGCACCTAACATCTACAACCTCGTTACCAAACGTGCGGTTGCAGAAGAAGGCGCTACAATGGAATGGGTCGATGGTAACATTGGTTCCAAGCTGACGATGAAGTACCCAGCTGTTGTGCTGAAAGGCCGCGGCGCTAAAGGGATGGTTCTTTCCATCGCTGTAGCTGGCAAAGGGCAACACCAAGATGCTGGCGCGAAAATGACGCATCTGGCGCCTGATACAACTTCGACGATCGTATCCAAATCGATCTCCAAACACGGCGGTAAAGTAACATACCGTGGTCTAGCTTCCTTCGGACGCAACTCCCAAGGTTCCAAAGCAAATATCAAATGTGATACCTTGATTCTCGATAACGAGTCAACGTCAGATACGATCCCTTATAACGAAATCATGAATGACAACATTACGCTTGAGCACGAAGCAACAGTATCCAAGGTTTCTGAGGACCAATTGTTCTACCTCATGAGCCGCGGCCTTACTGAGGCTGAAGCAACGCAAATGATCGTTATGGGCTTCATCGAGCCGTTCACGAAAGAACTTCCAATGGAATATGCCGTTGAAATGAATCGTCTCATTAAATTTGAGATGGAAGGTTCTATCGGTTAATCTATATATACAAAAAAGCGTGCCCGAATTACTCGGGCACGCTTTTTTTTGTTAGTCTCTCGGTTTAGGCATTAATACGTTTACGATTCTGTGTTGCTAGAGTCAGAATAGCAACATAGAAAGGTTGGAGGTTGAATTTTTTTCCGAACTCAAATTTATAGGCAGTTGTCACGGCATTGTTGGCTTTGTAATAAGGAGATGTGATGTAATGGATCGTTAATTCACTATCATCGAAGCCTGTGCCGGCTGTTTCCATCGTGACATCATAGATGGAGTCGAGATCAATGGAAGCGATCCTTGTTTTCTTACCGGTGACACCTTGATGGTCGATCAGAATGATTCTTTCATCCGTCACGATAAATGTATCTCGAACTAGTTTGAATCCTGTTGTCACCTTCTCACCTGGCATGAGATAAACGCCATATTGCCTTGTAAGGTCATCTACGGAAACCTCTGAAAAATTGCCTAAAAGTCCATTCAAAAAACCTGCCATCTCGATCACTCCTTCATTCAATATATTCCCATATTCGACAAATAGGATGGATTACCTTCTTCTCTCCCTTCCTCGGTATGAGATTGGTAGCGTATCATTTCGTCTAATGCTTCCAAGATGATCCAAGCCGTCCAGATAACCTTTTATGCATATTTGCAAGCCGCTTATCTCACTCTATAGAGGATAATTATGTGTCCTTAAAGGAGAGTAGAAGCGATGCGGAAAAGGCTGAGGGTAGCAGCAATTGGCAGCATAGTAGTCATGATGGCAACTTCAACCGCTTGTGGAAGGATTAATGTCAGCCCCAATAAAGCAACACCCACTCAGAATCCTTCAGCACAATCAGGTACAGGAAATATGCAGTCTCAAAGTTTGTCACAAACAGGACAAGGAACGACATTAGGTAATGATGACGCTGTTATACCAATAAAAGTGATCAACAATGTAAATTATGTAGCTGCAAATGAACTCATCCAAACACTAAAATTTAACTCCGACTGGGTTGACTCTAATCAAAAGCTGTTAATTGGCGATAACGACGCAAACTTCGAAGTGACAATGAATTCAACGAAAGCCAGGAAGGAAGGTTCAGATATCCAAGTTAGCCAATCGTTTATTAAGGAAGGGGATTCCGCTTACTTGCCAGTCACCGCTTTGGCAGACTTGTTTCAAGAAGATATGGCATATGAAGTGCGGAATGGTCAATTATTGATTCATGCCGCTCCGGTCGCACCAATTGAGCATGAAGATGACAATGATCCCCGCGGTAACTCTGCGGAGCTTGATTTTAAAGATGATCCAACGGATCCTTTCAAAGGTGAAGGTACGGGGGCGAACCCGGCTTCTATGCAACAAAAAGAAAATGATCTTCTCGAGGTGTGGTCACCCGCTAATCATGAAGAAGTAATTCCGGTTCTAAAAAACATTGATATGAATGCAGTGATTAACAAAGGCAAGCAATATCTAGGTGTGAAATATCTATTCGGTACTGGACCTTATCCGCAAACAGGAAAATTTGACTGTTCGACGTTTACCCAATATGTATTTGGAAAATATGGCGTAAAGCTGCCAAGGCTTGCACGTCAACAAGCGTTGCAAGGACAGTTGGTTAGCCGGAACTCATTGCGCAAAGGTGATTTGATGTTTTTCTATGTACCAGGTCGATTCAAAACCAATAAAACAGTTGGACATGTTGGTATTTATATAGGCAACATGCAAATGCTGCATTCTTCACCTGCGCCAAAGGATGGCGTCCAGATCAGTAACATTGATAAACCGTATTGGAAATCAACGTTTCTACGAGCAAAACGCATCGCATATTAATGGTTTAAAGTCTATCCTTAGGATAGGCTCTTTTTATTTTTCACTAAGTTGAAACAAATACTCTGCTCGTGCGTTTTATCTAGTATAAAGATTTGGATGGAGGAAGATGAATCGATGACGATTACGCTCTTCGAAAAATTAGCGGACGGACAACTGCAAAAAATTAGTGAACGCCCATGGGATGAAAAGCTAATACAAGCCTTAAATGTAGCTAACTTTGTTCTTATTGGCGGTAAGGAATATGAAATGATCGAAGGAAGATTGAACTTAGATCTTAATATTTTTGAACTTCTGTTGGTTACGGTAAGCTCAGAAGGGGGAGGGAACAGGCAGTGAAACGACCGCTCAAAGTGCTTTCGACCTCTATAGGCATCATGCTCGTTAGTCAAATGCTGCTGCTATCAGCTTATGCCGAAGAGTCTCCTAATCCGAGTGCTGGGGGAGCAGGAGCATCTAAGCTGGTTGAATGGTCTTCAGAAGACGTCAAAGCCTATTATGACCCTTCTGTTGACTGGAGTTTGCCTGTGCCCGTGCTATCAGATCTTAAAACGACGTCGCCTTCTCCGTCTCCTACGCCATCTGCAGGGGGAAGCTCAACAGGCTCTGGAGGAGGAAGTACGACCCCCATCATTGTGAATCAGGTAACCGGCGGCGGTGGTTTTGGTTGGGATGATCTCCTGTTGTACCATCTGATCTTTAATACGGTAAGTCCTTACTCATCGAGTAGTTGGGGAAGCAATCATCGCTCCTATTATTATCGTTCCAATACACCGTATGTGACGAAAACCTATCAACCGAGTTCGTTCTCGAATCGATCCACAACGAAGACACCAACAACCTCGAGTGGAACCGGCTCTTTTACATCGAATAAGTCCTCGTCAAACAGTACGAGTGGCGGAACAACATCAAGTTCCAAATCGACCTCAACCTCTTCCGGAAGTATTGGCGGTAAATCAAGTGGTTTCAGCTCTTCATCAAGCTCCAGCTCAGGAGGTTAATTGCTGTGATATATGAAGTCATAGGGATGCCTTCTGCCGACAGAGATCAAAGGGTGCTGCAGCTGGCGTGCCTTGGTTTTACATGGGCAGATATGGAGGAGGAAGCGTACTGGATTGACCAAATTGTGGTCATGGAACGACAAGCATACGATGAACTTATTCATGCGGCTGGAGCTTTGTGGCGCGTGTTTGATAAGACGGTTCGTTATGTGAAAGGGAAGAGGGAGTTTTATGAGCTTTTGTCTATTCCTGAAGTGCTATGGGATGGGTTAGATAGGCTCGAACCTGGTGCCGCAGGCTTTATTAGCCGATATGCCAGATTTGATTTTACTGTGAATCAGCAAGGTGAAATTAAGTTATTAGAGCTGAATGCAGATACACCTACGGGATATGTAGAAGCAGCGATCGCTACCCCCTGGTTATGTGATCAAATGGGAATAGAATCACCAAACCATGTAATGAAAGAACTAATCCGCTCAGCGTGGGAGATCGAAGCGCCAGACTTTGCGACCTGCATCGCGTATGGCAAGCATGTTGAAGATACAGGAACGATTGATGCTCTTGTAGCGCATAGCGGAAGAAATATGACTTGTGTCGACTGTTTGGATTTATGGATTGATGAAGGCGTTGTTAAGGTTGGAGAAAACCAGATCATCACGAAATTGTTCGCGCTATATCCGAAGGAATGGATGGGCATTGATGATGGAGGAGAGGCCTTATCTTATGCGATTGAAGAACAATTCATCCAAGTTTTCAATCCATTACACGCGGTCATCTTGCAGTCAAAAGGCTTGCAAGCCGTCATATGGGGCTTGCATGAGGAAGGCGCAGAATTGTTCACCTCTGACGAGCATAAGGCAATAGGGACCTACATGCTGCCTACCTATATGACGCCCGAGCTTACAGGTGATTACGTATCCAAATCCATGTTCGGTAGAGAAGGCGGCTCGGTGGAATTGTATAACACACAGGGGGAATTAGAGGTCAAAGATGAAGTTGGCTTTGATACGAGTGTGTTTTTCAAGCGTGTTTATCAGAAGCGAGCCGATTTGCCCGAGCTATCTTTTGCTCATGGAAATAAACACTTATTAACAGGTCTGTTTGTCCTCAATGGAACACCGTGCGGGTTGTTAGGGAGAGCAGGTGGGATGATTACAGGAAATGTGAGTCAATTTGTAGCGATAGGAGTGAAAGCACCTTGAAACAAGGACGATTTTGGCTTATGGCCGCGGGCTTCGTTATATGCATCTTTATCATTTGGGGCATTAGCAGTGCTTTCAATAAGAAGCCAGCTGTCCTGAGCAAGGCGGCGCTGGGAAGTCCAGCAAGCACAAGCAGTATAAACGGTGAAGTACCTTGGGATTATCAAGTCCATCAGGCAAAAGTCGGGGATTTATTGGATGGCGATATGGTTCTGCTGCCGAATAATGAACGGATTTCGAACGATCAGAATTTTGCTACAGGGGACCAAGTGTGGATACTGAGCTATATGCAGGCAACAATGAAAACGGATAATCAAGGGAAGAACGATGTAACACTTTCGCAATGGAAGCCAATTAAGACGTTTAAAACGAAAGAAGAAGCTGAAAAAGATTTGGCGGAGTTAAAAATAGAAATTAAGACGGATGTGAAATTAATAGGGGTTTACAAAACAGAACAGGATGGCAAATTCCGCTATTTCGCGGTAGCTGATCTACCAACAGGTCAGAAAGTGAAGCAGCCCATTCCAGAGGAACGTTATGTAAACTTTAAAAACAAGAAGGAAGTACAGGTTATTCTGGAGGAAGTACATGATTACAGCAATTTTGATCAATCCATGGCGAAGTTTCGGGGGTGGGCAGAATGATTGTTTTGGATATTGTCATTAGTTTATTTGTGATTGTCCTGCTGCAATTCGCAGGAATGTATGTGTTTAGTTTAATGACACCCTACCGCGATATGGAAGAAATAAACAACGGCAATGTAGCCGTCGGCATCACCATGGGTGGCAAATTTGTAGCTACGGCGATTGTTTTGTGTATTGCAGCGTACACGAATTCATCGATTTGGCATATGAGCTTATGGTTCGCGGTAGGGTATGTATGTCTGGTTGCTACGTATTGGATCTTTGATTGGCTCACGCCTGGTGTAAAGCTATCTGATCAACTAAAGGATGGGAATGTAGCTGTAGGCACCCTGCTGGCTGCTGTCTATATTGGAATCGCAATTGCGGTCAGCAGTCTTATTATTTAATTAGATCGCGATCTGCGTTATTTCTACGTCGCCAAGCTGGGACAGATCCAAGAATTGATTATCAATGTTAATGAGCGGTCGGAAGAAATCAGTTGGATTTGTCATGACAATTGTACCGACGCGTCCGTCACTGAGTGACACTTTCTTACCGATAAAATTAGGAATCATGTTGCGGATAAATATTTGCGTTATTTTCGGATCAAGTTGGCCAAAACTCATTCGGTGCAGTTCCTTCAGTACGATTAGAAGATCACGCTTTTGCTGGTAAACCCGGTTGCAGATCATAGCGCTATAAACGTCTGCAACCGCAATTATCAGCGAGTACGAATGGATTTCTGTACTCTTTTTGCGTAAAGGATAGCCTGTACCATCCATACGTTCATGGTGCTCTAGAGCAACGAGAGCAAGGATATTGTCATTTAAGGATTGTTTGATGATTTCATAACCGTAGATCGTATGTTTCTGAATTTCACTGTACTCATCGTTGGTTAGTTTTGAGGGCTTATATAGAATGTCCGTATGGATTTTACTTTTGCCAATATCGTGCAGATAGCCGGCTTTTCCAATATGAAGGGCTTCTTTCTCACTTTTATTCATCCACTTGGCAATATAATAGGATAACATACCTACTTGCACACTGTGCTGGTAGGTATAATCATCTTTGCTGTTCAAAGAGAGAAGTAATGAAACAACGTCTTTCTCCTCCTGAAAGCTTTGGATCATCGGATTGAAAGCGGATTCTATAGTTTCATTTTGAATAGATCCACCGTTTTCGATGATCGAAAATAAATCTTTTATACCGGAGATTGCACCGTTAAAAGTGAGTAATTGCGTGTTATTTGCGTGCCGGACTGTAGTCTCATCAAATTCGCTAATGGCTTCACTCGCTCTAGGCTGTATATCGACATAATCCACATTGTGGCGATTGAGCATCAAAATATCTCCCGCATCGACAACTGTGCCTGATGAAAGAAGATGAAGTCCTACCATATTGTAGGAATCTGAAATTAGTTTATCACCAACAATAAGTTGAAGCACATGTATACGCATGGAAGCTCCTCTCCTAGTCCTACATCCGTAGGTATATAGTTATACTACATCCCAATATATCGGCTGTAAAGACTTTTAGCTTGAATTAAATCTTCGGTGCCTTGGATGAGTACACGGCCATCTGGAAAGATGATCATGTGCAAATCCGGGGCTGCTTGGAACTTTAAAAGAAAGCGATTTTTATCAACTGGACCCAGTGGTTTTAAACGTTCTTCCCAGTATTCAAGCGGTTTGTCGGAAGGGATTACCGGATGAATCTGGACGGAATTACGACCGCATAAGGATTGAATCGTGTCACTTTCCACACCGACTTCTAAGTAATCGTACTGCTTCATTGCACAAGCGGGACAGTCTGATTTATGAGCGCCGGCTACACTAATTGCTGAGTTCTGGTTGAACCATAAGTCCCATTGCTGCATTCGGAGATTAAGCTGATCGTTCGCGCCAACAAGCAATTTAAGAGCTTCCGTTGCTTGAAAGGAAGCTACGACATGAATGATCCCGCCAATAACGCCAGCTGTATCGCATGTTTCAGTCGTACCTGCTGCGGGTGCTTGTGTGAAAAGGCAGCGAAGGCAGGGGGTTTGTCCCGGTATGATCGTCAAAGAGACTCCTCTAGAGGCGACCGCACCGCCATAAATCCAAGGAATCCCTAGTTTGATACTCACATCGTTAATTAGGAAGCGAACCGAGAAGTTATCGGTTCCATCTAGTATTAAATCTACGTCACTTAACAGCTGTTCAGCATTCAAGGAATTCAGATCGGTTACATGAGGCTCAATCGTTACCTGTGAATTCACGAGTTGTAACCGTTTTGCTGCTGCAATCGCTTTGGGTGTTGTGGCAGCAGCGTCCTCTTCATCGTAGAGCATTTGTCGTTGAAGGTTGCTAGTATCGACAAAATCACGATCGATCAATCGTACGTAACCAACCCCTGCGCGAACCATATGGTTGGCAAGAACGGTGCCTAGCGCACCCATGCCTACGATAGCAACTCGACTTCCCCCGAGCTTGCGCTGTCCATCTAGGCCAATGGGGGAAAATAGGACTTGTCTGGAGTAGCGTGAATCAACGTCATGATCTTTATGTAAATGTGTGTCCAAGTGAGGTCATCTCCAGTCTGGTTTATTCGAATTGAGGCGTTTGGAGCGGGTTCCAGGGACCTGTTTGGCTGCCTTTCCACTCCGAACCATCTTCCCATATTTCTTTTTTCCAAATAGGTACGATTTGTTTTAGACGTTCAATCGCATACCGACTCGCTTCATAGCAATGTGCTCGATGCGGGGAGGAAACGGCAGTAACGACGCTAGCTTCAGCAATAGCAACCTTACCCAAACGGTGTGTTATTGCACAAAGCGTGCCTGGCCACTGTTTTTCTATCTCTTCGCCAATGGTTTCCATGGTTTTGAGTGCCATCGGTATGTAAGCTTCATATTCCAAAAGGACGGTCCGCTGTCCATAAGTCATTTCTCTTGTTGTCCCGATGAAAGCAAGCGAAGCGCCGTGGTTAGGGTGATTGACTTTAGAAACTACCGAGGCGGCATCAATCGTATCATAGGTGATTTCATACATAGAAGGTTGTCCACCTGAAACAGGAGGAATTAGTGCAAGTTCATCTGCAGCTGTGACCATTTCCTGATCTCCCGCATAAGCTTGGTTTTTAGCAAAGAAACAGGTCGTCAATTGAGAAGATGCTTCCGGATAGGCTGCTGTGATCTGTTGTTTGAGCTGCTCTATAGAAATGGATTCTTGTTCGATATCTATTTTTAGGACGGAAGTCCCGAATAGGTCTACCAGACCTGCAAAGAGTTGGATGTGTACTTTCATGGCTCTGCTCCTAATGGCTTCGTTAGTGGAATTCCTTACAGCATATCATATTTTGACCTGAAAATGGTATAATGGGTAGAGCCTTTGGAAGAGAAATAGAGCTTAGCTATGAGAGGAGAAATGTATGTATGCAAGAGGATTTGCGTATACAAGTGTCAGACCTACATATAAAGAATGAAACATTTACAATAAGCGAGATGGTTGCTCTTGCCGAGCAGCAGTTAGCACTTCAGGAGCGTGTACCGAATGTGCAGGGAGATGCCTTTGATTTGAAAATGTGGTATCGAAGCTGGAAGAGCAGCCATAATAAGGAGCATGCTGAAGAACCTACCCATGTGAAAGTGGAGGCAATAGACGAATTTCAAGCACTTATGCCTTGGTCTCAATTAGATTCTGCCTTGTTTCTATATGCTCAAGATGGACAGGCGCTCAAGAAAGGTTATCCGATTCGCCTTTATGTGCCTGATGGCAGCAGTGAATGTCTCAATGTCAAGAGTGTTGTTAAAGTGTGGTTTCTTCATGATCAGACGCTCGGAGAAGAAGCAACCTTCGGCTTCAAGAACAAAGTTGCACTAGATGAGCTAAAATTCAAGAAATGAGAGGGGATTCTGCTGCATAAAATTAGACATGCTTCGGATCTGACTTACAACGAAAAGAGGTGAACGGTGTGTCTGAGCCCTTGCAACGACTCGTTATTTTACATACGAATGACATTCATAGTCATTTTGAACAAATGCCCAAAATTAGCGCGTATTTTGACCGCGTACGTCGACTGTGGCCGGCTGATCAGGTGTTGACCCTTGATATTGGCGATCATATGGACCGGATGCGCCCTGAAACGGAAGGCACGAATGCTTCTGCCAACTTGGAAATTATGAACGCGACCGGCTACGAAGCGATGGTCATGGGTAATAATGAAGGGCTAACGTTCACACCGGAATTGTTAAGAACGGTTGTGAAAGAGCATGCCAAATTCCCAATTATCGGCAGCAATATTGTAGAAGTGGCGACGAATAAGACGCCGGATTGGATGCTTTCTACACTCACGATTGAGAAATCGGGTCTCACCATTGGCATCATTGGGGTAACAGCAGCTTACCAAGCGTACTATGAACTGCTTGGATGGCATGTAACGGACCCAATCGAAGCTGTAAAGACCTATGCGAGGCTTCTGCGCCCAAGTGTGGATATCATTATTGTCATGTCCCACTTGGGATTGCGTTCAGATCAACGGATGGCTGAGGAGCTGGAAGGCATCGATGTGATCCTCGGCGGCCATACGCATCATGTGCTTGAGGAGCCGCTCTTGCTCAGCGGCACCTATATTTGCGCGGCCGGCAAGTTCGGTCAGTATGCCGGCCATATCGAACTTGCTTACGATCCGGCGCAGCGCCGGATCGTAGAATTAAGCGGCCGCGTCGTCCCCATGACAGACGCAAGTGAAGAAGACAGCAGCGTGACCACGCTGCTGGAGCACTACCGCATCGCCAGCGCAGCGGCGCTGGATGCGGAGGTGGCGCAGCTGCGGGAACCGCTGCGCCTCGATTGGTACGGCGAATCCCCGCTCGGCAACTTGCTTGCCGCAGGGATTCGCCGCTGGACCAGCGCCGAGATCGGGCTGGTCAATAGCGGCCAGCTCCTTCAGGGACTGAAGGAGGGGCGCCTGACACGCGGCAGATTGCTGGAAATCTGCCCGGGTCCGATCAACCCCTGCCGGCTGCTGCTCAGCGGGGCGGATCTGCTCCAAGCGCTCGAAGAGTCGCTGCTTGGCGAATTTATGGAGAAGCCGATTCGCGGCTTCGGCTTCCGGGGCGAGGTGCTGGGTGTGCTGTGTGTCGACGGATTAACCGTCATGACCGACAGCACCCGTGCACCTTACGAACGCATCATCGCTGTGAACGTGGGCGATGAGCCTTTAGACCCTAGCCGTGACTATGTCGTTGGCACGATTGACATGTTTACATTCGGCTCAGGCTATTTATCGCTCAGTCGCGGTAAGCAGGTGAAGTATATGCTGCCTGAATTTATCCGTGATGTACTAGCTTCTGAGCTTAGGGATGAAGACGCAATCCTAAGCAGTCATTTCCAAAGATTTACGGATAGAAGACCTCCTGCGCGTATAGAATAAGTCGAACAACCACAACTTTTGTCGAAATAGTTGTCAGATCCACCAACTTACAGGTAGAATAGATAATTGGACAGGAGTACATCTATAAACTCTCAATTCATAGGGGGAAAACATGCATACTATTTTTGAAGCGATCATTATCGGGATTGTAGAGGGATTGACCGAGTTTTTACCGGTTTCTTCTACGGGGCATATGATTCTAACACAAAGCCTATTAAACACACAAAATGATGATGTAATGAAAACCTTTGATTTTGTCATTCAACTTGGCGCTATCATGGCCGTCGTCCTTATTTATTGGAAACGAATTTTATCTTTATTCGGGTTAGTGAAAAGGAAAAGCGAGAGTAAGACTGGGAAGAAATTGAACTTGCTGCACATTCTTATCGGTATCATACCAGCTGGTGTCATTGGAGTTATGTTTCATAATTTCGTCGATGAGAAGCTGTTTAACACAACAACCGTGCTGATTGGACTTGTTCTAGGCGGTATCCTGTTGATTATCGCAGAGAAGAAAAAGGAACAGCCGAGTGCTGTAGTTTTGGATGATTTGTCTTATCGTCAAGCATTCTTCATCGGTTTGTGGCAATTGATATCCATTTGGCCAGGATTCTCCCGGTCTGGATCGACCATTGCGGGTGGAATGCTGTCCGGTGTAAGCCGCGCTGCTTCTGCAGATTTCACGTTTATCATGGCGATTCCAATTATGTTTGGAGCTTCCGGCGTTTACTTTCTCAAAAACTATCACGCACTCTCTTCGAATGACTTAACTTTCTTTGTAGTCGGCTTTGTCGTTGCATTCATCGTTGCTTTGTTAGCAGTTGTTACTTTCATTAAGCTTGTTCAAAATATGAAATTAACGTATTTTGCCTACTATCGATTTGCAGTAGCCATCATTTTCGCACTCTATATGTACCTAAAGTAATAATCACTCTTTCTTTTATCGAACCGCGTCGAATGATGCGGTTTTTTTTATTGAACTTTTTTGTGAAATCTATTACATTTAGATAGAAAGTAACGCTCACCTATTCGGGGGTCCTGAAATGCTGTTAATGCCGATCAACATGTGTCATCCTGGAATGAGGTTGGCCAAGAATATTTACAACGACGATGGTATGGTCCTGCTGGCCGTTAATGTTGAGCTTTCACAGAGACTCATTGATCGACTTTTTACATACGGAATCGACTACATATATATTCAAGATTCTCGCACCAATGACATCATTCAAGAGGATATTATTCAGGATGAAACGAGATCCAAGGCTGTTCTCGAAATCCGTAACACCTTTAAGAAGGTTATGGAAGATTCGAACAAACGCGGTGCCGTTAATTATTATGATATCGGACGTAATTTTCGTGATGTGATGAAAATGATTATTGACGATCTAAGCGCTCATCAAGGGGCTATGGTTATGCTCAATAATATGAACGTTAAAGATAATTACTTATTTCAGCATTCTGTGAATGTAAGTATTTATGCGATTATGCTGGGAATTAGCTTTGGATACAGTCGTGAGAACCTCGAAACACTCGGATTAGGTGCTCTGCTTCACGATATTGGCAAGACGAAAGTACCGCTGGGTATTCTTCGTAAGCCTTCGCAATTGACCGAGCAAGAGTTTACCGAGATGAAGAATCATACGACATACGGTTTTAACATTTTGAAAGACGAACCGAACATTCCTCTTCTGTCAGCGCATTGTGCTCTTCAGCACCATGAGCGAATTAACGGAAGCGGTTATCCGCGCGGGATTCAAGGTGCAGAAATTAATGAATTTGCCAAGTGGGTTGGGCTAGTCGATTCTTATGATGCTATGACGACAACAAGAGTATATAGAAGGCCTTTACTGCCGCATGAAGCTATGGAGCAGTTGTTCGCTGGCTCTGGCACGATGTATGATCAAAGCCAGATTGCCTTATTCCGTGATAAAATCGCGATTTATCCATTAGGCATAACCGTTCGATTGAATACCGGGGAATTTGGCATCGTATCCAAGTTAAATGTAACTGTTCCTCATAGGCCGATCGTTCGCGTTCTGCAGGATGAATCCGGTCAAGAGCTAAAGGAACCGTATGAAATTGACCTGTCTACGAAGCTTTCTACATTAATTTCAGAAATTGGGGAAATTAATGTAGGCGAATTTGATCCAGATGAAAGTATGCCAACCATATTTTAAGATAAAATATAGATAAGAATCATGAAGAACCTGGGATTCCAGGTTCTTTTTGCAAATTAGGGGGATGCCTGTGAGAGAAACAGCTGTGAAAGGGAAGTTCTGGAGATGGGGATATGCGATGCATCGATTTCGATGGCTCGTACTGGTGATTGGTGTACTTCTGCTTCTCAGCTTTGCCATTTTTGCTCAGAAAACACCGGGTATGCTCAAAGATAATGGCTTTACGCCTAAAGGCAGTGAGTCCGATCGCGGCCTCATTCAACTGCGGGATGAGCTTGGTGTCCCACTTACGATGCTGAACCTGGTTTATACAGGGGAAGGGCTCGATATGACGGCCAAAGACCATCAGCAAGCCATTATGGATTCGCTTAGCGATTTGAAGAAGCTGCCGTATGTTGAAAGTGTGAAATTTGTCGGGACACCTCGTAACGAAGGTCATTTGGATGTACTCGCCGTTACCGTATCATTAAATCTAGATACCGACCCTGCTCTAGAGAAATATCCGGAGCTTAAAGAGCATGTGCATCCGCCAACTGGCATGAAAGTATATGTGACTGGTGGACCTGCTATTTTGCATGATATGCAGGAGGCGAGTAAGCATGATATTGCCAAATCAGAAGCGATTGGTTTACCGATTGCACTGATTGTATTATTAATCGTGTTTGGCACCCTAGTCGCGGCGCTATTGCCTATGATTGTAGGGCTTATGAGCGTTACCCTTACGTTAGGGATAACCTATTTTATCGCCCAGCACCAATCCTTATCGAACTTCCTTCCGAATATGGTGACGATGCTCGGTCTTGCCGTAGGCATTGATTACGCCTTGTTCCTAGTCAGTCGCTTTCGAGAGGAACTCAAAGTACAGAAGAATGTGGCTGATGCTGTGGCCATGACTTGTCAGACGGCTGGGAAATCGATCTTTTTTTCCGGTATAGCTGTGCTGATTGGGCTGCTTGGCATGCTGTTCGTAGACCTCACCTTCTTCCGCTCCTTGTGTTTGGGCGGCGTAATTGTCGTGTCAATATCCGTTATCGTCGCGAATACGATGCTGTTGTCGCTTCTCGGTATACTGGGTGAACGGATTAACTCTCTTCAGGTCGTTCCTAAACGCTTTCGCAAGCAAGAAACGTCCCGCTTTTGGGAACGAATCGCTTATGCTGTAATGAAACGGCCCGTGCTGCTGGTTGTCATCGTCGGCGGTGCCCTAATCTACACCATGACTCCAATGGGTCATATCAAGTTAAATGTACCGAATGCGGAAGTGCTGCCTCCCAGCTACGAGTCTAGATATGGCTCGGAATTATTGAAGGCAGCCTATGATCCGCGGATGATGGGTCCCATCCAAATTGTTATTCATACGGAAGGAGAAGTGTGGGAAGAGGGTTCGATTCGTCAGCTTCGGGCTTATAGTGAGCAGGTGAAAGGGGTATCCGGTGTAAAAGAAGTACAGAGTTTCATCAGTTCCCTAGGTCAACATTCGGATGCTGAGTTAGCAGCTATGCTAAGGGATTCAAGTGTCAAAGCACAAATTGAAGGCAATAAATTGGCAAAAGATCACACAGCTCTGATGGTTGTAGTGCCTGAGAAAGATACCGATGATCCTTCGACGGATAGCCTTGTCCGAGAACTTCGCAGCTTAAGTAAGGATGGACTTGGTATTGCAGTCACAGGCGGACCGGCCTATAGACTGGATATTATAGATCGAATTCAGAACGAGATACCTAAAGTATTAACTTTTGTGATGGGGATTACCTACATCGTTTTATTGCTTGCCTTTAGGTCCGTTTTGCTTCCGCTCAAAGCTGTATTAATGAATATGCTCAGTCTTGGCGCGAGCCTCGGTGTTGTTGTGTTAGTATTCCAGCATGGCTACCTGGCTGATTTGCTGCATATAACGTCTATTGGCTATGTCAGCGCAACGCTGCCAGTTATCATTTTTTGTGTCGTGTTTGGCATATCCATGGATTATGAAGTATTCCTGATTTCTCGCATTATGGAGGAGTATGAGGCAAGCGGAGACAATGATAAGAGTACAGCTGAAGGACTTAAGAAAACGGGAAGCTTAATTACAAGTGCAGCTTTCATCTTAGTTGTAGTTGTAGGTTCTTTTATTTTTACAGATATCGAAATCATGAAGGCGTTGGGGCTCGGTCTAGGGCTCGCCGTTCTGATCGATGCGACTATCGTGCGAGTGATGCTCGTTCCTGCCCTTATGAAACTGCTTGGGGATGCGAACTGGTGGGCACCTAAGTGGCTGCGAATGAGATCGCAATTGAAAGCAGAGAAGGAGTAGAGGAGCTTCTCATTAACTTGCAGCCGTTTCCTTTTTTGCGAATCATAAGTTACAATAAAGGGCATAGGTATAGGCAAGATAGGAACAATTAGCTAGTGAATAGGAAATGATAGGTCAGGTGTAAACAGCATGAATATGAATGGAACAAGCTCCATCTTACAGGAGCTAACCCCCGCTTACGATCCATGGGACCCGATTCGGTCTTATCGCAAATACGGGAGACACGTACTAACAAGTGTAGAGCTTACGATAACGAATTTGTGCAATATGCGATGTGAGCATTGTGCGGTTGGGGATTCGTTAACCATGACGGAAGGGCCTCGTATTCCCTTGCCCATCATTCTGAAGCAGCTCGACCAGGTTGAGCATTTAGAAACGATCAGCTTGACCGGCGGAGAGCCTTCGTATCACATCAAGATTGTCAAAGACTATATGCTGCCAATTCTTAAATATGCACGAGAGCGCGGTATCCGTACACAAATCAATTCCAATTTAACACTTGACTTAGCCCGGTATGAGCTTCTCGCTCCTTATCTGGATGTCATGCATATTTCTTTCAATTATTTGAATGCTGACGATTTCCATCAAGTCGGCTTTGTGAATAGCGGCCATCCGGTTGGTCAAGACACCGCGGCACGGATGTTTGAACGAATGGTTGATAACACGGTCGCGCTCAGCAAAGGTGGACTTTATATCTCAGCGGAATCGATGATTAATACACGCACACATGAGAAATTGCCGCAGATTCACAAGCTGATTGACGAAATGGGCTGCAAGCGCCATGAGGTTCATCCGATGTATGCCAGTTCCTTCGCTTCTCATCTACCCATGGTATCTCTGGACGAGTTAAGAACGAGCATTCATCGGTTGTTAGACAGCCGGAATCGTGACATGTGGATGCTGTTTGGCACACTGCCATTCTTTGCTTGCAACGATCTACAAGAGGACAGAATATTGGTTAAAAGGCTTCGCGAGGAGCCGAATGTAACGGTTCGTAATGATCCGGATGGACGCAATCGCTTGAATGTGAGCACTTTTACAGGCGAGGTGTTCGTTACAGATTTTGCAAATGAACCACCTCTCGGCAACATCCATGATGACCTGTTAGATACCATTTTTGCCCGTTGGGAAAACAATCCGCTGAACCAGCGCGTAAACTGCTTCTGCAGCAGCGCTTCTTGTTGTGGCCCTAACCTGCTGGTAGCCGACTCGTATTACCGTTCTGTTGATTTCAAAAGCCGCAAAGCTATCATCTAATCATTTTACTGAAGGAGATATACGCTTGCCACACACTTCGTTTGATTTCGGTTCCATTGCTCTTAACCTGATAGTCGTCATTATATTAGTCCTGCTCAATGGTTTCTTCGTTGCTGCTGAATTTGCGCTTGTGAAGGTTCGGCAATCGCGCATCCAGCAGTTAGTCAATGAAGGCAGCGGCAAAGCAAAGTATGCCATCAAGGTAACGTCGCAGTTAGATACTTATTTATCAGCAACACAATTGGGGATTACTCTTGCCTCTCTGGGACTAGGCTGGGTTGGTGAACCTGCCATCGCGGAGTTGATTATGGAGCCCCTCTTACATAAGCTTCAAGTAGAGGCTTCGGTTTATACAACGACCTTGTCTTTCATTGTTTCATTTGGATTTATTACGTTCCTCCACATTGTTCTTGGCGAGCTGGCTCCGAAATCATTCGCGATTCAAAAAGCGGAATTAACCTCGCTATGGCTTTCAGCGCCGCTGCTCTTCTTCTACAGGGTGTTTCGCCCGATTATCTGGGTGCTGAATGGTGCAGCAAATAAATTTCTTTCATGGATTGGTGTAGATCCGGCAAGCGAGCATGAGGCTGCTCATACAGAGGAAGAAATTCGTATCTTAATGGATGAGAGTGTCAAAAGCGGCCATATCGATCAAGATGAAATGGTGCTTTTCGATAATATTTTTGAATTCTCAGAACGTATTGCCCGTGAGGTGATGCTGCCGCGGACAGATATGGATTGTCTATACCTTGAGCTAAGCTTCATTGATAATTTGCGTATGGTTCATGAGACCAAGCATACACGTTACCCTGTGGCTGATCAGGATAAGGATAACATAGTCGGTTTCGTTCATATTGCTGATTTACTAACAGCAGATCCGGACGAAGAGCAGGAAATTAAAAACTTTATACGTCCAATTCTCAATGTTCCAGAGTCGATGGAAATCAGCCGCGTATTGAAATTAATGCAGAAAAAACATTCTCAACTTGCTATCGTCATTGATGAGTACGGTGGTACTGCAGGACTTCTAGCACTAGGGGACATTCTGGAGGAGATTGTTGGCGAGATGCACGATGAGTTCGATATCGATGAACGGCCAGGTGTTGAGGTGAAAGAAAAGTATACGTCCGTAGATGGCCGTGTTCTGATTGAAGACTTGAACGATATGCTGGATTTGGACATCGAAGACGATGATGTGGACTCTATCGGCGGTTGGTTGTTTAAGAAGCTTGAAGGTGCACCTGTAAAAGGCAAAAGAGTGGCTTTCGGTAATCACGTGTTTGAAGTATCCGAAGTAGATCGACTGCGTATCGTGCGCATTCACATAACGAAAATCAACCCTATCAAACCAGTAGAAGAATAATCGGAGGAGTCCTGATGTCGCCTAAGTCGATCATAATCATGGTGCTTGGATTGCTGCTATTGTACGGATTGTTCACCATAGGTTTGCCATTCTTACTAGCGCTCGTGACAGCTATTTTCTTGGACCCTTTAACCGTGCTTCTCATGCGTGCTGCCAGAGTGAACCGATTAATTGCAGCTACAATCATTTGTACCGTGTTTACGCTGCTGACGCTGACCTTATTTTATTTCATTGGGTTAAATGTCGTCACAGAGCTCATTGACCTAGGCCGCAAAGCGCCAAATTATATGGATGAAGTGAATAAGTACATGGATCAAGCTGTAGACCGCACACAGTTGTTCTATGATTCTTTGTCACCAGATATAGCGGCACAAGTGCAAACTTGGTTGGCAAGCAGTACGGAAACCTTAACCAGAGCGTTAACCAATGCATTAAGCGGTATTTCTGGCTTCTTTTTAAATATAGCTGGAAAAATCCCGAATTTATTTATTTTAATGCTCATGTATGTCATTGCTTTATACTTGTTTATGTTTAGTTTACCAAAGCTCAGGTTGTCTTTTCTGTCCATGTTTGAAGAGTATTCCAAAAGAAAGATGGAAAACGTGCTGACTTACCTGCGGGAAGCTATTTTTGGCTTCATTCGAGCGCAGCTTATCATGGCCGTGTTGACCTATTTGGTCACTTTTGTGGGCTTATTGGTCTTACGAGCAGAATATCCGCTAGCCATTTCCTTATTAGTGATGGTTATGGAGTTCGTTCCTGTGATTGGCACCGGGCTAGTGTTTATTCCATGGCTAGTCTATCAACTGCTGATTGGACACACCGGAATGGGTATAGGTTTATTAGTCCTATTCCTTGTTTTGACGATATTCCGCCGCATTGTAGAGCCTAAAGTGCTCAGTGATGCTGTAGGAATTAATGCGCTTGCTGCTCTGATCAGTTTGTACGTTGGCTTCGAGTTATTAGGAATAACAGGTCTCTTTCTAGGGCCGTTGGTTGTTATTATTTATCAAGCTATGCGTAAAGCTGGCCTGTTGAACTTAAATATTAAGCTGGACTGAGCCACAGTATATGAACAGGGTGGTAGGGTATGAAGTTAATTTTATTTGATTTGGATGATACGCTGTTTGACTTCTCAAGTACGTGGAATGTCGTGATGAAAAAGATGTTTGCGGAACATGAAGTGACCAAAGAGTATGACAACGAGACGTTCTTCACGGCATTTCAAAAGAAAAGCGACGAGCTATACTACCTGTATGAGCAGCGCATTTGCACGGTTGAAGCATATCGTAACCGAAGGCTGATCGAAACATTAGCTGATCATCAGTACACGATGTCGGAAGATGAGGCAGATGCTTTCAACCTCCAATACATCCAACAATATGCAAATAGCTTAGCGCCCGATCCTCACGTGCTGGAACTGCTGATGAAGCTTAAGGAACGCTATAAGCTAGGAATCATTACGAATGGACCCCACGATATGCAAGAGGGTAAAATAATGCGTTTAGGTCTGAAGGAATTGTTTCCTCCCGAGCAGGTGTGGATCTCTAATGTCGTTGGAATGGCTAAGCCTGATCCGCGAATTTATCAACTGGCGCTTGATTATTTCAATGTGCTGCCAGAGGACACCTTATTCGTAGGTGACAATTGGGAGGCAGACGTAGCTGGCCCTCTGCAAATAGGCATGAAGGCCGTTTGGCTCAATAAATATGGTAAAACGCCTCCTTCCTCCGATAAGAAACCGTTAGCGATCGTTAGTCAGCTTCATGAACTTATTCCTTATCTAAATTAATGCGTCCTCGATAGCTGCTTCCAAAATAGAAGTCCCTGCTTTGTTGCCAAATGGCAATGCGGCAGGGATTTTTTTTCAATATCTGGACGATTGATTTCATCGTAGCCGTCAACGTTTAACCCATCAATATTGAAATGTTGGAAACATGTGATTTTGGCCAAGTCATGCCGCATATAACGAGCATATAGGCCTTTGTCGCTAGGTAGATTTCATTTGCTCCCAGTACTGAAGAGGAGGAGAGATAAGCATATGCATATGCATTCGCAATTTAAAAGATATTACCCATTTATCGGTCCCTTTGATCCTTGTCCACCCATTCGAGTGAAGCTTTATAACACAGCGCCTCAATTATATATCCACTTTCAACCGCCGGGCTTGCCACAGTATAGCCCCTATGAAGCACTGAAAATAGGAACGCTCTGGCCGGCGCTTTACGGGCCTTATGAGTCTAAAGCGGTAGAAGGAGGCCCATTGACATGAGTGAACCCATGTTGCCAGACTCGTATTACAGACAGCTTCACGATCTGCAAGCCGTAGATTTCGTCTTAGTGGAGCTGACGCTGTATTTAGATACTCATCCTGATGATCTGGGTGCCATTCAACAATACAATCAATTCGCACAAAAGAGGAAACAAATTGCTGGACAGTTTGAAATGGAATTCGGCCCCCTCATGCATTTCGGTCAAAGCTTTACCAAACACCCTTGGCAGTGGTGTGAACCTCCATGGCCATGGCAAGTCTGAGAAGGAGGAGAGCGCATGTGGATTTATGAAAAAAAGCTGCAGTATCCGGTCAGAGTCAGTAAGTGCGACCCTCGGATGGCTAAACTGCTCCTTGAACAATATGGGGGTGCTGACGGGGAGCTTGCTGCGGCATTGCGATACTTAAATCAGCGGTATACGATCCCAGACAAGGTGGTGGGGCTGTTAACAGACATTGGGACAGAGGAATTCGCCCATTTAGAAATGATTGCAACGATGGTTTATAAGCTTACTAAAGACGCAACCATCGATCAACTGAAAGCCGCGGGTCTGGATGACCACTATGCAGCACATGACAGAGCGCTCTTCTATCAGAGCGCATCCGGTGTACCTTGGACGGCTACCTACATACAAGCCAAAGGAGACCCTATCGCGGATCTCTATGAGGACATTGCCGCCGAGGAGAAAGCAAGAGCGACCTATCAATGGTTGATTGATCTAACCGACGATGTTGATCTGCAGGACAGTCTAAAGTTCCTCCGAGAGCGGGAGATTGTACATTCCCTGCGTTTTAGAGAAGCTGTTGAGATTTTGAAGGACGATCGGGAGGCACAGAAGGTTTTTTAAGCAGGTAGTGAGGACGAGGACGTCGAGGTCGAAAGAATTGGGGATACAAAAAGCGGGCCGAGAGGGCCTGCTTTTTGTTTATGCAAGAAAGCGCGGTATCCGAGCCTATTCGCCAATTCTGAGTATCATCCTCGGCTGAAAGGGATAAGAGGCTATCCTTTTTAATTGTTCCTGGCTGCAAACAAGCCTAAGAATTCCTTCAGCGCTATCGTTGTGGTGGATAAGCCGCTGGAAGATGGAACGAATTTGCTGATACTAAGCTGCTGATTTTGCTGGGAAATATAGTCGGTAGGGTAGGGGACTACGTCAATTTTGAGTTTTTGGAATTGCTTCACAGATCGAGCCATGTGGAAGGCTGATGTGATGAGAATGGGAGCCTTCCAGCCTTTTTCGCTGAGAATAGCTGTTGTATTCACAGCATTTTCCTCGGTATTGCGACTCTTATCGTCCATGGAAATGGACGATTCGGGAACGCCAAGCGCGAGAAGGTGCCGTTTGGCAATCTGAGATTCATTGCCTGTGTCAGGAAACACTTGACCGCCAGATAAAAGAATAGGCAGCTTTGTGCTTCGGTATAGCTCAGCAACGGTTAATACACGCGCGGCTGTGTTCCCTGTCAGATATCCCTCCCCTTTGGTAAGAGGGTCAGCATGATCTAGGGTGGCGCCTCCAGTTAGTAGAACTAGTACATCGCCAGACACTATAACTGGTGGTGTGTACCTTCTTTCAATAGAATTTAGTAACGTATTGCCGAAATAAGGCATAGAGGATACGCCTAGAATTAGTGCGGATAGGCCTACTAGTAGCGTACCGAGGTACTCTTTTTTTTGCTTCAGCCATAAAGCGACAGCCAAGAGAAGAAGTATGATAATTCCAGGAGGGAATAATAGGGTGTAAACGATTTTTATCAAATAAATCATGTCAGGCGTCAAACCCTTTCTTGTACGAGCTCAAGTATGGTGTTAGGGATTTTCGACAAATGTTGGTATTTTCCTGCCAATTTACATGAGCTTCAAAGAAGTGAGATGAAAAAGCCCCGTCTTCGCAATTAGAACGAAGTCGGGGCTAGTATTTTAGAAACATTCAGCTTTACGTGAGGGCTGAAGGGCTATCTTGGTTACCAATGTTGTATATTCTACAACAATTCACACGCCAAAAGGCTATTTTGCAACTTGAAGTTGCATTTTGTACAACATTTTGAGCTCATTTGATGCGAAATGGTCTATATTGGGCCAAATTGTTGTACATGATGCAACAATGAAGGGAGATAGGCGAGATTTAGGCATAAATTGTTGCACTCTCTACAACATCATTCAACAGCTAATATGAATTCAATCATCCAGCAACCTAAATTCTGCATATAAGACGATTGATCCCGATTTAAGACAAAACAATGTAGAGCAAGATTGGTCGAATGAATCGACGGTCTCCATTAGCCAACTTAATCTGTCATTTCTTTGCCGCGAACCCAAACATGTTCGAGCTCTAAATCAGGGCTGACAAGCAGCAAGTCAGCCTGCTTGCCCTGCGCGATCGAGCCGTGCGACGCCTCGAGGCGCAGCAGCCTCGCAGGATTGCCGCTTGCGAAGCGGCTCGCGTCTTCGACGCTGACACCGACCTCGCGCACCATATACCGGAGCGCCTCGATCATCGTCAGCGTGCTGCCGGCGAGCGCGCCGCCTTCCGTCAGCCGGGCTACGCCCGACTGTACGGTCACGGCTTGCCCGCCAAGCTCGTACTGCCCGTCGCCGAGTCCCGCGGCTGACATGGCGTCCGTTATCAGCAGCAAGCCATGCGGCTGCTTCACCTTAGCCAGCAGGCGAATCGCTGCTGGGTGCACGTGGTGCCCATCAGCGATCACTTCGCCGCTGATGCGTTCGTCGGTGAGTATCGCACCGACGGTTCCAGGTTCGCGATGATGCAGCGGCCTCATCGCGTTGTAGGTATGCACCGCATGCGATAGCCCCTCACGAACCGCCGACTGAATGTCGGCATAGGTCGAGTCGGTATGGCCGCAGGCGGCAACGATGCCATGGTCGCGCAGCCACGCGATCATCTCAAGCCCTCCCTCGCGTTCGGGGGCGAGGGTTAACTGCTTCATGAGCTGCGGATAGCGCTCGTGCCAGTCTTCGATCCAAGACAGCTGAGGCGGTACCATGAGATTCGGATCTTGCGCGCCCGCCCATTTGGGTGAGATGAAAGGACCCTCCAGATGTACGCCGAGCAGCTGAGCGTATGGCATCTCCTGGCTCTTATAGCGGTCCACTTCACCAAGTACCCGGTCAATCGCATCTCGAGTCGCTGTCATCGTTGTAGCTAGCATGGAGGTTGTGCCGTGTAAGGCATGAAACCGAGTAATAATGTCAAGTGTCTCTGGATTCGCATCCATGAAATCGGCGCCGTATCCACCATGAACGTGAACATCGATGAATCCTGGCAACAACCAGCTTCCATGGGCATCGACGAACTTAGCGGCAGAACTTGCAGCGGACGGGTCCCATTGCGACATTTCGCCAACAAAAGCGATAAAGCCATCCTTCACATGAAGGATGCCTTGCTCGATGATTCCCTGCTCAGTTACGATCTTTGCTCCCGAAATCACATGTTCACTCATTCAAAAAGCCTCCCCGCCTCAGCATCAAGAAGTACGACAAGGTGTGGGTGAGTTTGCAAAAGAGTTGCCGGAATTTCCGTTGTAATTGGACCCGTAAGTGCGCGATGTACGATTTCAGCTTTATCGGCTCCACGAACGATCAACAAGATCGTTTTGGCTTTCAAAATGGTGCCTACTCCCATGGTTAAGGCATGAGACGGAACTTCGTTTATGGAGTTAAAGTAACGTGCATTCGCTTCGCGAGTCTCCGCTTTTAATTCTACGCGGTGTGTACCGCTGATTAAGGAATGATCGGGCTCATTGAAACCAATATGTCCATTATGGCCTAGGCCAAGAATTTGCAAATCGATCTGCTTCGCTTCATCCAAAAGTTGATTGTAACGCTCGCATTCCGCCTCTAGATCCGCTGCATTTCCGTTTGGGATATGGCCTTTAGCAGCAGGTAAGTCGATATGTGCGAATAAATGCTGCTGCATATAAGCGTGATAACTTTCGGGGTGATCTACGGGTAAACCGCAATATTCATCCAAATTAAAGGTAGTGACGGATTTAAAGCTAACTCGTCCTTTATCGTAAGCTTTAACTAGCTCCTCATAAATGCCCACAGGTGTTCCACCTGTAGCTAGCCCCAATACCGCTTTAGGCTGCATTTGCACAAGCGAGGTAATAATGCCGGCTCCAGCTTCATTCAACTCTTGTTGATTTTGAAAAATATGAAGATTCATGATCGTCTTCCTCACTTTCATGGACAAGTTATCAATTCGGATACTTCTAAGGAATGAACTATTTTTTGATCAATTATGAAGTATTTTTGCAAAAAAGTATCATTTTTAAAACAAATTACTCTCATTTCAATCATAACTGAATTTATTCTTATCGGCAACAGGCTTTTTCCCAAATCTGATGATTGACTTACATGGGTATGTTTGCCATTCTTATCTAAGATCATTTCAATCATTTTCGATAACTTAATGGAGAAGGAGCATGAGAATGAGTAATCAGAGCAAACAACCCGAAGCGATGCTTTTTGACTTGGATGGAACCTTATTTCAGACGGAGACCTTACTTCTGCCTGCTTACCATAAGACGTTCGATGAGCTTCGAGCCAAAGGCCTTTTTACTGGGGAGACTCCGCCGGAAGAAAGAATCCTAGGGGCGCTAGGCATGCTTCTTGAGCACATCTGGGAACGGGTAATGCCGAATGAGCAGCTTGCAACTCGTCTGGAAGCAGACAAACTACTGATTAAATATCAATTGGAGGGACTGCAGCAGGGGCAAGGCGATCTATATAAAGGAGTGGCTGAAACCTTACAAGTATTACACAGTAAAGGAATTCGTTTATTTGTCGCAAGCAATGGACTCGAAGATTATGTGCGGCATGTTATTGAAGCCAAAGGTTTAGCGCATTTATTCGAAGGATTGTACAGTGCAGGACAATATCGAACGAGATCCAAGGTGGATTTAGTAAAAATACTGCTGGAAACACATCATATCCAATCTGCATGGATGGTTGGCGATCGCTCCTCTGATGTGGAAGCAGGACTCCAGAATAACCTAACCGTAGCCGCTTGCGATTATGCAGGTTTTCGAGAGTCGGGAGAGCTGGAGGGTGCGCATATACGTATCTGCAGCTTCGCTGAACTGCTTGAATATTGTAATTAAGCGTAGGCTGTCGCAAATATGGGGAGTTGGGCATACACTGTAGAACTTTGATAGATAAAGGGTGCTGATCAGAAATGCCTTCTTTTATAGGAATATTCAATGTTATTAGGAATGAAGGAAATCTGGTGAATGGCGACACTGCTGTCATTGCTCCGACATCCGCATCCAAAACCTATACAGGTGCAGGCGGCGGAATAACGGGAGATTTCGGGGTATCCAATTCGCTGTTTAGTGCAACGATCACGTTTGACCCGGATGTAGTAGATGCAGGCGCGAACAAAGTCGCAACAGGGACATAGCTAGCAGTTAGACAATCATTCGTTAGATCGATTCAGGCTCATGTGATGCTGAGCAGATGAATCGATCTTTTTTTTGCATGAGCTGTATTGACATCAGCCTGTTTTACTCACTATTATGTATATATGAGTAAATACTCATATATTAAATGTCACTCATAAATCAAATAGCGGCACAACATTCTAAAGGGTTGAGACACAGGGAGGGAATTCTATGCAGCATCATGAGTCTGAAGTACAATCACATCAACACAAAGATCACGCTAATTGCAGCGGTCATGTAGGTCATCAAGGGCACGATCACACTCACCATGGGCATCATCATGGACATCATCACCATGGTCACAGCGGGAATAAACAAGGACTCCTTATTGCGCTATGTATAACAGCGAGCATCATGATTTTAGAGTTCGTAGGCGGATTATGGACCAATAGTTTGGCGCTTCTCTCTGATTCTGGCCATATGTTAAGTGATGCTGGTCTCTCTTGTATTAAGTATCACCGCCCTTTGGTTCGCGGCCAAGCCATCTTCAGCTAATAAATCCTATGGTTTTCATAGAATTGAAATCTTAGCGGCTCTCTTCAACGCTGTCACGCTTTTTGTAATAGCCGGGCTCATTATCTGGGAAGCAGTTGGGCGATTTATGGATCCTCCTGCTGTTGCCAGTGGTTCAATGATGCTCATTGCTTGCGTCGGTTTAATAGCTAATTTACTTAGTGCTTGGGCACTTATGCGCAAAGGGGATGTGCATGGCAATCTCAATCTGCGCAGCGCATATTTGCATATCCTAGGTGATGCTTTAGGCTCTGTAGGGGCTATTTTAGCCGGTGGGGTTATGCTGATCTTCGGTTGGTATGCGGCTGATCCAATTATTAGCATCCTTGTGTCTCTATTAATACTTAAGGGGGCTTGGACCGTCCTGAAATCGACGATTCATATCTTGATGGAGGGCACTCCCGCCGCTGTTTCTTATGAAGATGTCAAACGCGTACTTGAGGGCATTGATGGTGTTATCAATGTTCATGATTTACATATTTGGACGATTACTTCAGGGCTTGATTCTCTGAGCTGCCATATACTCATTGCGGACGATCGTGATAGTCAGGTAGTCCTTCAGGAAGCTATTCATCAAATAGAGGAACGATTTCATATCACTCATGCTACTATTCAAATTGAAAACTCAACTAACGCCCATCCAGAACTAAAAGTATAGCTAAAGCAAAACACGAAGGAGGGATGATAATGGAAAAAATATGGATAGAAGCAAGTGAAGGCGAGGACACATGTGCTTGTACAGGTGTTGACTCGGTACAGCTTAGTCAGGAAGCTCAAATTACGGAGGAGCAGGCGGTAGGGATTGCGGAGGTATTCAAAGCTTTAGGCGATCCGACCAGGGTTAAAATGATCTATTACCTGCTGCAAAGGGAGCTATGCGTGCATGATCTTGCAACGCTGCTTGCGATGGGGCAGTCGGCAGTCTCACATCAGCTTCGCTACTTGCGGGATCTGCACATTGTCAAAAGACGCAAAGTGGGAAAAACGGTTTTTTATTCGCTTGACGATGACCATATTGAGCAAATTTTTGTTCAAACTTTGGGACATCTTCAGCATATGTAGGCCGGAAGCTGGCTATAGCCTTTAGCTGACGCTTCCGATCGTTTACGTTAAGATTCGGCTTGTTTGTCTTCGGTCTTTTCTTCTTCTTTTTGTTCTTCTCTTTTTATTTTCTTCTGTTTCATCATCCAGACAGCATATTCAAGTGGCCTTGTAACCGCCTTCTGATAAACCGAATGTTGGCCAATTTTGCGAAAAACTTCTCGTGATGGTTTAGGATTGACTTCAAGCAGCCAAACATGACCTTTGGGATCTACGGCAATATCCATGCCTAACTCGCACAACTTACCGAATTTCGTTTCCAAATAATTAGCGAGCGTAAATGCGAAGCTGTTCATCTCTTTTTTAATTTCATCCATTTTTGCTTCAGAAGTAAAACGGTAGGCTAACAATTTATCCTGGGTTACCGCACTTCCGCCGCCATGAAGATTCGAAGTGATGCTGCGTTGAGGCCCAATACGGCCCGCACACCCTGTCACTTCCCACTCGCCATTGCCATTTTTCTGTATCAGCAAACGATAATCATGCACACGACCATCTCTAAGAGTTAAGTGGATTCCTTGCTGCACCACATAATCTGGGCTCAATTTCAGGGTATGCAGCTTGATCGCAAGCTGTTTTTCCGTAGCGCGGAATGGAGCGATGATAGTTCGCTGCTGGTTCCTTCCTTGCAATAGATAAAGATCTGAACCGAGCTGTTCAATTCGTAATATTCCTCTTCCACCCGTGCCATTCTTCGGTTTTACGTAGATTAGCTTATGCTTCTTTAGAACTTTCAGCAGCTCCTGCACAGAGCTAAATCGTACTGTAGCTGGTAAATAGGGGCGGATGCTCTCATTCTCTGAAAGGATTTGATGCATCGACCATTTGTTAGCTAAAGGTTTACTTAAATAGATAAGTTTGGCATGTCGATTACGAAATGCTTTAAGCATCTGATAATTGGCTGCCGCTTTATACCGGCAGCGATCATAAATAACAGGGGGGAAAGAAGTTCGCTTCCGAATCCATTTCCCCAGACCGGAATCATAAGTCAACGTACGAACGGCGTTGTCGCCTTCGACGTCATCCGGTGTAAAGATCTCAACTTGAACACCAAGTTTCTTTCCTTCCTTACTTAGCCGCTGAAAGTAAGAAAGCTCTTCGAGCCGAGACTTACTTAAATAGATAGCGAGTACGCCCAGTCGTTTCGAAGACAAGCATAATCACCTTCTTCTCCCATTATTAATCAGGTAAAGGCTGTAACGGATAATGCGTTCAAGGGATTTTTGACGAATTTTTGGCTCATCGAATTTCATTGGTTTCGAATTAGCTTCGAAGAACCAGATATGACCAGCGGTATCGACACCAATGTCCATAGACATTTCGCCTAGTTGATTGCCGGATGACTTCTCAATTTGTTCAGCGAGTGTTACAGCGGCTTTGCGAACTCGCTTCAAAATTTTGTTGGCTTCCGTCGCACCAAACACACTCGCAAGCAGTTTGCGCGGCTCGTCAATGGATCCGCCCCGTGGTACATGAGTCGTGATGCTGGCTCTACCCGCTACACGAGCTCCAATACCTGACACACTCCAGACACCTTTGGACGTCTTCTGGACCAAAGCGCGTAAATCGTAAGCGCGCTCTTTGTATCTCGTTAAAGCGATACCTTGCTGCACGATGTAGTCATGGGTGCCACGGTGTTTATTCCATTCATTCCAAAGTTCATCTGTGGAATTATGGTAACTATAAGCCATCTTCTTATCATCTTGGCGGCTCAGCCGATAATTACGGCGGCCATTTACAGTTGTTAATCGATCAATGCGCATAATGCCTCTTCCAGCTTTACCTTTTACTGGTTTTAAGTAGAGAACGGCATGTTTACGCAATAGCTGAGTGAGATCATTAGCCGAGTTCAATTGCTGCGTATCGGGCATGTAAGGTTTGCTTTCTTTGGCACTGCTTAACCATCCGAACAAGGTCCATTTGTTGAAGAAGGAAGGATTAAATAACTGAATGCTGGAGCTGCGATTGCATGATTGAATGGTCTGCTGGACTTCAGGCTTCATTTCCATCTTGCGATAGGGAATACGATTGTATACAACTTGTGGAGCGGGAACGAGTTCCCTGCTCCATTTTTTGGTTTCTTGATTAAAGCGATAGCCATATATTTCAGGGCTGGTTAAGTTGAAGTCCTTCGTAGTCACGATGTAAACATCAACACCAAATCGTTCGCCAGTTTGAATTAAATCCCGGAAATTGTCCAGATTGCCGCGAAATACACGATTACTATCCTTTACTGTGAGAATGGCAAGAGTAGGCATTTGTCGGATCTCATGAAGGAAGAAGCCCATTAATTTTCCCTCCTAGAGCGGAAGCGACTCAAAAAGAGGCAGTGCTCATATATATTTTGTAAGGTGGCAGTGTCTCCTTCTTTCAGCGAGGGGTGTTTGAAAATGGATCTCCCGGTTTAGCATTAGCTTCGAACATCCAAATATTTTCGCTCTGATCAATACCTATATCGAAACCAAGCTCACCAAGCAAATGATTATAGTTATTCTCAATGCCTTCGGCAAGCTTAATGGCTGCCTCCTTGGCATTAGCAAGTATCTGCTCTGCACGAGATCCGTAAATTTGACGAAGCACCTGTTCGGGTGTCATCAATTGACCGCCATTGCGGATATGGGTTGTGACGCTGCCTTTCCCGGATTTCTTTGCGCCGATCGCAGCTACGACCCAACTGTTATTGCCGTTCTTCGTTAAATGGAAGCGGAAATCAATAGGGCAGCTGTCAATTTCAATGAGACGTATGCCTTGCTGTGCGACATAATTCGTGAGGCGGCCACGTCCAGTTCCAAGCATTTGCATTAAGCCTTCGAATTTTCCGTAACGGATGAGAACATTTTTACCGCCTTTGCGGTACCGAACAAAGTAACCTCGTTTGGGATTGTACGTTACGCGGAAAATACCGATACCTAAGCTCCCTGCCGTGGGCTTCAGGTAAATGAATTTATGTTTATCAAGCATTTCTTTAATTTGATCAGCAGACGGATTGATCCGGGACTCTGGGACGAAACGGAAAGCATCATCACCATCTAACATTTTGTAAACATCCCATTTATCAAAAAAGCTCCAGTTAAAGAGGGGAATTCCTCTGCGTACAAATCGTTCCTTAAAGCCCTCAATCCCTGCGGATTTCTCAGCTTTACGGCTGGACAGACGATTATAAACGACATCAGGCAAAGGAAATGTTTTACGAGTCCAGCCTCCATCTTCTTTTGGGATAATCCCAGTAACGGTTTCTTGGATCCAGTTCACACTACTTGGGCTAAAAGCAAAAATAAAGGACTTATTAGAGCCGGTATTCATAATTTGGCGAATGAATCCGGTTTTTGTACCAAATGGAGATGAACCGCTCACTACGTTAGTTAAGATACCGATAAGTGGACCGATGCGAAGTTCTTTATTACTGTTATTGGCGACTAATACACTCCCTATTCGAGGAATGCGTAAAGAAGCCATCAGGGAAAGCGGTATATACATATGCTGACCACTCTTCTTGATCAAACGAATCGGTAGAGTTGAGCTTTTGCTGCCGACCTTTACAGTAATCGATTTATTGCCGGTTAACCGTAAAGCTTTGACGAGTTCACTTGTTAAGTAGACCGATCTATCTGTTCGTTGTACGGCGTGGAGCATACACGTTGTCAAACTCATTAGGTTACCCTCCTAAACTTGTTGCCCTACGGGCTTTCCGTGTCAAAGCAGGCAGACATAACCTTCTGCCTGCTCGGGCACTTCACAATAAACCAAGCTAGCTCAGCCTTTTGTAAAGTAAAAATCCAGCATAATGGATAGGGTTTGCGATGGATTTTATGCGTGCTTTTTCGTTACGCGTTCGCGCAAAAATCGATCTTCCCGGTTTCGAATTCACTTCAAGAATCCACACGCGACCACACGTATCGATGCCAAAATCAATGCCAAGCTCAGCGAGCCGCCCGTGATGAGCTTCCAGAAAAGGGGGAATCCGGCTTGAAAGCATGGCGAGTGTGGTTAATAGCTCATTTGCCTTCGAGTCACCAAACTCTTTGGTAAGGAACGAGGACACATCTTCCGCAGTACCCCCGCCATGTAGATTGGAGGTGATGCTTCCGGGTTTGCCAATACGCACGGCCATGCCGGTACTTTCCCATAAACCACGGCCGTTTTTTTGCACGAGGGAGCGTACATCGTAAGCCATTCCCTCTGTTGAATGGAGAGGTAGGTATTCTTGTATTAGATAGGGTCGCATACCAATCAGGCTGCGAAGCCAAAACCAGCACGAATGAAAATCTTCAAATTCACGCTCTAAAGGGAGATTGTGGGCATCGCGCCCTTTTATATGATAAGAACGGTTATCGTCTTTTGTGCTTATCTTGTGAATGTGCAATGCCCCCCTGCCTTGACTGCCTCCCTGTGGTTTGAGAAAGACATCGCTTTTTGTACGAAGCCAATTCCTCAACTCAGTGCCGCTTGTCAGCAAGTTCGTTTCAGGTAAATAAAGTTGCAAAGTGGGATCTTTTTGTAGGATTTGATCCACTTCCCACTTCCCGCTCAAGCCATAGCCGAGAAAGCGAATATGAGGTGTCTCACGCAGCTTGCGCACATGATTACGGTATTGTCGATAGTCCTCTTTGTTGGTAAAAAAACATCGATCATAGATGATCGAGGGAAGAGGAAAGAGCTTCATCACCCATTCTTGTTTTTCACTTAAATAGGCGTACCCCCGCACCAGCTTCTTGCTTCCAATCGATTCGATTCGGTGAGAAAACGAACACGTCAAGACCCTTGGCGGCACCATGATAGGTGAGATGCTCATAGAAGTCAGAACTTCCAAAGGGCAGCTCTCGATTCAATTCCGTAACCATAATCCCTAACAAGGGACGATGTGATCTTTGCTGCATGCTTTCACCTCAGAACTTCGCTAAATAACGTGAATATTGCACAATTTGTTTCACAGATGGCCTAATTTTTCGTTCATTGTTAAGTGGGGTATTGTCGTCCTTAGATGGTTTGGAGTTCACCTCGATCAACCAAACCTTCCCCATTTTATCTACAGCAAGATCGATTCCTAGCTCTCCAAAATGATTAGGTATATTGGTTTCAATCCCTTTAGCAATATCCAGAGAAGCCTTGCGCAAACGTCCTATGACAGAGACACGAATAGCTGACGAAAAGGGTGTTTTTGCCAACGCTTCAGCCACGGTTGTTAGACTTCCACCTCGTGCCAGGTTAGAGACAAAATGCTGCGTTCCTGCAATACGGGCAACAATCGAGGTTATAGCCCATTCACCTTCAGCCCCTTTCTGTACAAGTGCTCGGAAATCAACAGGATTACCGTCGGCAGTGATGAGATCAAGTCCTTGTTGTAATTGAAAACGTTGCGTCTTAAGCTTGCCGGATAAAGCCTGGAACACAGCAGTTAATGAGGCGAAAGATTGTTTGCGGACGCCGGCGAGATTCGTATAATGACAGGTGTAGGCTTCCCCCGCCTCTTTACGAATGCGAATAATCCCCTTACCTAGACTTCCGGTAATCGGTTTGAGGAATAGGACACTATGGCGGGCAGCCATGGATTTCAGCATCTGATAGTTTTTGAAGAGGTAGGATTCGGGTAAATATCCATGGAGGCTGTTATTTTTGCTCAAAGCTTCGAATACTTCCGTTTTGTCCAAATATTTCTCATTGAAGATTTCAGTGGCAAAGTGTGCTTTGGCATCATTCATGAATTGTTGAACATTCGACTTGTTCTCGAATTTGCGCGAGGTGAGCCGGTTATAGATAACATTGGGAATCGGATACGTTTTTTTGCTCCAGGAACCATTGGAATACGAATATGCAGATATGGATTGGGCATTGGCATGCATTTCTTCAGGCGGAAAAAAGCACACAATAGCCCCAAAAAGGTCACACGCGTCCGTCATTTCTTTACAAAAAGCGGTGATAGCACCGAATGGACGATCATTTGAGCCTGCATAAACACGGCTAATCATTACGCCAATCAAAGGTCCAATCGACAAGGTTCTTGTATTTTGTCTATAATGGAGATTGAGTTGAGCGCCATGATGCAGTCCGATTTTGGAAGCGAGAGCAGGGTTTACACGTAAACTGTTCGACGTTGAGGCAGTGACAACCTTGACATCCTGCTTGACAGAGCCAAATCGCATAGTAATCGTTTGATTCGACGGAACTTTCCATTTTTTTGCAATGGCTTCACTTAGAACAACGGTCCGATCATCCAAATAGATGCTGGTGCCTTGAATGGATATTCCAACTTTCGTCCGGGTCAATAGCGAACACTCCTTCCAGCATCAAAAATGGCATTGTTTGCTTAAGCAAAGTAAACTACTCCATCATATGAGGACATATTTCCCTTGGTGCCTAGGCATCTGTCCGAAAGTGCCCATTTATTCGTTGAGTAAGTAGGTAGGCCGTACTAATAGAAAATGAGGAGGAAATAAAATGAATGTCCATGATAAGGCTTACGAATTGGCAAAAGCAATTAAGGAAAGCAGCGAATACAAGGATATGAAGGAGTTCCGCTCCATCATTGATGGCGATGCATCCAGTAAAATCATGTTGGAAGATTTCCGCAATCGCCAAAATGAGCTGCAGCAGAAAATGGCTGGAGGCGTGATGCCGCCGCAAGAGGATATGGAACAATTGCAGAAACAATATGAGGAGCTCGCCCGCAATCCACGTATTAACCAGTTATTCGACGCGGAGCGCCGTTTGTCGATCGTGCTGGAAGATGTGCAGCGGATTATTGCCGAGCCGTTACAAGCAATGCTGAAATAAAAGAGTGTATCCCTCGTAGAAGTCTAGCCGTCTAGAAGTCTACTCCTGGGATACACTCTTTTTTTAGTAAACAATCGAGGAAGAGAGATATCTTTTTGCTAGGCACACTGTTGCGAAATAGCTCGAAACTGTCTATAGTAAAAAGGGTATTTATTAGGAAAAGAGGACTTGAAACCGTTATGGCAAAAGCAAAAATCACGGAGCTCGATATCGTTAGAGCCTTCGCCATCCTTGCCGTCGTTCTGATTCATGTTACCGCGGACTGGACAGTGGATCCGGCTTTGAAGGGGAGCAGCACAGAGCTAGTTATTTTATTTTTGAACAAAATCAGTTATTTCGCCGTTCCGGTGTTTATTTTTTTGAGCGGCATCGTATTGTTCTACATTTATACGGATAATTGGAGCGCGAAACAGGCTGGCATTTTCTACTGGAAACGTGTCCGCCAAGTGTTAGTTCCTTATATCGTCTGGTCCTTCTTCTACTATATATATAATCCTTGGCTTTGGACGCCGGGGCACCCCATTAAGATTGATCTACGTGTTTTTCTGGAACAGTTAAAATGGGCAGATTCCGGTTATCACTTGTATTTCATGATCATAATCGTACAGTTCTACTTGCTATTTCCGCTGTTAGTATTGGCTGTTAGAAGTGCGCCATGGTTTCGCCGAACGCTGGCACTTTGGGGGCTAGCCATTCAAGCGGGCGTTTACATTTACACCCACTGGTTCGGTACGATTGATCATAAACCAGAGCTTTGCATAACGTACTTCGGGTATTTCCTCGTTGGCGGTGCAATTGGCATGAACTACGGGGCCTTTCGTTCTTGGATGGATCGGAACAAGGGCTGGGTGCTGCCAGCTGCACTCCTCAGTGGTTTGGCCTATGTGATGCTTTACCTATTGGGACTAAAAGGTTATAAGTTTGAAAATACGTGGTACGAAATTTTATGGCTGCTCTACAGCATTGGCATTGGTGTAAGCTTTATCTGGTTCGCGAAATGGCTTCTCCAGAAATCTACCAGATTGGCAAGCTTCTTCATCTCGCTAGGCTCGGTGTCATTTGGCGTCTACTTGATGCATCCAGCGTTGTTATCCTTATGGAAATATAAAGTAAATATGCCCGGCTCGATTTTGCTTTTTAACTTGTATAATGGGATCGTTTTTGTGCTGATTGTTGCGATACCGTGGGTACTTACGCTGTTGTATAGAAAAGTACGGAAATTGTTGTCGATATGAGGAAAAAGACCCAGTTGGTTGGGTCTTTTTTTATGTGCGCCACGCATGGCGATTAACTAGGTGGTGAAAGTCCACTGTGGGGGTTTGTAGTTACCAACCACTAGCCAAGAGCAAGGGTGTCCATCGTAAGGTGGAATCTGAAGGAAGCTGGAGGCAAAATTCCGACCCAAGGAACACGAACATTATCAGGCATAAGGTATGGGATGAGTTTGCATAACAAAACGAAGTCCAATAACTACACGGACATACCAATGTAAATGATGTGGGTACATGGAAGGAAAGTGAATCGTCTTACCGTGGGAGATCTCATGGACGTGAGAAGATCATTTCGAATCACGGTTGAAATAAGATTTATCATGAGAAGTCAGCAGAGGCCATAGTACCTGATGTAGTCGACGACATGAGGGAAGGGCTGAACCTTAGGAGGTGTTAGTCAATGAAAGTTACCAATACAGGAATAAAGGGCAGCCAACTTCGAGCAGAAGGATCCAAGCAGAAAGATAATGCGGAACATGAAGGATATGCGGGAGTGCACAATCCTGAGAGGATAACTGAAACAGGCAACACCAACGCAAACGAGTCGAAGAAGGGACTGCTTGAGGAAATCGTTAGCAGAGACAACATGAACCAAGCGTTCAAAAAGGTCAAAGCGAATAAAGGCTCTCATGGTATCGACGGGATGAAAGTAGATGAACTTCTGCAATATCTCAAAGAGAACGGAGAGAACATCAGGCAGTCCATTCTGGACGGAAACTATCGTCCGAATGCCGTTCGAAGGGTAGAAATACCGAAAGAGAACGGAAAGAAAAGAAATCTAGGAATCCCGACCGTCGTGGACCGAGTTATCCAGCAGGCAATTGCCCAAATACTTACACCCATCTACGAGAAGCAGTTCTCAGAGAACAGTTTCGGATTCCGCCCCAAGCGGAGCACACACGATGCCATCAGGAGAAGCCAAAATAACATAGAGGAAGGATACAAATATGTAGTCGACATGGACCTAGAGAAATACTTTGACACGGTTAACCAAAATAAGCTCATCGAAGTGCTATCGAGAACCATCAAAGACGGGCGAGTCATTTCGCTCATACATAAGTATCTGAGAGCTGGCGTCATCGTGAAACATCACTTTGAGGAATCCGAAGTTGGCGTACCGCAGGGCGGAAACTTAAGTCCAATACTGAGCAACATCATGCTAAACGAACTGGATAAGGAGTTGGAAAGCCGCGATCATAAGTTTGTGCGATACGCGGACGACCTTCTCATCTTTTGCAAAAGTAGAAGGAGCGCCGAGCGGACACTAGAGAACATTCTTCCTTTCATCGAGAAGAAGTTATTTCTCAAAGTGAATCGGGAGAAAACGGTAGTGGACGAGGCGACGAGAGTCAAATTTCTTGGATTCTCATTCTATCCGCGAAAAGGAGAAACAAGGGTCAGAATTCACACGAAATCCATTGCAAAGATGAAAGCTAAAATAAAGGAGCTTACATCCAGAAGTAATGGAGTAGGAAATGAAGATCGTGTAGAGAAACTTAGACGCTACATAATGGGATGGGTTAACTATTTCAAAATAGCCGACATGAAGAAACTGCTCCAAACTACGGACGAATGGATGAGAAGGCGAATCCGCATGATCTACTGGAAACAATGGAAACGAGTGCAGACAAAGTTCGCAATGTTGCAATCACTCGGAATCCAGAAACAGAAAGCATGGGAGTACGCCAACACAAGAAAGAGCTATTGGAGAACCTCCAATAGCCCAATCCTCAACAAATCCCTCGGAAATAACACGATCAAAGGACTCGGATTCTTATTCTTTTCAGATTATAATCGACAAGTCACTGCGTAAACTTAGGAACCGCCGTATACCGAACGGTACGTACGGTGGTGTGGGAGGTCGGCTATTCAATTAATGGATAGCCTCCTACCCGATTTAGCTTCGCTGTTGAGTTTTCGCGTTGTTTGAAAATTCCACGCGAGTATCGGATAATTGCAGAGACGGAATGTTGGACAGTCGGGTCCAATGAAGTCGAGTTCGAGGGCGAGGTTGCTCAAATCATGACAGTTTGTCGACCACATCGGTGGAGACTTTCTAAATATAAGCTATATATAGAAGAAAGGTTGTTGAAGGATGAACGAAATCATTTCTTTATTACAAAAGCATCGCTCAATTCGTAAGTTTACGAATGAGCCAGTAAGCTCAGAACAGCGTGATGCTATTCTGGCAGCGGCTCAAGCTGCATCTTCATCCAGCAATATGCAAGCGTACAGCGTTATCCACATTACGGATAACGGGTTGAAGAACCAGCTTGCCGCGCTGGCCGGCAATCAAGCTTATGTCAGCGAGTGTCCGCTGTTCCTTGTGTGGTGCGCGGATTTGCACCGATACGCGCAGGCTGTCCACCGTCACGGGGACACTCCGGTTACTGGCAACGCTGAGAATTTCATCGTTGCCACGGTAGATGCTGCATTAGCTGCGCAAAATGCAGCCATTGCCGCCGAGTCACTCGGACTCGGCGTAGTGTATATTGGCGGGCTGCGCAATAAGCCCGCCGAGGTTTCCCAGCTGCTGGGCTTGCCGCAGCTGGTGTACCCGGTCTTCGGCATGTGCATCGGCATGCCGGATCAAGAGCCGCTGCTGCGCCCGCGGCTCCCGCGAGAAGCCGTATACCATGAAAATCGGTATACGGATAACGAAGGAGCGGTCGACGTGTACGACGAGAGCATCCGCGACTATATGAAGGTCCGATCGGGTGGCAAGGTCGATACGACCTGGTCCAAGGATATGGCTGCCAAAGCGCAGCGGCCGCGAGAGCACATGAAACCATTCCTAAGCACTCAGGGCTTCGAGATTGAATAAGCGAGACCGTCGATTCATTCGCTTGCTCTACATTGATTTGTCTTAAATCGAGATCAATCGTCTTAAATGCAGAATTAGGTTGCTGGATGAATGAATTCATATTCGCTGTAGATTGATGTTGTAATAAGTGCAACAATTGATGCCTAAATCTCGCCTTGCTCCCTTCATTGTTGCATAATGTACAACAATTAGGCCCAATATAGACCATTTCGCAACAAAAGTGCTCAAAATGTTGTACGAAATGCAACTTCAAGTTGCAAAATAGCCTTTTGGCGTGTGAATTGCTGTAAAAAATACAACATTGGTAACAAAGCAACGATAACCCTTCTGCCCTCACCAAAGCTGAATGACGCTAAAATCGTATATTGGAGTTATGAATACCAGTTGTGAATCAATCGACAGTCTCTAAGCCTTAATCTTTCGCTTTGAACATATAAAAAGAACTTGTCTCATACAATGAAATTAGGATGAGATAGGTTCTTATTTATCTAAAGCGAAAGGAGTGATCAGTTTGAAAGGCTTTAAAAATGTTGTCTACATGAGCTTAGCGTTAGGCATGCTATTTTACTCCGTTCCACAATTGGAATTTCGGAATGCAGGGTCGCTGCCGATGGTGTTCAGTATCATCTGGGTCGTGATGGCCCTGCTTGTGACAGCCGCTCATTTGCATCAAATACTTGGGGTAGATGAAGAGAAACGCAAAGAAATGAACCGCATCAATCGGATGAAAAAATGGCAATTGGAGCAGCTTGTTCAAGGTCGCCGGAAACTTCTGCAGTTTCGCAAGTAGCCAAGAAGAGATTTCCATTTTGACAACGAACGTATGTTTGCTATAATACAAATAAAGCATCCAATCCATAAGGGTTGGATTTTTTATTTAGGAAAAGCTGATCTCATTGTTCTTGCGCTTTGGAACGATTATACTAGTAGTACAGAGTAATACAGGAACAAGCGAGTGAGGTGTAACAGTTGGATACACAATCCGTGGATACGTTAACGAAGCATGAACAGATTTTGCGCTATATTGAAAGCTTGAAGCTTGGCAGCCGGATCTCTGTTCGCAAAATTGCCAAGAACATGGAAGTCAGCGAAGGAACGGCTTATCGAGCTATTAAAGAGGCTGAGAATCAAGGTCTGGTCTCGACCAAAGAGCGAATCGGAACCGTAAGAGTCGAGAAGAAACTGCGGCAGAACATTGATAAGCTCACATTTGCTGAAGTCGTGAATATGGTCGATGGGCAAGTACTCGGTGGCTCTCGTGGACTCCACAAGACGCTGCACAAATTCGTGATCGGCGCGATGGAACAGGATGCCATGATGCGTTACATTGAGGCAGGCAGCCTGCTTATCGTTGGTAACCGCAACCGTGCACATATCTGTGCATTGGAACAAGGTGCAGGCGTACTGATTACGGGGGGATTTAACACCAGTACAGAGGTGAAAGTCCTTGCAGATGAACTGGAGCTACCGATTATTTCAAGCAGCTACGATACATTTACAGTTGCCTCCATGATTAATAGAGCCATATACGATCGTTTGATCAAGAAGAAGATTATGCTTGTCGAAGACATCCTGGCATCAGGTGCTTCCCTATATGCCCTAAAGGCAAATAGTACACTGAAGGACTGGCAGCGCATGTCAGAGGATACAGGGTACAGCCGTTTTCCAGTTGTAGATGAGTGGAACCGAATTATCGGTGTTGTGACCTCTAAGGATATGGTGGGGGCTAATTCTCTACAAACGGTAGATAAGCTTATGACGCGCAATCCGCTTACTGTAACACCCCAAACATCGGTTGCATCAGCAGCCCATATGATGGTGTGGGAAGGCATTGAACTGCTGCCCGTCGTGGATACAAGCCGCAAAATCCTAGGCGTGCTTAATCGCAGTGATGTGCTGAAAGCCATGCAGTATATTCAGAAGCAGCCGCAGAATGGTGAAACATTTGAGGATTTAATCTGGTCCGGACTGGAAGAAGTCAGGGATGAGAAGGGGACGCTGCAGTTTCATGGCGTTATTACACCACAGATGACGAATCATTTGGGGACGGTATCGGAAGGTGTTCTTACAACACTCATGACCCAAGCGGCTTATCGCATCGTCCAGGAACATAAGAAAGGGGATCTCGTCATGGACAACATGTCGACCTATTTCTTAAAACCGCTGCAAATTGACTCCAAAATAGAAATACGACCCACCATCATTGAGGTGAGCCGTAAATTTGGCAAAATTGATGTAGAAATTTATCATGCTGGGACTTTGGTGTCCAAAGCGATGCTAACCGCTCAAGTCATTTAACGCAGCATGCGATCGAAGTGCCCGTGATTGCGAATGCCGGCGAATAAGTTGAACAGGCCTAGCAAGACCAGCACGGTGCCGAAGATTCGGCGAAAGCTGGATTCACTAAAGAAGAAGATTTGGGTGATGGCAATCAGAACGAGCATCAAACCCATGCAAATATTCATGCGAGCCGAGTAGAGACCGCGTTTGGCAGTTTCCTTTTCACGGCGCGCCCGAAAGCTGAAATACACGGATAAGGCAAGGAGCAGGCAAATAAGTGAGAATAATGTGATTTGAATCGCGAACATGTGGAATCCGTCCTTTTAAGCAAGTTTACTGTTAACTTTAGCGATTTTAGGAGGAGATTGCAATCACATCTCGCTTAAATCTTGCCAATTCTTCATGTTCGTTTCTCTTGGGCTGTAATCCAAACCGTCAATTCAGTCTGAATTAACACGATCGATTTCACTTCAACGATATATTTTTTATCATGCAAAATGTAGGTCTTTTGGGTGATCAATTTCTCATAGAGAGGTTGAGCATCCTTTACGTATGTAGCTTTTTGACCGATGACGAGCTTGAGTTCGCTCTTAATGTCGCTCTCAATTTCTTTTTGAATATCTTCGCTAATGAGTTCTTCCTGATTTTTCGGAACCAAATGTACGTTGACGACATTAATTAAGGATTGCTTATTTTTTGTCTTGTTTAAGTTGTCGATATCGGCACGCAAATCCCGATTTTCTTGCAAATATTTATGCATCTCCACATATAGCTGCGTGTAGTTATACTGATGAATGCTCATATAGACCGCGCTCCCAATGATGGCTCCCGAAAGCATCAGTCCTAAGCTCGAAAGCAGACGTTGATATCGGGCAAAAGGAGGGATCCTCAAGGCTGACTGCCTCCTTTGCAGATCATTTGAATGAGTGAAGTGCCCATTTGAGCGCCAATAAAGGCCACAATAATCAGAACGATTTGCTTAATAGCGGGATTCAAATGCCCTATAGCTACATGGCTTTCAATATAGCGTATCGGATCAATCGTGCCGCCAACTGCAGCTACCATGGCCCAGATTTTAATGTTTTCTGCAATGGTCATCATTTTTTCCGTAGGTGATTGAAGCGTGAGCACGGCTGCTATTCCACTTAACATGCTGCCTCCAAATACGACCCCGAATGCAATACAGAAATATACGATAATATTTGCCCAAAAGACATACATGTCCTTATCGCTTCCTTTCCAGCTTAGTTAATGAGGACAAACTCTCTATACTTAATGTATGGGAATGCCTAGCACCAATATGATAAAATATAAGGAATAAAATGAAAGAAGGGAGGACATGCTGATGAGTTCGTTTGTACACTTGCATGTTCATAGTGAATACAGTTTATTAGACGGTGCGGCACGTATGGAGGAGCTTGTTTCCCGAGCGGCTGATCTTGGCATGACCTCTCTGGCATTGACGGATCACGGTGTCATGTACGGGGCAATTGCCTTCTACAAAGCCTGCAAACAGCGAGGCATTAAACCAATTATTGGTTGTGAAGTTTATTTCACAGCAGGATCAATTCGTGATAAGGGGACTAGACAGGAACAGCCGATCTATCACCTCATCCTGCTTGCCAAAAATTTTCAAGGCTATCAAAATTTAATGAAGCTCTGTTCAATCGGACATTTACAGGGCTTTCACTATAAACCGCGTATCGATTTGGAACATTTAGCCAAGCACTCAGAAGGGCTTATTTGTCTAAGCTCTTGCTTAGGCAGCGAGGTTTCCCAGCATTTGCTGCACAATCGTCAGGATGAAGCCCGAAAAGCAGCTGAGCGCTATCGTGACATTTTCGGCGATGACTTCTTTCTGGAAATTCAAGATCATGGGATGATTGAGCAGAAAAAAGTAATGGTCTCGATGATCGAGCTGAGCAAAGAAACCGGCATCCCGCTTATTGCCACGAATGATGTGCACTATGTGACAGAGCCGGATCATGTGATGCAGGACATTCTCATCTGTATTGGTACGGGCAAAACGGTGGAGGACACCGATCGGCTTAAGATGGGGACGAGTCAGATGTATTTGAAAAGCGAGGAGGAGATGAGGCGTTTATTCGTCCATGTCCCCGAAGCGCTTACGAATACAAGTGTTGTAGCTTCACGCTGTGAACTCGAACTTACGTTCGGCAAATCGATTTTGCCAAGCTTTCGTCCGATTCCAGAGCACTTCACAGCTGGAGAATATTTGCGTGAGCTCTGTGCGCAGGGGCTGGAGCAGCGTTATTCTGCTAAATCGGAGTGGCATACAGCGGATTCACCGCTGCGGCGACAAGCAGAAGAACGTCTAGCTTACGAGCTCAGCGTCATTGAGAAAATGGGTTTTTCCGATTACTTCTTAATCGTATGGGATTTTATTCGGTTTGCGCACGAAAAGAGTATCATGACAGGGCCGGGCAGGGGATCTTCTGCCGGAAGTCTAGTGGCTTATGTACTGCGCATTACGAATGTGGATCCGCTTAAATATAAGCTGCTGTTTGAACGTTTTCTTAACCCAGAGCGGATTACGATGCCGGATATTGATATCGATTTTAGCGATGAACGCCGGGATGAAGTGATTGACTACGTGGTTGCCAAATATGGGCACGAGCATGTCGCGCAAATTATTACCTTCGGAACGATGGCGGCCAAAGCAGCGGTTAGGGACGTCGGACGCGTATTAAATGTCCCCTATGGGGATGTTGACCGTGCGGCTAAGGCGATTCCGAATCAACTAGGTATGACCTTATCGGAAGCACTGCAGGTTAGCTCAGATTTAAAAGGACTGGTCGCCAGACAGCCGAAGACAGCAGAACTGCTTGAAATGGCGATGCGTGTTGAAGGAATGCCGCGCCATGCTTCAACGCATGCTGCAGGGGTTGTCATTTCCAGAGAACCGCTAACGCAGTATGTCCCTCTCCAGGAAGGCACCGCTCAGACAGCTCTTACTCAGTATACAATGGAGCATTTGGAGGCCATCGGATTGTTGAAGATGGATTTTCTCGGCTTGCGGACGCTGTCTATTATAGAACGAACGGTTGATTGGATTGCGCAGATGGAAAATGTGCGCCTCAACTTTGATAAACTGGACATGGATGAGGATGCCGTGACCTACGGTATGCTTAGCAAGGGAGAAACGACAGGCGTCTTCCAGTTGGAATCCACTGGTTGTCGCAAAGTGCTGAAGGATTTGAAGCCTTCTGAATTTGAAGATATTATTTCTGTTGTGGCCTTATACCGTCCAGGTCCAATGGAGTTTATACCCAAATATATTAATGGAAAGCACGGACAGATGGAGGTCGTCTATCCGCACCCAACGCTAGAACCTATCCTAAAGGATACGTACGGCATTATCGTGTATCAAGAGCAAATTATGCAAATTGCTTCATCAATGGCGGGTTTCAGCTTAGGCGAAGCAGATTTGTTAAGACGAGCGGTATCCAAGAAGAAGCGGGAAGTGCTGGATGAAGAACGGGCTCATTTCGTTTCGGGCAGCTTGCGTCAAGGTTTTAACGCCGATGAGGCTAATCATGTGTATGATATGATCGTACGTTTTGCTGATTATGGTTTCCCGCGGGCGCATGCAACGGCTTATGGGGTGCTGGCCTTCCAAACGGCTTATTTAAAAGCGCACTATCCGATTTATTTTATGGCTTCTATGTTAACGGCTGTTATGGGGAATCATCGGAAGGTAGCCGAATATGTGGATGAATGCCGGCGGGTAAAGTTGGCCGTGCTGCCGCCTGATGTCAATGGCAGCGGAACGGTATTTACACCGGACCCTGCGGCCGGGGCGATCCGCTTCGGACTTGCTGCGATTAAGAATGTAGGCACTCAAGCAATCGATGCTATTCTTAATGAACGGAAAAAGTCACAGTTCGAGAGCTTGCTTGATTTCTGCAGACGTGTTGATTTACGCGTATGTAATAAGCGAGTAATTGAATCGCTCATTCAAGGTGGAGCCTTTGATACGCTAGGCGGGCATCGCGCTCAGCTGATGGCTATTCTCGATGAAACCATCGCCTCTGCAACCAAATGGCGCAAGGAACGGGATGATCTGCAGCTTCACCTCTTCGGCTTCGTGGAAGAACCGAACTGGGAGGTGGAGGTTCCGAACATTCCTCCGATGCCGCAAAGTAAACAATTGGAGCTCGAGAAGGAGCTTCTCGGCATGTATATCTCTGGACATCCGCTTGATGCCTATGCGGAACAGCTGGGTGAGATGGAAGCGGTTATGCTTCATCAACTAGGCGAGCTGCCAGATAACAGCGAGGTTCTTGTAGCTGGGATGATCCTCTCGAATAAGACGATCGTCACGAAGAAAGGGCAGCCAATGGCGTTCATGGAGCTGGAGGATCGCATCGATAAGGTCGAGGTGGTATTGTTCCCCGAGACCTGGAAGAATGCGGCTCCGCTCGTGCAGAAGGGCAGACTCGTCCTCGTCCGGGCGAAGCTGCAGCTTCAGGACGAGGACCCGCCCAAGCTGCTCGCGGAGCAGCTTGTCGCGCTGGACGACCCTGCGGGCGTCCAGCGGCTTCGCCGGCAGCCAGGGGCGCATAGGCGATCTGCTGACGCAGTCAGCGATCGGCCTGCGCGCGCGGCTGCCATCTCAGGCGGCGCACGCAGCGCCGCCGCTGTCACCCAGGCGGCCCCTGCGGCGGGCCGCCAGGAGTCCCGCGCTGCGGCGCAGCCGGCGCGCACTACCGCTGCGGAGCCGAAGGCGCAGCGGGTGTTCGTCAAGATCTCGGCTGACTGCGAGCAGCCGGACAAACTGCTGCAGCTTAAGGCGCTGCTGAAGCTGCATAAGGGCCAGCTCGCGGTTGCGCTATTCTACGAAAGCAGCAACAAGCTCTTGGCCCTGAGCGACCAATATTTGGTCGATCCTTCGAAGGATTTGTTCCGTGTGATTGAGACCATCATGGGTAAAGATTCGGTCAGAGTGAAATAAAGATGGCATCCTCCGCATATGAATAGGAACCCGGCATTTCAGGGGCTTAATACATGCGTAGGAGGAGACTTATGACCGAACAACATATGATCCAGTTGCTTCAAAAACGTGGTGTAACGGTAGAGCAGATCTCTGAAATTGTGTTCAAGCTGCAAAAGCCCTATAATGATCAACTTTCGCAAGAAGAATGTATCGAGAGTGTGCTGGCTGTTCTCGCCAAGCGGGAAGTGCAGTACACGCTATATACGGGTATTGCTCTTGATGAATTGGCAGAGAAAAAGCTGTTGCCCGAGCCTTTGCAATCGATTCTTGAAGCGGATGAGCCTCTGTTCGGCGTTGATGAAACTCTGGCCCTAGGTATTGTTCATGTCTATGGGATGATTGGCTTAACTAGCTTTGGCTATTTAGATAAGGAAAAAATGGGTATTATCCGAACATTAAATGATGATAAAAGTTCTGTGCATGTTTTTCTGGATGATTTGATCTGTGGTTTAGCGGCTGCCGCTTCTGCCAGAATCGCTCATCAGAATGAGCATGCGCCTGATTATAGCAGTAAATTGCGTCTGGACTAGCTCAAATAGTTCAGACTTCACTTTTTTTCATGAACGTGCTCTGTTGCGGGAAAAAGAGAAATTATGATATCATTATTCCATTGTGTGCGCCTATGCTTATGTAGGATGTTAATTATCATCGTTGCTAACTTGCCCTAATCCATGTAGTTGCACGTCATAGGAGGTTTTTTTTTCATGTGGACGGTGATATACATAGCTCCTACCGCGAAGATTGCAGAGCGGATTAAACAGAGGCTGACGGAAGAAGGATTTCTCGTACAAGTTCGGGGTATCTCCTTATCCAAAAATCAGTTCGAAATCGTCGTACCCGAAGGCGAAGTAGAGGAAGTACAGGAAGTGCTCAATTCTATTTTACATAGATAATGAAAAGTAGAAGCAAGTAACGTGGCTTGTCAGAAGTTCAAGATAATAGCCAATTAGAGGTGGAAATGTGCTAAAGGATTTATTTCAAAAGCGTAAGTATGCAACGATTCCTTCTGAGAAAACAAAACGGGATATTCCCGAAGGTTTAATGAATAAATGCCCGAAATGCGGTACGATTCAAACAAGCAAAGAGCTTGAAAAAAATCTAAAAGTCTGTACAGCTTGTGGCTATCATTATCGTTTAAGCGCGTTGGAGCGTCTCCAAATAACGCTTGATGAAGGTCATATTTTGGAATACGACGCAGATATGATCTCTGAGGATCCTTTGGAGTTCCCTGACTACGTAGAGAAATTGGATAAAGCGAAGAGCACAACGAAATTACAGGATGCAATTATGACCGGGGAAGGTACGATTGGCGGCTATCCGGTTATTGTTGCTGCTATGAGTTTTGACTTCATGGGTGGATCACTAGGTTCCGTTGTTGGGGAGAAAATAACCAGAGCGGTCGAAGCTGCAACTCAAAAGAAAGTTCCAATTATCATATACTCCACATCAGGTGGAGCTCGTATGCAAGAAAGCATTCTAAGCTTGATGCAAATGGCGAAGACAAGCGCAGCTTTGTCCAAGTTCAGCGCGGAAGGCGGATTGTTTATTTCTATTATTACAGATCCGACTTTCGGCGGTGTATCTGCAAGTTTTGCGATGCTGGGCGATATTATTATTGCTGAACCAGCAGCACCTTTTGGATTTACAGGCCGTCGTGTTATTGAACAAACGATTAAACAGAAGCTGCCTGACAATTTCCAGACATCTGAATTCAATCTCGAGCATGGTCAGCTCGACAAGGTCGTGAGCCGCAAAGATATGAGGCCTACGTTAATCAAGCTGCTGGACATGCACGGAGTGAAGGGGGAGGCGACTTATGGCGAGTGAAATGCCGTTTGAACAGCCACTGGCGGAACTAAAGAAGAAAATTGCGGAACTGCGTGCTTTTGGCGCAGAGAAGAAAATTGACTTTTCTGAAGAAATCCGCCGTTTGGAAGAAAGATATGTTGAACTCGAAAATGAGCTTTATGCGAATATGTCTTCTGCTGAGAAAATGCAGTTGGCTCGCCATCCGCAAAGGCCGACAACGATTGATTATATTGGCACCATTTTCACAGATTTCATAGAATTTCATGGCGATCGCCTATACGGGGATGATCTTGCGATTGTAGGTGGATTAGCCAAGTTGAACGGCATTCCAGTTACGGTTGTCGGTCATCAAAAAGGGAAAGACACGAAGGACAATATTGCTCGTAACTTCGGTTGTCCGCATCCGGAAGGTTTCCGTAAAGCGCTTCGTTTGATGCGTCAAGCGAACAAGTTTAATCGTCCTATTGTGACGTTTATTGATACCAAGGGGGCATTCCCTGGGAATGCTGCAGAAGAGCGCGGCCAAGGAGAAGCGATTGCCAGAAATTTACTGGAAATGGCCTCTTTTCGTGTGCCGATCATCTGTATTGTTATTGGAGAAGGCGGCAGCGGCGGCGCACTCGCGTTAGGTGTAGGTAACAAGGTATTAATGTTGGAGAATGCTATCTATTCGGTTATTAGTCCCGAAGGCGCGGCTTCCATCTTATATAAAGATGCTTCCAAAGCTTTACACGCGGCAGAAGCTATGAAAATTACAGCGGATCATATCCTGGATCTTAAGGTGATCGACGGTATTATTCCAGAGCCTAAAGGTGGCGCACACCGGGATTTAGCCGCACAAGCAGAATTGATCAAGACAGCTATCTGGGAACAGCTTCAGCATTTGCTAAGTATGAACGAACAGGAGCTGCTCGAGGACCGTTACCGCAAATTTAGAGAGATCGGCCGGTTCACATTCACTCAGGAGGGAAACCATGCGTAAAACGAAAATTGTCTGTACCATCGGACCTGCAAGCGAATCACAAGAGAATTTGAAAAAGCTTCTAGAAGCGGGAATGAATGTTGCCCGTCTTAACTTCTCCCACGGAGATTTTGAGGAGCACGGCGCACGTATCCGCAACCTTCGCGCAGCATCCGCTGAGACAGGCAAAGTAGCTGCTATTTTGCTTGATACCAAAGGACCGGAAATTCGTACGGGAAAATTGAAAGAAGAGCCGATTGAGCTTGTTCAGGACAAGCACATCATTTTGACAACAGAAGAAATCTTGGGCGATGCAGATCGCATCTCAGTTACCTATTCGAATCTGCCGCGTGACGTTGCTGTTGGATCTACCATTCTAATCGATGATGGTTTAATTGGTCTTTCGGTTGTTGATATTCGTGGAACAGAAATCGAGTGCCGCATTGTCAATGGCGGAACGATTAAAAGCAAAAAAGGCGTAAACGTGCCAGGTGTGAAAATCAGCCTTCCAGGGATCACGGAGAAGGATGCGAATGACATCGTCTTCGGTATCGAGCAAGGCGTAGATTTCATCGCGGCTTCTTTCGTACGTAAAGCAAGTGACGTTATGGAAATTCGTGAATTGTTGGAAAGACACAATGCTTCGCACATTCAAATCATTAGTAAAATCGAAAACCAAGAGGGCGTTGACAACTTAGACGAAATCCTTGAAGTATCCGATGGTCTGATGGTTGCTCGTGGGGATCTTGGCGTTGAAATTCCAGCTGAAGATGTTCCAGTTGTCCAAAAATCGATGATCAAAAAATGTAACATCGTAGGTAAGCCGGTTATTACGGCAACGATGATGCTCGACTCCATGCAGCGTAACCCGCGTCCAACGCGTGCAGAAGCAAGTGACGTAGCCAATGCGGTGTTCGACGGAACGGATGCTGTGATGTTGTCTGGTGAAACGGCTGCTGGTAAGTATCCAATTGAGTCCGTGCAAACGATGGCTCGTATTGCTGAGCGTGCGGAAGCAGCTTTGGAATATAAAGAAATTTTCCTTCGTCAAGCGCAAGCGCAACAAGTTACTGTAACCGAAGCGATTTCTCAAGCAGTAGCTAACTCAGCTTTGGAGTTGGGTGCGAAGGCGATTTTAACAGCTACGGAAAGTGGATATACAGCAAGAATGGTATCCAAATACCGTCCGAAATCACCAATCATCGCCGTTACGCCTAGCGAGCAAGTCATTCGCCGCTTATCCCTCGTATGGGGTGTTATTCCGGTGATGGGCGTGCAAGCAAAAACGACGGACGAGCTGTTCAACCTCGCGGTAGAGAGCAGCATCAAAACAGGTATCGTATCTCTAGGTGATATCGTTGTCATTACGGCTGGTGTACCTGTTGGACGCTCCGGAACAACGAACTTGATCAAGGTTCATCACGTAGGTGAGATGATTGCCAAAGGAACGGGTATCGGCATGCAAACGGCAACGGGTATCGTTGTAACGGCTCGCACACCAGAAGAAGCGAATGCGAAAATGGTAGACGGTGCTGTACTTGTAACGGTATCGACAGACAAAGAATATATGCCAGCTGTACAAAGAGCTTCAGCGTTGATTACCGAAGTAGGCGGAATTACTTCCCATGCGGCAGTAGTCGCTTTAAGCCTTGGAATTCCGGTCATTGTTGGCGTTGAGAACGCAGTAGAATTAATCAAAGACGGCACAGAAGTTTCGATCTATCCAGAAGTTGGCGTTATCTACTCTGGTCAAGCGAGCGTTCTGTAGGTATAGCAAAGAGTGAAGCGAGATTAGTCTCAGCTTCACTCTTTTTTATTTTCTACTATAACCTCATTCCTTCCAATCCTGAGCACACCATCAGCATTACCCATCCCTAGTCCTAGCTGTGTTATAATTGATCTAAGAATTTGTTACTGGAGGCGTACATCATCATGAATCAGGAGCGCTGGCATCAGCATCAGTTTCGTGTGAGATATGAAGAAACGGATCAAATGGGGGTTGTGTACCATGCCAACTATTTAACGTGGTTCGAGATGGGGCGGACTGAACTTATTAGGGAGCTTGGTTACCCATACCGGCGGATTGAGGAGAAGGGGTTATTGCTGCCGCTTGTTGAAGCAGAGGTTAAGTTCAAAAAGCCTGCTCGCTACGATGACTTGGTATGCGTGAACACGCGAGTGATTGATATGAGTAGTGTTCGGCTCCATTTTGCCTATGAAGTCCGTAAAGTTTCGGAAGAAATGATGGCTCTAACCGCAGATTCTGCTGCTCTACCTACCGGTGAATTACTTGTGACGGGAGCAACTCGACACGTTTGGGTGAATCCTTCTTGGAAGCCAATACGTATAGAGAAGGAAGCTCCAGAATTATGGCAGCTGTTAGCTAAGTATTCTTAAAAGGGGCTGAGATTATGTTTCGCATCATTCTTGCCATTCTTATTCTAGTACCTGCTATAGAAATTACGATTCTCATAGCACTGGGACATTTTATAGGTAGCTGGACAACATTCGCGCTTATTATAATAAGCGGCTTCTTAGGTGCCTATTTCGCCAAGCGGGAAGGACGCAAAGTGCTGGAGTATGCCAAGTTTGAGTGGTCTCAAGGCAAACTGCCGACGCAGCATTTATTAGATGGAATCTGTATTTTCATTGGCGGCATTTTATTAATTTTGCCTGGATTCATCACGGATATTTTCGGATTTCTACTTGTTTTGCCTTACACAAGACCGATCTTCAAAGTGATGCTGCTTGCACTGATTCGAAAACAAATCGGCAGAGGCGGAATCAATATCATCAAACGTAGATAGAGAACAAAGGCTCGGTCACCCCGTTTATTTGGGAGGAACCGAGCCTTTTTGTATATAAGCCGCCGTATCATGAAAGATTCTTGCCCGATAGAACGCTGAAATCAGAATGAGAGTCACAGGACCAATAATGAGCCCGAGTAATCCGAAGAGTTGTAATCCAACGAACATGGCGATTAACGTAGCTAGAGGGTCTAACCCGACGGAGGAGGCGAGCACCTTGGGTTCCATGATCTGTCTGGCAATGACGATGACGCCATAAAGCACACTGAGGCCAATTCCGAGAAAATAGTCTCCTTGCGCAAAGAAAACATACAAAATCCAAGGCACCATGACAGCACCTGTCCCCAAATAAGGCATGAGATCAGCTAAGCCTGTTAATAAACCGATGGTAATGGCATAGTCAACACGCAAAACCAGCAAGCCAATGATGACCACAAGAGCGGTAAGCGAAACAAGAATCAGTTGGGCGCGAATGTAGCCGAACAGTGCTTTTTGTAAATCCGTTCGAATCAATTGAGTGGTCTTCACAATCACCTCGGAAAAGATTCCTTTATACCGTTTGATAAGCTGATACCAATCTTTACTAATGAAAAAGGTAGCCAGCATAACAATAATGGTGATGGTTGCGATATTCGGCAGAGAAGTTAGCAATCTTTTCAAAGTATCAAATACATAGCCAATAATGAACTTGCTCACATCTGCTATTGAGCCTGCTGTCGATGATAAATTGTTGTTGACGGTTTCTTGATATTTCGGGTTATTTTCAAAAAACTGATTAATACGTTCAATCCAATCTTGAAAAGCTGTAGAATTAATGAATACATTGAATTGCTCCACCCACAGGTTAATCTGAATCTGCAAGGTATCCGCAAGTGAACCTAATTCTACGACTATATTCGCAACCAGTAAGGTTATGGCCGTAACCATGGCACCTAGAAATAACATCATGGACAGGGTCACCGCAAGCCAGCGCGGCAATTTCAACTTGAATTGGAAGAAGTTAACAAGAGGATTAAGCATAAGTGCTAGAATCCAGCCGAAAATAAATGGGTAAATCAGTGGAATCACATAGAAGAAAGCGAGTCCGATTACAATAATAATTAGTGCCACCCAAATGCCCCTGAAAATCTGGTGAACTAAACGCGGATTCAGGATACCCATGGTTTTTCTCTCCTTGTTTCAAGTCTTTTTATTGTAACACGTTCTTGGATAAATACGGAAATAACATCATCTTTACAAAATCTTCATAATTTATAACAGGGGATTCTGCATTGTCGGTATAAAGTACGCATAGTACAATGTAGATATAATTGGCACAAATTAGAAAACATAAGAAAATATAAGTGGAGGCTTTATGAGTATTGCGCGCGAACCTGATTTGAAGGAAGTTAAAGAGCTGAAGGAAGTCAAGGAAGTCAAAGAGATTTCGACCAAGTACTTGAACCGGGATTTAAGCTGGATCGAGTTCAATTGGCGTGTTCTGGAGGAAACTCAAGATCCGAGCACTCCGCTGCTTGAACGTGTGAAATTTCTGTCAATCGTATCCAGTAATCTCGATGAGTTCATGAGTGTTCGCGTCGCAGGACTGAAGGATCAGATCAAAGCTGGGTATACCAAGAAAGACTTCACAGGCTACACTCCTGCCGGACTTATTAAACGAATTATGAAGCGCACAGCCAAAATGGTAACCGAACAGTACAAAACATATCGTGAAGTTACGAGATTGCTAACCAAAGAAGGTATTGTTTTTACGGAATATGAAGATTTGAATACGGCACAGAAAAAAGCCATGGATGCTTATTATCATGATATTATTTTTCCTGTATTAACGCCGATGGCCGTGGATCAAAGTCGTCCATTTCCACTTGTACATAATCAATCCGTCTATTTAGCCGTCTTGCTTGTGCGGGAAGGGGATGATCCGGATGATGAGCCTTATTTTGCCATCATTCAAGTACCGAGCAATTTATCCCGTTATATCTCTGTGCCAACACGGCCAAATAGTAAAAAAACAGAATTTATTCTTCTCGAAGAATTAATCGAGCATCATATCGAATCGCTTTTCAGTGGATACATTCCGATTTCGGTACATGGGTTCAGGGTGACTCGAAATGCCGATTTAACGCTCAATGAAGAAGGGGCGGAAGATCTGCTTGAAGAGATCGAGAAGGAGCTTAGACGCAGACGCTGGGGCGCTCCTGTTCGACTTGAAGTACAAGAGGGCATTCATCCCTATGCGCTAGCACAGCTTCAGGATGAGTTCGAGATTGAAGAACAAATTTTTGAAATTGATGGTCCGCTGGACATCACTTATTTCATGAAGCTGGCCGGTACACTCAATGGTTATGAAAATCTGCGCTATCCGCGAGTTGCTGCCAAATACCCAATAGAATTTGAGGATACGAACGACTTCTTCGAGGTTCTTAAGCAAAAGGATGTCTTGGTACATCATCCCTATGAAACGTTCGACGCCGTAACAGATTTCATCATCCATGCTGCCTATGATCCGAAAGTGCTCGCAATCAAAATGACTCTGTATAGAGCAAGCGGAAACTCTCCGATTATTCAAGCGTTAGCTAGAGCCGCGGAGTCGGGAAGCAAGTTACCGTTGTTGTTGAGCTGAAAGCCAGATTTGACGAAGAACGCAATATTGCATGGGCAAGAATGCTTGAAAAGTCAGGCTGTCATGTGGTTTATGGCCTAGTGGGGCTCAAAACACATGCCAAGATCACACTCGTCGTAAGACAAGAAGAGCAGACGCTCCGCCGATATGTGCATGTGGGAACGGGGAATTATAACGACAGCACAGCCCGTCTTTACACAGACGTAGGGCTATTCACTTCAAACAGTGTGATTGGAGAGGATGCCTCCGCGCTTTTCAATGAAATTACGGGCTATTCCGCGCCTCATGATTGGCAGTCTTTCGCAGTGGCTCCTACAGATTTGAAGGATAAGCTATTCGAGCTTATCGAACGTGAAGCTGAGCACGCTAGAGCGGGCAGACCAGCCCGAATTATTGCGAAAATGAACTCTTTATCCAACCAAGAGATGGTAGATGCCTTGTATGCGGCGTCGCAAGCAGGTGTAAAGATTGAATTGATCATTCGCGGCGTATGCTGCTTACGGCCAGGGGTGCCAGGGATTAGCGAGAATATTACAGTTCGGAGTATCGTAGATCGTTTCTTGGAGCATTCCCGCATTTATTATTTTGAAAATGGCGGACTCGTTGATGTATATTTATCTTCGGCCGACTGGATGACACGTAATTTGACACGTCGTATTGAGCTGATGTGCCCGGTTCTTGACCCTGAAATGAAGAAAATGATGATTCAAATTCTGAATGTCACCCTGCATGATAACGTCAAAGCTAGAGAACTTATGCCGAATGGGATGTACAGTCGCATAAAAAATGAACTGACCCCTTATCGGAGCCAGTTCGAGGCGATGAAAATTACTTCATGGAAAAAACTCCGGCTTGAGTCTTAAGCTTCAGCCCCCAGATTTTTTCGAAATCTTTGCTGATAACTGCGAGTTCCTTTAGCTCCATAATGGGGTTGTGGATACATAGCAGCTTAAGCGTTAAGGTTGAATCGGTTTTCGTTGTTTGCAGCTCTTGAACAGGCTGTGTCTCACTCTGATCCAAGGCCATTGCTAACTTAAGCAGCGTGCCTAGCTTCACAATTAATGCCTGGTCGGATTCCATCAAAAGGTCCTTGTAAGCTAGAACTTGTTGGTGGGTCCGGCTTTTTGTTTTGTAAGTAGCAATCAAAGAGCAAATAACAATTTCTCGATGACTGAGACCGTCGATATGTGCTCCAGTCATCATGTACTGCGTATGCTTGAGGTATTGATAGTAATGAACGCTGGCTCCAATTCGATGCAAGAGGGCAGCGGTATGCAAGTATCGTTGGCTTCGATTTTCCAATTCAGAAGGTGCAGTGATTGTCTGATAAAGCTGCATAGCAAATTTATCTACGTGAGAGACATGCTTCACAGCGGCGTTCGGGTGGAGCAAAAGCAAATTGTTGATACTTGCTTCAAGAACATCTTCCTTGATTGGGTGCTTAGGGTCGAATGTTTCATAGAAAAGGCCATCGCGAAGTCCTGATCCGCTGATAATGCATGCAGATGAACCCGCTGCTTCGAATATGGTGTCCATAATGATCAATCCCGGAACCATGATATCCGCACGCTCTTTGGAGAGACCATCTATTTTTTTTCGTTTTTCCAATGGTAATGAGGATAACAATAGGAGGGATTCTCGAAGCTCTCCAGGTTTCAGTGTGTAATTATGGGCCAACTGAAGCGAGTATTTGCTGCGTTTTTGGCTTATTTTTCCTAAAGTTCGAATCGTTCCGCCTAGACCTATCATAGGTAGGTTAGGGGAGCCGGCAATCCAAGGATGAGCCACAATCGCATCTTCAACCATCCGACGAATGTCACCCATTTCCTGCTCAGTCAGATTCCCATTTTTCATAAATTGGCGTGTGGTGTTCACCGCACCGAAAGGAAAGGAAACGCTGTGCACCAATTTCCGGTTTCGAAGCAATGTGACTTCCGTGCTGCCTCCGCCAATGTCAATGATCAAGCCGTCCCGTATATCAATGGAATTGATTACGCCTAAGTAGCCATAACGAGCTTCTTCTGTACCGCTCAGAACTTCAATATGAAGTCCGCTCTGTTCCTGGAGAATTCGAACAATTTCAGCTGAATTGGCCGCGTTGCGTATGGCTGCCGTTGCTACGGTTCTGATCGTCTGAACCTCATGAACTTTGCATAGCAGAGAATAGTGGGATAGAATGGGAACAATAGAAATAATATCTTTGCTATGTAAAATGCCATCGGAACCGATGCGTTCGCTTAGTCTAGCGGAATCCTTATGCTCACTGACAACACGGTATGCCCCGTAGGCATTAATTTCGTAAATAACAAGTCGTATCGAATTGGATCCGATATCAATGATGCCGATACTTCTGCTGCTCATGTATTTGCTCCTTTTTCAGAGAAAAATCACTTTTACTTTGCCTACATTGTATCAAGCTCAACACGACTCGACAAACTTTTCCTTCTAAGGTGAATAATTCGGAGGAATTAACAAAAACTTGTATCGTGTGTTTTGAAAAGATGGCTAAAAAACAGTGACGATTTCCGCCAAAAAGATTCTTTATGATAGTGATAATGAAGTTTTATGTCTGCTTTTGTTCACTTATTAAACAAAATACTTTATTATTAAGTTAGGAAAAAAGCAATTTTTTGCTAATAGAGTAGCTAAGGAGAGATTCCCATGTCTGCAACCAAAGGTTTAGAAGGAATTGTAGCCACGACCTCGTCGATCAGCTCCATTGTAGATGGTGTGCTAACGTATCGCGGGATTGATATTGATGACCTCGCAGAAAATGCGACATTTGAAGAAGTTATTTATTTGCTTTGGTTCGGCAAGCTGCCTAACCAAGCTGAGCTTGAGAAACTGCAAAGCGACCTGAACGCTTACAGCAAGGTGCCTGATGCGGTTATCAACCAGATTAAAGCATTCCCGAAAGATGTTAATTCCATGGCTGCCCTTCGTACGGCAGTATCGGCTCTTGCATTGTATGATGAAGAAGCGAACGATTTGAGCCCTGAATCCAATGTGCGCAAAGCGATCAAGCTGCAAGCACAAATTCCAGGCATCATCGCAGCATTCGCACGTATCCGTGAAGGTAAAGAACCTTTAGCTTCCCCAGGATATGCTTCTGTTGCTGCTAACTTCTTGTATCAACTAACAGGTAATGAACCGGATAAAATCGCGATCGAAGCTTTGGACAAAGCATTGGTTTTACACGCTGACCATGAGCTAAATGCTTCTACATTCGCTGCACGCGTTACTGTTGCAACTCTGACAGACATCTACTCCGGTATTACTTCAGCGATCGGCACGCTCAAAGGACCTCTTCACGGCGGTGCGAACGAAGCTGTTATGGCGATGCTGGAAGAAATCGGTACAGTAGAGAACGTAGTTCCTTACATCAACGATAAATTAGAGCGTAAAGACAAAATCATGGGCTTTGGACACCGTGTTTACAAAAACGGAGATCCGCGTGCGAAGCACTTGCAAAAAATGTCCTATGAGCTTGGTAAATTAACTGGCAACCTGAAGTGGTACGAAATGTCCATTAAAGCAGACGAATTGGTCACCAGCCTCAAAGGCTTGAAACCAAACGTTGATTTCTACTCTGCTTCCGTTTACACAACGTTGGAAATCCCACGCGACCTGTTCACGCCGATCTTCGCGATCAGCCGTACATCCGGTTGGGCTGCCCACATCTTGGAGCAGTACGAAAACAACCGTCTGATCCGCCCACGTGCTGAGTACACAGGTCCGGTTAACCAAAAATACATTCCAATTAGCGCTCGCTAATTATCGCTTCAACTCCATGTGCGGGCAGTTCGGTACCCGTCCTCGGCTTCATCCCGAGGGAGTACCGCAACTCCCGTCACTTTTTGTGTGTTTACCTACACTACTACGGTGACGAGTTAAATTTCTTAGGAAGTTTCTCGCAGCAGTTATGTAGCTAAGTGGAGTGCTTGGCAGTGCCTGGAGAAACGAAAGTGGCCGCCTTTAGAATCCTGTCCATCCCATAAAATTAATTCAATTGGACAGGATGATAACAGCGGTCGGAAGGCATTGCCAAAAGCACGCAACGAAATGCGCAATAGTAACTTTTTGATAAACTAATCTACATAAATTTTAGGAGGAACTATCATGCCACAATTCGAATCTTACGAACTTCCAACAGAAGGACAAAAAATCACCATCGAGAATGGTGTTCTGCAAGTACCTAACAACCCAATCATCCCTTACATCGAAGGTGACGGAACAGGTCCTGATATCTGGGCTGCTTCGGTACGCGTTCTGGATGCTGCCGTTGAGAAAGCATACAAAGGCGAGAAAAAAATCGCTTGGTACGAAGTTTTTGCCGGCGAGAAAGCTTTTAACAAATACAACAACTGGTTGCCTAATGATACATTAACAGCTATGCGCGAATACATCGTGTCCATCAAAGGACCTTTAACTACGCCAATCGGTGGCGGTATTCGTTCCCTGAACGTTGCACTTCGTCAAGAATTAGATCTTTACGTTTGTTCCCGTCCAGTTCGTTACTTCAATGGCGTTCCATCACCGGTTAAACGTCCTGAGCTTGTTGACATGGTTATTTTCCGTGAAAACACAGAAGACATCTACGCTGGTATTGAGTGGGAAGCTGGTTCCGACGCAGTTAAGAAAGTTATTAAATTCCTTCAAGACGAAATGGGCGTTAACAAAATTCGTTTCCCAGAAACTTCAGGAATCGGTGTTAAACCAGTATCCTCTGAAGGTACTGAGCGTCTGGTCCGCGCTGCAATCGAGTACGCGATCAAACATGGCCGTAAAACGCTAACTTTGGTACACAAAGGTAACATCATGAAGTTCACAGAAGGCGCGTTCAAAAACTGGGGTTATGAACTTGCTGAACGTGAATATGCTGATAAAACATTTACATGGGCACAATATGATCGTATCAAAGAAGCAGAAGGCGCTGAAGCAGCTAACAAAGCTCAAAAAGACGCTGAAGCAGCTGGCAAAATCATCGTAAAAGATGCAATTGCTGATATCGCGTTGCAACAGGTATTGACTCGTCCAACTGACTTCGACGTAATCGCAACATTGAACCTGAACGGTGACTACCTGTCTGATGCACTTGCTGCTCAAGTTGGCGGTATCGGTATCGCTCCAGGAGCAAACATCAACTACATTACAGGTCACGCGATCTTCGAAGCTACACATGGTACAGCTCCTAAATACGCTGGTCTTGACGTAGTTAACCCAGGATCTGTAATCCTATCCGGCGTTATGATGCTTGAGCACCTTGGCTGGTTGGAAGCGGCTGAATTGATCTACAAAGGTTTGGAAACATCCATCAATAACAAAACCGTAACTTATGACTTTGCTCGTTTGATGGAAGGCGCGAAAGAAATCAAGTGTTCCGAGTTCGCGAACGAAATCATCAAAAACATGGCTTAATCGTTTGTGAAAATGTTGATCGACTAAAAACTTTTAGGAGGTACATCTCAAATGGCCATTCGTCGTAATAAAATTACCGTTGTCGGCGCAGGTTTCACCGGCGCTACAACTGCTCTAATGTTAGCCCAAAAAGAACTTGGTGACGTTGTTCTTCTCGACATCCCACAACTAGAAAACCCTACAAAAGGGAAAGCGCTCGACATGCTTGAAGCAGGTCCAGTTCAAGGCTATGACGCTCAAATCACAGGTACTTCCAACTATGAGGATGCTGCTGGTTCCGATATCGTCATCATTACAGCGGGTATCGCTCGTAAACCAGGTATGAGCCGCGACGATTTGGTTAACACAAATGCGGGTATCGTGAAATCCGTTTGTGAGAACGTGAGAGAAGTAGCTCCTGATTCCATCGTTATCATCTTGAGTAACCCAGTTGACGCGATGACATACGTAGCTTACCAAGCGCTTGGTTTCCCAAAAAACCGTGTAATCGGTCAATCCGGTGTACTTGATACAGCTCGTTACCTGACATTTATCTCCCAAGAGTTGAATGTATCCGTTGAGGATGTTAAAGGGGTTGTTATCGGCGGACACGGTGATGACATGGTTCCACTCGTTCGTTATACATACGCTGGCGGCGTGCCAATCGAGAAGCTGATCCCAGCTGACCGCATTGAAGCGATCGTTCAACGTACACGTACTGGCGGCGGCGAAATCGTTAACCTACTTGGTAACGGTAGTGCATACTACGCACCAGCAGCTTCTCTTGTGCAAATGACAGAAGCGATTCTGAAAGATAAAAAACGTATCATTCCAACCATCGCTCTTCTTGAAGGCGAATATGGCTATGATAACTTGTTCATGGGCGTTCTCACTGTACTTGGTGCTAACGGTATCGAGAAAATTCTTGACATCGAGCTTACGGAAGATGAGAAAACAGCGTTGGACAAAACAGCAAACTCTGTTCGCAATGTGATCAAAGTTGTAACAGGTTAATCGAATCGAACTTTCACCAAAGAACCAACAACCTATGCAAGTAGGCGGTTGGTTCTTTTTTTGTCCTTTTTATTTATCAGCGACTACCCACGTTCGCTCTGTTCTGGGTTATTTGATAAGAAGTGGTACGATGGATATGGCTTAGCGAATACGAGGTAAGGTAATCCAGCCCAAAAGAATTAATCTTGACTTTTTAGGAAATGGGAAATGTGAGAAAACGCTTGTTAATGATTTTTTTAAAAAACAATAGGGAACAATTCATATAGTGGAACCACAATAGGATAAGAAAGAATTTGCGGTCCAAACGACGGGGAATTTAACAGGAGCTATAGGCGTAATGGCCGGTATTGAATATGGAGAAATTCTTGGGACCACGCTGATATCTGGGGGAGGAACGATCATCGGATCAGTTGTCGGTGGGCTATTGGGAAACAGATTGGGACAAACTATTGTATTAATAGAGAAAATATAATCAGCATAGCAGGGTGGACACTTCAGGTGGGCACTTCTGACATTAACACCGCAAATTGCACTGGTTAAATTAAATAATTTTCCAAAGGAGATCCAAATGTCAATGTTACATACTATTGAAATTATCATTAGATCCTTTGTAGCCTTTTTGTGGCTTTGGGTCTTCATTAAGTTAATTGGAAAACAAATTATTACACAAAATACTAATCACTTATTTGTTCTTTCCACTATACTAGGTACGATTGCGGGTAATATGGCTTTTAATATCAACATTAATTTTATATATTTTCTATTGTCCTTATTCATTATGAGTGTTATCGGTTATTTGTTAACATTGATCTCGCTTAAAAGTAATAAAGCAAGAAAATGGATTTCAGGAGAACCCACAATTATTATCAAAGATGGTAACCTATTGGATCAAAACATGAAGAAATGCAAATATACGTTGGATTCCTTAGAACAAGGGCTTAGAAGTAAAGATATTTTTGACTTGAAAGAAGTGGAGTATGCTGTACTTGAAACCAATGGCACTCTGTCTGTATTAAAAAAGCTAGATTATCGGAATGTAATGAAAAAAGACTTAATCGCAGACCTTTGAATGCATGTCCTAAGTGTCGAAGGACAACAACGTACATCCACTAGAAGCTGCAAATGTTGCGGCTTTTTTTCTTTTATGATAGTTGTTCTTGTCCTGACTGTCAGGAATGATATTCCCAGACGGTTTTTTTTGGTTGAATGCATAGAAATTTATTACTTTTGTAAAATCGATCATAGACGCTATTCCAAAGTACTTTCCCTGTGCTACGATACATTTAGGACAAATGAAATGGCTAATTATTCCAATGGATGGACGGAGGGATTTGATGTTGTTAAGAAGTTTGTTTGGAACCAAGAGATGGAAAAGCCTCATACTAACGGTAACATTGTCCGTGTCTTTAATGGGAGCTATACCGCAAGCATTCGCTGAAGGACCCAATGACCCAGCGCCATCGATTACGCCGACTTCGGCGAATGGCAAAAAGGTGCTGTTCGATAACACACATGGTCAAACAGCTGGCGCAGCGGACTGGGTGATTGACGGCGGTTTTTCTGACTTCGCTAACGCTTTAGGCAATGCTGGTTATTATGTAAAAGAACTGCGTAAAAATACGGCGATCACGCTCTCTGATTTATCAGCGTACGATGTGTTCGTGATTGGCGAAGCAAACATTCCATACAAGACGACAGAACAAAACGCTATGCTGCAGTACGTACAAGGTGGAGGCAGTATTTTCTTCATAGGTGATCATTACAATGCTGACCGTAATAAGAATCGTTGGGATGCTTCGGAAGTGTTCAATGGCTTTCGTCGCGGTGCATGGACGAATCCAGCTGCGGGCATGAGTACAGAAGAAGCAGCTTCAGCAGCGATGCAGGGTGTTGCAAGCTCCGATTGGTTGTCGGACAATTTCGGAGTGAAGTTCCGTTATAATGCCTTAGGTGATATTACAGCGAATAATATCGTGAGCCCATCTCAGGCTTTTAACATCACGAGCGGAGTCTCCACAGTCGCAATGCATGCAGGCTCGACTTTAGCCGTAACAGACCCGAACCAAGCAAAGGGTATTGTATACCTGCCAGCGACAACGACCAAATGGGCTAGCGCTGTGGATCAAGGTGTATACAACGGCGGTGGTGTTGCTGAAGGTCCTTTTGTCGCAGTTTCTAAAGTGAGTGCAGGCAAAGCCGGATTCATTGGCGATTCCTCACCAGTCGAAGATGCGACGCCAAAGTATAAGAGGGAAGAGACAGGCGCTGCGAAAACCACGTACGCGGGGTTCCAAGAGCAGAATGATTCTACTCTTTTAGTAAATATGGTGAACTGGTTAGCAACCAAAGAAAGTTATACAAGTTTAGCGCAAGTGCCAGGTCTTACATTGGACTCCGCAACTACACTCTACTCCTGGGAACAGCCGGCTAATACAACAGAGCCGCAGGCCGAGCCTTGGGCAGCACCTGCAGCTGGTTATAAGTGGTGGGATCCTTCGACATTTAAAGCAGGATCTTACGGATATAGCACCGCTACGAATACAACAGATCCGTTTGCTTTTGTCCATCAAGCGCAATTGCCTAATCAGGCCGTTTTTCAAGTAAAGATTATTCTAAATGGCTTAGCAGCAAATTCAACAACTACCGGCTATAATATTGGCATTTATAATGGTTCAGGTACCCAGGTCGCTAAGGTTCAAAATAGCAATGGCACATGGCCTACCAGCTATGGTTACAGCACGAGCTTCTCATTAACAGCTGATGCAAGCGGGCATGCGGAGAAGATTGTGAGTATTCAAATTAATCCTAGCACCTCCGGCTCTGCTAATATGCGATTGAGACAGAACACGACAAACAAATTTACAGAGGCCGTTACGATCGCTAACGTTCCAGCTGAGACCACTGCCTTAAAACGTTAAGTGGACAGGCAATTGGCTTGATCAATAGGAATTGAAAATAACCCTGCGGGCTCATGATCGAGATGAGTTCGTTGGGTTGTTTTGCGTAAAATTGGTCACAGGTTTGTGTAGATATAGTGAATTAGCAGAATTCATGGGATCGCTTTCTTGTCGGGACTGTTCCAGTTCGGTTATACTTAATAAAACCATTACATAAAATTGCGGAGGTTGTCCAAATGTATCCAGTTATGATTTTTTTACATGTCGTTAGTGCTTTATTGCTTGGTTCTTATGTCATGTTCCCATTCTTAGTGGGACGAACTGCAACCTTATCTGGGGCTGCCCAAGAGAGTTTTGTCGGCGTGATAGCTAAGATCAATCGCATTGGTCAATTTTCACTGATTGTAACCTTCCTTACAGGTGGCGCAATGATCAGTCAAGTGGATCCAAAGCCGTCTGTCCTATGGATGATCTCCTCCATTGTTCTTCTTCTGATTGTAGGAGCAATCACGGGAATGATCGGTGGTAGAATTAAAAAGCTGATTGCGAATAGCAAAGCAGGTAAAAGCACGGCTTCTGATGTTGCCAAAATTAAATCCTTCAGCTGGATCGCAGCCATCGCTGTTATCGTGGCAGTATTGATTATGACGAATCCGCAGCTGCTATCGTAAGTTTAAGGAAACAGAAAAGAAAGAGCATGTTCATCTTCTGGATGACATGCTCTTTCTGCATTTTCGGAACTTGGATCATGTTCGACAGGTGCGTCGACTAATCCAATGTGATTTCATCTAATGTTTTCTCAAATGATGCACTCATATGCTCGAGGAAATAATCAATTTCAGGCATGTTCATTTTCTGTAAGCTTTCCAGAATTTGCTGCTTTGCGACGACGAATTCACGGTTGCCAGTGGAGAGCTCAGTTAAGCATTTGATATAAGCTTCAAGCAAGTCGGCGGCTTTCACCCAGCGGTAGAGCTCAGGGTCTGGATCTTGAATTAAGCTGCGGTAGATGCCGCTGATTTCAGGTGGAATCGTTTGAATAAGCCGTTCGACTGCGACATCTTCGATCTCACGGAAGTTCCGCAGTATTTGTTCATTGTTATGCTTCACAGGCTGGGGGATATCCCCCGTTAGTACTTCGGAAGCGTCGTGGAACAAGGCAATGGATACCACACGATCCGTTGGTACGTTGCGTCCATATACTTCGTTGGCAATAGTACACAACATATGCGCAATTGTCGATACATAGAAAGAGTGCTCAGCTACGTTTTCTCTACGCATGTTCCACATGAGACTCCAGCGATCAATATATTTAAGGCGGTATAAGTAAGCGAAAAAGTGATGATTCATCGGGTTAACTCCTCTTCGTTCTTATCATTCTAAAGGATAAGACAGCTTATTTGACGCTCGGCGTCACCCTCACAGCCACCTTGCCGGTGGCCGGGGTGTAGACGAGCGGTTGCCCGATCAGCGCGCTAAGATCGTCCAGCGCGATCGTGACCAGCCCGTGCTCGCGCAGCACGGGCTGCTGCAGCGTGACGCGCGCATTCCCGCGCGTCGCTTTAGCCGCATTCACCTGCAGGGTGAATGCCTCTTGCCCCAGGCGGAGGCGAAGCGCTCCGCCTTCCGCACTTGCGCTGCCGCCGAGCTGCGCTGCGGCAGCAGCCGCGTCCACGCGCAGCGGGGCGCTGCCCGGCTGCGCCAAGACCCGGCGCTGGATCGATCGGTGCAGCAGCTCCGGCGTAATGCCGGGGCTGCCCGCGTTGATCCGCGGGATCAACAAGCGATCGGCGCTTCGCGTCGCCATCTCCGGCGAAATCGTGAAGGCGTAGCGGATGCCCGCCTTTGCAACCAGCTCGGTCGCCGCCGGCGACGTGATGCCGAACGGGTACGCCATCGTGTCGATCGGCGCATCCGTTAAGCCTGCAAGCTTGCCGATACAAGCTTGAGTATCTTTGTAAACGCGCTGCTTATAGGCATCATCGCTCTCGGCGTCCAATCTTCCTACCAACGCTGCTTCACCGCTAGGAAGCTTGTGGTGCAGATTGTTGGTATGGCAGCCAATATCGATGAAGTTCGTGGCATGCGTCATCTCGCTGATTTGCTCCTTCGACATGGAAGGAATGTAAGACCCAAGCGGATTCGTTAAATCATTGGTAATCACGAAGTTCACAGCGGGAATTCGCAAGCTTTTCAAAATCGGATAGGCCGATGTGTAAAAACTTTGATAGCCATCATCGAACGTGACAAGCACGGCATTGGATGGAACGGTAGCGCCCTCCATGTACTGTTTGAACTCTTCTAAGGAAATGAAATGATAGCCTTTGCTAAGCAGCGATTGAAGCTGATTTTGAAAAAGTGAGCTTGTAATGGTGCTGGAGCTGGTGTCCTTATCATGCACGTGATGATACATAAGAACGGCCACTTGGTCTTGGTAGTAAATATCCCCGGAGCGCTTTGCCTGCAGCGGCGTAAGCAGAAGGGTGAGCCCAATCAGGCTAACTAGAATCGAAACAGCGATTCTTTTGTACATGTCAGCGAATCTCCTTGTTTTCCTCACAAGAAGCATCGAACTCTTCATGGGAGGTATGTTATAATAGTTTGTAATTATTATTAAGTGTGTATTTGAGAGAGGAGCCAGACCTAGTCATGCAGCATTTTTATCAAAGCGTCTACGATTTGATTGTCGAAACTTCCACAAACCTTCCCGGTGATGTGCGCCGTGCGGTACAAGCCGCTCAGGAAAATGAGGACAAAGGAACGCGTTCTGCATTATCTCTATCTCGCATTGCGGATAACATCCATATGGCGGAATGCAATGTATCCCCCATTTGTCAGGATACGGGTATGCCAACGTTTATTATACACTGTCCGGTTGGGGCAAACCAAATTATCATGAAGAAACAAATCTTAGAAGCGGTTGCTAATGCAACCAAAGCTAGCAAGCTGCGCACGAATTCTGTAGACTCCCTTACAGGTGCAAATAGCGGAGATAATCTGGGGCCTGGTACGCCGGTTGTTCATTTTGAGCAATGGGAACGTGACGATATCGAAGTGAAGTTGATTCTAAAAGGCGGCGGCTGTGAGAACAAAAATATTCAATACAGTTTGCCTGCTGATCTTGAAGGGGTAGGTAAAGCAGGACGTGATCTTGACGGCATTCGCAAATGTGTGATGCATGCGGTTTATCAAGCGCAAGGTCAAGGATGCAGCGCGGGTTTCATCGGCGTAGGTATTGGAGGCGACCGTACAAGCGGGTACGAGCTGGCTAAGCATCAATTATTCCGTCATGTTGACGATGTGAATCCACATCCGGAGCTGCGCAAGGTGGAAGAGTACGTCATGGAGCATGCCAATACGCTTGGTATTGGAACAATGGGCTTCGGCGGTCAGGTGACACTGCTTGGCTGTAAAGTTGGCGTAATGAACCGATTGCCAGCAAGCTTCTTCGTTTCTGTTGCTTACAACTGTTGGGCATTCCGTCGTCAAGGCGTCGTCTTGAATGCGGAAACTGGCGAAATCAATGGCTGGTCCTATCCAAGAGGGACAGAGGTTTCTTTCCAGGAGGCTTTCGAAGCGAGTGCAGAAGAAGCCAAGAATACGCCAAAAGAAGAGCGTCGTGAGATCGTATTGACGACGCCAATATCGGAAGAGCAAATCCGCAGTCTCAAAGTCGGTGATGTCGTCGTCATTAATGGTACGATGCACACAGGACGCGATGCGCTGCATAAATATTTGATGGATCATGATGCGCCGGTAGATCTGAATGGAGCAGCGATTTATCACTGCGGACCGGTAATGAGTAAGGATGAAACTGGTGAATGGCACGTTAAAGCGGCGGGACCGACAACAAGCATTCGCGAGGAGCCTTACCAAGGTGATATTATCAAGAAATTCGGTATTCGCGCGGTTATCGGTAAAGGCGGAATGGGACCGAAAACGTTAGCAGCTTTGAAAGAGCACGGCGGCGTCTATTTGAATGCTATCGGTGGTGCTGCGCAATACTACGCACAATGCTTCAAGAAGGTTGAAGGGGTTGATTACATGGAATTCGGAATCCCTGAAGCGATGTGGCACTTGGAAACAGAAGGATTCGCGGCTATCGTAACGATGGATTCACACGGTAACAGCCTGCATGCAGATGTAGAGAAGAATTCACTTGAGAAGCTGGCAGCTCTGAAAGAGCCTGTTTTCAAATAATTTTATAAGCGACGCACTTATCCTTCATCTTTACAAAAAAAATACTGGATTAGGCATGGAAGAAAGGGTTACTATGAAGAGTAGCCCTTTTCTTTTTGTTTTTTACCCATGAAATGGACAGACTTAACCATCGGAGGCTTGTATCAGATGACTAAATTCCGTGCCAAACTAACTTTTATTTTGATTTTATTGATTGGTTGTTCGATGCTGGTTGCGGGCATTTTCATGGCTAAGGTGCTTGAGAATTCTCACATAAAGTCTTTACAGGACAATATGGAACGCGAGCTCCAAGTCATAACGGCAACTGGCGATTGGAACCGTAAAGGAACCGATGCAGAGTTGATTGCTTACTATACGGAACAAGCCATACACCTTAAAGGAGTTACGAATGAGAGATTGACGTTTGTTCGAGCGGACGGAAAAGTCCTAGGCGACTCTGATCAAAAACCCGAACAAATGGATAATCACTTGAGTCGGCCGGAAATTGTATCGGCAGCTGCGAATGGAGTCGGCTATACGACTCGTTACAGTGATACTCTGAAGGAAAATATGCTGTATGCAGCTATTCCAGTGAAGAATGAAGCGCAGGAGACAACAGGGTTCTTACGCATTTCCATGAGCTTGGAACAGGTAGGGAAGTCGATTCGCAGCTTATGGTATTTTCTGATTTCCGGGTTGATCATTTTGTTCCTGATCGCAGGAATCGTTAGCTATCGGATTGCGAAAGGGATTACTCACCCTATTGAGAAGATGACGAAAGTAGCCCAGCAAATAACGAATATGAATTACCAATCTCGTGTTCCGACTTATAATAATGATGAGGTTGGACAGCTGGGGCAGGCGATTAATCGCATGTCAGAAAGTTTGCAGCAGCAAATGGCACGGATTCAGGAGAATGAACGCAGGCTTCAAGGCGTCATGGAAAATATGATGAGCGGAATTATGATGATTGACCGTGAAGAGCGGATTATACTTTTAAATCCTGCTGCGGAATACATTTTAGGTTTCTCCTCTCAGGAGCTGCTGGGGAAGAAATATAATGAAGCCAAACAGCAATATGAGTTTACAAAGTTGATACAAGAATGCATAGAGTCACAAGATCCGATTCGCGATGAGATGGTTTTCTATTATCCGGCAGAGCGAATTCTCGATATTCATTTGAGTCCGATTGCCCATGAAGATGAGGAATGGTCAGGTGTTCTGATCGTTATTCACGACATCACGGCTGTGCGCAGACTTGAGAGGATGCGCAGTGAATTCGTAGCGAATGTATCGCATGAATTAAAGACGCCAATTGCCGCGGTGAAAGGCTTTGCCGAAACGCTGCTAGCTGGTGCGCTTAACGATAAGGAAACGGCCGTGTCGTTCTTACAAATCATTTTTGATGAGAGTGAGCGGTTGAATCGATTGATTGGGGATATTCTGGAGTTATCCAAAATTGAATCGAAGCGGATTCCGATGAATTTTTCGCCGATCTACTTGCCTGAATTTCTAGAGAGATCGTTAAGTGTGCTGCGAAAAGAAGCGGAGAAGAAGCATATTGAACTAAGTATGCAGGTTGATGACGATATCTATATCGAGGCGGATGAAGACCGGTTACGGCAAATTATTATCAATCTGCTTTCCAACGGTATTACTTACACCCATGATGGCGGCAAGGTAAAAGTGCGTGTAGAACCGCTTGATAAGAATGCTGATGGGGATTATGAACGGCTTCGGTTAATTGTTTCGGATACGGGCATGGGTATACCTAAGAAGGATTTACCGCGAATTTTCGAGAGATTCTATCGTGTAGACAAAGCTCGCTCCAGAAGCTCAGGCGGTACGGGATTAGGATTATCGATTGTGAAGCATTTAGTTGAGCTGCACAAAGGAACAATTCGGGTCGATAGTGAGGTTGGCGTCGGCACAAGATTCACGATAGAATTGCCTGTCATACACTAATTTACACGACGATGATGAAACATTTACATTGTTTTTACAAACTTGTGGTAAAATGAGGTTGTGCAATGTAAATAAACTGTAAACGCGGGGGATCCCATGGCACAAAAAATACTAGTTATTGAAGACGAGCCAACATTAGCTCGATTGCTTTCGTACAACCTATCTCAGGACGGGTATGATACGAAGGTTGTCGATCATGGTGGCGATGGACTTCAAGAGGCGTTACAGCAAACTTACGACTTAATTATTCTGGATATTATGCTGCCTGGACTGAATGGATTCGAGGTATTGGCGAAGCTAAGGCAGAAAGGGAACAGCACACCAGTTATTATTTTAACGGCACGTAATGCCGAGGATGAAGTAGTGCAAGGTCTTAAGCACGGTGCTGATGATTATATAACGAAGCCCTTTGGAGTAGCGGAATTGCTTGCCCGCGTCTCTGCCGTTCTGCGAAGAACACAATCGGAGGACGTGGCAGCGGACAAACTTAAGAGCAATGAGAAAGTGATTCAGGCGGGTGAATTGTTCATTTATCCGGAGAAATATGAGGTCGTTCTGAATGGGGATTCCATTCCGTTAAGACCTAAGGAGTTCGAGGTCCTGCTTTATCTCGTGCAGCGCCCGGGCGTTGTTGTCACAAGAGACGATCTTATGAATATCGTTTGGGGTTTCGACTATATTGGCGGTCAGAGAACCGTAGATGTTCATGTAAGCTCGCTTCGTAAGAAGCTGGAAATGAATCAACAGTCAGTACAAATTGATTCAATCCGCGGCGTTGGATACAAGTTGGTAGCGAGTATGGTCAAAAAATAATGAGCCTTGGGTGCTGGTTAACAGCGGCCCAGGCTCATTTTTGTGCATAAACAACGTAGATGCTGTTCCCCAATGCTTCTGATTTTACTTGGCTTGTATGAGAGAGTAACCACTCCGTTATATGGGTATGCGTCATGTAGAGATCGACCTGCTCATGCATCATAGGCAGCTTAGAAGCCTTAGATGAGATGAGGTTGGCTAAAAAAGCATCAGCCTCATTTCGATCTTGCATCATATAATCGGCTAAGCACATGACTCCCCCCGGCTTCAAAACCCGCAGCATTTCACCCCAGGCAAGCTCTCTCTGTGCTTCTGTCAGATGATGAAGAGCAAATGAACTGACAACATAATCAAATGTACTATCCATGAATGGAATGGCCAGTACATTGCCGAGCTTGAGTTCGATGTCCGCATATTTGGCCGCGCAAAGCTTGAGCATTTGCTTGGATTGGTCGATCGCGGACAAGGTGAGGCCGATTTGCTGCAGCTTGCCGGCCAAGTTGCCTGTGCCTGTTCCTACATCAAGCCCCTTAAGGCCATGCGCAGGAGAGATAAGCTGGGCGATTTTGTCTAATGCTGCCTCGTAGCTTGTATATATGGGAGGGCTGCTCCTATCGATGTCGCTTAGCGGGCCGTTTTCTGTGGTATCTACAAACGAGGAAGCAGGCTGGAGCAGCTCATCAAACTGTAGGGCCTTTCGATCGAAATCCCAATGGTCGCGCCAGCTTCCCCTTAGGTCTCGCAGCTCCTTGCTTTGCTGGGCTAGCTCGTAAAGCAGTTCAGTCGGCAGATTGCTGCTTCCTTGAGCGGCATGGATCATCTGATCCATGGTTCCGATGATTTGTTTCATTTCTGTCCATTGTTGAAACAGCATTGAACGCTGCATTTGCAGGGCGCTTAGCACCTCCTCTTGTTGATTTAAATCGGTTTGGGCTAAGGTTTGACGAATATCTTCGAGTGTCATTCCCACTTCCCGTAGTGAAATAATGGTTTGCAATCTCCACGCATCTTGTTCTGTGTAGATTCGATAGCCATTCTCTTTCTGCTTTGCAGGCGTTAGTAGTCCTTTTTGCTCATAGAAGCGAATGGCTCTTGCTGTGATGCCGAGTTTACGGGAAATTTCATTAATCAGCATGTATGGTCCTCCATCATGGCACAATTGCATACAATTTTCGCCAGATCAGAAATTTTATTTTTGTTGGTATTTGTTATACTCTTATATAGTACTAGCTATGAGCAATTGTGAGAAGCCTAACGGTTATACATATCTAAGGCTTATATTATGAAAGAAGTTTTACTAAAGTAAAACTCCAAGGAGGATTATCATGTCAAAAACGTATCGTATAGCCATTATTGGTTGTGGAGGTATTGCCAATGGCAAGCACATGCCAAGTTTGAACAAATTGAAGAATGTAGAAATGGTTGCTTTCTGTGACATCGTTTCTGAAAAAGCGCAGGAAGCTGCTGCAAAGTATGGCAAAGAAGAGGCTCGTGTATATGAAGATTACCGCGAGGTTCTGAAAGACAGCTCCATTGACATCGTTCATGTCTGTACGCCAAATGATTCGCATGCGGAAATCACGATTGCTGCATTAGAAGCAGGCAAGCACGTTATGTCTGAGAAACCGATGGCAAAAACAGCGGCAGATGCACGCCGTATGGTGGAAGCAGCTAAGCGCACGGGTAAGAAGCTGACAGTTGGTTACAACAACCGCTTCCGTGGCGATAGCCAACATTTGCACCAATTATGCTCGGAAGGCGAACTAGGTGAGATTTATTTCGCTAAGGCTCATGCGATTCGTCGCCGCGCGGTACCTACTTGGGGAGTTTTCCTTGATGAAGAGAAGCAAGGCGGAGGCCCGCTGATCGATATCGGAACGCATGCACTGGATTTAACCATGTGGATGATGAACAACTATGAGCCGAAGGTTGTACTAGGTACTTCTTATCATAAATTATCCCAGCGTGAAAATGCAGCTAATGCTTGGGGACCTTGGGATCCTTCCAAGTTCACCGTTGAGGATTCCGCATTTGGTATGATTACAATGAAAAATGGAGCTACGATTATTCTTGAATCAAGCTGGGCACTGAACACACTCGAAGTGGATGAAGCGAAATGTACACTTAGCGGAACTGAGGGCGGCGCTGATATGAAAGGCGGACTTCGCATTAATGGTGAGAAGCACAGCCGTTTATACACGACCGAAGTTGAATTGAATGCTGGCGGAGTAGCCTTCTACGATGGTGAAACAGAAAGTGCGCCGGATTTGGAAATGCGCCTATGGATTCAAGCGATCGAGAATGATACAGATCCAGTTGTAACTCCTGAGCAAGCATGTGTCGTATCTGAAATCTTAGAAGCCATTTATGAATCAGCAAAAACAGGGAAAGCCGTTTATTTCGACTAGTTTCGACTATTTCCTGGGAAATGAAGGATCCCCTTCTTCGATATGATTATCGGAGGAAGGGGTTTTTTGTGCTAAATAATGCTCTTGCTAGCTTTTCGATGTTCACCAGGTGTAGAGCCCGTTCTTTTTTTAAACATTTTGGAGAAATGATGTAAATCAGCAAAACCGCAATAGAGTGCAATGGATTCGAGACTAAGATCTGTATTCGTAAGCAGTTCCTTGGCGTGATTAACCCGCATGTTGATTAAATACTGGTGAGGCGAGATACCGTATCGCTGTTTGAACATGAAACTGAATCTGGAAACGGATAAGCTGGCTCGATTCGCCATATCCTCTAATGAAATGGGTTCGCTTAGATGATTGGAAAAGTAAGAAGTAATCCAGTTGAACGAATGTACAAGTGTCTGTGTCGCCTGATAGTAAGTCTCAAGAAGCGAAATGATAATTTCCGTAACGAGATGTTGGGTTTTCAGCTGTATGAGCGGGTCCTGCTGTTGGGCATACTCAATAACCTGAAAAAGAGTTTCTTTTAATTTAGATGGGTTGGAGGGATGGACATGCGTCGGCATTTGAATCCCATATAGATCGTTGATTGTTGGCTGTATCAGGTGCATATAAGCTGATAAATCAATCTGACCGGGTCGGGTGGGGAAGCTGTTTTCACGTTCGGAATTATAACATAAATCAAAATGAATAAAAGGCGTAACGGTGTTAGTCAGCCCTTCGAGTGTTAGTAAACTTCCCGGTTGAACGAGGCAGAATTGACCGGCTTGAAACATATATTTCTTATGATCTACCCAAAAACAGCAAGTGCCCTCTTGAATATAAACGAGTAGATAATCAAGCAACCTACGCTCCGGATAAGACCACGGCTTACGAACAGCAAACTCACTTTGCCTAACAAAAGGAACAATCGAATGTTGTTTCAATAATTCGGTGTACATGCTTGAATCCTTCTCTCCACAATTGAAAATTAATTCTTCTTATCTCTTATTGTAGTACTTCGATGTACATCTAATCCAGTTGTTTTTGACAATAATAAAACCTTGTTTGACAAAGATTTTGAACCATTTGACTCCTATAATAAAGCTATAATTATACAAAGAGGTGAGCAGAGGATGAGCATTCCGGAAACAAATCATAGCAATGATTTACCCTCTATGGAAGACAACTATGAATTGTCTGCGCAGCAAATAGAAAGCTTTCAGAAAAAAGGACATATTGCGCTTAGACAGGTCGCAAGCAAGTCAGAAATCGCTTCCTACGAGCCTGTTATTAGTCACTTGGTGAAAGAGTTGAATAAGCATGACAAGCCGCTCGAGCAGCGAGATACGTATGGGAAGGCCTTTATCCAAATCTCAAATCTGTGGGAGAAAAGTGAAGCGATAAGGCGATTCGTGCTAGCTAAACGATTTGCTAAAAATCGCGGCTGATTTAATGGGGGTGGATGGGGTACGAATTTATCATGATCAAGCCCTGTTTAAAGAACCTCACGGAGGCCATACGCCTTGGCATCAAGATCAAATCTATTGGCCGCTCGATACAGATAAGACGATAACCATGTGGATGCCGTTAGTTCCCATTTCTCAAGAGGTGGGATCTATGACATTTGCATCGGAGTCCCATCTTATGGGCTATATTAATAAAATGGTCATTTCCGACGAATCCCACCGAACGCTTGCTGGCTACATTGAAGGCAAAGGCTTCGAAACGATGTCTCACGGTGCCATGGAGGCAGGCGATGCAACGTTTCACTCCGGATGGACACTGCACAGTGCGCCTGGAAACCCTACGGACACCATGCGTAAAGTGATGACCGTGATTTATTATGCCGACGGAATAAGAGTAGCCGAGCCGGATAGTAAAGCGCGTGAGAATGATTTGAAAGCGTGGTTTCCCGGCATTCAACCAGGCGATGTGGCGGCAACTTCGTTAAATCCATTGGTTTACAGCCGCTCAGCAAATTAAACAAAGCTCGCTCCCTTTATATTTTGACAAGGGGAGCGAGCTTTGTTATAAAAAGAGTCACCATTTACTCCCTTGCGGAGCCGGGCAACGGGCGGCTGTTAGTTTGGCCTTGATCGCCATGAGACAACCGCACCAGCGGCATGTTGTTCCGATTTGATAGTCTTTGCAGCCATCGCATATCGCGATACGACGATCATATTCCTCTTCAATAGGATTTTAAAGCAACAGCTGAGAATAGACAAAGAGTATTTCAATTCAAAGAAGTAGCGATGCTCGATATACGCGATAGTGTCATACTGCATGAAGCCATTGATAGTTATTGAGGGTTCGCTATGATTTTACCATTTAACCACTCAAATTCGTATTCAAAATGTTCTGTTGAGTCATAAAATTCCGGTGAGTACGGACGAACAACATGACTCTCTGTTGCACTTACACCTAAAACGGATAGGGATAATAAACAGGTAAATGCAAAAATTATTTTTGCTGTCATATTTGGATGCCTCCGTCACATTAAGATAATTTCATTGTACGGTGCATATGTGATTGGAGTATTATCACTAAGTAAATAACTTGTTAACACAAAGGGAATGGGTTACGCCCTATGTGGCGATATTTTCGGACAGGACTCGGCCCCCCTCGCTTACCTGAACCAGTGTCCGATTAATACCACTATCATTTAATTCTGGACAGGGGTTCGACATGCTTTCATGGTGGAATCTTAACCTTTAGCGGAGCTACAGTAAGTCAAGTGGATTTTGCTTTTTTAGAAGCAGTGCTTGTATAGTTATATTATAGTATTTATTTTTTTAAGAACTATATAGAGAACATGCATAGGTTTGCGAAAAACTAGCTCTATGAGAAAGGGAAGAGATGCCTGTCTATAGAGCTAACAATATGTATGGAAATGACAACAATCGGGAGGAAACAACATGAGTACACAGAGTCTGGGAGTTCCATTAGAAGGTTTTGCTGAATTTAGTCGAACGGTAGCCGCAGAAGGCGCGGTGCTGTTGAAGAATGAAGATCAGGTGCTTCCGCTTCGATACGGCGAAAACGTTTCAATTTTTGGCAGAACCCAAGTTAATTACTATCGCAGCGGTACAGGTTCGGGTGGGAGTGTCCATGTTTCTTATACGACCAATTTGTTGGACGGTCTTCGCAGTAAAAAGAACCTTACCGTCAACGAAGAACTGGCAGCTGTTTATGAAAAGTGGATTGAGCAAAATCCATTTGATGATGGCGGAAAAGTATGGGCGGCAGAGCCGTGGAACCAGAAGGAAATGCCTTTAACCGATGAACAGGTATCGAAGGCAAGGAGCCAATCGAGCAAGGCGGTCGTTGTAATCGGCCGTACGGCTGGAGAAGACCAGGATAATGCTGACGCATCGGGCAGCTACCAATTAACAGCCGATGAACAAGCAATGCTGAAGCAGGTCACTGCCTATTTTGAACAAACCGTTGTTATACTGAATGTATCGAATATTATTGATATGAGCTGGCTGAACGATGATAGTTATGTACACCCGATTCCGTGCGCTATTTACTCTTGGCAGGGCGGTATGGAAGGGGGCAATGCGATTGCCGATGTACTGGCAGGAGAGGTGACGCCGAGCGGTAAATTAACGGATACGATTGCTTATTCTATAGAAGATTATCCATCGACCCGCAATTATGGTAATGAATTTAAGAACTTGTATCAGGAAGATATTTATGTGGGCTATCGTTATTTTGAGACGTTTTGCCCGGATAAGGTGCAGTTTGAGTTTGGTTACGGTATCTCTTATACCTCATTTAAAGTCGAGCCTCAAGAGGCCAAGCTAACCACCCAAGAAGGAGAAACATACGTTGAAATCGGTGTAACGGTAACCAACACGGGAGCTGCTTTTGCGGGAAAAGAGGTCGTGCAGGTCTATTACGAAGCGCCGCAAGGAAAGCTGGGGCAACCGACTAGAGCGCTGGCGGCATTTGGGAAAACAAAAGTCCTTCAGCCGGGCGAATCGCAGTGTCTTACGGTTAGCTTCCCTGTTCATTCTATGGCCTCCTATGATGACGCCGGTGTGACGGGCCATTCTTCTGCTTATGTGATGGAAGCCGGGGCGTACCGCTTGTATGTGGGAACCAGTGTCAAACAAGTGGAGGAAGTCGGCGTGGAAGGTCAAAGCGGCTATGTTGTGGAAACTCTTCAAGTTGTGGAGCAGCTGCAAGAGGCGATGGCACCAACAGAAGACTTTACGAGAATGAAGCCGGGCGCTCGTATGGAAGACGGTTCGTATGAACTTATTTTTGTAGAGGTACCTAAGCGCAAGATTTCCATGGAGGAACGGATCGAGAAGAACCTTCCCGAAACTTTGGAGCAGACCGGTAATCAGGGACATCAATTAAGAGATGTTTTGGACGGAAAGATCGGTATGGGAACCTTCATCGCCCAGCTCAGCGATCAGGATCTGGCTGCGATCGTCAGAGGAGAAGGCATGAGCAGTCCGTTGGTTACACCGGGTACAGCTTCAGCTTTCGGGGGAGTAAGCGATCAGTTGTTCAATTACGGTATTCCAGTAGCTTGTACCGCAGATGGTCCGTCCGGGATTCGTATGGACAGTGGGGACAAGGCGACTCAGGTTGCCATCGGAACCTTACTCGCGGCCACCTGGAATGCGGAGCTGGTCGAAGAACTGTATGTCATGGAAGGCCAGGAATTACTAAGGAACAAAGTAGACACTTTGCTTGGGCCGGGCCTCAATATCCGGCGCAGTCCGCTTAATGGACGCAACTTTGAGTATTTTTCGGAAGATCCGCTGATTTCCGGAGTATTTGCCGCTGCATGCACGCGAGGCATTATGAAGGGCGGCTCTAACGCTACGCTGAAGCACTTCGCCTGCAACAACCAGGAAAAGCATCGCAGTAAGGTAGATGCCGTCGTTTCCGAACGCGCTCTGCGGGAGATTTATCTGAAAGGCTTTGAAATTGCGGTGAAGCAAGGCGGCGCAAATTCGATTATGACCTCCTATAATCCCATCAATGGGCACTGGGCAGCGTCCAATTATGATCTGAATACCACGATTCTTCGCGGGGAATGGGGCTTCACAGGAATCGTAATGACGGACTGGTGGGCTATCATGAACGATGTCGTCGAGGGAGGGGCTGCAGATCGGAAGCATACGAACTGGATGGTCCGTGCCCAAAACGATTTGTACATGGTTGTTCCTAACTATGGGGCAGAAATCAACGATTGGGATGACAATACGATCGAATCTCTGGAAAATGGTTCGTTAACCCGTGGGGAACTTCAGCGCTCCGCCATGAATATCTGCGAGTTCATCATGCACGCACCGGTGTTCTCCAGAAAACACGAGATGATAGAATCGATTGCTGCATTCAAGGCAAATCCATCTCTTTCACTAGAGCGGGCGCAGGCACTATCCGAAAATGCACAGGTTAACCCTGCCAAGGCCGGGGCCACCTATGTGAAAGTGGATCAGGCTGGCCAATACCGGATCATCGTCCACATCATGTCGCCAGAACCCGAACTCGCTCAAAGTGCTTGTAATGTGAGCCTGAACGATCAATTGATGACGACCATTCAAACGAATGGGACGGAAGGCAAATGGATCAGACAGAAGCTTGTAAAAATCGAACTGGAAGCTGGCCTTTATGAATTGAAATTGGATTTCGTTAAACCAGGCTTGCAGATCGACTGGATCGAATTTAAACAAGTGTAAATGTAGGAACGGCAATGAGCTGATTAAGCGGCCAAACTGCCTCGCCAGACGACGAAGTCGACACGTGGCGGTGAATTGTGGGTTTGTACAGCCACGGCTCACCTCCATACAATGAAGAAGCACCCGATGAGGGTGCTTTTTTTGGGTTAGCCTGATTAAAAGCTTACAAACGATTCTTTTCCTGTTGGCGGAATTTGCCTGGTGGTAACTTCTTCTCTTCCATAAAAGTACGAGAAAAATAATGGACAAAAGAAAAGCCTGTGACTTCGGCAATTTCTTTAATGGAAAGCTCGCTTGTCAGAAGCAGGTGGGCCGCTTGACGTATGCGTTCACTTCGAATGAAGTCGGTGAAAGTCTCGTGTATGCCCTCAGAGAACAAGCGTGATAGATGACGTTCGGAGACGTTGAGATAGCCAGCGACATGCCCCAGTTGAAGCGGTCTGGGATAAGTTATCACTGATATAAAGCTTGGCGCGCTGCAGCAGGCGGTAAGCTCCCCTTTCCTTCTCGAATCAAGAGTGACTTCCACAAGTGGGCAGTTGGGTGATGATCTGCTTCATGAATGCAAACCTCGGCATGCTCAGCTAGATCGCTGAAGGCTTCACGCATAGTATCATCGCTTTGTGTTTCATCTAATTCGAATGCAACATAAACAATAAATAAGCCCTCTTTCGTACGAATTTGATGATTAATCCCCGGTCTCGAACAAAAGTGTGTACCTGCCCTGAGCGGATAGACAACACCTTTTTCCGTATACTCACCCTCACCATCCAAGATATAGCAAACCTCAAAGAAAGAATGCTTATGGGGTTGATTATCAAACAGGCAAGGGTTAACTCCCCAATATTGAAGCTTGAAGCAGGCGGCAGGTCCATGAATGACATTCAGGACTTCATTAAGCATGGATTCGGTGTCTTTACATAGATACATTGGCTTCATCCCCGGTATTCGACCAGGTGATTTGGCGGCGACTGCGTTAAATCCATTGGTTTATAGTCGTGCAGCAAATTAAAAAGCTCGCTCCCCTCATATTTTGAAAAGGGGGGCGAGCTTTTTCTTGAGTGAGTTACCATCTGCTCCCTTGCGGGGCCGGGCAACGGGCAGCCGTTAGTTTGGCTTTAATGGCCATGAGACAACCGCAAAAGCGGCATGTTGTTCCGAATTGATAGTCTTTGCAGCCCTTGCAAATCGCGATACGACGATCATACTCCTCTTCCGTAGTCAGCTTAAGATTACGTACTTTGAGCGTTTCGCCAAAAAGCTTGGCGATTTCTTCAGGCGTCACATGTACCGTTGCGGAACAACCTTTGCATGCAGGCATAGCTTCCATTTCGTTATTCTGGCTCTCCATATCGGATAAGCTCCCTAAGAAAGACGAAGCGTGACAACGGATTTGGCAGGAAGTGTAACGATGAGCTGATCATTTTCAAACCTGTAGTTGGTGAAATTCGTTAGTTTTACCGTTTCAGGTTCATCGAAGGTGTTATGTGATTGAATGTTGTCTGAGGTTAGAATACGACCCGTGACAGATCTCACCGTACGTCCGCGAACATCACAGTTTACTTCAAGATGCTCCGAATGGTGCAGATTACAAAGCGAAATATGTAATTGGTTAGCCGTATCTAAGGAGGCGGATACGCTGAGTTGATCGATTCTTTTACCATCCATCTCATAAGATGGGCTTTCTGCATGAGTGCTAATAAGGCTAGCACCTTGATGAACCTTGTACATATCAAAGACATGATAAGTAGGTGTAAGAAGCATGTCGGCGCCTTCGGTTAATATGACAGATTGCAGGACATTCACGACCTGAGCAATGTTTGCCATGCGAACACGATCACTATGCTTATGGAAAATGTTCAAATTAATTCCGGCGACGAGCGCATCACGCATCGTATTCTGTTGATATAAGAAGCCAGGATTCGTTCCAGGCTCTACATTGAACCATGTTCCCCATTCATCGACAATGAGGGCAACTCGTTTCTCAGGATCATATTTGGTCATAATGGTATCATGGCGTGTAATGAGTTCGTCCATAAATAAGGTTTTCTCAAGGGTTTGGAACCATTCTAGTTCCCCAAAGTCTGTTGCGGAGCCTTTATCCTTCCAATTCCCAGTAGGAAGGGTATAGTAATGAAGACTTAAACCATCCATATATTTGGCGGCTTCTCTCATTAATACTTCCGTCCAATTGTAGTCGGCACTATTTGCACCGCAAGCGATTTTGAAAATACGGTTATCCCCATAATTTCGCACGTAACACGCATATCTGCGGTAAAGATCAGCGTAATATTCCGGACGCATGTCACCGCCGCAGCCCCAGTTCTCATTCCCTACGCCAAAATAGGTAAGCTTCCACGGTTTTTCACGACCATTCTCCTGACGCCAGTTCGCCATGGGTGACTCGCCATCAAAGGTCATGTACTCAACCCATTCGGACATTTCAGCAACGGTACCGCTTCCAACATTTCCGCTGATGTAAGGCTCCGCTTCAATTAGCTCGCATAATCGCAAGAATTCATGTGTCCCGAAATGGTTGTTTTCCAAGACACCGCCCCAGTGCGTATTAATCATCCGCTTACGTTTCTCAGCTGGACCTACGCCATCTTTCCAGTGATATTCATCGGCAAAACACCCGCCCGGCCAACGCAAAACAGGAATTTGCAGTTTTTTCAAAGCTTCGATCACATCGTTTCGCATACCTTCCGTGTTCGGAATCGGAGAATCCAGACCAACCCAGATCCCTTCATAAATACAACGTCCCAGGTGTTCAGAGAAATGACCATAAATATTACGATCGATCGTGCCTTTCGGTGAATCCGCGTTTATTATGAGCTTGGCCATAGTAGGTATCTACTCCCTTAATAGTTTGATATTGGCAACCGACTCACGACTAACGTAAGCAGCCGAAAGTACGATTTGTTCCTTAGAATCAGTCTGATTGGAAATGTTTCGATGAATCGCTGAAAGCAGGACTTCCTCAACTAAATGCTTAGCATCTAAACTAAAAGTCGTAAGTCGTGGAGAAATTTGAGCAGCGAGTGGAATATCATCGCATCCGATAACGGAAACATCCGCTGGCACCTGATAACCATTTTCGCGTAAGCCTTGAATGAATCCAGCAGCCATCCAATCGTTGACGGCAAAAATGGCATCTGTAAGACCGACTGAAAGCAACGTGTCGGCTGCTCGCCGTCCGCCTTCCCAATTCATTTTCTCGGTAATGACCTGTACGTCGACACCTTGATGCTGGCAATACTCTAGAAAGCCTTGCTTTCTTAAGCGAGAAGAGTCGTATTTATCAGGTCCTCCAAGAAGTGTGAAAGTACGATGTCCACTGTCGTAAAGCGTTTTGGCGGCTTTGCTGCCGATGCGATAGTCATCAAAGTAAATTTGGATGATATCATCGCGATGCGCATAACGTTGAATGGAAAATAGCTGGCCGGATGCTGCCTTGAGCTCATCTAATGTCTCGTCATCGATCTGACCGATGATAACAAGCGGACTAGGAATAGAAGATTCCATAGGATGTTCAGGGTTAACCATAGAGATCTTAATGGCTTGTTTGGCAGCCAAGTTGGTGATCTCAACAAGGAAATTCGTATAGAAGGGGTCATTTCCTTTAATATCCCGAGAGCACAATACATACAACGTTTCTAAGAGGATAGAAGGGACAATATAAGTTCCTTTGCCGCGCAGTTGAACCAATAGGCCCTCGTTAACGAGAGTTTTAATCGCAGCACGTACGCTAACTCGGCTAGCATCAAAGCTTTCGGCCAAATCACGCTCAGAAGGAATCTTAACAAGTTGATCAGTTTGTAAGGATTGAATCTGATGGCGCAGCTGTTCGATCAGTTTTTCTTTGACAAGCGGAGATTTTTCCATGCAAAATGACCACCATTCAATACCAAATTCGAAACTATTTAATACCAATAAGATACCACTTGGGACGGAGTTAGTCCATCATTATTTTGTTGGTTGTGTGATTTTTCAGGTTGTGGTGCAAAGCTCTAATTCATGATAACGTAATTGAAAATGAAGTCATGGGATGGAGCAACTTAGTATGGAAACCAAATTGGATTTATTTAAATGGAAGCAATATGAATCAGCAATCATCTTACTAACCGTGAGATGGTATCTAAAATATAGTTTAAGCTACCGAGACATTGTAGAAATGATGAGTGAGCGGGGTTTAAAGATATCCCATACAACGATCATGAGATGGGTCCATGAGTTTGGGCCCGAAATAGATAAACGAATCCGAAGCTATTTGAAACCCTCAAACGATTCGTGGCGTGCGGACGAAACCTACATCAAAGTAAAAGGTCAATGGAAGTATTTATATCGGGCAGATGATTCTATGGGGAAAACGATTGATTTCATGTTATTTGAAAATCGTGATATTTCGGCAGCTAGGTTTGAAATATTCGGTGCAGGATAAAAGCCGACTTGCCGTATGTATTTGATCAATTTTATCGCGTAGACCCATCGAGAAATCGGGAAATTGCCGGCACCGGACTCGGATTATCCATCGCCAAGCAGTTCGTACATATGTATAAGGGGAATTGAGTATTCAGAGTGAGGATAATAAAGGGACAACGGTAAGCATACGATTCCCCTTAACCGCGGCGTCAGACGCATAGCAAAAGCCCCTCATCAGAGGGGCTTTCTTAAAAGACCTATAGGATAGCCCCTTCAGAAGATGTCGCAATGTTAACTCTTAATCGCGCCCATCATCATCCCTTTAACAAAATACTTCTGAAGGAATGGATAGACGAGAACGATCGGCAACGTAGCAACCATGGTGACAGCCATACGAATACTTTCGCTTGATACCGGAACGCGTGTAGAGCTTTGAGCGAGCTGTTGAGCGTCGGACATCATACCTGTGGTTTGGAATTGATTCAATATTTTTACCAAGACGGCTGGTAATGTCTTTAACTCTGGCTTGTAGGTATAAATATAGGAGTCATACCATGAGTTCCAGTGCCCAATGGCCAGGAATAAACCAATTGTTGCTAGAACAGGAACACAGAGCGGAAGGATCATGCGAAAGTAAATTTGCAGTTCATTCGCGCCATCCATTTTGGCAGACTCTTCAATTTCGACCGGCAGTTGCTCGATAAAGGTACGGACAAGAATCATCAAAAATACGCCGATTAAACCTGGGAATATGAACACCCAGAACGAATCAATTAATCCAAGTGATTTGATAACCATGTAAGTAGGGATCAGTCCACCGCCGAAATACATCGTGAGTACGAAGAAGAACGAGAAGAATTTCCAACCTAGCAGATGACGCTTACTGAGTGTGTAAGCAAGCATGGAAATGCAGAAGATGGATATTGCTGTCCCGATCACAGTACGTAGTACGGTGACGCGAATGGCGCTCCAAATTTCCGGATTTCGGAAAATCGTAACATAGCTCTGAAAGGTGACCTCTCTTGGCCAGAAAAATAAACCTCCGCGCAGCGAGTCGGTCGCATCGTTCAAAGAGATAACGAGAATATTCCAAAATGGATAAAAGGTAACGAAAAATATAAAGGTTAGAAAGACATATAAGGAAATGTCGAATAGGCGTTCAGCCATACTTTTTTTGCTTTTCATGCTTGTCCCTCCAAGTAGACTAGAATAGTGACTGGCCGTTTACTTTTTTAGCAATGAAATTCACGATAATTACAATGATGAAGGCAACGACAGAACTAAACATTCCCACTGCAGATGCATAAGAGAACATGCCGTTTTGAATACCATAACGGAACGAGTAGGTAGACAATACATCGGAGTAGTCTTTCGTAAGTTCATTTCCTAATAAAAAGTGTTGATCAAAACCGGCATTCAATATCCCGCCAAGTGCTAGAATAAGCAGAATGACAATGGTTGGTTTCAAGTGAGGCAACGTAATATAACGAATTTGCTTAAATCGATTGGCACCGTCAACTTTTGCAGCTTCATATAACTCAGGATTGATCGAGGAAATCGCCGCCAAGTACATAATCGAGCTATATCCCATGTCTTTCCACGTATTTCCTAAGGCTACGATCCACCAGAAGTACCTGCCATTTTGCAAGAACAGTATGCTTTCATTCGAAATGTGGAAAAACTTGAGCAAACCGTTGATTGCTCCGTCTGAAGATAAAAGTGTTACAATGATGTTCGCTGCGATAACCCAGGAAATAAAGTAAGGCAAGTACGAAGCGGTCTGCACCGTCTTCTTAAAGCTGACGCTCTTAATTTCATTAATTGCGATAGCGATAATAATGGGCATGGGGAATGAGAATAATATCGTAATTAGCGTTGAAGCCAACGTATTACGCATAATTTGCAGAAAATCACCGTTCGTAAAGAAATAATTGAACCAATATAATCCAACAAATTTACTATGGAATAAAGTGGACCAAAATCCGCCGAGACTGGGCTGGAAATTGACAAAAGCCATGTACAAACCAATCATTGGCGTATAAGCGAACAAAACAGCCCAAATTAATGCAGGCAGCATCATGAGGAAAAGGTATCTTTGCGCTTTAAATATGGACCAAATTCTACGTCGAGGAATCTTGAGTTCTCTTCCTTCGTGTACATTCATGTTAGTTTGCATTCGTGACACCTCTCAGTTCTTGTTATATCTAAAATTATAAAACCTGCAAAAAAGTGAGTCGATATGATAATGTACCGAATCATGCTTGAAAATAACTTTCATTTTAAAAGGGGATTCAGAAACGATATATTAGATTGGTATAATAAGTTGTAAGCACATCGACAAGGGGTGGAACATCATGTACAGCATTTTTCTAGTTGACGACGAGGAAATTGAATTAGAAATGATGCGAGATATCATTCGCTGGAACGAGATGGGAATCTATGTTGCGGGCACAGCCGTCAATGGCAAGGACGCCATCGAAAAAATACAAGTGATTCAACCGGATATCATTCTCACCGATGTCCAAATGCCAATAATGAATGGAATAGAGCTAGCGAAGCTTGTAAACGAACAATTTGACTGGATGAAAATTGTCTTTCTCACGGGACATGATGAGTTTGCCTATGTGAAATCTGCGCTAAACGTAGGGGCAGTAGGCTATTTATTGAAACCGCTTGATCTCGAAGAGATTGTTATCGTCATGGATAAAGTGAAAGAGAAGTGCGAAGAAGTACACCTCAAGAACACATCGATCCAAGTCACGAAGGCCCATATTATTAAAGAATTAATGTATGAAAAAAGTAAGGAAAGAAAAGATAATTTAGTAAACAGCTTCTACCGATTGGAACGAAGAATAGCGCCGACATCTTTCACGCTCGTGCTTTGTAGTATCGATGACGATCACTTGCAGGAACTTGAAATTTTTATTGATGATGCCATCATTCAGCTAAGTGCTTTTACGGATCAATTCTGTAAAGAGAGCAGCATTCATGGGACCTATATATCGCTCAAAGAGGGCGAATTGGCAATTCTTATTGATGCTGAGCAGCGTAATATCGATAGAGATCTATGGGACAGTTTGCTACAAGCCATTCAACAAACACTACCTTTCACGGTAACGATTGCGGTAAGTGAAAGGTACGATGAGCTTATCAACATCTATTCGTTATATGAACATACCAAAAAGGTTCAAAGTGAACAGTTTTATTCGGGCTATGGGAATGTCATATATGCTAGCGATATTCAGGTGAATTTCGATAGTGATCAAATCCCGCCATTCTCGGAAGGCGAACTATTTGAAGCGGTTAAGGAGCTTCATGAAGATCAGATCGTTCCTATTCTACATGAATATTTCTTAAGGTTAGTTCGTCTGCGAATCCGTAAAAAGTATATTTATGATTGGGCCATTGATCTAATCGATCGATTAAATGAGCAAATACGTACTCAGAACGCAGATGCGAATGCGGGAACCAGAACGGATTTATATCATTCCATTTATGATTGCAAGACGATCCAGGAAATTGAGGAAGCTGTTACGCAAACGTTAAAGCATACCATCGATTCGTTGAAAGATCGGTTTACGGATAAAAATTTGAAGTTGGTGCATCAGGTGAGTTCGATCATTCAAAATACGTATCATGAACAAATAACAATTACAAGCTTATCGAGCCAAGTGTATTTATCTCCGAATTATATGCGTTCGATATTTAAAGAAAAGACAGGTACGACTATTCACGATTACTTAACAAAGATTCGATTGGAAAAAGCAAAGGAAATGCTTAGTGACCCTTCTCTCAAGGTTCAAGATATCGCCCAAAAGGTCGGCTATGAAAGCACCTCGTACTTTATTTCGTTATTTCTAAAGAGCCAAGGAGTTACCCCCAATGAATATCGAAAGAACTTATGAGAAGTTACGATTCTGGAGAAATTTGAACAGCAAAATGGGGTTAATCTCTAACTTGCGGTTAAGGAATAAGTTCTTCTTTATTTTCCTATTGATTTCAATAATCCCGTTTTCGCTGTTGATTTATTATTCTTACACTTCGACCAGAGATCAAATTACAGAGCAGACTTATTCCAATCTAAGCGCAACATTGAATCAAATTAATGCGAATATCGAGAATCGGCTGGATTACTATCATCAGCTTTCGAATCTGTTATATATGGATTCCCAGCTTCGAAATTATTTATTGAATAACTATGAACGAGCTTTTTATTATTTAGATGCTTTTGAATATATTAACCGAACATTTTCCGAAATGATGACGCTTAATTCTAATGTAAAGGGGATTACGATATTCACGGATAATAAAACGCTGTATTCGGACAGTGTTTTTATTAAGTACATGGAAGAACTGCCGAATGATATTAAATTAAAGGCTATTCAAGCTGCAGGAGATACGATTTACACGCAAACGAATGAACAGCATACAGGTGACCATTCCATCACGCTTGCCAGGTCGTTGAGTTATATTAGTCTGACGCATCCCTATGGTATATTAACCATCAATATCAGCAACGAAGAATTGTATTCATTGATGGATAAGGAAAATAATAATAAAAGCGTGTATATCATTGATTCGTATGGGAGTATCCTTACATCTTCAGATAAAGGCATGATTTCTAAATCTCTGTATGACAGCTTCCCTATCCAAAATAAAATGGTATCCTCGTCCGGCAAGTTCGACAGCCTGATCCATGGAGAAAAGAGATTCTTTACGTACAAGCAATTAAGCAACGGCTGGAAGATCGTCATTACCGTAGCTTATAGCGAATTGCTTGCCAATACGAATAAGGCTACAACGCGGTTGATTTGGATTTCAGTCATCGCGTTCGCTGCTTCAATTCTACTCATTTATTTAACCACGAAGGTCATTACCAAAAGAATTGAGCAGCTTCTGCTTCAAATTCGCAAGGTAGAACGCGGTGACTTCCAAGTATCCGTTCAGTTCATGGGACACGATGAAATTGGTCAGCTCTCGTTCGCATTCAATAAGATGGCTTCCAAGATTCAAGAATTAATTGATGATGTCTATGTGAAAGAGATCTCGACTAAAGAAGCGGAATTGACGACGCTACAAGCACAGATCAATCCTCATTTCTTGTATAATACGTTGGCCTCTATCTCTTCTTTAGCGCTGAAGGAAGGAGGCACACAGGTGTATCAAATGGTCAACCATTTGGCAAAATATTACCGTGTTTCACTGAATAAAGGGAAGCGTATCATACTTGTAGATCAGGAAATCAATCTTGTAAAAAATTATATTTCCATTCAGGAGATTCGGTTCAGAGGCATGTTACACATGCATTATGATTTGGATGAAGCGTTGTTTAAATACACCACGATAAAGTTAATTCTTCAACCGTTTATCGAGAACTGTATTAATCACGCGATTTGTCATGAATCGGGGATTAATATTATCGTAAAGTTGAAGTCAGATGAGAATGACATCCTGTTCCAGATCATTGATGATGGGATAGGCATGTCATTGGGAAGTTTAGAAACGGCATTTCATAAGGCTAATAATCTTTCGGGATACGGCATCAAAAATGTAGATGATCGAATCAAGCTTACGTATGGGGAGCAATATGGCGTAGTGGTGTTCAGTCGGCTAGGGATCGGTACGTCGGTCAGCGTACGCATTCCCAAAAGATATGATTGAAGTGAAATATGAAAGACGCTTTCCATTATGAATAGTAACATTGCGATATAGATAAACTGGTCAAAGCTTCTTATACTAAATTTAGATCACAGCACAAACATCATTGCTAACTTTAGAAAGGGGCAAATGTATGAAGAAGTTAAATGTAGTATTGACGGCAGCAGTAGTGCTAACCATGCTTGCAGGATGTGGAGAGAAGACGGCTTTAAATGGGAACCAACCATCACCAGGAAGTACAACTAAGGCGTCAACGAATGATAAATCTCCAATTCAGTTGAAATGGTTCGACAAAAACACAGGAGATCCATTTACGAATCCAGTTGCTAAAGCGATCACGGAAAAGACAGGCGTCACGGTTGAAATTCAACAACCGACAGGCAATCCGCTTGAGAAATTAAACTTGATGCTGGCAAGTAATGATTTGCCTGACGTACTCATGCTGGATCGTGGAAGCGATATCATGAACAAATATATTGCGACAAGCGCTATTATACCTTTGAATGATCTCATCGATAAGTATGGTCCGAACATCAAGAAAATGTACGGAGACACATTGAAAAAGACGAGAAGCGAGGATGGAAAGAACTACTACTTGGCGAATTGGTATGGGTTAGAGAAGTACCCTGTATTCGGATTCCTGATGCGAATGGACATCATGAAAGAATTGGGTGTTGGCGACAAAGTGAATAATGGCAAGCCATTTACATCGCAGGAGTTCGAAGACCTGCTCGTTAAATTTAAAGAGAAGTATCCAACGATTGACGGTAAACCTTCCATTCCGATGACACTGAACGGAGAAGACATTGGTAGTGTTCAATGGACATTCAAAGGGATGTTCGGCATGAAGCCTTATTATGAAGTGAATGGTGAATTGAAAAAAGATATTCGCGATCCTCGTTATCTGGACATGATGAAGTTTATCAATTCGTTATATACCAAAGGGCTGATCGACAAAGAATGGGCAACACTTAAAACAAAACAATACGAGCAGAAAATTGCTGCGGGTAATGTATTTGCAACAGCGAATGCGTCCTGGAATGTTGGCGCTCCGAATACATTGCTCAAAGCGGATGCGAAAGAAGGAACGAACAAAGACGAAAGACAATTATATCAATATAAAGTATTAGCTCCCGGTGTTAATGCGGATCAAACAACATACGGACCAAAGAAGCTCATTAGGTTGGGATGGCGTTGCGATCTCCAAAACGAACAAGGATCCTGTTAGAACGATTAAAATGTTGGACTTCTTGGCAAGCGAAGAAGGACAGTATTTGTTGATGTGGGGTATTGAAGGTAAAGACTGGGATATGAAAAATGGCAAACACGTGCCTCGTCAAGAAGTACTCGACGCATTCACGAAAGATTGGAATGAAGCATCCAAAAGCACAGGAATTCGTAAATGGACTTGGGCAATCAAAAATGGTCCGGGTTCGGACGGAACGCCGTATGACTTAATAGGTCGATATAAAACAGATCCTACAACAGATTTAGCGATTAAGAATCTGGCAGATACCTCCTATGACACTGCGCCTTACGATAGCTTAGGACCTGCTGGAGGAACACCGGAAGCGATCATGGATCAAAGAGTAAACGAAACCATTAAAAAATATTATTTGAAAATGGCATTGGCTCCTTCGGGGCAAGAAGTAACCGATTTGTACAATCAAATGATAAAAGAAGCAGAAGCAGCAGGTCTGTCCAAGCTGGAGCAAGTGTACAACGACAACTATAAAAAACGTATGGAATTGTGGAAATAAAGTCTAACAAGCAGGTGATTATAATGGCAATTCAGGTTAACGAACAACATAGAATCTTTGCGATCCAAATGAAAAAAACGTCCTATATATTTGGATTAAATGAAAAAGGGAGTTTGCAGCATTTATATTGGGGAGCTTCGGTTGATGTAGAAGATTGCATTTCATTGCTAGGTTCCCGGTCTCATAGCTCCTTCGATGCAGAAGTAGAGCGGGAAGTGGAAGAGTATAGCTTCTGGGGCGGACTTGTCTATACGGAGCCTTCGCTCAAAGTTACATGGCACGATGGCGTACGCGATCTCTGTATGAATTACGCAGGTCATCAAATCACGGAGCAAGATGGAAATGAAGCGCTCATTATTACCCTGAAGGATGAGGTATATCCTTTAGAAACGCATTTATCTTATATGGTTATCCCTGAGTTTGACTTGGTGGTACGCTCCGCGAAAATCGTAAATACAGGCACGCATGACGTCATCTTGGAGAACGTGCAATCGGCAGCGTGGTCGATCCCTCATTTGCAAGATTATCGGTTGACGCATGTAACAGGGAAGTGGTCGGGGGAATTCCAGCTTCGTGACACCGTGCTATCCCAAGGTAAGCATGTGATCGAATCCAGAAGAGGATTCACGGATGGACATGCGAATCCATGGTTCGCGATCGATAACGGTCAGGCAACCGAAGAGAACGGGAATGTATGGTTCGGCGCCCTGGCATGGAGCGGTAACTGGAAGATCACAGTCGAGAAGACGGTATTCAATCAAGTGAAAGTAACCGGCGGGATCAATGATTTTGATAGTGAATGGACGCTAGGAGCTGGCGAAAGCTTTGAAACGCCTACGTTTGTTGGAGGCTGCACAGCAAGTGGTTTTGGTGAAATGAGCCGTCATCTTCATCAATATCAATACGATTATGTCATTCCTAGTCAAGAATCAAGAAAAGTCCTTTATAACTCTTGGGAAGCGACCTATTTCGATGTGAATGCCAAGGATCAAATGGCGTTAGCGGAGAGAGCGGCAAAGTTAGGCGTGGAGCTCTTCGTTGTCGATGATGGTTGGTTCGGGCAACGAAACCATGACCGTGCAGGTCTAGGTGACTGGTTCGTGAACAAGGAGAAATTCCCGAATGGGTTAAATGAATTAATTCATAAAGTTCATGATCTTGGCATGGAATTCGGGATTTGGGTGGAGCCGGAATCGGTCAATCCGGACAGTGATTTGTATCGTGAGCATCCAGACTGGGTCTACCACTTCCCTACACGCGGACGTACGGAATTACGTAATCAACTGCTGTTGAATATCTCCAAACCGGAAGTGAAGAGCTATATTCTTGAATTCATGACTGATCTCTTATCGAAGCATGACATTACATTTATTAAATGGGATATGAACCGAACCATTACACAGCCGGGGATGAAGGATCATCCCTTGAATCGACAGAAGGAAATTTGGATCCGGCATGTTCAAACCATATATGAAATATGGGCTGAACTTCGGGAACGATTCCCGCATGTTGCATTTGAAACCTGCGCGGGCGGCGGTTCACGGATTGACTTGGGCATTCTTCGTTATGCAGATCAGTCGTGGCCGAGCGATAATACGGACGCATTCGACCGTTTAAGTATTCAAGAAGGATTCTCTTACGTCTATGCGCCGAAGATGATGACCTGTTGGGTAACCGAAGCCATCAGCGGGATGAACAAGCGCGTAACCTCCTTGCAATACCGGTTCCATAGTGCAATGATGGGGACGCTCGGTATCGGTTCTAATTTGAATGAGTGGAGCGACGAATGGATTGAGGAGTCTGCAGGCTTCGTCCAACAGTACAAAGAAATCCGTCCATTGGTACAATACGGTCTGCAATACCGTCTAGATGCGCTGAAGAAACAAGGGGTTACGGCCGTACAGTATGTAAATAAGCAGTCATCCGAGACGGTGTTATTCGCCTTCCTTCACTCGCAACGACTGGGTGAACCGCTACCTCGTCTTCGCTTGCAAGGACTATACCCCGATAAGACGTATGTGATCCAGCAACTTCCGGGAGAATGGACAGGCAAGGCACTAATGAACATTGGGATAGAACTGCCATTACGTGGCGATTTTGATAGTCTGATGTACCGCATTCAAGAAAAAGCATAAGAGAGCAAGTAGAAACGCCTCCAGTGTCTTTTCAAGAACGGGAACAAGGGGAAGTCACCCCTTCCGAGTATTACGATACTCGGAAGGAGACTTCCCCATTATTTTTTTGAAGATTCGTAAGAAATAGTAAGGATCCTGAAAACCGAGTCGAATGCTAATTTCTTTGATGCTTTGCTCGATGGTTGGCTGTACGCACCAGGATTACAGGGATTATCACGAAATGCGTAAGATACGTCACTTCCCGATATAGATCGGAAGATCGTTGTATAGAAAACGCTTTATTTAGTCTTTTATAATGGTAGCAAGCTGTGAATACAGGCAGATTTTGCAGCTTAAGATGCAATGAACAGGAGGCAAAAGTATGAACGTGAACAATGAAAATAGGGTGAGCATGAAAGTGGAGTCTAAGTCACTTATTTGCGTGGATAATGGTCTGGTGCACATCGAAATGGATCTGGAAAAAGGCGAGTATTCTTGTGCGTGGCAAGGTTTGCTTATATTGAAAGAAGTACGCAGCGCCTTTCGCTGGAACGGTCGGGAATATCATACGGGAGCTTATGAACGCCATGTCATGAATGAACAACCTGAGGAAATTGAGGATGGTTTCGGTAAAGGCGTGCATGTGGTTATTCTACACGAATCGTCCAGCCTTCCCAATCTGGAGCAGCACTTTTATATGTACGAGGATGCATCTTACTTTTTGACCAAAGTCGTTGTGATCCATGAGGAAGAAACAAAGTTAAACCGAATTGCAGTTATGAAGACGAATGTATTGTCATTTGACAATGGAACCGCACCGGAGGATGAGCTTCAAGTGCTGCGGGTTCCTTATGATAATGACAAATGGGTGCGTTATGTCGCGCAACCATTGCCGCTTGAAACCGAAAGCTATGAAGTTACCGCCTTGTATCAGCCCGGTAAGCGGCACGGGTTCATCTTGGGCTCCATCACGCATGATGTATGGAAAACAGGCATTCGGATCAAAGGCGAGCAAGCTGGAAAACTGGATGAGATCGAATTGTATGGCGGGGCAACGGGCGTAATGACGCGCGATTCACAACCGCATGGCTATGTGTTGGGTTCACGTATCGAATCTCCGCTTGTTTTTGCAGGATTCTATGAAGATTACCGGGAGGGGCTTGAGACGTATGGATGGGCCAACACCCGCATAGCCGCTTCGCTGAACTGGGATGGCGGCGCTCCGTTTGGCTGGAACAGTTGGTCTGCAGCAATGAGCGAGTTGGATTATGACTTGTATATCTCGACTAGCGATTTCTTGAAACAGGAAGTGCAATCGCTAGGTTTTCAGAACGAGGATACTCTTTATATCAATTTTGACGCCTTCTGGGACAAGTTGACGGCTGAAGAAATGGAAGATGCATTGAACAGAGTCCGGCAGAACGGCCACAAACCTGGCACGTACTGGACCCCATTCGCTTTCTGGGGGAGTCCTGCACAGTTCAGTCAAACTGTCGAAGGAACGAATGGCAAGTACACGTACAGCGACATTCTGCTCCGGGATGCTGACGGGGAGATCCTGCCGGATATTGCCGGAGGGCTAGCGATCGATCCGACGCATCCCGGAACGCTTGAGAGAATCGATTGGTTCACGAGCAAAATTATCTCGGAAGGCTTCGAATACATCAAGTTGGATTTTATGGCGCATGGTGCGCTTGAAGGAAGACACCACGATCCGAAGATTACGACGGGTATTGCCGCTTACAACTACGGTCTGTCCTATTTGACGAATAAGCTATCTCCGGAAGAGGCGGGAAGAAGGGTGTTTATCAACTTGTCCATCGCACCGTTGTTTCCTTATGCGTATGCCCACAGCCGTAGAATTTCCTGCGATGTGTTCGGGACGATAAAGGATACAGAATATTTGTTGAATTCACTGACGCACGGATGGTGGATGAACGATACCTTGTACCGATTTAATGATCCGGACCATTCTGTGCTGTATAAGAGCTTCAATCAGGAATCGACGACCCGGCATGAAGGGCGAAGCCGCCTGACGGCTTCCGTTATTGCGGGGACTGTGCTATTGCTGGGAGATGATTTTCGCAATGAGGAAGCGGCTTGGCGAGCCAAATCCTGGCTTCAAAATCAGGAAGTCATGGATATTGCGCGTTTGGGGAGAACTTTTAGGCCTGTCGAGGGGAACTTTGGCGACAAGGCTTCTGATACTTTCATCCTGTACAGTGCGGACCAGGACCATTCCGTTTATCTCGCTGTTTTTAATTTCGATGGGGAACAGTCTGCTAGGAAATCGATTTCTCTGGAACGGGCGGGGCTCGATCCTAGTCAACGATACACCGTATCCGATTTGTGGGAAAGCACGAGAAGCGAGGTTCAGGAGGAGCTTACGGTAGATTTGCAACCTGCGGAATCCAAGATTTTCAAGCTGAGCAGAACATAATGTTTCATGTTCAGCAAGCGTTAAAGAAACAAGGCGAATCCGAAAAAATTTCTGAAAATTGGGAGGTTAATTATGGCGGCTAAAAGAAGATTCAAAAATGTGGGTTTTTATTGTTTAATGCTTGTATTTCTATTACCTAATTTGATGGTAGGAGCTACAATGAATCCGACAAAAACTCTAGCAGCGGAGACAAACAAATCATATGAAGCGGAAGCATCTGGAAATACGCTTTTGAATGGAGCTGGTATAGGAGATTGCGCGGGTTGTTCGAATGGGAAGAAGGTAAATAACCTCGGAAATGGCGCTGTAATCATTAACCATGTTAATGTTCCTGTCAGCGGCAATTATACAATGAACGTTTATTATATTGTTGGGGATAACAACCGCTCGTTTTACTATACGGTAAATAATAATGCAGATGTGGTATATCTAACAACGCCATCTACAGGATCCTGGAATACGGTAGGATCGGTTACAACTACTGTAGCCCTTACAGCAGGAGATAACACGATCAAGTTTGATAAGGCGGGGGGATATGCGCCGGATTTGGATCGAATAACCATTTCAAACGAACCAGTGACGGGTTCTGGGGGGAATCCAAGTGAACCTGTCATTTACCCAAATAGTCATTTTGTTAATATCATCAATGGAAATGTGAAAATTGAATATGATCTAAACAACGGAGTAGCCAATTATTATGCAAGAGGCGTTAAAAAAATAGCGAACTTTTATGCAAGCGTCCAGTTGGATAACTATATTACAAGCAAGGATTATACGACTAGAACAGTTTCAACATCAGGCTCAGAAACAACAATTACACTTGAAGGCAGCGGGCTGCCTACCATGAAGCAGCATTTTTACATGGTTAACGAGGATTATTTCAATACACTTGTAGAAGTAGATGGTGCTAACTTAAGTGCGAACCGGATTGCACCCATCGTAGTGGATCCTACAGGCAATGTAGATATAGGTCAATATTCAAATGTTAGGGCGTTATGGGTTCCATTTGATAACGATGCTTGGGTCAGCTATAATGCAATGTCGATAAATAATACGGCAACGAGCAATGAAGTAACAGCCTTCTACGATAATACCAGCAGGAATGGATTGGTTATCGGGTCGGTTGTACATGATACATGGAAAACCGGCATTTACTATAATGGTGTAGGCAATAAGCTAATCAACCTAAATGTGTTTGGCGGGAGTACTGATTATAATTCGACCCGCGATGTGATGCCTCATGGCAAGGTTACCGGGAACACGATAAACTCTCCTAAGGTATTTGTTGGGTATTTCATGGATTGGCGAAATGGAATGGAAACCTATGCCAATGAAAATGCAGCTCAAGTTCCAAAGTTCACTTGGAGCGGAGGCGTGCCTTTTGGATGGAATAGCTGGGGAGGGCTCGGAACCAAGTTAAATTATACGAAGGCCACGGCTGCAGCGAACTTTATAAAGAAAAGTCTGATGAACAACAACTTTAGCAATAACGAAACTGCTTATGTAAATCTGGATTCGTATTGGACTAACCTTACTGATACGCAACTGAGTAATTTTGTAACTGCCACTCATAATAACGGTCAGAAGGCCGGGATTTACTGGGGACCTTTTGTGTATTGGGGTTCGGATCTAAATGCACAGGTTGAGGGAACGAACTATAAATATAGTGATATTGTGATGAGAAAGAGTGATGGTACACCCATATCGCTTGATGGGGCCTTTGCCCTCGACCCGACGCACCCTGGAACAATAGAAATGAATAATCACAAATTTTCATACTTGAAAAGTAAAGGTTTTGAGTATATTAAATTGGATTTTCTAACCCATGGTTCCCTTGAAGGTGGTTCTAACAATGGCATACATTACGATCCAACTGTTCAAACTGGTATTCAGGCATATAATAAAGGCATGCAATCTATTAAAGACCAAATTAATGGGTCTATGTTCATAAGTCTATCTATTGCACCTTTGTTCCCGTACCAATATGGGCAGGCGAGACGGATTGCAACTGATACCTTTGGGAAAGTGAGTGAGACGCAATACACGTTGAACTCCGTATCCTATGGTTGGTGGATGAATGAAAAATTATACAATTATAATGATCCTGATAATATGGTGCTGTATAAGAGTAATTCCGGGGCCATATATAGCGATACCGACGCCAAAACTAGAGTCAACGGCGCTGCCATTGCCGGGACTGTTTTCTTGGATGGTGATGATTTGAGTGATGTAAATGCCCAAAACAAGGCGTCAATATACCTGACAAATCCAAACATTAATAATCTGGCAAAGAGAGGCAAATCGTTCAAACCTGTTGAAGGCAATACTGGGGTAGGGGCAGCTGATACGTTTACACTTGATGACAAAGGAGAGCATTATATTGCCGTATTCAATTATGATATAAATTCAAGCGCTACAAAAACTATAGATTTATCAAGAGCTGGTTTAAACGGAACAACAAATTATACCGTAACGGATTTATGGACCAACACCACAACAAGCGCGACTGGAGCACTTAGCTTAACGCTTAATCCAGGAGAATCAACAATCGTCAAGCTGGATGAGACAAGCGAGAATACAACATTAAGCGGTATAACAATGGATGGAGAGGCATTAAAGGGTTTTGCGCTTAATGAGACAAACTATTCTATTGTACTCCCGTACGGTACAACGAAAGTACCTAAGATTAAAGCAACAACAACAACTATAAACAGCCGAGCTAAAGCAAAAGAAACGAAAGCTAAAAGCTTACCGGGAACAACGACAATAGACGTAACATCAGAAAGCGGAAGGACTACAAAGACATATACAATCTATTTTACTGTTGTGCCGGAAGCAAAGACAGAGGCAGCATTGGCTGATTTAACAGTAAATGGAGCAACGATAACCGGATTCACTGGAAATATTGAAAGCTACGACATAGAATTACCCTTTGGAACGACTATAGTTCCAACAGTAGCCGCAACAGTAAAAGCTGAAAATCAAGCAAATGCAGTAGTGAAACCAGCTTTAAGCTTGCCTGGAACAACAACTGTCGTGGTCACAGCATTAGATGGCATTACAACAAAGACATATACAATCCATTTCACCGTTAGTCAAGATATACCGCAATCACAGATGACTGCCTCTGCAACAAGTGCGCAAGAGACTTGGAATCCGGCTACAAACGCTATTGATGGCGATCCAGGAACGCTTTGGCATACATCATGGAGTCCTTATGATTATCTACCACAGGCTTTAACACTAAAACTGGGCGGTTCCTACAATGTTAGTAGCTTAAAGTACCTTCCAAGAAATGACGGCCCAAATGGGATCATTACTGAATACAATATCTATGTAAGCAATGATGGTTTGAACTTCACGAAGGTTGTACATGGTAATTGGGATAATAATGCTTTGCTGAAGACGGTTACCTTTACACCCGTAATGGCACAATTTATTAAGCTTGAAGCTTTAGTCGGGGTTAATGGATATGCTTCTGCGGCAGAAATTAATGTTGGGGTGGAGACAACCGCACCAGAGCTGCTGCAAAAGATGGCTCAGGTAAATTCGGAGCATTGACCGTTACTATATCTGGGCAAAAGGCCAAAACCAACAACGAAGATGACGACGATAAAAAAAATAACAAAAATAACAAAGATTACGATAATAACGGTAATGGACAGCACAACTAACAAAGGCAATGACAGCACAAATGAGGACACCAACGTGCCGTAGCTACAACTTTGAGTTTTAAAATTGTTACAGTAAAAATTTAATTAGATGTGGAGAGAGTTATCTCAAAGACAAGTACTTTGTTGTTTAAGTTATCGAGATATAGTTGAAATGATGAACGAACGAGGATTAAAGATTTCTCATACAACGAACATGAGATGGGTCCATGAATTTGGACCCGAAATCGACAAACGAATCCGTCCCTTTTTGAAACCTACAAACGATTCTTGGAGGACTGACGAAACCTACGTCAAAGTCAAAGGTCAGTGGAAGTATCTATACCGGGCAGTTAATTCTATGGGGAAAACCATTGATTTCATGTTATCTGAAAATCGGGATATGCAGGCAGCTAAGCGTTTCTTTATAAAGGCTTTGTCCTGTCGACATACTCAAATCCCACGTGTAATATCTAAACAACATTGTGGAGCAAGATCATCGGTTCATAAAGAAAATCACAAAACCAAATCTTGGGTTCAAATCGTTTCTTACAGCGGATCAGACGTAAAGGGAATTGAGGCCTTGCATATGATAAGGAAAGGGCAGGCTGATGATAATTCGTCTGTCCTCTCAGCTGTTGAATGGCTCAATAAGATATTTGGTTTAGTGGCATAGACAAAGTATAGTTTGTCGGGTAACTGTGAATTTTTTTAATCCTTGCACCAGAACCCTCAGTTATAAGGTTTCCCACTGATGGTTAGATCTGAGCAGACGGTTAGTATTGAAGATAGTTGTCCCTATGGGGTGACTATCTTTTTTTATCATCGTTCAGACGGCGAAATGCGCTTGGGGAGAGGCCGCAGGTTCTCTTAAACAGCTTAGAAAAGTGAAATTCGTCATAAAAATGTAGGTTAGCTGCGATTTCTTTAACTGATAAATTTGTCGTCTCGAGAGATACTTTCGCCGACTCTAGTTTTAGCTTCAACATATAATCGCTAGGGGATAGTCCGGTTATGGAACGAAAACGGGTAAAGAAGGACGTACGGGACAAGCCGCTAAGTTGTACGAGTTCTTCGACTCGGATCGGTTTGGCCATATTTTTATGTATATAGATGAGTATTTTGTCGAGCTCCGTATGACGGGAGGCAGACGCAACCGATTGCTCTCGGGCGAAAAGGAGTAGTACTTCCTGCAGCAGTATGTTAGCAGAGTAAGCGTATCCAGTTGGTTGTGCAATCAGGTTGTTGATCATTCGCTCACATATTTGAACGGCTTCAGCGATTTTACCCGTTGAAACGATCTCACAGACGGGAAGCTGGAGAAGGAGCGGCATGTCCAGGCTGCTAAAGTCAAGAAAATAAAACTTCCAATCATTATTTTGACATCTATACGTAGACGGAATTGCCTCCTGAACGAAAAAAAATGTGCCTGCGTGTAGTTCATAGGTGTCATTTAATTGAGAAAGGGTTCCTTTTCCTTCATAGGTGATAAACAGGCCGGGGGTGTCGAATCCCTCCTTTTTACTAATTTGATATGCGTCGTCTGCCTGCACTTCCCAAATGGAAATAAATTTGCAAAGGGGAACATCCTTTTCCCCTAATCCATACGGGATATTCATGTAGGACATCGATTTCCACCACCTCAACTTCGTTCTATAATACATTAGATCAGTTGTTTATACTCAAATTTAACTCATAATATGTACAATTATACATGAATTAAATACAGCTATCCATGGATGAATTCGTCGATTTCCCCTACACTTAATACATAAGCCATAAACGAAATGACTTGATCTTGAATAAGCAGAGGAGTGTATGTGCAAATGATGGTGAAGGTAGGCAGTCGCGAATTGGAGATGGATGGTCAGCACTTAACGGAGCTCAGAAGTTCGAATGATATTTTGCACGATGTGGGGGCACTTCGCGAACGTATGGAGGAAGATGGGTATTTGTTGATCCGCGGATTCCATGATCGAGATAAGGTGCTCAATGCCCGAACAAGTATTTTGGAAAAAATGGACCGAATGGGCAAGTTGGATCGGGACACGCTGTTGGAAGAGGGCGTCATGGCCGACGGCAGCAAAAGCATTTTCATGGGGGGGACAAATGAGGATCTGCCCGCTTTGCTTAATGTATTAAATGGAGATCATATCATGCGCTTTTTTGATGAAATCCTTGGCGAACAGTCGTTAACGTATCATTACAAATGGCTTCGTGCGGTTGGTAAAGGGGATTTCACAGGGGCCCACTATGACATTGTCTATATGGGTAGAGGAACACAAAACGTCTACACCGTATGGTCTCCACTGGGAGACGTTTCGTATGAAATGGGTGGTTTGGCTATTTGTCTCGGTTCACACCGTTTCGAAGAATTGAAACGTTCTTACGGCACAATGGATTCGGATAGGGACGGTATTGGACACTATACCGATGATCCGCTGGTCATTACGGAGAAATTTGGCGGCCAGTGGGCGACAACGGAATTTCATGCAGGAGATGTTATCATTTTCGGTATGTATTTAATGCATTGTTCACTCGAGAATACGACGAACCAGTATCGGATCAGTGTAGACGCGAGATACCAATCCGTGAGCGAGAAAGTAGACGAAAGATGGAGCGGCAAAAAGCCGAAGGGTCACTCTAAATAAGGGCAAATCGAGGCTGTCCCTAAAGGTCCACAGCAACCTAAGAGACAGCCTCTTCAGCATCTCGTCACACAGAGGTTTTTTGGCCAATATGTTTAGTGACGGATTTATATTCCGTAGGGGAAACCAAAGATTCATCGTTGTTCATAAACCATGTATAAAAGAACATGGAGAGGATTAATCCGAAAATCCATGCCCCGTCCCAGACGAAAGTTAATGGGGTTATGAATTTACATACTATTGGGATGATAATACCAATTAAGAGAGCATAAATTGCTTTTTGATTAAAGCCTCCGCGGTAGGAATATCTTCCGTCAAGTTGATAGAGCTCAGATAAATGGATTCTGCTCTTACGAACGAACCAGTAATCTGCAATCGCAATTCCATCTATGGGACCTAATAATGCGCCGTATGTTCCAAGCCAGATGAAAATATAGTTCCCAAAATTCTCAAGGATGTACCACGGCTGCATGAGAAGTGCAACAAGACCTGTAATAATAACGCCAGTACGGTAGGTTAGCTTTTTAGGCATTAGATTTTCTACGGCGCGAGCAGGTGCAATGACATTTGCCGCTACGTTTGTGGTGACTGTAGCTAAAATAATCCCTAAGGTTCCAAGGAAGATGACAAAGGGTGAAAATTTAGCTAATATAGCCGCGGGATCCCAGATGGCTTCGCCAAAAATAACGACTGTGGCAGAAGCAACGGCGACGCCGATGAAGGAGAACAGGCCCATTGTTGTAGGCATCGAGGTAGTTTGACCGATAATTTGCGCTTTTTGGCTTTTGGAATACCGACAAAAATCAGGAATGTTCAGTGCCAAAGTTGCCCAAAAAGCAATCGCTCCTGTTAAGGATGGGAAGAAGACTTTCATGAATTCTCCTGTGGAGGTCAATTTAGAAGGAGCGGATAGCATCGGACCCCAGACCCCCTGCAGAAGTTAAAGCCCATACCAATAACGCAAGACTCATCACAATTAAAGTGGGAGCCGCCCAGAATTCCATCCGGCGAATAGCATCAGGTCCTCTGTAAGCAATCCAGACATTCAAGATCCACATGATTGCAAAGGAAATTCCAAGGTGTCCGGCTATATTTCCCCAGCCGCTCATGGCGACTAGAAGGGTATCAAGCGCTCCTGCGGCGAACCAACAGTTAATACCGAACCAGCCTGCGCCAATAATGCCTCGAGCCATCGATGGAATATGCGCGCCTCTTGAGCCGAACCAGAGACGAGCATAGACCGGATATGGAATTCCATACTTTGTACCGGCATGAGCATTTAATAAAATGGGGATGAGTACAATCAGATTGCCCAGAATAATCGTTCCAACCGCTTGCCACCAATTCATCCCAAGAGAAATTAACCCTGCAGCAAGCGCGTAAGACGGAAGACAAATGCACATGCCGATCCACAAGCTGGCAAAGTTGTAAGCTGTCCAGTTATGTTCATTTTTTCTCGTTGGACGCAACCCTTCGTTATACATGGGGCTGTCTTTAATGAGTTCTTCACCTTCCGGAGTCAGTGTCACAATGCCATTCTCTTCAACCTGCAGTTGCATAAAGATTCCTCCTAATAAAATTGTAAATGCTTTTTGGAAGGTTACGGCCGGATGGAGAACCCAGTCCATTAGTAGATTATATTTTGTGGTTCTAAATACATTCAGCATTTTATTTATGTTTTTTCGAGCCCAGCAGGGGTATGTAGGGGGATCGATATACAGCAGGTGCCAAATAGACATACAAAACACCCCGAAGAGGGGTGTTTTAATTTATGTGCGCCACGCATGGCGATTAACTAGGTGGTGAAAGTCCACTGTGGGGGTTTGTAGTTACCAACCACTAGCCAAGAGCAAGGGTGTCCATCGTAAGGTGGAATCTGAAGGAAGCTGGAGGCAAAATTCCGACCCAAGGAACACGAACATTATCAGGCATAAGGTATGGGATGAGTTTGCATAACAAAACGAAGTCCAATAACTACACGGACATACCAATGTAAATGATGTGGGTACATGGAAGGAAAGTGAATCGTCTTACCGTGGGAGATCTCATGGACGTGAGAAGATCATTTCGAATCACGGTTGAAATAAGATTTATCATGAGAAGTCAGCAGAGGCCATAGTACCTGATGTAGTCGACGACATGAGGGAAGGGCTGAACCTTAGGAGGTGTTAGTCAATGAAAGTTACCAATACAGGAATAAAGGGCAGCCAACTTCGAGCAGAAGGCTCCAAGCAGAAAGATAATGCGGAACATGAAGGATATGCGGGAGTGCACAATCCTGAGAGGATAACTGAAACAGGCAACACCAACGCAAACGAGTCGAAGAAGGGACTGCTTGAGGAAATCGTTAGCAGAGACAACATGAACCAAGCGTTCAAAAAGGTCAAAGCGAATAAAGGCTCTCATGGTATCGACGGGATGAAAGTAGATGAACTTCTGCAATATCTCAAAGAGAACGGAGAGAACATCAGGCAGTCCATTCTGGACGGAAACTATCGTCCGAATGCCGTTCGAAGGGTAGAAATACCGAAAGAGAACGGAAAGAAAAGAAATCTAGGAATCCCGACCGTCGTGGACCGAGTTATCCAGCAGGCAATTGCCCAAATACTTACACCCATCTACGAGAAGCAGTTCTCAGAGAACAGTTTCGGATTCCGCCCCAAGCGGAGCACACACGATGCCATCAGGAGAAGCCAAAATAACATAGAGGAAGGATACAAATATGTAGTCGACATGGACCTAGAGAAATACTTTGACACGGTTAACCAAAATAAGCTCATCGAAGTGCTATCGAGAACCATCAAAGACGGGCGAGTCATTTCGCTCATACATAAGTATCTGAGAGCTGGCGTCATCGTGAAACATCACTTTGAGGAATCCGAAGTTGGCGTGCCGCAGGGCGGAAACTTAAGTCCAATACTGAGCAACATCATGCTAAACGAGCTGGATAAGGAGTTGGAAAGCCGCGATCATAAGTTTGTGCGATACGCGGACGACCTTCTCATCTTTTGCAAAAGTAGAAGGAGCGCCGAGCGGACACTAGAGAACATTCTTCCTTTCATCGAGAAGAAATTATTTCTCACAGTGAATCGGGAGAAAACGGTAGTGGACGAGGCGACGAGAGTCAAATTTCTTGGATTCTCATTCTATCCGCGAAATGGAGAAACAAGGGTCAGAATTCACACGAAATCCATTGCAAAGATGAAAGCTAAAATAAAGGAACTTACATCCAGAAGTAATGGAGTAGGAAATGAAGATCGTGTGGAGAAACTTAGACGCTACATAATGGGATGGGTCAACTATTTCAAAATAGCCGACATGAAGAAACTGCTCCAAACAACGGACGAATGGATGAGAAGGCGAATCCGCATGATCTACTGGAAACAATGGAAACGAGTGAAGACAAAGTTCGCAATGTTGCAATCACTCGGAATCCAGAAACAGAAAGCATGGGAGTACGCCAACACAAGAAAGAGCTATTGGAGAACCTCCAATAGCCCAATCCTCAACAAATCCCTCGGAAATAACACGATCAAAGGACTCGGATTCTTATTCTTTTCAGATTATTATCGACAAGTCACTGCGTAAACTTAGGAACCGCCGTATACCGAACGGTACGTACGGTGGTGTGGGAGGTCGGCTATTCAATTAATGGGTAGCCTCCTACCCGATTAATTCCATTCAGATAAACTAAAGAATTGAGATAGGACCCGATTTAATGTTTCGTGATCATATTTTTGTTTTTTATAATTTGCTTCTAATATTTTATGTGCCCATGCAAGGCAATTTGAATAATGAACGAAATCATGAACGCGAATCTTAAAGTCAGAGAAATCTAAATGTAACCGGTACTCTTCCTCCGTTGGATATAAATCAAGTTGATGCAGTTGATACAATCTTATAGCATCGGCGTTACGATCTTGTATCCACTTCGAGGCTACAGATACTTGGTTGCTATGCTGTCTGAGAATTATTAATACTTCGGGTAAATTAGTGAGCTGAGTAAAATCCGCAAGACGATTCCAAATATCATAGTCCTCCGCGTGTTTGTAAGGGAAATACCTTACTCCGTAGGTATCAATAATAGACTTTCGAAGGATAACGCTAGGATGCGCAAAAGTACAGTGAAAAAGTTGAAAACATCTGATTTCCTCATGACTTAGTGGCACCCTTGTTATTTGATTCTTCCCCATGAACTGGGCTTGCCCACCACAAACTCCAATATGTTGATTTAAGTCCATGAAAGCTACTTGACGCTCTAATCTATGCGGCAGACTAACATCATCGCCATCCATTCGTGCAATATAATCTCCCGTGGATAAGGAGATACCCTGATTCAAAGATTCTACCAATCCCATGTTAGTAGAATGAACGATTAACTTAATTCTGCTATCATGGTACTTTTGAATTTTTTCTAAAGTCCCGTCCGTTGAACCATCATCAATAATAAGAAACTCGAAATCCTGGAAAGTTTGCTGCAATATACTAGAAATAGATTCATCGATATATAATGACACGTTGTAAACAGGCATTAGCACAGTTACTCTAGCCATAGTAACACCTCCCACTTGTTATCTCTATTTATTTTATGTGAGAGAGTTATAAATCGATACGTATAACTGTCATATCGGACGAAAGAAATGCACGTTTGGCTACCTCCGCTCTAGTATTCATTGAGCTACAGAATATAACAAATCCAACGGTCGTATTGCAGATGTAAAAGTGGTTGGAGCTTACAAAAAATTCTTTTCCTGCTGTCGGAACTTGCCTGGTGGCAGATTCTTCTCTTCCATAAAAGTACGTGAAAAACAATGCACAGAAGAAAAGCCTGTCACTTCGGCAATTTAATGGAAAGCTCGCTTGTCAGCAGCAGGTGGGCCGCTTGGCGTATGCGTTCACTTCGAATAAAGTCGGTAAAAGTCTCGTGAATGCCCTCTGAGAACAAGCGTGATAGATGACGTTCTGAGACGTTGAGATAGCCAGCGACATGCCCAAGATGAAGCGGTCTGGGATAAGTTATCGCGGATATAAAGCTTGGCTCGCTGCAGCAGAATATGTGTATTTTTACGGTGAAAGTAAGGTTTAGTCATGTCTTTCCGAATAATGAAAGAAAGGAAACTATCTAAAAGGGCAACCTGTTGAATTGGGGGGCTACACGAAAAAGAAAAAGCCGCAAATTTCGCGGCTTTTCCAATCCAATAAGGTCAGTATAAAGATTCGAATCCGTTGCCGGATATTGAACAAAATATTGATCTGCTTAAGAGCTTGCAAGCCTAAAACAATGCGGGTGTAATTCGGCACACCTATTTTGTAATTCAGACCGTAGTTGTTGTCTCAATACGTTTATCGGATATTTCCGTAAATCCATTGGTCGTTCGGTGCAAGTATTCTAACCAGTTGATGACACTGTGGTGTCTTTTTTTCTGTCTTAGATGAATAAAGAATACCTTTAACTGCTGAAATTATAGGGTTAGAACAAATCCTTAACATAGCATACTAAAACGGAAAAATGGGTTATCTGCTAGTAATGGATTTGTCATTATAATAAAAAATGTAATACAAAACTAGTCATAGGGGGAAAAGAAAATGAAAGCGTTATACAAAACCGTATCGAAAACTTTAATTGTATCGGTGGCTGCAACCGCTTTCTTGTCTGCTTGTAGCAGCAAGACAACAACAACGCCTGATGCTTCCGTTCAACCAAGCGCTGAAGCAGTGAAACAGGCAGAAAGCCCTAAAGTACCGATCACCATTGAATTCTGGGATACTTATAGCGAGGACAAGGACAAAGGAACCGGTGAGAGACCTTTCTTCTTAAAAGAAATCATTCCAGCTTTTGAAAAAGCAAATCCAGGCATTAAGATTCATGAAGTGAATATGCCAACCGAAAATCTTGAACAGCAAGTTCTTACTGCTGCAGCTGGAGGAGCGGTTCCAGATCTGATGCGGATGGACCTTACGTGGGTTGGGGAATTTGCCAAGCTGAAAGCATTAAAAGAACTGGGGAAATTCCCTGAATTCAATCAAATTAAATCGGGTGTATTCGAAGGGCCGATGTCCTCCAATGTTTATAAAGGAAAGTATTATGGATTACCGCTGAATACGAATACAAGAACGGGCATTTACAATAAAGAAATATTGACTGCGTCGGGAACAACCGAGCCTCCTAAGACTATGGATGATCTCGTTAAATCGGCAAGAGCATTAAAAGCCAAAGGCCAGTTCGGAATCGTTATTGGTGGTACGGGTACATGGGATTTCCTTCCTTGGTTCTGGACGCTAGGCGGTAAAATCACCGACGATCAGTACTCCAAAGCAACGGGCTTCCTAAATAGTCCAGAGAGCATTAAGGCTGTGGAAACGGTTGTAGGTTGGAATGACGAAGGTCTAGTGGCTCCGACAATTACTGGTGGCAAGCCTTCAACATGGGATGGTTTGCGTGATCAAGATGGCGGAGTTAAAGCGAAATACATGATGGTTAATGACGGCCCTTGGTTCTTCAGCATCTTAGGAGACGGTGTGAAAAATACGATGACTCCTGCCAAAATGCCTGCAGGACCTGACGGAAAAAGCCATTCCGTTGTAGGCGGCGAGGATCTCGTCATGTTCGAAGGCTCCAAACATCCGAATGAAGCTTGGAAATTTATGCAATTCATGTTATCAGAAGAAACGCAAGTGAAAATGGCATCTGTTGGATTAATTCCTACCGTTAAAAAGGCTGCATCCTCTGATAAATTGAAAGATGTGTACTACCTCCCAACTTTCGTTAATGAATTGGAAAGTGCATATACCAGAACACCTAGCGCACAATGGTCCAAAATCAGTGATCGACTTGGTTTGGCCTTCGAAACGATTATTAAGAAAAAAGGCACAGCTAAGGATGAGTTGGATAAGGCTGCCAAGGATATCGACGCATTGTTAACAGATTAATTATTTCTTAAGCCAAATAAATAGTATAAAAACGGGGCTGGCCAAAGAGAATTTAAAGTTGGTCGGCCCTAATCAATAGAGAAGTGAACCAAGTTATGGGAAAGGAGCGTTATCAATGAGAAAAGCGATTAGGCAATACAGGGATGTAGCGCCATATCTTTTACTAGGTACTGTTCTGACGTTAATTTTCGCATTTTATCCGATGTTAAAAGGGATTTATATGAGTTTTTTTGACTATAACATCATCAATCCTTCAGAGAGCGAATTTTTGGGCTTGGATAATTATACGAAATTACTTCATGACGCTAAGTTTTATAGCGCTCTTCTGAATACAATCGTATTTGCTTTAGTTACTGTGCCGGGACAATGGTTAATTGGCCTTATACTTGCCATTGTAATCAATCTGAAATTTATCCGTTTCAAGGTATTTTTTCGCGCAATCTACTATGTGCCTGTCATATCTTCATGGGTTGTAGTCGGTTATTTGTTCCGCTATTTGTTTGAATCCGGCTCTAGTGGATTTATCAATACGCTGCTGGTTAACCTACATATCCTCTCTACCCCGGTGGACTGGCTGCAGCACACATGGACGGCGAATTTAGTCGTTTGGGTAGTCAGTATTTGGAAAGGAATCGGCTATGTAATGGTGCTTTATTTGGCAGCCTTGCAATCCATTCCTAAATCTCTCTACGAAGCAGCGGAAATTGATGGCGCCAAGGGAGTACAATCTTACTTCTATGTCACATTGCCGCTCATGAAGCCGATGACCGTTTTTGTATTCGTAAATTTAATCATTGGCAGTATGAGTTATTTCCTGCAGGTCTACTTAATTACTCGCGGAGATCCGCTTTATACAACCCACTCGATTAACAGCTATTTATTTAAGCAAGCTTTTGATTTTTTTGAATTTGGATATGCTTCTGCAATAGCGATGGTCTTGGGAATCATCATTTTTGTACTTACCTATGGATTTCAAAGGACATTCGGGAAAGAGAAAATTGAATATTAGGCGCAAGAGGTATTTTTGAAATCGGGAGGAGTCAATCACCCATGATCTATATTAAAAAAAGTTTGACCTATTTGCTGCTTGTTTTATGCATTGCTATCGTCGTTGTTCCTTTCTTATACATGTTTCTTACATCACTCACTGCGGATAATTATACATTGCCTTCGCCTGAAACACTCTTAAAGCAAAGCAAAAATTTCGCGAATTATTTAAATGTATGGAGCAATAACAATTTCGAAAGATATTTTCTTAACAGCCTGTTTGTTTCTTTTACGACCATGATTCTATCTATCTCTGTAGCTTCACTTACCGCGTATGCGTTTGCGCGTTTTCCGTTTCCCGGAAAAGAAATGCTGTTTAAGATCTTTTTATTTACGCTGTTCGTTCCTTCCATTATGAGTATTATCCCGCAGTTCACGATTATCAAAAGTCTGGGTTTAGTTGATCACTACACCGGATTGTTTCTGATTTATGTAGGCACAGGAGTTGTAGGCAACACGTTCTTTTTAAGAGGCTTTTTTGAACGCATTCCGGTTGAATTGGAAGATTCGATCGTGATGGACGGTGGAAGCAGGTGGACCATTTTTAAGACGATTTATTTACCTTTATCGCTTCCAGCTCTGGGGACGCTGGGAATTTTCTCATTTTCAGGAACTTGGGATGAGTTCGTTGTCGCCTTAACCTTGATCAAGACGGAAATTCACCGTACGCTGCCGATTGGACTGCAATTGTTTCGGGGTCAGTATGCTACTCAATACGGCAAGTTTTTTGCGGGTTCAATCATCTCACTCATTCCGATCTTTGTCATATTTATTATTTTTCAAAGGCAGTTTGTGCAATCGAATCTTAACGAAGGAAGTATCAAAATCTAAGTAATGAATGCATTTGATATAGAGGAGAGGAAGTTAGGCATGGTCTGGTGGCAAATGGGATTTACAGCCATGGAAGCTAACTGATTTGAAAGCGAAAATGACCAAATGGCAAAAGCAGTTGAAAGGAAAAGCGTGGAACAGCAGCGAGAATGCCGGATTCACCACCGCTACTCCGTGGATACAAGTGAATCCGAATTATCGGTCCATTAACGCCGAGCAGGCGCTTCAAGATCCCAATTCCGTTTTCAGATATTACCAAAAGCTGATGCAGCTTCGTAAGAAATATCCCATTATCGTGTGAGGTCCGATGAACCGATTTCGTCTATTGAACTTAAGCCTTTTGATGCAAAAGTATATCTACTGAAGGAGACAAATACTAAATGACAGATATGAATCGCTTAAAGCTTATTCCGAGTAAAGCACAATATAAACCCAGTGAAGAAATTGGTTTGCAATTACGATTGCGGACAAACCAGCAAGCTAAGCTGGCCTTTCAATGGACCCTTTTTGAGCTGGATCGCCCTATTCTCAAGGGAGAGGGGAAGCTTGCATGCGCAGAGTCAGGAGAATCGGAGATCAGCTTCGTAATACCTGCTCAGACGAATGGTTCCGGCGCTTATGGAGTTTTTGTCACTGCAACAGATGAACATGGCGGAACGCTGGAAGCGGAAACTGCTTTTGACGTGGCTGCGCACTGGAATGAAGCGCCCAGATACGGCTTTCTAAGCGATTTTGCGCCTGGTGATGCGGGTGATAGCACGGATATTGACTTTTTAAACGAGAACCATATTAATATTGTTCAATTTTATGACTGGATGTATCGTCATGATCAATTGATTCCGGATACGGATGAGTTTACTGATCCATTAAATAGACGCATCTCTCTCGGAGTTGTTCGCGAGAAAATGCAGGGTTTGCGAAAGCACGGCATTGCTTCGATTGCCTATGCTGCTGTATATGCGAGCCTACGAGACTATTTGGAGAAGCATCCGGAACAGGCGTTGTATAGGAATGATGGGGAACCGTATTCGTTAGGCAACTTTTTCTATATTATGGATATTTGTGCTGAATCGGAATGGACGGATCATATCATTGCAGAGTTCATAAAGGTAATAGAAATGGGCTTTGATGGACTTCATTTAGATCAATATGGTTTGCCTAAAAAAGCGATCCGCAGAAAAAATAATCAAACAGAAGTCGTATCGCTAAAAGAGTTGTATCCTGAATTTATTAATCGAACTCGGGAAGCTGTAGCGCAAAAGTGGCCGGAGGTAGGGCTGATTTTTAACAATGTCAGTAATTATCCTGTTCATACCACGGCCCGCGCAGAGCAAGATGTGATCTATATCGAGGTCTGGGATCCGATGACCCATCTGCGAGATATCAAGCAGCTTATCGACAGAGCAAGGGAACTGTCTGGAAAACAAGTGGTTCTTGCTGCCTACCTGCCTGCCTTCCATCCTGAACGTCCAATTGCGCAGGAAGAAGCGGAAATTGGTGCAACGGTAACGATGGCCACCATTTTTGCAAGCGGTGGATACCACCTTCTGCTGGGCGAACATGAGAATGTATTAACTGAGGGTTATTATCCGAAGTACGGCTCGATTTCCAGCAGCTTTAAACAGACGTTAACCCATTATTACGATTTTATCGTGATGTATCGCAATCTGCTTTTCGACCTTCAGTTAGAAGATATATCGATGACGTTCACAGGCGGGATCAATACCGAAGTATCCTTCGTGAAGGAAGGCTATCAGTTTTCTCCCAACCAACAATTGAACTCCGTATGGACGATTGTGAAGGAGAAGCCTGGCTTTACAATTATGCATGCGATCAATTTATACGAGCTGGACAATGATGTTTGGCATCAAGGAAAGACACAGGCGCCGCCAGTTCTTACGGATATTGAGATGACAGTAGAAGTACTGGAAGAAATTGAAGGTGTGTTTTGGTCATCCCCTGACGATTCGACGATTCAAGCAAAACCGCTGGCGTATGAATGGGTTACAAAAGATGAATATAGCGGCCGATATATCCGTTTCACATTGCCGCTCCTTGCTTATTGGTCGATGGTATATATCAAGACGAAGCATGGGATTTCAACTAGCGGTTAGGTCGGGAGAGTGGACAAAGTACGGATTAAGCACTAAAGGGAGGCTTACCCTATGAGCGGTAATTCAATGGGAATTGGCATGATTGGTTTGGGCGGCATGTTCCGGCATCATTTAAAGTTAGTAAATGAGTTAGAGTATGTGGAAATTGAAGCGTTGTGCGACGTGAATGAAGAACAAATGCGTATAGTGGCAGAAGAGCTGGGAATCAACGAAGATAAGCTGTATACAAACTATGAGGCCATTATTAGAGATCCAAAGGTGCATGCAGTCATTTCGATCGTTCCTAATCGATACCATGCTGAAATTCTGAGGCTATGTATCGCTCATGGGAAGCCTGTGATGTCGGAGAAGCCGTTTACCCGTAACTATGAGGAAGCCAAGGAACTTAAAGATCTTTACGATCTTCATCCCATTCCTTGTATGGTGGGATTTTCTTATCGGTATGTCCCCTCCTTTCGACTTGCCAAGCAGCTGCTGGCGGACGGCAGGCTTGGGCCTATCCAGCATATCTTCGTGCAATATTTGCAGGAGTGGGGAGCAGCCCCCTTTAAGACTCCTTATTCCTGGCGATTCTCCCAGACGGAATCGGGAACGGGCGCTCTCGGGGATCTAGGTTCTCACATGATCGATTGTGCCCGATATTTGGTGGGCGAATTCACATCCATATCAGGACAGCTCAGCACGATGGTGGAGAAGCGCAAGCTTTCAAAAACAGATGATACGCTTATTCAGGTGGACGTAGATGATTTCTCCAGCTTCCAAGCTGATCTAGAAGGGGGAGTGAAGGGCGTCTTCCAAACCTCCCGCAACGCGATTGGATGTGGCAACCAATTGGAGGTTACTCTTTATGGTGAGCAAGGGGCCATTCGCGTGTGTTGTGAGCGGCCGGAGCAGTTGGACTATTGGAGCATTGTTCCTGGCGAAGAACGAGCCGTTCATGAGACGCTTCAAGTGCCAAGTAAGTTTAGGCGGAATCAATTGGATGATTTTCTGGATCTCCTTCATTGGCGGGAGGTACCAGGTGCACCTAGCTTTAAGGATGGATATGAGAACCAGCGTGTGCTGGACGCAATCATCCGCTCTTCGGCTACAAGAGCGTGGATAGAGCTTTAAGATTAGGGGGCCAGCCGACCCCCTTTTACTCGATTCCTGATCTGGGAAGCTTATGTTATAATATGGCTACTTATCATGTAAGAACGGCTGTGAACCCATCATGCGAAAATGGATCAAGGAACTCTTATTTGAGCGAGTTTCGACTAAACTGATTACGATGGTACTGCTATTGCTCATATTGTGCGCCACTTTTATCAGTACGTCTTATTTCGGCTCTACTGTTTCCATTATCGGCAATCAAGTAAGGGCTTCTACGCAGCAAGGAGCCAAGCAAACCGCCGATTATTTATCCTTAATCTTGACGGTCGGAACTGACATGGGGCAGCAAATATTCCGGAACTCCAGACTGCAGGAAGCTGTCGACCGCGAAATGCATGGGAACCTGACGGTAGATGAAAAATTTGCCATTCTGGGCACTGTAGGGCAAACCTTAAACAATTCAATCTATACGAGCTCCTTTGTGAGAAGCATTTATATTTTAAAGGAAAGAGGCGACAGCTGGGGCAGCGGGTCATTCAACGCTTCGAAAGTAAAACGGTATACGCTCTCAAGCCATCAATGGTACAGTGATGTAGCTAACGACAGGACCAACGAGCTATGGCTGCCCTTAAATTACGATCCTTTCAGTGGCGGAGGGGAAAATACCGATTTGGTCCTGACGCACGTAGAACCATTCAGAAATTTGAAGACTCGGGGAACAGAAGGGGTCATTTCGGTCAATTTGGACGGAAAGCTGATCTTGGATGCGATTCAAAGAATTAAATTGGGGAAGACAGGCACTTTTTTCGTTGTCAATTCGGAAGGAACGGTCATGATTCATCCCGATCCGAATACTTGCGGGAAACCGCTCGCCGATGAGGCGATCCGTACGAAGCTTCTCAAGCAAAAGACGGAGGAGCAGGAATTCGAGATGTCCATCGGCGGCATGAACCACTACTTCATTTCACACAAGATGAACAACGGTTGGATGCTTGTCGGGCAGGTCCCTGTATCGGAAATTATAGGCGATATCCAAACACTGCAGCATAAAATAACGGTGTATACAGTCCTTTTTCTTGTTTTTGCTCTCCTCATCGGTTTTCTGTTTTCCAATCGAATTACCAAGCCGCTGAAGGAACTAACCGTGCAAATGAAGGAAATCGAGAAAAGCAACTTTCAAGCGCGTTCCCGGATTCGTTCTCGTGACGAGCTAGGCAGATTAGGCCTCAGCTTCAACCATATGGCCGATAAAATCGAATCTCTGATCCACGAGGTCAACGAGGCCGGCGCTAAGAAGCGGGAAGCCGAAATCAGGGTGCTTATGCATCAAATCAACCCGCATTTCCTATATAATACATTGTCTACTATCCGTTGGATGATTAAGCTTCACAACTACGACGGGGCTTATAAAGGAATCGCTTCGCTTGTGGAGCTGATGGAAGCCAGTATGGGGAAAAAGGGGATGTTCAGCACACTCCGTCAGGAACTTGATTTGATCCAGAAATACATGATCATTCAGCGCTTTCGCTATGGCCCCGTTTTGCATTTACAGATAGAGGCGGAAGAATCACTGCTCGATATCCCGATCCCTCGAATGCTGCTCCAGCCAATCGTTGAAAACGCTATTTTCCACGGTTTAGCCCCTAAAAGCGATGGGGGGACGATCAGCTTAAAGCTTGTTTACTCAGAATGGCCCTCGACTTTATTGATCGTCATTAAGGATGACGGGATCGGAATTTCTGAAGATAAAATCAGATCGCTTCTACAAACGAGAAACTCTTCAAAATCCGGGATGTTCGGTATAGGATTGTATCATGTACATGAAACGTTACAGCTCTATTACGGTCACGAAAGCGGAGTGAGTATCGAAAGCGAGCCTGGACAGGGGACGAAAATTCAACTAAAGCTGGTGTGGAAGGAAGATATCTCATATGGCCTATAAAGCTCTCATTGTAGATGACGAGGCGATGATCCGATTCGGATTATCTTCCTGTATACCGTGGGATGAGGAAGGAATTGAACTTGTAGGGGAGGCGAATAACGGAGAAGCCGCACTGGAGCTGATCAAAAGGCACCAGATCGATATTCTGATCACCGATATCAAAATGCCCATTATGGACGGCTTGGAATTGACTCATTTCGCCAAGGAAATCAGACCTTACATCAAAGTCATCCTTATCAGCAGCTATAACGACTTCGAATATGCCCGCAGAGCGGTTCGGCTGGGGGTTGTTGTGGACTATTTGTTGAAGCCGACTATGGAGCCAGAGGATTTGCAGAGGCTTTTAGGCGTATGTAAAGCCCAATTAGATAAGGAATTAGCGAAAGAACAAAAATCTGATCTTTATTTACAGGAAATGCAAAAGAAAAAACTTCACGTTTTTGGTCAACAGATCAAAAAAGCCATAGCAGGTGAGGACGTTGACCTTAATTGGATTCCAGAGTCCATGAAACCGCCCTTCCAGCTATCGATTTGGCGGATGGAAGCCTCCCCCTCTTTCGATGCTAAGGATCGAATGAACCGGATCGAAACCATTGCCGAGAAGCTTGCGGATTTATGTGATTACGGGACCGTGTGTATCATGAAGGAAAATGAAATTGTGCTCGTCATGGCCTATAGGAACGGAAAAGCGGAAGCGGATATCCTGTCTTACCATAACCTGCTTAAACAACAGGAGTATCGGTTCACCGTAGGAATAAGCCCCTTTTTCCATCAGTGGAATCGTTTGGCAGACGCTTTCGGTTGGGCGGAACATGCGCTCTTGCAAGCTTTTTTCAAAGGGAAGGGCAGCTGTTACACAGGTGAAATTATCAATTCTCAGTCCGTCGGTATCCTCCCTAGCACTTCGGAAATTCCAGAATGGATCGTTATTCGTGACCGCTTTTCCCGCGCGCTCGCCGTATCCGATCGTCACAATAGCGAACATGCGCTGCGGGAATTGTTTGCGTTATGGCGAACTGAACGTTTTTCTCCGGCTGATATCATGACACAAGCTAATGGCATTCTGATCATGATGTTCTCGAATCAGTATCATCTTAAGGCAGAGGAGAAAATGCTGAGCCTGATGAACAATCTGCACCAGACTCAGCACGCATACACGCTGGATGAGGTAATGGAGGATCTGAAAAGCCAATTCCACTCTCTTTGGGAATTTGCGCCGATCCATTTGGTTGTAGAAGAAACGGGAGGACTGCATGCGATCCAAATCGCTTTAACTTACATTCAGGAAAATTACCGGCGCAACCTTTCCTTGCAGGAAGTCGCGGATCAAGTGCACATGAGCAAAAATTATTTTAGTGAACTCTTCAAAAAAAGAACCGGTATGAATTTTATCGATTTTCTTATCCGATTACGTATTTATTATGCGAAGCATCTGCTCGAAACTACGGCCTTAAAAATTTACGATGTCGGCGTGCTATCCGGTTTTAACAGCCCCAAGCATTTTCTCAAGCTGTTTAAACGCGAAATGCTCTGTACGCCTGCCGAGCATCGTCAAAGATCAGGAGAGACGAAGAATCATGAGGAAATCGCGGAATAATGCTTATAAATCGAGGTGGAAACTATCATGAAATATGGCATTGTTGCGGTTGTCGCTGCCGCCGCCCTTCTCCTGCTAACCTCCTGTTCGAATTATTCGCTCGTATCCGATTCATCTTCCTCGCCGAAAGAGGAAACGTCAAAAGATAAAGTTACTCTGCAATTTTGGCATACATACAGCGATATCGAAACCAAAGTATTCACGTCCGAGGTTTTGCCTTTATTCGAAAAGGAATATCCCAATATATCCATTAATGCGGTTAGGCAAAATTACACGGATCAGTTGAACGATAACATCGTCGCATCGATTGTCGATAACAAGCAGCCAGACTTGATGCGCATGGACATCATTTGGGTGCCGCAATTCGCCATGTATGGGGCCCTCGCGGATTTATCCTCACTGCCAGATTTTCAAGATATTAAAGATCAATTCACCGGATCACTTATCCAAACCAATCAGTATCACGGCAAATACTATGGTTTGCCTCTAAATGCAACAACCATGGTTCCCATATATAACAAAACTCTGCTTGCGCAATCAGGCTTAAGCCATCCGCCTAATACCTTCAGCGAATTGATTCAGGCAGCAGAACGGTTAAAACGTCAGAATTCCAGTCTCTACGGCATCAGCATTTGTTGTTCGAGCCCATGGGGAATATTGCCGTACTTTTGGACATTCGGTGGGCAGCTTATGGATCCTACCTACACAAGGGCAAGCGGCTATCTGGATAGCCAGCAAAGTATTCAAGCGATGAATAAAATAAAGATGCTTTTTGACCAAGGAGTTATAAGTCCTAATATTATAGGCGGACAGCCTGGCGGATGGGATGGGCTTTTCGCACGTAAAATTCTAATGATCGATGAGGCACATTGGTTCTATACGGCAAATGATAACGATGAAAATCGGGAGGGGCTCTCGGATACGATGCCTGGATTATTCCCCTCGGACATCAACGCGGGTACTTCCATCATCGGTGGCGAAAATCTGGTGCTGTTCAAAAATTCAGCGCATCCGAAGGAAGCTTGGATTTTTATGAAATGGTTGGTATCGGAGCGAGCCCAGGAAATTATGGCGCATACAGGCTTAATTCCATCGATCAAGAATTTCAACACCGACAAGCTTTCACCGGTTAACCAAATGTATGTGAAGCAATTGCAGCACGCCAATCCCAGACCTCCGGTTCCAGAATGGAATGAAATTGACGTCAAGATCTCTCAAATGGTGAAAAAAATATTGGTTAATGAACTGCCGCTGGAATTGGCCCTGCACGAAACGGCTCAACAGATCGATGAATTGTTGAGGGAATGAGAAAGACTTTTCAACGTTATAAGGCGAGCTTACAGACTGCCGGAAGCAAAGTGATTGTTAGCATGATTACAACCTTACAAAAGATTCTTTTCCTGCTGTCGGAACTTGCCTGGTGGCAGATTCTTCTCTTCCATAAAAGTACGTGAAAAATAATGCACAGAAGAAAAGCCTGTCACTTCGGCAATTTCTTTAATGGAAAGCTCGCTTGTCAGCAGCAGGTGGGCCGCTTGGCGTATGCGTTCACTTCGAATAAAGTCGGTAAAAGTCTCGTGAATGCCCTCTGAGAACAAGCGTGATAGATGACGTTCTGAGACGTTGAGATAGCCAGCGACATGCCCAAGATGAAGCGGCTGGGATAAGTTATCGCGGATATAAAGCTTGGCTCGCTGCAGCAGAATATGTGTATTTTTACGGTGAAAGTAAGGTTTAGTCATGTCTTTTCCGAATAGAGTCAGAAAGGAAACTAGCAGTGCGTAGGCAAGTGAGGGAATCGCAGACTGGCGGCAAGCTTCCCTTCCCTTCTCGAATCAAGAGTGACTTCCACAAGTGGGCAGTTGGGTGATGATCTGCTTCATGGATGCAAACCTCGGCATGCTCAGCTAGGTCGCTGAAGGCTTCACGCATAGTGTCGTCGCTCTGTGATTCATCTAATTCGAATGCGACATAAACAATAAATAAGCCCTCTTTCGTGCGAATTTGATGATTAATCCCCGGTCTCGAACAAAAATGTGTACCTGTCCTGAGTGGATAGACAACACCTTTTTCCGTATACTCACCCTCACCATCCAAGACATAACAAACCTCAAAGAACGAATGCTTATGGGGCTGATTGTCAAATAGGCAAGGGTTAACTCCCCAATATTGAATTTTGAAGCAAGCGGCGGGTCCATGAATGACGTTCAGGACTTCATTAAGCATAGAATCGGTTTCTTTACATAGATACATGGGCTACATCCTTTAGATTAAAATGTCCTTATTTTACAAAAAGGTGTCCTTTGGAGAAAAAGACAGAATGCCATTCATTTTCCTATAATTATAAATAAGAAAACGAATAAATATCAACCAGATAAATGGAGGAATGGCCTGTGATCGAACAAAAAGATGTAGATTTTTATAAAGAAAATGGGTATTTACTTGTTAAGGGAGTTTTCAATCAACAGGAAGTTGAAGAAATGAGACAAGGGGTAGAGGGGATCATTAGCCGTGCTGCACAATCAAAGAATGATCATAATTCAGCCTGGCAGGGCGACTTTCTTCCGCCAGAGGAGCTGAAAAAGCTGGTCTTAAAAGGTTTTCATGATGTGCATTATCACGATGCCGCGTTTATGCGCGCCGTGATTCATCCGAATATGGCTGCTGTGCTGACGCAGATTATTGGTCCTAACGTGCAGCTGCACCATTCCAAAATGCTCGTTAAACCGCCAGAGAATGGCGCAGCTTTCCCGATGCATCAAGATTATCCTTATTTTCCGCACGAAAAACACACTATGCTAGCTGCAAGTGTACATCTGGATCATGCAGACGAAGAGAACGGCTGCCTGCGTGTCATTCCAGGATCGCATCGCACCGGCTCCTTGCCGCATGTTGGCTCGTATTATTTGAATCATAAGGAATATCCGATTAAAGAGGGGACGCCTTGTGTGGCTGAAGCGGGTGATGTTCTGTTCTTCAATTACTTGACCATTCACGGATCAGAGTCGAATAAGAGCTCTAGAACAAGAAGGAATGTGTTGTTCCAATACCGCGACGCCAGTGATTTTCCGACTGAAAATACGCATTTTGACTGGGGAATGGGTCTTATGGTTAGCGGGAAGAATCCAAATTTCACGAAGGTGAAACCAGATTTTAAAATCATCTAATACAAGGAAGTAGGAGGCGCCTTAGGGTGGCCTCTTTTTTTTCGCATTACTTCTGTTGGGAAGCTGCTTTCGGTTCAAAATTCATACAGGGCTTGCCAGAAGATGAAAGTACGTTAAGACTGAGCATTGTCTGTGTTTTGAAGCCGTATGCTTTGCAGCCTCTAGGGAAATTGGCATCCCATGTAATGTAGAAGTGTTGGCATTTCATGCAGTTGATACGTTGTGTTTCTGTCATATCTATCCCTCTTATTTTAAGATAACTCTATTATAACCTATGAAAATTACGAATGGATAATAGGATTGGATCTGTCGACAAGAAGGGGCAAACCTTTCACAGCCATTAGGTTAGTATTATCCATGATGGAAGTAACTATGAGGAGGGAATGGGAGTTGAAAACATTCGATGTCATCCTAATTGGGAGTGGCCACAATGCTCTAATTACCGCTGCTTATTTAACACGCGTGGGGAGGAGCGTACTCGTTCTGGAGAAAAATGATCGTCCTGGCGGTTTCCTTCGTACGGAGGAGCTTACTTTACCGGGGTTCAAGCATGATGTTTATGCAGCGGCGCACCCTCTTCTATTGACAGGCCCTGCCTATGCCGATCTTGGTGAAGCTCTTGAGGCTCGAGGATTACGCTACTTAAACACGGACCTGCCAACTGGGGTCTCCATGGAGGACGGGCAAACGGCTGTATTCTCACGATCGTTCGAGGCGTTAATTGCAGAAGCCGAACGACTTGCTCCTGGCGATGGAGCTGCTTTAGCGGCCATGTTCGAGGCATTCAATCCTTATGCAGCGGATGTTTTTGCTTTATTTAATTTGGATCTATCGCGCTCCAAAGCCTCAGCTATCATCGAGAAGCTTTTACATAATAAGGGAAGTAAAGGATACTCTGAATTTGCGGCATCCATCTTCTCGACCGCTCGTAATACCGTAAGTTCCTTTCAATCACCTGTACTCCGAGCGATGTTGGCGCCGTGGGTTTCTCATCTTGGGCGTACGCCTGATGAAGTTGGCAGCGGGATTTGGGTACCTCTTACAGCCATGGCATTAATGGGTGGGGGAATGCCAATTCCCGAAGGTGGAAGCGAGAAGCTTGCCCAAGCACTTGCCCGGCTTATTCAGGATCAAGGCGGGATCATCCTTACGGAGCAGGAAGCAGTGCGAATAGAAGTGAAAAACGGACGTGCAGTTGGTGTGCGGACTTCGAAGGGAGAGGAGTATCGGGCGAAGCAAGCCGTCGTTGCGTCTACAAGTCCAGATCGGCTATATCTCTCACTTTTGGCTGATGCTGAGATTAGTCGACAGCTGCTCGAACAAGCAAAGCGGTTCCGCTATGGCAGGGGCTGTGTACAGATCCATCTCGCTCTGAGTGAGCCGCCGCAATGGCCAGATACCCGCTTTGATAAGGTCGGCCAGCCGCATTTAACGGATGGGCTCGATGGATTCACACAGGCCATTGCACAAGGAATGGCGGATTTGCTTCCAGCCAAGCCGACTTTCACTGTGGATTGTTCCACGAATCTGGATCCGTCTCGTGCGCCTGAAGGAAAGGCTATCATGCGTATTCAGGTGCTAGAGGTACCATGTCGTCCTCGCGGCGATGCCGCTGGACTTATCGATGTCGGGGATGGCAGTTGGACACAGGAGCTAACAGAGCGTTTCACTGAGCGAGTACTTTCGATTGTAGGCAAGCATATCCCTAATATTCCAAGTGCCATTATTGGCCATGCCGTTGTCACGCCTGATACGATTGCCAGATTTAATCCTAATTCCGGTCCAGGTGATCCGTATGGCGGGGCACATGATTTGGCGCAAAGCTACCTGTTTCGTCCCCTACCGGGTAGCCCAGTCATCAAACAGAAATTCCAAACGTATATATGTTGGGGGCGGCAACTTGGCCAGGACACGGGATTAATGGAGGATCGGGTTATATAGTCGCCCAAAAGCTGCTGAAATAAAGAGGAATAGCGAAGTGTTCTGAGGGTATATCGCTTTTCTGATTTATGCTGTACGATAAGTGGTGGTAAATATAGTAAGTTTAGGGGGAAATAATTTGTATTGGACTCGTAGTGAGTTAAAAAACAGAGCCAAAAACGTGCTGCGGACATCGTATTGGAAAGCTTTTCTTGTCAGTTTGGTATTAGCTGTAGTTAGTGGAGGGGTATCAAGCTGCTCAGTTAATTCGGGTGGAGGCACATCAATGAGTCTTCCTGGGTTTAACGGCGGCGGAATGGGTGACGTCTCCGACGGAGCAGGTCTCGCTATTATCCTAATCATTGCCTTCTTCGCAGTCCTAATTGGACTAGTGGCAATAGCTTTTAATATCTTCGTTGTGGCTCCGCTTGAAGTGAGCGTACAGCAATATTTTAAACAGGCTGCACAAGAAGATGTAAATATGAATTACCTCGTTTACTCGTTTGCGAAAGGCAACTACTTAGCAATTGTTAAAGGTATGTTTTGGAGCGGCTTGCTTAATTTTTTATGGTTTTTGCTGCTCATTATTCCAGGCTTCGTGAAGTTGTACGCGTACAGCATGACGCCTTATATTTTGGCAGATAATCCTGGGATTGGGATGAAGAGAGCTGTTGACCTAAGTAATCAAATGACACGCGGGCACAAGTGGAAGATGTTTGTGTTGGATCTTTCCTTTATTGGTTGGTTTATTCTAGGAACGATAGCACTGGGAATAGGCGTTTTATTCGTACTGCCATACTATAACTCAACCAAAGCGGAGCTTTACTTGGTCCTTCGTAGGCAGGCATTGCATGACGGGTTAAGCAGCAGCGCGGAGTTGAATTTGCCTTATGTTTAGTTTGTGAGGGATATAGTAAAAGAGCCTGTCGATGAATCGATAGGCTCTTTTTGCTGTAGCTCATTGCTGGGATAGAAAGGTGTTCCAAAGAACAATGCATGAGCTTGAGAGGTAAATAGGATTAATCCATTGGAGCAAATCCAATGAAATTCAATATGTCCTTCGTGAATACATCATTCTATTGGACATTATGCAATGGAATTTCCTAAATAAGCCTATTCATGAGCCATGTTCGGAAAAAGCATTGTATTTTATCCAATGGAATTGCATGTGAACACTTCAATTAAGAGATTCCATTGGATATTGTGCAACAGAATCGATTACTACTCCGGTTTCAAAATACCCAGCAATTCAGGCAATGTGGCGATCTCATAACTTGGGCGATTGTGAATCGGCGCCGTTCGGTTATGATGATTGATCCAAACATTCCGCATGCCAACCGCTAACGCCCCTCTAATATCCGTATCTAAATTATCGCCAACCATGATGGTTTCTTCCACAGTGGTACCTAGCAGATTCAGCGCATGCTCAAAAATCGTCGGATCAGGTTTCCCTTTGCCGAAGGAGCCGGAGATAAGAATGTGATCAAAGTAAGCCGCTAAACCAGGAATGCTGTCTACTTTTTCCTGCTGCAAATCGGGAGCACCGTTCGTCATTAGCAGTAGTTGATACTTGTGATGCAAAGTATTCAAGACCTCGAAAGTTGTCTCATAAACCAAGGGACGCTCTCTTCGCTCGCGAGCAAATCGCTCGGCAAGCACTTTGCCTAATTGGGGATCATCGATGTCCAATTTACGTAAGCCTTGTGTCCACGAGTCCTTCTGATAGATGGGGGCGAGCTGTTCCAGCTCCAGAAAGGATGGATGCTCTTTCGAATCGAATCGTCCCCAAAGGGCTTCCAAGTGAGTAACCTCAATCATTTTGGCAAATTCATAACAGGCCATTGTACGAAATAGGTGCTCAGATGACTCGCGTACTGCAGCCTCAAGTGCTGCAGGATCCACGTTGACGGACTCGAAAGCCACACGGCATGTTTCTTGAAATGCTTCATTTATACTTTGCTCATCCCACAGTAACGTATTGTCTAAATCAAAAATAATCGCTTTTATCGCTTTCATTGTCCATAATCCTCTCCTATGTCCTATACATAATTTGCTTCATAAATAAAAGGAAGTCAACAGTAAAGTTAGGTGAAATCATTTGAAAAAAGAAAATTTAACAACTAAAACAAAATAAAACAAATAAAAAACACAAATTTTACATGGATTTAACCTTGCGATTACAAATGCTGTGTAAGATATAAATAAGACGCAACCAAATCCACATGAGGTGATACCAAATGCCAACCAACCATGAACCAAAGACCTACATGAAGACGGAAGGCGATATTAATTTGACCGAAGCACGGTCAGCATGGTGGACCGAGCAAGTTGATGATGCTGCGCGAGCGTATCTGCAAGAGGATGAGGATGTATTTTTACACCAAACCTTATCAACACCGTGTTTGAATGTGCTCACATCCTGCGAGGGCATTTATGTGGAAGATTTGCAGGGCAGGAGAGTCATGGATTTCCATGGCAATAACGTGCATCAGCTCGGCTTTGGCCATCCCGCTGTTATTGAAGCGGTCAAACAGCAGCTTGATCAGCTTTCCTTCTGCACAAGACGATATACGAATTTGCCTGCCATTGAGCTTGCCAATAAATTAGTCACATTAACCGATGGAGCACTGAATAGGGTACTATTCGCTCCAGGTGCAACTTCTGCTATTGGCATGGCTTTGAAGCTGGCACGCGCAGTAACAGGGAAATATAAGACTTTATCCATGTGGGGAGCCTTCCACGGTGCATCGCTAGATGCCATCTCCGTTGGCGGAGAGGCTGCATTTCGCAGAGGTTTAGGGCCTATGCTGCCTGGTTCGGAGCATGTCATTCCATTTAACTCTTACCGCTGTGAGTTTGGTTGCCAAGATGAGGCTCACTCCCTTTGCTTGAAGCCGATTGAGTATGTCCTTGAGCACGATGGAGAAATCGGTGCAGTCGTTATTGAGACGGTTCGCAATACTGATGTACAGATTCCGCCTATCGCTTATTATCAGAAGCTGCGAGAGCTCTGTGATCAATATGGCGCCTTGTTGATTGTGGACGAGACGGCGACAGCATTCGGTCGAACCGGCAAGATGTTCGCCTATCAGCACTATGGGATTGAACCGGATATGATGGTTCTTGGCAAAGGATTAGGCGGAGGAGTTTTCCCAATGGCTGCTTTGCTAGTAAAGGAAGAACTGAACAAAGCGCAGGAGATGTCCATTGGACACTACACGCATGAGAAGTCTCCAGTTGGGGCTGCCGCAGGGCTTGCCACCATACGTGTTATAGAGGAAGAGAATTTGCTGGATCATACAAATCGGTTAGCAGCTTTCATGAAGCAGCGTCTGCAAAACATGATGGAGAAGTATTCAGTTATTGGCGATATACGTCAAATCGGTCTGCTCGTTGCGGTTGAACTGGTAACAGATCGTAAGACGAAGGAGCCTGCTGTCAAAGAGGCAGAGCGTGTAATGTACAGCTGTTTGGCAAGAGGACTTAATTTCAAAGTATCCAAGGGAAATGTTCTTACTCTGTCTCCGCCTTTGATCATTACCGAAGATGAGCTTAGTGGGGCATTGGACATTTTGGAGGCATGTATTGCTGAGCTTTAACAAACAATGAGATCAGTCAAACAGGAGGTATTTCAATGATACAAGCAGTTGTTTTTGATTGGGCGGGGACGATGGTGGATTACGGTTGTTTTGCTCCGTTAAATGTATTTATGGAAGTTTTCCGCAAACGAGAGATTGCGATCACGATTGAAGAGGCAAGAGCGCCGATGGGGCTGCTCAAGCGAGATCATATTCGTGAAATCCTACGAATGGAGCGGGTAGCCAGCTTATGGCGTGAGCGTTACGGCCAGCTTCCACAGGAATCCGACATTGACGCGCTTTATGCTGATTTCGAGCCTATGATGCTTGCCGTCGTGCATCAATATGCAGAGCCGATTCCCGGAGCCCTAGCTCTTGTAGATCGCTTGCGTCAAATGGACATCCGCATAGGTTCAACAACGGGCTACACAGCTGAGATGATGGCAATTGTAACCGTCGAGGCGAAAAAGCGAGGCTATGCACCTGACCATCTGGTCACACCGAATGATGTTCCTGCGGGACGTCCTTATCCATGGATGATGTACGAGAACGCAGCCGCTCTCAACGTCTTCCCTATGTATAACGTAATCAAAGTAGGAGATACGGTGAGTGATGTTCAAGAAGGCGTTAATGCCGGTGCTTGGACAATCGGTGTAGTAAAGGGTGGCAGTGAGCTGGGCATGAGCGAAGATGAAGTAGCGACTTGTCCTCCCGATAAGCTGCAAGAGCGTATGGATGTAGTTGCAGCTAAATTTCGCCAAGAAGGCGCTCATTATGTGATAGATTCAATCGGGGAGTTGGATATTTTAATCCCTGTTATCAATCAAAGACTTCAAAGAGGAGAACGACCATGACGATAAACATCAATCAATTGCCAGATAATCCGTACCTTTTGTTAACCCCAGGACCTTTGTCCACAAGTAAAAAAGTAAAGGCAGCCATGCTTCGCGACTGGTGTACATGGGATCAAGACTATAATCAGCTGGTTCAGTCGATACGCAGCCGCCTTGTAACGATGGCATCCAGTAAACCGGATGATTACACGACCGTGCTTATGCAAGGGAGCGGCACTTTCTGTGTAGAATCCGTGATTGGTTCGGTTATTCCTAGAAACGGCAAGCTGCTCATTTTAACGAATGGCGCTTATGGAAAACGAATAGCTCAGATGGCGGAAGTCCTCGGTATTTATTCAATTGTATTGGATTCAGGGGAAACAAAGCCGGTGAATGTGAAACAGATGGAGGAAGTTCTGAAGGTGGATACGTCCATCACGCATGTGGCTGTTGTTCATGTTGAAACGACCACGGGGATGATGAATCCCATTGCTGATGTGGCTCGCATAGCTAAGCAGTACGGAAAAACAGTCATTGTGGATGCGATGAGCTCCTTCGGCGGTATTCCGATTGATGTGGCAGAGCTAAGCATTGATTATTTAATCAGCAGCGCAAATAAATGCATTCAAGGTGTACCAGGCTTTGGTTTCATCATTGCTCGCAAAGAATCCTTGTACACATGTAAAGGCATAGGCCGCTCCTTGTCCTTAGATCTCTATGATCAATGGGAAACGATGGAACAAGGTAACGGCAAGTGGCGATATACGTCGCCTACGCATACTGTTCGTGCTTTTGATCAAGCGCTTCAGGAGTTAGAGGAAGAGGGAGGCGTTTCGCGTAGATTCGCAAGGTTCACGAGCAACCAACAGACATTAGTTGCTGGTATGCAGCGGATGGGTCTGCAGACTTTATTGCCAGCTGAGCTCCAGTCGCCAATCATTACTTCTTTCTTATATCCGGATTCACCTGTGTTTTCCTTTGATGAGTTCTATACACGTATGAAACAAGAAGGCTTCGTCATCTATCCGGGCAAAATAACAGCTGCCGCTACGTTCCGAATTGGCAATATAGGTGATGTTCATCTCCCTGACATTGAACGATTGTTAATAGGTATGGAAAAACAGTTATTTTGGAAAACAACTTAAAAACAACTAAAGAAATATAAAAACAATAATTTAACTTGTATTTAATACTGGTTTTACAAATCTATTTTATAATGAATCTATCAGGCAGATGTTAACCAACTGATACCTATAAAAAAGAGTGGGAGAAAAAAGATGAAAAAATCGATTGGTAGTGCAGTAGCGATGTTGACGGTTGTATTTATGTTAGCAGCTTGTGGTGGGAAAGCAGTAAATACGGACGGAGCGAAAACAAGTCCAGCGGCAACGCCGGCAGCAAGTTCAAGCGCAGAATCCACGGTGGATACCAAAAGCAAGGATTTAACGGTGTATACGGCTTTGGAAGATGATCAAATCAAAACGTACCTGACGACTTTTAAAACGAAATATCCCGATGTGAAAGTAAACATTGTTCGTGATTCGACAGGGATTGTCACAGCAAAATTGCTTGCCGAGAAAGAGAATACCCAAGCAGACGTTGTATGGGGCTTAGCAGCAACAAGCTTGTTAGTGCTTGATCAAAATAGCATGTTGGAGCCTTACGCACCTAAGGGTGTAGAACGTATTCTTCCGGAGTTTAAAGATAAAAACTCGGTAACCCACTGGGTAGGTATTGATGCATGGGAAACTGCGTTCATTGTCAACAAAGTGGAGATGGAGAAACGCAAACTGGCGATTCCACAGTCCTACGAGGATTTGGTGAAACCGGAATACAAAGGGCTTATCACGATGCCGAACCCATCCTCTTCTGGAACTGGCTTCTTGACTGTATCCGGCCTCGTTCAATTGAAAGGGAAAGATGCAGCTTGGGACTATATGAACAAATTGCATGACAACATTGCGATGTACGTTCACTCCGGTTCCAAACCTGCTAAATTAGCAGGTACAGGCGAATATCCAATCGGTATTTCCTTTGGTTACCGTGGGATTCAAGAGAAAAAAGCGGGTTCGCCGGTTGAAGTCGTATTCCCTAAGGAAGGTTCCGGCTGGGATGTTGAAGCCAATGCACTTATGAAAAAGAAAGTGGTTAAACAAGTCGCAAAAGACTTCCTTGATTGGGCAATTACCGACGACGTTATGAAAGAATACAACAAAAACTATGCAATTTTAGCCATTAAAACAGATTCAGCTAAAGTACCTGATGGTTACTCGGTAGATCCAGTGAAACAACTGATTAAGAATGACTTGAATGACGCTGCGAAAAATCGTGATGCGGTTTTGGCAGAATGGGACAAGCGTTTTAACGCGAAAAGCGAACCGAAAAAATAAAGGGAAAACCATAAAACGGCTGACTGCGAACTAAGCCTTGCAGCCAGCCGTTTTTGCATCAAAAGGAATGATGAAAGCATGAAACACAACCAAAACAAACAAATTACACAGAAAAGACACTAGCTTAACAAAATGATAACAATCCAAGCTTATACTAAAACTATCAAGACTAAGGAGGCTGCTTGCCATGACACAAGCTTACCTGTCCATTCAAGGTGTAGATAAATCATTCGGCTCTTTCAGCGCTTTGAAAGAGATTAATATCGATATTCAGAAAAATGAATTCATTTGTCTGCTCGGCCCGAGCGGCTGCGGGAAAACAACTTTACTTCGAATTATTGCTGGCCTTGAGAAACCAACGCATGGCCGTATTACCGTCGGTGGCAAAGACATTACTTCACTGCCTCCAGCCCAAAGAAACTTCGGTATGGTGTTCCAATCGTACGCGCTATTTCCAAATCTAACGGCTTATCAGAATGTAGCTTATGGCCTGCAAGGTAAGAGGTTCTCGAAGAAAGATATCGACGAGAAAGTTCGGGAAGTCCTCACATTGGTTGATCTGATGCACCTTCATGATCGTTATCCAGCACAGCTATCCGGCGGACAGCAGCAGCGTGTTGCGCTTGCTCGTGCTATTGTGCTTTCGCCAGATTTTCTGCTGCTTGATGAGCCGCTTTCCGCTTTGGATGCCAAGGTTCGGGTTAAGCTTCGGGAGCAAATCTGCGATTTGCAAGAAAAGCTCGGCATCACGACCGTTATGGTCACGCATGATCAAGAAGAAGCGCTCACGATGGCTGATCGCATTGTGGTGATGAAGAACGCGGAGGTCGTACAAATTGGTTCGCCAGAGCAAGTGTACGATGAACCGAACTCACCTTTTGTTGCTGATTTTATTGGATCCATTAATTTCTTGAAGGGTAATCAGCAGGGAGGGGGGCACACATCGCAAAGGAATTTTGCTGTCAGGCCTGAACATATCCGCTTGTCTGCTCCAGGCTCAAGCAATGGCATTCAGGCGATTGTCAAGCATGTCGAATTTAGAGGCGCTTTCTACAGACTGCTGCTTCAACCAACTGATGTATTTGGAAGTGAATATGGAGATGAGCTTTTAACTGTCGATGTCTCCGCCCATATCTCGCACCATCTCGGGCTTGCGAAGCATGCTGAGGTTACGGTTGAATTCCCGCAGGAGAAAATGATAACTTTCTCATCTGAAGCTATGGTAGGTGCCTAATGAATAAGGGAACAGTCATCATGAATCCGCCAATTCGCCGTAACTGGGGAGCCTTTTTTTCTTTGCAAAATGTGTTGATCATTGTGCTTGTGCTTACCTTAACAACGAGTACACTAATCCCATTATTTCTGCTATTCAGCAAGGCTTTTCTGAACAAAGATGCGGAATACATTGGAATCGCCAACTTTATCCAATATTTCTCAACACCATCTTTAATCCAATCATTAACGAATACAATTTGGATTTCGGTGCTTTCCACGGCCATCGCGGTCGCTCTCGCTTTCGCCTATGCCTATGGAATAAGCCGGACCGCCATTCGTGGCAAAAGTTATTTTCATTACGTAGCGCTGCTGCCGCTCTTTGAGCCGACAATGATGCATGGGATTGCGCTAACGTATTTGTTTGGGAATCAAGGTATCATTACGAATGGGTTTTTCGGTCTCTTGCCAGGGCTGCGGATTCCAATTTATGGACCGATCGGTATCGTCATATCTGAGGTCATCTATTTATTTCCACAAGCATTTCTCATCTTTATCACCGCATTGTCGATTACCGACCAGCGCCTTTATGAAGCAGCGGAATCGCTAGGCGCTAATAAAGTGAAAACCTTTCTTACGGTTACGCTGCCGTCAGTTAAATATGGCTTAATCAGTGCTATTTTTGTTTGTTTTACAGCTAGCTTTACGGATTTCGGGGCACCTCAAGCTATCGGAGGAAAGTTTAATGTGCTAGCTACGGATATTTACAAACAGGTCATAGGCCAGCAAAACCTATCCATGGGTGCAACGGTAGGCATCTTACTTACGATTCCTGCTGTCATTGCTTTCGCTGTAGACCGATTCGTTGACAGGAAGCAGCGTTCGATGCTTTCTTCCAAGTCGACACCGTATCGGGTTCCGGATGGACGTACTAGGGACAGGTTTTATCGTGTGTTGTGCTGGGTGATCTCCATCGCGATCTTGATCCCATTATTGACAATTTTATTTGCTTCACTAATCAAGGTATGGCCTTATAATTTAAGCTTTAGCTTGAAGCATTTCGATTTCTCAAGTGTGGCGGGATCGGGTTTGGAACCCTTTTGGAATTCCCTTAAAGTATCCTTCATTACGGCAATTATCGGGACCATGATGACCTTCATTTTTGCCTATTTGATTGAAAAATCAAGAACGATGAAAGGACTTCGGCAAGTTGGTTACTTCCTCTCGGTGCTTCCGCTTGCGCTTCCAGGCATGGTGATCGGTTTGGCTTATATTTTCTTCTTTAACGATCCAAGCAATCCGTTCAATTGGATGTATGGAACGATAGCGATCATTGTGCTAGCGAATATCACGCATTTCTATGCGGTTCCATTTATTACGGCTACGACAGCTTTGAAAAAGCTAGACAAAGAATTCGAGCTCGTTTCGGAGTCGATGCGCATACCTTTTTACAAAACATTTCTGAAGGTAACGGTCCCCATGTCCTTGCCGGCAATCGTAGAGATTGCTATGTACTTTTTCGTTAACTCCATGGTTACTGTTTCTGCGGTTGTATTCCTCCGGTCTGCGGATATGAACTTGGCGGCTGTTGCCTTGGTGAATATGGAAGATGCAGGAGACGTAGCTGCCGCTGCCGCGATGTCTACACTTATTGTTGTGACGAATATTATCGTTCGTATCGTGTACGAGCTCATTTTGAATAAAGTGAAAAAGAGAACAGCTGCTTGGCAAATGCCTAAATAAAGACATATAATTACATTAAATGCTGCACATATATTGGGGGCCTAAACGACATGTCGTTAATCGGTGAAGAGCGGAAGGATTATATTCTTAACCAGTTGAACCTGGAAGGCAAAGTAAAAACGAATGATTTGGTTGAGAATCTGAATGTTTCTTCGGAGACGATTCGTCGTTATCTGGAGGAGCTGGAAGAGGAAAATAAGCTCAAGCGGGTATATGGCGGCGCGGTCAAGATTAATTTATCCCGTGATGAGCCGTCCCATCTCAAAAGGGAAGTCCTGCACGCGGATGAGAAGCGCAAGATTGGTAGAGCTGCTGCCACGCTTGTGGAGGACAATGATGTTATCTTCATTGACGACGGAACAACGACTCTCCACATGATTGATTATTTGCTGAATAAAAAGAACATTACCGTTCTAACCATTTCGATTCCTGCCTTGTACTTATTGATCGATTATAAAAATAAAGAGCTGTACTCAGGCGACATCTATTTGCTTGGAGGCAAGGTGAATTCCTTGCATTCTCGAGTTACCGGTACATTAGCTGAGAAGATGGTGGAAAACTTTTATGCAGATAAAGCTTTCCTTTCTGTTGACGGTTTGATGGTTGAGAAAGGCATAACAGGCTTTGATGAAGAGAAAGGTCAATTGACTAGACAATTCATTAAAAATGCCAAGCAAAATATTGTTCTGTCCGATCAATCGAAGATTGGTCTTGTGCAATTTTATAAAATTGCTGACTTAAAAGAGATTGACATTATTGTGAGTGACGCTGCTGCACCTAAAGAATGGGAAGATTATTTAGTCAAAAAAGATGTGACCTGGATTGCAGCTCAATAACTCATAGTGATAGGAAGAATCTGGCCGTTGGCTGGGTTCTTTTTTGGTATACAGGCCTGATAAAAGAACGCAGCGGCTGCCAGGGACGTGAAAAAACTCCTAGACTACCGCTGCCTTTGTTAGCTTAACTCAAAACGATCAAGACGCTTAGTCTTTTCTCGCATTAAAAGTCGCAATAGGCGGCAGCATTAAAGCTTTCCGGGCCGATCCGACTTAGCATCGTGCTGTTGGCACTTACAAATGCGGTATAAATAAGCTGGTCGTCAGGCGGGGCTGGAACGTTGTAATCGGATCCGTTTACGTTAAATGGAAAGATAAGCGCTCCATCGGTTCCAATTCCGGGTATGGTTAAGTTGGCGGAATAGACCAATAGATCGGTTAACAGTGTTCCCCTTACGATCTGAATGATAATGGTAACTACTGGTGTGTTAATCGGAAACAAAATAGTCATTGAAGCGTTAAAATCAACACGTATAACTCCACCTGGTTTTATGCATTGCAGCCCTACTTGTCCGAACATTGTAGGGATGCTATCTGTTCCGATGCTGATCGATTGTTCGTAGCTGGCATTTTGTGATGTTCTTGCATCTAATAACCTAGTCATTGAAATGCACCTCCTAACTGTAAAATTGCTATACTATATGAAACTAGCAAAAGCAATTCTTGTATGATAGTACTCCTTTAAAAGAGAAAAATGCCCGCATTTGTTGAGCTCATCTGTGAGACTCCGGACATTAGATTCCGGTAGGTGATTTATTTTCCGAATGGTGGGGATGATTTTAAAATGAATGACAAAAAACTAAAACTGTCACTTGATTTTTGTTTAATCGAGAGTTATACTAAGTCCATAATCAAGGAAAAATAATCTAACTTACAAAGGAGTTATTATGATGAGAATCCATCCTAAGTATCGTCAGCTTACGTTTGTATCCGTTATGTCATTGATTATGACATTTATCATGTCGGGAATTATGACTTTTGTACTTGAAGGTGGCTTTATTCAACATTTTGTTCGTGCATGGATGAAAGATTGGGGAGTCGCTTTTGTGATCGCATTCGGACTCAACCTTTTCTTACCAGCTTTAGTCCGTAAATTTGCAAATAGATTCAAAAAAGCTCAATTAATTGTCTATATTTTTGTCATATCGCTCATTATGACATTTGTCCTCTCCTTTGCTTTAACTGCTTTTGCCATGAATGGTATCGTCCCGCATTTTGTGAGTTTTTGGACGGGCGCATGGCGCATCGCTTTCATCATTGTTTTCGTATTAAATTTCTTTTTACCAAAATTCGTGGGCAAACTTGTCAGTAAACTAATGGTCCAACAACCTGCAGGACAATAAGGAAGTTGGAACAGTGAGAAGCAAAAAAAGCACAATGGATCAGGTTCTCCTGGTTCGTTGTGCTTTTTTGGTATCGGCGCGTCCCACCGAAAGCAGCGCTGAGACGATGAAATTCATCGCTAAAGTGTGGGAAACGCGTGGAATCAGCGTCGGAGCGATGAAAAACATCCTTAAGTCCGCGAAGGCGGTGCTTTGCACCGATATTAGCGGCTGAGACGATGAAATTCATCGCTAAAGTGTGGGGAACACGTGGAATCAGCGTCGGAGAAAGCGGATTTGCAGCCTGAGAAGGCTGAAAAGGCGGTCTCAGAGGATCGTGAGCAGCGAAAGTGGAGCGAGACGCCTGAAAAGGCGGTCTCAGAGGATCGTAAGCAGCGAAAGTGGCGCGAGACGTCTGAAAAGGACTTCTCAGCTGCTTGTCGTAGCGATGAAAAACATGCTTAAAGTCCGCGAAAGAGGCACTTTGCGCAGATAGTAGCGTCCGAGACGATGAAATTCATCGCTAAAGTGTGGGAAGCGCGTGGAATCAGCGTAGTTGAGATGAAAAACATGCTTAAAGTCCGCGAAGGCGGTGCTTTGCACCGATATTAGCGTCCGAGACGATGAAATTCATCGCTAAAGTGTGGGGAACGCGTGGAATCAGCGCCGTAGTGATGAAAAACATGCTTAAAGTCCGCGAAAGCGGTGCTTTGCGCAGATATTAGCGTCCGAGACGATGAAATTCATCGCTAGAGTGTGGGGAACGCGTGGAATCAGCGCCGTAGCGATGAAAAACATGCTTAAAGTCCGCGAAAGCGGTGCTTTGCGCAGATATTAGCGGCTGAGTTAAGTCCGCGAAATCGGCAAGAACATCCAACACCACCACTTGAAAACACAACAAACCTCAACATTTACACAAAATTAACGTGTTTTTAGTTGTTTTTAATTGTATATTGAGTGTGAGTAAGCAAGATAGACAAGAAAACACACACATGTTGGCCAAGGAGGAAAAGAGCTTGGATATGAGAGAGCGAACCGAGATTGCCGCTGGAGTCCCAGAAGCCATTTGGGGGCCATGGAAGCAGTGGAATCGTTGTGGGATGCTTATCCGAATACGTTCAGCGGAGGGGAAAAGCTGCGCCTTAATCTGGCTAGAGCGATGGTTAAGCGACCCAAATTTCTTCTGCTGGATGAGCCGACAGCTTCACTTGATCATGGCTCCAAGGCTTCCGTTCGTGACATGATTATCGAATTGAAAAAAGGCGGCACGAGTATGATCGGCATTTTTCATGATCTGGACTTCATGGAGACGGTCGTGGATAAGGAATTTAATATGAAAAATGGCATTATGGTTGGAGGACTCGTGTGATGAAAGCTCAGGAAATGTTAATAGCGAATGCTCAATTGATTTTACCGGATGAAATAATTGGGGGACATGTTCACATTAAGGATGGAAGGATTAAGGCGATTTTTACAGGTGCTGCAGGTGATTTGGCTATAAAAGGAGCTGAGACGGCCAACATACAGGTTGTTGATGCAGCCGGCTTACATCTGATGCCTGGTATGATCGAAACGCATAGCGATGCGATCGAGAAGGAAATTCAGCCTCGTCCGAATTCTGTGTTCCCGTTGGAAATGGCCATGCATGAGTTGGAGAAGAAGATGGCAGGCGTTGGTATTACAACGCTGTATCATTCCATATGCTCCTCGGATGGAACGCCTGTGCGAAATGATGAGGTTGTTGCTGACATTATTGCGTTTGCGGCACGCCGCCGCATGGAGCCATCGATGCTTAGACACCGCGTCCATCTTCGCTATGAGATTACCAATATTGCTGGCATTGCTATAGTCAGGAAGATGTTGGAGCAGGGACAAATCGATCTGCTGTCTTTTATGGATCATACGCCTGGTCAGGGCCAGTACAAAACAAAAGAGTCTTTACGAGATTATCTTATTGCGACAGAGCACATGAGTGTGGAAGAAGCAGAAGCAACAGTTGACCATTTGATTGCTTGTCAGAAGCTCGTCGATTTGGACCGCCTAAGGGAATTGATTCTCATCGCGAATAAGCATCAGGTTGGACTAGCTTCACATGACGATGATACATCGGAGAAGGTCCAGTTTATGAGGGAACTTGGCATTCTCATCAGTGAATTTCCCGTCAGCATGGAAGCGGCGAAAGCAGCGAAAAAACTAGGCATGTATGTCAGTGTTGGTGCACCGAACATTGTACGAGGGGCCTCGCATAACAAAAATTTACGTGCAATGGATGCAATTGAAGAAGGGGCTGTAGATATTCTTTGTTCGGATTATCATCCTCCGTCTCTCTTGCCAGCTGTATATAAAATTGGTGAAACGGCCGTTGGCTTGCCTCATGCAGTTAAAATGGTCACATTGAACCCTGCGAAGGCGCTTCATCTTGATGAAGATTACGGCTCTATTGAAGTTGGCAAAATAGCTGATCTCGTTCTTTTGGAAATGAGGAACGGATATCCGCTTGTTCGGAAGACACTCATTGCTGGACAATTCGTTTATCAATCTGACTATTTCGGAGGAGGGGCAGCGGAATGATCGATTTGCATTGTCATACCAATATCTCAGATAACTCCCTTACTATCGAGGAGGTCATTCGAGAAGCTAAGGAACAAGGCGTCGAGCACTTAGCGATAACAGATCATGATACAACGATCGGGCTTTCAACGGCCATCCAGTTTGGTGTTTATTATGATGTGAATATTATACCGGGAATCGAAATTTCGGCCTATGATGTAAAGCGAGAAACTAGGGTTCATTTATTAGGCTATTATGTTACGCCTGGGCATGAGGCGATTTCTCAGCTTTGCGACCCTCTTATCCAAAGAAGACACGAAGCATCCCAAGAGATGGTGGAGCGGATTATCGCTGCTGGTTATAATATCTCGTGGCAAGATGTTACGCGTTATGCGGCAGGAGGAACGGGCGTATACAAGCAGCATATCATGCATGCTTTACTTGATGCTGGGTACACAACAACGATTTATGGTGAGTTGTATCGGAAGCTTTTTGCCCGAGGAAATCAGGACAAGGGGATCTCTACCGGGATTGCGTATATGTCCATCGCTTACATCGATATGTTTGATGCCATCAAAGCGATCACGGAAGCGGGAGGCATTCCTGTTCTTGCTCACCCAGGTCAAATGCATAATTTTCCCGCAGTAGTGGACTTGGTTGATGCAGGACTTCAAGGAATTGAAGTTTGGCATCCTTCCCACGATGCTGGCTTGGAGCAGCAGGCTAGAGATGCTGCGGCTGCCTACAACCTTTTGCAAACAGGCGGCTCTGATTTCCATGGCTTTTACACCGATACACCAGGTTTCCCCTTGGGAAGCAAAAGTCCGGGATTTCAGCATCTGGAGGCTTTGTTAAAAAGAGCCGGAAGTTAAAATTTGTAATCAAAAAGAAATGTTTTATTCATCTGGGCTTAATGAAACAAGCTTATAATAAAATTCGACCCCCTTTAAAATATATATACCTTAAGACCCACGGCCCGTTGCTGTGGGTCTCTTTTATTGAATAGGAAATTATGATAGATGCCGATCTTTGGATAAGTGTTGTAAAATGAAAACGGAAATGGAAGGGATACAAGTTGTGAGGCTGTCTCACGGGGACGTGAATACAAATTACGGATATCTTCTAAAACCTAAAAGGACTGTCAGGGTGATCTTCCCAGCCGTTCCTTCTACCAAGTAGCCAAACCATAATTGTTCCTCCACCTGTGAACATAGGGTTGGATGATCCGTCGGCTAGAAGTATATATTCACCCGTAGGGTGGTTTTCTCATTGAACGCCAGAATTGCTTTTTGGGTGAGCGAAGCTTACTCCTTATTTAACCTCGCCAGCGAAAGCCTGCTGAGAAGTCGGAAAAAGCCTTCTCAGTCCACAACCCAGACCTCATGCGCCGTAGTCGGCAGCTGAGAGGTCTTTTTTGTCGCTCTTGCGAAGCACGCGCCAGCGAAAGCCTGCTGAGAAGTCGGAAAAAGCCTTCTCGGTCCACAACCCAGACCTCATGCGCCGTAGTCGGCAGCTGAGAGGTCTTTTTTGTCGCTCTGGCGAAGCACGCGCCGGCGAAAGCCTACTGAGAAGTCGGAAAAAGCCTTCTCAGCCCTCAACCCAGACCTCACGCGCCGTAGACGGCAGCTGAGAGGTCTTTTTTGGCGCTCTTGCGAAGCACGCGCCAGCGAAAGCCTACTGAGAAGTCGGAAAAAGCCTTCTCAGCCCTCAACCCAGACCTCACGTGCAGTAGTTGGCAGCTGAGAGGTCTTTTTTGGCTCTCTGGCGAAGCACGCGCCGGCGAAAGCCTACTGAGAAGTCGGAAAAAGCCTTCTCAGTTCCCTTTTTTGTACCAAATATGGCTTCTGAGACGCTGAAATTCAGCGCAAAAGTGTGCGAATCGCGTTCAAATGATGCCGTAGATCCTGCCTTGCATGAAGTCATTTCCCATTATTCTGTCTATGTCATTGTCTATGACATATAATATCGGTATAAAGACAAATTTGAGGAGATGATGGGTTTGTCAGTCCTGGTACATATGCCGCCGCAATCGAAAACGAATATCGGTAATTTCAAGCATACGATCACGATGTTGATGGGGATGTGGCTTATTATTGGTTTGTTTATTGACGGCTTTGCTCATAACCACGGTGCCGTTGAAACCTTTTTTACGCCTTGGCATGCCATTTTGTATTCGGGGTATCTGGCATGTGCAGTGTGGATTTTCTATCTGACTTATCAGAACAAATCTAGGGGCAATCATGCAACTTGGATACAGGCAATCCCGACAGGTTACAAGCTTGGTGTGGCAGGAGTGATCATCTTTTTCTTAGGCGGTCTTGGTGATATGTACTGGCATACTGTGTTTGGAATTGAGAAGAATATCGCAGCGTTGCTGAGCCCAACCCATTTGATCTTATTGACAGGTGCACTTATGATCCTGACCAGTCCATACCGCGCGATAAGTCACGCTGAAGATGAGGTTTCACCTACCTTTCGCCAACTGCTGCCTGCTTTGACCTCGATTGCATTAACTTTTGCTGTCATGGCCTTCTTTCTCATGTATGCTTGGTCATTCCGTCAAAATCTATGGATGGCAAGGGAAGAAGATGCGATCGCAAGAGCCGTCGTGGATTTCCTGATTACTACGATGCTGTTAGTCCTACCTGTCATGATGGTTTTAAGGAGATGGAAGTTCCCATTCGGTACCGCCACTTATTTCTTTGTTTTCCAAGCGGCGCTTATGGCGATACTTGATGGCTTTTCTCATTACGGATCTATTGTAATTCTATTGATTAGCGGGATTGCTACTGATTTGATGTTTAGATTTATTAAACAGTTGGAAGCGAGCGATTGGCGATATAAGATTGTTTTCTTTGTTATTCCTGTTTTAATCTGGGGCTTATATTTTGCGGATTTGAGCATTTTTCATACATTGGACTGGGCGCCGGAGCTCTGGGGAGGAACGATGTTCATCTGTGGGCTCTGTTCGCTGGGGTTAAGCATTCTCGCGGCTCCAATGGTGCATAGAAAAAGCTGATGAAAACAACGGTAATTGTCCTCATAGCTATGACAATCCTTTTAACCGCTTGCGGTACGCAGCCCACAAAACATGACATGATGGGGATGCCGATGACGACAACATCTCCTTCAACACATGTCCACCAAAATGATGCGATTGCTCATTTTTCAGTCGAATCGAAGCAATATTTGCCTAATGAGGATGCATCTGTGACGATTCTTATCCAAAATAAATGGAATAAACCGATTGATAAATTTGACATCATGCATGAAAAGCTGCTGCACTTGATTGTTGTCAGTAAGGATCTTACCTATTTTGACCATCTTCATCCCGAATATGTCGGTGGAGGTCGATTTGACATCAAGACAAAGTTCCCGGCTGGTGGCAACTATCAGTCTGATCGCCGACTTCATGCCTCAAGGCATGGGGGAGACGATTCAAACTCACTGGGTAACGATTAACGGGCAGCAAAAGAAAGAAGAAAAACTTCTTCCTGATACGAATCTTACGAAAAGAGTTGGCGACAAAGAAGTAACGCTTTCCTTCGACCATTTGATGGCTGGTATGGATTTAAAAATGAACTTTGACATTAGAAGTGCTGAAACGAAGAAGCCTATAACTGATTTGCAGCCTTATTTAGGCAGTCTAGGTCATGTAGTGGCTATAAGTTCAGATGCCAAGGAGTTCGTCCATGTGCATCCGAATGATTCACAAGATTCCGGACCTGATGCAGCTTTCACCATCCACTTTCCCAAAAGTGGCATCTACAAAATCTGGGGTCAATTTCAGCATCAAAATGAAGTGTTCATTGTCCCTTTTATCATAAAAGTATAATTTGTAATCAAAAAGAAATGTGTTATTCATCTGGGCTTAATGAAACAAGCTTATAATAAAACTCGACCCCCTTTAAAATATATATACCTTAAGACCCACGGCCCGTTGCTGTGGGTCTCTTTTTGCGTTTAGACGCGCATAGCCTAAGATTTTTTTTGAATTTGTCGGGAATCCGACATTCTAACTCGGCATCTTGTGATAATATGACAATAACACATCGGAATAGTCAACATTAATAATATAGCATCAAATGAACTTGGCAAAGGGGTTTTCACATATGGACCAATTCAATGAACTTGCCGATCTCAAGGAGAAGGACCCTACCAAGGAAATCATGATTGAGGTATTTCGTAAACATGGGGCTATCCAAACCTACAAGAAAAATGAGTTTGTTTTTCAGGAAAATGATCAACCCAGCGGTGCTTATTATGTTGACTCGGGATTAATTAAGATATCCCAGTCCTCTGAAGAGGGGCAAGGGATTACCTTATTTCTACGCTACGAGGGGGAAATATTCGGTAATGCGGAAGTTTTGACGAACATTCCCCGGAAGCGTTACGCCAAGTGTTTGGTAGACAGCCAAATCATTACGCTAGACGCGCGGAAATTTCTCGAATTAGCCAAGGAAAATGCCGAGTTTTCTTATTCTGTTGCCGTTCTAGGTGCTCGCCGACTTCTACAAACCCAGAAGATGGTTGAAACACTCATTTCCCGCCCTGTCGCTTGGAGGCTAGCTTGGTTCCTCATGCAGCTGGGCAAACCGACGGATATAAAGCTTGAGGTTCAGGTGCCGCTCAGTCATGAAGAAATCTCTTATGTCATTGGCTGCAGCAGACAAACTGTCACAGAAACACTCAATAAATGGCGCGATAAGGGGCTCATCGACTACGCCAAAAAGAAGATCGTTATTTTTCATCCGAACCGTTTTTTTACAGACATATGACGGAGATTGGCTTGGAGGGAATTCAGATGATTACGATAAACAATGTGAATAAATCCTTTTCACAGCGAAAAGGCACTTCCTACACGGCGTTGGATCAAGTTTCGCTCACGATTAAGAAAGGGGAATTCGTCTCCATTGTAGGACCCTCAGGTTGTGGGAAGTCGACGCTTTTGAACCTGATAGCAGGGTTTGAAAAAGTGAGCAGCGGAATGATTACCGTCAATGGACAAAAGGTTACGGCCCCGGGGGCTGATCGGATCGTTGTTTTTCAAGAGCACGGCCTGTTTCCTTGGCTTACGGTTCTCGATAATGTGGCCTTTGGTTTGAAGCAAAAGGGGTTATCGAAGAAAGAACGGTATGCACTCGCTTTTGAACAGATTAAAGCCGTTCATTTGAGCAAATTTGTCGATCGGTATCCACATGAGCTGTCCGGAGGAATGAAACAACGGGTAGCTATTGCCAGGGCGCTCGTTATGGATCCCGACATCCTGTTGATGGATGAACCTTTTGCGGCTTTGGATGAACAAACGCGATTTATTTTACTGAAGGATTTGGAAGAGATTTGGCTTCAAACAGGTAAAACGATTTTATTTATTACACATAACATTCGCGAAGCCGTCATTTTGTCCGATCGGGTTATCGTGATGGCGACGCAGCCAGGCAGGGTCAAGAAGGAATTTGCCGTCCAAGCAGCAAGACCTCACCAAAGCGGCGATCCACTCATTCATGCATTGGAAAATAAAATTATGGAAGCTCTGACGGATGAGCTCGAGAAGGTAGTCAGAGAGGAGCTCGGCCATGCATACAGCCTTAAGAAGAACCCTATTTCTAATTCTTCTGCTGATCATATGGGAGTTGGGATTTAGGATTTTTCAGTGGGGGTGGAAGTTTCCTTCACCTCTGCAAACCTTTCAAGCGTTCTATGATGGTTTTGCACAAGGGCATCTCCTAAACGCGATTGCTGCTAGTCTTCGTCGCTTGCTCATTTCATTCGTGATTTCAATTGGGCTTGGGACGATTTTGGGCTATTTATTTGCACGTTATCGATATTTTGACGAGACCTTTGGCTTTGTGGTTGTTGCCCTGCAGACGGTTCCGAGTATAGCTTGGCTGCCTTTCGCGATTATCTGGTTTGGGCTAAATGATACTTCCGTCATTTTCATTACAACGATAGGTGCGACGTGGACGATGTCCATGGCAAGCAGGACGGGGATTTTGAACATTTCACCGATTCATCTGAGAGCTGCGCAAATGCTAGGAACAGGCAGCGGTTACCGATTGTTCTTCCAAGTACAGCTGCCGGCGGCATTTCCCCATTGGATCACTGGCATCCGAGTGGCTTGGGCCTTTGCATGGCGGGCACTAGTAGCTGGGGAGCTTATTGCCAAGGGAGTGGGTCTGGGGCAAATGCTGCAGGATGGACGCGGTCTCGGGGATACGGCATCCATTCTGTGTGTGGTTATCATTATTGCCGTTATTGGCACGATTTCGGATCATTTCTGTTTCAAACAGCTGGAGGATAAAATCGTGCTTCGCTTTCAGCTTAAGAAATAAATGGCGTTCATCGAACAAATCAGGGGGAATTATTTTGAGAAAATTAGGTTGGGTCATGGGCTTGGTATTAACCGGATCACTGCTATTGTCAGCTTGCGGACAGAGTAAAGAAACAGCTTCAAGTGCAGCCAGTACAACAGTGAAAATTGGTATTTTGAAAAATGTGACACATGCTCCGGGATTTGTAGCACTGCAAAATAATTACTTCCAGCAAGGTTTTGGTCAAAATGCCAAGATTGAAGTCACGGCTTTTGACAACGGAGCGGATTTCGCAACGGCGATTGCAACTGAGCAGATTGATCTTGGTTATGTAGGTCCGGGACCGGTCATCAATCAATATTTGAAAAGTAAAAATATCAAGGTGATCGCTGGAGCGAATAACGGTGGAGCGGTATTGGTGGCTCGCAAGGATGCTGGCATCCAATCGGTTAAGGATCTCGTAGGCAAAACCGTTGCTGTTGCGGCCAAAGGCGGCACGCCTGATCTGTCTCTTCGCTTGCTGCTGAAACAGGAAGGATTAAAAGTATCCACAGATACTTCCGGTGTACAAATCGTTACACGTGCTCCGGCAGATACCTTGGTTGCGATACGGCAGAAAGAAGTGGACGCTACTTTAATTGCAGAACCTTGGGGGACACAAATCATCCAAGAAGGTTCTGGAACGATTCTAGTCGACTGGAATAAAATTCCGCCAAAAGACGGGGATTATCCTTTAACGATTCTCGTAGCGAGCGATAAATTTCTCAAAGAACACCGTGATTTGGCCAAAAAAGCCGTGAAAGCAAACAGACAAGGCATTGAATTCATTCAGCAAAACCCGAGCAAAGCCTATGGTCTGATTAGTGATGAATTGAAGCAGTTAACGGGCAAAGGGATGGATCCGGCGCTCATTAAAGCGGCCATCGATCATTTGAAACTAACGGAAGATATCACTTTAGAGGATATTAACGAGCAGGCCAAAGCCTCTTTTGACGCTGGGTATTTAAAAGTGAAAGCGGAAGAACTAGACTTCAGCAAATTCTTGGATCTAACGCTTTTGAATGAAGTGAAAAAAGAAAAATAGTCGTTTACTTAGGAGGTCATTCATTTGCACATACAACCGCAGGAAAACCTTTTGCCCGATTTTCATGAGAATATCAAAGTAGTGATACTAGGTACGGGTACACCGCGGGCCTTTTATGGTAGAGCCAAAGCAGGTGTCGCCATTCTCGCAGGGGATAAAACCTTTCTGTTCGATTGCGGTGGCGCGACCGTTGATCAACTGATTAAGGCAGGGATTATGCCGCAGCGAATTTCGGATGTCTTTTTCACCCATCATCATAGCGATCATAATTCTGGATTTTTCGATGTATTCATTACGAGCTGGCGTACGCATGTGATTGCGGATCGGGTATTTGAGGGGCGGAAAGGTCCAATGAACGTGTACGGACCAACAACGACGAAGGCGATTATTAGTAAAATGAGAGAGTCTTTCAACTTCGACGTGAATCTTCGGTTGAATTATAATTTCTCGACCGGGGCAGGGGCGGACATTCACTATTTTGAAAGCAATGAGGGTATTGTTTACGATCAGGGTGGCGTTAAAATCACCGCGTTCGAAGTGGATCATAAGCCTGTTTATCCAGCTATTGCTTATAAATTCGAATACAACGGCAAATCGGTTGTTATTTCGGGGGATACGATCCCGGTTGAAAATATGGTTAAACATAGCCAAGGTGTCGATTTGCTTGTGCATGAATCTTACAATAAAACGTGGCTGGACGCGCTTATTGCCAAATTCCCCGAGCAGACGATTGGCTTGTCCAATCCTGCGAAGTATCATTCAACGACGCTGGAAGTAGCAGAAATCGCACGAGCAGCTGGGGTTGCCCATCTGGTGCTCACTCACCATATACCAGCGCCTGCAGCAAATGATGAGGCCGAGGCCGATTACACGGAAGGCATGCGAGATATCTACTCGGGCCGAATCACGATGGCTAGAGATTTAATGGCATTTGATTTTTGATCGTTATATGGAAAAGCCGCCTCGAGTATTGGCTCGGGACGGCTTTTTTTGATATAGGCGATTTTGCACCATTTTAGCCCATTATTCCTTCCGCTTATAAAACAATCTAGAAATACCAACACCAATGGCTCCAAGTCCGATGAACAGAATAGCGCGAACTGCTGTAGAAACATCAGGTAAATCGATGAAAATAATTTTGAGTAATGTAACGAATAAGAAGATGATGCTCACTAGCCTTGCTTTGGGCTTTTGAACAATGAACCCAAAGACAATGAGAAGAATGGCGTAAACGACCCATACGGCTGAAAGGATCAAATGCTGGTAATCGTAAGTGAGCGTTCGTGTCAGGGAATTGGTCACTTGTGATAGATAGATTAATAAGAGGATTAACTCCATCCATAACAGGAGAAGGCTGATTTCAGTTCTAGCACGGCCTTCTTCAAGTGTGGAACGGAAGAAAGCATACAGACCGCCAATGGTTGCGACAAGTACAAGCCACGCAAAGGATTCGGCTGACAATAGATCACGTATCGGATGAGTTAGGACGAACAAGATTCCGATTGAATAAGTGATGGTTCCACTGATTTGCTGCAGTTTGCTTTTGAATTTAGCTCCTAAACATAGCGCAATTGCCCCCTCTACAAGAATAGCGGAGCCGGCTTGATCCGCGTGCAGCACGTAGATGAGCCAAAGGAAAACGCTGAACGTTGCAATGGATAGCTGAACGGAAAAGGCTCTCTTTTGATGAAACAGCCAGAAAGAAGTACCGCTATAAAGAAGTGACCATATCGCTAGCATCCATTCATAGATGACGCGGTCTTTTAAACCGCCATATAGGCCATACGTCCACGCTGCGAGCAGGCCGAAACTTAGGAATAAAGTGATTCGCTGCCCAATCAGGCTGTCTTTGGAACGGAGAACAGATATCGCAAAGAGGAGCAAATGCTGCAAAATAACGACGGTAAGGATCGCAGGTCGGCTGCCGAGGTCATAGGCAAACAGAGTTGAGAAGAGTAAGGGAAGATGCAGGACCCCAAACGCTGTAAAATAAGCGACGCGAAAGGAATAACGTAACGATAACAAGATCATCACCATTGAAAATAACCCTTCATAACCTGCAAATACCCAAATATTCGGTTTGGCTGAGTCGACTAGGAAAGGCACTAGATAACCGGCGAGCAGGGTTATGATCATAAGTGTCTGAGAGCGGTGACGGATTGCCGTAAATACGCTTATTGCAATCGAAACGACGTATAGGAGGAACGCAAGTGTGGACGGGATCAATGCGAATAGCATATGCGCTGCGAAAAGAGATAGAATAAGGACCCCGCTGGATCCGCCGAGCAGCACTTGCCCCAGAGCCATGTGTTTGCGGCGAATTTGGACTTCTCCTTGCCAATACATAAAGCCAGCGACGATTACGCCAAGTAGGCAGCGAACAGGTTTGGTGATAATCCCCGCATTAACGGCTGCGGTAAAGCCCCATAGGACACCTAACAGGAAGACGACGATGAAAATCCGCGGCAGCCAGACGCGAGCGATCAAATGCTCCCAATCTCTTGGGGGCGCCGGTTGCTTGCTGGGTATTGTAACCTCTGACTGACGCAGCTGCTGTGTAGATTGCGGTTTTTCCTCTGATATTGGTTGTGTCGTAAGTACTTCCTGAGCTTGTGATTTGGTTTCTCTTTCAAGCAGGACGCTCAGTTGTTCCTCGAGTTCTTTGACCTTCAATTCCAGTGCCTCAACACGTAAATCCAAGTTCATACAATCCCCCCTTTTTAACTCTACTTTAATGCTAATCACAATGAGAAACAATTAGAAAATCCATATCTTGTAAATGGTTTATGGGAATATGGGAATAGTATAAAAACAAAGACAACTGGAAGAAGCAATTCTTAGACTTACCTGTACATGTGAATACGCAAGTGAAGATTCGTCGACTGGGCACCGTAAGTGATTCTCTGGTACAAAAAACAAAGGAATGATCAAAATGTGGACTATTGCTGCGATACTTTTGGCTGCTGCAGCTATCGCGATACTGGAGATTCCATCTCTTATGAAGAAAAGGCAGTATAAAGAATTCGTTATTGTTTGTTGTTTATTAATGCTCGGTACATTTCTGAGCATTGCTCAAAGTTTGCATATGAAGCTGCCAAACCCTTTAGATTTCATCACTTTTGTTTTTCAACCTTTTAGCAAGTTCATACTCCCGCTTTTGCAATGAAATTGGATAGAGATGGATAGCCGCCATTCTGGTCGTTTGTCTTGGTTTACTGACTGTCTATCTATATCATGCATTAGTAAGGCAATTTCCTAACCAAACATTAGAGATGTGCGAGACAATATTCGGAATTTGGATAGGTAAAATAGTTTCCTTAAAGAAGTTAATAAAGCGTTTCTTGTGGGAACAATGATCATGTCATTCGAAAGAGGGTATAAAATAAACAGTTTCAACTATGCTACAATAGTCATAAACAACCATTAGGAGATGACATCACATGACAGAGCAAGTAAATGAGCAAGAGCTATTACAATTTATCGTAGACAAAACGAAGGCTGATCCTAAGCAAATTCAATTGGTATTGAAGTATGAGAAGGATTTTATTGTCAAAGCAGAAGAAAATGCCAAGGGGGAAGTTGATATTGACAGCGATGAACTGATCGATCATATTTTAGGCAGACCTGATGTGAAATTGACAGAGCTTGCGGTAGATACCATTTTGGAAGCTGAGATGGACTATTTAATGAAAAAGGGATTTGCCGGATACATCGATTAACTATCTGATAAAAAGGAAATGGACACCTCTGAGATGAGGTGTTCTTTTTTTTGTGTAACTTGAATGTTAATTAAATAACGCATATTGACATTATGAGAGCTTGATATGATAATAATCTAAGAGTTATTCGTGTTATTTAGTTAACTTTTAAATTAATTATATGGAGGCAATGAATTCCGATGACCAACCAACCGCGAGCTGAGTACCCTAGACCTCAATTTGTAAGAGATAGCTGGATCAACCTGAATGGCGAATGGGAATTCGAATTTGATGATGATCGTGTTGGCAATAAAGAGAAGTGGCATTTGGGGAACAGAAAGTTATCCAAGACCATTCAAGTGCCCTTCGCTTTTCAAAGTAAATTGAGCGGCATTGGGAGCAATGAGTTTCACGATGTTGTCTGGTACCGCCGAGATCTAACTTTACCCGAAGCTTTCCAGAATAAGCGGATTCTGCTTCACTTTGGAGCGGTGGATTACGAAGCCTCAGTTTGGGTGAATGGCGTGCTGGTTGCTAAACACGAAGGCGGGCATACCCCTTTCCATGCGGACATCACGGATGCGCTTCAAGCTGGAACGAACAAGCTGGTTGTCAAAGCGGTCGATTATAGCAGAGATGTTACGCTGCCGAGAGGGAAGCAGTACTGGCATACGGATTCCGCAAGTATTTTCTATACAAGAACGACGGGCATTTGGCAAACCGTATGGATGGAAACGGTAGCTGCCGAGGGGTATTTGGAGAAAGTGAAAATTACCCCGGATATCGATGAGAAACAAGTCGAATTCCAGTTCTTTATCCAGGGTTCCGATTCCAATGCCAAGCAACAGCTGAAAGTAGAGATTTCTTTTAATGGAGAACTCGTTTCGGAAGATACGTATGGGATGAGAAGCAGCTCTGGGGCGAGAAAAATTTGTCTGAATGATTTCAACGATCATGGGCTGGGTGCATGGTGGACACCGGAGCATCCGAATTTATATGATGTCACGATTACGCTGCTGGTGGATAATAAAGCTGTAGATGTAGTAACTAGCTATTTCGGCATGCGCAAAGTATCCATCGAAGATGGTAAATTATGCTTGAACAACCGCCCTTATTTTTTAAAAATGGTTCTGGATCAAGGGTATTTCCCAGATGGCAATTTGACGCCTCCAAGTGATGAAGCGATCAAGCAAGATGTTGAGCTAACGAAGGCAATGGGCTTTAACGGCGCGCGGAAGCATCAAAAGCTGGAGGATCCAAGATTTCTGTACTGGTGCGATAAGCTCGGATTGGTCGTCTGGAGTGAGGCGGCGAATGCGTATGAGTATACAGAGAAGTATGTTAGTCGATTTACGAATGAGTGGATAGCTTCTATCGAGCGCGATTACAACCATCCTTCGATTATTGCTTGGGTTCCCCTCAATGAGAGCTGGGGAGTGCCTAATATTCAAATCGATAAATTGCAGCAGCAGCATGCCCTGACCATGTATCATTTGACTAAATCGCTTGATCCGATGCGTCCGGTTGTGTCTAACGACGGGTGGGAGTTAGTGAAAACGGATCTGTTCACTATTCATGACTATGAATGGCGTGAAGGTGTGCTGGAAGATCGCTACAGTTCTAGTGATAAAGCTGTTCATGCGATGCCATCGAATCGCCGCTTATTTGTTGAGGGCTTCCCTTATGAAGATCAGCCGATTCTTGTTACCGAATTTGGCGGTATTGCTTACAAGAAAAGCGAATGGGAGGGCTGGGGATATTCAGGGGCGGATAATGACGAGGATTATGAGAAAAAGCTGCGTGCCGTCATACGTCCACTGTTAAACTCCGGCGTTGTCCAGGGTTATTGTTACACGCAATTAACGGACGTTGAGCAGGAAATTAACGGCTTGCTCACGTATGATAGAAAGCCGAAGATCCCTGTTGAAATCATTAAAGCTATTAATGATCGTAAGTAATTGACTTATAAGGATTAAAAGCTAAGGGAATCCTTCGGGATTCCCTTGTTTGCTGTTGATAGAAGAAAATAATGGGAATGATTCCAGCCAAGGAAGCATACAGCAAACTTAAAGCAACTCGTTCAGAATGGGTAATTTCTTGAAGGCGTGGTGTGGGAAGTATCTACAGTAAATTAAAGAGGAGCTGGGAACTTGAAAAAGAAGAATAACAAAACGCTGAGGAATGTGATTATTTTCTCGCTTGTTGCATTAAGCTGCGGCTGGATCGGACGACTGGTTGATTTGCAGGCTGGAACGGATGCGAATGGCAGTCTGGGACAGTTGATTTGGATCGTATCTCCCCTCCTGACGATGGTCATTATGCGCAGTTGGATGGGAGATGGGTGGAAAGATTTCGGCATTAAACCTCGAGTCAAAGGAAACGCATTTCTCTATCTATTCAGCCTGTTATTCTTTCCCTTCATGACAATGGTGATTGTTGGTATCAGTTCAAGCTTAGGGTGGACGGATATGTCCCCCATGTCTTCTCACTATCTAACGGCAGTGGGCATAGCTCTTGTACCAAGCCTCATCAAAAACATTTTTGAGGAATTTGCATGGAGGGGCTATTTGGCTCCAAAGCTTTATACGCTTGGTTATCATCGTTTTATCGTTCATATTGCCGTTGGATTAATTTGGGGTATGTGGCATTTTCCTTATTTATTTCTATTCGTGGATACCACGGAGAGCATGATCACCTATATCCCTCGCATGATGCTTGGTGTGATCGTTATGGCGGTTCTGTATGGTGAGATTCTGCTAATGACTCGAAGCGTTTGGCCAGCTGTTCTCATGCATACTACAGGAAATGCCTTTATTGATACTTTGATTCTTAAAAAGTTCGTACTTGTGCATGCAGAATTTAGTTATGTGGCTATGCCTAGTCCGGAAGGAGTCATCGCCATTGTTTTAACGGCACTTGCCGGTTTATGGATGTATCAAAGAAGAAACAGAACAAAGCTTCGGCAAGGACCTCCTAGCTTCCAGACACAGCCGCAGCGTCCGGTGTAAAATTGCGTAGGTGTGGCTTTTTTTTCCTGCCTGGAAAGGCTAGAAGCTCAATCGCGTTGGAGGATTCTCAGATACGACGGGCCTCAGTGAGCTGAGCGAGTTGAAAACGACCGCTCGGCGGGTGAGGCCGCCCAGAATGTTCGTCGGCTGGTCTGAGAGGTTGCAAAACGACCGCTCAAAGTTGAAGCGGAAGAAAAAGTGAGCTGAGCGAGCCGAAAACGACCGCTCAGCTGAAAAGACGTATCGCCGTCACCTCGTTTAAGAGGCGAACGGCGATTTGTTTTTACCCTTTGACGGCGCCAATCATGACACCTTTGACGAAGTACTTTTGCACGAATGGATATAAGATCAGAATAGGCACCGAAGCCACCATGATCGTTGCATATTTAATCGTTTCCCCTATTTGAAATTGCTCGGCCGCATTCGCGCCAGACGACATGGAATCCGTATTATTCGCAATCAATATTTCGCGTATGGTGAGCTGAAGCGGGTACAGATCCCGCTCTCTCAGGAAGATAGAAGCATAGAACCAACCATTCCATTTCTCAACGGCATAGTACAAAATCATCACGGCAATGACAGGCATGGAGAGTGGAATGATGATGCGAAAAAGAATCACAAAATGATTGGCGCCGTCCATTTTCGCTGATTCCTCTAAGCTTTCAGGAACAGCCATGAAGGCTGTACGCATGATAATCAAATTAAATGTGTTTACGGCAAAAGGTAATATCGTCGCCCATAAAGAGTCAATGAGCCCGACGCCTTTAACAACGAGATAGAGGGGGATGAGTCCACCGTTGAAAAACATCGTAAGTACGACAATGAAAATGAATACACGATTCCACATGACATTTTTGCGGGAAAGGACATAAGCACCCAAAGAGGTTACAATTAGGTTCGTTATGACTCCGAATACGAGGATAAACAGCGTGTTTTGGTAGCCTTTTAGAATAGCAGGATTATGAAAAACGCTTTTGTAAGCTTCGATGCTAAAGCCCAGAGGCTTATATAGAAATCCTTTGTGCGTAATTAATTGGCCAGCGTCGCTGATTGAAGCGAAGGTGACATAGAGGAGCGGATACAAGGTAATAACGACAAGGATAAGCAATAAGACATGAATCAACGTAACGAATAATCGATCCGAATAACTCGCTCTCAAATCAGCACCTCCTTCATCACCATAAGCTGTTTTCACTTATCTTTTTACTTAGTTTGTTAGCTGCAATGAGTAAGGCTAAATTAATGACAGAATTGAACAAACCAACAGCGGAGCTGTAGCTCCAACCAAATTCGATAAGCCCTTTGCGATAAACGAAAGAAGAGATAACGTCCGCCGTATCGTAGGTGCTGGGATTATAGAGTAGAATAATTTTCTCAAACCCTACGTTCAATAAATTTCCCATGCGTAAAATGAACATAATCGCAATCGTCGGTAGAATGCCGGGCAAGGTGATATGCCAAATTTGCTTCCACCTGCTGGCGCCGTCCATTTTCGCCGCTTCGTACTGTTCTTGATCAATACTCATTAGGGCGGCTAAATAAATAATCGATTCCCACCCTATTTTTTGCCATATTTCAGATAAAATATAGATCGTTCGGAACAATTCAGGCTTCTGCAGCATGGCGGTGTCATTAGCACCAAAATAAGTGAAGAAGGTATTGATTAAGCCGCCGTTGTTCGTGAAATCTTTGACCATCCCGGCAATGACGATGAGCGAAATAAAATACGGCATGTAAGTGACGGTCTGAACGAAACGTTGAAAGCGTTTATTGGCTAGCTCGTTAATCATAATCGCCAGAGCGATTGGAGCAGGGAATTCAAAGCATAAGGAATATAGGGAAATGACGACGGTATTTTTGAGAATTCGCCAGAAATAATAGCTGCCGAAGAAATCCTTGAAGTGCTGGAATCCGACCCACGCACTGCCGAGAATACCCTTGTTGGGGGTATACTCTTTAAAGGCAATGATGGCACCATACATGGGGGCATAATGGAAGACCAAGTAGTAAGCGAGAACGGGAACCATCATCAGATATAAATATTTATTCAGTAGAAAATCGCGCTTGAAGCGTTTTTGGAAGGTGGCTTCCGCTGCATGACGCATGATATCTCTCCTTTCGCCACGGGGTTCTAGTAAAGCGGGGAGAGCTGTCTGCTGCTCTCCCCCAAGCGTCATCTATCTTTTGGAATAACGATCCAAAGATGCCTTTTTAATCTCAAGAGCGCGGCTTAGCTTAACGGATTTGAATTTATCCAAGTATTTATCAAAGCTATCAACGGGCTCTGTTCCTAAAATTATTTTAAGCGTCATTTCATCGACCAATGTATTGAGGTCTGTCATGATTTTGGCAAGCTCTGTGCTTTCTTCCGGTGTAGCGGTAATTGGCGGTAGTTTGTGTTTATCAACATCTGTTTTCTGCCATGTGGAAACAGCATCACGTTGTGTCTGCAAGGCAAGATATTGCTCAATATAACGTTTATCCTGCACGAAAGGTCCATTGTAGTTACCACGGATATAAAGGGAGAGAGCTTGCGCTGGAGCCAATTTATCCGGATTTTTCATGAGCAGATCCGTATATTTGGGGTAGCCGTTCTCTAGCTTGTAAGATACGCCCTCTGTTCCAAAATTGAAGAACATGTGACCTTCTTCGGAGTAGCCGTAGTCTAGAAGTTTCGCTGCGGTTTCAATGTTTTTGGAAGATGCTGTGATGGCCACCATTCCTCCCGCGCATTAGCCGGATCCTTTTGGCCGTACATCGCGATGTCGCCTTTTTTGAGAACCGGGTATGGAGCCCCGATGAGAACGCCTTTAGGATCTTTGGCTGTAACTAGCGGTTGCCATTTCCCGATGCCTCCACCGGCATTTTGTACGGTCACACCTGTAGCACCTGAGGCCATGTTGGCGTCTAAGGCTTTGCCATCTGCTGTTGCGAAGTTTTTATCAATCAGACCTTCTTCGTACCATTTGTGGAAGGTAGCCAGGAAATCTTTGTAGCCTTTTTCAGCTGGACCAAACTTAATTGTGCCATTGTCGATGAAGAAATCACGCGTCACACCGAAGGCGCCGGCAAAAGCGCCGTTTGCTAACTCGTTGAAAGGTCTAGGAACACTTACGACAGAGAAGGCCGCCGTTGCGCCTTTCTTCTCCTTAAAGGCTTTGAGTGTTGTGTACCACTCATCGATGGTTTGCGGAACAGGCAGTCCAAGATCATCGAGCCAATCCTTCCGTACGATGGGCCCCTGGAATACGCGCAGGTAATCATCACCCCGGATGAAAGGGAAAGAATAATAGCTGCCATTATCGGTTTTTACTTGTTTATCAACTTCTGGATGCTCTTTGAGGAATTTCTTCAAATTTGGTGCAAATTTATCTATCGTATCATTCAATTTAAGAATGTATCCGTCTTTGATTGCTTTTTCAGGTCCGCCTGGGAATGCACCCTGCCAATCAAACTCAATCATATCCGGCAGCTCTCCGGAGGCTAGCATGACATTTAGGGTTTGTGCAGCTTGATTCGTTGGCGGAGCACTGAACTTCAAATTGACGCCTGTCTTCTTCTGCCAATCTTGGAAGAAAGGGACATCCGCGTGAGCTGCTTTTACACCTGTTAAGTTGCCTGTTACTTCGCCCCAGTAGGTCAATGTTTTGTCCACTTTGAGCGGATAAGTAACAGCGGCTCCACTCGGAGCAGTCGTGCCCCCAGTCGTTGCTTTGGGACTAGCGCTGTTCACTGCTGTCGGGGTATTGGATGAGCAAGCAACGACTAAGCTCCCCATCAAAGATGTTGCAACCAGCATGGTGAACATTTTTTTTCTGTTCTTTTTCATAGGTTGACCTCCTAAGAGTTTTTCGCCAGAAAAACTGGCATCGAAGTGGTAGTGAGTTTTTCGTAGAAAAACGGGTGTTGAAGTGATACTGAGTTTTTCGAAGAAAAACGGGTGTTGAAGTGATACTGAGTTTTTCGTAGAAAAACTGGTGTTGAAGCGTTACTGAGTTTTTCGTAGAAAAACTGCAGTGTAAGTATTGCTGTGTCTAGAAACCTGGTATCGAAGTGTTACTGTGGTTCCCTGGAAAACAGTATGATTTGTGCGAGCTAAGGAACCTTATGTCTAACCTAACTATATGACAGCGCTTCCAATTCAACTATCAGCAAAATATCCAATTGGTTCTCTAATTCTGCGCGTAGACTCAACAAAATGTCCAATTGGTTCATCAAATTAGCCAATTTGCGCTTGTTGCACGGCATAATGTCGCATTAGGATACACGGCGTTGAGGGAATTTCTAGGGTAAGCAGTCACGTTTGCAACAAGCCTGTTTGCTTCCTAGTTGCAGCCAAGCTAATCGGCACTAGTCGGGCGATTGTTCTGGATGAATGAATCGTCTACTCTCGGTAGAAGATGTTGCAGAAAGTGCAACAATTGCTGCCTAGAACCCGCCTTTTTCCCTTAGTTGTTGCATAATGTACAACAATTTGGCTCTGTAAAGGCCATTTCGTAACAAATGGGTTAGAATTGTTGCAGAATCTACAACATTAGCTCGCAAAACAGCCTTTCTGCGAGTGAATTGTTGTAGAAAATGCAACATTGGCAGCCGCTATAGCCTATGTACCCTCGTGAAGCCGCATGAACGACTTTATTTTTGCGGTATGTTTACCAGTTGTGAGGAGGCGGGAGGCATGCAGCTTAGTGAGAACAATTCAACTAAATTGTTGTACGCTATACAACATTCCCTATGTTAAAAATGGGGCAACCCAATGGCTACCCCAATCCAATGTGTGCGTTATCGCATCACATCATTTATCAGCTCTTTGTATTTCCCGGTGTGATGCCCTCCACTTTTTTGAAAACACGAATAAAAGCATTAATATCATTGAACCCAACCCCGTAAGCCGCATCGCCGACTGATTGTTCTTGCCGCCCTAGCAGCTGCTTGGATTTCTCAATTCTGACTTTATTGATGCGATCGAGCAGCCCCTCTCCCACATAATCCTTGAATAGCTTCGATAGGTAGGTGGCTTTGCGGTTAAAGTGGCTGCCAATCATCGTGACATTCAAATTAGCATCTGTGTAATTATGTTCGATGTAGTCCGTCACTTCATTCACTAATTGCTGCAGTGCTTTTTGACGTGTAAGTGAAATCGTATGCTGCCGTTTGGCGGACGTATAGGCACACACTTGCTTGAGCATATCACTCAGCTGGAGCTGCATGTCTTGAACGGTTTTACTGCATAGAAGGCGGTCGAGGAGCTTAGGGTTGCGGATAAAGAAGCTTTCCTGGATATCACCGGTTTCGCTAATGCTTTTCATCATGGTGCTTACCAGATTGAGCATGAGGCACTTCGTTAAGGAGACCGAAATACCAGGATGATCAAAGTTTTTATTCATAATATCAGTAAGAATCAGCTGCGCTTCTTCAAGCTCCCCTAGCTTCACGGCATACATGAATTGCTGCTCAATCTGCGTTGGATAATAATAGCCGGTAGTAGACTCGCAAGTGACATTTGCCTGCAAATCGTCATAGGATAGAATCTCTGGTCCACCCATAACAAGCTTAAAGGCCATGGAATCTAAAGCTTCTAAGAAAGCTTGCGGTACATTAGTGATATGATCATGGATACTGCTAATTGAAATTGTAAGATGAATGTCGTAGGTGGAAGAGAGGAAAGTTTGCGCTTTGTCTGCGATTCTAAGTAACTCCAGCTTGGAGCTATTTCCATCTTCCATACTTAAATTGACTAGACAGGCAAGGGTATCATCAATCTCGGCTGCATAGCCGCGGTGCCGCTCCGATATGAGCTCCTCCACGACATTCATAATAATAAATTGAAGAAGCTTCCATTTATCCCCTTCAGACGTATGGTTAATTCGTTCAAAAAAAGGTGTACTCTTATCAACCACAAATAGCATGACGGCAAAATCCTGCCGATCTAATTTCATTTCAAAGGTCGTTAAAGCCTCATCGATAGGAAGCTGGCTGTCCAGTTTTCCTTTTAGCAGCTTTTCGATAAAGTGGGAGCGGACAATATACCGCTGCTGCTCCATTTTACTCTTGAAATTGGCAATTTCGATCAACGTACTGTCTACGGCTTCTTGTAAAAAGTGAAATTCATTATATCGTTTACGAGATTGTAAGGTTTGTTTTTTGGAAAATGCATGTACCAACTGACGAACGGGGTTGTAATTTCTTCTGAGAAATACGTAAGTCAGAATACCTCCGCCTAGCAAACTGATCCCCATGCTCATATAAGTGAGGTTACGGATGTGAGCGGCTTTTTTCCAATATACGGTGCTGGGCATCATAGACACATATTTTAGTTTGGAACGTGGTGATTGAATGTTGAAAACTTCATATTTTTCGCCACTAGAGTCCGTGTAAAAGAAGTTGGATGAGCCCTCTAATTGATCGAAAGGAAAATCGGCAGGAAGTGAGTTTGTAGAGTTGGAAGCCAGAATTTGATTTTCACTATTTAGGATGAGTACATGACCTTTGTTGAAAATTTCCATATTTTGAATGGCGCCAATAATGCGAGATTGATCGACCATAATGACATTGGTAGCAAGTGGTTTATTATGCTCTTCGGGGTATGTGCTGACGTAGGCTACCGTTTTTCGCAGCTTATTATCGTCGCCAATCCGGTACATAGGAATAAAGCCTTTGAAATTGCTTCGGGTCACAATAGCTTGCCATGCTGAGAACGAGAAAGCATCGCTCATATGTAAAGTTTCATAGGCAAAGCTATTTGTTCTAACGGTCGTAGGAAGAATAGCGGACTGATCATTATTCAAGTAAATATAAAAAGAATCGATCAAGGGATAGGAGGTTTTGTACATAGAAAGAATACGTGAGATTTGATAAGCGTCATATCTATATTCTTTGGGAAATGCTTCATACTTATTCGAATAGAGCAGCTCCTGGACGCTTACATTCCAAGTAATCTCGAAATTCAGCTGTTCCATGGTTTTAAACTGATTATCCATAATTTCCCGAACTTGTTTTAAAAGCGAATCATTGGCTTGCTGGATTTCTTCCTTCAGTGTTTTACTGGATTCCACATACAATAATAAGCCGATTGCCACGGGTAAAAGCAGAATGACGATATAGGAGATCATCCACGTTAAGACGATACTTTGTCCATTAAAGAAGATTTTATTCCGCATAAACAAATCCATCCCCTCACAATCGATCATCGATAAGGAGCACTAGGATCTTGAAATGAATGCGCTCTCATGTATTGTATTTCCTTTCCATCGTTTAAGTCAACGATAGAAAGAAGCATTTTTTTAGGCAGATTCCTCAACGGGTTTAAACCGATTTTTCCCGAAAAAGAAGTAGAATAAATAGGAGATTACTGTATAGACTACTGCTGTAATGCAGAACGCATATGCGTAGCCGTAGTAAGAGCCATAGCGGAAAACAAGGCCCGTACTTATTGGCGAAGCAAGGAACCAACCTAGATTAAAAACGGCTTCACCCGAACTGGACGCTAATCCCCGGAGCGATCGGTTGACGTAACTCATTTTGATCGAATTATAAAAAGGATTAGCAGCATTCATTAAGGCTTGCCGGAACAAGTATCCACCCGATGATAGGTAAAAGTTAGCAGAAAAAGCGGTTAGGAGGAGGAAAGGAATGGAACATAACTGCAGGTATACGACAGATTTAACTTCTCCGAATCTCTTCACAATCATGGGGCCAATCAGAAAAGCAATCGCAGTTGCGGCTTGACCTAAAGCTACCACGATGCCTATTGCGGATTTCGAAGCGTCAAAACGATCTTCAAAGTACACATTTAGATAGGGGACAATCATACCCCCGCCGATGGATGATAACAAGCCTAATAAACAAAAAATACCAATAACCTGTAAAGATGGTTTATGTACGCTCCACACTTGCTTCCACTTAAGTGATTCGCCACGGGGCTGTATTTCTTGCTCACTTTTCTCAAAAAAAGCGATAGGTATAAAACCAAGTGCTGCGATACCGACTCCAATTAATAAGGTAAATCTCAAGCTACGAATTTCGTCTAAACCGATAATAAATTGAAATAAGTCACTAAGAACGCCCCCCAGTGCAATACCAACTACATTCGCTAACATGACAAGAGCCATGTTAAAGCTGAACAGGTGAACGCGCTGCTGTGGGGTTGAGTTGTTGGCCATAAACGGTAGAATGGTTGCAGAAACAACAGCGAGAGCCATGCCGCCCAAGAATGATGAGAAGAGCATACCCTCTTTGACTTCAATTAGAGAGCGAACCGTCAATGCTACGATGGTAAAAATGAGACCAAATGTAATGACACGCTTAGGTCCGAATCGATCATTCATTAGACCAGCAGGAATAAGAATAATTGCCGCTGCCAGTGACGCCATGCCAACCATGCTGCCAACCGTTGTTTGGTCATAGCCAAGACTTCTGACATAAAGGTTATAGACGAGTCCAAACATACCTAAACCTAAGTTCCATACAAAATTAAACCAAAAGAAGAGCAGAATATTTCGGCTGTAGCCATGAAACTGTGACTTCCATTCACGTAATAAGTTTGTCATTTAGTATTCCTGCCTTTGTATTCTGTGTCTAAATTGTAACCGCCTTATCCATTCTACCACCGGTAAATAATTTTGAACACGGGAAAGACTTGATATTCGATCTGATCTGTATAATAATAAGTAGTCTAATCTACGAAGCAGGGAGCACATAATTGAAATGTCTACACCAACGAGTACCGTGACCGAAGATAACAAGCCAGAAGTCGAACAGATTGAAATTTGGAAATGTAAAGAGACAGATTGTAAAGCATGGGTTCGCAAAGAATTCGTTACGGAAGCTTTACCAACTTGTCCATTATGTAAAAATCCGATGGTGCGCAGCTATAAGCATGTGCCTGTGACAGCTAAAAAAGGAAATAAAAAGTTTTTAGTTGGAAAAAAACGATTCTAGTAAAAATTCAAAAGATCAATAGCATCTTCGACCTAGTGTGAAGAGAGATGCTCTTGGTCTTTTTTTTTGGAAAGAATAGTAGTGCTCAAGCATAGGATGGTAGAGAGGGGGAATGTCTAATGCAGTGGCCTGAGCTTAATCTAAGTGACGATGCGACCAAGATGCTTTATAAACTTCGGGATAGGAAGCAGGAATGGGACAAGCTCAAAAATACGCAGCCTTTATTCGCCATTCTAACAGGCGGACTGATTCTTTATTTTATGATCTCTTTCTATCGAAAGGTAATAGTAGTTTCAGGCGGCAATGCATTAGCCATCCTCGATTTGCTTATTTCTAATAAGCTTCTAACAGGTTCGCTTCTGGCTTGTATATCCTTGTTCCTATTTACACAAAATCGTGTGTCTAGGATTGAAAAAGCGAAGACAAAATACGAGAATTTAAGAATAGAAGTCATCGAGAAGTTTGACGCTTCCTGGCTAAAGGACGTGAAGTCGGAATCTCGGGATCAAATTTCTAGCTTTCTAGATAACGAATATGATATTAATATAGTGTACAAGAGTAAGTAGAGAGCGAGGATGACAGAACGGATGAGGTATGAATGCCGCTATGTTGATGCATTGAACGGAATTGTGAAATGGGAAGAGATCATAGGCAATGATTTAAGGGAAGTTGTCACGGGGGAGAAGCCTCGGCTCAAGACTCGCTTTCGCGCGTGTTGGACAGCCGATGCTCTTCATATCCGATTCGAATGTGAGGATGATCACGTCGTGGCAACGATGGAGCGGCGAGATGATCCTATTTATTTGGAAGATGTGGTTGAGGTGTTTCTCGATAAAACCGGTACCGGAGAGGTTTATTACGAGTTCGAAGTGAGTCCACGCAATGTCGTTTTCGATGCTTTGATCCACTACAATGGCGGGGATAAAGCGGTGGATGTTGCATGGGATGCGAAGGGATTTCACACCGAGGTTTTGGATGGTGCTGATGGATGGAAGACTTACGATCTAAGGATTCCTTTTGCTGATTTGGATTGGGAGTTGGAAGAAAACCGGACACCACATCATGGCACTGAGTGGCGTTGGAATTTATATCGAATTGATGATGATTTCGAAGGGAATCGACATTACTGGGCTTGGTCACCCACAGGTAAAGTCGATTTCCATATGCCGCATCGATTTGGGACACTTGTTTTTGTAAAAGAGTAGATAGTGCAGAATAGCCTGGGGGCTGTAACGATGTTTTTCATCGCTAAAGTGGCAGAGGCGCGCGGAAGTGGCTTCTTAACGATGAAAAAGAATCTAAAACAAATTAAAACAAAGCCCTCTAGCTTCAAAAAAAGCTAGAGGGCTTATTAGCTTATTCTACTTAATTGCTAAGCTTCACTCAGTACGTCATTGACTTGCTGCCAAGCCCAATCGAGCTCTTCCTTCGTAATCGTAAGAGGCGGTGCCAAACGTATTATGTGCTCATGTGTTTCCTTGCACAGGAGACCCTTCGCTTTCAGCTCTTCACAGAATGGACGAGCTGAAACCTTAAGGTCAATACCGATAAACAGCCCGCGGCCGCGAATCTCCGTAATCTGCGGAGATTGGATTTCCTGAAGTCGCTTCAGGAAATAAGTGCCAAGCTCATCCGAGTGCTCTGCGAGCTGCTCGTTTTCGATGACCTCCAGCGCCGCGATCGCGACGGCGCAGCCGAGCGGATTACCCCCGAACGTCGAGCCGTGGGAGCCCGGCTCGAAAACATCAAGAACCTCTCGATCGCCGGCGACCGCCGAGATCGGGAACACGCCGCCGCCGAGGGCTTTGCCCATGACGTACAGGTTCGGCGTTACGCCCTCCCAGTCGCAGGCGAAGCGGCGACCCGTGCGGCCGAATCCCGTCTGGATTTCGTCCGCGACGAACAACACGTTATTCGCCTGACATAGCTCATAACATTTCCGCAGGTAACCGGCCTGCGGTATCACTATACCAGCCTCGCCTTGAATGGGCTCGAACAGGAAACCCGCCGTGTTCGGCCCGATAGCCTCACGCAGCGCCGTCGCATCCCCATAGGGAATGATGCGGAACCCCGGCGTAAAAGGCCCGAAGCCACGCCTATATTCCGGCGACGATGAGAAGGAAGTGATCGTCACCGTCCGACCGTGGAAATTTCCTTCGCAGACAATAATTTCTGCTTGATCCTCCGGGATTCCTTTCACATCGTAGCCCCAACGACGAACGGCCTTTACAGCGGTCTCGACCGCTTCAGCTCCTGTATTCATCGGTAAAATCATCGGCTTACCGGTGTAATTCGCTAACTTCTCATAAAACGATCCTAATGTCTCGCTATGGAAAGCTCTAGATGTCAGTGTAACCTTCTCGGCTTGCTCATGAAGCGCTCTCAGAATATGAGGATGACGATGTCCTTGATTTAAGGCGGAGTAAGCGCTAAGCATATCCATGTAGCGGTTGCCTTCCGGATCCTCGACCCATACGCCTTCCGCTCTCGATATCACGATAGGCAGCGGATGGTAATTGCGGGCCCCGTATTTTTCCGTTTTTTCAATAATCATCGAACTCGTTGTATCCATAAGTATTCCTCCCTGATGTGCAGCTTGTAAGCCAAACTCGCCGGCATTCCCTGTATCTTTTTAATTGTTTCACATAGCGAGCTTGTATAATTCATTGTATTCTTCAACTCCTGAACGTTGCAATATAAATCCTATGAGGTAAATCCCTTTGCGTTTGTGCTGCCCCTAGCATATATAAATAAATAGCTTTAGACATTGATACAAGTCTTAGCCAATTTGGTCAAGTTCAATCAAGATGTGCAAAACCTTATGAGTTGTTGCATAGATGAGAAGACTTGAATTATCAAAATAGGAAATATTAAGAGAAGCGGTCAAAATTGATCAGTGGTCAAAAAAAATATTACAGAACGTGTTAGATATTGCAGGAATATTGAAAGCGGTCGCGAATTCTTCAGATGAGCGCTTATGAATGTCATTGCATGGCATGCAATGGGTCTAGCGGCAGAGAGTTAGAAGGATTTTCGAAACACCTACTTCGCAACATCGAGCTATATACTTTGTAGAAAAAAGGAATGGTGTCTACGATGACTCATCGCATTGAAAAAGACTTTATTGGAGAAAAACAAGTTCCAGCCCAAGCTTATTACGGCATTCAAACGATGCGTGCATTAGAGAATTTTCCAATTACGGGAGTTAAAATTCATGCAGAGCTCATTACAGCTTTGGCAGAAGTAAAGAGAGCAGCTGCAATAGCAAATATGGAAACACATATGCTGCCCAAAAAAATCGGCGAACAATTAGTCAAAGCAGCCGAAGAAGTGAGACAAGGTCAGTTACTTGAGGAATTTATTGTTGATTCTATTCAAGGCGGAGCGGGAACTTCGATCAATATGAACATGAACGAAGTGCTTGCTAATCGGACGTTGGAGCTGCTGGGCGAGGAAAAAGGCAATTATTTTCATTGTAATCCGAACAATCATGTCAACATGTCGCAATCGACAAACGACGTTATCCCTACTGCAATCAAAATTGCCGCCTACCGTTTATCTGAGCAATTGACAGAGACTATGACTTCACTCCAAAGTGCTTTTGCCCGTAAGGAAACGGAATTTGATGATGTTATTAAAATGGGGCGAACGCATCTCCAGGACGCAGTTCCTATTCGTATGGGCCAAGAATTCGGCGCTTATGCTCGTGTCATCCAGCGTGATATCAATCGTATCCGTCATGCTTCTAAAGGGCTCTTGACTGTAAATATGGGGGCTACTGCCGTAGGAACAGGGCTTAATGCGAAGCCTGAGTATGTGGAACGCGTAATGTTTCATCTAAAAGCGCAAGTGGGAATCCCCATTGAACTAGCCGAGCATTTGGTCGACGGCACCCAAAACATGGATGCCTACACGGAGCTATCCGCTTCCTTGAAAGTATGCGCCGTTAACCTTTCAAAAATATGCAATGATATCCGATTAATGGCTTCAGGTCCTCGCGTAGGCTTAGGGGAACTGAAACTGCCGCCGAGACAACCGGGATCTTCCATTATGCCAGGTAAAGTAAACCCTGTTATGCCTGAAGTTGTGAATCAAGTGGCGTTCCAAGTCATTGGCAACGATCATACGATCTGCTTGGCCTGCGAAGCAGGACAATTTGAACTTAACGTAATGGGACCCGTACTTGCGTTCAACCTTCTACAATCGCTGAAAATATTGCGGAACGCAGCAGACGTGTTCGAGCGCTTTGCGATTGAGGGCTTGGAAGCCGACCGCGAGCGCTGCGCAACTTATGTCGAGCAAAGCTTTGGCATTGTCACAGCTTTGAACCCGCATCTCGGCTACGAAGTCGCCGCGCAATTAGTGAAGGAAGCTGTGCGCACAGGCATGACGCTCAAAGAGCTTATCCTAGAGCGCGGGCTGCTAACTCCTGAGGAGATTGAAGAAATCCTCAATCCCATTCAGATGACCACGCCGGGTATCGCTGGCGAGAGATTGCTGCAGCCTGCCGACTAAGGCTGCTGGATGAAGTAAGCCTTGCAGTCTACGATAGTAGGCTAAAGCCTGCTCATAAAACGAACGCCCCCGACCCATCGATAGATGAGTTAGGGGCGTTTTTAACATTCGAGGACGAAGATGTAAAAAGTGCAGCAAATCTCAGTCTTTTTTTCATTTAGACGAGCGATGATGTATTATGTGCATCAAATATGCTCATTTTTAACCAATATTGTCTAAATGGTACCTGATTTGATGCACTTTTTGCAGTAAATCCAAAGAAAACGCTGAGAACTGCTTGGATTAGCTGCACTTTTTACATCAACTTCCTGTACCACCTGCGACGACTTAATCCAAACGGTCGCTCAACGATTCAAAAAAGGTTAGCTTATTCCCGAACGGATCCGTGACGCATACTTCTTTGGTATGCCATGGGTTCGTTTCTATACCGGGGCGAGAATACTTATATTCCTTTTTCAATAAGCCAGTATGAAATGCTGTTATGTCCACGATTTCAATTCGAACAGCTGCGCCCGGGCTGCAATCCCCATAATGCTCGGATAAGTGCAGCTTACACTCGCCTAATCGTACCTCCATGTAAAGCGGCATATCATTCTCAAAACGATGCTCCCACTCTAACGAAAAACCCAAGTAATCTAGATAGAATTCCTTCGCCTTCTTCTCATCGAACATTCTAAAAATCGGCGTGACGCCTTTAACAGTTGTTATAGCAATCATCTCCTTGATTTTTCGTTTGTGTTGTAAGGACTTGAATGTCTTGAGCTGCCTATGCTATTTACGAGTATATAAAAGGTTACGTAGACTGTCATGATAACAAATCCGACTAATAAGCAGAAAACGAAGGCTTCTTGATGCAGAGTTTCTCGCAGGATTTCCAATATTCTGTCCGCGTGTAAAGCGTCCCAGCTGTTTAAGCGGTATTCTCTTCCCAAAAGTATGCCGTACCCGCATAGCAACGCGGTCAATACCATGATCAACCATGAAACAAAGAGATTGAATCGCTCTTTCCATATTTTTTGAATGATGTACATGGAGCTGCATCCTAGCAATAGACCGTTCCATGCAAATAAGAAGATGACGAAAAAATCATACCAATAGGTAAAGGAGAGTGCTCCTTTTTCTACATAGGAGTCCTTCAAAATCGTTAAATGAATGAAATCCGTCAAGACATACGGAGAGTTAGGCAGGAATAACAACCAAGCTAAACCGACCGCGATTAAAATGATTTTTCTCAAAATCATATATTTACTAGTGTGTATAAATTGAGCTATCACGGCAAGGATGTACGGAATCCAAGCGAGAAATAAGTTCCAAATTAGAAATTCAAAATAGGTCTGGTTTTTGAACAAAAAGTAGACCCCAACTGTGGAAAGCGAGAGCAAGATCAGAAAGAGATGCAGGTACCATTGATTTAAGTTCTTCATTATAGGCTCCACACTTGGTCTATGTATTTGGCAGTGAGTGATGCTGCCCCATCCAAGATGATGTCTATATCTTACATTTATTTACTGCGTGTAACAAGCAAATAACCCGTTATCCTCGCAGTAAAGCGGAGAGTAACGGGTTATGTTTATTCGGACATTTGGTTAGCCTTGCCAATTCGTCTTTCGTCTTTCAAAAGTATCCACCTATAGAATCTGCTTGCCCAACAAGGAGCTAATTAAGCCGACGGCTAATTGGGATGTTTTGTTATTGTCGTCGAGAAGAGGATTCACCTCAACGAATTCGGCTGAAGTTATAATGCCTGCTTCGTGCAGCATTTCTACGGCCAAATGAGCTTCGCGGTAATGAAGTCCGCCTTTTACAATTGTGCCTGTTCCAGGTGCTTCAAGCGGATCTAGAGAATCGACGTCAAAACTAACATGTACGCCGTCTGTTTTACTGCTTATATAGTCAATAGCATCTTGCATAATGGAAGCCATCCCTTTGCGATCAATGTCATACATGGTATAGCATTTGATCCCCAAAGAGCGTATGAGCTTCTTCTCGCCCTCATCAAGGGAACGCGCTGCAATAAGGACGATATTCTCTGCTTTCACTTTGTCATGATTACCCATAATGCTGGTTAATAAGGGGTGCCCCATCCCTAGACTGACAGCCAACGACATGCCATGGATATTACCCGACGGGCTTGTATCGGCTGAATTTAAGTCGGAATGAGCATCGATCCAGATAACGCCTAAGTTTTGATAATGGCTGGATAACCCTGCTAATGTCCCGATCGCTATACTATGATCACCGCCGATGACGAGTGGAAAGTGTCCTTGCTCCACAACCTCAGAGACTTGCTCAGCGAGACGTGTATTTATCTCGATTACCTCCGCCAAATACTTGAGGTTGGTTTGATCAACTTCAGCTGCCAAGGGAGTCGCTGTATCGTTCGGCAGACGGATATCAGCAACATGATCGATCGTGATATCCATTTGCTGTAAACCTCGAATTAATCCTGCTTGTAAAATGGCTTTTGGCCCTTTGCTCGCTCCGCGTCGACCTGCTCCAAGATCAAATGGTACAGTAATCGCAGCAATTGTTGGCTTGGTTCTCATTCGATCAGCTCCTCTATTTCGGGCTTCAGATAAAGCTTCGCTTGTAATTAGATTATCATAACCTAGCTCATTATTGGAGATTTTTCATTTAGTTCCTGTGTCAATTGCTCCCGTAATCAACAGCTTAACTCATTTACCATCAAAATCAAAATGATGTAAGTAAACATAACATAATATAAAAAAAGAATGAAAAAAGCGAGTGGAAATCGTCATTATTTATCGTTAAAAACAAAGATGACGTGATATATTGTTTGATATTCTAAAAGATGGGGCTTTTAGTGTTATGTATATTGACATGAAAACCTATTTTCATTACGATCAGGGTGAATTAAACAATTCATCAGGGGATTGGAGAACAGGTCCTTATGCTACAAGCAAATGAATTAGATATGTATACCGCGATTAAGGATGCTATTATCGAACAAAAGCTGCGTCCCAATATGCAGTTAGTGGAAGAAGTGCTGGCAGAGTCTTTTGGAGTGAGCCGCACACCTGTACGCAATGTACTCCGCCGACTCGCAAGTGAGAAGTTGGTAACTGTCATTCCTTACAAAGGAACTTTTGTTGCTTGCCCATCCACACATGAGGCTAGAGAAGTTTTCGAAATGCGCAGAGTAATTGAAGCGGCGGCGATCCGCAAAGTGTGCGGTACGTTGACAGATGATCATTTTGGGCAATTGCAAATAATGCTGGATGATGAGCATGAAGCACATAAGCAGGGTGATTTACTGGGGGACTCTACGAATTACGGGTGATTTCCATCTCCGCATTGCTGAATTAGCGAGCAATTATTACTTCTATCGCTATTTAGAGGAGTTGATTGCTCTCACTTATGTGATTATCGCCTTTTATGGGATGAAGAAAAATAGGTATTGCCTTGATCATGAGCAAATTTTAGCGACCATTAAGCAGGGAGATGCGGATCTAGCTGAACGATTGATGGTTGAACATTTGAGTGAGATTGAAGCATCTTTGGATTTCGAAGAGCATGGTGCGAAGCCGCATTCACTTACTGATATATTCAAGTCCAGAAGTTATGCATCTGTCAAAAGATAAGGGAGTTGCGCCCATTTTTTTTACAGTAGATTGTATACAATCTTGTGTGTGATTTTTAGTGTTAATTGCATACAAACAAAGTTGAGAGCTATGGAGGGGGTGAGGGAATGAAATTAACGGCGAAGCAAGTGGGAAAAAGCTTTGGAGATCGCGTCGTGCTTAAACAAGTAGACTTGACGGTGTATTCTCATGAATTTATTTGCATCTTAGGGCATAGCGGCTGCGGGAAATCAACACTTTTGAATATGGTGGCCGGATATTTGCTCCCTGATGAAGGTGAAATAAAGGTCGATGGTGAGACGATTAAAGGCCCATCCAAATCAAGGGGAATGGTTTTTCAGGATCATGCTTTATTCCCTTGGTACAATGTTCTCGAAAATATTTCATTTGGGCCTGAAGTACAAGGCGCATCCAAGGCAAAAGCCAAAGAAATCGGCAAGGAATTCCTGAGTCTGGTTGGACTTGAGGCCTATGCGAATCATTATCCAGCCGAATTGTCTGGCGGTATGAAACAGCGAGTGGGAATTGCTAGAGCACTTGCGGGCTTCACCGGACATATTGTTGATGGATGAACCTTTCGGTGCTCTAGATATTTTGACCAGAGACATGATGCGTAGAGAACTTAGACGTATATGTGCAAAGCTAAGACCGACGATTCTATTTGTAACGCACAGTATTAGCGAAGCGGTCTATTTAGCTGATCGGGTCGTTGTGATGAAGGGCGGCGAAATTGCAGAGACGTTCTCCATCCAAATTGAGCATCCCCGTACGTTTGAATCTCCTGGATTTAGTGAAGCGATGAGCAGCATCGAGCGGATTCTGATGGATGATGAAACAGAGGAGGCAATCTGATGAGTAAAACATTGGTAACGGTCGTTGCTGAAAGGGATTTGCTTCCAACGGAGACTATGAGTGTCGAGCATCCGAAGAAGCGCATAAGGTTCAAAGAAAGTTTTATGCAGAGATGGAACATCATGCCGTTCGTTACCTTCTTCGTCCTTTGGGAAGTATTTTCTCAACTAAATGAGAGATTTGCTTGGTTTAATCCGATATTCCTGCCTCCGCCGTCCCTGATCGTGTCGGATGCGTGGTTACTGGCAAAGACAGGGATCGTTTTAGAAAGTCTAGTTTCCAGTTCTATTCGTATAGCTTTGGGATTCGTCATAGGCTGCTTATTCGCTATTTTGTTCGGGGTGTTAATGAGTAAATTCCGAACGTTTGAACGATGGATGTCGCCAATCCTCAATCTCGTAAGCCCGATTCCAGCCTTAGCTTTGCTGCCGCTATTCATCATCTGGTTCGGTATCGGAGAGTTTCCCAAAGTTCTGCTCATCGCTTGGACAACATTCGTTCCTGTGCTTGTTTATACGGTTGACGGTTTTAAGTCTGTGCCATCTACACTCATTCGATCTGCCCTTAGTTTAGGCGCTTCAGAGCGGCAAATCTTTACCCGGGTTATGATTCCGTCGGCGATTCCGAATTTTATTGTAGGTGCGCGGGTCAGTCTGGGTCTGTCTTTCTCGGCTTTAATTGTCTCGGAAATGATGGGCGCAAAATCAGGGCTTGGTTATATCATCGTGGATGCCAGAAATTATTTCAAAATTTCCAACATGTTTGTCGCCATTATTTTAATTGGCTTTTCATACAGTTTGTTTTCAGGATTAATGAAAATTGCGGAAAGGAGGGTCTTGGCGTGGCGTAAGGGAGGCATGAGAGATGCTGTTGAGAAATAAAAGCAAATGATGACCCCAAAAAAAAGAGAAGAAAAGTGGAGGGAAACACATGAAAAACAAAAGAATATGGGCTCAATCTTTCTTGGTATTCGTAACGGCAGCCATGGTAGTGACAGCATGTAGTTCCAAACCAACGACGACAAGTACAACGGCTCCCGCAGCAACAACAGCTGTTACAGCAACGACAGTACCTGCAGCTACAACTGCGGCCGCTACAATTCCGGAAGTGAAAGATATTACGTTAGTCGGCGTACGCGATGCACAGATTTCCTCTCAACAAATTATTGCAGATAAGCTTGGCTATTTCAAAGAAACTGGATTAAATGTGACCAGTCAACTGATTGAAAGCGGACCGGATATCGGACCGATGGTTGCTGGTGGCAGCGCGCCACTCTCAATTCAAACGAATTTTATGGATATTATTTTAAAATCATCGAATGTTCCTGTGAAAATTGTTACACCCCTAGCGCAAATTGCGGGTACGCAAGCTGTCGTCGGTTCCAAGAAATTAGAACTGAAGACATCTAAAGACCTTGAAGGCAAGACAATTGGGATCCCTAACGGAGCAGACGTGAAGATAGCAATTGATAATATGGGTAAAGAGCTTGGTGTAGATGTAAGTAATATAAAATACGTCAATATTGCGCCGAGCGATGCGGTAGTTGCTTTGCAAAAAGGTGATATCGATGCCCTGGCTTGTTGGGAACCGTTCATTACCAAGGCGATTCAAAGTGGAGGCAAATTCTTGTTCAGCGGAACGAAGAGTGAGCTGCCTGACAAAAAAGGCGACGTGAAATGGATGAGCGTTCATACAACGATGCAGGTTTCTGACGATTTTATTAAGAAAAATCCGAATACGATTAAAGCTGTACTAGCTGGTCTCAAAAAGGCGACAGATTATATTAACAAAAACCGCGATGAAGCGATCAAGATTCTTGCTCCTGAGCTTCACTTAAGCGTTGAAGAGCTTACACAAATTATGAGCCGAAATGTGTACTCGATGGAAGTAGATGATACTTACGTGAATGGCAGTAACGGTACGGCAGTAGGGGAATATCTAAAAGCTGTTGGTAATATTAAAACCGTTCCAAAACCAGATACTTACCATGATTTGAGCCTGTTGAAAGCCGTAGATTCTACACTAGTTAAAGTTGAATTTAAATAAGTAAGTACATGTTCAGGGCCGAGACAGCAAGCTTGTTTCGGTCCTGAAGATTATGAATGTGCGTACAGCCGAGGTGAACAGGGTGAGCGAACGATTAGATGTGATCATTCGAAACGGCTCCGTTGTTTTGCGAGATGAAGTCCGTTTATTGGATATAGGCATTAAAAATGGCAAGATTTCGCAATTGGATGAGCGGATAACGCTGGAAGCAGAGCAAGTTGTTGATGCTTCTGGCATGGTCATCATGGCTGGTATGATTGATGTTCATGTCCACTTGAATGAACCGGGTCTGGGGGATTGGGAAGGATTCGCCACGGGTTCTGCCGCATTAGCCGCAGGAGGTTGTACCACGTACATCGACATGCCGCTTAACGGTATTCCGCCAACCGTTACCGTCTCCGCGATGGAGATGAAGCTGGAAGCTGCCCGCGAGCAATCATCGGTCGATTACGCCATATGGGGTGGACTGGTGCCGGGGCATCTGGATGATTTGGAGCCTATGAGCGAATCTGGTGTCATTGGCTTCAAAGCCTTCATGTCTTCGCCGGGTGACCCGGGTGAGGAGGCATTTCGTGAAGTAGATGACCTCACATTGTGGGAAGGGATGAAACGCATTGCGCGAATGAACCGAGTGCTGGCGCTTCATGCTGAAAGCGAGTCACTTGTTTCACGCTTAGGGTGGGCGAAGCAAGCAGAAGGCAAAGTCACAGCTAGAGACTACACGTCCACACGCCCAATTCTTGCTGAGCTCGAAGCGGTGAATCGAGCGCTGTTCTATGCAGAGCAGACAGGGTGTCCGCTGCATTTCGTTCATATCAGCAGCGAGGCAGCTGTGATGATCATTATGGAGGCGAAGAGGCGCGGCGTTAATGTGACGCTTGAGACTTGTCCGCACTATTTAATCCTAACGGAAGATGACTTAGATCGGATAGGGCCTACGGCCAAATGTGCGCCTCCACTGCGTAGTGAAGAGGAGAAAGAGAGGTTATGGGAGGCTTTGCGCCTTGGTTATATTGATATGATTTCATCAGATCATTCTCCTTGTCCAAGCTCAATGAAGGAATCCCGCAATTACTTTGAAGCATGGGGCGGCATATCGGGAGCGCAAAGCTCACTAGAACTTATGATTGATGAAGGACATTTGAAGCGGGGGATCGGGCTTAGTCAGTTAAGTCGTATGCTGTCCTACGCGCCGGCTGAGCGATTCGGTCTTCTTCCTGACAAAGGAGAAATTTGCCTAGGCGCAGATGCAGATCTTGTCATGATTTCACTGAATACCCCCTATGTGCTGCAAACCGAGCACTTGTTGTATCGTCATAAGCATAGTCCTTATGTAGGGATGGAAGTGGGGTGCAAAGTGTGGGCTACCTGGAGCAGAGGGAATCTTGTTTATGAAGAAGCGAAGGGTATCCATGCTGTGAAGGCTGGCAAATGGTGTCGTTACAAAACAAAAGTAAACTTGACATTCAACGAAGTTGATGTGAAAATAAATTAACTGTATTTTAATTAACTTTAAATTCACTGACGAGAACGAGTACGCTATCCCCCTTGATTTCCAGAGAGTTGGCCATGAGCTGAAAGCCAATATTCAAGACTTAGCCGAAAATCCCCTCCGAGAAGGAAAGCTGAAGGATATAAGTAAGCTGACCCGGGATCCCGCCGTTACAAGGGCCGCGTATGATAGTACGTAGATCGAGAGCTATAATGATCATATTCTTATGATCGTTACGGAACTAGGGTGGTATCGCGAGATGTAATCTCGTCCCTTACGGGGCGGGATTTTTTGTTTTTCTTTAACATCGTTTCCCGACTAGCCTATCATTTTATTAGAGGAGTGTGTGACACATGAGAAAAATTGATGTGAAAGAAAAAGCGAGAACCCGCGAACTGCGCGTTTTAGAGCAATGGAAATTGAATGGTACGTTCCGCAAGTCGATCGACAACCGTAAAGGCAAACCGAATTTCGTCTTTTACGAAGGACCGCCGACGGCAAACGGATCACCCCATATCGGACATGTGCTTGGTCGTGTTGTGAAAGATTTCATCTGCCGCTATAAAACAATGTCCGGGTACCAAGTCATCCGCAAAGCTGGGTGGGACACGCATGGCTTGCCCGTCGAGCTAGGCGTGCAGAAGCAGCTGGGCATCTCGGGGAAACAAGAGATTGAAAAATACGGAGTAGCCGAATTTGTTGAGAAATGCAAAAGCAGTGTATTTGAATATGAAAAGCAGTGGCGTGAGCTAACGGAAGCCATCGCATACTGGACGGATATGGATAACCCTTATGTTACGCTCAATAACGGCTACATCGAGAGTGTTTGGCACATTTTATCCAAAATCCATAACAAAGGACTGTTATATAAGGGGCACCGTGTAAGCCCTTATTGTCCAGACTGCCAAACAACGCTCAGTTCTCACGAAGTGGCTCAAGGCTATGAAGATGTAAAGGATTTAAGCGCCACCGTGAAATTCAGAAGTAAAAATGCGAGTGAAATCTTTCTGGCTTGGACGACGACCCCATGGACGCTGCCTGCGAACGTAGCGTTGGCGGTAAATAAAGATTTGGATTACGTCAAAGTGAAACATAAAGGCGAAGTATACATCGTCGCCAAAAATCTCGCGGAAAAAGTCTTCAAAGAAGACTTCGAAATTTTAACTGTGCATAAAGGATTAGAATTCGTCGGCACGGCCTACGAGCCTCCTTTCGGCTATATAAGTCCAAACAGAGGGCATATCGTCGTAGACGCTGACTATGTTATGGATACGAGTGGTACGGGAATCGTCCATATAGCTCCTGCCCATGGTGAAGATGATTACCGAACAGTCCGCCAACACGAGCTGGATTTTGTGAATGTTGTGAACTTGGCAGGACGTTACAATGATCAAATCACTGACTTCGCCGGACGCTTCGTCAAAGATTGTGACGTTGATATCGTGAAAAACTTGTCGGAACGCAGCCTACTATTTTCCAAAGAGCGCTATGAGCATAGTTATCCTTTCTGCTGGCGCTGTAAATCTCCACTGCTTTATTACGCGATGGAGAGCTGGTTTATCAAAACGACCGCAATCAAAGAGCAGTTGATCGAAAACAACAGTAAAATCGACTGGTATCCTTCTCACATTCGCGAAGGGCGCTTCGGCAAATTCCTTGAAGAGCTTGTCGATTGGAACATCAGCCGCAATCGGTATTGGGGTACCCCGCTTAACGTTTGGTCATGCGGGGATTGCGGAGAAGAATATGCACCGGGAAGCCACCAAGATTTGCGGGAAAAATCAGTAACCCCAATTGACGAAAGCTTGGAGCTGCATAAGCCTTACATCGATGAAGTGAAACTGCGCTGCTCATGTGGCGGCATCATGGAAAGAACTCCTGAGGTGATCGACGTGTGGTTCGATAGCGGTTCTATGCCTTTTGCGCAGTATCATCATCCATTCGAAGATGAGACGTCGTTGTTTGGTGGGCAGTACCCAGCGGATATGATCTGCGAAGGGATTGATCAAACAAGGGGCTGGTTCTTCAGTTTACTTGCTGTTTCAACGTTGTATAACGGTAAATCGCCATACAAAGCCGTTCTTTCTACCGGACATGTGTTGGATGAGAATGGGCAAAAAATGTCTAAAAGCAAAGGCAACGGCATCGATCCATGGGAAATCATCGATGAATTTGGCACGGATGCGTTTCGATGGGCTCTGTTGTCGGACAGCGCACCTTGGAACAGCAAGCGGTTCTCTAAGCAAATTGTTGCCGAAGCGAAATCCAAAGTGGTAGATACGATCAATAACACACATGCTTTTTATGCGTTATATGCAACGATTGACCACTATAAGCATGAAGATCATCCGCCTCAAGAGCACGCGAACGAATTGGATCGGTGGATTTTATCAAGATTGAACAGCACGCTGCAAAATGTAGGTAAGGGCTTGGAAATTAACGACTTCTTAAACCCGGCGAAGCAAATCGAATTGTTTGTCGACGAGCTGAGCAACTGGTATATCCGTCGCTCTCGCGACCGTTTCTGGGGCAGTGAAATGACCGTTGATAAAGTGTCTGCGTATCAAACACTGCGTGAAGTGCTGCTGACAGTCTCGCGGATGATAGCGCCGTATGCGCCGCTCATTGCTGAGGACATATACGGTAACCTCGGCGGCGAAGGCAGCGTGCATTTGGCTGACTATCCGAGTGCGAACCATTCAGCTATCGATACAAAGCTCGAAGGCGAAATGGAAACCGCACGGCAGATCGTTGAGTTGGCTCGAACAATTCGGAATGATACGGGTATCAAGACTCGCCAGCCGCTCTCGGAGTTGATCGTTTCGCTAGATCGTCATTTCGACATAGGCCGTTTTGGAGAAATCATTAAAGATGAAATAAACATCAAGGAAATCCGCATAGAACAAAACGACAGCGGCTTTGTTGACTTCAACGTGAAGCTAAATCTTAAGGTCGCCGGGAAAAAGTATGGTAAATTCGTTGGTCCGCTGCAAAACCGCTTGAAGCAATTGTCTACAACAGAAACCAAGCGAGCGGTCGATAACGGTTTGCTTGAAGTAATGATCGACGGAGAGGAATTCCATATCACGCTTGATGAGATGCTAGTGGAAAAACTAGCCAAAGAAGGGTTTGCTTCGGCTTCCAGTAATCAGATCACGGTAGCCTTAAACACAGCAATAACAGAAGAGTTGGAACAGGAAGGACTAGTACGGGAAATCATACGCGCCATTCAGGATTACCGTAAAAAGCTGGAGCTGCCGATTGATAAACGAGTCCATCTTGTTCTCGATGTCAATTTAACGTTGAAAGAAGCGTTGGAGCGTTTTGATTATGTTCTGCAAGAAAACGTACTGCTTGCTAGTGTAAGATATGCGAAAGAAGAAAAAATGGAATCCATCTTGATTGGGGATAACCATTTACGCCTGCTTATAGAATAATCGAAAAATAGGGGCAGCACCTAGAGACATGATGATCATGACTTTCGGTACTGCCCCTTTTTCATTTCTAGAATGCCCAATTCCCCTTGCGGAAAATGGGTTCAATCGTGCCGTCTGCATGTTCGCCGTCAATATCCATTTCGGCAGAGCCGATCATAAAGTCTACGTGGATCAAACTGTTGTTAAGGCCGGCGCTTTCTTGCTCCTCCTTGGACATCGAAGTGCCGCCATCTATACATGTAGGGAAGGCTCTGCCTAGTGCCAAGTGATTAGAGGCATTCTCATCATACAGAGTATTAAAGAAGATCAAGTTGGAGTTCGAAATTGGTGATACGTGCGGCACAAGTGCGATTTCACCCAGATAATGTGCTCCTTCATCCATTTCGATCATGGCTTTAAGAGACTCGAAGCCTTGTTCAGCGGTGTAGTCAACAACACGCCCGCTTTCGAAAGTGATCGTGAAATTGTTGATTAAATTACCACGATAGCTTAAGGGTTTCGTACTGCGCACTTTACCCTGAGTACCCATTCGATGAGGAGAAATAAAGACTTCCTCCGTCGGGATATTCGGGTTGAAATCGAAGCCGCCAGTCCCATTGGTGGCGGAGCCGCCTCGCCAAATATGATTATTCGGAAGCTCGACAGTTAGTTCTGTGCCTGGGGCACGGTAATGAATCTTCCGAAATTGTTTCTCGTTAAGCTGTTCTCTTTTGCTCCGAAGCGTCGCGTTGTGATCGATCCAAGTCTGGATTGGATTTTCTTGATCGACGCGTGTTGCTCGGAAAATGGCATCCCATAGGGCGTTGATCGCGGCCTCCTCTTCCAAATAAGGAAACACTTTCTTCGCCCAAGCAGAAGAAGGTGCCGCGATGATCGACCATGTCATCCGATAGGAGGACATGCTTTCTCTCCATTTCTCTAATTTCGCGCCTGCGGCTTTGGAATTTGCGGAAATGCGAGCTGGATCGATATCCTTCAGCAATTCAGGATCATCGGCATCGATAAATAAATAGGCGCCGTTAGTATCGGCTAGCTCATCGAGCGCCTGCGCTCTCCATGATGGATATTCATGAAACGCTTCATCAGGAGCATAGGTATATTTAATTTGGGTGCAGATTTCGTCCTGCCATTCAATATGTACGTGTTTGGCCCCAGCTTGATAAGCTTTACGGGCAATGAGTCGAACGAATTCGGGATGATGAATGGGTGCGTTAATCCAAAGTGTTTGGCCGGATTGAATGTTCACGGCGACGCGGACGGTTAGCTCCGCATATTTATCAAGATTACTTTCAAAAGTCATAGGAAACCTCCTTTTTATTCTTGAACTTGCTAGCAGTTTATCCTGCCAAGAGTCAACTGTCAAATAAATTTTACCGTCGAAGCGCTCTGCCCAGTCATGATCAAAGGGTCCCTCTCGTCACATGTGGCAATTTACCACAAGTATATCAGGAAATAGCAGGATTGTATGAGTATTTAGCATCATCCTTACTTCAATGTCAATGGCGCTTTCGATATGATGATGTCATAAGGGAATACATCCTAACTTACTCGTGGAGGGGACCGATATGTCACGGACAATGCTTAAGCTTTCAAAAGAACAAAAACAGCACTTCGAATCAGAAGGATATTTAATTGTAAAAGGATTGTTTTCTGAGCAAAATTTGGCCGAAATCGATGATATTTTTGAGGGAATTAGCCATCATGCGGTACCAGGCTTTTTTGAGCCGGATTTACAAGCGGATGGATCTGATCCGTTAAAAAGATATCCGCGAGTTATGCATCCGCACCGCTTTAATGAAACGGCAAAGAAATATATGCTGCACCAGCCGGTCATGGAAGTGTTAGCAGATTTGTATGATGAAGAGGCCTTAGCCGCGCAAAGCATGTTTTATTACAAGCCGCCGGGCTCTCGCGGCCAAGCGCTCCATCAGGATAATTTCTACCTGCAGGTCGAGCCTGGTAATTGCATAGCGGCGTGGACAGCAATTGATGCCGCAGATGATGAGAATGGCGGCTTACTTGTTGTGCCCAAAACGAATACGTTTGAAATCGCCTGTCCGGATATCGCGGATGCCAATGAATCTTTCACAAATCACTACGTGAAGCCGCCGAAGGATGAAAAAGCCATGCCAGTCATCATGCAGCGAGGCGACGTTCTCTTTTTTAACGGGAATCTCATCCATGGCTCCTATCGAAACAAAACGAAGGACCGATTCCGTCGGGCGTTCATCTGCCATTATGTGAACGAATCGGCAACCCATATTAGCAATCACTATCGACCTTTGCATCGCCAGAATGGAACGACCGTAGATTTAGAGGTCAACCCTAATGGGGGGCCTTGCGGCGAAGAATTCCAAGCGGTTTATCCTCATTAATCTTTTCGTTTAGCCATAAGGGATCAGTCTAACATCCATGGATGTTGGCTGGTCCCATTTTACATAGTATGGAATCATTTCAATTGTTTACACTAGAGGAGGGGTGATTGAATGCATGAGTTATAGTTGGATAATGGGTTTGTTGCTTCTTGCGCAGCAGAGTGATGTACCATTTCGAATAACGAATGACAATATGGGTCATAGCATAGCAAATGTGCAGCGGGAATCGTATACGGTCAATCTTCTTGATGTACCGATCATTGATAACGAACGATTAGAGCGGCTTACGGACGTGATCGATAAGAATATGTATCGCAAACCGATTAATGCAACCATTAATGATGAGGGAGGAATCGTGAAGGAGATTGCAGGCGCAAGGCTGAATCGTCAAGCTTTTGTGGAGCAATTTTATGAACATTACTATCGAGAGGGTCCGATGAAATTTGAAGTGCCCCAGTTATCTGTATATCCCAAAGTGGACAGCGAGTTGCTAGCGAATATACGTGTGCGACCCATCGGTTATTATGTGACCTATTTTAATGCGAATAATAAATATCGCTTTACGAACATCAAGCTTGCCACCCAAGCGATTAATAATTATGTCGTTCAACCGAATGAGACGTTCTCCTTCAACCGTGTTGTTGGTGTTCGGACGCGAGGCAAGGGGTACATGCCGGCGAAGATCATTGTAAGGGGTGAATTCTCTGAAGGGATTGGCGGCGGCATTTGCCAAATTTCTTCTACATTGTTTAACGCAGTGGATCGCGCTGGTCTCAAAATCGTAGAAAGATATTCGCACAGCCGATCTGTCCCCTATGTTCCGCCAGGTAGGGATGCTACTGTGAATTGGGGAGGTCCTGACTTCAGCTTTAAGAACAACTACAATCAACCTATTTTGATAAGGGCTCAGGCTTTACCTGGCCGGGTTTTCGTTAGTATTTCGTCTTCCGATGTCATAAATTATAAGCCGCGGCATGTTCCGAGTGCATCTGATGATCTGCCAGAGGAAATACAAGCGGGGACCAATGTAGGTCAGCCTGTTCCATAAATGAGAAGCTCCGTTCCAACGTGATTGTTGGTGTATGGGGCTTTTTGTTTGCCTAGGATCGAGTTATGGCGAATTTGAGGTCAATATATGCATATTTTACAAAATGAAAGCAAAAAATCACAAGATTTTCGAGTCGCCTTTCGCTAGAATAGAGGGCAGATCATTCAGCTTGAGAAGGGTGGAATTTAGCTTTATGAAAAATTTTTTAGATGAGAATTTTATGCTTACGAACGATACCGCGGTTCATCTATTCCACGAATTTTCCAAAGATCTGCCGATTATTGATTATCACTGTCATCTAAGTCCTAAGGAAATTTATGAAAATAAACAATTCAATAACATCACGGAAGCTTGGCTGTACGGCGACCATTATAAGTGGAGAATGATGCGTGCCAACGGTGTGGAGGAAGCGAAAATCACTGGTGGCGCTAGCGATTACGAGCGCTTTTTGGCATGGGCTGGAACGGTTCCTATGGCTGTTGGCAACCCGCTGTACCACTGGTCTCATATGGAGCTTCGTACTTATTTCGGTGTTTATGACATCATTAACGAGCAGAATGCACCTGCCATCTGGGAAAAAGTGAACGCAAAGCTCGCAGAAGGCGGTTCCCGCGCTAGAGATCTCATTACGAATTCCAAAGTAACGGTCATTTGCACAACGGACGATCCGGTGGATTCGCTAGAATATCACATCAAAATTAAAGAGCTTACAGATTTTAACACACAAGTTCTGCCTTCCTACCGTCCAGACAAAGCGCTTGAAATCAATCGCGCCACTTTCCTTCCGTGGATCGGCCAATTGGAGCAATCCGCTGGCATCACGATTAGTTCCTACGATGACCTGCTGGCTGGATTAGAGAGTAGAGCGCTGTTTTTTGATTCAGTTGGCTGTAAGGTATCTGACCATGCCTTGGATTATGTGCCTTACGCTGCAGCTACCAAAGAAGAAGTAGATCAGATTTTTAAAGCAGCTCTGGCTGGCAACGCGGTTAGTTTGGAAGACGAGAAGAAATATAAAGCGTTCACGTTGTTGTTCTTAGGGGGCGTGTACAAGAAGCTGGATTGGGCGATGCAGTACCATATTAATGCTTCCCGCAATAATAATGGACGAGCTTTCGCTCAGCTGGGTCCTGACACCGGATTCGACTCTATTAATGATAGCCCGGTAGCAAGCGCCTTAACTGGTTTGTTATCCTCTCTGGCTGTTGCTGATTCGCTGCCTAGAACGATTCTGTACTCCTTAAATGCACGCGACAATGAAATTCTCGCTTCCCTCATGGGCAGCTTCCAAGGCGATGGTATTCCCGGCAAAATTCAATTAGGATCCGCTTGGTGGTTCAACGATACCAAAGATGGTATGGTTTCGCAGATGAAATCGCTGGCGAATTTTGGTCTGCTTGGCCGCTTCGTCGGTATGTTGACCGATTCCAGGAGCTTCTTGTCCTACACAAGACATGATTACTTCCGCAGAATCCTTTGCAACATGTTAGGGGAATGGGTCGAAGCGGGAGAATTCCCGAACGACGAACAGCTGCTGAAACAGCTGGTTCAAGGGATTTCTTATAATAATGCTAAGCAATATTTCGGGTTTTAAAATAAAGACCTTCGAGCAGGTTGTTGCCTGCTCGAAGGTTTTTTTTGAGATGTGACCTTCTGGAACATTCGAAACGTATTCTGCTTGAAATGAATACTTCCATTGGATTAATCCAATGGAAGTAGCATTCAGCCTTCGAAATTCTCAACCTGGGGGCTGAATTTCCCATATGGCATTTTGGACAGCCCCTTATTTGTTTGAGCGCTCCAGATTAAGATCGTTTTCCTCGCTTATTCAGCGTGGAAGCGCAGGATGGTCTGCTGAGAAGTCAATTTTCAGCTTCTCAGACTCTGTCGGCTCGGCGACTCTCACTGAAAGCGCGTTTTTCGCGCTTATTTGTTGTGGTGGAGACCTGGTTGGCTGCAGAGAGGTACATAGCTGGGCGTGAGATAAGCTCGGAAAACGAGCTTAAGTCTGGCGGCAGGTTGGAATAAGCGCGGAAATCGCGCTTACGGCGACGGTGAGTAGTGGGTGTAGGTGTCTAATCTCTTTTACACGCTATGGCGCATAAATTTGCGGCATTCCAGCGGTGTCTGTGTGGTCACTTGTTTGAACACGCGGCCGAAGTGAGCGACGCTATCGAAGCCGGATTGCTCAGCGATGTGAATGACTTTCAACTTCGTTTCCCGGAGCAGCCGCTGAGCTTCACGGATGCGAACGTTGTTCAAGTATTCGATGAACGAAAAGCCGGTCGTTTCTTTGAAAGTACGGCAAAAATAGCTTGGACTGATATGAAAGCTTTCGGAGATCGAAGTTAATGTCAGGCGGTTTCTATACTGTTCGTTGATATAAGCGACGATTTCGAATATTTTGGGATTGTGCGCTGGCGGGTTTTCCTGAGCGGAGCTTATCTTATCGGTGAGACGCGAGCAGAAAATGAGAAGCTGTGTTAGCAGGGCTTTGCTGTTCAGCTGCCAGCCGCCTAGGGCCTGTTGCTGTTCACGCAATAAGCTGAATAGAAGGTTCTCAACAAAAGTGCGATTCATACCTGTTAGGGAAAAGATATGCTGTTTCTGTTGAAAAGGAACAAGTAAATGTGTCGATGCGTCCTCATCGATAGAACGTATCCAACTATCATCAAAGCTAAGTAGAATGCGCTCGTGATGAAGTGCATCCGCATTTCGTGTTTTATGAAGCTCATTTTTATCAATAAAGACGAGGTCACCCTCTTGAATCAGATAGGAACGGTCTTGTATAAAATAGTAGCGTTTTCCACTGAGTAAATAATAAATTTCATAGTGATCATGAAAATGATTCACAGTCATAGAGTAGGGGCGATCTCTGCGCAGTCTTTCGATTTCGTAGAGTAGCAAAGTAAACACCTCTTCGTTCGATCTTTTATAACTTATTATAGCAAGATATGCAAGGAATAAAAGTCATTAAGCAAGATTTGATTAGAAACGCAACAAATATTGTATTAATCTTGAGGTAGGACATTCGAACATGAAAACATATCCATATACGCGAGAGGGGCTCACTTTTATGAAAAAGCGTTATGCACTAGTCGGTACCGGAGGAAGAGCGGAGTTTTTCTATGGCGCTATCGTGAAGGATTTTCAAGAAACATCAGAGCTAGTTGCGATTTGTGATATCAATCAAACGAGAATGAATTTCACGAATGGTTTACTCGTCAATAAATATGACTATAAAGCTGTTCCCACATATAAAGCGGATCAGTTCGAGGAAATGATTCGTAAAGAAAAGCCTGATTATGTCATTGTCACATCAGTTGATCGCACACATCATACCTACATTATTAAAGCGATGGAGCTTGGTTGCGATGTCATTTCTGAGAAACCGATGACAGTGGATGAAGAGAAATGTCAAGAAATTCTTTATGCGATTAAACGCACAGGGCGGCAGCTTCGCGTGACATTCAATTATCGTTACGCTCCGCATAATACGAAAATTCGTGAGTTAATTATGGATGGTGCGATAGGTGATGTGCATTCTGTCCATTTCGAGTGGCTGTTGAATACGGAGCATGGGGCAGACTATTTCCGCAGATGGCATCGCGATAAACGTAATGGCGGAGGCTTGCTTGTTCACAAATCAACGCATCATTTTGATCTCGTGAACTTCTGGTTAGGGACGCGTCCGGAGACGGTTTTTGCGATGGGCGGCTTGATGTTCTATGGCAGGGAAAATGCAGAGAAGCGCGGCGTGACCAACTTTTATCAACGTGCGACAGGGAATGAAAATGCGAAGGATGATCCTTTTGCGCTTCATTTGGATGAAAATGAACATCTCAAGGGTCTGTATTTGGATGCGGAACATGAGGATGGCTACCAACGCGATCAAAGCGTTTTTGGAGATGGAATTAGTATTGAAGATACAATGGGCGTTATGGTTCGCTATAAAAACAAAGCCATTCTCACCTACTCGCTTAATGCATATATGCCTTGGGAAGGCTTCAATGTGCAATTCAATGGCAGCAAGGGGCGTATTGAAATGAGAGTTGTCGAGAAATCATACGTCAATTCCGGTGGTCTTAAAGAGGACGAAGGTGCTTTGAAGGAAAAGACGATCAAGGTATTTCCGATGTTCGCGGCTCCTTATAAAGTTGAAATTGAAGAAGGCGTCGGCGGTCATGGCGGCGGGGATCCGGTCCTCTTGAAAGACATTTTTGATCAGCCATCCGATGATCGCTTCGAGCGAGCTGCTTCTCATGTTGACGGGGCAATGTCGATTTTGACCGGTATTGCAGGTAATATTTCCATGCGTACGGGGCAACCGGTTGCGGTGGATAAGCTTGTTACTTTTTAAACGATAGTTGGAGGTGGGGTTGGTTGTGGAATCCAGATTCAATCATGGAAAATCTCTATCATTCCTACGAGAATAAACGTCGGCAGCAGAAACGGGCCGAGAATGCCGAACAGACCAAGATTAGATTGAAGCAGCGCCTGATCAAATCGCTAGATATAGCTTTGGAAGAAAAGGATGAGCTTCGTCCTGTTCTCCTGGAGCGCATTGAGCTCGAAGATCATTTTCGAGAGCGTATCGAATTCGGCACGGTCTGGGGATTGCGAGTTCCGGCCTATGTGTTATTACCTAAAAGATTGACCGAGCGAACTGCAGCGGTACTGGCTCTGCATGGACATGGTTACGGTAGTCGCCAGATTGTTGGACTCCATCCGGATGGAACTGATAACACAGGTAAGCCGGATCTTCATGGCAATTATGCCTTGGAATTAGTGAGACGCGGCTTCATCGTGGTCGTACCCGAGATCATCGGATTCGGGGATCGAAGACTGGCTGCGGATCAGAAGGATGGGAAAGTCGGGAATTCATCCTGTCAAACACTTGCTTCACATCTGTTTTTATATGGCATCTCGCTGGCGGGGGTGCGTGTTCAAGAGGCGCGGCGGGCGCTCGATTATGTGTTGTCGCGAGAGGATGTGGATCCAGCAAGAGTGGGATCCTTTGGTTTCTCGGGAGGCGGGCTTATCGCCGCATATACCGCAGCGATAGATGAACGAATCAAAGCCACGGTACTCTGCGCCTTTGTAAATACGTTCAAAGGAAGCATTATGCATGTTCGTCATTGCATTGACAATTATTTGCCTGGTGTTTTGGAATATTCGGAACTCCCCGAATTACTCGGGTTACTTGCTCCTCGTCCGCTGTTCATTGCATCTGGCCAGCAGGATCCTATTTTTCCGATAGAAACAGTGGAAGTGGCGATTCAATATTTGCGGCAGGTGTACGATGAATCGGGTGCGGGTGAGAAGCTGGGGGTTCATCTCTTTGAAGGAGTTCATGAAGTGAATGGGAGTCAGGCCTACCCTTGGTTGGTTGAGGCTTTAGAATCTTAATCGTATAGAAAAAGAAGAGCTGCGGCTCTTCTTTTTGCGTTACTCACATGCTCGAAGTTTCTTTCTATCGAGGCATAACTATGCTAACCTGTTAGGTAGAGTCAACAAGGTGGTGTACCTCTTTTGAAACGAGTCTTAATAACGGGTTATAAAGCATCTGAGCTGGGCATTTTTTCTTTAAAGCACCCAGGCATTCCAATTATCAAAAAAGCGATCAAGAAGAGACTCATCGCACTTATGGAAGAAGGACTAGAGTGGGTCGTTGTCAGCGGACAATGGGGGGTTGAATTGTGGGCGGCTGAGGCTGTGCTTGAACTTCGAGATGGTGCCTATCCAGAGCTGAAATTAGCTGTCGTTACCCCTTTTCTTGAGCAAGAAGAAAAATGGAGCGATGATAAGAAAAATAGCTATAATAGCGTCATGGAACGCGCGAATTACGTGAACAGCGTGACGAAGACTAAATACGAAGGACCGTGGCAGTTCAAGGAAAGAGACAAGTTTCTGCTGCGTAATTCGGACGGCATCATTCTTGTTTATGATGAAGATACAGAGGGGTCACCCAAGTTTATGAAACAGCAGGCAGCTCAGATTGCAGCGAATCATGCCTACCCGATTATCACGATTAATGCTTATGATTTGCAAAATATCGCCGAAGATGAACAAGGTGACCAGTCGGGAGATCTTGCTGGTGACCTCGACTTCGCCGACAACGGTAACCATACGGATTTTGATGAGATATAAACAATAAATGGCCGTCTCAAAAGGTGATCGACCTTGGGAAACGGCTATTTCTCATAATTCACGATGTAATTTCTAATCTTCAAACAATATGATAAAATATACATATCATTGCACGGTTGTCGGGAGATTTTCGTATTTGGTCGTTCAGTCGTTAAGCATCAGGGGGTAAACACATGGCATTTTCCTGGAAACGTAATCTCATCACTTTATGGATCGGTGTATTTTTCTGCGGCATGGCGTATACGATTTCAGTTCCTTTCTTACCTATCTTCCTACATACGGAGTTCGGTATTGATAAAGGCCTGGAAGCATGGTCTGGTATTACGTTTGGCATCACCTTTTTGGCTAGTGCTTTAATTGCGCCTTTTTGGGGCTCTTTGGCGGACAAGTATGGCCGTAAACCGATGTTGATTCGCTCGGGATTCAGCTTAAGCGTGCTTTATTTTGCGACTTTTTTCGTTCATGATCCTTACATATTTCTTGTCGTCCGGATTCTTCAGGGGCTGCTTGCCGGTTTTGTTCCTGCTTCCATCGCTTTAGTGGCCACGAACACGCCTGAAAAAGAAGTTGGTTATGCGCTGGGGGTCATGTCAACGGCAGGAGCCGCCGGAAGTGTCATCGGTCCGCTGGTTGGCGGATTCGTCAGCCACTGGGTAGGGAACCGAGAATCGTTCCTGGTCTCTGGGTGTGTCGTCTTAGTCGCAGCCTTTATCGCGCTGTTTGGGGCGAAGGAAACGAACTTTAATCGCTCGGCTGTGAGGTCGGGCGTAATGGATGATTTGAAGTCGGCTGCTCATAATCGCCCCTTCATGATAATACTAGGGGTCACCATGCTGGTGGCAACTTCGGTCATGATTGTCGAGCCGCTGCTAACCATCTATGTGCTGCAAATGGGCGGCAGCAAAAGCTCAGCTTCGCTGAGCTCAGGCATTATTTTCTCTGCGGTGGGCATCGCAACCGTGATTGCAGCACCGAGATGGGGGAAACTCGGACAGAAAATCACCTACTCCAAAACCTTATTCATCGGCCTAATTGGCGGAGGAATAGGGAATCTGCTTCAGTTGGGTACTCACCATCTGTTAGCCTTTGGCATTCTGAGGTTTAGTTATGGGTTGTTTTTTGCTGCGGTCTACCCAGCGTTAAACGCGCTCATCGTGAAATATACGGACTCCAGCTTTAGAGGCCGGGCGTTTAGCTTAAATCAATCCGCTACACAGCTCGGGACCATGAGCGGTCCGATTATCGGCGGATTTTTGGGCGGCTGGATCGGTATTCCGCTCGTTTTTGCCATCAACGGCTTGGCGCTTATCTGTGTGGCTTTCTTCTTCAAATATCGCGGTCCCAAAGTGGCGGCTGTTCCATTATCTTCACCAGAGTAAGGCAGAAGGCTAAATATACTCCGTCATTCCTTTTTCCTTCAGCAGGTCGACGATATCTTTAACGGATTGCGCTTTGTCTTTGGGACATATTAAAAGTGCATCCCCAGTGTCCGCAATGATGAAGCCGTCAACGCCGATTGTTGTGATTAGTCTGCCATTCCCGTATATGATGGAATTTCGTGTATCTATGCCCATATGATTTGCTTTAATAATATTTCCTGATGGATCCGGAGGGAAGATCGCGCCGAGCGCATCCCAGCTGCCGATATCATTCCAGCCAAATTGACCAGACAAAACAACGACTTCATCTGACCGCTCAAGGATTCCGTAATCAATCGAAATGTTTTGAAGCGTTGGATAGATGTTATTAATGATTTCCTCTGCCTGATCCGTGCCCAGATAATCGCTGATTGGAAGCATTGTCTTATACAGTCGAGGCAGGTAACGCTTGAAATTATCAATAATGACGGAAGTTTTCCAAATGAAAATGCCGCTATTCCATAAATAATTACCGGATGACAGATAGCCTTGTGCTTTCTGAAAGTTCGGTTTTTCTACAAATTCAGCTACTTCGTATACGGCAACAGGATTTGAAGAAATGGATTCTTTATCAAAGGCGATATAACCGTACCCAGTCGATGGAAATGTCGGTTTAATTCCGATGGTAACGATTTTGTCCGTCTTCATCGCGACTGTACAGGCTTCGTCTAACGTAAGGCGAAATTGTTCTTCATCGGTTATATAATGATCGGAAGGTAACACAACCATCAAGGAATCACCGTGTGATTTTTCTATAGATAACGCTGCGAAAAGTATGCTTGCAGCCGTGTTTCTGGCAACGGGCTCGATCAAAATATTGCTTTTCGAAACACTGCTATGCATGATGCTCTCCAGAAGCACTGCTTGAGAGCGATTCGTAACAATAACGGTATTTTCTTGAGGGATAATGCCTTTGAATCGTTCGATCGTATCGTTTAGCATAATATCATTCCCGCTAATATTTAGAAGCTGCTTTGGAATCTCTTGTCTAGACAGCGGCCAGAAGCGGGTTCCGCCCCCGCCTGCAAGGATGGTAGCAAATTTATTCATGATGCATCACCAAATGGGCAATGTTGAAGGAAATGATGCTCTCAGAGCCTTGATTAAGGTTCAGCCCTGTGGCATGGATGCCATCATAACAAGCTCCTGTTTGAGGGTCAATGAGAGAGATTTGTAATGAATTATGGCCTAAATACCATTCATAGCATAGGGCAGCTTATCTTCAGATAAGCTGGGTCTTGGAGCACGATCGCGGCTTCTTTACAAGCAAGAAGCATTTCACATGCCTCAATCGGCTGTTCGTCGTAGAGAGCGGCCTTCTGGTCTCGCAACTGCCAGCCATGACTGCCAATCGGCTTATAATATCCTTCTTTAGCAAAGGTTTTGGATACTAGAAAATCCAGGCTTTCCTTAGCTGTTTTCTTCAAACTAGCGTTATCCGAGATATGTGATGCTTTTAAAAGTGCCCATGGTAGCATGGAGTTTCCGTAGGTAAGGCTGTCTTCAAACCAGTTCCAACCGTTTCCCTTATTGCGAACATATTGATCGTGCAGTCGGAGCGCTATTTTTTCGATCACATTGAGGATGAATGCTCTTGGTAGAAAAGCCTTTTCTTCTACGGTGCTTGGCGTGTGGAGATAGGGGAAGGAGTAAGTTAAAGCACCAGGGGTTTCTATTAAATAACTTAGACCGATTATGGCATAGGCTCCAGCACGAGGAGAACCTAGCTTTTCGATATGCGGTAATGCTTGATTGATTAAATAACGACAAGTATTAAGTACATTATCGGGCAGCAAAGAGGAATGGGCGAGCGCGAATCCTAATGCCCATAGTGTGCGTCCTTGACAATCTTCAGAGCCGCTATCCTCCGTGAATGAACGGTTATAATCCATGAAGTTTCTAAAATTTCCATCTGTATTCTGTGCATGGTGAATGAAGGAAACGTAAGTATGAATGAGGTCTAACGTGCTGGAATCTTTATTACTGCTGTACAATAAAACGGCTGCGATTAATGCCCGTGCGTTATCATCCGTCGTATAACCTTTCGAACGGTCGGGTACGCCAAATTTGGTATGTTGAAAGATGCCTGTATCATCCGTTATCCTGCGCATATAATCGGACTTAAACTGCCGTATCGTTTGTACTTGCATTAAATCACTCCTAAGTGTGTTACTTTAGCAAAACTGGCATCGTAAGCTTTTACTTTAGTAGACTCTGAATCTATTATTTTCTCTTGGAAGATGGCGGCATAGGTTTTGGCAATTTCGTTCCACAGCATGGTTCTTCCGAGTTCGAGCGTACGACTTTCCATTTCAGCTATTCTAATAGGGTCATTCAGTAATTGAAGGATGCAAGCTTCCAAAGAGGCTGAATCGCGGAAATTTGCAAGTAAACCCCTGCCCTCTGCCAACATTTCTTCGGCATATCGATAAGGTGTGGAGACAATAACCCTTCCATAGCCGACCCCGTATGCCAAAGTTCCGCTAACAGCCTGATCCTTGCCTAAATATGGAGTCATATAAATGTCTGACATGACCAGTGATTGAATGACTTCATCCTGCGTCAAAAGCTTGTCAACGAAGCGAACATTACGAGTTAAATCAAATTCTTCCACAAGACCCATCAGCTTTTGTCGGTATACCTCGCCTGTTTCTTGTTTAACGACCGGATGTGTTTTCCCCCAAATGATATAGAGAGAATCCGGATGTTTTTTGACCACCCCGCGCATGGCCTCAATGCTGTATTCAATTCCTTTACCAGGACTTAAAAACCCAAAGGTGGATAAAATTTTTCGATCTGCAAAGCCATATTGCTCTTTAAGCTCTGATCTTGATCTGGTTTGGACATGAGGTACGCCATGATGAATGAAAGCGATTTTGGCAGCATCAACGCTATATATGGAGATCAAATCGGTTACTGTAGATTGCGCCATCGTGACAACTTTAACACTCAGCTCTGCAACTCGATTCATGATGTGACGCTGCTTAGCAGAAGGTTTGGTTAACACGGTATGAAAAATGACGACATACGGAATAGTCAGTCTCTCGACGAATGGAATCAAGTGTTCACCGCTTTCTCCGCCGTAAATACCGAATTCATGCTGGATAACGAGAAGATCAACGTCTGACGAGCTAAGATAATCGGCCGTTTCTATATACTCGGATAGCTTATGTTGGTCAATTTCCCTCATCACTTGCTCCTGATAGTCGTAAGCTTCGTTGTTATTGATGGCAATGATACGAGGCTTGTTAAAGCCTTTGATGTGCTGGAGTTCATCTAATAAATCTTGTGTAAATGTAGCTATGCCGCATTCTCTCGGCAGGCTAGTACCTAGAAAAACGATATTCCGATTGCTGCTTGTATACTTCATATAATAAGCCTCCATGTTGGTTCGCGATTTTTGGAACACAAAAAAAAGAATCTAAAGATAGGTCTTTAATTCTTTTGGGGGAAGGGGTATTTTATTTTCAGAAAATTCCAAATTATTTCCTGTTTTCACTATACCATGACCATTTTTTCTTGTCAATTCATTGACTCTCCATCGCGTACCCTATATATTTATGGAGGGGGTGTATGTGTGTCAGTCATACGCAGTAAACTAAAAGAAGTCATGGAGAATCACGATCCTAAATTATCGATACGTAGGCTCGCTAAAGAGATTAACTACCACTTTGACTCCGTTCGTCGTATGTATAAGGATGAGATGGTACAGTATCCTAGGGATTTATTGCTAAAGCTTTGTCTGTATTTTAATGTCCAGCCTGGGCAGCTCATTGGCATCGAAATGGATGAGGAAAGTGATTGGACGATAGATGCATCGATGGATTATCAGGAGGACGTCAATGACAAGGAAATCGATTACAACGGAGAGCTGTAAACAGCTTCTAGAAACCTTTTATGCAAACCCTAGAATAACAAAAGTGCAGAAACTAACGTTCTCCGGGGTTGGAAATCGCGATGTATATAATATAACGGCCCCGTTTCAATACGACGGGGAGGAAGTCCTATTAGGAAGAGTTGAGGAACGGGATAGCGAGTTCTCTCAAGTCTTCTTTTTTACATGCAAGAATCAGGTTTGGAGTCCCCGTATACATACGCACACTTATAACTTGCAGGATCCATGTATGACCATCATCAAAGGTGAACTAATAATTGGTGGAGTTGAAGTCATTACGGCTGTCGATAATCCGAGTAAGATTGTGTCGTGGGTTACCCAATTTTATCGTGGTTTTCACATAGATTCATTATGTCACTTCGCTTCTGGACCTGGTACGATGAAAGATATTCGTATAATTGAGCTTAACGATGGTAGAGTAGGTGTATTTACTAGACCGCAAGGAGCAAGAGGTGGAAGAGGGCAAATCGGATTTACAATCATCAATTCTCTGGAGGAACTCAATGAGCAAACCTTCATCAATGCGGAAATTCTTACAGAGCAATTTGTCTCCGAAGAATGGGGAGGTGCGAATGAAGCACATTTACTGGGGAATGGTCATGTGGGCGTTCTGGGGCATGTAGCTTGCTTTGATACAGTAGGAAACAAGCATTATTATTCCATGGTCTTTGCGATAAACCCTGAGACCTGTGAGAAAACACCCATGAAAATTATTGCGGCTAGAAGTGATTTTCCAAGAGGTCCTGGTAAACGGCCTGATCTTGAAGATGTTATTTTTAGCGGTGGGCTTATAAGGTCAGGCAATGGTCGAGCCGTGCTTTCCGTTGGCGTTAGTGATGCAGAGGCTTATCAGATTGAAATCCCTGATCCATTTATGGAGTATGAATAGGAACGCGTGGGTTTTCATCAAAGTTTGACTAGATTTTATGGTCATGTTATAATTCGTTTGACAAGAATTTATGGTCAAAGAGAGCAGGAAACAAACAAATGAGTAAATTTATTCAATTGAACAAGCGCACTGGTGAAACAAAGTCCCACATGAATCAAGCAAGAAAACAGGGGCGCATCCCGGCTGTGATGTATGGGATTGGTAAAGATACTTTATCCGTAGAAGTAAATGAAAAAGAAATGCTGGATATTTTGAAAAAAAATCCACGAGCTATCCTGCAAGGCAACACATCCGATGAAAAAGTCATTCCGGTCATTGTTCAGAGCGTCCAAAGGGATGCGATGTCGGGCAATCTGCTGCATATCGACTTTCATCATGTAAACATGACTCAAATCATGGACAGTAAAGTTACTATCCAGTTTTCTGGAGAAGCAATCGGAGTCAAATCCGGTGGGGTTCTACAGATCGAAATCTATGAAGTAGAAGTCCGTTGTATGCCTGGTGATTTGCCGACTTCAATGGAAGTGGATATCAGTGGCCTTGATACGGGAGATAAGTTTCTCGTTTCCGACCTGATTTTCAAAGATGGCATTGAAGTGTTGACGGATGCGAATACGGTTATGATTCAAATCAAAACAGTGCATGAGGAAGTCGAAGCAACAGCCTAGTAGAAATCAATAAAAAAAATTAAATATAGAGTATGATTAAATCCCCTGCAAGTTAAGGTGTCTACGTTCTTGTAACTTAGATTCCTCAGCTTGCAGGGGATTTTTTGCTTTCCCTCAATATGCCAAATGAGGCAGAATAGAGAATTTTATCCCTACAGTCTCGAAATGTCAGACTATAATTTACCAGTCCCCATTTCTATAATCAAAGTGTAAGCAAATCGTTAACGAACTGTAGGAGGTCAAGAATGAAAAAGACGAAAAGTGCATTATTTTTGGCAATGGTTATGGCAATGGCAGCAACATCCGTAGCATGCGGTTCGGGCGGGGACACAAAGACAGCATCCGCTCCTGCTTCAGCTACTCCCGCTGCATCGGTTAAACCGGCGGAAACGGCAAAGCCGAAAGAATTCAAGATGGTACTGCGCCACATAGAAATCAAAGATACGGCGAAAGCGAATCTTGCTATCTTGCAGGATGTTGTAAAAGCAACAGAAGCTGAGATACCTGGATTGAAATTTGAGCTGGATGGCGTGGAAGATGTTGTCAACCGCGATACGAAGCTCAAAGCTGAGATGCAAGCGGGCAGCCCGCCGCCTATTTTTGACCTTTTCGGTGGAGCAGATACTCAGAACTATTCCAAAGCGGGTCGTCTTCTTGACCTGACGCCGATTCTCTCTGAGCTTGGATTGAAAGACAAATTCATGAACTTGAACGAGTTCACCGTTGATGGCAAGATCTATGGTCTTCCAAGAGCGGGATATGTTGAAGGTGTATTTTATAACAAAAAAATGTTCGCGGATGCAGGCGTACAGGTTCCAAAAACGTGGGATGAATTCTTGAAGGTTTGTGAGGCGATTAAAGCAAAAGGGATAACACCGATTGCCATGGCTGGAGGCGCTGGTGATGGCTGGGTCATTAACATGCTTGCAAACACGCTCTTCGTACGTCTGGGCGGACCACAAATTCAAGAAGGCTTCGCAGCAGGTAAAACGAAGTGGACGGATGCTCCTGTCGTCGAGGCATTCAAGAAGCTGGATGAGTTGAAACAAAAAGGTTATATCGATAAAAACGTGATCGCAACGAAATATTCGGACGGCCAAGCTAAATTCTACACAGGTCAAGCGGCAATGCTGTTCGATGGCAGCTGGGCTGCAGGTGGAATCATGGGTAAAAACTCCACGGTCGCTGCAGACGCAAGCTTCTTTAACTTCCCGAACCTGGGCGGTGCAGGGGACGATATGATCAACGGCGGTTGGTCAAACGGTTACGGTTTCTCTTCCAAGCTGAACGACAGCGAATTGAAAGCGGTTAAAGCGTTTATCAAAAACTTCTATACAGAAGCGAATCAGAAACGCGCTTTGAAAGAATCCGGCAACATTCCAGCCATGAAGCTAGGAGATATCGGAGATGCTTCAGGTTTAGTCGCAGAAGTCGTGAAAGGTCAGCTTTCCGCTAAGAAAGGCGCTTTCCCAGCATTCGACGCACTGGTTTCACCAGCTGTTAAGAAAACGCTGGAAGGTACAATGGAAGAGCTGATGGGCGGTAAAGTAACGCCGCAGAAAGCTGCAGAGAAAATGCAAGCGGCACAAGATGCTAAATCATAAAGATTGAATAAAAGCGCAGGGCACCACACGTAAGCGGTGGTGTCCTGATTTATGGTCATTGAAGCTGCGCCTCCGTGACAGATTAAGTCATTATTATCGAAAGATGGGGGATAACATGAATAAAGTATTACGCAATCCGCTTGCCTACGCGCTGTTCGTCGTTCCGGGCGTAGTGCTCTACATGATCTTTTACATCTTACCCATGGTCAGCTCCTTGAAGTACTCGGTAACAAGCTGGAACGGAATTAACGATCCGATCTTCAATGGCTTGGATAATTTCATGAAGGCTTTCCATGATGAGAAGTTTTGGATCGCCCTCAAGAACAATATTTATTTCGTCCTCTTTTCCGTGTTTGTACAAATCCCAATCATCATCTTATTTTCGATTTTGATTAGTGGAGCTCGCAGGTTTCTGGACTTCTACAAAACGACCGTTTTTTTGCCGAGCGTGCTTTCGACGGCCATTGTCGGCGTGATCTGGCAATTCATCTATCATCCTGATGCGGGTTTAGTGAATCAGTTGTTACGCGCGATGGGGCTTGAGAAATGGACACATCTATGGCTGGGTGAAGAAGGCTATTCGATGCTAGCCATTCTAGTTACGAATGCCTGGCAGTGGACCGGATTTTATATCGTTCTCGTTTTGGCTGCGATTTTTGCGATATCCAAAGATGTTCAAGAAGCAGGCGAGATCGATGGTGCTGTCGGTTGGTTGAAGGCGCGCCATATTACAGTTCCTCTTATACGTCCGGTCATTCTCGTTGTGTTGATGCTATCCATTACAGGTGCGATGAAAGCCCTGGATATCGTATTTATTATGACAAAAGGCGGCCCTTTCGGAAGCTCGGAGGTTATGGCTACTTACATGTACAAGCAGGCTTATTCCATGTCCTTATTTGGTTACGCCAATGCGATTTCAATCATCATTTTCGTATTCACTGTCCTGTTGACATTAATCTTCCATTTCATTACCAAAAGGTCAGAGGAGGTCGAATACTAAAATGAGAAGAAATGCATGCGGCATATTCCGGCATTTGATTCTTTTGGTTTACCTGCTTATCGTTTTATATCCGCTCTTATTTATACTCAATTCTTCATTCAAAAACAATTCAGAGGTTTTTCTTAATCCATGGGGCTTCCCGAAGAAATTCGAATTGACTAATTACATCGACGCATTCACAAGCTCTAATATTGGGATTTATTTTGTTAATAGTTTTTACGTGAGTACGATTTCAACAACGGTAGCTATTTTGCTGGCGACTTCCATCGCTTATGCCTTAACGAGAATGAATTTTTCTAGGGTGAGCAAAATCGTTTATGGTATTTTGTTGTTGTCGCTGCTCATATCGCCGGCGTCACTGCTCATTCCTTTGTATATCATGATCAAGAATATGGGGATCTACAATACGCCTCTTGCCTTGATTGTTCCTTATACAGCTTTCGGTATTCCACTCTCCGTGTTTGTCATTGCGGCATTTTTGAAGTCCATCCCCAGGGGGACTGGAGGAAGCAGGCATTATGGACGGACTTCGTGTATATGGCTTGCTTTCGCGCATCATCATGCCGCTTACCATGCCGACGCTTGTGACGGTATTTATTCTGAACTTTATGGGACACTGGAATGAATTTATTATGGCAAATCTGTTTTTGTCCAGTACAAACCTGCGGACCTTGCCTGTTGCGGTTGTTTCTTTCATGGATAAATTTCAAATGAACTATGGAGCTCTTACAGCGTCCGTGATGATCAGTGTCGTTCCGGTCATTGCGATTTATAGTGTTTTGCAGCGGCAAATTATTCAAGGTGTTACAGCAGGCAGCGTGAAGGGCTAACAAGTCGAAAAATCCTGTATATACTAATAGGAATGCAGATTTCCTGGCTTTTGAAGAAGGGAGATGTCTTTGATGTTGAAAGCACTGCTTATTGACGATGAAATTAACATTTTACGCAATTTTCAAAGTGTTATTCCATGGGAAGATATCGGGATTGAAATCGTTGGGTTAGCTGAGAATGGCGCCAAAGCATTGGAGGTAGTGGACATTTATAAGCCTGACATCGTGCTGTCGGACATCAGTATGCCTGTCATGGACGGTATCACCTTCGTTCAAAAGCTGCGAGAGCGAGACACTTCTTGTGAATGTATTATGCTGACAGGCTATCAGAGCTTTGAATATGCGAGATCGCTTATGCGCTACGGGGTCAAAGAATATTTGATGAAGCCTATTAATTATGAGGAGCTTGAGCGAGTAGTAAGACGTGTTGCGGAATCCATCCTTGAAAGACGACAGAAAGCTAGAAATGAGGAGAAGGCATGGGGGAACGTCGTCAGTCTGGTCTACGAAAAAATACTATATGACTATCTGATGAATTACACGTCCATTACAAACCATCCCCTTTTAACTGCGGAAGTACCTCATCTGGATGAGACGGAATACATGCTGCTTCTTGTTGATCTTGAGCACTATGCCAAGCTGTCTTTCGGTTGGGATGAGAAGGAACAGAGACTGTGGAATTTCGCGATCTGTAATGTGCTTCGGGAAGCGCTGATCTTGGAAAAGCGAACCTACACGGTCCTGCAAATGCGTCAGGGAGAATGGTGTTTGTTGATCGAACAAGCCCGAGGCGAGAAGTCGGATGTGGAGATCGATCAGGCCAAAAAATGGGCAAATCACATACGCGAGTGTGTTAAAAGCAATGTTAAACTGGAAGTAAGTGTAGGCATTTATTCGCATTGTTTACCCATTTCTGGTTTAGCGGCAGCATATAAGCGTGTTCAATGGGAAATTCACTTGTCTCCTGGCTGCAATACCATTGTGACATCAACGAATCCGAACTGTACAACGCAACTTCAGATTGATGTATTGTGGCAAATAACGGAGGATATGATCTCTGCGCTTAAACAATTCAACCGTGTTAAAACGGAAGAAGCGATGGAAGCGCTCAATGTTCATTTGAAAACCATACCCGATTCACTTATTCTGCGTGTACAGCAAATTTTGCATTATCTGGTACTCAATCTTCTTCGCGAAATGCGTGAATTCAACATGTTTAAACAGCTCGAAGAGGAGAGCATATGGGATAAGCTCAGTTACAGCATCAGTGCGAAAGACTTACTCGTTGTGATGAATGAAATGGTCAACCAGTGTCTGGACGTATTTGTCAGTAAAAAATCAAGCGTCGCTCTTATGGAGTCGGCCAAGGCTTATATCCATGAACGAATGGCCAAGGATCTTGGCATTGATGAACTTGCGAGCACGTTGGGCATCAGTAACAGTTACTTTAGTCTGCTATTCAAGCAGCATTTCGGAGTCACGTTTGTCGAGTATTTGACGAAGTTGAGAATGGAGACGGCCAAGTCCATGCTCGAAGAAAAGGAGCGCAGGGTCGCACAAATCAGCGAGTCTGTCGGTTACTTGGATGGTCGCTATTTCATTAAAATATTTCACAGATATACGGGAATGACGCCTTCCGAATATCGAGCCAGCAGGAAGAATATCGGCTGTTTCCACAGATGAAATGAATCATAGGGGTTGTTTCACAAATGAAATAAATCTTAGGGGCTGTTTCAAAAGTAGATAAATCTACTTGAGGACAGCCCTCTTCTATTTAAATTTGACGTGTCCTCAATAGCGGGGATGCAAGCCTATACAGGCCGGTATGTCTTCTCTTTTTGTAAGCAGCTGTTTTTCTAGAAGATTTTGGGGATGGAAAGATTACCCTAAAAAGCAACCCAACCCAACCCAACCCAACCCAACCCAACCCAACCCAACCCAAAGATCACTTTGACCAAGCCGCTTAGCTGGAATCGTCGAAGTCTTCGATTGTTCTTCATATCGTCAAAGACACTCTCGGGCTCAAGCATACGCCTTAGGAATGTGCAAAGCCATCCTCGCTCCGCAGGGCCTGATCCAAAAATAATAAATACATGGGATGGGTAGTTTCTTCATGGATACGTGCATCCATCTAACAATAGTAGGCTTCCGCTAAGGGAAGGGGAACGTAGTGACGCTATTTACGCGAAATATGTGCTAATTCAAGCAAACGCGGAACGTAGTGACGCTATTCCGTTGTTTTTAGCTGCTGATAGCTCAAATTTCATCAAATAGCGCCCTCACGTTCCGCTAATTTCAATTTTAGCTCATTTCATCCAATTTAGCGTCTTGTCGTTCCGTTAAGATCAACTTTGCCCCCAAAGGACCTCCCTTTATTGGCGGAAGTCCTCATGGATACATATAACCAATTTTAGGTAGATGCTCCTCAAGGTGTAAATAACCCTTTTGGAACAGCTCCTTTTTGCTTTTGTTTGAATGTAAGTTTCAAAGTCCGTTATGCTTTGTTTTGTATCTAAAACAAAAATAAAAATAAGTATTCAAAAATAAACAAAGATGTGTTACGATGAAACCATCAAGAACAAACACATACTCATGGGATTTATGCGGAGACTTTGAGCTACGCTGAAAGATCCCAAAGCGGAGAGACTTTGAGCTACGCTCAAAGATCCCTATATTAGGAGGATAAGTATGGTTGCGAATTTGTGGGAAGCGGAAAAAGCGAAGTCAGTATCAAAAGGCGTAGAGGAACTGGTGTACCGTTCCAATTTATTGGGGACAGATCGTGCAGTTGCCAACTGGGGCGGCGGTAACACATCGTACAAAACAATCGAGAAGGATTTCCGCGGTCGTGATGTAGAAGTGATGTGGGTAAAGGGGAGCGGTTCCGACCTTGCTACCATGAAAGCAAAGAATTTCACAGGTCTTCGCATGGAGGACATTCGTCCGTTGTTCGAGCGAGATGAAATGTCTGACGAAGAAATGGTTGCTTACCTTGTGAATTGTATGATCGACAGCAAACATCCGCGTGCTTCCATTGAGACGCTTTTACATGCATTTTTGCCTTTCAAAAATGTGGACCACACGCATCCTGATGCGATTATCGGTCTCTGCTGCGCACACAACGGCCGTGAGTTGGCGAAAGAAATTTACGGCGACCGTTTCGTTTGGGTTCCTTATGTACGCCCTGGTTTTACACTTTCTAAAATGATCGCGGAAGGCGTTAGAAACAATCCAAAGGCTGAACTCGTACTAATGGAGAAGCATGGTCTTGTTACTTGGGGCGAAACGTCCGAAGAGAGTTACCTCAAGACGCTCGCTATCATTCAAGAAGCAGAAAGCTTCATTGAAGCTCGTGTGAACGAGGGCAGCCTGTATGGCGGAGCGAAATATGAATCTCTCACTGAAACTGTACGAAACGATATATTGGCGCAAGTCTTGCCTATCGTTCGTGGAGCCGTGAGCAACGAGAAGAAAATGATTCTGACAACAGACAGTGCAGATGATGTATTGAAGTTTGTAAACAGCAGAGATGCTGCTGTGTTGTCCCAAGTGGGTGCAGCTTGCCCGGATCACCTGGTTCATACGAAAATGAAGCCACTTTATATCGATTGGAATCCAAACTCCGGCGATACAAATGCGTTAATTGATGCTCTTAAATCCGGTATAGCAGCTTACAAAGAAGAGTACAAGGCTTATTTTGACCGCAACAAAAATGAAGGCGACGTCATGAACGAAGCGGCACCTCGCGTGATCCTGATCCCAGGTATCGGGATGATCAACACAGGCAAAAGCTGGTCCAATGCCCAAGTTAGCGGAGCTCTCTATCACCGTGCAATTGCCGTAATGAGAGGCGCAACAGCTCTCGGTACGTTCGTTTCCTTAAGCGAAAATGAATCCTTCAATGTTGAGTACTGGCCTCTTGAACTTTATAAATTAACTTTGGCTCCGGCTGAAGCAGAGTTTTCCCGTAAAATTGCTTTCATCACAGGCGGCGCAGGTGGAATAGGGAGCGTAACGGCTCGTCAATTTTTAAAAGAAGGCGCGCACGTCGTTCTAGCTGACCTGAATCTTGAAGGCGCACAAAAATTAGCTGCTGAACTGAACGAGCAGTATGGCGAAAACAGAGCCATTGCCGTTAAAATGGATGTAACGAAAGAAGAGGAAGTGGAAGCCGCATACCGCGAATCGATTCTCAGCTATGGCGGTATCGATATTATCGTGAATAACGCAGGTCTTGCGACTTCTAGTCCTTTTGACGAAACATCACTCAAAGAGTGGAACCTGAACATGAACGTGCTTAGCACAGGTTACTTCCTCGTAGCAAGAGAAGCTTTTAAAATTATGAAAAAACAAAGCATCGGCGGCAGCATGGTATTCGTCGGCTCCAAAAACTCAGTATTTGCAGGCAAAAATGCCTCCGCATACTCGACAGCCAAAGCGGCTGAAATTCACTTAGCACGCTGTATCGCTGCTGAGGGCGGGGAATTCGGCATTCGCGTGAACTCGGTATTGCCAGATGCGATTCTTCAAGGCTCCGCGATTTGGAATTCCGGCTGGCGCAATGAACGGGCTGCAGCTTACGGTATTGAACCGGATCAGTTGGAAGAGCACTACCGCAAAAGAACGACGCTGCTCGTCAACATTTTCCCGAAAGACGTTGCGGAAGCCATCGTGTACTTCGCTTCTTCCAAAGCAGACAAAACGACAGGTTGTATGATCACAGTTGACGGTGGCGTTCCGGCTGCCTTCACACGTTAATTCACCTAATAGGAGGATACAAATCCGATGAGCGATAAAGCATATGCATGGTTTGAAGAGCAGCAAGCAAATAGAGGTATTGATTTGGCTACCGTAAAAGCTAAGATCAAAGCACTGAAAGTCGAAACCCCTTCATGGGGTTACGGCGATTCAGGTACCCGTTTCAAGGTGTATAAGCAAAACGGTGTTCCGCGTAATCCCTTCGAGAAGTTCGAGGATGCTGCGCAGGTTCACAAATTGACGGGTGCTTGCCCGTCGGTTGCGATCCACATCCCTTGGGACAAGGTGGATGACTATGCGAAGCTCAAGCAGCACGCGACTGATCTAGGCGTATCCATCGGTGCGGTGAACCCGAACCTGTTCCAAGAAGATGACTATATCTTCGGCAGCGTAACGAACTCCAACGCAGCGATTCGGCGTAAAGCAACGGATCATTTGCTTGAATGTGTAGACATCGCGAAGACCGTTGGCTCTGATGTATTCAGCCTCTGGTTCGCGGATGGCTCGAACTATCCGGGTCAAGTGGACATTCGCGCTCGCAAAACTTGGATGTATGAAGCGCTCAAAGAAATGTACGGAGCAATGACGCCAAGCATGCGTATGCTGATTGAATATAAGTTCTATGAGCCTGCATTCTATCACACGGATTTAGCGGACTGGGGAATGGCATTCAATTTGGCAAACAAATTGGGGCCGCAAGCTGAAGTGCTTGTGGATACAGGACATCACCCGCAAGGAACGAATATCGAGCACATCGTGACGTACCTGTTGGACGAAAATAAACTCGGCGGCTTCCACTTCAACTCCCGTAAATATGGAGACGATGATTTGATCGTCGGTTCTGTGAACCCGTATGAGCTATTCCTGATTTTCTACCAAATCATTGATGCAGCCAACGATAAAAACCCACAAATTCGTCAGGCATCTGACAATATTGCTTATCTGATCGATCAAAGTCACAACATCGAGCGTAAAATTCCAGCGATGCTGCGTTCCGTGCTTAACGTTCAAACACAGTATGCAAAAGCTTTGCTGATCAATCTTGATGAAGTTAGAGACGCTCAAGAGCGCCAAGACGTTCTAGGCGCAGAAGACGCAGTGCGTAAGGCATTCGAGTTCGACGTTACTCCGCTTCTGCAAGCTGTGCGTGAAGAGATTGGTGTACCTGTAGATCCGATGAAAGCCTACCTGGAAAGCGGCTACGACGAAAGCATTAATGCTCGTGGCAAAGGCGGTGCCAGCTGGTGAGTAAGCCCTCCTGCGTACTGGCCTTTGATTTGGGAGCAAGCAGCGGCAGAGCGATCGTCGGACGACTTGATTCCGAAGCGGGCATCGTTACGATCGAGGAAATTCACCGCTTCTCGAATGATCCGGTGAAGGTGGGCAACCACCTTCATTGGGACATTTTGAGATTGTTTCATGAATTGAAACAAGGCATTTTACAGATGAAGCATCTGGGTTATACGGATATCGAGAGCCTAGCCATCGATTCTTGGGCGGTAGATTTCGGGCTGCTTGCCGCAAATGGTGAGCTTCTCGGTAATCCTTATCACTATCGGGACCATCAAACGGACCATGTCATGGATAAGGTCTTTGATCTTGTTGGTCGTGAAAAGCTTTATGCCAAAACAGGTCTTCAGTTCCTTCAATTTAATTCGATTTTTCAACTATATGCGTTAAAAGAAAGAAATCCAGAGCTTCTGCAGCGCGCAGATACGTTCTTGATGATTCCTGACTTGCTCAGATACTTCTTAACGGGAGAAAAACATAGCGAGTACACCAATTCCACAACAACACAGCTTTTCAATGCGACAACGAAGACATGGGATACGGAGCTCTTAGAGCAGCTTGGTCTTCCTGGTGAGCTATTACTTAAACCGGTTTCGTCAGGTACTAGAGTTGGTGCGTTAACCAAAGAGATTTGTGATGAACTTGATGTTCCTTCGATTCCTGTCATTGCCGTGGGCGAGCATGATACAGCATCTGCTGTTGTCGCGGTTCCCGCTTTAGAAGAAGATTTCGCTTTCTTAAGCTGCGGTACTTGGTCACTTCTCGGAACGGAGACGTTAGCACCAGTGCTTAGTGAACAGGCATTAGCTTGGAATTTCACCAATGAAGGCGGCGTTTATGGTACGAACCGATTGCTTAAGAACATTATGGGCTTATGGTTAGTTCAGGAATGCAAGCGTACATGGGATAAAGAAGGCAAGAACATCAGCTTTGCTGAGTTAGTCAAACTTGCCGAGCAGGTGAAACCATTCCAAAGCTTCATCGATCCGGATGATGACATGTTCTTGAATCCTGAGCATATGCCGAAGCAAATTCAGCAATACTGCCGGGATACGGAACAGGTTGTACCGCAAACGGAAGGTGAGATAGTTCGTTGTATGTTGGAAAGCCTGGCTTTGAAGTATCGGTTTATTTTAGAAAGAACGGAACAGCTATCGGGGAAGAAATATCAAGGTCTTCACATCGTTGGCGGCGGCATCCAGAACGAACTGCTTTGTCAATTCACGTCAAATGCTACTCAGCGCGAAGTTTGGGCCGGTCCTGTTGAGGGTAGTGCCTTAGGTAACCTTGTAGTACAATGGATATCACTAGGGTATATCGCGAATTTGCGCGAAGCCAGAAAGCTGATTAGGAATTCGTTCCCGGTCAAAACGTACCTTCCTGAGGATGGAGCGGGTTGGCAGGAAGCGTATGTAATATTTTGTCAGGTGGCGTCCTGTAGGGCGGTGAAATGAGGGAATACGATGCTGGTAGCGGAAAGATGGCAGAGAATCGTTCAGTTGGTGAATGAAAGAGGAAGTATTCGTGTAACCGAACTAAGCGAGCTGTGTCAAGTAACGGAAGAAACGATACGACGTGATTTGGATCGGTTAGAAAGCGAAGGCAAGCTGATGCGCAGTCATGGCGGCGCTGTCAGCGTGAAGGAAGCGCAGTCGGAAGTCCCTTTCATGGAAAGGGAAACGGCGCAGTCTGATTTCAAGAACAGCATCGCGAAGGAAGCGGTATCGCATATTCAGGAGCATGATCGGATCATTTTAGATGCAAGTACAACGGCTTGGTATATGGCCAAAATTATTCCCGATATGCCGCTGACGATCATTACGAATTCGATGAAGGTTGCGCTTGAGGTGAGCGGTAAGGAGAAAATTCAGGTTATTTCCACAGGTGGACTCCTATCGCCAAAATCGTTGTCCTATGTAGGACCACTCGCGGAAAGATCCTTGGACATGTATCACGTTCATAAGCTGTTTTTGTCTTGCAAAGGGGTTCACATCCAACGTGGAATTAGTGAATCTAACGAGCTGCAAGCGCTCATTAAACGTAAAATGATCAGTATCGCTGATGAAACGTACCTGCTTGCTGACCATAGTAAATTCGGCATGCAATCTTTGACGCAAGTAGCCGGCTGGCCTGAGATCAAGCATTTGATTACAGACGGGCAAACCAACAAGGATGATGTGGAGCAGATTCGCGAAAAGGGTGTGCACGTCCTACAATTAGATAAAGATTAAAAAAGATTTCCTCCCATCACCAGTATGTTCTCTCGTACTGAGGATGGTTTTTTGTATAACCAATTGCCTCTGCGGAGGGAACGATTAAGGAAGGGAGTTAGCTGCAATCATGAAAGTATCCTTATTCATTACGTGCTTGAGCGACCTTGTTTATCCCAAGGTTGGTGAGTCTATGGTTCATTTACTTGCCAAATATGGCGTCAAGCTAGACTTCCCTGCGACTCAGACATGCTGCGGTCAGCCTGCCTTCAATAGCGGCTATTGGGATGAGGCCCGAGGTTCCGCGATGACACTGCTTCAAGCTTTCGAAGACAGTGATTTTGTGATATCACCTTCGGGTTCATGCACAAGTATGATTCATCATTATTATCCGAAGCTTTTTGAAAATGATCCTATCAATCTAGCAAGAGCGAACCGATTAGTAGAAAAAACGTATGAATTCACGCAGTTCCTAGTACAAGTATTGGGTGTGACTGATTTGGGGGCCGTGTTTCCGCACAAAGTTACCTATCATCCGTCCTGCCACGGCAGTAGATTGTTAGGCGTTAAAGAGGAACCGATGCAGCTGATGAAAAATATCCGAGATTTGGAGCTTGTCCCTCTTCCTCATGCGGAGGATTGCTGTGGATTTGGCGGGACTTTTGCGGTGAAAATGTGTGATATTTCAGGTGCTATGGTAACTGAGAAATCAGATCACGTGCTGGAAACGGAAGCAGAAGTGCTTGTTGGACTAGATATGGGATGTTTAATGAATATTGCAGGCAATTTATCCTACCGTGGAAAACCCGTGAAGGTCATGCATCTAGCGGAATTACTGGCCGAGGGAGTGAAGCTGGCGCATGAGCGATCATAAACCTAGTGGGACCGTCAAGGAAAGATCCAAAGTCGCGCTGAACAATGACTTTCTTCGCAATGCGGTGAAGTTCACGACCGAACGGCTGAAGAACGGGAAGCTGGCAGCGACTGAAGAGCATGGGAACTGGGAAGAGTGGCGTGAACGAGGCAGGCAAATAAGGCTGCATACGATTGCGCACTTGGACTACTATCTTGGCAAATTCATTGAAAATGCGAGAGCGCAGGGAGTTCATGTTCACTTCGCAGCTGATGCAGCTGACGCTGTTCGCTTGACGATGCAAATCGCCGAGCACAAGAAGGCTAAAAGTGTCGTTAAGTCCAAGTCGATGGTTTCCGAAGAATTGCATATCAATCATGCGCTGGAGCAAATAGGAGTCGAGGCGATTGAAACGGACCTTGGTGAATATATCATTCAGCTGGCCGGCGAGACGCCTTCGCATATTATTATTCCGGCGATTCACAAAAATCGCTACCAGATCGCCGATCTGCTTTCTGAGGATGCAGGCGAGAAGTTAGAGCCGGACACGGGGATATTAGCTGGCTACGTAAGAAGGAAGCTGCGCGAGAAGTTCCTTGAAGCCGACATTGGAATGACGGGCTGTAATTTTGCAATTGCGGAGACGGGATCTATTGTTCTTTTCGAAAATGAAGGCAATGCGCGGATGGTTAGTACCATCCCTAAGACACAGATCACTTTCATGGGTATGGAGCGAATCATTCCAACGTTGGATGATCTTGAAGTGATGGCAACCTTACTGCCGCGCTCAGCTACAGGACAGAAGCTTACTGTGTACATGTCTGTGATTTCTGCACCGCAGCGTGAGCAGGATGGTGATGGACCGGAAGAAATGCACGTCATTATTTTGGATAATGGACGTTCCTTGCAGCTCGGAGATCCGCAATTCCAGGAATTGCTGAATTGTATTCGCTGTGGGGCATGCCTGAACGCATGTCCGGTTTACCGTCACATCGGCGGCCACGCTTACGGCGGTGTATACAGTGGCCCTATTGGGGCTGTGCTTACGCCGGCACTGAACAAAAACGTCGACCAATGGGACGACATCGCGAGTGCTTCAAGCCTATGCGGTGCCTGTTATGAGGCATGCCCGGTGAAGATTCCCCTGCATGATATGCTTATTTATCTCCGTCAACGCAAAGTGGAACGAGGGTCGACGGATTTTGTGGAGAAGGTCGGCATGAAAGGCTTTAATTTCTTGATGTCGGACTCCAAGCGGGTTAAGGCGTTAATCAAACTCGGTCGCATTGGGCAGAAATTGTTAGTTCGCGATGGTCATATTAAAGCGAAGATAGGTCCGTTAAAAGGTTGGAATTCGTATCGCTATGCGCCAAGCATGGCGAAGAAGACATTCCGTGAGTCATGGAAGGACATCGAGCAGGGACTAGAAGGGACTTTCCCTGAACTTGATTCTGTGATGAAAGCTCGGATGGAGAAGCTTGTGGCGGATCGCAAAGACGGCGGAGGAGGACATCATCATGGCTAAATCAGATGCAGCATTTCTCCAGAAGCTTCACCAAGAAGCCCTGAAGGATCAGGAGGCCTTCTTTGCTAATATTGCTAACCGACTAGGCAGAGCTAAGCCATTGCAAACAACTCCTTCGCATAGCACGAAGGGTGCTCCTGAGTTCTGGGAGCAGGTGGATCTCCCGCTCGAACAGCGCATTCAGATGTTCATGACGAACTGGCAGAAGGCTGGGGGCCATACGAAGCGTCTTGCGAGTATGTCCGAAGCAGAGGATTTCATTGCAAACTTCATCGCAGAAACACAGGCAAAGCACTTGATCCTTCAAGACCAACCTGAGCTTGAGACGCTGCGTATCGCTCTTGCTGAGACGGAAACCAAGATCACGGTGTGGAACGCAGAAGGTGCTGATCCTGCTGCCAAAGATGAGCTTGTCGCGAAAGCGGTCTGGAGCGGACATCGGCATCGTGGCTGTTGAACATGCTGTCGCGTACACTGGTTCACTAGTGGTAACTTCAGATGCGACGAGAGGCAGAAGTGTCAGCTTGCTGCCAACCACGTTCATTGCCATCATCCCGGTTGATCGCATTAAAACAAAGCTAGGCGAAGTATTGCGCCCATTCGATGAACTTCCTGCCAAAGATAGACCGGCAGGCATTCATTTCATCTCGGGTCCGAGCCGATCGGCCGATATCGAAAATGATTTGACCATTGGTGTCCATGGACCCGGCATCGTATATGCACTTATCATTGAGTAACCAAAGAGTTGTGAGAGAATGATTTCTCTTGCGGCTCTTTTTTTATTATATAGTGAAGTATGCCAATGTTTTGCTTAGTTAGATGCGGATATTGCTGAATTGAGACTGTGGAGACATACACCATCACTTGGAAATTGATGGTTTTCGTGTTCTTTATTTGCTGGATTTTTGAGTGGGAGTGGGGAAGATGGAATTGTGGTAGTGGTGGAACTGATGGAACTGATGGAACTGATGGAAGTAAAGTGGAGGAAGTTGGAGAAGCAGAGAACAGTTGAAGTTGTACTCCGTACAACAATTTCCTTGATTTCTTCCTAGAAAGCTGAAGATGTTGTATGTTGTGCAACAATTTATCCGTATTTCCTGCTATTGAGCTACTTTCTCGTGAAATTGTTGTATTTTTTGCAACATTCGCGGTGAAAACGTGGATTAGCTTGCCAAATGTTGTACAAAATACAACTCCACACGTATGGAAGCATCGAATACAACGAATATTTAAACAAGTGTTGACCACCGCGCCAAACGGCGTTGCTACAACGTGTGCCCTCGACGTGTTTGAGAATTACCTTCGGTTGTAACTTGCTTTGCATCAACAATGAAAAAACACGCTCATCCAAGGATAGTGTAAGCCCATACAACACGCGGCTTAAAATGTTGTCAACATTGTTCATGACGAAAAGGGATTTTGATTTGATTGAATATGTAAGCGCTTTTGCATTACGATAAGAACATGAAACAGACAAAGGGAGGTTATCCTAATGAGTGCAATTGCTGCACAAAAGAAAGAAGCGTCCGGAGGATTCCGGGTAAAAGTACAAAGTTTCGGCCGTTTCTTGAGCGGTATGGTGATGCCTAATATTGGCGCATTTATCGCTTGGGGATTGATTACGGCTTTATTTATTCCGACTGGTTGGATTCCAAATGAATATTTGGCTAAGCTCGTTGGCCCCATGATTACTTACCTACTCCCTGTTCTAATTGGTTATACGGGAGGGACGATGATACACGGGACACGCGGCGGCGTCATCGGCGCTGTAACCACGATGGGGGTTGTCATTGGAACGGATATCCCCATGTTTCTTGGGGCGATGATTGTAGGTCCGTTCGCCGCTTGGGTGCTCAAGAAGTTCGACAAATCGATTGAAGGCAAAATTAAATCCGGTTTCGAAATGCTCGTCAACAACTTCTCCTCAGGCATCCTCGGCGCTATACTTGCCGTTCTTGCCTACACGGTAGTTGGTCCTGCCGTTCAGGTCGTGAGTAAAGCTCTTGCTTCGGGAGTTCAAGCACTTGTGAACGCAGGTCTGCTCCCCTTAGCGAACGTTCTGATTGAACCAGGTAAAGTTTTGTTCTTGAACAATGCGATTAATCACGGTGTGCTAAGTCCGATTGCTTTGGATCAAGCCTCCAAAACAGGCAAGTCGATCTTGTTCATGCTGGAGTCCAATCCGGGTCCAGGTCTTGGTATCCTGCTAGCGTATTGGTTGGTTGGACGCGGCGCTGCGAAGCTTTCCGCTCCTGGTTCTGCTATTATTCACTTCTTTGGCGGAATCCATGAAATCTACTTCCCGTACATTCTCATGAATCCGCGTCTGATCTTGGCAGTTATCGCAGGTGGCGTAACCGGTACGTTCACGTTCTCCTTGTTCAATGCAGGTCTGGTTGCTCCGCCGTCACCGGGAAGCATTTTTGCTTACATTGCCATGGCTCCTAAAGGCGGTATGCTGCCGATTTTCACTGGGGTTATCACATCTACGATTGTCTCTTTTGCAGTCGGTGCCTTGTTGTTGAAAACGACGAAGCAAACCGAGAACGAAGAAGATTTGGAGCAGGCTACTGCGAAAATGAAAGAAATGAAACAAGCGCCCGCTGCTGCGGCAGCTGAAAAAGTTAGCGCCTCAACGTTGACTCCAGCTTCTGAGGTACACAAGATTGTGTTCTCCTGTGATGCTGGCATGGGTTCAAGCGCGATGGGTGCTTCCATTTTAAGAAAGAAAATGAAAGAAGCTGATATCGATGTCATCGTGGTCAATACAGCTATTAGTGAGATTCCACCCGATGCAGATATCGTTATCACCCACAAATCATTAACCGATCGAGCGCGTAATAAGGCTCCAGAGTCTGAACACATTTCCATCGACAATTTCATGAAAAGTCCAGAATACGATGAACTTGTGAAACGATTATCTTAATATACCTTTCTAACGCTGGCTATTTGCCGGCGTTATCTCCATTTTGTTCGCGAGGAGAAATATCATGAGCCTGTCTAACAGGAATCGTCAAATCCTAGAGCTGTTAATGAATCGAACGGATGATATTACAGCAGGAGAAATCGCTGCCGAAATCAATGTAAGCACAAGAACGGTTCATAGGGAGCTGTCCGAGTTGGAGACGATTTTGGCAGCTTATGGATTAACGTTGCAAAAAAAATCGGGGAAGGGAATACATCTACAAGCAGAACCTGAAAAACTTGAGGCGTTTCGGCGCTTGTTATATGGGATGACGGACATTGAATTTTCTGCCGAGGATCGCAAAATCATGATTCTGTGCACCTTGCTGCAAGAAGATGAGCCTGTCAAACTATTCACTCTGTCTCATGATCTGGGTGTAACGGTTCCAACCATCACGCACGATCTCGATGAGCTGGATAGCTGGGTACAAAAGTCTGACCTAATCCTTGTACGAAAAAGAGGGTATGGTGTTGGGTTGAGCGGTTCAGAGGCGAATAAACGCAGGATGATTGCTCAGCTGGCCAAAAACGGTCTCGATGAAGCGGATCTATTTGGGAAACATGTGAATTCGCAATCGCCCGTAACACAAAGACTGCTGGAGCTCATTGGGAAAGAAAATTTTACTAAAGTGGAAGCCGCTCTTTGGCTTGCTGAAGATGAAGGCTTAAGTGAACTATCCGAGCAGGATTACACCAATCTGCTCATTCATATTTCGATAACTATTGCTAGAATTCAGCAGGGGAGACAGATTGAACTTCACTCTGAGCCTTACTCGCTTCGTCCTAATAAGCTGCTTACGCATACGATTGAACAGTTATCAAAGGTCATTCCAATAGAAATAACAACACCGGAAATTTTCTATATAGCCGATTTACTGGAGCCCAAGTCACTCAAACATCCGAATGAGCTGCTTCCTACGGAAGAACTAAGCTATATGGAAATTGTGTGGAAGCTCATCCGGTACATGGAGAGCAGTATTGCGGTCCGTTTCAGTGATGATCGTTCCTTACGAGAGGGGCTGCTTAGCCATTTGGAATCCGCTTTGAGGCGGCTACAAGCAGGAGCAACCATTCGTAATCCGCTTTTATCGCAAATCAAGAAAGATTATGAGGCTCTATTTGATGCTATACGAAGAGCTGTAGATAAAACGATAACCGAGATTGCTGTGCCAGATGAAGAAATTGGTTTTCTGGTCATGCATTTCGGAGCTTCAATCGAGAGACAAAAGCAGTTTAGGCGCAATGTAAAAGCGATTCTCGTATGTACAAGTGGGATCGGGACTTCCAAAATGCTGGCCGTAAGACTTACGAAAGAGCTTCCGCAAATTGATATAATCGGTCATGCATCTTGGTTTGAAGCAGCGCGCATCCCCGAAAAGGAATACGATTTGATCATATCTACGGTAGATCTGCCTTTGGATGAAGATCAGTACTTGAAGCTAAGCCCGCTGTTAACGAAGGAAGAAGCCGAGCGGCTAAGGCTATTTATTCAAAATGTGACGCTGCAAAAAGAAGCAGGGGAACGCAGTGAATCGCTTCAAGACACGGATTCAACGAACAGATTACATCGTATTCAACACTATATAAACGAAATTGTCAGCATCATCGATCAATTCACGGTGTATAACATCGAGCAAAGCTTTCACAGTTTGAGAGAAACTTTAGAGGTCATTTGTGGATATGTTAAACACTCGGGTGTGATCGACGATGTTGAACCCATTGTCAACCTGCTGCTTGAAAGAGAACGGTTAAGCAGTCAAGTGATCCCAGACACGGGCCTCGCTCTCTTTCACATTCGAAGCGAACAGGTTAAGAAGCCATCTTTCACCTTGTTTCGATTAAAGGAAGACCTGCTGTTAGACCAAGGTATGGGGTCAGATGTAAAGCATTTGCTTCTCATGCTTGGTCCGAAAGAGCTTCCGAAAGAAAGCCTAGAAGTGCTCAGTGAAATAAGTTCTTTTCTATTGATTCCAGAAATGATAGACCTGTTGAAATCGGGGACTCAGTCTGAGATCAAGCACTTTCTATCCCAGGAACTCGCTGCCTTTTTAGAAAATAAAAAATAAATTGGATATAGGGAGAGATAAACATGACTATCTTATCAACGAATAAAATTAAACTAAACGCTAAGCCAAAGGATAAATTCGAGGCCATTCGGATGGCAGGTCAATTATTAGTAGAAGCAGGTCATGTGTCAGCTGCTTACATCGATAAAATGCTGGAACGAGAACAAACTTTATCCACCTATATGGGGAATGGTTTGGCTATCCCGCACGGTACGCAGGATTCCAAATCACTGATTTTATCGACAGGATTGTCGATCGTACAAATTCCGGAGGGTGTGGATTTCGGCGAAGGCGAAAAAGCCAACTTAGTCATTGGTATAGCTGCCGCAGGGAATGATCATTTGGATATCTTAACGAATGTCGCGATGATTTGTTCCGAGGATGAGAACATGGAGCTGATCATGAAAGCGGCGACTCCGGAAGAAATGGTGAAAATTTTTGAAAGCGGGATGGCGTCATGAGGGCTGTCCATTTTGGTGCAGGAAATATCGGCAGGGGGTTCATTGGTTTAATTTTGTCCCAAGCCGGTTATGAGGTGATCTTCTCCGATGTGAATGATAGCTTAGTTGAGCTGCTGCAGGAGAGAAAGTCATATACCGTACGCTTAGCTAATGAGGAGCAAGACACGTTCACGGTTTCAAATGTTAAAGCGGTTAATGGGAAGAACTTGGAAGATGTAGCTAGAGCCGTTGCTGAGGCTGATCTCGTTACAACCGCAGTTGGCGTAAACATTTTGAAACATATTGCCGCTGGCATCGCCAAAGGGATTGAAATTCGGATCGAACGCGGCGCGGCGCCACTGCACATCATTGCTTGTGAGAATGCAATTGGTGGAAGTACGCAGCTCAAAGAACACGTGTACGCTCATCTTAGCGAAGATCTGCGTGATAAGGTAAATGCAAGCATTGCGTTTCCTGATGCTGCTGTTGATCGGATTGTTCCCATCCAACATAATGAAGACCCGCTGCAAGTGACAGTCGAGCCTTTCTACGAATGGGTTGTTGACGAGTCCCAAATGATGGAGGGCTTCCATCGCATTGATGGCATCCATTATGTGAAACATTTGGAGCCGTACATTGAGCGGAAGCTGTTTACTGTCAATACAGGGCACTGCAGCGCAGCTTATCTTGGATATTTACATGGCTTCACGACGATTCAAGATGCGATGGCGAACTCGCAAATTGCCTCGCTAGTGCGTCATGTGATGCATGAGACCGGTGCACTGCTTATCAAAAAGCACGGCTTCGATCTTGCTCAGCATGAGCAGTATATCGATAAAATTTTGAACAGATTCATAAACCCCTATTTGATCGACGAAGTTACTCGGGTAGGCAGATCGCCTATTCGTAAGTTATCCAGCAATGATCGTCTTGTTCGTCCCGCTTTGCAGGCCTATGAGCTTGGGATGAAACCGACCTATTTAGCGATGGCGATGGCCGCTGCCTTCTTATTTAAGGATCAGGAAGATCCTGATGCGGTAGAGATTCAAGCGGATTTGCAAAAGCTTGGAGTTGCCCAAACGATTACGAAGTATACGACCATTGGTGAAGATCACCTGATCCATGAGATGATTAAAACGCAATATGAACAATTACAGCAATCAGATCGATCTTGAGAAAGGGGAGTTCCCTATTGGCTAAAATGATGACAAAACGACTAACCGGCATTGCTGCTTCCCCCGGCATTGCGATAGCGAAAGCTTTTCGGTTGAACAACGATCATTACGAACCTGCCCGTGAGAAGGTGGCAGACGCTCTTATAGAAGTAGAACGTTTCCGAAAAGCTGTCGAGGAAGCGAAACTAGAGTTAGAAGTGATTAAAGATTTGACTGAACAGCGCATGGGTGCAGCAAAAGCTGAAATTTTTGAAGCCCATTTGATGCTTTTGGAAGATCCCGATTATATAGATGCCATTATCGAAGGTATTGAAGGCGAAGGCTTGAATGCTGAATTTAAGCTGCATGAAGTTGCAAGCAGCTTCATCGAAGTGCTTAGCTCTATGGATAATGAGCTGCTCCGTGAACGCGCTAGTGATGTGCGCGACGTCACAGGCCGAATCATGAGCAGGCTCCGTGGAGTCTCCTATGCGGCGATTGCGGCAATCAACGAGCCGTGCATTTTGATAGCGGAAGATTTGAAGCCATCCGATACCGCACAGTTAAATCTCGATTATGTGCTCGGCTTTGTAACGGAGATCGGCAGCCGTACTTCTCACTCGGCGATCATGGCTCGCTCGCTGGAGGTCCCAGCTATTGTTGGTGCTGGAGCAGCGGCAGCGGAAATCATAACAGGCACAATGATAATTATGGACGCTGTAGAGGGCACTGTACTTATCGCTCCAAACGATGAAGAGATGGAGACCTACCAGGCTCGTAAAGCAGCATACGATGAGCGAAGAATCGAACTGCACAAGCTGTTGGATCAACCTACGATCTCTTCTGATGGACGACGCGTAGAACTGGCTGCCAACATCGGCAGTGTGGAAGATTTACAGAAGGTGTTAGCTAACGGGGCGGAAGGCATCGGTTTGTTTCGGACGGAATTTCTTTATATGGGGCGCAGCGCTTTCCCTAGTGAAGAAGAGCAGTTCCAGGTTTATAAGCATGTGTTGGAACGAATGGACAATAAGCCCGTCGTTATACGTACACTCGATATAGGCGGAGATAAAGAGCTCCCTTACATGAAGCTTCCTGTTGAAAGTAATCCATTCCTTGGCTTGCGCGCGGTGAGATTATGTCTGAGCAAGCAGGATTTGTTCCGAACACAGCTAAGGGCGCTTCTCAGAGCAAGCAGCTATGGACAATTGAAGATCATGTTCCCGATGATTGCCGTTATGGATGAGCTGCTGGCTGCCAAACAACTGCTTCAAGAAGAGAAAGAGAAGCTAGCTCAAGAAGGCATTGCCGTGTCCTCTAAGATAGAGGTCGGTATTATGATTGAAGTGCCGGCTGCAGCGCTAGCAGCGGATTTCTTGGCGAAAGAGGCTGATTTCTTCAGTATTGGAACGAATGATCTTATCCAATATACAATGGCAGCTGATCGGATGAACGAAACGGTTTCATACTTATACCAACCCTGCCATCCAGCTATATTACGATTAATTCAAATGGTTATTAAGGCAGCTGCAAAAGAAGGGAAATGGGTTGGCATGTGCGGAGAAATGGCTGGTGACGAAACAGCTATACCGATTCTTCTTGGCATGGGACTCCATGAGTTCAGCATGAGTGCCAGCTCGATTTTGCCGGCGAGAGCTTTAATAAAACAAACTTCACATAGGGAGTGGGCAGGCTACACGGAGCAGATTTTATCCATGAGCAGTCAGACCCAAATTAAACAATTCGTAGAACAGAGAACAAGGAGTGATTTGAAATGATATCTCAAACATTTACTGTCCTTAATCCATCTGGTTTTCATGCCCGTCCGACGAAAGTATTCGTCCAGAAGGTTGGCACATTTCCTTGCAAAGTAAATGTGATCAAAGGCGATAAGAAGGTCAATGGCAAAAGCTCGCTTAGCATGCTCACACTTGGCATTCAACAGAATGACGAAGTCACTTTGGAAGTGGATGGCGAGCAAGAGGAGCAGGCAATCAAAGAGCTAGGGGCGCTTTTGACTCACATCTTCGAAGAATAAACGAGTGGCGAACTCAATCCATATCAATTGAAAAAGCCAGCAGGTTAGTGCCGATAATCGTGGCACTTAACTGCTGGCTTGTTTTATTTAATTACGAACGTACCATTCACCAGATACCCAATCGGTTGTTTTCCAACGCAAGACATCTGGCGTTGCAAGATGGGCAATCTCTTTGAGGAACTCGAGTTGCTCCAGCTCAGTCATTGGCTTGAAGTCTTCGCAATGGCCAGATTTTGTTCCAGCTGCGCCATGGATTCCATGCCGACAATCGCTGTAGATATCGGCAGCGAGAACGTATATTGGAGTGCTTTCTCGTACCAAGGAGCCAGCTTACCGAGTGCCATAACCTTCATCCCAATGACAGCGACACCTTTCTCGTTGGCTCTTGGCAAAAACTCATGAGCGAAACTGTAGATGAGATGATCCGCTGCGGATAAAGCAACAAGTGCGCTGTCGAACGGAAATCGTTCAATCGCTTCCAGCTGAACTCTAGGATTCGTGTGACCGCTGATCGAGATATGCTTGATTATTCCTTGTTCCTTCGCCTCAAGAAGCGCTTCTAGCGCTCCCCCTTTGGCGAAGCACTGATCAAGCTCCTCCGTGGTCATGATATTATGCAATCGCCATTCTTCGACATGATCCGTTTGCAGACGCTTTAGACTGGCTTCCAGCAGCTTCAGGGAACCGTCTCTGGTTCGATCATGCGTTTTGGTAGCAATCCATACCTCATTCCTTCGTCCATCGCGTGCTAATGCTTTGCCAAGCCGTTCCTCGGATTGTCCGTCCGAATAGCTAGGTGCTGTGTCGTAATAGGTGATCCCTTCGTCAATCGCACGATTCACAATTTGAATCGCTTCTGCTTCGGTACAATTGTGCTCGTCGACAATACGCTGAGCACCGAAGTCTAGGACAGGAAATTGCTGCCCGGTCGAACCAAACGAACGCTTCTCCACATGATTCACTCCTTGTATGTATAATGGCTAATTTCATTCTTTCCTATCGTTTCCAAAAGGGATACCAGGTCATACCAAATTTAAAAATGAAAGTTGTTTTCTTCACACTGATATCGGTTCAAGCAGGAATTCGTTCATCTCAAGTATAAAATAAGTAAGAGAAGGACGCTAGCATTCGTCAATTTGTTATCTGTATTCACAAAAAAAACATGACTTTAGTCCTAGTTTTCGACAAAAAACGATTGTATAATAATAAATATATTTATTATATGTACATATACCATTTTTTTGTTGAATTATCGGAGGGTCAATGACAACGGAACACGAAAAGCCTTATGACAGCCCAGGATTTCATCTGTGGCAGGTTACGAATCTATGGCAAAAAAATCTTCGTCATGCCCTGCATGAGTTGGATCTCACACATGTTCAATTTATTTTGCTGGCCACCACAGAGTGGTTAAATTCGCAATCCCCTTTAGGGGATGTGACACAGGTTCAAATTGCCATGCATGCGCACATTGATCCCATGATGGCATCACAAGTACTTCGTAACTTAGAAAAGAAAAGGTTCCTCATTCGCAAGGAACATCCGACGGACACGCGAGCCAAATCAATTTCTTTAACTCCAGCTGGAGAGAGACTGATAACCAAGGCGATAGATGTTGTCGAGCAAGCCGATCACCGCTTTTTTTCTAAACTGGGGGAAGAACAGGAAACGTTGACAAGCTTGTTGAGATCTTTAGGAACTATGACAACTCAGGAAAATTAAATCATTGGGAGAGGTGCCTCGAATATGGAGAAATCATCACTAATCGGAATCATTTTAGCTATTATATCCATTGGTGTGGGTATGGTATTGAAAGGGGCAAGCCTGGTAGCACTGCTGAATCCTGCTGCTGCCTTAATTATTTTTGGTGGTACGGCATCGGCCTTATTTATCGCTTTTTCAATGGAAGAAATAAAGAAGATTCCGACCTTGTTGAAAATTATTTTTACCGAACAGAAATTAATGCCTAAAAAAGAACTGATCGAAACTTTCATCGACTGGGTATCCATTACACGCCGTGAAGGGTTACTTTCCTTGGAGAAGCAAGCAGAAGAGCTGTCAGACCCTTTTATGAAAAGCGGCATGCGCCTCATTATTGATGGGAATGACGCAGATTTTGTACGTGACGTATTACTCGAAGATATTGCTGAAATGGAAACAAGACATAAGAAATTTGCAAGCATTTTTACGCAAGCTGGTACATATGCACCGACACTCGGCGTACTTGGAGCCGTAGTTGGACTCATCGCAGCTCTTGGTAATTTGAGTGAAGTAGAGAAACTAGGACATCTGATTTCAGCGGCATTCGTTGCAACGATGTTCGGGATTTTCCTTGGTTACGTTATATTTCACCCATTTGCAAATAAGCTGAAGCAGAAGTCTAAGAAAGAAGTGGAAATTAAGCTTATGATCGTAGAAGGGTTGCTCTCCATTCAATCCGGTGTATCTGCCAATTCCGTGAAGCAAAAAATGATGATCTTCGTTGCCAACAATGAACGTGCGTCGTATGACGAAGATTCGAAGGGGGCTGCTCCACAGTGAGTAAAAAGAAGAGGCATGAGGATCATGAAGAGCATATTGATGAAACGTGGCTCATTCCCTATGCGGATTTGCTTACCTTGCTTCTAGCCCTCTTTATCATTCTGTTTGCATCCAGTCAGTTGGATTCTAAGAAATACGACTCGATTATGCGGTCCTTGAACAATGCCTTCACCGGTGGAGAAGCGCCCTTTGCAATGTCAAACTTGATTCCAATTAATGATGCAGCGAATGCTACAAAAAACAATAATAAGAGCCAGAATCCTCCTACGAAAGAAGAGAGTAAAACTGACAGTCAGCTGGCTGCCAAGCTGCAGAAGGAAGAGAAGGATCTCAAAGAGTTAAAGCAAAGCATGGATGCTTACATCAAAGAAAACAACATGAGTGAGCAACTAACCACAAAGCTGGATAATGAGAAGCTGACCATTACGATTAGTGACCGTGCGCTATTTGATTCAGGATCGGCTACAATTAAACAAGAATCACAGAAGCTGGCTGTTTCAATGTCTAATTTGCTGGGCAGTTATCCAGGATATGAGGTTCAAGTAGCCGGTCATACGGATAATATCCCGATTCGCCGGGCGGACTTTGAAACGAACTGGGATCTAAGCGCCAAGCGTGCGGTCAATTTTATGAAAATACTTCTGAATAACAGTAAAATTGAGCCTGCTTCCTACTCTTCGGTCGGATTCGGTGAATACCGGCCGATCGCTGAAAATGATACAACAGAAGGTAGAGCAAAGAACCGCCGTGTCGAAGTGAGCATTTTGCGTAACATTAAGGCGACGGATGAGATTGCGAAATAAGTGCAAATACCTATAAGATTTATCATGAAAGATAGGCTAAGAGTCGCTGGACTCTGGCCTTTTTTTGTTCAGTAACGTATGACATAGCGAGAAATACGGAGTAATTTAACAGCGAAATGGGGAAAGTAATGTGGAATTTGCAATGACGAGGAGAGGTTTACTTGGAGATTATGGAGCATAAAGAACTTACATATGAGCATACGTATATCCCGCTAACGACATTATCCAGCGGTGAAGGCAAGGAGATAGCCATTGATATATACGGTTACTGCATTCAGATCGTGAATATTTGTTTCATTGGCAACCCAACAAGCAGAGATAAAGATTGGTGTTTAGTTGATGCTGGTATGCCGCAATCGGCAGATGAGATCATTCGTGTCGCTGAAGAGCGGTTTGGAGCACAGAGGAAGCCTACGGCGATCATTTTGACGCATGGACATTTCGACCATGTCGGGGCTATAGAGAGTCTTTTGGAATATTGGGATGTTCCGGTATATGCGCATGAGTTGGAAATCCCTTATTTGACGGGAAAATCCAATTATCCTAAAGGGGATTCTACCGTAGATGGCGGGCTAATAAGCGAATTGTCCCCCCTGTTTCCAAACCACGGTATTGACATAAGTAATCATGTTCATCCTTTACCTGCTAATGGTATTGTTCCAGGACTGACGGGATGGCAATGGATTCATACGCCTGGACACACCCCAGGACACATTTCTCTTTTTCGCGCCAAAGATGGTTCATTAATAGCCGGAGATGCTTTCGTTACCGTTAAACAAGAGTCGCTTTACAAGTTGTTCACACAAGAACAAGAAATAAGCGGACCGCCTAAGTATTTCACGACAGACTGGCAAGCAGCCGGGGATTCAGTTAGAAAGCTTCGAGATTTACATCCGTTATTAGCGATAACGGGACATGGCAAACCGATGAATGGTGAAGAACTAAGCAGAGAATTAGGCCGTCTTGCGGAGGATTTTGAGGAGTTAGCGATTCCTAAGGATGGTCGGTTTGTGCATTAGACTATAATTATTGGATTCCTGCAAGTGAAAGCCATTGAACCTTTAGTTAGCGGAACGTCGATCACTTATTTCGGAAATTCTGCTCATGAAATCGAATAAGAGGAACGTGAGTCCAAATAGCGAATCGACGTTCCCCACGGTATACTAGCTAATCTTTTCCTACGAGAGCAGGCTCTTTGTTTTCTTTCTTAGATTCGTCTTTCTTAGATTCACTTTTGTTCTGATCAACCGGCAATGTTTCAGCAGCTGATCTTTCCAGCTCAACTTCAAACAATTCCATTTCAGTTTGCGAAAGTACCTCATTGCTGTTATTGGTTGTCAAACCTTCGTCTGTAACTGTCAAAAGTTCATTATGTTGCGGCTTATGGCTGCTAACTTGATTATCTTCAAAAACCTCGAATTGCGCCACATTCTTGATCGGGGCTTGCTCCGATTGAAGTTCAAAACTCTCCTGATCATTCATCTCAGCAGTCTCACTAATCTGGAATTTGCTGATCTCCGCAAATAATTGCTTCGCAAGTTCAAGGATATCATCCGACTCTTCGGCGATACGGCGAATGGATGCATCTTGCTGAATCGAGGTTGAGCTAACTTCCTCGACACCGGCTGCTGTTTCTTGCGCAATGGCTGCCACGAACTGAACGGAATTTACTAATCGGTCATTCTTCGATTGTACCTGTTCAATTTTCACATGGATTTGTTCAATTTGTCCGATAATTCCTTTCATCGATTGCTCGATGCCCTCGAAAGAACCGAGTGTATCTGCTACTCGATGGTTTTGTGTAACTGCAGATTCGCGAGCTTCGATCAGTGAACTCTGTAAATCTTTGATTTGCTTCTGAAGCGCTTGAATGATGCCGCCGATTGTCTTGGAGGAATCATTCGTTTGCTGCGAAAGCTGACGAACTTCATCGGCAATTACCGAGAAGCCGCGGCCATGTGCGCCGGCTCTAGCTGCTTCAATTGCTGCGTTCAAGGCAAGCACGTTCGTCTGTGTCGAAATTTCCGTGATCGAGTGAATAATAGCGCCAATTTGCTTGGAGCTGTCAGACAAGGACAACATGGCAGTATCGACCTTCTGCAGGACAGCCTGGGACTGGTCTGACGAAGATTTCAGAGCTCTTACGGATGCTGTCCCTTGTAATGTGCCAGACGCAGCTTCTTCGCTGGAACGCTTCATTTCATATGTATAAGCTGAAATATCTCGAATCTCCGCTTCTAGTTCTGCTATGATCATAGAACTTTGTTCTGTTTTCATGGCTTGCTCATCAGCACCCGTCGATATCTCTGTTATTGCCTTCAAGATGTCCGTATTCGCTGATGCTGTAAGCTTGGAGAAGCGATGGAATTCATGGGAATGCTCTGATAACGAAGAAGCAATTTGCATGGTAGCACTCAGCATCTGACGAACCTGAATGATCATATGGTCGAAGCTGTTGCTTAGCCTTCCAAGCTCATCATTGGATTTGGAATTAATCGTATGGGACAAATCCCCAGCGGCAATGAGAGATACAGCATTTTGTAAAATTTTAATAGGACGTGTGAAGGAACTTATGATTAGAAAAGCAATAATAATGGTTACAATAACGACGATAGCAAAAGCAATCAACATCACCTTGCTGCTTTCATTGAGTGCTTTCGTTGATTGGGCTATTGCTTGTTCGGCGGAATCAGCATAAGTGACATAGAATTTATCAACTAGATCAAAAATCTTATCTTTCAAATCCTGAGACTCATTATAGAGGTAAAGGAGGTTAATTTGCAGATCCGTCGGTTTCAAGTTAGGATCTTGGACCATTTTGGCTGCAGAGTCGAAATTATTAATGTAATCAACGGATAGTTGAATTAATTGGCTTCGCCACTTCTTTTGATCTGTTGTGGAAGCCGTATCGCCAATTTTTTGAATGTAATCGTTATAAGGCTTTCGTTTTGCATTGTATTTCTCGATGTATTCCGGTTTCTTGGAAATCTCCAGACCTGAAGCAATGATATTCATATCCTGAACCATATTTTTAAGCTCCAACGCAAGTACCTTTAGTTCGACTTTATCGTTCTGATCCGTCATGTGATTCTTGATCTGATTAACTTGATTCAGATTAAACAAAGCAACGGAAAGAAAAATGAGAAGCACTCCGCTGAAGCTGGCAATTAATTTAAGGCGCATGGTCATTTTGATTTTGATTTTGATCTTCTTCATAAGACATTCCTCCTATACATGACTAGACAAAATTCGACTGTTTTCGTGTTGATACCTATTAATATAGGATACTTCTATTAACTAAAGCATCTAACTATGTTAGAGATATGTAAAATTACCCATACTTCTTACGAATTGAAAGAAAAAATAAAAGTTTTACATTACGTTTACGTTTCGTGGGTGTGGATTTTACATTCGGTTGTTACGATAGGTAAGTAAGTTAGTTCGACGGACAATCATGTGGGAATCGATACTAACATAACAAGTAACATACAAATCAAAGGAGGACATGCTAACTATGTTTAAGTTCATGTCGAAAAAAGGAATTACATTTACACTTTCCGCGGTATTAATGATGGGGTCATTGGTTGGTTGCGGCGCTAAAACAGATACTAAAAATGCTGCTTCTGCAACACCTGCTGCTAGTGCAGCTGCTACTGTTAAGCCAAGCGAAACTCCAAAAACAGAATTAAGCGGTACGGTTACAGCTTCCGGCTCAAGCGCGCTTCTTCCATTAGTTAAACAAGCAGCACAGGAGTTTATGGACAAGAACCCGAAAGTAACGATTCAAGTTACAGCTGGCGGTTCAGGTACAGGAATTAAAAACGTAGCAGACGGCACATCAGACATCGGTAACTCCGACGTTGAGCCAGCTGCTGAATATAAAGATAAAGATCTTAAAGATCATGTTGTTGCCATTGCTCCATTCGCATTGATCGTAAACAAGGATGTTAAAGTTGATAATCTTACAAAACAACAAGCTGCAGACATTTACATGGGTAAAGTAACGAACTGGAAAGAAGTTGGCGGCAATGACGCGAAAATCGTTCTTGTTCACCGTCCAGATAGCTCAGGTTCCCGTAAACTTGTTCAACAAATCATTCTTGATAACAAAGAATTTACAAAAGACGGTATTACACAAGAAAACAGCGGTGCAATGAAAACGGCTGTTGCTGGTCAGTCCAGCGCCATTGGTTATGTAGATACACCTTACATTGATGACACTGTTAAAGCGTTGAAAATTGATGGTGTAGCGTTCTCCGAAGATAACATCAAAAATGGTACTTACAAATTGTTTGGTGTTGAGCATATGTACACGAAAGGTGAAGCGAAAGATCCTGCTAAAGCATTCATCGCTTACATCTCAAGCAAAGAATTCCAAGGTAAACAAGTTCGTGACTTAAAATTCTTACCAGCAGACTTATTAGGTAAAAAATAATAAATAGAACAAACTAAGAGCGCTGGCATCCTATGCCGCGCTCTTTTTTTACCTTAAAAATCGAAACTTTTACATTCCCTTAACAATTCATTGATGATCCAATTACAATCATCCTCTATCATAAGAGTAATGTGTATTTAAGAGAAAGGGGAATTACCCATTGAATTCCGTAGCAGACAAACTAACGAACGCGAAATCAGACGAAAGTCGTCCAATCGTCACGAAATGGACCCAAGGACAACATAGACAAGATAACATCATGAGGTGGGTGTTTGTTGGAAGTGCTGCTCTCGTGTCTGCCATCATTTTTTCTATCATTGTATTTGTGGGAATGCAAGGGATCAAGACTTTTCAAGGAGTCAATCCTATAGAATTTTTCTTTTCAACGGATTGGACACCAGGTCAAAATAAATTCGGAGCTTTTCCTTTTTTATACAGCACGCTGCTCATGACATTGGTTGCGGTTGTGTTTTCAGTGCCGCTTGCTTTGTCAGGGGCATTATTCATGGCTAAAATTGCTCCGAAATGGATGCGTGAAATTATGCGACCTGCTACAGATCTGTTCGTAGGTATCCCTTCGGTTGTTTATGGACTTATCGGTATGACTGTTGTCGTCCCTGCGCTTGGTAAAATCACAGGCGGGGTTGGATACGGTATTCTACCAGCTTCCATTATTCTCGCTATCATGATCTTACCAACCATTCTCTCTATCTCAGAAGATGCGATCCGCGCATTGCCAAGCCGTCTGGAGGAAGCATCACTCGCATTAGGTGCAACACGTTGGCAAACGATGTGGCGTGTCCTTTTGCCTGCCGCTAGACCAGGTATTCTAACAGCAATCATCCTTGGCATGGGGCGTGCGATCGGTGAAACCATGGCTGTTTTCATGGTCATTGGTAACTCCCCGCAAATGCCGAAATCACTCCTTGACTCAACGACGGTATTAACGACCGCCATTGTGAAGGATATGGGGAATACGAATTACGGAAGTACTTGGAATAATGCGCTTTATTTGATGGCGCTATTATTACTCGTGATCTCCTTGTCCTTAATTCTTATTATCCGAATCGTAGCCAAAAGGAGTGAACTTAAATGAAAAGCAAAACGACAGATCGTTTGGCCACGTTGTATTTCTGGGCATCGGGAATTGTTATTATATTGATTTTGGCTTGGTTTCTATTCCGTATATTAGGTGATGGCATTCCGCATTTGTCATGGAATTTCATCTTTGGGAAGTCGGAAGAGATCAAAGCTGGCGGCGGTGTAGGTCCACAATTGTTCAACTCTTTCTACGTCCTATTCTTATCCCTTTTGATATCCATACCAATTGGTTTATTTTCAGGGATCTACTTGGCGATATATGCACAAAAAAATTGGTTCACTGATCTCGTTCGAATCTCTGTGGAAGCTCTGGCTTCTGTTCCTTCTATCGTATTTGGATTGTTCGGTTTCTTACTATTTGCCAATTTGTTAGGCCTGAAATTTTCCATTATTGGTGGGGCCGCGACGGTTGCCCTGCTTAATTTACCCGTTATGGTAAGGGTCACAGAGGTGTCTATCCGTACAGTTCCTGAATCGTATTGGGAGGCAAGCCTTGCACTTGGCTCAACCAGATGGCAAGCCATTCGCAAAGTGCTCATCCCTGCGTCGCTGCCAAGCTTAATTACGGGGATTACATTGATTGCAGGACGCGCATTAGGCGAATCTGCCATCCTAATTTACACGGCCGGCTTATCGGTTTCTCGCTTCTTTCCAGATTTCAATCCACTGAAGATGGGGGAAACATTATCTGTTCATCTGTGGTATGTTGGCGCTGAAGCGTTAGTTCCAGATGCCAAGGAAATTGCTAAAGGAAGTGCCGCGCTGCTCTTGATCGTCGTACTCATCTTTAACCTACTTGTCAGTATTCCAAGCCGAATTTTACAAAAAAGACTTTCCGGGGGGAAATAAATCGTGGCGACCAAGCATAAGATTAAAGCGGACAAATTAAATTTATTTTACGGAGATAATCATGCTCTCCACGATATTGAATTAGCCATTGAAACGGGTACAATCGCCGCTTTGATCGGTCCTTCAGGCTGTGGGAAATCCACCTTCCTGCGCACCTTGAACCGTATGAATGATCTCATTGATAGTGTACGAATTACTGGGAATGTAGCCGTGGATGGTCATAATATCTATGATTCTGATTCCGATGTTGTTTCACTCCGTAAGCGCGTAGGGATGGTATTTCAACGTCCGAATCCATTTCCGATGAGCATTTATGACAACATTGCCTACGGCCCTCGCATTCATGGCACGAAGAAGAAAGCGGTCCTAGACGAAATCGTAGAACGCAGTCTTGTACAAGCGGCTTTGTGGGATGAAGTAAAGGATCGTTTGCATAAATCCGCATTAGGCTTGTCAGGCGGACAACAGCAGCGTTTATGCATCGCCCGTTTACTAGCTGTAGAACCAGACGTACTTCTTATGGATGAGCCTACATCCGCGCTAGATCCAATCTCAACGCTCAAAGTTGAAGAGTTGACACAAACATTGAAAGAGAAATACACCATCATCATCGTTACGCACAACATGCAGCAGGCGGCAAGGATTTCGGATATGACTTCCTTCTTCCTAAATGGATACTTAGTGGAAACGGACAAGACAGATAAAATATTCACTAATCCTAATGATCAGCGTACGGAAGATTACATTACGGGAAGATTCGGTTAACCAACAACTGAGGGGAGAGACACGAAATGGATGCAAGACCTGGGTTTCATCAATCATTGTCAATTTTGCAAAAAGAATTGCAAGACATGGGGGAAATGGTTAAGGATTTAATACTCAAGTCCGTGGAGTCATTGGCCAAATTCGATGAGAATACGGCGCGGCAAGTTATTAAGAATGATGATCTCATTGATGATTATTTAACGAAAATCGATGAGCTTTGTCTTCGATTAATTGCTTTACAACAACCAATGGCAAGTGATCTGCGAATCATCGGTACCGCACTAAAGATTGCTACAGACTTGGAACGAATTGCTGATCATGCTGTAGACATCGCGAAGATTACGATCCGTCTCGCTGGAGAAGAGCTTGTTAAGCCGCTTGAAATCATTCCTGAAATGGCCGATATTGCCATTGAGATGCTGCATGAGAGCCTAATTTCTTATACGGAGCGCGATGTTCACAGGGCTGCAGCGCTTGCCGAGAAAGATGACCGCGTGGATAAGCTATACAGCTCGGTGATGCAGGAATTGATGGGAATGATGGGTTCGGATTTCAATCGTAACCGTCAGTTGACTCATTTATTGTTTGTTGCCCATTTCTTAGAGCGTGTAGCTGATCATACAACGAATATCGGTGAAGGTGTTATTTATATGGTGACGGGAAAGCGTAAGGATTTGAATGTATAGTTAAAAGCAATTGAAAAAGAAGCATATGCTATTTAAAAACAGATGTATTGGAAAACTGTTTTTGGATACATATGCTTTTTTACTTATGCAACTTTGATGCGGGCAAGAAAGACATAAACCATTCAAATTGTTCTTATGATTTCAAAAGTTTCAGTGAGTAAGAATGAACCATTCTATTTCATACTTCATACCCTGCCACTCTAAACAAGACAAGTGTATGGTTCAAAGTACAAATATAATGGGATTATTTATCAAATTCCTAAGATGTAAGAGTTTATAAATGTTCTATTGAACATTAAAGTTCTTAACAAATTCTTCTTTACTCAGAGTTTGTAGTTTTGTTGGAATTCCCCCTACTTTTGAGTCAATATTAATAATATTCCATTTATTTTGGTTATCTTTTTTTAATTGAATTATATGGTTTGTTTTATCATCTATAGATACATATACAAAAGAAACTTCATTTATAGGTTGATCTTTTTTTACAAAAACTCCAATAGCAGTATCACCACTTTTTGCTAATCCTGATTTATTATAAGTTTGATATAATAAGTATAAAAGTTCATTATTATCTTTCTCTGATAGCTCAACAATTTTTTTTTCATTCAGAAGATTATGGTAATAGTAATCATCCTTATCTAATTGATAAGTTCTGATTACATTTGCATGTAATTCCGATAGCCACAATTTGACTTGATCTTTTTGATATTCTTCAAAAGCAATATTTAATACTTCTTTCTCTTTGGTATGAAAATAATAATTAGTCCCTAAAATAACTAAAATTGTAGCAACTACAAATATAAGAATATATTTACGAAATTTGAACATAACTATTTTCCTCACAGACTTTTGAATTATAAAACATTAATACGGTATGAAGCCACGATAGAGAAAGAGTACCCTTTTGGATTTCCAGAAGAGTACTCTTTTTAGTTTAATGAAAATTAAAGATTTAGGGAATCTGAGCCACTGCTGTAATAGACGGCGCTAAAGTTTTCAAGTATCCAACCTGTAAGGTTTGCTTGAACTGTTTGACCTACAGAAGCAGTAAAAGTTGAATTTAAAAGACCTGGGTTATCTGTACCATTACGAAGTTGAACTGTAGTCTTTAAAACTCCTCCTACGTATACAGACATATTTCCTTCGATTTTTTGACTTGATGTTAAGGAACCGCCATTACCTTGGACTGACCCACTCACATTTACAGTTTTCATTCCGCCTGATGGGCCTGAAGCACTAATACTGACATAAGAGCTAGTACTTGTGGAGGCAAAAGCAGGTACTGCTAGTAATAATGCTGCACATGAAGCTAGTAAAACTGGAGTTACTTTTTTTGTAATTTTTTTCATCGAAATAACACATCTCCCTTAATTTGGTATGTAGTACATTTTTTATATTAATGATAGAGTGTTATCGGAGTGTTAAATTAAAGTTAATTTTTTGTAAACATTTTCCTTTTTATGAACTTTTATAGAAAATAAAGACAGAGTTGAAATGAATACTAGTTTGAGGATTGAGTGATGATGCATCGCGTCTTTGATCTAATCTTCTGGCTGATGACAATTCTGTACAAATAGAATCACATTAATAAATTGATAAAAGCTTAGGCACCACCTGATATGTTCACTTGTTGACTCCAATTCACGAGACAGAAGCATTGGGCTGCAATACTAGATAAGCAGTATGACCTTGCCAAAGGATTTATTGAATGGCAAGGTGAATTGCGTTTGTCATCGTAATCATCAATTTACCATTGTGCTGTTGGTTGTCCACTTTCATAATAGAATTGAAGTTCCCCAACAAAAAAAGCCGATCCTATTTAGAATCGGCGGCTTTCTCAGGAACGGGGAAGCAAATATAAAAGGTCGTACCCTCCGGACTGGACTGAACCTCAATCGAAGCCTGATGCCTGGCGGCAATACTGTAGCAAATAGCTAAACCGAGCCCTGTACCTTCGTCTTTGGTCGTGAAGAAAGGTCTTCCTAGCTTCTCTAGATGTTCTTCATTAATTCCTATACCTTCATCAGCAATAAGCAGGACGACGTGTTCTGCCTCCGTGTAGGTTTCAATTCTGAGCTTACCGCCGAGGCTCATGGCTTCCAGACCATTCATACACATATTCAATATGAGTTGACGCATTTCTTTATCGTCGAGTTGAATGACAGGACAATCCTTCAATTGGAAATGAACATGCTTGCCGAACATGACGGCTTCTGCTTGGATGAGGGGGAGGAGCATTTCGATAATTCGATTGATATTTTCAGGCTGTTGGTGGGACTGCTTATTTTTGGCTAGGGATAAATATTCGGTAATAATTTCGTTCGCTCGGTCCAACTCTTCTAGCATAATAGGAATGTATTCTTTTTGCATATGACGATCGTTCTCGCGAAATAATTGGAGGAAGCCGCGAATGGTCGTCATCGGGTTGCGAATCTCATGGGCAATACCGGCGGCCATTTCCCCAACTAGATTAAGTTGAGCTAGACGAGCCATTTCCGATTCAAACCGCAAGCTTTCCGTGATATCGACAGCAACTTCGAGCAAACAGCTTTCATTTTCGATATCAATGATTTCCGTTGAAAGCAGAGCTGTTCGAATTTCCTTGGACTTGGTTTCGTACTTGACCTTGCAATTATGGATGACATCATTAAAGTTCATTGAATCCCCAGCTTCCGCAGATAAGAGATCTAATGTGGTTCCAATGATTTCATCGCCGTACCCTGTATATTGTTTCCAGCTTTCATTAATTTCGAGATAGGTGAGGTCTGATAGACGACGGATGGCCATCAAAGAAGGAGAGAGCATGAACATTTTCTTGAAATGTTCTTGTGATTTTATCAGCTTTTCATGGGCGTCCACTAATTCGGAGGTTCGCTCTTCCACCCATTGCTCCAAAAGAAAATTTTGCTGCTTTAATTTCTCTTCCGCTTCAGCTAATTTGCGATTCGTCTCTTCGAGATCTAACGTTCGCTTATGCAGCAATTCACTTTGGTATTTGATTTTTTGATGATTGAGGTGCATGTTGACGAAGCCATCGACTTTCATGCGAAGCATTTTAGGATGAATAGGTTTGAATAAATAATCAATAGAGCCCACATGGTAACCCTTCAAAACATGCTCGATAGAGGTGCTGAGCGCTGTTAGGAAGATGATGGGAATATCCTGACAAGCTTTACGCTGCTTGATCAGTTCGGCCGTCTCAAAGCCGCTAAGTCCAGGCATTTGCACATCCATCAATATAACAGCGATGTGATCAGCGGGTTCTTTTAATAAATATCTCAGAACTTCCTCGCCTGATTGCAAAGAAATAACGTCATAGTTGGAAGAGGCCAGAATGCTATTCAGAGCCAGCAAGTTCTCGTAGCGGTCATCTACCGCCAAGATTTTTACTTGTTGTTCCATTTCAAATCCTTTCCGTGCTTGTACAAGCTTGTACGCACCTAACAATCCATCCCTCTCTTTTTCGGGAAAAAGATTGAATTCCCTCTTTTTTTTTTGAAGTCTTTACATACATTTTACATTTGGATAATAAAGCCAGTCATTTGGTTTAATAGACTAGAGAAATAAGTATATTCAGGTAAGGGATGATGGACATGAGTGCTCAGTCAGAAATGCTGGAACAATTCTATAAGATGATAGATAAAGAGTACATTTATTCCGTTTATCAACCTATTATCTCACTGCAGGATGGTGATGTAATGGGGTATGAAGCGTTAACGCGAGGTCCCAAAGATAGTCCCTTTCATTCACCTTTGACCATGTTTCAATTTGCTGAGCAGCAAGGTGAACTTTATATGCTTGAACAGCTTGCTCGTGAAAAAGCGATTAAAGGATCCATTTTGGAGCATCCTCAGCAATTGCTTTTTATCAATATTTCATCCCAAGTCCTTTACGATCCAGGGTTTGTTCCTGGTAAAACGCTTGAGATTTTACAGAAGTACGGACTTCGCCCAAGCAATGTCGTTTTTGAAATTACGGAAAGAAGTTCGATTGAGGATTTCTCCTTAGCTCAAAAGATTCTGGAGCATTACCGTAAACAAGGCTATCGAATTGCCATAGATGATGCGGGTGCGGGATATTCCTCCCTACAAGCCATTGCGGAGTTCAACCGGATTTTATTAAAATAGATCGTTCCCTCATAGAAAATATACATAAAAACAAAGTGAAAGAGTATATCCTTGAAACGTTCGTTACTTTTGCCCATAAAATGAACATTTCCCTTATTGCTGAAGGCATTGAACATGCGGATGAACTAACCAAATTAACACGGCTCGGCGTGCACTATGCCCAAGGCTATTTGCTTGGAAAGCCAAATGAATCTCCTGCGAAGGTGCAGGACATTCATAAAATGTTGATTTGGCAGCATCGCAAAGTACAAGGAGGCAGTATGACTTGGAGCATTGGCGACTTGAAAACTCCTGTGAAAGTGTTTGATAAGAAAAAACTGATTTCGGAAGTGGCAGATTACTTCAAAAAAAATCAAGAGGCAGTGGGTGCCGTCATCGTAGACGAAGATGTACCGGTTGGCCTCATGATGAGAGATCGTTTATTTCAACAGCTAACCGGGCAATACGCTTTCTCCTTGTTCTGGAATCGAACCATTGACAGCATTATGGACGAATCGCCGCTAATTGTGGACGAGTTTATGCCAGTTGAGGAAGTGTCGCAAATGGCTACTTCACGCGCAATAAACCACTTATACGACCTTGTCATCGTTACAAACAATGGGAAGATGGGAGGAGTAGCATCCATCCGAACGATTCTTGAGAGTATCACGAATGTACGGATGGAGTCTGCGCGTGTGGCTAATCCACTAACAGGACTGCCAGGGAATTTGCAAATCAATCGCGAATTGAATAAGAGGATAAGTGAGAAGAAACCTTTTCAGGTGGTTTATGCGGACCTGGATTACTTCAAATGGTTCAATGATCGGTTTGGATTTCAAAAAGGGGATCAACTGATTCAATATACAGCGGATGTCATGCAGCAATCTATCGCGGTTTGTGGGACACCGCATGATTTTGTCGGGCATGTGGGAGGCGATGATTTTATCGCGATCTCTGCCACTTTATCTCCAAAACAACTGTGTCAGGAAATCATTCGCCGCTTCGAACAGGGAGTGCAGATGTTCTATGAGGATGAGGAGTGGGAGTATGTATGGGATCGGAGCGGCAACAAGGTGAAGAGCGAGGGAGTAACGCTTTCGCTCTCTTTAGTCGTCTGTGAATGCGAATCTCCCATTTCACTCGAACACATTTCTCAAACGGCCGCTTTACTTAAAAAGAAAGCAAAAGCGCATCAAGGAAGTATTTATTATTTCGAAAAAATTGGCTCAAGTGGACTTGAACTAGAAAGTGTATAACAATTGTTTAAAAGAACGGATAATAATGACCTTCTGTTTGCCGATTCGGCGCTCGGAAATTTTCTTGATATTCCCCGGATGTATCCAGATCGCATCCATACCGCTTGACGCGGCCCCTACGACATCATTACGCCACGAATTCCCAACCATGACACTTTGGTTCGAGGCTGTGCTCATCGTCTTTAAAGCTCTTTCGAAGATAGCGGGGTGAGGCTTTCGCGGCCCATCCTTCTCCGAACTAAATAAACGATCTTGATCAATCCACCTGGTGAGTTTCATTTTCTCCAAATTGTTCAGCAGCCTTTTTCGATTTCCGTTACTAATAATAGCCAGTTTATAGTTATGTGATAGTGCCTCAAGTGTGTCTTCAACGCCGGGAAAGAGAGCAACGAAATTATCTTCTTGTTCTTCCACCTGTTCGAAAAAAGACCGTGTAAAAGCAGGTGTAACGCTTACTGGCATAGGCTGAAGAGCTTTACGCAAACAAATGTGGCGCAGCTCATCAGGGGATATGGGACTCCGGATCGGTGCCTTTCGGTGACGGCTCCACTCCATCTTATAGCTTTGTAGGGCTTCTTGGGAGGTAAAAAGCATTTCGCCTGGATCCCATCTCGCCGTAAAGTCGTTCATGACTTCAAGGAAGGCCGAATCAAAGCATTGTCTGCGATCCAGGATCGTATTATTCATATCGAAAAAAATAACCTTTTTGCGTATTGGTGAGAAAAAAGGGCTCATATGGAGAACCTCCTTCTGAAGACCTGCCCATTGAATAATGGATTCCATACATGTTTATGTGCGGAACCGTTTTTTTATTTTAATTTCGTATGCTATGATGAAGGAAGTATGTCAAAAATCGGGGTGCGAACTTATGGATAAGCTAATTATTATTGATGGTAACTCTATCGCGAATCGAGCTTTTTATGCTTTACCTTTGCTCAGTAATTCCAGTGGTTTACACACGAATGCGGTTTATGGATTTACAACGATGCTGCTAAAATTAATAGAAGAAGAAAAGCCTACGCATTTTCTCGTTGCATTCGACGCTGGGAAAATTACGTTTAGACACAAAGAATATACGGAATATAAAGGTGGACGTGCCAAAACGCCATCTGAGCTCTCCGAACAGTTTCCGCTGATCAAAGAGCTGCTTAAAGCGTTCAAGATCCCACAGTTTGAGCTAACAGGCTATGAGGCTGACGATATTATTGGAACCTTGACCAAAGCTGCCGATGAAAAAGGCGAGAAGGTGCTTCTCGTTTCGGGAGATAAGGATATGCTGCAGCTGGCTTCCGAGCATGTGACCGTTGCGATCACACGGAAAGGAATTAGCGAAGTTGATCTTTATAATCCTGAAGAAATAAAAGAGAAATACGGGCTTACGCCTGCGCAAATTATCGACCTCAAAGGGTTGATGGGAGATACGTCGGATAATATCCCAGGCATTCCGGGTGTTGGGGAAAAAACGGCACTCAAGATGCTGCATGAGTTTGGAACGGTGGAAGAAGTACTTGCTAATGCAGCAAGCCTCAAAGGCAAAATGAAGGAAAAAGTCGAGGAGCATGCGCAAAGTGCCATGATGAGTAAAGAACTCGCGACTATTTTCCGTGAGGTTCCGATGGAAACAGAATGGGACGTTTTCCGCTATGATGGCTTTGATGGACAAGCTTTATCCAGTATGTTCCGTAAGCTGGAATTCAAATCACTCCTGGAAAAGATGGATTTCGGCCCAAGCGTTGTCGAAGAGGGACAAGCTGTCGAAAGTTTGGAAGCAGTTGTTGTAACAGAAAACAACATGGAAGAGCTAATTGGCAAAATAGGCGATAACGCAGCCATCCATGTTGAGGCTATAGGGGAAAATCCGCATCAAGCTGTAATGGTTGGCGTTGTCTGGTTTACGTTTGATGGGGAAACAAATACATCTTACTTCGTGCCTATAGCGCTGCTCAAAAGTGAAGCGGGCGAGCCGTTGCGTACTTGGCTAAGTGATGATACCAAGAAGAAACAGCTCTTCGACCAGCACCGTGCCCAGCTGGTGCTCGCTTGGCAAGGCGTCCAACTCAGAGGTGTGGACTTCGATGCACTGCTGGCCGCTTACTTACTCGATCCGACAGAGTCGAATCTTAGCTTGAGCGGCTTAACGGGCAAGTACGGCCTGCCGGGCGTCAAGACCGACGAGGAAGTGTTCGGCAAGGGAGCGAAGTTTCGCTTGCCTGAGCTTGAAGCGCTTAGCGACCACTTGGGTCGCAAAGCGATGGCCATTGCGCGCATCGTGCCGGTGCTGCGCGAAGAGCTGGAGAAGAGCGAGATGCATAGCCTCTTCTACGAGCTGGAGCTGCCCCTCGCGGGCGTGCTCGCGGAGATGGAGCTGCGCGGCATTGCGCTGGATGCCGAGGGGCTTAAAGCGTTCGGCGTGGAGCTTGCAAGCAAGCTGGATGCGATCATGACCCGCATCTACAACCTCGCCGGCGTAGAGTTCAACATCAACTCGCCGAAGCAGCTTGGTGAGATCTTGTTTGAGAAGCTGGGGCTGCCAGCTTGGAAGAAGACCAAAACCGGCTACTCGACGGATGCCGAGGTGCTTGAGCGCCTTGCGCCCCACCACGAAGTGGTAGGGGAGATTTTGAACTACCGCTCGCTTGCGAAGCTGCAATCGACGTACGTTGAGGGGCTGCTCAAAGAGGTGCGGCCGGAGACCGGTAAGGTGCACACCTATTACCGGCAGACGATTGCCGCCACAGGCCGGCTCAGCAGCCAGTTCCCGAACCTCCAGAATATTCCTATTCGTCTGGAGGAGGGGCGTAAGATCCGCAAGGTATTCGTTCCATCCGAGCCTGGATGGTACATGCTTGCTGCGGATTACTCGCAGATCGAGCTGCGCGTGCTGGCGCACATCTCGCAGGATGACAATCTGAAGGAAGCGTTCCTTCAGAATATGGACATCCACACGAAGACGGCGATGGATGTCTTCGGGGTGGAAGAGAGCGCCGTCGATTCGAACATGCGCCGTCAGGCCAAAGCCGTCAACTTCGGGATCGTTTACGGCATCAGCGACTACGGCTTGTCCCAGAACTTAGACATTACCCGCAGGGATGCAGCGCAGTTCATTGAACAGTATTTTGCTGTTTTCCAAGGGGTACGCAAATATATGGATGAGATCGTGAAGGATGCTCGCAGAGACGGTTATGTCACGACCTTGCTGCAGCGCCGCCGCTATCTTCCTGAGATCACGGCATCGAACTTTAATCTGCGTTCCTTTGCCGAACGTACAGCTATGAATACGCCGATACAAGGTACGGCCGCAGATATCATTAAACTAGCCATGGTCCAGATGGCTGACCGTTTGAAACAAGATGGACTCAAAAGCCGCATGCTGCTTCAAGTACACGATGAGCTCGTCTTTGAGGTCCCTGAAGAGGAGCTTGAGACTATGCGGCGCGTCGTACCGGAAGTCATGGCTGGAGCTCTTAAGCTGGATGTCCCGCTGAGCGCAGATGTTGACTTCGGCCTTACTTGGTACGATGCTAAGTAAGTCATGGATCGGTCCGTAAGGTCTATGTTTGGAATTTGAAGTTTGATGTAAAAAGTACATCTAAATTACCCTGAATCGGCGTTTTCAAGAGAAATAATGCAAAAAGTGCAGCAAATAAAGCCAAAAGTACCTAGTTCCAGTTTAAATGCCAATATTTGATGTACAAAATGCAGTTAACATACCAACTGGAAGCAATTCAAGTAAAACTTGCTGCACTTTTTGCATCTTATTACATCACACAAAAAGAGGTGAACATCCGTGCCTGAACTACCTGAAGTCGAAACGGTCAGACGTACGCTGAACCAATTAATCACCGGAAAAACGATTGAGCATGTTCAGGTCAGACTGCCTCGCATTATCCAAAAGCCTGACGATATTCGTATGTTTGAGGTTTTGCTGCAAGGTCAAACGGTCGAGACGATAGAACGCAGAGGGAAATTCCTGCGCTTTATACTTACCGATTACGTCATGGTTTCGCATCTGCGAATGGAAGGGCGGTACGGTCTGTATGACGGTGAAGATCCGTTAGAGCCGCACACCCATGTGTTGTTCCGCTTCACCGATGGCAGCGAGCTTCGCTATAAGGATGTTAGACAATTTGGAACGATGCATCTGTTCCCCAAAGGCGAAGACCTGACGCAGCCTCCGCTCCATAAGCTCGGACTTGAACCGCTGGATGAAGGCTTCACCTTCGAGGCTTTTCGCGACAGGATTGCTCATCGTTCGACGAAGATTAAACCGCTGCTGCTCAATCAAGAATATATCGTAGGAATCGGGAATATTTATGTAGACGAGTCCCTTTTCTTGGCTGGCATCCATCCAGAGCGCGAAGCCTCCTCGCTAAGCAAGAAGGAGCTCGAACTCCTTCACTCCGCGATCATTCGCACACTTAGCGAATCGGTTGAAGTGGGAGGATCCTCCATTAAATCGTATGTGAATGGACAAGGCGAAATTGGCTTGTTCCAGCATCAACTGAACATCTATGGCCAACAGTCCAAGCCCTGTAAAATATGCGGGAGCGAGATCTACAAAACCGTTGTTGGCGGCAGAGGAACGCATATTTGCCCAACCTGTCAACCGTTAAAGCAGACGAGAACCCGAAAGAAGTTAGAGAAATAGGCACGTGAAGCCTGACCTCCCCATATGATAAGGAGTACTTAGCCTAGAGAATCGGCTTACAAGCTGGTTTCTAGGTAAAACTCTTAGGAGGGGTATTATGCTTCCTGTAGTTTCACTACTTATTCTTGCTTTCGCAGTTTCTTTGGACGGTTTCGGCGTTGGAGTGATGTATGGATTACGTAAAATAAGAATTCCGTTCGTATCCATTGCGATTATATCACTTTGGTCTGGTATCATTATCTACAGCTCGATGCAGATCGGTGTACTGATGTCTTCCTTCATGTCTCCCTTGGTAGCTAAGCGTTTCGGTGCTCTTATATTGATCGGGATTGGCATCTGGGCATTGGCACAAACGAGACAACAAAAGTCGCAAGAGCATCAGGAACGAGAGGGAACTTCCACTTTGGATCAAGCATCAATAAGCAGTGTTCTTCCTTCATCAGAGGGTAATCAACATGGATCTGGAGAGGTTCTCACATTTGATACTTTGCAGCGAACGAAGGAAATACTGAATATCGAACTGAAACGCTTCGGACTGGTTATTCAAATTTTGCGCACTCCATCCATTGCAGACGTTGACAAATCGGGTAATATTTCCGCTTCAGAAGCTACATTGCTTGGTTTGGCGCTATCTTTGGATGCGTTCGGAGCAGGCATAGGCGCAGCATTAATTGGTTTCGTTCCACTGCTAACAGCTACCGTCATATCGATATCCAGTGGTTCATTTATAGCGCTAGGTTTGCGGTTTGGTTTACGGTACGCGGGAATGAATTGGATGAAGAAACTGTCTGTTCTGCCGGGATGTGTACTCATTATTATGGGGCTTTTGAAAATGTTGTAGTACGTCCATTATGCAAAGAAATCATTCATTTCGTAAATCATTGGGATATGAGAAAGTTTTCCGAGTGGAAAACGATTAGGAGAGATCTGCCCATGAATATCGGGTTAACAGGAGGAATCGCTTGCGGCAAAAGCACGGTTAGCGCCATGCTGGTCAGCCGCGGCGCCCTATTAGTAGATGCGGATACCATAGCACGCGATGTTGTTGAGCCCGGCAGCCCTGTTCTTGAACAGGTTGCTGCACATTTTGGACAAGCCGTTCTTCAGGCAGACGGCTCGCTTCATCGCAAGAAGCTCGGAGAGATCATTTTTGGGAATACAGAGGCGCGCAAGCAGCTGGAAAGTATTCTGCATCCGCCAATTCGTGCACAAATACGTGAACAGATGGAAGCCTATGAACGGCAATTTCCGACTAAACTGGTTGTGGTGGATGTCCCTTTATTAATCGAATCTAATTTATCCTACCTGTTTGAAGAGGTTATGGTTGTTTATGTGCCGCGTTGGGTACAGTTGGAGCGGCTTATGCAACGCGATGGACTGACGGAAAGTGCGGCGAATAATCGCATAGAAGCTCAGATGTCCATTGAGGAGAAACGTAAATTCGCGGATGTTATCATTGACAATAGCGGTACATGGGAAGAAACGAACGCTGAAGTGGAGCGGTTTTGGCTAGACAAGGGGCTTTCATGATCTTTTTACGTAAAAAACGAGTCTTTGCCCTGCTTCTTGTCTGTTTTGTTCTGGTTCTCTTTATGAATAGTGATTTTATCGGAAGAAAGCTGTACCCGATCTACTTTGAGCAGGAAATTAGGCAGAGCGCGGCGAAACACAATATAGACCCATTTTTAATTGCTGCGATTATTAAGGTTGAGACGAATTACAAGTATCATTTGGAGTCAAGAAAAGGCGCGTTAGGCCTTATGCAGCTTATGCCTGACACAGCAGAGTGGATAGTAGAATCCACGAATTTAGGGCCTCACATGCAGGAAGATTTATTAAAAGTGGACGTAAATATTAATCTTGGTTCTTGGTATTTGAGCTGGCTTAAGAAGCATTATAATGGTAATTTAATTTATGCGATTGCGGCTTATAATGCAGGCCAAGGGAATGTGAATAAATGGAAGCAAAATAACGTTTGGGATGGTTCGGTAGCGCATATTAATCAAATTCCATTCGGAGAAACACGTCATTATGTTCAGCGGGTGCTCTATTATTACGAGAAATACACGATGCTTTATTCGGAACAATGGGGGGAATAAGAATTAGGATTCCTTCACTTCATAAACAAAGAAGCATTGGACTAGCTCCTTGTGGGGGCTTAGAGTCCAATACTTCCTGTTTTGGAGCATCAGTAACTAGGATTCAAGATTACTTGAATTGACCAGCCAAGGATTGCTCTGCAATTTGTACTAAGCGACGAGTGATGTTACCACCAATGGCACCAGCATCACGAGTAGCCATATTACCCATATAACCATCTTGTGGGATGGCGATACCAAGCTCTTGTGCTACTTCATATTTTAGCTGATCCAAGGCTGCGTTAGCTTGAGGAACAACTAAAGTATTGCTGCTACGGTTTTGTCCTGCGCCCATGTCTGTTCACCTCCTTGTCGTTTGGTAATAGTATTGTGTGCATATCTCCTAAGTTCATGACATGTAACATATGGTAATAGATCAAAAAAGAGAAAGGAGAGATAGCGAATGAAGTGTCCGTTCTGTGACTATTCCGGTACGAAAGTTCTTGATTCACGTTCAGCTAATGAAAACAAATCGATTCGTCGTCGTCGTGAATGTGAGAAATGTGCGAGAAGATTCACCACATTTGAGATGGTGGAAGAAACGCCGTTAATCGTGATTAAGAAAGATGGAAGTAGGGAAGAATTTAGTCGAGAGAAAATATTAAGAGGCTTGATTCGAGCTTGTGAGAAGCGCCCGGTATCGATGGAGAGGCTTGAGATGATGGTATCAGAAGTGGAAATGCAGCTTCGCACCACGGCTCATGCTGAAGTGGATAGTTTAAGCATTGGCGAAATCGTCATGGAACAGCTGTACCCCGTCGATGAAGTGGCGTACATTCGCTTTGCCTCCGTATACCGACAGTTTAAGGACATCAATATGTTCCTGAAGGAGCTTACGCAAATATTGGGAAAGCATGACACCGGACTGCTCCGGGATAAATAATGCCAAAATGAATAATTTAATCTGTAAATATGACAAAAAATAAGAAAAAGACAGCGGGATTCCCGTTGTCTTTTCTTATTTTTTCCGGTGAAATCAACAATCATGGGATTAAAATTTATTTGAAAAAAATAAATCTTTAGACATCAACCGACTGTATTTTTGTATGCTTTCGTGCATAATTCCTTTATTGAGTGCGTTTGTCCAGTTCACTCCTAAGAAAATGAATAAACCGAATAGCTTCATCTGGGGTTAAAACGTTGTTATCAAACTTAAAGGAGAACATGTTCAAAAGATCACTTTCTGGAAGATGCAAGTTATCTATTAATTGCTGTACATCCAAACTCATTCTACCATCCACTGTAATTTTTCCCATCATCTTTGTTCCCTCCTAGTCTTTCTACATATATCGGACGGAGGCGGTAGCTGGCTGACATTTTGGACATTCCTAGAATGCCATTTTAGTCCCTGTAGCTTTGCGTCACCACTTTTCAGTGGTTTTGCCTTTATCGTACCGATTTATGTTTGTAAGAAAACTATATCATATTTACGGTTTGAGTATCCATTTATTACATTATTCGAAGGATGGTTGAAGCATATGTCCGTCAAGTCCAATCAAATTCCAAGCATTTCTTATGAATTAGACATCGTAAAAGTTGCTAGCTCTCTCGGAATTGATCAAGATCGCTTATTGGCTTATGTGTATGCAAACTCGGACTCGAAGGAACAATATGAGGTAAAGGAAACCTTTCCAGATTATAAGAGTGGTTGATCGTATAAAAAAAAGCACTACAACGTAAGTTGTAGTGCTTTAATCGTATTAAACCATGATTTTGCAGATGTCGTTCGTGAATTCAACCGGATCTTGAAGGGGCAAGCCTTCGATTAAGAGTGCTTGATTGTACAGCAGGGCTGTATAAAGATTCAGCTTCTCTTTATCTTTGTCAAAAGCGTCTTTTAAGGATGCGAACACTTCATGATTGACGTTGATTTCCAGTACCTTCTCAGCCTTCACGTTAGGATTATTCGGCATTGCGTTTAAGATTTTTTCCATTTCGATGGTCACATCGCCGTCCGTCGATAAGCACACAGGATGCTTTTTAAGACGCTTCGATGCTTTGACGTTTGTAACTTTGCCTGACAACAGATTTTTCATATAATCGAAAAGCTCTTTGTTGTCATTTTTGTCAGCATCAGTTTCCGCTTGGCTGTCATCTACTTCAATACCAAGATCGCCGCTTGAAACGGATTTAAATTCTTTTTCTTTGTAAGTCATGATCATTTTGATCGCGAATTCATCGATATCATCGGTGAAATACAAAATCTCATAGCCTTTGTCGGTGACAAGCTCTGTTTGTGGAAGCTTATCGATTCTTTCCATCGATTCACCGGAAGCGTAGTAAATGTACTTCTGATCTTCCGGCATTCTTGCTACGTATTCGTCCAACGTAACCAGCTTTTTCTCCTTGGAGGAGTGGAACATCAATAGATCCTGCAAGATGTCCTTATGGCTTCCGTAATCGCTATAGACACCGAATTTGAGTTGTCTTCCGAAGGATTTGTAGAATTGCTCATATTTCTCTCTTTCGTCCTTCAGCAGGCTTTGCAGCTGGCCTTTGATCTTGCTCGAAATGTTTTTGGCAATCAGCTTCAATTGACGGTCATGCTGCAGCATTTCTCTGGAAATATTGAGCGATAGACTTTCGGAATCAACCATTCCTTTAACGAAGCTGAAATAGTCAGGAAGCAGGTCCGCACATTTGTTCATGATCAATACGCCATTGGCGTAGAGCTCCAAGCCTTTTTCGTACTCTTTGGAATAATAATCAAAAGGAATATTTTCCGGGATAAAGAGGATAGCTTGATAGACGACAGCACCATCAGCGCTAACGTGAATATGTTTAAGCGGCTTGTCGAAGCCGTAATGTTTCTCGTGATAGAACTTCTCGTAATCTTCAGGAGTCAGTTCGCTTTTGTTTTTTCTCCAAATTGGAACCATGCTGTTGACATGCTGCTCTTCTTGGTAATCCTCGAAGTCGCTTTCGCTGCCTTCTTTCAGCCTTTTTCCCGTGATGTCCATTTTAATCGGGTAACGGATGAAATCAGAGTATTTTTTGATGATCGCCTTTAAACGATACTCGTCTAAAAACTCATCGAAGTTCTCATCTTCCGTATTATCCTTAATTTTCAGGATGATCTCCGTGCCCACTTCGTTTTTCTCCGCTGTTTCGATCGTGTAGCCATCGGCGCCAGTGGACTCCCACTTGTAAGCAGTATCGCTGCCTAGAGCTCTACTAATAACCGTAACAACATCTGCAACCATAAACGCTGAATAGAAGCCAACGCCGAACTGGCCGATGATATTGTGACCGTCTTTTGCTTCATTTTCTTTTTTGAAAGCCAAAGATCCGCTCTTCGCAATGATCCCCAGGTTATTCTCCAAATCTTCCTTCGTCATACCAATACCCGTATCACGCAGTGTGAGGGTGCGATTCGGTTTTTCGGCAACCACTTTAATGAAATAACTATCTTTGTCAAATACCAACGTGTCATCAGTCAAAGCTTTGTAGTAAATTTTGTCGATAGCATCACTGGCATTGGAGATAAGCTCTCTTAGAAATATCTCTCTTTGCGTATAAATCGAATTGATCATCATTTCCAATAAACGTTTGGATTCGGCTTGAAACTGTTTCTTTTCCAATGGGAGATCTCCTTTCAAATATGTAGAAATTAGTCAGAGATGATTATTAGCACTCTTAGTTGCTGAGTGCCATTCCTTACTTTTATAACACTCCTTTATTTTATTGTCAATATTTCATTCGATATGAGCTTTTTGCAGCTATTTGCAACCATTCTGAGCCGTACATTTCGTTATTTCGTAATAATCCGCATGAGAATATCTACACTGGGGAACCCATATTCTTCATTGTGTTGTTCTTGCATAATCATGGAGCTACTAGGCTCCAAGCCAGTGTAAGGATGTTACGGCATTCCTCAGGACGGATACGATCCATTCGAATAATCATGAACGCTAAGTTTTGGAAGCTGTCTGGCATTTGATAAACATCGGGATCCATCATGGTGTAAGCTGCTCGATCCTCTTTGGTCGTTTTAATCACAAGTGACACGCCATCTGGTTGGATCACCGCGTAAATTTTACTGCGTACACGAAAGGAAGGTTTTTCCCAATGGTCATGCTCTTCCGTTTCCGGTAATGACAGCGCGATGCTTCTAATATCATCAGCAGTAACCATGATCTACTCCTCTCGTGATCGAAAGTCACCCGGTAGAGGCATAATATCCACTTTGGACAGCCCCACGTTTATATTGCTAATTTCTCAAATGAGATTGATATCACGGCCCTCAATGATTGATTTTGGATACCCTTGTTTGGCAATTTTGATCATTGCTCGTCCGATCTTCTCTGAAGTCGTAATCGAATTCGGGAACCATTTTTCTAACATTGGGTAGAGAGGCTTCGTTATGGTGTAAATGCTCTGGTACAGTTTAGTCTTGGACTTGACGCCATGCAGTGGAAGAATACCTCCTGGACGGAACATATAAGCCGCCTTAAATGGAAGCTTAAGCAAATCATTCTCCGTTTTTCCCTTCACCCGCGCCCACATACTGCGACCCTTTTCCGTACTATCTGTTCCCATTCCTGTTACATAAAAGAACGACATATTGGGGTTCAATCTCACTAATGTCTCAGCAACATGCATCGTAATATCATAGGTGATTGCCCGATAGCGGTCTTCGGTCATGCCCGCGGAAGAGACACCAAGGCAGAAAAAACAAGCGTCGAAGCCCGACAGTTTATGCTCAATGTCAGATAGATCCAGAAGATTAGCATGCACCTGTTCGTGCAATTTGGGATGATTCTGACCGGTGGTGTTTCTACCTACAGTCAGCACGCTTTGAACTTGAGGATCGAGGAGGCATTCGCGCAGTACACTCTGTCCGACCATGCCTGTAGCTCCGAAAAGAAGGACGTTCAAATCTATCACACCTTTCACTTCAATTGTATCGAATGTGCGTTCCGTCAATGAATATTCTACCATTAATCGTACAAAAGTAATCGATTATTCGATTTTATTATCCTAACATTTGCGCCAAGCGTGTTAAATAACTAACGGGAATCTAATAGTAATTAAACTTTTCATCCTGAAGACATTCGAGACATACACAGAGGTGACGGGAGGCATTGATATCAGCATTCCGTCGTAGAATTAGAAGCACAAATTTAGGTAGTTTCGGCATCTTCATAGCAGCTTTTAAGCGGTGCAGAGCAAATGATTATGGCTATGGATACCATTTACAATGACCGATCTTTCAGTGGTCGAGACTTGGGAGGAATTTGGCAGCTGGTGGGAACAAACTGTTAACGAGCTGGAGCAGGCATTTGGGGAGCAAGTGAGGATGTCCTACCGTAAGGAAGTTCAAAGCATGTGCCGCTTTAATCATGAAAATATGCTGAGGATATTCAAATTTTCGATCTTGCTGAGCGCGTGCAGCTACGTCCTACATCCTTCCTATGCGGGGCAATTGTTCAAGCAAGAGACCGGTGAGCATTTTACCGATTATTTATGCCGACACCGAATGAAGAAGGCCGAAGAACTGCTGACGCAGACAACGATGAAAATATATGAGGTGGCAGAGGCGGTTGGCGTAGACAATTATCGTTATTTTTGCAAGCTGTTCAAAGCTTATACTGGGTTTACGCCGACGGAATATAAAAAAAATCAATAGTTAGGAGACCATCCATCTTCATTTATGCTCACTTGAGATTGCCGGATGAATGGATCCATATTCTCTTTTTAAATGATGTTGTAAAAAATGCAACAATTGCTGCCTAAATCTCGCCTATTTCCCTTCGATGTTGCATAATGTACAACAATTTTGCCCAATATCGAGCATTTAGCAACAAATGGGCTCAAAATGTTGTACGATATGCAACTTCAAGATGCAAAATCGCCTTTTGGCGTGTGGATTGTTGTAGAAAATACAACATTGGTAACCACAATAACCCTTTACCTTCACTAAGTTTGTTGAAAGACTTAAAAATCGAATTTTAGCGTTATGCCTACCGGTTGTGAGTAGGATAATGCTTTCCATTCATGATAAACCCGGATCTGCTGCTGATAGGCAGTAAAACCGGGTTTTATGTTTTATTACTAAAGTTGCAAGTTTCTAAGACGTATGCGTTAGGCGTCGGGTTAATGCCCAAAAGAGCAGGGCCAAGGCGCTTACTGAGGCACCCAGCAAGCATACGCCGATCCAACCAGTATGCGCGTAGACAGCAGTTGAAGAAATTGAACCGACAGCACTGCCGATAGAATAGAAGATCATGTAGCCAGCAGTGAGACGGCTGCGTGCCTCTGGACGTAACTTCAAAATCATGCTCTGATTGGTGACGTGCACAGCCTGCACCGCGAGATCCAGAGCGACAACTCCGATAATCAATGCCCACAGCGAGTGCTCGGTAAAGCTAATAGGCAGCCATGATCCTAGAAGCAGAACGAGAGCTATACCGGTTGTTCGCTGGCCTAGTCCACGATCGGCGAGACGTCCAGCTCGCGCAGCTGCTAGCGCTCCCGAAACACCTGCTAGGCCAAACAACCCGATTACGGTATGTGAAAGAGATAATGGAGGAGCGCTGAGCGGCAGTACGAGCGAAGTCCATAAAATGCTGAACGCAGTAAAGATTAGCATACAGATGACAGCACGTATGCGCAGTATCGGTTCTTGGATGAACAGGGTGACCACGGAGCGCAACAATTGTGGATAGGATAGGGTAGCTTTTACTTTATCTTGGCGTGGCAGCATCCGAAATAAAGCGAGAGCCATTAAAAGCGTTATTGCCGCGGAGACATAATAGACGGCACGCCAGCCAGCGAGATCCGTCAGTACACCAGCGATGGTGCGCGCCAACAAAATGCCGATCACAACACCGCTTGTCACCAAGCCAACCACTCTGCCACGATCAGTCGGTGCAGCCAAAGTTGCAGCGAATGCGACAAGCACCTGTACCACGACGGCAAGCAGCCCTACCACAGCCATACCTCCCAAAAGCACAGTTATTGTAGGAGCAATGCTTACAGTGAAAAGTGCTAATACGGATAATAGCAGCATACTGACAACCAAACGACGTCGATCAAATAGATCGCCAAGCGGTACTAAAAGTAGAAGTCCCAAAGCATAGCAAATCTGAGTGATTGTAATAATTATGCCTATGAACGATTGACTAATGCTGAACTCCTTTGCTATAGTGTCGAGCAGCGGTTGTGCGAAATAGATATTGGCGACAGCCAGCCCGCTGGCGACAGCTAACAACAGCGTGGCCGAGCGTGAAAGTGATGAAGTGTGAATCAATTTGGATTCACCCGATTTGGATTCATCGGACTCGCTTTGTACTGTTTTCACTCCCACATCGCTTGCATCCCCGATAGTAACCACCATATTTTCTTCAAGCTTTTCCATTGTGCACTCTCCTCCTTGAATAAATCCTGTAATAACATACTGATCAGTAAGTTATTTAAATAAAAATATATGCTTAATAACTCTATTTTGTCAACTGTTTGACAATGAATAACCGGTAAGTATAAACTTATATCATACTGATCGTTATGAAAAGAGGGGATTAACATGGCGAGGCTCCGTGAATTTGATGAGCAAAAAGCATTAGACGCAGCTATGCATGTATTTTGGGAAAAAGGATTCGAGGCAACCTCGTTAAGTGATTTAACGTCCAAAATGGGAATCCAGCGTCCAAGCATTTACTCCGCATTTGGTGACAAAAAAGAACTGTTTGAAGCTGCGCTTCGTAAATATACGCAGTTTCACGCTTCTAATGTTAGAGCTCGACTTCAAAAAAAGTCATCCGTGAAAGAAGCATTTCGTTCTTATTTTGAAAGTATAGGGACTGAAGAATACGAGGGGGGGCTTAATCGGGGTTGTTTCTGCCTGAACACGATGGTGGAACTTGCACCTCACGACGCCAAATTTGAAATACTCACAAGAGAGCATCAGATGTATCTATCCGCTATATTTCAAGAAGCGATTGAGCGGGGCATACGATCGGGTGAGCTTGAGAACGTTACGAATGCATTAGCCTTAGCACAGACGCTTGTCGTATCGTTAATTGGGCTTACTGTCATGATGAAATCACGGCCAGATCGCTCATTTATGAATAATTCTATAGAACTCACACTTTCATTGCTTAAATAGGACGTAAAAAAACGGGCTTTCGCCCGTTTTGAAATCGTAATTTTCTAACTACAGCATTTATTTTTTAGTTACTGATGTGTACCACTCGTTGACTTCCTTCGTTGTCTGATCACCGCCATTAGCCTTCCAACTAGCGACGAATTCGTCAAACGCATTCACCGGCAATTTGCCATAGATGATTTTGTTGAATGTTTCCATTTCAGACTGACGCAGAAGGTTCCATTTGGAAATCATCGTCGGCGTTGCCGCACCAGTGAAATAGTTTTGCTTGCGAATGTCCATTTGTGACATGACGACTTTCGCGGCATACCAGTTCTCAGGTTTGCGGAATTCCGCAACTTGCTTCTCGTAAGGAGTTTCAGGCTTATTACCGTCTGCAAGCTTAACCAGCGTCTTCATATATAGATCCGGAATCCGCGCTGGTCCGGCTATGAAATGAAAGTCATTGGAGTAGTCCTTGATTTTGTCTTTATCGCTAGTTGGTTTTCCATCCACGATATCCCAGTCGTAACCTTGGGCAAAGCCGTATTCGAATTTGCTGCCGACTGGTGGATTGGCCAAGTTGTCAAGCATGTAGTTGTAATATATGAAAAATGCTTCCGGATGCTTGGCGTCTTTATTAATCATAAAGCTGCTGTTCACGCCGCTGTTTTGCCATTTCGTACCCGCCTGCCCATTTGGACCCGTAGGAACTGGGTAGGCTTTAAACTTCGATCCTTTTACGTTTTTCAGCAAATCCGGAGCTGGCCAGTCCGGAACCCAGTTTGCACCAGGTAGAACGCCCGCATTCCCTTTTGTCCAGAGTTCTGCTGCTTTCCCCTCATCCCACAAAGCCGCATCGGGATGAATATAGCCTTTGTTCATCCATTCTTGCAGTTTGGCGAGTGCTTGCTTAGCTCCTGGATTGACGGAACCGTATTCCAAATTACCATTGGCGTCCTTATTCCATTGCTCTTCAATCGTTCCGTACGCACCGAACAGCCAGTCCAGTCCGCCCATCCATGTGTTCGTATTGTTTTTCAAGGAAATCGCAAGCGGATAGACGTCCTTAGCAGCAAGCCCATCCGGGTTCTGATTCTTGAATTTGTCCATCACGTTCTCTAATTCCGCGATCGTTTTGGGAGGCGTAAGTTTAAGTTTTTCCATCCAATCTTCCCGCAGCCATAACAACGTATCGTCATTATCGGTATACTCAAGAATTGGCAGATTGTACTTCTTGCCATTCTTCGTGAAAGGGTACCATAGCTCTGGATGCTGAGTAGTATGGTCTTTCCAAGTTTTGTTTGCGTACTTTTCAAACAACGTGTCAATTGCAATAAACTGGCCGGAATCGATCAGTTGGTTGGTCAATACGGGGTCAGTTGGCACAAATACGAAATCAGGAAGCTTTTCTCCGGAAGCAATAGCTAACTGAAGCTTTTGCTTATATTGATCCGCGCCGGCAGGGTACCAAGTATCTTTGTGCTTGATACCGAACTGCTCCAGCATCCAACGGTCGTGGACATTATTTTCTTTGGTGTCGCCTTTAACATATTTCTTTGGCATCAATACGGTGCTAATATCAATCGGCGGATCGTATTTGCCTTTCTTGAATGCAGCATCGGATGCAGCGGTCTCATTCGACGCGGTATTGACTGGCTGCGCGTTCTCACCAGGCTTTGCGGTACAGGCCGTAACGACCATAAGTGCCGTAACTGCGAGCAGTATTAATGGTTTTTTGAATTTACTCATTTTTGATTTCCCCCTACGGTGAAAGATTACTACATGCTAACTCTACCAACTTATTGGGGAAGGTATCTATATGATTATTTTAGTTTTCGTAAGACTTTGTTAGGCAATTATATACCGTCTCTAAACTCTTGCGGCGTTACGCCGAACTGGCGTTTAAACACTTTAATAAAATAAGCGGGATCCAAATATCCGATTTCCATACTGATTTCATACACCTTTTTGTCAGTCGTCTTTAGCAAGTGGCAAGCGCGCTCCATTCGGAGCGAGGACATGTAATCGCTGATGCCTTGACCGGTTTCAATCTTGTAAATTTTGGACAAATGCGTTGGATGCAGATTAACATGGTCTGCCAGCGCGCGCAGGGAAACGTCAAGATGCAAGTTTTTCTCCGCAAAATCCTGAACTTTTTTCACATACAAGGAGCGAATATCTTTGACTTCATTCGACGTGCTTTCTTTGAGCTTGCCAAGCACGCCCAGAGACCACTTTCGAAGCTTGTTGATGGAGCTGAAAGCCTCTCCGCTCTGCAAGGGTTCAATATCAGATCCTAATAATTTGCCCAGCGCGTAGCCATTCCGATGTGTGAGATGGGTAAAGGAAGAGGCGATGACAAATCCAGCTTCCATACAGTGCTCCCAGGATTCGGACCATTTCTGTTCGAGCTCCGCAAATATAGCAGCCAATTTATCTTCAGCCGCTTCCCATCGCCCAGCCTCCAACAAGTTAATCAATGTGGGAGGCATTTGGATAGCGTCCAAGGTTCCCTGCGAAATATTCTGCTCCAATTCGCCAACCCGAAGCACGAATTCCCGCTCATCCCCTACAATTTGCCGGAAATAGGCCGCTGCCTGTCTGTAACGGTCCGGCAGCTGGTCTGGGAAGTGAAACCACTCCGTGATGACGATAGACAGAGAGCCTTTCAAGAACTGTTTCACTTTATACTGAAGCTGCATGGACAGCTTTTCTAGAATCGTTTCTTTCCCAGCGCGAGAACGATCTCCCTTTATCTGAAGCAGAAATGCAAGATACCCATGCTCCTCCTTAACACCCCAGACCTCGGTAAATTCTCCGATAATCTCTTCGGCCATATTGATGATCGCATATTCCATCAACTGCTGCCCATTGTTTGTATATTGCCCGAATTCTTCCTCCATTCGGACGAGCAGCAGAGCACAGTCGCCATAGTGAAACGGTAATCCGTAATTCTCCAGCTTCCGACTCCATTCGTCGGCGGGCATGCGATGACCCCGCAAGGCGTCAAGAAGAAGTTGGCCGCGAAGAAGCGGCAAGTTTTCACGAAGGGTGTACTGCGTGCGCTCATAGGAGCTGATGCTTTCCCATTCCGCATTCAATTGATCGATGGCAGCTTTGACGGCTCCGAACAATTCGTTGTCAGTCGGCGGTTTCAGCAGGTAATCCACCGCCTGGTTACGGACAGCTTCTTTCGTAAACTCAAAGTCGGAATGACCCGATAAAATAATGCATTTTATTCTTTTATCAAACACGCGAACGCGCTCGATGAGCTCTATGCCAGTCATTTCAGGCATGAGAATATCCGATATGACAATATCGATAGGGTGCATCTCGATGATTTGAAGCGCCTCATGCGCGGAATAAGCTTTATGAACCTGTTCGATGCCGAGTGTGTGCCAGGGTTTGTGCATGGATAGGTTGTCTACCCAGTGAGCTTCATCGTCTACGATGATCATCTGCATGTTAGCTGCCTCCTTGTATGAAGGGATGATGGCGATGTTCTTCTCCGGATGTTAGTTCCCAAATGAGTTCTGTCCGAAATCCGCCTAGATACGATTTTGTGAAAAAGAGATAGGACTTATCTCCGAATTGGTGCATGATCCGTTGGTTGGTATTCCAAAGACCGCAGCCCATTTTCTCTTGCAATGGCTCCTGCATTTTACGATTTAATGCTTGGTGCTGATCCTCCGTCATTCCGGGGCCGTCGTCATCTATATAAATTTTACAATAACCGTCTGACATCTCGCCGCTAATTCGAATCTCACCCGATGAATACGATTTCCCTACTCCATGAATGACGGCATTTTCTACGATCGGCTGCAGCATCAAGCGCGGGACTTGTTGGTTCAACATCTCTTCGGGTATATCGATATGATAATCAATTCTGCCGTTACGCAGTTTCTGAATGTCTAGATAGTTGACGATCAGTCGAATTTCTTCATCCAGACTAGCCGTTTCCCGCTCCATTCGGGTCGTGTAACGGTAGTATGCGCTTAGATTATACGCCATTGAAACGACAGCCTCTTCGTTCTTCATCTGGGCCATGTTCACAATGTAGCCAAGGCAATTGTAAAGAAAATGCGGATTAATCTGTGCCTGCAATTGCTTCAAAGTCGCATCTCGGGCCCGGAGTTTCTCATTCAATACGTTTTCAATTAACCCTTGAATTTGCTGAGACATATCATTAAATCGATAAAATAGGAAAGAAAACTCATTCGGCACGTTAGCGTTGATCCTTACTGAAAAATCCCCCCGTTGCACGCTCTGTAAGCCGCGGATCAGCTTTCTGATCGGACGTTGAACATTCTGGTATAGAAAGACCGAAGAAGAAATACCGACCACAAAAAGCAGAACCATCGCTAAATAGAATAGATTGCGGCTGAACGATATCGGTCCTAAGATTTGATCAAGTGGAACAATGTCAACCAGATACCAATCCAACTGAGGAGATTTCACAGCGCTAACCAAATAATTATTATTCTCCAACCTGACGACCTGCTGCGTCGTATCTGCGAGAGTCTGATCGTCCAAATAATGGATGAGGTCATTCGATAGCTGCGCGGACGCGCTGCGATTCAAGATCGGAGTCTCACCCTTGTGGTAAAATAAAGGATCTCCTTGCCCCCCTGACTTATACGTGTCCAGCATATTTTGAATATTTTCATGACCGAAGCTGGCTTCGACCACCAAATTACTTCCGTTAAGCGTATCATGTTGGCCGAATGAATCCGTATAGAACCAATAAAAGGACTTCGGACTTCCTTGGGTCATGCTTTCACCATCCCCATAAGTCCATTTTCCGGTCATATTCCTTTTCAAATAACTTTCATCATACTCGAACGTATTCGTGGAATTAGAAATGGCTTCTTTGTTCTGTTGGGAATAAACCGTGTATTTAACCGGCCATATGTTCATAATACCAGACTGCAGTACCATCTTTTCCTGGACCACGTATCTAGTCTGCATCCGATCATAGCGATCTTCCCAGATATTTAACCCATTGAATTTCTGAACATTTGGATCTTTCGAAAAGGTCATGACAAAGTCCATCATCTGATTGATCCTCGAGTCAATTTGACTGGATAGAAAAGAGAGTTGTTTGATGTTGGATGCCTGAAGTTCTTTATCTATAACATTGAATGCGATTCTATTGGAATAGGTAAATACAAGAATGATCGGGATGAATAAAATGACAATCAGACCGTTCATTTTGGCAAACAGGCTAAACCTGGAACTCATCCTTCTTTTAATTAACTCGATGCCTCTGCGCAGCTCCATAGCCGATCCCCCCAAAGATGTCCCTAACAAAACCCTATCAATCCTAACAATGTCTTATAGTTTAAGGATAGCGTTTGTTGATACTATATATATCAGGGTTTGTCAAAATACACAAATGAGTTTTTATGGAACGGGGTAGAGAGCTATGGAGGCGAATACAGATCTGCAAGTGACCCACAAGGCCACCGAACGCGTGAAAAGGAAAAGTAGCTACAAGCAGCCATGGATGCTTCACTTCATGGTGCTGCCGGCTGTCATATTGGTTTTCGTTTTTTCTTATCTTCCCATGTCGGGGATCGTCATGGCGTTTCAGGATTATAAATCAGGATTGGGAATAACCGGCTCCCCTTGGGTGGGCTTGAAGCATTTCCATTATATGTTGGCGAATGATTACTTTTTGAAAATTACGTGGAATACCCTGTTCTTTGCTTGTGCCAAGATCGTGCTGAACTTAATCATCCCATTTATCTTCGCCCTGTTATTGAATGAGGTAAGGAACATAGGGCTCAAAAGGTCGATCCAAACACTTGTCTACTTTCCCCATTTTCTTTCCTGGGTTACACTCGCAGGCATTCTGATTGATTTGCTTGCCCAGACTGGGCTTGTCAACCAGTTCCTTTCCAGTGTGTTTGGCATTAAGCCGATTTTCTTTCTGGGCGACGGCAGTTGGTTCCGATTTACCATTATCTTCAGTGATGTCTGGAAAGAATTTGGGTTCAATACGATTTTCTTCCTAGCGGCGCTTACGGCTATTAATCCAGCGCTGTACGAAGCAGCTGAAGTTGACGGAGCGAGCCGCTTCAAGCAAGCGTTTTATGTTACGATACCATCCCTTATACCGATCGCAATCGTAGTTGCAACTTTGGCTCTCGGCAATGTGCTGAATGCGAACTTCGACCAAATATTTAACTTGTATAGTCCTCTGATCTATCAGCAGGGAGATATTATTGACACGTTTGTGTATCGGGAAGGTCTCCTTAGTGGACAATTCAGCTTCGCAACGGCAGTCGGTCTATCTAAATCGCTTATCAGCTTAATCTTAATCATCATATCCTACCGTCTTGCTTATCGATTCGCTGGGTATCGAATTTTCTAAGCGAATGCTTACGAAAACTCAGTAACGCTTACGAAGCCAGTTTTCTTACGAAAACTCAGTAAGGATTACGAGGCCAGTTATCTGACGAAAACTTTAAGGAGGACAACATATGTACCACAAAACGTTATCTTATCGCATATTTACCGTGTTTAACAATACGCTGTTGATCATAATCTCTATTCTTTGCCTACTTCCGTTAATCCATTTACTGATGGTGTCTTTAAGCTCAAACGCTCCTGCCAACGCTGGGTTGGTTACGTTTTGGCCGATCGGTTTTACATTTGAAGCCTACGCAAAAACGTTTAACAATGCCCAATTTCTTACATCGCTTGGGGTATCCATTAAACGGACTGTCCTTGGAACGGTGCTTGCGATGTTCGTTAACGCCATTGCAGCTTACGCGCTCTCGAAAGATACTCGCGTCTTTCGTGCACGCACCGGCTATCTCTGGTATTTTGTCATTACTATGCTGTTCAACGGGGGCCTGATTCCCAACTATATACTTGTCTATAAGCTTGGTTTGATGAATACGCTGTGGGCGCTTATTCTGCCAGGAATGGTAGCAGTCTATAACCTCATTCTGCTTCTTAACTTCTTCCGTAACGTTCCTAAAGATCTTGAGGAAGCTGCCTTTATTGACGGAGCCGGACATTTGCGAACCTTTTTCATGATTTACTTGCCGATCTCATTACCAGCCATAGCGACGATTACCTTGTTTACGATGGTGGGACATTGGAACGCTTATTTTGACGGCTTGATCTATATGAAAGATGCTGAGCATCTCCCGCTTGCAAGTTTCATGCAAACCATCATTGTTCAAGCGGATATGTCCAAGATTGATCTGTCAGCGGTTGCCAATCAATCGCAACGAACGATTCGGGCATCTCAGATATTTATCGGCGTGCTGCCAATATTAGTGGTCTACGCCTTCCTGCAACGGTTCTTTGTTAATGGGATTTCCATCGGTGCCGTCAAGGAATGACTTGTCGGTTCAGGCATAAGCTATTACAAAATAAGAACACTGTAACCTACATGGCTACAGTGTTCTTATTTTATAATTATACATCTTTACTCCTTCGGCATCTTACTCATATCCATGTACAACACATTCCACCGATGACCATCCAAATCAGTGAATCCAGCGCCATACATCCAGCCCTGATCATGGGGCTCACCGTAAATTGTGCCGCCTGCCTTTACCGCTTTCTCCAACATCTCATCTACTTCTTCTTTACTCTCGGCATCAAAGGAAAGCAATACTTCTGTGCCTTGCTTAGTGTCCGCAATATCATTTTTTGTGAAACTTTTGAAAGTGGACTCCGGAAAAAGCATTACGATAACGTTGCTATTTCCAATTAGCAAGCCAGCAGCATCATCGCTATTGTGATGTCGCGGATGAAAAGAAAATCCAAGCGTCGTGAAAAACTCTTTTGACTTTTTGAGGTCTTTCACCGGCAGATTGAGCCAAAATTCTTTTGTCATCATTATTTCTCCTTTTTATTCGTAGTGACTGTACTGAGTACTTATGGTTAATTTTAGCATAAAAATGATGCAACATCTGTATTTAATGGGCCGCGGCTTCTCCTTGCTTCCGATGTTGGATCATAACAAAAATCCGCAACCTTAAAGGGTACGGATTGTCGGATTGGTTGTTGAGGGCTCGTAACTAGGATCCAAATAAACCGGTGATTAAACCGCTTTCAAATTATTTCACTTTTAACTATGTAAGGAAGAAGATCACAAGATATATCCGCTTTGAGATCAAGGATACATTGCAAAGCTTGCTTCTCATCAATACCCAGAATACTGGTTAAGTAAAATAGCATGTGATCATAGACTGAGCCGAATTTCTCTAGTTCGTTGGGGTTATCGGACAAATATTTTTGATGTTGCTTAACGAAATTCTCGGTGACAGGATTCAAAGTGATATACCTCCAACTGGTTATAAAATCAATCTATCACAATTGATTAGAGGTGAATAGGAATTTTTTTACCACATAAGAAAGTATAAGTTTTCGGTTCCCGAAAACCGCTTTCTTATTGGCGATAAAACCTAATATAGGGATCTTTGGTCGTAGACCAAAGTCTCTCCTCGTTAAACGCGGTCGCTCATCTTTGAATGGCCTCGATAAAGGGTATTCTCATATCTATGGATTACCATACATTTTCTTTATTTTTTTGAAAAACCAGAGATAGTAACCGTATGAAATTAATAGAGTGAAGGTTATGGTAATGAAACTCCAATACCAATCCCAATTTAAGTATTTAATCAGTTGAGTATACTTTACTAGAATGACTTCAATTATTGTAATAATTGTTGGAAAAATAAGGATGTAAATAGATTTAACAAACCATGATCTGTCTTTAGGAAAATGAACATTAAAAATGGCACTTACGGAAGGGAAGACGAAAAATTCAAAAGTAAAACTTGATTTGTAAACTATCTTTAGAAACCCTACAGGGTATTCGATCAATCCTTTTTGGACAACCCAAGCACCAAATAACCAACTGGGAATTTGCATGAATAAAAAACTTACTTGTGCTTTGATCGAATTTTTCCGATTAATAAATATCACCAGAAGAACAGCAGTAATGATCCAAACTGAGTAAAGAATGATCATATCCATAATTATCAGTCCCGTTATTTTAATACTTGAATTATCGTCGAAAGTGAAGAATTTTAATCTTAATTCAAAAGTATTGCTATTTTCGCTCTTTGATAAGTTCCTTAATTATGATTTCAATCGCGTGATTCAATTTGTGATCAAGGCGGCCCAATGATAAACCACCTAAATGGAAGTAGGACAGAGCCGCACGAGAAACTCGCCCGACTCTGTTTCAAATTTATTTGTTAGTCTGTTCTTCTCTATGCCCACCTTGCAAACCATGATAAGGCATTGGATAGTGATGTGGGTCAGTCAGCTTCACTATCCATTAACGATGAAATGCTGCTCAGTCGCATGTTAGATAGATATTGAAATAATTCTCATTCTCGTTATACTAACAATATAACATTGGCTGTGAAGCACACGCCGCTTTGACACATTCTCCACCTTCCTGGGTGAGATTGTGTCAAAGTGGTTTTTTTCGGTTCAGCGGCCAGTGTTAAGGAAGGAAGTGACAAATGATAACTAGATTTGACCAAGCCTATGAGGAATGGATGAAATCAGTCATTGCTCAAGAAGAAAATCACAGAAGGCGCGAATTATTGGAGAAGGGACTTGGCCATGGCACACGTGAATTTTTGCGTTCTGTCTGGTTTCCTGCTGTAAGAAACTTCAATGATTTATATCCCGAATGGGAGGTACGTGATTCTAACAATGGGTATCGTTATCTGGACTTGGCTTATATGCCTGGCGGCGATGTAAAGGGAGGAATCGAAATACAAGGCTATGGACCGCACGCAAGAGACCTCGATGTGCGTCGCTTTAAGGACTTATGTTGGCGGCATTGTTTATTAGCACTTGACGATTGGATCTTTATGCCGATTTCCTATCTTTCCATTACGGATGAACCCAAACGTTGCCAGCAGTTTGTTCTTTCCTTTATTGGGAAGTTCATTGCGATGGATGTACCTAAAAATTTGACCTGGCTTGAAGCTGAAACGATCCGTTACGCGAGACGGATACCTCGTCCATTTACGCCATCAGAGTTGTCCTCCCATTTACGAATTACAGACCAGCATGCAAGGCGAATTCTTCACAAGTTAGTTGAGCACCAACTTCTGTTTGTAGCCAGCGGTAGGCAACGTTATCGTTCTTACGCCTTACGAACTCAATAATTCTTATTTGATCAAAAAGCATAGATCTGGAGTTGCTACGAATTCAAGATGCGCTATTTTAAGCAAAAGATTAGTATTCAGCCTATATTCTACTCCATAACGTCACTGGAGTTCGTTAAATCAATCGAGAAGGCGTATTCTCATGTATAAGTACAATACGGTTCGTTAGCAATGACATTACAAGTGGGGCTGACGAAGAAAATTCGACGCAGACAACCTAGCGGTAGATTCAGACGCCGTGCTCCGTACTCAGCCCCACAAAGTGAAGCCAATGTTTCGAAGATTACTACGATTACTTTACAAGGGTACCAATTTCTAACGCTCCGTCCGCGCGGGCGAACCCTCCGGGGTTCTCTCCCCAAGATTCCAGGAAACAAAAAAAGCACATGACCATAAGTGGTCACGTGCTTTTTTGTTTCTAAATGGAATCAAGGGGGATCGAACCCCTGACCTCTTCGCTGCCAGCGAAGCGCTCTCCCAGCTGAGCTATGACCCCTCAATGTCGCTCAATTAATGTCGACTTTTCGTATTATACATGAATTATTCAGCCCAAGCAAGCCCTTCGTTAGAGAATTTTCTTATAGGAATTCTTCCATGCATCGCCATTTGACGTTTCTGTTGCAATGGGCGGCAAACGTTGTTTTCAGCCGGTTATTCATGCTAACCTATTAGAATAAACTAGTTGATCGTGTAGGAGTGACAGAGAGTGTCGAATGCAGTGTTGTATTGGGTTTTCTTAGGTGCGGCTTTTGTGATTCCGTTTGTGATCGGTGTGTGGTTAATGCGGAAAACGAATCGATTGGGATTCTCTTTTTGGATAACGACAGCTTTGAATATCGTTATGACGTTGGCTGCTGCGTTTTGGTGGAAGTCGGTGACGGATGATCCGTTCCGCATGATGTTTGGGATGGCCTTCTATGGGGTATCGGCAGTAAATCTGATGGTTATTGAATTTTTTGCTTTATTCAGCATTCGTAAGAAATTAAATCCTTAAGGGGAATTTTCACTCATGTCGAAATCATATTCAACATTTTATTATTATTTTTTCTTGACTGCTGCCGTCCTTTGGATGGCGTTTATTTTTTTAAAGTCGGCAGAATCGTATCAGCAGCAGAGCTTGCGGCCGTTGTTGGAATCCAAGCTTGCTGGGTTTCAACTAATGAGCATATTCCCACATTGGGAGTTCTCCTATGACCACCAAAAGATCTCGTGGCAAGACCCGATCGGCGCCATCGAGTTTTTCATAAGAAAAGCAGGGCATGTTAGCGAGTTCGCTATTCTTGCCCTGCTTTGGTCCTTAGCACTGCTGGCGAAGCCTGTAAAAGTAATCATAGCACTGCTCACCTCCTCCATCATTTCGTTAGTTTATGCGGCTTCCGATGAATGGCATCAAACTTTTGTAAAAGGTCGAACGGGACATGGGATTGATGTTGCGGTCGATGCCATAGGTATACTTCTGGCCATTCTCCTTGTCCTAGTGGTTCTTTGGGTAAGAACTAGGATTAAACGAAGAAGAATAAGTTAGTTAGAAGCATGTAGACTTTTCTTTTTTTAATCGATTTCCATTTCCAGTGCTCGCGAGCTTCGTTTTCCAAATCTTGCTGCTGCCATTGCATCAGCTTCTCGGATACGTATAGATCTGTAGGTTGCATAAGGTTCACCTTCCTTTCTTTTCCTGTTAGGTCTAGTTTACATCTAGAATAAGGGGAACAAAAAGAGTATAATTCACTTTAACGATTTCCCCTTTTATGGAAAGGAAGTTAGGTATGCAAATTTTGACTCATTTCTTAGAGCTTCGAGCCAGTTTTGAACATGGCGTAGAACATGAGCCACAGTCTATAACGTTAGAGGAATTAGCGAAAAGAATGTATTGCTCAACGCGTAATGTCAAGATTTTGCTTAAAAAAATGATGGAGCAAGACTGGATTTCTTGGAAGCCGGGCAGAGGTAGAGGTAATGTCTCTGAGCTTACGTTCCTAGTCACAGCGGAGGATATGATTTCGAAGCAGGCGATGGAGTTGGCGGGCAGAGGTGATTATAAAGGAACGATAGAACTGATTCACCAATTGGGCAGGGGAGAGGCGCTGCAGGACTCTTTCATCGACTGGTTATTCAGTTATTTCGGTTATCGCGCAGTCGAACAAGATGAGTGTTTCAAGGATACTTTACGGTTCCCCGTCTATAATTGGCTGGTGTCGTTGGATCCTGCACACTCTTTTTTTGCATTCGATTGCCAACTGATGAGTCAAATTTTCGATACGTTAATTCAATATAATCTACAAACAGCGGTAGTTGAGCCGCATTTGGCGCATTATTGGGAAGTTAGCCAGGATGGCTTGTATTACACGTTCTATTTGCGAAAAGGTGTGCTGTTCCATCATGGCCGAGAGATGACAGCGCATGATGTTTATTACACATTTTCGAGATTGAAGGAACTTGGTCTATCGGCGACTCAAGGTTGGATGGTCGAGAGCATTGAAGATATGACGGTACTGAACCGAAATGCAATTTCTATTGAGCTGAAACAGCCGAATGTGCTCTTTTTGCAGCAGCTGTCGCATTCCTCCATGGCCATCCTCCCAGAGGACATTTGCCGGGAAAACGAGGGGATTTTCGGGCGTATGCCGATTGGGACAGGTCCGTTCAGGCTTGAACGAAATGATGATTACATTTGCAAGCTGCGTGCTTTTGACTCTTATTTTGGGGTTAGGCCGCATTTGGATCAGGTGGAAATCTGGCTTTTGCCGCAGGATCTGTCTGAGGTTGGCCCTAGTTGGGATATGGTGCAAGTGCTTTGCGACCATACGAACTCCCGTAAACCAGTTGGTGCCGTCGGTAAAGATACGGAATGGCATCAGATTGAGAAGTCGATTCTGGGCTGCAGCCTGCTTACCTTTAATCGTAATAAAGAAGGGCCTCAACAGGATATACGATTCCGCAAAGCGATTGACCTTATTTTGGATCGCGATCGAATGATTATAGAGCTTGGAGGCTTAAGAGAGGCGCCTGCCAGCAGTTTCCTGCCTACGTTGGATCATAGAGGGGGAGCCTCTAATTATCGAACAGATTTCGAGGAGGCTAAGCGCCTGCTGGAAGAGATGGACTATACCGGTGAGCCGCTCCGTATGTACATCTATAGTTACAACAACGAAGATGCGCTTTGGATCTGTAAGCAGTGTGCCAAAGTGGGTGTCAGCATTGAAATAACCCCCCGGAGTAAGTCAGATATGATGAGGCTGGATACGATCCAGGAAGCAGATCTCATTTTTTATCACATTTGTATGGAAAGTGAATATGACCTTCATATTATTCAGACGCTTAAGCAAAGCAACAGCTATGTCCGTGCCCATTTAGACCATGAACGAATGGCTTGGGTTGATACAGAAATTGATCAAATTCTTGAAGATCCAAATCGCGAAGCGCGCATTTGCAGGCTAAACGAGTTGATTGAAGTGCTGCAGGAGGAGAAATCGTTCCTCTTTGTGCTTCATCGTTCTCAGCAAACCACGTATCATGATTCGATCAAGGGAGTGAGCATTAACGATTTGGGTTGGGTTGATTTTCGAAAAATATGGTTTACTCCTAGCGTTTGATAAATCCTATATAACTGGAAATACTCTTCTTTATGATAGGCAACATTAGGAGGGTATGACATGAGGGGAATTAAACAGGTGAACATTGTTCACTTCACGGAACGTAATGATGTTCGGTGCGCTGATGTCGAAGTTAAAGCAGATGGCATAAAGGGGAGTTTGCTAGTTGAATTCACGGCCACGAAAGATAACAACTTTGACATGAGACATGTGTATCGCAAAGACGCATCGAATGAAATCGACTGGTATGATAACAATTTGCATGAGGCGTTTGAAGACGTTTCTGAGGAATTGTTCAGCAATAAAGGACTTGATAAGGAGTGGGGCGAGCGCGAGGCATTTATTGAAGAGGTCCTGTCATTTGGTTCCATTCGTAAAGAGCTGGAAGAGCATTTTCGACGTACGCACACGGCTTCGCTTTTTCATACAGACGATGTGGAAGATCAGACCTTTTTACATTAATAAAAAAATAAACGACCGTTAAGGTCGTCTAGAATATGGTTCGTAGCGGCTTTCCATGGCGTGCCAGCGTGCGTTAGCCACGAAAAAACCGATGAAGACAAAGACGAGAAGACGAATCGGTACCCAAACCCAATTGAGCTGTTGAAAACTAAGAAATTCGATGACACTAAACAATAACGTGAGTCCGATGCCCCAAGGGAGCAGGCCGAACAGAATTAAATACTTGGATCTTCCTAGCTGTTTTCTTTTGTGCCAAACTTCTTTACGTGGATCGCTCATCGCTAAACTCCCTTTTTCTTTTCATTATAGCATTGCTTCCGAAAAATCTCGAATGAGTGATCCATCTTTCAGATAAACAGGAAATAGTGGGAAGCACTTGGCTGGAGGCTGAGTGCTTTTTCTTTGAATAGGGATGACCAAACTAGGAAGATTATGGTAGGATAAGGAAGTTGAAAGGAGGGTTTATCGTGCTTACCAAATTACTTGCTTTCGGTTTATTATGGCGTCTTGTTGGCAATCCGTTTCTTGCTCTTCTTATTTTATTAGTCATTCTGTACGTTCTGGACAGAAGATTTGTCGGGTTAACACCAAACATATTTAAGCCATTTCAATTAAGCCGCAGAGCATCTAGATTGCGAAGTGACTTGCACGCTAATCCGCATAATACGTCAGCTAAATTGGAGTTGGCCAGGATTCTAATTGAGCGCAAAAAATTCAGCGAAGCGCTTCTCTACTTGGAACAAACTTTGCCTATTATGGAAGAATCCGCAGATGTCCACTATGAGATTGGCCTTTGCCACCTTAAACTTGGGAATCTCATCCAAGGTGAAAGCTATATGCTCAAAGCCGTAGAATTAAATCCGCGAGTCAAATTTGGCGAAGCTTATTTACGGCTTGGTGAAGCTTTGGCTCCATCATCTCCTCAGAGAGCTGCTGAATTCATCGAGCAATTCCGCGACCTGCACTCTTCGTCGGTTGAAGCTTACTACCGTCTTGGCCAGCTGTACCAGCAGCTCGGCCGCGCAGAAGACGCCAAGCGCGCTTTCCGCGAAGCGCTTGATATTCACCGCGGCTTGCCGCGTTACAGCCGCAGACAGCAGCGGCGATGGGCGCTATTAGCCCGCTTTAAATGAAAGAAGGTTCCGCTCAGTTGGCGGAACCTTTTCTTTGTGCGCTCGCATATAACCGCACGAGCAGCCAAGAGCCAAGCAGCCCGATGAGAATCGCCGCGACCGTGTGTAGATCGTACAGCCAGAGGTGCTCCTGCACTGGCGCGATGTGATCCCAGAGCGTCAACAGCGCGGGATGCACGAGGTAGATACCGAAAGAAGCTCCGCCTAAGGCCGATAACACGGCGCCGAAGGGTGAGGCGCTTTGTAAAAGCTTACGCCCCCATTGGATGCAGCAAAGCGGGATAGCCATGCAATACAAGAGAAGTGCTAGCTCGAACCATGAATTTTCGATAGAAACAAGTCCATATTCGTTGAGTAATAGCATCCCAACAAAAGCGGCACCGGCCAAGAGCATGACGCTCCAAATCCACCCTTTATAGCGGTTAGACCAAGAAACAATCGCTGCATAATGAATGCCCATGAAAGCCCCGAATGCAAATAGGGCTGAATAGCTTAGAAACAGGGAAGCGTATTCTGGTAGAGGATACACCCAATGATGAAAGCAGTAGGCGGCTGTTTGAATCCCGATACCAATAGGAATAAGTCCTTGACGAAACCGATGAGACCGTCTAGCAGCCGTCATCATTAGAGGGAATAAGAGATAAAATTGAACAATAATGACCATATAATAGAGATGATAGCTGGCATTTCCCGACAAAAGGAGTTTGATTACGTATATAACGTCAAATCCAATGGTGCCATGGAATAGGAATTGGTTGAACAGGTAGTAAAAAAGGGACCAAAGCACATAGGGAATTAGAATTTTTCGCAACCGTTTCGTCCAGAAAATCCGCGACATTCCCGGCTCCCAGCGTTCGTAGTACGTATAAAATAAAACAACACCGCTGATCCAAATAAACAATGGAACGGTGAACAAACTGGCCTTGTTGAGGATGAAAAATACATCATGTGACCCAGTCCCTAACGGCAGCTGAGTCGCGTCCGAAGTACCATGAATGACGAGGACTGCAATAATCGCTATGGCACGTAATATGTCGATTTCGGTAAGCTTGGGTCTGGATGACATGTCTATGACTCTCCTTAATTTCACTTTTTTCACTCTATCATGAAAGAAAAGAGAGAACAATACAGTTTCCAAGAGAATCTTGCTTGGCTTGACGCTCCCCCGCACCCGCGATAAACTGGGAGTAGAATGAACTAAGTGAGAGTCAAGAGGGTGAATGAACGTGAGTTATGAATACGTCATGCAGGCTGTATTGTTAGTTTTTCTGGTTATTATTACTTTTTTTGCAATGATGATATGGACGAAATGGCGAAAAAGAGGACGGAGATAGCCCAATGTATTTTATTAATCATGAACAGATCAATCAAAGAATTCAGTTTCTGGCTGCTTTAGCTGATGCTAGCAAGCAATTAGAAGAACAGTGGGCGAAAGGCACCCATGATCTTGTATGGCAGCTTGCGCAGGAACGTGTTCTTCATTTAGCGATCGAAACAGTGACAGATATTGGGAGCTTGCTGATTGATGCTTTTATACTAAGAGATGCCAGCAGCTATGAGGATATCGTGGAAATTGTACATGGAGAAGGCGCCTATTCGGAATCGTTAACGGAGACGCTGCTTCAGCTCGTAAAGCTCAGAAAGCCTCTTGTCCAAGATTATGTGGACTGGAACCGCCAAGAATTGAACCCGTTAATCCCGAAACTTCCAGCTGCTTTTGAAGAATTTGCAGGCAGTGTTCGAGCTTTTATTAAGAGTGAATTGGAATAACATACATAGTTGTTTCTTAATTTACTTATTGTTAACAATGCTGTAAAATGAGACTTAAATGACAGTTCCGAGGTAGGTGAGAGCGTGAATCATACACTTGAGACATCCACGCGTAAAGTGATTCTTTCTATGCTCAAAACTCAGGGACCGCTTAGTGTCCATGATATTTCCAAACAGCTCGGGATTACGGAAATGGCAGTTAGGCGTCATATCCATACCTTGGAGAAGGATGATCTGCTCGAAACGAAGCTGGTTCGGCAAGCCATGGGAAGACCGACTAACGTCTATACATTAGCACCACAAGCCGATGAATTGTTTCCCAAGAAATATATGCAATTGACGCTCGATTTGCTAGATGAGTTATTAGAAGACGAAGGTCAAGAGAAGATCGAACGTCTTTTTGAAGGCAGGCAAGCTAAGCTGGAATCCCGGTATCAACCGCGGATGAGCGAGAAGAGCTTGGAAGAACGGGTAGCTGAGTTAGCCGCTATTCAGAACGACAATGGATACATGGTGGATTGGTCACAGCTTGGAGAGGACACGTATATGTTTAGTGAACATAACTGTCCGATTACACAGGTGGCGAATACATTTGCACAAGCTTGTCAGTGTGAGTTAGCCTTGTTTCGGAATTTGCTTGACGCGAACGTGGAGCGAACGGAATGTTTAGCGAAGGGTGCTAGCAAGTGTGTCTATATCATTAGTCAAAATAAATAACCATCAACCTCGTATCCGGAGGATGATGGTTTTTTTGTATGTCCTAACGCGAAGCAGCGAGGAGACTTGCAGCTTTATCTGTCACCCAATCGAAGCGGCCTGCTTCGATTTCTTTGAGATTAATTAAGGAGCCGCCGATGCCTAATCCGTAACAACCAATGTTTAGGAATTGTTTGATATTCTCCTCCGTTACCCCGCCGACGGCAATCAATGGAATTTGGTCTAGAGGTCCCATCAATTCTTTGATATAAGTGAGACCTAAGCTTGCACTCGGAAATACTTTAACAGCCGTAGCGCCTGCCTTCCATGCTTTGACGATTTCGGTTGGTGTCATTGCGCCTGGGAAAATCGGAATCCCCTCCGTACTAGCGTGGCGGATCACTTCCTCATCCATATTCGGAGTTACCAAGAACGAAGCACCAGCTTGGATTGCTTTCTTAGCATCCTCTAGATCTAGTACAGTACCAGCGCCAATAAACATGTGCTGCCCCGATTTATTCTGCAGCTCGCTAATCATACGAAGAGCCCCTGGTGTATTGAGAGTGACCTCCATTACGGTTATGCCGCCCTTAAGAAGTGCATCAGCTAAAGAAAGAATGTGAGCCTCTTGCACACCTCGAACGATAGCAATGATACGGGTGCGTTCGATTTCTTTGAGTCCTTGCTCTCTGTTCATCTTAATCCTCCAAGTGTTCTAGTTTGATTTGTTTTTTATTATGACAGGTCTCAGAAATTTTTCCAGCTTTTTTGTGTCAAAACAAGCTGCGCCTACCTATACTGTAGTAAATCATAGGCATTCGTCTAGAAGCCGCCATTCACCCTCACAGCTTTTAGGTCCAGGAGGTGCCCGTCATGACATGGATAGAGATAAGTATCGTCAGTTCTGCAGCTGCTTTTATCGTGCTCATCGTCTTTGCCATTCGCATGTTGATTACCATTGTGCAGTTATTAGGCAAATTAGGCGATACGGCTGCTCAAGCTAAGATAAGCTTAGCTGAGACAGCAGAGCAAGCGGAGCATTTGATGAAAAAGGTAGGGCTGCTCACGGAAGAGGTGCATATGCAGATACTTACACTTGAGCCGAGTATCCAATCAGTGGAGAAGGCAGGAGCAGCTATAGGGGATGTTGCTTCTGCGCTTCGCAAAGCCTCACGAATGATGAACGAATCGATTCATGGTGCGGAAAAGGTTGTACATACCCACCAGAAGCGAATCCATGACGCGATGGAGTGGGCAACGACGGGTTTAGAGCTGTGGCAAAGATGGAAAGCACATAGGAATGCCAAATCAGACAATTAAGGAGTGGATTTCTCATGTCCAATGAAAGAAAAGGTAAAGATCTTCTCATCGGTGCGGTTGTTGGAGGCATACTCGGAGCGGCGACGGCGCTTCTGTTCGCACCGAAATCCGGCCGTGAATTGAGAAGTGACATTGCGGAGCAAGCTCAAGTGGTTAGTGATAAAACGGTACAAATCGCAAACACTGTAAGCCAAAGAACGCAAGAAGTTGCGAAAACAGTAAGCACAACAACATCTGAGCTATATGGAAAAGCAAAAGACACAGCCGTAAACGTCGTGGATACGGTTCGTTCCTGGAAAGAGTCCAAAAGTGACGAAGAGCTGATCTCCCCGGAAGAAGAAGTTAGCGAGGCTGCGGAAGATTTGGTCATTCTAGGAAATCGTTAAAACAAAAAAGCAGGAAGCTCCGAGTCTAGAGCTTTCTGCTTTTTCCTTTACCACTTGGAAGGATCAATTTTACGAATATCAAGACCTTCCCAGACATTCTTAATGTTCGCCGTTTCTGGATGATCGAAGAGAAGCCAAGCTGTAGGGAGGAAACGTTCCCCATATTCACTTGATGGCTTGTTGATGATCTCATTGTTATGAACGAGTACCGTTGAGGCTCCGCCGTCTAAATTCGCAGCCGTTACAGCGCCATGCTCTAGGAAAATCTGCTGCACATCATACAGCGTCGCTCCGATGCTATGTTTCTGTCTGCCATCGATGATGGCAAATAGAATAGAGCCGTCCTTCGTCTGCGCCATGCTGGTCCGAGGAGCTATTCCCCAGCCATCGGCTTGGCTCTTGATCTGACCAACACCATTCACAATGAATCGAGGGCTGAAGGATACAGCTTCCTGAACGCCCATGTCCACAAGCTCGGAAACCTTGTATTTGCCTGCAATCATGCGGCCTTCTTTATCAATACCAACAACTTGCACGGTGCCGTTCATGCCTTTGTCATTATAAAAGATTTTTCCTCCGGAGATGACAATTCCTTCAGGCTGGAAGCCGTTTCCTTCCCAATTGGGATCGATAAAACCTCCGCCATTCACACCAAGAATTGCTCCAGTTCTTTTGACCATAGAGGAAACCTTCTCCCCTTTACCCGCTTTCTCAGGTACGGCAATTCGAAGCTTTTTCGGATCCGAAATCGTGACGAGCTGTCCTTTGAAATTGGTCCCCGAAATGGGTTCAATGGTGACCAACTCTTTCTTGGCAACAACTGGATCAAGTGGAGAGGTGTGATCAATTTCAACAAATCCTTTATCTTTCTCATCGCCCATTTCGTCAAATTTCTTCCAATAAGCTTCCACGCGCTTCTGCAGCTCTGTAGATCCTATCAAATATTTGGCCCACTCCCGGTGTTGGGTTGTAATCAAGGTGTCAGCCATCATTAATCTTACATTCGAACCAGAGGAAGTAAGGAAAAACCAACATAAGGACATCACAGAAAGTAAGGTAAACCCAAGTACCCCATACACGATAAAGCTCATTCCCGCAGATCTCTTTCGTTTAACTCTCGTTAGACGAGTAGACTGCTGGGAGGTGGTTTGTTGTACAGCCATGTTTTCTTTACCTATCCTCTCTGCCAAATAATCAATCTAACCATCCTTATAAATAAACGAAAGAAAAGGAGGAAAAGTTTCATAAATGACTGAACTTTTCTCCTTTTTTTGGTAAGTTATTCTTAAATAGGCTGCTTTAAAGTCTGGAAAAGTGAATCCGTTACGGTGTTACGGTCGTATTGAAACTCCAATCCCATTCCTGTGTTTTTCGCTACGCTGCGGATAATTAAATCATGGTATTTCTTCTGACGAATTGCTGCGATAACGACAAATTTGCTGACACCTAGAGGATCGAAATAGAGTTTTCCTTCTTTTTCGATATATTTCTGTACATGATTAAGGTTGACGAATAAGTCTGTATCCATCTTCTTAAATCCTTGTTCTTCAAGCTTATCTAGAAAATGACTGAAATCCAGTAATGAATTCACACTTCGGCTAACTTTGCCAATTCGCGTATGGTAAGTAATTTCCTTCGTACTGACTTCGATAAACAGTGTATCCGACATAGGGACCAGCTCCTGCTCATTATTGGCATGGACGTCCTCTTTCTCGAGATACCCGGCTTTCTCCATTAGTTCTGTATATGAAAAGTTGTAGGCATCCGACAGCTTTTTCAGCGTGACAGGAGAGGGTTTAATTTTCTCATTGGTCGAACGATTCCTCTCTAATTCAAGGTCTCTGATGTAAGCATGCGATAGTCCGCTTTTATGAGCGGCTTCACGCAAAGACATCTTGCCCCGCAAGCTTTCCAAAAATTTCCCGAATCCTTCTAATTGTTTCATAATAACGTATCCCTCCATATGGTTTAATTGTAAATGAATTCGATTGAAATGAACATCTTTAAGGCGCGAATTGGTGCCAATTACCTCAAATTCCAGCCAAGAACCGCTGCGTGCATATTTAAGCACTCAAATTGGTAAATTAGTAGCAATATCTTGGAAAGAGGCTGATGGCATGGCAAGAGATTTACCCATAGGAAACGGGAATGTGCTCATTAATTTCGACGCTGCTTATAATATTCGTGACATGTATTACCCTTTAGTAGGTCAAGAGAATCAATCTAGCGATCATCTTTCACATTTTGGCATTTGGTGTCCGGAAGGGTTCTTCTGGATTGACGATCCAGAGGTATCAAAAAAGCTCAATTATTTGGAAGATTCGCTTGTTACTAACGCTGATTGCGCCCATGAAAGGTTAGGTCTTAGCTTCGTGATTCGTGATGGGGTCGATGTTCAGCAGAATGTGTTTTTACGCAAGGTGAAGGTAGAAAACCGCTTCGATGTGGAAAGAGAAATTAAACTGTATTTTCATTTGGATCTCCAAATCTATGGAAATGGCGTCGGAGATACGATTTATTATGATCCTGAATTGACTTCCCTTTTATTTTATAAGGGTCATCGTTATATGTCATTATCTTGCTTGTCCCCTGACGCAGAGAAAGCAATGCCTAGCGGTTATGCAACGGGGCAAAAAGGGATTCACGGTTTGGAAGGAACATGGCGTGATGCTGAAGACGGTCATCTAGGGGGAAATGCTATCGCGCAGGGATCCGTTGATGGTGTGATTGAATTGACGATGAAACTACCGCCAAAAAGCACAAAAGATGCTTGGTTCTGGGTCTGTTTTGGGCGTACGAAACAGGAGGTAGAACGTTTAGAGCGATTACTTCGCACAGCAACCCCGCAAAAGTTATTACAACGAACTCATGATCATTGGGTGAAATGGGTGAATCAAGATGCCCACCAGCTATCCCTGCTGAAGCCTGATTTGGAATCATTTTATAAGCGATGCTTGTTGATTACCCGAACAAACGTCGACAATCGAGGAGCTATCATTGCGGCGAATGATTCGGATATTTTGAAATTTGCCAAAGATACATACTCGTATATGTGGCCGCGTGATGGCGCTCTGGTGTCACATGCGCTAGACCGGGCAGGGTATTATGAATTATCCAGGAAATTTTTTGATTTCTGTATCAAGGTGCTGACTCCGGAAGGCTATCTCATGCACAAATATAACCCTGATAGTTCGGTAGGCTCGAGCTGGCATCCCTGGGTGGATAGTCGGGGGAATAAGCAGCTTGCGATTCAAGAGGACGAGACAGCTCTCGTGCTCTATACGTTATGGCATCACCATAAGCTGGCTGGAACGATCGCGAACTCGCGTGAGGATTATGAGAAATTTGTGAAGCCCGCAGCGGATTTTCTCGTTCGTTACCGGGATGCCTCCGGACTTCCTTTGCCTTCCTATGATCTTTGGGAAGAGCGTTATGGTGTACTAGCCTTCACGGTGTCATCGGTATATGCCGGTCTTATAGCAGCAGCGCGGTTTGCCGAATATCATCAGGATAAAGTACGTTCCATCTACTATGCAGATATCGCAGGTCAAGTGAAGAAGGCAGCCGAACAGTATCTGTATGCGCCAGATCAGAATCGCTTTTTGCGGGCTTTATATTGGAATTATGAACAAAATACGTATGTGCCGGACTACACGCTGGATATGAGTATGTATGCTCTATTCGACTTCGGCTTGTTTGAGCTTGAAGATCCGCGGATTGTGGCAACGATGAAGATTCTGAAAGAGAAATTGTGGGTACAAACAGATATCGGCGGTATAGCACGCTATGAGAACGACTATTATCATCAAGTCACTAATGACGTAGCGAAGGTACCGGGCAATCCTTGGTTTATATGCACGCTTTGGTACGCAGAATGGCTTGTGGCGTCTGCCAAAACCGTTCAGGACTTGTTGGAAGCGGAGAAATTGATGCGTTGGGCTATTTTACATGCTGCACCTTCAGGGACGATGGCTGAGCAAGTGCATCCTTTCACGGGAGAGCCTATGTCCGTTTCACCGCTGACATGGTCTCATGCTTCGTTTATTAAGGTAACGCAAGAATATTTGTCGAAATTAAAGCTATTGACCTCGAAAGGAACGAAGCAGGCCGTTGATGCGAGTGAGGATAAAGTATTGGAACCCGTCGTTCATTAGTTGGAAGGAGAGGAAGTCATGAAGGCAATTCGCGTCAAGCAAGTTTCCACAGGGGAATCCGACTATTCAGCTTGAAAATGTGGAGAACCCCGTGATTGCAGGGCCTCAAGAAGTCGTTGTAAAGGTGCTGGCGGTTGGCTTAGACGGCACGGACAAGGAAATTCTACAGGAGAAATACGGCGTTCCTCCTGAGGGTGAAGACGATTTGACCACGGGGCACGAGTCGCTAGGGGTTGTGGCTGAAGCTGGGGCGGAAAGCGGATTCCAATTAGGTGATCTTGTAACCGCCATTGTAAGACGGCCTTGCAGAATTCAAAGTTGCGTCAATTGCCGCAATGGTCATTCGGATTTTTGCCAGACCGGTGAGTTTGTAGAACGGGGCATTAAAGGGGCTCACGGCTTCCTCTCTGAGTATTACAAAGAGGAAAGTCGATATTTGGTTCAGGTGCCGAAGGAACTGCTGAAGCATGGGGTGCTAGTCGAGCCACAGAGCATCGTGGAGAAGGTTTGGGACCAAGTGCTGCGTGTTCAGCAGCGATTGATTTGGGAGCCGAGAACTGCGCTGATACTCGGATCTGGACCGCTTGGTTTGCTCGCTGCCATGACCTGCCGCCTACTGGGGCTGGAAGCGTATGTCTGGTCCAAATCTCCGCAGGACAGTCTGCAAGCGCAGCTTGTGAAGGACAGCGGAGGTGTGTATAAGGAGGCTGGCACTGACAGCGGCAGCGCGGCGACTATGACGGCTTATGCCGATGGTCTCGGCAAGCCGATAGATCTGATCCTCGAATGCACGGGCTACAGCCCGCTAGCCTTCGAGGCCATGTCTGTGCTAGCGCCGAACGGTGTGTTGGCGCTGCTGGGTGTCACGCCAGCTGACCGTAAGCTGGAGATTTCGTCCGACATGCTCAACCAGAGCATGGTGCTGGAGAATAAGTGCGTGCTCGGCTCGGTCAACGCTTCGCGCAAAGATTTCGAGACCGCCATCTACCGGTTGCAGCAAATGGAGAAGCAGTTTCCAGGCTGGCTCGGCCGCTTGCTTACGAATCGGATGACTTTGGAAGACTTGCCAATGCTGGATTTTAACAGCATACCGATCAAAGCCGTTGTGGATATTGTTCCCGTGGAACAGTGGGATGAACTCGTGAAACAAACGAAAGAAGTGGTATATAGCTTCTCCGTTTAATGGGAGTGGCCAAGCTGGCTTGTTGATGCCTGCTTGGCCATTTTTTGTTCTTGTTAGACTTCCTTTGGCAATTTTTTTATAATAAGGAGGAAGGGGAGGACGAGTATTGATGTCAAACAAATGGTTACGAGACAATGGCATGCACCTATCATGGCTTCTAGCTTTAATTGCCACATTGGGAAGCCTGTATTTCTCAGAGATTATGAATTTTATTCCTTGTAAATTATGTTGGTATCAACGCATTCTTATGTATCCGTTAGTTGTCCTATTAGGGATTGCAGCCGTGCGCCGAGACTACAAATTAACCATTTATGTGCTGCCGTTGACGATCTGGGGAGCTTGTATTTCTATCTACCACGTTCTGCTGCAATCGGGTGTATTTCACGAATCAGCAACAAGCTGCGGCCCTATTCCATGCAATGTCGATTACTTGAACTGGTTGGGCTTCATCACGATTCCTATGCTTGCCGGAACGGCCTTTATCCTCATCACGATTCTTCAATTTATGACGTATCGAGCTACGAAATAACATCTTTTACCTAAAATAGGCAGGAAATTTGTCTAGCGCTGTCGAAATGAATACGTGAAGTATTCATTCCAAAACGAGGTGCAATAATGACGCCAATTCCCAAAAGTGCTGCACTACTGATCGTTCTAAGCGCATCATTGATCGGTTGTGCAGACAAAAGCCTGTTATCCCCAGACTTGAGTCAAGCCCAAAATTCTACACCGCAAGCAGCATCGAGTGCAGCGGCGACTCCTACTCCTAAATCAACAGTTAAACCCATATCTACACCTCAATCCACACCCACTCCAGTTCCCAGTGCGACACCGAAGTCAACAACTGCTTCTGAGCCAACCGCAACACCAAAGCCAGCAGTGGTAGGCAACTTTTCCAAAACCAAGTCAGTTACTGGCGATCATGTGCCTTATTCTTGGTATTACATGAAAAAGAAAACGGGGCAGGTTCCTGATTTTCCAAAAGAAACGAAATCCTTCACAGCGGACCAGAAAGCGGTTTGGGTTGGAACGGGTAAAAAGGTTTATTTAACAATCGATGCCGGAGGTCCCTTGATTGAGGTCGATCTCATGCTTAAATCGTTGAAAGAAAACGACGTGAAAGCGAATTTCTTTATTTCGGGCAATAACATTAAGAAAAATCCGGAGTATTTGAAAAAGGTTGTCGCTGACGGTCATTTCGTTGCGAACCATACGATGACACATAACGATTTTAATGACATGACGGATGACCAGATTCGCAAAGAAATTACGGATTTCGAAGCCTTATATACCAAAATTACAGGTAAAGAAGTCGAGAAATATTTCCGCTTTCCATTTGGGCATTACAATATGCATAATTTGAACTTAGTATCCAGTATGGGATATACCTCTGTGTTCTGGTCTACAGCTATGCGGGATTGGGAACCGAGAGCCAACGGGGCGGAAGATCCCTACAATGATATTATGAATAATTTGCATGATGGCAATGTGATATTGATGCATCAGGGATCTTTAGAAAATATGCAGGCGCTGTCCCGTATCTGTAAAGAGATCAAGAAGAAAGGCTATGAGTTCGGAATTGTTAATGAACTTCATTCCTGAAAAGCAGCTGTCCGAACGGAAATCTGAACGTTCACCTAGGTACCTTTCAGCTTGGACTCTCATATCCTATCCATGTGGTTACGTATTTCATTAACCGGCAAAGGAAGCGGATAGGTGTGCAGCAAGCGATAGCCGTACTGGACTCCGGAGTCGGAGGATTAACTGTAGTAAAAGAACTTATGAGACAGCTTCCGCAGGAAAAAGTGATTTATTTCGGAGATACGGCTCGAAGTCCCTATGGTCCCCGATCTGCTGGAGAAGTAAGAACCTTCACTCGGCAAATCGTCGAGTACTTAATTCAATTTAATCCTAAAATGATCGTTATCGCTTGTAATACAGCAACAGCAGTGGCCATTGAAGATATTCGTGAACGGGTATCCATTCCCGTGATTGGCGTTATTTCTCCTGGAGCGAGAGCCGCGATCAAAACGACGAGAAGCGGTGTTATTGGAGTTATCGGTACAGATGGAACGATTCGCAGCAATGCCTATGAATATGCGTTAAGGTTGATTTCGCCGAACATTCAAGTATATAGCGAAGCTTGCCCGCTGTTAGCACCGTTTGTAGAAAAAGGGCTTTATGGTGCGGAAAGTGCAAACGAGATTGTCGAGCAATCGCTTAGACACCTAATCGGCAAGCCGATAGATTGTTTAATCCTAGGCTGCACCCATTATCCCTTCTTAGCGGAGGCGATTTCCCGCGTCATGGGACCGGATGTGACCTTGATCTCTTCAGCAGACGAAACGGCCAGAGAGATCAGCACGATCCTTTACCACCGCGACATACTGGCAGCATCGGGGCAGCTGCCTATCCATCAATTTTTTTGCAGCGGTGAGCCAGAACTATTTAAGAAAATTGCACAGAATTGGCTGAAAGAGCAGATTTCTATAACGCCTGTCGTTTGGCAGGTGCATAATATTTTATAAGTGAATCGAATAGACCCTGTTGGGGTCTATTCTTTGTTTCTGGAGGAATCAAAGTTTCAAAGCGTGTAACAATTATCCTGGGTAACTCTAGAATAGATCATTCATTATGCTTCTTTACAACTAATTGGCGTACATCCATTATTCGATTTTAGAGTCATACAGCTTTCGTGAGGGTAGATGGGCTATAGTGGTTACCAATGTTGTATTCTCTACAACAATTCACATGGCAAAAGGCTATTTTGCACCTTGAAGTTGCAGTTTGTACAACATTTCGAGCCCATTTCTTGCGAAATGGCCTGTATAGGACCAAATTGATGTACGTTATGCAACAATGAAGGGAGAGAGGCGAGATTTAGGCAGAATTGTTGCACTTTTTACAACATCATTCACCCGCGAAGGGATTCATTTATCCGGCAACCACAAGTGAGTGTATATGAAGATGGATTCCGATTTAATACACCTCCAAGTAGAGGAAGATTGGATCAATGAATCGAGGGTCTCGTTTCCAACGTACAACATCACTCGTTCGTCCAGCATTCGCATCAGGTATCTCTGCACGAACCCGCATGATTCGAAGCCCGCGGGCATAATCATAGCCATACGAACTAAGTAAATGGGCTGTGAGGTGGTCGTGTGTTAGGATATGGGTATTGGACACTTTGTGAAGAACTGAACCGGCTCTGCAAGATATATCCTTTTCTTCATGTAGAAGAGATAGGCGCAAGTGTGATGGGGAAAAGCATACCAGCTCTGCGAATTGGTCAAGGTGCGAAAGAGATTCATTTCAACGCAGCAATGCATGCGAATGAATGGATAACGACACCGTTATTAATGCAATTCGTGGAAGACCTTGCTTGCTCCTATGCAAGAGGGACTGCATGGCATGGCAGCAACATTAGGCGGCTTCTATCGGAGTATTCACTTTGGGTTGTACCGATGGTGAATCCCGATGGAGTGGAACTTGTTCTGTCTGGTGTTACCGAGGAACATCCCTGCCAAGAGCAGTTGTTGAATTGGAATGAGAGCTCTCTTGATTTCAGGAATTGGAAGGCCAATATTCGTGGTGTTGATCTCAATGACCAGTTCCCTGCACACTGGGAAGATGAGGCATTACGTAGAGAGAAGACTGGACCTGGAGAGCGCGATTACGGTGGAGAGGCACCGTTAACGGAACCGGAGGCAGCAGTCTTAGCGCAATTTACTGAATGCCATGACTTTGAGCTTGTCGTGGCGCTGCATACCCAAGGTAGGGAGATTTATTGGAATTATCGCGACTATGAACCACCGGAATCTGAAGTATTTGCTGAGCGGTTAGCCCTAGCCAGTGGCTATCAGGCTGTTAAACTATCGGACAGTGACGCGGGCTACAAAGATTGGTTCATCCAACGATTTCGTAGGCCTGGGTTTACTGTAGAAGTAGGATTTGGGGTAAACCCCCTGCCTGTGGAATCCTTCGCAGCACTCTATGAGGAATTGGTTCCGATCCTATTGACAGCGATGGAATTTTAATAAATTTGCTATAGACAAGTATCACGAACTTGAGCATGCTTCCCAAGAACCGTTCCGCCCAGACTTCATATACTGAAGGAAGGAAACTGTTGGGAGGCGTGGATATGGCACCACCTAAAGGGAAAGGCAAGGCATCCAAGAAGAAAGAACTTTCATCCAGAGTTCAATACACGATGAGGCTTGTGGAGTCGTCCACATGTGCGGTTTGTAAGACACCGTGCACTAGAGGACTTCGGTATTTGGCCATGATGTCAGAGCCAGGAGCCGTTGGTAAAGGGGTTCCGTGTATTTTGACAAGAAGAAGAGTCAACTAATGTAAAAAGTCCACGCCCCGATATCAAAGGCGTGGACTTTCTTCATTGCGGGTTATGTTCGCTTGGAATGGAACACTTATTTTCTATAAAACGAATTTGATTCTCAAGTCGATTCCGATGCTCTTCTTGTTCTTTGTCGGAAGAGGCTGCTTGTCCTTGGAATTGTTCAAGTTCTTGTTTTAAACTATGCAGGTCAGAGCCCGCATTCGCACAGTCATAATTGCTTTCTAGCTGATCGAGCATATATCTGCCTCCTCATGTGGAAAATCGTTATTTCTTATTACCGTTCTTATTGCTTTTTTGATCATTTGTTCGTGTCGTTGTATTTTGTCTGGAATGCCCTTGCTGCTTATGACTTTCTGACATTTGATTGTTCACTCCTTAAGATGTAGGATTTTGGGCGGTGCGAGATTATTATAAGCATTCGGCTGAATTAACCTTTTTTATTGGTTTTCTGATCTTGTGCACGTGCCGTTGTATTTTTTTTGGATTGTCCTGTTTTTTTATGAGATTCAGACATGATTGTTCACTCCTTAAAATGTAGGATTTTTGCGCTGCGAGATTATTATAAGCAATCGGCCGAATTTGATGCGATGAAAATGAGATACCCGAACAATTCTTTCTGAAAGTAGAAAAAAGCCCCGCGAGCGATTAGAAATCGTTCGTCAGGGCTATGTGCGGTGAGTGCGTATGGATTAATGGTTAGGTGTCAATAATTTATCTTCTAAGGATTGTTTAACTTTCTTGATTGCATCTGTTTCTAATTTGTGGTTTTGGTTAAATTTAGTGCCTGTCAATGCAAGCGCTTCCTTAACCGTCATTTCCACACGAATCAATTCTTCGCCTTGCGGGATTTGCACGGAATTGTTTGGCATTTGTATCACTCCTATGTCAACTTTTTGAAGTGGAAACCTTGATTTGACGCACTTTTAATATAACACACCATGTCAGGTTAAGCAAGGGTTATTAAGACCTATTTTAGAAAAAAGAATGTCGGAGCCTTAGGTCAACATTTTGCTTTTTTCGGCAGCAAAGACGGTGTGTTTGAGCAGCATCGCGATGGTCACCGGGCCTATTCCAGCGGGCACAGGAGTAATTGCGCTAGCCTTTATATGACAAGCCTTATAATCAACATCGCCAATATTCCCAGCATTGTATCCAGCATCCAAAACGATTGCGCCTTCCTTAATCCATGCTCCTTGAATAAATGAAGGTTTACCGACTGCTGCAACGACAACATCGGCTAATCCGATGATTTGAGGAAGATTATTTGTTTTAGAATGGCAAATGGTCACGGTTGCGTTTCTATTCAGCAGCATAAGCGATATCGGTTTACCTAGTATAGGACTCCGACCAACGATTACCGCATGCTTGCCTTCAATAGGAAGCTGATAATAATCGAGAATGGCTAGAATGGCGGTCTGGGGTACAAGAAGGAAAGTTGGCCGTTCCAAAAGCATTTTGAGCAAAGCCCTGCATGGTAACGCCATCCACATCTTTGTCGATCTGAATGGCTTCAAACGCGGCCCTTTCATCAATATGAGGTGGAACCGGATGCTGCAGTAAAATACCATGGATCTGAGGGTCCTCGTTTAATTGTTGAATAACAGCAATAAGCTCCTCTGTTGTAGTTGCTTTATTTAGGTGGATCCGTCTGGAATCGATGCCTAGCCGCTTGCAAGCGCTGCTTTTCATACGCACATAGGTTTCGGAAGAAGGGTCATCGCCCACAAGTATCGTAGCCAAACAGGGAAGGATTCCTCTTGCAGACAGTTGGTTGATTCTTTCGACTAACGTTTCTTTAATGCTTTTCGCGACGCGTGTACCATCCAAAATTAATTTTTCTGAATTCATTTTACCCACAACCCTTCATATGTTTGTAAAAACACAAAGAGGCAAGGGGGATGAATCCCCCTTACCTCTGCCCAGGCGTACGGCTTTAACATCAATGTGCTTCCTCATGGGTATCCATGCTTCGCCAGTCACACATCAACTTTTAATTGATCTAATCATAATGGCAGGTTATGGAATATGCAACTCTTAAAATGATTTATGGGTGCTTTGGATTACCTTAAATCAACCATAACAACGGATTTCAACAATCTCTGCCCGTTCCGTCCCGTTCATCGCTTCAACGACCACACGAAGTCGATCAGTCGTTACAACTTCAGACAAAAGATGTACATGTTTGCGCATATGATTATCGAGCCCTTCAGCCACTGTGGTCCAGTCACCGCCGATGAAGGCTTGAAGTTTATAGTCTTTGACCAGTTCAGGAATGATCTCGAATTCCGTCCGATGATGATGCAGATTAATTAAATCTTCGTTCACGTCGTCATTGAAAGTGAGATGTACACTGCGAATTCGCACAGCCTCCGGCCAACTGGCTTCAAGCCATTCTGGCTGGGAGGCATCCATGCAAGCAGACGACCATAGATGAGGTCCTCCATAAGGACGTTTATACCCATCGGCGGCTTTATCGGCTGCGAATGCGGATGTTGGCGAGAGCAGACGGAAGCAAATTGGCTTCCGAATGAATGTTTTCGCACTCCAATCAATGACCGGCTGATGATGATGCATATCACCGAAATCTACGGCATCTTTTGATGCAGCATCATGCTTGAAGGAAAGCACACCCGTTTGTGGTCTGGCTGATAGATGGACCGAAAGCACCGGGTTGCTTCTGAGAATAATAAAAGCATTCTGAGCAGTTTCAGGATGCCAAGAGAGGGAAGCCCTTACCCACTGCTGAGAACCCTCGGCTACAGCTACTTGAATGGACGTCACCCGTGTATGGGGGACGTAGTTCTGCGGCTTCCCAGTGCTCCAGAGCTCGACTGTCAGCTCTGTAGCTTCCGAAGCATTCAGCAGCAGCTCGATGCCGTCAATGGACGGATCTGCCGGCACGAGAAGCGCCACATGAGCGGTGAGCGGCAGCACCGACGCAGATTGCTCAAGCGCAAGTCGCGTCAAGGTGCTGGACGCTGTTATCTCCGCGCGGAGCACGAGGTCTGCCGTGTCCGCGTTCTTCAGACCGAGGACGGCTGCATCCTGTCGAAGCAGCGTCTGCTGCAGCTCGATCAAGTGGCTGCTGTGCAGTCTCGCGGGGGGAGATGCCCTTTGCCGCGCAGAGCGCGGCTCCTGTGCCCGCGGCTTCGCCTATGACGGCACATGTCGCCATGACGCGCGTCGTGCCGAAGGCCACGTGGGATGCGCTGATGTTGCGTCCCGCCATCAGCATATTCGTCACGTTGACGGAGTAGAGAGAACGGAATGGGATATGGTAACTGCCATCCATATGCATATGTTTGGAGCCTTTAGCTGTGGCATACATTCCTTGTGGCGGATGTAAGTCAATGGACCAGCCGCCGAAGGCGACACGGTCTTCAAACAGCTCCTGTGCGATGATATCGTTCTGATTCAGCACGTAGTCCCCAACGAAACGACGATATTCCCTTTTCCCCGGAATGGAGCCGATCCATTCGAGCGTCAGATTTTCACTCTCGAATTTACCGGAATTTTTGATGTAATCCCAAATGCCATAAATGACAGAGGACAGCTCATCCCGGATTCGCTCATTTTCATGAACAACATCAAGCTCGCCGCCCCATTCAATCCACCAATAAGCGCATCCATTATCTCCGCTGCGAATGATGCGTTTCATGGGAATGGAGGTTTGTGTGATATCTTTCGCGAAGCTTGGTGCGATATATTTGACCGGCTGGCTGGCGTCTTTGGTATAGAACAGCAGGGTGCTTCCAAGTGTAATATCGTCCGCGACGAGTGGTGCCCATTCTTCATTAAACTCCTCTTGCGCTTCACGCCCAATGCGGTACTTCGCACCTGCGAGGAAACCGACTAACCCGTCGCCTGTACAATCGAGGTAAACACGACTATCGAAACGAATACGCCGTTCAGATCCCATCATCCAGCCTGTGACAGAACGAATCGTTCGACTAGTCTCGTCGCCATCGGCCTCTACCTCATGGACATCCGTGTTTAAAAACAGTGTGATATTCTTCTCCGCTTTGACTTTTTCAAGTACGATCAGGTCCCAGATATAAGGATTTCCGTCGATATTACGGTACTGGTTCTCCACAAATAGTTCACCCATGATGCCGGTTTCTCTCGCATTTCGATGAACACCGTGGGAGGTAGCGCCGCATACCCAGACTCGAACTTCGCTGCTGGCATTACCGCCAAGGACAGGACGATTTTGGACGAGAGAGACAGTTTGGCCTAACCGAACTGCAGCGATTGCCGCACAAACACCTGCTAATCCGCCGCCGACTACAGTTATGTCTGATTGAATGATTTCATGCTTCATAACATAGCACCTCACTGGGTTATAGGATATCTTTAATTTCATTGTAGAATATCCTATTTCCATTGAACATGCAGACAGTTACAATAGACATATACTTTATTTCAATATGGAAGGGGTGAGAGAGTGGCTTTCCGTGATGTGACCATTAAGCTCATCTCCCATGTTTATTGGCACCGTAAAGTGGCGTTTATGCTAGAGGAAGACGAGTATCCTTGTTGGACGATATTTGCCGTAGAAGGTGGCAGATTCTACTATCGAGTTGGTGAGCAAAAAGGTGAAGCGAAGTTCGGAGACTTTGTCATATGTCCACCCCATACCGTGTTTCAGAGGAAAACACTCGAACCACTTTCCTTTCACTTCCTACAGTTTGTATGGTTATCTGAACCTAGTATAGGCGATGAAGCCGTCTGGAAAGGGAAATTGACGATTAACGATACAGAACGTTTATCTTCCAATTATCGTTATTTGAGACAGCTTCCCGGCTGGGATGAAGAGAGCACGCTGCATAAACAGCATATGGTGAATGATTTATTACGTTTGGTCAAAATGGAGCGAGATCACAAAGATGACCCATCCACAGAAGTCGATTTGTTAATGGAGAAAGCCCGGAAATATATGACGGAATTTGCTTATGGAAGCTTATCCCTGTTGGATTTGGCGGTATCTCTGGGACTCACCCCCGTACAATTCACCCGTAAGTTTCGCAAGGCGTTTGGACTAACACCTTCTGAGTTTTTGAATGAAATGCGTCTCACAAAAGCTCGGCATTTGTTGGAGGGATCAACACTTACCTTGGATGCGATTGCCGAGAAATGCGGATTCGAAAATGGCTTTTATTTGAGCCGCGTTTTTACGCAAAAAATGGGCATAGCGCCATCGATATACCGAAGTAGGCATCGCGTATGAGAAAACCTCTATCGAGGCCATTCAAAGATGAGCGACCGCGTTTAACGAGGAGAGACTTTGGTCTACGACCAAAGATCCCTATATGAGGTTTTATCGCCAATAAGAAAGCGGTTTTCGTGAACCGAAAACTTATACTTTCTTATGTGGTAAAAAAGGCGTCAACTTTTCCTGAGGAAAAGCTGGCGCCTTTTTTCGTTGATATGAAGCTGGTTTTCAACCATTAAGGACCGCTATAAGGTAATTTACCTTGAACATACTCGTCCTCAGGCTTACGAATCCAACGTTGCAGGTAGCCTTGCGTATACAGAACTTTGATTAGAATGATCAGTACAGGCGAAAGGATGACCCCTGCAAATCCAAAGAGGGAAAGGGATACGATCATGAAAGCTAAGGTCGTAAAGGCCGATACTCCGAGTGATTCTCCAGTGATCTTTGGCTCCATAATTTGTCTGACAAGAATGACGACCAAGAGTATGGAACTAAGCCAGATTGCTAGGGTCGTTTGTCCAACAATAAACAGGTAGATGATCCATGGAATGAACAAAGTGGATACACCAAGAAGCGGCAGTACGTCGAATATGGCTGACAACAACGAGATAGAGAAAGCATTGCTGACGCCAAGGAGGAGCAATGAGAAAAATACAACAATAAACGTCAATGAGATAAGTTTGGCTTGCGCTTTTATGTAGGAGACGATACCCTTCACGACATTTTCTTTGAGAAAAAAGAAAACGGTTTTGAAGGTTTTTGGTGTTTTTTCACCTGCAAGGCGTTTCCAAGAATCAATTTCAATGCTAAGGAAGTAGGCTAAGATAATCCCGACGATGAAGTTGAACATGAAGGTTGAGAAGGATGTCAGTGAGGCTACTAATCCAGATAAAAAAGCAATGATAAACTTGGAGGCATTGCCGGCGAATTGCCCCGCATAATCCTTAGCTTTCGCAATAACATCAGGTGGCAGCGTTTGGAATTGGTTATTCAATTCGCTTATTTTCTGCACAATCTGATCGTTGAAAATCGCTTGATATTCATCCACCTTATCGACAAGACTCATGATTTGGCTGGTGAAAATGACAGCGGCACCGGTTAGTGCGCCAAGGATAATAAGGACGAATACTAAGGTCGAAATCGCAGATGCGATTGACTTACGCAGCCCTCTGCGATGCAAAAACCTAGCAAAAGGCTCGATCATCATGAAAATGATCAGAGCCAGAAAGATAGGGGTAGCGATGCGATACAGGTAACTAAATAACAGCATGAATAAATAAACGGTTAGAACAATGAGAGCAATGTCAAAGGCTGTCCTCCAATATTTCTTGTAAAAAGAAAGCATTCATGTTCCTCCGGTATCTTTATTGTTCGGTTAAAATAATCGGTCCTTGACTCGTAATGGCAATCGTATGCTCATATTGAGCAGATAAGCTGCCGTCATAAGTCCTTGCTGTCCATCCATCTTGATCTACTTTGGAATGGTATTTACCTACATTTAGCATCGGTTCAATCGTGAAGACCATGCCTTCTTTAATCCGCGGCCCTTTGCCAGCTGGCCCATAATGAGGCACTTGCGGTTCTTCATGCATCTCGGAGCCAATCCCGTGTCCGATAAAATCTCTTACAACGGAAAAACCATGCGATTCGGCATACACTTGGATGGCATGCGATACATCGCCGATACGGTTGCCGGGAACGGCTTGCTCAATTCCTTTGTAAAGAGATTCTTTCGTTACTTTCAGCAATTTCTCGGCAATTGGAGAAATGTTACCCACTGCATAAGACCACGCGGAGTCAGCCAACCAACCATCTATACGTACAACCATGTCGATGGTTACAATATCACCGTCATTCAGGGGCTCCTTCTTAGGAAAACCGTGACAGATCACGTCGTTGACGGATGCACAAGTAGCATATGGATAACCGTGATATCCTTTTTGCTCAGGAGTGGCTCCGTGCTTCGTCAGAAAGCCCTCTACGAATTGGTCGATTTCCCAGGAGGTAATACCAGGTCGAATCATTTTAGCGATTTCTTTATGGCAATCAGCCAGGATACGACCTGCTCTGCCCATTTTCTCAATTTGTTCTTTTGATTTAATTGTGATCATCAAGCTTCACTCCTCTGGTGATAGTCCCTAATTAGTCATTATGTCCACTTTGCTGACCATAACTTCATTTCTTTTATTATTTGATGCAAATCCTGGCCTTTCGGTGTCAAGGTATACTCGACCGTAACAGGAACAGTAGGGTAAGCCATTCGTTCCAAAACCCCATGTTCCTCGAGGTGACGAAGAATATCCGTTAATGATTTAGGGCTGACACCAGTTATCTGGCGCTGCAGCTCGCCGAAACGCTTCGTTCCGCAAAATAATTCGCGAAGCACGAGAAAAGCCCATTTTCCACCAATAACTTCAAGTGTTCTTTCCACTGAGCATTCGATTTCTTTGGGTACTTTAGGAACATAGTTGCTGAGTGGAGCGACTTTTTCATTCTCTAGGGTTGACATAAGATCGCTTCCTTTCAAATTTGGATTTATAGAACTAACTTTTATGTAAGTTAGTTTCTTCTGTGTAATTAGTGTTCTTTGTGCTCACTACTATCTATTTTAAAGTTCGTTTAGTGAATTAGCAAGAAGTAAGGGATGACTTGGGACAAAGGTTGATTTCGTGCCTTAGATTCTTTACAATAAGAAATAAAAATTAAAGTTTCAGGAGATGTGTACATATGAACGTCAAAATTTCTCGTAATGCTGCTAAAGTACTTCAATTGGAGCTTGATAAAGAAGAAAACAAAGGTTTATTGGTTCGCGTACAAGTGACTCATTCGCACGGTGACCATGCTCACTATGGTTTGGGTCTTGACGATAAATCAGAAAATGACGTCCTTGTAAGCACAGATAAAGGTATTGACGTTATTCTAGATAAAAATGAACCTTTGCTGGATGGCATCCGTATTGATTACTTCTACACACCAGAAGAAGGCTTCATGATTACGAACCCAAGCAAGGGGAATCACGGAGATCACTAATGCGCAATGATATTCGCATTTGTGATAAATGCAAACACATGAAGGTGAAGACTGCCCTTTCTAAGATAAGTGTCATTGCACCCGATGCTGAAGTCAAAGTTGCCTGCAAATCATATTGCGGTCCTTGTTCCCGATTTGCATTTATTTTTATTAATGGACGCTATGTGACAGCACCAACGGAAGACGAAGTGATTGAAAAGGTCAAAAAGTATGTAAAATAAAAAAAGCATCCGCCCATAATACGGGTTGGATGCTTTTCTTCATTCCAATAAAATTAAACATGTACAGCTGATTTCTCCAGCAGCTTGCGAATTTGGCTGTCAATTTTGCTTGGCGAAGTAGTGGGGGAGAAACGCTTAATCACATTGCCTTGCTGATCCACTAAAAACTTTGTGAAATTCCATTTAATGCTTGAACCGAGTAGACCTGAGGCCTGCTTTTTCAGGTATTGGTAAAGCGGATGGGCGTCTGCGCCGTTCACATTGATTTTGGAGAACAAAGGAAAGTTAACACCGAAATTAATTTGGCAGGCTTGCTCGACTTGCGCGTCGTCGCCGGGTTCCTGATCCTTAAACTGATTGCATGGAAATCCTAACACGCTAAAGCCTTGTTCCTTATAGGTGTCGTGGAGCTCTTGAAGTCCTGTAAATTGAGGAGCAAATCCGCACTTCGTAGCGGTATTCACAATAAGCAGCACTTGACCTTGGTAATCAGCAAGAGACTTTTCTTCATCGCGGATCGTGCGAACTGTAAATTGATGAACGTTCAAAAGGGTCACCCTCTTTGTTTTGTTTTATACAAATTAATTGTACACAACTTTAATGGGTTTGAACAGCTATTTTTAAAATTTACATTTTTTTCATATCCCAATGACACTCCACGAATATATAAACATTATGCTTATCACAGTGAAAGTTTATTAGATGATGGAGGGTTAAAAATGAAAAGATTACTCAGAAGAAGACGACTGCTTATTGTACTTGCGGCCATTTGTGCCGTTTCTACAACAACTGTCGTATACGCAGGACAAGCTGCTTTGGAGGCTATTGCTGTGAAGTTTCAAATAACCTCTGGTGGGAAAACGCTTACGCTTGATAAAGATCCCGTTGTCATTAACGGAAGCACATATGTTCCTCTTCGCACCATTGGTGAAGCGCTTGGTAAACAAATCGAATGGAATGAATGGAATCAATCCATCTCGCTCAAAGATATTCCTAAAGTGACTGGTAAATTTGAGTGGAAAAATGCTCCTGTGCTTGATAAAGGTATTCAAGAAGGCGGTTTTTCAGGTCTTATTCACTTACCTAAAGATGCTGCTGATACATTCTATACGTTGGCGGATCGCGGGCCAAACGGTGAAGTAGGTAAAGATAAACTTCGCACTTTCCCGATCGAGAACTATAATCCACGTATTTATAAATTCAAAATTACGAACGGAAACATTGAAGTCTTGGAGACGATCAAACTATCGCTTCCGGATGGTAAATTGGATAAAGTAAGCAATAGCAAATACATAACAGGTTTGCCGAACTTAGTTGGAATCGATGAAGTACCGTACGATGAGAAAGGTGTTACGAAGCTGGCTTATGATCCTGACGGTCTTGATCTGGAAGGTATCGCATACAGCCCTACTGACGATACATTCTGGGTTTCAGATGAATATCGCCCATCCATTCTTCAAGTGAAGCGTGATGGCACGATTCTAGGGCGTTACGTCCCTAAAGGCGCTAAAGACAAGCTCGTTCAAGCTGGAGCTCAAACGCCAATTTTTGATACACTGCCTGAGGTTTACAATACGCGTATTTCCAACCGTGGATTCGAAGGTGTGACTATTTCCCCAGACGGCAAATTCTTGTACACGTCCATTCAAAGTCCAATGGCAAATCCGGATAAGAAAACAGGCGAGTCTTCCAGAAATCTGCGTATCCTCAAAATGGATCTAGCCACGAAACAAATCGTAGGCGAGTACGTTTATGTGGCTGAACAAGCTGGCATGTTCGTCAAAGTGAACCAAAAAGATATCGTGATCAGTGATCTCTCCGCACTATCCAGTGATGTGCTGCTTGTTGATGAGCGTGATAAGAATGCAGGTGCAGACGCCCAAGCTGAAACGAATTTACAAATCCGATTTCTCTAAAGCGACGAATATTTTAGGAAAAGATGCAAGTAAAAACCTGGAAAGCCTATCCGTTCAACAGCTCAAAGACCAAGGTATTCAACCAGTGAGCAAAGAATTAATTGTGGATATTGCTAAACTAGGATACCCGTATGAGAAGATTGAAGGCTTGACGGTTGTTGACAAAAATACAATTGCGATTGTAAACGACAATGACTTCGGTGTTAGCTATGATGATAAAGGCGTATTAACACTAACAAATGCACCAACTCAATTACAACTTATTCAAGTTTCAGATGACTTATCCATGAAATAAAAGTAAACGAAAACCCAGCTCATCGAGGCGCACTCGGTGGTCTGGGTTTTTTTATTTATACAATATCAGCGAGGGCTTTGTCTACGAAAGAATACTTGAACGTAAAGCCATGCTCTAATAATACGCGGGGAAGAACTTTCTGACCTTCCAGAAGCAGGGTAGATAACTCACCGAAAATGACTTTTAAAATAAAAGCGGGAAGCGGGAATAGATTAGGTCTTCGCATCGCATTCGCTAATGCCCGTCCAAACTCTCTATTCGTGACCGGATTCGGAGCTGTCGCATTAACAGGCCCTTGAATCGCTTCGTTCTGAATGCAGAACTCGATAAGCCTCACCATATCAACGATGTGAATCCAGGAGAGCCATTGCTTGCCGCTGCCTATGGGACCGCCAACACCAAGTTTATATGGCAATGCCATTTTGGGAAATGCGCCTTCCTTGCCGTCTAGGACAAGTCCAACGCGTACTTTTACAATTCGTGTTCCCTGTATCAGATCAGCCGCGCTTTCCCACTGTTCGACAACCCTCGATAAGAAATCGACAGGGCAGTGCGGACTTCGCTCGTCAAAGGTTTCGGTTTCTGAGGTACCGTAAACAGACATTCCGGAAGCATTAACGACGACTTTCGGTTTCACTTCCATGTGTTCAATAAGCTGAGCCACTTGCTCAGCCGCCTTTAGTCGAGACCCAATAATTCGTTCTTTGGCCGCAGCTGTCCATCGCTGATTGATCGACTCACCAGCTAAATTTACTATGGCATCCATTCCTGCGAATGCGCTCGAATCCGTCTTAAGTTGATTCCAAGTGACGGTGCGTACATGCTCTGCAACAGCTCGAGGTGAACGCGAAATATTGATGACTTCATGACCTTGCTGCAGCAAATGAGAAATCAATCGATTGCCAATAAAACCGCTGCCACCGGTTACTGCTATTTTCATCCTGTAGCACCTCCTGCTTTTATTATAGGACCTTTATACAAAGTTTTCCAACTGACGTTATTCTTCTCTTTACATTACTGTGTTATATTGGAAATAGGGAGGGATGCCAAATGTTTCGTTTTTTATTCCGAAAATCACCCAAACCGTCCAAGAGAAGCCGCGTAGGGAATTCCAAACCGAACTTTCGAGCTTCAGATCTACCCCAAGGGCTTGGTTTATTAGAAGGTGTTCCGTTAGAACGTCTCGTTACTAAGCTGAATAGTTCACTTCCACTTGATTATGTAGAAAGACTCCAATATCGTGTAAAAGCAGGGAATCCATCTATGTCCGATGACGAGTTCGCCTGTAAATGGTTTGAATTAAAACGATTTTTCTTGATGAATCTTATTTTAAAAAGAACCCCGATGTTTAGCGCCGAAATCGATGAGATTTGGCATGAGATGCTGATGTTTACGAGAGAATATCAGCGCTTCGGAGATCAATTCGCTGGTGGCGTTATTCATCATGCCCCTGAACGTGAACCCAAGCAAATGCCGGGTGAACGAGCTTGGTTCGATTGGGTATATGCGCATCTGTTCGAGTTCGCTCCAACGAGTTCGCGGTGCTGGAACGGATTTTTCCGCAATCCGCTGGATGAGGAACGAACAGATTTGCTGCGCAGAGCGAATGAAGATGAACTCGCCAACCAATGTTTCGATATGGAACAGGCTAAGCGGTATCCAGAAGTTGCTGAGACGATCCGCATACTCATTAAGCAGGCGATTCATGAAGCCAGTCATTCAGCGAACAGCCGCAAGTTTGAGGATACAGGCTGGAAGGATTCAATTACAAACCCGAACAACATGGTGTACATGGCAGGAGCCATGATGTTCTTCTCCATTCAGGATAATAATAACTATACAAGCGGGATGAACTCACAGTGGCCTGAGGCTGGACTAGAATCGCAGAAATACAAGCAAAGCAGCTGTTCTTCATCGGGTTGTGGAGGTTCTGGTGGCAGTGGTGATAGTTCTGGAGATCAAGGCGGAGGAGGCAGCAGCTGCAGCTCTGGCAGCAGTTGCAGTTCCGGCTCGGGCTCTTCCTGCTCGTCAGGATCGAGCTGCGGGTCTGGTTGCGGCAGCAGTTAATGTTGGCTGTGGAAGCAGCATTCATTTCGTTCTTTGAATCACTTGTTCCTGGCTTGGCTTGATGCCGGGAAGCGGCGAATGGGCGTAAGGAACACTGAGAACACAGTAAACACGCTCGTTTGCACTCTCCGTCGGAGAGTGTTTTTTGTTTGAATATGGCAGGAGGAGGAGAATTTAGCTTCATATTTGAAAAGTGCAGCATTGCTGACTCCCAGCTTGACGGAACGTAGATGCCTTATTTTGCTCGAAAACGCATTTTTCATGGTTACGCGGAACGAGGATCCGCTAATTCACTTCACAGTGGCATAAAAACCTCAAAAACACCAAAATAGCGTCTCCACGTTCCGCATATTGGCTCAATATCGATATAATAACCGAAATAGAGGCTCCTCGTTCCCCGCGATCTTCAGAACAGGCTGATCGCCTTGCCGGTCATATTGCTTCTTTTGGCGGCAGAAGGAGGCTGAGGCTTGCCACCTTTCAGTAGTTGATCCCCGCCAGTTTCCACAAATGGTGATATCTCTTACGCCGGCCCCCACCATCTTACCCAAGAAGACATTCTAGCCTCCCGCAGTCTGTAACTTGATGCAAAAAGTGCAGGTATTTCTGCTAAAACTACCCCTTCGCTAGGCAGAAGCTGCAAAAACTACATCAAAATTAACCGATTCAGGCTCAAAAGCCAGATTCAGTCTGAATTTGATGTACAAAATGCATGATTACTCGCCCAAAGTGTCACTTTTAACAAATTTTGATGTACTTTTTGCATCAATGCTTGTCGCGAATCAACCCCAACCCCAACCATCCTGCCACGAACCCGAACGCCCAATCTCCACAGTTTCGAAAATTAGAATAAATTGGAGACACATATCGTCATTTTTCGTGTATAATTGAAATTCGGTGTCGATTTCTTTGACCTACGGTAAATTAAGCAGCGATAGGAGTCCTTTCAAATGAATCGGTTACGTGGTTTTCTAAGTTCTTATCATCCCATTGTACATACGTTAATTCTTGGAACCGTAATGGCTAGGGCTGCGTCCTCCATGAGCTTGCCTTTTCTCGCGATTTATTTATCTAGGCATACGTCGATGAGTGCGGTGATGATCGGAATTGTCATCGGTATGGGTTCCTTGGCTGGGACCGTAGGCGGTTTTATCGGGGGCACCTTGTCGGACCGATTCGGAAGGCGCATTATCATGCTGGCTGCTCTTTTTGGCTGGGCGTTCGTGTTCTTAGGCTTTGGCGTGGTTAAATTACCCATCCTGTTTATGCTGCTCAATATGCTGAACGGCTTGTGCCGCTCCTTTTATGAGCCCGTTTCACAGGCGTTGATGGCAGACCTTACAGAACCTGCGAAAAGACTTAAAGTATTTTCGATGCGGTATATGGCTATCAATGTTGGTGTTGCTGTGGGACCACTTTTGGGTGCTTTTTTCGCTACGATGAATGGTGCGCTGCCTTTTCTCATTACTGGAACCATTTATTTTATTTATGCGGTCACACTTTACGCACTGCTCATCGCTTTTGGCATCAAGAAAATCGAGGGTGAGAAGAAATCTTCGGTTACCTTTGGTTCTGCTTTGCGAGTGATTCGAAGTGATATGACTTTTCGCTTGTACATCCTTGGCGGTATTATTGGAGCAATCGGTTACTCCCAGGTGATGGTGACACTTTCGCAATATTTGGAGCGCAACTTTGTAGATGGTGTGAAAATGTTTGCGATCTTAATGAGTGTGAATGCCATAGTGGTTATTGCCATGCAGATTCCACTTACTCGTTGGGCCGAAAAGTACACGCCACTTACTGCCATTATTGTTGGCAACCTAATGTTTGCGTTAGGGGATGTTGGCTTTGCCTTTTCCCACTCGTTGGTATGGCTTATTATTTCGATGGGTATTTTCACCCTTGGCGAGATTCTAAATTACCCCGCTGCTAATATGTTGATTGACAAATTAGCTCCCGAGCATATGCGTGGCACATATTTTGGCGCTCAAACATTAACAAACATAGGCCACTTTATTGGACCTTGGGTAGGTGGGTTCTTGCTCGTTTCTTTTGGTGGAAATACGTTGTATGTTCTTATGGCCGTTCTTACGATTGCGGGATCCATTTTCTACTGGAAAGGCAATATTCGTCAAATATCAGTGAATAATACGTCGAAAAAAGAAAATTTTTGAAAAATATTGCAAAATTAGTTCTTAGGAACTATTCGATTTCAAAACGAGTTCCCGTATCCTTGAGAGTGTAGATATTTATTGCTCGTAGCTCTTCAGGCATTTAGTCAGACATCTCGACAAAGGCAAAGCTGGCGAAAGCCAGTGACGCAAAGCTAAAGGGGCTTCCTTGTCCTGCAAACCGGACTCGCAGCCAGCCAGCCGCCGAACGATTGGGTATCAACATCAGAACCCCTCCGATCGGTTCACTATGGTGGGGTTTTTCTCTGTCATAACAAATTTACGTAAAAATAAAAGGAGGATCCAGCAGCATGCAATCTGAAGGAATACTACAAGAAGAACAAAAAGTGACTTCGCTATGTGGTAATCATGTTGCCCGTTTGGTGCCTTCCACGGATGGACCAAAACTCATGATTAATCGGGAAGAATACGCGTTAAATGAAGCTTGTTGGGATGTAGAAATGTTTCACGGGAGAAACAATAGCATCTTGATTTTCTACTGGAAGGGCGAAGTTAAGCTATCTGTAAAAATGCCGCCGATGCCGCAAATTGAAGCATTTTTGACAAGGCTTTATCAATGTTTATCATCCAAGTTAAGAACAGTACAGCCTATCTAGGTGTACTGTTTTTTTTGTTTCTAGCTGTAAGGAAAATGTAAAGACAAAATCATTGTCACAAATTGACAAGTGCTGATATAATGGAATTCATAGATTTAAGTAGTGCTTAGGAACTATTATTAGGGGGATACATAGCATGAGATTAATCACACGTTCGGATTTTGACGGTTTAGTATGTGCGATGCTTTTCAAAAAGTTAAACATGGTGGATGAAATGAAATTCGTCCATCCCAAAGATATGCAGGACGGTTTGATTGAGGTTTCGGAAAACGATATTTTGGCCAATGTCCCTTATGTAGCGGGCTGTGGCTTGTGGTTCGATCATCATTCCAGTGAACTTGAACGGATGGGTGAGAAGGTTGAATTCAAAGGGGAGACCCGAATCGCGCCAAGTGCGGCACGTGTTGTTTATGATTACTATGGAGGATGGGAGACGTTCGGCGATATCGATGATATTATGCGCGGGGTGGATAAAGCGGATTCGGCACAATTCAGTAAAGAAGATATTTTGAATCCGAGCGGATGGGACCTATTATCTTTTATCATGGATGCTAGAACGGGCTTAGGGCGCTATCGCGATTATCGGATCAGTAATTATCAATTGATGGAAGAGCTTGTGGAGCACTGTGCAACGATGTCCGTTCATGAGATCATGGAATTGCCGGATGTGAAAGAGCGTGTGGCGCGTTATTTTGAATTAGATGCCTTATATCGTGATATGCTTCAAACCTATACGCGGACGGAAGGCAATGTTATTATTACAGACCTTCGTGATGTGGAGACCATCTATCCAGGGAACCGGTTCATGGTGTATGCGCTGTATCCGGAGCAAAATATCTCAATTTGGGTCGTCGATGGCCGAAATAAACAAAACTGCGTCTTTGCTTGTGGTCACAGTATTGTGAATCGTACGTCGAAAACGAATATTGGTAACTTGATGCTCCAAAATGGCGGAGGCGGTCATCATGCAGCTGGTACTTGCCAAGTTGACTATGTGCAGGCTGAGGAAGTTTTGAAGAAAATTGTTGAAACGATGAGAACAGACGGATAAAATGAATGCAACGGACCGCAGGATGGGGAGTTCCCGGAATGCGGTTTTTCACTAAATGGGGACAGGGGGGAATGGAGTGGAGTTAGCACAAATTCATCATGTGGCAATCATTAGCTCAAATTATGAGCGATCGAAACACTTCTATGTCGATTTACTTGGATTAACGGTCATACACGAAACGTATCGTGCAGAACGTGACTCCTATAAATTGGATTTGCGCATCGGGAAGACCGAACAGCAGATCGAGTTGTTTTCATTTCCGAACCCTCCGCTGCGAGTTAACCAGCCTGAGGCAAGGGGCCTTAGGCATTTGGCTTTTGTCGTACATAATATGGACCAAAGCGTTAAAGAACTAGAAAGTAAGGGCATTGCGGTAGAACCGGTGCGGATTGATCCCATTACCGGTGACCAATATACTTTTTTTGCAGATCCGGATGGGCTGCCCTTGGAGTTGGTGGAATATGCGAAATGATCACCAAGAAAGAACAGAACAGGAGCCGAAGCTGAGGTTTGCCAAAGGCTGCCTGTGGAGCATTATTGTGTCCATTCCATTATGGGCGTTATTGATTTGGTTTTTGTTTATCAAATAAAATCCCTCACTAGCTTGGTCTGACCGCTGCATGCATGCAGTTCGGTCGGATGAGCCGTTGAGGGATTTTTATTTATTATTTGTCTGTGTGTCTGCGCGGTGGCAATGGTCCAAGATACTGGAACAGGTTACATTCGATACGTCCATTAAATAGTTTGCGCTTCTTATCCGCGCGGCGGTTCATATAGTGCTCGAGCTGTGTGCTCGGGCTTAAGATAAACATGCTCCATGAAGGCATGGGAGCAGTGAGAGCACCGAGCTGGCGCAGCGCCACCTCGACATCTTGCGCTTCACCAAGCCGCTCTCCATAGGGAGGATTGGTGATCAAGCAGCCGTAGTCGCCGCGCGGGCGGGCTTTGGCTACTGGTTCCACGAGCAGCTTGAACTGCTTCGTCAAGCCGGCAGCCTTCGCGGCAGCCTCTGCCACTTCGATGGCAGAGGGATCGATGTCACTGCCGATGATGTTCAGCGGAACATCATCTTTAACAGCATCGAAGGCTTCGTCGCGAGCCTTGTCCCACAGCTTGCGCGGGATATTACCCCACGCCTCGCTAGGGAAGCTGCGCCGCAGTCCTGGCGCGATGTTCCACCCGATCATAGCAGCCTCGATCGGGATCGTCCCAGACCCGCAGAACGGGTCGTAGAGTGGTCTGTCAACCTTCCAACGACTGAGGAGGATCATCGCAGCCGCCATGGTTTCCTTCAGCGGCGCTTCGGTCACGAGCTTACGGTAGCCGCGCTTGTGCAGGCTGGCGCCGGTCGTGTCGATTGTTAGCGTTGCAATATCGTTCAGGAGTGCGACTTCGATGACGTAGCGTGCCCCGTTCTCAGGGAACCACTCTGTTCCGTAACGAAGCTTCAGCTTTTCGACAACGGCTTTCTTCACGATTCCTTGGCAAGCGGGCACGCTAGATAGTTGTGACTTATGGGAACGCCCTTCCACAGGGAATTCGGCATCGTTCGGAATCCAGTCCGGCCAAGCAAGCGCCTTGGTGCCTTCGAAAAGCTCATCGAAAGTAAGAGCCTTAAATTGGCCCATGAGTACCAAGATGCGATCGGCGGTTCTGAGCCAAAGATTGGCGCGGCAGATGGCCAGCTCGTCGCCAAGAAAACGGACACGTCCGTTCTCGACGGTGACCTCGTTGTAGCCAAGATCACGGATTTCGCGAGCAACGATAGCCTCAAGTCCCATTGGGCAAGTTGCGATTAGTTCAATTTGTTGTGGCATGTTTTAATTCCTTCCATCCGGGTTGTGCATCGCTCATAAAACTCATACAATTAACAAGTATAGGACAAATAGGTTACACTTACAAACTAAACACGCAAAGTGAATGCTTTGATGCTTTTCTAAGGAGGAAAAAACATGGAAACCATAACAGCCGAGAGCTATATGGAGGGTTTATACGCAGAAGATACAGTTCTAGAACGAGTGAAGGAAGTCATACGCACCCAGAATATGCCCGAAATATCGATTGCACCTGGATACGGCAGATTGCTTACTATGCTGGTCACGATGATTGGCGCAACGAAGGTGTTGGAAATAGGTGCTTTAGGCGGTTATAGCGGTATTTGTTTGGCGAGAGGATTGAAAGAGGGCGGCAAACTTATTTCGCTGGAGTTAAAACAAGAATTTGCGGATGTAGCCAAGCAAAATGTTACCGAAGCGGGCCTTGGCGAGCTTGTCGAGTACCGGATTGGCGAAGCCCTCATTCACCTGAATGAGCTTCTTGAGCAGGGAGAGCGATTTGATTTCTTTTTTATCGATGCGGATAAGGTGAATTATCCGAATTATTTGGAGCTCGCCATTAAACTGGCGAACCCTGGCGCTATAATTGCAGGAGATAACACGCTGATGCGAGGAAAAGTCGTCGACGCGAACCAAACCAAAGCCGCGGTCCAATCGATGCGTACTTTCAACCAGCTGGTCGCCACCGATCCGCGTTTGGAAAGCACCATCCTGCCAGCTTATGATGGCTTGGCTTTAGCTCGAGTGAAGTAGTACTGAGATTGTCTATTCATTCACTTGACCTACTCATAACTGGCAGACATAAATTCGATTTTTGTGTCTTTGAGCAGCTTCGTGAGGGTAGAAGGGCTATCGTGGTTATTAATGTTGTAAAATCTACATCAATTCACACGCCAAAGGGCTATTTTGCAGCTTGAAGTTGCAGTTTGTACAACATTTGCAGCCCATTTGCTGCGAATTGGCCTAGATTGGATCAAATTGTTGTACGTTATGCAACAATGAAGGGAGAAAGGCGAGATCTAGGGAGCAATTGTTGCACTTTTTACAACATCAATTGCGGATGCAAGACATATCGCTTCTAGAACTTCCTCTTTATAAGTAATAGGGGCTGTCTCAAAATGATTTTTCTCATCTTCGGCTCTACTCAATAAGGTAGCCCAAGTGAATGAACGAGTCCAAATGACATGCAAAAACGCCTCCAAAACCACTACACTAGTGGGGATGGAGGCGTTTTTGATAGGAAAATTCATGTCAGAGTAGGAGTTCGAAAATTCAAAAATGACTTTTGAGACAGCCACTTTTCATTGCTTTAAGATGCTTTTTGATCAGATATATGGAAGTCAGACTCGATTAATTTGCCAGGAGTAATTGGTTTTATTTGCGTTAACGGAGGCACTGGTTGGGAAGTGGTACTAGGGTGAGAGACTTCTTGCTTCTTGAAAGAAATAGCACTGATGCCGTTCCAATAAATAAATAATAACTCTGCACACACGACGATCAAAACAATTTTACGCCAGTTCAGGCTCATGGATGGCATCCTCACTTTCAATGATACGCCTATATTATCATATAGTGGAAGAAATTCCCATGATTAATTTTACCTGTTCTTATGCCTAATCCTCATTTATGAACCAGACCTGTAGTAATCTCTAGCTCATACCTATGACTTTCCGGCATTTGCGCAGAGTAAGCCAAGCGAACAGCACGTTCAATATCATAAGGCACACGTACGAATTGAATCGCAAACCCTGAATCCACATGGACTCCAGCTTCCCCCTCTACAACACAGTAGCAGGCTTGCGGAATACCGTCATACGGCGTTCCCACGCTCCCAACATTGAAGAGCATCAGACCGCTGCTGGCTTGCTTCACAGAGCGTTTCACCGATGGATTTTTGATGGTTATAAGATAGGGAATATGAATGTCACCATAGCCGACAATATCAGGCTGCTTCCCATCTTCAGATTGACCTGTCATCTCTGTATTTTGAAACATGGCGAGGCGTTCTTGCTTGGAGGCCTTGCGTTTCACTCTATGATAGACACTCTGCGCAGAAGCGTGGAACAATCGGAACAATTTGCCGCTTACATTCAAATCAACAGAGAAAGGCAGCTGTTTCAAGTAAGCAAGCCTATCCTCACCAAGCTGCTGCTGATGCCACAATCCGGCAGGCTGCTCCTGCGGGAGGGTAATCCCCAAATCCCAGTTTCCTTGAACAACGGATTCACATACCTCCATAACACGATCAACGACAGTAGCGGAATCGGGCCCTTTACCCACAAGGTCGCCCAAACATATAATACGTTTTATTCTTCGGCGTTTAATATCTAAAAGTACAGCTTCCAGTGCAGGTAAATTACCATGAATATCCGATATGATTGCGATTTTCTCCAACGTTTTCGTTCCCTTTCTCTGATAAACTCAAATGACCTTAGCTATGCTTCAGTTATACCATAAGGCTTATGAATGTGAAAATGAGAGTCTCTTACTATTACCCAACCAGGGATTCTTCTGCTATAATTTGTAGGGGGAAAGGGGAATGTTTTGATTGGAATCCAGACAAGATCGTCACCGTAAACCGAAAAAAGAACGCTCTACGAACAAGAAGACCCCGCTTAAAGTGATTGGGGGACTCACGCTTGCCGCAGCTGCTTGTTTCGCTATTGGCATAGGCGCTTCCTATTGGACATCGAACAGTAAATCAGCAGAAGAGCAAGATTCAGTATCATCACCAGTGGCTAGTGTTTCGCCTGTTCCAACCAAACCAACGAATACAGCTAGCATAGCTAGTGCGCAGCCTAGCGCAAAGCCTAACCCAGAGTCTACGGCAAAAGCCGTTATCCCGACTCCTGCACCTACCGCATCGAGTGAGCCCACGAGCAGTGGCGGGCAAGTGAAGTTAACTTTTGTGGGTGATGTGTTGATGGCCTCCAAAGTGGAAGATATTTTAAAACAAAAAGGCTATGATTATCCTTATACGAATGTAAAAGACTTTCTGAGCAAGCCCGATTATACGATTGCTAATTTGGAAACACCCATAACGACTAGAGGTACAGTTCAAAAAAAGGATTATGTCTATCGTTCTTCACCGATGGCGTTGCCTGCTTTGAAAGCTTCCGGAATTGATATCGTTAATCTAGCGAATAACCATGTGATGGATTATGGGACGGAAGGTTTGCTGGACACGATGGATGCCCTTGATCAAGAGGGAGTTAAGCGAGTTGGAGCGGGCAAGGATTTGGAAGAAGCCTACCGACCGGTCATCGTGGAAAAAGATGGCGTGAAAATTGCTTTCTTCGGCTTCAGTCGAGTCGTTCCAGATGCCTCATGGAAGGCAGGTCCTGGCCATGCAGGCGTAGCTGAAACCTATAGTTACAAGCTGCCAGTCGAAGCCATTCAGAAAGCAAAAGAAAGCGCTGACCTGGTTGTTGTCGTAACTCACTGGGGAGTGGAAAGAAGCGATAATCCGGATAATAATCAGAAAGACCTGGCTCATCGCTACATCGATGCTGGCGCTGATCTAATCGTAGGCGGTCATCCGCATGTCTTACAAGGCTTTGAGCAATACAAAGGCAAATGGATTGCTTATAGTTTAGGTAATTTCATTTTTACAACCAATGATACCCCGAAGACTTGGGAGACCGTTATTTTAGAAGCTGCATGTTCCAAAGATAAACAATGCGATATCCACCTTGTGCCAATTTTGACTAAAGCAGCACTGCCGACTCCGATGAGTACGGAAGATGGCGCAAAGCTCTTTCAGCGTTTGAGTAAAATCTCGATAGGCGCTCAAGTTGATGCGCAAGGAAATGTTAGCAAGAAATAAGATTAGGAGCAATCAATATGACAGAAGCTATTCGCAATATTTACTGTGTAGGTCGCAACTACCGGGCACATGCCGCAGAATTGGGGAATGATGTTCCGGATCAACCGATGATTTTTACCAAGCCGACACATGCACTTGCCCCAATGAATGGGGAAGAGTTGACGCTTCCAGGTAATCAAGGTGAGATTCACTACGAAACCGAGCTTGTTTTACATATCGCTAAGCCTTATACAGAAGGTATCCAAGTGGATGATATTGTCGACAAGTATGCACTCGGCATTGACTTCACGCTTCGGGATGTTCAGAACGTCATTAAGAAGAAGGGTCAGCCATGGCTGCCTGCCAAAGGCTTTCTGAATTCTGCACCGATCAGTACATTCCGACCATTCCCAGGAGCTTCAAAGCTGGCAGAATCGAATTTCCAGCTTCGCCAGAATGGACAGGTTGTTCAGAACGGCAATATCAGCAATATGATCTTCGATTTACAAACCATCATTGATTACATTGCCAAGCATTATGGTTTAGGAGCTGGCGATATCATCTTTACGGGTACTCCAGAAGGGGTAGGTCCTGTGCATCAGGGTGATCGTTTGGAGCTGTTGTGGGGAGAAGAAGTATTCGGAGCTGTGACGATTAAGATGTAACAAATCAAAGGGCAGTCTCTTAAGGTCATTAATGACCTGAGAGAACTGCCCTTTCTCATTCCTTGATCAAACTTCAGTTGGATCCTCTAAAGCAGCATCCGAATATTGATCACGAACTCGAAGTATGGAAGGCAATTGTTGGAAAAATGCATCAACCACTTTGGGATCAAAATGCTCGCCTTGCTCCTCTTTAAACAATTGCAAGATCCGATCGAGCTCCCAAGCTTTTTTGTAAACACGCTCACTGCCTAGTGCATCGAATACGTCTGCAATTGCTGTAATTCGGCCATAGATGTGGATCTCCTCTCCCTTGATTCCGCGTGGGTATCCGCGCCCGTTCCATTTCTCATGATGCTCGTAAGCGACAACAGCAGCCGTCTTCAAAATATGGCGATTGGAGTTTTTGAGTAAGTTATAGCCAATACGTGTATGATTCTGCATTAATTTGAATTCTTCATCCGTTAATTTGCCGGGTTTGTTTAACACACTATCAGGGATTGCCACCTTACCGATATCATGCATAGGCGAAGCCATTTTCAACAATTCAGCTTCTTCTTGGCTCATACCTAATCCTAAGGCTAGCAGATATGAATATTCTGCAACACGTTTCACATGATTTCCAGTCTCCTTGGACCTGCTCTCACCAATTTCCCCCATTCGGAAAATAATTTCTTTTTGCGTTTCCTCGATCTCATTCGTAAGCAAAGCAGATTCTAATGACTTACCCGCGTAGGAGGAAGCTAGCGTTAAATATTCCATGTCTTTATCTGAAAATTGTTCGCTTGCCGTCAGCTTATTAATAGCTTGGTAAGCACCCATAATTTCACCTTGGCTGTTTCGGAACGGAATAACCATGAGCGCTTTCGTACGATAACCCGTTTGTTGGTCCGTTCGAAGAGCTCCATTCAGAAGATAGGACTTATACTCTTCATTTGAATATGCGTCATGTATAAATACAGCTTTATCATTCGTTACAGCATAGCCGACAAGTCCAGCCGTACTAGGAATGCGAATTTCGTCGAGACCGTGAGCCACTTTGGACCATAACTCATTTTTGTTCGTATCAAGCAACCAGACCGTACATCGATCAGAGACAATCATTTCTCGTCCCATATCGGCCATCAGCATAAGTACATTGTCGAGGATTCTTTCGTTCGCAATTTTGGCTGCATAGTCAAAGATGACACGCAGCATTTCCTGAGGATCTAGGTCACTTTTTAACTGGGACGTTGTATTGGATTGATCGTTCTCCATGTCAGCCTCCTAACATTCACCGAACTTAGTTTATCATAAATTTCATAAAAATTGGTTGCATCCTGTCGAGTTAACCAAAATTTTAGATGAATTTGTCGTTCTTTACGAAAGGAATGTAAATGTATGGCCACGAATACGACTGTGTTACAATAAAAGAGATTTTTGAACGGTTAATAAAGGGGACGGAAGTAGAATAGGAGTGCTGCATGTGGTGTGGATTTGGGGTTTAGCTGGAAGCTTGATAATCGCAGGAGCGGCCTATTGGAAGCGATCCTTATCCTTATCCGGCTTTGCTGCTGCTGTGCTGCTCGGTACGTCGATGTTTGCATTGGGAAGCTTAGCTTGGTTTGGGACACTTATCGCCTTCTTCGTATCCTCTACCTTATTGTCTAAACTCAAGCATCAACGTAAATCCGCAGCAGAAAGCGGTTATGCCAAAGGTGGAAGACGCGATGCCGGTCAAGTTGCTGCAAATGGCGGTCTCGGTTTATTGCTATGTATAGGGAATGCGGTATGGCCCAATCCAGCTTGGTGGATTGTATTTGTTGGGGTTATGGCAACTGTCAATGCGGACACGTGGGCTACGGAAATAGGCGGAATGAGTAAATCAACACCGCGTTCAATCATTAACGGCAAGCGTGTTTCGGCTGGCACATCGGGTGGTGTAACGGGATTAGGACTGCTGGCTTCATTGCTGGGAGGAGCATTCATTGGTTTGGTTAGTGGATGGTTCAGTCAAATAGGCGAGTTCGGACATGAGGTAGGGACGCTTGCAGCACTAATCATACTGGGGGCATTATCAGGTTTGATTGGTTCTTTGGCTGATTCTTGGCTCGGGGCAACGTTTCAAGTGATGTATCGGTGTCATGTTTGCGGGAAAACCATCGAGAAACCATTTCATTGTGATCAGAAAGCCGCGCAGATTCGCGGTATGAGTTGGATGACCAATGATATCGTCAATGCCGTATCCTCGCTAGTCGGAGGCATGATGTGCTTAGCATTAAGTATTTGGCTACTTTAGAATAACTATTAAACAATGGGCTGTCCCAATAATGGTAAATACATTAGAGGGGCAGCTTTTTCATGGATACAAGCATTTATCTACCAAGAGTAGACTTCTGGATTAATGGAACCTCTTAAGGTCTATAACCCTTTTGAGACATCCCCTTGTTGTTTGCTTAATGAATCGTCGAACCACTTGGTTCGGTTTGGTCTTTATCATTCGCTGGTTGCGGGGGAGCTGGAGGGAACAAGGCGTCCTGCAGTTGTTTTTCCAACTGACGCACTTTGCGCTGCAGCTTGTACTGACGTACGATCCCGAAGAGGCCAACAATCAGACCGCCTAACAAGGTTGAGGTTAAAATGACAAGGATCAAGGGTGTAGATGTTTGAGCAAACATGAAATTGACTTGAACCGGTTCGACATTAATGACCGCAAAAACAGCCGTTATGAGGGCGAATACTAAAGCAGATATGAGAATCCATTGCATCTTCATCCATCAATCATCCTTTCACCTGAGAAAAGGTTGAAGGCGCACGCCCTCAACCTTTATCAGAACATTTACTTCGTTAACTCTTCCATTTGATCAAGCAGGGAGCTGAAGACACTCATCGCTTGCTTGATTGGTTCCGGTGTGGACATGTCGACACCTGCTTTTTTCAAGATGTTCAGCGAGTAGTCGCTGCCGCCGCTTTTTAAGAAGCCCAAGTAACGGTCTACGGCAGGCTGGCCTTCATCCAGAATTTGTTTCGAGAAGCTGGTAGCTGCCGAGAAGCCCGTTGCATATTTGTACACATAGAAGCTGTTATAGAAGTGAGGAATTCGAGCCCATTCCATCTCGATATCCTGATCCACGACCATGGCATTTCCATGATAAAGCTTATTCAAGCCATAGTAGATTTCACTGAATTCCTGTGGTGTCAGAGAATCTCCATTTTCTGATCTCTCATGTGTAATCATTTCGAATTCAGCAAACATCGTCTGACGGAATACCGTTGTTCTGAACTGATCCGCGTAGTAAGTAAGCAAGTAAAGCTTTTCTTTCGGATCGGTTACACGTTTCAATAAGTAATCCATGAGCAGTGCCTCATTAAGCGTTGAAGCGACTTCCGCAAGGAAAATCGTATACTGCGCATAACGGTACTCTTGGTTCTCATCAGACAAATAAGAATGAATGGCGTGACCCATTTCGTGTGTCAATGTGAACATGCTGTTTATGTTGTCCTTATGATTTAGAAGCACGTAAGGATGTGTGCCATAGGCACCCCAGCTATAAGCGCCGTTGCGCTTATTTTTGTTCTCATACACATCGATCCAGTGGTTATCAAAGCCGTCTTGAAGTATTTTTAAGTAATTTTCGCCCAATGGGGCTAAGCTTTTCTTAATTTCTTCTTTGGCTTGCTGGTAGGTGATGTCCATTTTAAACTCTTCAACCAGCGGAGCAAAGAGGTCATACATATGTAGTTCATCAACTTTAAGCAGCTTCTTGCGGAGCTTTAGATAACGCTGCAGCTGCGGCAAAGAATCGTGAATCGTGGAGATTAAATTCGTATACACTTCTTTCTTAATATTGTCCCCAAACAAGGTCGATTCAAGAACGGAAGGGTATTTACGTGCCTTGGCATAAAAGATATTTTTATTAATATTCGCGCTAAGCGTTGCGCCAATTGTATTCTTATTGTTGCGATAAGTTTCGTAGACAGCATGGAAGGCGTTTTTTCGAACTTCGGCGTCGCGGCTCTCTAGGAATTGAATGTAACTTCCATGAGTCAGTTCGACTTCCTCGCCTTTTTCGTTCTTAATTTTTGGGAATTTCAAATCGGCATTGTTCAGCATACCGAAAATGGTGCTAGGCGCTCCGGCCATGTTGCCCGCTTGAGCAAGCAGGGCTTCCTGATCCTTGGATAGCGTATGCGGCTTCTGGCGAATCATTTCCTCGAGTGTGTCCTTATAGAAAGATAAAGAAGGATCGTTCACCAGCTGCTGAAGCTTTTCATCCGATAAACTGAGAATTTCGGGTGAAATAAAGGAGAGTGCTTCGCCTACTTCGACACTAATTTTTTTTGCTTTATCAGATAAGGCCTGGTAGGTTGGTTCTGCTGTATCTTCATGGTGCTTCATGTTGGCATACACATACAGTCTTTCTGTTTTCACAGAGACTTCATCTTCCAACTGGAAACACTGCTTTACCGTAGCGGAATCGCTGAGTTTTCCTTGGAAGGCACTGATTTTGCCAAGCGAGTTTTTCACATTCTGAAATTCCTGTTCCCAAGCCTTCTGATCGGGAAATAAATCCTCCAGATTCCATCGGTGCTCGGCCGGTACTTGCTTGCGTTCCAATATTTGAGTCATCGGAGCCCTCCTGTCCTTGTTTTGAGATTGGGGTCTGTTATCCTTTGCATGTAATTCGGCTGCTGGGATCGAGCTTAGAAGAAGTCCCATAGCCGCAGTCACATAGATCCAGCGCATTACGGTCACGCTCCCGGCATATTCCCACATGGGACGTGCTTGCTAAAATCCCATAACATGGTTTTCACCTAGTATGACCGTTAACCCATTCATTTATGATTATATGAAAAAGCTGGAAGGAAGTAAATTTACTTTCCGGCTCCAAAGAAGCTAATTAAGATAAGTACAAACGATAACGAGACCATAACAATCGCCAGTAAGGCTAGGTATCGTTTCATTTGTGCCGGAAGGCTGTCTTTTTTCATAATCAAAATGATGGCTAGGCAGAAGGATACGAGTACAAATGTGATGATAGATCCGGAATCGGTCATTGTTGAATCATCCTTATCCCTATAGAGTATGACACTTGCTAACTATCGCATGTTAGTAACTTTCGCTGTTCAAATGAAAACTCCTTTTTCAGCCGGCATGCGGCATCGTTTCATCCGGATTTTCATCATCGTCATCAGTCTTGACGAGTATGAATTTGCCGCGAGAATCCATTTTGACAGTAAATCGATCTTCGGCAGCAATCTGTGCTTCTTCACTTAATTCCTTAGGAAGTGTCAGCTGACCGCTGTCCCCAACTTCGACCTGGTAGCCAATCATTTTCGACCATTTGCCTGCTGCAAGGACAACAACGATGAGTAAACCAATGAACAACCATTTGCCAAGCGGATTTGAGTTGAAATAAGGGGCAAGGAAATTCTCCCCAGTAATCATTTTTCCTGCGGTTAATACGAGCACACCTGCACCGATATAAAGGATCGACGGATACTTCTCAATCCATTTGATGAATAGCGTACTGCCCCAAACAACGATAGGCACACTTACCAGAAGTCCGATAATGACAAGTATGAAGTTACCGTGAGCAGCGCCTGCTACAGCGATGACATTATCGAGACCCATCACAGCATCTGCCACAATAATCGTACGAATGGCAGCCCAGATACCGTCTTTGGCCTTAATGTCTCCGTGATTCTTCTTTTCACTAAGCAGTTTATACGAAATCCAGAGGAGAAGGATACCGCCGGCTAGTAGAAGACCAGGAATTTTCAGAAGGGTAACTACGGCTACTGTTGCTAGAGCACGAATGACGATGGCGCCTATTGTACCCAAGAGGATGACTTGTTTTTGTGTTTCTTTTTTCAAATTACGAGCAGCCATACCGATAACGATTGCGTTATCTCCCGCAAGTACCAAATCAATGAGAATAATGCTGAGCAGTGAGACGAAGAAACCTGTTGATAACCAATCCATGAGCGAACACTCCCTTTAGCTGATTTTTGAAAAAAATAGAGCCTAGCACCGATGACCGGTGAAGGCTCTAACTCATCAAAAAAGACCTTCACCAATAAACATGGCAAAGGTCTTGCTAACAACGTTGTCGTTGCCAATAAAGCCGGGATCTGATGAGGATCCGAATTGACGACTTTACTGTATCAGCTACTCCCCTTTGGAGTAATACGTATGAACTTATAAATTAATTATAAGAAGGGGGGATGTGAAAGTCAAGGCATTTGGACCAAAGAATTAAACTTCTTTGAAAGCATCCATGATGGCTTGCCATTCTTCCTCTGTGCCTTCGAATTTGTCTTTGGCAAACCGTTCATTAGCCCAGTGTAACATAGCAGGCCGTCCGATGAAGGTGTGGCACTCTTCGCCCCATTGATCGGTGATTTCGGTTAATACGATTTTACTGCCTTGTACCTCGACATTCAGCATGTTCCATTTATCTTTTTTGTAAATAACGTGTTTCTTAAAAGGGTGATTTGACACTTGTTTTCCTCGTTTCTGCATTGAGCTCAAAGATATATGCAATCGTACCACAAAAAGTGGTGATTTCCAAACAGGCAGCGGTCAATTTCTTGTTGCCTCCCATCAGGTTCCCATGATAAAATCCTCCTAATCCTTTCCATAGGGAATGGGCTATGAGGCAGTTAGGCAAGAACAATGAGTCGAGCAGAGGAGAGATGAGCATGGAACAAAAGCGTGTTTATGAACAAGTTGGGGTTGCGATGACCTCAAGAACGTACGCCGAATATGAGAAAATGTTTATGTTGCTGACGGAAAATTTAATAGGTAAACGAGTCTTAGACGTTGCCGGCGGTGCTTCTTCGTTTACGGCAGAGACGCGGCAGCTAGGTGTATTCTCAGAAGCGGTTGATCCTTTGTATGAGAAATCAATCGAGGCGATTGCTGAGCATGGAATACAAGAGATCGAGCTAGTTGCAGCCAAGATGGAAAAGTTAGCAGATGTGTATGATTGGACGTATTATGGTTCTGTTGCCAAACATAAAGCTGGTCGCGTCAAAGGTCTCAAGCAGTTTGTAAATGATTTCTCTAGTAAAGATGCTGCTTCCAGGTATCATGCTGCTTGTCTTCCAACACTTCCTTTTGAAGAAGCGAGCTTTGACCTTGTTTTGTGCAGTCATTTTCTCTTTCTATATGAAGAACAATTCGACTACGCTTTTCATCAAGCGGCTGTGCGAGAACTGCTTCGTGTCTGTAAGCCAGGTGGCGAAGTGCGCATTTATCCCCTATTGAACTTTCAGCAAGCCGAATACAGCAAGCTGCCAGAATTAATAGATGAGCTCACAAATGAAGGATATTTGGTCCATAAATGGGAAGCGGAACTGCCTTTTTTGCCAAATTCTCATCAATATTTATGCATAATTAAACAGCCCTCTGCATAGTGGAAAACGTTGGTACATCAACAAATATTAGCTTATCCACCTTGTTTTTTTCGTTGATTTATCCCCTTGATAATGGTATAATTTCCTTATTCGTCATAGATGGCGATATTTTTAGGAGGTTGTTCATTTGAAGGGTACAGTTAAATGGTTTAATGCAGAAAAAGGCTACGGTTTCATTTCTGTTGATGGAGGCGACGATGTATTCGTTCACTTCTCCGCAATTCAGGGCGAAGGATTCAAAACATTAGAAGAAGGCCAATCCGTTGAGTTTGATATTACTCAAGGCAACCGTGGTCCTCAAGCAGCTAACGTCACCAAATTATAAGAAACTGGGAGTTCCCACTTATAAATAGAGTGTCATAGCACAAACAACAAAAGGCAGTGCCCATATCCACTCGGGACTGTCTTTTTTGCATTTTGACCGCTTTACGATTGAAGATAGCCTGTACACTTCCCAAGAGGAGATGTACAGGCTTGTTTGATTCTAATGAGCGGCCCAATATTATACGAACATATCGACGATCAGCACGGTTCCAAAGGCAATAAACGAGAGCAGTGTCTCGAGTACCGTCCACGTTTTAAACGTTTCTTTGACCGTTAACCCGAGATATTCTTTGACCATCCAGAAGCCGGCGTCATTGACGTGGGAGAGCATGAGCGATCCTGCGCCTGTCGCGATAACGAGCAGCTCCAGATTCACGCCGGACATATGCTCGACAATCGGTGAAACAATACCAGCCGCTGTCGTCAATGCGACTGTTGCCGAACCTGTCGCGACTCGGATTAATCCAGCAACCATGAAAGCTAGAACAATAGGAGAAAGGGAGATATTCTCGGCCATCTGAGCAATGGATGTACCGACGCCGCTCGCGATAAGGATCTGTTTAAACCCGCCGCCAGCACCGATAATCAAGATAATCGAACCTACAGGCAATAGGCATTCATGGGATAGCTTGCTGATATAGTTTTTGTTCATTCCTTGGCGGATGCCTAAGAAGTAGAAGGCTGCAAAACAAGAGATTAGAAGCGCAATCACCGAATTCCCAATAAAGACTAGGAATTTCATAACTCCGACTGGCAGTGATAGATAGGGTGCAACAACCGACAAAACCATCAATAAAACAGGCAATAAGATAATGAAAAATGAGATACCGGCTCCAGGCAATTTTTCAGGCTCTGTGCTTGCGCTTAGCAGCTCTGGTTCATTCTCGGGAACCACACGTTTATGCACCCATTTAGCAAACAACGGACCTGCAATAATCGCTGCTGGGATCGCAATGATGAGAGAGTAGATAAGCACTTTTCCGATATCAGCTTTGTAGATGCCGATGGCCGTCATAGCACCAGGATGCGGCGGCACAAGACCATGAACAATGGATAATCCGGCAATAACAGGCAGACCGATTAGCAAAATATTTTGTTTCGTTGATTTGTGAATAGAAATGACCAAAGGCAGCAACATGACAATCCCTACGTCAAAAAATACTGGGATCCCAATAATAAAACCGGAGAGCAGCATGGCCCAAGGCAATCTTTTTTCACCAAAAACCCGAATGAAGAAATTGGCTACTTGTGTGCCAGCGCCTGAATCTGACATCATTTTCCCTAAAATCGTACCTAGCGCCAATATGCCAACTAAATGGCCTAAAACGTTTCCAACTCCGGTTTCATAAGCACCCACGATTTTATCCATGGATAACCCGGCCATAATCGCTAAGAATAAACTGGCAACAGTTAAGCTAATAAACGCATGCCATTTCCACCAAGCTACTCCTAAAATAACAATCACAATCGCTAACAATGTAACCATTAATAGATACAAATTCATCTATAATCCCTCTTCTCCGTGGTGTAGTAAGCGTTATCAATCTGTAGACGAGAAAAGGAACTGCGTTTTCTCCGTGATTCTTAACTGTCGTAATTGACTACATAGTTGTGCATGACCGTGCTGTAATAACCTTTACTGAATTCGATCAGATCGCCTCGTTCATCATACGAATAACGCAATCTTTTCAATAGAGGGGTTCCTTCTTTGACATGCAAGATTTCTTCCACATAGGAAGGAGCAGTGGCAGCAGCAAACTCATCTCGATATTTTTCTAAGGCAATTCCGTGCTCCTCAAGCAATTCATACAAGGATTGATCAGTCAAATCGGATAGTTCGATAGTTGACATTTGCATGGATAGATAGTGGGAGTAGTGAATATAGGGTGTGTCATTCAAGTGATAAAGACGCTCGATGAATAAGCAGCGCTCCCCAAATAATTGATAAGGTTCTGTGCCAACTTCATTCATTACAACCTCGGTTCGCAACAATTGCTTGTGAATTTGATGGCCTTCTTCAACTAGAATTTCTGTGAAACGCTTCCATTTGGAAAGCTTGGATGTAGAAGCATTTCGTATAACCTTGGTCCCTTTGCCGCTGCTCTTTTCCAAATATCCTTCTTGTGCAAGCTCCTTGATGGCATTACGAATAGTGATCTTGCTGACATCGAATTCCTGCTCTAGCTGTGGCTCTGACGGTATATTCGTTCCTAAAGGATAAACACCGTGTAAGATGCGATCCTTCAGGATATTCATGATTTGTAAATATAAGGGTCTTTTATTGCGGGATAAATTCACCAATCCAATCACTACCTTTCTACATCGCCTACGGCTTCCGTCATCGCACGAAGAATATCGCTTTCTGATGACATTGGAGTATCGCCTACAATCGTATGCGCAAGCATGCCGGCGGCAGCTGCAAATCCGACTGTTTTCTCCGGTGAAAATCCTTGGATTTCTCCGTGTACGATACCGCTCGTGAAGGCATCTCCTGCACCAATTCTATCATAGATAGAAAACGTGAGCCGTTTAGAAAAGGTGAAGCTTTGGTCCTTAAAGATAAATCCCCGTAAGGAATGTGTATTATCGCCGTTGATGTTACGGTGTGTACCTGCGATGACCGAAATCTGATATTGCCCTGCAACCGCTGGAATCAGCTCCATCAATTGTTCTTGACTGTCTATCTGATCGGAATGCATGCCAAGGGTAAACATCGCATCTTTTTCGTTCATCATGACAATGTCAGCCAGCTGCAGCATTTCCTCATAATGCGGTTTCGCCTTCGCGTAGCCGCCTTCACCCCAATGGCCGGGGCGATAGTTACAATCGAAAACGACGGTGCCGCCATGCGCTTTAACTGCTCTCGCCAAATCTTTCATGTGCCGACGTACGTTATCATTCATGGCCAAGGTAATGCCGCAGAAATGGACGATATCGATATTTTTGGCAATTTCAGTAAAATTATAAGTACTTTCAGGTGCTGTGTTGAAGCTGCTCTCCTGACGGTTGGAATACGTCACGCGGCTGGGCCGCGCACCGAATCCATTTTCTAAAAAATACATGCCCAAGTAGTTACCGCCTCGAACAATGAACGATTGCATGATACCTAATTTTCGCAAATACGATTCCGCAGCATCGCCTACTGCATTAGTCGGCAATCGGGATATCAGGTACCCCGTGTACCCTAAGCGCGCCAGTGCCGAGCTTACATTCACGCCTGTACCGGAGAAAGAGTAATTCAAACTGCTGGCTTGGGATAAGAGTTCATATCCCGGCACCTGCAAGCGCATCATGACCTCTCCAAAAGCAGCAATTGTTTTAGCCATGTTGATCAACCAATTTCTTCATGATCTCCAGTAGTTCATGGACATCTTGGGCTCTCGTTTTTCCAGTCTCTTTGTCGATGATCGATGAATACACGTGAGGGATGACTTGTGGAACCTTAGCTTCCAGGGCGATGCGCAGAATGGTTTCGAAATTATCCATGTCGATGCCGCCTGTTGGTTCTAAAGCAAAACCTTCTTCTCCGCATGCTTGTGCGACAGCACGCAGCTCGTCTTCACAGCTTAAGCCATTCATCGGGAAAAATTTCAAGGCATTGCCGTCCATGTCGCGTACAAGCGCGATAGCTGTCTTTACAGGTACAATCGCATGCTCGGATTGAGCAGCGCTTACTGGACCTGTTGAGATATTGACATAGCCAACGCGTCCGGTAGGGGACACCAGGCTGTTAATCCAGCTATCTTGATCGCCTAGATTGGCGCGTGTTGCACCAACGGCAGGGAATACCTGGTTAATGTGGCTGCCAGGATAGTGCTTCGCAATAGCTGCGACAACGGCAGCTTGACGATTGTCGCCAGCGCCAAGTCCGATTGAGACAGCTTCGTCAATGGCTTTTCCGTATTCTTTCATCGCTTCTACAGCTAATTCAACCGTCGGATAGTCTTTGGAAAGTACGCCGACAAGTACGTAACCTTCTGCTGCTTCAAATATCTCTTTCGCATTTTCAACACTATTAGCCAATACATTCAATGCCGCGCGGTCTTTATAGAAACGTTTTGCAATGTTGGACATGTTAATTGCCTCCTACTAGTTTACGTATTTGTGCAGTGATAACTTCAATATCATCACCTTGAAGCGGACGTGGATCGATATCGAAATAGCCCTGTCTTACGCCATAATCGCGCGTGTAGATAGCAATCTCACCGGTTTGAAGTCCTGTTACAACTTCCTTGGCTGTAGTGCCTGCTAGCTCGGGATCAATTTGAATGCGTGCGCGGAAAATCGCACGGCCGGCTTCATCCTGTACAATGGTCACTTTTAAACCTTTGATTTCACTGAGAGGCATTAATACTTGCAAAGCAGCTTTTTCTTGCTCGCTTTTGTCTTCTTTAACGCCATATTCATCAAGCGCCTGAAGTAAGCCGAAAGTGGTTTCTTTGCCAACCTTCATACTGCGCCCAATACCATGCAGTTGTACTTTTACCCACTCGATAAAGGTTCGTTTTCCGCCAATAATCCCTGAAGTTGGACCTTCAATAGCTTTTGAACCGCTGTAGATGGCTAGATCTGAGTATTTTACGTACTTTTGAATATCTTCTTCTGCAGCTGCATCAACGATAAGGGGAACACCATTACGCTCTGCAATCTCCCAGGCTTCTTCAACAGAAATCATATTTTTTTGGACGGCATGATGGGACTTCACGTAAAGAATAGCAGCTGTATGTTCCGTAATCGCATCTTCGATATGCTCAGCTTTACCCTCATTGGCATAGCCAACTTCAACGAGCTTACCGCCTCCCAAGTAAATCATTGTTTCAACAGGTGCTCCGTATTGGACATTGTGACCTTTGAGCATGATGATTTCGCTTTTAGCAATAGGCTCTTGATGCAGACGTTCGCTCTTGCGGCGATTCCCTTTAGTCACAACAGCCGCGACAGAGAGTGCGATGCCGCTTGAGGCTGAATTGACGACAACTGCGGCTTCGGAACCAAGGATTTTGGCGATATAGTCGCCAGCTTTATCAACGAGATCCGCGATCTCAACGTAATTTTGCCCGCCATGCTTCATTGCTTCCATGACCGTATCTGTCGGAGCAGATACACCTAGAATGCTCATTCGTCCACTTGCATTAATGACACGCTTTAGACCATATTTAGCATTTAATGAGAGAGCCATTCACAACCACTCCTTTGGCTTGTATGATTTGATCTGCTATACGCTTGTCACCTTCAGAATCAACAAGAGTAGTTGGTTCATTTTCAACCGTAAACAGAGTTAGATTGGCAACGTCACCAATTTGAATTCGACCAAGTTCTGGCTTTTCAAGCCAATTTGCGGCATGTGTGGTGACAGCTGCGATGACCTCTTCAAGCGGGTAGCCTAAGTAAAGAAATTTCGTGAGTACATGGGACATACTATATACCGGGCCGTTCAAACGGTTCCCGCGGTAGATGTCTGTACTGATGGTATCTAAACCGATATGATGCTGTTTCGCTGCTTCCGCAACTTGAAAAGAAAAGCTTGCAGTGCCATGACCAACATCCAGATGCACACCTCTTTCAATTGCTTCCGTAAACGCCTGTAACGGTTTACCATCCTCATCAAAAAGATTATTAGCTTTCCCATTCAGATAGTGGGTAATGATATCTTTTTTCTGCAAAAGTGAAAGAATGTCTTCGATACCCGGCGGTCCAGAACCAATGTGAACCATTAAGGGGAGAGAGGTTTCATGAGAAAGTGCACGCGCAGCGATTAAAGGTTCAATGCCGCAGTCACGAACAACACTTTTGCTTATTCTTGCCTTTAAACCAACTATGAAATCTTTATATTGATTTGCAGCCTGTACAGCCTTTTCCTTATCGATCCATGCCATGTTGGACAGTTCATCGACTCTTTTCAAACCAATTCGTGAAATGTTCAAAAAGGCAAACAAGTTCGTTTGGGCTCGTTCCCTACTTGCCGCTAAGTCTGCAATTCGGTCCGCACCGCAGCTTCCAGCGTCTACAATCGTGGTTACACCTTGTTTGATTCCAATTTCATCGATTTCATCGCCGTAGGGATCGAAATCAGGAAAGGCATGGGTGTGCAGATCAATCCATCCACTCGAGACGTAAGCACCAGAATAATCAAAAGTCTGGTTCCCTTGTTCACTCCCGGATCTGGTCAAATCAGCGATCATTCCGTCCTCAACGACGATATCGAGATTTTCACCATTCAAGTGCTTTACATTGTGCAATACGAATCTCTCTTGCATGCTTGTCACCTTTTCTGGAAATCAAATTATTAACGCTTACATTTAAGGTTGCCTAGATATCTCCTCACATACGTAGGAGTAAATGTGTTAATTGTGTAAATGATATAACGTTATAATGTTACAATATCACAGAAAATTAGCGAAGTAAATATAACGTTATAATGTTTGAAATATTAAATTTTGCCAAGAAATCAAGAGGCAAAACAAAAGGAGCTGTCCGCAAATGCGGCAGCTCCTTATTCAATCCTATTAGTCAATAATTTGTAGAATATCATCGATTTCTTTGCGTGCGAGTTTGCCAGGACGATCCTTCGGATAACCGAGAGCGATGACCATATTAATCTGACATTCTTCTGGAATGTCCAGATAAGCTCGAATCTGATCTTGGGCGAGCAGGACAGGACCCGTCATCGGACAGGTTGCCAAGCCTCTTGCATGCGCGGCGAGCATCAGGTTCTGTGAGGCTAAGCAGGAGCTCTTAATGCCTTCTTCGGCCCAAACGGTGTCTTCGACGAGCTGAATCGGATCAAAAATACGATCACGGAACTTCGATTCGTAAGGCGTTGCTAAGCAAATGATAAGAACGGGAGCATCGGAGAATGCGGTAGCATAGGGACCGAAGGACTTCACCAATAGGCGGGCTTCTCGCGAAAGGCCTTTTTCCTCGGCAGCCGCCGCACGGAGATGGAGTTGGTCCCAGGTCAATTGTTCAATATGTTTAATTTTCTCTGTATTTCTTATCGCAATGAACTTCCATGTTTGGGAATTTGTATCGCTGGGTGCATATCTGGCGCAGTCGATAATTTCACGAATATCGTTGGTGGCAATTTCTTGTTCTGTAAAGTTTCGAACACTGCGGCGCTCGAGGACAATCGTCTTAAAATCTTCATAATTCATAAAAAATAACTACCTGCCTTTGCTGCTTGAATTGTGCATATTTTGTTACTTGGTACTAAGACGTTATCTTATTATAAATCAGTTGCTATTGCAGCACAACCGTATCGCCTTCATTCAACCCTTTTAGTACTTCGGTTTTCTCAGGAGTTTCCAACCCAATCTCGATATCACGTCGTTCTACGCCTTGAGCAGTCTGCAGCATCACGTAATAAACTTCTTTCTCGTGCAGCACGGCTAGCGTAGGTACGACAATGGCTTGTGGCTTTTTATCTGTTTCTATTGTTCCCGACAGGCTGAGACCGGCTATTAACTGCTCATTTGGTTCTAACGAAATAGTAACCTCGAATTGAGCTGAACTTGTGCCTTGGTCCGTGCCACTCTTGGCAAACTTGGATACTTTTTCAACCTTACCTTGAAGTTTCTTCTGTTTTAGCGCATCAACTTTTACTTGTACGAGCATGTCTGGCTTAATACGAAACACATCAAATTCACCAACTGTGCAAACCAACTGTAATTTCGTCAAATCTACGATTTTGCCGATACGCACGCTTTCCTCAACAGACTTAGGAATTTTGGAGGAGTCTTCGAATAAGAAGATGCCATTCTCTGGCGCAACGAAGGAAGCCTGTTCCACTTTTTCTTGTTTCTTAGCCAATTGCAATTGAATGGATTGATCATTGACCGCATTTAACTGCTCTTGAATTTTACGTCCTTCTGACGCGGCAAAGCGCTGGCGGGCATCATCTTCACTAACAGCACCTGCAGCTACACTATCCCCCCCAGGTCCAGCAGCTTTGAAATTGGCTAAGTCGGCTTCCAACTTTTGTTTCTTCAAGTTAGATTGCAGGGCAGCAATTTCACTTCTTAGCGGTGTGGCATCAAGCTCAAACAACGGCTGTCCCTTTTTCACTTGTGCTCCGTCTGTTATCTGCCAAGCTTTTATTTCACCGCTGAAAGGTGCATAAACGCGCGTCTCCTTCTCATAAGAAGATTTCCCTTTCACTTCAATGCTGTTAACTAGATCTTCTTTTGTAACTTTGAATTGTAAAGCATTGAAGGCAGCACCTGCGTCGGCATTTTTTGTTTTCATTTGGCTAGGATGGCTTGATATGTATAGAAAGCTGCTAATGCCGCAGACAATGACTGCCGTTAGAATTAGCATCCATGTTTTCTTTTTCCTCATGCTAAACAATCTCCTATTCTCGTTTAATTGCTGTTAGTGCATCGGTTCGAGAGGCTTTAACTGCCGGGTATAAACCCGAAAGAACGCCCGTCATAATCGCAAAAAACATACCGACTGGAAGAATCCATAGGCTTATAAATAAGATTTCAACAGGATCCCCTCGGTTATTGGAGCTAAATTTGATAATGATCAAATTAATTCCCCAGATGACCCAATACGAGAGCAATATACCAACAAAACCACCTAGCATGCCCAGAAGTGAAGATTCCACGATAAACATATTGCGGATTTGTTTCAAATTTGCGCCAAGTACTTTCATGATTCCGATCTGTCGCCGACGCTGATGAGTGGACATGGTCATCGCGACCACGATGGAAATGGAAGCTACGAAGAGTACAAAGAGGCCAACACCGGTGAGCAGCAACCTAACAATGGCGAACTCGCCTTTCATGCGATCTTCTTGATACAAATTAGTCTGCGTTGTGAGTTGTAGTTTTTTAATCATTTCATCTACTTGTTTTACATTCATACTGTTATCTACTTTGACTCTAACTTCTGAATACTGAACATGACTATTTGTTGAGGACTTATTTTGGGCTTGTAGGATTTTGAGACCTGTTTCAGGGGATACATAAGCGGTTTTGTTCCCTTGCAGCATGGATTCTGGTAATCCATCAGGCTTCTTCAGTACGCCAATGACACGAACTGTCACCTCATTTGGTTGGATGGTTTTCGGTCCTGACTGGTTCCCCGGTTGATCTTGGTTATTATTCGATTTTAGCGAGATTTGCTTTTGATAGAGGGGGTAAGGAATAGCACCCATCTGACGGTAAGTTTCGGACTGTTCCTTGCTAGGATTTTGCTGCATGAGTTTATTACGTACTTCCGCGGTCTTTATATCCAAAACGCCAAGCGTAGCCCCATAATTGAGAACAATATTATTGATCTGATCACTAGCCCCACCCTGTTGGAACTTAGCGTCGAAGTCCTCTAAAGTACTCAACTCCGTAGCCTTGAGGTCTAGGTAGCTTTCTTTGCCGTCATCGACAGTGAATCTGAATTGTCCTAAATTTTGAAAACTAGCTACCGATTTAACATGAGGAAAAGTACGAATGAGATCGAGCTTACTTGTCGTAACTTTAGAAGGACTGCTAGGATCGCTGTTTGGGTCAACGATGGTGATTTCATCGGTTTTGAGATAGAAGCTCATTTGCTTCTGGCTGTAGTGTTGTATCGATTCGCCAAAGCCAAGAGCAACCATAATGGAAGCCGAACCAATGGCAATTCCGACCGTACAAAGCGCTGTCACAACCTTGCGTCGCTGCAGTTGGTCCCAGCCTAGACGAAGGTAATCCTTAAGTTTCATCCAGCTTCACCTTCCTGCTCGTTTCCTTCCAGTAAATAACCATCGCGAAGCTGCAAAATGCGCTGCGTTCTGCGTGCAACTTCATGCTCATGGGTAACAATAACGAACGTAATGCCATTCTGGTTCAAATCAATGAGTAGATCGATGATCTCTTTCTCCGTTTTCGTATCCAGATTACCTGTTGGTTCATCAGCAAAGACGATAGCTGGATTCGTAATCAAGGATCGGGCAATACTGACACGTTGTTGTTGTCCTCCAGATAACTGTGAAGGAAACATATCAGATTTATCCCCGATACCAACTTGCTGCAGGAGAGCCAACGCTCTTTGTTTACGTTCATGACTTGCGACACTTTGGAAGACAAGTGGCAGTTCCACATTCTCGCGAACGGTTAAATGTGGTATTAATTCATAAGATTGGAAGATAAATCCGATATGAGTCCGCCGAAATTCCGCCAAGCGGTTTTCGCTCATTTTCTCTATGGCCTGTCCAGCGATTAAAATACTGCCACGGGTGGGCTTCATTAGGCCTGCCATTAAATTTAGCAGTGTTGATTTCCCAGAGCCTGAACTGCCGAGCAGAGCAACCATTTCTCCTTGCTCTACTCGGAAATTCAGCTCATGAAGAACGGGAGTTTCTTCTTGGCCTGTGCGGAAGCTGTGAGATAACCGTTCAATGGCTAACACGTGATCAACCCTTTCAATTTAAAACTTAGCGGCCACTTGGCATACTTTCACCTTCATCGTTTTGAAAAATATGAGTGCCCAGAAACCCAATAGCCGCGACGATCGATAAGCAAGCTGCAATGATATAGACAGTGCTTCCACCAGCTAAATCAAAAATCCAACCGCCCAACGTGCCGCTAATTAGTCCTGCAATACTTGACCATGCCACAGCGAAGATGGCTTGCCCAGAAGAGCGATATTCATCAGGAATAATTTGGCTAATATAGCGATTAGCCGTAAATAAGAAGATACCGAATGTTAAACTGTGTAACAATTGAACCCCAATGACCCAAGCGGGATCTTGAATAGAACCCATAATGAAGAAACGAACGGCATATATGATTCCGGCGAAGGCAAGCAGGGGTAATTCTTTGAACCTATGTCCATGTTTGCTTAGAAAGAAAAACACCGGAATTTCACTCAGTGCCGAGGTCATCCAAGCATAGCCAATCAGGGAATCAGATGCCCCAAGCTGGCGCATGTACAAGGCTAGGAATCCATCGTTGAAACGATGTGAAACGGACATAATAATAATTAATACTAAGAACCAGACGAACTTCTTGGATCGAATGATATCGAGCATGCCTCCGAATGCCATTTTCTTGCCGCCTTGGCGCGCATCTTTTAACAAGAAGATAATGACTAACGTGCAGCTGATGGTAAGCAGGCATAGTACTGGCGTTAGCCCTGTGCCGTAGTATCTAAGAATTAACCCAAAACCTCCGGCAGATACGGCGAAACCGATGGACCCCCAGACGCGGAAAGAGGCATAGCTTTTACCGCTATCTCGAATACTTAGCATTAACTGGCTGTCATTCAATGAATTTACGGGCTGCTGGAAGAAGAAAAACATCGCTAAACATATGTATAGCAAGGAGAACCAGCCTGCGGTAAATACCAAGATCGCAGTGATCAGCTGCCCAATAATCAGAATGATCATGATTTTCTTAACCGTTTGGAAGCGATCACTAAGAAATCCCCACAGCAAGTTGGTTGCTATCCCAATCAGTGGCCCTATGGCATATAGCAAACCGATTTGAAGCTTGGAATATCCTTTGTAATCAAAGTAAAGCGGGAAAAAAGTAACAACAATCCCCATTGTCATAAAAAAGGAAAACGTGAACAATTTGAGCAGATGGTCTTGTGGCTTTGTAGATATAGACGTTTTCATCAGTAGTTATCACTCGATTTCTTTACAAATTTTCTGTAGAAAAATTCGTTTGTCCGTTTTCGGACGTTCGTTTGAGTACAAAAAGCACGACTAGAAGCTCTGCAAGCATACCAACCGATTGCGCGAGAGCACCGATCAAGCCATTCCAACCGGGTGCATTGGCTATGACGATGAATAAGGTTAACACGGTAACGATAGCATTCGCAGTTTGAGAGAAAACCATGATTTTCGTTTGGCCTCTCAGCATAATAATGCCGTTCATGTAATCAAGCCACGGGAATACAATTGTCATGATCATAAATATACGCATGGCTAGTAAGCTTGCATGCATCAGTTCGGAATTAACACCCATGACATGTGTCATAAACCAAGGTCCGAGAGATGTATAGGCAAGAATTGCGATTAATGCTCCTGGTATAAAGCTAAGAAGGATTACGAAACGTACGACACTTCTGGCATCTTTGCGATAGAAATTCAAAACAATTTGATGAATATAAGAGAAGAAGCTCAAAACCAATTGCGTCAAGGAACCGGCAATCGCATAAGAAGATATCGCTAAATGAATATGCGTTGTTTTGCCTAATATGGCATTTATGGCGGGTCCAATGATGACGGCAATGATCGAAGAATATAAAAGGGGCTTATAGAAGCTGAAAATTTGTTGTTTGGTTTCAATCGGATGATTAGGGGCCTTTTCTGGTATGATGGTTCGAAGTAAGTTAGTTCCTTCCCATACAGCAACCATAGCTTCAATAATCATTCCCACTAAGAAAATAATGGCGCCAACACGGCCGCTAGAAACATGATTTGTCGTAATAAAATATAACGATAACAAATACATGGCGATGATTCGCACACACATACCAATGGTCAACCATTTGGTCCTCATATTAAAAATAATGATACCGTGAAATAAGCACCGCAGTCCTGAGAAAATGCTCACATACATCAAGATGCGATAAACACTAAGTGTAGTGTCTAACAGCTCACGTTCAACTCCAAAAAAATAAAGAAATACCCATTCCCCAACAGGTGTATAACATATAATGAGACCAATTAGGATGATACACGCGAATACATATGTACTAACTGCTGCCATGGCTCGAAATGAGATGCGGTCTCTTACAAGTGCTGAGCAAGCTTGCCGCAGCAAAACAACGGGTCTTTCGGTTAGGCCAAGTAAGCTTAAAGGCAGCGCATAGCTGGCAATGACCACTTCCGGATTATCGGCCCTGGCCAAGGTGCTGTTGATAATAACATGCGAGAGGGTAACTAGTGTTGCGGAAAGGCCGAGGGGGAGGAAAAAGGAGATAAGCTGTTTCCATGTGATGTTTTCTTTGATTGTCTTAGCGGTCATCCAAATCGCACTCCTTAGAGTTTTGCTCGAGCAAAACTAGCTTCGTAAGAGGAACTCTTACTAAATATTCCCTTTTAAAAACGTTATTTAAGTATACCAGAAAATGAAATCAGGTTGACATACAATTTTAACTGGAAACCCAAGGTTTGAAGTGATACATTTAAAGGTAGAATGTTTCTTGAACAAGTCGCAGCATGTTTTTACTGCAAGGAGGTTTAACAGAAGAATGAGCTGCTATTTCCAGTATGATGCCAGGCTCGGAATTGAGATTCCTGTGTTAGAAGAAGAGTGGGATTCTTATCCGCCCAGTGTGCGTGTCGATATTCTATTACATTGGGAACAAATTCGCGGTGCCATACCTGACCGTATTATGAAGTTAGAAACGACGATTATTTACAAACAAAATCAGCTGGACAAGGAAGACGATTTTCCCACATCATGTCGTTTGAATTCCGAAATTGCTGACGTAGCTTCTATCATAAATGATCTTCATCTTTGGTTCCGGGCGAATCAGGAATTGGAATCGAAAACCCACCAATAATGGTTGTCAATGAAGGGAGAATGACTGCATGCATAGCAATAAGGATGGGGATAACTGGCTGGAAGCTATTGCAAAGCCGCTCTTGGAGCATCTGCCTGCTTTATATCCAATTGAAGAATGGGATGGAAGCATGGATGCACGCATTGAAGCGCTTGTCCCAGCTATGATGACTCAAGGCAGTCCGGGGCAAGAGTCTTATGGATTGGCGATTAAAGCGGGTCTTTTTTTACTGAATGAGAGTTTAGATAAATCCCATGATATTGCCCAGGAAATCACGAATGCAACAGGCAGCTATTGGCATGCTTTGATGCATCGGATGGAGGGGGACTACAGCAATGCGAAGTATTGGTTCAACGATGTTGGTCATCATCCCATTTTCTCTAACTTACTACAATTTGTGAGTGAATATTTGACAGTAAAAGACTTTGCGGATTTGGACAATGAAGCCCTTCGTCAGAAGCTTGAAGTGCTGATTACTTCTCCGGAATGGATCCCTTGTGTCTTCATCGATATCGTCGAGTTACAAGTATCCCTGGTTCAAAATCCTATTGTTGATCAATGGTTGCGGCATATTCAACGATATGAAATGCAGTTATTGTTGCAGTATTGCTATGAACAAAGTTGTGGAGGAAGTCTGCTTGAAGCAATTGGACAGAAGTAGCACAAAGGTTCCACAAGGCCCAATACGATTAATGGTCAGGGTGTACCGATATATTTTACCGGACGTAAGCGATCAGCTTTCCATGTGGAAAGCAAAGGCGGAAAATATCCCAGATAGTGAGCTGCGTACCCAAGCACTTGCTAGCATCGCTACAAAACAATTTCATTGTCAAGGTGGCGCTGTTTATGCGGCTGCTAATTTATCGATGCGTCATGTACTCATCCCGCTCATTGTTGCGTTTCAAACGATTAGCGATTATTTAGATAATCTATGTGACCGAAGCACATCCTTGGATCCCCAGGATTTCCGTCAATTGCACCAATCGATGCTGGATGCTGTTGATCCCTCTAAGCCTTTGAACGATTACTATGCATACAGACAAGAGAAAGAGGACGGAGACTACTTAACAGATCTCGTCCAAAAGTGTCAGTCTTGTATTAGTCTGCTTCCGTCCTATAAACAAGTAGCCGATCAGGTGCGAGAATTCGTGGCCTTGTACTGCGATTTACAGGTGTACAAGCATATTCGCAAGGATATGCGGGAGCCTGAGCTACATCAGTGGTGGGATCAACATCATCATAGGTATAGCCAAATTTCTTGGAATGAATTTGCAGCAGCCACAGGTTCAACGTTAGGCATGTTTATGCTTTTCCTTGCGGCTTGTGATCCTCATTTGAGTGAAAAACAGGTCGATTCGATACGGGAGGCTTATTTCCCTTATGTGTGCGGGCTGCATATTCTACTTGATTATTTAATCGATCAGGAAGAAGATATTTTGGGTGGAGACCTGAACTTTTGCAGTTATTATGAATCTATGGAAGCAACCGTAGAGAGAATTGCCTTTATCGTGCAAGAGGCTCGCAGCAAAATTTTGTTCTTGGAACATCCGCGATTTCATCGTATGATAATCGAAGGTTTGCTTGCGCTCTATTTGTCGGATCCTAAGGTCAACGGCCAACAGCAAGTGAAGAAAGTATCGAAGCGTCTTATGAAAAATAGTCCGTTAACCCGGTTATTTTTCTGGCTAAATAGCATGTACATCCGTACGTCATCATGAATGACATTCAGAAGTAATTTGAAGGAGGAATTGAAATGTCAGCAGTAAAATCAATTGCCGTTCTAACAAGCGGCGGAGACTCTCAGGGAATGAATGCGGCCGTCCGTGCGGTTGTAAGAAGCGCATTATTCCATGGTCTCGAAGTTTATGCCGTACAACGTGGATACCATGGTTTAATTAACGATGATATTCGCCAAATGGATTTGCGCAGTGTTGGAGATATCATTCAACGTGGGGGGACCATTCTACAAACGGCTCGTTGTAAAGAGTTTTTAACGCCAGAAGGCCAACAAATTGCAGCCGATAACTTACGTAAGCGCGGCATCGATGGTTTAGTCGTTATTGGTGGAGATGGATCTTATCAAGGTGCCAATAAGCTAAGCAAGTTGGGAATCAAAACGATGGGTCTGCCGGGTACAATTGACAATGACATCCCATTCACTGACTTTACGATCGGTTTCGATACAGCAGTAAGCATTGTTGTGGATGCGATCAACAAGCTTCGTGATACGATGACATCGCATGAACGTTCATCCGTAGTAGAAGTCATGGGGCGTCATTGCGGTGAGATCGCACTATACGCAGGATTAGCTAGCGGTGCGGAAACGATTATCGTTCCTGAAGTTGAAGTCGACATTAATGAAGTGGCTAACCGTATGAAGGATAACTTCTCCCATGGTAAACGTCACAGTATTATTCTCGTTGCTGAAGGAGCGGGATCCGGTGATGGGATTGCTAAACAGATTAACGAGTATGTTGGTATTGAGCCTCGTGTAACTGTTCTTGGTCATATTCAACGCGGAGGAGCTCCTACTCACAATGACCGAATCTTGGCAAGCCGTCTTGGTGATTTCGCTGTACGTAAGCTCATGGAAGGCGATTCTTCCAAAGCATGCGGTGTGATCAAAGGTGAATTAGTAGCTACCGATATTGATTTAGTTGTAAATACAAAGCGTCCTTTCAATACAGAACTTTATGAATTGGCAAGTCGTTTATCCCAATAGGACTACATTGGAACAAACGCTATTGACCTGTATCATATCTTCGTTTATAATTTCGTTCAATATACAAAGCGACATTAGGTCTGTGAAGAGCATCCAACTCGGAGACGTTCATGATCGGTAAGGCGCAGAATACAACGCCTTACTCTAAATAAACCGGCACCGCCCGTTATCGCGGAACCAAGCGGATGATGACATGTTAATGTCGTCATCAAGTTGGGTGGCACCGCGAGCAGAACGCTCCTCGTCCCAATCGGACAGGGGCGTTCTTTGTCTTTTTCAAATCAAAGAAAAGGAAGCGGTGAGTGGTATGTTGGATATCAAATGGATTCGAATGCATCAGGACCAAGTGAAGGAAGCGGCTCAAAATAAAGGTGTAGAATGTCCACTGGATGAGCTGCTTGAGGTAGATGAGAAGAAAAGGCTGCTGCATCATCAAGTGGATCAGCTGCGCACAGAACGCAATCGTGCATCCGCTCAGATTGCCCAGTGTATGGCTGAGCAGAACAAGAGAGAAGCCGAGGCTTTAAAAGATCAGGTTCGCGGCTGGAATCGAACATTAACGGAGTACGAAGAGGAGCTTGCGAAACTGGAGGAGCGGTTCAAGGGACTAATGCTTACGGTACCGAATCTGGCTTCACCTGATACGCCACTCGGGGCTACGGATCAAGATAATGTTGTACAGAAAGAGGTGGGTCAGCCAACCTCGTTTAAATTTGAACCTCGTGATCATATGCAAATCGGGGAGGCGCTGGATTTATTCGATTTCCCTCGCGGAGTGAAGGTGGCTGGAAGCAGGAATTACTACCTCAAAGGGATGGGGCTATACTTACACAGGGCTGTTCAGCAGCTTGCTCTTGATTTGCTATCTGACCGAGGTTTTACGGTGATGGATGTTCCGCTGATGGTACGGGAAGAGACGCTGCAGAATGCTGGCTTTTTCCCAGCTGGGAAGGACCAGACCTACGAATTTCAGGATGAAAATAAATGGTTAGTTGGCACATCGGAAGCTCCATTGGTTTCGTATTATGCGGATGAAATTATTGATTTATCAAAAGGGCCGATACAACTGGCAGCCGTATCGAATTGTTTCCGTAAAGAAGCAGGTTCAGCAGGTAGAGATGTACGCGGATTATATCGTGTACATCAATTTGCCAAAGTCGAGCAGGTGATTCTTTGTGAGAATGATCCCACCACTGCAGATCAAATGTTAGATCAAATCACACGGAATGCGGAGGATATTCTAGGTTTACTTGAGCTTCCTTATCGTGTTGTTGCCGTATGTACGGGAGATATGGGCGCCAAAAACTACAAGCAATATGACATTGAGACATGGATGCCAAGCCGTAATGCTTATGGCGAAACACATTCGTCGTCAAGCCTTCTTGACTTTCAAGCTCGCCGCAGCGGCTTGCGATATCGAGATAAGAATGGTGAGCTTCGTTATTGCTATACCCTTAATAATACAGCTGTCGCCACACCAAGAATTCTAATTCCGTTACTAGAGAATCATCAGCAAGCAGATGGTTCGATTTATCTGCCAGCCGCACTGAGACCGTATATGAGAGGGCTCACTGCCATACCGAATAAATAAAATAACGTACCGCATCCTTAGAAGTTCAACTTTGGGATGCGGTACGTTATCGTATGTTAATAGCCTTCTGTTAAATCAACGACATTCATCATTTCGGTGCCATCTAAAATAGCTTTCAAATTATGATAAAAAATCGTGGAAACTCGCTCTGTATAGTGAATGGAAGCTCCAGCGATATGCGGAGTAAGAATAACATTATCCATGCTCCATAGGGGAGAAGTTAAAGGTAATGGCTCCTGCTCAAAAACATCGAGCGCAGCGCCTGCCAGCTTGCCGTCTTGCAGCGCATGGATCAAATCCTCTTCATCAATGACATCACCGCGAGCCAAATTGATTAAAAAAGCACTTGGTTTCATTAAGCGAAGATGTTCTTTGGTCAAGAAACCTCGCGTCTTAGCTGTGCTAGGAAGTAGAAGAACGACGAAATCACTTTGTGAAAGCAAAGACGTTAAACCTTCTTCTCCGCTGACCGTCGAATCAAAGGCAGGCCCAGGCGAACCGGAACGATTCAGCCCAATGACTGTCATATCAAAAGCCTTAGCTTTGCGAGCAACCGCTTCGCCAATAGCGCCAGCACCAATAATGCCAATTGTTTTACCATAAAGCTCACCGAAACTGACTTGGTTGTTCCATACTTTACTTTGCTGACGCTCATGGAGAAGATTCGCCTTACGAACCCATTGCAGCATGAGACTTAGCGTAAATTCACTCATCTGGATCGTATGTACCCCACGGGCATTGGTTAGTATGACATTACGCCGTGCTAACTCTTGGAGAGGAAGCTTATCAACGCCAGCCGATATGGTTTGCATCCATTTCAGCTTATCCGCCTTCTTGAGGATGTCAGGATTCATTAGGCCAGCCGTGATCATAACATCTGCATCTGCTATGTATTCCCCAGCTTCACTTGAAGATTTAAACCAATGAAATTGGCAGCGTTCCTTCAAGTCTTGCGGCATCTGCTTTTGCATGGAAGTCAAATCCATTCCAGTTATGGCGACAATATTCATTGCTTTTCAACTCCTTTTATGTCATTGAGAATAATAAAGTCAATCTATAAGATTCTTTGATTGTACATATCTCCGGTAATTCTGGTAACATGAATCCTGATTACATGATAAATCAAACCGAAAACGAAAGTAAACACCCCGAGAGCTCTTAGTGCTCCCAGGGTGTCTCCAAGTTAGTATTTTACATCAGGTGTGTAGTTGTTATTGGCGTTCCATAGCAGGAACTCATTGACGCCGTTTTCTTTCAAAGCCCGTATTTGTTCTTCCACTTCATGTTTGCCGTACTTGATATAACCAGGTACCCAAGAAGCGGTGAAATCTTGAATCCAAGGGCGAACTATCGGCTTCCAACCTTTTTTATCAATGGCTTCTAACTTCTTGGTTGTATCCTTAGATGCTCCATCGATAGTGACAAAAGGCGCAGCATCCGGCACTTTGGAGCCAAACCAGCCTGTGCTGTAATGACTTGGATAAATCATGGGAGCGATGACATCGACATTTTGAGAGATTTTCTCGAAATCTTGACCAATGCCTTCGGCTGCCGGAACAGAGGCCGCATAACCAAATATATCAACAGATACACGAACACCAAGTGGCTGCAATTGTTCTTTGGCATATTTGACGAAAGAAGCGACAGCATCAATACGTGAACGTTCATCTTTCGTATATTTGAGAATGTCAGCTCTTTTCTCGAAGCCTTCCGGGAATCGGACGTAGTCGAATTGAATTTCTTTAAATCCAGCTTTTACGGCCTCTTTTGCTACTGCGATATTGTAGTCCCATACTTCTTTGTTATACGGATTTACGAAGCTGTCCGGTGGGTTCTTACCGTTGCCCCACAGAGTTCCATCTGGATTGACGAAAGACCATTCTGGTTTCTTCTTGGCAAGAACCGTGTCCTTGAATACAACGATACGGCCGATTGGATAAATATGATGTTCATTCAAGGTACTCATTAAACCTGGCATATTACCAATAATTTTCTGTGTTGTTCCCATCGCCTCAAGCTCTGCGTTCCCTGTTTGCCATGTTATGTAACCCCAATCATCCTTAACATCGATAACCATGGAGTTAAGTTCCGTGTCGTCCAGAAGTTTTACAAGTGTGTTTAGGCGTGAACCTCCAGCGCTATGGGCTGTTACGTAAATACCTTTAACAACAGGGGCATCCTTCTGTGGGTCCTGTTTGTTGACTGGAGCGAGTGGATCCGTCTCTTGGGACGGATTGGGTTGAACAATCGCAACAGCATTCTTCGCATTCAGAGAAGCTTGCACGAGCTGTTCAAAGCTGGCATCCGGGTTAGCGGCTGTTACGTTGCCCCAGATTAGGGCGAGTGAAGCAAGTAATATTTCCATGATGTATAAGTCCTCTCCAATCATTGTTTCTAGCTTTTATTATAAAGCAAGCGGGAAACTACGCACAGAGGAAATTTGTAGAGGTTTGTAGAAAGAAGGTAGTCGTTCATTGAAACTTGATAAACAAATTATTTCATTATCTGGTGTGAATTTTTTTTACTATGCTTCTAGTGCCATTTTATTGCCCTATTTACCTTTATATTTGAATAGTAAAGGCTATTCAGCTAGTGAGATTGGACTCTTAATGATGATTGGTCCATTTATCTCCATTTTCGCTCAGCCATTTTGGGGATATGTCAGCGACCGGTTCAACTCCGTGAGGAACATCGTGTTTTTACTTTGGAGCCTTTCCTTACTGGGAAGTTTTGGATTGTTTTTAACAAAAGGCTTCGGGCTTACACTTGGATTTATTTTACTGCTTTACTTCTTCTTACTGCCATCCATTCCACTCATCGACAATTTGGTTGTTAAATCAACGGCGCAGCGTGGGATGTCGTATGGATCCGTACGATTATGGGGTTCTATTGGATTCTCGGGTGTTGCTCTAGTTTCAGGTCTTTTACTCAATGAATTAGGGGGAGTAGCCAACATACCTTATTTTTATTGGGCGTTGTGGATCTTCCCATTTCTATTGCTAGCTTTTATCAAAGACGAGAAGGGCAGCGGACAGCGAATAACATTAAGTGCGATCGGTACGATTTTCAAAAATAAAAACTTCTTATGGTTTATGATCATGGTTCTGATAATATCTATTCCGCATCGTATGAACGATGCACTATTAGGTTTATATTTGAATAAATTAGGTGCTACGGACTCAATGGTCAGCTGGGCTTGGGCCATTGCGGCATGCACTGAAATTCCGGTATTTGCGTATATCAATCGGTACATACATCGTTATCACGAACTGACCATCTTAGGTATCGTTTCAGTCTTATACACAATCCGTTGGTTACTCTACACGCTCTTCAGCGATCCATGGGTGCTAATTGGTTTACAGACAACGCATATGGTCACCTTTGCTGTTCTGTGGATCGTTGCGGTACAGTATGTCGTGCGTCTGCTTCCGGAGCAATTTGGCTCAACGGGTCAATCCATTCTTGCGATGGTGTTCATGGGGCTTGCAGGTATTATCGGCGGTTCAGTGGGCGGATGGTTGAGCGAGCAGTGGGGAGGCGCAAGCATGTATGTGTTTGCGTCAGTAATGTCGGCAATAGCAGCAGGTATGTTTTTCGGAACTCAAGCCGTAATGCGTAGAAAAAGCTAATAATAAAAAACACCCGGTAGCCAAATTAGCCGGGTGTTTGCACTTACTTGTGAACTTGTCCTGATTCTGTATTCGTGACCTCTGCAGGATTAATCTCTTTACGAACCGGTACTGGCTGATCATCGGCAGATGAATTACCGCCATTTCCATTCGTTGCATCTTTAAATTCACGAAACATTTTGCCAAAACCTCTGCCAAGTTCAGGCAGTTTATTAGGCCCAAACAAAAGAAGGGCAACAATTGCAATTAAGATGATGTGCCAAGGAGATAATGCTCCCATTCCAGACACCTCCATTAGTTTATCTTAGCTCTAGTATACCATGTTCTTATCATAACCTATATACCCTAATTATTACAAACTCAATAACATTATCTAAATAAAGTTGACCAGAAAAAGACGCCCCTTAATGATACAGGGCGTCTTTATGATGTTCCGTAATACTGAACTGAATAATTTCCATGACATCTTCTGCTTCGAGCGCCTCAATGCCAAATCGGAGGACGATCTCGGAGTCCAGCTCATAGCTGGTTAAGAAGGGATACAACTCGGGTGTTAATTTCATTACAATCCTGGATAATTTGACTGTCTCCACAAGCATCACCCTTCCAATCAAAAGATTAGAATAAGAACTACGCCTGAACCACTCACGATGAAACCAGAACTATATGAAATTAGTATCATTATAACACAATTCAACTTGGAATAAAGAGGCTGATTGCACGATTAATCATTTAAGCTTGCGGAATTCGCCGACGACACCAACGGTTTCCACGATATTCACGAATGCTTTCGGGTCTATCTTTTTAATAATTCGCTTTAATTCTACGAGTTCATAGCGTGTTGTGACGGTCATTAACATATCATGCTGCTGTTTCGTATAAGCGCCTTCCGTCTTAACTAAAGTAACACCTCTAGGCAGCAGAAGCAGCTCGTTAATCAACTCATCCTTTTGTTTCGTTACAATGAAGGCGGTCACTTTGACGTGGCGAATATGTATGGTATCGACAACTTTCCCGCTAATATAGATGGCAAGCATTGAGTAAAGAGCAAGGTCCCAATTATGCTTGAAATAGCCAAGTGCAACAATGACCACACCGTTCATGGCTGATAGAAGGGTACCGAGAGGGAAGTCAAATTTTCGGGTTAAAATCAAGCCAACAATATCAAAGCCTCCACTCGAGCCACCTATACGCAACGTGATACCGCTTCCTATACCGATAAGGACTCCCCCAAAGACAGCACCAAGCATGGAATCCTGAGCGACATAGCTTGTAGGCAAAATTTGCATAAGCCATACTGTTAATATGACCGACGCTACACTGATCATAATAAATCTACGTCCAATTGAAACCAATCCCCAGATCATCAATGGCAGGTTAAACAATAAATACAAGAAACCAATGTTAAAATTTGTGAAATAACCAATAATCATGGCAAATCCAGAAACCCCGCCGCTAAGCAGTTGGTGAGGAATGAGGAACATGTTGAAGCCGACTGCGACAAGCAGTGCGCCAACTAGAATGATGAAAGCATCTAGCGCCTTTTTCAAAAAAAATCACCTCTAAAATAGTATGCAGCATAAAGCAAGTATAATTCATTCTTCTAAAACTTCAATCTTAATTTACCTTTGGTAAATTAAATGGACTTTAATGGAAATAAGTTAATCCTTTAAAATGAAAAAAAGCTGTGTCCACTTTATGGAACACAGCTTTTTAGAGGAAAGAATCAGCGTCTTTTGAAAGAGCCCGTCTTTTTAGAAGTGCTTGGCGAATTAGTAGAAGGTTTCGTTACCTTATTCGTAGTTGAACCGTCGTTTTTACGTGTTGTGGAGCTGCTGCCTGAATTTGGTGTGCCTGTACCGCTCTTGAAGCTGCCCGTTCGATCTGACGTTGTTGGTTTCTTATCCTTCGAAACATCCGTTGTTGGCGTAGTCGCCTTACCGCTACCTGCATTATAAGTCGGTGTCCGGGTATAGCCTCTATAGTCGTCGTAAGGCCGTTTATTATTGAACCATCCTCCGCCGAATAAGGATTGAAGCAGAGTGGCTGTTAAATAACCTTGTAGGAACGAGGAGTCATAATGCGATTTGGCATATTCAATACTATCGATCTGAACAAGCGTGTTTTTACTATCGCTGGGGTCCTTTTGGACGTTAATGACTTTATCATTATAAACAAGGAACATTTGATCGTCGGATTCTTTGCTCTTTTCCTTCGGTGACTCTTTTGCCGCTAGCTCAGTTGCCACAGCAGGGACGCTTTTATTTTCAACTAAATAAACTTTGGAGAGATTGCTTCCTTTGCCGTCAACACTAACTAACGGATACTGATCTTTAATATAACGTCCGGCATCAGCGCCGCACGCGGTTAGAAGGGCGATGATCAATATGAAAGAAACCCATGAAGTCCATCTTTTCACTTTTCAGTAATCCCTCCTTTCCAAACATTACTAATGATAACATAGGTTGTCTAGGGCGTCGATTTCAAAAATTTGATCTGATTGCCCGGTGTGCGCTCTCCCTCAAGAGCAATAAATTTGCCATCCTGCCATTGGAGGAAGAAGAATCTACGGTCCGGTCCAAAATATCTCCAAAAGATGATGTCGTCTCCGCTGCGGAAGTCTGTATTTCCTTCAGTCCTAGAGACGTCATTGCGATGAAACTCCAAATCAAATGTAACATCTTCGTCAAGCTCCAAACGAGTAGGAACATCATTGGGATCATCAAGAGCACCTTCGACAAAGCTGCAAAGGAAGCAGTCGTAAGTTCGCCCTTTTTCCACAATCAAACACTGAATATTTTTGCCGTTTTGTAAATAATAAGCGTAACGATGTGGAGCAAACCCGCGGTCAAAATAAATGACCTTGCCGGATACAACATACTCCTCTAAATCTACATTAACAATATCTCCAACTCGAGCATCTTCAAGGGGATTACCTATAGGTGTTGTTGTTGGTTCTTGTTTTTGACTACGCAGGATGCTGCTGACTCGTTTAAATATGGACATTGGAAACTCTCCTCTATTCCGTTTATTGTTCTACCTAGTAATACGTATAGCTTATGCGTTAGGTTTCGTTCTCATTATGTAAGACGCCACTGGAAATGTGTGTATGACTTGTGCTATAATATTTTAGATGTTCTTAAGGGCGGCCAGTTGGATCATGGAAGATGTTAAATCAAAAGTGTATTCCACCAATAAAACTATAGACACGGATAGGAAGTCGTACTTAAGGGTAAAAAAGATACAAGGCATTAGCCTGCCCTGTACAAAAGGAGATTGAATATATTTGAAAACATTTCAGGAGTTTGGTTTAGAGCCGGCGATTTTACGCGCTGTTACGGAGATGGGCTTTGAAGAATCCACGCCAATCCAAGAAAAAACGATCCCATTGGCTATGGAAGGCCGGGATTTGATTGGTCAAGCACAAACAGGAACTGGTAAAACAGCGGCTTTCGGTATTCCGCTTATTCACAAAATCAATACAAAAGAAGAGCGCATTTCTGCTCTTATCATGTGTCCTACACGGGAACTTGCCATCCAGGTTGCGGAAGAGATTGAGAAACTCGGTCGTTTCAAAGGCATTCGTTCCTTGCCCATCTATGGTGGACAGGATATCGTTAAACAAATTCGTGCTTTGAAGAAAAAACCGCAAATCATTATTGGTACACCGGGACGTCTACTTGACCATATTAACCGTAAAACAATCAAATTAGACGATGTACAAACAGTGGTTCTGGATGAAGCGGATGAAATGCTTGACATGGGTTTCATGGATGATATCCAATCCATTTTGAAATTGGTTCCAGAAGAGCGTCATACGATGTTGTTCTCTGCAACAATGCCAACTAATATTCAAAAATTGGCACAACAGTTTCTTCGTAATCCTGAGCACGTATCGGTTATCCCGAAACAAGTTAGTGCTCCTTTGATTGACCAAGCATATATCGAATTGCACGAAAAACAAAAATTCGAAGCGCTTAGCCGTTTGATCGACATGGAAGCTCCAGATCTAGCCATCATCTTCGGTCGTACAAAACGTCGCGTTGATGAATTGGCAGAAGCTCTTCAAAAAAGAGGCTATGCAGCTGAAGGTCTTCATGGCGACTTGTCCCAAAATCAACGTGATAACGTGATGAGAAAATTCCGTGACGGCAGCATTGATGTCCTTGTAGCTACAGACGTTGCTGCGCGTGGTTTAGATGTATCCGGCGTTACTCACGTAATTAACTTTGACCTACCGCAAGATCCAGAAAGCTATGTTCACCGTATCGGTCGTACAGGCCGCGCTGGTAAAGAAGGTACAGCTTGGACCTTCGTAACACCAAGAGAAATCGATCACTTGCACTTTATTGAGAAAGTTACTCGTCACAAAATTAACAAAAAACCATTACCTAGCTTGGCTGAAGCCATTGAAGGTAAACAAAAAATGACAGCTGAGCGTATTCTTGATGTGCTTCAAAATGATACACAAGCAGAATTCAAAGGCTTAGCTATTCAAATGTTAGAACAATATGATTCCGTAAATCTCCTTGCTGCAGCTATGAAGCTGTTGACTGGTGACAAAAAGGAAACGAATATTGAGTTAACACCAGAAGATCCGATTCGTGCAAGAAAGAAAAAATTCGATGTACGTAGCTCAGGTAGACGAGTTGGCGGCGGCTATGGCTCAGGATCAGGAGAACGTCGTCAAGGCGGCGGTTACAGCTCAGGTACTGGTTCCAGCAGCTCGAACTCCCGTTACCCGCGTAAAGATAGCAGAGATTATGGTTCAAACAGAGAAGGTGGAAGCAGTTCATCTTCCAGAAACCGTGAGTACGGAAGCAACAACTCCGGTAACCGTGATCGTTCCAGAGCTCCTCGTAAGAGCGAAGATACGCTAGTGAATAAATAAGGTTATAACCCCAATAAAGAGAGGCGGAGATCCAGTAGGATCTTCGCCTTTTTAGCATGGTATATGTGATTTACAGTACGAAAGTGCAAGTGATGATTACAAGTAAGATGAAAAGCACCAAAATGACACCTGCGGGCATTCCCACTGGATGAGACACTAGTATCAACCTCCTGAAAATGATTTGGGGGTAGTTCTTTTTGACAATACTATACTATGTAAAAGAACCTAGAACGACTAGACGTCTACCTATATGTTGAAAAATAGGCTATAATTAAACCAATGAAAAAGTAAGACAACTTAAGATGTATGCGTTTTAACAATCAACGTAGAAAGTTTCCCAAAGGAAACGCTAAGGAGGAAGCAGTTTTGGAGTTTAGAGGAGTTATGGGAGGACTGTACAGAATATCGGAGTGGATTATGCGTTTATCCGTCATTAATCTGCTTTGGATGTTATGTTCGATTCCGGTTTTCTTTTTTGCTTTTATGGGGTTGGTGAGTCCATCGGTTGATGCATTGAAGGCATCGCTACCCATTATCGCCATTTTGGCACCGTTTACTTTATTTCCTGCAACTTCCGCGATGTTTGCTGTAGCTCGGAAATGGGTTACAGGTGAAGAAGATGTACCACTTTTGAAAACTTTTTTCCGTGGATATAAAGAAAACTATCTACAAAGCATGGTTGGTGGCATTTTCTTCGTAATCATTTTCGTTATCATTGCGGTGAACTACTTCTTTTATTTAAAGCAAGGAAGTTCACTGAAATTATTGGCCGTATTATTTATCGCTTTCACGGTCATTATTATCATTTCGTTGTTCAATTTCTTCTCGATTATGGTTCATTTGCATATGAAGGTTTTACAAATCTTGAAGAATGCCGTATTGATTACCATTGGGAATCCAATTAACTCGATTGTTCTGTTGCTCTGTAACGGAGCTATCCTTTACATTTGTGTGACCAAATTTAATTTCTTCCTTGTTGTTTTCTTTATGGGAAGTATTATGGCAACTTTCTCGTTCTGGCAGTTTAATCGCAGCTTCACCAAGCTCCAAACGAAGCAGCAAGAGCTAGAAGAGAAGGAACAACAGAGGCTGGCTGAAGCGCAAGAAGAGGAAGCTCAAAATCATGCAGAAGCTATAGCTGACGGTGAAGAAGACAGTAAGTCCGAAATTAGCTTGCATAAAAAAGATGAGAATGAAAAGACTAGAGACTAAACCTACCAGTTGATAATCAACCGGTACGGCACTATAATAAGAAATACAAAAGAATCCTGCGATGTTCGTAACGGTTTTAAGTTGTTTTAAACCAATGACTGTTTCTAGGGAGACCTACATTGAAGTGTGGTTGACATGCCCTCGAAAGGGGACCTCAAATACACCTCTGCGGACACCCACCTGCGAGAGCGGGTTTGAAGCACCAAAATCGGACGGCATAGGCGGGTTTTTTTGTATTAAAAAGAGGCTGATCAGGAGGATTCCTGTTCAACCTCTTTTTAATGTTCAATGACCAGCCAAATCACTTAGCTGATGGAATGTGTTCTGAAGAGTTCCATAAAGACCACGATATATTTGATAGTAGGCTTCATACTGTTTTTGATTATCAACATTTGGTTCTGCGCGATCGGTGACATGAATCCATTTCTCGCAGAGTGCAGCAATATCTTCTTGCAGTACGCCAGAAGCGGCCATAATCGCAGCGCCATACGCAGGGCCGTCTGTGGAATTAACGGTGACCACAGGGATCCCAAAGATGTCTGCGATCATTTGACGCCAGAACGGACTTCTGGCACCGCCGCCATTCACGCGAAGTTCAGTGACTTCAATGCCGGACTCGCGTATAAGTTGCAGCGAGTCGCGGAGCCCGAAGGTAATGCCTTCGAGAACGGCACGGGTGAGATGTGCTTTCTCGTGCCGTAGGTTGAGGCCGATGAAGGCGCCTCGAGCCTTCGGATCGGGGTGCGGCGTCCGCTCACCGGATAAGTAAGGCAGGAATAGCAAGCCTTCGCTCCCGAGGGGAGCTGTGGCTGCTGCAGACGTCAGGATCTCGTAGACGTCTTTGCCTTCCTGCTGCGCACGCTCAAGCTCCTCGTGCGCGAAGTGGTTGCGCCACCACTGGAACGAGCCGCCGGCGGCCAGCATGACCCCCATACGGTGCCACTTGCCAGGCACACCGTGACAGAAGGAATGAAGCCGATAAGCTTCATCCACTTGATACGTGTCGTCGTGAACGAAGACGACACCGGACGTGCCGAGCGCCACGGAGGCGATGCCTTGGCGTACAACGCCAACACCTACGGCGCCGCAAGCTTGGTCGCCGCCGCCAGCGACGACCGGCGTGCCTGCGGCTAGGCCGGTTAGGCTGGCTGCTTCCGGCAGCAGCTGTCCGGCCACGTCGCCGGACTCATAGAGCGGCGGCAGCCATTCCATAGGAATGTCCAGCCGCTCAGTGACGGTCTGCGACCAGCTGCGGTGCGCGACGTCCAGCAGCAGGGTGCCGCTTGCGTCGGCCATGTCCATGCCGAATGCTCCCGTCAGGCGCAGCCTGACGTAGTCCTTCGGCAGCAGCAGATGCCGAACGCGCGCGTAGTTCTCCGGCTCATGCTGCCGGAGCCAAATGACCTTGGGCGCGGTGAAGCCGGTCAGCGCCCGGTTGCCCGTTAGTCGACCAAGCTCGGCTTCGCCGACGGTCGACTCGATGTAAGCGCACTGCTCCGCGGTGCGCTGGTCGCACCAAAGCAGCGCAGGACGGATCACCTGCTGCGCTTCGTCCAGGAACACCGACCCGTGCATCTGGCCGGAGAAGCCAATGCCAGCGACGGCTTCGCCGGCGACGCTTGTTTTCTCTAACAGAGCGCGGATCCCCTTGACTGTGGCGTTCCACCAATCCTCCGGATGCTGCTCTGCCCATCCGGGGTGGGGCTGCTGAAGCGGATATTCAACGCTATGGCTGCCAATTACTTGACCGGAGTCATCGACAAGAATGCATTTGACTGCAGAAGTTCCTAAATCTATGCCCATGAAATATGACATAAAGTTTCCCCCTTGTTAAGCTGTAGTTGTTAAATTCTCTTTCTTCTTTGTTTGTTTAATAAATATACAAAGATTATTCATTATTATATTCGCACGATAGAACGGAATTCCTGCTTGAGGCGATATTTATTTCCATATTAAATTCATTTCATGCCACTGGATGCCAGCATGCTTAGAAGCTGAAGGAGCTTCATAAAGAAATCCATTTTTTTCGTAAAATGAAATTAAATGCTCTTCACACATTAAAACAATGCCCTTCAAACCCTCTTTTCTTGCTATTTCGATGATACGTTGCAGGAGTTCAGTGGCAACTCCGCGACGTTGGTGGGACGGGTGCACGGCGATGGTCAGAACACAGAGGTATTGTCCATCCTCAGCGTACTGTGTCACTTGCTTGATACTATCATCAGCTATTTCTTTATTAGAGATCTTTACGCTATTCGTTACGCCGATAATTTGATGGTCTAGCTCATTTTCTGCCACAAGAAAATAAGCCCCAAATAGTTGTTTTCTCATTTGAAAAGCTTCTAGTGCAGCAGCAACCTCTTTTGAAAAAACGGAAGTTTCGATTTCATAAGCCTTAATGATGTCTTGGTTACTTTCGACTGGGCGGATCAACATCCCTACATACCTCCTTGTAAAAACTTTCCTGAGGGAAAATTTTTTTTATATGCACATGTTTGTTTACCTATAGCATAAGATAGGGCTATATAGTATAATTACAAATAAAGTTTCCTTTGAACAACATTATTGGTCTTGCGAAAGATGAGGTAATCATATGGGAATAGCATATAAAAAAGTTGAGCAAGAGTCCAACGGATGGAAAGGCAAGTCACCAATGCCTAGTCTGCCTGAAGTTCATCAAAGTATGCGCGTGCCAAAGAAAGCGGGTTTTTTCCGTAAACTTCTTGCTTTTGTAGGCCCGGGCTATCTCGTAGCCGTAGGGTATATGGATCCGGGAAATTGGGCAACTGATTTAGCAGGTGGCTCCAAATTCGGATATACATTGCTTTCTGTTATTTTAATTTCAAATTTGATGGCGATTCTGCTGCAAGCATTGTCTGGCCGTCTAGGAATTGTTACAGGTCGAGACTTAGCGCAAGCTTGTCGTGATCATTATAGTAAGCCTGTTTCATTCGGACTATGGGTGTTATGTGAGCTAGCTATTGCAGCATGTGACCTGGCAGAAGTTATTGGTGCCGCGATTGCGTTACAGTTATTATTCGGTATACCGCTTATTTATGGCGTCATTCTTACTTCGTTAGATGTTCTTTTGGTTCTTATGCTGCAAAAGAAGGGCTTCCGATACATCGAGGCCATGGTAATTAGTTTAATCGCTCTAATTACTTTTTGTTTCGTGATGGAACTTATTTTCTCAAGACCTGATTTTGCTGCTGTTGCCGTTGGTTTTATTCCTAAAACAGAAATTGTAACGAACCCAGCTATGTTATATATCGCACTTGGTATTCTGGGAGCAACTGTCATGCCTCACAATTTATATTTGCATTCTTCTATCGTACAAACGCGCAAAATAGAGCCGACAGTAGAAGGTAAACGTGAAGCAATTAAATTCGCCACGATAGATTCGACTGTAGCTTTAATGTTGGCTTTGTTCGTCAATGCCGCGATTCTCATTCTTTCTGCAGCAGCCTTTCATTCGGCAGGTAAAGAGGTAGCGGAAATACAAGATGCTTATCACCTTCTGGGGCCTATGCTGGGCACGGGTGCTGCTAGTATTCTATTTGCAGTGGCGCTGCTAGCTTCAGGACAAAATTCAACACTAACAGGCACATTGGCCGGTCAGATTGTGATGGAGGGCTTCCTTAATATTAGACTCTCGCCTTGGCTGCGCCGATTAATTACACGATTGATCGCGATCGTGCCCGCAGTTATTGTTATTGGCATATATGGAGAGAGTGGCGCTACTGATTTACTCGTTCTCAGTCAGGTCATTTTATCTTTGCAGCTTTCCTTTGCCGTTATTCCGCTTGTTACGTTTACTTCGGACCGCAAGAAGATGGGTGAGCTTGTAACGCCTAAGTGGATGATTGTCCTAAGTTGGTTTGTAGCTATTTTGATTGCAGGCTTAAATGCTTACTTGCTTTACGCGACTTTTTTTGGGTAATAAAACAGGGCATACAAATGGAAAATCGGAGGAGCCATCCTCCGATTTTGATTTCCCCTCTTTTTCTTAAGCCTAAACAATGGTAAGATAGAGAGCAGTGTAGAGAAATAGCAAGTGGTCTATATGTACTCATTGAAGGGGGAAAAGGCTTTTGCTTAAGAGAACTTTAATCGGATTACTTCGCAGTCATGAAACGACCGGAGATAAAGCCAAAGATCCTTTGCTTAAAACAAGATATTATAAGCTTCCTAAAGAACAAGTATGGGAAGAAGTCACTGCCGTTCTGAAAAAAACGCCAGGCTATAAACTCCTTCACGAAGTTCAAAACGTAGGTGAAATTCTCGCGGAACGTAAAACAATGACTGGACGAACACAGGATGTTACGTTAACGCTATTTGGGATTAATCCCGTGAAAACCGCGGTAGACATTTATTCAGCATCCCGAGGCTCAATGGGGGATTTGGGTTCCAATTATCGTACTATTATAGATATTTATAAACAATTAGACAGAAAACTTGCTCCATATAAGATTGAAGGATAACAAAAACAGCAGGGAAGCTAGGCCTCCTTGCTGTTTTATTTTGTGCGGATTAAACTAATTTTTTGACAGCTTCTACAGCTGTTTCATAATTAGGGTGAGCCGTCATTTCGCCAAGGTACTCCACGTATTGAACGGTATCATTTGCATCGAGTACGAAAATGGCACGCATATCAAGTTGAAGCTCTTTGATTAATACGCCATAAGCTTCGCCGAAAGATTTTGTTTTGTAATCGGACAAAGTGATTACTTTGTCAATTCCAGCCGCACCACACCAGCGGGATTGTGCGAAAGGAAGATCAACGCTGATTGTAAGAACAGCAACATTATCGCCTAGACCTGCTGCTTCTTCATTGAAGCGGCGAGTTTGTGCGTCACAAACGCCTGTATCCAAAGATGGAACAACGCTGATCAGCTTTACTTTACCAGCATAATCTGAGAGGGAAACTTGAGTCATCAAATCTTTGTTGACTGTGAAGTTAGGTGCTTTGTCACCCACTTTAATTTCTGGTCCTACCAAAGTAATCGGATTGCCTTTAATGGTTGCAACACCAGTACGTTCTTGTGCCATATGAACTGTTTCCTCCTTTATTTTCCTGCTGAATAACAACTTAATTATTATAAGCTTTTTGAACTTAGGTTGTCCAATCGTTACTGTAAGGCTATAATTTAAAATGTTTAAAGATTTTGTAAGCTTGTAATTACGGAAGAAAAGTCGGGGGATTTATCCAAGTGGAATTAAGACAACTGCAGTACTTTGTAAAAGTAGCTAGAAAGCAGCATGTGACACAAGCAGCGGAAGAAATGCATGTTGCGCAGTCAGCTGTTAGCCGGCAAATTCATCTTTTAGAGGAAGAGCTGGGTATTAATTTGTTCGTGCAAAAAGGTCGTAATCTACATCTTACCTCCGTAGGTCATTTATTCTTAAGCAGGGTCGAAGGAATACTGACAGACTTAGAACGCGCTGTTGGCGAAATACATGAATTTCTTGACCCGGAAGCTGGGGAAATTCGTATTGGGTTTCCGCATAGCCTGGTCATCAATTTGCTCCCTGCTGTCGTTGCAGCCTTTAAAAAAGATCACCCTAACGTAAAATTCAGGCTGCGTCAAGGAACATATACGTCCTTAATCCGAGATGTCTCTAAGGGAGAGATCGATCTGGCTTTCATTTCACCGTTTCCAGAATCACATGAACATGTTGCGGGTGAAATTTTGTTAACCGAAGAATTGTATGCGATTATTCCCTCCAACCATATCCTTGCGGATTATACATCGATACGACTGGAACAATTAAAGAACGAGCCATTCGTTATGTTTAGAGAAGAATATACGCTGCGTACGATTGTGATGGAGGCTTGCTTGAAAGCTGGCTTCATTCCGAAGATTGAGTTCGAAGGTGAAGAAACAGATACCATACGTGGACTCGTAGCCGCGGGTATGGGGGTCAGTTTGCTTCCTTCCATGGCTTTAATGGAAAGCGGTCAGATGCAGCCGGTCAAGATTCGTGTGACTGATCCTGCGGTCACTAGAACTGTCGGTTTAATTTGTCGAAAAGATGAAAAGCTGCCTTTGGTGGCTGAAGTTTTCAGGCGGTTTCTATGTGAATATTTTCAATGAAAAAAAAGCTCATCTTGGGTGTGTGAATGACACCTTACAAGATGAGCTTTTTATGATTAGTCGTCACTATTACGGCCACTAAATATCATAATATATTTCACAAGTTCAAGAACGGAGATTAAGGCGGCGGCGACATACGTAAGAGCAGCTGCATTTAATACCTTAGCTACCCCGCGTTCTTCTTCATTAGAAATGAAGCCTTCTGCGACCATTAAATCTCGGGCTCTTGAGCTGGCGTTAAATTCTACTGGCAATGTAACTAATTGAAAAGCAACGGCTGCTGCGAAAAAGATAATGCCTAGACCGAGTAACCATGGGATCTGTTGGAATAAGAAGCCGGCTAGGATGAGCAAGGGAGCTACACCGGAAGCGAAATTAACAACCGGGAACATGTGATGCCTTGCGACAAGCATGGGATAATGAACTTGGTGTTGAATGGCGTGACCTACCTCGTGACAGGCCACAGCGACTGCAGATATGGAGCTTTGATAGTAGACTGGCTCAGATAAACGTACGACTCGGGCTGTCGGATCATAGTGATCGGATAGGGTTCCGGGTACAGCCTCAACAGGGACATCATACAGTCCATTGGCATCGAGCATGCGTCTTGCTGCCTGAGCGCCTGTCATTCCTGAATAAATGGGAACCTCTGACCACTTGTTGAATGTTCCCCGAACTCGAAACGAGGCCCACAACGAAAGTCCGAATGCAATAATAATGAGAAAATCCATGGGATGAAAAAACATTTTGACATTCCTCCGTATTTTCGTTACGAGAACGGATTTTTACCTAGAAGAACAATGAGCGCTTCAATACAGGCCGCTGTTGGCTGTGTAAGTATACGGGAAAGCTTCTTCATTTGATTTGGCTTCAACTGTTGGATGATGGGTCCCAGCTCTTTAGCTTCTTTCATTAACTGTTCTAGATGAAGCTGGATTGATGTCAGCTTATCTCTCACTGTATCATCTGGGGACACTTTACTCCATTGTTGTAAATTCGCTTTGATTTCTTCTAAGGTATATTTCTCGTTCTTCATAGATTCAATACGTTTAAGTCGAGTTAAAGTTTCATCACTATAAAGGCGGTAATTTGTATCTGATCTTTTCTCGGGCTCAATCAAGTTTAACTTGGTGTAGTAATCAATGGTTCGAGAACTGACATCGGCAAGTTTAGCTAGTTCTCCGATTTTATAAAGCTTCTCTTTCCCCAAATAAATTCACCTCTACTCCAATGTTATGTTTGATTTCTTCTATATATTAATGATACCTGATTACAAACCGTACAGTCAAACGTAATACTTTTCAAAGCTGACATTGCATTAAGGATAGGAATTGTAACATTTTGCTCGATCTATGAACGAAAACACGAATTATGCCTGTTTGATGTGAGGTTATTTTTCGCTTTTTTCAATTTATTAAAGAAAATCCTATTGTCAAACCCAATTAACCTGTATATAATGACATTAAGAGTTTCATTACATGTTATTTAATCTAACATTAAAAGGAAGTGGTCGTATGGTTAAGAAGTTGTTGTTAGCTTTCGGCGTTATGGCATTATTGTTCCCTACTCTCGCATTTGCTGCAGATGAAGCGACAGTACCCCAACTTCAAAGTGCAATCGATGCCGTTTGGGTTATGTTAGCTGCTATCTTGGTTATCTTCATGCAAGCTGGTTTTGCTTTATTAGAAGCGGGGTCTACTAGAATGAAAAATGCCGGTCACGTAGCCGGTAAAACAATTTTAACTTTTGGCTTATGCGCCATCGCTTTCTGGGCTGTAGGTTTCGGTTTCGCCTTCGGTGACGGAAATGCTTTCTTCGGAACGACAGGGTTCTTCGTTACAGGATTAGAAGATCAAGCGGCAGCGTCATTCGGCTCCCTTTCTTTCTCGGATGTTCCTATTGGTATTAAATTCTTGTTCCAATTAGCTTTCGCGGGTGTATCCTTAGCGATTGCATGGGGCGGATTTGCAGAAAGAGCAAAACTTCCCGTTTACTTCATCTTCGGAATTTTGTTTACAGTCGTGATTTATCCAATCGTTGCTCACTGGGTATGGGGCGGCGGCTGGTTGAGCAAGCTTGGTATGCAAGATTTCGCAGGATCAACGGTTGTTCACTTACAAGGTGCAACAGCAGCGCTTGTAGCTACTATCTTGTTAAAACCACGTATTGGCAAATATAATAAAGATAAAACGCCAAACTTGATTCCAGGTCACAACCAAGTGTTGTCTGTCCTCGGTGTTATCATTCTCTGGATCGGTTGGTTCGGGTTCAACCCAGGTAGTACACTAAGTGCAATGGGTGATGGGTTCTTTGGATATATCGCTCTGACAACGAACATGGCTGCTGCGGCAGGCGGAGTTGCGGCTTTGGTTATTTCTTGGATGTACTTTGGTAAAGCAGATATTCCTAGTATGCTGAACGGTGTTCTTGCAGCGCTTGTTGCCATCACTGCAGCTTGTGCTTTCGTAGACACGTGGGCGGCAATTGTCATCGGAGCGGTAGCTGGTATTGTTACATTCTTCACTGCTCAATGGTTTGAAAGAGCTGGCATCGACGATCCGATCTATGCGTTCTCTGTTCATGGTATTGCTGGTATCTGGGGTACACTTTCCACTGGTTTGTTCGCTACTCCTGAGCTTTCAGCGAAGGTTGGTGTTGGCGGTGCCGGATTGTTCTACGGTGGTGGTTTACACCAATTAGGTATTCAAGCGCTTGGGGTATTTGGAGCTCTTGCATTCGTACTTGTACTTTCCTTCATTATCCTTGGTATTCTGAAAGCTACAATTGGTCTTCGTGTAACAGAAGAAGAAGAAATTATCGGTCTGGATTTGTCTGAACATGGTTCATACGGATATCCGGAACAAATGAAAAAAGCAGCTCAAAACGGCGTGTCCGTTTAATCCTATAGACTTTCTACTAGAGCAAAGGGGATGCAACATGAATCATCTCTCAATGGAACAGATCCTGGAACGCATCTATCAATCGGAACAGTTCGATGAGATGCGAATAACCAGAGATCAGGTGCATGAGATGTTTCGGGAGCATCTCCTTTTCTCTCATTCACCTGAAATTGGGCGAAAAGTTAATGAAATTCACGATGCTTTTATTCACAGGACGATAGAACTTTCAGAACATATGTTGGAGGATGAAGGGTTCGGGAAACCGCCTGTTCCTTATGCATTTATACTATTGGGCAGTGGAGGAAGACGTGAACAAACGCTTTGGAGTGATCAAGATAACGGGCTTATTTATGAAGAAAGTGAAGATCACTCAGAGGAAGAATTAGATGACTATTTTATCAAACTTGTAGATTATATCCTTCGTGGTCTTGATATTTTAGGCTATCCGCCATGTGAAGGCAATGTGATTTCGAGCAATAAGCAATGGCGAAAGCCGATATCCATGTATATCGAGATGATGACAGCATGGTTTATGGAGCCGGATTGGGAAAATGTTCGTTACTTGCTCATCCTTGCAGATATGCGATGTATTTTCGGTTCCAAAGCTCTGGTAGATCGGCTCAAAGGCGAGTTTCTTGCTTATGTTCAGAAGCATCCGAGTATCTTGAAGTATTTGTTATCCAATACACTCCATCACAGAATCACATTGGGCGTATTCGGACATCTGATTACAGAAAGATATGGGGAGGATGCAGGTGGTTTTGACATTAAATATGGGGCTTATATTCCTATCGTTAATGGGATTCGTCTACTTGCTATTCAAGCGGGGATCATGCACTCATCTACATTGGAGAGAATTAGATTGCTGGAGGAAACCTCTTTCATCCCTAAGCAATTAGCGGTTGAGTGGAAGGCTGCTTTTGGGGTTGCGCTTAAGCTTAGAGATATGACACCTTATCAGCTTGCTGATGAGATGTATACGACAAGAGGTAAACTTAACGCTGAGCAGTTGACCAAAGAGATAAAGCAAGATTTAAAACATTGTTTACGTACTGGGATGGAGTTACAAAAGTATGTTAGAAAATCAATTGATTCACATATAGAGACAGAAAAAGGTTAGAAATAACGGGATTTAAGTTTCATTGGGCAGGGAGAGGTGATTCGAGATGAAAGATATGCGTCCGGCTGGCCGAATGTGGCATTTGTACAAAATGGGTGGTCTAACACCAGCGTTAACGTCCATGTTTGATGTGCAGAGTGCTCAGCAGATGGCTTTTATTCGTTCCATGTTGAAGGAGCAAAGGAAAGATTCTCTGTTTGATATACCGCTTCACTCGATGGAAATCGTAGTTTTTGATTTGGAAACGACGGGATTCTCTCCTTATAACGGTGATGAAATTATTTCGTTCGGAGGGGTCTCGGTCATTGGCGGTGAAGTGCAAAGTAATCATACCTTCTATAGTATGGTAAATCCAAAACGTAAGATTCCAGATGAGATTGTTAATCTAACCGGCATCACGAACGAAATGGCTGCTGATGCACCTGAACTAATAGGGGTGTTAAGTGACTTTTTGGAGTTTGTTGGGCAAAGAATACTGGTTGCTCATGCAACTGGTCACGATAAAAACTTCTTGAATTCGGCCCTATGGCGAACCTCAAAAGTGAGCTTATCACATCGTGTACTCGATATCATGATGATCGCCAAATGGCTAATGCCTAAGAGGAAAAATTTGAGCTTGGATTCTCTGCTTCATGCCTATGATATTCCAGTCACGAATCGTCATCATGCGCTTGATGATTCCCTTATGACTGCGCAGCTATGGTCTAGATTCATGGAGGAAATAAAATCAAGAAATGTAGATACCTTAGGTGATTTGTACGCCTTATTAAGCCATCACTGACCGATGACAAACGCAAGTTTGTGATAGGTGGTCTGTGGGGCTTTTTTTATTTGGTAAAGCTGCAGTTCGGGGTGCTGCGGTTGTTGTAAGGATAAGATCCAATAGGTAGGAATCGAATGCCAAAGTGTTTGTAGATCCTGTTCCGAAGGAAGGGGAGGAGCCGTAGGGTGCGTATGGAAAATGCCGATCACTGGATGATTGCTGTCCATTAGATAAGGAAGCATTTCTACGGGACTTATTTCAAAACGATTCCGTGGGTTACTTGCGATATTTCGTAAAGGAATGAAGGTACTCGCTTGCAGTTCTTTATTCTTGCCGTGGGCTTGTCCGCCGAGAATGAAGCCGCATGCTTCTTCAGGAAGTCGCTGAAAGCTGTAGGAGATAAGATCGTTGTATACCTCCGCATTTATAAATACGTTCATCCTCAATCCACCCCTTCTAATCAACGTGCATGTTAGAATGAGGTTAGTATATCATGCTTTTTTAGTCATTTCCCCTTTAGGCTTAATAAAGAAAAACACGAGTGCAAGCATAAGAAGCGCCATGGAAGATACGGTAATAAAGATGGTTTTGTGCGAAATGTTCATGAGCCATCCGAAAAGTGGGGGTCCGAAAGCCACGCCAATGAATCGGAGGCTATTGTACAAAGAAGTTATCATGCCGCGCTGCTCACGCTCTACCGAGCCAGTAATCAGTGTATTTAAACAAGGCAGCAGGAGCCCGGTGCCAATACCGCTGAGCGTAAGTAAGCCGATGAATATATAGAGATTGGCATTTAGAAAGATGGCTAAAGCTAGCGAAACGGTCATTAGGATAAGACCAATGTTCATTAACCATCGCATGAGTGTGCCGTTTTGTTTGATTATGGCGCCGGTCGTGTAAGAGGTGATGACCATACCGAGCAAGGGGATAGCAAGAACAAGTCCTTTGCGTATACCTTCAATGCTGTAAGGTGCTTCTTCTAATATTTGTGATAAGTAAAAGAGAACGCCGAACAATATAAAAAGTGTGACGGACCCAGCGAAAAACGCAGGGATGAGCCAGCGTCCTTTTTCTCGAAGAATCGTGCCAATTTGTTTCAAATATTGCTTGAGAGGCTCGGCTTCCTTCTCTTTGGGTGGTTCCTTAATCAGAAAGATAACAGCGAGCAGCGCCAAGATACAGAATATAGGAAAGGCGAAAAACGGGGCAAACCAAATGATCAAGGCTAATAATGAGCCTAAAATAGGACTCACAACTTTGCCTGTTCCGTTAGATGCCTCGATGAGTCCGAGTGCTTTACTGGCTTCCCCGCCTTTGTACAAATCACCGACAAGCGCCATTGCGATAGGGGCCGTACCTGCCGCACCTAGGCCTTGTATCGCTCGTGAGGCTATCATTATGGGATAGGAATTCCAAACGGCTGCGAAGCCTGCTAGAACGCCAGCAGAACCGTAAATGATCAAGGAAGGGATGATGACGGCTTTACGTGTGAAACGGTCTGATAAATAACCTGATACTGGGATGATGATTCCGGCTGTGATTGAAAATAAAGTGATGACAAGTGAACTCTGGAAACGGGATATGCCCATTCTTTCTTGCATATCAGGTAAGATAGGGACAAGCATGGAATTCCCTAGAACGAGAACTAATGGGATCGTTGCTAGAGCGACGTATTCCCAGATATGACTTTTTTTGTTTTCTGATTTGTTTTCGGGTTTATTTTTAGAATTGTCTGCTGATTTGTCTTCAAATATGTTTTTAGTAAATTTTTTGCCCGTGGCTGCTTTAGTAGTCATAATAATGAGAGTCCTTTCAGAACATGTTGTATGTTTACTTTTCCCATTTAGGTTAAAAGCATACTGTGAATTGTTCCTCGTTGAAAAGAATCGTATAAGTTTTGCGGCTCGTCCCCGTAGGACGACGGAGTTGTTTTATCCTAGAATGTTGGAATTTACGTGGATTTGGAGATAATATAGATAGAGTGGAGGTGGAAATGCTTTGAAAAGAAATGTGTTTGTAATCGCTTTGGTTGTTATATTAGCTGGCTTTGCTATTTATCAAAACGCCCAGCGCCAGAATAAAGCGACAATTATGCCTACGGAACAAGCGCCAAAAGTGAATTTCTTGGCCCCTTCGTTTACGTTAAAAGGGCTTGATGGGAAAGATTACACGATAGGTGGACCGCGCGAGAAGCCTTTGTTCGTTAATTTCTGGGCTTCATGGTGTGGTCCTTGTGAGGAAGAGGCGCCAGATTTGGTGAATGTGTATAACAAATATCAAGGGCAGTTTGATCTATATGCCGTTAATGTGACGCCTGGTGACAAAATGGAGAACATTACGAAGTTTGTGGAAACCTACAAATACCCATTCCCGGTGTTATTAGATAAGCAAGGAACGAACGCGGATGCCTATCGGGTAGTTGCCATTCCAACCAGTTTCTTAATCGATAAAAATGGAGTCATTCGTGAAGTCGTTCATGTACTCTCGCCTAAAGATCTGGATAAGAAAATTGCGAGTCTCATTAAAGAGTAAAAAGCTGCAAAAGAGCGCCGTTGGTTGGCGTACTCTTTGCAGCTTTTCTTGTATGTCCTTTTGAAAAACTTATCTCTAACGTGATCGCTCAACGTTGAGTAGCCCGATAGAGGTTACAAATCAATGGTTCACTAAGCCTAGTCGTTCTTGTTGATCTTTGTTTGTAGGCTCTACGCGTTTTCTTCCGATTAATGCATAGCGTAAACTATCTACGAGTGCGTACCAGCTGGCTTCAATAATATTACTGGACACTCCAAGCGTGTTCCATGTAGTGTTGAAGTCTGTTGATTCCATCAGAACGCGAACCTTACCGGCAGTAGCGCCTTTCACATCAAGGACACGTACCTTATAGTCGGAAAGATGGACATTTTTAATATCAGGGTAATATTGGATCAGTGCTTTACGCAAGGCATTGTCGAGAGCATTTACAGGACCGTTGCCTTCAGCCGCGGTATAGATCGTTTCCCCATGAACCTTCACTTTAACGATGGCTTCGGAGACTACCGATTGATTCGCGGACTTCTCAACCAGCATTTTGAATGATTCTAATGTGAAAATCTCTTCTAGACCTTCGAATGCTTCACGCAGCAAAAGCTCAAGCGTGGCATCGGCGCCTTCGAATTGATAGCCTTGATGCTCGAGATCTTTAATTTTCTCAATAACTTCTTTTGTTTTCTGATGTTCTTTATTGAAGTCTAGATTCAATTCTTGCGCTTTCACAAGGACATTGCTTTGCCCTGCAAGCTCTGAAACAAGAACCCGCTGTTTATTGCCGACAAGCTCAGGCTTAGTATGCTCATACGTACTAGCATCCTTGAGAATTGCTGAGACGTGAATACCGCCTTTGTGAGCAAATGCCGCATTACCGACATAAGGCTGATTAATAGGCATATGCATGTTGGCGATCTCGCTAATGTATCTCGAAACAGGCGTTAATGATTTCAGCTGCTCTTCGGAAATAACTGAATAACCAAGTTTCAACTGAAGGTTAGGGATAATGGAGCTAAGGTTAGCATTACCGCAGCGTTCTCCATAGCCATTGATGGTTCCTTGGACTTGTCCAGCTCCTGCTTGTACGGCAGCAAGACTGTTGGCTACGCCCAATTCACAATCATTATGAGCGTGGATACCAACTGGGGTGGTGATATTTTGTTTCACTGTAGTGACAATGGCTGTAATTTCTCCAGGTAATGAGCCGCCATTGGTATCGCAAAGGACAATCCAATCAGCTCCGGCATCCTGTGCCTTTTTGATCGTTTGCAAGGCGTACTCGGGATTATTCTTGTAACCGTCGAAGAAATGCTCGGCATCGTAGATGACTTCAAGACCGCAGCTTTTTAAATAAAGAACGGAGTCATAGATCATGGCGAGATTTTCTTCCAGTGTGGTTTGAATCGCTGTTGTGACATGGAAGTCCCAGGACTTACCGAAGATGGTTGCTACCTGAGCTCCTGATTCCACAAGTCTGTTCAGATTAATATCATCCGCAGCTATGGAATCTTTACGACGTGTGCTGCCGAATGCAGTGATCTTCGCATTAGTGAATTTCATATCGCGAGCGCGTTCAAAGAATTCAATATCTTTGCTGTTGCTGCCAGGCCATCCGCCTTCAATATAATGAACCCCAAGCTCATCGAGCTTGCGGGCAATTTTAATTTTATCCTCGACGGATAAGCTGATGCCTTCTCCTTGCGTACCGTCTCGTAGTGTGGTGTCGAAGATTTTGACTGATGTTGGCATAGGTTCCTCCTTCAAAAGCTAGCAAAGTGACTTCGGTGCTTGATGTGCAGGTGCTTGTGCTTGCTTTAAAGCGCTAATGTATAATTTACGATTATACCATAATAGTATGGGTAAAGACATCATAACGCAAAAATACGTTTGCTTGAAAGAATAATTTTTTGTATGCTGAAAATGGCTCTTAAAGTTGTTGTTTATCAATGGGAGGGAACATAAATGGTGACAACACAGCATCATTATCCCAAGCAAGGTAGAGTCATTCTGCATATAGATATGAATGCATTTTATTGCTCTGTTCATGAGGCTGTTGAGCCTGACTTATATAAAGGAAAGCCGATTGCTGTTGCTGGCAGTGTTGAGCTTCGTAAAGGGATTATTGTTACTTCATCTTATGCAGCGCGCGCTGTAGGGATCAAGACGGGCATGCAAGTTAGGCAAGCGCTGAAGCTGTGTCCGGATTTGATACTGATAAGACCTGATTTCGAACTATATCGCAGCTTCTCAAGACGGTTTATGCAGATAGCTTATAGTTATTCACCTATGGTGGAATCCATGTCAATCGATGAGTGTTTCGTCGATATTACAGGTTCCAAGCAATTTGGAACCCCACTTGAGATCGCGAATAACATTCAGCAGAAGATTATGAAGGAACTTAAGCTGCCCTGTTCGATCGGCGTAGCCCCCAACAAGCTGCTTGCCAAGATGGGCTCCGATATGAAAAAGCCGAACGGGATATCTGTGCTGCGTCTACGAGATGTTCCAACCGTATTTTGGGACAAACCGTGCAACTATTTATATGGAATTGGCAAAAAGACGGCGGATAAGCTGACTAGACTTGGTATCCACACGTTAGGTCAGCTAGCTGTAGGGGACGAGTTGCTGCTAAGTAAACACTTTGGCATCTTAGGTGCACATCTGAAGCGTTCGGCTAACGGGATTGACCATTCTCTGGTAAACCCTGAACAAGAACAGAGCAAGTCAATCGGGCATACGACGACGCTGCCGCAGGATTTTACCGATACCAAGGAAATTCATCGCGTATTCTTAAATTTGGCGGATCAAGTAGCTAGAAGACTTCGCAAGCAGGAGCTGATGGCATCCACGATCCAAATCACGATTCGCGATCCAGAGATGAGGACCATTACGCGATCCATCACTTTGCCAACTCCCACCGAGCATATGGATGATATTTATCGAACTTCGAGTCAGTTATTTGATCATGAATGGGAGGAAGGCAACCCTGTTCGGCTGCTGGGAATTACGCTGCAAAATCTGACGGTGAAGGAAGAAACATTCGTTCAGTTAGATTTATTCGATTATGAAAAGCAGCCTAAACGAGAAAATTTGAATCGTATTATGGACGGACTTCGGGATAAATTCGGAGAAAATGCGATTCTAACCGCGGGGATGATGGGCGATAATCCTTCAGCTATGATTAGAAATCATAAAACGAGAGGGACTTCCCTGCAAATGGACCATTTGAGGAACAATCCCCTTCATAAAGAAGAGGAGAAGTGACGAAAATATGGCACATTGTATGGGCTTTGCCGGCTATTCGAACAGCGGAAAAACGACGTTAGTGGCTAAGCTAATCGTAGAAATGAAGCAGCGCGGCCATCGGATAGCTGTAATGAAACATGATGCTCATGGACATTATAAAGAAGCAGCAGGGACGGACTCCGCGACTTTTGTAGAGTCGGGTGCAGAAGCGGTTATTACCCTTTCTCCAGATCAGATTCATGTGTTCGAGAAGAAGCGGAATCCAAGTCTGGAAGAACAGTTAAGTGCTTATGCGCATCTAGACTATGTTTTTATCGAAGGCTTCAAGAAGGAAAAGCATCCAAAGATTGCTGTTTTTCGTACAATAGAGCAAAGTGAAATTATTCAAGCACTTGAGCCAGAGCCGATTGCTATTGCAACAGATATGGACGATTTCAAATTTGGTTCAAGAGCTTTTCCTTCCTTCGATTTGAACAATATCTATGGTATAGCTGACTTTATTGAACAATATTTTGAGCGTAATTAATTTTAAGGTTTGAACTTTGTCCGTATTTATATTATATTTTACATTGAGGATAATTTGAGGAGGAGTTAGAAATCATGGCAAAGTATACATTTGTTGATAAAGATACTTGCATCGCTTGCGGCGCATGCGGAGCTACAGCTCCAGACATCTATGATTATGATGATGAAGGTTTGGCTGAAGTAATTTTTGATGGAGATGGCAACAAAGGGGTAACTGAAATCCCTGAAGATTTGTTTGATGATCTACAGGATGCACAAGATGGCTGCCCAACAGATTCCATTAAAGTAGCGGATACACCTTTTAACTAATCCGTATAAAACATAATTTTGTGATGTGATTCGCAGAATGTCGAAAGAGCTCAGTTCCTGTAAAGGAACTGAGCTCTTTTTTTGATACAAATTGTAGTAACTTGTAACTATTTATTGCCATTTTTTACTTGCCATCTTACAATGAAGCTAGTAAACATGGGGAGGATCTTATGGGTAAGAAGAAATGGATTCAAACTTTAGCGGTAGGACTTGTGTTGATGTTATTTTCGACATATTTCTACACGGTTAACTCTAGCGGCTTGTTTTATTTTATTGAAGGCCCCCTCCAAGATGTTTTGCGGAAAGCTAAATCTGTTGATGAGCGTCAGCCGGATGATCGCATCAAGATTGTTAAGATTGATGAGAAATCACTTAAAGCTATCGGAAAGTTTCCATGGGATCGAACGACCTATGCGCAGTTGATAGAGAAGCTTGAACAGTCAGGCGCAGCGGCAATTGGTATAGACGTCGTGTTAGCTGAACCATCGAAAAATCCCGCCGACGATAAAGCATTGGCTGATGTTTTGGCCAAGTATCATAATGTCATTATGCCCGTCCAAATTAACTATCCCTCCAAGCAAGAGCAAGCAGGCGAGCTTGTGCCTGAGAAAATCGACTACCCCACTCCAACACTAACAACCAGCAGGCAGCAAATGGCACATATTAATGTGTTTGTCGATAAGGATGGTAAGGCACGGAAGCTGCCAGTTGGGCTGCCGGATGAGAATGGAGCATACATACCTGCGTTCAGCGTTGCGCTTGCCAATCTAGTTCTCGAGGATAAGGACAAAGTGAAGCGAGATGAAGCAACAGGACAATGGAAGCGCGGCAATATCGTAATGCCAACGAACGAAAGAAATCAAGTGACGACCGAATTCTTCACACTGCCAAGGCAGAAAGTTGATGCAACTACTGGCTATGAATCGCTCTCTTTTATTGATGTTATTAATAGTAAAAGCCCCTTACCACTGCAAGGCAGCATTGTTCTGGTAGGACCGTTCGTAACGGCTATGCAGGATGAATATCCAACACCGATCAGCTCTGTTAAGATGTTTGGGATCGAAATACATGCGAATATGATTCAAACTATATTAGAAAGCAAGTTTTATAAAGATACTAGTAAGCCTTTTGGCGTAGGGATTATCTTACTTATATCTTTGCTGGCCATTTTCTTATTTCATAGATATAAAGGCAAGACAGCCCTATTTATTTTTCTAGGCATGTTTGTGATCTATGGAGGTGTATGGTTATCCTTCTATATTGTTGGCTCAACCTTCGCTCCACTTGTGTATCCGCAATTAGCTCTTGTTTTGATCTATATTTGGTCATTGGTGAGTCATTACCTGGAAGAACGAAAGGAGCGCAACCGCGTAACCGGTATCTTTGGAAGGTTTGTTTCCAAATCGGTTGTAGACGAGCTGCTGCAGTCAGGTGAAGATGTTAAGCTTGGCGGCAGTCGTAAAGATATTTCGCTTATTTTCGTAGATATTCGCGGGTTTACCCCTATGTCGGAGCGACTAGAGCCAGAGCAAGTTATTCAAGTATTAAATGAGTATCTGGACGTATGTACGAAAGCTATTTTCAAATTTAACGGAACGCTCGACAAGTTTATTGGTGATGGTGTCATGGCGATGTTCGGCGCTCCGATTGAATATGACAATCACCCGGAGATGGCTGTGCGTGCGGCTATTGAAATGAAGTCACAGGCTACTGTTCTTGAGCAGAGATTGATTGAGAAGTATGGAATCGGAGTGAAATTCGGGCTGGGTATTAATAGCGGACCTGCGGTTGTTGGAAACATTGGTTCCGAAGACCTGAGGCTGGATTATACGGCTATCGGAGATACGGTTAACTTGTCAGCTCGATTAGAAGCGAATGCGAAACCAGGTCAAATTCTAATTAGTGAACAGACCTATGCGAGGGTCAAAGACCTTTTTGAGATAGAATCTATCGGTGAAATTAAGGTAAAAGGAAAAGAAAAGCCCGTGGCGGTATATGAAGTTATCGGGAATCTCTAATAAATGAATGCTGGGAGGAATTCAGTGTGGGAATAACTAAGAAATCATTCGTGTCCTTATTCTTAAGTTTTTGTTTAGTGTTTAGTTTGGTCTCAGCGCTGCTTGTAAAGCCTGTAGACGCAAAAACCGTTCGGGTAGCTGTCATTGGAGCATTATCCGGTGATGTAACGATCAAGAAAGGCGGAGGCTCCAAATCGTACGATGCCTATGAAAGTATGAGTTTAAATCAAGGCGATACGGTTTACACTGGCGCTAGCTCATCTGTCACGCTTAATTTAAGCAATGGGGATGCAGACGTCATATTAGGCGAAAACGCTGAGATTAACGTGTCAGACTTAAACACCTCAGCTGGAAATAAGAAATCCAAACTTAAAGTATGGGCCGGATCCCTTTGGGTCAAGGTGAAGTCATTAGCTGGATCAAATGATGAATTTGAAGTTGAAACGCCAACCGCTGTTATGGGTGTTCGTGGAACGCAGTTCTTTGTTACTGTTGATCCGAAAACAGGCGCAATTAAGATGGCGGTTGGAGCTGGGAAAGTCTCCGCATCGACTGTGACGAACGGAGCGGACTCGACTCAAAAGTCTTCCATTACATACTTATATCCAACGCAACAAATTTCTTTGGATTCTAGGGATGAGACGGATGATGTGTCCCTTAAAGTTGATTTCCTTGATCTAAATGATTTTATCAAGAATGCATCGCCTGAAATCATTAAAGAGATTATCCTGAACAAAGCCGAAATCGATAAAGAAAATGAAGAGTTTATTGCTAACAAAAAGAAAGAAATTGAAGATGGCAAACTTGTGGATGATAAGACTTCTTTATCCGTGAAGGATCAAGCTGAATTAGATAAAGTGAAACAAAACTTAGATAACTTAATTGGTAATATTGCAAAGATGGCTCTCACAGAAAATAAGGTTGATAAAGAGTCTTTGAATAAAATCATTGAACAAGCAAATGCAAAAATCGATAAACAAGAAAAAAAATTAGATTTAAACAAAGTTAAAGAGTTGGATAAAACGGCTGGTGTCGACGCAGAAAAGGAAAAAATAAAGAAAGAAATGCTTCAAAAGCTTGAAGCAGAGAAGCTCAAAAAGCAACTTGAAGAAACGAAGAAGCAAGAAGAGCTCAAAATAAAGCTGGCAGCAGCGCTTAAAGCTTTGGAAGAGCAAAAGAAAAAGATTCTCGAAGCGGCGAAAGCAGCGGAAGAGAAGGCTAAAGCTGAAGCTGAAGCGAAACTGAAAGAAAGCTACACAGATAAAGAGAAAAAGGATTTTGATGATAAGAAGAATGGGCCGAATACTACAGCACCAGGAGGAAATCCGGGGAATTCAGGGGGGACAGACCCAGGGACACCCGTATTAACTCCAAGTATTAGTCTTGCACCCTCTGTAAGCAACCTCGGATTATTCAATTTAGATGTAAATCTGAGTGACTTTATCGGCAATAACACAATCTATGGTGTAGAAGTCCACTTATCCTATGATTCCAATATCGCTCTTAATGTTAATGAGGTGCACCCATGGGTAAGTAATTCGGATATTTTTAGCCAAACCAATAGTGCAGATCATATTAAAGAATATTCTAATGGTTTACAGAAAGAGCTTGTGTATGCAGTGACGAATTTCGGTGCAAATTCAAATAATGTTGAAGCGATAAATGGAACTAAAAAGTTAGTTACCATTCCGTTTTATGGTCATTCGGTGGGGGCAACTTCAGGATCATATAAGATTAAAGTCGAAAAAATCGTTATTGTTCATAAAAATGGTTTGGACGTTCAAAAAATAGAAGTTCCTTTGATACCAGATAGAACTGAGAAAACAGTCATTTTGCCTCCAAAAAATAAAGATTAATCATTTTAACATAGAAAAAAGGAGAAACCTATGAAACCCTTAAAACATATAATCGTTTCATCCCTAGTGGCCGCAACCTTACTGGGAGGTTCATCCGCATGGGCGGCAGGATTGTCGACGGATGCACTATTATCCAGCAATGGACAGATCCTTTCGGATGTCTCGACCTTCGCGGGGATCGGCGATTTTGAAGATAAGAGCGGGGATGCGCTTAGTTCGGCATTCCGTGCTCCGGGCAGCGTTGTTCAACTTTCAGATGGCAGTATTCTTGTTGCTGATACACGGAATCATCTCATTCGTAAAATTTCAGGCGGGAAAGTAACCACTTTCGCAGGCCCGGAAGTTGTCGTGACGAAGAATAACCAAGGCTTTCCTGCAGGAGGGCTTGTTAATGGGAAATCTTCTGAAGCTTTTTTCAATGAGCCGACAGGATTAGCTGTTGATGCTAAAGGCAATGTGTATGTAGCTGATTCGGCAAATAACGCTATTCGGAAAATAGATACGAATGGACAAGTTTCCACATTGGCTGGAAATGGCGTTCCTGGCCTTAAGGATGGAAAAGGTGCTGAGGCAAGCTTTAATCGCCCAAGCGATGTTGCTGCAGCTGCAGATGGAACTCTGTATGTCGCGGATTCGCTCAATCATGTTATCCGTAAAATAGCAGTTGACGGCAGTGTTTCTACTTTGAATGCAGCTGCGACTAGAGCTATTCAAATCCGTCCAGGTGAAGCTTCTTTCGCTGGTGAATTTCAAGATGGCAGCTTAGCCACAGCGAAGTTCAATGAACCCGCTGGATTGGTTTTAGATAGCAAAGGCAATTTGTTCGTAAGTGACACAGGCAACCAACGTATACGTTATATCGACCTCCAAGCAGGGACTGTGACTACGGTGGCTGGTTCGACACCCGAATTAAGCAATCATACCATTTATGATAAAAATGAGTTATATGCTGGTGGAGACTTTGCAGATGGAGATGCGCTTAAAGCGAAGTTTGACTTCCCTAAAGGGCTTGCCGTAACTTCCGAAGGTGGGGTTTTAATCTCAGATAGTCTGAATCATGTGATTCGTTATTTGCTGAATGGAAAGGTTTCAACGATTGCTGGAACAGTCCAAACGGGTGAAGCGGACGGCGTGGAGCAAGCTGCTGAGTTTTACAATCCGAGTGACGTTCTGGTAACCGCTCAAGGTAATATTGTGGTCGCAGACTCCTCAAATAACAAAATTCGTAAAATTGCTCCTTACCAGTTACCTGGAAATCTAGCAAACAATGATCAAGTAAAAGTGGTAAATGGGGATAAAGTGGTTTCATTCGATGCCCAACCTGAAATTCAGGGCGGCCGCACAATGGTACCTGTTCGTGCAATAAGCGAAGCATTTGGCTACGAAGTCAAGTATGTCGAGCAAGCTGGGAAATCAATCGTAAAACTTATCAAAGGTGATGTTACGGTTGAGCTAACGATTGGTGAAACAGGCATTGTACGCAAACAAGTGGGTCAAACAGACATCAAACAAGTGACGGATGCTTCTCCTTATGTGAAACAAGACCGTACGTATGTACCGGTGCGTTTCTTTGCAGAGCAAATCGGCTTGGATGTACAGTGGGATGCCGCTCACCAAACAGCCATTTTACGCACGAAATCATTTGTGAAATAAGCAATTCGCTAAACGAGCTTGGCAAGGGGAAACCTTTGTCCAAGCTCTTTTTTTTCATGACTTCATCTCTAGGTAATTTTTGCCGATATACGAAAAAGAGCTACCGTGTAATCGATAGGAGGTTTTCTAGATTGAAGGACAAGAATCGCATGGATCAGTTAGAACGATTTTTCCAACATAATCCGATCGAAGATCCTCTATATCTCAAAAAATATGTGAAAGAACATCCTGATCATAAAATGGCTTGGTACTTATTGGGCAGAGAATACGCAGCGCAAGGAAAGGAAGGCAAAGCAGCGTATTGTTTCGCGCAGTCTGGGGAGATCTATGAGGCTTTCGAACGTCAGAAAATAGCGATTGAAGGTCCTTTGCCTGCTTCATCTGCTTCAGCCTTACATAAAGGTGCCATGACAACTGTTAAAAGCAAGCCCAGCGGTAAAGGGAAATGGCTGCCGTTAATGGTCATTCTATTCCTGTTGGCAGTTCCCGCTGCAATGGATTTAGCGAAGAACGAGGATACGGGGAACGTCCCGAAGGAGACTTTTGCTGCAGCACCAGCGGCAGCTAATGCGCCGGCAACACCTAAACAGGATGCACCTTCTGGAGTGAAACTGTATTTCTCAAATGGAGATTGGGGCAACAAGCTTCAACAAGTACTGTCATCCTCAGGATCAGGAGTCTGGGGAATCTGTTATCATGGGAGTTCCCAGGAGTGAAGATGGTAAATGGAACGAGTGGAACAGGTCGGTGAAGCCTTTGATCAGCGTGGAGAGTCATGGTGGAGGCGGGGGTTCAGCAGCATTAAAATATTACCAGTCGCAGACATGCTCCTGCCAGGTCGCGGATAGCTCCAAGCTTGTTCCCGTCATAGCGAATTGGATGCATGATCGTGAGCAAGCTATTGTCTTACAAAGCGCAATCCAGGCCTTCCAAAAAAAGACGGGGACGCTGCCAGAGAAGCCTGAACAGCTTTCGAAGCCTTACCCGGATAATCTCTTGCCAGGACTCTCCCCCGAAATGCAGGAGGCGTTCCCTCAAGCTGTAAGTAAGGTTAATGAAATCGCAAAAGCGGGCAAAGCGCCGCAGGATCCGGTACAATCAACGGACAAAAACGAGCAGCCGAAACAAGAGCTCAAGGAACAGGCCGCGCCATCAAGTTCACAGCCGAAAGCTTCCGCAGACCCACTGCTTGAACCGCTTAGGATTGTTATAGATACCGATAAACATCGTTTAGCCCTTGTTAGTGGAGATTTCATCATTCGAAGTTATCCAGTTGGCTTAGGGGGAGAAAAGACGCCGCAAGGGGAGTTCTTCATTAGTGAAAAGGTGCGCAATCCGAATGGCAAATCGAATGGAGAGTTTGGCAGCCGAGGAATGACTTTGTCGGATACGCTTTATGCGATTCATGGTACAAATAAGCCTTCCAGCATCGGGAAAGATGAATCACACGGCTGCGTTCGGATGCAGCAAGCGGACATTGAAGAGCTCTATAACATGGTAACTCACGAAACGAAAGTGACAATTGGTAAAGGGGTATTACCACCTTCAAATCCGGACGGAGGACATGGTAATGGCGGCGAAAACCCGGGAGTAGGAGCCGGGGGAGGGAAACCAGATCAATCCTTTGGCCTTCCGCTGCAAACCGATGACAGCAACCCTGGTAAGAAATATAAATGGCTTGATTAAATGGAGTAGGAACATGACAAAACCGTCTGAATATGCTTCGGACGGTTTTGTCATGAAGTACGAGCGTTCCAATGTTTTACTCTTGACAACGTTGTAGAAAGCGATTACAATTCGAAATGTGATGAATTCAATCACTTCTTTCCTAATCATTTGTTCAAAATGATCAGTAATGTCATCGTAATGATGACAACAAGCATTATGGATCCTGTCCAAATGATCGCTTTCTTATTGACTTCTTCTTTGGCTCTACGATTGGACATCATCGGTTTACGTTTGGACATCGGAATCACCTTTTCCTTGGGGATTAAAGAATATGGTTTTATCATAGCATAAGTAGGGTCGATCATAGAATATGCATGTAAAAAAGATTTTAAAATCAAGTATTGACGACCATGTCATTTTATTGTAAGATTTAATCACACGAAACACCGATATCAACTGAATATGTCAGTTTTAATAACATGTTACCGTAAGGGCATTAGTTATTGAAGAATGTAAGATTTCTTCTATAACTATGCCCTTTTTATTTTTGCCAAAAATGATAAACCCTGAAGGGAGTTGGTAGCGCAAACTACAAGGAAAGTTAAATTTAGGAATACGCTACTTCATAAATAACCATCAGACTTATTAAAAAAGGGAGAAGATGAACACATGAATATGAAGAAATGGTCAACAATGGGCTTGGCTGCATCCATGGTACTTGTAGCAGCAGGCTGTGGTAAATCTGCACCAGTGGAAACAACAAAACCAGCTGCAACGGCGGCGCCGACGACAGCTGCTACAGCGGCTCCAACAGCTGCTGGTCCCAAAAAATTAACCGGCGATTTTGAAATCCAGTACTTTGTTGGCGGTTATGGCGACAAATGGTGGAAAAAAGTTATTGCTGATTTCCAAGCAGCTAACCCTGATCTGAAAATTAAAGAAAGTGCAGGACCAAAAATCAACGAACAAATGAAACCTCGTTGGATCGCAGGTACTCCACCGGATTTCGTATACATTGACGGACCTGAATTGTTCGATCGTCAAATGGTTACAGACGGACAGCTTGAAGATTTGACGGATTGGATTAAAGATGCTAAAAACGTTGACGGCGAGAAAATCATTGATTTGCTCGCTCAAAAACCACAAGAGTTTGATGGTAAAATCTACAATGTTCCTTTCGTAATGAGCTCATGGGGTATTTTCTACGATAAAGCCCTGTTCAAAGACAAAGGTTGGGCAGAGCCAAAAGATTTCGAAGAATTCCTAGCGGTAAGTGAGAAAATTAAAGGTGCTGGCATTAATCCTTTCATCCACACAGGTAAATATCCATACTACATTAACGGTGGCGTATTGCTTCCAGCTATCGTATCTGCAAACAATAATGACTACAAACTGCTGCAAGACATGTCAACAAATAATCTAGAAGCTTGGAAAAACCCAGCTATCATTAAAGGTCTTAATAAAATCGTTCAGCTTCGTGACAAAGGTTACATCGACAAAGCATCCGTACAAATCAACCACACGGATTCCCAATCCTTGTTCCTGCAGCACAAAGATGCTTTTATCCCGAACGGTCTGTGGCTGCCAAACGAAATGGCCAAAGACGTTCCAGCTTCCTTTGATTTCGGATTCATTCCATCCATCACACAAGATAAAGGCGGAAAAGTGGTAGCTAATACTTCGACTTCGACCTTTGCAATTGCGAAAAAGGCGAAAAACAAAGAAGCAGCAAAAGCGTTTATGCAATTCGTATTCTCAAAAACACAAGCTTCCCAGTGGGCTGAGTTGAGCGGTGCTCCTTCGAACGTAAAAGGTGACATCTCCTCCTCGAAAGCACCTAACTTTGTTAAAGATGCTGCGAAATTCTTGTCATCCCCTGATACAGTTGTAGTGCCAACAGTCTCCTTCGCGGCAGACGTTGATAAAGCCATGCAAGATGCAACAGTGGCATTGACGATTGGTACAATTACGCCTGAAGAGTGGGTCAAACGTGTATCTGATGTCGTAGCGAAACAAAAGAAATAGGAACTGAATGAAGCAGTGCGGAGAACTTGGAAGGCAATAGCCTTAGGAGTTCTCCGCCATTTTAATGATAGGACGGTGAGGATAGAATGAAGACCAACTCGAAAATGTGGAAACGGAATTTGTTCATCGCTTCATTCATCATTCCGACTTTTCTTTTCTTCTGTGTGTTTACGATATACCCTGTGATACAGGCTTTGCAGAAGTCATTCTATGATTGGTCAGGAATGTCAGAGAATAGCACGTTTATTGGATTTGATAATTTCGTCGAATTAGTTAAGGATCCCATTATACTTAGAGCCATCGGAAATGATTATTTTTTAGTAGTAGGTAAAGTCATTGGCATTATGATTCTGGCGACGTTCTTCGCAGTTGCTTTAACTCGTTTCAAGCTGAGAGGCTCTGGCTTCTTCCGCGCTATATTCTTTATCCCGAATGTGATTTCAGTCGTTGTTATTGGTGTTCTCTGGAACTTCATCTACAACCCGCAAATTGGATTCCTGAATGCGTTCTTGTCACTATTCACAGGAAATAAAGTCGATATTACTTGGTTAGGATTTCCACAGCATACGATCTGGATGCTATTACCCCCAACGATTTGGGCGGGTATCGGCTTCTATATGATCTTGATGATTGCTGCAATCGTGAATATTCCTGCTTCCTACTATGAAGCAGCTAATATAGACGGAGCTGGTCAATGGTCGCAATTCCGTCACATTACCATGCCGCTCATCTGGGAACAAATTAAGGTTTCCATTGTTAACATTGTCATTACGACACTCAATGGATCATTCGTCATTGTTCAATTAATGACAAATGGCGGACAGCCTGACAATACGACCCAAGTTATGGGATCTTATCTGTATCGGATGGCTTTTCAACAATATCATTTCGGTTATGGAGCAGCCATCGGTGTCATGATCTTAATCGTTTCACTGATTACTACCCTTGTTCTGCAGCGTATCATGCGCCAAGAAACAATTGAAATGCATTAAGGTCATCATAGATAAGAATACTGAAGGAGGGGGAACCATCGTATGGTCATCAAAAATCCGTTAGCCAAAATGTTTGTCTGGATCATTCTTCTTATTTGGAGCGTTGCCGTCCTGTATCCATTGATTTGGACATTGCTTGATGCGCTCAAAAATAATGAACAATTTTTCTTAAATGCCCCATGGGCATTGCCTAAATTCCCGCTGCTTTGGGCAAATTTCTCCTATGTTTGGAGTAAATATAATTTTAGCACCTATTTCATGAATTCCATTATTGTGACGGTTGGAAGTACTCTTTTGGGTATGATCCTTGCTGCAATGACAGCCTACATCCTGGCTAGGTATGATTTTAAAGGGAACAAAATTCTCTTAACGATTTACATATCATCCATGATGATACCGTTTGCGCTAGCACTGATCCCATTGTTCTTCTTATTAAATGATTTGCACTTAATCAATACGTGGTTAGGATTAATTCTTGTCTATGCGGCACTCAATCTTCCGTTTGGAATTTTCTTGCTTGTAGGGTTCTACAAATCACTGCCAAAAGAAATTGAAGAAGCAGCGATTATTGATGGGACCTCCCATTACGGTACGTTCTTCCGTGTTATGCTGCCTTTGTCTCAACCGGGTCTTATCACAGTGATGATTACAAACATGCTGAATAACTGGAACGAGTACTTCCTAGGGGTTGTCTTGACCAATGAACCAACCAAGTATACGCTTCCAATCGGTCTTGCGGTTATGCAGGCAGAAATGCAGTATAGAGTTGAGTGGGGACCGTTATTCGCAGGCCTGCTTATAACGACACTTCCAACGTTGATTGTGTATATGATCTTTCAGCGTCAAATCGCAAGTGGCATTACTGCAGGTGCTGTGAAATAACTGTATAATGGGTTGCATAGAAAAAACACCTTATCCTAGAGGATTTTATCCTTTCGGGAGGGTGTTCTTTCTACTATAATTGGGATAGGCAAGAGCAAACAAGATACGGCCAAACTTGTGGGCTTTTATAGGGGAACATGACATGAGAGCTATGTATATATTGCAGAAAATAGGACGTTCATTGATGATTCCGATTGCGGTGCTGCCGGCGGCATCCATTCTTTTACGTATTGGGAAAATGACGTTTAGTGATCCATTTCTTATGCAGGTGGCTCAGATTTTTGAGTTAGGCGGAAGTGCGATTTTTGATAATTTGCCATTCATATTTGCAATTGGTATTGCCATTGGACTAACGTCCGGAGACGGGATAGCGGCACTTGCGGCCGCGGTTGGTTATTTAGTGTTCGACAATGTCTTGAAGCATTTTCAAGTGGGGACTGACTCTGCGGAACGGCTGGATATGGGTGTTCTAGGCGGTATGCTCGTTGGCATGCTATCTGCTGCATTCTTTAACAGGTTCCAACATACACGGCTGCCCAAAGCGCTCGGATTTTTCGGAGGCAAGCGATTCGTTCCGTTAATTACATCTTTGGTCATGGTTTTCTTAGGGGTCTTGATGGGTTTCATCTGGCCTCCAGTTCAGAAGGGCATAAGTGTAATCGGGTTATGGATCGTTGATAATGGGAACATTGGCGTATTTATCTACGGAATAATGAACAGGCTTCTAATTCCAACGGGTTTGCATCATATTATTAATAATATCGCCTGGTTTCAAATCGGAGACTACACCACACCAACGGGTAAAGTGCTGCATGGCGATATCTCACGATTTTTTGCTGGAGATCCAGAAGCGGGACTATTCATGACAGGTTTTTATCCCGTGATCATGTTTGGGCTTCCTGCAGCAGCCTTAGCTTTAAGTAGAAGTTCGTCTTCTAACCGTCAGTTTGTTGTTCCTGTGATGCTTAGTGCAGCATTAACCAGCTTCCTTACGGGCATAACAGAGCCAATAGAGTTTGCTTTTATGTTCGTAGCACCAGGCTTATATCTCATACATGCCGTTTTAACTGGCTTTTCCATGGTGATCATGAATATGCTTCAGGTGAAAATGGGATTTGGATTCTCAGCTGGATTTATTGATTTCGTT